>JBALVF010000003.1:65947-124793 GCA_036961325.1 Cycloclasticus sp. | reverse complement strand
AATTGTGCCTACATTGACATGAGGCTTGTTTCTTTCAAATTTTTCTTTAGACATTACGCACCTTTATGCAAAATTAAATTAAAGCCATACCACTACCGAACTACCTAATACATGGAGCCCATAACCGGACTTGAACCGGTGACCTCTTCCTTACCAAGGAAGTGCTCTACCGCTGAGCTATATGGGCCATAGCCACACCTCTTTGGAGCGGGTGATGGGAATCGAACCCACGTGTTCAGCTTGGAAGGCTGACGTTCTACCATTGAACTACACCCGCGATTCTCTTCGACCCTATAATCCTTTGGTGGAGGGGGGAGGATTCGAACCTCCGAAGGCTGAGCCGTCAGATTTACAGTCTGATCCCTTTGGCCACTCGGGAACCCCTCCTAAATTAGCCGCTTATTGTCTTTTATTTGAATTTGACTGTCAACAAAGAAAAACACTTAAGGCAAAATGAATTTATCCTTTATGCAGGTGCTGCATTACCTTTTGATATTCTCCGGCGCAGATAGCTGGAATTTCAGCAACACCCGCCCCAATGGCTGATGATATTTGTTCGGACTCTATCTTGCCTGGTGACTTTAGAACGTAGTTAGTTACTTTATTACGATCACCTGGGTGGCCAATCCCCACCCTTAACCTATAAAACTCTTTAGACGATAGTTTGTTAATAATGTCTCTGAGTCCATTATGTCCACCGTGACCACCATCCTTTTTTAAACGGATAACGCCAGGTTCGAGGTCCAATTCATCATGAGCCACTATAATTTGCTCTGCCGTTTTATTGAAGTAGTTTGCGTAAGCAGATACCACTTCACCACTTTTATTCATAAACGTTTGCGGTTTAATAAGATGCACCGCTTGGCCGGCTATAACGGTTCTGGCCACTTCCGCCTTAAACTTAGTTTCGTAGCTAAACTGAAAACCCATGCTTTGAGCTAAACTATCTAACAATAAAAACCCGGCATTATGCCGGGTTTTTTTGTACTCATCGCCCGGATTACCTAGCCCGACAATCAAAGAAATCATAAGCTATTCGCTTGGCGCTTCTTTATCACCTGACTCTTCTTCTCCAGCCCCTTCTTCCGTCTCGGTGTCAACCTCGTCTTCTTCTAGAACCGCTCTATTCGCCTGAATGGCGACAACTTGCGCATCGTGATCACCTTCTTGTGCCAGAGCGACTATCTCTAAGCCCTTAGGAAGCCTGATGTCCGTTAAATGAAGACTTGAACCAATCTCCATCTCTGAAATATCCACCGTAAGAAACTCAGGAAGATCCTTTGGTAAACATTCGATTTCAATATCAACCATATTATGCGTTACCACTCCGCCCTCTTTGGCGCCTGGCGCGACATCTTCACCAGTAAAATGCAACGGTACGTTAACTTTTAATTTCTCATTCATGCTAACGCGTAAAAAATCCGCGTGCATTAATCTGGGTTTGCTTGGATGACGCTGCAAAGCCTTAATAATGACATTTTCTTTTTTACCGTTCACGTCTAATGAAAGAATATGAGAGAAAAATGCCTCATTTTCAGTACTGTGCATCAACTGATTATGATCCATTGAAATTGAAACCGGCTCAGCGCCAGCCCCATAAATAACCGCTGGAACCATGTCCAGTTTGCGTAAACGGCGAGTTGCGCCTTTACCTAAATTCTCACGAATCGATGCCGCTAATTCAAAGCTGGTACTCATCAAACTTCTCCAAAATAAATATTAACTGCAGTAAACCACGTATTTTGACATATTTTTCAATCCACGTACAGAGAACTGACAGAATCACCCTCTACCATACGTCGAATTGTTTCGGCCAACATTTCAGCCACGCCTAATTGGCGAATTTTTTCGCATTTAACTGCGTTTTCTCTCAGTGGAATAGTATCGGTTACCACCAACTCATCCAAAACCGAAGCCGATATATTATCTATCGCCTTACCAGACAAAACCGGGTGCGTACAATACGCCTTTACACTCAACGCGCCGTTCTCTTTTAACGCCTTAGCCGCTAAACATAACGTTCCAGCCGTATCGACCAAGTCATCAACAATAACGCATTCTCTTCCACTGACGTCACCAATGATATTCATCACCTGCGACTCATTGGGCTTTGGACGACGCTTATCAATAATGGCTAAGTCGGCATCATCTAAGCGCTTTGCTAGCGCCCGGGCTCGAACAACACCACCCACGTCGGGCGAAACGATCATTAAATTTTCCGTCTTTCTTTGCCAAATATCACTTAACAACAAGGGTGACGCATAGACGTTATCAACTGGAATATCAAAGAAACCCTGAATTTGATCTGCGTGTAAATCAACCGTTAACACGTGGTTCGCTCCCGCTGTTTCAATCATTTTCGCAACGAGCTTCGAGGTAATAGGAACACGAGCAGAACGCGGTCGACGATCCTGTCTCGCATAGCCGTAATAAGGGATAATTGCCGTAATTCGACTGGCGCACGCTCGCTTTAAGGCATCAATCATTACCAATAATTCAATCACGTGATCGTTAGTCGGCGCACAAGTTGATTGGATAACAAAAACTTCTTTACCCCTAACATTTTCGCCGATTTCAACCATGATCTCCCCATCGCTGAACTTCTCTACGATGGATCTGCCCAGCGTGATATTAAGATGTTGCGCGATCTCTCTAGCTAAGACTTTATTTGCATTACCAGCAAATACCATGATGCGATTATCTAGCACATTAAACTCCTAACAAAGAAACCTGATGATGGAATAAAGATAAAGAATGGCTGGGGCGCCAGGACTCGAACCTGGGATGCGGAGATCAAAACCCCGTGCCTTAACCACTTGGCCACGCCCCAAACTTTATCTTTAGTATTATACCTAATTTAGCCTATTAAAAAACTGTTTAAGCGATTTCTGCAAAGGCGATTCATTCAAGCCTTTTACAATCCACTTATTCCAGTTATCTGGCAGCTGCATTGACAAAGATACCGCTTCATTTCTAGTATTGCACTTGGCAAACATACTTGAACCAGTACCCGTTAAAAAAACTTCACTGAATACAGAAAATTGCTGATAGATCTCACGCAGCTCTTCATTCATTTCTAAAACCACTGGCAAACAATCGTTTTTCATTTGGCCGTTTAGAAAGTCGCGTATTGTGATGGCTGAATTATCTCGTGTCAAACGGTTATTTTGAAAAACTTCCCTTGTAGAGCAATGATGATCAGAATTTACCACGACAAACCATTGCTCGGGTAACTCAAGAGGCGTCAACACTTCCCCCACACCTTCTGCCCAGGCCGACTGCCCATAAACAAAAACAGGGACATCCGCGCCTAATTCGAGTCCTAATTTAGCCAGCTGATCGACTGTGTAACCGAGCCCCCAAAGCTCATTTAACACCAGCAATGTAGTGGCCGCGTTTGAACTGCCGCCACCTAAGCCCGCACCCATTGGTAATATTTTTTTAACGACCATATGTACGCCTGATGTTGAGCCACTATGCTGTTTTAATAATTTAGCCGCGCGCATAATCAAATTATCGTCTACAAGGATATCGGTCACCGCACATTCCAGATCGACGACGCCGTCTTCTTTTGGAGTAAAATTCAACCAGTCATAAATGGCTACTAATTGAAAGACCGTTTGTAACTCGTGGTAACCATCTGCGCGTTGGCTCGTAATATTTAACATTAAGTTCAATTTTGCAGGGGCTGGCCACCAATGATCATGCCACTGTTTTTTAGTTTTCTCCACTACAGCCATTCATCCACCACTAACTTCATCCTCAACCCACCTTTTGTAAATGACATTTTTGTTGGCCATATGCCGTCACTATAGTCATTAAAACGCTCCAGGCTCACTCGCCAACCATCTTGCTCAAAAACTCTAGCTGTAACAGGACTTTTATTGTCGATCTGCACATCAAACATTGGGTTTGGTACGCCTCGAAGCCAATATTTTAAATGCTGTAAAGGCGGAGAATAGCCCATCAGCGACTCCATCTCTCGTTCAGGAACAACCCGTTCCTGTTCACCCGCTTTCGAAACGATAATGATATTATCCAGATAACTTAATCTCGCTACGACGCCGCCAAGTGACGTGCTCAACGTTAAATCATCTACTGAGGCGGTATGCCGCCATTCTATTTTTGTTAGCCATGACTCTTCTGTATTGCGGACAGACAAACGCCCCAATAAATGCCAATTAGTCACCGCTAAAATTTTGGCTATTTCCTCGGCTGTTGGCTGTGGATTTATTTCTGTCTTTACTAGCTGCAAAGAAGAGCAGGCGAGTAATTGCAAAGCCATAACACTATATATAACAAACCGCTTCACTTGAGCCTCTTTAAAACCTCAATTAAGTACTTATCGCCCGGGAATTGCTTCAGTCCCTCTTGCCATATCCGTTTAGCTTCTTCTTGCCGCCCCAGCATCCACAAGGCCTCTCCAAGGTGCGCGGCTATTTCTCCTTCAGGCGACTTGCTATACGCTGTTTCAAGTAAAATCAGTGCTTTTTCGTACTGGCCTTCACGATAACTTAGCCAACCCATGCTATCGATAATAGCGGCATCATCTGGCATCTGTGATAACGCCTGCGTTAAATATTGCCGGGCTTCTTTGAAGCGAAACGTTTTGCTGGCAAGCGTATAACCTAAGGCATTCAACGCATTAACGTTATTAGGTTCGCGCTGCAGAATATACAATAAGTCTTGCTCGGCTATCGCCAGCTCACCCACCTCGGTCGCGGCAATTGAACGAGCATATCTCAGCGCTAAATCGTCTGGGTTCTTAGCAAGAGCCTCGGTCATTAATTGATACAACACCTTGTGCTGTCCCGCTTCGATCAACAGCTCAGCTTCTAGCACATAAAAACGCGCCGAATTTTTTGGTGAACGGTTCCGCAGTCGTTGCAATACGCTTCTAGCGGTTGGCAGGGCACCCATTTCGGCATGAATCATCGCGGTATTGACTTGCGCATCAATAAAAACTGGGCCTTGCCCGACTTTTTCAAACCAGGCTATGGCTTCCTGATACTCTTTGTCTCTATAGCTTATCTGGCCCAAATAAAATGCCGTTTTAGACTTAAAAGCATTCTTTTCATACAAGTTTTCGAAACTCTCTTTAGCCTGCTCCACTTCTTCTAGTTTTAAGTAAACAAGACCGAGCGCAAATTGGGCTTCAACGTGGTTCGGCTCTTCCACTATTAAACGTAAAAACCCTTCTTTAGCCGCTTGATATTGGCCATCTTTAGCCAATAACTGCGCATAACCCATCATCAGTTCCGCCGTTTTAAATTGTTCATTTGCCTCCTTCAATACCACTAGAGCCTTTTTCGTCTCCCCTTTTTTCTCCAGTATCTGAGCGAGCATTGCATAGCCCGTTTGCCACGTTGAATCTAGTTGCATTGTTTTTCTGGCATCTTTTTCAGCCGAGTCGAAGTCGCCAGAATTCAACATAATTTGTGATCGCGAGAGGTAAGCGGCGGCTTCTTCAGAATTCGTAGCCACTAACTCATCAATAACCTCTTGGGCGATCTCTTCATTGGCATTGCGTGAAATAAGGTCTCCTATCGCTAATAATGCATTTCGTAGCGGAATATCACTTTTGACCAGTAGCCATTTAATCTGATCTTTGCTTTTCTCAATATCAGCCGCCCTCAAATAAACAGTTAGCGCTAAATAATGGCTTTGCAACGTTGAGTTTTCGTCTTTAATTAAGATATCCACGGCCGATTTTGCCGCAGCAATATCTTTTGTGTATAAAGCAATTTGAGCCGCCCTCAGTGCAATTTGAGGATTCAGTGAACGTTGAGCCGCATCAGAATAAAAAGCCGACGCCATGCTTACCTCACCCCTTTGTCCAGCGATTTCGCCGCCTAAAATACTGTATAACAAAGCCGCGTCTAGCTGACTCGGTTCAATGGCCTGATCCATTTCTTGAGCGTCTTCACTCTCGACCACATCTTGTTCTTTAACGGCTTGCTCTTCAATTACTGGAGCCGTTTTCTCAGCGCTTCCACTTCCCACATGCGCACAAGCAATCGACAAAAAAGCCACTGCAATAATTAATAACCACCTTAAAAACATACCACTCTCTCATTCAATATTTTAGCCTCGAAAATATATTTCAACGCCAGATAAAAGCCAACTTATGCTCATAAAGACCGCACAAACCTATACGCCAAACTTCTAGAACATACGACGGTTTAAAAAGATTATAATAACCCAATTAGACCCAAGTAAACCAAACTAAAAGCGCATGTTACTTACGCTCGGACTCAATCACAACACTGCCCCTATCGAGATTCGCGAGAAGCTCGTTTTTTCGGCTGAGCGCCTCAGTTATTCCTTACAGTCTCTCTCAGATCTCTCTTCGGTGGAAGAGGCTGCTATTTTATCGACCTGCAATCGCACTGAAATTTATTGCGATATGTCTCTTCAGCAAACCGACGAGTTGATTTTCTGGTTGGCAAACCAGCACCAATTGAGTGAAGCAGAGATTAGGTCTTACCTGTACAGCCACACCGGACATCAGTCGATTAAACATATGTCTCGCGTTGCTTGTGGACTCGACTCTATGGTCCTCGGCGAACCGCAAATTCTTGGCCAAATGAAGTCCGCCTACCAGCAAGCCTACGAAGCTGGCACCTTAGGCAAATACCTCGGCCGACTTTTTCAACATACCTTCCAGGTCGCGAAAAAAGTACGAACCGATACCGCTATTGGGTCCAGTCCCGTGTCTGTCGCTTTTGCAGGCGTCAAACTCGCCAAGCAAATTTTTGGCGACCTTAGAGAACAAACAGCTTTGTTAATTGGTGCAGGCGAAACCATAGAACTATCCGCCCAGCACCTTAAAGAACAGGGCATCGGCCGCTTGATAGTAGCCAACAGGACGCTCGAAAAAGCGCACGCGATAGCGACTCAAGGTAATGGTTATGCGATTGAGATCAAGGACATACCCGAGCACTTACCTGAGGCCGACATCATTATCTCCTCTACCGCTAGCCAACTACCTATTTTAGGCAAGGGCAGCGTAGAAACGGCCATTTTGAAACGCAAGCACAAGCCTATGTTTATGATAGACCTGGCCGTGCCCCACGACATTGAAAAAGAAGTCGGCTCGTTGAGTGATGTGTATCTTTATTGCGTTGATGACCTTAAAAATATTGTTGATGATGGACTGCAATCGCGTCGTGAAGCAGCTGAGCAAGCCGAAGAAATCATTGATATACAGGTATCACACTTTCTAACCTGGGTGCAGGCTCAAGACGCCTCTAAAACTATTCATCAATTACGACAGCAGTCAGAACAAACTCGCGAACAACTATTGAAAAAAGCACTCAGCTCTCTAACGAATGGCTACCCGCCTGAACGCGTTTTAGAACGCCTTGCAAACGATTTAACAAACAAACTTTTACACGCCCCGAGTAGCACCCTGAAGCAAGCAGCCTCCGAAGGTAATAACGAGTTATTATCCGCCGCACAACAACTATTTAAATTAAAAGATTAACGTGAATACATCGATTTTACATAAGTTAGACACGCTCTGTGAGCGCTTCGAAGAAATAGCCCAGCTCCTCGCCGAACAAAGCGTTCAGAGCGATCAAAATAAATTTCGCGCCTTGAGCCAGGAATATGCTCAGCTAGACCCTATTGTTAATACTTACCAAAATTATTTAGCGACGACCGAAGACAAAGAAGCGGCGGACGCCATGCTGAACGATAGCGACCCCGACATTAAAACGATGGCGAAGGATGAGCTAAAAGATATTCGAGTGACTCTGGAGCAACAAGAGCAACAACTACAAGTTCTATTACTCCCTAAAGATCCTGATGATGGAAAAAATGCGTTCCTTGAAATTCGAGCAGGAACCGGCGGCGCTGAAGCGGCAATTTTTTCGGGCGACCTGTACCGAATGTACATGCGTTTCGCCGAAAAGAAACGCTGGAAATTTGAAATCATCAGCGAAAGCTTAGGCGATCACGGCGGTTACAAAGAAGTGATTGCGCGCATTGAAGGCAAAGACGTCTATTCACAATTAAAGTTTGAATCGGGGGCGCATCGTGTACAGCGCGTACCTGAGACAGAATCCCAGGGACGCGTTCACACGTCAGCCTGCACCGTGGCCATTATGCCCGAGGCCGATGAGATGGACGACTTAGACATAAAATCGTCCGATTTACGCGTCGATACGTTTCGCGCATCGGGTGCCGGTGGCCAGCACGTCAATAAAACAGACTCTGCTATTCGACTCACGCATATACCAACCGGCACCGTTGTTGAGTGCCAGGACGAACGCTCACAGCACAAAAACCGCGCTCGAGCGATGTCACTGTTAAAAACGCGTATTCTCACCGCCGAGCGGGAAAAAATCGATTCCGAACAAGCCGAATCTCGTCGTCTACAAGTCGGCAGCGGTGATCGTTCTGAGCGCATTCGAACCTATAATTATCCTCAAGGCCGAGTGACTGACCACCGAATCAACTTAACGCTGTATAAATTAGATGAGGTCATGCAAGGCGGACTCGATCAGGTGATCAGTCCATTGATTCAGGAACACCAGGCTGACCAGCTCACACAATTGAGTTCTGACGAATAGTTAAATCTCCATTGAGCACCAGCCCTGACATTAAAACCGCCCTCTCGTACGGTATGGAGATACTCGTCGATTCTCCGAGCAGCCGGCTAGATTGCGAAGTTCTACTCGCTTACGTGTTTCAGAAAAACCGTAGTCACCTGAGGGCCTGGCCCGATAAGAGCTTATCGGCTGATCAATACGGCGCTTACAAAAAACTACTTGGGCTACGACAACAAGGACGGCCAGTGGCTTATTTAACAGGCGAAAGAGAATTTTGGTCGCGTTCTTTTTTAGTCTCTGACGATGTTTTAATTCCTCGCCCTGAAACTGAATTACTAATCGAAATTATTCAACAGAAATTTGATTCTGATGACGTCTTTACTGCATTAGACTTAGGCACCGGCAGCGGCGCTATCGCCGTCACGCTGGCGTGTGAATTCAAAAATTCCAATGTCGTTGCCACCGATATAAGCAGTAACGCTTTGCCCATCGCGCAAAAAAATGCCGAACGACTTAGCATCAATAAGATTCAATTTATACGAAGTGACTGGTTTCAACAGCTGCCGGAGACTCAGTTTGACCTTATCGTCAGCAACCCTCCCTATATTTGCGACTCGGACCCACACTTGCAAGAAGGCGATCTCCGATTCGAACCTTCGTCGGCTTTAGTTGCAAAACAACAGGGAATGCAAGACTTCAAACGCATCATCGCCGCAGCCGATGAATTTCTTAAACCCGGCGGGTTTTTACTTTTCGAGCACGGTTATCAACAAGGCAATCATCTGCAAAACTTGTTAGACTTAGCCGGCTTCAAATTAACCGAGCAGTTCAAGGATCTTCAAGGTCATCCGCGCGCTACGATCGGCCAAAAACTGCAGACTTTAAGGTGATAAAATGATTAAAAAAGAAATCGTACTTCCGCGCAAACTCGTCAACGAGTTATTACATTCCGCTCAAATATCACCAGACGAAGAAGTCTGTGGCTTTGTGGGCAAAACCGCGGCGGGAGCCTACTCATGCTACCCCGTTGACAATGTCGCCGACGAGCCTAGCGAACGTTTTTTAATGGGCGCAGAAAATCAACTCAGCGCGATGAAAGACATGAGAGAAAAAGAACAGGAGATGTTTGCCATTTATCATTCTCACCCTACCGCTCCGGCCATTCCTTCGGCCATGGATATTGAGCAAGCGGCATACCCAGACACGTATTACTTAATTATTTCGTTAAATACTAAAGGCGTATTAGAAATGCGCTGCTTCAAACTGTTGCACGATGAAAATATCGTCGAAATTACTCTTCGCATGGAAGAGTAATTAAAAACCAAACGTTTTACTTTTATTGCGCGTCAAGCGCTTCTCTTTCCCCTGCCGTTGCAAGGCCAGAGTGGTACATTGCCTCTCGTAACTTACTTCTCGGCTCAGCGGCATAATTACTTAACATATACCCCTCTTTATAAGCCCAAACAGCATCGTTATAACGCTTAAGATGCATATAAGCATCGCCAATTAACAGCCAACCCTTCACCTCAGGCTCCGTCTTCATTTTTTCCACGATACGCTCAATCTGCGCCTCGACATCAGTGGTGCTAGATACCGCCGCCCCCTGCTCTGGCTCAGCTAGTACCACCTCTTTAACAACTGACTCTTTAGCACAAGCCATCAATAAAAAAGCACTTACAACAACAAACAAACCTAGTCTTTTCATTTAATTTTCCTTATTTATAACGTTCATCAGAACAAACCCTGCCAACTAGCCTTTCAACTTAGTCTGCAGCAACTTATTTATTTCTTGTGGGTTAGCCTTACCTTGGGTTTGCTTCATCAATTGCCCAACGAAAAAGCCCATCACCTTGGTTTTTCCAGCTCTAAACTGTTCAACCTGCGGCATATTATCCGCCATCAGCTGATCAATCATTTTTTCAAGCTCACCGATATCAGAGATCTGCTTTAAGCCCTTTAGTTCAATAATATCATCCGCCAGGTCTTCTGTACCCCACATGAACTCGAAAACTTGTTTAGCAATTTTTCCAGAAATCGTTTGATCGGCGATACGCCGTACCAAACCACCCAAGCGTTCCGCACTAACTGGGCTAGCACTAATATCTATACCATCGCGGTTAAGCCCCGCGCTAAGTTCGCCCATCAGCCAATTAGCCGAAAGTTTTGCTTCATCGCCGCTAAAATTGACCACGTCTTCATAATAATTAGCCAGGTTTCGCTGCGTCGTTAAAACCTCTGCATCGTATTCGCTTAACCCATATTGTTGAATAAAACGCTGTTTTTTTGCCGTAGGTAACTCGGGCAAGCTGTCACGCATTTCGTCCAACAGTGCCGCTGTAATTTCCACCGGAAGCAGATCTGGGTCAGGAAAATAACGATAATCATTGGCTTCCTCTTTCGAACGCATTGAACGGGTTTCATCTTTATTTGCGTCGTAAAGCCGCGTTTCTTGCACCACTTTATGGCCCGATTCGATCACGTCAATCTGACGCTCAACCTCGTAAGCGATGGCTTTTTCGATAAAACGAAAAGAGTTCAGGTTTTTAATTTCTGCTCGCGTTCCAAAAGCCTCCTGGCCCATCGGTCGCACCGATACGTTGACGTCACAGCGGAAAGAACCTTCTTGCATACTACCGTCACAAATATCCAGGTATTGCACCAGGGTGTGCATCATTTTAACGTAAGCGACCGCCTCGGCAGCCGAACGCATATCGGGCTCTGAAACGATTTCTAACAAAGGTGTGCCCGCCCGGTTTAAATCAACACCGGTCATTCCCTGAAAGTCTTCGTGCAACGACTTGCCTGCGTCTTCCTCTAGGTGGGCACGCGTAACACCAATAGTTTTAGTTGCCCCATTGACGTTGATATCGACCTGTCCCAAACCCACGATCGGCAAGTCAAACTGACTAATTTGATAACCTTTCGGTAAGTCTGGATAAAAATAATTCTTGCGCGCGAACACGGAGTACGGCGCGATATGCGCCCCAATGGCCAAACCAAACCTTACCGCGTAGCGAACCGCCTGCTCGTTAAGCACCGGCAAGGTACCCGGCAGACCTAAATCAACAGCACAAGCTTGCGTATTAGGCTCGGCGCCGTATGACGTTGAAGCACCGGAAAATATTTTGGATTTTGTAGCGAGTTGGGCGTGAATTTCAAGCCCTATGACCGTTTCCCATTGCATATTGATTACTCCTGCTCGAACCCGGCAGGCACCGCGAGATGCCAATCCGTTAATTGCTGATATTGATGCGCCACATTTAACAAACGGGCCTCTTCAAAATAATTACCGATTAACTGCAAGCCGACCGGTTTTTTATCAACAAATCCGCAGGGGACTGACATACCGGGTAAGCCCGCCAAATTAACACCGATGGTAAAAATATCCGATAAGTACATGGAAACAGGGTCGTCTTTCTTTTCACCCGCGGCAAAAGCAACCGATGGCGCCGTCGCGCTGGCAATAATATCGACTTCTTTAAACGCATTCGTAAAATCTTGTTGGATTAAACGACGAACTTGCTGCGCTTTTTTATAATACGCATCGTAATAACCCGCCGATAAAACGTAGGCGCCAATCATAATTCTACGCTTCACCTCATCTCCAAACCCTTCTCCGCGTGAACGCTTATAGAGGTCTTCTAAATCTTTCGGTGACTCGCAACGATGGCCAAAACGAACCCCGTCAAAACGAGACAGGTTAGCCGAGCACTCTGCCGGCGCCACGACGTAGTAGGCAGGGACAGATAAGTTAATATTCGGCAAGCTGATTTCTTTGATCGTCGCCCCAGCTGATTTGATCGTATCAACCGCCTGTTCAATTTTTTCACGAATATCGGCGTCCAGATCATCGGTGAAAAACTCTTTCGGTAAACCCACGGTTAAGCCTTTGATCGAGTCGCCGAGGTGAAGCAATAAATCATCGACGGGCTTATCAACGCTAGTGGAGTCTTTTTCATCAAAGCCCGACATCGCTTGCAGCATAATGGCCGCGTCCTCAGCGCTTTTAGCCATCGCACCCGCCTGATCTAAACTGGATGCAAAAGCGATCATGCCATAGCGCGACACGCGGCCATAGGTTGGTTTAATGCCCGTGATGCCACAAAAAGCGGCTGGCTGACGAATTGAGCCGCCCGTATCAGTACCACTAGCTAACGGAGCTAGTCGTGCGGCAACGGCTGCGGCAGAACCACCCGATGAGCCGCCCGCTACCATTTTCAAATCCCATGGGTTTTTTACCCCACCATAGAAACTAGTTTCATTCGAAGAACCCATGGCAAATTCATCCATATTGGTTTTACCCAACATCACCGCGCCGGCCTGCTCGAGTTGACTAACCGAGGTAGCCGTATAGGGCGCTATAAAATTATCCAACATCTTTGATCCACAGCTAGTTCGCAGCCCTTGGGTACAAAAAATATCTTTATGAAGCAATGGGATACCCGTTAAGGCACCCGCCGCCCCCAATTGAATAGCTTTATCAGCTCGCTGAGCGGCCAGTAATGCGCCCTCTTCGTCTAAGGTTATGACGGAGTTTAAATCCGCATCAAAACGTTTAATACGTTGTAAAAAATAATCGCTTAACTCGACGCTGGAGATCTCTTTTTTTTGCAGACTGTCAGACAGTTGCTTTAATGATTTGTTATACATGTGTAATTTTGCGTTAATAACTACGGTTAATCGATGACTCGAGGCACTAAAAATAAGCCATCTTTAACATCAGGCGCGTTGCTTTGTAATAACTCCCTTTGGTCGCTTTCTGATACCTCATCCGCTCTCAGGCGTTGCGACTGGTCTAAGGGATGAGCCATCGGCTCAATACCCGAGGTATCAACCTCGTTCATTTGCTCTACCAAGCTCATGATATTGGATAAATCTGAAGCGTATGCCGCAACCCGCTCATCTTCAATTCCAAGTCGTGCCAAATGTGCAATATTCATTACATCTTCTGATTGAATTGGCATAAAATTACCTCAATATTTAATTCGTATATTAAAACGGTGCAAAGTAACACAAAATGCGCCTTGCCCAAAGGGGCAAAGGGTTGTTACAGTACAAAAAATTCACATCAACTGGCAGCATAATTACATGTTCAAAAAAATTCGCGGTATGTTCTCCAATGATTTATCAATCGATTTGGGGACGGCTAACACTATCATCTACGCCCTTGGTAAGGGCATTGTGCTCAATGAACCCTCTGTCGTCGCTATTCGTGAAGACAAACTACGGGGTGAAAAGAGCTTTGCCGCTGTCGGTATCGAAGCAAAAGCGATGCTAGGCAGAACGCCGGGCAACATTACCGCTATTCGCCCTCTTAAAGACGGCGTTATCGCTGACTTTACTATCACCGAAAAAATGCTTCAATACTTCATTCACAAAGTACACGAAAGTAAATTTTTGCGCCCAAGCCCGCGCGTACTTATTTGCGTACCCTGCGGTTCTACCCAGGTAGAAAGACGAGCCATTAGAGAGTCCGCCGCAGGTGCAGGGGCTCGTGAAGTTTTCCTCATTGAAGAACCTATGTCCGCCGCGATAGGCGCCGGACTGCCGATTGATCAACCACAAGGCTCTATGGTGCTAGACATTGGCGGCGGTACGTCAGAAATCGCCGTACTATCGTTAAACGGCATCGTTTACTCTGAGTCTGTCCGTGTCGGTGGCGATAGATTTGACGAGGCGATTATCAATTATGTCCGTCGTAATTACGGCACCGTTATCGGTGAAGCGACTGCCGAGAGAATTAAACACCAAATCGGTTCCGCCTACCCCGCTAATGAAGTGCTCGAAATGTCTGTTACCGGGCGTAATTTAGCCGAAGGCATTCCCCGTAGCTTCACCTTGAACAGCAACGAAATATTAGAATCTTTACAGGAACCCGTCACCGCTATAGTCAGTGCTGTGAAGGCCGCTTTAGAGCAAACACCACCTGAATTAAGCGCCGATGTCGCTGAAAATGGCATCGTTTTAACCGGCGGTGGCGCACTACTAAAGGGCTTAGATAAACTGCTTCATGAAGAAACAGGCGTTCCTGTTCGTACTGCCGATGAGCCACTGACCTGCGTAGCGCGCGGTGGTGGTAAAGTACTGGAGCTGATCAATGAACAAGGACCCCATATTTTTAATTTAGAATAAGAATAAAGGTTACTCGCTATAAAACCCATTTTCTCAAAAGGCCCCTCGACCAGCGCTCGATTTATGGCGGCTGCCGTTATTTCTATTTTGTTGTTATTGTTAGCGCAGAAAACCGACTATCTTCAACGCGTTAAAGATGGCCTTTCTTTGGTTGTGCACCCTATATTAGTGATCGTCGACCTCCCAGCTAAAACTTATGATTGGCTAACTGAGAATACCCGCGGTCGCGCCGCTGTACTCGAAGAAAACCGAGAATTGAAGTCAGAGGCTTTAATTTTAAAAGCCAAACTACAAAAATTTAACGCCATCGAAAAAGAGAATACGCGCTTGCACAGCCTGCTTGAATCATCATTCAAAATTGGCGAACAATTTATTTCTGCATCGCTCATCAAGGTCAATTTAAACCCTAATACGCAACAAGTCGTTATCGATAAGGGCCACCGTTTCGATCTGCATTTGGGCCAGCCCGCGCTAAACGAAGATGGTGTCATCGGTCAAATTATTGAGGTACGCCCACAGACGTCTTCCATCATATTGATTACCGACCCGAATCACGCCATTCCAGTCGAAATCAATAGAACTGGACTGCGAACGATTGCTACGGGTAACGGTTCAAAAAACACCATAAACCTGCCTTACTTACCACATAATGCTGATATCAAATCGGGCGATCTACTCACCTCTTCAGGCCTCGGCGGTGTCTTTCCTAAAGGCTATCCGGTAGCTACAGTTTCGAAACTCACACCTTTACAGGGTGAAGCGTTTATGCAGGCCGAAGCGACTACCATCGCTAAAATTGATAACACCCGCGAACTTCTGTTGGTATGGAGTAACCAGGAACCCATCCCTCTAACATCCACCGCCGCCGTCAATACTCAAACAAACCCTGCTAGCCCTGATGCACGCTAGATCGTCGGGCAATGTAATCATTTACCTATCACTATTTTTTTCCATGTGCTTAAGTATTGCACCCTGGTCTAATTCTATCGCTGGCTTAATGCCTAGCTGGACGCTTTTAACGCTCATGTACTGGAGCATCGCGCTGCCCCACAAAGTCAGCATCGGAACGGGCTGGGTAACGGGTCTATTATTCGACGTACTTAGCGGAAGCATTATAGGTCAACACGCACTCATTTTTAGTATCACCACATTTTTCAGCCACACACTCTACTCACGCCTTAGAAATTACCTTGTATGGCAGCAAGCCATTTTTATTCTTTTCTTTTTACTCTTGATGCGGCTTCTTTCACTATGGATTAGCCAATTAAATTTCCCGCTAAACACCGATTATAAATACTGGCTCCAGGTAGTTATCAGCGCTTTAATTTGGCCGATTATATTTTCCATATTAAGACGCGTCAGAAGACGTTTTAGGGTTCAATAGAATCAATGAAAACGAGTTTCGACCTTAAAAGCGCCGCACAGGAAAACCAACTATTTCTATCGCGTTCCATAACGCTGATTGTTTTTGTTTTTTTGTTATTTTTTTCTCTTATCGCAAGGCTAGCCTATTTGCAGATAGAGACCCATGAAAAATACGCGAATCTGGCACAAAATAACCGCGTAAAGCTATCCGTTATTAGTCCGATCCGGGGACTCATTTACGATACAAAGGGGCGCGTCCTCGCAGAGAATATTCCGAGTTATAGCCTTGAGCTCATTCCCGAACAAATCAAAGACATCGGTGCGACGATCAAGCAATTAAGCGATCTATTACCGATTTCAGAACGCGAGATAAAATCATTTAAAAGACAACGCAAGCAGCAAAAACGCTTTGCTAGCATCCCATTAAGAAACCGCCTCAACGAAACAGAAGTCGCACTATTTGCCGCAAAACGGCACCTATTCCCGGGCGTTGACATTCAGGCAAACCCTCTGCGGCATTATCCATTTCCAGAGTTAACCTCACACGTCGTCGGCTATGTTGCCGCTATTAATGAAGAAGAGCTGAAACGAATAGACCCAGTCAACTATCGGGGTTCACGTTTTATTGGTAAAACAGGCGTTGAAAAAACCTTCGAACACGAACTGCACGGAAGCGTTGGCTATCAACAAACCGAAAATACGGCACAAGGGCGATCCATTAAAGTACTCACTTATGCGCCACCACTATCGGGCAACAACCTCACGTTAAATATTGATATCGCACTTCAAAAAACTGCCTACGATGCACTCGGTGACTATACAGGAGCGATCGTCGCCGTCGACACTCAAACCGGTGCCGTGCGAGCACTTGTCAGTAAACCCGGCTTTGATAGCAATTTATTTTCCCAGGGCATCGATCACGTTTCTTACGATGCGCTACAAAAATCATCTAAGCGCCCCATGTTTAATAGAGTTCTTCGCGGACAGTATCCTCCCGGTTCAACGCTAAAACCTTTCCTAGCCCTGGCAGGGCTTGATTATGGCGTGATTAAACCGGCCCAACGCGTGATGTGTCCCGGCTTTTATCAACTGCCCAAGCACAGCCATAAATATCGCGACTGGAAAAAAAGCGGTCACGGTTTAACCGACATACACGACTCAATCGTGCAGTCATGTGACGTCTATTATTACACCCTGGCCCACGAACTTGAGATTGATCGAATGCATCATTTTTTAAGTCGATTCGGCTTTGGAAAACGAACGGGGATTGACCTCAATGATGAAGCAAGTGGTTTGCTTCCATCGCGGGAATGGAAAAAACGCACGCGGCAGAAATCGTGGTATCCCGGTGAAACATTGATAGCCGGTATCGGACAAGGCTTTAACTTAACGACGCCTCTTCAACTGGCGCACGCGACCGCCGTTCTAGCTAACAAAGGATCAGCGTTCAGACCTTCACTGGTGGCTAAAATAGACGACACTTTAAGCCCCATTAAACCGACGCTCGCGATCGAATTAAACAAAGATGCGCACTGGGAAACGATTATTAACGCGATGAGCGACGTCGTAAATAGCGCTAGGGGTACCGCTCGTCTTATCAGCAAAGGCGCCGCCTATAAAATTGCTGGAAAAACGGGTACCGCACAGGTATTTAGCATTAAACAAGACGAAGAATATGACGAAGAAAATGTACGCGAACACCTCAAAGACCACGCTTTATTTATCGCTTACGCACCCGTTAAAGAGCCTCAGCTGGCCATCGCGGTGATTGTGGAAAATGGCGGCCACGGTGGTTCGGTTGCAGCGCCCATCGCTCGCGCTATTTTTGATCATTATATAAAAACCTCACCATGAACAATTTATTTCAAAATACCCACTATCACAATAGAAAAAACAGCATACTTCAACGCTTGCACCTTGACCTCACGCTGCTCCTTTTATTGATCGGCCTGTCCTCTTTAGGCATACTCATCTTAATGAGCTCAGGTTATGAAGACATGGGGTTGCTGCAGAGACAAGCCACCCGTTTAGGCGTCGCTTTTTTCGCCATGTTTATGGTGGCTCAAATCCCGCCGCATATTTTAAAAATACTCGCTCCCTGGTTGTTTTTTCTCGGCACCCTATTGCTGCTTGGCGTGCTGTTGTTTGGCGATATGGGAAAGGGCGCTCAGCGTTGGCTTGATTTGGGCTTTTTCCGCTTTCAACCTTCTGAATTATTGAAACTCGCCACGCCGATGATGGTCGCCTGGTACTTCGCCGAAAGACGGCTCCCCCCAAGCGCAAAGCATATTTTCATCGTCACTTTATTTATCGCCATCCCAACCATTCTTATAGCTAAACAACCCGATCTGGGAACCGCTATTCTTATCGCCTGCTCTGGGCTGGCCGTTTTATTTTTAGCCGGCATTTCCTGGAAAATAATTATCGGCGTCACCGCCGGGGCGGCTGCAATGACACCGGTACTTTGGAACTTTTTAAAAGAGTACCAACAGCAGCGCGTACTCACTTTTTTGAGCCCTGAAGAAGACCCACTCGGGGCCGGCTACCATATTATTCAATCTAAGATTGCTATCGGCTCGGGCGGCTTATACGGAAAAGGCTGGATGAATGGCTCCCAGGCCCGCTTAGAATTTCTACCAGAAAGCTCTACCGATTTTATTTTTGCCGTGTTTTCTGAAGAATTTGGCCTCATTGGTTGCATCGGTCTGTTGTTAATTTACCTGTTTATCTTTATCCGCTCCATTTATATAGCAACTCAAGCTCAAGACACCTTTTCAAGATTGCTCGCTGGTAGTTTATCCCTCACTTTTTTCATTTACCTATTTGTTAACGTAGGCATGGTGTCGGGCATTTTGCCCGTTGTTGGTGTACCATTACCCTTAGTAAGCTACGGCGGAACATCGATGGTGACTTTATTAATAGGTTTTGGCATTCTAATGTCCATACACACTCACCGTAAATTACTTTCATCCTAAGGACAGCCTATGTATCGCAAAAACAATAAACACGCTCGTTTTCATTTTCTTCTAATTCTCATAATAGGCCTCACATCGCTAAATGCTTGTGCGACCAAAGTAATCAGCGAGACTGGAATTTATGATGGTTTTATCGACAGCATGGTGTCAAAGCATCAATTCGACCGTAACGAGTTAACTACCCTATTAAATCAGGCCAAACTACAGCCCAGCATTCTAAAAGCCATATCATCGCCGGCTGAAAGGCGTTTGGAATGGCACAGTTATCGTAAAATTTTTCTTAAATCTAAGCGAATCAAAGGTGGCATAGCTTTCTGGCAAGAAAATAAAGAACTGTTAGAAAACGCCGCTGAAAAATACGGCGTTCCAGCTGAAATTATTGTTGCCATTATTGGCGTTGAAACGCAGTATGGCGGCAACACGGGTAGCTACAAAGTACTCGATTCGTTAACAACGCTAGGCTTCCATTTTCCTAAAAGAGCTTCTTTTTTTAAACGTGAATTAGAAGAGTTTTTATTACTCTGTCGCGAAGAAGGGCTCAACCCTATAAGTCCCAAAGGCTCTTATGCCGGCGCCATGGGTAAATCACAATTTATTTCCAGTAGTTATAGAGCTTATGCAGTAGATGGTGATGGTGATAAAAAGCGAGACTTATGGAGCAGTAACGCGGATATTATCAACAGTATCGCTAATTATTTCGCCCGGCACGGCTGGAAACACGACTCGCTTATAACGACAAAAACGACGGTCTCTGGTGACGCTTACACCGCCGTATTGAATTCGTCCTTAAAACCCGTGCATACCCTTCAAGAGTTAAAGCAGCACCAAGTAAGCGTACCGGATGAACCAGCCGGCGACACGGTGGTGAAATTACTCGAACTCAATCTGGTCGATCAACCAGAGTACTGGCTAACATTTCATAATTTTTATGTCATTACTCGTTATAACCACAGCCACTTATACGCGATGGCGGTTTATCAACTCAGCCAAGAAATTAAACAAGGCGCATTAGAGGCAAAAAACTAAGGTGCGCTTAACCCTCTATCTCATCGTATTGGCGAGCTTACTCGCAGCCTGCAGCAGTCAGATGCCCTTAATTAGCGACAGCGCACCGGCCATACATCCGACAAATATTGAACAAACGCCCGACGCTATCCCTCGTATAGAAGCAAAGAGCCGAGGCGGCAACCCTGACTCATATGAGGTATTTGGCAAAACGTACCACGTCATGCCTTCAAGCGAAGGCTTCGTTCAGCGCGGCGACGCTTCCTGGTATGGCACTAAATTCCACGGTAATAACACCTCCAACGGCGAGGTTTACGATATGTACGCCATGACCGCTGCACATAAAACGCTACCCCTTCCAAGCTACGTAGAAGTAAAAAATTTAGACAACGGTAAAAAAATTGTCGTCAGGGTCAATGACCGTGGTCCATTTCATGAGGGCAGAATTATCGACTTGTCATACGCAGCCGCAGCGAAACTCGGCACCTTAAAAAACGGCACCTCAGCGGTAGAAATTAGGGTTATTAATCCTCGACTCGAAAATGCAAGTGCTCTCGATCGTCCGCCATCAAAGGCAACCGAGGGGGCTAAGAGTATCGCCATCGAGTTAACTGAAAAACCTGACAACACCGAGATAAAAAATACAGCTTATTTATTCCTGCAAGTGGGTGCATTTAGATCGCTTGATAACGCTGCCAAGCTTAAAAGCGAACTCGAAACCGAGCTAGGTTCACTAGTTTCGATTAAAACTCAAACAGCTAGCACCTTGTTTTTAGTCCAGGCAGGCCCATATATGGATATCTCAACGGCAAACATAGCGCGTGCGAAAATACAAAAAATGGGCTTCACCAGCGTGCTGCAAATCGCCCAATTTTAGTAACGCCGCGCACCTCAGCCAGCATTATTAATACATCCTGCGTGATATAATCAAATCACTTTTCAGACAACGCTTACCTAATTATCAACATGAAACGAATTATTTTTATTGTTAGTTTATTTTTGTCTAGTCAGGCAACCGCTATACCCGTACCTTCGGCACCCAATTTAAGCGCTAAGAGTTATCACCTCATCGACTACCAAAGCGGCGCCGTCTTAGCGTCCAAAAACGCCGACCTCGAGTTGGCACCCGCCAGTATGACCAAAATCATGACCGCGTTGATCGTGTTTCGTGAGCTCAATCAAGGCAACTTAAGCCTCGACGAAAAAGTTCGAATCAGCGAAAAAGCGTGGCGAACGCCTGGCTCCAGGATGTTTATTGAAGTCAATAAATTTGTTTCTATCGACGATTTATTGCACGGCATGCTCGTGCAATCTGGCAATGATGCCACCGTTGCACTGGCCGAGCACCTCGCCGGCGATGAGTCAACATTTGCAGAGCTGATGAATCTGGAAGCCAAACGTTTAGGTATGACGCATAGCCATTTTACAAACAGTTCAGGACTACCGGATGAACAGCACTTTTCCAGCGCTCGAGATTTAGCCAATCTAACGCGAGCTTTGATTGCCGAATCGCCTGAATTGTACAAAATAAATGCGATAAAAGAATTTACCTTCAATGGTATTACCCAGCGCAACAGAAACAAATTACTTTGGCACGATAGCAGCGTCGACGGCGTTAAAACAGGCCATACCGAAGACGCTGGGTATTGCCTGGTATCATCGGCGGTGCGTGAGAATATGCGCTTAATTTCTGTCGTTATGCGCACTGACAGCAAAAGCGCCAGAGCTGATGCTAATCAGGCACTACTTAATTATGGCTACCGTTTTTACAAAACCCATTTACTGTACAAAGCCAGGCAATCACTATCAACGGCCCGTGTATGGAAAGGCGCTCAAGAAAGCCTGGATATTGGTTTACGCGATGATCTTTATCTGACCATTCCGCGCAATCAATATAAGGAATTAGACGCGAGCCTCGAAATAAACCCTCTATTATTAGCACCCATACAAGAAGGCCAACCCGTGGGGTCTGCCGTTATAAGACTGAAAGGGGAAGTACTAGAAAAAAGGCCTCTTATCGCCTTACAAACCGTTGCTGAAGGGTCATTAATGCAAATCATTAAAGACGAAGCATTATTACTATTTGAATAAAGAGGACTGACCGTGTCATTAGAATCCAGCGTTTTCCTCAACGGAAAATTCGTCCCTTTAGCAGAAGCCAAAATATCGGTCTTAGATCGAGGCTTTTTATTCGCCGATGGTGTCTACGAAGTGATACCCGCATACGGCGGCAAATTGTTCCGTTTGCAACAGCATCTGGATCGGCTAAATAGTTGTTTAGCCGCTATTCGAATGACGCCCGTTATGAGCGACCAGGAGTGGACCTCAGTTCTTACTAAATTAGTAGCGCCACACGCGCAGTCTGACCAATCAGTCTATATACAGGTAACGCGCGGCGCGGGCGATAATCGCGACCACCAATTACCAGAGCTATATCAGCCGACTATCTTCGCGATGTGTCAACCCATCGTCAACGACAGTTTAGAGCTTATCGCCCAAGGCATTAAGGCTATTACGCTGGACGATATCCGCTGGGATTGGTGCCACATTAAATCCATCGCCTTACTGGGCAATATCTTGTTAAAGCAACAAGCCAGCGACCAAAACTGTACTGATGCCATATTATTGCGCGATGGCTTTGCTACCGAAGGCTCGGCCAGTAACTTATTTATCGTTAAAAATAAACAGCTGATAACGCCGCCTAAAAGTCATAACCTGTTACCGGGTGTGACCCGTGACCTGGTGTTAGAGCTCGCGATAAATGAAGGTATAAACTGTGTTGAAGGTGAAATTTCTGAGCAACAACTTTTTAACGCCGACGAAATTTGGTTGACCAGCTCAACTAAAGAAATCATGCCGGTTATAGAATTGAACAGGCAAGCCGTTGGCAATGGACGACCCGGCGAACTATGGCAACAAATATCCAACCGCTACAGCGACTTCAAAACACAACTAAGAAAGCAGCAAGATGACTGATAAACCAGACGACGAACAACACAACCTTCTAATGGATTATCCTTGTGATTTCACCATTAAAACGATGGGCTTCGCCCACATCGAGTTTGACTTGATCGCGATTGAGATCATTCGCCGCCACGTACCCGATATTTCACATGACGCCGTTAAAAAGAAATTCAGCAAATCAAAAAAATACATCTCACTGAGTATCACCGTCACGGCACACAGCAAAGAACAGATGGACGCTATCTATCAAGATCTCACGGATAATGAGCACGTCTTAATGTCGCTGTGAAAACCGAACCAACTCCACAAAAATCAGCGCTAAAAATTCGCCAATTGGGGCTGCAAGAATACCAATACACCTGGGACGCTATGAAGGATTTTTGCGAACAGCGAACTAGCGACAGCGCAGACGAAATATGGCTAGTCGAACACCCCGCCGTTTTTACTCAGGGCGTCAGCGGCAAAGCCGAGCACATTCTAAATAGCAGTGACATCCCCATCATTCAATCTGATCGTGGCGGCCAAGTCACTTATCATGGCCCCGGTCAACTGGTGATGTACGTCATGTTTGATCTGCATCGTTTAGGCATTGGCATACGTGCGCTGGTTGATATTCTGGAAAATATCACCATCGAGGGATTAAAAAAGTACGGCCTGAGCGCCGTCGCACGAAAAGATGCGCCTGGTGTTTATATAGATGATGAAAAAATAGCTTCTTTAGGATTACGTGTAAAAAAAGGTTGTAGCTATCACGGCCTAAGCGTCAATATCAAAATGGACCTAACGCCTTTTAGTTTTATTAACCCCTGTGGTTACGAAGGACTTAAAATAACCCAATTATCCGAACATGGCGTAAACTGTTACCCCTTAGATTTTGCTGCCGTTTTACTGCACGAACTCAAAGCTCAACTTAATTATTTACCACAGCTGGCCAACTCAGACACACAAACCGTATAGTCCTATGTCACAAGATACCGATACTTTAAAAGCCCCTTCTCGCGCGACGCCCGAAACGCATCAGCGCAGCGAATCTAAACTCGCTCGAATTCCGATTAAAGTAGAGAAAAAAGCCGAGCTATTACGCAAGCCGCATTGGATTCGCGCCAAAGTACCCAGTGGACCGCGCGTTAATGCGATAAAAAAAGCCTTGCGAGACCACGGCCTGCATTCTGTTTGTGAAGAGGCCGCCTGCCCTAACCTCGGTGAATGTTTTAATAATGGCACCGCCACGTTTATGATTATGGGCGATATTTGCACCCGACGTTGCCCGTTTTGCGACGTCGCGCATGGCCGACCTAATCCGCTGGATAAAGACGAGCCACAAAAGCTCGCCGAAACCATCAAAGATATGCAGTTGCGTTACGTCGTCATCACCTCGGTCGATCGGGATGATTTACGCGATGGTGGCGCGGATCATTTCGCGCAGTGCATTATCGCCGTCCGCGAGAAAAACCCAACGATACAAATCGAAGTGCTCGTACCTGATTTTAGAGGCCGCATGGACCTTGCCGTAGAGGTATTAGTTAAAACACCCCCCGATGTGTTTAACCACAATCTTGAAACCATTCCCCGATTATATAAAAAAGCCAGACCCGGTTCTGACTACCAATGGTCGCTGAATTTATTAAAACGTTACAAAGAAGCGCACCCCGACGTACCAACGAAATCGGGGCTGATGCTGGGCCTGGGTGAAACCATGGAAGAAACACTTGAGGTAATGCGAGATTTACGCGCTCACAACTGCAATATGCTAACGCTGGGGCAATACCTGCAACCAAGCCAGGATCATTTGGCGGTTGAGCGTTACGTAACACCCGAAGAGTTTGATGAACTAGCCAGACTCGGAAACGAAATGGGCTTTTCACACGTCGCTAGTGGCCCGATGGTTCGATCTTCTTATCACGCTGACCAGCAAGCCTCGGGTGTCATCGTTTAAGCTTTAGCTCTTTAGCACCAACGCTAAATCGGCTAAACGCTCTGGCGTACCCACGTCGATCCATTCGCCTTCGTGCAATTCGCCGCTCACCTCGGCTCGAGAAATACAGCGTCGAATAATCGGCGCCAAAGGGAATGCACCGGGTTTTTCCTGCGCAAAAATCGCTGGATGAAAAACGCCAATACCACTGTATGTAAACGTCTTATCTCCGGGCGATACAACTAGCCCACCCTTTAAAGAAAAATCACCGTCTGGATGATGCGGTGGGTTATTGATCAACACCAGATGGATCTTGTTCTCAGTTTTATTCAGCAAACTGTTATAGGGAAAATCCGTCCATACATCGGCATTCACCACGAGAAAGTGCTCATCGCCTAATAAGCGCAAGGCTTTAAATATCCCGCCACCCGTTTCTAGGGCTGCATCACCTTCGTCTGAATACTCAATCTCTACGCCCCATTGTTCTCCAGACCCCAAAGCTTGTTTAATTTGCGAGCCTAAGTACGCAATATTGATGACAAACTCACTAAAGCCCTGTTTTTTCAAGGTCAAGATAAGCTGCTCAATAATACTGCGACCAGCAATTTTCAACAGGGGTTTAGGACAATTATCCGTCAACTGTCGCATCCGCTCACCGCGACCAGCCGCTAAAATCATCACCTTCATGAGGTCTGAAGCCCTTTTATTCGATCTTGCAACTTGGCGACAACCTGATGTGAAACCATTATTTCAGCTAGCGGCCTTAGCTCTTCGTATCGTTCACAAACGTTCATAACGTACGTCAATGTTCGTGGAATATCGTTTATATAACCGGCTTTGCCGTCGCGTAGCAATAAGCGCGAAAAAATGCCTATCGCTTTCATATGCCTTTGCACGCCCATCCAGTCAAACCACTGATAAAAAACGGTTTTATCAAAATTGTCGCCACAGCCTCGTTGCTGCCTTTGTTGTAGAAAATTATCTAACCAGGGGTATACTTGAGCGTCAGGCCAGTCGATATAACAGTCTCTATATAAAGAAACGAGGTCATACGTTATTGGCCCCACTACAGCGTCTTGAAAATCGATCACGCCCGGGTTGTTTGCCTCCGTCAGCATCAAATTTCTAGAGTGATAATCTCTGTGAACAAATACCTGCGGTTGCTGAATGGCCAAGTCGGCTAGCTTTTGCTGAATACTAGCCAATACCAACCGCTCTTCGCGCGTCAATTCAATGCCTAATAGTTTGTCGATAAACCACTCATCAAACAAAACCATTTCTTGTTTCAGCAAGGCCATATCGTAATTTGGAATAGCCAATCCACTCAGCGGTATTTGGTGCAGTTTATGTAGGACCTGCACCGCGTCGGTGTATTGCTGATCGACAGTTTGCCCATTCAAGTTATCTAAAAAGCTAATGCTACCAAAGTCGCTGAGTACTAAAAAACCTTGCTCCAGAGACTTATAAAAAATAACCGGCGCGTTAACTTCATGCTGCAGTAATAACTCTGCAATTGATATAAAAGGGCTGCAATCTTCTTTGCCAGGCGGCGCGTCCATGACGACATAGGATTGAGAACCTACAGTAAGACGAAAATAACGCCTAAAGCTGGCGTCGCTAGATGCCGGTTCACAGCTAAATTCACTAGTTCCCAAAACGCTTTCCAACCACTGAATTAAAAGTTGTTTGCGTTCATCTATTGGCATTAAAATAACTCATATTGACCTAATTAGTGCACGCTGAAAGTAGCGTGTTATTATATTAAAAAAATAACTAAAGTTTCGTTGTGGATTTCATCATTCTATGCGATTTTATACACACTAAGTTAGACACAAACAAAAAGGCTGCATCATCAATCGCTCACAAAGACATTTTTTTCTTGGCTTAGCCCTGTTATTAGCGCCGTCCCTGTCCTATGCCTACAGTGATTCGCAATGGGACTGTAAACTAGCAAGCGACGGTGATACCTGGGATTGTTCAGCGTCGACCAAACCGTTAGCGAAAGCACCACCCGCCGCCAAAACCCCAACGGATACCACAAACGACAAAACGGTTATTACTAAAGCGCCTACTAACGAACCTTCAGAGCCACCTGTACCGCGCGTACAACTATCTAGAAACGCTTCACCTCAGATTACAAAAAAATCGACTCGTAAAGTCTCTGCTCCTGGAAGCAATTCCTCCTGGGATTGCCAGGCTGGAATTAATGGTGCCTGGGATTGCTCGCAAACGAGTGCGCCTTCAGTTATAGCTGACTCCACCAGCAACGTTGCTGATGACAACATTCAACTGGCTACTAATGTCGATGACGACAGAAATAATGCCCTTTTCCAACAAATGGTTAAGCAATTGGCCGTTAACCCATGGCAGACCTGTGACGTTACCACCGAGGCGCTACGTGCGAGTAGAGAAGATATCAGGCAGAGCCGCCTAAACGCCAGCGTTGATATTCAGGCTGATTATTCCGAACTGACGGGCAGAAATGACGCGAAATTCACTGGTGACGTATCGGTTACCCGTGCTGATCAACTGATAACCGCGGACCAAGTAAGTTTTCAAAATAAAGAAGGTATAGCCAGCGCTTCTGGCGATGTTTTCTATCAAGAAAAAGGCTTTGCATTACACAGTGATCAGGCCCAACTTCAACTCAAGCAAGACACTGGGCAGTTCAGTAACAACCAATTTATTCTCGAAAATACACACGCGCGAGGAACCACGCAAACGACCAATTTGATAAATCGGGACATTACTCAATCTACAAACATCAGTTATACCACCTGCGCACCTAACGATACCGATTGGCAGCTACGCGCTAAAACATTAGAACTCAACAATCTAACTGGCCGAGGTACGGCACGCAACGTATGGGTGGAAGTTTTCGACACGCCTGTACTTTACACCCCCTATATAAGCTTCCCAATAGACGATAGGCGACAATCTGGTGTGCTGACGCCTACTTTCGGCCACTCTGACACGACGGGTGTAGATATCTCAGTGCCGTATTATTGGAATATCGGCCCGAATTACGACGCGACCCTTACGCCCCGCGTAATGACTGACCGAGGCCTTATGCTCGGTGGTGAGTTTCGTTATTTGACCAACAACAGCGAAGGCCAGGTAGCTGCTGAAATCCTTGATGACACTGACAAAAATGACCTCAGAGGGCAGTTTTCATTACAAAACACAACCATTTTTAATTCACGATTAAGCGCGAATATTGACCTTAATTATCAATCTGATGATGACTACCTGGAAGACTTTGGTAACAACCTGAGTATCGCCAGTGACCGTTATTTAATTAGCAATGCAGATCTAACGTATCAGGCCGATGACTGGAACCTACTGGCCAGGGTTGATAATTACGAGCTCATTGATAACAGATTAACGAACCCTGAAAAACCCTACCGCCGATTACCGCAGGTACTTTTCAATTTACACGAAATGAATGCTTTCGGCATCGCAAAAGTGGATATGCGAAATGAGTTTGTGCATTTTGATCGCAGTGACGACACAACCGCTCAACGAATTGACCTGCACCCCGGCATCAGCATTCCATTCCGCACAGCTAGTAGCTTTGTGACGCCACGACTAAGCTTAAGGCATACAGACTACCGCTTGAGCAACCAGTCAATGGGTGTGGATAGAGATCAAAGCCGGACCTTACCTATTTTGTCCGTCGATTCCGGCCTGTTTTTCGAAAGAGACTTAGAGTTAGCTGGCGGCATGATACAAACGCTTGAGCCTCGAGCCTATTATTTGTATGTACCGCATGAAAACCAGGATGAATTTCCATTATTTGATACATCCACCTACGACTTTAGCTTCAACCAGCTGTTTAGGGAAAACCGTTTCTCAGGCGCTGATAGAGTCGCCGACGCTAACCAGTTAACCCTCGCGGTCACTTCCAGATTTATTGAGCCGGATAGCGGAAATGAGCGATTAAGAGCCAGTGTCGGTACCGTTGTTTATTTTGACGACCTCGACGTCGGGCTAACGCCGAGCAGCGCGCCTATCACTAAAGACACCTCAGACCTTATTGCCGAGGTATCTGCGAAAATTAATAATAATTGGTCTGCAAGATCAGCTTTACAATATGACCCCCACGCTGGAAAAACACAAAAATCGACCCTCGGCATTCATTATCGCGATACTGATGAACGCATATTCAATGCCACTTACCGCTCTAGATTAGAAGCAGAATCGAGCATTGACGACATCGAACAGACCGATTTATCTTTCAAATGGCCACTCAGCAAAACATGGAGCACGGTCGGGCGCTGGAATTATTCATTACAGCAAAACCTGTCTCTTGAAAGTTTTATTGGCTTAGAAAAAGACACCTGTTGCTGGCGTTTTAGGGTGATTGCCAGACGATACGTCAATGACGCATTCGATGAAAAACCGAAAGAAGGCTTATTCTTCCAATTTGAACTCAAGGGTCTAACCAGTTTTGGTAAAAAGTTAGACTCTTTCCTTGAAGAAGGCGTATTGGGTTATCAAGTTCCAGAGCAATAAGGCATTCAAACTATTCCAATAAAGACCGGTTCAAGGCAACAAGGCTCTACGCCCGTTATTCGGTCCATTCAATTTAAAATTTAATTAGACATTCACTCTTATGCACAGATTTATAACATCCATTTTATTTACTTCAGTACTGCTGTTGAGCATCATTTCTACTAATGTTTTCGCCCAGAAGTCCGTTAACCGAATTGTAGCCATCGTTGATAAAGGCGTTATCTTACAAAGCCAACTCAACGAACAGGTTAAACAAATGTTCCAGCGTTTAACCACCGAGCAACGCGCATCTATTTCAAGAGAAGATATTGAAAAAAGAGTACTCGATAAGATGATTATCACAGAACTACAGCTTCAAATTGCCAGGCGTAGCGCTATTAAAATACTCGACGCTGAAATAGATCGGTCTATCACCCAAATTGCTAGCGCAAATAAATTAACGCCAGACGAGTTTATCTCTGTGCTGAAAAAAGATGGTATCAGCCTGAAGTCTTTTAGAAACTCAATTCGAGATCAAATGCTGGTACGCCGAGTACAGTCCAGTTACGTGCATCATGAAGTCAAGGTATCTGAACAAGAAGTACAGAGTTTTTTAAAACTCATTGAGCAGGGCGACGGCGACCAATTGTCTGAATTTCATCTCGGGCATATACTGATCGCCACACCTGAAAATGCAACGCCTGCGCAAATCAAGAAAGCCAGGAAAAAGGCTAACGGCATCATCGCTGCTCTAAACGCGGGCAAAAAGTTTTCGACCTTATCTATCGCACATTCTGACGCAAATAATGCACTTGAAGGCGGTGACCTTGGCTGGATGAAACTGGCACAAATGCCTTCTTTATTGAAACCTTACGTCGAAAAAATGCAGCCCAACAGTTTTTCCGATGCAATCCAGAGTCCCAGCGGTTTCCATATCATTAAATTATTTGAAACCCGTGGTCAGGAAAAAATCATGGTCACTAAAACGCACGTTCGACATATTTTAATTAAAATTAATGCACTAATTAGCGATCAAATTGCACAAGAAAGACTGCTTAACTTAAAACAGCGCATAGAAAATGGTGAAGATTTCGTCACCCTGGCGCGCGCGCACTCCGAAGACAGAGGATCCGCCATCACCGGTGGTGATCTTAACTGGGTTCAACCAGGTGCTCTGGTACCCGCGTTTGAGACCGCGATGAATAATTTGGCTATAAATGGGCTCAGCGCGCCCGTTCAAACTCAGTTTGGTTGGCACCTAATACAGGTGCTAGGCCGTGAACAACAGGATAATACTCAGTTGGTACGCGAAGCCCAAGCCCGTTCGCAGTTACAAAAGCGTAAGGCCGATGCCGCCATAGAAGCGTGGTTAACAAAATTACGTGACGAAGCCTATGTCGAGTATCGATTAAATAACTAAGAAGCATCACGGCTTCACTATTTAATTGGCGCTAATGGTCATCCCTCGAATTGTCATTACCGCTGGAGAACCAGCGGGCATTGGCGTAGATATTTGCTTGCTCATCTGCCAAAAGCAGTGGCCCGTTGAGCTCGTTTTTATTGCTGACCCCGAGTTATTTCGCCGTAGAGCAATACGCTTAGGGCTTGCAGTTGAGATCCAGCGAGCCGATCTCACTCAAACGGCCCGTGCACACGTTCAGGGTATAATAAACGTCATTCCCATCACCTTGCCAGTCGAGGAACATTGCGGCCAATTAGACGTTCGAAATGCTTCTTACGTCGTAGAGTCACTGCAACTGGCCGCCCAGCTTTGCATGGATGCAGTATGCCAGGCCGTGGTGACTGGGCCGGTGCAAAAAAGCATTGTTAATGACGCCGGCATTCCATTTTCCGGCCATACAGAGTTCTTTGCCGACTACTGCGGCGGCTACCCCGTGATGATGCTCGCTACAAAAAACCTGAAAGTAGCGTTAGCAACAACCCACCTCCCGCTGAAAGACGTTAGCGCTGCGATAAACCGTCCTTTACTTGAAGAAACGATCACTATTTTGCAGCGCGACTTACAACAAAAATTCTCAATAGCGGAGCCAAAAATTGCCGTCTGTGGTTTAAATCCTCACGCTGGTGAAAACGGTCATTTAGGTGATGAAGAAATAAACTGCATCATTCCAACGCTCGAAAGCTTACGCGAAAAGGGAATCAATTTAACCGGGCCGCTACCCGCCGATACGATATTTACCCCCGCTATACTCGCCCAACACGACGTCGTATTAGCGATGTACCACGACCAGGGTTTGCCTACCCTGAAATATGCTGGGTTTGGTGACGCCGTCAACATCACCTTAGGACTACCCATTACTAGAACCTCAGTTGATCACGGTACCGCGCTAGATTTAGCGGGCAGCGGCAAAGCGAGCCCAACTAGTTTACAATCCGCTTTAGAAATGGCCATCAAACTAACGAACCACTAACACCTTGAATAAACCACATCGCGCACGTAAACGCTTCGGCCAGAATTTTCTGCATGACAGCCGTATTATCCATCAAATCATCATGGCGATTAACCCATCGCCAGGCGATCACGTGGTTGAAATTGGCCCAGGACAGGGCGCCATTACCGAGCCTCTTTTAGCTTCTCAGTGTCGCTTAGACGTCGTTGAAATTGATCGCGACCTGGTGTCCATGTTAGAAACCAGGTTTGCACAAAACGAACGGTTTTCTTTGCATAGCGCCGATGCATTGAGCTTTGATTTTTCAGCTTTATCAAGCGGCGAAAAGTTACGCATCGTGGGTAATTTGCCCTACAACATTTCCACCCCCTTACTGTTTCATTTAATGCAGCAATCGGCACAAATCGAAGATATGTTCTTCATGCTACAAAAAGAAATTGTCAATCGCCTGCAAGCCAAGCCGGGTAGTAAGCAATTTGGCCGCCTCAGCATTATGATTCAGATTCACTGTGAGGTTGAGGCACTATTTGACGTGGATCCAGAGTGTTTCCAACCGCAACCTAAGGTCATGTCCAGCATCGTTCGCTTATCGCCTCATCGCAAGCAAAAATATTTTATTGACGATATGGAATTATTTGAAAAAGTAGTAAAAGCGTCCTTCGCTCAACGCCGCAAAACAATCCGCAACACCTTGAAAGAACTCTGTGACGAGGAAGCGCTTAAGGCCGTTGATATTAACCCCGGCTCAAGGGCCGAAGCACTCAGTATTGATGATTTTGTCAGGTTAAGTAATCATCTCAGCGCCCATAAAGACGCCCTATAGCTCGGTTACAGGAAAAAGCATAATGATCACCTGATACGACAAATACAAATAACAAAACGTTAACAACAGGCTAATAGCCATACTTTTCTGTATTGTTTCTCGAATAATGTGGCCCATCACGATAAAACTCCAGCTGACAACAACAAAAACGGCCAAACCAGCCACGCCCGTTGATTCCTCACTTTTTATTAGCGCATCTAGCCAAAATACGAAAGGAATGCTTAATGTCGTTATCAACGTGCCACTGCCGTAGATTGCCGTTATTGCTTGTTTAAATCTATTTGGTAACGAAAAAAACAGCAGCAAAACGTACATAAAAAATGCCACTAAAAACGTTTCTATTACCGTCTGGTAGACGGCGTCACTCCAGGGTAATCCACTAGAAATGAGTACGCTACCCGCTACCAGATAGCTGATAAAAACCATTATTCGAACGTCAGAGGAATCGGGTACGTCCTGCGGCCCTTTTTTTAACAAACAAATATCAAAAAATAGTCTGGCCAGTGTTTTATAATCTCTATTCATTGTAATAGTATGCTGTACCATTACAGCTTATTCAACGCACTTCCTGTTTATCGAAATGATCTTAAGCGAAAACGAACAAATAGAGTTTAGAATTATTGAGCTAAGACAGGAACACGAAGATTTACACTATATAATCGACCACTTATCTGAAGAAATCCAACCCGATCAGCTGAGACTGCGTCGTTTGAAAAAGCGTCGGCTGTTCGTAAAAGACCAGATCGAACATTTAAAAAGCACCCTCATCCCTGATATCGACGCCTAATGGAAAAAATTAGCCTAAAGGCGTATCAGTTATTGATAGAAGGCGCCGATGTTATAGAAAAAGATGGCTTTGGCATCAAGGTACTCGACACCAAAAAAGGCGAAATGATTAAATTATTTCGCCGAAAACGGTTTTTCTCAACCGCACTTTTCAAACCCTATGCCGCTCGATTTGCGAATAACGCTGAGCGACTCACGCGAATGAACATTCCAACTATTATCGTTACCAGACTACTTTGGTGTGCGGACATAAAACGCCATATCGTTATCTATAAACGACTTGAAGGTGAGTTATTGCGTGAGGTATTAGCTAATCAAACGGCCCATGTGGAAGCTATTTACCAAAAATTCGCCGCGTTTATCGCCGAACTACACGAAAAAGGCGTCTACTTTCGTTCCGCCCACCTGAAAAATATTTTATTGCTACCGAATGGTGAGTTTGGCCTGATAGATATTTCTGATATGCAGATTAAACGCGGCCCACTGAGTCTAGTTTTACGAGAAAGAAATTTCTCGCATATTCTTCAGCATCAGGAAGACAAAGACTTAATAGGGAGCCACTATCAGGCCTTTGTCTCTAGTTACTTTAAAAAGAGCCAACTCAAAGAACCTCAACGATCACGTCTGGATCAAAGCATTCGGTCTATTCTGGCTTAAGTTTTTTAACCAGAATATCTTCCATCACCAAATACTCAAGATCAGAACCATAAAACATATTTAGCGCATCGGTCGGCGAGCAAACCATCGGCTCTCCGCGTCGGTTCAGCGACGTATTTAACACAACCGCGTTACCAGTCAATTTTTCCACCTCAGAAATAAGCTCATAATAACGAGGGTTGGTTTCTTGCGTCACGATTTGCGCTCTTGCGGTACCGTCTTCATGCACGACTTCCGGAATTCTCGCTTTCCAGCTATCGGCCACGTCAAAGGTAAACGTCATATAAGGGCTTGGGTGCTCAGTCTGCAAAATATCTTCCGCCACCGTATCCAGAATACTGGGGCAAAATGGCCGCCAGCGCTCGCGGTATTTAATTTGCGCGTTAATTCTATCGGCGACGCCACGGCTACTCGGGTTGCCAATGATACTGCGGTTGCCTAGCGCGCGCGGACCAAACTCCATGCGGCCCTGGAACCAGGAAATGGGGTTACCATCGGCGAGAAGTTTTGCCGTGTATTCGGTGGTATTATCCAACACTTCGTAATCGGGCTTATTCGGATGCTCTAAACAAGCTTGAATACATTCTTCGTTGGTATATTTTGGCCCCAGATAAGCGTGTTCCATCTTGTGAATACTTTCACCCAGTTCATGCGCTGCGTAACTCGCCGCACCAATCGCCGTTCCTGCGTCACTAGCCGCCGGTTGTACGAACAGTTCTTTAACGTCTGGTCGCGCGATGATGCGCTGATTTAGCTTAACGTTTAACGCCACCCCACCGGCGTAACACAGCTGACCAGTTTCCTTCAACACGTCGCCTAAATAGGTATCGATCAAGCCCAGCGCCACCTTTTCAAGCAAGGCCTGAATGCTCGCTGCATAGTCGATATAAGGGTCGTCGATTTCATCACCTTCCCGTCTTGGCCCCAACCACTCGATTAATTTGGGACTGAAAAAATAGCCTTTACCGTTTTCTTTGTATCGACGCAGGCCAAGGCAGTTAACTAACCTGGTATTCACCTTGAAGTCTTTTCCATCGGTTTCGATCAAGCGTGAGAAATCAAAACGGTTGGGGTTGCCATAGGGCGCCATGCCCATCACTTTAAACTCACCATCGAGCATTTCAAATCCTAACAGCTCGGTCAAGGCGCCATACACGCCACCTAAAGAATCGGGGTCGTAGAACTCTTTTATTTTATGGATTTTTCCATTTTCACCGTAGCCAAAAAAGGTCGTCGCGTACTCGCCTTTACCGTCAATGCCCAAAATCGCGGTTTTTCCTTTAAAACCACTCAGATGATAAGCGCTGCTAGCATGGGCCAAATGATGCTCAACCGGTACGAACTTAACCCGTTGGGAATCAATACCTAAATCATCCAGCATTTTCATCACGTTCTTAAAGTTGCGCTTATAGCGGCGATTACCGTTGAACAAGGCCATTAATGCCCTGTCTGGCGCGTACCAATGTCGTTTTGCGTAATGCCAACGGGCAGGGCTGGACAAGCCTATCTCGGCATAGGGAAACGCCACCACGTCAATCTCACTCGGTTTGATGCCCGCGTACTCCAGGCAAAACTTGGTCGATTCGTAAGGGAACTTACCTTTAGCGTGCTTATCACGCAAGAAACGTTCTTCCTCTGCCGCCGCCACTAATTTTCCATCGATAAACAATGCCGCAGATGCGTCATGATTAACTGCACCCGATAAGCCTAAAACCTTCATATTTGATCCGTATGTTTTTATCTGCCACGTTATGGCTTTTATGAAATGTTATTTTACTTAATTTTCCGCCGCTTCACAGGCAATATTAAAAACAACTAAACGCTGCCTAACGAAAAGACTGACTTGTCAATCGCCTTTAACACGGTTAGTCTACTTAACTAATATTTACCGCTTTATCTGACTTTGACAGAATAAGCTAAATTAACCTGTTCGCTTTAAGCTTAATTTAATTTCGCCGCTGGATAATGCGTACTCTTTAATGTGCTAATACAATCAATGAAAACAACTTTTAATTGGCGAGCTTTTCGCCAGCTGTATTTCTTTTTCTTTTTCTTCTCTGGGCCTTATCAAATAGCGATTTACCTGGCGGGCATGTCAAATACCACCGGTATTCGTGATGCTATCTTAATGTCTAGCGTTTGGATGATACCCGTTTTACTTTGGCCCAGACATACAAAAATAATGACCGCCATTATTGGTGTGCTTTTATGGGCTACGTCTATCGTAAGCTGGAGTTATTTTTACGTTTTTGGTCAGGATTTTTCACAAAGCGTAATGTTCATCATATTTGAGTCGAACCTGGCTGAAAGTAATGAGTTTATCGAGTCTTATATCAGCCTAACCATCGTCGCGCTACTGCTCACTTATGCGGTTATGTCGTACGCGCTTTGGCGCCGACTTGAAGCGGTCCATATACCCCATCGTTTTCATAAATTCGCCACTGTTTTTGTTTTTAGTTTAATTTTTAGTTGGCCGCTAATAAATCCCTTAGTCGTGCAGAGCGCAGATTGGGACGTGTCTATTAAAAAAATGCAGGACCGTATCGAACCGGCAGCCCCATGGAATATAGTCGCTGGCTATTTTAAATACCAAAAAGTACTCAATAATATGCAAAGGCAGTTGGCTAAAAATAGTCAAATTGCGCCGCTTAAGGATTTGGCTGATATTAGCGACGACAAACAATCCACCATGGTTATCGTAATGGGTGAGTCCACCAATGCCCAACGAATGAGCTTATACGGCTACCAACGTCAGACCAGCCCCTTACTGGACGGCATGAAAGACGAGCTGTACGTGTTCGATAACGTTATCAGCCCTAGACCGTACACCATTGAAGCCCTACAACAGATATTAACCTTCGGTGATCAGCAAAACCCAAATGATTACTTAAGCCGTCCCACGCTGATGAATATGATGCAACAAGCTGGTTACAAGTCATTCTGGATTACCAATCAACAAACCCAAACTAAGCGCAACACCATGTTGCTGACCTTCTCCCAGCAAACCGATGAACAGGCGTATTTAAATAATAATCGCCTGCAAAATTCCGGTCAGTTTGACGAGGTCGTGTTAGAGCCTTTTGAACAGGCGTTAAACGACCCGGCGGCAAAAAAATTAATTATCGTTCATTTAATCGGCACACACCGTAAATATCAATATCGCTACCCAGAAAGTTTTGACCGTTTTACCTCTCGACAAGGCGCGCCCGACTGGCTGCCAGAAAAACACCTTGAAGAATTTAACGCTTACGATAATGCCGTTTTATATAATGATTACGTCGTCAGTAGCTTGCTTAAAAATTTAAAAGCTAAAGCCATTAATAGCGCTTTCGTGTATTTTGCCGATCATGGCGAAGAGGTATATGACACAAAAGACCACTTGTTTGCTGGCAGAAATGAAGCCAGGCCTACCACCGCCATGTACAGGGTACCTTTTATCACCTGGTTATCGCCTTCATTGCGGGCTAAAAAAGAGCTTCGACCATTCTTAAACCGCCCTTATTTAAATTCCGATTTTATCCATGCCTGGGCTGATTTGGCTGACCTCCGCTTCCAGTCTTATGACGCTACAAAAAGTCTGTTTAACCCTGCTTTTATCGCCAGAAAAAGGTTCATTGGCAACCCATCAAAACCAAAAACACTGGTCGACTTTGATACACTAACGCGTAATAAAGCTACAAAAACTCACCTTAGTGCCAAAACCAACTAACGAGATAATATAAAAATGGCCGGACAAAACTTAACAGGGATTGCTCGACTCATCGCTGCAGGGCAAAATTCAATGGCTGGCCTAAAGGCTTGCTGGGCGCACGAAGAAGCTTTTCGTCAAGAAGTTATCATTTCTGCAATCGGTATTCCACTGGGTTTTTATCTGGGTGAAACGCCTATTGAACAGGTCTTATTAATCGGCAGTTTACTCCTGTTGATGATCACTGAATTACTCAACTCTGCGGTTGAAGCGGCCATCGATCGAATTGGCATGGAACACCACGAGCTATCGGGAAGAGCTAAAGATATTGCCTCTGCAGCCGTCTTACTCGGTATTGTATTAACGGGTTCGACCTGGTTATTGATCTTAATTTAGCGAAGCAGATTAAGCTTTCGAGTTGATTTTAGCCGCTATACGCCGCCATAATTTTTTTGACGCGGGCCTTAGTTTTGCTTCCTGACGGTAGTGTTTATAAAACCTCAGTTGGTCTCTTACACACCAATGTTGCGCGTGCCGTGCCAGGCTATACAAATCACGAAAAGCTGCTCGACCCTGAAAATACGGTACTTTCACTTTTTCAAGATCAATGACGCGCAGTTCAAGTTCTCCATCCGCCACCGGTTTTGCGAAAACATGTTTTAAATAAAAACAATTATGCTGAAAGTTATGTCGGTGCATGGCCCGTGTCAACTCGGCTAGTTTTAAAATAATCGTCGACTGTTGGCTTGCTGAACCGGCCAATTCACCGCCTGGTTTATATTCATCGGCCGACAATGGCATATATCCTTCTAATTCTTTGGTGATTAAGACGGCACGTTGACAACCATCCGTCTGCCAATACTCAAAAAACACCGGTTCTAGCGTATCGATACCCTTAGCCGCAAATGAGCGCATACTGTTAAATTCTTTTAACAGGGTAGGTAAGCCTTTAATGGGGTGTAAAAACGATCGGTAACAATGGTTCTCTTGTCGCTTAAGAAAAACCGCCACGCTGCCACCGGCCGGTAACTTAAGTTCTACTCTAGAAACCCCACTCCAGCCGCCCCGCGCTGTATTTGGCTCTTCAAACCAGTCGGTTTTTAGGTGCCATAATTTTTCAGAGTTGTCTAGTTGATTGAAAACCAGTATATCTCGCCATTTATCAGCTATATAATGCATCACTCACCGCTTAATTCACTTATCAAATGCCCTCATACGAGCCATTATATCGGTATATTTTTCATGGTACGCGCCTAATTAGCGATCCCGCTTATCGCGGCTCGCTGGCCGCCAATGGTTTAGATGAAGGCGATAACTGGCACACCTTTCAGAAGGGTCAAATCATTTCCGAAGGCACAACCACTTGCATTAAAACCCAACTCGCGCCGAGCCAAAACACGGTTTATTTCAAGCGCTATTCCTACTTAAAACATAAGTGGCGGTTCTTTTTGCGTCGGAGCAAAGCGGCAACCGAACTGGTTAATTATCTACGCTTAAAATCACTAAACATCCCCACCTTAGACGTCGTCGCCTTGTACGAACAACGAATTTTAGGCCGCTTAAGCACCGCGTGTATCATCACTAAAGAAATCCCCAACACACAACAGTTTGACCATTTTTATACCCAGCTAGTGACAAACCATTCGCTAGAAAAGCGGGCGATTATTTTAGACTCCATCAAACAGCAACTATTCGCTCAATTGAGAGCCGCTCACGCTGCTGGTTTTTTTCACCTCGACTTAAAATGGCGCAATATTTTAATTCAACAACAAGGTGATCACTACACACCGATCTGGATTGATTGCCCGCGTGGAATACAACGCCGCTACGCTAATTATTCACTTAAAGTAGCCGACTTAAGTGGGCTAGCCCGAAAAGCAACGTCATTTTTTAGCACTCAACAATTGTACCGTATGCTGTATGAATACCTGGGTGAAGCGGCCACTAAAAAGCAGGCCCGACGATTATTTTTAGCGATAAACGATCACCTGGCAAGACGCCCCCCAGACGATTTTTTTGATTAGCCCTTTATTGGTTTAGCCTTAAGAGCTAACGCTTTACGTTCAACGCTTTCCCATAAGAGCCCATTTTCAGCCAATTCGGCTCTTAGCTTATTGTTCGTATAAGCACGAATAAAACGATATAAGTCTCGAGACGTTAAACCAATATCCATAGCCGAAAAGTACAACGCGGCTAAATCTTTAGCCAGCCACCGTTGTGGTGTTTTTGAGCGAATTTGCACTCGGTGTAAGTCAATTAAATATAAGGGTAACTCGGATGGGTTTAACTGCTTGGCTAAGTCAGTTTCTTTTAGCAAGAAATGACAGATATATAGGTCACGATGATTAATGCCGTTTTGATGTAGCCGGCGAGTTATCGCCGCCACACTGTTAATCAGCGCGCGTTTTAACTGCAACGGGCGCTTCTCTGTTACCCAATCAACGCAAAAATCTTCCAGGCTAATGGACGGTTCAAGCGACTCGGTAATAACAAAAGACTCTAATTCTGCCACATTTTTTCCGCGTTGACCGTAAGCCGCTAAGGTCATTGTTTTAATGCCTAAGCGAGTCAAGGCGTTAATGGCTTCATATTCATTGCTCGCACCTAACACTGGCAAGCGTCCCTGCGCGAGGTTTTTTATAATCTCAGCCCAGCCAACGCCGCGATGAATTTTTGCAAAATAGTCTTTATCGTTAATACTGAACTTAAACGTTTTACGCCGCGCAACCTGCCTGTAGACCTCACCATCCAGAGACATCAACTCATCAAAATCAGGTTCGCCTCCCCAGTTTTGCCTGAAATTTTCAGACACTTCAAACGGCATTTTTCTTATCCCTTGCAACGCGTTCAATAGCTTCTACCGCTTTTTCGGGCATACTGTATAAATCCTCATTATCAGCGTACTCGAGCGCATTTTTAGACCAAATGTCACTCGCCGTGTTCGACAGCATGCCGGAAAGTCGTTCATTCAATACCTGTTGTTGGAAAGGTGATGAGAGGACGAAACCTGCTTCAGCTTGTGACACGTATTTCGCATAACCACAAACATCCGTCACTAACACGGGTAAACCCGCCACCATAGCCTCGAGGATAACCGTTCCGGTATTTTCTTTGCGCGCGGGGTGTAGTAACAAATCAGCGCTTAACAGGAAATCGGGCACGTCATTTCGACCGCCCATAAAGTGGCATCGGCTCGCCACGCCCTGCTGTTCTGCCAAACGTTTATATGCGTCGAGATCATCCTCTCCCACTACGATTAAATGCGTCTTAGCAAGCACATCCATATCTAACGACGACAGAGCAGTAATCGCTCTATCCACTCCTTTTGTTTTAAATCCCGTCCCAACCATCAGTACAAGCAGATCATCCTCTTCCAACTTCAAGGTTTCGCGAAACCGCGCTCTCTTATCAGCTGCATCATTGGGCTTACGACGATTTGGATCGATACCCGGCGGTAACATCACTAGCCGTTGATCGGCTGTCTGGTAGTGCTTTTTGAATAACTCCGTCTGCTTATCAGAAATCATTAAACAAACCGTTTTGCTACTCTGGCCAAACACAGCCTCTTCCACGTCTGCATAAAAACGGTACCGAGGGTTTAATTTAGTCAGGAAACTCGACTTTACAAACCTGTCTACATAGCAGGGATCCGCGGCGTAATACACATCCAAACCGGGCATTTTATTAAAACCAATGACGGCATCATACTGTTTGCTGCTTAGCCGCTGATTTAACTGCCTGTGAAAATTACCTACTTTCGCGTGATTACTCCAGCCCTTGCACGCCAGTACATGCACGTTATATTCGGGCACTAAATCACCCTTCCATTCCATAACGTACACATCGACGCTGTGACCTTTTTCTAGGCATATATTGGCAATTCGACTAAAGTCGCGCGCCAAACCGCCATAGGGGAAATACTTATATAGTGCGAACGCTAAACGCATGGAATGGGTGGTTTATTATTTATGTTTAATGAATAAATTATTTTACCCTTATTCTGCCAACCTGGGCCCTAACTATGCGTTAAAATATCAACTCTACGAGTAAAGCCATCTACACTGTGAAGAAAAAAAGAAAACTTACAAAAACGGTCGACCCAGAAAGTAACTTAGGAATTTATTTACGGTTACTTAAATACGTCGTACCGTATTGGAGGCCTTTTGCAATCAGCTTATTTGGTTTTTTGATCTTCGCCGCAACACAACCAGCGTTAGCGGCCTTAATGGAGCACCTGGTAGATTCGCTGCAAACCGAAAACCGAAGTGACATTTTTTGGGTGCCTGTAGCTACCATCGTCATCGTTTTTTTTAGAGGTATCGGCTCATTTCTGGGTAGTTACTACATCGCCAAAGTCGCAAATAATGTCGTGCACACTTTGCGTTGCGAGATTTTTAATAAATACACCACCTTACCCAACGGCTACTTTGACGACCAAAACAGTGGCCACTTATTATCTCGCGTCACCTATAACGTTCAGCAGGTCACTTCTGCCGCCACTGACGCCATTAAAGTCGTCGTTAGGGAAGGATTTACCGTTGTCGGCTTACTGGCTTATCTGATGTATATGAATTGGGCTTTATCGCTTATTTTCCTCGCTATAGCCCCTATTATCGGCCTTCTGGTGAACTACGCGGGTAAGCGATTTAAAGCGATTAGTAAACGCATACAAGTTTCGATGGGGGACATCACGCACGTCACCTCAGAATTGGTCAACAACTACCGTGTTGTACGTAGCTTTGGTGGCGAAGAGTATGAAAAAAACCGCTTCAAACAAGCCAGCTTTTCAAATTTTAGGCAGGCCATGAAGATGGTACAAACTGGCGCCATCAATACCCCGGTATTACAACTGATTGTCGCCTCAGCGCTCGCGCTAATGATCTACCTCGCGTTACTATTGATGACCAATGCCTCACCCGGTGAGTTTGTGGCCTATATAACGGCGGCGGGTCTTATGCCTAAACCCATCAGACAGCTAAGCGAAGTAAACGCTAATATCCAAAAAGGCATCGCCGGTGCCGAGAGCATTTTTGAATTGCTAGACCAAGCGCCCGAACAAGACCATGGCGACTATGAGGTCGATCGCGTCAAAGGGCATATTGAAATTAAAAACTTAAGTTTTAACTACTCCGGCATTGAAGATGCCGCTCTTAAAAACATCAATATCGACATTAAACCCGGCATGATGGTCGCATTGGTCGGCAAATCGGGCAGTGGTAAAACGACCCTGGCCAACCTGATTCCGCGGTTTTATCGACACCAACAGGGTGATATTTTATTAGATGGTGTAGATGTAAACGGCTATACGCTTAAAAACTTAAGGCAGCACATTTCACTGGTCACGCAAAACGTCACCTTATTTAACGACACCATCGCTAACAATATCGCCTATGGCGCACTTAAAAATACGCCACTGGATGACATCAAAAAAGCCGCTGAAGATGCAAACGCCAAAGAGTTTATTGAAAAACTACCCGATGCATGGGACACCATGGTCGGCGAAAATGGCGTTAAATTATCTGGTGGGCAACGACAACGAATAGCCATAGCAAGAGCCTTATTGAAAGACGCCCCTATTTTAATTTTAGATGAAGCCACCTCTGCACTGGACACTCATTCAGAAAGGCTTATCCAGAACGCCCTGAAAACAGCCACACTCAACAAAACAACTATAGTCATTGCTCATAGACTTTCAACCATTCAAGCTGCAGACCTGATTCTAGTAATGGATAAAGGCAAAATTATCGAGCAAGGTACGCATGAAGTACTAATCGCTCACAACAGTACCTATTTGAACTTAATAAACGAACAGACGCGTTAGAATGCGTAAAACAGTAGTTTTCATTCTTTCCTCCAACTTTAGTGGCTCGCACTTTTTATCTCTATTGCTCGGGAGCCATTCAAAAGCAGCCCACCTCGGCGAAGTCAAAAACTTAGTTAAAATTAAAAATTTAGGGAAAAAATCGTCGCACAATAGTGAATCTAGTCGGCAATGTTATGTTTGTGAAGAAAAGCCAGAGTGCAAAATCCGATCTGTCTGTACTAATGCCGTCAGCCCAAACTTCAATAACATCATCTTTACTTGAAACTTTCACATAATTTTCGTTTTTCGTTATGACGAGTTGCATACTTTTCTTTGGTATATCATTAAAATTTTTTATTAACAGCCTAAATTACAACTTTACTGCACCGGTTAACAGGATAAATCTCATCAAATGTATAACCAAAGGTTTCTATATCATCATTAAATCGAGAAGCTACTATTTTAATCATGTCTAAATCATAAGCATCTTTATAATCGGCTTTTAATCCAAATGATTTATTAAGGTGGGGTATTTCAATATTCAAGCCTAAGTGAAATCCTATTGCCTTCAAATCTTCATTTAAATACTCATAATGGCCAACAAAATTCATCTGAACTTCACCATCCATTGCTACAAGATAATCAACTTGAGGTCTCATAGAGTGAAATTGGTTAACCCATGACTCAGGGTCGCAAGATAGTAATAAAAATTGTTTGAAGGAATCGATAGCGTCCACTTCTTTTCTTGGTCTCTTTGCTTTTAGGTAGTTAAAAAATGAGTACATCCGCGCCCACGGGTTTCTCACGAATGCAAAACGGAAGTATGCTTCAGGATTTTTTGTAACGAAGGGAATACTTCTCCCCCTCCAGTTTTGTAAAAAATCTTTAAGCGTTTCATGTTTTGTGTTTGCTAACAAACGCCTATTATTTCCTTTAACGAGTCTCAACTGTTTGGATATACTGGTGCCCGCCACTTTTGGAATATGGATAAATATAAATTTATATTCGTCATTTATTACCATTTTTGTACCTACATAATTTCATCAGCAGCATAAAATTTACCCACTAATCAGTTTTTATATTTCATTTCTTCGAGTTAATAGGCTTCAGTTGTCACCTGAAAATCTTTAGCTTTATCATAAAAGCCACACCGACAACTTCCTACGTAATAACATTGGTAGCCATTTGACAAAGCTTGTGCTTTTTTATTTTAAACAACCCTTTTTTCTAAAGACTTTATTTCTTTAAACATTTTTTGTATTTTTTGAGGGGCCGTTTCTGTGTAACGTTGAATCAAATTCATATTCTTTTTACATTCAATCCATTGGCTATCGATTAACTCTTTTCTAAGACGATCATTTTTCATTATGACATTTTGGTCTAGCCCAATATCTTTGTATAAGCCTTCAATTTTATGCGTATTAGATGAAATAGATGCCGTTTGTTTTCCAAGCATTAGCGCTAAACAGGTACCGTGAAAGCGACCAGATATGACTTTAGTCGCTCGCGATAGTTTAGCAATAAATTCATCATTGGACACGTCGTCTTTATAAGAACCAAAAACTCTTAAAAAGATTGATAGAAAGAACCTTTGTTTTATATATTTGGCATTATTACCAGACATTACTAAAAACGAATATTTATTGATTCCGGCGAACCATCCGAGTTTTCGCGTAAGTTCCTTTCTAACTGCATCCAGTACAATAATATTTGACTGATCCTTCGGGGGGGCAAATTTTGGTAAGCCTATACTAGCAAAAACCAAATCGGGAACAACTTTTGCCAAGTACCCCTCTTTCTGTATCAGATCCGCACTTAAAGATTCTCGGCAGTATATTAAATCAAAAAATTGCAGATAATTATTGAGTGTAATATTTTCTTGCCAGACCGTATTATATAAAACAACTAGCTTATTTTTTGACTTGCACCACTTGGCACATTCACCAAACTCTATAGCTAACCGCCTGTCATGGTGCATTGTCCCTTCACCATTAATTAAAAGGCAGTCGAAATCAGTACTTTTTTTTAATTCATTTAGGGTTGACTCGGCGTTGTTATGAATCGTCTTAACAATATTCAACCCTATTTCATTACAAATTCGCAACGTGTTTTTTACAACTAAGTTACAGCCCACATGGTCATTACTGCTTGTGTCATTAATTAATATTATCCTCATACTACCTAGGCACCTTAATTTTTAAACTATGCTTCACTTATATTCCGAGCCTCAGATATAACCTCATCAAATTTCTTTCTAGCTATAATGTTTTCTGGCAGCCTGCTTTTATCTGATAAGTTATAAACTTCCAACTCACCATTCTTTACGAGACGTGATAGTACTTCAAATGCAGGTTCTATAAACGGCTTATAATCCTTCTCTAATTTAGATGGCCTTACATTACCCCCTTCAGAATAAAACCGTGGCTCATCTGAATAGCCTAAATCAAGCCCTAATAAATATATTTTTCTATACCCTGCGGCATACGCTATCTGGATAGCTCTATACAAAATAGTTCTAGAACAAAAAAGCCCTTGATTAATATCTTTACTAAAACCGACAACATTCTCATGGTTTATTGCTTTTTCACTTGATATTATATTCTTATCATTTTTAATACTTTCTTGAAAAACATCAGCTCTTAGTCGTGGTGCTGAAAATTGCCTATTAATAATTTCTGATAAATAAATATTACTCAAATTAAGTAACTCGGGAGCTTTTTCACATATACGGCTAATTCCACCATATGAAAAGAAACATTTAGCTTTTGACCTTACTGCATCTTCAACTAAATCAAACCTGTTTTCAAAAAAATCGACATCTGTAATTGCATAATAATCCGGAGTTAGATCGTTCGATTTAAATATTTCTACTGAACCATTTACCCCAAACAAAACCTTCCCTTTAAGTTTCGAAAAATCTATATTTTTTATCGAGGGGCCACTTCCTACTATAAAGCAGCTCCCACTAGCCGAATCGACCACTTCCTTTAAAGGCTGTGTATTAGCTATCTTTTTTTCTCGCCAAAAGACTTTTTTCCCTAATTCATAGTTATCATCATCACTGAGATTAAAATCTGGCCCTGAAATCGCAATATGTTTATATGCGCGAGGTAAACTCCATCTGTATACCTTAAAACTCATTCTTTTTAGTTTCGGTATGCTATCAAGTTGAAATAAAAATGCGGCCAACCGTCTTAAAAGGTTTTTTCTACTATCCATATCATTATTTGAGGTTAATTCTTTGAAATAATTTCCACCAATACCTTCGGCTCTCCAACTTGCCAAAAATCGATGAATATCTTTCCTATATTTACGTTGGAAGTTATTATTTGATAAATTCGACTTTAATCCATCAAGGTCAATTAACTTAGGACCCGCGTTCGTACATAATATATTTTGCCCCTTTAAATCACCGTGACTTATTTCAGCTCTCTCAAGCAAATACATTATATCTACAATATCACTTGCCCCTTTTATTTTTATACTTTCATCAACCTCATTACCTTCAAAAAAAACCTTAGCGTTAGGTGCGTTAACAAACTCTGTCAACAGATACGACCGACGCCTCATCGGCCCCCAACGTTCTTCAATTAACGCATAGGATTTTGCCGTTGGAATACCTAGCATTTCCAGCGATAAGCCATTGCGCCAGGAAACAGCAGCTCTGGACCAGATTAAGCCTCTTATTAAAGCGTGAATCGGTTTTTTTATATTATAACGTTTCAGTACATAACGCTGACCCGCTATTTCAACAACCGCAACGGTGGCTGTATTGCCATTTTTTAATAAATGGCCTGCACTGATTAAGTCATCTGGGTTTTGTAACGCCACGGCCATTTGCTCTGAATATAGCTCGCGTTTCGCTACCATGAATCGTGACTGATTTTTCTGGCATATAAATGCTGTGCAATTTCTGAAAACTTTTTTATCGATAAATTTCTTAATTCGCCAGCGGCGCTGCTTAATTAAAAGTTGTTGCCACGCCGTTTGTTCTAAACCTTGCCAGCGTGATTGATCGTTTAGTACTTTTTGTAAAACACGGTAAGCAATATCATCCAAAGTAACGGGGAATTGCGCGTATAACAACGCCATATTCGCCATCGCCTTACTTTGTTCTAACGGACCCGCCGTTAACTGAATATCACCGGCATCAATAATTCTTATACGCCCATTGCTTAGCAGGAAGTTATCAAGGTGCGGATCTTTTATTTCGAAGCTAGCTCGCTGACACTCCAGCACTAAACTTGTCAGATCAGTGAGGATTGGTTCTATGACTTCGGCATCGCTATCAGCGTTAAAACAAGCTGATAATGCAGTAGCCTTATCGAGATACTCAATGATCAATACCCCACAGTCAACTTGCTCATCAACCTGCAATAGCGCTGGCGTATTGATACCCGCCTTTTCTAGCGCCTTTAACACTAATAGTTCTTTTGTCAGATAGCGTTTAAACCCTGCTCCATAAAAAAGCTTGGCGATAACCTGTTGACCCTGCCATTTAGCACGGCAAGTCAATCGCCTGCCAGGTAAAAACCTCAAGTTCTGTTCCAGCAAAAGCCGCGTCTTATTAACAGTTAGCTCGAATCCAGCGTTAGCGCTTTCTGCCCAGCCTTCTAAATCAGTCTTGTTAAGCACGTTGCTTTTACTCATAGCATCAATGTTTGCAGTTCCTGCCATACCAAGGCGGCTGGCAATGCCTCGTAACAAGCGGGGGTTACCGCTGTATGTTGTTTATATTGGCATTGAACACTTAAACAAGGCGAGCACTCAAAATCCGCTTGCAGATTAGTATTATTTGTCCCCATCGTGCCGGTTAAGACGGCGCTGGTAGCGCCGTAAAGCGTAACCGCGGGTGTACTGCAAGCGGCCGTTAAATGCGCCAAACCGCTATCCACGCCGACCACGCCTTTCGCGTGCATTAAAACAGCGGTTAGTTCTTTAATCGTTGAACGGGGTAGCACGTGTGCTTTATCTGACACGCTAGCAAGTGTGTTTGCCCGTTCTTTTTCTGTTTCATTACCCCAGGGTAAATACACCTGAAAGCCCTGCTTTACCGCCAATAAAATCAACTCTCGCCAATACTCGTTTGGCCAATGTTTACTGGCCCAGGTTGTCGCGTGCAAAAACACCAAATAAGGCGGTGTTAATGAATCTGAAATGGGGAAATCTTCTTGTTTGAGTCCATAGGATAGAACTTTATCCGAGAGGCTATAACCTAGGCTTTTTGCAAACAACTGCCGAACGCGGGTAATCGCGTGCTGACCTTTTGGTACCATTATTTTTTCCTGGTACGCGAGCGATGCGAGTGGTTCACGGCAGCTCGTTTTGTTAAGGCCAAAACGTTTACCGCGTGCAAAGCGCGTTAATAAAGCACTTTTAATAAGGCCTTGCGCATCTATCACCACATCATAGTCTTGTTGGCGAATAGCCTTTATGCAAGCGCGGATAGCAGCACGGTGCTTAAAAGGGTTTTTACGCCATAAACGAATTGAAATGGGGATAATTTTATTAACACCCGGGTGCAAACGCGGAACGTCCTGAAAAGACTCCTCCAGCACCCAGTCAAACGTAATATTGGGTATGGCATTAACCGCGTCGCTTAAAGCCGGCAAAGTATGTATCACATCACCTAAGGATGATGTTTTTATAATCAAAACCTTCATGCTATCCCAATGCCCATCTCATTTAAAAAATACCTAAACTTTTATACATTCTCAATGACAGCTTTAATAATTCAATACTTGTAATTTTACCATCATAATCGAACTGAACTTACATCAAGTAAGGCCTAAGCTATTCATGCCCATGCAAAGAAATATCTATGTAATATTTTAAGCTTTTATATTTTTTAAAACTTATTCCAATTTTTTGCCTTCCATTTACTATAAACAAAACAGTTATAATCAACGTTCTATTTGATACTATTATCACAGGACAGGCTTAACAACTTAGAATATTTAATTTTCATAATACAAAATAAAATAAGGATAAAAATGTACGACTGGAAAAAAAACACCAATGACCCAATGGACCCAAAAGCGCATCAGGAAATGTCTGAGTACCTCCTTTCAAGAATTTTTGGATACGAAGGTTCTAGAATTGAGCTATTAAAAAGATTTGCTAGCGGGAACAAAGTACTCGATATTGGTGCTGGCGAGCACGACCCAAAATATTTCAGTGATAATTGGGAGCATCAACACATAGCCGCTGCATCAAGTCACTGTACCGGACTAGATTTAGAACAACACTTGGTGGATCACTACAATCAAAAAGGATTCAACTTTATTTGTATGGATGCCACAACCAAGGAGAATATTGGTGAGCAATATGACTTTATTTTCTGTGGCGATGTAATTGAGCATACAAACTCACCAGTTGATTTAGTCTTATTCATTAAACGCCACCTAAAACCCACTGGCACTGCAATCATTACAACGCCTAACCCTTTTGCTAACTTCATGAAAAAATGGCAATCACAAACAGGGCACGAATTCTTTCAAGCCAATTTAGAACATACGTGCTGGATTACAGCTACAACAATGAACGAAATTTGCCGTCGTGCAAAAGTTAATTTCCATGGCATTCATGTACATAAGTCAGTCATCGATGTCAGGAATAATCAAGCGGGCTTTCCAATAGATCTTCTAACGCCTGAGTTTATTTTTGAAATTCGACACTAAGCCCATTTAAATCATTTTTATCTTTTTCGACTTTTAATAAACTAAACCATGAACTCGTATTATTACTTATGAATCCATTAGTCAGTTTTAATTACTAAACCGTATATTATTGTCATGTATCGAATTACCTCTTTAATACTGATATTTTTTTTAACGTCATGTAGCCTTCTAAAAGAAGACAGTAAACCAACAGCACCGCCAACTTTATCTGCCAACGATATAAAGCGCATTGAAATTGTAGGTGACTTACCAACACCGCCTAAAGAATACGAATGGATTGTGTATAAAGGCCTGGCCTTTTTAAAACCCATATTTTGGCGGCAATATAAAAATAATAAAATTTATATTTCCTCGCCTTTACCACTTACCCAAGTTGGTCATTATGAGGCGGGGATTTCCGTTCGAACCATCCGCCATATAAAAGCACAAAATGGTATTAGCGCTGATGCAGCCGCACTAAAGCTCATCAATATTATTGATAAAAAGAAAACAACCAAACGATTGATTTTTTCTAAAGACTTCACGAAAAAAACTAAATTATTGCGCTATAGATATCAGGACAACAGCAACCCATCCGCTCCGTTTATTGTTCATATGCATTTTTTAATAGATAACGATGAGAGCTATATCAATATATTTGACTATAAAAGCCCTGCAAAAAACTGGGCTTACAGCTGGAAAACAAGAGGGCTGTTTATTTTTAATAACCTAAAACCAGTACCTTTTTTATAAAATATTTCATTAACTTTTATATCAATCAAACTTCAATTATTTACAATGTCTAAAAATAGCTACACTATTGCCATTTCCGTTCGTGACGACATCGATGAAAATACTCTTTTTCATAATGGCGTCAGCCAAAATATTTTTTTTCTATCTGACTTGTTTAAATTATTGGGCCATAAAGTTTTTTTGCACGTAAATACAGACAGGAAGAAAAAAAAGCTCACGTTAATTAATAATAAAAGCTATCCCTTAATTACTGATTCAGATTTAAACGATAAATCAAATAAATTTGATATCGCCATTGAAGCGGGCCAAATATTGTCAATTGCCCAACGCGAGGCGTTTGTTTCTCGTGGCGCGAAAATTATTTCACTCCATTGCGGCAATCAACTCATCATGGATATGGAGACAATATTTTATACCGATGGATCTAGCACAGGGATACGACATATCCCTGATTACATAGATGATGTTTGGGTGCTACCGCACCATGCACATCAAAAAACATACATGGAAGTCCTTATGGACGCTAGAGTAAGTATTTGTCCTTATATATGGGAACCTTATTTTTTACCCAAAAACCATAAAAATTCTTTATCTTTTCGTGATAAACCCAATATTTATGTAATGGAACCAAACATTAGTGTATTAAAAAATGCTTTGATTCCAATATCGATTATCGAGTTATTACATAGAAAAAATATAGATATCTATGATAAAGCCTACATTATTAATGGAATGAAAATGTATGATCACCCATTCTTTCTAACCAATATTACAAAGAATTTCGGTGCGGTAAATAATAAGATTTCTCCGGATAAATTGTACTTTACGCCACGGGCAACATTTGTTGATGCATTCACACACTACGATGTATTGCTTAGTCACCACTGGAATAATGATTTAAATAATCTTTCATTCGAAGCGATATACAGCAACATACCTTTTGTTCATAACTCCCAAACAATGAAAGATATTGGTTATTACTATCCTGATTTCGATGTGAAACTTGGTTCAGAGGCATTAGAAACTGCATTAACGAATATCAAAATTGATTTCGAAAAAAATAAAAAAAATAACCAGCAATTTCTAAAAGGATTTTCTATCCAAAATAAAGAAATTCAAAACAAATATAGTGAACTCATATCCAGTGCTCTATCCAGTTAAATAGATAATATATATTTCATGTCAAATTATAAAGTTGGTATCAGTATTGGAAGCACAATGGATGACACAAAGATGTCTATCACCGGTGTCCCGCAAAATATCGTATTTCTATACGAATTACTTAATTTATTAGGTCACAACGTTACATTATTAACGGATACAGCCATATCAGTCGGTACCATTAAATTAGCCCCAGGTCGGCTGTATAACATTTGTTCAATTAATGATGTTACAGGATCTGCCTCTCTTGATATTTTTCTTGAAATGGGTCAAATCTTTACATCAAGCGCCCGCCAAATACTAAACTCAACTGGTTGTAAGATTGTTTCTGTACGTTGTGGTAACGCTTTAATTATTGATATGGAAGATCTCTTTACTAAGTCTGCCATTATTGAAGGTAAACAGCACATAAGAGATTACATTGATCATGTATGGATATTGCCACACCACGTACATCAAAGCTCTTATTTAGCGTCGCTACTGGATGCTAAAGCGTCTGTAATGCCCTATATTTGGGAACCATTCTTTATAGAAGATGATAAATTTAATAGCAAAGTGTTCCGTGATAAGTTAAACATATACGTAATGGAGCCAAACTTTAGCGTACTGAAAAACGCTCTAATCCCAATGGTTATCATTAACAACCAATTCAAAATTGACCCTGATTCATTTGGTCAGGCTTTTATTGTAAATGGCGACAAACTGCCCACAAATAATTATTTTATTAACAATATCACCGCCAATCTTGATTCACTAAACTCATATATCGCACCAGATAAAGTTTTTTTTACCCCACGCTGTCAATTTCAAGAAGCGTTTGTTCAGCCTGACGTATTGTTATCCCACCACTGGTTTAATGGTTTAAATAACCTTTCATTTGAAGCGCTATATTTAGGTGTAGCTTTTGTTCACAACTCTGAGTTTTTTAAAGAGCTCGGCTATTTTTACCCTGGTTTTGATACTTATCTTGGTCAATCCGCTCTGAATGATGCACTGAATAATCACAAAAAAAACTTTACTTCTCACTTGACCAAAAACCATGCTTTATTAAAAAAATATTCTATTTTTGATGAAAGCGTTCAAAATAAATATTCAGAATTATTACAGTTGGCAATCGATACCTAGCTCACATACTCAGTAAACTTAATAAATTAAAGTTTTTATCATTCAACATTCTGGCCAGTAATAAATACTAAAAATTAAGTAACTTAATCTATACCTAGGTTTTTCTACGGAAGGTAATAGTTAAGAAAATCAGCCATCTTGAATTTCTTAGAGCCATAATTAAAAAATACAAAATGAATACTCACATGTTTTATATCAAGCTATGTAGCAGCACTGAAATGCATTTATTTAAAGTATAAATTTGATATCGAATTTAGCCGCAGCCGAGGTAATATCTTGATGATAGGTATTCTTTAGCAAGATCAACTTTTGGGTATTTATGCTCATAAAACTGATAAAGGCTTAGGTATTTGCTAATACCAAAATTGTTTTTTTCAGTTTGCTCGAAAAAATAATTGAGTACATCTTCAATCTCTTTTGCAGTATTTACATGCTCATAGTCCATCAATACTTCATAATCCAAGTTATATTTTTTTTTAAATTCATACCCCGTTATTTTTGTTCCCAATTTCCATAATGGCGTTCCTTCACTAGGTATTGCTGACCTCAAACAGCCGCCATCATTTAAAAGAAGGGCTGCGTGTGCAACAACTGATGGAAGGTCAACAATATGTTCAAATACTGCTACTGATGTAATCCTGTCGTATGCCACGTCCTTTATTTCAGAAATATCAGAATAAATATTTCTCACACTCATTAACCTCGGTGATTTTTCATAGAGTTCACTAAACGGCTCAACAATATCGTAGTTGCAATGACCCGGCTCAAAAACTAATTGATTTAATGTGCCCGCACCGATTTCTAAGGTAGTTTTTTGAATTTCCATATCAATAACATCCTTAGCTATCATTTTATGTAGCCAGTTCTCTAACTTTTTTGAATACGAAGTAGCCGCTGACTTCCCTTCTCTATTAATTAGATAATGTTCCGTATAGATTTCTTTATATGCAGTTGGAAGCTCTTTTCGCTTCTTCGGAAACTTGAGTAGAATATTTTTATCGTATTGGTTAATCATAATAATTAATTGAATTATTTATCGTTCGGCTGAGTTTTTTTAAACTAAATTTTAAGATTAGCATTTTCAATGAATATTAATGTGTAAAGCTTAAACAAAAACCGTAGCCGTATTTTTGCTTGTATACCTCTGGTTATGTTTAATAAGTGATCAGCTGGTTACTATCTTTATTCCTTTCGTCCCAGAACAGACTCTTTAAGTACAAAGTTTTTACCCTCAGTAATAGCTCACCAAGTTAGTCCCTAACCAGGTTAGCCTCAACTTTCTCCGATCATTTTTAATATTGCTTTGTGCTGGTAGCGAATAGATATGGTGGGTGGAAAATGCGCCATCTAAGCCAGTAACTGTAACCATCAACTCATCGCGCGATAAAGTACCTTTATAATAAGCTTGAATAATATCGTTCTTATCTAACAATTCAATATTAAATAGTTGTCCACCCCCGCAACTCCATATATTGTATGAAAAAATTATTTTCCTATCTAGGTACTCTGCTTGGCAATACCAATTTTTCTTGCTAAATTTAATCTTAGGCTGATCTTTACCTTTCTCTAATACATCCTTGAAGTTTGATAAATCTTTTAAAACGCTACGCTGCGTTGAATCTGTATTCTTACCTTCCCATGCAATTAATATCCCTTTAGGGAGATCAAAATAACGATAAAAGTATTCGGTAAAATACGGATTTAGGTAGGGCATCTCAAAGTGACCTTCTGGCACCGGCAAGCGTCTTAACATTATATTATTTGATTTATTGCCTTCATTTTTCCATGATTCAATTTTATTATGAATGACTTTCCAGGCGCGTTCATTATCTGAATACATTCTATGTATAGTCATTGCTTCTGAAGTGCCTATAACAAATAAACAAAGGGTAGCGACAGTTGCAATAATAACAATGTGTTTTCGATGCGTTTCCAAAATATCAACCAAAATGCCTAATATCAAGCATTCATATAGCAGCATGCCTGGTAACAAAATTCTAGGGCCAAAACCAGGGACTATTAACAACACCAAAGAATAACAAATAGTTACAAAACTAAGTATTGATAATGCAGGTTTATTCCATACGAGAATAAGCATTGTAGAAAATATGAATTGACCAACAACAAATATAACTGCCCACAGGTAATGAATTGGCATTAATCGGTCAAATGTAAACATTAAATATAAATGAGTTATTAAAATAATTACCAGCATCCAAGCTATACGTTTTGGCCAGAGACTATGGCTTGTAGCAGCGGTAATAAAAGAAAATAGCCCCATTACGACAAGCAGAGCACTAATTAACACCTGATGAGTATGTGCACTTATGAAATACGAGGTTATATATGCTGCATTAGTACGGGCTAATGAAGTTATTGAAACACCTGCCTCATCCAATCTAACAAAATTTCCTGGTGCCGATATTAATAATACAAAACCAACCAATGAAATAAACACAGACCAGCCTAATCTGCTATATAGCACCCCCGTTTTCCATCGTATAAAAAGTAATTTTGTTATTAACAGCCCTAAAACCACCAGGGCAGGTAATTCATGAGTAATGGATGAAAAAAATACAAACGCGAGTATCAAATTAAATTTCAGCGTGCTCCATTGCCGAAAGCCTACCAATCTCCCCCAATACACTTTATAAACAATCAAAAGCATTAGTGTTGGCCAAATATAGTTCAGACTGCCCGTCATCCAAAAAAAGCCTATTTGATAAAAATGGAATGTGCAATTAGCTAAAAAACCCATCCACGCTAAAAAAATAATAGCGTCCGTTAATTTAAATCTGTCATTACCCTTGCGTATTGTGCTCAACATTATTAAAGGAAATAGCATAATGACTATCGCGTTAATGATGAGCCACAATGAGTAATATTTTCCAAATATTGCAATTAACAAATGTGCAAAAACACGCCCATTAACCAATGTGTAATGTTCGGTAATAAATAACCAGAAACCCTGCTCGTTAAGTTTTACGGTATATTCCCAGTCATGGGAGTAAGGCATCGCGGGTAATGAAAATAACAAATAACCCATTACACTAATGACGACTATCGTCCAAAAAAACGCTTCATTCATGCTGTAGTTAAAGCTGAACGTTCTGTCATCCGAAAGATATTTATTTTGAAACATCAAATTTATCCTTAAAAACCCACATTCCTAATAATAGATAATTGCTAAATGGCAATATCAAAATGCTTATCAAAACAGCCGTCCATTCTGTAAATTCCACCCACCGTATAATCCCGACAATAACCGTATTCGTCAAAAATAAATTAAATATTATTATTAATATATAGCGCCAGCGGGTTTTCAAAGTGTCTGGTGCTTCAAATACAAAGATACGACTAGCGATATAATAAAGCACAGCTGCTATAAGAAAAGCCGCTGAATTAGCAATGATTGGGGATACTTCCACAATAAACAATAGAAAATATGCAAGGCATCCATGCAGCAGAAATGAAGAGCTACCTAATAGACCATATTTTATTATCCGTATGAATTCTCGTCGTACCATTACCATCTGTTTTATTAACCTATTTAGCTCTTAGTATCGGCACGAGTACCATTTTTATAGCAGCCCTCAACTATGTACAAAGGACGTTGTTTAGACTCATCAAATATTCTTGCAATATACTCACCTATCACTCCTAAGCTGAGGAGTTGAACGCCACCAAAAAATACTATTGTTGCAATAATTGACGCATAACCAGGCACATCTTTGCCGTAAATCAACACATTAATGATGATGTTAATACCGTATATAAATCCGAACAATGAAAATAATACACCTAATAAACTCGTTATTCTTAATGGTATTGAAGAAAACCCAAAGACACCGTTTAGGCCAAACGTCCATAAGTTCTTTAGTGACCAGGTTGATGTGCCGTGCAATCGTTCATTTGGAATATACGGTATTTCTTTAGCTTTAAATCCAACCCACGAATACAGCCCCTTGGTAAACCTGTTGTTTTCACGGAGGCTTGATAATGCATCAACCACCACCCTATCCATCAGCCTAAAGTCACTCGCGTTAGGTGCTATTTTTATATCCGTAATTCCGTTGAATATTTTATAAAAACAACGAGTCAATAATCGCTTAACAAGCCCTTCTTCTTCACGATTTACCCGACTTGTATACACCGTATCGTAGCCCTCAGACCAATATTCAAGCATTTTTTCTACAAGGGCGATTGGGTGTTGTAAATCACCGTCCATAATTACGACAACGCCACCTTTCGCGTAATCCAAACCCGCGCACAGTGCGTGTTCTTTACCAAAATTTCTAGATAGATTAACTAAAAAAATTGACTCCCTTTTAGCCTGAGCAGCGATAACTTTGTCTAAGGTTTTGTCACTACTTCCGTCATTTACAAACACAATTTCGTAGGGCCTTTTACTATTGCTTGAAAAAGTCTCAATTTCTTCAATCAATTGATCAATTGAACCTTCTTCATTGAAAAGGGGTATTACAAAACTGAGCAATACTTTATTGGTATCCCTATCTCGTTTATTCATCCCATCCGCTAGCTTAGCGTTCATATTATCCATTCGCATAAAACTTTTATTATAATTTTTTTACTCGGTATTAATCAAAAAAAAGGGCGTATATGAAATACGCCCTTTTCCCCTAACATAAACCGTTAGTTATCTTACATCAGTATTACCAGCTAATACCTGCGCCGGCACCGATGGTTACATCACTGCCACTAATACCAGCCGACATTTTGACATTTACACCGTCACCAACAATGGCTGATCCACCAAAGGCAATTGCTTGTTCACCTTGGAAGTTACCATAGCCAACACCCATAGAGTAATTATGCCCTGGTAAAGGCGCTGGTATGTTTGCCATAGCCGCTACTGCTGCTATACCGCTTGTGTTGTCATCAATTTGATTTTGCAATCTACCTTCAAGTGCATCTAACTGCCCTTTATTGACAGCATCAAATGGATCTACACCATCAGCCACTCCAGTGACTGTAATTGGATCGCCCGTTCCAACTTCACTAAATGTTGCGCCATTATCATCTAATACCATTTGTGATGACGTCGCTCCACCACTTAAGGTCGTTGATGTTGTCGTTACAACAAGGCCGTGATCAGAAACACCATTATCCAATGTTAATGAAACCTCTGCATCGGTTAATGAAAGTTCAGCATCAGTCGTTCCAGCAGATACTTCGCCATTTTCTACAGTCAAGTTGCTAAGGCCGTCAGCACTAGTAAATGACGAGTCACCACCTGATTGTGTTAACGAAGAATTTAGCGTGGTTGCGCCATCAACATTTAGTGTCGTATCAACTTGAGCCGAATTCAATGTCGCTAACCCAGTCGTTTGCAATGTACCTGTCGCAATATCTCCAGTATTAGTAATACCGTTCGTTGTGGTTGCTCCATCAACATTCAGCGTTCCATCAAGTTGTGCTGCACCTTGAACTGTTAAACCGCCTAAACCAATAGTTGCAGTTAATACTTCAACTTGGCCGTTAGTTGGGTCGTTCATTATCATGTCAATATCAACTGCATTGCTGCCGATAGACACTGTGTTAGTGCCAATGTCGG
>JBALVF010000003.1:0-65847 GCA_036961325.1 Cycloclasticus sp. | reverse complement strand
TGGCGTTGCTGCCGATAGACACTGTGTTAGTGCCAATGTCGGTGGCGTTGCTGCCGATAGACACTGTGTTAGTGCCAATGTCGGTGGCGTTGCTGCCAACGGACGTATTCGTAGTATCAAGTTGCGACTGCTCTACCAAAACATCACCCGTTGTTAGACCTTGACCCGCAGCTGTTATCGTTACCGCCGCGTTCGCCGACATCGACATCATCATGCCTAAGAAGAAGGCCCCAGAGCATAAAATACCCTTTACTTTAATTAATCTATATCCAAATTGATTTTTCATATTGTTTTCCTTTTAGTTACTTAAAAATTAGTGAATATTTGCTCTGCCTTGCTGCACTGTTTCCCTTTTATGCAAATTATTCTTTTCCATCTAGACATAACTTTAGATGCTTGTTGTTAATATTGCACAAGTGTGGCTTTAGTTCAAGCCTATTTTGGTTTTTTTTTGCTTCACTTGATCTGAATCAAGTTGATTAAAATTCCTTTTTAAATCAATTAATTAACGGCCTATCTTGATATTTTTCATGAACTAAATGCACCTCCCTGTCAAATTAACTGCCTTTTTTACCGCTAATTGATGGTATTAGGTGCTTAAAACCATTCATTTTCACTTAGAACAGGGATTGATAATGCCCTTTAATACGCGGAGTATCATCGCTTATAACGTTATTGTGCCCAACTTTTTATAGCCACTTTATTTTAGAAGTGTGAAGCAGCTCACATTTTTGCTTCTACTGACCCTTTTTAGCTCTTTTGGACGGTGTTTTGTAGCTTTTGGGCAACAAACTAGACCGTTTTACCCCTTACCGCTTTATAAATTAATTAAATTCACGACGCTTTGTGCTGGAATTTTAGTCAGGCAATCCAGGTGTTGCAGCGGGCATTCGCGTTTAAAACACGGCGAACAAGGTAGGCCTAGGCTAATGACCTCGGCTTTCGGGTGCAGGGGCGGGGTGAAGTGAGGATCAGACGAACCGTAGATCGCTACTGTTTTAATATCCAGCGCCGCTGCTACGTGCATAAGGCCCGAATCGTTACTGACCACTGCGTTACATAGCGACATTAAATCCAGCGCTTCGGTTAGGCTGGTTTGACCGGCAAAATCGTGGCACGCGCCACCGGCTAACTCATTAATTGTGGCCGTTACGGGTTGATCTTTGACCGAACCAAACAGGTACACCTGCCAACCTTTGGCGATGGCTTGCCTGGCGACGTCTGCATAGTGTTGTTCTGGCCAGCGTTTGGCCGGACCGTATTCTGCGCCGGGACACAGGCCGAGTACTTTATCTGCTAACTCAGCGATACCGAATGTGTTTTTAGCCTCAGCAACGCTCGCTGGGTCTATCAGCAGGCGTGGTTGTGGAATACCCGGCAGTTGATCATCTGGCTCGTTAGCCAGGGCGACAAAACGTTGAACGGTTTTGCTTAAACGCTGCTTATCCAGTTTTCTAACGTCGTTTAACAGCCCCCAGCGCGCCTCGCCGAAATAGCCGGTGCGTTTGGGGATATTGGCAAAATAGGGAATAAGCGCAGACTTCCAGGAATTGGGTAACACGATGGCCTGATCGTATTGTTCGCTGCGCAGTTTTTTACCGAGGGCTTTACGGCCCTTAAAATCGAATTGCCCGTGGCCTAACGGCATAACGATTGCTTTACGCACTTCGGGCATGCGGTCTATTAAAGCCAATGACCATTCTGGCGCGAGCACGTCTATCGTGCAGTGCGCGTGTCGCTGCTTTAAGGCCATAAACAGGCTTTGCGCCATAACCATATCGCCGACCCACGAGGGGCCAACGATAAGTATGCGGTAACGGCTGTTCAAGCTATTTTTTAGACCTGGGTTAACCAATCGCTACGCTCTGGCGAGCGACCATGAACCGCGTCAAAATACAGCGTTTGTAGGCGTTCGGTAATGGGGCCTCTGCCACCACAACCGATCGTACGGCCATCCACTTCACGAATAGGCGTTACCTCTGCTGCCGTGCCGGTAAAGAACGCTTCGTCTGCGACGTAGACTTCATCGCGGGTGATTCTTTTTTCGACGATTTCCAGATCACACTCTTTCGCCAGTTCGAAAATGGTGTCGCGAGTAATGCCTTCAAGCGCAGACGTTAAGTCAGGCGTGTACAACTTACCGTGGCGAACGATAAAGATATTTTCGCCACTGCCTTCGGCTACAAAACCTTCGTGATCTAACAGCATGGCTTCGTCATAACCGCAGGAAATAGCTTCTTGCAGCGCTAACATTGAGTTCATGTAGTTGCCGTTGGCTTTGGCTTTACACATAACGCTATTGACGTGATTACGTACGTATGAAGAGGTGCGAATTCTGATGCCTTTTTCGATACCGTCTTCACCGAGGTATTTACCCCATTCCCAGGCCGCCACCATAACGTGAACCTTTAGCGCATCGGCGCGGATGCCCATGCCTTCTGAGCCGTAAAAACACATCGGCCGTAGATAAGCCGATTGCAATTTATTTCTAGACACCGCTTCGCGTTGAGCCTGATTCAGCGTTTCCTTATCAAAAGGTATTTTCATATTCAAGATATGCGCCGACCTAAATAAGCGGTCGGTGTGGTCTTGCAACCTAAAAATAGACGTGCCAGCGTCCGTTTTATAAGCGCGCGTTCCTTCAAACACACCCATACCGTAATGCAAGGTATGCGTTAGCACATGGACTTTAGCTTCGCGCCAATCGACCCATTCGCCGTCCATCCAGATGACGCCATCTCTGTCATCCATTCCCATAATTAACTCCCCATTTGTTGATGTAAAAGCAGTTTGGCTTTTACCTTAGTTATTTAAAAAAATTCCATTCCATATCGAACCCACGCGTTTGACATGAAGATCGACCAAACTGGCGTCGATCATCGTTGGCTTCTCGGCCAGGGCGGCGTGATGAGAGGCTTCTCGATACGTTTTATAGGCTTCACTTAACTGTTGTTGCTGCGAATCAGATAAAAAACCAATGTTGTTCAGTTCGAGCAATAGACGAATGTTATCTGTGTACGTCAATAGTGCTTCATACCGGCACGCTTTGGCCAGTACGCCGAATTGTACAATAAACTCAATATCGACAATACCTCCATGACCATGTTTTAAGTCGAAACAACCCGCTTGCGACTTTAATAAGGCCAGGCGCATCTTTTCGCGCATATCCATAATGTCTTTTTTTAGCGTGTCGATCTTACGTTCTTTGCACAGTACCTCAGCGCGTATGCGATTAAATGCGTCGTCTATTTGGCCGCAGCCCGCTATAAACCGCGCGCGGATTAATGCCTGATGTTCCCACGTCCAGGCCTGTGTTTTTTGATAGCTTGCAAACGCCGACTCACTGGTCACCAGCAGGCCGGACTTTCCATTCGGCCGTAGTCGTAAGTCGATTTCGTATAACGGGCCCGAGAAGGTCCTCGTCGTTAGCAAGGTGATCATTTTTCTTCCCAGACGGGTGTAAAACTCGCCCAACGAAACGGGTTTATCACCCACGGTCATTGCATCTGTTGGCGCGTCCTGGTGGATAAAGACCAGATCGAGGTCTGAGCTAAAGCCTAATTCTAAGCCGCCCATCTTGCCGAAGCCGACCACTCCGAAGCCGCTAACGATTTTCGGGTCTGCCCCAGCAGGCTTTCCATACGCCGCACAAACCGACTGCCAACTCAATACCAGGGTTTTTTCGACGATGACTTCTGCTATTTCGGTTAATTTATCGCTCACCACCATTAGCGCCATCACGCCGGTTAAATCGGCCGCCGCTACGCGCAACACATTGACCTGTTTAAATAGTCGTAGCGCTTCCATTTGCCCTTCGACGTCGTTTTCGTCTACTTCTGCTATAGCTATATCCAGCTCCGCCGCCAACGCCGTTTTTGATACTCCTCCGTATAAACTGGCCGGATCGATCAGCTCGTCTAGCAAAATAGGCGATCGCGTTACCTGCGTGATGATCCAGGGACTGAGTTTTGCTAACCGAATTAACTGCTCGAAAACCAATTTATTTTCGACCAATAACACTAAATACGCCGTGCGGTTACAAATTTTCTCCAGCATGGTTAAAAAATTTGACAGCGTCTGCTCGTGGGGCTCTGTCAGCAATAACGCATCAATGAGCATGGGCATCAAGCGTTTAAGGTACTCGCGCCCTTTTTCTTGCAGCTGCCTGACCGGGTAGCTATGGAAAAACTCTACGATATCTCGCCTCGCGCCTTCGCTTACGCTGGCGTTTTTGGATTGTAGGTAGTGGCTTAGGCTCGCCTCATCCATATCCAGCCAGTTCGATTCATTCGCCTCTGGGTCTGTGGTCGAAAAATCGATCAACGAGGCAAAATAACCGTGCACGCGCGTCATTACCCGCTGCGTTTGCTCTAGTAATGCGTCCCAGCTTTCGGCACGCATCGCCAGCACCAGGCGCATCTGGTTTATTTCGTCTTTGGGTAATTCGTGCGTTTGCCTGTCTTCCATTTCCTGAATGCGGTTTTCTAAACGGCGTAGATAACGATAATCTTCCGCCAATTCCTCTGCCGCCTGAGTAGGAATGTGCCCTTTTTCGGCCAGCAGGCTTAAAATTGGCAGAATACCGCGCGCCTGAAGGGATTTATCTCGCCCGCCACGAATCAGTTGAAAGGCCTGACCAATAAATTCAATTTCTCGAATGCCACCAGGGCCTAACTTGACGTTACTTTGCATGCCTTTTTGCTGTAATTGCGCTTCGATTTGCCGCTTCATCACGCGGATGGAGTCAAAGATCCCATAGTCTAAATACCGTCGGTAGACAAAGGCACTCAGCATCGACTGCATACTCGCTTTGTCCTCTTCCTCACCGCTAATTAGGCGCGCCTTCACCATCGCGTAACGTTCCCATTCGCGGGCGTGGCTTTGGTAGTAGTGTTCCATACCATCACCGTTTAGCACCAGCGCGCCGCTGTTACCAAAGGGCCTTAAACGGGTGTCTACGCGAAAAACAAAACCATCCGCCGTTTTCTTATCTAACAGTTGAACGACCGTGCGACAGCTACGGGTAAAAAACTCTTCATTACTCAGTGAGCGCGCACCGTCCGTTTCGCCCGCCGATGGATAACAAAATATCAAATCAATATCAGACGAAAAATTAAGTTCTCTTGCACCCAATTTACCCATCGCAATGACCATCAGTTTTTGTTCCCGACCCTGATCATCCCGCGGAACACCCCAGCGCTTACAAGCAGCCTGATGCGACCAGGCAACGGCACACTGTATTAAGCCATCGGCTAAGGCCGACAGTTGTTGCAAAATATCGCTCACCTCAGCCCCAGCCAGATCTCGCCAGGCGATCTGCAACATATGTTGGTTACGGAAGGTGCGTAAAGCGCGCATCACGTCTGCCTCTTCGGTCAGCAATAATGTATCGTGCGTGAAGGACTGCAACTGATCGTCAATTGCCATGGAGTCTGAGGAAATACCATTTCTCAGCCCTTGCACTATTACACCGGGGAAGCAACTTGCCTGCGCCTGAACAAAAGGGCTGCACGCAAGCGCCTTGCCGAGGTCTGACAGGCGGGCGGTATCAAAGCAATCCTGGTCACCTTCAATATGCGTAGATAAGGCGTTCGCCACCTCATCCATTTCCGAAGATAAAAGCTCAGGAACTAATTTTAATAACTTTTCTTTATTTATCGCTGCCATAAAAACATAGTAAACGTAATATTCAATCACTCACAAGCATTTATATCCTCGCTGAAATGGCCACATCAAGAAGGAATTGGGTTAACTCGGCTGTTGTTACCGTCAACTTTATGAAAATAAACGCAGAAGACTAGAGCACGAATAAAGCAGGCTAATACAAATCAGCGTGGCCATAATAAATGGGATGTTTTTTGTCCTTAAGTAAACCAGTTAATATGTCAGAGGCTTTCAACTTTGTTTCCTTATCAAAATAAATCAGCATATTTCTAGATAAAACAAAATCAAACTCGCCGATACTTCTCACCATAGGATCAAACAAATTAAATGTTTTGAACGTTACGGAAGATTTAATCCGTTCATCGAGGTGATATTTACCCTCTTTGTGTACAAAATATTTAGCCGCCAGGGTGGTGGGCATTTTACTCACGTCCCGCACGTTATAAACGCCGCCAATAGCGCGCTTCACCGCAGCGGTATCGATATCAACGCCTATTAAATTGAATTTCTTTGCGTCAACACCCGCTTCGAGCAGGGCGATCACAATCGTGTAGGGCTCTTCCCCCGTCGAACAGGGCAGGCACAATATATCGACGGGGTTCTTACTGGCGGCCACTTGAGCGACCAATTTTTCTATTTGGCCAAACTCACGATAAAAATACGTTTCATTCGTCGTTAAATAATTAAACAACTCCTGCTTAAACTCATTTTTACGTTTCGCCTTCGCTAAGCACTCATCGAAACTCGGTACGCCTCTTTGCTTACAAAAACTAATTAACTTACTTTTAAAAATACTCGCCTGCTTCTCAAAGTTAATCCCTGTCTCATTTTTAACGTATTCAGCTAAAAATTGAATATTATGGAAATCTTGACGAGTATCGGCTGGCGTTTGAACAACCCCCGAGGGCTTTTTTTTTCTGAACAGGCCGAGCATATCTAGCCTCCGAACGACTTTATGTTTTGTATTATTTCTTCAAGACTATTGACTGAGATATTGTTGCTTTGTAGTTTTGCCTGTAAAGGCATGCCATATACGACCGCCGAAGCTTCGCTTTCGGCTATGCATAGACCGCCACTGTCGGATAAGGCTTTGCAGCCTCTGGCGCCGTCGTCGCCTACGCCGGTCAATATAATACCTGCCACCGTATAGGCCGCGGTTAACTGAGCGGCGGATACAAACAAGTGGTCTATATCCGGGTTATAGCGGGCGTTTTCCTGTTTTGCCTGACTAAACTCGAGCTGGTTTGTATTAACGATTAACTGCGTCATATGTGAGCAAACATAAATATGAGCGGATAAAACCGTTAACTTATCCTCAACAGCCAGCACCTTTAACGCGCTTCGACGCTGTAATTGGTTCACGAAACTGGGGATATACTCGTCGCCGATATGTTGTGCAATAACAATGGTGGCCGCGAAGTCCTCCGGTAAGGCCTGAACAATTTTTTGTATTTGTCCAGGCCCACCGGTCGAAGCGCCAATTAATATCAGCGTCTTAGGTTCTAAAAGTTTCAAGTTGCGAATTCAGGTTTTCTGTCATGGTATTTAGATGCTCCGCAGCCGAGGCAATTTCTTCAACGCTACGTGCATTAGTGGCAGAAAGTGAATTTATCTCTGCAATTTTTTCAACGATGGCTGAAATTTTTTCACCGGTGCTTTCGAAATCATCAACCGTTTTATCGCTAACCTCCGTCGCTTTAATGACCATAGTAACCGTCTCATTAATTCTTCCGTCCACACTATTTGCAATGGTCGATAATTCTTGTATTTCTTCGGAGCTTTTGTTCATATCCTTGCTGACATTTTCAATCGACTTAATGACGTTACTAATCGTCTCATCGATTTTACCCAGACTTGATTGGGTATGCCCCGCTAAACTTCGTACTTCATCTGCCACCACGGCAAATCCGCGTCCATGCTCACCTGCTCGTGCAGCTTCAATCGCGGCGTTCAGCGCTAACAAATTAGTTTGATCAGCGATATTCGAAATTACCTCAAGGACATTTTTCACCTCTGATGTCTCTTCGTACAAATTTGCTACATCCTTTGCTAGTGCAATTTCCCTATCGGTTGTCGTCTGCACATTTTTCGTTAGGCGCACAATTTCATCCCTCGCAGCCAACAACGTATTATTGGCTACCAGCATTTCATCCTTACTAACCTGTGCATTCTTTATAGAGAGTACGATCTCCTCATTAATGGATATGGCCTGAGCACTGGTTTCATTAATAATGACCACCGACTTCTCAACATTACTACCCACTCCCAAAGAACTCGTTGATAGTTCGTGGGCAATCGACGCGTTTTCAGTTGAAGACTGTTTGGCCGCATCAATGAGCCCTTGAAGTGCGTTTAGTAAATCGTTGACACCATCGGCCATCTCACTCAATTCTTGTGGCGCATTATTATCCAGTGATTGCGTAATGTCCTTATTTTCACCAATTTGAAGTAGTTTTTCTTTAAATTTATTCAGTGGCTTAATGACCCCGACATTAACAAGCATAAGAGACAGAGCAATAAAAATACCCAGCAAGACAACCGATACGATTAACAGGTGCTGGCTTATTTCATTGGGAACAATCATCACCTCGGCTTCATCAATTTCTGACATTATCGCCCATTCAACATCCTCGCCTAGCTTGACCGTAGAATAGGCCGACAACACCGGGTTGTTGTTATAATCGATCACAATCTCCGTGCTAGTTTTCCCAGCAAAAGCACTTTGCGTTGCTTTCGTGTCCACCGAGCCCAGCGTCGGGTTAGCAAATGACGCTTTTAATGTATGATTCGTTTGATTAAGAAAGCTATCGCTACGCATCAATTTATCGGGGCCCACCAGATAATCTTCCTGCGAGTCGCCGTAACCTTCACGGTACTTCATAACGGCATTGATTTTTTCATCTGAGATCTGAAACACCAAAACGGCGTAAATTTGCCCGCTAAACATAAGCGGCGTGCCGACAAATATGGCGGGGGCATTATTACTCGGCGCGTAGGGACGCATATCAACAAATGTTGTACGGTTATTATCAACCGTTTTACGCCATACTTCGGCAAGACCACTGTCTTTTAGTGGCCCATGCTTTAGATTAGCGCCGTAATCTGATTCCTTTGCCGCCGTATACATAACGTGACCATTTTTTTTACTAATAACAAAAACATCGTAGTAGCCATATACATTCATATAGCTCTGAAAGAACGCTTCGTGAGGTTGCGTTAGCTGCTTTACCCTTTCATCGCTTACGGGATACAAAGCGTCTTCGCGCACGCCTAACTCGTCATATGCCGTTAAAAGGTCGACGACTAACTCTGTAATATTATTGCTTTTAGATAACACCGATATATCATCGACCCTTGCGCTAAAAAAGGATTCTAGCTGGCTCTTTTTGATATCCCTGGCCGATGTTAACCTGTCGTAAGAAACGTCAACCAATGCTTCGGTAGTTTCTGATGATGAAATATAATTAGCTGTACCAGACAGGGCGATTAATGAAACTATTGTCATTAATAGAATTTGAAGTTTAAGTGAAAGCTTACTCATATATAATTATTCCCTTTATTTCTAGATAAATTCAACAACGACATACGACAACTATAGTACATGGAGAAAAATACACAGGAAAAGATAACCCATCCTTTTTGCATTAGGACCAATAATTTTATCGACCTCATACACATAAACTTTAGGTGAAGTTAAAACTAAACACTATTACAATTACCTTCAGACCCATTCTAGAGAACGGGAATTATTGAGAGCCAAAATCTTAACGTCAGAACTCTAGCCCATGCATCATGCCACTGATATTATTAAGCCTTACACTGACACGATTAAGGCCATTATAAAACTGTAGCTTTACAACAAAAAATGTCAGAATCCGAACAGCCAAATTATCATAGTAGTTCCGAGCTCTTGCTAGAAAGAGAACGCAACCGCGCTATTCTAGCGTCACTCAGTGAAGGGGTTATTTCTACCGATCCACGCGGTCAAGTCAGCTATATAAATCCATCTGCTGAAACTTTATTGGGCGTCACCAATCTACAGGCCATCAACAAACCCCTTGAAAGTATTTTTCAACTGCTTGAAGAGGACTCTCGGCGAGCCATATCCTTATCGCAACAAATCGCTACCCACAATATCGTTAAGCATGACGCTAAGGTCCTCAGTCAGGCCGTACTGAAGAGACACGATGGCAACGAAATATTTATCGACTGGAACTGGGCTACCATTTTAGACGATCACGATACGCCGCTGGGTGTGGTTATCACCTTCCGTGATATCAGTGATACCCACAAGCTAACACTGCAACTAGAACATCAGTCAACACACGACAGCTTGACGGGATTAGTCAACCATGACGAATTTAACAAACGACTTAAAAATTTGCTAGCTGCGTCGTTTGGCTCTAATGCAATGCACAGTTTAATTTATATCGACCTTGACCAGTTCACAGCCATCAATGATAGCTGCGGTTACCAGGCAGGCGACCATTTGCTGAAACAAATATCAGCTTTGCTACAGCCCAAAGTTCGAGGCCGGGACACACTCGCTCGAATTGGCAGCGATAAATTTGCCGTTCTACTAGAAAATTGTCCTAAAAAAGTTACCCTGAAAATTGCTAACGACCTATTAAAAACCATTCAGGATTTTCGTTATTTATGGGGCGACGCAGCCTTTGATATAGGTGCTAGCCTGGGTATTTCGTATTTTTCTGGCGACCCTTTGGACGAAAACAATGACCCCATTATCGTCGCAAAAGCGGCCTGCAAAAAAGCTAAAAATAGCGGTAGGAATCAAATTGTTGACGTTGATATTTCGCACCCACTCACTCCTGCGGATAATCAACAAGCCGAAATGCACTGGGTCGGAAGGATAAAGACCGCCTTAAATGAAAACCGCCTGGTTCTTTTTCAGCAAAGCATTATGGCTATCAACCCTGATATGCAAGATCATTTACATTTTGAGGTGTTACTCAGAATGCAAAACAAAGACGGCGAGCTGATCGCGCCCGGTGCTTTTTTACCGGTTGCCGAGCGTTATAATATGATCAATAAGATCGATCGCTGGGTCGTTGAAAACACCTTTAAGTGGCTGTCTGAAAACCCGGCCGTATTAAATAAAACGCACTTGTGTAGCATTAATTTATCGGCCTTATCGTTATCAGATCAGACTTTATCGGACTTTGTTCGCGATTGTTTTTCAACATACGCTATCGAGTGCAAGAAAATTTGTTTTGAAGTAACCGAAACATCAGCCATTCATAACCTGGATTCTGCGATAAAATTTATGGGCCATATGCAAAAACTGGGTTGTTCCTTTTCGCTCGATGATTTTGGTACCGGCATGTCTTCGTTTTCATACCTCAAGCACCTGCCCGTTAACCACCTTAAAATAGATGGCTCATTCATTAGGGATATCACCGATGACTTGATTGACCTGGCGATGACGCGTTCAATAAACGATATTGCTCACGTAATGGGCATGAAGACCATCGCTGAATTTGTTGAAAACGAGGACATACTCCAGCTATTAAAACAGCTCGGCGTGGATTATGCGCAGGGATATCACATTGCTAAACCGGCTCCGCTAGATGCGCTGCTAAACAAATAAATTAAAGCCTGACCCTTTTCAACCTGAGCGCGTTAGCTATCACCGATACCGAGCTCAAACTCATCGCCGCCGCCGCAATCATCGGCGACAAGAGTAGGCCGAAAAATGGGTACAAAACACCCGCCGCGACAGGAACACCCAGACTGTTATAGAGAAAGGCGAATACGAGGTTTTGTTTAATATTCCTCATCGTCGCCCTACTCAGTTTCTGCGCCCGCACGATACCCCGCAAATCACCTTTGACCAAAACAACGCCGGTACTTTCTATCGCCACGTCTGAGCCATTACCCATCGCGATCCCGACATTAGCCTGCGCCAAAGCTGGTGCGTCATTAACACCATCCCCGGCCATCGCCACTATTCTGCCCGCCGCTTGCAGCTCTTTGACCATCTCTGCTTTTTGCGCTGGCAATACGCCGGCTCTAAATTCATCAATGCCTAACTGTTTCGCTACGTGCTGCGCCGCGCCGTGTTGATCACCCGTTAGCATCACAATCTTAATGCCGTTCTCGTGTAATTGACGAACCGCTTCAGGGGTAGATGCTTTAATTTCATCTTTTAAAAACAACACGCCCGCTGCATGCTGGTTAAGCGCCATAAGAAGTGGCGTGGCAGCCATCGAATCATCAGCTAAAAACACCTCTAATGGCCGTGTGTCGACCTGATTTTCTTTAAGAAAGGTCAAATTCCCCAATAACACGGCATGGCCATCAACCGTTCCAGCCACACCTTTGCCGGGCGTCGATTGGAAGTCGCTCACGTCAAAAAGTTCTTGGTCAGCCAGCGCCCTAACAACGGCCTCGGCTAAGGGGTGCTCGCTGGCTTTTTCCAAACTAGCGGCGAGTTTTAATATCACTTTATCGTCAAAGCCGTCCGTTACTTTAATATTCACTAGACTAGGTTTACCCGCGGTTAGGGTGCCGGTTTTATCGACCACTAGGGTGTCCACCTTTTCCATTAATTCCAGCACTTCGGCGTTTTTGATTAATACCCCCATCGTTGCGCCACGCCCCATACCGACCATGATCGACATCGGCGTTGCCAAGCCCAAGGCGCAAGGGCAGGCGATGATAAGCACCGCGACGGCGTTGACGACGGCCATCGCCAATGCTTGCTCGGCGGATAAAAAATACCAGGCCAGAAAGGTGATGACCGAAATACCCACCACGATAGGTACAAACCAGGACGCCACGAGGTCCACTACTTTTTGAATAGGCGCACGACTGCGTTGCGCCTCGCTGACCATTTGAATAATTTGTGACAACAGCGTTTCACCACCAACCCGTTCTGCGGCAAATAGAAAGCTTCCAGTGCCATTTAGCGTGCCACCCACCACTGGATCATCGACGAGTTTTTCAACCGGTATCGGCTCACCGGTCACCATCGATTCGTCGATCGAACTATTCCCCTCCAATAATTTGCCATCTACCGGGATTTTTTCTCCGGGTCGAACCCGTAACACGTCGCCAACACGAATATCTTGCAGAGGAACGTCTTCCTCCTCGCCTTGTTCATTAACTCGTCGCGCCGTTGTTGGCGACAAACCCAGCAATAAATGAATCGCCTTATTGGTTTGGCCGCGAGCGCTTAATTCGAGTACCTGCCCTAATAACACCAAGGTAATAATAACCGCCGCCGCTTCAAAATAAACCGGAATAACGCCATGTGGAGTCAGCATCGATGGTGGAAATATACTGGGCGCAAGCACTGCCACTAAACTATATAACCAGGCGACCGATACACCGAGCCCTATCAGGGTAAACATGTTCAAGTTCCACGTTTTAATCGACTGCACAGCACGTTCGAAGAAAGGCCAGCCCGCCCACAGAACCACGGGCGCTGCTAATACTAACTGTATCCACAACATGGTTTTCGCTGAAGCGAATTTAAGAAAAAAATCGCCCACTAGCATTTCTGACATCGCGATTAGAAAAAGCGGCAGGGTGAACAACAGGCTGACTTTAAAGCGTCGCCTCATATCGTCTAGTTCGGGGTTCTCTTCCTCTAACACGAGCGTGCGAGGCTCCAGGCTCATGCCGCATTTCGGACAGAGTCCCGGTTCATCTTCAACCACATCAAGGTGCATCGGACAGATATATTCGGTACGCGTAGCCGGTGGCACGAAGCTTTCTGGCTCCAATGCCATACCACATTTGGGGCAAATATCTGGCCCAGCACTTTCCACTCCTGGGCACATGGGGCAGATATAAGTAGCCCCGGCGATGGCAACGGGTTCGGGCCGCGGTGAGCCTGATAAATAGGCCTCAGGGTCTTTGCTGAATTTGTTTAAACAGCCTTCACAACAGAAACCGTACCATTGCTGCTTATAGCTCGTGTGATGCAACGCGTCCTTAGTAACAGACATGCCGCACACGGGGTCTTTTAATTGCACTTGATTCGCGGCGGCATCAGGCTCGCCACAACAATCCGTTTTTTCGTTCACCTAACTCTCCCTACCTTGTAAAAGCTTAAAGCCATATTGGCTTTATATGCTGACGAAATTATAACGCCGGACCGCCCCTATCTATCCAGTGTTGCAAATCCCAATACTCACGCCAGGCGCTAATTTTTCCATCGGCGTCAAACTCAAAAATACCGAGAACCGGCAGTTCCTTCATGCTCGAACCATCCAGCAGATCAAACGAATCGAGTCGTTCTGTGACCACTCGCTGATCATTGGCGGTCACATTTAACATTTCAAAACGGCAAGCCTTTGTTAGCGTGAAAAAACCGCCAATAAAATCTTTAATCTGCTGTTGTCCAATAAGCGGATCTAAAGGCATGTTGTGGTAGACAGCATTCTCGCTCATTAAGCCTAAAATACCCTCTAAATCCAGATTGTCCCAGGCAGAACAAAACTGCCTAACGGTTGCTTCGTGTGTTTGTGCAGACATTTTAGTTCTCTCCTAAATAATAATCAGACGTTTATAGTATCAGCTCTTATGACGGGTTTTATTATTTCGTATTTTTAGTTAAAACTAAATTACCGTACATATCAAGCACGCAAGACCAACCCGGCGCCAGGTAAGTAGTGGCCACTTGTTCAACGATCAAGGCTTCACCCTCGATCACGTCATCTGGCAATAAATCCTGCCGTTGATAAATAGCCAAATCACCGTCCGAACTAAGTTTTAAGGCCTTATCTAATGACCGCGCGGATAGTTTAATTAAGGCGGGTTTTGGCATATCAGCCGATAAAGACAGGCGGAGATTGACCAGTTCTACGGCCAAATCTAAATCATGGCCATAACGACTCTTGTGCAGTTTATGAAAAGCCTGGATCGCTGAGCGCTTATTTTCCCAGCTGACGGGTAAGGTATAAGACTGGCCGAGGTATCTTAAATCAAGCCAGTATTTTGTTTGTATTTTTTCTATCGCTACCCCTTCTGCCAACAACTGCGCCTGACCTTCCTCTAACATCGTAGCGAAGCCGTGTTCGATTTCGCTGATTGGCATTTTTGATAATTCGCCCAATAAACTACGCGATAACTCACGCGACCTTGGCGCCGCCAACATGCCGAAGGCCGATAGCACGCCCGAATTGACCGGTACAATAGCCGTTCGCATCTCTAAGGCATCCGCCAACGCACACACGTGCAAGCCGCCAGCGCCACCAAAGGTCATTAGGGTATAAGGTCGAGGGTCTATGCCCCGTTGAATGGAAATAACGCGTAAGGCGCGCGCCATATGTTCATTAGCCAGCTTAATGACGCCTTCGGCCGCCTGACGAGAGTCGCAGCCAAGCCGTTCAGCTAATTCGTCGATGGCCTTATTGCTCGCCGATGTATCCAGCGCCATATCACCACCCAAAAAATGCTTTGAGCTCAGCCGCGCTAAATACAAATTAGCATCTGTTACGGTAACTTTCTGGCCACCTTTGCCGTAACAGGCAGGCCCGGGGAAAGCACCGGCCGATTCAGGCCCTACGCAGAGCATACCACCCGAATCCACGCTGGCAATAGAGCCACCACCCGCGCCAATGGTGTGCATATCGACCATCGGTACGGCAACGGGGTATCCGGCTATTTTACCTTCGTTGGTGAGTGCGATGGCAGCGTCCAGCAAGGCCACATCCGTTGATGTTCCGCCCATATCCAGCGTTAACAGGCGTTCATAGCCAGCTAACTTGCCGATATGCAAAGCGGCCATCAAGCCACCGGCTGGGCCGGATAACAACATACGAACCGCCTGCTCGCCTGCCTGTTCCGCGGCGATGGTACCGCCAGAACTTTGCATCACCGAAATGGATTGCGCCTTAACAGACTGAGCCAAACTCGCTAAATAGCCTTTCACCAGAGGGCCGACGTAGGCGTTGAGCCAGGTGGCCATACCCCTTTCGTACTCTTTATATTCAGGTAACACCTTAGACGAACGCGAGACAAAAATACCCTCTGGCATCGCCAATTCGAGTCGTTTTTCGGCTTCGTCATTTAAAAATGAAAATAACAAATTAATCGCCACCGATTGCGGCGCTAAGGTTTTTATTTGTGCAACTAGCGATGTTATTTGCTCATCACTCAGTGGTTCTAGTAGCTCGCCTTGCGCCGATACCCGCCCAGCCGTTTCTAAACACAAATCAGCGGGCACGGGCGGGCTTTCCGGTGCTGGATTTAGGTTATACAGCTCCTTTCTGGCCTGCCGCCCTATCGTTAGCATATCGGCTAAACCGTGATTGGTGACAAAACAGCAACGCACGCCTTTTTTCTCCAGCACCGCGTTGGTGGCGACGGTAGAGCCGTGAACTATCAATAATTTATCGTGGCCAACCCCCAGCTCGTCTATACCTTGCAAGATGGCCTGCTCCGGTGCTTCGGGCGTGGAAAGTACTTTATGTATCTGCAGGCCGGCATCACTGATGTAAACAAAATCGGTAAAGGTACCGCCGGTATCTACGCCTAAAAGCATGGGTTTATTCTCACTATTTAATTGATCATATTTTTACACGCCTGAAGAATTTTCATACAATTAATTTAATGCGTTGTACTCGCATCAAGGGAAGGTCATCACGTATACTCAAACCCATGAGCACACTAATCGAAGTCAATAATTTAAGTCGTCAGTTTGGTGATCACTGCGCCGTTGATGACGTCAGTTTTTCCCTCGACAAGGGTGAAGTATTGGGGTTTTTAGGCCCCAATGGCGCGGGCAAATCCACCACAATGCGAATGATTTGTGGCAACTTAACGCCCACCGCCGGTGAAATTAAAATTCACGGTTACGACATTATCGAACAACCCAAGCTCGCCAAAGCCGAGCTGGGGTTTTTACCTGAGGTTCCACCGTTGTACCCCGATCTTACGGTCGATGAATTTTTAATTTATTGCGCCAAGCTGCACGGGCTGAGAAAAGCCGCCGTTAAACCGGCGGTGGAAAGTGGTAAATCGAAATGTGGCCTGAGCGATATGGGCGGCCGCTTAATTACCAATTTATCTAAGGGCTACCAGCAGCGCGTTGGCATTGCGCAAGCCATTTTGCACAACCCTTCGGTGATTATTTTAGATGAACCGACGGTTGGTCTTGACCCCATTCAGATACTCGAAATTCGCCAATTAATCCGCGAACTAGGTCAGCAACACAGCGTGATATTGTCGACCCATATTCTCCCCGAAGTGCAGCAGTCTTGCAGCCGGGTGCAAATTATTCATCACGGAAAACTGGTGCTCAATGAAGGTATAGAGGGTTTATCGCGCCGCATGACCTCTTCAAGTTTAACAGTACGCTTTCGAGAGCAGCCCGATTTAAATAGCCTAAAAGGCATTCAGCACGTCGATGCCATTGAGCGCTTAGAAGAACTTGAAGGCCATCAATACCGTATTCACCACGATCAACACGTAAACCTTGCCGAGGCTGTCGCTGAACTGACGGTTAATAGCGGCTGGGGCTTGCTTGAATTAGTACCGGAGAAACACGATATGGAACACATCTTTTTATCCCTTACCAACGAGTCGAACGCCGATGAATAGCCTTGTTATTGCCGGGCGCGAGTTGCGCAGCCTGTTTCTTTCACCACTCGCCTGGACCATGCTCGGCGTGACCCAGCTGATTCTCGCGTATATGTTTTTAACGCAAATTGATTACTATTTGACGATACAGGCCAAACTCATCGGCATAGAAGGTGCCCCCGGCGTCACCGATTTAGTCGTTGCGCCTTTGTTTGGCAACGCCGCCGTCATTCTATTGTTGATCACCCCCTTATTGACCATGCGCGTTATCAGCGATGAACGACGAAATAAAACCATCAGCCTGTTATTTTCTGCGCCGATCAGCATTACAGAAATTGTATTGGGCAAGTTCCTCGCGATCTTCGCCTTCTTACTCATTATTCTCGCCTGTATTTCTTTGATGCCGCTGTCTTTATTGACGGTTGGCACATTGGACCTAGGCAAATTTTCAGCCTGTTTATTAGCCATGGCTTTGTTGATGGCGTCATTCAATGCACTCGGCTTGTATATGTCGGCCATCTCTTCGCAACCGACCGTAGCAGCCGTTTCCAGCTTCGGAGCGTTACTGCTGTTATGGATTATTGACTGGGCGGGCAGCAACAGCGGAAATAGCAGCAGCTTGCTTGAATACATTTCGATTATGCGGCACTTTGAAAATCTATTACGCGGGCTGATAAACACCGCCGACCTGTTATATTTTGTTTTGTTTATCGCCGCGTTTTTAATCCTCAGCATTCGTCGGCTTGATAACGACCGATTACAAAAATGAAAATTTCACGCAAAATACATCAATTTATTCGGCTACAAAACATCGTCTTTACGCTGTTGTTTCTGGCCATCATTGGGCTGCTCGGCTGGCTGAGTACACAATATACCTTCCAGTCGGACTGGACGGCTAATAGCCGAAACTCACTATCCGGCCCCAGCGTACAACTGCTAAAACAACTACAGCTGCCCGTTGAGGTCGTCGCTTACGCCTCTGAAAACGAAATTCTTCGTCGACAGATTTCTGAGCTCATTGCCAAATATAGTCGCCATAAAGACAATATCTCGTTACAGATTGTTAACCCCGATATGCGGCCAGATCAGGCGCGAGAAGAAGGCATTACCAACGACGGCGAACTGGTTATTCGCTATAACGACAGGCGCGAGTCCTTACAACGATTGGACGAGCAGTCCTTTACCAACGCGTTACAACGCTTAGCCAATAGCGAACAACGTTGGGTGGTTTTTCTAAGCGGCCACGGTGAGCGCAAACCCGATGGCCAGGCGAATTTCGACCTTGGGCTGTTTAGCAAAGAACTAAAAAACAAGGGCATTAACAGCCAGAGCATCAACCTCATTAACACGCCAGCGATCCCCAAAAACACCTCTTTATTGGTCATAGCCGATCCCAAAGCGGCGTTCCTGGACGGTGAGATAAAACTACTGAACGACTACCTCGCCGAAGGACGACCCCTGCTATTGTTGACAGAACCCAACCAGACCGAGCAGATTAAAGGCATCACAGACTTATTAGGCGTTTCATTATTGCCCGGCACCGTGGTTGACGCCACGACACAAATGTTTGGCATCGACGACCCAACGTTCGCTCTGGTAACGCAATATCCTAACCACCTGGCTACTCAACACCTGCAAGCCATGAGCTTATTTCCCGGTGCCGCTGGGCTAAACATTAACAAGGAATCGCCTTACGCGGCTGAGGCTTTATTATCTACCCTGGAGCGCTCGTGGACCGAAACCGGCGGTATCGAAGGGCAAGTTCAATTCAATGAAAATAGCGATGAACAACGAGGACCGATCAATATTGGTTATGCCTTGAGTCATAAGCAAAACCTCAATCCAATAGACGATAAATCTCTGAACCCACAACGCATCGCGGTCATCGGCGACGCGGACTTTCTATCCAACGCATTTCTCGGCAACGGCGCCAACCTGGACCTAGGCATTAGCCTGATTCAATGGCTAAACCACGACGATAGCCTGATCGATATCCCGGCAAAAACGGCCACCGACACCGCCTTAGATATTAACCAAACCTGGTCTATCGTATTCGGCATGGGCTTTTTATTTATACTACCCGTGTTATTTATCGTCACTGGACTGCTCATATGGCTAAAGCGCAAAAAGCGTTGAACGTATGAAAAAACGTTTAATCATTAACCTGTTACTGGTGTTATTAGTAACCGCCTTAGGCCTGGTCGCGTGGTTAAAACCAGGACAAGAAGAAGCTCTAACGGTTCGGGTCACGACGCTTGATCTAGCCGCTATCAATTCGATAAGCATCGAACGTGAACAGGCAGAAACCATCCAGTTAAGGCGCGAAAAAAATCAATGGTTGATAACAAAACCCATTACGGCACTGGCGCTAGCCGGCAAAATAGAACGGCTCATTAAAATTTCTCAAATTACGCCCCCCGTGCGCTATCCATTGGACTCTGCATCACTAAAGGAGTTCGGCCTTAAGCCTCCGCGCGCGCGTATCCAGTTTAATGAACAGGCGCTGTCTATAGGCGGCACCGAGAGCGTTCATTCGCGCCGATACGTCAGCGACGATACGCAACTGTATTTACTCGACGATACCTTCTTACACCACCTCACGGCTCCTGTTACTGCTTTTATCGACACGCGCTTATTGCCCGATGGCGCACAAATTAGCAGTTTGCAAACACCGACCATTAAGCTGCAGCAAAACAAAGATAATAGCTGGCAAAATAGCCTGAAACCAGCTGAAAAACTGTCCGCTGACGCCGTGCAAATGTTATTTGATGAATGGCGTTTTGCTCGCGCTATTAGCGTTAGTACGCAATGGGAAAACGCACTGGGTGAGAAGATTAGCCTCACGCTAAGTAATGATCAAACGTTAACCTTTACCCTAGTGCGACAGGCAAACGATGTGCTGTTAATTTCCAGCGATAAAAAACTGGCCTATACACTCAGCGCCGACAAATACCAAAAAATGACCACCCTGACGCCAATAGACGACAGCGATGCCTGAACTACCTGAAGTAGAAACCACTCGACGCGGTATTGCACCGCATATTGAAGGCCAGCAAGTAACGCAGGTGATAGTTCGACAGGGTAAATTACGCTGGCCGGTTAGCCCTGAGATTACGACACAACTACCCGGCCAGATTATTAACAACGTTAAACGCCGGGCAAAATACCTGCTTATCGAAACCGAAATAGGCACTCTGATTATTCACCTCGGCATGTCGGGTAGTTTGCGCGTTATCGACCCCTCGATTGAACCTGAAAAGCACGAGCATATTGATATTATTTTTAATAACGGCCTCTGCCTGCGTTATAAAGACCCGCGCCGCTTTGGTTCATTCCTATGGTCATCGCTACCCGTTCACCAGCACAAACTGATTCAACACCTGGGGCCTGAACCGCTATCAGACGCGTTTGATATCGATGATTTTTACGCCAAGGCAAAAAATAAAAAAACACCGATTAAAAGCTTCATTATGGACGGGCAGGTCGTGGTCGGTGTTGGCAATATTTATGCGAGCGAAGCGCTGTTTCGTTCTGGCATTCACCCCAAACGCGCGGCGAGTAATATTTCTAAGGCACGTCTTACAAATCTACTATCGGCCATTAAAGTTATTTTGGCGCAGGCGATTGAACAAGGCGGTACGACGCTGAAAGACTTCGTCAATAGCGAAGGGAAACCCGGCTATTTTCAACAAACGCTAAACGTTTACGGGCGATCCAAACAAGCCTGTACCAGCTGCGAAACACCCATTAAACAAGTCGTTATCGCGCAACGGTCTACTTTTTACTGCCCACACTGCCAACATTAGAAACACTCAACTTGTCTGCTTGGTTTGTTTTAAAACACCTTTACCGACCGTTATTGACGGCACAAAAAAAAGGATGTGTCCCTGAGGAGCATCCTTTTATATATTAACGTTTGTCTCTGAGTGGACTAGAACGTGTAGTTCAAACTCAAGCTGCCCGTTAGGCTGTCTTCATCACTGCTTTCACCGTATTCAACATCGGCCACGAAGCTGAGGTTATCCATGCCGGCCAGGCGGATATTAGCGCCTGCAAAGCCGCCTGTTACGCTGTCATCACCAACACTGCTGTAGCTAAAGCCATTGCCTGAGATGCTGGCGTGTGTGTTGTCATCATCGCTGTCGCGTGAGTTAACACCGATGCGCAGTTCCAGTTCACTGGCCTGATTCAGTTGATACGCTGCGGCTAACTGTAATCTAGCGCTAAGGGTTTCTAAGGTACGATCGCCTACGCTTAAGTTTGAGCTAGTAGTGCCTTTTTCTTTGTAATCATCCATCCACGCAACGCTATAGCTGATGGTGGCTGATGGGCGTAATTCAACGGTATCGCTGGCGCTAAACGCTGAGCTAAGCGTTAACGAGGGGCTTAAGAAGGTGCTGCTCACATCAGAGCGTGCTACTTCTAAACCATTGATGTTATCCACCACCAGGCGTTCATTGTCGTGATCGGCATAACCGGTTAGTACTGAAGCCGTTAGGTTCACAGAGCCTAAGTTAAAGTGCCCATAAGCGCCGACGAAGTAACTGTTTACATCGGTTTGGAATGAGCTGATATCAGATTTTGTATCAGACTGCGCTACACCGCCCATTAAGCCCACGCGGGTTTTGTTGTTATCCCACTCATAACCTGCGGCGAAGCCTTCGTGGTCGGTCTCATAACCCAATGAGCTGCTGTCGCCATTGCGGTCAAACTGGCCACCAAACACTTGTGCCCAGGCTACTGGTGCGCGTTCCTGGAACAACATACCCGGCGCTAGTTCTAAAGAAGCCACTTGAACCGGTTTTAATGCCTTTGCCTGCGCCATCCGCTGGCTGACCACGTTATGCACTGACGAGGTTAAACCCGACAAGATAACAGAACGAGAAGACTCGGCCGTTGCATCCACCGTCATCACGGTATTATCCACCACCACACCGGCACCGAACAGGTTAATCACTTCGGTATTGAGAAAGGTTAAATTAGCTGATGCACTACCGCCATATACATTGGCTGTATCATTGTCAGCAGCACTACCTAAATCAATCGCGCCGATGATTTGCGAACTGGGGAGTACGTTAAGGGTAATGTCGTTTCCGTATGCGTAACCCAAAATAGCAAAAGAGCCTGCACCGGTGACAGAAATAAGGCCGCTATTGGTGATAGTCGCATCTTCGCCGCTTGAGTAAATGCCGTTAGCATAATCCCCTACAGTTGTAATGCCGCCGCTATTAGTGATAGTGGCCTCTGCGCCGTTTGATAAAATGCCGTGAGCACCCTTCCCTACAGTTGTAATGCCGCCGTTATTGGTGATAGTGGCATCTGTGCCGCGTGAGCGAATGCCGTAAGCATTATTCGATATGGTTGAAATACCACCGCTATTGTTGATAACAGCACCTGATTGCCATGATAAAATACCAACAGAACTCCCCCCAGTGGTTGAAATATCGCCGTTATTGATGATAGTCGCAGCTACGCCGACTGAGTAAATGCCTAAAGCATTAATCCCTTGTGTTGAAATACTGCTGCTATTGGTGATAACAGCATTTGCGCCGGTTGATAAAATAGCACGAGACCCATCCCTTACTGTTGAAATAAGGCCACTATTGTTGATAGTCGCATTTGTGCCCTTTGATTGAATACCACTAGAACGCCCCCCTGTGGTTGAAATACTGCCGCTATTAGTGATAACAGCATTTGCGCCGGTTGAGTCAATGCCGCGAATACCCACCGCTGTGGTTGAAATACTGCCGCTATTGGTGATAACCGCATCTGCACCTTCTGTGAAAATACCCGCAAAAGGACGCCGTCCGTTATCCCCTGCGGTTGAAATACTGCCGCTATTGGTAATAGTCGCATTTGCACCGTTTGAGAAAATGCCGTAAGCACCCCTCCCTACGGTTGTAATACCGCCGCTATTGGTGATCACATTATTAACGCCGATAGCATTAATGGCTATACTTATCCCTGTATTGAGCTGGCCACCGACTTCGATCGTGCCGGTATGATTGTCCGCTAAGTTTTGCGGAAGGGTTACTTCTTCTCCCTCAACGATTGTAAAACTCGTCTCCGTTGGTGCAGGTATCGCATAAGCAGTCGCTATAAAACACAAATTAATAACGAAACTAAGCGCTGCTTTAAGCAACAGATTAAATTTATTAGATAACACGGCTATTCCTTTTTTTATTATTATTTATAGCCTTATCCAAATGACTTTTTACTTCGCAAGACTCACTAGCTTTTGGTCGCTGATTTATTGATAGTCTTAACGGCGACCATTGTATTCAACTTTAGGTGGTTAAGTCATTTAAGTTACCTACAAATTATCTGTATTGATATAGGCTATTAAAACGAGCGTTATAGAAGATTGATTCTGTCTGCGCGAGCTTGGTCTTTCTAAATAGGGGCTTGCTCGCCAAGCGTTGATGAGCTAAACACCAGGTTTAAATAAACCGACACGAAACCCTATTATTTATTGGGAATACGTCGTCATTTCCTATAGAGTTATACCTTCAGGAGGAATAGTTTGTTTAATGTAAAGAATAAATTTGTAAAGCAAATAATTGGCAGTATTAAAGACTTACTTCCAATTTTTGCGGTTATTTTTATTTTTCAGATTTTTATCCTCCGTCAGCCCGTGCCTAATATTGGTGATATCGCGGTCGGCACCATTTTTGTTGTACTCGGCCTCACGCTGTTTATTCAAGGGCTTGAAAAAAGCCTGTTCCCCATTGGCGACAATATGGCCTATGCCTTCGCGCAAAAAGGCAGTCTTTTTTGGTTGCTGGTTTTTGCCTTTGCCCTGGGTTTTGGCACGACCGCGGCTGAACCCGCCCTGATAGCCGTTGCTGCTGAAGCCGCTCGCATTGCCGCTGAGGGCGGCATGATTTACGACTCCGACCCCGCTAAACTGAGCTACGCACTGGGTTTACGCTTTACCGTAGCGACCTCGGTAGGGGTTGCCCTGCTAATTGGCGTACTTAAAATTATTCGTGGATGGCCGCTGCATTACCTCATTATCCCTGGTTATATGAGCGTCGTTGTGATGACCTTTTTTGCGCCTGATGAGATTATCGGCATCGCTTATGACTCGGGTGGCGTTACCACAGGAACCATCACCGTTCCATTGGTGACTGCACTGGGCGTTGGCCTTGCCTCGTCTATTCAAGGGCGTAACCCAATGACCGATGGCTTTGGCTTGATCGCTTTTGCATCGCTGACGCCAATAATTTTCGTGATGGCTTACGGGATAATTATATGAGCGTCTGGCTGTACGAAATCCTATCTGTTTTTGTTGCCACTTTGCGAGACGTTGCGCCGATTTTTTTCGTTATCGTTTTTTTTCAACTGGTCATCATACGCCGTCCTTTTAACCACCTGAAGAATCTGGCTATCGGCAGCATCTACGTTATAGTGGGCATCACTTTTTTCCTGGTCGGGCTGGATAAAGCGCTTTTTCCGCTAGGCTCTCTAATGGCCGAACAGTTAACGAGTGAGAGTTTTATTAGCCCCAGCACAGATCAATCCATTTCCATTGCCTGGCAAGACTATATTTGGGTCTACGTTTTTGGTGCCTGCATTGGTTTTGCTACCACTTTAGCCGAGCCGTCTTTAATCGCTGTAGCTATTAAGGCGCAGCAAATTTCAGCCGGCGCGATTAATGCCTGGTACCTCCGATTCGCTGTTTCACTGGGTGTGTCTATTGGTATCGCTTTAGGTACGTATCGAATCGTTAGTGGTACCGAGTTGTATCAGTTTATCATCGCCGGTTATGTCGTCGTCATCATCCAGACTTTGTTCGCGCCTAAACTTATTGTCGGCCTGGCCTACGATTCTGGCGGCGTGACCACCTCAACAGTCACCGTGCCATTGGTTACAGCTCTGGGCATAGGATTAGCCACCGCCATTCCTGGCCGAAACCCTTTATTAGACGGCTTTGGGCTGATTGCCTTCGCTAGTCTTTTCCCTATAATAACCGTACTTGCATATGCCCAGTTAACTGAGTGGCTATCACGACGGTCTCAACAAAACCGATCCAAAGAAGGAGATTAACCGTGCATTTCAAACTTATCCTAGTATTTGTTGATGACAATAAAACCGATATTGTCCTCAAGGCGGCCCGAGAAGTTGGCGCTACGGGCGTGACTATTATTAATAACGCCCGAGGTGAAGGTATACGGCAGAAAAAAACCTTTCTTGGCCTAAACCTGGAAACCCAGCGCGATGTAATACTGCTTTTAGTAGAACAGCACCTCAGTCGAAAGATCATAGAAGAAATTGCCCGAGCGGGTCGTTTCGACGAAGAACCCGGCAGCGGCATCGCTTTGCAAGTTGATGTTGAAGACGCCATTGGTGTGCTTCATCAAGTTAAAGAAATTACACACGTCATTGAGGAGGAGTTATGAGCGATAAAAAAACAATTCGCGTTCGCGATGTAATGAAAACAGAATTTCATATGATTGATGGCAAGTGCACCGTCGCCGAAGCCGTTATGGAAATGAAGAAGCACAAAACCTCTGTTCTATTCGTTGAAAAGTTTCACGAGGACGATGAATACGGCGTTATCAATGCCGGCATTATCGCCAGACAAGTTCTGGCAAAAGATAAAGCGCCTGATCGTATTAATGTATACGAAATTAATGAAAAACCATTGATATCCGTCACCGCAGATATGGATATTCGCTATTGTTCAAGGTTATTTGCGCGTTACCACTTAATGCGCGCACCGGTTATCGAAAATGGCAAAATTATTGGCGTAGTGAGCCCTATACAACTCGTTCTGGATGGCTTGTGTGAACTGTCGGGGATTTGTTAAAAAACCAGCGTTTGACGATTAGGTCACTTCATTATCAATGACTATTAACATTGCAATTAAAAAATGATAGTTTACCTAACTTAAAAAAACTGAGTTTTATTTTAATACCCCAAAGCAATGAAAATAAACCGATTGTTAGCACGTGCAAAATCCCTTAAAAATAAGGGTGATTTCAGTCAAGCCAGACAGCTTTACAATCAAATCTTAGATCAATCGCCTCAAAACCCATTAGCTAAGAAGGGGCTGCGAGACCTAGACAATGGGCCTGCTTCTACACACGTTTCTCGGGAGCTCGAATTACAATTAAAGTCTGCTACTGATTTGCTTTCAAATGGTCACCTCTACGCGGCCATCAATGCTCTCAATAAATTGGCCCTTAAATACCCTGATTCAGCCACCCTCTTTTATACCCGCGGCCGTTGTTTTCAACTTAATTCAAAACTTGATGCTGCCGTTACCGACTATACGCGTGCTATAACGTTAGATCAAAAATATGCAGCCGCACACGCCGATTTAGGCGTTACATTAAACGTGCTTGGCCACACTGAAGCAGCGATAGAAAGCTTGCAGCAAGCACTTAACATCGAGCCGAATAACGTGTCTGCACTTTGTAGCTTATACGCTTTAAAGCAACATCAGCCGGATAGCATCCCTATTGAGCTAATAAAAAAGCTCTATGCAAATTCAAGACTCACTAATCGAGAACGCATTTTAGTTTGTTACACCTTAGCGCGCGCCCACAATAAGTTGGGGGAAGAAAACGTCTCATTTGATTATTTACAAGAAGCCAATAAAATTACCAAAACAGAAGTCGGCTACAAATTTTATAAGTCAGAAAATACGTTTTCATCCATTAAAAAACTATTTAGCGTTAAACATCCTATCCTTGACGTAGACGATTTTGACTCCTTATCAAAAATAAGGCCTATTTTTATTGTGGGCATGCCACGCTCTGGAACCTCTCTTACTGAGCAGATACTCGATTGCCATACTAGCGTTCGTGGAGCAGGTGAATTAGAGTTTATGAATCAACTTGCTCACATTATTATGCAAGAACAGCAGGCCAACTTAACGCGTCAATATCCAAAGCCTTTGTCAAAAAACAGCATTAGCGCCATTCGTAATAGATACCATATTTCATTGCAAGGATTAAATTATCCCGCAAACATTATTATTGATAAAATGCCGTTAAATTTCAGGTGGATCGGTCTCATATTATTGGCTTTTCCCGAAGCAAAAATCATTCATCTAAAGAGAGACCCTGTCGCTACGTGCTGGTCCAATTTTAATCGCTATTTTCCTGTTCATGGACTTGGCTTTACTAATAATTTAAATGACTTGGCCAAGTTTTATCACCTTTATACCGATTTGATGACGTTTTGGCACCAACGCTTTCCAAATAAAATTTATGATTTATGTTATGAGGATTTAACCGAAAATCAGGAAGAGGAAACAAGAAAGTTACTCTCCTATTGCGGCTTAGATTGGGAAGAGAACTGTTTTCATTTCCACGAAAATACCCGACGAGTCGTTACCGCAAGTGCTGATCAGGTTGGGCAAAAAATGTATCAGGGAAGCTCTAATTCGTGGAAAAGATTTGAGCAACAGCTACAACCATTGGTGCAAGCCTTAAATCAATAATCTATTATTAGCTAACAATAAAAACGTAATCGAGGCAAGCACATCAATACTCTCGAGCGTAGCGCCGAGAATGGTTTTTTAGTAAAAGATCGGATTGTAAAGCCTCTTTCACGTCTTCTGGAATGGCCACCGATTGATGTTTTTTCGGGTCAAAGAAAACGTTCACACTTTCTGATGTCGCCACGCAGTCATCACCCACAAATACTCCGTATCCCGTAGTGATTGATTTATTTCCTACACGAATCACGCGCGTTCCCACGTCGGCCGTACCGGGATAATAGGCTTCTTTTATATAATCAATTGTTACTTTGGCTAAAACAAAATCGATATCTGGGTGCTTCTCCGCGTCTAATAAGCCACCGATAAACATGGTGCGACCCGCCTCAATATAAGCGGCATAAGCGACGTTATTAATATGCCCTAAGGGGTCTTGATCAGAAAAACGAATACTGACGGGGGTCCAGAAATAAAAGCTATCTTTTGATTTTAAATCTATATCGGGGGTTTTTGATTCCATTATTTGAGCGTTCTTAAAAACTAATCGGTTATGCAGTATAACTGTATTTTGAAACCCGCCTATTGAATAGCCGCGAAGCTGGCCTCAGCGCCCTATGCAAAATCAACGTTATGATAAACCCGTTATATGTCATCCAACGCGTTCTGGATGGATTATGTGAATTGTCGGGGGTTTGTTAGCCGTTTTAGAAAACATAATGGCTAATACCCTTTAGCTGTATTGGCGAGAATGACCACCAGGTGCAGGTTGATTTGGATCTTGGCAACTTTTGGCAGTCTGGCTGCATTAATACTCTCTTAACCTTTTTCTTGCTTAAAAAATACCATACCACTTTTGTTTTCTTTTTTTGCAAGATACATGGCCTCATCAGCCTCGGCTAGAACTCTATCAACGTTCGCTCCTTCAGGTTTCAAAAGGCGCAATCCAAGACTCGAGCCGACCTGTAATCCCGTGCCTGCCACGTTAATTTTTTTGCGCAACTCCTGTTGAATTCTTTCCGAGACCAAAACGGCTTTATCTTTTGCGATCTGCTCATTCGTTCCAAGCTGACTCAATACAAGAATAAACTCATCTCCACCAAGACGACCGACAATATCCTCGGTTCTCGCAAAAAGCTTTAGACGGTTGGCAACTTCTGTCAGCACTATATCCCCTGCATCATGCCCATAACTATCATTTACCCGCTTAAACCCATCCAAATCTATAAAAAGAACCGCGCCATATGATTTATACCTAACCAGACTCGATAGCAGCTTTTCCAGGTATTCTGATAGTAAACGACGATTTGCTAGCCCCGTTAACGAGTCGTGATAAGCCATATGTTCTATTTTTAATACCACCTCATCACGGGCAGAAATATATGGCATAACGATCAGAATATAGATTATTGGCACCGATATGAGTACCAGTATAGCTGTATCTAAAAGCACCTCCGTATACGGCTCTATGGTAAACGGTAGATTTATGAACAAAATCATTATTAATAATTCTGCCGACGCGATAATAATAACCAAACGTATAATTATCTGCCTTATAGACAGTATTTTCACATTATTTCCTCGTATGGTGGCCGATAAAAACCACGTTATTTTTATTGTTATTCTATAAAATCAGCTGCTTCTTTTAATAAAGCGACGACACCATCATTTCTTCGCCGTAATTTTTATTTGCTTGATTTTACAGCGCTCGCCTCTAAATAGGAAAAGTAGCACCGCGTAGCAAACACTCAAAAATTTATTACTTTGTTTTTACACCAGTCTGATTGTTTTAGGCAAGTTCAACGTTATGGTAAACCTGCTGCACGTCATCTAGCTCGTCCAGCATGGCTAAGAATTTTTCGAATAGAGCCACATCATCGCCACTCACCGTGGTGTAGCTATGCGCAATAAACTGTATTTCGTCCACCTCAAAATCTATCTCACCACAGCCATCAAGCAAGGCTTGTTTCGCTTTAAAGTATTCGGTATTCGGTACAAAAACAGACACTTTACCGTCTTCATTTTCGATATCTGTCACGTCAACATCAGCTTCCATCAGTACCTCTAGCACGGCGTCTTCATCAGCGTGCTTAAAAACGAAGATAGCCGAATGGTCAAACATATGGCTAACGCTACCCTGAGTACCAATTTTACAATCGGTTTTGGTAAACGCCTGACGAACGTCACCAAAGGTACGGTTTGGGTTATCGGTTAGGCAATCAATAATGGCCATGCTGCCACCGGGGCCGTAGCCTTCATAACGCGCTGGCGAATAATCTTCACCGGCACCGCCTTTGGCTTTTTCAATCGCCTTATCTATCACGTGCGCGGGAACCTGGTCCTTTTTAGCGCGGTCGATCAAACTGCGTAAAGCCAGATTACCAGTCGGGTCAACACCACCAGATTTTGCAACCACATAAAGTTCACGGCCATAGCGGCTGTACACCTTAGCCTTCATATCAGAGGTTTTGGCCATTGATAATTTACGATTCTGGTAGGCTCTGCCCATACGACTAATGCTCCGTAATAATGTTAAAAACAACGATTTTACTAGTAAGTAAGTGCCTAAGGGAACTTGATTCGTCCGCCAAAAGCCCATCACTTATGATGATCACTAGCTATCTAGGCATGTGCCCGGCATAAGCTAGCGTAAAAGCAGCTTCCTGAAATACCTTTAAACCAGTCTCTGAAAACGCAATTGGTAGCGGGTTTTCCGACAATACTGACTTAATTTCCGCTGACGACAGCACCACCACATCTAAATCTTCAATCAGTTGAATGGCCGCCTCAAGCTTAAAGCTGATAGCGCCACCGGCGAATTTTCCTTTCGTCATGCGCCCTTTTATAGCCACTTTATTAATCCCGTAGTCGCCCATCAGTTTGGCAAATTCAAATTGAAACCGCTGCAGATCTTCACGCGTATGATCTTTTTTCAACGACAGTTTGCGCACTCTGCACTCGGGTATATTAAACTGCTTATTTTCAAGATAAAGCAAACAAATAACAGCATCATTAGCCGTTAATTCAACACCACAAATTCTCATTTCTATTCCTTCGTCGAGATAGCTCGATCGTCTTTTTTGCTTCTTCTGTTCGCATAGGTAAAACAGAGATAAGCAAGGTTAAAAGTTTTACTAATATGGATTTTTCAATCCTGGTTGGTTCTTATGTATATAACGCCACGCTAAACGGCGTGTTTTTTACGTCCACTTGAGCTGATTGTTAAGCCTTTACGCATAATTGGAACGATAAGGCTGCACATGTAAATCAGACTTGTTTTGGCGGGATTGCCAAAGGTCATAGGCATTTTGAAGGCGAAGCCAATGATCAGCAGATGGTTTTTTAAATGCCAATTCTAAACGTAATGCCATTTCTGGCGTTATAGCACCTCTACCATTTAAAACTTTTGAAAGCGTTTTACGGCTAACATTTAAATGCTCAGATGCATTTGTAATGGTGAGTTCTAAAGGGGCAATTATCAGCTCTTTTAAAATTTCACCTGGATGTGCGGGGCTATGCATATTCATTAGTGATAATCCTCATAATTTACTATTTCTGCATCCCGACCTATGAATCGAAATGTTACTCTCCAATTGCCACTAACAGAAACAGACCAAATATTTTTACGGCTACCTTTCAGCTCATGCAACCGTAAGCCGGGTAAATCCATATCTTGCGGGTTTTCTGCCTGGTCAAGGTTGGTGAGTATTAACCTTATGCGTTTGGCATGACTTGCTTGAATGCCAGACGATTTACCAGTTTTGTAGAACCCCTCTAGTCCTTTATGTATAAAACTAGTGATCATGACGGTCATTGTAACCTATTAGGTTACGTCGTCAAGTGAGTCAGTTAAAGGGCTTAACTTGTTATTATGGACACAGACCATAAGTTTTATTTAAGAGACTTATGCCTTTAGGAGGTGGAGAAGCAAAAAATGCCCTCGCGGCAGCAAAAACAGCATGATTTTAATTATCAAGTTGACCCATGATTTTATGGGTTTAATTTCTTACCTGTTAAATTCCTGGAATACCAATAGGTCCTGGAATATCTGGTATACCACAACAGCCTGAAGCAAAGACTAAAACCAGTATAAGAATGGCAAATAGTTTGATGTTTTTCATATTGATATTTCCTTAACGGTTTACGTAATGTCCGCGCGCCTCAGTGAGCGAGCGCGAACGGTCTTGATTTTATTATGTTCTATCGTTAAGCGCTTTACTCGCCTAACCATCATGAATTGTGACTGAGTTACCAAACCCAACAAAAAAAAGATCTCGGCAATCTGCTTCACCTAGTTCAATGGTTTTATTTAATTGGTTTTTTGATGTTTTTGCTATTTTTTGATTTATTGCTGAAACGGCCATAGCTTTATGTTCGGGAATGCTTGTAAAAAACATCTATTCTTCGGTGAGGTAAAAGGGAAATAAAATCAAAAGATAAGACCTGCTCATACCACTCAAATATCCCTTTATCAACTACCAAGCCATCTCAAACTAACGTACAACCTCCACCAATGCCTCACCACTATGCCGTGAATCACTCGCTGCACTAACTTTATTTGTGCTTTTATCCCATAAAATCGCGTGCATATTACCGTACGTTCTACCGACCGATTTGAGCTGATGTCCTTTAGCGCTTAGTTGCGCCATTGTTTGCTCACTGAGGGCATTTGGCTCGTGTTGAATGACGTCTGGCAGGTATTGATGATGGTAACGAGGCAAACTGACCCACGACGCAGGCTCGTTGCCTTGCTCGGCGTCTAACAGGCCGAGTAACACCATGCTAATAATTCTGCTGCCACCAGGAGTGCCGAGTACGCCAATTTTATCGTTGGTTTCAAAAAACGTCGGTGACATACTGGATAACATACGCTTGCCGGGTTCTATCGCATTGGCTTCGCCACCCACTAAGCCATACACATTCGGCACGCCTGGCTTGATGGAAAAGTCGTCCATTTCATCATTCAGTAAGACGCCCGTTCCGGCGGCTACAAAGCCTGAGCCGAAGGGGTAGTTAATAGACAAGGTCGCCGATACGCGATTGCCGTGTTTATCCAGCACTGAAAAGTGCGTGGTATCGTGCCCTTCCATAGGGTTTATACCGGTGAGCTGTTGGCTGGGTGTGGCTTTGTTTAGATCAATATTGGCCGATACTTTTTGCGCGTAGGATTTTTTTGTTAGCTCACCGACGGGTACTGTTACAAAGTCGCTATCGCCCATATATAAGGCACGATCCCGATAGGCACGGCGCATCGCCTCCACTACTACGTGAATACGCGTGGCCTCGTCTAGTGCGGCCAGGTCGTACTGTTCTAAACTATTCAGCGCAATGGATAGCACCAAACCGCCGGATGATGGTAAGGCGGCGCTGGTCACTTTCATGCCGTTGTAATCAATAACCACTGGCTCGCGTTCTTTTATTCGGTAATTTGCCAAATCTTGCAGCGTCCAAATGCCACCCGCCTGTTGCACGCCATTGACCAGCTGTTCTGCGACGTCACCCGTGTAAAAGCCATCAAAGCCCTGTTTAGCCAGTTGTTTTAAGGTATTCGCTAACTCTTTTTGAATAATACGCGCGCCCAACTTGGGCAATTGTCCGTCCGTTAGGAATATTGAATTCGCCGGCTCGCTAGCGGCCAAAACGGGCTGACGAAAGGAAGCGAGACGTTTATAGTGTTCATTGACGCTAAAGCCATTTTCGGCCAGTTTAATCGCGGGCTTTAAACTACTTGATAGCGCTAGCTGACCATAATGCTCTGACAGATGTACCAATGCGGCTGGCATGCCGGGAATGGCCGCCGCTAAGGCGCCATTAACCGAGGCGTTCTTAATCGGCTCGCCCGACTCATCCAGATACATATCTCTATGCGCTTTTTCGGGCGCCACTTCGCGCCCATCTATCATAATTTGTTTGCCATCACTGGCGCGGTGTAATAACCAGAAACCACCGCCGCCTAGACCCGAACCAAAGGGTTCGACTACGGCCAGGGCCGCACTTACGGCAATCGCCGCATCGAAGGCATTGCCACCCTGATTTAATATATCAAGCCCCGCTTGCGTTGCCGCTGGATGCGCACTGGCGACTGCTTGCGCTGGCGACGTTGTAAGCTGATTACTACACGCCGATAGAAAAAATAAAACCAGTAACACTACAGCAGTACGTTGCATCGCTTAGTCTCCGTTCGCCGCCATTAAGCGACTATATTTAAGTAATAGTTGGTCTTTCGATTCTTCGTGGTTAGGGTCTTTGGGAATACATTCCACCGGACAAACCTCAACGCATTGCGGGGTATCGAAGTGACCTACGCATTCGGTGCATAAATCTGGGGTTATTTCATAAATTTCTTCGCCCATGTAAATAGCGTCGTTCGGACACTCAGGCTCACACACATCGCAGTTGATGCATTCATCGGTAATGATTAAAGACATAGTTAAATTAGTTTTTGTAAAATGGCCTGTTCAACGCTGGGCGGAACAAAGTTGGTAATTTGACCACCGTGACGTGCGATATCCCGCACCAGGGTTGACGATAAATCGGCCCAGTCTGAATGCGTGGTAAGAAATATCGTTTCCAGTTCGGGCATCAGCTTTCTGTTCATGCCGGCCATTTGGGTTTCGTATTCAAAATCGGCGATAGAACGAACCCCTCGAACGATGATTTTCGACTGCTGTTGTTCAGCTAAATCAACCAGTAAGCATTCAAAAGATAGCACCTCGACGTTGGCGTAATGACTGAGCGCCTGCTGGGCCAGAACCACACGTTCCTGTAAATCAAACAACGGCGTTTTGCCCGAGCTTTTAGCGACCGCTACTACAACGGAGTCGAACAGATCACTGGCCCGTTGAATAATATTGATATGACCATTGGTGAGTGGGTCGAAGGTACCGGGATAAATCGCTTTTTTTGTCATCAGCTTTCTCGATGGTATAAGTAATAGGCCACCTGGCCCGTTGTTTTACTGCGGTGTTGAACCCAGTTTTCAGGTATGAAATCTAAATCTAGTTTACGTTCGCATTCTAAATAGATAACGGCATCATCCGATAAACACCCACTTTCCTCAAGCCGTTTTACACACGCTGGCAGGCTGTTGTTTTTGAACGGTGGATCTAGAAACACCACATCATAGGTCACATCATCTGGCTTGCGTTTGTCGTTTAAGAAATCAGTGGCTTGCCGGTGCATTAACTGAACGGTTTCAGCTTTTATCAATTCTTTGCTCGTACGCAAGGCTTTCATGATATTGATATCTTTCTCAACCATCAATACGTGCGCGGCGCCTCTTGAGGCCGCCTCAAAACCAAGCGCGCCACTACCGGCGAATAAGTCCAAACAATTAGCCTCGGGCAAATGCGGCTGCAACCAGTTAAATAACGTTTCTCGAATCGGGTCGGTAGTCGGCCTTAAGCCGTCGACGCTGGGAAATTCAATTTTCCGACCTTTCCACTGCCCGCCGATAATACGTACGCGATTTTCTTTACCCGCCATTAGTCTTTCTCATTCATTGTTTGTCCTACTGTTACCATCGTCATGCTGTCCATAATGAGCCGTCGCTGAAATGCCTCGCGTATTTGTTCTGTCGTCACCGATTCAATTTTCTGCACATACGTATTCAAATAATCTAACGGCGCCCCTCTAACGACAATGCTCACCACATTGCCTAACAACTTTTTATTACTATCGAGTTTTAGCGCAAAACCACCGCTGATGTTTTTCTTCGCGGCGATGACCTCTTCGTCACTAGGCCCTTGTTGTATAAATTTTTCAAGCAGTTGCTTAACCGCACCCGAGGCTTCTTTAACGCTTTCATTTTTTGTTTGCAGGCCCATTATAAAAGGGCCTTTTTGTAGCATCGGGCGGAAATAACTGTAGGCGCTATACGCTAGGCCTCTTGCTTCACGAATATCTTTAACGATACGCGAACTAAAACCGCTGCCGCCCAAAATATGGTTGCCGATATAGAGGGCAAAGTAGTCCGGGTCATTATGCGCTAAAACCGGCATGCCATACAGTAGGTGCGTTTGTTGTGAAGGATAGTCCTGATGAATAAGTCCGCCGCTAGTTGGTGCCTTCACGGCGGCTATCGCAGGGGCTTTGTCACCTGCTTTCAATTTGCCCACTAACTGCTCAACCAGTTCTTCTGCCCGTTGACGAGAAATACCACCCACCAGTACCACCGTCAGTTTATTCGCTACATAATATTGGCTATAAAAGTCTTTTAGGTCCTTCACCGCAAGCTGAGTAACAGAGCTTTCCTCGCCCTGTATAGGGTTTGCATAGGGATGGCCCTGGAAAATTCGCTCGTAAAGCGCTAGCTGAGCCAATGTACCAGGAGACTCTTGGCGTTTTTTAATGCCCAATAAAGTACGTTCTTTTTCACGCTTAAAATCTACCGCTGGGAAAGTCGGTGCGGTGACTACTTTTTTGAGTACCGACCAGGCCGTAGTAAGCACCTGTTCATCCGTTAAACTGCGAAATGAAATGGAGGTGAAATCTCGCGACGTAGAGGCGCCTAATTGAGCACCTACGCCTTCTAATTGTTCGGCAATTTGCTGTGCATTTAAATCGCCAGCGCCCTGCTTGACCAATCTGCTGGTCAATGAGGATAGGCCCAATTTCTCACCATCGCGCGCGCTACCCGCATCAAACACTAATTGAGCGTCTAAAATAGGCAAGCCGTCGGTCGGCACAAAGTAAACTTTTGCGCCGTTAGCTAACTGCCAGTGTTGGATAGTAGGTACGGCCAGGCAAACTGAGCTGATAAACATCAACAATAACCCCGTACAAGCCGTTATTTTATTGCACATGACGCTTCTCCACCTTGCTATCTATTTCCTGCGGTTCCATATAAACAACCGTTAAATGATCTTCAATTAAGTACTTGTTGGCCGCCGCTTGAATTTGCGCCGCGGTAACGGCTTTCACCTTATCCACGTATTCGGCCTCTTTTTGCCAGCCCACTCCCACCGTTTCGAGCATGCCCAACTGCATCGCCTGGTAGAAATTTGAGTCTTTTTCATACACCGATGACGCGATGACCTGCGCCTTAATCCTGTCTAACTCGTGTTGTTGAACGGGATCAACCTTTAGTTTGTCTATTTCTTTAACAATCGCAGCTTCCAGCGCCTGCACGCTATGACCTTCCGTCGGTACACCATCGAATAAAAATAAAGTATCGAGCCTTGCACTCATGTCATAACCCGCGCTGACATTAGACGCCAGCTGCTGGCCCCGCACTAAATTAGACGCTAAACGCGCACTGCTACCACCACTTAAAATACCCGACAACACCTCCAGCGCGTATACATCAGTTTCCTTATCTGCAGTATTTAACACAGGCGCTTTATACCCCATCAACAAATAAGGTAGCTTCGCCTGTTGTTTGACGATACCGCGCCGCACACCCAACTGTAAAACTTCTTTACGCTGCTTTACGGGCTTAAAAGACACCGGCGGGATGTTGCCAAAATACTGTTCGGCTAATTTAAATACCTCGGCGGATTTAATATCACCCACCACCACGAGGGTCGCGTTATTCGGCGCGTACCATTGTTTATACCAGTCGGCCAAATCAGCCAACTTCATATCTTCTAAATCCTGCATCCAGCCGATAATGGGGTTGCGGTAAGGGCTACTGGTATAAGCCATCGCCTTAAAGTATTCATACGTTTGGCCCTGTGGTTTATCTTCGGTTCTCATTCGCCGCTCTTCCATTACCACCTGTAATTCCTTGACGAACTCTTTTTCTTGCAAGTTTAAATGCTGCATACGTTCCGCTTCAAGACGCATGCTCACCTCAAGGCGAGAAGCCTCCATGGTTTGAAAGTAAGCCGTGTAATCAGCGCCGGTAAATGCATTCTCGCGCCCACCATTGGCGGCGATAATTTTTGAAAATTCGCCCGGCTCAAGGTTTTTCGTTCCCTGGAACATCATATGTTCTAACACGTGCGACAAACCCGTAATGCCATCATATTCGTAGCTAGCACCCACCTTATACCAAACTTGTGACACCATAACCGGCGCACGATGGTCTTCTTTTACCAGAATTTTTAAGCCATTTTTAAGTACTTTTTCATGTACTATATTAGGCGACAATTCTGGCGAGGCAAAAGCGGTCAATGAATATAAAATATTCAGTGCAAAAACCGTTAGGGATAACTTTTTCATTTTGCTCTCACTTAACAATAACTGTATTTAAATGGGCATTTTACGATAGTGCCCCCGGAAAGACACGATATCATGTTTGGATTTGGTAAGAAAAAAAACGCCCCAAGTGCTGAACAAGCACCCATTGAAGAGTCAAAAGAAGGCTTCTTTGGTCGACTTAAAAATCAACTTTCTAAAACGCGATCTGGCTTCACCGACGGCCTGGGGAATTTATTCCTCGGTAGAAAACAAATCGACGACGAACTATTTGAAGAACTCGAAACGATTCTTCTTACTTCCGATGTCGGCATTGAGGCCACTCAACACATTATCGATAAATTAACTCAACGCGTAGCTAGAAAGCAGCTGTCAGATCCGCAGGCTATGACCGCAGCACTACAAGAAGAAATGTTGTTAATTTTAGAGCCCAATCAACAGCCACTCGTCATACCCGACAGCGATGCTCCCTTTGTTATTTTGGTCGTCGGCGTCAACGGTATGGGTAAAACAACCACCATTGGTAAATTGGCAAAACGGCTAAAAGCTGAAGGAAAAAGCGTGATGCTGGCAGCAGGCGATACCTTCAGGGCGGCGGCGATTGAACAATTACAGGAATGGGGTACGCGCAATGATATCGAGGTGGTGGCCCAGCACACTGGTGCAGACTCGGCATCGGTGATCTACGACGCCTTTGAAAAAGCCCGCGCGCGTAAAGTTGATGTGCTGATAGCCGATACCGCTGGCCGTTTACATACGCAGGTCAATTTAATGAACGAATTGAGTAAGATAAACCGAGTTATCAAAAAACTCGATGACAGCGCGCCTCACGAGGTCATGCTAGTGGTCGACGCCGGCACCGGACAAAACGCGCTGGCTCAAACGAAACACTTTAACGAAGCCACGCCGTTAACCGGCATTACGCTGACGAAACTAGACGGCACCGCCAAAGGCGGCATTATTTTCGCTATCGCCAATCAATTCAATTTGCCGATCCGTTTTATTGGTATCGGTGAAGGCATCGATGATTTACGCGAATTTGATGCGCAGGCGTTCACACGTGCTTTATTTGATGCGCCCGACGAGGCTGCATAACGTTCATGCTGCAATTTATTAACGTCAGCAAGCGATACCCCGGCGGCGTAGACGCGCTTAAAAACGTCAGTTTTGAAATAAAACAGGGCGAAATGGCCTTTTTAACCGGCCATTCGGGTGCCGGCAAAAGCACGCTGTTAAAACTAATTGCTATCCTTGAACGCAGCACCCAGGGACAGGTGATGTTCGATAACCAAAACATTGGGCGACTTTCTAAACGCAACGTTCCCTATGCGCGGCGTAAAATCGGCATGATTTTCCAGGACCACCGATTGTTACATAATCACACGGTTTTTGATAACGTCGCCCTGCCCCTCATTATCGCGGGGTTTCAACATCATGAGGTTAAACGTCGCGTTCGCGCTGCGCTGGATAAAGTTGGCCTGTTGGGAAAAGAGCAACGCTACCCGATCACCTTATCCGGTGGCGAACAACAACGGATAGGGATTGCCCGAGCGGTGGTTAGCAAACCGCCAATGATTTTAGCGGATGAACCGACCGGTAACCTTGACCCCGCGTTGTCGCAAGAAATCATGCAATTATTTGAACAGTTTAATCAGGTGGGCGTCACCGTTCTTATCGCCAGCCATGATCTCGCGTTGATTCAACGAATGGGCTACCGAACCCTACAACTCTCACAGGGTGAACTGGTGGCGAATCATGGCTAGTCGTCGTAGTAACGTTCAACGCCCCTTGCAAAGGTTCAACCTGCAAGCTTACTTACGTATCCATTTGCACACGTTTTTCGCTAGCCTCGGTCGCTTTTCAAGGGCACCATTTAATTTCTTAATGACGGTTAGCGTTATTGCTATCACGCTGTCGCTTCCTTCAGGCTTGTTGGTCTCCGTTAATAACTTGAAGTCATTGAGCGGCCAAATTGATTTGAACAATAATATTTCACTGTTTTTAAATCAAACGGTCAGCTTGCAGCAAGCGAACGAATTAACGGCCTCGTTAGAACAAGACGAAAAAGTCGGCGAGGCCATACTCATTTCCAGGCAAGCCGCCTTAGAAGAGTTCCGCCAATACAGCGGCTTCGGAACTGCTATGAACGCGTTAACCGGTAACCCCTTGCCACACGTTATACAAATAACGCCTATTGACGGCGTAGAGAACCAGGCCGCGCTTCAATTGCTAGTGAACAAACTCCAGCAACAACCTGATATTGAGTTCGTCCAAATGGATATGGGCTGGCTAGAACGTCTGCGCGGTATTCTTAAAATAGCTCAACGCGGGGTTATTTTAATTACCATTTTATTAGGTTTTGCCGTGTTGTTAATCGTGAGCAATACCATACGTTTGGAACTACAAAACCGCCGTGATGAGATTGATATTACCCGTCTGGTTGGCGCCACTCGCTCGTTTATCATGCGGCCCTTTATTTATAGTGGTTTTTGGTATGGCTTTTTAGGCGGCGTGTTCGCCTGCATGCTGGTTAACTTGTCCGTCTGGCTCATTGATGGCCCATCAAGCTCGTTGGCCGCCTTATATAACAGCTCGTTTAGCCTTGAATTTATGCCTTTCTACCACGCTGTTTTATGGATCTTTTTCTCCATTTTATTAGGCATCGTTGGCTCATGGATAGTCGTTAGTCGTTATTTATCCGAGCTTGAAAGCTAGCCTAGAAGCGCGCAACTACAGCACTATTGCCTTTAAATCTGAACTTTTGCTATAATTGGCACTCTTAAGCCGCGAGTGCTAAACTTAAACGAGACTGTACTACTTTAGGGAGGGACACTATGACACATGCGTTAGCCGTACCTACAAACTTATCAGCTGGGTCTTTAGATGCTTACATCGCGTCTGTTTCTTCTGCGCCTGCCTTAACTGCAGAACAGGAAAGAGAACTGGCTTTTCGTTTGCAAAATGAAAATGATTTGGAGGCCGCTCGCACGCTCGTACTATCCCATATGCGTTATGTTATACATATTGCTAGAAGCTATAGCGGTTACGGTTTGGCTTTTCCCGATCTTATTCAAGAAGGCAGCATTGGTTTAATGAAAGCCGTAAAGCGCTTCGACCCTGAAATGGGCGTTCGTCTTGTGTCGTATGCCGTGCACTGGATTAAGTCTGAAATTCACGAATTTGTGATTAAAAACTGGCGCATTGTAAAAATTGCCACGACTAAAAGTCAGCGTAAACTTTTCTTTAACCTCAGAAAGCATAAAAAAGGCCTTACCTGGCTGAATGAGTCTGAAGCTGACGCTATTGCGAATGACCTCGGCGTTGATAAATCGGCCGTTTATGAAATGGAAAAACGTCTGAGTAATCATGATATGGCTTTTGACGGCCATCAGGACGACTCTACAGATTCTGATGAATTAAACTACACGCCTGCAACATTTGTGACCAAAGAAGATCAGGACCCCGCCGGCATTGTTGAGACTAGCAATGAAGAATCACGCAACTCACTCCAGCTGCAAACAGCCCTCGGCAATCTTGATGAACGCAGCCGTTCTATTTTAGCTGAACGCTGGCTCTCTGAAAAAAAATCGACCTTGCATGAGCTCGCCGCAAAATATCAAGTGTCAGCCGAGCGTATTCGTCAGCTAGAAAAAAATGCGATGAATAAAGTGAAGCAGGAATTACTAGAATTTAACCCAGCTTAACGTCAAATTAAAGGCTTGCGTTTGCTTTAAGACGCAAAGTTAATTGCTGGTCTTTTTGTAGCATGTCGACGTGCTTTAAAAAACTCATTCCCAATAATACTTCTTTACCTGCCATATGTGGGTTGACGTGTGCGGGAATGTTTTTTAACTGAATCGAACCCAGCTTTACAGAATCAAGCATGACGCGATAAACGGTGATGTCGCCATTTGCTGTCCGAGTTCTTTGCGGGTAGCCTTCTTGCAGCTTTAGCTCCTTCGCCAGATCAGCAGGAATACTCAGGTTGGTAGCGCCAGTATCTAATATAAAGGTCGCCCAATGGCCATTAATCTTACCATCAGCTATGTAATGGCCCTGACGGTTTTGCACTAAGGTCACCTCTGCTGCGCCATCTGCGGTGTATATAATTTCAGGACGTTCGTTGGGGTTAGATTGTTTTTCAAGATAACGGTTAAAGCCGATAACAAGCATCGCGAGAAAACCAATCCACGCCAACGTCACCATCATTTGAGAAATTTTATTATGCGGCTTTATACTTTTCACCTACGACCTTTTGAAAACTCCTTCGAGTGCGCACTATTAACAAACTATGGAATTAAAACGATGGAACAAAAGTGACCTTATTCAAATTTTGATGTAGTGATCAATTAATAAAACGGCAAATAACACCATCAAATAAACAATAGAGTACCTAAAGGCCTTCATGGCGATAACGTCATCAGCGGTTTTCTTAAGCAGAATCGCGTAATAAAGAAAACCAAGCCCCAGACCCACAGCGGTGACTAAATAGAGCAATCCGCTCATGCCAGTTAGATAAGGTAATAAGGTAACCAATAGTAATAGCACCGTATAAAAAACGATATGCAATCGGGTAAATTCGGCGCCATGCGTAACGGGTAACATGGGAATGTCTGCTTTAGCGTATTCATCACGACGTGCAACGGCGAGCGCCCAAAAGTGCGGTGGCGTCCAAATAAAAATAATTAAAAACAGCAATAAGGCGTGTGGATCAATCGTTCCTGTCACCGCGCACCAGCCCAATACTGGCGGAGCTGCACCCGCGGCACCACCAATGACTATATTTTGCGGTGTCGCGTGTTTTAAATAGACCGTGTACACCACCGCGTAGCCGATTAAAGAAAGAAACGTTAAGAAGGCCGTCAGCTCATTAACCAGAAAGATCAGGATTAGCATGGCGATGATACCCAAACTAAAAGCGAAAGCTAGCACCTGAGTACTATTTAAATCACCATGCGGTAGAGGTCGACCTTTTGTACGCGCCATTTTTGCGTCGTATTTTTGGTCTAAAAAGTGGTTAATAGCCGCCGCAGACGATGCCGCTAGCCCAATGCCTATCGTGCCAAAAATTAAAGGTTGCCATGGCACCATACCCGGCACCGCCAAAAACATCCCGACTACCGCCGTAAAGACGATCAGCATCACGACTTTTGGTTTACAAAGCTCGTAGTAACTTTTCCAGATAAGACTAAAAGACGAATGATTGATGGTTTGTTCTGTCAAAATTGAACCCTATTTATTGTGTATCTTTGTTCAGTCTAAAATTCGCGTAAACCAAACTTAACAGCAGTAAAGCGGCGACTGCATTATGCGCTACCGCGAGGTGCAGTGGCAAATTTAGCACCACATTTAAAATCCCCAGCGCTATCTGGCTGACTAATAAACTCAGTATTAATGAAGCTTCTTTTACTGCCCTTACTTTAATTAATGCGAATACTAAAAAACCTAACGTAAGGGTGGTTATCAATGCGCCTATCCGATGTACCCAATGAATAGCCGCTCTTGCTTCATTAGTGAGTACGCCGAATTCGTAATCAACGCCTAATCCGCGCCACAAAACAAAACCTTCCTTATAATCAACGTTAGGATTCCACGAACCGCCAAAACAGGTGGGGAAATCTGGGCACGCTAACGCGGCGTAATTTGTACTCGTCCACCCGCCTAGCGCGATTTGAACGATCAATACCAACATGCCAATCGTCGCTATTTTTTTAATTGCGTTACTTTTTTGTTCGACCGGCAATCGTTTGTTTCTGATACGTAATAAGAGCAGTAGCAATAGACTGAGTGTAGCTAAACCTCCCAGCAAGTGACTCATCACGATGATCGGCTTCACCAAAAGTGTAACCGTCCACATTCCCAAAGCACCCTGGAACATGACCAATATTGATAAGCCCGTCGTTAGCGCTCGCTGTCCTATTTCAGCACGCCTCCAGGCCATTATAGTGAGGAGTAAAATCACTAAACCTAGTGTAGTGGCGAAGTATCGATGAATCATCTCTTTCCAGGCTTTTGATGCTTCAAAAGGGCGTTCCGGGAATGCTTCGTTTGCTTGTGACACGCCCTCCGGCGCTTCATCGATGATTAAGTTGCCATAACAACCCGGCCAGTCAGGACAACCAAGACCCGCGTCAGATAATCGGACATAAGCACCTAATACGACGACCAACAGGGTCAGCAGAATCGCGATGATTGTTAAATTTCTAAACATCTTATTAGCCTATTTGCGATGCCTTCAATAGCAACTTCAAGTCTTTCTGTACGCCATACGGGTCGGCAGTCTGTTGGTATTTCATCATGATATTGCCTAGCGGGTCTAACAACAAAATATCGCCATCAACAAAACCCGGAACGAGTCCTTGTAGTTTATCGATTTGTGGCTTACCCCAACTGAATACGTTTAAGTCTTTATCTGCTGACAGATCTGGTCGACTCACTACGCCAGTGGCTTTAGACATATCAAGATAGACCCTTTTTAGTCTATCGGAATCTTTATTTAATAGCACATTCAACTGGCGCATGGTGTGTACAGATTTAACGCATGTATCTTTACAGTGCCCATCTAAATCAATATGCAGCATTAACCAGCGCCCTTTCAGGTGTTCTAACTGTTGTTGCTCTGGGTTAGTAAGAAAATCTTCTAGCGAAGAAGGTACGGCCGGGGAAATCAATTCGCCATAATTCTTTGTCTTCGCCCCCTCTAGCAGCTGAGGGTTTTTATAAACGAACCAGGCTGACATCACGGGCAGCGCGAATAATAGCGCAATAAAAACCAACTTAAGTCTATTTTTTGTCAATGATTCCATTTTTCTTTATGCCTTTTTTTATAGTTAACAAAAAATAAATAACGACCCAGGTAAACGCTAACGCAAACCACTGAAACGCGTAACCATGGTGCTTTTCCGGACCCATTTGTAACGCAACCCAGTTCCGCTCATAACCATCTGCTTGGTCATTATTTAGTAACACCTGGTATGGCATCACCCTATAACCTAAACGATCAGCCACTTTATCCAGGTCAATCGTTTGTGTCACAGCCGGCCAACCAACTGATAACACATCCGCACCCTCTAACTCGATGCCGACGCTCGGAAAGTGATCCAATCGACCTACAACAGAAACTTCTGTGCTGGTAATTTTAACATCTGGCAATGTATTACGGTCAATGCCTAATGGAACCCATCCCCTGTTCAACAATACCGCTTTGTTATTATTTAATTTAACCGGCGTTAATACAAAATAACCGGCGCGACCCTGTTTTATTTGATTATCAATTAATATCTGCTGCTCTGAGTCAAGTCGGCCAGATAACACCACCGGCAAATAACGCAGCTTATCATCCGACATCGGAATAGACTCTATGTCCACCGGATCTAGTTTTATTCTCTCAGCCTGTAGATCAAGCATATCCTGCTTTTGTTGCGCCCTTTCAAGCTGCCAAAAACCCAAACTAAGCAGAAGGCCGAGTACCAAAATTGCTAATAGCGTTAAAATAAAGTGGGCTTTAAAATACATAAATTGACACACTCATTGCTTATTGGCCTTAGTTTCAATGACAATACAGTAAATTAAATGAGACCTATATATGCCACCACTAATTAAATACCTTGTCGTTTTCGCTTTATTTTTAATTATTTATAATTTGTTTAAAGCTTTTTTCCATTTATACAGTAGAAAATCAAGTCCCAAGAACGTCGTTAAATCTTTAGCAATAAGGATCGGCTTGTCTTTAGTGTTATTTATATCACTGATAATGGCGTCGTATCTGGGCTACATTAAACCGCATGGTTTATTGCCCGTGCAACAGCCAGTAGAACAAAGCCTTTCGCATTAACTCAATAAAAAAGGCGCTACCCAGTAGCGCCTTTTTTTAACAACTCTAGTTTACTATAGCCAATATACAAAGATAAACAGGCCTAGCCAAACAACGTCGACAAAGTGCCAGTACCAGGCAGCTGCTTCAAATGCGAAATGTTTTTCCGGAGTAAAGTGGCCTTTCATACTACGTACCAGCATCACCGCTAACATGATCGCACCAACCGTTACGTGGAAGCCATGAAAACCAGTCAGCATATAAAACGTTGAACCGTATACACCAGACCCCATGGTTAGATTAAGTTCATTGTAACCGTGACTATATTCCAGCACCTGCAAACCAACGAATACGAAGCCGAGTAGAACCGTCGTGGCTAAACCTAAAATAAGCTGCTTACGCTTATTAGCAATTAAAGCCCAATGCGCCCAGGTGACCGTAGCACCACTAGTGAGAAGAATTAAGGTGTTGATGGCTGGCAGTCCCCATGCGCCCATTTTTTCATATTCGCCACCAATAGCCGCTGGCCCGTTTGTAGGCCAAACAGCTTCAAATCCACTCCATATAAATTCATTGGTTATTGCTCCCGAAGCTTCACCACCCAACCAGGGAACTGAAAAAACTCGGATATAATATAACGCACCAAAAAAAGCTGCAAAGAACATCACCTCAGAGAAGATAAACCAAATCATACCCATGCGGAACGAAACGTCTTCTACCTTATTATAGGTGCCTGACTCGCTCTCATTGATCACATCTCCAAACCAGCCAAACATCATATAGACGAGGATTAAAAAGCCCACAATCATAACGTTTGTAGCCATGCTCGAACCATTTAACTGGCCAGCAAAACCACCTAAAAACAAGCTTAGACCAACTGATCCTACGATCGGCCATTTAGCGTCATGAGGAATATAATACGCATTTTCTGAAGACATAAAGTTACCTATTTCAGTTTTGATTTTTAACCAGCGATTTCAAACTGAAGCCGCTAGTTATTAGTTAAAAACACAAATGAACCGATATAAAATGCAGCCGCAATAGAAACTAGAACAATGACTGCTATTATATTTTTTCTTTTTTGCTGATTCATTTATTAATCTTGGGCCTGGTGTTAACCAGGCCCGTTTAATTATTTAATCTCAGGCGCCGTTGTAAAACTATGATACGGCGGTGGTGATGATAACGTCCACTCCAGGCCTTCCGCGCCTTCCCAAACTTGATCAGTAGCTTTTTCACCACCTTTAATAGTTTTGTAGACGATATAACAGAAGAAGACTTGTGATAGTCCAAACACAAAACCACCAATACTTGACCACATATTAAACTCAGTAAACTGAACTGAATAGTCAGGAATACGACGAGGCATACCCGCAAGCCCTAAGAAGTGCTGTGGGAAAAACAATACATTCACTGATACGGTCGATATCCAGAAATGCCATTGACCCATTTTCTCGTTATACATATTACCCGTCCACTTAGGTAACCAGTAATACGCTCCGGCCATAATTGAATAAACAGCACCCGTCACGAGCACGTAATGGAAATGAGCCACTACAAAGTAAGTGTCGTGATATTGGAAATCGGCTGGCGCAATCGCTAGCATCAATCCTGAGAAGCCACCAATGGTAAACATGATCACAAAACCAATTGAGAATAACATCGGTGTTTCAAATGTCATGGAGCCTTTCCACATGGTAGAGATCCAGTTAAAGACTTTTACCCCGGTTGGTACGGCAATCAACATGGTTGCGTACATGAAGAACAGTTCGCCCTGTATCGGCATACCCACGGTAAACATGTGGTGAGCCCAAACAATAAATGATAAGAACGCAATAGAAGCCGTTGCATACACCATTGAGCTATAGCCAAATAAAGGCTTACGAGCGAAGGTCGGTATAATTGATGACACTATACCAAACGCTGGCAAAATCAAAATATACACTTCAGGGTGCCCAAAGAACCAGAAAATATGCTGGAACAATACGGGATCACCGCCGCCGGCAGCATCAAAGAACGATGTATCGTAGAACCTATCCGTCAGTAACATGGTCACAGCGCCAGCCAGAACCGGCATAACAGCTATCAGCAAGTAAGCCGTAATAAACCACGTCCATACAAACAATGGCATTTTCATCAATGTCATGCCTGGTGCGCGCATATTTAAAATTGTCACGATCACGTTAATGGCACCCATAACCGAAGAGATACCCATCATATGAATCGCAAAAATCATATATGGAAAGCCGTTACCACCTTGCAGCACTAGCGGAGGATAGATCGTCCAACCACCAGCAGGAGCACCACCATCCATAAAGAAAGTAGACAGCAACATGGTAAAGGCAAACGGAAGAATCCAGAAGCTCCAGTTATTCATTCTTGGTAGCGCCATATCAGGGCCACCCACCATAATCGGCAACATCCAGTTAGCCAGGCCAACAAATGCTGGCATAACGGCACCGAAAATCATCACAAGAGCGTGCACAGTGGTCATTTGGTTGAAAAAACCAGGGTCAACAAATTGTAAACCGGGTTGAAATAATTCTAAGCGAATAACCATAGCCATGGCGCCGCCTACCATAAACATAAGCAAAGAAAATAACAGGTAAAGCGTACCTATATCTTTATGGTTAGTCGTGGTCACCCAACGCATTAAGCCCTTAGCTGGGCCATGATCGTGATGATCGTCGTGTATATCTGCTGCAACAGTCGTCATTATCTCTATCTCCTAATTATCTTAAAGCTGCGATGGCAGATGGTTGCACCGAATCGCCTACTTTGTTGCCTAAGGCATTACGTTGATACGTAATCACCGCGGCGAGCTCTACATCGGTCAGCTGGTCTTTATACGCCATCATGGCAGTACCCGCTTTACCGTTCATCGCTCTATCAATATGTTGATCAATAGGGCCGGTAGTAATAACGCCGCCTGTTATAGCCGGGAATACTCCGGGAATACCTTCACCTTTAGCCTGGTGACACGCCACGCAATTTGACTGATAAACGGTTTCACCCTTCTTCATCAAATCTTCTGTAGTAACCGCCTCGCTGACAGCCAATTCATTAGCCACCGCAGCAACAACTTCTTCACCTTTCTGCGCCGCTAACCACACCGCATAATCAGCTTCTGATTTAACCTCAACAACAATCGGCATAAAACCATGATCGCGCCCACACAATTCGGCGCATTGCCCACGGTATACGCCTGGCTCGTCTACTTTGACCCACGCTTCGTTGATATAACCGGGGATGGCGTCTTTCTTCCAGCCGAAATCTGGAACCCACCAAGAATGAATAACGTCGCTGGCCGTTAGTAAAAACCGCACCTTTGTATTAACTGGAATAACCAATGGATGGTCAACATTTAATAAATAATTCTCCACTGTCGCTGGATCAATATCTGAACCCACCTGACGTGCTTCATTACTCGCCGCGTCTAATGAACTAAAGAAATCGACGTCTTCTCCAATATATTCATAACGCCATTTCCACTGATAACCTGTAACCTTAATAGACATATCCGCTTCAGAAGCGTCGTGCATATCAATAAGCACCTTGGTCGCTGGAATAGCCATTACGATCAAAATGATAAATGGAACGACGGTCCATACCAATTCAGCCGTCATACTCTCGTGAAACTGCGCTGCTACGGCACCTTGCGATTTACGATGAAAGATCATTGACCAAATCATCGCACCAAACACAACCACACCGATCGCCACACAGACCCATAAGATCAACATATGTAAATCATAAACCTGGCGGCTCGTTTCAGTTACACCAACGGGCATGTTTAGCCCATACTCCGCGTGTGCAACGCTCGACATAAATGTCAACAAAGCGCCACTAGCAAATAGTTGCTTTAGTTTATTCACAGAACCAGTCTCCCTTATTTTTAACTTAATACTAAATGTCAGATATAACTAACAAGGCCGTCGCCTGTTCGGTAAATAAAGAAGTAATTTACTTCTATTTAAAGCACCGATGACCGACCTACTTGTCGTTATATTCCGAAAATTCTATCGCCTTCACAAATCAAAGGCATTTGAAGCGTGCAATTTAACGAAAATCGGCCAAATAATCAAGCATGCTCGCCATGTTTATTTGACCCAACTCAGACTCATGACCTTTACCTTCTTGGTATTTAAGGAGTCCTAAACAGGGACTCCCCATCCTTTCTTTTAGCGATTCAATGTTTTCATCAAACTCATTAAAATCAGGGTCAATATTATTGCCAACCCAACCCGCCAATCGACAACCTTTATGTAAAATAGCTTCTTCGCTTAGCAGGGCGTGATTAATACAGCCGAGCTTTACACCGACGACCAAAATAACCGGCGCCCCTAATGAATGCGCCACGTCATCAAAACCAAGGTTCTCGCCTAACGGCACTTTCCAGCCACCCGCCCCTTCAACTATTACGACCTCCGATTGACTAAGGTGTCGCTCATAACTTGACTTAATTATTGCTAGGTCTATCTCAACGTTTGCTTGCTGAGCGGCGATGTGCGGGGCGATCGCGGGTTCAAAACAATAGGGATTAACCTCTTCGTATGGTAATGATACCGACGCTTCGGCCATTAAACTGAGCGCGTCCTGGTTGACCAAATGTCCATCCAGCCATTCACCACCCGACGCGACGGGCTTAAACCCAGACACTTGAAATCCGCGCTGCCGATAGGCCTTAATTAGTCCTGCGGCCAGATAAGTTTTACCCACATCCGTATCGGTACCCGTGATAAAAAGACTATTAACCATATTGCTCACTCAAATAAAAAACGGATTATTTTTTTGCATAGGCGTACAACGCCTGAAACGTGGCTGGAATGCCCTTATCTGTTCGCCTAGTCTCGTATACATCTAACATGCTTTTAAATCCGTGAACACCGGTCAAACCTGGCTTCCGGCCCTTATTGATATTGTGCGCCCCCATGCCTTTTAGCTCTAACATCAATTCCTTTGGTGTCGGGTAGTACCTCACAATATCCTCCGACTGCACTGAAATATCGTTATACCCTGCTGCTTGCAAATGGCTCCTTATCGTTTCGGTATCGACAAAGGAGTTAACGTGTACCGCCTGATCAACACTTTCCCAGCAATCTTTTAATTCGTATAAGGTTTTTTCGCCAAACGTACTAAAGACAAACGAGCCTCGTGGCTGCAGCACTCTGTAAGACTCATCGAAAGCTCGCTGCAAATCAGAACACCATTGATAGGCTAAATTCGAACTCACTAGTCCAATGGTTGAGCTATCTAAAGGTAGCCGCTCGGCATCAGCGCAAATAAGCCGCAAAGGCTTGAGTCCGCGCATATTCAACTGCGTTTGCTTTAACATCTGTGAACAAATATCCAGAGCATATAGTTGATTCACTCGATCCAGCTGATTTATTTTTTTCGTTAAATAGCCGGTTCCTGAGCCAATATCAAGGGCGCTAATTAGGCACTGCTCTTTGCCATCAATACCGGCAAATAACCGGTCGCCTATCGTCCTTTGCAAGGAAGTAAATTGATTATAAGATTCCGCAGCCAAACCAAAAGATTGTCGCACCAGATTTTTATCAAAATGTTCCTTTAACGAGTTGCTAGCCCTCATTCTTTACAACCCGCAGATGACATAAATTGACTAATTGCCAACAATACCTTCGCCGGATGTGACAAAAAAAGCACGTGTGAAGCGTCGTCAATAACCACCACATTAATATTCTCGTTTAGCTCAAGTGACGCCGCGCCTGCAGCGACAGGAACCAACTGGTCTTTCTCGCCCATTATCATTAACAAGGGGGCTTTGAAGGTTTTTAATGCCGTTCGTAAATCAATGGTTTGCAAAATATCCAAACCGCTTTTAAGGCCGTTTTTTGACGCCTCACCACCTTTTCTAAGCACCTCTCTCATAACTAAATTAAGCTTTTTAGCTGACGCTACACCCTGCGTTTGAAGCATTAAGAAACGCTTAATGGCCGCAAAAGTATTGCCACTCAAGCCTTCTGAAAACAATCTTAATGTCTCTATAGGTTGGGCGTTTTTCCAGTCTTTGGCTTGCACGAATTTAGCAGAGCTGGCGAGCATAATGAGCTTCTCTACACGTGATGGGTATTGGTCTGCGTAGGCAAGCGCCACCATTCCGCCGAGCGACCAGCCCAAAACACTACAAGTTGCTGGTAGGTTTTCGTTCAGCGTTTGCAGTAATTCATCCAGTGTCCACGCATCGTAGTGCTTACTGGTGCCATGCCCGGGCAGCTCAACGCACGTAACGCGATAAGACTTTTCCAGCTCGTGCAGCAAATCACTCCAAACCAGATTGTTCATCGCCCAGCCGTGAATTAACACCATGTCTGGCCCTACTCCCGATGTCTGCATATTCAATTTAATCACGCACCGCCCCTTCCAGTGCCAACAGTAGGGCTTCTACCTGTGCCTCCGTGTGATTAGCTGTAAAAGTAATGCGCAAGCGCTCAGTGTTTTTGGCAACGGTTGGGTGGCGTATCGCACCGACCAGGATGCCTTTTTCTTTCAGCCGCTGACTGACCGACATAACGGCCTGATTACTGCCCAGAATAATCGCTTGAATCGGCGTACTAGACGGCATTAAGTTTAAGCCTAACTCTTGCGCACCCCGTCTAAATTGAGCCACCAATGCAACTAATTTTTCACGCCGCCAATCTTCTTGCTGACATAATGTCAGGCTCGCACGCGTCGCCGCCATCACCGCCGATGGCATAGCCGTGGTGAAAATATAGGTTCGTGCACCTTGGATTAAGCTCTCAATCAATTCTTCGCTGCCCGCTACAAAGGCACCGGCGGTACCTAAACTTTTGCCCAATGTCGCCATTAAGATGGGGACTTGCTGCTGATTTAAACCCTGTTTTTCTAGCAGCCCAGCGCCATGTTTACCCAGCACACCCACGCCGTGCGCGTCATCGATCATTAACATCGCATCGGATTGCGCAGCGATCGACGCCAGCTTAGGCACATCGGCTTCATCGCCATCCATACTAAAAACACCGTCGCTGACGATGAGTTTTTTAGCACTAGATGATTGTTCAACGAGTTGCTGCAGACGATTCAAATCCCCGTGCGGGTAGCGCCTGAATCGGGCGCCTGATATCAAGCCGCCATCGATCAAAGAAGCGTGATTTAACTTATCTTGAAATACCTCATCGCCTTTTTTAACCAGCGTTGAAATAACCCCCAGATTAGCCATATAACCCGTTGAAAAAATCAGCGCTCGTTGACGCCCAGTAAACTCGGCTAACTCTTCTTCCAGTGCGTGGTGCTCGCTGCTATGGCCGCAAATAAGATGAGCGGAGCCGCTGCCCACACCGTATTTTTCGGCCGCTTGTTGAAACGCCTTAATGACGGCTGGGTGATTAGCCAGGCCTAAATAATCATTACTCGAGAAATTATCGTACGGGGTACCCGCTATCTGTACCCGAGCACCTTGCGGCCCTTCAATTATTAGCCGCGAGCGATACAGCTGCTGATGTTTTAATTCATCAAGCTGGTCTGGCAGTCCCCAGTGGTCCATAGATAAACTTATGCCGTTGCAGGGTGTAGCCCTAAGCGTTTAAATAGTTGGTGGTCAGCACTTTCCGATGGATTTTCTGTGGTCAGTAGTTGGTCACCATAAAAAATAGAATTAGCGCCCGCAAAGAAACACATCGCTTGCATCTCATCACTCATATCGCTTCTGCCCGCAGACAACCTAACCTGAGATTTAGGCATTAAAATCCGCGCTACTGCGATGGTTTTTATAAATTCAAGTGAATCTATCGACTCGACACCTTCTAAAGGTGTGCCTTCTACCTGCACTAACTGATTAATCGGCACGCTTTCTGGCGGGTGCTCCATATTAGCTAAGGTCTGTAACATTTTTGCGCGATCCACCTTACCCTCACCCATGCCGACAATACCGCCGCTGCAAACGTTAATGCCCGCATCCCTTACCGTATCGATCGTATCTAATCTATCCTGGTAGGTTCGGGTCGTGATCACCTCGCTATAGTAATCTTCTGAGGTATCAATATTATGATTGTAATAATCCAGCCCCGCGTCTTTTAAACGTTTCGCCTGACTATCCCCTAGCATGCCAAGTGTGACACAGGTTTCCATACCCAGCGCCTTCACTTCTTCAACCATCCGCGTCACTTTATCCAGATCACGGTCTTTTGGACTACGCCACGCCGCGCCCATGCAAAAACGGCTCGCTCCATTTTCTTTAGCCGCTTTAGCCGCGTCAACCACCGCCTGAATTTCCATCAGCGCTTCTTTTTCAAGCCCGGTATCGTAACGAACACTTTGTGGACAATAAGAACAATCTTCTGGGCAAGCGCCGGTTTTTATACTCAATAAGGTGCTTATTTGCACCGCATTAGGATCAAAATTTTCGCGGTGAACTGTATGCGATTGAAACAATAAATCATTAAACGGCAAGTCAAAAAGAGCCTGAATCTTCTCTAACGACCACTGATTTTTCATGATACGTACTGGCGCTCTTTTTTGCTCGGAAACGACTTCTGATGATATGCTCATGCTGAAAACACCTTATTCAATTCTAAAAAGAGTTTATGTTACATGAGGTCGTAAAGTTGTCAAAATTAATTTCCAAAAAAATGAACAACTGGTTACTTTCTGCGCAATCTTGTGTTTATCCCTATACCTGCTTTATATGTGACCAGCCCGGGCATAATGCGATTGATTTATGTAGCGCCTGTTTAGCAGAACTACCTCGTATTGAACAGGCGTGCACGATTTGCAATATAGCACTGACCACCGATTCCAGAATTTGCGGACGCTGCATAAAAGACACGCCGTATTTTGACCGAATTACGTCCCCGTATCGATACCATGGAACGGCCCGGTTTTTAATACACTCACTCAAATTCCAGGCCAAACACAGTTGTGCAAAAATTATGGGGCAGCTAATGGCGCGGCATATTGAGATGCTCGACAAACGGCCCGATGCACTGATCTCCGTTCCACTGCACCCAAAACGATTAGCCGAAAGGGGCTTTAATCAATCTGACTTTATATGTCAATGGTTACAACGAAACCTACAAATCCCCGTCTTACACCAGCCGCTGAAACGGATCGTCAACACCAACAGTCAGGCGTCGCTTAACGCGGCTGAAAGACGAAAAAATATACGCAACGCGTTTCGTTACGAAGCAACAAGGAAGATTCGCTCTGTCGCTATTATTGACGACGTAGTAACGACCGGTTCTACCGCCAATGAAATCGCCAAAACGCTTAAAAAAGCGGGCGTTGAACGCGTTGAAGTTTGGGCCTTCGCCAGAGCCTAGAGAGAATATCTAGCGCACTAGGGAGTCTATTACTATGGCGACAAAAATAACCAGACCCAGCCAGTTGTTATTTAAAAACGCCCGCATGCACCTTGCTGGGTCACGATCTTTCATTAACCATTGGTGATAAAGAGCAAACAAAACCGCTACGCACACGCCCACGTAATAAAACACGCCTAAACCGGCTTTTTGCCCGACGACGAACAGGGTAATAAAGAATAATAATTGAAAAACCCCTATCAACACCTTATCTAACTCGCCAAATAAAATGGCCGTTGATTTAACGCCTATTTTTAAGTCATCCTCACGATCCACTATCGCGTACATGGTGTCATACACCACTGCCCACAGAACCGTCGCAATAAATAACAGCCAGGCAATAGGCGGCAAGCTATTGGTTTGAGCGGCATAAACCATCGGAATCGCCCAACCAAAGGCCATGCCTAAAAACACTTGCGGCAAATGCGTATGGCGCTTCATAAATGGGTATAACACCGCTAAAAATACCGCGCCAGCGGATAGCCATATCGTCAAACTATTCATCAATAAGACCAGTAGAAACGATAACAGAACCAACACCGCAAACAATTGCAATGCTTCGCCTGGCGTTACCAGACCGGTCGCTATCGGCCGCAGTTTAGTTCTTGAGACGTGTGGATCGACTCGTCTATCGGCGTAATCATTAATAACGCAACCGGCCGAACGCATCAGCACAACGCCTAGGGTAAAGACGATAAAAACGAGTACGTCAGGTTTGCCGTTACTGGCGATCCAAAGCGCCCAGTACATCGGCCACAATAGCAATAAAATACCAATCGGCTTATTCAAACGCGCCAATACCCAATAGTTTTTTAGGTTTTCTTTATTTAATTGAATAATCATGTCGCATATAAGGCTGGTAAAAAGAACTCACTGACTATAAATGTTTGCTGGTTAATTTGATAGCTATTGCGGCGTCCCCAAATAGCCGTTTGGCCAACTAGTTTAGCTTGCATCGCTTTGCTTAACTGAGCCACGTTAATCGTCGCAAGGTCTAGTCTAATTCGTCGTAAATCGGGATAAGAAAAAATGACTTCGCCCAGCGGTTTGTTTCCCAGTCGAGTCAGCTCTTGAAGTTCGTCTGCGACTTCTTTAGGCAGCGTCGTCCTCGCAAAAACATACGCTTGACCGCCCACCTTCAACAACACCTCACGTATCAATGCCGAACAATCAGCCGGCTGCTTCAAGCATTCAGCGTCCGCTAAAAAAGGGTTTGCCCATTGCTCTCCCTCGACGCTAACGCTAAAAGGCGCCTGGAATGTATTTTTTATTCTCTGCGTTAAGGAGTTTGGCTCTAACAGCCAATTTAATTCGCACTCGGGCACCTCGCCAGAACGCCATTGTTCCACGGCGCGCCACACGGGTTCTGTTAAAAAAAAATGATTGATGGTTTTCAACGCTAGTGCACCCATTTAAACTTGCGCGTATTCTACTGAATTACCTAACCAACGGTGAATTAAAGGTTCGACTAGGTATGAGTTTTTTTGCAAAATAGCCTCCGCGTCACGCGCGACTTGTTCCAACATATGCGCATCGCGAAGCATATCGGCGACCTTGAAGCGCATAAACCCGGCCTGACGCTTACCCAACAATTCTCCCGGCCCTCTCAGTTGCATATCTTTTTCGGCAATTTTAAAGCCATCGGTCGTCTCACGCATAATGCTTAATCGCTCATTCGCGTTATCAGACAAGGGCGACTGGTACATCAACACACAGTGACTATCGCGTTGACCACGTCCGACCCTGCCGCGTAATTGATGTAATTGCGACAGACCCAATCGTTCAGCATTTTCAATCACCATTAAACTGGCATTAGGTACATCCACGCCCACTTCTATCACCGTTGTCGATACCAAAATTTTCAGTTGTTGCTGCTTAAAGCTCTCCATCACCTGCTGCTTTTCATCGGCCTTCATTCGGCCGTGCACCAAACCAATATTAATCTCCGGCAAAAGGCTGCGCAGCAAATCCGCCGCAACTTCTGCCGCCTGACACTGCAGCGTTTCAGATTCCTCAATCAAGGTGCAAACCCAATACACCTGTCGACCGTCTGCCACGCCTTGCTTTATGCGCTCGATAATTAATTCTCTCCTGGTCACCGATAACACCGTTGTCGTCACGGGCGTACGACCTGGCGGCAATTCATCAATAACCGATAAATCCAAATCTGCATAACCGAGCAAGGCCAGCGTTCTGGGGATAGGCGTCGCCGTCATTACTAATTGATGCGGGTGCAACCCCCCTCGTACGCCTTTATCTCGTAATGCAAGCCGCTGGTGCACACCAAAGCGGTGCTGTTCATCAATAATCACCAGACCCAGTTTATGGAAATTGACTTTTTCCTGAAATAAAGCCTGTGTACCGATAATAATATTTGAGCGCCCAGCCTGAATATCGTCCGTTATTGCCTGATAGGTTTTTCCTTTATGCCGACCCAATAAACAATCGACCCTGACATTAAGTTTTTCTAGCCAGCCGTGAAAATTTTTAAAGTGTTGCTCTGCCAGTAGTTCAGTGGGCGCCATCAACGCAACTTGGTAACCAGCCTCAACGGCGATAAGCGCAGCGTCGGCCGCAACGACTGTTTTGCCCGAACCAACGTCACCTTGTAACAAGCGTTGCATGGGCCGGTTTGACTCAAGATCTAATGAAATTTCCTTCACCACGCGCTGTTGCGCACCTGTGAAAGTAAACCCTAAGGCGTTTAGAAAGCCCCGCTGCAAGGCCCCGTTTGATTTAAAACTCGGCGCGGCATTTTGCTTCATTCCTTTTTTCAAACGACTTAAACTCAAATGATTCGCCAGCAGCTCCTCATAAATCAAACGTTTAAACGCGGGGATATGACTAACATCGGTCGGCGGTATGTTTTTAGGGTAGTGCAGTTGGCGTAAACTGTCGGTTAAATCTGGCCAGCCCTTAGCGAGCGATAGCCCTTCCGGCAAACAGTCACGTACGCCCATTCCTTGTTCCAGCAGTCCGAACGCTTGTTTATTCAACTTTCTAAATGACGCCTGATTAAGTCCCTCGGTCACCGGGTAAACGGCTAACAAACCGTCGCCTATTTCGCCCCGCTGTTGTTCAGAAATAAACTGATATTCTGGGTGTACAACTTCTACAACGGCGGATTTTCCGTAACTTTTTATATCACCAAAACAGCGCAGCCATTGACCCCTTTGCATGGCTTCTTTTTGACTGTTAGAAAAATGGAAGAAACGCAGCGTTATGAAGCCAGTATCATCACTCAAACGCACCAGCATGGAACGACGCCCCCGATAGACGACTTCAGCGAGTTCGACCCGGCCTTCGAACAGGCAAGACGTTCCCGCCTGTAAAGCGCCAATCGGCACCACATTGCTTCTATCTTCGTAACGAAATGGCAAATGAAACAAAACGTCGGCGACCGACACGATAGCCAATCGATTTAATTTTTCGGCTACTTTTTCGCCGACCCCTTTAAGCTCGGTTACCGCTAATTCATCTAAATACTGACAAACATCCATGACTCTATATTTACATTAAGTCTAAGGAAATTAATCGTTACCTAATACCATCACCGCATCCATTTCAACCGAACTGTTTTTCGGCAACGCCGCCACTCCGATCGCGGCCCTGGCCGGATAAGGCTGTGAAAAATAATTCGCCATCACCTCATTCACCACGGGGAAGTCGGCCATATCGGTGAGGTAAATATTGAGCTTTACGACGTCAGATAGATCACCACCCGCCGCAGAAGCGACTGCCTTTAGATTGTAGAAAACCTGATGAATTTGCTCACTGATACCACCCTCAACGAGCTGCATAGTTTCAGCGACCAATGGAATTTGTCCCGATAAATAAACCGTCTGATCTACCTTAATTGCCTGTGAATAAGTGCCAATGGCCTCGGGCGCCTGAGCTGAATGTATAACCGTTTTTTGCATAATATGGGTCCCTTAATTTCTAACACGTAATATTTTTAAAACCGCAGGAATGTTATGCAAGCGTCGCATAACGCGTGCGAGGTGCTTCCTATCACGCACGCTAATGGTAAATACATCGCTTGATGACTCTTCAGAGCGCGTCGTCATATTGATATTTTCAATATTACAACCGTAGGAGGAAAGCAAGGAGGCTATTTGAGCTAACACGCCACGTTCATTTTTTAACTCCATACGAATGTCAGAGAAAAACTCACCTTCGACATTATCCGTCCATTGCACGTTCAACCAGCTCTTATGTTTCCTTTTGTACTCTCGCGTGTTTTTGCAATGAATACGGTGCACTACGACACCACGACCAGGGTTAAAGAAACCAATCACCTTGTCGCCAGAGATAGGACGACAACAAACAGCCAGGTTAATTAACATACCCTCAGCGCCATTAATATTCAACGTCGCAGTAGATTGCTTTCCTGTCCCTATGCCTACTGCAGCCTCCTCCGCTCCCACCGGTGCCATCAGATTTTGCGCTACTAATAACGGCAAACGATTACCAAAGCCTAAATCCATCAACAAGGCGTCAACCGAACTAAGCTGCTGCTCTTTCAAAAACTCACTCAATCGATCTTGATCAATATCGTCAAAACGCAGACCTACAGTTCTAAGCTCTTCGTTTAACAGTTGGGCACCCAGCGACACAGCATCGCGCTCCTTAAATTCCTTCAAGTGGTTCCTAATAGCGTTTCTTGCTTTAGAGGTCACCACAAAATTCAACCAATTAGGATTACAGACGGCAAAATCACTGGTTATAATCTCTACCGTTTGACCGTTTCTGAGTATCGTATGCAAAGGTTCCATCTGCAGGTTAATTTTTGCACCTGCGCAAGCCATACCAACATCGGTATGCACCGCAAAAGCGAAATCTACCGCTGTCGAGCCCTTCGGTAACTTGACGATCGTTCCTTTAGGTGAAAAAACAAAAATCTCCTGAGGAAACAAATCAACCTTTAAATTCTCAATAAATTCAAACGAATCATCATTGCCTTTTTGCATTTCAAGTAAGGTTCTCAACCACTCGTGCGCCCTTGCTTGCGTCTCATTTGCCGCGCCTTCTGTTTTATATAGCCAGTGCGCGGCGATGCCCGACACGGCGACCTGATCCATCTGATGCGTTCGAATTTGAATCTCAATGGGTACGCCGAAAGGCCCCACTAAAACGGTATGAAGTGATTGATAGCCATTGCTTTTAGGCAGGGCGATATAGTCCTTAAATTTTCCCGGAACGGGTTTGTACAAATTGTGTAAAACGCCCAACGCTTGATAGCACTGCTCGGTAGAATCGACTACCACTCTAAAGGCATAAACGTCGAACACCTCGCTAAACGATATAAGCTGTCGTTTCATCTTACGGTAGATGCTATAGCTGTTTTTTTCACGACCACTAATCGATGCCGGAAATGCAGCCTTCTCAAACCGTTCCATCAGTGATGCGGTGACCTTATCTATCACTTCTTTTCTATTACCCCGAGCTTTTTTTATGCTCTTGAGTAAAATTTCTTTTCTACGAGGGAACATCGCCTTAAAACTTAAATCTTCCAGCTCAAGACAGTACTCGTGCATGCCTAGTCGATGCGCAATGGGCGCATAAATATCAAACGTTTCTTTAGCAATGCGACGCCTGCTCACCGGCTTCATCACGCCTATCGTGCGCATATTATGCAAACGGTCTGCTAGTTTAATAATAATGACGCGTAAATCTTTCGCCATCGCGAGAAACATTTTTCGCATGTTTTCAGCTTGCGCTTCTTCGCGAGATTTGAAGTTAATTTTGGTCAGTTTACTGACCGCATCAACAAGGCCCGCGACGTCTTCATTAAACGTACTGGCTAACTCGTCAAAGGTGACCTCTGTGTCCTCCAAAACATCATGCATGATGGCCGCCATAATGCAGTCCGCATCCATTTTTATATCACTTAAAATAAGCGCCACAGAAACCGGGTGGCAAATATAATCTTCACCACTGAGTCGATACTGCCCAGCGTGCGCCGCATTGGCTACTTCATAAGCCAGTTCTATTTGACTGATTTGTGTTTCTGGCAAATACGTACGCACCACTGACAACAGATCTGCCATCAGCGCCTGTTGCGGTAAAACACTTTCTTTTTTAAGACTCGCTTTCATTGACCATACTTTTCTAAATCACATAAAAATGCCCATGACATCGTCATAGGCATTTGAGTCTATCACCAAAACTAAGCTAGCGAATAGGTGCTAACAGCAAATAGTTCCAGGGTTTTGAAAAATAATTTCAGAGTTTTGAAAAATAATTCAAGCGTATTGAATTAGCCTTGCTCAGCAGCTGGTAATTCAGTTGAATCCTCGCTTTCAACAAACAGATCTTCAATCGGAGGGTTATCCACGGCATCTAAACTATCTACAGAAACATGGCCCGCAGCAATCTCTCTCAACGCGACGACGGTTGGCTTGTCATTTTCAATCTCAAGGGTGGATTCTGCACCGTCCATAATTTGGCGAGCGCGCCTGGACGCCAGCAAAACTAATTCAAAACGGTTATCCACTTTTTCAAGACAATCCGATACTGTTACACGCGCCATTTGAACCCCTTATAAAATATTAAATAATCTAATCAGCCTTGCATTGTACTCTATTTACTTATTTTAATTAAGTAGCTGCGCGATCAAATTTGAATGTATTCGTTTACTACGTTGAATGCTCAATCGCTGACATTTAACTATCGCTATCAACTCCTGTAAAGCGGTGTCAAAGTCGTCGTTCACCACTAAATAATCGTACTCATTATAATGCGACATTTCATCAACGGCGGTCTTCATGCGTTTTTCGATGACCTCTTCAGAGTCTTGCCCTCTACCCCTCAACCTGTCTTCAAGAACTTCCTTCGATGGGGGTAAAACAAACACAGTACAGCAATCAGCCATCGACTCACGTACTTGCAGCGCGCCTTGCCAATCAATCTCAAGAATAACATCCACGCCCTGAGCTAACTTTTCTTCAACCAAGGTGCGCGAGGTTCCATACGAATTACCAAAAACGGTCGCGTGTTCTAAGAAACCATCGTTATCGACTATTTCTTGAAACCCGGCTGCATCGGTAAAGTGATAATCTACCCCGGGATTCTCACTATTACGCCGAGTTCTTGTTGTATAGGAAACCGACACCTCAATACCACGCAGCGTGTCTACCAATGCTTTCACCAAACTCGTTTTACCCGCCCCAGAAGGTGCGGATACAATAAATAACTGTCCTCTCGCCGTCACGTTTTCTATTTACCTTTTATTATTTAATCGTCTTTATTAGCATAGCTCAGCAAGGCCCTAAAAACACCTTTTTCAGAAAATTACTGAAGCGATTTTAGCGATGATTTATCCATTCAGCGTTACGCCAGACAAAACTACGCACTCCCGGCCTTAACGATACACCAGATATTTAACTAAAGCGGAAATTCAAACTACCCCACGCGCAGCAGGGATTTTATTGTACTCGTAAGCCTGACCAACGCATCGAATGGCTCATCGCTCTCATACTTACATAATACCGTCGTCTATTATGCCGATGCTTAACCAGTTATTAATAACGTCCATTGCCGCAGCTGAGTCAAAAACGGTCACATTATTCAGATCGATAGTCTGTACGACCTCACTCAATGAATCCATCACCTGAATTTGCAAATGACCACCAGACTCAACGCCGATAATGCTATGAGAACTATCTGATAATAGATCCGCTAGATTCAATACATCGTTATCAGCCACGTTAAAGTCCAACACCTCATCTTCGGCGGGCGTCAATAAAGTACCGACATCCTCCTTATTCCAAATAAACGTATCGGCACCGGTACCACCGCTCAAGGTGTCATTACCTGCACCACCGTTCAGAATGTCGTTACCCGCACCACCGTTCAGAGTGTCATTGCCATCGGTACCATTCAAATAATCATCTTCCGCAGTGCCCGTCAGGGTTTGACCTACCTGGGTGACGAAGTCGAAGTCTGCCGTCAACGTGTCACCATCAGCATCAGCTATGGTCGCCGTTAAACCCATTTCAGTAGGGACCGGGGTGGACGTGTCTGTCGTCACTCGGAAGCCAAATTCCATTTTAATATCAGTTTCATGGACCGTAGTTCCATCCATGTAAAAACCCGCCGTGACGGTAATGTAATCAATTTGTTGTGGATCAGTACCCGCTAACTCAGTAAAAGTCCACGCATTAACAGCGTAATCAGTGATGGGCCCACCCGTATAATCAATGCCCGTTAAAAAGTCTGCACCCATTGCGACAGGGCTAGCAAGCGCAGTCCCGTTAACACTAATTATATAATCGCCATGGCGGCTATCTAACAATATAGTATAACTTTGCCCTGTTGAACCAACGACCGTAATATAGAGCACGTCTTCAGCACCACCTTGATCAAAACCTACGCTACCAGTACCTTTAAAATTCAACGTTATTTGAGAAGCATCGGCTTCAGGGTCGTATTTAAGACTCTCTGTCGTCAAGTCGCCCGATGGATTCGCAACGTAACTAGAAATAACATTATTATTGATACCGATGCCATCGGTTGAAACGTTAACGTCAGCGTTTAGAACCTTATTAACATTTGTAAATACCTCATCAATACCAATGAGTGTGGAATCGGCCGCAATGAGATTAACACTGGCATCAGATGTTATTACGATGCCTGATTCTGTGTCCGTGTAACTTATCGTAGTGATAGGGGTTGGTCCCGCTGGAGTAATGGAGCCGGAAAATTCATCCTCAGTAATAATAAGGTCGGCAATAGCTACTTCATTAAAGTCCAGCGTATAACTGCCATCTTCGTTAAAAGTAAGCTTGAAAGTAGAAGTAACCTCAGTGGCTAAATGGGGAGCAGCAGGATCACCATACGTTTGCGAGAACGTACCAATAAATACGCCCGAATCCGGCTCAAGTGTTGATTCAACTATACTAAATGAAGCGGCCGGTCTGCCATCAATGACCATACCAGTGATATTAACATTCTCAATACTGTAGTTTTTAGTAGGGTCCACATAGTCATTATCCGAACCGACATCTTGCGACCAGAAACCTGTAAACATATAGGCCGTATCCGAACCAACCACATTCGACACTTCAAAGAGATGTGGTGCATCATCCTGGAAGCTGATCTGACCGCCGAATAAGGCCGTATCCGTCGCAATATCGCCATCGGCGTCCACCACCGTCACAGTAGCTGAAATAACGTCCACGGCCATAGACACGGTTTCGTCAGTATTATTCGTATCAAGGTGTTCAACCGAAGCATATTGGGTAACGGTAAGTTCGCCGGTTAACGCATCAATTTCAATGGTAAAAATATCAACTGGGCCAGACGTCGAATTTATCGCCATGCCAACAATAACGCCACCGATATCATACAAATAGATAATATCGCCATCCGTCGTTTTAAGGCCTGAATCCACGCCGTCTGTAATCGGACTTAACTCATAGGTAATAGACCCTGCACCATCAGCGCCATAGGCGAGTAACGCCAAGGTCAACATATTAGAAGTAACCCTTCCAATCGGCGTACCGTAAGCGGTATCCGCACCAGAATAATCGTCGTTTGGCACATCAACATAACCAACCGTTTCATCTAGCAAGATGGCACCTGAAACCAATAAATCAACGACCGGTACATCATCAATAATCTCGATCGTAATGGTCGCTTCGGCAGAACTGACCGTGCCATCACTGGTCGTCAGCGTGAACACATCGGTTTCATCAACAAAGGCATCATCCGTTGTCTCCGACGTTAAGGTATAACTATAGCTCGCAATACCTGTCACTGAGTCATAAGCTGTCACCGTCAAGGTGCCACTGGCGCCAATAATCACACTACCTACTAGGTTGCCCAACAAGATCACCGTGCTATTGATCGTCACCGAGACCAAATCATCTAGACCATCGGTATCACTAATCGTAAAGGTTCCATCTACCGTGGTAACCGTTGGACCAACGCCTGATCCAGCAGCTAAACCTGCTTCATACACAAGGTCATTTGCATTTTCAAAGTTGCCCGTCGTCACTTCCAATACAGGAACGTCGTTGCTGCCGGTGATCGTGATCACTAACTCAGCAATATCGCTATCGCCATCACCATCGGTAATCGTATACGTAAAGATCTCACTGACCGATTCACCGTCATCCAAACCAGTTTGATCCGTATTTAAAACATAGCTATAAGAACCATTTGCGAGCAAGACCAACGTTCCATATACACCTTGTAACGGAGTTAAACTGTCAACGACACCCGATGTACCTGTACCCGCCGCTTCGGTTCCCGTACGGAATGCCGTCACCGCGCCGCCAACCGCAGCACCATCAGCGCCCAGTATATCTGGCGTACCGTCAACTAGGACGCTGCCGGTCACACTGGTGTCGTCTTCGGTCAGGCTATTAACATTATCAAACGCCGTCGGTACGTCATCGATAATCGTAATCGTCACCGTCGCTGGATCGGAGGTCGCCGTGCCGTCCGTCACCGCCACCGTAAAGCTGTTCGTCTCGTCCACGCCATCCACATCTGTGGTCGGGCTGGTCAACTCAAACGTATAACTGATCACGCCATCCACATAACTGCTCAGCGTCACCGTGCCGTTCTCCGTGACGAAGCTCAACACCTCAGCGCCCAATGTGCCTAGCGCTTCGAGCTGCTCATCAGTAAAGTTGGTCGTCACTCCCGCATCACTGACAAACTGTACCCCTGCGATATCATCCAGACCATCGATATCGCTCAGCGTAATCGTGCCGCTGGTCAATTCGGTAATCGCTGCCGCATTCGAGCCCGTGCTCATACCCGATTCATTCACCGTGTTCGCGCCTGCCGTACCCGTCGTATCACTCACGCTAATCGTCGGCAGATCGTTCGTACCGGTAATGGTGATCGTCAGCGTCGTCGTCGACGTATCGCCGTCTTCATCG
>JBALVF010000002.1:691517-980232 GCA_036961325.1 Cycloclasticus sp. | reverse complement strand
TACGTTTCGCCATTCGTGAAGGCGGCCGAACAGTAGGCGCCGGCGTTGTTGCTAAAATAATTGAGTAAATAAAATGTCAAAACAATCCATTAGAATTCGTTTGAAAGGCTTTGATCATCGTTTAATTGATCACGCTGCTCGTGAAATAGTAGAAACCGCAAAAAGAACTGGTGCCCAAGTGATGGGTCCAATTCCTTTGCCGACTAAAAAAGAGCGCTTTACCGTACTGACCTCTCCGCACGTAAATAAAGATGCGAGAGATCAATATGAGCTTCGTACGCATAAACGTATGATGGAAATTGTTGAGCCGACCGATAAGACAGTAGATGCATTAATGAAGCTGGATTTATCAGCGGGTGTTGATGTACAAATCAAGCTGAATTAGTCGGTTTAAAATAGATAAAGAGGATATATCATGTCTTTAGGACTAGTAGGCCGCAAATGCGGTATGACCAGAGTATTTACAGAAGAAGGGACTTCGATTCCTGTTTCTGTCGTTCAAGTGCTTCCTAACCGAATTACTCGAGTTATAAACCAAGATGCCGATGGTTACTCTGCTGTGCAGATTACAACGGGTGTTGTAAAAAACTCTAGAGTAAATAAAGCTGAAGCGGGTCAATTTGCAAAAGCGGGCGTAGATGCTGGCCGAGGTTTCTGGGAATTTAGATTAGAGCAAGACTCCGATTTAGAAGTGGGCTCAGATCTTCCGTTAGATCAATTCCAGGTTGGGCAAAAAATTGACGTCTCTGGTCGAAGCATTGGTAAAGGTTACCAGGGTGTTATTAAGCGTCATAATTTCCAAATGCAAGACGCTACGCACGGTAACTCACTAGCGCATCGTGCTCCAGGTTCAATTGGTCAATGTCAAACGCCGGGTAGAGTTTTAAAGGGCAAAAAAATGGCCGGACATATGGGTCATGAGAGAGTTACAACGCAAAACCTTGAAATTGTCAAAGTTGACGTTGATAAATCAGTTTTATTAATTAAGGGTGCTATTCCGGGCTCTAAAAATGGCGACGTTATAGTAACGCCGGCCGTTAAAATAAAAAATTAGGCATAAATTATGAATATTCAATCGCCTGTTGTAGGTAAGGATGTATCAGAAGCTGTATTTGGACAAGATTATAATGAAGGGCTTGTTCATCAGTTGGTTGTGACCTACATGGCTAATGCTCGAGCTGGTACACGCGCACAAAAAACACGTTCTGAAGTAAGTGGTGGTGGTGTTAAGCCATGGAAGCAAAAAGGTACGGGGCGCGCTCGTGCAGGAACAATTAGAAGTCCGATCTGGCGTACTGGTGGCGTAACTTTTGCTGCTAAACCGCAGGATCACAGTAAGAAATTAAATAAGAAAATGTACGCCGTTGCGATGCGTTCAATTTTATCTGAACTCGTTCGACAAGAAAGATTGGTTATTATTGATGAGTTATCGCTAGATGAGCCTAAAACAAAAGTTTTAAGCGGAATTCTTGCTGAGAATGGAATTAGCAGTACGCTGATTGTCTTGGCGGCAGATGATTTTAACCTTCAGTTGGCTAGTCGTAATCTGCATAAAATTGATGTTTGTACTGCATTTGAAATAGATCCAGTATCTCTCTTATCATTTGAAAAGGTTTGTGTGACGGCTGATGCGATTGCATTAATTGAGGAGCGCTTAAAATGAATCAGGAATTTTTATTACAGTTAATTACTGCACCAGTAGTAACTGAAAAGAGCTCTATTGCGGCTGATAAAAATAATCAGTATGTATTTAAAGTTAGTAACACGGCTAATAAATCAGAGATTAAAGCTGCTGTTGAGAAACTTTTTGAAGTTAACGTTGAGTCTGTAAAGACATTAATCGTTAAAGGCAAAACTAAACGTCATGGTCGTACATTGGGTAAAAGGTCTGATGTAAAAAAGGCATACGTTCGAATTAAATCTGGGCAAGAAATAGAATTTGTTTCTGCGTAATTGGAAAAAAGATTAATCTTATGGCAATTGTAAAATCAAAACCAACATCACCTGGCTCACGTTTTGTAGTTAGAGTTAGAAATTCCGAGTTAAGTAAGGAAGCGCCTCATGGCCCCTTGCTAGCTAAGAAAAGCAAAACGGGCGGTCGTAATAATAATGGTCGAATCACTACCAGGCATCGTGGTGGCGGCCATAAGCAGCATTATCGTCTTATTGATTTCAAAAGAAATAAATATGATATTCCTGGCAAGGTGGAAAGTCTTCAATATGACCCAAATAGAACTGCCAATATTGCGTTAATACTATATAATGACGGGGAAAGACGTTACATCATCGCGCCTAAGGATTTGTCAGTTGGCGAAGAAGTCGTATCTTCAGAAGTAGCCCCAATTAAAGTCGGTAACTGTTTGCCAATGAGGAATATTCCAGTTGGTACGCAAGTTCATTGTGTTGAATTAAAGCCTGGTAAAGGTGCTCAGATAGCACGTAGTGCAGGTACAGTGGTTCAGATTGTAGCTAGAGATGGTGATCACGTTACGCTTAGGTTGCGTTCCGGTGAGATGCGCAAGGTTTTGTCTGCGTGTCGTGCGGTTATTGGTGAAGTCGGTAATTCAGAGCATAGTTTGATTTCGCTTGGTAAAGCGGGCGCTAAGCGTTGGAGAGGTGTTAGACCTACGGTTCGTGGTGTAGCTATGAACCCGGTAGATCATCCGCATGGTGGTGGTGAAGGTCGTACCTCAGGTGGTCGACATCCCGTTTCTCCTTGGGGCATGCCTACCAAAGGTTATAAGACGCGTAGTAATAAGCGTACAGATAAGTTGATTGTAAAAAACAGAACTAAACGTTAAGGATATATTGTGCCTAGATCCATTAAAAAAGGGCCTTTCGTCGATCTTCATTTAATGAAAAAAGTCGAAGTGGCTGTAGAAAGTAACAATCGCAGACCAATTAAAACCTGGTCAAGACGTTCAATGGTCTCTCCAAATATGGTTGGATTAACTATTGCCATCCATAACGGAAGGCAGCATATGCCAGTAATTATTACTGAAAATATGGTTGGTCATAAGCTCGGTGAGTTTGCTTTAACGCGCACTTATCGTGGTCATGTCGTTGATAAGAAATCAAGATAACAATTGGTATAATGATGGAAGTCAAAGCTAAATTAAAAAACGCAAATTTCTCGGCTCAAAAAGGTCGTTTGATTGCTAATCAAATTCGCGGTGTTGCGGTTGAAAATGCATTAAATCTTTTGGGATTTAGTACTCGTAAAGCAGCAGATACGTTCAAGAAGATTTTGAATTCTGCGATTGCTAATGCAGAACACAATGAAGGCGCGGATGTTGATGAATTATATATTTCAACGGTCTTTGTAGATGAGGCCGGAACGCATAAGCGCTTTAGGGCTCGTGCAAAAGGTCGTGGTGACAAAGTCTTAAAGAGAAACTGCCATATAACTATTGCAGTTAGTGACACTAAATAAAGAGTGAATTGATATGGGTCAAAAAGTACATCCTACTGGTATACGTCTCGGAATTGTAAAAGATTGGAATTCTCGTTGGTATGCAAATACGCAGTCTTATCCTGAAATGCTAAGGCAAGACTTGATCGTCAGAGATTTCTTAAAAAAGAAATTAATGGCTGCATCAGTCAGCAAAATCCAGATTAACAGACCGGCTTCTAACGCTAATATTACTATTCATACCGCTCGTCCGGGTATCGTTATTGGTAAAAAAGGCGGTGATATTGATTCGCTCCGAGCTGAAGTTGGCAAAATAATGGGTGTTCCAGTTCAAATAAACGTTGAAGAAATTCGTAAGCCAGAGCTAGATGCTTTGCTTGTTGCTGAAGGCGTTGCGCAGCAGTTGGAAAGACGCATTATGTTTAGGCGTGCGATGAAACGCGCTGTTACTAACACAATGAGACTGGGCGCAGAAGGAATTAAAATTAAGGTAAGTGGCCGTTTGAACGGTGCTGATATTGCTCGTAACGAATGGTATAGAGAGGGTCGTGTACCTTTGCATACCCTTAGAGCTGATATTGATTATGGCTTTACCGAGGCTTTAACTACTTATGGGATTCTGGGCATTAAAGTCTGGATCTTTAAAGGTGAAGTTTTTGATGATAAATCTGCCCTTCCTGTGTTGGGTTCTAAGGAAGTCGCTGGAGAATAGGTAATAACGATGTTGCAACCAAAAAGAACAAAATACAGAAAAGCTCATAAAGGTAGAAATACCGGTATGGCTAGTCGTGGTAACCAGGTGAGCTTTGGCGAGTTCGGTCTGAAATCTACCGAGCGTGGAAGAATGACGTCTCGTCAAATTGAAGCGAGTCGACGTACTATTAACCGTCATATTAAACGTGGTGGTAAAGTTTGGATTCGAGTGTTCCCTGACAAGCCGATTACAAAAAAACCATTAGAAGTTAGGATGGGTAAAGGTAAAGGTAGTGTTGAATTTTGGGTGGCTCAGATTAAACCTGGAACAATGTTGTTTGAGTTGCAAGGTGTGTCTAAAGAGATCGCTATGGAAGCTTTTCAGCTTGCATCTGCAAAACTTCCTTTTAAAACGAAATTTGCTGAACGGACAATAATGTAATGAAAGCATCTGAATTAAGAGAGAAAACCGCGCAAGAGCTCAAAGAGCTTTTGATGGAATTAAGAAAAGAACAGTTTAATTTGCGCATGCAAAGTGCAACTGGCCAACTGTCTCAAGTGCATCAATTTGGTGTTGTGCGTGGCGATATTGCCCGCGTCAAGACTATTTTGAATGAACAACCAGGTGAAACAAATGAGTGATCAAGAGCAATCATTAAGAACTATTACTGGTCTTGTAACCAGTAATAAAGGTGATAAGACAATCACCGTAAAAGTGACCCGTCAGGTTAAACACCCTTTGTACGGCAAATATATTAAACGTAGTACTAATTTCCAGGCGCATGACGAAAGTAATGAGTGCGCTGAAGGCGATATTGTTTCCTTAGTTTCTTGTCGACCCATGTCTAAGTCGAAATCATGGAAGCTTCAGGCAATTATTGAAAAAACAAAATAGATTTAGTTGGAGTAAGTAATGATTCAGATGCAATCAAGACTAGACGTCGCCGATAACAGTGGTGCTCGTAATGTCATGTGTATTAAAGTGTTAGGTGGTTCGCACAAGCGTTATGCCAGAATTGGTGACATTATTAAGGTAAGTATTAAAGATGCTATACCTAGGGGTAAAGTCAAAAAAGGCGATGTGTGTAATGCGGTAGTAGTAAGAACTAGAAAAGGTGTTCGTCGCCCTGATGGATCGATTATTCGTTTTGATGGTAACGCGGCTGTTCTTTTAAACGCTAATCACCAACCTATTGGTACACGTATTTTTGGCCCAGTGACCCGTGAACTTCGTAATGAAAAATTTATGAAAATCATCTCATTGGCCCCTGAAGTTATTTAATTAATTTAAGTTTAATTATGAATAAGATAAAAAAAGGTGATGAAGTTATTGTTTTAACCGGTAAAGACAAGGCCAAACGCGGCCTGGTTTTGACCGTTGTTTCTTCTGACAAAATACTTGTTGAGGGTATTAATACGGTAAAGAAACACCAAAAACCGAATCCAAATAAAGGTATTGAAGGCGGTATAATTGAAAAGCAGATGCCAATCAATATATCTAACGTAGCAATATATAACGCTCAAACTAAAAAAGCAGATCGAGTTGGTTTTAAAGTCCTTGAGGACGGCAAGAAAGTTCGTTACTTCAAATCAAATGATGAAGTGCTCGACGTTTAAGGAATATAGAGAAATTTATGTCAATACTAGAAGATCATTATAAAAACGAAATAGTTCCTGCTTTAATGAAGGAATTTAAGTTTAAGTCAATAATGGAAGTTCCGAAATTCACTAAAATCACATTGAATATGGGTGTTGGTGAAGCGGTTGCTGATAAAAAAATTATTCAACATGCGTTATCTAATCTGGAGCAGATTTCAGGTCAAAAACCGGTTGTTACCTTATCTAAAAAATCTATCGCTGGTTTTAAAATTCGTGATGATATGGCAATTGGCTGCAAAGTAACGCTACGAAATGATCGTATGTACGATTTTTTGCAGCGATTAGTTTCTATTGCGATACCGAGAGTTAGAGATTTCAGGGGTTTGAGTGATAAATCTTTCGATGGTAGAGGTAATTATTCAATGGGTGTTACCGAGCAGATCATATTTCCTGAGATTGATTATGATAAAATAGATACGATTCGTGGGTTCGATATTGCTATCACGACGACAGCAAAAAATGATAATGAAGGCCGTGCGTTATTAAAGGCTTTCAATTTCCCTATTAAACAACAAGGTTAACTGATGGCTAAGAAATCAATGATAGCGAGAGAAGCTAAGCGTATTCGTTTAGTGGCTCAATATGCAGTAAAAAGAACAGCTTTAAAAGAGATTATCAGGGACCCTAAGTCTACCCTTGATCAGGTTATCGAAGCGCAAACTAAACTAGTTAAGCTGCCGCGTGATTCAAGTCCGTCTCGTATCCGTAATCGTTGTAGTATTACTGGTCGTCCGCACGGTTATTATAGAAAGTTTGGCTTAGGGCGTAACAAATTACGCGAAGCGACCATGCGCGGCGACGTGCCTGGTTTATCTAAGGCTAGCTGGTAAAAGAGGAATTAACTAATGAGTATGAGCGATCCTATAGCAGATATGTTAACTCGCATTCGTAATGCGCAGTCTGCTGAAAAGAAAACAGTAAGTATGCCTTTTTCAACTAAAAAACTAGCGCTGGCTAACATTTTAGAAGAGGAAGGGTACATCACGGGTTCAATTAAATTTGAAGACGAAAAAAACAAGCCTGCTTTAGAGGTCACTTTAAAGTATTTCCAGGGCAAGCCTGTTATTGAGACTATCGACCGCGTTAGCAAACCTGGGCTTCGGATCTATAGATCAAAAGACGAGTTGCCTAAAGTTAAAAGTGGGCTTGGTGTTGCTATTATTTCAACTTCACAAGGTTTAATGACTGACCGCGCAGCTCGCTCAAATGGGCACGGTGGCGAAGTCCTTTGTTACGTCAGTTAATTAGGTTTTATTATGTCAAGAATTGCGAATAGTCCAGTTGAATTAACCACAGGCGTTGAGTTTTCTAACGTTGAAGGTAAGTTAACTATTAAAGGTAAATTGGGTCAGTTAAGCTGCGATGCCATAGGTTGTGTTGATATTGAGAAGAATGACAACATTCTTACATTCAAATCAAAGGTTGCGGATAAATCATCAATAGCGTTAGCCGGAACCATGCGTTCTTTGGTTAACAATATGGTGATTGGTGTCACTACTGGTTTTGAAAAGAAATTAGAATTGCGTGGTGTGGGTTATAGAGCGCAAGTTAAAGGTAAGCTGCTTAATTTAACACTAGGTTTCTCTCATCCTGTTGACTTTCCAATTCCTGAAGGAATTACTATTGAAACGCCCAGTCAGACCGAAGTTATTATCAAAGGTAGTGATAAGCGTTTAGTGGGTCAAGTTGCTGCTGATATTCGTGCGTTTCGTCCACCTGAGCCTTATAAGGGTAAAGGTGTTCGTTATGTCGGTGAGCATATTGTTATGAAAGAAGCTAAGAAGAAATAGGCAAAAATAATGGATAAGAAAAGTTCACGTATACGTAGAGCGACTAAGACTAGATCTCGTATTAAAGAGAAAGGTATTGATCGTTTATGCGTTCATAGAACGCCGCGTCATATATACGCACAAATAATCAGTGGTAATGGAAATAAGATTCTTGCTTCTGCTTCGACACTTATTAATGATATTAAGGGTGATTTTAAATATTCGGGTAATGTTGAGGCGGCAGGTGTTGTCGGTAAAACGTTAGCTGAACGTGCGATAAAAGCAGGTGTAAAAAAAGTTGCTTTTGATCGTTCTGGATTTAAATTTCATGGTCGCGTTAAAGCATTAGCTGAAGCCGCACGTGAAAACGGATTGGAATTTTAGAGGCAATTATGGCATCAATACCGAATCAAAATAAGCAAGATGATTTACAGGAAAAACTGATAACCGTTAGAAGAATTTCTAAAGTGGTTAAAGGTGGTCGTCAATTTAGATTTTCTGCGTTAGCAGTTGTTGGCGATGGTAAAGGACGCGTTGGCTTTGGCATATGTAAAGCTCGTGAAGTTCCAGCAGCTATTCAAAAAGCAATGGAGCAAGCGCGCAAAAACATGACGACTGTCGTGCTAAATGAAAGTACATTGCAATACCCTATTGTATCTAACTACGGTGCGGCGTCTGTGTTTATGAAGCCGGCTTCAGAAGGTACTGGCATTATCGCCGGTGGCGCTATGCGTGCAGTATTTGAGGTTGTAGGCGTTCATAACGTGTTAGCAAAATGTGTGGGTAGTAATAACCCAGCAAATGTCGTTCGTGCAACTATTAAAGGATTGTCAGACATGACAAATGCTGAAGAAGTTGCAATGAAACGTGGCAAATCTGTAGCGGATATCATCGGGTAATTATAATGAGTGATAAAAAAATTAAAGTAACGTTGGTTCGTAGTAAAAATGGCAGGTTAGCCTCTCATAAGGCGTGCGTTGCTGGGCTTGGTCTACGAAAAATCAATCAAACTGTTGAAGTGATTGATACCCCTGAAAATAGAGGCATGATCAATAAAGTTAACTATATGGTCCGTGTGGAAGAGGTTTAAAGATGTTATTAAATACAATCAAACCAGCTGAAGGAAGTACCAAGTCTAAAAAAAGAGTCGGTCGTGGTATTGGCTCAGGAACTGGTAAAACGTGTGGCCGTGGTCATAAAGGTCAGAAATCTCGTTCAGGTGGTTACCATAAAGTAGGTTTTGAAGGTGGGCAAATGCCTATCCAGCGTAGACTGCCTAAGGTCGGTTTTAATTCTGCTAAAAAGAGACTTTCTGCGGAAGTAAGGCTCAATGAGCTTGAAAATCTTGCTGATGAAGTGATTACTATTGAGACTTTGATTCTGGCTAATATTGTTCCTGAATTCACCAAACGAGTGAAAGTCATACTGTCAGGAAGTATTTCTACGGCTGTTAAATTAAAAGGACTTTTTGCTACCCCAGGCGCTGTTAAAGCGATTAAAGCCGCCGGCGGGTCAATAGAGTAATTCATGTCATCTTTAGGAGCATCAGCTGCCGGTAGTGCGGGCGGATTAAAAAACTTACCCGAATTACGCCAGCGTTTAATTTTTGTGTTGCTGGCGTTGTTTGTGTTTAGAATTGGTGCTCACGTTCCCGTTCCAGGTATTGATCCAAAGGCCTTGGCGCTGATGTTTGAGCAACAAGCTGGAACCATATTAGACATGTTTAATATGTTTTCTGGCGGTGCATTGAAGCGACTGAGTATTTTTGCTCTAGGTATTATGCCTTACATTTCTGCCTCCATTATCATCCAGTTGATGACCTCGGTTGTTCCAAAATTTGAGCAACTTAAAAAAGAAGGCGAGTCAGGAAAAAGAAAAATAACGCAATATACGAGATATTTCACGGTTGTATTGGCTACATTTCAGGCAATTGGCGTCGCGACTGCGATTCAAGGGCAATCTGCTGGAGGCTTGGCAGTCGTATTTAACCCAGGTATGACATTTATGTTTACCGCGGTGATTACCTTAGTGAGTGGTACCTTGTTTCTTATGTGGTTAGGTGAGCAAGTCACTGAGAGGGGTATCGGCAATGGTATTTCAATTATTATATTTGCAGGTATTGTAGCGGGCCTTCCTAGCGCCATAGGTGGAACATTAGAGCTAGTTAGATCGGGTGAGTTAAATTCACTGATGCTAATCCTACTGTTTATTCTTGCTATTGGTGTGACGGCATTTGTTATATTTGTTGAGAGAGCGCAGCGGCGAATTAAAATTAACTATGCTAAAAGACAGCAAGGCAATAAAGTGCTCGCTGGTCAATCTAGTTTTTTACCTTTAAAGCTCAATATGGCGGGTGTTATCCCACCTATTTTTGCCTCAAGCATCATACTTTTCCCATCTACTATTGCGGGCTGGTTCGGTAACAGTGAAGGCATGGGCTGGATGCAGGATGTTTCAAGTATGTTATCGCCTGGAGAACCGATTTACGTTTTTCTTTATGCGACGGCCATTATCTTTTTCTGTTTTTTCTACACGGCGTTAGTTTTCAATTCAAGAGATACGTCGGATAACCTAAAAAAATCAGGTGCTTTTATCCCTGGTATAAGACCAGGCGAGCAAACGACCAAATATATCGACGCGGTCGTTACTAAGCTAACGTTACTCGGGGCGATATATATTACTTCTGTATGTCTGCTACCTGAATTTTTGATCGTATATTGGAATGTACCCTTCTATTTTGGTGGTACCTCTTTGTTAATTATTGTTATTGTGGTGATGGATTTTATTGCGCAGATGCAGTCACATTTAATGTCGCAACGATATGAAGGCTTAATGAAAAAAGCAAACCTTAAGAACGATTAAGGTCTAAGTAGGAGTTAATAATGAAAGTAAGAGCATCAGTAAAGAAAATTTGTCGTAATTGCAAAGTGGTTAAGCGAAATCGTATTGTTCGCGTTATTTGTAAAGATGGACGACATAAACAACGCCAAGGCTAACACTTTAGCTTGTAGTAAGTTTAAATAAAGATTAAAATTGCCGGTTTTCTACTGGCCAAATAACGGAGAGAATTAATGGCACGTATTGCTGGTATTAATATACCTGATAATAAGCACATTGTTATTTCATTGACTTCAATTTATGGAATAGGTCTTACAAGATCAAAAGCTATTTGTGAAGCTGCTGGGATTGATGCTGCAACTAAAATTCGAGAACTATCTGAAGAGCAAATAGAGCTCGTTCGTACTGAAGTTGCTAAATATATTATTGAAGGCGATTTACGTCGTCAAGTTTCAATGAATATAAAACGTTTACTCGATCTAGGTTGCTTCCGTGGTATTCGCCATCGTAGAAGCTTGCCTGTTCGTGGTCAACGTACGAAAACTAATGCTCGGACACGTAAGGGTCCACGCAAACCCATTAGAAAATAAGATTTAATTAAAGGATACTCGTAGTATGGCTAAACCAAGTCGTAGTAAAAAGAAAGTTAAAAAGAACGTTGTTGATGGCATAGTCCATGTACACGCTACTTTTAACAATACGATAATTACCATCACTGACCGTAAAGGCAACGCTCTTTCTTGGGCTACCGCCGGTGGTTCAGGATTCAGGGGTTCACGTAAAAGTACGCCGTTTGCAGCCCAGGTTGCAGCAGAACGTGCTGGTGAAGCAGCTAAAGATTTTGGCTTGAAAAATCTTGAAGTTAAAATAAAAGGTCCAGGTCCAGGTCGTGAATCAGCCGTTAGAGCGCTTAATAATATTGGCTTTAACATTACTTTTATCGAAGATGTGACGCCTATTCCGCATAATGGTTGTCGCCCACCTAAAAAACGACGCGTGTAAACAGGAACTACTATGGCTAAATATACTGATTCAAAATGTCGTTTATGTCGACGTGAAGGCGAGAAACTATTTTTAAAAGGCGAAAAATGCTACACAGCAAAATGCGCTATGGAAAAAAGACCGTACCCTCCAGGTCAACACGGTCAACGCCGTACACGCCTTACTGATTACGCTTTACAATTACGTGAAAAACAAAAACTTCGTCGTACCTACGGAATATTAGAAAAACAATTCCGTGGTTATTATGCTGAAGCCGCTAGAATTAAAGGTTCTACTGGTGAGAACTTATTGCAACTGCTTGAGTGTCGTTTAGACAACGTCGTCTACAGAATGGGTTTTTCATCTTCTCGTTCAGAAGCTAGACAGCTCGTTAGGCACAACGGTATTGTTGTTAATGGTGTTCGAGTTAACATTCCATCATTTCAAATCAGTGCTGATGATGTTGTTGAAGTTAAAGAAAGTGCCAAAAATCAAAACCGTATTAAATCTGCGCTTGAATTTGTTGAACAACGTGGCATTCCTGATTGGATTGAAATGGACGCTAGTAAGATGCAGGGCACTTTTAAAGTTAAACCAGAGAGATCTGATTTACCTGCTGAAATTAACGAACATCTCGTAGTTGAACTTTACTCTAAGTAACTTAAAGAGGAAATATAATGCAAACTTTACTTTCTGGCTTTCTACAACCTAAGGTTACTGGTGTTCAATCGATTACTCCGTTTTGTTCAAAAGTTACTATTGAACCCATGGAGCGTGGATATGGCCACACTTTAGGTAACGCTTTAAGACGTGTTTTACTTTCTTCTATCTCTGGCTGTGCAGTTACAGAGATTAAAATTGAAGGGGTTTTACACGAATACACTACGATCGAAGGCGTTCAAGAAGACGTTATTGATATCATGCTGAACCTCAAAAACTTGGCTGTTTCTTTACACGCTAAAGATGAAGCTTTTCTAACGTTAGAGAAATCTGGCCTTGGACAAGTGACGGCAGCGGATCTTCAAGCTGATCACGATGTTGAAATATTCAACCCAGATCTTGTTATCGCCAACCTTACTTCAAAAGGTAAGCTGTCTATGACGATCAAAGTTGAACGTGGTAACGGTTACCAAACGGCTGCTTCGCGTAAAGATGATGAGGTCGATTTACCAATCGGTACATTATTACTGGATGCGTCTTTTAGTCCAATCAAAAGAATTTCATATAATGTTGATTCAGCGCGTGTAGAACAACGCACTAACCTGGATAAGCTGGTTATTGAATTAGAAACAAATGGCACTATTGATCCTGAAGAGACGATAAGAGCTGCGGCTACTATTCTTCATCATCATATCGCTGTATTTGTTGATCTGAAAGATATCGTTGATGAGCCTGAGCTTCCTAAAGAACCGGAGTTTGATCCAATCTTACTTCGCCCAGTGGACGACTTAGAACTGACGGTTCGTTCAGCGAATTGCTTAAAAGCAGAACAAATATTCTATATTGGTGACCTAATTCAGCGTACGGAAGTTGAATTACTTAAAGCGCCTAATTTAGGTAAGAAATCACTCACTGAAATTAAAGACATCTTAGCTTCAAAAGGTATGTCTTTAGGTATTCGTCTTGAACATTGGCCGCCTTCTAGTTTAATTACTAGTGATAAGGTTGCCGTTTCAAATTAATTTAAGGATTTAACTATGCGTCACCGTAAATCAGGCAGGCAGCTTAATCGTAATAGCAGCCACCGTAAGGCAATGTTTAAAAACATGGCAAACTCATTAATCGAACACGAAGTGATTCGTACAACTGTACCTAAAGCTAAAGAACTTCGTCGTTTTATTGAACCTATTATTACTGCGTCTAAGGAAGACTCTGTTGCTAAGAGACGATTAATTTTCTCACGTCTTAGAGATCGTGATAGCGTGACTAAATTATTTAATAATCTTGCTACCCGCTATAAAGAACGTCCTGGCGGTTATTTAAGAATTCTTAAATGCGGATTTAGAACGGGTGATGCAGCGCCAATGGCTTTTGTAGAACTTGTTGATCGGGATACCGATAGCAAAGTGGAGCAGGAAGTAGTCGAAGCATAAAAAAAGCCGGGTTTACCCGGCTTTTTTTTGAACGCTTAAAATAGACTTAGAGTAAATCCTCAGTAACAAATAGAATTAACTTACTTCTCCAGTAACTCTATTTTATCTTTTATATTTACCCAATCATCCGCGTCTGCAGGTGCGTCCTTAACATCGGTAATAACCGGCCAGTTTAGCGCCAGGTCAGCATTAAGCTTTATAAACGCCTCTTGCCCTTCCGGTAGTTCTTCTTCTGAATATATCGCCTCTACAGGGCACTCTGGCTCGCACAGGGTGCAATCAATACACTCATCGGGATCAATCACAAGAAAGTTTGGTCCTTCGTGGAAACAATCTACTGGGCATACATCAACGCAATCAGTGTATTTACACTTGATACACGCTTCGGTTACTACAAAAGTCATTCGTAATCCTTATATTAAATTGAGTCGAGTATTATAAACATTCTGCGATTTATTTAGAGCGATTTATAAATGAGTGTTTTCAATATTTAAGCATTAAATATAATTAAAAATACAAAAAAAGATATTTAATTCCATTAATGCATATTGCAAAGATATAAATATGCAGCGTAGGTATCATCAAACTTCAGATAAAGTTAAGCCTATTAAATCGTTTTATGTTCCTTTTCTTTGAGAATCATTGTCATCCATATATTACGTTGGGAGTTTAATGTGTGTGATTGAATCGTTCGTTGCTTGTGGGCTGATTTTTTTCAAATCGCAAACTTTGCACCAATCAACAATAGGATGCTGGCTAACATATACTTCAACAGCTTTTCTGGCAGTTTTTCACCGACCATTGTGCCTATATAAATAGCGGGCAATGAACCAATGATTAGGCTGAATAGAAGGTTAAAATCTATATGCCCTAATTGCAAATGACCTAAGCCCGCCATAGCCGTCAATGGAACCGCGTGTGCGATATCGGTTCCTATAATGCTGCGGGTATTTAAACGAGGGTAGAGCAGTAGAAGTATCGCGCTGCCAATAGCGCCGGCACCTACCGATGATAGCGTCACGAGCACGCCTAAGGCTGCTCCAAGGCAAATGATAAGCGTCGTACTGGGCGTGTAGTGTTGTTGGCGTCCGAAACGTTTGCTGATTGTATCCTTGAACAAAATAGCGGCAGACGTCAGTATGAGCATAAAACCAAGGGTGATAGAAATGAGTTCTTCGAATGTTTCTTCGCTAAGGCCAATGTATTGAATAGCGATAATGCAGCAGATCGAACCTGGTATGCTTCCTAGCCCTAATTTTTTAACGATAGACCAGTCTATATTTTTGAGCCTATGATGGGTCCAAACGCCACCTGATTTTGTAATGGCGGCATAGAATAAGTCGGTGCCCACTGCAATAGCTGGTTGTACGTTGAAACCCAAAACCAGCAAGGGAGTCATCAGTGATCCACCGCCGACGCCTGTTAAGCCGATAATAAAACCCACGGCCGCGCCTGATAGAATATAAGTAAAATCCAAAACTACGACCAAGGAATAAAAGGACTTGAAATATAATACAGAAACCTTATAATAAAAAGGAATATATATTTCTATATTTATAACCGTATAGGATAAGAGATTATGAAGTTACAGCAATTGCGCTATATCTGGGAAGTTTCAAAAAACAATTTGAACGTGTCGGCCACTGCTGAACACATTTATACCTCCCAGCCAGGCATAAGTAAACAAATTCGTATTTTAGAAGATGAGCTGGGTGTTCCCGTCTTTATCCGTAATGGCAAGCATTTAACGGATATGACTCCTGCGGGCAAGAAAATAATTGCCATTGCCGGCGAGATGCTGATGCAGGCCGAAAACATCAAAAATATTGCCAAAGAATATCTCGATGAGAGCAAAGGCACGCTATCGATAGCGACGACCCACACGCAGGCGCGTTACGCCTTACCGGCGGTAATTAAATCATTCATGCAGGATATGCCAGATGTCAGCTTGGATATCCAACAAGGGACGCCTATTCAAATATCAGAAATGGTGTCGCAGGGTAAAGTTGATTTGGCTATTGCGACTGAAGCCATAGAGTTATTCGATAATCTAGTCATGTTGCCCTGTTATTCATGGGATAGATGTATCCTAGTACCGAAAGGCCATGATTTAACAAAACTAAAACGTATTACACTCGGTGATGTGGCTGCGCGCCCGCTGATTACCTATGTGTTTGGTTTTACAGGGAGGTCTAAGCTTGACGATGCTTTTAAGGCCGAAAAATTGACTCCAAATGTAGCCCTAACGGCGGTCGATGCAGACGTCATTAAAACCTACGTTCGTCTGGGCTTAGGAGTGGGTATCGTAGCGCGTATGGCGTATGACGAAAAAACGGATAAGGACTTGGTTGCGCTGGATGCGAGTCATTTGTTTGGTCAAAGCGTAACCAAAATTGGTATCCGTAAAGATACCTTCTTGCGTGGTTATATGTATGAGTTTATTCGTTTGTTTGCACCGCATTTAACGCAAGAACTCATTGATACGGCGATGGAGTTAAAAGAACAGGCGGCTATTAATCAGTTATTTGAAAATATTAAATTACCGCATTACTAGAGGTTAAGCGTCACAGCTACGAGGAGCAATTAAGACGGCGGCGATAATGTTGAGTGCAAACCACACTCTTTATTATCGGCTTCCTCCCACCACCAGCGACCTTCCCTCGGGTTTTGGTGCGGCAGGGTAGGTCGAGTACATGGTTCACAACCGATGCTATTGAAACCACGGTTATGCAGCGGGTTAAACGGCACGTCAAGCGCCCTGATATAAGACCAAACCTGCTCAGAACTCCAGTGACAAAGTGGGTTGAATTTAATTAATTCCGCATCTTTACCATTGAAAGTAGCGTCTAGTTCTACGACTGATAGATCGTTACGCGTGGCCTCGCTTTGATCTCGACGTTGGCCGGTAATCCAGCCAGATAAGGTGGATAAATGTCGTTCCAGCGGGGCTACTTTCCTAATGCCACAGCACTCCTTGTGTCCGTCAGTGTAAAAACTAAACAAGCCTTTTTCATAGGTTAGTTTTTGAACAGCCGCAGCAGCGGGCGTTAATATATTAATTTTAATGGAGTAATGATCCATCACGGTCTGGATAAACTGATACGTCTCAGGGTGTAATCGGCCCGTATCCAGAGTAAAGACGGCGGGTTTTAAACCCAGTTTGCAAGCCATATCAATCAATACAACGTCTTCGGCGCCACTAAAGGAAATGGCCAGATTATCGACGGCTGAATAAATTGACTTCAGAATCTCACGGGGTTGTTTATTATCGAGTTCTATATTGAGTGCTTGAATATTCATGGGTCGGGTTCAATTTAAATTTAATGGAGTGTAGCAAACATATTGCCGTTCAATAATTCTAAAATGCGATATGAATAGAAGTAATGGTGCGCAGCAGTGATTTAAGAAGCTTTCTCGGGGCTTTCTTTATCATCCCATTGCACGTTTCTGTGATCAAAGTGACTGGGTATGGCGGGCTTAATAATATTAAAAAAAGGTGAGATATCGAAGTCTCTTGGAACGAATAATGAATGATGCCGGAGTTGAAACAGCAACTTTTTGTAATCACCTCGCTGATTTACAGCAGGTAAAATTGGGTATTGAATCGATTGGTAGGCCTGGGCTATCAAAGTGGAACAAATGGCTCTAGTGGGATCACCACTGCCTAGTCTTAATAAGTTTCTTCGATAGTTACTCGGGATCGGGGGCGTTGGGAATAGGTAGCGGGCCAGATCAATAATATTTCTTTGGTCGTAGGTTTTCCCCAGGCTGTTGAGCATATAGTCAATGACGACGGCTTGATCGTTATCGTTTAACCCAACCGGCCGACAAATACGGGTATTAACGTCAGAGTATTTTTCAACGGGTACCGCTACTACACCAAGAACGAGGTCGGCTTCTATTAGCTGGTGGTGCAGAGTGACGCCAGTTTTAGTGTCGGTGATATCGCCAATATATATCGCAGCGTGAGACCAGGTCGATTGAGTTAAATATTTAATCGCGGTACTAATGCGCTGGTTACCTTCAACCAGCAATATATCACCGGGTATCAGGTGGGTCTGTAAGCTGTCCGTATCCTCAAGGCTAAAGTGTGTGTATTGGCTAGCCGGCTGACTGAGGTAATTAGCTATAGACAGCCCGATCCGCTGAAGAAGGCGGTCGAAAAAGCCGTCTTTCTTATCCATTATTTAATGCATGGGCTAATAGTCATATGCACAGTGTAATAGATCATCAGCCTTGCGAAAAATACCGTTGCAGAAAATGATCAAACGCCATGTTGTCGTTTTGTTCAAGCTGTCGTTGTTCTTCAATCGATTTTTTGCTCGCGTTATCAAAACATTGTTGTTGATCGCGGTTGAGGTTTTTATTTTTAAAGTATTGTTGATGCTGACTAGATTGCTCCATCGCATATTTAAAGAAAGGCATCTTCTGTTCTGTCATCGAGCGTAAAATGATGGCAGAGGGGGTGAGTTCGGCATCGTTTAATTTTTTAATTTGTTGCTCGAGAGACTTGCCATATGCCTTGTTCGGGTCATCGCCGTCTAACAGGTCGCATAAGATCCCCATTTGCTGACAAATTTCCAGCCCCCACGTTTTTAAACCAACCGAATCGCTATTACGTCGTAGCAATAAACCGGGCTTTCGGCCTTCAGAAGCGACGCGCGTCAGATTTTTATCAACACAGGCTTTATCTTCAGTCGTCAGTGGCGGACTGTCTTGCAGTAAACAAAAAATCATAAAGGCTTCAAGAAAATACAGTTGTTGTTCGCTAACACCAGTGGGTTCAAATGGGCTCAAATCAACGGAGCGTAATTCAACGTAGCTTACGCCCCGTTTTTTTAACGCCTCGCTCGGGCGTTCCCCCGATGTTGCCACTTGCTTAGGTCGAACATTACTGTAGTACTCATTTTCAATTTGTAAAATATTGGCGTTGAGTTGTTTGTAATGCCCGTCATCGTCCTTTATGCCGATGCTTTGGTACTCAGGAAAGGGGGTTTGTGTGGCCGTTAGTAACCGAGTGACGTAATCATTGAGATTATTGTAAGAAATGTTAATGTCGGATTGGCTGTCATTCTTATAACCAATATCACTCATTCTTAGTGATGTGCTGTAGGGCTTGTACAGAGTGTTGGCATCAAATTCATCAAATGAGTGCTGCTGACCCTTTAAAAACGATTTACATATCGCGGGAGAGGCGCCAAATAAATATAAAATTAACCAACCATAGCGGTGTATATTTCGTGTCATGTCCATATAACACTGAGAAATGAACTCTTGTTGGTTTTGCGTGCTTTCTTCCAGCTGTTGGTAAATGGGCCAAAAACTTTCAGGTAATGAATAGTTGAAATGTATGCCCGCGATGGCTTGCATGCTTCTGCCGTATCGGTGCCATAAGCCTATGCGGTATACGTGTTTCATCTTACCAACATTAGACTGGCCGTATTCAGCGATCGGGATGCTCATTTCACCATCGACTATACAGGGCATGCTCGTGCCCCATAGCATTTCATCTTCTATATGCTGGTAGGTATAGGTGTGAAGTACTTCCATAAAATTAAGCGTATCCTTTGCCTGACTAAAGGGCGGCGTAATAAACTCGAGCAAGGCTTCGGAGTAGTCGGTCGTGATATAAGGATTAGTTAGCGCAGAGCCGAGCCCTTCTGGGTGGCTAGTTTGAGCAATTCTCCCGTCTTTGTTGACGCGCAAACTTTCTTTTTCAAGCCCTTTAAGGCCGCCATACAGCGCATTACCCTGCTGATGCTGAATTAATTTTTTTAGCCTGTTTTGTATGCGTGAGTACAAAGTGAACCTACCTGTTAAGATGAAATATAAAAAATAATGTCGTAGAAAAATTTGTTACCTAGTTAATTATATGCCAGTGCGTCGCAAATGATGTTAATTGATCTCATTAAAAAGAAGGTAAAACTAAGCGTCGCTCGCGTCGATAGCAGCAAGAATTTATTGTTCTGGCTATTTTTGACTATGGCTTTAGCCAGTAGTTCTAGCGTTATTGCCCGAGAGACTGGGAGGGTAGCTAAGGTTGTTGATGGTGACACCGTGGTATTAACAAGCGGTGAAAAAGTTCGCTTATTGAGCATTAATGCACCAGAGATAGGCTACCGGGGCGAACTAAGCGAGCCAGGCGGCTATCTGGCAAAAGAACAGTTGCAGGGCCTGGTGTTAGGTCAGCTCGTTTATATAGAACCAGATGTTGAGTTAGTAGATCATTACGGCCGGACATTAGCGCATTTATTTTTAGCAAACGGACGGCACATAAATCGAGAAATGGTTCGTGATGGATTGGCAATATCAAACATTCATCCGCCTAATTTAAAATATGCAGAAGATCTGCAAGTGGCTCAACGATACGCTGAAAAAAAACGCTCAGGACTTTGGCAACTTAGGGCATATCAGGTCAAACCAGTTACGGCAATATCAACGATGTTGGTTAAAAAATGGGGTCGTTTTGACGGACAGATAAAAACAATACAGCGATCGAAAAAAGGCACAAAATTATATTTTGATAAGACGGTTTATATTTGGCTAGCTAGGAGGGATTTAAAGTATTTCCAAAATTTAAATCGCTATAAAGGGCGCGAAATAGAGGTTCGGGGCTGGCCTGGAAAACGGGGCGGACAATGGTCCATTAGAGTGAGGCACCCTAGTCAAATAATACTCAAGCCCTAAGCAGGAAGGCTGCGGTTTTTTAACATCTCGGTTAGCGGTAAGGGCTTACTAAAGTGAAAGCCCTGGGCGTAATTCACGCCTATTTCAGCTAGAACATCGGCGATAGCCTGATTTTCGACCCACTCAGCTACCGTTTTCTTGCCCATAATATGACCAATTTCATTAATCGACTTCACCATCGCGGCATCAATAGGATCGTCCAGGATGTCTTTAACAAACAAGCCATCAATTTTAAGGTAGTCAACGGGGAAGTTTTTTAAATAACCGAACGATGACAGCCCGCTTCCAAAGTCATCGAGGGCAAATTGACAGCCCATATTTTTAAGTTCTGTGATGAAGGTATTTGCGGCGGTTAAATTAGTGATGGCGGCGGTTTCGGTAATTTCAAAACAAATGGCAGTTGGATCAATATCCACCGCAAGGAAGCTGTCTTGTATGAATTTTAGAAAGCCCTGCTCAGTGAGGCTTGAAGCCGATAAGTTGATATTAAAAACGTCGTCAGGTTTTAATTTTTCCTTATTTAAGTTGAGTAATAAGAGTGTGTTTTCAATGACCCATTGATCGATTTGACTAGACAAATTATAGCGTTCAGCAGCGGGTAAAAAAGCGCCCGGGGGAGTGATCTCACCGTCCTCTTTAAGGCGAATAAGTATTTCAAAGTGAGAGGGTTCTTCGGCCGCCGTTTGTAAATCAACGATGGTCTGAATATATAATTCAAAATGATCTTCTCTGAGGGCTTTGTGCAATCTTGGCACCCAGCCCATTTGCCCATGAGTCGATGCGTTTTCATCGTCACTTGAGCGATAGACGTGGATTCTATTGCGTCCTTGCTCTTTCGCCGAAAAACACGCCGTATCTGCGTGTTGCATGGCCAGGCTCGGTGAGGTGGTTGGGTTTATCGCTGATAAACCAATGGATGCACCTAGCTTGAATGTTTTATCTTCCCAATGGAAGAGAAATTCGGAGACGGTTTTTTTTAATTGTTTAGCAATTTTAATGGCGTGCGGAATGTCGCAATGTTGCATTAAAACGCCAAATTCATCGCCGCCTAATCTGGCGAACACGTCCGTCTTACGAATATTCTTGGATAGTTCCGCTGACAACTGCCTAAGTAACTCATCGCCAGCAACGTGACCGCAGGTATCATTTACAATTTTGAATTGGTCCAAATCTATATAACATAGGATATGCTCAAAATCCTCCGCTTGAGCACTTTTTGTAAGCGCAGATTCAAAAGCGTGTCGGTTATAGATTCCTGTTAGCGAGTCGTGCTGAGCACGGTGTTCTATTTCTAACGATAGCTCACGAGCAATACTCACGTCACGAATAACCATGACGGTGCCAACAGGACTTTTTTTCATGTCGTGAATGGGTGAAACCGAGCATTCAATATTAAATTTTGTGCCTAACTTATTCGTTAAAATTAATTTTGTAAAATTAAACGCCGAATCAGATTGCAAGCTCAGTTCAGTCAGGTTGAGTGCTATTTCGTCACTACCTTCTTCATTTATCGTGCAGACCTGATCAAAACGCTTTCCAACCACCTGGGTTGAGTTGAGCCCTAGCAAGAGACTTGTTTTGAAATTGATAGATATAATATTAGAATAACCATCCGTGGTAATAACCGAATCGTTGATGGATTCTAGTGTTGTTTCAGCGCGTTCTTTTTCTTGCGCGAGCTCTAGTTCAGCATTTTTAAGCCCAGTAATTTCGATCACCGTTCCGATTACTTTCGTGGTTTTTTTTGTTTTATTCCGCTCAACCACTTTTCCTTCGGCTTTTACCCAAATCCAATCGTTATTTATAGTGTGTATACGGTAAGTGACGCTAATTTTTTCAGCGCCTTGCTCGAGCTGACTTTCAAGCTGTTCTGAAAATACAGAGCGGTCATCGGGGTGAATAATAGTACTCCAGCTGTCTACAGTTTGTTGCCATAAACGCCCTTCGGATTTGAAAGCTAGTTTATCAGTCAGGTGTTCGCTACAAAACAGGTAGTTCGTGAGCGGGTGCCACTCCCAAATGGCGTGCATAGAGTCTTCATAAGCAATAGCTTCTCTTTCTCTTTCCTGCTCTCTAAGCAACTCAGAAGAGTAAGCGTCGTGTATATCCTGCCGTATGCCAACGGCCTTTATTGCACGACCATCGGCGTCTCTTTCGACAACGTGAGCCTTAATGTGATACCAACGGTATTGTCCACCAAAGATTTTTGATCGCCACCTGGCTTCCTTTATGGTTGGCTCGGCCTGATCAAAACTTTCGATAAACGCCTGACATCTATTCATGTCATTAGTGTGAACAGTAACGGGCCGACTCAACATTTTAAGGGATGATTGTTCGGCGCTAACGATATTGTTTATCAGAGAGTATGAACGGTGGGAGACCATCTTGTCGGCTAAATTGTACTCCACCAGACTGCTGCCCGTGCTCAGCATAGCGAGACCGATTTGTTCATCCTGCTGCTTCAGTTCCTCCTCTTTCTTTTTCAGCCGATCAATGTTGGTCAAAACGCCGATGATGCGTTTGATTTTTCCCGAAGCGGTTTGTTCAGACACGTGCCCGCGCACCAAAATCCAGTAATAGTCGTTAGTGGCGACACGAATGCGATACTCAAAATTTAAGTATTTTATTTCACCTTTTAGTAGCGCGACGACACTGTTTCTTGCGTGTAGTTGATCGTCTGGATGGATCAGGGGGTTCCATGTTTTTCTTAATAGAATACTTTTTTTGAGATCAAGACCTAAGGCTTCTTTCCAGTTATCAGATACTTCTATGATATCGGTGTCTAAATTCCAGTCCCAAACGGTATCATAGGTTCCGCTGAACGCTTGATTAAGACGCTGTGTAGATAGGTTAAGTTGTTTCTCTAGTTTTTTTTGCTCGGTAATAAAGGAACTAAAGAAGACAATTGAAAGGGCTTTTCCGCATTTATCGTACGAATAAACGCGACCCTGAGAACGATGCCAGGCCCACTTGCCATTTTTGGTTTTAATGCGATAGATATGCTCAACAGAATCAATCTCACCCTTGATAAGGGCCTGGTTGTTTTGAGTAACCAAAGCAATGTCATCAGGGTGCGTGCGTGATGCCGAAAAGTCTATGGTGTTACGTTTGCTTTCCTCTATAGCACCGAATACTTGGGGAATGTTACCGATCATAGTGATTTGGCCGGAAGCAATGTCCCAAAGCCAGATCAAATTGTCCGTGCAACTCAAAGAAAACCGGTGAATATCTAGTTCTTCAGCCTTATCCGTAAGCGCTGTTGTTATATTTAATAGTTCCATTGATTATTAACTATAGTCAATATGTTAAAAAATACAATGCTATACAGTAAAATTAAAACAGGCCTGTGAACGGTTGTACATTGACCCATTCTCCTTGCTGGACAGATTCGCGTTGGTGTTCAAGAATAATGAAGGCATTAGCCTCACTCATAGAGCGTAGGATGCCGGAGCCTTGCTGGCCCGTTGTTCGTACCTCCCATCCTCCATCACTTGCTTGCGATAAAATACCCCGTTGAAACTCCGTTCTGCCGGCCAGTTTGCGAATAGCGCTGTTACAACGCGCTTTTATAGAAGGGCTAATTAAGGGGCTACTGATCCCCATCATTTTTTGTAAACAAGGCAAGGCGAATTGATAAAACGTAACCATCACCGCGACGGGGTTACCCGGCAAGCCAAAGAATGTGGTGTCATTGATTTTGCCAAAAGCAAGTGGTCTACCGGGTTTCATGGCGACTTTCCAGAAGTTAATAGAACCCGCTTCTGAAAGTACCTGTTTGGTGTAATCGGCTTCGCCCACCGACACGCCGCCAGAGGTAAAAATTACGTCGGCGCTGTGGCTGGCGAGTTCAAACGCCTCGCGCAGTTTCGCTGGGTCGTCGGCTATAATCCCCATGTCTAATACCTGACAGCCTATTTTCTTCAAAGCGGCGAGTAAGCTATAGCGATTACTATCATAAATGCAACTTTCGCGAGGCGCGTCGCCAATACTGAGCACCTCGTCTCCTGTTGAGAAAACGGCGACGGTTAACGGTGTTTTCACGCAGGCTTCTGCTATACCGAGTGATGCGATTAAGCCAATTTGTGGGGGCGTTAGTTTAATGCCAGCGGCTAACACAATTTGACCCGCTTCAATATCTTCACCCGCCTGGCGTACATTTTGCCCCGCTTTATGACGGCCATCTATGCGAATAGCGCTGCCGTGTAGCTCAATGTGCTCTTGCATAATGACTGTGTCGCTTGCTTTAGGCATTTGCGCGCCGGTCATTATTTGAATGCACTCGCCCGCCTTGAGTGTGCATTTGTATGGGTGCCCCGCGACCACTCGCCCAACGATAGTTAGCTGGGTCATTTCGTTGCCCGAGGGCAGGTCAGTGTGATCAATAGCATAGCCGTCGACGGCGGAGTTCCGATGTGAGGGTACATTAACAGACGAGGTGACCGCTTTGGCGATCACCCTGTCTACGGCGTCGGTTAAATGGATTTGTTCAGTGCCCGTTTTTTCTGTAACGGCATTTAGCATGCTGTGGAGCGCCTGTTCGACGCTTAAGGTGCCGTGTTCATTTTCATCGTCGCAACTGCTTTGGGTTTTTAAAGTACTCATATTAAACCTTGTTTTTGGCCGTCTTTAAAACGCTTACTTTAGCAGAGCTAGAAGGCAGCTCAAGCGTTTCAATTTGGCCGTTTTCAAGCTGTAAATGATGGTCGGCAATATGCTCCACGGTATGCGATTCGTGGCTGCTGATCATAATGCTAATGCCTTCCGATTTTAGCCTTTGTAATAAGGCGCTGGTTTGTTGTTTTGCATCGGTGTCCATGCTGGAAGTGGGTTCGTCGAGTAACAATAACCTGGGCGATAAAATCCGCGCGCGGGTTAAAGCGATACGCTGTTTCTCACCACCGGATAATTGCCTTGCCGGCCGGTGGGCGAGGTGAGATAAATCAGCCCACTCGAGGGCTTGAATTACTTTACGGTGCGCCGACGCTTTGTTTTCGCCGGATCTATACAGGCCGTAAGCGATATTATCGGCGACGCTGGCATCAAACAAATAAGGCTGTTGATGTAAGTAGATAATATCTTTTTGAATATAAGGTTTGGCTTGCTTCCAGTTTAGCTTTAGACCCTGGTATTCAATACTAGTGGTGTCGGGTTTCAGCAGTCCGCTCATTATTTTAAATAAGGTGGTTTTGCCTGAACCATTGCGCCCGGTTAGGAGGGTGCATTGATGCGCGGGTACGGCTAAATGTTTAATATTTAAAACCAATTTTCCAGACAAGGAAATGCTGATATTGTTGTAATCAATCAAGCTGCTCATGCGCGTAATTCTCCCTTGCCCTGAAAGATGGAAACGCCTGCGTTCAAGCTCAACGATAACACGAGTAAAACTAACCCAAGGGCGATGCCCTGGGCAAACTCACCCTTGCTGGTTTCTAATGCGATAGCGGTTGGGATATTACGCGTCGCGTGGAGGATATTCCCCCCCACCATCATCGAACAGCCGATTTCCGCGATCACGCGGCCAAAACCTGCGACGACAGCGGCAATTAGGCCAAAGCGTACTTCGTGCATCAGGGTGAAAAAAGCGCGCCATGGTTTCGCGCCCAAGGTGATGGCCGTTTCCCACGCGCGCCGGTCGGCCGCCTGAAAAGACGCGTGGGCCATGGCGACCAGTAATGGGAAACTGAGCATAATTTGACCAAGCACCATTGCCTTGTCGGTGAATAATAGTTTTAAATCGCCCAAAGGGCCGCTGCGTGACAATAACAGGTACAGAGTTAAGCCGATGATGACGGCAGGAACCGACATAAAGGTGTTGAATAAAGAGATCAGTGCGCGTCGTAATGGGAACTGAAAAAAGGCCAAGAAAAAAGCAACGATTAAGGCGACGGGCGTAGCTATTAAGATAGCTGAAAACGACACGCCGAAAGACAACGATATGATCTCCCAAATATCGTTATCGCCATCAATCAATAATTGAAAAGCAGCTAAACTGGCTTGGCTTAAATCAGCCACCGCTTATGACGTCTTTGATGGCGGTGGGGAAAAATAGCCGCTGACCATTTTTCTGGAATGTATCAATCAGGCCCTGTCCGCTTGGCGAGGTAATCCAGGCGATTAGCGTCATGGCTTTAAGGTATTGAATATCCTTATGTACGGCGGGATTAACAGCGATAATGCCATAGGGGTTCTTTAATAATAAACCGCCGTCGTTTAGCAGTTGAACTGACAGTTTGTCTTGATAGGCTAGCCAGGTGCCTCTATCGGTCAAGGTATAAGCGCCTAGTTCATCGGTCATCAATAATACTTTCCCCATGCCCTGGCCTGATTGTTTATACCAGTCACCATCCGGATCAATATCGGCGTGTTTCCAGAGTGATAACTCTTTTTTATGCGTGCCAGAATTATCACCACGCGAGATAAAAGACGCTTTACTGGCGGCTATTTTTTTCATCGCAGCGAGGGTGCTGTTTTCCCCACTAATAGTCGCAGGATCGTTGCTAGGCCCCACCAAAACAAAATCGTTTTCCATTACGTCCCGACGATTGACGCCAAAGCCCTTAGCGATAAATACATCTTCCGCTTGCCTGGCGTGTACTAGCACAACATCGGCGTCGCCGTTTTGAGCCAGTTGTAGGGCTTTACCCGTACCTACCGCAATAACGTCTACATTGACCCCGGTTTCTTTAGTAAAAGCGGGTAATAGTTTAGCTAACAGACCGGAGTTTTCAGTGCTGGTTGTCGTTGCCAGCCGTAACGCTTCTTCAGCGTGCACAGAGCAGCTTAAAAGAACGGCGCATAGAGCCATTAGGCAAGGTAGAGTTTTCAATAGTCGATTCATTTACTTTACAAAATTTTATGGTAACGTTGAGAGGCTTAACGAGCAAGGTAAAAGCCCTACTATAGGCTGACATTATTGAAATTTTAGGAGGCTGTAAAATGATGGAAACGTTTAACGCGATTGTCGCGCGTGAGATTGATGGCAAAACAAAGGGTCAATTACAAGGCTTAACGCTGAGCGATTTACCCGATGAGGACGTTTTAATTGAGGTGTCTTACTCCTCCTTAAACTTTAAAGATGGCTTAGCCGTTACTGGAACGCGGGATATTTGTACGCGCTTACCGATGGTGTGTGGTATTGATTTAGCAGGCACCGTGGTGGAATCGGCGTCGGATAAATTTGCCGTCGGAGACGCCGTACTGGTCAATGGTTATGGTCTGAGTGAAAGGCATTGGGGTGGCTATAGCCAGATGCAGCGCGTTAATTCAGATTTTATCGTCAAGGTACCAGATGCATTTTCACTGCAAGATACGATGGCCATTGGGACTGCCGGTTATACGGCTATGTTGTCGGTGATGATGCTGGAAAGACAAGGTATAAAACCTGGCGATGGTGAGGTGCTGGTAACCGGTGCCGCGGGTGGAGTTGGCTCGGTAGCCGTCGCCTTGTTAGCGAATTTGGGTTATCAGGTGGTGGCCTCAACCGGGCGACCAGAAACGCACGACTTTCTTAGAGAACTAGGCGCTAACAGTTTCATTGATCGCCAGTCGCTGGCGGCTGAAGGAGTCCCTTTAGCTGAAGAAAGATGGGTGGGAGCGATAGATTCGGTGGGCACGCATACCTTAGCAAACGTTATTGCTCAAACTCGACGTAATGGCTGTGTCACCATGTGTGGTCTTGCGGGTGGAATTGATTTGCCGACCACGGTGTTTCCTTTTATTTTACGCGGCGTCATTTTAGCCGGTATCGATTCGGTTATGGCGAATATGGATCTTCGTATTAAAGCCTGGGACAGGTTAGCAAGGGATTTACCAAAAAATAAAATTAATAACATCAGCAGAGTGGAGCCGATGTCAGCGGTGCCAGAACTGGCAGAACAAATTTTAGCTGGGAAAATTCGCGGCAGAGTGGTGATTGACGTGAATGCGTGATCTAGCTAGCTATTTAGTCGACGAAAAATGCATAAAATACGGTCGTGAAAACGTACCAACGAAAACATACCAGAATAAAATACCGACAATCGGTTCAGTTGAAAACGACCGATGGTTTGGCGTTGAGCGGCCGTAGTGAAAATATTTCTACTGAGGGTTTAGAAATTGTTTGCGATCAGGTGAGTGCGAAGGCTATTTTACCTTTGGATTATCAGCGTGACCCCGAAAAACAGCTACTTTTATCCGCTGAACTTAGACTGGATGATTCGGGTAATATGTTGAATGCAGTTTGTTGCGTAAAAAATATCCGCCGCTTGTCTCAAGATACCTTTAGTTTGCATTTACAATTTACGACGTTGAAACCTCAAAGCCAACAGCTACTAGAACAGCTGGTTAGCAAACAAGTTAACCAAGCGTGATCGCCAATCCCAAGCATCAGAAAATATGGACGGTGGTTAACAAAATCCCAAAGGGTCTTGTGTCGACCTACGGAGACGTAGCAAGACGCGCTGGCTTCCCTCATTGCGCACGTTTGGTAGGCGTTGCTTTGCGCGCAGCACCGGTCAGCTTAAATGTACCTTGGCATAGAGTGATTAATGCAAAAGGGCAAATATCGTTTCCAGTTGGTCATGAGAAAGAACGCGCACAACGAGAGCGCTTGGAAAAAGAGGATATCGTTTTTTCATCTGGCACCATCAGCCTAAAAGAGTACGCGTGGAAAACGGATTTAGACAGAGAGTTTTGGCAAATGTAAGTCAGTTCTCAATTTCAATAAATTCATCAAAGTATTTACGGAACAGCACGGAGCTGATCCTCTAAATGTGTTAAATAAAAAATATCTCCTATACTGTTAAAAGTTAAAGTAAATATGGTAATGGAGTTTGCAAAATGATGGTTGAATTAAAAGAAAAAACACATGTATTCAAACAGCTGAAGAAAATAATTAATGACCGTTTTGATAAAAACGAAGCACCTGTCATTAGTGATTTCATGTGCCAGTATTATAACGACGTGGCTTGTGAGGATCTTGTCGAAAGAGAGCTAGAAGACCTTTATGGCGCGGCGCTCGCGCATTGGAATTTAGCGGAATCCAGGCCCGCAAACACATCTCAAGTTAGCGTTTACAACCCTGATCTCGAAACACATGGCTGGCAGTCTGCCTATAGCGTTATAGAAATTGTTACTACCGACAGGCCTTATTTAGTGAGTTCTTTAACGATGAGCTTGAATCAACGTGGTTTAACGTGTCATCTGGTTGTGCATCCCGTGATAGAAATTAGCAGGGATGATAAAGGCGTTTTAAAAGCACAGGAAAAAAATGATCAGTTAATTTCCGAAGCGTATATACGTATAGAAATTGACCGTCAGGCTGAAGAAAGCGGAGCATTTCAGTTGCTGAAGCAACAGATTGAGAAAGTGCTTTTACACTGTGAAGCGGTGACTGAAGATTGGGCTCACAGTGTTAAAAAACTACACGAAGCTGTTGGCTCATTGAAGAATTGCTCTTCGAAAGACGAACAGCAAAATATTACCGAAGCGAGCGAGTTTTTAAAGTGGCTGGAGAAAGACAATTTCATTTTTCTCGGCTGCAGGGAGTATGAACTCGTTAAGGATAAAAAAATAGGTGGGGTTAAAATAGTAGAAGGATCGGGTCTGGGTATTCTAAGAGACGCACTGGCGCCGATGCCGGATATCGATGTTATACCCATCACGAAAGAAACCCGGGCCTTTATCAGTGAGCCTTGTCCTTTGATTGTGACCAAGGCAACAACAAAATCCGATATACAGCGCACTAGTTATATGGATTACGTCGGCGTCAAGAAATTCGATGATAAAGGCCGGGTGGTCGGTGAATATCGTTTTTTAGGGCTGTATACCTCCGCCGTTTATCACGCTTCAGTGGAACAAATACCGCTGGTACGAAAAAAAGTACAAAAAGTATTTGATAGTTCATTGTTCAAGTTAAATAGCTATCACGGCAAGTCATTGATGAATGTTTTAGAGGGTTTGCCGCGCGATGAATTATTTCATTCAAGTGATGCTGCGCTATTAAGTTTGTCGATGGGTGTTTTGCAATTAAGAGAGCGGCAACGGATTCGATTATTTGCAAGGCCTGATGCCTACGGCCAATTCGTCTCGATTTTAGTCTACGTACCGAGAGACAGGTATAACACCAGTGTTAGAAAGAAAATGGAAGGCGCCATTTGTAGCAAGTTAAAGACTGGTAAGATTGATTTTGAAGTCGAGTTTACTGAGTCGATTTTTGCTCGAGTTCACTTTACAGTGCATACGCCTAGCGGCTGGATTGGTGAGTTTAACGCGTTAGAAGTAGAGCGTGAAATAATCGAAATTTTGCGGGACTGGAAGGATGATTTATTGTCAGCGTCCATCCTGCGTTTTGGTGAGGTCGCGGGGAAAGAACTATACAACCGTTATGGAGAAGGTTTTACGGCAGCGTATCAAGACCGCTATCCCGCCAGGTTTGCGGTTTTTGACCTTGAGAAAGCAGAAATATCGAGCAAAATTGAAGGCCAGGCTATTCAGATGTCCTTATATCAACCTTTGGAATCACATGGCAAGGGTTTGCAATTCAAACTGATCAATAAAGGTGCGCCTGCACCGTTGTCACAAACGCTACCCGTGTTGGAAAATATGGGCGTAACGGTTTTTGACGAACACCCTTTTGAAATGACCGATAACGCCTCTAACAGTAGCTATTGGGTGCACGACTTTGGTCTGGTCTATAACGCTCAATTGCCGGATGTCGAACAAATTAAAGAGAAATTCCAATCGGTGTTTGAGAAAGTATGGATAGGTCACGTTGAAAATGATGGTTTTAATAGGCTGGTTATAAAGGCCAATCTTGATTGGAAAAAAATCATGCTGTTGCGCGCGTATTACCTATATTTACGCCAGACTGGTACGGCATTCAGTCAGGCATATATAGAACAAACGCTGGAAAACAATCCGATAATTGCTAGCAATTTAGTGCATTTATTTGAACTCAAATTCGATCCAGCCGTTAAAGCAAGAAGTGAAAAAATAGTGAAGCAAGAAGCGGGTGTTATGGCCGACCTTGAGAAGGTCGCGTCACTCGATGAAGACAGGATTTTAAGGCGTTATCTAAACTTAATTCAATCCACTATTCGAACCAGCTACTACCAAAATAGCGTCGATGCCGAAGGACTGCCTTATATCGCATTTAAATTCGACCCTGAGAACATAACGGACTTGCCTTCGCCGCGACCAAAATTTGAAATTTTTGTTTACTCTCCCCGCGTAGAAGGTGTGCACTTAAGGGGTGGGCCCGTTGCTCGTGGCGGCTTGCGATGGTCAGATCGAAAAGAAGACTTTAGAACAGAAGTATTAGGTTTGATGAAGGCGCAAAATTCAAAAAATGCGGTTATTGTTCCTACCGGCGCTAAAGGTGGCTTTATCGTGAAACGTTCACTCGAGGGCCTGTCGCGTGATGAAATGATGAGTGAAGTAACAGATTGTTACAGTGTTTTTATCGCTGCCTTGTTGGGAATAACGGATAATTTAAAGGCCGAGAAAGTAATTCCACCGAAAAATGTCGTCCGCTACGATGACGATGACCCTTATTTAGTCGTTGCTGCAGACAAGGGAACGGCTACCTTTTCGGATATCGCAAATGGTATCGCGCTGGAACACGGTTTTTGGTTAGGCGACGCCTTTGCCTCGGGTGGTTCGGTGGGTTATGACCATAAAAAAATGGGCATTACCGCAAAAGGTGCGTGGGAGTCGGTGAAGCGTCACTTTAGAGGACTGGGCGTTGATACCCAAACGACTTCGTTTGATGTGATCGCTATTGGCGATATGGGTGGCGATGTATTTGGTAATGGCATGTTGTTATCTGAAGAAATCCGCCTGGTGGGTGCATTCAATCATATGCATATCTTCCTAGACCCTGATCCAGACACAGCGACGAGTTTCAAAGAACGTCAGCGTTTATTTAATTTACCCCGCTCAAGCTGGGATGACTACGAAAGGAAGCTTATCTCAAAAGGTGGCGGTATCTTCTCGCGAGCCGATAAATCCATTAGTTTGACGGCAGAAGTTCAAAAAATGCTCGACCTTAGCGATAAAAAGTTAACGCCGAATGAGCTTATTCAGGCGATGTTGAAAGCGCCCGTTGATTTGCTCTGGAATGGTGGCATCGGCACCTACGTTAAGTCTAAAGGCGAAAGCAACGCAGAAGTAGGTGATCGTGCGAATGACTCGTTAAGGATTAACGGTGCTGAGTTACGCTGTAAAGTGGTAGGAGAGGGTGGTAATCTTGGATTTACCCAGCTCGGCCGAATTGAATACGCCGCCAATGGTCGGATTTATACCGATGCGATTGATAACGCGGCGGGGGTGAATTGTTCTGATCACGAAGTAAATATCAAAATATTGCTCAATAAACTGGTTGAGCTAGGCGATATGACGGGTAAGCAACGCGATGCTTTGTTGGCGAAAATGACCGATGAAGTCGGCGAGCTGGTATTGCGTAATAATTACCTGCAATCGCAGGCCATCGGTATGGTTGAAAAACAGGCACCGGCGATGCTGGAAGTGCACGCGCGTTTGATCGATCGACTCGGCCATGAAGGGCGGCTAGATAGAGTGGTTGAATTTCTGCCCGATCACGAGGAAGTTGAAATGCGCAAATCGCGAGGTGAAGGTTTATATGCCCCTGAACTTGCAGTTGTTTTTGCCTACACAAAATTATTGCTAAAAGAACAGGTGACCAGTGATCCAATTCTGAAAGACAAGGCTTTTAAGCTAGACTTGATGAACTACTTTCCGTCTAACTTGAGGGGGCAATTCGCAACACAGATCAATGATCACCGCCTGCGTGACGAAATAATCGTCAATCAGATTGTTAATAGTATGGTGAACCGAGTAGGGCCATCTTTCGCCTTTAGAATGAGTGACGAAACGGGTGCCAGCATTGGCGACGTCGTTAAGAACTACAAAATAGCTTGTGAGATTTTTACTGCAAATACCCTATGGCAAGAGATAGAAGCGCTCGATAACCAAGTATCGCCGGATGTTCAGGTGGAACTGTTGATGGAGGTGCGAAAGTTGATTGAGCGGGCGATGTACTGGCTACAAAGTAACCGTTCTTACGTCACTTCAATTGATGAAGTTGTGGGTGAATTTTCCGATAGCGTGGAATCTATCGCGAAAGATATATTACAGCACGCAACAGAAGACGAAAGAGAGCGGATTACTAACCGCGTGTCGGCTTACCAGTCAGCTGGAGTGGGTGAACAGTTGGCGTTAAAAATAAGCGGCCTTGAATTGAAGTTTACCTGCCTCGATATTATTGCCGTCAACAGCGTCGTTAAACACGGGAAAGATGACGTATTACCCGTTTATTTCGCCGTCCGTGAAGAGTTGCAATTGAATTGGCTGCACAGCAGTATTAACCAGTTACCGCGCAAAAATTACTGGCAATCTTTAGCCAGGTCAGCCTTGCGTGATGATTTACACGCTGAAAACCGTGCCTTATTAATATCCATTTTTCAGTTATCTGGTAAAAAGACAACCGCCGATCAGCGAGTTAACCGTTGGTGTGAGACTAACCGAAATGAGATAGATCGATATTTAAATTTGGTGTCAGCGGTTCAAACTGAAAATGAAATGGAAATCGAGCAGTTATCCGTGGTTTTGAAAGAATTACACGCGATGGTTGAAAAAGACAAAATAAAGCAAAGTCAGGCTGCGGTGTAATTAAACCGACACTTAGGAAAGGGCTGAATCATTCAGCCCTTTTCGTTAAGCCGAGACTTGAATTCTCATCGTTGCCTCTAGATTGAGTAGATCTAAATAGAAATAAATATTGATATATTTCAATGTCTTAAGAATAGATTGTAATTAAGTCATTTAATCGGTATTGACATATGTTGCAGAGCAATATATCATGGCTTCACATTGTTACTGCAGGTCTGTTTTCAGATGCTGCAACTGAGTGATAATGTTCTCCTCCTCTTAGCGACTCTTTATGGGTCGCTTTTTTTTGCCTCAAGTTTGTCATCAACCCAGTTGCGTTTTTTATTAATTCTATAAGGTGTAAATTACACTAAAATATGCGTTAAGCTTGTGCAAAAATCATTAACGAACACAACGTATTTTTAGACAATGGGGATTAAATTTACAATGCGCCTACAGATTTTATTTTTAAGCTTCTTGCTGATGTTCTGTTTGAGTCAAGCTCAGGCGGACTCTACAGTCATTAAAATGGCGTTTTTAACAGAACAAATCTATACCCCGCCTGCCTTATCTAACCTCGATCCTGTGTTGACCGACGAAGGAGTTCAAGGGGCGCAATTGGGCGTTGAGGATAATAATACGACCGGTCAGTTTACCGGCCATCGTTATCAGTTAAATCACGTCGAAGTTGCTCCTGGCGATGACGTGAGTAAAGCGTTTGAACAGTTGCTGAAAGAAGGTTATCAATACATCATCACGGTGGTTCAGCAACCGACCTTGATCCAGTTATCGCGCATCGCTAAAGAACGCAGTGTTTTATTGTTTAATGTGTCTGAGCAAGGGGACGCTTTAAGAAACGCTAGTTGCGCCGCAAATACCTTTCACCTCATTCCCAGTTACGCCATGCGAGCCGATGCATTGGCTCAATACATGCTCAAAAAGCGCTGGAATAAATGGTTTTTGGTAAAGGGTACCGACGAGCAAGATAAGCAGTTTACTGATGCCATTAAACGTTCTGCCAAACGATTCGGCATAAAAATAGTGGCAGAAAAAACGTGGAATTTTCAACACGACGCAAGACGAACAGCGCAAGCTGAGATTCCTGTGTTCACCCAGGGGGTAGATTACGATGTATTGCTCGCGGCGGATGTGCATGGTCTTTTTGGCGAATACTTGCCGATGAATACCTGGTTACCCAGACCCGTTGCGGGTACACAGGGGATGGTTCCGCGTGCATGGCATAGAACGCACGAACGCTGGGGTGCGGTACAAATGCAACGTCGATTTTATAAACAAGCGGGTCGTTGGATGAACGACGTTGATTATGCCTCATGGCTCGCCGTTCGAGCAGTGGGTGAGGCCGTCACTCGAACAACAGGTACCGAGCCAGTTACTATAAAAAACTTTATGCTGAGCGATGAATTTAGTTTGGCGGGCTTTAAAGGCACAAAGCTGACGTTTAGAAAATGGAACCAGCAATTACGGCAACCGATTTTGTTGGCGACGGCGCGCTCTATCGTGTCGGTTTTGCCGCACAAAGAATTTTTACACCCCCGCACTTATTTAGACACCTTGGGGTATGATAGCCCTGAATCAAGTTGCAGCCTTAATCAATAGAACTTATATCGTTAAAACTATGAAAACACGTTTTTTATTCATCTTTCTCGCGCTTATTACAACGGCAAGTGTCGCAGACACGCTTTATATTACTTTAGAAAAAGACAATGCACTGGCCGTGGTGGATGGTGAAACGGGGGCTTTATTAAAAACGGTACCACTGGGTCAACGCCCGCGGGGTATCTCCCTTAATAAAGCCCAAACCTTGTTGTACGTCGCGGCGAGCGATGACGACACGATTCAAATAATAGACGTGGCGACGCTAAAGGTGGTGGGCAACTTACCCTCGGGTGAAGATCCTGAAACCTTCAGAATCCACCCCAATGGCCAGTGGCTTTACGTCTCCAACGAGGATGATAGTTTGGTCTCGGTGCTCGACTTAGTGAATAAAAGCGTGATCAAGCAGATTGCGGTGGGCGTAGAACCGGAGGGAATAGCAGTGAGTGGCGATGGCAAGTGGGTGGTCAATACGTCGGAAACCAGCAATATGGTGCACTGGATAGACCCCGTCGAGCAAAGCATTAAGGCCAATACTCTGGTGGATCCGCGCCCTAGAGCGGCGGCGTTTTCCACTAACAGTGATGCGCTGTACGTGAGTTCAGAAATTGGTGGTTCGCTGTCGCGCTTAAACGTCGCGAGCAAGCAAGTGGATGCGAAGGTGCATTTTACGATACCCGGCGTCGATAAGGCCTTGATTCAACCAGTAGGGGTGCTGGCACACCCGAATAATAAACTACTTTTTGTCGCCTTAGGCCCCGCCAACAGGGTCGCCGTGGTCGATACGCAAACGATGACGGTAAAAAAATATCTACTGGTCGGGCAGCGCGTATGGAACCTGGCTTTTTCACCGGACTTAAAACGCCTGTATACGACCAATGGCGTGAGTAACGATATTTCGATCATTGATGTGGACGATTTGAAGGTCACAAAATCCGTTCGAGTTGGCCATTATCCCTGGGGAATCGCGGTTAAAAAATGACCCATTCAACGGACACTTCTTTAACGGTAAAAAACCTGAGTTACGCATACGGTAATAAACCGGCGTTACAAAACATCAATTTTTCAATCGCAGCGGGCGATTGTACAATTTTATTGGGACCCAATGGCGCGGGTAAGACGACGTTGTTTTCCTTGATTACGCATTTATATAATAGTCGTGATGGAGAGATTTTAATCAACGGCTTCGATATTAAAAAGCAGTCGTGTCAGGCCCTCGCAAATTTAGGCGTGGTGTTTCAACAAACCACGCTGGATATGGACTTGAGTGTGTTGCAAAACCTTCATTATCACGCTTCTTTACACGGCATGAGTCGCAAACAAGCATCTGGCCGTATTCAGCAAGAACTTGAGCGACAAGGTATGTTTGCACGCAAAGACGAGAAGGTGCGTCAGTTGAATGGTGGTCACCGTCGTCGAGTTGAGATCGCCAGGGCGCTACTTCACAAACCCTCTTTGCTGCTACTGGATGAGCCAACGGTTGGCCTGGATATGCCTAGTCGCCAGGGAATAGTCGAGCACGTTCACGGCTTATGTGAGAACGATAAGCTCTCGGTGCTTTGGGCGACGCACTTGATTGATGAGGTATACCCATCAGACCAGGTTATTGTTCTGCATCAGGGTGAAATTAAGGCGCAAGGGGCGGTCGATGAAGTCTGTAAGGAACAATCGACAGAGACTATTGCACAGGCCTTTCAAGGTTTAACACAGGTAAAACTGTAATGAATATCAGTCACGCATCAATCGCCTTAAACGGCATCATAAAACGTGAGTTATGGCGTTTTTTACGTCAGCGCGAACGTTTTATCGCCGCACTGGTGCGGCCGCTGGTCTGGTTGTTCGTGTTTGCCGCGGGTTTTCGTTCAACCCTGGGTATCGCTATAATTCCACCGTATGAAACGTATATTTTGTACGAGGTGTATATCGCTGCGGGCCTAATCGGCATGATTCAGTTATTCAACGGTATGCAAAGCTCGTTATCGATGGTGTATGACCGCGAAATGGGTAGCATGAAAACCCTGTTGGTAAGTCCATTGCCGCGTTGGTTTTTGTTAATGGGAAAGCTTCTAGCGGGCACCTTCGTATCTATCTTGCAAGCGTACGTGTTTTTAGTCGTCGCGTGGTTTTATGATATCCAGGCGCCGTGGCTCGGTTATATTAGTTTATTCCCCGCGCTGGTTTTAGCGGGCCTTATGCTCGGCTCGCTGGGTATGCTGCTATCGTCATTTATCAAGCAACTAGAAAACTTTGCCGGGGTGATGAACTTTGTCATTTTCCCGATGTTTTTTATGTCGACGGCTTTGTATCCCTTGTGGAAAATTAAAGAATCTAGCGAATTGCTACACACCCTGGCTAGCTATAATCCATTTTCACAGGCGGTTGAACTGATTCGCTTTGCCTTGTATGGCCAGTTCAATCTATACGCGTTTCTTTATACCCTGGCCTCTTTTGTCATTTTTATGGCTGTTGCCGTGTTGGGTTATAATCCGTCCAAAGGCATGATGGTTAAAAAAGGCGGCGGCCCACAATGATCAGCTTAGACGAGCTAAAGCGCTAAGCCCTATGTTAAAATCCCACGCTATATGACTAAAAAATTATTTATAAGAACCCACGGCTGTCAGATGAATGACTATGATTCTGAGAAAATGGCCGACGTGCTGGCGGCCTCGCACGGCATGGTGCTGACCGATAAAGAAGAAGAAGCGGACGTGCTGCTGCTGAATACCTGCTCGATTCGCGAAAAAGCACAAGAACGCGTATTCCATCAGCTGGGCCGCTGGCGACCACTAAAAGAACGCAATAAAGACCTGTTGATTGGAGTCGGTGGTTGTGTCGCAAGCCAGGAAGGCAAGGTGATCCGTCGACGGGCACCGTATGTGGACGTCGTTTTTGGTCCGCAGACCTTACACCGTTTGCCAGCGATGTTGAACGAGGCGCAGACAAAAAAGAAATTAGTGATGGATATTTCTTTTCCAGAAATTGAGAAATTTGATAATTTGCCGGAACCCCGCGCTGAAGGCCCAAAAGCCTTCGTATCCGTGATGGAAGGTTGCAGCAAGTACTGTACGTTTTGCGTGGTGCCGTATACGCGTGGTGAAGAAGTGAGTCGTCCACTGGATGACGTGGTGGCTGAAGTCTCCAGCCTGGCTGGGCAAGGCGTCCGAGAGGTTAATTTATTGGGCCAAAACGTTAATGCGTATCGTGGTGAAATGGCCGATGGCGATTTCGCTGATTTCGCACTGCTGCTTCACTATGTCGCGGCGATAGAAGGTATTGATCGTATTCGCTATACCACCTCGCATCCAAAAGAGTTTTCCGATAGCCTGATTCAAGCCTACGAAGATATTCCCGAACTGGTCGATCACCTGCATTTACCGGTACAAAGCGGCAGTAACAGCGTGTTGGCGAGAATGAAGCGCGGACATGAAATTGACGAATACGTAGAAAAGCTCGAAAGGCTCAGAAAAATTCGGCCGAATATGAGTTTTTCATCTGATTTTATTATTGGTTTTCCGCAGGAAACCGATCAAGAGTTCGAAGATACTATTCGCTTGATTGAGAAAGTTGGCTTTGATTTCTCCTTCAGCTTTATCTTTAGCGCGCGCCCTGGAACGCCAGCCGCCGACATGCAAGATGACGTCAGCGCCGAGACTAAAAAACAACGTCTTGAGCGATTGCAAAACCTCATTACCAGCCAAACGGTCGCTTTTTCAGAAAAAATGCTAGGCACCACTCAGCGCATTCTGGTTGAAGGTGAATCGAAAAAGAACTCCTTACAAATGACCGGGCGAACAGAGAACAATCGCGTGGTAAATTTTGCTGGGCATTCGCGTTTGGCCGGACAATTTGTCGATGTGCTTATTACCGAAGCCTTGCCTTACTCCTTAAGAGGTCGAATAGTGCAAGCGCTTATAAAGCCGACCTTAGCCATTAATGAGAGGCTATCGGCTTCCTAATTTGAGCAATCAACCGACATCAATTGAACTGAGCCTGGAGCCTGCGAATAACAAACGTTTGGCGAGTTTGTGCGGCCAGTTTAACGAACACCTTATTCAACTAGAGCAACGTTTGCACGTAGAGATTAAAAATCGCGGCAATCACTTTAATCTGAGCGGCGAAAAAACTAATGTTGCTTCGGCTATTTCTGCGCTGCAAGACCTATACCGCAGTACAGAAATCGAACAGCTAACGCCTGAAAAAGTGCATTTGTTATTGCAGGAAGCCCAAATGGAGATAAATGTGTTAGCCGTTTTAGATGATGTGGTCACCGTTCGCACACGAAAAAAAGTCATCAAGCCGCGCGGTGGTAACCAACAAACTTACGTTAAAAGTATTCCTAAAAACGATATCATTTTTGGTATTGGTCCGGCGGGTACGGGTAAGACCTATCTCGCTGTCGCTTCTGCGGTAGAGGCATTAGAGAGTGAAAAAGTGGCTCGAATTATCCTCGCCAGACCAGCGGTAGAGGCGGGCGAGCGTTTAGGTTTTTTACCCGGTGATCTGAGTGAAAAAATTAACCCTTATTTGCGCCCACTCTACGACGCGCTCTACGAAATGCTAGGGGTTGAGCGAGTGGAACGCTTGATTGAAAAGAACGTGATTGAAATCGCACCATTAGCTTTTATGCGCGGACGAACCTTGAACGAAGCCTTTATTATTCTTGATGAAGCGCAAAATACGACGCCAGAACAAATAAAAATGTTTTTAACGCGAATTGGTTATGGTTCTACGGTGGTCGTCACCGGCGATATTACACAAATAGATTTACCGAGGAACATCGAGTCCGGCTTGAAATTGGTAACGGACATTTTAAAAGATATTCCCGGCATCAGTTTTACCTACTTTAAAAGTAGTGACGTCGTTCGTCATCCGATCGTACAAAAAATTGTTTCAGCCTATGAAAAACACGATAAATCATGACGGTTGAGGTACAAATAGCGAGCGATTGCGCTGGGCTACCCGATGCGACTCAATTAACGCAGTGGGTCAATGTGGCGATCGAGCAACGCAAAGGCGCGGATGTCGTAGTCAGAATCGTAGACGAGCCAGAGTCAGCCGAATTGAATGCAAGGTATCGCCAAAAAGACGGTGCGACGAACGTGCTGAGTTTTCCATTTGAAGCGCCTGAATGGATGCCGGAAGAGGTGTTAACCGATGATATTTTGGGCGATTTAGTCATTTGTGCTCCGGTAGTGATACGAGAAGCGATCGCACAAGATAAACCCGTGCTCGCGCACTGGGCGCATATGGTCGTGCACGGTTGTTTGCACCTGCAGGGTTATGATCATATCGATCCTGAGCAGGCCGATATCATGGAAACGATAGAAATAAAATTACTAAACAGCATGGCTATTCGCAATCCTTATGAAGGTTAAAAATAAATGAGTCAATCACACCCCGACAAAGCAGAAAATCGTTCCTGGATTGAGCGCCTTGGGCAAGCACTGATGGGCGAGCCGAAAGATCGTGACGATTTAGTCAACTTGATACGTGACGCCGAAAAAAGAGATTTGCTGGGGCCAGACGCATTAGCGATGATTGAAGGTGCTCTGCAGGTATCGGAGTTACAGGTTCGGGATATCATGATTCCGCGTTCGCAAATCGTATTTATACCTAAAGACGCTGGTTTAGAGGATATTTACCCACTGGTTATAGAATCAGCGCATTCGCGGTTTCCTGTGCAAGACGAAGAGACCTCGCAAGTGCTGGGAATTTTATTAGCGAAGGACTTGCTGGGCTACGCGACAGCGGGCAAAAATCAAAAATTTGACGTCAAAGACGTTATGCGTCTAGCCATTTTTGTCCCTGAGAGTAAACGTTTAAACGTCATGCTGCATGAATTTCGTGCGAATCGAAATCATATGGCGGTCGTGATTGATGAGTATGGCTCCGTTGCGGGTTTGATCACTATCGAGGACGTGTTAGAACAGATCGTGGGTGAGATTGAAGACGAGCATGATTTTGAAGAAGAGGCGTTCATCTTGCAGCGCAATGAACGCGAGTACAATATTAAAGCGTTAACGGAGATTGATGACTTTAATAAACACTTTGCTACCCACTATTCAGATGATGACCACGACACCATAGGCGGTATGGTCGTTAAAAGTTTCGGCCACGTGCCAGAGCGTGGTGAAACAACACAAATTGATAATTTTCTTTTCGAAGTGCTGCGAGCGGACAACCGTAGGGTCCACCTTCTCCATATGACGGTGCTCAGTGACGATGAAGATAAATAACCCGACGGCTTATTGTCGGCATGTTGATTAAATCGTTTAAACAAACCAGAGCGGTCATCGTTGCGCTATTGTCTGGCGCGCTTTTGCCGCTAGCTTTTGCGCCGTACGAGCTGGCTTTTATGGCGCCTATATCACTGGTGTTATTTCTATTAACCTTTCGTAACCTAAAACCCACGACGGCTGCTATCGCTGGCTACGCTTTTGGTTGGGGATATTTCGTCCACGGCGTCTACTGGGTGTACTTTAGTATTCACCATTTTGGTCACGCACCGCTGTGGTTGGCGGTGATTATCATGCTGGGCATGGTGGCCATACTGGCGGCTTATATGGCGCTACTCGCTTATCTATTGAACCGTTTCTTTGTCGCCGATAACGCGCTGCGTTACCTGCTCGCTTTTCCGAGCTTATGGTTAGGCCTGGAGGCATTGAGGGGTGTGTTATTTACCGGTTTCCCGTGGTTATCGCTGGGTTATAGTCAAATAGATACCATCTTGTCGAATTGGGCGCCATTAGTCGGCGTATTGGGGCTTTCATGGCTAATTAGCTTAGCGTCGGGCGCTGTTTTGTGTGTTTTTCTCAGTACAAAAAACGGGCATAAATTATTAGCTGTTTCATTGCTCGTTTCGTTCTGGTCGACCGCCTGGTTACTGGCTGGGGCCGTGTGGGTAGAGCCAGCGGGCAAGCCAATAAAGGTGGCTTTGTTACAGGGTAATATTCCGCAGGAAATTAAGTGGATGCGATCCTTTAAAGAAATTGACCTTGAGATATATCTGCAGATGACAAAGCAGCATCGAGACGCCGATTTGATCATCTGGCCAGAAACGGCCATTCCCGCTTTTTATCACACTGTAAAGAACGACTTTTTGCCCGCGCTGAGAACAGAGGCGACGACTTATCAGTCGGATATTATCCTTGGCTTGCCTGTGATGTCAGAAACCACGAATGAGTACTATAATGCGTTGCATAGCGTTCGCCAGCCGAGCGATTTCTACTTTAAACGGCACCTGGTTCCGCTGGGTGAATATATGCCGCTAAAGCCTTTTTCCACGTTTATTTTGGCTTTTTTAAATATACCCTTATCCGATTTTAGCGCCGGCGAAAAACAGCAGCCGTTATTACAGGGTGCGGGTTATCCATTTGCCTCTTCTATTTGCTACGAGGACGTCTTTCAACAATCATCCATTGATGGTTTGCCACAGGCGGCGTACCTGGTGAATGTCAGTAACGATACCTGGTTTGGCGATACCATCGCGCCTTATCAACACTTGCAAATGGCGAGAATGCGCGCGCTCGAAAGCGGGCGCTATTTATTGCGTTCGACGAATACCGGATTAACCGCTATTATTGACCCGCAGGGTAAAACGATTCGTCAGGCTCCGATGTTCAGCCGTTTTGCGTTAACGGGCGAGATGACCCCGTTACAGGGAGCGACGCCGTTCGTACAAGGGGGTTGGTGGATTATTTATCTATTTTCGTTGGCTCTGCTCGTGATCAGCTTTTTAATGCGTGATAGGATAAAATAAATGTTAATGATACTACGCGGTTTATTGTTCGGCCTTACTCTATCGAGCTTAACGGTGGCGAGCGCCGAGTCAAACAGAGCCATCGAGCAATGGAAGAGCTTTGCGCAAAGTTCCGGTCAGCTTGAACATCAACAGTGGTTAGAGGCGATCTCCGACCCCAGGGCCATTCAATTAGCTAAAGATTGGAAGGCGCTGCGTGGTTACGACGCGTATGACCTGATAGATAAGCACACGCTACCAGATGATTTAAAACCTGGCCTGGTGATTAATAAAAGCAATGTGGGCCAATACCCCTGGTTAACTGAGTATCTACCTCGTGACGTTTTAAATAGCTTAAAGCTAGCCGATGGTTTTGTTCGCGAAATTAGCATCGTGCCGACGAATACCTATTATATGAATAAAGGCGTTTTAAATGCGACGCTGGCTGTGCAAGGTAAAAATTTAACGCCCAGCACAGACGCAGTTGGAACGCTGATTAATCCCGATGGTAGCGCGACCCTGATTAACGACGAAACGGCTGGCGCGATTCCGTATCTGCAGCCAAAGGATGGACTGGAGTTGAACTGGACTTTTGTCGCTCACGGCGTAGGTACTGAAACCCTTATTTTTGACCCGATGATTTCTAATTCCTGCGATGGAGAAGGCGAGCTAGACGTTCAATATACCGGGCTTATTTGGTGGCAAAAATTTCATGGCCGGCAGACCATCGAACCGCTGGGTAGTATCGATGATAAAAATCAATTTATTGAAGGCGGTTCTTTGTTTGTGTTATCACCTAATGACGTTAGTGGTATTGCGGCGGTCAGACAAAGGGCGGCCGTCGGTAATGAATCAGATGATTTTAGAATTTTCCTGCCGAGCAACCGTCGAACCCGAATTTTATCTGGCAATGATGCACAAGACCCCATGTATTATGGGCTTGAAGTCAGCTGGGATGATTGGCGCGCGTATTGGGCAAAAACGGATCTGACGACATTTGATTATAAACTGGTGGGTGAAAAACTGATCCTGGCATCGCCTGAAACGGGCTATATTTATCGTTCAGCAAAGATGGCTGACAGTCAATGCGCCTGGAACAGTATGGAGATGGAATTGCGCCCCGTCTGGATTTTAGAAATCAATGATAAAAAAGCTACTTATCAATACAAAAAAAGGACGATTTATATCGACCAGGAAAACTATTACGCTCAATATCAAGAAATGTCAGACCAACGAGGCCTGCCTTATAGAACCTGGGATGACAGCCGTTCGTGGAGGCCTTTTGATGGTGACGCGCAATGGGACCACATTACGGTACACAACGAATTTAATAATCGATTAAACATCATCACGGTGACGCCGGTTTGGGACGATCGAGGCGAAAAGGTGACAGAAGAATACTTTGATATCGACCAATTAAGAGATCTTTGAGCGACGCTTAAGTTTAATGGTTCTGTAGTTTAGTAGCTTTCTAACTCTCTAACTCTCTAACTCTCTAACTCTCTAACTCTCTAACTCTCTAACTCTCTAACTCTCTAATTGTCGAGAGTCTAAAAACTTATCGTAATGGATATGATCTAAACTTAGTCCGGCCTGTTCAAGCGCGACCAGAGTGGCGTCTATCATGCCTGGCGGGCCGCATAAATATGCGTGAGCGTCATTTAATGGGAAGCCGGCGGTTTCATCGTTAATAAACGCCGTTACTAACCCCCGTTTCCCAGTCCAATCCGAGCCCTCCGGCTCTTCCGATAGAACGGGAATGAAATTGAAGTTAGTCGGCCATTTTTCCGTTAACGCCTGCATCTCGTCCAAACAATAAAGGTCGCGTTGTTCGCGAGCGCCAAATAGGTAGGTGACCGGTCTGTTGATGCCTTTGGATAAAGCATCCTCGAGGACTGATTTTAACGGCGCCATGCCACTACCGCCAGCCACGGTGAGAATCGGTGCATCGCTAGTTCTAAGCCAAAAAGAACCGCTCGGGCCGTGTAGTTCAAAGGCCTCATTTTTACGATCTTCGGCAAAAAGCCACTCCGTGTAACTACCGCCAGGCACGTTCCTAACGTGGAAACTCAATGTGTTCAGGCCGCCTTCTTCTGGCGCACCCGCGAATGAGTAGCTGCGGTGTCGGGCAAAACCTTCCAGGCCAATATCGGCAAATTGCCCAGCGGTGAAGCTTAAAGGACGATCTAGCTCGACGTCCACCTGCATGATGTCGTGGGTCAGCATTCGAGTGTCTTTGATTGCGCCCTTAAAGATCTCGACGGGTTGTGATGGCTGATTAATATCAGCTTCTAGCTCGATCACGACATCTGATTTCAGTAAACTTTGGCAAGCCAGGATGTAACCGTCCTCGATTTCTGACTCAGAAAGCGTGTAAGAGAAATCCATGATAGCGCGTACGTCGCCACTGACTAGCTTACAACGACAATTGCCACAGGTTCCGACGGTGCAATGGTAAGGAAAATTGACGCCATGACTCAAGGCCGTTTGCAAGAGTGTTTTGTTTTTGGGTACTTCAAACGACTCACCCGTTGGCTCTATGGTGGCGTTTAAGGGGCCTTTTTGCGATTTAAACAGATCAAAGAAACGTTTCATAGTTTTGTTGTATTAAGTAGCGTTTGCGTCAGCGTCTGCCAACCAGTCAGGCCAGCCGGCTTTAATATTGGCCTGACGAGCGAGTTCTTTTTCTTCAGCGGTAGCGTGGTTAAAGTCCCAGTTTTTTAACCGAGGCTTGGCGATATAATTGAACCAGATGGGTGGGAAGAGCCCCGTTAAAAAACATAAAAACAAACTCGGCATTTGCGGGCCATCGAGTTTGGGTTTCAACTCATAGTACGGCGCATAGGAATCCATATGGTGATCGTTATGGTTAGTGATCTCGAAGGATATAGTTCGGCTGATGGGTTTTAAGTGATTCCAGATGTGTTGCGAGTCGTATTTTTTACCTTCGACGCGGACCAGGCCATAGTGTTGATAATAATTAAAAGCTTCAACCAGCATGCGACTAAACAGCATGGCGCAGAAAGCGACCAACAGCGCGGTTAAACCGGCGAACAAAAATACCACACCAAGTAAAATAGACACTTGATAAATAGCTTTCATAATTCGTCCTGTGGGTGAAAACATAGAGCGTCGAGTTTTTTTGCTGAGCCTTGATTCCATTTCAAGAAAGTCCTTCATGCTGCCTGCAATGGCGCTGAAAACGAAACTGTAAACCGTTTTACCTCGTGGGCAGGTGTCAGAATCTTTAGCAGTACCCAGGTGAATATGATGGGTGTGCACGTGGGCGACATCACGCGTTGGATCAAAGTAAAACGTTCCTATCAGCGTGGCGAAAAGACGTGCTGCGGCGCTCCTCCTGTGCATGAGCTCATGGTTAACGGGTAAAGAAGGTACGGCGCCAAGCCAGCCTAACGATAAAGTTGCGCCGAGTAATAAAAGCAGCGGTGTGTCAGCCCCTGCCTGTTGTTCCAGCATCATCCAGTGAGTAAAAGAGGCATAAAGGCCCAGCATTAAAAACAAATGCAGATATAAGGGGAGTTCTCCTAACCAGGGAATAGATATGCCGTATACCTTGGTATCGGCTTTTGCGAAGACGTCAATAATGAGTAGCGGAATAAACGTGCTCAGGCCGAGCCAAACCCAGGTTCCACCCTTAATGAAACCAACGATGCCAATGACTACGATGAGAGAGCCTAAGTAATACCTTATATAGTTCATAACGATCCTATAGTTAACCAGTCCAAATTGGACGTGATTTTATCGTATATGTTCAATCGGCATATAGTTTCATAGTGATTAAAGTCACTTTTATTTTGATCGCTACTAATTTTCCTGAGTTTTTCGTTAAACAGGCGATGGGTGATTGGTTTTCCCTATTAGGCTTATGCCCTGAAACACCTGCCGTTGATTAACGAGAGTGCTTTTTGCTGTGTCGTTTAAATTCTGTTTTGTGGCACTTAGGGCAAGGTGGAACGTGCCCCGTCTTTTTAAAGTTAAGGGTCTGATCGCAAGCGATACATTGTAAAGTCCCCGGCCCCGTCACTTCCCCTGAGTGATAAAGCTTTCCTTTAATGGCCTGTAGATTAAGCTTATCCAACTCCAGTCTTGTTTTGTCAGCGACCAGGTTCAGCCAATCACCGATTTTACTTTCTACTAAGGTTGATTCAAACGATAGCCATTCGGAAAATTCAGCCTGGGTTTCTTGTAAATACGCAGAGATGTCGTCTAAGTCCCTTTTTAAGTAGGCACCCACCTTTTCTGCTTCATCTTTAGTTAGCTCTCCGAGTTCAATCGCTTTTTCCTGCGTCTTTTTTAGCTGTTCTTCGATGCCTGGAAGGGTCTGTTTTTCAGCGTGTTCCACCGCGCTATGTAAACGTTCAACCATAACGTCATAAGCGTGAACCAATTTGTCTTGAATAGGATTAGTCATAAAGCCTCCTAGCGTAATATCACTTTAGATTTAAGGGTAGCTAAGGTATTCTACCCAGCCTTACTCAATAGTGTGTCTGACGGAATAAAAATGCAAGAAGAATATCAACCTTCTCTGATCGAAAAAAGTGTACAAGGCAAGTGGCAGTCAACGAATGCCTTCAAGGTCACCGAAGACGCCGAGAAGGAAAAGTACTATTGTTTATCGATGTTTCCCTATCCGAGCGGGCGTTTGCATATGGGGCACGTTCGAAACTATACGATAGGCGACGTGATCAGCCGTTACCAGCGTATGAAGGGCAAAAACGTGATGCAACCGATGGGCTGGGATGCATTTGGCCTGCCAGCAGAAAACGCAGCGATGAAACATGGCGTTCACCCGGCTGACTGGACGCACGATAATATTGATTATATGCGTGATCAATTGAAGAAATTAGGCTTCGGTTATGATTGGGATCGTGAGCTGGCCACCTGTTCTGATGATTATTATCGTTGGGAGCAGTGGTTTTTTAATCGCTTGTTGAAGAAAGACATGGTTTACAAAAAGACCGCGCCGCTCAATTGGTGCCCCGATTGTAATACCGTATTAGCCAACGAACAGGTGATAGATGGTTGTTGCTGGCGTTGTGATAATGAAGTTGAAAAGCGTGAAATCTCGCAATGGTTTATGCGGATTACCAAATACGCACAAGAGTTACTCGATTCCTTAGATTCGCTGGACGACTGGCCAGAGCAAGTGAAAACGATGCAGCAAAACTGGATTGGGCGTTCTGAAGGCGTACAACTGTCGTTCGAGTTAGAAGCCAACGATGCACCATTGTCTGTCTATACCACAAGGCCCGATACCTTGATGGGTGTGACCTACTTGGCCGTTGCCGCTGAGCACCCTGTTGCGCTACAGGCGGCTAAGGATAATACCACCGTTACGGCTTTTCTCGATGAGTGTAAAACCATGGAAACATCAGAAGCCGCGATGGAAACCATGGAAAAGAAAGGTGTTGATTCCGGTTTTAAGGCCGCTCATCCGTTAACGGGCGAAGTACTGCCAGTATGGATAGCCAATTTTGTATTGATGCACTACGGCACGGGCGCGGTCATGTCGGTTCCCGGGCACGACCAGCGAGATTACGAGTTTGCAAAAAAATACGGTCTGGCTATCAAGCAAGTGATTAGCTCGCAGACGGACGAAGAGATAGATCTGGCAAAACAGGCGTTTACTGGCAAAGGTTTACTGATTAACTCAGGCGAGTTTAACGGGCTGGATTTTCAGCAAGCATTTGATGCAATAGCCGATGCTTTGCAGGCAAAAGCTAAGGGTGAAAAAAAGGTCAATTATCGTTTGCGCGACTGGGGTATTTCACGCCAACGCTATTGGGGCACGCCGGTTCCGGTTATTTATTGTGACGCCTGCGGCACGGTACCCGTCCCGGACGATCAATTGCCGGTTTTATTACCCAAAGACGTCTCGCTTGAAGGCGTCGGCTCACCACTAGCCAGGCACGAGGCATTTGTTAATACCAATTGCCCAAGCTGCGGCGCTAAAGCGAAAAGAGAAACCGATACGTTCGATACCTTTATGGAGTCGTCGTGGTACTTTGCGCGTTATTGCAACGCCGACAACAACGACGCCATGCTCGATGAACGGGCGAATTACTGGCTGCCAGTCGATCAATATATTGGTGGTATCGAACACGCGATTTTGCATTTACTGTATTCGCGTTTTTACACCAAATTGCTGCGAGACGAAGGCTTGGTGGACTGCGACGAGCCCTTTAAGAAGCTATTAACTCAAGGCATGGTGCTTAAAGACGGCACTAAGATGTCCAAATCCAAGGGTAATACGGTAGACCCGCAGGGCTTGATAGAAAAATACGGCGCCGATACGGTTCGCCTGTTCACGATGTTTGCCGCACCTCCAGAGCAATCATTAGAGTGGTCAGATAGTTCGGTAGAAGGTTCCTTCAGGTTTATTCGCCGTTTATGGAAGCAAGTGAAAGAGCACGTTGATGCCGGCCTGGTGAAAACTTACTCTGTCGACGAGCTGAACAATGATGAAAAAATATTTCGCCGGCAAATCCACGAAACCTTGAGTAAGGTGAACGATGACTTTGGTCGGCGTTTAACCTTTAACACGGCGATTGCCGCGAATATGGAGTTGCTCAATGCGCTGTCTAAGTTAAGCGTTGAAACGGTGACTGCACGCGGTTTGCGTCAGGAGAGTTTAGACGCTATCGTATTGATGTTGTCGCCGATCATTCCCCACGTTTGTGACGAGTTATGGCAAGCTTTGGGGCATCAGGGCGAACTGGTTCAAGCGCCATGGCCGAACTTTGATGCCGCGGCGTTGGTGCTGGATGAGGTGCAGATGGTGATACAGGTTAACGGTAAATTAAGGGCCAAAATTACCGTTGCGGCCGATGCGGATAAAGAAAGCATAGAAAAACTAGCTCTATCAGAGGACAATGTAAAAAAATATATTGACGAAAAGCCCATCCGAAAGGTTATTATCGTTCCCAAGAAGCTGGTTAATATAGTTATTTAACGGATTTTAAAATTATGAAAAACGCATCAAATTCATTGCTCTTATGGCGCTCGGTTACGATTGTTTTGCTGTTGTCTGTAACATTGGCAGCTTGCGGCTTCAAATTACGTGGAGCCTATGAGCTACCCACTGGACTGCAAAAAATATATCTTACAGGCCCGCATAGCAGTGAATTAGTGCGCGATTTAAAAGAAATGTTGGTCTACTCTGCTGAAGTGGTCAGTAACCGTGAAGACGCCGATGCGGTGCTGTCTATCGACAAAGAAGAGTCCGACAGTAGAACGCTGAGCGTTGATTCGCGCGGTAAAGTCCGTGAATCTGAAATGCAATACAGCGTTATCTATAGTGTTACGAAGCTTAATGGTGACGTTCTGATAGATAAAGACGCGCTTTTATTGGTGCGAGATTTCATTAATGATGAGAATGATATTATTGGACGTACCAATGAGTCTGAGCTTATTTCCAGAGAACTAAAGCGCGACGCAGCGCAACAGATCTTAAGGCGCCTACAAGCGTTAAAAGTAAATCATTCTACAAATTAGCCGACAATAGCTGGCTCGGCTTGAGCTAGAACAATGCCATTAGATTTCAATCAATTATCTTTTTCGCTCGATAAAGGACTCGCCGCTGTTTATTTAGTCTCAGGCGACGAGCCTTTGCAACAAAGCGAGTCGGTCGATTTAATCCGCCAAAAGGCGCGATCCGAAGGCTTTCTAAACCGCGAAGTTTTGCACGTAGAAGGCAAGTTCGACTGGAATCAATTGTTCGCGGCTTGTCTGAATCAGTCCTTATTCGCTGAAAAAAACCTTATTGAATTGAATTTACCGACGGCAAAGCCCGGTAGAGAAGGTTCGGCCGTAATAGAGAAAGTAGTTGCTGAATTATCACCTGATAATTTATTGATTATTATTGCCGGTAAAGTGGATAAGACATCGCAAAACACCAAGTGGTTTAAATCCATTGTTCAAAAAGGTATCGTCGTACAGGTTTGGCCATTATTGGGCCATAAGCTAGATCAATGGTTGAAGCAAAGGCTTCAGCGTAAAGGTATGACGACGAGCCAGCAAGGTATAAAGCTGCTGGCCGATAGCGTGGAGGGTAATTTGCTAGCGGCGGCGCAAGAGGTGGAGAAGCTGCACGCGCTGTTTGGGCCTACTCAACTGTCCATTGACGATATAGTGGGGGCGGTGGCGGATAACGCCAGATACGACGTTTTTAAATTGACTGACAGCCTGTTGGCAGGAAATTCAGCGAGGTCGGTTCAGGTGTTAAAGGGCCTGCGAGGTGAAAAATTAGCGACGTCCGTTATTTTGTGGGCCTTATTGCGTGAGCTGCGTGTTTTAGCCGCACTAAGTTTTGAAAAGAAAACAGTTGGAAGAACCGACGCGACTTTTAAAAAACACAGGGTTTGGGATTCAAAAAAAGCACAATATTTAAAAGCACTCTCCCGTGGCAATTTAAGCCAATGGCAAGGTCTGATTCAAGCCTGTGCGACCGTAGAGAGAATGATCAAGGGCGCCGAGTCGGGTGACGAATGGGACGCTATCGAAAAAATTTGCGTGGCAGTGTGCCAACCAAAGCTTTTAAAACAAGCTGGTTTAGTGGCTGTATAATGGCGACATAAACAAAGAACTTAATACGGGTTATAGAAATGGATGATTTGATCGGATACATGAGTCGACTGGGTGAACGCGCAAAAATGGCGGCCAGAGTTATTGCTAATGCCGATAGCGGTATCAAGAACAAAGCATTAGAACTCATCGCGCAGCAACTCGAAACGCAGCAATCGAATATTCTCGCTGCAAACGCGCTTGATATGCAGGCGGGTAAGGGAAACGGCCTCGATGCCGCCTTATTAGACCGTTTGGAATTAAATACAGAGCGCGTAAACGCTATGGCCGAAGGCTTGAGACAGATAGCCGCTCTACCCGATCCCGTTGGTGAGATGAGTCAGGTCAACGCACGCCCTTCCGGTATTAAAGTAGGGCAGATGCGCGTGCCATTAGGCGTTATCGGCATTATTTATGAGTCCCGGCCTAATGTAACGGCCGATGCGGCGGCGTTGTGCCTTAAATCTGGTAACGCGAGCATCTTGCGCGGTGGCTCTGAAGCGAAGCATTCTAATCAGGCTATAGCCGATTGTATTAGTTACGGCTTGAAAGCGGCGGGCTTGCCTACTGAGGTGGTGCAGGTGATAGAAACGGCCGATCGCAATGCGGTGGGTGAATTAATTCGCATGGAAGCTAGCGTCGACGTCATTATTCCACGTGGTGGAAAGGGCTTGATTGAACGCATAACGAAAGAAGCGCGTGTGCCTGTGATTAAGCATTTGCACGGCGTATGTCACGTCTATATCGACGATAAGGCCGATAAAGAAATGGCAAAATCAATCGCCTTTAATGCGAAAACCCAACGTTATGGAACCTGCAATACGATGGAAACGTTATTAATTGCTGAGCAAGTAGCGGCTGAATTTTTACCCGAGTTAGCCGCCTTATATACGGCTGAAAATGTAGAGCTGCGCGGATGCGAGAAGACGCGCCAGATCTTGGCAGATTGCGTTAAAGCGGTTGAAGCCGATTGGGACGAAGAATATTTGGCGCCTATCTTATCTATCCGCGTTGTTGAAAATATAGACGCAGCGATGGACCATATTCATCGGCATAGCTCAGGTCATACCGAATCGATTGTAACGAGTGATTATGCTAGCGCGATGCGTTTTTTGCGTGAAGTGGATTCCAGTTCTGTTATGGTGAACGCCTCAACTCGTTTCGCCGATGGTTTCGAATACGGTTTGGGCGGCGAAATTGGTATTAGTACCAACAAGCTACACGCCCGCGGCCCAGTTGGCTTAGTCGGCTTAACGACGCAAAAATATATCGTGTTCGGCGACGGGCAAATCCGCCAATAGAACACCATCAGACAGAGGCTGAGTGGCGATAATAAAGCTAGATTTACCGATAACGTGACGTATTCCCACGGGGCGCCCTGATGACGGCGAGTTTTATTGGTATTTATGGCGGCACCTTTGACCCGATTCATTATGGCCACCTGTCGGCGGCATCTGAGGTGCAACAAAGCCTGGCTTTAGATAAGGTCAGAATGCTGTTGTCTGCACAGCCACCACATCGAAAACAGCCCATTCTGTCGGCCAGTGATAGATTCTCCTTATTAAGCTTGGCGCTTAGTGATTACCCCGGGTTGCTTGCAGATGATAGCGAGATGAAAAGAGCAGGCCCCAGTTATATGGTCGATAGCTTGTTGCATTACCGTCAGCAGCTGCCAACTAGTTCACTCGTGCTGATATTAGGCATGGAAGCGTTTAACGGTCTGAGGTCCTGGTATCGCTGGCAGGAAATTATTGAGTTAGCGCATATCGTCATTACAGATCGCGCCGGATTTGATAACCAGATGGAACAAACCCTCGCAGAATACGTGGATCAGTTTTTAACGGACGATAAGTCACAACTAAAACAACTAACACATGGTAAAATTTACTTTCAGCCGGTCAAGCCTATTGATATTTCTGCTACGCAGATCAGGCGACTGATTAAAGATAGAAAGCCAGTAAAGCAATTGCTTCCTGAGGTCTGTGTGGAAGAGATTAAGCGACAACGCTTTTATACGTAGATAAATTTACAGACATAGGACAGTAATATGAGCGAGCAATTGCTAAAGAAGGTGGTAGCAGTACTAGACGAAAAGAAAGGGCAGCAAATTGAGGTTCTCAATGTGCGTGATAAGTGCTCGTTTACCAATCATATGGTTATCGTGACCGGTTCATCGAGTCGACACGTAAAATCACTGGCGAGTGAAGTCGCTATGATGTCAAAAAAGACCGGTTTGCTTCCGTTAGGCGTAGAAGGCGCAGACGTCGGTGAGTGGGCGTTAGTTGATTTGGGTGATATTATTGTGCACGTGATGCAGCCTAAAATTCGCGACACGTATCAGCTAGAAAAACTTTGGACCGTAGGGCCAGAAATTTAAATAAGTCAAACAGTTCATATATCGTTCATTTAACTGGTTTAGCATGGGAAGCATGAGTTGATTAATAATTGGATAAAAAAGGAAAATATGATGAATAGAAAAAACTTAATGACAGGGATAACTGCAGGTTTAGTGTTAACACTAGCCGCGTGTACAACTATTAATCCTTATACAGAAGAGCAGCAAACGAGCAATGTCGTAAAAGGCGCGGGTATAGGTGCAATAGGTGGTGCCATTATTGGCGCGATGACCGGTGATAGAAAAACGGCCTTGAAAGGGGCGGTATTAGGTGCGGCAGCAGGCGGTGGCGTCGGATACTATATGGACGTGCAAGAAGCAAAGCTACGCCAGCGTTTACGAGGCACGGGAGTTAGTGTCACTCGTGTAGGCGATAACTTAATCCTTAATATGCCAGGCAACGTAACTTTCCGTACAGCGAGCTCAGATATCAATGCGGGTTTTTATCAAGTCTTAGATTCAGTGGGCATTATTCTTAAAGAATACACTGATACAAGCATTACTGTAGTAGGCCATACCGATAGCGTGGGCGATGCAACCTACAACCAGGGTCTATCTGAGCAGCGCGCGCAAAGTGTGGCAGGCTACCTGCGTTCACAAGGGATCGTTGGTCAACGCTTTAATGTAGTGGGCTATGGCGAGCAAAGCCCTGTGGCGAGTAACGAGACGAAAGAGGGTCGTGCACAAAACAGACGGGTGGAAATCACATTAACACCATTGAACGTACAATAAGGCTCATTAAGACCATAGATAGTTTGGTTTTAAGTTTATTAGAAGTAACGGAAGGCGGCTCATTTGAGCCGCCTTTTGCATAAAGACAGGTCGTTCTATGAAGCTTAAAGTTTTAGCGGTCGGGCAAAAAATGCCTGCCTGGGTGGTGACTGGCTATCAAGAATACGCCAAACGCATGCCACGAGAATGTTCGCTCGAATTAGTAGAAATTGCGCCGGCAAGAAGAACCAAAAACAGCGATTTATCCAAAGTGGTTGAGGATGAGAGTAAGTCTATTCTTGCCGGTATTAAAGCCAGCGATTATGTGGTGGCTCTTGAAGTTAAGGGCAAGCAGTGGTCAACCGCTGATGTAGCTGAAAAGCTGGCCAGTTGGCAGGGCGTACAAAATGTTATCGTTTTCATTATTGGTGGCCCAGATGGTCTGTCTAAAAGCTGCCTAAACAGAGCCAATGAGCAATGGTGTTTATCCAAATTAACGTTCCCGCACCCTTTGGTAAGGGTTGTTTTAGCGGAACAGCTGTACCGGGGTTGGAGCTTAATGAATAATCACCCTTACCATAGAGAATAGGATTAATAGCCGTGAAATTAATACTGGCATCGGCCTCACCGAGGCGAGCAGAGCTGCTCCAGCAAATAGCCGTAACGTTTGAAGTAAGAGCCGTCGATATTGACGAAACGCCGATGAAGGGCGAGTCGCCTGAAAACTACGTAACGCGACTGGCGCTGGAAAAAGCACGGGTAGCATGGCGCGCCTACCCACAGGAGGAGGTGCTGGTCTTAGGCTCAGATACGGCGGTGATTGTTGATAATGAAATTTTAGGTAAGCCAGCCGATCGACAGCACGCCCTAACGATGTTGAGACAATTATCGGGGAAAACCCATCACGTGCTCACTTCTGTCGCCATTATCGGTCAGCAGGAGGAGTGTGTAGTGAATGATAATAAAGTGACGTTTGCAAAAATCAGCGAGGAGGAGCTGGAATGGTATTTGTCCACCGGCGAGTCAGAAGGAAAAGCTGGCGGCTATGCGATTCAGGGCAAAGCAGCGGTTTTTGTCAGCCGCTTGGAAGGGAGTTTTTCAGGCGTGATGGGTTTACCATTGTATGAAACGAGTCAATTACTCAAACAACACGGACTGGTTATTGGCTGAGCGCCTTTTTTATTTACTAAATAATCTTTGATGATTCATCAAAGAGGGCTCTTTTGTAATAGGGAAAAAGGCTGTTTACAGTCGTCCCTGTAGGCGACGGTGCTAATGCCAGAGTATTAATTGATGTATTTGATAGCGCAATAAATTTTGCATTTTTAATTAATGGGTTTTATGTCTGTTTCGTCAATAGAATGGTAAATACAACCCACTAATAAGGGTAAAATCATCAGCGTAAAAAGTTTTTTTCATTATCTGGTAGAGATGTCGTTTAATTAACGCCTACCATAACGCTTAAAAAGGCATGTAGAAAATAGAATGAGTGACGAAATTCTGATTAATATCACACCGCCTGAAACAAGGGTCGCGGTACTTGAAAACGGCGTGTTGCAAGAGCTTATTATCGAACGAGAGCGTAAACGAGATATCGTTGGCAACTTATATCGCGGAGAGGTTTGCCGGGTAATGCCAGGAATGCAAGCGGCTTTCGTTGAGATAGGTCTGGCTAAAGCCGGTTTTTTGCACGCCTCAGATGTGCTGGTTAATGGTGAAGTTCCTGATGACGAGAAGGGCATTGAGCGGTTTTTAAAGCAGGGGCAGCAGATCGTTGTTCAAGTATTAAAAGCACCTTTAGGTAGCAAAGGACCGCGGTTGACGATGAATATTTCCATTCCTTCGCGTTACCAGGTTTTTTTGCCCTACTCAGACAAGTTGGCCTTATCTCAACAATTAGAGGATGAATTGGAACGCGACAGGTTATTGGCGTGTATGGAGGTTTTTAAGGCGCAAGGACACGCGGGGGGCTATATCGCAAGAACCGCCGCCGAAGGCGTTGATGAAGAGAATATTCGAGCTGACATGCTGTTTCTAAATAAACTGTGGGACGTGATTAGCGGCCAAATAGAAAAAGTAAAGCTGGGCTTGATTCACGAAGACCTGGCTCTGGCTTTGCGCATATTAAGAGACTGGTACCAATCTTCAGTGACTAAAATTGTTATCGATTCCAACAGCAATTTTGTTCATATGCGTGAGTTTGCTGGCAAGTTTATGCCAGAAGTCGTACCCCTTCTCGAGTTGTATAAAGGAGAACGTCCACTGTTTGATATGTACAATATTGAAAGTGAAATCAAAAACGCGCTGGAAAGAAAAGTACCATTAAAGTCTGGTGGGCACCTGGTGTTTGATCAAACCGAAGCGATGACGACCGTTGACGTCAATACGGGTAGTTACTTAGGGCGAGGAAATCAGCAACAAACCATTTTCAAAACCAATATGGAAGCGGCGTTGGCTACGGCGCGTCAGTTACGACTAAGAAACCTGGGCGGCATTATTATTGTCGACTTTATCGATATGCAGGACGAAGCGCATAAAGAATCGGTGTTAATGGCGCTTGAAAAAGCGATGAATAAGGACCACGCAAAGTATTCGATCAGTAGTGTGTCTGAATTAGGCCTGGTTGAAATGACGCGTAAGCGCACTAGAGAAAGCCTGGAGCAAGTAATGTGCGAACCTTGCGCAGCGTGTTCGGGAAGCGGTACGATTCGGACGCCAGAAACAACGTGCTATGAAATTTTTCGTGAAATTATTCGAGACGCACGGCAATATGAAGCGAAGGAATTATTGGTGTTAGCGTCTAATGAAGTCGTTGAAATGTTGCTCGATGAAGAGTCGACAACGTTGGCTGATTTAGAAGTTTTTGTCGGTATTAGTATTCGTTTCAGAGCGGAAAGCCAATATACCCAGGAGCAATACGATGTGGTACTGGTCTAAGCTGCAGGTGCTTTCTATATGAGTAAAGTACGCTATTTTGGGCATTCACTACTTTGGCTATGTACCGTTAGCCTGGTCGTTATAGCGGTGTTTTTTACCGTAACGCGGGTAGCTATTTCAACGGCTTCTTCCTATAAAGTGAACGTCGAGCGGCTAATCAGTCATCAAATAGGTAAAGAGGTAACAATAGAAGACTTTTCGGCGAGTTATGAAGGCTTTAAGCCGCAACTAAAGCTCGATGGTGTAAAGCTTATTTTTGCGGATAAAGAAGTGCCGCCGCTCAGTATTGGTCAAATCAAGGTTTCTTTCGATTTTTCGACTATTTTGTTGGGCCGATTGACGCCAGAAAAGATGGTGTTGTCAGATACAAGTTTGTCTATTAAACGTTTTCAGGATGGCCATATTTCCATCATCGGTTTGCAACAATCGGCGGAAGAAGAACGGGTCGCGGGTGATTTCTCCTGGTTACTGGATGACGGTACCTTTGAAATCATTAATAGCCACCTGGTGTGGAAAGATGAGCAGAAAAACCTTCCCGACCTTGAGCTTGAGAACGGCAGTCTAGTTTTACAAAATAACGGTGCGGTGCATACCTTGAGTTTGCGCGCGGTACTGCCTGGGCTGAGTGAAAAACCCATTAAATTTATAGCCTCGGTAAAGGGTGATGTTTTGTCGTCTAATAAGTGGGACGCTGAAGGTTATTTAAAAGCTGAACGGGTTAATTTATTGGCTATAGTAAAGCGGCTTAATATTGCTCCATTTGATGTGAAAGACGGTTTTGCAGACCTGGAGATATGGAATAGCTGGAAGCAGGCGGAAGTGGTTCAGATAAAGGGTCGAATTTCCGTCGAAAACACGAACTTGTTTTACAAAAAAGCGGCTTTTGAGGTCAAGGAATCGTCCAGCTGGTTTGCCTGGAATAAGTTATCGAAAGGCTGGGGTTTAAGCCTGGGTGAATTGTCATTCCAAATAGACGATATGACGCAGACTGAGAGTAAGGCGTACGTCGAGTTCATTCCAGGTGAGGTGAACGATTTTTCAATGACGTTGAAATCAACGGGATTTGATATCAACGTGCTGGCTGAGGTGCTAGGGCAATCCCCCGTCATTGATTCGACAGATAAGAAAATGCTTCAAGGACTTAACCCTAAAGGACGGGTTGAATACGTGGATGCCAAATTGAGCCGCTTACATGAGCAGTATGACTGGGGTGTATGTGGAAAACTGCGAGGGTATTCAAACCAGGCGATTGATTCTATTCCAGAAACCAGTAATATCAGCGCTTCTGTTTGCTCAACCCATGAGGGGGGGTGGGCAGAGTTAGAAACGAGCAGCGCCTCAGTTGATTTGAAGGAACTGTTTATCGAGCCGCTTCAACTAGATGATTTGCAAGGCCTGGTGACGTGGAAAAAGTTGGATGCAGGCTGGGAAATTAACTCAGATTATTTGCAAGTTAACACGCCGCATATACAAGCGCAGTCAAGGCTCAAGCTGAATTTGGCTAAGGGAGAAAGCAACCCTTTTGTCGATATTCAAATAAACTTGGATTCGGCGCAAGCTCAGTACGCCCCGTTGTATTTGCCGCTTAAAACCTTTGATGAAGAAGTTTCCAGTTGGTTAAAAAGCGCGTTCAAAGACGGCCGTTTAGTGCAGGGTGGCTTGCTGGTGAGGGGAGAATTAGACAGCTTCCCGTATCGAGATAAAACAGGAGTATTTCAATTTTTAGCGGACGTGGAGCAAGTCGATTTACATTACGCCGATCAATGGCCGGACGTTAAAGGTGCGACGGCTACACTTGAATTTAAAAATCAAGGGCTAACGATTCGTTCTGATAAAGCCACGATAGCGGGCAATGAGATTAAATCGGCTAGCGTTAAAATGATCGACCTGGCTGAAAGCTCTTATCTAGGGGTTACTGGGCATATCGACGATAAGTTTGCCGGTTTGTATGAGTTTTTCAAACAATCACCCATCAATGATTCGGTGAGCGCCTTGATGCAACGCACCCGAGTTGAAGGGCCGATTAGTTTAAATTTAGACCTTAAAATCGCGTTACAGTCGGGCTTAGAGTCCAGCGTAAACGCGCGCGCCTCGTTGGCTCAAAATAAGTTTATTTTGCCAGATCTAAATCTATCGCTGGATAATCTCAAGGGTAATATTAGCTACAGTAGCGAGCAGGGCCTGACAGCAAAAACCTTAAAGGCAAACTTGTTAAACGAAGCGACGGTTTTATCCATTGCGAATATTAAACAAGCTACAGTCGTTTCACTCGCTGGGGCGGTCAATATGAGTAGTCTGGCAAAAAAATATCCAGCCGATATATGGCAAAAAATATCGGGCAAAACATCGGCAGATTTAGAGGTTCATATTCCATTTGGCGTATTAAGCGGCTCGGCGGCAGCTAAGGTTGCATTAAAAACTAATTTACTAGGCGTTGCGATCAATTTGCCAGCGCCCATAGGTAAAACTAAGGAAGTAACCAGTGATTTAAATATCATGGCTACACTCTCATCTGATGCTTTGCCCATTGATTTTTCGTATGCAGATAAAGTGCAGGGTTCCTTTCTTTTTAAAGAAGCCGCCGCTGGTTTTTTGTTGGACAGAGGCGACGTCCACGTTGGCAAAGCTAAGGCTCGTTTACCTAAGGCCCCGGGCATAAGGATATCAGGGTTTATTCCGACCTTGGATATAGGACAATGGCGCTCGGCACTGAGTAAAGACCAGCAAACGTCATCATTTTCCTTGATCAACCAGCTCGAGTTAGAAATTGGCGAGCTACACTGGAATCAAACGGCGTTTGATAACGTCCAAATTAGCGGAAACCATCAGCAGGCTGAGTGGCTAGGGGAAATAAAAAGCCCGCTTATATCCGGTCAGTATATTTTGCCAGACACCCTGGAAGCTGATAATGCGATCAAGTTGAAATTAAACACGCTTAAGTTGCCGACACTGGACTCAATTGAAGAGAGCAAAGATACAAACCAACTAAGCCCTGGTGACATTCCAAATATAGATTTGAGCAGTCAGAACCTCTTTATTGGTGAATCTAATTTAGGCGTACTGGATCTTCAACTTCGGCAAAAGGAAGAAGGTTTAATTATTCAGAAGTTAAGCTTAAATTCTAGTCGTGATGAGTTTAAGGCCGCTGGAGCCTGGGAGAAAGATGGTGCGTCATACCGCACAGGCATTAATGGCAAGCTGATTAGTAAATCATTAGGCGGACTGATTAAAGATACGGGTATATCGTCTAACGTAGAGGGCATGCCGGCGGACATCTATTTTGATATACATTGGCCAGGAGACCCGCAGTCATTTTCAATAAAACACCTGAGCGGATTTGCCAGCGTGAAATCTGAAGAAGGTCGACTACTCGATGTAGAACCAGGAATTGGCCGTATCTTTGGGTTATTGAGCCTGAGCACCTTGCAAAGGCGCTTGCAGTTGGATTTTAGTGATTTGGTCGAAAAAGGTTTAGGCTTCGATAAAATAAAAGGCCGCTTTGTCGCCACCGATGGCGAGGTTGAAACGAATCGTTTTTATTTAGAAAGCCCTTCTACGCGCTTGGATTTTGAGGGACGGGTATCGTTGGCAAAAGAAGAGTTAGATCAATTGATTACGGTCACGCCTAAAACCACTGAAGGCCTGCCTTTAGCAGGCGCCTTGGCCGGTGGGCCATTAGTGGGAGCGGCCGTTTTTATAGTACAAAAGATCGCGGGTAAAACGGTGAATAAATTCGCCGGTTACCAGTATCACGTTACAGGTCCCTGGAAGGATCCTGAGATAAAGCAGCTCAGCCAACCAGGTGGTAAGCTTTTTGGTTTTATGGGTGGAGTTTTATCGCCAGTTTATGACGCCACTATCGGGCAGTTACCACACAATACTACGGCATCTAAAGAACCGACTGCAGGCCGTGACAAGCGTTGAAGAAATAACGGTTGCGGCCGTACAAATGGTGTCAACGGACTGTCTCGATGAAAACCTCAAGGTGGTTGAGCGCTGCGTGAAAGAGGCGGTAGAAAAAGGAGCTCAATTGATCGTGCTGCCTGAAAATTTCGCATTAATGGCGAAAAATTCAAAGCAGCTTTTAGCTATCGCTGAACCCTTAGGTCAGGGCGCTGTCCAAGGCTTTTTGAGCGAACTATCAAAAAAATATCGATGCTGGATCGTCGCGGGTTCCTTAGCGGTATTATCGGCCATTAAAAACAAGGTGTACGCCACTTGTCTCGTTTATAACGATAGTGGAGAGCGCGTGGCTCATTACCATAAAATGCATTTGTTTGACGTCGATATTAGCGACGATAAAGGGCGTTATCGTGAGTCAGACACGTTTATGGCCGGTGATGAAGTGGTGGTTGTTCAGACGCCTTTTGGCGTTATGGGGCTGTCGATTTGTTATGATTTACGCTTCCCTGAACTCTACCGAAAACTGTTGCACAAAGGTGCTGAGTTTATCGTCGCGCCCTCCGCATTTACCGAACTAACTGGGCGGGCGCATTGGTCGTTACTTTGCCGAGCTAGAGCGGTTGAAAATTCATGCTATATGGTCGCGCCAAATCAAGGCGGGGTGCATATTAATGACCGGGCGACCTATGGGCATAGTATGATTGTCGACCCCTGGGGAGACGTCCTTGCCGAACTTGGAACGGGAGAAGGGCTCGCCATAGCGACATTAAATAAAGCACACCTCGAGAAGATAAGGACGTCTTTTCCTGCTATTCAACACGGACGATTTTCAATGACTATTAACGAGAAACTGAATGACTGATTTAATTCAACAAGCCGAAAATTTAATCCTTAAGCCGGTCGGTTTATCGCTGAACGATATAGACCAGCTGATGGGGCAATTATTATCGAGCTCTATAGATCAGGCAGACATTTATTTTCAGTCCTCTCGAAGTGAATCGTGGGTACTTGAAGACGGTATAGTAAAAGACGGTAACTACAATATTGAACAGGGTGTCGGGCTACGCGCAGTCAGCGGCGAAAAAACCGGCTTTGCCTATAGTGAAGAACTAGCGCTACCCGGTTTATTAGACGCGGCTAAAAGCGTTAGAGCGATTGCGCGTTTAGGTCAATCTGGCGTTTTAAAGCCGGTGTCACAAAGCCATGTGCCAGCGTTGTATGCCGCTATCGACCCCTTGGCGTTGATGAGTCGAGAAGAAAAAGTTTCATTATTAAAAAATATAGATCAACAAACTCGACAAATAGATAAACGTATAGAACAAGTCATCATTAGTTTAGTCGGTGTACACGAGGTGGTGCTAGTGGCCACCGAAGATGGACGATTGAGCAGCGATATTCGCCCTTTAGTAAGAATGAATGTGTCGGTCATTGTTGAGGAAAATGGTCGACGTGAACAAGGCGGCTCGGGTGGTGGTGGCCGTCATGGCTATGATTATTTTCTGCAGCAGGACAGGGCGATGAATTACGCCCGCGAAGCGGTTCGTTTGGCGCTAGTCAACCTGGAAGCCGTAGATGCGCCAGCCGGTAATATGACCGTTGTACTTGGGCCGGGATGGCCAGGAATTCTATTACACGAGGCGATAGGACACGGTTTAGAAGGCGACTTTAACCGCAAAGGCAGCTCGGCCTTTAGTGGACGAATTGGCGAAAAAGTAGCGTCTGACTTATGCACCGTAGTGGATGATGGAACCCTGGAGCATAGGCGAGGGTCCTTATCGATAGATGACGAGGGTGTACAGAGCCAGTGCACGACGCTGATTGAGAATGGCGTATTAAAAGGCTATATGCACGACAAGATGAACGCCCGTTTAATGGGAACAAGCTCAACGGGGAATGGTCGTCGTGAGTCGTATGCGCATTTACCGATGCCACGAATGACGAATACCTATATGCGCGCGGGGCAGAGTGATCCAGGCGATATATTGTCCTCGGTAAAAAAAGGTTTATACGCGGTTAACTTTGCCGGTGGCCAGGTCGACATCACCTCTGGTAAGTTCGTGTTTTCAGCCAGCGAAGCGTATCTGATTGAAAATGGCAAGATCACGACGCCAGTAAAAGGCGCCACCCTAATCGGTAACGGGCCAGATGTTTTAACCAAGGTGAGTATGGTGGGTAATGATCTTGAGCTGGATAGCGGCGTGGGAACGTGCGGAAAAGAAGGGCAAAGTGTCCCCGTTGGCGTGGGGCAACCGACGCTTAAAATAGATGGATTGACGGTAGGAGGCACTCATGCCTAATACACTACAAACGTCACAAGTGAGTAATGATGAAACTGAACGATTGAAGAATGTTGCGGCGGATATTTTAGCGGAAGCTAAAAAACAGGGCGCAGATCAAGTAGAGGCGGCCATTAGCGTCGGAAAAGGGTTATCGGTTAATGCCCGACTGGGTGAAGTTGAAACGATCGAGCATCACAGAGATCAAGGTATCGGCATTACCGTTTATAAGGGGCAGAGAAAAGGTTCTGCCAGTTCAACCAAGCTAAACAAGGCAGCTATTGAAGAAATGGTAAGCGCGGCCTGTGCGATTGCTCGTTACGCAGAAGAAGACCCCTTTTCTGGCTTAGCCGACAAAGAGTTGCTAGCGATGGATTTCCCCGATTTATCTTTGTACCATCCCTGGGCCGTCAGTGCCGAGCAAGCCATTGAAATGGCGATAAGCTGTGAAAATGCCGCAAGGTTTTATGATAAAAAAATCACTAACTCAGAAGGCGCAAGCATCCAGACGTTTGAAGGTACCCGCGTGCTGGCAAATAGCCATGGGTTTAATCATGGTTACCCCTCTAGCCGTCATAGCATGAGTTGCTCGGTGATCGGAGAATCTGATGGCAATATGCAACGCGACTATTGGTATACCGTTGCCCGCAAAGCGTCTGATATGGAAGCTGCCGTTAAAGTGGGAGAAATGGCCGCGCAACGAACGGTACAACGCTTGGGCGCACGCTCAATTAGCACCAGAAAGTGTCCGGTTATGTTTGCCGCCGAAGTGAGTGGCGGCCTAATAGGGCATTTTATATCGGCGATTAGAGGCGGAAATCTATACCGCAAATCAACATTTTTATTGGATAGCTTAAACCAGCAAGTTTTCCCGTCATTTATGAACATTTACGAACAACCGCTGCTGCCTAAAGCGATGGGAAGTGCGTCATATGACGCTGAAGGTGTGGCGACCTCGCATAGAAGTATCGTCGATTCTGGGGTCGTACAAGGTTACGTGCTCGGCAGTTATTCCGCGAAAAAACTGGGTATGAAAAGTACCGCTAATGCAGGTGGCGTTCATAACTTAACGGTTGAGCCAGGTGAATTAGATTTTGATCAAATGTTGCGAGAAATGAATACAGGCCTACTCGTGACAGAACTCATAGGGCACGGCGTGAATACGCTAACCGGTGATTACTCCAGGGGCGCTGCGGGTTACTGGGTAGAAAACGGTGAAATCCAATTCCCCGTTGAAGAAGTGACGATCGCCGGTAACCTAAAGGATATTTATAAATCAATTGTTAGCGTGGGCAATGACGTGGATTTAAGAGGCAATACACGAACTGGCTCAATTCTCATCAGCGAAATGACCCTGGCGGGAACTTAAATTAGCGAACAAAAATATTGTTTTACTAAATTAGGAAAACGGTCGCTAGGCCTAAAAAGGTAAAGAAACCAATAACATCGGTCACGGTGGTCAGGATAACACCGCCAGCGATAGCCGGGTCAATATTCATTCGCTTCAGCGTCATTGGTATCGTCGCGCCAGCTAATGCCGCGACGATTAAGTTGATGATAAGGGCGGCGCCGATTAACAGGCCAAGTGAACTACTCTTGAACCAGAAGCCGGTAATAACGGCCACTACGCTAGCCCATAGCACACCGTTTAATACCCCGACCGCTAACTCTTTCCACATCAACCAGCGCGCATTGGGCTTGCCGACCTGATTGAGGGCGATACCACGAATAACTAACATCAGCGTTTGGCTACCCGCGATGCCACCCATACTGGCAACGATCGGCATTAGCACGGCCAGCGCCACGATTTGTTCGATCGTCGCGGTAAACAAACCAATAACCCAGGCTGCTAAAAAAGCGGTGAACAGGTTAATTCCAAGCCATACGGCGCGACGTTTTGCGCTTCTGAACACGGGGGCAAACATATCATCGTCTTCGTCCAGGCCCGCCATGTTCAATAAAGAGCGATCGGCTTCATCACGAATAACGTCAACCACGTCATCCACCGTAATTCGACCGAGTAAGCGATTATTTTCATCCACCACCGGAGCCGAAACGAGGTTGTGGTCTTCAAAAAACAGCGCCACTTCATTGTCTGATAAGGTGGCAGAGAGCGCTTTTTGGTCGGTGATCATCGTATCGCTGACGGATTTATTACTATCGCTCGTTACTAAGTCTGAAATACTCAGTACGCCGATATAACGATCCTCTCTGTCGACCACAAAAAGTTTATCCGTATTGGCAGGGAGATGACCGCGCTGCCGCAGATACCTTAAAACAACATCGAGGTTAACATTGGGCCGAATGGTCACCATATCGGGGTTCATCAGCCCGCCAGCGCTATCCTCGTCATAAGACATGACCGATTGCAGGCGACGCCTATCTTGATTCGACATGGAGCGCACGACTTCGTGCAAGACGGTGTGCGGAAGGTCTTCGAAGATATCGGCTAAATCGTCGGTTTCTAACGAACCGACGGCGGTAATAAGGTCTTCGTCGTCGGTGTGTTCGATTAAGCCTGAACGCACTTCATCGTTAACTTCTACAAGAATATCACCGGTTAATTCCGGGTTAATCAAGCCCCATATAATGCGACGATTTTTCGGCGGTATCGACTCGAGGAGGCCTGCTATTTCGGCGGGGTGAAGTTCGTTAATTTGCAGCCTGATTTGTAACAGAGAGTCACTATCAAGCTGACCCGCGAGTAAGCGCAGATGCTCATGTGTGTTCTCGTGTTGTGGGGAGGCTGACATTTTTATAATTGAAATCAGGTGCTATAAACACAAACTATTCTAGCTCAATCTCGCTTAGCCTGCTTTGTTATTTGTAGCGCAGAAGGAATCGGTTTTTAGAGTAGTTCGCGGTGTCTGGTTAAGATATCTAAGCCATTTTCTGTTAGATGTTTCGCCAGCTTTTCTACCAGATACACCGAGCGGTGCTGGCCACCTGTGCAGCCAATGGCAATGGATAGGTAGTTGCGGTTTGAATTGGAAAATTCTGGAATCCAACGGTTTAAAAATTGAGCGGTATCCTGTAAATAAAGCTGCACCAGTTGTGCATTATTTAGAAAGTTAATGACGGGCTCGTCTTTGCCGGTAAAGCTTCTTAACGTTGGCTCCCAATACGGGTTAGGCAGGCAGCGGGCATCGAATACAAAGTCAACGTCGTTAGGGGCGCCGTGCTTGTAGCCGAAAGACATGATTTGCAGCGACAAACCGTTGTTATCGTTATGACAAACGCGTTCACGAATAATATCGTGTAATTGATGTACGTTAGTATGCGTTGTGTCGATTTGAATGCTTGCGTGACTCGCTATTGAGCTAAGTCTGTTAATCTCAAGGTCGATGGCTTCATCTAATGATGTATTGGCGTCGGAAAGCGGGTGTTTACGGCGCGTTTCGCTGAATCGTTTTAATAAACTCTCTTTATTGGCGCGAAGAAAGATAATCTCGTAATTGATGTCATCTTTGCGTAATTGTTCGATCAGCTGGCTGAATTGGTTGAGGGAGTTTTGGTCGTTACGGGCGTCAATACCAACGGCAACCTGCTTAAAAATGGGTTGCCTGGAGTTGGCCAGTAGTTTTGAAAACTCGGGTAGTAGGGCGATAGGTAAATTATCGGTGCAATAAAAACCGGCGTCTTCTAAGGTGTCTAAGGTGACGCTTTTGCCGGAACCTGATAGCCCGCTAATGATGATGAGTTTCATTGTTTTATAATAAAAAGGCCGGCGTAGAGCCGGCCTATGTAAATTAACGGTGGGCGTTCAACTTCTGTTTGTGTTTGACGACCTGTCTGTCGAGCTTATCAACCAAGGTGTCAATAGCCGCGTACATATTCTCTTGGGTATCTTCGGCAAATATTTTAGTACCATTTAGTTGAATCGTGGCTTCTGCTTTCTGTTCCAATTTCTCCACGGTTAGAATCACGTGTACGTCGATGACTTTATCGAAGTGACGTTTAATTTTACCGAACTTTGTGTGGGTGTATTCGCGTAATGCATCAGTGATGTCAACGTGGTGTCCAGATAAGTCTAATTGCATATTACTCTCCTGTTGTGGTGACGACGAATGTCAAAGGATTCGCTTCCTCTGACTAGAAGGGGGGATGGATATGGATTCACGATATTTAGCAATAGTTCGCCTCGCTACGTTAATGCCTCTGTCGCTTAGTATAGCGGCAATTTTATTATCACTGAGAGGCTTTTTAGGGTTTTCAGTGTTGACGAGTTCTTTGATAAAAGCTCTGATCGCTGTGGCCGAACATTCACCGCCACTATCTGTGGATACGTGGCTAGAAAAAAAGTGCTTGAGCTCGAAAATACCGTTCGGCGTGTGCATGTATTTATTAGTGGTTACGCGTGATATGGTCGACTCGTGCATCTCGACCGTTTCAGCTATATCGCGAAGCACCATGGGCTTCATGGCGATCGCGCCGTGTTCGAGGAAGTCTTGTTGACGATTAACAATTTCCTGGGATACCAGTAGCAGTGTTTCATTTCTACTTTGTAAGCTCTTTAAAAACCAGCGGGCTTCCTGTAAATGGTTTTTCATTGCCTGAGAATCAGCGCTTTTATCGCCGCGTTTGATAAGCGTCTGGTAATAAGGATTGATGCGGATATTACTAGCCACTTCACCATTTATCGATATTTGCCACCGTCCTTTGACTTTAGTGACATACACATCGGGGGTAATATATTCAGTGTTTGAGTCACCAATATCCGAGCCGGGTCGCGGGTTGAGGCCTTGAATGAGCGTGATAATCTGCTCTAATTTTTCATCGTCAATGCCCAGTTGACGCTTTAATTTGGCGCTATCCTGTGAGCCCAAAGCAGCCATATGATGACCGACTAATTCGATAGCCTCTTGTGCAAAAGGAGTGTCTTCAGGCAGTTGTTTGAGCTGGATAAGTAAACAGTCCTGTAAATTCAATGCTCCAACGCCAGGGGGGTCAAACGACTGCACTTTATGTAGAACAGCCATCACTTCGTCCAACTCCAAATCATCAATTTGTTCAGAGAGGTGATGGTGCAGCTGGGTGATATCCGATTTTAGGTAGCCATTATTATCGATGCTATCAATGATAGAGGTAGCGATAGCGCGGTCGGTAGTCGAAAAGTTTGTCAACTCCATTTGCCAAGACAAGTGATCGTACAAGGTCTGTTTGGCGGAATTTATGCTGCCAGGGTCGGGCTGAGCGGCGTCTGATTGTTGGCTGGATGCCGTTGAAGGCGTTAGGTCGTATATCTCATCCCAGGAGGTATCAATAGCGAGATCATCGGGTAGTAGGTCTTGTGAGCCTTCACTAGTTTTCTCGTCTGCAGTGGTGTTTTTTTTAGTATCGGGCTCTTCGTTGCCAGGTGTTTCATCGTCTGGAATTTCCAGCATCATATTGCTGTCCAGTACGGTTTGAATTTCTTGTTGTAGCTCTAATGTGGATAGTTGCAACAAGCGAATGGCTTGTTGAAGTTGTGGGGTCATGGTCAAGTTTTGACCAATTCGAAGCTGAAGTGACTGCTTCATGGGCGCTGACGGAAGGTGAAAAGGATCAAGACTTGATTACATCGCATAGCTCATAGTTTAGACCATATAGCGTCAAAAATAAGCCTAATTTTTGCAATTACATGCGAAATTCATGCCCAAGATATACGTCCCTTACTTCCCTGTGTTCGAGAATATCATCGGCTGACCCTTCAGTAATCACGGCGCCGTTATTTAGAATGTAGGCGCGATCACAGGTGCCGAGTGTTTCTCTGACATTATGGTCCGTTATCAGTACACCAATACCGCGTTCGCATAAATGATGGATAATTTTTTGAATATCGATCACGGAGATGGGGTCAACCCCTGCAAAAGGCTCGTCCAATAAGATGAACTGCGGCTCCGTAGCGAGTGAGCGTGCTATTTCGAGGCGTCTTCTTTCGCCACCGGAAAGCGCCATCGCGCTTTGAGCACGGAGGTGGTTGATGCCAAATTCTTGCAGTAACTCATCGAGCAGCAGTTGTTGTTGCCCCTGGGATAGCTCGCGTCGTGTCTGTAATATGGCTAGTATATTGTCCTCTACGCTCAGTTTTCTGAAGATCGAGGCCTCTTGCGGTAAATAACCAAGCCCTTGCCTGGCGCGAACGTGCATAGGGCTTTGAGTGATATCTTGTTCATCTAGAAAAATTTGCCCGCTATCCGGTTTTATTAGGCCAACGGTCATGTAAAAGCAGGTCGTTTTACCGGCGCCATTGGGGCCTAATAAGCCGACCACCTCGCCACTTTGTACGTTAATACTGACCTGATCTACGACCTTTCGTTGATTGAACTGTTTGCTGATGTTTTGCGCGCGCAAGGTACTCATCGTTATTGGGCTGGCTGCAGGGTGATTTTGACGCGTTTACCGCCGGTTTCTTTATCGCCGGCTTTTACAATTGAACGTTTACTGTCGTAGACGATACGATCGCTTGCAAAGGTGCTTCCGTCTTGCCATAAAGTCGCTTGATTGATCAATACCAGCGTGTCTTTAGAAACCAAGTATTCGAAACGCCTTGCTTCACCGCGGATTGGACTTTGGCTGCCGTCAGGTTGCTGTTTAAATTTAACGGGGTGACCGGTTGCGATCACTTTTTCAGTGGTTCCGCGAGCACCGTGAATAGTTACTTTATCGGCCATGATCTCCATGCTGCCTTGAGTGATAATGACATTGCCGGAATAAACGGTGATTTTTTTTGCGTCATCGAGGTTAAAGCTATCGGCCTCAACTTCAACTGGTTTTTGTTTATCTGAACTCAATGCCCATAAGGGTGATGAGAATAAAAACAGTGCCATGAAGGCAATCTTCATTTTATTTAATTTCATGGTGACCCCGTGCTTGTTCTAAAATTTTGATGTTAATCGGTTCACGAAAGTGGGCGCGTAAACCGGTGCCTCGAATAATGTTTATGCCAGATTTAATGCTAACGAATTCATCTGTTTCAGCGAAGTCGTTAGCCATTTGGATGCGAAGATTATGCGTGTCGATTTCCATGGGTGCAATGTTTTTCAGTGCCTCTCGTTTGATATTGACCGCACCATTGAGCAAAATAAGCTCGCCATCTGAAGAAATATAACCCGTTTCAGATTTAATATGTAGATCAGGCTTATCTGTGGAGTACATAGTCATTCTCGGCTCAGTTAACTCAGTGCTGTCATCATCAATAAAGTGTTGCATGTGTTGTGCCTGGATACGCTGCTTAGCTTCCCCGTTTAAGGTCATACTCAGCGAATCAAAATCTTTAAGAAAATAATCGATCTTATGACTCGGCTTTTCAACGCGGCTATCGGGTTCGGGTTCTTGCATAAAAGCTAACCACCAGGTGCCAGCGGCGAGTAGGGCTAAAGCGATTTTTCCAAGGTGTTTCATAAATAAAGGCTAGCGGTCGGTAAATGCTTGAACCGTGCTAGCGAGCTTATTTTGCGCGCTTAAAATGGCGTCACAAACCTCACGTGCGGCGCCATGCCCGCCGGTGCGTGTCGTTTGTCCCTGACAGTAAGGCAGGATCGATGGATTGGCATCCTGTACGGCAATCGCCAGGCGTACGCGGGTCATAATTGCAAGGTCAGGCAGGTCGTCCCCAACGTGTGCGAGCTGATCAGCGTTGAGGGCTAATTTATTCAGCAAGTCGTTAAAGGCCGCAATTTTATTTTCCTGACCTTGATATACGTGCTTGATGCCCAGGTTTTTCATACGCTGATCAACAATAGGTGATGAACGACCTGAGATAATGGCGACATCGATACCGTTTTGTTGCAGAAGTTTTAGTCCCTGTCCGTCTTGTGCGTGAAACGATTTGTATTCCTGGCCATTAAGGTCAAAAAACAATTTGCCATCGCTTAATACGCCGTCGACATCAAAAATAACGCACTTTATAGCTTGCGCGCGTTGTTTAAAGTCATCGCTTAACTCGATCATGATAAACCCGCTTTAAGCATATCGTGCATATTGAGCGCACCAACCAACTTGTTTTCATGCGTTACTAGTAAGGCATTTATTTGTTTGGCTTGCATTAGCTGTAGCGCTTCAACGGCCAGTTTTTCTGGACCTATCGTGGCGCCGCCTCGTGTCATCACGCTTTGGATTTTGGTGGTGTGGATATCGGTGCAATTTTCCAGCATGCGGCGTAAATCACCGTCGGTAAAAATGCCCGTTAAGTTCCCGTGTTGATCGGTAATGGCCGTCATGCCGAGCTTTTTTTCGGTCATTTCCAGTAGTGCCGTTCTAACCAGAGCGGTTTCTTGAGTGATGGGGATGTCAGCGCCTTTATGCATGATGTCATTGACGTGGAGTAACAATCTTCTCCCTAAGTTGCCACCCGGGTGTGAGAGGGCAAAATCCTCTTCTGTAAAACCGCGCGCTTCTAGCAAAGCGATGGCGAGAGCGTCACCCATAACGAGGGCGGCGGTGGTGCTAGAGGTGGGCGCTAAACCTAGAGGGCAGGCCTCTTTATCGGTGCTGGCGTCAATTGGTGCATCAGACATGGTAGCGAGAGTAGAAGCTGGATTGCCAGTAATAGAAATTAAGGGAATACCCAGGCGTTTTAAAATCGGCAGGATGGTTAGCACTTCACCCGTTTCACCAGAATTGGACAGCGCTAGCGCTACGTCACCTTTAGTGATCATGCCTAGATCACCGTGACTGGCTTCACCTGGGTGAACAAAGAAAGCTGGGGTGCCTGTACTCGCTAGTGTAGCGGCTATTTTGTTAGCGATATGACCAGATTTCCCCATGCCAATAACGACAATTTTGCCTTCACATTGCAAGATCAATTCACAGGCGTGAGTGAAGTTGTCATCAATATGATTAGCGAGCTGAGTAATAGCCTCGGCCTCTGTTTTTATAACGGCTAAACCTAGCTGTTTTAATTTATCTCGGTGGTTGTTTTTATCAGGCATCTGTCTACGTTCTGGTTTAACTAAGTTCCAACTGAATCTAAGTATACCTTGCCAAGGTAAGCGATAAACAGCATCGCCAATAAAAACCCTTTAAAGCGGCCAATTTTTGGCTGGCCGTTAAAGCTATATGAGAAAAGGAACAGCAGGACAGTAAGGCCGAGCATGGCCGGAAAGTCTCGAGAAATAAGGTTGCTCTCAATAGCCCCTGGATGAATCAGGCCGGGTAAGCAAAACACGGCCAATAAATTGAATGCGTTAGAGCCGATAATATTGCCGACAGCGAGGTCAGGTTCTTTTTTAAGTACGCTTGCAATAGAAGCGGCTAGCTCTGGAAGACTGGTGCCAATCGCAATAATGGTTAGCCCGATGACCAGGTCGCTAACGCCAAAAATAACGGCGATATTGACTGCTGCCCAAACGAGTAGTTTTGAACTGGCTAAAAGACCTATAAGACCTGAGGTTAAAAATAAAACAGCTTTTGAATTGGCCATGCCGAGCGGTATTTCATCAATAAATTCAGCACTAAGCGTATCGGTATTTTGTTGTTTGCTGAGACGAGCGCTTCGCGTTAACCAATATAAAAATGCAGCGAGGCCTGTTATTAAGATAAACCCATCAAGTCGTGACAAATCACCATCAATAACGAGTAAGTAACTGGTTATAGAAATGACCAAAATTATAGGCAGTTCGCGTTTAATCAACGAAGAACGAATGAAGATGGGTGAAATAAGGGCGGTAGTGCCTAGCACCAGGCCGATATTGGCTATGTTGGAGCCAACGGCGTTTCCAGTTGCAAGCCCGGTGTTTCCTTGTATTGATGCCATCGCAGCGACCAATATCTCGGGTGCAGAGGTGCCTAAGCCGACGATCGTTAAACCGATAATGAGTGGTGAAATGCCCAGGTTGCGTGCAAGAGCTGATGAGCCTTTAACGAAAAAGTCGGCGGAAAAAATTAAAAATACAAAGCCAGCCAATAGCGCAGCTATATTTATCAGCATGAGAGTGAAGTGAACCTGAGATGTTTGAAATTAGGATTTATTGTCGCATGAAAAGCTGAATAGCCAATAAAATTTAGCTGTGAAAGTTGGAAAACCGAATGATTTACTGGATTATTTATTTAAAATAATGGAAGTTCGGATTGACGTGCAATAATAAGGTGAGGACAATGCTTGATCTTATTTGTAGTGCGTATGGGGCTGTAAATTTAGAGGGAAATTGATAAATAGGTAAACCTAAGTGACTGAAAATAAGCCATTAATAAAAATTAGAAATGTTCATTTTTCTCGCGGCTCAAAACTTATTTTTGATGGCGTCGACATGGATATTCAGCGCGGCAAAGTAACGGTCATTATGGGCCCAAGCGGAACCGGTAAAACGACGCTGTTGAAAATAATTGGCGGTCAATTAAGGCCCTCTTCAGGTTCGGTAGAGGTGGATGGGCAGAATGTTCACAAAATGACGCATCGTCAACTTTATCAGTTACGAAAAAAAATGGGGATGCTGTTCCAAAGTGGTGCCTTATTAACGGATATTTCTGTATTTGAGAACGTCGCTTTTCCCTTGCGCGAGCACACTAATCTGCCAGAACCGATGATTCGGCACCTGGTGTTAATGAAGCTGCAGGCCGTTGGCCTGCGTGGCGCAAGAGATCTGATGCCGTCCGAATTATCGGGTGGCATGGCCAGGCGCGTCGCGTTGGCTCGAGCGATTGCATTAGACCCGATGATGATTATGTATGACGAGCCATTTACCGGGCAAGATCCTATTTCTATGGGGGTTTTGGTGGAGCTTATAAAGCTGCTAAATGATGCCTTGGGTCTGGCTAGCATTGTGGTCTCGCATGACGTTCAAGAAGCGTGCGCCATCGCGGATTATATTTATTTGGTATCTGGTGGAAAGGTGATTGATCATGGTTCGCCTGAGCAGTTGGCGAACTCAGATTCTGAGTGGTCGCAACAATTTATGCAAGGACTCGCTGACGGCCCGGTACCTTTTCATTATGCGGCGAAAGGCTACGCAAAAGATCTATTGGGTGTTGAAGTATGAGCAAGCGGGTAGGGTTATCATGTTAGATTTTTTTCAGCGCTTAGGCGTTACGTCAATCGGTGTTTTAGAACGCTTAGGGCGCGCGGCTGTTTTTTTCATGAATATTTTGCTGAGCATTCCGAGTGTTTTAATTAGACCGCGTTTGTTGATCGCGCAGCTGTATTCGGTGGGCGTGCTAAGTTTTTCTTTGATCGTTATTTCGGGGCTCTTTGTCGGTATGGTGCTAGCCCTGCAGGGTTTTTATACCTTGTCTGATTTTGGTGCCGAAGGTATGTTGGGCGTGATGGTTGCCGCTTCATTGGTAAGAGAGCTGGGCCCAGTAGTGGCGGCGTTATTGTTTGCGGGTCGAGCGGGTTCTGCGCTAACGGCCGAAATAGGTTTGATGAAGGCGACTGAGCAATTATCGGGTATGGAAATGATGGCGGTAGACCCAGTGGCGAGAATTATTGCGCCCCGTTTTTTAGCGGGTTTGATCTCAATGCCGCTATTGGCTACTTTATTTAGTGCCATAGGCGTGTTGGGTGGGTATTTTATCGGTGTTGGCCTGTTGGGTATTGATGAAGGTGGTTACTGGTCACAAATGCAGTCTAAAATCGATTTCAACGAAGATATTTTAAACGGCCTAATCAAAAGCGTAGTGTTTGGTTTAGTGGTGACGTGGATCGCTGTTTTTGAAGGCCATGACGCAATACCAACCTCGGAAGGGGTTAGCAGGGCGACAACAAGAACGGTCGTTCATTCCGCTTTCGCCGTCTTATTATTGGATTTTATTTTAACTGCATTGATGTTCGGAGATATTTAATATGCATATATCAAGATCGATTGAAGTTTTAGTGGGCTTATTCGTAGCTATGGGCATGGTGGCAATGTTTTTTCTGTCTATGCAAGTGAGTAACCTGAGTAGTCTCAATGGCGAAGAGGGTTATAAGATCAAAGGGAATTTTGAGAATATCGGTAGCTTGAAAGTTCGCGCGCCGGTTTCAATGGCGGGTGTTAATATAGGCAGGGTATCAGCGATTAGTTTTGATGCAGAGTCTTTTGAAGCCGTAGTGACGATGACGATTGAGGCCAAATACAATCAACTGCCATCTGACAGCAGTGCCAGTATTTTAACGGCGGGTCTATTGGGCGAACAATATATTGGGCTTGAAGCGGGTGGCGAAGAAGAGCCGTTACAAGAGGGTAGTAAACTGGAGCTGACACAATCCGCATTGGTGTTAGAGCAGATTATTGGGCAATTCCTGTTTAGTAGTGACGACAAAGAATAGAAATAATTTTTATAAAACACTAGGTAAACAATGAGAGCTACGCAATTAAAAGAACTAGGCACGGGCGAAATACAAGTGTCCGGTACGCTGGGGTTTAGTGACGTGGCTGCATTATTGAAAAGTTCTTTGGGTATTTTTGATGGACAAGCTGCTCTAGTTTTTAACCTTGAACAGGTCGAAAAAACCGATAGTGCAGGCCTCGCTCTATTATTAGAGTGGATGGTGCTAGCGCAGCAATCTGGACAAAGTATTGCGTTCAAAGAAATTCCAAAACAAATGCTTGAAATTGCGCGCGTTAGCGGTCTTGAAGAGATTTTGCCGGTCGTTTAGCAAGATCAAAATATAATAGGGTAGGAATATAAAAGAATGGACAAACTGATTATTCAGGGTGGCGTGCGACTATCGGGCGAAATACGTATTTCAGGCGCAAAAAATGCAGCCTTACCCATTTTAGCGGCTGCTTTATTGGCCGAAAATCCCGTTGTTATAGGGAACTTGCCACACCTCCACGATATTACGACCACGATGAGCTTATTGGGGCAGATGGGCGTCCAATTGTCGGTGGATGAAAAAATGAGGGTAGAGGTAGATACCTCAACGATCACGAATTATAGAGCGCCGTACGAACTGGTGAAAACCATGCGTGCGTCGATTATTGTTTTAGGCCCGTTATTGGCGCGCTTTGGTAAGGCTGAAGTATCTCTACCTGGTGGTTGTGCCATTGGCTCCCGCCCAGTTGATATCCACTTAAAAGGCCTCGAGGCTATGGGCGCTACTATTCGCGTTGAAAATGGCTATATTCATGCGTCTTGCGAGCGTCTAAAAGGCACCAGGCTAGTGCTCGATATAGTGACCGTTACGGGTACTGAAAACCTGATGATGGCGGCGACACTGGCAGAAGGAACGACGACTATTGAGAATGCCGCTTGCGAACCAGAAGTCAGTGATTTGGCGCACTTTCTAAATAAGCTGGGCGCAAAAATATCTGGCATAGGTACCGATACCTTAGTGATTGAAGGGGTTGAAGGTTTAACGGCGAAGAATTTAACCTATAACATCATGCCCGATAGAATTGAAGCGGGCACCTACCTGGTAGCAGCCGCGGTGACGGGTGGCAAAATAAAAATTAAAGACGTTGATCCGACGACCTTAGATATGGTGTTGTCAAAGCTTGAAGAAGCGGGTGCAGAGGTGATATCTGGAAAAGATTGGATCGAACTCGATATGCACGGTAGACGCGCCAAAGCGGTGTCCTTCAGAACGGCACCATACCCAGCGTTCCCGACCGATATGCAAGCTCAGTTTTTGGTGCTCAATGCGTTATCCGAAGGCACGTCTGTGGTGACCGAAACGATTTTTGAAAACCGTTTTATGCACGTGCACGAGTTGCAGCGATTAGGGGCTGATATTCAGCTAGAAGGCAATACGGCTATTTGTGTGGGCAAAGAATCACTGGAAGGGGCTACCGTTATGGCGACAGATCTTAGGGCTTCGGCGAGTTTGGTTATTGCAGGCCTGGTGTCTAAAGGCGAAACCATCATAGAGCGCATTTACCATATTGATCGTGGCTACGAGTGTATTGAAGAGAAGCTGGCTTTATTAGGCGGAAACATTCGCAGAGTACCGAGTTAAATCATTATGCTAACGATCGCAATTTCAAAAGGAAGAATTCTAGCAGACACGCTGCCTTTGCTGGCTGAGGTGGGCATTGTGCCGTCTGAAGATTTAGCCAAAACACGAAAGCTGATTGTCCCCAGTGTTTGCGGTGACGTAAATTTAGTAATTATCAGAGCGACAGACGTGCCGACGTTTGTTGAGTACGGCGCGGCAGACATCGGTATCGCCGGCAAAGATGTACTGGTGGAACATAATAGCGATAACCTGTACGAACCGCTTGATCTAAACATAGCGAAATGTCGTTTAATGACTGCGATCGTCAGAGGGAAAGGTTTGCCAACGGGTAAAATTCGTGTCGCTTCAAAGTACGTTTCGTTAACTGAGCAATACTTCGCTAAACAAGGCAGGCAAGTAGAAATTATTAAACTATACGGTTCAATGGAATTAGCGCCTATCGTTGGCCTGGCAGATTGTATTGTTGATTTGGTCGATACGGGTAATACCTTAAAAGCCAATGGCATGGAGCCGCTAGATTTGATCATGAATATTAGCTCCAGGCTGGTGGTCAATAAAGCCTCAATGAAAATGAAACACGAAAAAATAAAAACGCTGATCAAGCGATTAGAAGTAGCCGTCAACAACAGGCGTTAAGGCATGAAGATACAAACTTTAAATGCCTCTAGCGCTGACTTTAAAACAGCGTTAGATAGTTTATTGGCTTTCGATGAAAGCGATGACGCATCGGTACTCCAGGTCGTTTCTACGGTCATTAAAACGGTTCGAAAACAGGGTGACTCAGCCTTGTGCGCCTATACCAAAGACTTTGATCGCTGGCATGCTACGGCTGATAGTTTAGTTGTTCCGCGTGAACAGTTAGAAAGCGCATGGAATACTTTAGCTGCCGATCAAGTCGCTGCCTTGAACTGCGCGGCGGATAGAATTCGTGCTTATGCAGAGCATCAAAAACTCCAATCATGGGGTTTTGACGATGAGCTGGGTAATACGCTAGGTCAAAAAATCACTCCGCTAGAGCGCGTTGGTGTTTATGTACCCGGTGGCAAAGCCGCATACCCCTCATCAGTGTTAATGAACGCTATTCCGGCAAAGGTAGCGGGCGTGCCTGAAATTATCATGACAACACCCACGCCAAACGGTGAGCTAAATAATTTGGTGCTGGCGGCCGCGTGGCTAGCGGGCGTCGACAAAGTGATTAGAATTGGCGGCGCGCAAGCGGTCGCCGCACTGGCCTATGGGACTGAAACAGTGCCCGCGGTGGATAAAATAGTGGGTCCGGGAAATGCCTACGTGGCGACGGCAAAAAAACTGGTCTTTGGGCAAGTCGGCATCGATATGATAGCGGGTCCATCTGAGATCTTAATTATTTGTGATGGACAAACAAACCCCGACTGGATAGCGATGGATTTGTTTGCACAGGCTGAACACGACGAAAACGCCCAGTCGATTCTTATTTCTCTGGATGCCGATTATCTCGAAAAAGTTAAAAAAAGTATTCAGACCTTATTACCCAGCATGGAACGTTCTGCAGTCATTAAAGCCTCTTTAGAAAGTCGAGGCGCTTTGATTTATGCGGAAACGTTTGAGCAAGCCGTTGATATCGCCAATAGAATTGCACCTGAACACTTAGAGCTTTCGGTAGACGAGCCATCGCGCTGGGTCGATAAAATACAACACGCCGGTGCCATCTTTATGGGGCGTTACACTCCGGAGGCGTTAGGGGATTATTGCGCAGGGCCGAATCACGTATTGCCTACGTCTGGAACGGCGAGATTCTCTTCGCCACTGGGTGTGTATGACTTCCAAAAAAGAACTAGCCTGATAAATTGCAGTCAACAAGGCGCGTCGACACTATCCGATACGGCCTCAATACTGGCGCGTGGGGAATCATTAACTGCCCACGCAAGGTCCGCCGAATTTCGCAAATTAGAGCAATAAACAACGTGCAACAAAAAACAAATAAGTTAGACGATTTGATTCGACCAGAAATCAAAGAAATGCAGGCTTACCATGTGCCTGTAGCGACGGGACTGGTGAAATTAGACGCGATGGAAAACCCGTTTCCCTGGCCTCAACATATGAAGGATGAGTGGCTTGAATTAATATCCCAAGCCGAACCGAATAGATACCCGGACCCTTCGGCTTCAGAACTGGTGTCGGCTTTACGCGAATGTTTTAAGGTTGATCCTGAATCGGGGCTTGTTTTAGGTAATGGCTCTGATGAGTTGATACAAATGATTCTGATGGCGATGAAGTGCGACGCCTGTGTGATGGCGCCGACGCCGAGCTTTGTGATGTATCAGCATATAGCTCGATCATTGGGTTTGTCTTTCGTCGGCGTGCCGCTCAATGATGACTTTAGTTTAAATATGTCATCGATGTTGGCGGATATCGAAAAATTTGATCCGGCGGTTATCTTTTTAGCTTATCCGAATAATCCTACTGCCAATTTATTCAGCGATGAAGACGTGCTCAGCATTATCGAAGCGACGAATGGCATTGTAGTTATTGATGAGGCTTATCAGCCGTTTGCGCAAAAAACATTTTTAAATCGAGTTAAGCAGTTCGAGCAAGTCTTGGTGATGCGCACGGTATCTAAATTAGGCCTGGCGGGCCTTCGACTTGGCTTTATGACGGGGCATCGCAGCCTAACCAAGCAGTTTGAGAAAATTAGACTGCCTTATAATATTAACGTGTTCACTCAATTAACGGCTCGTTTCGCGTTTAAGCACATTGATATATTGGACGCTCAGGCGGTGCAAATATGTCAGGAACGAGACAGCATGTCCGATGAATTATCTAAGTTGGGCGATATTCAGGTTTTTCCGAGTGAGGCTAACTTTTTACTGTTTGCCTTACTAAGGGATTCGGCCGAACGCGTTTTCGATGCATTAAAGGAATCAGGGGTGCTGATTAAAAAGATGGGCAGCGTGCCCGGGCTACCGAACAATTGCTTGAGAGTAACGGTTGGTTCCGCCACAGAAAACAGACTATTCCTGCAACGACTAGCGTCGATATTAAACTAGGGAATACTAGAAAATAGAAGTCTTAGGTCGAAATTTGTCTATTTAAGCTGCTTTCGGTGACCCTATAAATAATCATAATATGCTAAAATGCCGCACAATTTAAGTGCCGTACAAAAACTTGTATGTGTAGTTTACGATTATTTTATGGAGAGTTAGATGAGCGAACAGGTAGTAGATAAGCGCAGACGCCTATTTTTAACCGCCGCAGCTACGGCAGTAACGGGGGTTGGCGCAGTATATGTCGCGGTACCTTTTTTAAAGTCAATGAACCCCAGTGCTCGTGCTCAAGCAGCCGGTGCGCCAGTAGAAGCTGATATTGCTAAATTGGAACAGGGGCAGTTAATTCGCGTTGAATGGCGAGGAAAACCGGTTTGGATTTTAAAGCGCTCTGACAAAATCATAGCCGAAATGGCTGAAATGAGCGACGTTCTGCGAGACCCTGAGTCAAATGAGTCTGAGCAACCTGAGTCGTGTAAAAATAATAATCGTTCAATAAAACCTGACGTTTTTCTAGCCGTGGGTATCTGTACTCATTTAGGCTGCTCGCCTACTTTCAGGCCAGAGATAGCACCGGAAGATTTAGGGCCGGACTGGAAAGGTGGTTTTTTCTGTCCTTGCCATGGTTCAACGTTCGATTTATCGGGTCGTGTATACGCCGGTGTGCCGGCACCATTGAACCTGGTCGTTCCGCCGCATAAGTATTTAACAGATACCAGAATTTTAATTGGTTCAGACGGAGGACAAGCATAATGAGTGGCATGTTAAAAGATGCATTAGGTTGGGTTGACGCTCGGTTCCCTCTGACTAAAGTTTGGAACGAACACCTGGCGGAATATTACGCGCCTAAAAACTTTAACTGGATGTATTACTTTGGTTCGTTGGCCATCTTGGTGTTGATCAATCAAATTATTACCGGTATTTTCTTAACCATTAACTATAAACCCGACGCGAAATTAGCCTTTGATTCCGTCGAATACATCATGCGTGACGTTGAATGGGGTTGGTTGATTCGTTATATGCATTCAACTGGCGCTTCAGCTTTCTTTGTGGTGGTTTATCTGCATATGTTCCGTGGCCTGATTTATGGTTCATTCAAAAAGCCCCGTGAACTGGTTTGGACATTCGGCATGATTATCTATGTGGCGCTAATGGCTGAAGCCTTTATGGGTTACTTACTGCCTTGGGGTCAAATGTCATACTGGGGCGCACAAGTTATTGTGTCTTTGTTTGGTGCGATTCCATACGTAGGCGAAGATTTAGCTTTATGGTTGCGTGGTGATTACGTTATTTCCGACGCGACGTTAAATCGATTCTTTGCATTCCACGTTATTGCCATTCCTTTGGTACTGGTTATTTTGGTCTTCATGCATATCGTGGCTTTACACGCGGTTGGCTCGAATAATCCGGAAGGCATAGAAATTAAAAAGCATAAAGATGAAAAAGGCGTTCCCTTAGACGGCATTCCTTTTCACCCTTATTACTCGGTCAAAGACTTAGTCGGTGTCGGGGTGTTCCTGTTTGTTTTTGCGCTGATTATTTTCTACGTACCTGAAATGGGTGGGTATTTCTTGGAGCACGCAAACTTTGTGCCTGCCGATCCGTTGAAAACACCTGAGCATATCGCTCCCGTTTGGTATTTCACGCCGTTTTATGCTGTGTTACGTGCCGTGCCTGATAAGTTTGGTGGTGTGTTAGCGATGGCTGGTGCGATTATCGTTCTGTTCTTGTTGCCCTGGTTAGATAGAGGTGTCAATAAGTCAATACGCTACAGAGGCCCGGTTTTCAAAGCGGCCATCATTGCCTTTGTTATTAGTTTTATTGGTTTGGGCTATTTTGGTATGCAACCTGTGACGACGATGGGAACCTGGTTCTCTAGATTCTTCACGCTGGTATACTTCGCGTTTTTCTTATTAATGCCTTTTTATTCCAATATAGGCCAGGATAAAAATGTTCCAGAGAGGATAGAGGACAAATGAAAAAGTTAAGTTTGTTTTTATTGATACTGTTTTCATCGCAAGCGTTTGCGGCAAGTGGACAGTGGGCGCTGCAAACGGCGACGGTTGACTTGGGTAACGAGCCTTCGTTACAGCGAGGAGCAAAATATTTTGTAAATTATTGCTTAAGTTGTCACTCTGCTAAACAGCTCAGATACTCAAGAATGGCTGAAGATCTGGCTATTTCTCCTGAATTGGTTGAGCTTAACTTGATGTTCACGGGTGAGAAAATTTTTGATGGTATGACTATTTCGATGCGACCTAAGGACGCGGAAAAATGGTTTGGTGTAAACCCACCCGACTTATCGTTAATCGCTCGTTCACGCGGCGCAGATTGGTTGTATACCTATCTAAAAAGTTTCTATATAGATGATTCGCGTCCGTTTGGCGTTGATAATGCCCTGTTTCCAAAAGTAGGTATGCCTCACGTATTGTCTGATCTTCAAGGCTTGCAAAAGGCGGTCTATAAGGAAGTCGTCTCTGGTGATGGAACCAGCAGAACAGTGATAGATAGATTAGAAATTGCCCAACCAGGTCGAATGAATGAGAAAGAATTCGACCAGGCGATGAATGACTTGGTGAACTTTATGGTCTATATGGGCGAGCCTGCAAAAATGGAACGTAAAAAGCTCGGCTGGAAAGTATTAGCCTTTATTTTACTGATGACATTCATTTTCTACTTGCTGAAGAAAGAATACTGGAAAGACATTCATTAAAAGATGCCTTCCATACTTAGAAAGCCTTGTGTATTAGCATAAGGCTTTCATGTTTTTAACGAATCGGATACAACGATGATAAACGCACTAAATAGAAAATCAATCATGACGCTTTTTGCTGACCCACTGTGTCATTACAGCCATAGAGCTCGATTTATTTTGAGTGAGAAAAGCGCTTCAGCTGAAATTGAGTACGTTGATGGGAAAGACTTTCCAGAAGACCTACAAGAGCTTAACCCGTATGGGACTTTACCTATTCTGATTGACAGGGATTTGTCTTTATTTAATTCCAGAATCATCATGGAATATTTAGATGAACGTTTCCCGCACCCTCCGTTATACCCTATTGATCCTGTTTCAAGAGCTCGCTCGCGACTGCTGATTCACCGTATTGATCAAGACTGGTATACATTGCTGGACGATATAATCAACGCGGGTGAGAAGAAAGCGGCGAAAGCTAAAAAGCTTCTGCGGGAAAATTTGATAGCGGCCATTCCGTTGTTCGAAGCGAATAAATACTTTTTAAGCGATGATTTCACCCTGGTGGATGGCGTATTAGCTCCGTTGTTATGGCGCTTACCGTTTTACGGAATTGAACTGCCGAAAGAAGCCAAAGTAATTATTGATTACACCAACCGGGTAACGAAACGCGAAGCATTTCAAAACAGCATGAGTGTTGAAGAGCGCGATATGATGGAAAGTCACGCTTTATTGGCTTCTTAGTTATTAATAATGAACCCATTAAAACCCTATTTAATTCGAGCCTTGCACGAATGGATTGCTGATAATGGTTTAACGCCTTACCTGCTGGTGGACGCTAAGTTTGCCGGCGTTGAGGTTCCGACGGCTTATATATCTGACGATAAAATCATTCTGAATACGCACCCAAATGCGGTTCAGAATTGGCTTTTAGATAATGACGCGGTATCTTTCTCAGCGAGGTTTTCAGGTGTTTCTGAAAACCTATACGTGCCTATCAATGCGGTGTTAGCCGTTTATGCCAAAGAAAATGGCAAAGGCATGATGTTTGATGAGCGCTTTGACGAGGAGATGCCGACAGAGCCTGAAGATACAAAGCCAGAAGTAAAAAAGAAAAAACCCGTTTTAACTATCGTTAAGTAGTGAAGCGGCCTGCGGTTGAGCTGTGGGACCCTTCTTAAACCGTTATGCCTCCAAGCGCTATGGTGGGGTTTTATCATTAAGTTAGTCTAGTTACTACTGATTTTCTTGCTACGGTGTCATCATGAGCAAATACAGTATTTAAAAAGTAGGGCGTGTGCCGGTAACTTCTGTTCACTAGGCTCTAGTTCATAGCTCCCTAGTCTGTAACCCTCTGGCGTATAAAATAATAATCGTATTCAATAAAAAATAATAGACGCTGCGAATGAAATCTAAACTATCTTTAATACAGGCCTTCAATAACGCGGCAGAACAATTTTCTGATGTAACGGCGATTCTTGAAAATGATAAAAAACACACATTTTCAGAACTCAAAGTAGCCTCCGATAAGTTGGCCGTTGGCTTAATAGAAAAAGGCGTCATTAAGGGCGATAGAATCGCGCTGTACTGCATTAATAGTTCACAATTTGCGATCGCCTATATGGGCATTGTTAAAGCCGGTGCCGTGGTAGTACCGATTAATTTGTTGCAGAAACCATCTGAAATTGCCTACGTAATGGAGAATTCAAAGGTCTCAGGGCTCATTTATCACGACGCCTTTGAGGAAAATGTTGAGGCGACTATCCCCAAGCTTCAAAGCCCCTTATTTACCCTGTGTATCAGTGCGGAGCGCGAAAAATCTACGGATTGGGATAATGCCTTCAATAATAATGGCGTACCGCCAGAATTGGATATCGATGTAGATAATGACCTGGTGGCAATTTTGTATACATCAGGTACGACGGGGCACCCTAAAGGGGCAATGTTGACGCATTTAAACCTGGTAACTAATACCGCCAGTGTCTTCGTGGCGATGAACTGGGTCGCTAAAAAAGACGTGATCGCTTTAGTGTTGCCTATGTTTCATGCATTTGCCGCCACGGTGGGCATGTTAACGCCGCTAACACACGGTTGTTGTTTTGTACCGATACCAAAGTTCGATTCAGACAACTTGTTGAATATTATAGAAAAAACAAAATCCACCGTATTTCTTGGTGTGCCCAGTATGTATAACGTAATGCTCAATACCAAAGACGATAAAGCTCGCCGCTTTGGCTCAATTCGAATGTGTATTTCGGGTGGTGCGTCGATGCCGGTAGACGTGCTCAATCGTTTTGAAAAGAAATTTAGCGCCCCCATTTATGAAGGAGATGGGCCGACGGAGTGTTCGCCCGTAACCTGCGTAAACCCAATAGGCGGTATTAGGAAGGTTGGAACCGTTGGTTTAGCCGTGCCGAACGTTGAAATGAAAATAGTCGATGAGCAGGGCAATGAAATGCCATTGGGTGAAATCGGTGAAATCGCCGTTCGCGGTGATAGTGTCATGAAGGGCTATTGGAATTTAGCCGCTGAAACGGCGGAAACATTTCTCGGCGACTGGTTCTTAACCGGCGACTTGGGCAATGAAGACGAAGACGGTTATTTCAGCATACTCGATCGAAAAAAGGACATGGTCATCGTCAATGGCATGAACGTGTACCCACGGATCATCGAAGAAGTATTGTATCGATTTGAAGCGGTGTTAGAGGCCGCTGTCATTGGTCAGCCAGACGAGTTGCACGGTGAAATCCCCATCGCCTATGTTGTATTAAAAGAAGGTTTTGAGGCTGATGCAGCAGATATTCGTGGCTGGTGTCGTCAGCACCTGGGTAGTTACGAAGTTCCCAGGAAAGTTAAATTTTTAGACGCCTTACCAAAAAATGCGGCGGGAAAGATCGTAAAGCGCGTGCTTAACAAACAAGGTGAAGTCGAACGAGGCGTCAAGTAGCCATCTGGGTACTTCTGAAACGAAACGAGTAGATACATTCAATTTGTAAAAAACGACTTTGACCGGTCCGTGTATGTTGTTCAGTACGCCCTATCGGCGCGTGATGGATTGATCGGCTAGTGGAATTGGTTTAAAAGCATATCAGCGTATAATGATGTAACGTCGAAAAACTTTTTAATCTACTGAGGTGGTAATGAGCAAAGCGCACTTTTCACACATTTTTCCTATTTCCGTAAGATGGGGCGACGCCGATGTCTTTGGGCATATCAATGGCGTTCAATTTGTTCGCTATATTGAATCTGGCCGCGTTTCGTATTGTGAAGACGTAATGAATATGCCACTAGTTGTAGGCATGGAGTCAGGCTGGGTTATCGCCGATATACAGTGTTCTTATCTACAACAAGTACATTACCCTGAGGTACTGGAGGTGCGTACCCGGATCAGCAAAATTGGTAATAAGAGCGCGACTATTTTGGCGGATATTTATCGTGAAGGCGAGGATAAGCCTGTCGTTACGAGTAAAGGCGTGATGGTCTGGTTTGACTTTGTGCAGCAGCGAGCTTCATTAATACCAGAGGACGTGCGACAAAAAATTGTCGTGTTTGAGCACGTCGTCGAACAACTATAAAGCGTGCAAAAAAAACGCACCTTATTGTCGTGGAGTTCAGGCAAAGATAGCGCGTGGACGCTTTACCAGTTACAGCAAGATCCCGGTATCGAATTAGTTGGCCTGGTTACAACGGTCAACCAAACCCACCAACGCGTCGCCATGCACGCCGTCCGGGTCACCCTGTTAGAACAGCAGGCTCAGGCCGCAAGCTTAGCCTTACATATCATCAATATCCCGCATCCGTGCAGTAACGAAGCCTATAACCAGGCGATGAACGATTTTTTTAAATCTATCGAAGGTCAGGACATTACGCATATGGCTTTCGGCGATTTGTATTTAGAAGATATCCGCCAGTATCGTGAAGATAATTTAAAAACAACAGGGCTGCAGCCACTCTTCCCACTCTGGAAAATACCCACCGATGAATTAGCGCAGGCGATGTTAAGCGGTGGGCTGAAAACACGAATTACCTGCGTTGACCCAAAGCAATTATCCACCAGCTTTGTCGGACGCGAATTTGATCAAGAGTTTTTAACCGACTTGCCCGAAGGCGTTGACCCCTGCGGCGAAAATGGCGAGTTCCATAGTTTTACCTACGATGGGCCCATGTTTAAACGCCCGATTGATATCGTATCGGGCGAAATAGTCGAGCGTGACGGCTTTGTATTCGCCGACCTAACACTCAGCAATAACGAAACACTATGAATAAACAGGCATTAAACTTCGATAATCGTTTTGTAAGCCAATTACCGGCCGATGAAATAACGCAAAACTACCCGCGGCAGGTACAAGGTGCGTGTTTCTCCTGGACGATGCCCAAAAAAATGCACACGCCCTCATTGGTGGCGTACTCGAAAGAAGCCGCGGCACTGCTCGATTTAACTGAGGAAGACTGCCAATCAGTGCAATTTCTTAATGCTTTCTCAGGTAATGAGCAACTCGACGGCATGCAGTCTTATGCAACGTGTTATGGCGGCCATCAATTTGGCAACTGGGCGGGGCAATTGGGCGATGGACGGGCCATTAACCTGGGCGAAATCATCAATAAACAGGGCAAACGATGGGCGCTGCAATTAAAAGGCGCGGGGCCAACGCCGTACTCCAGAACTGCCGATGGTTTAGCGGTACTCCGTTCGTCCATCAGAGAGTTTTTGTGTAGTGAAGCGATGTATCACCTGGGCGTTCCAACGACCCGCGCTTTAAGCCTCGTTACCACCGGCGAACAAGTGGTGCGCGACGTCATGTACAACGGCAATCCAGCGCCAGAACCCGGTGCAGTGGTCTGCCGTTTAGCGCCTTCATTTACGCGCTTTGGACACTTTCAATACTACGCGCAACAAGACGTTGGCCTGTTAAAACAGTTTGCCGATTACACGATTAGCACCGACTTTCCGCATCTGCCAGAGCCGAGCAAAGAGACCTACATTAAATGGTTCGAAGAAATTTGTGCCAGCACCTGCGATATGCTGGTGGGCTGGATGCGCGTGGGTTTTGTACACGGCGTGATGAATACCGACAATATGTCGATACTTGGGCTGACGATTGATTACGGCCCCTACGGCTGGTTAGAGCCGTACGACCCAGACTGGACGCCCAATACCACCGACGCCACGAACCACCGGTACGCGTTCGGTCAACAAGCGCAAATAGCGCATTGGAACTTATACCAGCTAGCTAATGCTATTTACCCATTGATTGAGGAAGTGGCACCCTTAGAGCAAGCATTGAATAACTACGCGGATCAATACGCCAGACAGTGGCAATCGATGATGAGTAAAAAGCTCGGCCTGTCGTTGGTCAAAGATGATGACGGCGAGTTAATTAAACAATTACTCGCGTTCTTTGGCTTGCACGAAACAGATATGACGATATTCTTCAGGCGATTAGCAGGCGTGCCCGTAGACAAAGAATCATTCGATAGTCAGGCGGCAATAGATCAACTAAGGCCGGCATTTTATCCGGAAGTAATGGAAGGCAAAGCGCAAGACGCATTAACCACGTGGCTTGTCGCGTACGCCAAAAGAAGCCAGCAAGACTCGATAACAAAAGAGCAACGCAGCGCCTTGATGAATGGCGTTAATCCAAAATACGTATTGCGGAATTATCTGGCGCAATTAGCGATTGATAAATCAGAACAGGGTGATCATTCTATGGTTAACGAGTTGTTGGAGGTGTTAAGACGCCCTTATGACGAACAACCAGAGCATGAACAGCTGAATCAAAAAAGGCCGGATTGGGCGAAGCATAAGGTGGGGTGTTCTATGTTGTCGTGTAGTAGCTGACTATAGTAATATCTATTGGTAGTAGCTGATATGTTAGAGTGTTTTCGCTGCCGCGAGGGAGTTCATTTCTTTTGCTTTCCCATCACCTAAAGATATAAATCTCATAAATGCGGATAACAGACATCCGCCTATTCGACTAAAAGAAACGAACCAAAGAAAAAGGCACCCAATCGCAAAATAATAAATGATTTCGGGTGTGCGCTCGGCAATTGCTCCTCGACTTTGTCTCCTGAGTCGTTCTACCGCCTACATCCTTGTAGGCGTGTACTGCTCTACTACAGCACATCCATGTCTTATATACTCGCTTCGCTCTACCCACAGGGCACTAGTGCCCCTTGAGGGTATAAGTTTTATTGAAGCGATACAGCTACTTCAATTCAGCTTAAAGCAACGCGTACACTGACCCGAAATAATTCATCATTTTAAGCGCGATTAAGGGAACTAAATGTACCTAGAGCGGTAGTATTTTTGATTTAACGCCCCTTTTACTGCGTTTCAAGACAGAACTTTAAAACACACCAGCATCAAACGTAAAAAGATTTGAAACATTGTTTCGCAGCAGCAATATTGTTTGCAGCAATTTTTATGAAGGCATTGGAGATGTGGTAAAGGTCGGTTGGCTTTCCTTCAATAATCCTTTTATAAAAAACACCAACTTCTTCTGTTGCCTTAACAGCCCCGTGAGCTACGGCTTCGTTTAGCTCGACAGTGTGGGCGATGGTCTCTTGGGTCTTGGCTTTTACTTCATCGATGGGTTTCATTATATGCGCCTTATTTAATGTTGCGATGCGTCAATTTTGCACATTGTTTCTTTAATGTCAACACGAAATTTAACTCATAAAAATAATGGGGAGAGGCTAATATGATAATTAAAGATTAAGTATTTTCGTAGCCGCGAGGGTGTTCATTTCTTTTGTATGCCCATCACCTAAGGGCATAAGTCTCATTAATGCGGATAAAAGACATCCGTCCATTCGACTAAAAGAAACGAACCAAAGAAAAGGGAACCCTGATCGCAACAATCAGTCATTTTTCGGGTTCGCGCTAAACTCGCTTTGCTCTACCCACAGGGCACTAGTGCCCCTTGAGGGTATAAGTTTCATTGAAGTGATACAGCTACTTCAATTCAGCTTTAAAACAACGCGCTCTCTATTCCGAAAAACAACTAATTGTTAACGCAATAAAGGGGAAATTTAAAAGCCATGAACTGCTTGAACGCTTTTGATTTTTTTCCCTTTTACCTCACCGAAGAATAGATGTTTTTTGCAGGGCTTTCCGCTGTGGCTGTTAAAGCTGAATTAAGCAGAAGCGCTTTATCTCTGCTTCAATGAAACTTATGCCCTGTGGGTGCTGGGCGCAGAGCTTTTTGGACGAGTTCCACAGCAGTTGGAAAAAGCTTCTATTTTGAGGGAACGTTAGGTGAGGTAGTAGGTGGCATTTTTCTGGTTACTCTTTTGTACCCGAGGGCACAAGTTGTCGCACAAACGATAAAACTGTTTGGCTCAGCTATGTTGCTATAGACAAAAGAGTGACTCGCCCGTCAGGGTGAAACCTGATGTTGAATAATGGCACAAAGGTCGATTGATTCATCTAATTGATTCATAATGAGGTTGGCAATTCCCACAACACTTCTACTCAATTTTTACGCTCATTAAAGAAATACCAACCTATGGCCATTAGCTCTACGATCAATAAAGTGTCTCTTAATATTGCCAATATGGATTCACACTATTATCAACTGCATGAATTAACGGTGGCGCAGCATCCTTCGGAGAATGATTTTCGGTTTATGGTTCGATTAATCGCTTTTATGGCGAATGCTCACGAGCGGCTTAGCTTTACCAAGGGCTTGAGTACAGATGACGAGCCGGAGCTTTGGCAAAAATCGTTGACCGGTGAAATTGAGCTGTGGGTTGAACTGGGGCAGCCGGATGAAAAGAGAATCCGTAAGGCTTGTGGGCGCGCTAAGCAGGTAATTATTTACACTTACCACGAAGGTAAAGCGACGGTTTGGTGGCAGCAGCAAGAGGCGAATTTAAAGCGCTTTAGCAACCTGAAGGTGTTTCATATTGGCGCGGAAGGTGTCGAGTCGATGATTAAACGCACGATGGATTTGCAATGTAATATTCAGGACAGCGAAATGTATTTGAGCGATGATGATCTAAATCAAGAAATAACCCTGAAGGACTATGCCGCATAGGTTTTAACGTTCAGCCCGCTTAGCCTATTTGTTACAATGCCGCATTAGGCACTGGATTTACGTTCCAGCCAGCTAACAGAAGGAAAGCTATGAAAGATCAAGACTACGTTGTTTGTGCGCTCTACCATTTTGTCCGTTTGGATAATTACACCTCTCTAAAACAGCCTTTACTCAAGCTGATGAACCATCACGGTATTAAAGGCACCTTGCTACTCGCCGCCGAGGGCATTAATGGCACCATCGCTGGCAAACGTCAGGCGGTGGATCATTTGCTCGATTGGCTGAGGAGGCAGGAAGCCTTTGCGAGTCTGGTGCATAAAGAGTCGTACGTGGACGTTCAGCCGTTTAACCGTACCAAGGTTAAGTTAAAAAAAGAAATCGTTACGATGGGCGTGGAAGATATCGACCCTAATCATATCGTCGGCAGCTACGTGAAAGCAAAAGATTGGAACGCGCTGATTAGCGATCCAGATGTTTTATTAGTGGATACGCGAAATGACTACGAAGTAGCGATAGGCGCGTTTAAAGGTGCGGTTAACCCGAATACAGAAACCTTTCGAGAATTCCCCGATTACGTTAAACAAAACCTGGATGCGTCAAAACATAAAAAAGTGGCGATGTACTGTACGGGTGGTATCCGCTGCGAAAAATCCACCGCTTATCTTAAGCAGCAGGGTTTTGACGAGGTGTATCACCTTGAAGGCGGCATTCTAAAATATCTGGAAGAAGTGCCGGTAGAGGAAACACTGTGGGAAGGCGAGTGTTTCGTGTTTGATAACCGCGTGTCAGTTGACCATCACTTAGAAAAAGGCCTTTACGATCAATGTTTCGGTTGCAGAATGCCAATTACAGAACAAGACAAGCTGCACCAGCATTACCAGCAGGGTATTAGTTGTCACCATTGTTTTGATAAAAAAGACGAAGAGCAAAAAGCACGTTATATTGAACGTCAGCATCAAATAGAATTGGCCAAACAGCGCGGTGAAGCGCATATTGGTGGTGAAATGGAACACGTAATCGAGCAACATCGGTTGGAAAAGAAGAGAAAGAAGCAAGAATCTCAACAAGGAGAGCATTAAATGAGAATAGCGGTACTATTGTTAGTAGTATTTTCAACAGCCAGTTTTGCCAACGATTATCAACCCAGGGTGGGTGCTAATGGCGCAGAAATATACGCGCAAGCGTGTGCGGCCTGTCATGGCGCAGACGGCAGCGGTAAATTCAGTCTATTTTTTGACTTAACGAGTTCGACCTTGTTGATGGATGAAATGAAAGAGGTTATTCAAAAAGGCGGTTTTATAATGCCTTCCTTTGCCAATATTAAAGGCGCCGAACTAGATGCGCTCGTCGCCTATGTTCGTTCATTAGGCCCTTTGGTAGCCACTGCGCAACAAGCAGGAAACTAAGGCTATGCTGATAGACGGCAGCAAAGACCCGATCGGTTCAGCGCTGCTGGATTATTTACAAAAGGGCGAAGACGTGCCTATCGAAGTAAAAATGGATATAGCGGAAGACGACACGCTTGCACCCAGTTACTTTTTTAGATCATATGAACAATGTCCGGAGTTAGAGCAAATTGCGCTACAGCAAGCTCGAGGTAAGGTGCTGGACGTCGGTGCAGGTGCTGGTTCGCACAGCCTGTATTTGCAGCAACAGGGCTTAGACGTCACCGCCATTGACGTTTCCCCAGCATCGGTTGAAGTGATGCGTAAACGGGGCCTTAAAAATGTACAACTCACCGACTTTTATGATGACACGGAAGGTCAGTTTGATACCCTGATGTTTTTAATGAACGGTATTGGCCTGGTGCAAACTCTGGACGGCTTCGATGAGTTTTTTAGTCACGCCAAAAGACTGTTAGCGCCCAAGGGCCAAATCTTATTAGACAGCTCCGACCTCATCTATATGTTTGAAGAAGAGGACGGCTCTTACTTGATTGATATAAACGATAAATATCACGGAGAAGTCGTATTTAAGCTATCGTATAAAAATATCAGCGGTGAGCCATTTAATTGGCTGTATGTATCAGAAGAGCTGTTACAGGACGCGGCGCAAGCAAACGGTTTTGACTTTGAAATGGTCAAGCAAGGGCCGCATTACGATTATCTGGCAAAGCTAACATTGAGTTTAGGCTAAGCAATAAGACGTGCTGTGAATTGAAGCAGGTGGGTTCTCTATCGGCGCTTTACAAGCGGATATTCTTTTTTACGACGATATGATCGCAACACATTTTGATTGCCCGATGAGTTATTTTCAGGAAGATTGATCTTAAATTTCAGTTTTTTTTTAACATTTCGCTATGAAAAGGCTTTTTTTTAGCAGACGTGTACGCTAGTATAACGAACGTTAGGTAAGCTTAATCAAGCTGTAAATAGTGTATTTTTTCTATACACCCGGCTGGGTTATTGGTTTAAATCAATTTGTTCGACAACATATTTTAATGTAGAGGAAAAATAGTCATGAGCGTAACGCAAAAGAAAATCATTGATTCAACGGTAAGCGATGAAGTAAGGCAAGCGGTAAATGCCATTCCACTCGAAGACATTGATGTGGCAAATTCAGAATTGTTTAGCAGTAATACCATGTGGCCATATTTTGAACGCTTACGTAAAGAAGATCCGATTCATTATTGTAAGGACAGCGAGTTTGGTCCTTATTGGTCCATTAGTAAATATAAAGACATCATAGAAGTTGAGATGAATACCAAGGCATTTTCATCGGATACGAGCAATGGTGGCATCACCATTCAAGACGGTAACCTTGGGCTTGGCGCGGAAATGTTTATTGCGATGGACCCACCGAAGCATGACGCGCAACGTAAAACGGTCAGCCCGATTGTTTCGCCAGAAAATTTGGCAAATCTGGAGCAGACGATACGCACGCGTTCAAGAAAAATTCTGAGTGAATTACCGGTCGGAGAAACGTTTGATTTTGTTCAGCGAGTCTCCATTGAACTGACCACGCAGATGCTCGCCACCTTGTTCGATTTCCCCTGGGATGATAGACGCAAGTTGACTCATTGGTCAGACGCTGTATCGGCGATGCCGGGTGCAGACGATTATGTTTCTGAAGAGTATAAATTCGAGCAAATGGCAGAATGCTTAGCGGTATTTACCGGTTTATGGAATGAGCGCGTCAATGCAGAACCCAAGCCTGACCTTATCTCCATGCTAGCGCACTCGGAAGCGACTAGAAATATGACGCCGAATGAATTCCTGGGCAATTTAGTGTTGTTGATCGTTGGTGGTAACGATACGACGCGTAATAGTATGACGGGTAGTATATTAGCGTTAAATCAAAACCCCGATCAGTATCAGAAACTGTGTGATAACCCTAAGCTGGTTGACTCTATGGTGTCTGAAATTATTCGTTGGCAGACGCCGTTAGCCTCTATGCGAAGAACTGCCACCGAAGATATTGAAATTGGCGGAAAATTGATCCGCAAAGGCGACAAGGTCATGTTGTGGTACGTATCGGCTAACCGCGATACGGATATGATCGAGAACCCTGAAGAATTTATTATTGATCGCAAACGTCCGCGTCAACATATTTCATTTGGTTTTGGTATCCACCGCTGTGTGGGTAATAGACTGGCTGAAATGCAAGTACGCGTGTTATGGGAAGAACTGCTTAAACTTTGGCCAACGGCGTGTATCGAAGTGGTGGGTGAGCCCGTTCGCGCGCATTCCGTGGTATTGCGAGGATATAATTCATTGCCAGTGCGAATTAATCTTAAATAAGCGGAAAGCATAAGATATGAATGAAACAGCTATCATTATTGGTGGCGGACAGGCCGGTGCGCAAACGGTGGTCAGTTTGCGCCGAGAAGGGTTTAGCGGACGGATCGTGCTGATCGGCGATGAACCTGACCTGCCTTACCAACGACCACCGTTATCAAAAGCTTATCTCGCGGGTGAAATGCCTAAGGAGCGCTTATTCATCAAGCCCGCCGCGTTTTACGAAAAGATTAATGTTGAATGTTTACTCGGAGAAACGGTCGTGTCGATTGATACAACGGCGCAACAAATATCATTAGAAAGTGGTTTGAAGCAATCATATGACCATTTGATATTTGCTACGGGTGGCCGAGTTCGTCGTTTAAACTGCTCGGGTGCAAATCACCCAGCGGTGCATTATTTGCGAACACTCGGCGACGTCGAGGCAATGCAAAGCAAGTTTGCCGTAGGTACGCGTTTGGCGGTAGTCGGCGGTGGCTATATCGGTCTTGAAACAGCGGCGATAGCCGCCAAGCACGGCCTGGACGTTACCGTACTGGAAGCGCAACCTACCTTATTGGCCAGAGTGGCTTGCCCAGAAGTCGGTGGTTTTTTCCAATCAATACACCAGCAAGCTGGGGTGTCGATACATTGCGATACCTTATTAGAGTCGATTGAAGATGAAGGGGCTAATGTTGCGGCCCTGATAACGAATAAGGGTCAGCGGGTACTGGCAGATATGGTGGTGGTTGGCATTGGTTTATTGCCGAATGTCGAGTTGGCGGAATCAGCCGGTATTGCCTGCGATAATGGCATAACGGTGGATGAGTATTGTCGAACATCGGTCGCTAATATCTATGCCGTAGGCGATTGCACTAATCACCCGAATCCATTTTATCAGCGCCGTATGCGTCTTGAGTCGGTGCATAACGCGATTGAACAAGGTAAAACCGTCGCGGCAAGCATTTGTGAAAAAGATAAACCTTATGCCCAGGTGCCGTGGTTCTGGTCGGATCAATACGACGTAAAACTGCAAACGGTCGGGATCAATATGGGATACGATCAAACGGTCGTGCGAGGTGAGCCTGATAGCCGTTCATTTGCCGTGTTTTATTTGAAAGAAGGTCGTTTGCTTGCGGTTGATACGATTAACTCCCCAGCTGAGTTTGTTGCTGGGAAAAACATACTGACCAAGGGTTTGGACGTTTCAATCGAGCGCTTGAAAGATGTAACAATAGCCGCGAAAGAATTGGTTGAAGAATAAGGCTTGGATGGACATTTGTTTGCAAAAAATGGTCTTAAATATAATTAATTTACAGAGAGAAAATAATGATTAAAGTAACCTATATTGAAATTAATGGCGAAAGCCGTGAGGTCGAAGTTGAAGAAGGTAGCAACCTGATGGATGCCGCTGTCGATAATATGATACCTGGTATCGATGGGGACTGTGGTGGTGTATGCGCTTGTGCAACCTGCCACGTACATGTTGATGCCGCGTGGAAAAATAAACTGGAGCCTATGGGCGAAACAGAAGACTCGATGTTAGATTTGACCGATAGCCGCGACGAAAGCTCGCGCCTTGCTTGTCAAATTACAGCCACGGCAGAGTTGGATGGATTAGTTTTACGCACACCAACAGGACAGCATTGATTCTTATCTTGCAGAAAGCTTAGAGTGTATTGAAAGGTTCGTAAGTACCTTTTAAGTAGACTGTTAGTCGTCTTGAATTTCGTAAAAAGCCTCAGATTCCTGGGGCTTTTTACAATTTGATATGGATGCCTAAAATGGGGCCTTTAACGTGTCTGTTGTCTTCGGCTAAAAAGATATTCATATGGCCGATATTGAGAATGATATTTGAACTAACGGGCCATTTCACCCCTGCGGTTAGCAGCGATAAGGTTATTTTATCGGCCCTGAAGTCATAAAAAGGTTCAACTTCGATGTATGGAATAAAGTTATTCTTGGCGGTAGACAATACCCTGGATAACGCTAAGGCGGGCCGGTAACGAAAACCGTTAGGTGTTTGCCCCATTCTATATTCGACTCGTGAACGGTGCATCAGCGTCCAGTCGCCCAACTTGAATGTATAACTCAACGACCCTCTAAGTCTATGGTCTTCGTGGTAACCTCCATCATCTTGTTTCGGGTAGTAACCAAAATAGCCGGCTTTCCAAACAGCGCCGAAATCTGTTTTTTTAGCGACACCTAAGTATGCAACTTTACCCTTAAATTCTTCATGTATATCGCCTGTCACGGCGACCACTGTGTAGCCATTAGTAAAACTCTTTGAAGTGGATAAGACCATAAAATCTAAATTGTCTTCAGCAGAAAAACTGTTGCTAAAAACAAGCATCAAAATGATAGCGAAAGCAGGCTTCATTGAATGAAGTGATGAAAAGTAATTAAACATAATGTTGAGGGGTGTTTTTAAAGAGTCTTATAGCTAAATTATACTTTAAATGTTGCTCTGCAGCATCAAAAGTACTGTCATTTAGCAAAGAAATTATAATGAATATTCAGGAAATTTTTTTGTGAATCATCTTTATTGGTAGTTATAGCTTTTAACCCAATGGCTCCGGGTAAAAATAGTTTAACCTTGGGTTTCATTGAGGGTGCAGATCGCCCTGATGAATTAAAGCCAGCGCAAATCGTCGTAGAGGCGACAAACGGAAAGTTAGCGAAGGATTTAATCGATAAACAGGCCCCGGCTTTATGCGTAGTGAGTGTTATCAACACGCTCTAGTCGATTGGTTTTACTTATCTTTGCGTTTGCTCCACTCACGACGATTAATGGCATAAGCTGAAACTTTACCGACGAAGGGCAGGGTTAACATCCCCAGTAACCAGCTGACCTGTTTCGCTTCGCGGTATTTGTGAATACCTATAGTCATATTTTCGTGTCCATCACGTGGTTGATCGATATAAGTTCCAAACAGATGGTCCCAGATGGATAAATTAAAACCAAAATTACTATTCGCCTCGTTGTCTTCCACAGAGTGATGGACCCGGTGCATATCAGGAGTAACGACAATCAATCGTAAGACTCGGTCCAAAGCTAGTGGCAAGCGAATATTACCGTGGTTAAACATGGCCATTGCGTTCAATACGATTTCAAAAATAACGACGGCTACGATTGGCGGGCCTAATATCGCGATAGTGGCGAACTTTATTAACATAGAAAGGATAATTTCGATCGGGTGAAAACGCGAGCCGGTGGTCACGTCATAATCTGGGTCTGCGTGGTGTACCCGGTGTAATCGCCACAGAGTTGGCGCTGCGTGTACTAGCAGGTGTTGTAAGTAAATAACGAGATCCATCGCCACTATTGAAATCAGCACAGCCAGTGGGAATGAAAGCTGGAAATGATTAAGTAAGCCCCAATTGTTTTCGCTAACAAATACCGCTACACCTACCGCGGCGGCCGGAAAAAGAAGGCGTAAAACGAGGGTGTTTAGAAATACCAACCCCAGATTATTTGCCCAGCGTACGGCCTTGGAAACGTTCAGCGCTCGGCGTGGTGCAATGATTTCCCACGTAGCCACTAAGCCAAAAACAGTGAAAAAGAAACCCAGTCGAACGGCTATTTCATATTGAATAATGAAGTCTGATAAGGACATAAAAGCGCTCCTTGAGATTATTCTTTTGAGTACCATACTGCAGACTATTCTTGTATTCAAGTAATTACTTGAATATGATGGATGGCAGTTTAATGGATACTAAAAGCATGACCACATTTAAAAAAAGTTTATTTGAGAAATTCGCCCAAGTAGCAAAAGCGATGGCTAGCGCTAACAGATTGGAGATGCTAGAGTTTTTGGCGCAGTGTGACTATTCGGTAGAAGAGCTTGCTGGGGTAATGGAGCTAAGTGTAGCCAATACGTCCCAACATCTACAGCAGTTGCGCCACGCAGGGCTCGTGACCTCGCGCAAAGACGGTCAGCGTGTCTATTACCGACTCAATGGCGAAGACGTATTCGGCCTGGTCGTTAATCTAAGGAGCGTGGCTGAGAAACACCTGGCCGAAGTTGATCTTCTGGCGAATACCTATCTCACGAGTAAAGACAGCATGGAGCCGATTCCCCGTGATGAACTAATGCTTAGAGCAATTGAGGGTTCGATCATCGTTCTTGACGTTCGGCCGTCTGAAGAATATACCGCGGGTCACCTTCCCGGCGCGATCAGCGTTCCATTATCTGAACTGCAGAAACGTATGGCTACATTCGACCCAAAACAGGAAATCGTGGCTTATTGCCGAGGGCCTTATTGCATACTGGCTTTTGAAGCGGTCAAGTTGTTACGTAGTAATGGCTTTCAGGTGAGGCGCTTGCAAGACGGTTACCCCGAATGGAAAAATGCGGGCTTACCAGTGGAAAGAGTTATTATTGAACGGCCTTAGAAAAAGTCCATAGTGAAATAGGAAATCCCTGTTATATTAGCAATAACAATTGTTCGAGCTACATTTAATCATCAGTAAGAAGTTAACAAAAGGCCAGCATGACGACTACAGTACTAATTTGCGATGACTCTAGTTTTGCACGTAAACAAATGGCGCGTGCCTTACCAGAAAACTGGGATATGGAACTGAACTTTGCCGTCAATGGAGTAGAGGCGCTTGATTTTATACGCAAAGGCAAAGGCGATATTTTATTCCTCGATCTAAATATGCCCGTTATGGACGGCTATCAAACATTAGGCGTTATTTCAAAAGAAGACCTACCTACACTGCCGATCGTAGTGTCTGGTGATATTCAACCCGAAGCTAGAACGCGTGTAAAAAAACTAGGCGCGCTAGAGTTTATTAAAAAACCAGTTGATATTGCTTTAATCGAAGAAATTTTAGGCCGTTTCGGCTTTGTTTTTGAAAAACGCGAACTGACGACCGAACCCGTTAAAACTGTTAAGCCGGGTGATAAAAAAAGTATTGATCTAGACGATTGTTATCAAGAACTCGCGAATGTTGCGATGGGGCGTGCGGCTGATTTATTAGCAAGATTTCTAGGTGTTTACGTCGTTATGCCCATCCCCAATGTAAGACATATTGAGATGAAAGAACTGCAAATGGTCATGCAACACATTAAGGCCGATGACGCAATATCTGCTGTCTGCCAGGGCTTTATAGGTTCGGGAATAGCAGGAGAAGCGCTGCTTGTTTTTAACGAAACAAGTTACGCCGATATGGCTGACTTAATGCAATATGAGGGAGCCGACAATGAAGCGGCTCAGCTCGAATTATTAATGGATATCTCAAGTGTTTTATGCAACGCGTGCTTGAACGGTATATCAGATCAGCTAGACATCAAGTTCAGTTTAGGGCACCCAAAGGTCATTGGGCAGCATATTCAGTTCGATGATATTTTGAAGGGGTCATCCACCAAGTGGCGGCAGATTTTAGCCATTGAAATGGGCTATAAAATAGAGAAAAAAAATATTAATTGCGACCTTTTGTTATTGATAACCGAAGACTCTATTGATGCGCTTAATGATCGAGTTTCCTTTTTACTTTAATCGTTATAAACGGCACTAAAACAAATGGACAATGAAATAGCTCTCGGGCAAGTCAATATTAAAGATATCCATTGGATGATGGAAATGATGCAGTCCTTAGATGTTGGGCTGATGGTGCTGGATCGCGAATACAAAGTGAACGTTTGGAATTCTTTTTTGGAAAATCATAGCGGTGTGTCGGCGGCGAAAATAAAAGACAAAAATTTATTTTCTATATTCCCCACCATTGCAGAAAACTGGTTTAAACAAAAGGCTGAATCTGTTTTTTTATTAAAAAATAGCAGTTTCACCATATGGGAGCAACGTCCCTACCTGTTTAAATTTAAAAACTACCGCCCGATCACTGGCTCTGCGGATTATATGTACCAGAACATGACCTTAATTCCTTTGCAATCAAGCGATAATGAGGTTCATCAAATTGGCGTGCTAATTTACGACGTGACCGACATAGCCGTCAATAAAATAAAGCTTGAAGACGCTAATGACAAATTACAGATCCTAAGTAGAACGGATCATTTGACGCAACTTAATAACCGCGGTGCCTGGGAAAGCGAATTAGAAAAAGAATTTCATCGTATCAAACGTAGTAAACAACCGGGCAGTGTTGTAATGTTTGATATTGATCACTTTAAAAGAGTTAACGACACGTATGGGCATCAAGCGGGCGATGAAGTTATTCGTAGAGTGTCTAAGCTTTTAAAAGAAATGGTGCGCAGATCTGATATAGCGGGTCGATACGGCGGTGAAGAATTTGCTGTAATACTGCCTGATACGGATGCCACCAATGCTTTGGTATTTACCGAGCGGCTGCGCCAGCGTATTGAAAGGGAAGTCATCGAATATGAAGAATTTAAAATAAAAATCACCGTCAGTTTGGGTATTTCAGAACTAACGGAAAATTGTGAGTCCTATCAAGCCTGGTTGGAACAGTCTGATAAGGCACTTTATGTTTGCAAGGAGTCGGGACGAAATCAATCGCAAATATTTTGTGAAACTTGAATACTGTGCAAAAACCGCTGGCCGCGCCGCTTTAAATATCGGGGTCAAGTGGCCGAGGGAGTCGTCGGTAAAAAAGTTTTATTCAATAAGATGGAGTATCAATGTATGCACTTCGACTAACCTCCCTAATATGAACTCTCAGTGTAACGAAACAACAGAACCGCTGATGACTTTAAACAGTTAGTACTAGAAGAAACAGAGCCTAAAACCCAGGCTGAAATTCAAATCAAAACATGCGGCTCTTTAACCCTTATTTAGGCGGGTCCAAGCATCAGCGTTTCAATAAAATCAACGATAACAAGGTCGTCCTGGTTTCGCATAATATGCTGCAAAGCTAGCATGACATTGCCCGATTTGGTAATAGAGGTAATGCGTGGAATCAACTCAACTTGCATCGTATCTCCAGCGTACCCCGGCAATTTAATGTCGGCGTTTACATTGACCATTCCTTTCATCAGGCCTATAGGCTGAGTTTTTGAAATATCGTCTAGTACGGTCAATAACAGTGGGGCGACCAAACCCATTGCTATGGTCATTAGGAAAGGCCCCGGAGCGAAGCGACGATGATGTGATGGCGGCATATTGGTTTTAACGTATTCCATATCAATAAATAAAGGTTCGTGCAAACCACCTACATTAACGAACGTACAAATATCCGCATCAAAAATGGTGCGTTTTGCGGTTAAGTAGCTACCGAATGGTCGATCGGTGTTGGTTTTTTGTGTCATGCAGAATTCCTTATGATTTAAAATGATTAATCATAACAAATAATCTTCTGCTTATTGTTACGAGCGGAAAGAAATTATTGTGCTAACGGGGAGTTTATGAGTTTGGCAAAGCAGCGCAAAATAATCCACGTTGATATGGATGCTTTTTTTGCATCGGTCGAGCAGCGCGACCGAGCTGAATTGCGTGGTAAACCTGTGGTAGTGGGTGGTCAACCTAATAGTAGAGGCGTGGTTGCCGCGTGTAGTTACGAGGCGCGAAAATTCGGTATTCATTCAGCGATGCCTTCTTCGCGAGCCTACCGCTTGTGTCCTGACGCTATTTTTGTGCCAACGAGGTTTGAAGCGTATCGCGAGGTATCGACAAAAATACACGAGATATTCTGGCGTTACGCCACCGAGGTAGAGCCATTATCACTTGATGAGGCGTACCTCGACGTTAGCCACGTCACTATATTGGACGGGTCGGCAACGCGCATCGCTCAGGCCATTAAAGATGATATTCAAGCCGAAACGGGGCTGATTGCCTCTGCCGGGGTGTCGTACAATAAATTTCTCGCCAAATTGGCCTCGGACGTGGATAAGCCCAATGGTTTATACGTCATAAAACCCGAACAGGGGGTAAACTTTGTGGCCGCTTTAGCGATCGGCAAGTTTCACGGCGTAGGTCCTGCTACCGAAGCAAAAATGCACAAACTAGGTATTAAAACAGGTGCTGATTTGAAGGCATGGAACGCATTCGATTTAGCCGCAAATTTTGGTAAGTCCGGTGATTATTATTACCATATTGCGAGGGGTATCGATCTACGCCCCGTTCGTAGTACAAGGGTACGTAAATCATTGGGCAAAGAGACGACGTTCGCCGAAGACATCAGCGATATACCCACGTTAGTAGCGCATCAGAACGCCTTAGCAGAAAAAGTATTTCAACACCTGGACGCTAAACAGTTACAGGCCAAAACGATTACGCTAAAAGTGAAATATGCAAACTTCCAGCAAGTAACTCGGTCCCTGAGTAGAACCGAGCCGATTAAAGATTTGGCTGATATGCAGGCCATATTGAGCGAACTGCTGTCGCGAACCGAGGCGGGGCAACAGGCAGTCCGTTTGGTCGGTGTTACGGTCAGTGGCTTTATGCAAAATAATGACCTTGAATTGGCACAGCAACTTGAGTTTGATTTGAGCTTGCCTGAACAGTGATGGCTTATGAGTTGGTTCTGTAGGCAAAGCCGCGCGTGTTAAAAATCATCCCCATTAATAAGACCTTTTAGCAACGGCGCAGATACTTGACTACAATCGTGGCTGCTTTTGATCTAGGTCAGGACGGCAAAGCGGGGATGGATTTACAATGAACGCACACACTTACTGGAGATGGACTGATGGACCTCAACGGCATTGAGAAAACCTTATCGGATAAACGTGCCGAATTGATACAGAGAATAACGGCGGTTGAACGAGATTTTAACGCTGGCCGAAGTATAGATTCTGAAGAGCAAGCGGCAGAGCTGGAAAATGAAGAAGTGCTCATTGGCCTTCAACAAGAGGCACAAAATGAGTTACAAAAAGTAGATGAGGCCTTACTGAAATTACAACAGGGTCGTTACGATGTATGTTCATCTTGCGGAGAGAAAATTAGTCAAGATAGGTTAGAGGCGCTTCCCTATGTGATCGACTGTATTAATTGCGCTAACTAGGAGAAAAAATGTTTGGAGAAAAACACGATTTAATTCACGAGCTTCCAGAACACAAAGAAGCCATTCATGAGCTGAAAATGAGCAACGCACATTTTGCGAAGTTATTTAAGGAATACCACGAGCTTGATCATGAGGTGTTAAGAATAGAAGAAGGCGTAGAAACGACGTCTGACGAGTTTCTTGAAAGCCGCAAGAAAAAAAGACTCAACTTAAAAGATAATTTGTTAAAAATGCTAACGGATTACAAAAAAGCCTCGTAGAAAACAGGCTAATGGGTCATACCTTAAATAATTAATAAACATAAAGGGTTAGTCGTGGCTTGTTAAAGACGATAAGTTCCAGACCAGCCATAGACCTATGAAAATTGGCTAATAACTGACAAAGTGGCTTTAACCCTTTAAATATTTTTTGTGATGTAGTTGGCATTAATCGACTCAAAAATCAATTAACTGTGAACTGCATCTCATATTTTTGATGGGCCCTTAGGGGCCCAGATCAATACGCTTAAAACCTATCTATACTCTGTTCAGATTTAACGCATTCGACCGTTACATTGCTTAAACAACGACAGAGACGTCATGATTGAATGGATTTTAAATTTTTTTGGCAAAAAGTCATCTAACAAACAACAGAATAAATTCATTGCAGAATCTGAATTCACTTACGTTCGCGCAGAAAATCTGCAGCTCGGCATGTACGTTGCTAAATTAGATCGTCCATGGCTTGATTCTCCTTTTAAACTGCAGGGCTTCAACATTAGAACCCAGCGCGACCTGCAAGCGGTCAGAGGCATTTGTCACCACGTATACGTTGATCGTACCCGGCAGAGCAAGCTGAGCGTCGCGGCGAAGAGTTCAGCTGTCGGTAGCGAATTTATTATAGGTACGGCGCCACAAAAACTAGGGTCTTTTGAAAAAGAAATTAAACGTGCCACGAGTAATTACCGCGCAACGGGCCAGCTAATTTCGGACATCATGCAAAAGGTAAAAAACGGGGGTGGAATTGACACCCGTGTAGCAAAAGATGCCGTGGCTTCATCCGTTAACAGTATTTTACACTCGCCCGATGCGCACTTATGGTTGACGCAATTAAAAAAGAAGGATGAGTACACCGCGCAACACAGCTTAAATGTATGTATGTTATCCATAGTCCTTGGCCGCCACATTGGCCTTGGCAATCAGGAGCTTAGAAATTTGGGCTTATGCGGCATGATGCACGATATGGGTAAAATGCTCATTCCCGCAAAAATTCTTAATAAACCGGGTGAATTGGACGCCGCTGAACTAGAGGTCATGAAGACGCACACGACACTGGGGGCTGAGCTATTAAAATCCAGTGATAATATGTTTCACGGTGCGATTGAAACGGCGCTTACTCACCACGAACGGATTAGGGGGCAGGGCTACCCCAGCGGTCTTAAAGACTCTGAGGTTTCTTACTACTCTAATATTGTTTCAATAGTTGATACCTACGACGCTTTAACCAGTGATCGGCCTTACAAAAAAGGTATGACGCACCTGGATGCAACACAGATTCTTTATCAGCAATCGGGCGACCAATTTGATCGTTTGTTAGTCACCAAGTTTATTGAAAGTCTAGGCGTGTTTCCAGCCGGTTGTTACGTACAGTTAAGCGACGACCGAATCGCGTTGGTTCTAGAAGCTAATGAGCAATCAAGGTTACGTCCTCGGGTAATGACCATTATGGACAAATATATGAATCCGATTAAAGAAATGATCGTTAACCTCGATAAAGTATTTGTAGACTCCAAAGGAAGCCCGCTACGCATTCAAAACATGATTAATCCTGAGGAGTTCAAAATAGATAGAGAAAAGCACTTCCAGGAAGGGATTATTACCACTGGCTTTGCGATGGCGGGTAGTCAGTAAAATGCCCCTAAGCTATTAGCCGCTTAAGCTAACTCAAAGTGGCTTGAACCTGACGATAAGTAATGGAAGCAATACCAGATCGGCCAACAGCGCAACCACCATCGAAAAACCGGTCAATAGCCCAAAATAAATCGTCGGTATAAAGTTAGACAGGGTCAGAATAGAAAACCCCAGCGTAATAGTGATGGTGGTGTAATACATCGCTCGACCGATGCTTCGGTGTGAACGCCTGACGGCACCCCAATAGTCGTTGTCTTTCTGATATTCCAGGGTCACCCTGTGCACGTAGTGAATCGTGTCATCTACCGCAATGCCGATGCTGATGGCTGCAATTGTAATCGTCATAATATCCAGCGGAATACGCAGCCACCCCATCAAACCAAGTACCAGAGCTGCCGCTGTCATGTTTGGAATTAGTGCAATCGCCGCCATTTTCAGGTTCCTAAACAATATGATGAACATCAATAAAATCGCGATAAACACGACCCCAATGGTGAGTATCTGCGAGCGGAAAAGGCTCTGTAGCATGTTGTTGTATAACACCACCATCCCGGTGAGGTGAACTTGTTCATCCTGAAGGTTCAACTCTGTTGTTAGATGTGTGCGTATTTTCTGTAGAAGCGCCTCGCGTTTCAGCGTCGCATCGGATTCGAATACCCGAATAGTAAACCGTATTTGATCGCCATCCTCAGACAGGTAAGGAGTAAAAAGGGCCGCTTTAATTTCATCAGGCAGCTTCTTGTATAGAACTGATAGGAAAAAGTCATCCACTACGGCCTGTTCGTTCAGGCGTTCAAGCATCTTCAGTGAGCTGCTTATTGAGAGCACCTTGCCAGTTTCAGGCAGGCCATCAAGGTAGTCATGAATAGCAGCAACCCTTTCGGCCATAAAGCTGTTGAACCAGTAGCTACGGCCAGTAATTCCTTCGTCCTCAAATTCAATATCCTCAAAATACTCGTCATCTTCGTCATCGAGAAAAACCTCTTCCTCTTGTTCGAGCTGAACCTCCGCTGGCGAATCGATGATGACTTCGAGTGGCGTGGTTCCACCCAGCTTGCGATCAATCAACTGCATACCTTGATAAATTTCAGTAGATTCCTTGTAGTAATCAATAAAACGGTTTTCGACGCTAAGAGACGATATGCCAACGAGGCTTAAGGCGATGACAATAAAGAAAGCGGCGAGAAGACCGCCGCCATGGCGTTCAATTTGTCGGGCAAAAAATTGGGTGACGGCACCGGTAATGTCTCGACGCTCTTTGGGTTGTTTCGGCTGCAATAAGACTAGCAATGCCGGAAAAAGGGTAAACGTGACGAGAAAAGAAATGGTGATGCCAACCGCCATCATCCAGCCAAAATCGATGACGGGCCGGATACCACTAATCAGCAGTGAGCCGAATGCCACCATGGTGGTAATAGCAGTGTAGAAGCAGGGCAGAAATTTGCTTTTAACTGTCTCCAAAACCAGCTGGTTCTGGCTGGCGTCGGGGCTTTGTTGGTGCAGTTCGCGATAACGCACGATGAGGTGCACAGTGAGTGAGAGGGTGATAATCAGCAATAATGAAATAAAGTTTGAAGAAACGACCGTTACAGGCCAGTCCGCGTAGCCTAAAAAACCGATCGTAATGAGGCCTACTATAAGGCAGGTTAAAGTGGGAAATATCACCCATCGGAGTTGACCGAAAGCAACGGTAAGAATGATTAATAGAAAGCAAATAACGCCAATACCGAATACGATGATGTCATGGCGAACAAAATCGATGGAATCGGCCGTGATCATGGGGACGCCGCCGAGGAATAGCTCGGCGTGGGGTTTATGTTTGTGCATGATAGCGCGCACGCTAGCAATATCTTGATTTTGCTGATCCTGCAGCGCAGAGCTGTAGGTTTCAAATTGCTTGGTAACCGCTATTAATTCTTTTTTATCTGCTGGCGAAATCTCACCTAGCAACCTTTTCTCTCGTAATTGGTTGCGCTCGCGCAGCAATCGGTGCCAGGTTTCATCTCGCTTTAAATTGACTTGTAATGCAGTCGTTTTACCGTCGCTACTAATAAGAAGGTTCTGGTAAATGGGGCTGCTTATCAGTTCGCGACGGGCATCAGTCCTATCGGTTCCAGGATTCTCCAGAGTAGTTATATCATGGCCTTCAATCAGCGGCACATCCAAAATGGTGATCACCGAAGCGACGTTCGCGATGCCTGACAACTCATCACGAAGTGACTGAATATCTTTCAGCACCGGTTCACTGAACAGGTCTCGATCAGGCGTGTAGGTGATGATCAGGTAATCATCTGAGCCGTAACGGGCCTTGATCGAGCGGTAATATTGCAGGGCTTGATCATTTTCCAGCACCAGTGTGTCGGCTGAGGCATCCAGGCGGAATTTAGTGGCCTGATAAGCGGATAGACAGATCACTATAACAAACAGAAATAAAATGAACCTGGGTCTCGCCAGAATTAAGTTTTTATAATGTTCTGCTAGTGACAATGACATAAATATCCGTTTCGTGTTTACTGCCTGATATAGCAATCTTACTATGAAGAATAAAAGGTAGTCTGTCTTATATCAGGATTTTAGCAGCCCGTTCAATTTTGATGGCGAAGCTATATAGTTCGCTCTTTATACTTAACCAGATGTTTGTTTTTAGTTAAGGCTGTTGTGGCATCTCTTTAATAAAAACATCGTGTTTGCTATAGGGGATTTCAATCCCCTCGGTATTAAATCGTTTGTAGACGGTTGTATTTAAAGCATCCAACACGAGACCACGTACCTCGGGGTTCTCAACCCAACACAACAAATCTATATCCAAACTAGACGCCCCAAACGCAAGAAATCTAACGCGAGGTTCTGGGTCAGTACATACGTGTGGTTCTGCAATGGCTATTTCTTTTAGAATATCTTTAACCTGGTCTATATCAGACCCATACGCAACGCCAACGCTTACCCGTATACGAAACTTCTCATGGGGGCCGCCTGTTTCATTGATAATGCGCGTGTTACCCATGATGGCATTGGGAATGGTTATCTCAACATCATCACGAGTTAATAAGCGCGTGCTTCGAATACCTATATGCGTTACTTTGCCGCGTTCCCCACCATCTAACACAACATAATCGCCAATTTTGTAAGGCGCGTCGGCTAATATAAATACGCCAGAAAACAGATTAGCTAAGGTATCTTTCGCCGCAAAACCAATCGCAATACCCACAATGCCAGCAGAGGCAAGCCATGCGGTCATATCGACGTGCCATGACTTGAAAACAAAATAAATGGCAATAGCCACCACCATTAACACCCCTATATTTTCAAATAGTGGAACGGTTTGCGGCTTCACGAACAAGTGCTTATGGTTGCTTTTGCCTAATAAATTTAATGATAATTTTAATAGGCGAATAAGAAATATCGACCAGATGATAACTAACACAGTAACAAGCAGTGAGTTAAACGCAACCGTGATAATGGCGGGTAACTTTAAGATCACTATGGCACCTTCAATGCCTAATAAAAGCACGCTCCAAAATAGAGGGCGATGGATTATTTCCACCACCTGATCATCCCAGGTAGATAGTGTTTTTTTAGTGATTTTTGTGAAGAGTTTCGTCACAACGAACGCGATAATATGGGCAGCAATATAAGAGGTAACCAGAATACTTAAAGCGAACACCCATAGGTGTTGCTGTAGATAATCTAGCAAAGGTTGTAGGAAAGTTAAGGTGTCTAAAGTCATCCTGCTTTGTTCCACGGTATTTTGATTGATTAAGAAGAATAAAGCATTCCTCTTAATTCAGCTACGTAGATAGATAAGTTTTCCATTTATTGCGATATTAACGGTCTTTTTTGGAACTATTTGAGTTTATATTTTCATGCACCTGTTTAACCAGCGAGCTTGATAGTAAGAAATTTAAGATATTTTTGCTGCCGCAAGGGCGTTCATTTCTTTTGCTTGCCCAAAAGAAACGAACCAAAGAAAAAGGCACCCAATCGCAAAATAATAAAAGATTCGGGTGAGCGCTAAACTCGCTACACTCAAACAACGCACACACTTATCCGAAATCATTCATTATTTTAAGCGCGATTAAGGGGAGCTAGATGTACTTAGATCTGCCGATTTTTTTGATCTTATTTCCCTTTTACCTCACCGAAGAACAGATACTTTTTACAAGGCTACCCGTTGTGGCTGTTAAAGCAGAATTAAGCAGAAGCGCTTTTCATCTCTGCCTCAATGAAACTTATGCCCTGCGGGTGCTGAGCCTGCTTTGTGGTGAGTTCCGCAACGGTTGGAAAAAGTATCTATTATGAGGGTGCCTTTAGGTGAGGTAGTGGGTGGCATTTTTCTGGTTACTCTTTTGTACCCGAGGGCACAAGTTGTCGCTCAAACGATAAAACTGTTTGGCTCAGTTATGTTGCTATAGACAAAAGAGTAACTCGCCTCTTAGGGTGAACCCCGGCCGTGTTTTGATGCTGGATTTGTAAAATCTACGGTCTGAATCGAATTATTTCTGGAGCTAGGAATAACTTAATTTATAAGGTATAAGTTATTAGAGTAATGGTTAATAAACCTTAAATAAATGAAGGCGGGGAATATGATGAATAACTCAATTTACGATATAGCGCTAACTAAAATTGACGGTAGCGAATCGACCCTATCTGATTACGAAGGGAAGGTCATGCTGATTGTTAATGTAGCCTCTAAATGTGGTTTAACGCCGCAATATGAAGGTTTAGAAAAGCTTTATCAGACCTATCAAGACAAAGGCCTGGTGGTATTGGGTCTACCCTGTAATGATTTTGCCGGGCAAGAGCCGGGCACCGAGGCTGAAATTCAAGCGTTTTGCTCAGCAAACTACGCCGTCGATTTTCCGCTGTACAGTAAAGTAAATATAAATAGTAGCCCAAGGCACCCACTATACGAATGGCTTATTAATACCCAGCCAAAAAGCCAGCTACTGGAAGGTGGCCAGTTAATGAGCAAACTAGCAGAGAAGGGCTTATCACCAGCTGTAGAAAGCGATGTCAGCTGGAATTTTGAAAAATTCCTGGTCGCGCGTGATGGTTCAATTAAGGGCCGATTTGCACCAGATATAAAGCCTGATGATGCCAGTCTTATTAACGCGATTGAGGAAGAGTTGAACGCTTAAGGGTTAGGTGGGTCAGTCGCTTTAGAACCGTCTATTTATCAAAATAAAGTAGCCTAGCGATTTAATTTGATCCAGTTTTACGTCTATGCTTTTTACCGCTGCCTTCAGGTTTTGCCATGGGTTTATTGGCCGTGATCAGTGCCTCACTGATCAGCTCATCCGCTTCAAACCCAGACACTTGCTCCCGTTCAAGACGGATTTTGTTCTTCTTTTCGATGATGCTGAAGTGGTGATAATCTTCATGATCGATAAGCGATAAGGCTAGGCCCACTTCACCAGAACGGCCACTTCGACCAATACGGTGCATGTAGTCTAACGGGCTTCTGGGTAGATCAAAATTGATCACGACGGGGAGTTTTTCAATGTCCAGCCCACGGGCAGCAATATCCGTTGCAATTAACACATCAATGTCGCCTGCTTTAAACGCGTTAAGCACACGGCTACGAGCGCCCTGACTTTTATCACTGTGAAAAACTTCAGCGCTAATGCCCTGTTTGGCTAGTTTTGCAGCCAAGTGATTGCAGTGGTTTTTGGCATTGACGAAAATAAGCACTTGCCGCCATTGGTGTTGCTTAATTAAATGCGCTAAAAGGGCTGTTTTTTTGCCCTTGTTAACGGTAAAAACACGCTGTACTAAGGTGCTAGCGTCGCTGCTTTGTAATTGCATGTCAACCGGGTCGTTAAGCAAAGTTTGGGTTAAATCTTTTACTTGCTCAGGAAAGGTAGCCGAAAACAATAAACACTGTTTTTTTGCTGGCAATAACGCTAACAGAGCCGATATTTCATCACTAAAGCCAAGGCTTAGCATCCGGTCGGCTTCATCAAGCACTAGCGTTTTAACCCTATCAAGCTTAATGGCGTTACTTGAAATCAAATCAATCAATCGCCCAGGCGTTGCCACCAAAATATCCGTGCCGCCACGTAATGCGAGCATTTGCGTATTGATTGATACACCACCAAAAACAGCAAGCGTTTTAATGTCACCGTTAAAATGCATCGCGTACGATGCAATGCTGTCAGCAATTTGCTTGGCCAGTTCACGGGTAGGCACCAAAATTAGTCCGGTAACATAATTACCTCTAGTGCTTAAGGGTTGGTTAGTGTGTATCTGTTGCAGTATAGGCAGAGCAAAGGCGGCTGTTTTACCCGAACCGGTATTGGCCCCTGCAATTAAGTCACGCCCCGCTAATACAACAGGGATAGCGTGCGCTTGAATGGGCGTGGGCTGTTGATACTTAAGCTCGGTTAATCGAGCTAACAAGGGTGCAATAAGGCCAAGGTCTGTAAAGTTGATAGGGGTTTTGTTAGAAATCATTGCTTCATTTTATCGTAAAAGGGGAGGCGACCCTTTAGTATTTAGGGTCAGGGTGAAAATTTTTGGGTTGAAAGCAGCAATGGTTTGGAATAGTTTTACGCTGCCGCCAAATATTGTTTATATAATGTAGCCAATAATAAACTAAGGACAATAATGGAACAAAATGAGTCATATATTGCGAATGACACCTTCGCAAAGAATTTAGGGATTACGTTAGTGAGTGCTGGAAATGGCGCGTCACGCTGTGAACTAACAATGGGTGATGAACATAAGAATGGTTTAGGCTCTTTGCACGGCGCCGTCATTTTTGCATTGGCTGATGTTGCCTTTGCTGCTGCATGCAATAGCGTGCAGCCTTCTATTGGTATGCAGGCAGACATTCGGTATTTAAATAGGCCGCTAGGTGCAACGCTTATTGCCGAGGCGCACGAGATTTCAGGGTCGAATAAGATTGCGCATTACCAAGTTAATGTCAGTGACGATATAGGCTCAGTTGTGGCCCAGTTTACTGGAATGGCTTATCGATTCCCTAAATCATAGCGTTACCTGAGGCACTTATGTCCAAACTAACATCGACTGTATTTAATAATCTAATTTCAGAGGGGCTTCCTTGGGCGGCGGAATTAGGCGTTTGTGCCGAGCATATGGGCGCTGGTGAAGCACGCTTACGTTTGCCCTATCAAGATAGCTCTCTTCGCCCAGGTGGAACCATTTCTGGCCCGCATATGATGTTGCTGGCCGATGCCTGTATGTATGCCGTGGTCATGAGTTTGATTGGTGAAGTTGCCTTGGCGGTAACGACAAACCTAAACATTAATTTTGTGCAAAAGCCCAGCAAGACAGATTTGCTGGCAGAAGGGCGTATTATTAAACTGGGTAAGCGCTTAGCGGTAATGGAAGTGTCTATTACCTCCGCTGAGTCGGGTAATTTAGTTGCGCACGCAACGGGAACATACTCAATCCCGCCTAAGGTTTAAGCAAGCTTATTTTTTGAAGGGATCAAGCTGGCTGCGCTCGTGATTGTTGATTTTTTTCTAAATTTTAAACAAAGCTAACAATCAATCGAGTCTGCCCCCATGGATTATTGATTAGTGAGTACTTGACTTAAATGTATATGATGGCAATATACACAAATGGTTGACTGGAAAAAAATAACAGGTTTTGACTGGGACGCTGGAAACGAGCGAAAAAGTGAAGACAAGCATGTTGTTGGTCGCTTTGAGGCTGAGCAAGTTTTTTTTAACCAGCCACTGCTAATTTTGACTGACCAAAAACATAGCCAAAATGAAGAGCGTTATCATGCTTTGGGTAAAACCGATAGCACACGGTTACTGCATATAGCTTTTACCTTACGCTCCGCGGATACTTTAATTCGTGTAATTTCAGCTCGTGATATGCACAGGAAAGAGAGGAAAACATATGAAAAAGCTTAAAAAAATCCCTACATTTAAAACTGAATCTGACGAACGAGATTTTTGGGAAAAGCATGATTCCAGTGACTATGTTGACTGGAAACAGGCGCAATTAGTTTCGATGCCAAACTTGAAGCCTTCAACAAAAACTATTTCATTGAGATTACCAGAAGGTTTATTGGACAGCATTAAAATTGAAGCTAATAAACGTGATATGCCTTACCAATCCCTCATTAAATCTTGGCTCGCTAATGATGTGAGGCAGAGCCACAATACCTGATGAGGTGCAACGGCTGAGGTAACGAGTATGTAGAGCGCATAAGATGAAATACTGTTAGCAATTTGCTTGGCCAGTTCACGGGTAGGCAGCAAAACCAGTCCAGTAGCATAGTTACCTCTGGTGCTTAATGGTTTAGAGGAGTTTTTTCTCTGACCCCAAATATCTAAACGGCGTATAAATGGTCGGGTTGAGCTACTTGTTAGCAGCTTTTTCTTCAAGACGCTCAACTAGCCAAAGCTTGATTATAGATTGACGAGTTACACCAACTCGACTTGCTTCTCTATCTAGCGAATCAATTACCCAAGAAGGAAAATCAACATTGATCCGTTTTTGTTTTTGATTTGGTCGTTTGATAGTAGATAAGTCAAGATCATCAATGATGTCTTGTTTGTTATCATCAAATTTTGTATCAAAGTTCTTAGCTTTCATAAATTTCCACCTCTGCTTTGCGGGAGCGCCTAACTGAGATTATTCTGATAGTGCTACCACGATGAGTTATTACAGCGGACCAGTATTTATTAGCAATTTTGGCTATTACTACGAAACGTGGTTCATCTTCTGATTTTGTTTGTACCTCAACAAGGCCAGCGTCTAACCAAAGCTCTTGAGCTGAAGCAAAGTCAATACCATGCTTTTCTAAATTAGAAGTGCTTTTATTGTTGTCGAATTCAAAATCATACATGAGTAAAATATATACCTAAATTACTCAACGTGCAAGTTTTTGCTTTTGACTGCTAACGTTTGAATTAAGAGGCGATGCGCGGCTTATGCGGAGCGTCCAGAGTATTTGGGGTCAGAGTAAAAACTATCTTAAGACATTTTCTCTTTGACCTAAGAGTTTTTACTCTGACCCCAAATATCTTATCTACTGATATTGAGTAGCGATTAGCTGAATAGGTTGAGCAACCCGACATGACTACTGCTACGACCACAGTCATTATTATTTTTGATAACATATTCAGTTTTCCTCGTTTGTTTATGATTTATGTAAGCCTAACGCTTTGCTAAGCGGAAAATAATGGTTGGCTATAATCGCGAAGCGATAGCCAACTGTTATTTTTCCGTTTGAGCAACTTGTTATATGCAACACTGGTTGAACCAAGCTCTGCACGAACTTAAGTTACCCGTAAAATAAAAAATAGCCGTGACTTTTTACGCTACTCACAACTGCCTGAACAAACTAATAGCGTTGCCACCTTTGAAAAAGGTAAAAGAGGCAATGCTTATTAGTGCTGCACTAAACCATGTTTAGCGCAAAACACTCAGTAAAAAATGTCTTGCCCTAAAACGTATTTATTAAGAGCATATAACGGTGAGCTATGCGGGTTGCCACGCACTTTGTGGCAAGTCCGAGCCGTTTTTTGGCGGCATGAGCGTTTTGTTATATGAATTTAACTGAGGATGATAGATATGGAGCCAATTTACTGGAAAACAGAAGAAGCGCATTTTAACAACGAAGAAACAATGCAAGATTATTTAGAGAATGGGAATATGCTAGATATTACTTTAGTTGACGGCACATACGCCGAGGGTGTTAATTGTGACGGTGAGAAGTACGAAATACATGCTGGCGGGAATGGTGACTCGTTTAACCATGTAATAACCTTTAAACGCTTAAACGAATAGACATATAACGTCGCGCTTCAGCGGCGTGAAGCGAGGTACGAGCGGAGCGTCCGACTGGAAGCACTTTGTTATACATTCTGAGGACCAATAGCTTGATAACCTGTGGGAATTAAAGGGTCCATATGAGGAAGGTCATTAGGCTCTGCCTTCTTCCAGCCAGAATTAAGAATCATATCAGCTGACTCTAACCATGTTGTTTCATTTTTTTCATGAGAGTGCTTTATCTTAAATATTTTATATATCTCTAATTCATCAGCTAGATTGGTTGGTAGAGCAAAATTTACATACCCACCATTCAAGGCGCTTCCATATGCTATTAAATCTTTACCTTTTGCAAAGTCTCCATATAAAACTTGATGAGCTATTGAAGAAGAAATCGAATGATCGGGGGACATAAATAAATCACTCCATGCAACAATGTGGGAAATTATTCTTCCTGAGTTTAACGAGTCAGTTAGCTTATGTTGTAAACATGCATCGCGTAAAATCATCATTTTATTTTTAATGAGCCTATCCCCCTTTATATTGCTACCACACAAAAAATTTAGCCTAATTTTTTTACAAACTGGTAAACGCCAAATTGACAAAAGATATTCATTCTCATCAGGTTGCTTCATTTCTTGAATTGCACAATCATATGAGTCAGACCCATAGAAAACTGGATAGCCTGGAATGTGGCAGCGGCCTTTATTGATACACATTTCTTTGGGCAAATATGTATATTGTTTTGGGTCTAGCATGTCTTCTTCATGGGAAAAACTACTTTTAGTTCTAACTCTAAAAAACCACCATTCTCTTTTATCTCCTTCTGCTGTTGCTTGTGCGAATAAGCCTCCAAGTGAGGAAATACACTCACTTAAAACTTTTCTCGTTATCCCAGGTGTAAGATCTAGACTGCGATACTTTTTAGATAAAAGCATAAGTGCCTCATCTATTTTGTCTTGTGGTAAAGATTTAATATCACTCAATTTATATTCTTCCGTGTGTATAACGCCCAACTCAGCGGTCAAACGGAGCGGAGTTTGAACCGTTGCAGTTGATTGTTATACATTTTTTATATTGTGAGTTATTCGCGTGTACATTATCAACACTACTTCACATTCCACCAGATGGTGCTTTATGCAAGTCAACAGATAAATTTAACCCAGACCTTATATTAAACATCCGCAAAAACATTTTGATGGCTCTTGTCGATTCTTCGTGACTGGGCATTGATCCATTGTGAGCTATCTTATTTCTAATTTCACGAACGTCATGTAATTCTGAGGCTAGGTTCGATATTGTTGATCCTATTGGAAAGCTATCAATAATATCTTTAATTCCAAAATAGTAAGAATCTCCATTAGTTTTTATTCGAGATGTTTGTATTCCCAAAGTTCTTGTGAAGCTCATAATCCAATTTTCAATCTCAAACCAAGCCAAAACAACTGATAAATTATAGCTTTCAAGTCTATGCTCAGAAATGATTTTTGTCCCAACAGAGGCCAATGAAACTAAATCTTGTTGAAAAACCATATTCCAATAATGAATAGTATCCTTAAATATATTATGTTCTATTTTCATGAATCCACTATGTTGTTCTTCAATGCATAGAGCGGTCCTACTCATTTCTTTTTTAGTGCCTCTCCCAAATTTAATACGTCTTAAAGGAATATCCCTCGATGAGTACATAATCCTTAAGCATTCCCACATCGTAACTTCTGAAAAATCATGAAGAAAATAATTATTACGTCCGGTAAAACACGAAGAAAAAACTAAAAAATAGAGTGCGTTTAAAGCTTCGACATATTGATACTTTATTTGTTTAGTGACACCAAGAGATAGTTCATACATTTCACAAGTTCTATTATGCTCTCGTTCGTTATTTAAAGGTTCTTCAAGAGCCTTCAAGTGTAAAAGGCACATATAGTCTTTACTCACAATAATATGCCAGTCATCAGATTCATAATCTAAAAGAGTATCTCTTAATTCTCTTTGGCTAGCTTCATCAGAGTGCCTATTAGCATCAAGAGTTAATGACTCAACACCACAGTAATTATCATCTGCAGGCCAAAACCCAAAAAATGTTTTTTCATTAGTATCAATAGTCATTAAACGCGTCTTTTATGTAGCTCTACAATAATTCTATTCATTAAGTCTGTTATAAACGAATGTGCGAAATTGCCTGCCCCTTCAGTGAGAAATATATTTTTGTCATCAAATATTTCAACCCCTTTCAGAGGGCTATTAGAATTCATTACCTGATTAAAATAATTGTATTCATCGTCGCCAATAGAACGGTAGCCTGTAAATCCATTTACTGTAGAGTTTCTAATATGTTTATATGCCTTTAATTTACCAAATAATTCAGTATCGTTGATTATTTCTTCCCAATATTCAATTGAGAAACTATCTTCAAAAATTGTCATAACATGAGCAATAGCTAAGAGAGCAACGGCATGGTCAAGTTCACCTTGTACCTTTTTACGAACTTCTAAATCTTGGTATGACACTGCATGTCGTGTCTTGGTAGTAAAAAAACCAAAAGCTCCTTGCGATAGAGGTTGTAGTTCTCCTGTAAGGTTCACTACTTTATTAAATAGTTCCTGTGTAACTTCTAATTCTTCAGTCATAAGTATATTTTTCTTCTATGTATAACGTCGCCAATAACTGGAATTTTGCGGAGCGCAGCGTAGTAAAATGTCCATGTTAATTGGCCTTGTTAGGCGATTATTTTAGATCGCAAACGCACATGATTATTTGCTAGCCAACCACCAGCGATAACTCGAATTGGTACTTGGAGAAAAATACCTATAACAAAGGTCTCTTCGACGGAAAAAATTATGCCAATTATTACTGCAATAACGAAAACCGTACCAATGCACGATATTATTAACAATAATGTCGTTCTCCATCCATATAGCCACAACCATACTGGTGTTCCGTAATACAACAGAGTCGCAAACAATAGCCCAATAAAATATGCCTTGCCTGATTCCTTTTTACGCCATGATTTAAGCCAAGGTATAAGAAAGAATAGAAGATAAATGATCAATGTAGAGCCTGTCTGAAACAAAAACAGTTCTTTCATTTTCCAGTCCTTCGAATCACTCCCAAAATAGTTAAACCCAGCGCACCTATCATTGCTCCTTTTATTGGGCCAAGGAAAGGAATGAAGAAAGATGCAAGTCCACCGAGGATGGCACCTGTTACCGCATCTCCTACAGTAGTTTTAATTTTTTCACTCAAAGGTAACTTCTCACTATATTCTCGCCTAACAGCCTGATATACAGGACGCTGTCCTATATATCAATATTATAAGGAATCCCTGTTTTATAACTTCCTTGTTTGTGGTTCTCATGTAACTCATTGTATTTTCAATAAATAAAAAGTCTATTGACTTGGTTTTCATTGTTAACTAGGATTCCATCCTAGTTATTTTATAAATTTATAGACTCGAAAAGGATATTCAATGTCTAAATCACCTTTTTTATCTTCTGTGGAAGAGTATATGACGGTACGTCGTTATAGTAAACGTACCATTAAAAGTTACTTATACTGGATTCGAAGTTATATTCTTTATCATAAGAAAGCTCACCCAAAGGAGTTACATGCAAAGCACGTTGAAGATTTTTTAACGTATCTTTCAGTCAAGCGTAAGGTTTCTAGCAGCACGCAAAAAATAGCGTTGAATGCCTTGGCATTTTTGTACAACAAGTTTTTTGAACAGCCCTTGGGTAACTTATCTGAGTTTAATCGAGTAAAAAGACAACCAAGGCTGCCAACTGTGTTAACTGAAGGTGAGGTTATGAACCTATTGCATAATCTTGATTCAGTTTATAAATTACCGGTAGGCCTGTTATATGGTTCTGGTTTGCGGTTAATGGAATGTGTGCGTTTGAGAGTTAATGATGTTGATTTAGATTTAAAGCAAGTTCGTGTTTGGAATGGCAAAGGAGCTAAGCATCGGCTGTCGACTTTAGCGGTTGAACTGGCTCATGGGATTAAGCGTCAAATTCAAAAAGTTGAGGACTACTTAGAAGAAGACTTGCAAAATGAGTCATACAGTGGGGTGTGGTTGCCTGATGCGCTAGATCGAAAATATAAAAATGCTAATAAATCACTTGGCTGGCAATATTTATTTCCATCTGTAAAGTTAAGTGTTGATCCGAGCAGTGGCTTGGTTCGTCGTCATCACATAGATGAAACCGGTATTAATAAGGCTCTTAAACGAGCTGCTTTAAAGACTAGTATTAGGAAACAAGTCAGCTCTCATACGTTGAGGCATTCTTTTGCAACACACCTTTTACAAAATGGCGCTGATATTAGAACGGTGCAACAGCAGCTAGGGCATAGTGATGTAAAGACGACTGAAATTTATACACATGTGCTTAAGCAAGGTGCTGATGGTGTTAAGAGTCCTTTAAGTCGTTTGATAGGTAAGGATGATATTGATTAGTGAGTTTTGTTCTATTACGTCTTTTAAAATCATGGGGTCAGCTAACTTGCATTTAGTATAACCCCATGAATTGATTTATCCCTTTAACTTCTTATACTTAATCCGCCTTGGCTGATCCGCTTCTGCGCCCAACCTGCGTTTTAAATCAACTTCATAATCTTCATAGTTACCTTCAAACCATACCACATTACTGTCACCTTCAAAGGCGAGCATGTGGGTGGCGATTCTGTCTAAGAACCAACGGTCATGCGAGATGACGACGGCGCAACCGGGAAAGCTGAGTAGGGCTTCTTCTAAGGCGCGTAGGGTTTCAATATCCAAATCGTTGGTTGGCTCATCGAGTAATAGCACATTGCCGCCTTCTTTAAGCACTTTGGCTAAATGCACACGGTTACGCTCACCACCGGATAGGTCGCCCATGCGTTTTTGTTGGTCTGAGCCTTTAAAGTTAAAACGGCCGACGTAGGCGCGTGAAGGGGTTTCGTAGGTGCCGACGGTAATTACATCGTTGCCTTCTGAAATTTCCTCAAACACGGTTTTGTTGTCATCTAGGCCATCGCGTGATTGGTCGACGTAGGCGAGCTTAACGGTTTCGCCTATTTTAATCTCACCGCCACCGGTTTCTTCTAGTCCGCCCATCATTTTAAACAGGGTAGACTTACCCGCGCCGTTGGCACCGATAATGCCGACGATGCCGCCTTGCGGCAGTTTGAAGTTTAGGTTGTCAAACAACACACGATCACCAAAGGACTTGCTGACGTTAACGGCCTCAATAACCGAGTCGCCCAAGCGGGGGCCGGGTGGAATGTAGATTTCTTGTGTTTCGCTGCGTTTTTGGAATTCTTTGGATTGTAAGTCATCAAACCGTGCCATCCGTGCTTTGCTTTTGGCGTGGCGGCCTTTCGGGTTTGAGCGTACCCACTCCAGTTCTTTTTTAATCGAACGTTTTTGCGAGGCTTCGGCTTTTTGTTCTAACTCTAAACGTGCGTCTTTTTGTTCTAGCCATGATGAGTAATTGCCTTCCCACGGAATACCACGTCCGCGATCCAGTTCTAAAATCCAACCGGCAACATTATCTAAAAAGTACCGATCATGGGTGACGGCGACCACGGTGCCGGTAAAGTCGTGCAAAAAGCGTTCTAACCACGCGACGGATTCGGCGTCCAAATGGTTGGTGGGTTCATCGAGTAACAGCATATCGGGTTTTGATAGCAGTAATTTACACAGCGCAACGCGGCGTTTTTCACCCCCAGATAGTTTGCTTACGTCGGCATCCCAAGGTGGTAAGCGTAGCGCGTCGGCAGCAATTTCCATGGTGCGTTCTGTGTCATGGCCATCACCGGCTTGTATAATATTTTCTAACTCGGCTTGCTTGGCGGCGAGGGCGTCAAAGTCGGCATCGGGTTCTGCGTAAGCGGCGTATACGGCGTCTAGTTCGGCTTGTGCTGAGGTTAAGTCACCCAGCGCGTCTTCGATATTACCGCGCACATCTTTACTTTCGTCTAATTGCGGTTCTTGCGACAAGTAGCCAATTTTAATGCCGGCTTGTGGCCGTGCTTCGCCCTCAATATTAGTATCTAGTCCGGCCATTATTTTAAGTAAGGTGGACTTACCTGAACCGTTTAAACCCAGTACGCCAATTTTTGCGCCGGGGAAAAATGATAAAGAAATGTCGGTTAAAATTTGGCGTTTAGGCGGTACAACTTTGCTAACGCGGTTCATGGTGTAAATGTATTGGGCCATAGTGTGTTTTTTCCTACATGAAATTTACTAATAATTTAAACGTGATTATATGCGGTAACGCCGTTGTTACGAATAGCGTTTACATGATGTGTTGTTTTAGTTGGCGGTTTCGGTGTCGTTTTGTTGTTGCTTGGGTGACGGCTGGCTTACTAATAGCAGTAGGCCGGCAACAAGAAAGCCCAGGTTAAACACTCCAGCTAAGCTCAGCCAATGGGCTTCGGTCAGCATAAAAAAACCAACCGGGCAAAAAGACACTAAAAACATCAACAGCATGACGCGACCGTGCGCATGCAGGGCGGCAATAATGGCAACAAGGGCAAAAATAGTGAGTATTAAGGCGCCAAAAAAACTGGTGCTGGATAAGCTGAGAACATCGGTTGGCCCCCACATGGCAAAGCTCCATAGTAGCGCAGCGCCTGCACCACAAAATACGCCGATTGCCTGCGCTAGGCGTTGGCGGATTAAACTAAAGGTAACTCCGTGTTTTAAATGCATCATAAACAACCGTTGCCGCTATCAAGACAGTGCCTAGGTTACTGTAATTAGCGTTGTTGGTAAACCAGCGAGGACGCCAACCGAACTGGCGATTGTTGTTACTAGGGTGGTAAGGTAAGTCTTGGCTTGATTTAATAGACGATCTTTAGAGGCTGACTGGGTAAACCGATGGGCTTTAGACAATTCATACTAATACTCAGTTGTTCGTTGGCTTGGACACCCTCTGCTATGGCGCACGGTGGTGTTGGCATGGAAGACGATAAATGCGTTATTACTATCGGCTTTTTGCAGGCGCACTTTATCGGTTATCAGCAAACCGACGATGGTTCGCAGGAGTTCTGCGAGGACATTCCCATGGTGGCGAACAGTATATTTGTTATCGATTATCAACACGACTATCTAAAGGAAATGCTGGTCGATTTTCGTATCGTCAAAGATGTAAACGAGATTGGAAAATTCGCTCAGTGGGACGACGTCGCCGCCTTTGAAAATATTGAACAACAAACGATTTTTTATTTACCAGCGACAATACACGCCGATGGTGCTCTGAAGGCTAATTATGATTTTAAACAGGCGGGGGGCTATATCGGTGTTGTTACTGCGACGCACCCTGAGAAGGAAGAAACCTACCGAGCGGTGTTTTATTTTCACGTAGGCGGTGTTGGCTACGGCTATATACCTTTTTTTATCGCGCTGCTGATACTCGCGCAGTTAATTTTCTGGCGCATGGGGCCGACATTTACCCTACGGACCGCGCGCAGAATAAAAAATAAGACAAAAAAATAACGCGCTAACGATTAAAGTTGAATTCAATCGCGAGGCGTTTAAGCATCAAGCATTGTGTTGTTTTTTATGATGTCCATTTAGCTTGCTAAAGGCCGCGGCGTGTTCGATAAATTTTATCGGACTGAAAAAAAACCTTGCTCTCAAACAAAATTTTCATATACCATCATACGCAGTCGAGCCGTCTAGACTTTTGTATATCTTTGAATCCGTTGTAAAAATTGGAGAAGGAGCTGTAGAGGATTATGGTATTCGCAATAGTGTTGATCTTATTGGTCATAGGTTCGGTTGTCTTTCATTTTCTCAGTCCCTGGTATTTAACTCCTCTAGCTTCTAACTGGAGCACCATAGACGACACCATCAATCTTACTTTCTGGATTACAGGTTCGGTGTTTGTAGCCGTTAATCTGTTCATGGCTTTTTGCGTGATAAAGTTTCGCCAGAAAAAGGGTTCCCGAGCAGATTACGAGCCAGAAAACAAAAAACTCGAAATTTGGTTGACCGGACTAACGGCTCTTGGAGTGGCGGCCATGTTGGCACCTGGCCTGTACGTTTGGGCCGACTTCGTTAATCCCCCTGAAGACGCCGATGTAATGGAAGTTATCGGTAAGCAGTGGCAATGGAGTTACCGTTTTCCCGGCGATGACGGCATGTTAGGCACCGTCGATACACGCCACACCACGGCCGAAAACCCCTTAGGCATGAACCCGAACGACCCCAATGGACAAGACGATATAATCGTCGTGGCTAATGACGTGCATTTGCCCATCGGTCGACCAGTCAAAATGTTATTGCGCTCTCAGGACGTGTTACACGACTTCGCGGTGGCGCAATTTCGAGTCAAAATGGATTTGGTGCCGGGAATCGTCACTTACTTATGGTTTACGCCTACTGTGTTGGGCAGCTATGACGTGTTGTGCGAAGAATTATGCGGCATTGGTCACTACAACATGCGCAGCCACGTTATCGTGGACGAAGAGGCCGACTACAAAGCCTGGCTAAAAACATACCCCACTTACGCACAAACCGTCTCGGGCACGGGTCCGGCGTCCGCAGTGGGCGTGAGCCTGGTCGAACAGGGTAGACAATTAGCGCAGTCGCGCGGTTGCGTTGCCTGCCACAGCGTTGATGGGAGCGCCAGCATTGGCCCTGGCTGGTTGGGCCTGTACGGTAAAACGGAAACCATGGCAGATGGAACGACGGCCGTGGTTGATGACGCGTACTTTATAGAATCTATTGTTGATCCGAACGCCAAAGTTGTGGCGGGGTATCCAGCGATAATGCCACCGGCCAGTTTCACCGATGCTGAGATGAAAGCGCTCATAGCCTTTGCCAAAGAGGGCTTGGGCGAAGGTACTAACTAATGAAAGTTGCAAATAAACATATAGTAAAGGGGATTATCTGATGGCCATTGTTACTCACGATGCGGATGAGCATGTCGCACCCGGCGAAATTCCTGAGATGGAGCTGTATCACCCTAAAACCTGGCTTGGTAAGTACGTATTCTCCCAGGACGCTAAGATCATCGCTATCCAATACGCCTGCACTGCGATTGCAATTGGTATGGTCGCGTTGGTCATGTCCCTGTTGATGCGGGTTCAGCTGGGCTGGCCGGGAGCGTTTGACTTTATTGACCCATCGGCCTACATCCAGTTAGTCACCATGCACGGCATGATTATGGTCGTTTACTTGCTGACCGCACTTTTTCTAGGTGGTTTTGGTAACTACTTAATACCGCTGATGGTGGGTGCCCGCGATATGGTATTTCCCTTCGCCAATATGCTCAGTTTCTGGATTTATTTTATCGCCGTGCTAATTTTGGTAGCGAGTTTCTTTGTGCCAGGTGGTGCAAGCGGCGCTGGATGGACCCTGTACCCACCGCAGGCGATTCTACAAGGCACGCCGGGTTCTGATGGGGGTATTATTTTAATGTTGATCTCGTTGGCGCTGTTTATCGTTGGTTTTACCATGGGCGGGCTGAATTACGTGGTGACGATTTTACAAGCGCGCACCCGCGGCATGACATTAATGCGGATGCCCTTGACGATTTGGGGTATTTTTATGGCCACCATACTCGCGCTACTGGCTTTCCCCGCGCTGTTGGTCAGCGCGATTATGATGTTACTAGACAAGCTGATTGGCACGAGTTTTTTCATGCCGGCGATTATTTCAATGGGTGAACAGCTTGACTACACAGGGGGCAGCCCCATCTTGTTCCAACACTTGTTCTGGTTTTTCGGACACCCCGAGGTTTACATCGTCGCCTTACCCGCTTTCGGTATCGTGTCTGATTTACTCTCGGTGCACGCGCGTAAAAATATTTTCGGTTACCGCATGATGGTCTGGGCGATTATTATAATTGGCGCGCTCAGCTTTGTCGTTTGGGCGCACCATATGTACGTCAGCGGCATGAACCCTTACTTTGGTTTCTTTTTCGCCACCACCACGCTGATTATTGCCGTACCCACGGCGATCAAAGTCTATAACTGGGTGTTAACCCTGTGGCGGGGCAATATTCGTCTGAATGTGCCCATGCTGTTTGCTATTGGTTTTATCTTTACCTTCGTTAATGGTGGTTTGACCGGCCTATTTCTAGGCAATGTAACCATCGATTTACCGTTATCTGACACCATGTTTGTGGTCGCTCATTTCCATATGGTGATGGCGGTATCGCCCGTGTTGGTGGTATTTGGCGCTATTTATCACTGGTACCCAAAGATTACCGGGCGCATGTTGGATGATACGCTGGGTAAATTTCACTTTTGGGTTACATTCTTAGGTACCTACGCCATTTACTACCCGATGCATTACCTTGGGTTTTTGGGTGTGCCTCGTCGCTATTACGCTATAGAAGGCACCGATTTTATTCCGCCATCTGCCGTGAGTCTTAACGAATTTATTTCTATCGCGGCGATCATCGTGGGCGTTGTGCAGCTGGTGTTCATCTATAATTTGTTTATCAGTTATTACCGCGGTAAAGAAGCTGGAAGCAACCCCTGGGAAGCGACGACTCTAGAGTGGCAAACGGCAGATACGCCACCTAAACACGGTAACTTTGGTGAACAGCTGCCGCTGGTTTATCGTTGGGCATACGATTACAGCGTACCGGGTTCAGAACGTGATTTCATACCTCAAAATGTAGCGCCGTCTCAAGTAACGCGGAGTGTTGATGATGCCTAATGTGATTAATAACAATAAAATGAATAACAGAGGAATGGGTTCGTGACGATTGCGTTACTTTTTATGGCCGTATTGATGATCGTGGTCGCCTGGTGGCTTTTAAAGCAAACGGCTGATACTCAACCGTGGTTAGCAAACGAACTTGATCCCGCGATGGAAGGTTATAGCGGTCGTTCGTTTCATAAACCTGAGAGAAAGCTCGGCTTATTCGTTTTTCTCGCCGTGGTCACGTCCTTATTTTCCTTATTTATCAGTGCTTATATGATGCGTATGGAACTGGGTGATTGGCGGCCGCTAACGGACCCGGATTCATTGTGGTTGAATACCGGCGCACTGGTTCTCAGCAGCGTGGCCCTGCAGTGGGCTCGAGTATCGGCTGAACGCGGGAGAATTATAGCGGCACGGTATGGCTTGCTCGCAGGCGGTTTTTTCGCGTTTGTTTTTATGGCCGGTCAATGGATGGCGTGGCAACAACTAAACTCATTGGGTCACTTTGTCTATTCTAATCCAGCCAACGCCTTCTTTTACCTCATTACCGGATTGCACGCGCTACATTTGTTCGGTGGTTTAGTGGTGTGGTGCATAACAACATTAAAACTATTGAGCGGTGTCGAGCTAAGCCGTGTGTGCTTAAGCATAGAGCTTTGCGCGGTTTACTGGCATTATTTATTACTGATATGGATCATTTTGTTTGGCTTGCTACTATCAACTTAGACTATAAGGATAAAATATGTCGTATGGAGCAGCGGTAGATGAAACGGGGCGTCCTGTTAAAGTTGTAGAGGGTTTGCCGGGGGTTGTTACGGATTGGTCTTCAGACCAGCAAGCCTTCAAGCGCGTTCCCTGGGGCAAAGCCATGATGTGGATATTTCTGCTCAGCGACACGTTTATATTTGCAATTTTTCTAACCAGCTATATGACGGTGCGCACATCGACCACCGTACCCTGGCCGAATTCGAGCGAAGTATTTGCCTTGACTGTCTTTGGTAATCATATTCCACTGATCCTAATCGCTATTATGACGTTCATTCTCATTAGCAGCAGCGGTACCATGGCTATGGCGGTGAAGTTCGGTTACGAAAAAAAGCGCAAAATAACCACTTTTCTAATACTCGCGACTGCTTTTTTCGGCGCTTCATTTGTCGGTATGCAGGTATTCGAATGGACCAAATTGATCGTTGAGGAAGGAGTTCGTCCCTGGGGTAACCCAATGGGTGCGCCCCAGTTCGGCGCGACATTTTTCATGATTACGGGTTTCCACGGTTTTCACGTATCTGTTGGTGTGATTTTACTGCTTATGGTAGCCAGAAAAGTATGGACCGGTGATCTTGAAAATATGCGACCGGGCTTTTTTACCGGCCGTCGAGGTGGTTACGAGATCGTTGAAATTGTCGGTCTTTACTGGCATTTCGTCGATCTGGTCTGGGTATTTATCTTTGCATTCTTTTATCTTTGGTAGGGGGTATTTATGAGTGACGTTATTACTGAGGAAGGGGAGCAACAACACCCGATTGCGATTTACTTCTGGGTATGGGGGTTATTGTTTGTTCTAAGTGCGTTGTCGTATATGGTGGACTATATGCAGCTTCAGGGTTACCTGCGTTGGACATTAATACTGTTTTTTATGTTTTTAAAGGCGGGCTTTATTATCGCTGTATTTATGCATATGTTTTACGAGAGACTGGCGATGGCCTGTGCGATTTTAATACCGATGGGGTGTTTGCTGGTATTGATTGGGCTGATGTCATTTGAAGCGAATTATACCAAGGATACTCGGGCAGTATATCTGGATGGAGGCACTGGAGTTATGCAGATGGAAGGGGTCGCGAAACACGATTGATGGCGCAATAATTATTTTGTACAAAGTGAAAAACCCGATATCGAACTATCGGGTTTTTTTAATGGATTTAACTTTTTGAAATGACTCTACAGCAGGCCATGGGTCGTGAAGCTAGAATATCCAGGCAGCTGTTGGTTATGGGAAAGTTTCTCTAAAGAAGCGCGGCACCTTATTTTGAAACATTAACAACCAGCGTGGCGTTCCCGTCTCCGTTCCGGCCAATTCGATTTGCGGGTGTGATGGAAGCACTTTATCTAGAGCCTCTTCTTGACTAGGTTCCAGGTCAACGAAGAAGATATGCTTGTCATTTTTCAACGCTTCAGTAAATCGTTCGAAGTGATGGTTAGGTTTCTGAATACCCATTAACCCTCCTTCCCAGGTGCAAAAACCAATGAGTATCGCCGACAGAAAGATAAAAGGAACCCAGCCAGCGGCCGTTTCTGTCCAGTCGGCAAAATGAGCGACGCTGAGTAGGAAGATGGCCAAACCAATCCCGATTAAAAGGCCGATTTCAGATGAGCGGACTATGTCTTTTTTCATAAATGATTGGACGTAGTTCAGGTGCTCGTGCTCTGCCACATCTTTGTCGTGCAGGCTAAGGACGTGAGTTTGTGAGGTGTTAATACCATAGCTTTCAAGCCGTTGCTCGAAGACCTCAAGGTCGTCGAGACTATCGCTAATGAAGTAGTGTCTGAGAATGCGCATATCAATCTCCTATATTATAAATCTGGTTAATTTACCGATATATATACAGAACATGGTGTTGCTTCTTACCACGCACAGTCGAGAATAACACTAATTACAACATAATAAAATAATATATCCACGATGGAGACGTTAGGCTGCTGGAGCTCACGGTTCAGCGCGGTTTGGTCAGCAAAAAACGGCCGCTGATTTGATAGCTGCTCATTCGTTTTGCGCGCGTTAAATGTTGTTTTTCTAGTGCTTTAGAGGGTAAATATAGCCTAATAAGCACAATATCATGTAAAATCGCACTTTTTCAACTGGCAACTTTGCAACAGAACGAGGCGACTAAATGTACAACAAGAGCATGACGATTGAAGGGTTTGACGATGAACTTTGGGCATCTATTCAAAAAGAAGAGCAACGCCAGGAAGATCATATTGAACTGATTGCCTCTGAGAACTACGCTAGCCCGCGTGTCATGCAGGCTCAGGGTTCGATGCTAACCAATAAGTACGCCGAAGGTTACCCTGGTAAACGTTATTATGGTGGTTGTGAATATGTTGATATCGCTGAGCAATTAGCCATTGATCGCGTTAAAGAACTATTTGGTGCCGATTACGCAAACGTACAGCCTCACTCCGGTTCACAAGCTAATGCAGCGGTTTATTTTGCCTTATTACAAGCGGGCGATACTATTTTAGGCATGAGTTTGGCGCACGGTGGACATTTAACACACGGTGCTAAAGTTAATTTTTCAGGTAAATTGTTTAATGCGATTCAGTACGGCTTGAGTGATGTGACTGGTGAAGTTGATTACGACGAAATTCAGGCGCTCGCCAACGAGCACAAGCCGAAAATGATCGTCGCTGGTTTTTCTGCCTATTCGCGCGTCATGGATTGGCAAAAATTCCGTGATATCGCGGATTCTGTTGGCGCTTATCTGTTTGTCGATATGGCCCACGTAGCTGGTTTGGTAGCGGCGGGTGAATATCCAAGTCCGGTTAATATTGCCGACGTCACAACGTCAACAACACACAAAACATTACGCGGCCCACGTGGCGGTATTATTTTGGCTAAAGCCAACCCTGTGATTGAGAAAAAATTAAACTCGATGGTTTTTCCAGGTACTCAGGGCGGCCCATTAATGCACGTTATTGCGGCGAAAGCGGTGGCGTTTAAAGAGGCCTTGTCGCCAGAATTTAAAACGTATCAAAAACAGGTAAAGGTAAATGCCAGCGCGATGGCTAATTTATTTATTGAGCGTGGCTATAACATCGTTTCTGGCGGTACAGATAATCACCTTTTTTTAGTTGATTTGGTGGATAAAGGTTTAACCGGTAAAGTGGCGGAGGCTGCGTTGGAACAAGCCAATATCACTACGAATAAAAATTCGGTGCCGAATGATCCGCAATCACCGTTTGTCACCAGTGGAATCAGATTGGGCGCACCCGCGATTACAACGCGTGGCTTTAACGAGCAAGACAGCAAAGATTTAGCGGGCTGGATGTGCGATATTCTGGATGACGTTGATAATGAAAGTGTACAGCAGGCCGTGAAAGAAAACGTTTTGGCTATTTGTAAACGACTACCTGTTTACGCCTAACGGAGCTTAAATAACTTTATGCAATGTCCTTTTTGTGGCGATAACGATACGCGGGTAATAGATTCGCGACTTGCTGGCGAAGGCGATAGCGTGCGTAGGCGGCGCGAGTGCGTGAAGTGTAAAGAGCGTTTCACGACCTTTGAAACCGCCGAGCTTAACCTGCCAAGAGTTGTTAAGAGTGATGGCGTTCGAGAGCCTTTTTGGGAAGAAAAGCTAAGCGCAGGCGTGCTGCGCGCGCTGGAAAAAAGGCCGGTCGATAGCGAAGCGATTGAGGCAACGATAAGCCGTATTAAAAAACGCCTGATTTCCTTAGGCGAGCGCGAAGTGCCGTCGTTAAAAATCGGTGAGCTGGTGATGGACGAGTTGCAAAACCTGGATCACGTCGCCTACGTTCGTTTTGCCTCTGTGTATAAAAGCTTTGAAGATATAAACGCCTTTAGAGAGGTCATTGACGCTTTAGAGAAAGAAGGAAAAAACGAGCAGCTGACGCTCAGCGCTGTTGTGGGCAAGAAATAGGCGTTGATTATGACGTTCACGTCTGACGATAAACGTTTTATGGCTCGCGCAATAGAGCTGGCTAAGCGTGGTCGCTACAGTTCCAAGCCAAACCCTTGTGTCGGTTGCGTTATTGTCCATTCGGGTGAAATTGTAGGCGAGGGCTGGCACGAAAAAGCAGGCGAACCGCACGCAGAAGTCAATGCGCTAAGGCAGGCGGGCGTGTCTGCAAACAACGCCACCGCGTACGTCACGCTTGAACCCTGCAGCCATTATGGCCGAACCCCGCCTTGTGCCGACGCGTTAATCAAGGCGTCTATAACTCGCGTCGTGATCGCCATGCAAGACCCTAACCCGCTAGTCGCTGGCAAAGGGATAGCAAAGTTGACTGAGGCTGGAATAACCGTAGAACTTGGTTTATTAAAAGAGCAAGCGGTGGATTTAAATAAAGATTACTGCCATAAAATGAAGCATGGTAAGCCGCATATCATCAGTAAAGTGGCGATGAGTTTAGATGGTAAAACGGCGATGGCCTCTGGTGAAAGTAAATGGATAACAGGGTCTTTGGCGAGACAGGACGTACACCTTTTACGCGCGCAAAGTGACGCCATATTAACCGGCGTCGGAACCATTTTGGCCGATAACCCGCAATTAACGGCGAGAGACGGGCTGGACGAAAGTCTGGTCACCCAGCCGCGTATCATCGTCGTTGACTCAAAATTAAAAACCCCACTGGATGCGGCCATATTGAGTGGGGAAGTGAACACGACCCTATTAACCTGCAGTACCGATAGCAATAGAGCGAAGGCGCTAAGAAAAGCGGGTTGCCGCGTTGACGTACTACCTGCAGATAAGAAGGGTCACGTAGATTTACGCGAGGTGCAAAAGTGGCTGTCTGCGCAAGCGATTAATAGCGTGTTGATAGAAGCGGGTGCCGTGTTAAATGGCGCTTGTATAAATACTGGGATGATCGATGAATTGATTGTTTATATCGCACCGAGCGTGCTCGGTTCAGGTGCTCGCGCTGCATTTGCAATGCCCGACTTAACGCATCTGGCGGATAGAATTCAATTAAATCTGATGAGCATGGAAACCATAGGCAGTGATATAAAACTGAGCTATAAAACTAAATTAGGGCGTTAGAAGAGGGTTATCAATGTTTACCGGAATTATTCAGGCTATAGGTGAAATAAAACGCGTCGAGCAACGTCAGGGTGACGTTCGTTTAACAGTGGCGACGCATGAATTGGATTTAAGCGACGCTAAGCTGGGCGATAGCATCGCGGTGAACGGGGTGTGTTTAACGGCTATTGAGTTAACGTCTGGACAGTTTGTGGCGGATGTTTCTAATGAAACGCTGTCGACGACGACTATGGGTCATATAAAAGCGGGTTTGGCGGTTAATCTTGAATGCGCGTTGCAGGCGCAAACACGGTTAGGTGGTCACCTGGTGAGTGGGCACGTCGATGGTGTTGGACAGGTGCTAGAAAAAAAAGCAGACGCGCGTTCTGTTCGTTTTACGTTTAGCCTTCCCGCAGAGCTGGCTCGTTATGTCGCGCAAAAAGGGTCTATTTGCATTGATGGCATTAGTTTGACGGTAAATACGGTCGATGACGCGTCGTTCTCAGTCAATATCGTTCCGCATACCTTAGATAAAACCAGCCTCGGCAAGACTCATGTGGGTGATTGGGTGAACCTTGAAGTGGACGTGATAGCGCGATACTTGGAGCGTTTGATGATGGGGAATACACAGGGTGAAACAGCCGTAGATTATAAGAAACTGCTCGAAAATAGCGGATTTGTTAAATAATACAAATAGATAATTGACCGAATCGGCTACAATACTCGCCGTTAAAGCCTGAATCACATGATATGAATAGTACGCAAGAAATTATAGAGGACCTGAAGCAGGGCAAAATCGTCATCATTATGGATGACGAAGACCGTGAGAATGAAGGGGATCTTTTGATGCTCGCCGAGCACGTACGTCCACAGGACATCAATTTTATGGCCAGCTACGGGCGCGGCTTAATTTGTTTAACCCTGACGCGTGAACGATGCCAACAACTGCGTTTACCCTTGATGGTGAATGATAATCAGGCGGCGTACTCTACCAATTTTACGGTGTCGATCGAAGCGGCCGAGGGTGTTACCACGGGTATTTCGGCGGCCGATAGAGCAAAAACAATTTTGGCGGCGGTTAAGCCCGACGCCAGCCCCAATGACGTGGTTCAACCAGGGCATATTTTTCCACTGATGGCGCAACCAGGTGGTGTATTAAATCGTACGGGGCATACCGAAGCCGGCTGCGACTTGGCGAGGCTCGCGGGTTCTGAGCCTGCGGCGGTGATTGTTGAAATTCTAAACGACGACGGTACCATGGCGCGGCGTGACGATTTAGTGGTGTTCGCCGAAAAGCACGATTTGAAAATTGGTACCATTGCCGACCTGATCCATTATCGCATTCAGAATGAAAAAACCATCGAGTTGGTGAGTAGTTGTAACTACCCGACGGAATTCGGCGATTTCAAATTGCACGCGTTTCAAGACCAGGTGGATAATAAGCTTCATTTGGCGTTAACGTACGGTGATGTTAATACCGAAGAACCGGTGATGGTTAGGGTGAGCGCGAAAAGCACTCTCGCGGATTTGCTGCACGCTAAAGGGGTTGAATACTATCCACTGCCTAATGCGATGCGTAAAATCGTTGAAGAAGGTCGCGGTGCGTTGGTTCTTATTCGCAATCAGGAAGATAATCAGTCTATCGTCGAGTATATCCATGAGCAAGAGTTAAAAGACAAGGGTGTGGCGCAACCGGTTTCTCAGCCCGTAGTGGACTCTCGTTCGGTAGGTGTCGGTTGCCAAATATTGACTGAACTGGGTATTAAAAAATTAAAATTGCTGGGTACGCCGATAAAATATACCGGCCTGGCGGGCTTTGATATAGAAATCGTTGAGCACGTCTCTTTGGATTAGCGAGCCTGAACACTGATATACTAGCGGCATCTCTTTATACCCATAGAGCACCAGTTTCGTTTGAATGAAATAAGTTTTATTCAGGCACGCTTTTTAAAATACACATTAACACAGGTTTTTTTATGTCAGACGCAAAAATAATTGAAGGTAATATGATGGTTCGCGATGCGCGATTCTGTCTATTGGTCGCTCGTTTTAACAGTTTCATTGTTGAGCAGCTTGAAGGCGGTGCTATTGACACCTTGGTGAGACACGGCGCGACAATACAAAATATCGATATTGTAAAAGTACCGGGTGCTTTCGAAATGCCATTAGCCGCACAGCGACTGGCCACAAAAGGAAAGTACGACGCCATTATTGCTTTAGGCGCGGTTATTCGTGGTGGAACGCCGCATTTCGAACACGTTGCAGGCGAGTGTACAAAAGGTTTGGCGACGGTATCTCTGCAGTCAAATATCCCCGTTGCCTTCGGCGTGTTGACCGTCGATTCTATCGAACAAGCTATTGAGCGAGCTGGAACCAAGGCGGGCAACAAAGGTGCTGAAGCGGCCATGTCGGCGATTGAAATGGTTAACTTGTTTAAGGTGATAGACGCCGAATGAGTTCACCTAAAAGCAGTGCTAGACAAGTAGCTCTTCAGGCGCTGTATCAATGGCAGGTGACCGAGCAGGGTATAAGAGGGCTTTGTGAGCAATATGAAAACGACATTGATACCCCTAAATTTCATAAGGCCTACTTTGAACTGCTACTGAGGGGCACTATTGATAATTTAAGTGAGCTGGACGCGGCAATAGGCGAATTCACCTCGCGTGATTTTGAAAAAATTGACCCGATTGAAAAAGCCGTCTTACGGCTTGGTACCTATGAATTATTGTTTAAACCCGACGTGCCTTATCGCGTCGTCATTAATGAATCGGTCAATTTAGCGAAAAGTTTTGGCTCTGAAAAAAGCCACGCCTACGTTAATAGCATCATGGATAAACTGGCACAAAAAAATAGAGCGGTCGAGATAAAGGCTAGAAATAGCGTGAAGAAAAACGCGGGTTAATATCGGTGTTATGCCTGCCTCTGAGTTTTCAATAATACAAGATTATTTTACGCTCGACTCTGATGTTGGGATTCCCCCAGTCGTTGGCATTGGTGATGATTGCGCGGTGCTCGACATACCTGGCTCTAAACAGTTGGCCGTCAGTACCGACACACTGGTTGAAGGAGTGCATTTCTTAGCTAATAGTGACCCTAAGCTGTTAGGCCATAAAGTTTTAGCGGTGAACTTGAGTGACCTGGCTGCGATGGGCGCGACCCCGGCCTGGGTTTCTTTGGCGATCACATTACCCGGTATAGATACATCGTGGTTGTCCGCGTTTAGTAAGGGCTTCTTTGCCTTGGCTGAAAAACATTCATTAAGACTGGTTGGCGGAGATACCACGCGCGGGCCGCTTTCAATGACGATCACGATTATGGGGCTGCTGGCGAAAAATCAACGCTTGACACGTTCTGCTGCAAACGTGGGTGATAGCGTCTACGTCTCGGGTTATATCGGCAATGCCGGCCTGGGTTTGCAGAAGGCAAGTTTGGGCGCTAGTGATTTAAGCGACGAAGACCTTGCTCGCTATTTATCACCGACGCCACGCGTTTCGCTGGGCGAGGCTCTGCTGAATGTGGCGTCTTCGTGTATTGATGTGTCGGACGGCTTGTCCGCCGACTTAAACCATATCCTTAGCTTGAGTGGGGTAGGCGCGACGATTGAACACGATGCTTTGCCCTTAACGTCGTCTGTTCGAGAGCATATGCGGAAGCTGGATGATGATCTGTGGCCCTATTCAACGGGTGACGATTATGAATTGTGTTTTACGGTTCCTGAGCGATTGAAGATTGAATCAATGCAAGAGCTCGCGTCTTATAAAATAACTAAAATCGGCGTTATAGAAAAAGCGCCCGGGCTTAGAATAAAAAAATCGAGCGGCAGCACGGTGTTCCTCGACAAGGGTTACGAACACTTCAATGAATAAAACACCTTCATTAAAACAGCTGCTAGTGAATCCCGTTCAAATGCTCGCGTTTGGCTTTGGCTCGGGTCTGGCAAAAAAGGCGCCTGGAACGATGGGTACCTTGGCCGCCGTACCGATGTACTACTGTTTAATTCAATTTTTCGAGAACTGGTATTTAGCCGTGTTAGTACTGGCTGCAGTACTGGGCGTTTGGATCTGTGGCAAAGCCGCAGAGGATATCGGCGTGCACGATCACGGCGGCATCGTTTGGGATGAAATAGTGGGTTACCTGTTAACGATGTACTGGGCCCCTTTTACCTGGCAAAGCGTAGTGTTAGGTTTTGTTTTTTTCAGGTTGTTCGATATTTTAAAACCGTGGCCTATTAACTGGCTCGATCGCCATGTCAGCGGTGGTTTCGGCATTATGCTGGATGATGTAGTAGCGGCTTTAATGGCCGCCGCGTGTTTGCACTTAACCTTGAGCCTTATTTAAAAAAATAAACCGACTGAAGTAATAAATTAAATGTATTTTAGATTGTAAAAAGGATGATATTCCAGTAACATCCTCCTGATAAATGGATGCGGGGTGGAGCAGCATGGTAGCTCGTCGGGCTCATAACCCGAAGGTCGTAGGTTCAAATCCTGCCCCCGCTACCAACGTTTTAATAGGTGCCCCGTTAGGGGTATTTTTATTTAGGCCATTTAGTAACCTTTCGTATTTAGAGGTGGAAGGCGAAAATTGAAGTTGATATGGGCCGTAGGCCCTTTTTTTGTATGTAATGGTTAAAAATGAATCAAGCACCAGCTAAAATATTAGATCTAATCGGGCCGGCTATCTCAGGGCTAGGTTATGAGTTCGTGGGCGCCGAGTTTTCAGGGCAAGGTAAGTCATCTGTTTTACGCGTGTATATTGACTCAGAGAACGGCATTTTAGTGGGTGATTGCTCAAAGGTGAGTCACCAAATAAGTGGTGTGTTAGACGTAGAAGATCCCATTAGTGGTCAATATACGCTGGAAGTTTCATCGCCAGGTATGGAGCGTCCATTGTTTAGCGTAGAGGATTTTGCGCGTTTTAAAGGTTCACTTGTAAAGCTGGAATTGAGTCAGTCGACCCTTGAAGGTCAGCGTCGATTTACCGGCAACATACTAGACGTAAAAGATGAGATAGTTCATTTGCACGTCGATGACGAAGAAATTGAAATTCCATTTTCTCGTATAAAAAAAGCAAAACTGGTTGTTAATTATTAAATGATTATTCAGGATTAAAAATGGCTAATAAAGAAATTTTAATGGTTGTAGACGTGGTGTCTAACGAGAAAGAGATTGATCGTGAGGTTCTTTTTGAAGCCATCGAAGCCGCATTGGCAATGGCGACAAAGAAGTTATACCGAGAAGACATTGATGCCCGCGTTGCTATCGATCAAAAAACCGGTGATTACGAGTCTTTCCGTCGTTGGGAAGTGGTTGAGGCAGACGCTGAATTTGAAGGCGGCCTGGAAAAGCCTGACGCGCAAATCTTGCTTGAAGATGCGATACAAAAAGACGCTGAATTAGTCGTCGGTGACTTTATTGAAGAGCCTATCGCGTCAGCAGACTTTGGCCGTATTGGCGCGCAAGCTGCAAAACAGGTCATCGTGCAAAAGGTAAGAGAAGCCGAACGTAGAAAAGTTTACAATCACTACAAAGACAAAGTAGGCGAGTTAGTAACGGGTGTCGTTAAGCGTATCGAACGCGGCAGTGTGTTCGTTGATCTCGAAGGAACGGCTGAGGCCATCATACCTCGCGAAGAAATGATTCCCCGAGAGCCCGTTCGTGTAGGTGACAGAATTCGTGGCTATCTAAAAGAAGTAGAAGAAGTGACGCGTGGCCCACAATTAACGGTCACTCGCAGTTCAGCGGATTTATTAGTTGCGCTATTTAATCTGGAAGTGCCAGAAGTAGGCGATGGTTTAATCGAAATTATAGGTGCAGCTCGTGACCCAGGTTCACGAGCAAAAATTGCCGTAAGAAGTCGCGATCAACGCTTAGACCCTGTCGGTGCGTGTGTGGGTATGCGTGGATCTCGTGTACAAGCCGTATCTAATGAATTAGCAGGCGAACGCGTAGACATTATTTTATGGAACGAAAATGAAGCTCAGTTCGTCATTAATGCTATGTCGCCAGCTGAAGTAGTATCAATTGTTGTCGATGAAGATAACCACAGCATGGAGGTATCGGTTAGAGACGAAAGTTTGTCGCAAGCGATAGGCCGTGGTGGACAGAATGTTCGATTAGCCAGCGAGTTAACGGGTTGGTCGTTAAACGTAATGAGCGAAACGCAAGCGGACGAGCAAAGTACGACTGAAGCGGATGCTTACGTAAAACAGCTGATGACCGATCTGGATGTTGATGAAGACGTCGCTTTGATTCTCGTTCAAGAAGGCTTTACTACGATAGAAGAGATTGGTTTTATTGAGCTGGAAGAGTTAGTGGCGATTGACGAATTTGATGAAGATATTGCCGAAGAAATTCAACAACGCGCAAAAGACGCCTTACTCATTAAGGCGATAGCATCTGAAGAGGTGTTAGAAGAACACGAGCCTGCACAAGACTTAATTGATATGGAAGGTATGGATCGTGAATTAGCGTTTGGATTAGCCGGTAAGGACGTAGTGACCCGGGAAGATTTGGCTGACCTCGCTACAGACGAATTAATGGAACTGGTTGATATTGACCTTGAGCGTGCTACTGCGCTGATTATGACAGCACGTGAACCTTGGTTCGCTGAGTAAGCAATAAACACCTGGAGAGAGAAGTATGGCAGATACGACAGTTCAACAGTTAGCTAAAGTTGTGGGTACCACGGCTGAAAAGTTAGTAGAGCAACTTAAAGACGCAGGTGTGAAGGGCAAAAGTATTTCTTCGACGCTGAGTGAAGCCGATAAGTTGAAATTATTAGCGCACCTTCGAGAAAGCCACGGCAAGGCTAAGACGGATATTTCTGTGCCAAAGAAGATGACGCTTAAGCGAAAAATGACGGTGACTGAACTCAAGCAACCGAGTCAGGGCAGGAATACCAGTGGGGCCGTTAGCATTGAAGTCCGTAAAAAGAAGAGCTTAGGGCGTTCGGCGGCTGAAGTTGCGTCTGGCTTAACGGCAGAAGAGTTTGCAGAAGCTAAAAGAGCCGGTGAAGAACATGAAAAACTCGTGCAGGAAAAAGGTGCGGCACGTGAAAAAGAACAGGGAAGACTGAGTAAAAAACTAGAAGAAAAAAATAAAATAGAAGCTGAAAAGCAAGCTAAGTTAGACGCTGTTAAAGCAGCCAGCGAAGCTGAAGAGGCTACAAAGTTAGAGGCAGAAAAAGCGGCATTAAAAGCAGCTGAGCCTAAAGAAGTCGAGCCGACAGCAGCAGAAGTAATAGAAACCGTTGTTAGTACGGTCGAGCAAAATAAGCTAAAAGCAGCTGAAGCGGCGGCAAAACAGGCGAAGTCAAGTAAAGAAGTCGCTCGCAAGCCAGATAAAAAGAAAGGCGCAACGGCTAAGCCTGGCGGACGAATCTTACACGTAGATTCTAAAAAAGGACGGCGTAAGAAAAAAGGCCCTAGTCGATCACGAGATATCCGTCTCGAGTCTGATAATAAGCACGGCTTTGCAGTACCGACTAAAGCGATTACCTACAATGTAGAAATCCCGGAAAGCATTATTGTTTCCGATCTTGCTCAGCGCATGAAGGTTAAAGCCGGAGAGGTTATTAAAACCTTAATGGGTTTAGGCACTATGGCTACTATTAACCAGCCTCTGGATCAGGAAACTGCGGCCATTGTTGTTGAAGAAATGGGTCATAAAGTGGTGTTGCGTAGCGATGAAGACATTCAGGCTGAAATGTTAGCGGATGTTATTCAAACCGATGGCGTTGAAATACCACGTGGCCCCGTTGTAACTATTATGGGTCACGTCGATCACGGTAAAACGTCATTGCTCGATTACATTCGAGAAAGCCGCGTAGCAGCGGGTGAGTCTGGTGGTATTACCCAGCATATCGGCGCTTACCGCGTGAAACAAGGTAATAGCATGGTGACCTTTATTGATACACCGGGACACGCAGCGTTTACTGCGATGCGCGCACGTGGTGCACAAGTAACAGATTTGGTCATCTTGGTTGTTGCCGCTGATGACGGTGTGATGCCGCAAACAAAAGAAGCCGTAGAGCACGCTCGTGCAGCAGGTGTACCGATGATCGTTGCGGTCAACAAGATGGATAAAGATGGTGCTCAACCCGATCGCGTGAGGAATGAACTGGCGCAATTAGACGTGACACCAGAAGATTGGGGTGGCGATACTCAATTTATAAATATCTCAGCCTTAACGGGTGATGGTGTCGATGAGTTGCTGGAATCTATAGCACTACAAGCAGAATTATTAGAATTAACGGCTCCAGTCGATGTACCAGCTATTGGCGTTGTTATCGAGTCGCGTTTAGATAAAGGACGGGGACCGGTTGGAACGATTCTAGTTCAAAAAGGCACCTTGCGGATCGGTGATTATATCGTCGCCGGTGAAGCCCATGGTCGTGTTAAAGCGATGTTTGACGAACAGGGTAAAGCAGTAAAAGAGGCCACTCCAGCGGTACCCGTTGAAGTGCTAGGTCTTTCAAGCGCATCAGCGTCTGGCGTCGAAGTGTATGCTGCGCCTAGTGAGCGTAAAGCGCGTGAAATTGCCGTGTTCCGTCAAAACAGGACAAAACAGGCTAAGCAAGCCAAGCAACAAGCGACAAAACTCGAGCAAGCCTTCTCTCAAATGGAAGTTGGTGATACTTCGATTCTAAACGTGTTATTGAAAACAGACGTACACGGTAGTTTGGAAGCACTGAAAGACTCGTTGTTAAACCTTTCTACGGATGAAGTCAAAGTATCCATCGTCTCTAGTGGCGTTGGTGGTATCAACGAAAGTGATGTTAACCTGGCGTCCGCGTCGGATGCGTTGATTATTGGCTTCAATACCCGTGCAGATGCCAGCGCTAGACGAATGATAGAAAACCGTGGTGTAGCGGTGCGTTATTACAGCATCATTTATGACGTTATCGATGATGTGCGTGATGCCTTATCAGGTATGCTAGCGCCGGATATCAAAGAGCAAATCGTTGGTATCGCGGATGTGCGTGACGTATTCCGTTCACCAAAACTCGGCGATATCGCTGGCTGTATGGTAACCGAAGGCTACGTGAAGAAAAACTTACCAATTCGTGTGTTACGCGACAGCGTGGTTATTTACGAAGGGCAGCTGGAATCCTTGCGACGCTTTAAAGACGACGTTCAAGAGGTTAAGTCTGGTATGGAATGTGGTATCGGCGTTAAAAACTACAATGACGTTAAAGCCGGTGACCAGATCGAAGTATTCGAACGTATTGAAGTTAAACGCAAACTATAATTAATGACTCATGCCTAGAGAGTTTTTACGTTTTCAGCGCGTTGAGCGCCAATTACAACGCGAATTAGCGGAAGTAATACAGCGCGAAGTTGAGGATCCTGAAGTTGGGTTTGCGACCGTCAACGCGGTTGAGGTGACCAAAGACTTAGCCGTGGCAAAGGTCTATATCAGCGTGCTGACGACGCAGCAGGATCAAGATAAAAACAAACAAACCAGTATCATCGCGCTCAATAGAGCCGCCAACTATATACATGGTCTGGTGTCGAAGCGCATGCGTATGAGAATGGTGCCAGAATTACGCTTCTTTCTGGACGAGTCTGTTGAGCAAGGCAGTAAAATAGACGCCTTACTTAGGTCTACAGCGCCAGAGAATAATAAATAAGACGTGTCAGATCGAAAAAAGAAAGGCCGAGATATCAGCGGTATTCTGATAGTAGATAAGCCATTACACCTGTCGTCAAATCAAGTAGTTCAACGAGTTAAACGGTTGTTTGGTGCAAAAAAAACGGGCCACACCGGCAGTTTAGACCCCTTAGCATCGGGCGTATTACCTATTTGCCTTGGGCACGCCACCAAGATTTCTCAGTATCTATTGGATTCCGACAAAACTTACCAGTTTACGATGCAACTAGGTCAATCGACCACTACCGGTGATGTCGAAGGTGACGTGGTGATTGAAATGCCTGTGCCGCCTATAGATGATTCATTATTAAATAGTGTTCTGCGAGACTTTATCGGCGATATCTCACAGATACCACCGATGTATTCTGCGCTAAAACATAATGGCCAACGTTTGTATGCTCTGGCCAGGGCCGGGCAAGTAGTCGACCGCCCATCGCGCTCAGTCAGCATTAGATCGCTAAACGTGTTGTCTAGAGATGAATCGAGTATCACCCTGGAAGTCTGTTGCAGTAAAGGCACGTACGTCCGCACCTTAGCGGAAGACCTGGCAGAAAAATTAGCTTGCGTCGCACACGTCACCTTCTTAAGGCGCACTAAAACCGGGCCCTTTGACCTGGCTAACTCGGTAACGTTAGATCATCTAGACGCATTACAAGGTGATATTGAGTCGTTAGATAAGCAATTAAACCGATTAGACAGTGCGTTAATGGATTACCCCGTCATCAGTTGTACCGATGTGGAAAAAGCCGATTTATGCTTAGGCCGCAAGGTAACGGTGGAGCAGTTAGAAAACCATAGTTTAATTCGTTTAAACGATGCTAATGGAGAGATTTTCGGTTTAGGAAAGTGGAGTGAAAACGATTGCTTGGCGCCCGCTAGAATTTTTGCGTAGCGCATGCAATAGGGTTTTGGTTTTGTAGCTTGTTAGATAGTACCGTCAAGAGTACAATGCCTTGTTTTTTAATATAATACAGTTGGAGTAAGAAAATATGTCGTTCGACACAGAACAAAAGCAAGAAATTGTTAAAGAATATGCGTTATCAGAAGGTGATACAGGATCTCCAGAGGTTCAAGTTGCTTTGTTAACGGGGAGAATCAATCATTTGACACCGCATTTTTCTGAAAACAAAAAAGATCACCATTCACGTCAAGGTTTATTAAGAATCATCAATAGACGTCGTAAGCTCCTTGATTACTTGAAAGGCAAAAACGTTGAGCGCTACCGTGCACTGATTGCGCGTTTAGGCTTAAGAAAATAAAGTTAATTAATAGGTAGGCATATAAAGTGACTCTAGTAAAAAAAGAATTTCAATTTGGTAATCAACTCGTTAAATTTGAAACGGGCGAAGTAGCACGTCAAGCTGATGGCGCTGTTCTGGTAGAAATAGACGGAACAATCGTATTAGTAACCGCGGTGGGCAAACGTGAAGGCGGAGAGAAGAATTCTTTTTTCCCGTTGACGGTTAACTACCAGGAAAAAACGTACGCCGCCGGTAAAATACCAGGCGGTTTTTTTAAGCGTGAAGGGCGTCCTAGTGAGAAAGAGACACTGACCTCAAGGCTTATTGATCGTCCAATTCGTCCGTTGTTCCCTAAGGGTTACAAAAACGAAACTCAAATTATTGCGACGGTTGTTTCACTGAATCCTGAAGTAGATCCTGATATACCTGCCTTACTGGGTGCATCTGCTGCATTGGCTATTTCTGGCTTACCTTTTGCTGGCCCTATCGGTGCGGCTCGCGTTGCTTATATCAACGATGAATACGTACTGAATCCTTTGAAATCTACCTTAGTAGATTCTAAACTCGATCTAGTGGTAGCAGGAACGAGCGACGCCGTTTTGATGGTTGAGTCTGAAGCAGACTGTTTGCCAGAAGACGTGATGCTAGGTGCGGTTACTTTTGGTCATGAACAAATGCAATCAGCCATTCAAGCGATTAATGAACTGGCTGCAGAAGCTGGTAAACCTCGTATGGTCTGGACTGCTCCTGAGAAAGATCAGTCATTAGTTGAAAAAGTAACAGCCGCTGCTGCAGCGGGTATTGCTGATGCATATACCATTTTGGTTAAACTTGATCGTCAAGTTAAGTTAAAAGAAGTACGTAGTGAAGTTCTGGCTCAACTAGAAGACGAAAGTATTGATGAAGTGAAAGATATTTTTGCTTCACTTGAAAAGAAACACGTACGTAACTTAGTGCTGTCTACAAAACATCGTATTGATGGTCGTGATTTATCAACGGTTCGTGGCATTTCTGTTCGTACAGGCGTATTGCCTCGCGCACATGGTTCAGCGTTGTTCACCCGTGGTGAAACGCAAGCCTTAGTGGTTGCAACTTTGGGAACAGATCGTGATGCACAAATGATCGACGCGGTTGAAGGTGAATACCGTGACAGCTTCATGCTGCACTACAACTTCCCTCCTTATTGTGTCGGCGAAACTGGTTTTGTCGGTTCGCCTAAAAGACGTGAAATTGGCCATGGCCGTTTAGCTAAACGAGGCATGATGGCGGTTCTTCCAAGCCAGGAAGATTTTTCATACGTCTTGCGCGTAGTTGCTGAAGTAACAGAATCAAACGGTTCAAGTTCAATGGCTAGTACCTGTGGTACGAGTTTAGCGTTGATGGACGCAGGTGTGCCTCTTAAAGCGCCAGTAGCTGGCATCGCAATGGGCCTTATCAAAGAAGGCGACGACTTTGCAGTATTGTCTGATATTCTTGGTGACGAAGATCACTTAGGTGATATGGACTTTAAAGTGTCTGGTACAGATTCTGGTGTTACTGCTCTGCAAATGGATATCAAAATCCAGGGTATTACTAGTGAGATTATGTCTACAGCGCTTCAGCAGGCTAAAGAAGGTCGCTTACATATTTTAGAAAAAATGAATGCTGTGCTGGCAGAAGCTCGTAGTGAAATGTCTGACTTTGCTCCGCGCATCTTGACCATCAAAATTGACCCAGCAAAAATTCGCGACGTTATTGGCAAAGGTGGCGTGACCATCCGTGCAATAACTGAAGAAACGGGTGCTGCGATTGATATTACTGATGATGGCCTGGTGAAAGTTGCTTCGGTAGACCGTGAAGCTGGTGAGAAAGCCTTGAAGCGTATCGAAGAGATTACAGCAGAAGTTGAAGTGGGTAAAATTTATGAAGGCAAAGTCGTTCGTTTGATGGATTTTGGTGCTTTCGTTTCTATTTTACCGGGCAAAGACGGACTTGTGCACATCTCACAAATTTCTGAAGATCGCGTTGAAAAAGTTAGCGATAAACTATCTGAAGGTGACGTTGTTAAAGTCAAAGTTCTTGAAGTTGATCGCCAAGGTCGAGTTAGACTAAGTATGAAAGAAGCTGAAGAAGCGTAGTTTTTCTTAACTTAAGATGGTTAATTCACGGATTATAAAGAAGTATCCTAATCGTCGTTTGTACGATACGGAAATTAGTAAATACGTGACGCTCAGTGATGTTCGTCGGCTTATTATTGATAGTGAGCCGGTGAAGGTCGTCGACGCAAAAACCAAAGAAGACTTGACGCGCAGTGTTTTACTGCAAATTATCCTTGAGCAAGAAGAAGATGGTGAGCCGATTATGAGTGCTCAAATGTTAGAGCAGCTGATTCGTTTTTATGGTGACCCGTTCCAAACTAATTTCGCTCATTATTTAGAAAACTCTGTTAAATTAATTGCAGAGCAAAGAGCGAAAGTTAAAGGTAAGCTTGAACAGACGTTGGACCCTTTTACGTTAATGACGACCTTGGCTAACCGGAATATGGAAGTATTTAAAGAAATGCAAGAAGGCTTGTTTAAAAGTGTTATGACACGAAAACCAGATAATCAAGAATAAGTTAAATGTGATACTAAAAAGGCCTCCCAAAGAGGCCTTTTTGCTATTCGCTCTTTATAAATAACAACTGACGAACTAATGAAATTGTCTTTATTTTATAAATAAGTAAACTGACATTAATGGATACCACGCAAAAAGAAGCATTATTTGACGCTGAGCATTTTCTAAAAACGCTTACTCAAAAGCCAGGCGTCTACCAAATGATGGATAGTCGGAACATCTGTATTTATGTAGGTAAAGCGAAGAACCTTAAGCGGCGTGTTTCCAGTTATTTTAATAAAAATGACGCGGGTGCGAAGACCAAAGTCATGGTGTCGCACGTAAGACAAATTGACGTGATCGTCACGCATACTGAAGGCGAGGCCTTATTGCTTGAAAATCAGCTGATCAAGCAATTAAAGCCGCGTTACAATATTTGTCTACGAGATGACAAAAGCTACCCGCATATTTATTTATCGGCAGAACAAGATTTCCCACAACTGACCTTCCACCGTGGCGCAAAAAAACACAAAGGGCGTTACTTTGGCCCGTATCCAAGTGCAGGTGCAGTACGGGATAGTCTGCACGTTTTACAGAAGTTATTCCCTGTCAGACAATGCGATGACAGCTTTTATAAAAATCGTTCAAGGCCTTGCTTACAATATCAAATTAAACGCTGTACGGCGCCCTGCGTTGGCTTAATCAGCAAGCAGGACTACCAAGTTGATGTGGAGCATACGGTATTATTTCTTGAAGGCAAAAATAAGCGATTAATTAATGGTTTAGTGAAAAAAATGGAAACTGCCGCAGAGACGCTTCATTACGAAAAAGCGGCGCAATATAGAGATCAAATCTCCCAGCTGAGAAAGATGCTAGAGCGCCAATATGTTAGTGGCAATGAAGGGGATATCGACGTTATAGCGTGTGAAATGGAGAATGAAGTAGCTTGTATACAGGTGTTTTTTATTCGTAAGGGGCAACACCTGGGGAATAGGACGTTTTTTCCAAAAACACCCCGTGGTAAGACTGCAGAAGAGGTGCTCAGCGCTTTTGCATTGCAATTTTATCTTGATAAACAATTACCTAAAGTGATTATCTTAAGTCATGAGCTCATTGAAAGAGAGTTGACCCAGCAGGTGTTCAACGAGAAGGCCGAAAGGAAGGTGAGTCTAATCAATAAACCCAGGGGAGACAGGGCTCGTTGGTTAAAGATGGCTAAAAGCAATGCATTAACGGCGCTGACTCAAAAATTAGAAAGTAGAGAAAATACACGCGACCGCTTATCAAAACTATCGGCTTTATTGGACACACCACATAAAATAAAACGTTTGGAATGTTTTGATATCAGTCACCTTCAAGGTGATCATACGGTGGCGTCTTGCGTTGTGTTGAACGAAGAGGGACCGTTGAAATCGGACTACCGCCGCTTTAATATCAGCGGTATTAAAGCGGGAGATGATTACGCCGCGCTCGCTCAAGCCGTTTCGCGCAGGTTTGTACGCGCTAATAAAGGTGAACATGCCCCGCCCGATTTGTTGGTGATTGATGGCGGCCAAGGCCAGGTAAGTGCGGTTAGCCAGGCGCTTAGTGAGATAAATTATTCTGATGTTTTCGTCATAGGAATTTCAAAAGGTACCGATAGAAAAGTGGGTATGGAGAAAATCTACCGAGCGACCGACGGCCGAGTGTTGATCTTCCCATCAGATGAACCAGCGCTGCTAGTTGTCCAACAAATAAGGGATGAGGCGCACCGGTTTGCCATCAGTGGGCATCGTCAACAACGAGGAAAAGTTAAGAAAAAGTCAGCGCTTGAGAAAATACAAGGGCTGGGTCCTAAGCGCAGGCAGTTATTGTTGAAGCAGTTCGGTGGTTTGCGCGAGATTCAAGCGGCCGGGGTAGATGATTTGTGTAGTGTCGACGGGATCAATAAATCGTTAGGGCAACGCATATATGATAGCTTTCATGACGGTAGCTCGGCATAAAAATGCTATCATGCCTTAAAATGTCCCAGTCGGTTTTGAGCTGAATGATTCTTAATATTCCCACCATACTAACTCTGCTGCGTATTGCATCAATACCTATCATCATGGTCGTGTTTTATTTACCGATTGAGGATGCCAGATTGTGGTGTACGGTGATATTTATTGCGGCCTCATTGACAGACTGGTTTGATGGTTTCCTGGCGAGAAAGTTGAATTTACAAACTGAGTTTGGGGCTTTTCTAGACCCGGTAGCAGATAAGTTGATGGTAGTGGTTATTCTGGTATTAATCGTACAGGCTGATCCGGCGATTTATATAGCGATACCCGCGGCGATTATTATCGGTCGCGAAGTCTATGTTGCCTCATTGCGTGAATGGATGGCGGGGTTAGGTCAGCGTTCCGTGATAGAAGTGTCATGGGTTGGAAAGTTGAAAACAGCGTTACAAATGCTCTCGATGGTGTGTCTATTGTTTAGCGCAGAACTCTATGGCATTCCGGTGCGAATGGTGGGTCTGGTGTTAATTTATATCGCCGCAATTCTCACACTATGGTCAATGTGGCAATATATTCAGCTGGCGCTGCCTAAATTTAGAAAATAGTAGGAATTCTGGCTTGACAGTTTTGCTACGGAAGATAGAATACACGGCTTCAAGCGGGAATAGCTCAGTGGTAGAGCACAACCTTGCCAAGGTTGGGGTCGCGAGTTCGAATCTCGTTTCCCGCTCCAAATTTTAAACCGTATTACTTTACGGTTTTTTTTCATCAAAACCCCCTCTGGCTGAGTGGCAGAGTGGTGATGCAGCGGCCTGCAAAGCCGTGTACAGCGGTTCGATTCCGCTCTCAGCCTCCATTTTTTAATTCTTTCTTAACGGACAATACGCGTGCCGATATTGTGCGTTTTGCGGTACAATTTAGGCACTAAAATTTCCGCAGTTCATTGTTGTAAAAAATAGGAATTAAAACCTATTAAATGATCTGGATATACGTGCAAGCTAATTATTTACCGAACCTTAAGGAAGGGACTGGAATGAGTTCAAAAATCATTTATACCTATACCGACGAAGCGCCTTTACTAGCAACCTACTCGCTTCTGCCCATTATTAAAACATTCACCGCGGCCGCAGATATCGAAGTAGAGTCGAGAGACATCTCTCTGGCTAGTCGCGTTGTAGCGGCTTTTGCTGATAGTTTGCCGGATGAACAGAAAAGGCCCGATATACTGGCGGTCTTGGGTAAGCTAACCCAAGACGCTAAAACTAATATCATAAAACTACCTAATATTAGTGCGTCAATCCCTCAGCTTAAAGATGTGATTAAAGAGTTACAAGCAAAGGGGTTTAACATACCCGATTACCCTGAGGACCCTAAAACAAGTGAAGATAAAGCGATTCAAGCGAATTATTCCAAAGCTTTAGGAAGCGCTGTAAATCCAGTCTTGCGTGAAGGCAATTCTGATCGACGCGCACCTAAAGCCGTTAAAGAGTACGCTAAAAAGAATCCACACTCTATGGGTAAGTGGAGTCAGGCTTCGCAGACCCACGTATCACATATGCACTCGGGCGATTTTTACTGTAGCGAAAAGAGCTTAACACTCGATAAAGCCTGCCAGGTGAATATAGAGTTGGTGGCTAAAAATGGTGATATCACTGTTTTAAAAAAGGGCATAGCAGTACAGAAGGGAGAAATCATAGACAGTATGTTTATGAGTAAAAAAGCGCTCTGTAAATACCTTGAAGATGAAATGGAAGACGCGAGAGAAACGGGCGTTATGTTTTCATTTCACGTCAAAGCTACCATGATGAAGGTATCGCACCCGATAGTCTTTGGCCACGCGGTTAAAATCTATTACAAAGCCTTATTTGAAAAACACGGAAAACTTTTTGATGAATTAGGTGTCAATCCGAATGACGGTTTAAGTAGCGTTTACACGCATATCGAGAAGCTGCCGGAATCGATTAGAGAAGAGATTCTGGCCGATATGCATGCCTGTTATGAAACTCGCCCTGAGTTAGCCATGGTGGACTCTGCAAAAGGTATTTCTAACTTCCATACACCTAATGAAGTGATCGTCGATGCATCGATGCCCGCGATGATAAGGGCTGGCGGCAAGATGTGGGGACCAGATGGCAAACTAAAAGATACTAAGGCCGTGATGCCTGAAAGCACCTTTGCGCGAATTTACCAGGAAATTATTAATTTCTGTAAAACGCACGGCGCTTTTGACCCCACCACGATGGGTAGCGTGCCAAATGTTGGCTTAATGGCGCAGAAGGCAGAAGAGTATGGCTCGCACGATAAGACCTTTGAAATTGAAGCAGATGGAACCACTCGAATCGTTGATGACGAGGGTAATGTTTTGCTTCAAATGGACGTTGAAGAAGGCGATATTTGGAGAATGTGTCAGGTTAAAGATGCACCGATTCAAGACTGGGTTAAGCTCGCCGTAACGCGCGCCAGGTTATCCAATACCCCGGCTGTTTTTTGGTTAGACGATTATCGGCCACATGAAAACGAACTGATTAAAAAAGTTAATACTTATCTTAAAGACCATGATTTAACGGGTTTAGATATTCAAATTATGTCGCAAACTCGCGCTATGCGTTATACCCTGGAACGCATCATTCGTGGCAAAGACACGATCTCCGTAACGGGTAATATTCTTCGTGACTACTTAACTGATTTATTCCCCATTCTAGAACTGGGTACCAGCGCGAAAATGCTTTCGATCGTTCCGCTGATGGCGGGTGGCGGCTTATTCGAAACGGGAGCGGGTGGTTCGGCGCCAAAACACGTAAAGCAGTTATTAGAAGAAAACCATCTGCGCTGGGATTCGCTAGGCGAGTTTTTGGCTCTATGCGCGTCGTTAGAACATACCGCGATAAAAGAGGGTAACGATAAAGCCAAAGTACTAGCAACGACGCTTGACCAGGCTACGGCTAAACTACTGGATACAGGAAAGTCTCCATCGCGTAAAACAGGCGAACTGGATAATCGTGGCAGTCATTTCTATCTGGCGCTTTATTGGGCACAGGCGTTGAGCGAACAGACAGATGACCTCGGTATGCAATCGTACTTTAGTCCATTGGCGAAAGTGCTTGCTGATAATGAAGATCAAATCGTCAGCGATTTAACGACCGACCAGTGGCACGCGGTTGATATCGGTGGATACTATATGCCAGATTCAGCTAAAACAGAGGCGGTGATGAGACCATCGGCCTTATTCAATGAGGCGCTAAGCACCTTAAAATAAGCATAGATTTGGGTTTAAGAGTGACAATCATGGCGCCGCTTCAGCGTCAAATTCCTATGGTATTTATTTACCTCTTGAACGTAAAGACTGAACCGAAAAATTTTTTCGTTTGATTTTCGTCGAATTAATCAGTGTTTTCATTTTTAATGTGGTGCAATGCTGGGCTTGAAGATCAATCATTGAAATAAGCGTAGGAATGGCGACACCTGAGTCTTTATTTTGTGCTAAATGAAAGTCTGGGTGGGTAAATCCTGAGATCGCTATACGCCATATTTTCCCATTCCGGTCATAATATTGGCCGGCTAACGGAATGTGCGTCTGAGCATCGACATAAAAAATTCGTTTTGAAAGCGGGTGCTCGTTAGAGTTAGGTTTGGCTTCCAATACGTAGGTTTTACGAAGTTGCCAGGGAACATCAGGAAAACAGTTTCCTTTGCCATGAAAACGACCAAAATCGTAGTCTATCTTGCTTTGCCCATTACCCGGTTCCATTTGTTTGTGTTTATAAACAGGGGTTAACAAATCCCGAGTAGCTAAAAACCGCCAGGTCATGTCTTTAATTCGCCCGTTATAACCCAAAAAGTCCTCGATCATAATGTCACTTCCTAAAAAAGCATCCGTCGTTTGACCTGCGGGTAAACTTCTCACGCGTCGTTGAACGGATAGATATAACCAGGTTCTCTCGCGAGCCGTATCATCTTCGAGTCTATGTACGAGTAGTTGAGTATTTTTTAAATCAAACGGTTCTTCAGCCAAAAGATAAATGGCATTGAATATATTAGAAGGGTTATTTGGTAAATTGGGGATAGGGGCGAGGTTTGTTCGGTGTTTGTACCGCAGGGTCATACCAACAAAAGAGATAGTTCGTTCGATTTTGCTCGTAGCCATATTGCGATATTGCCAAATAAATGGGTCAACTAGAGACGTATCTGCGGCATTGGCGTAACGCATATTCCACGCAATTTTCAGACCTGCGAAGGGATCATTTTCGTCGGGTTCGTCAGTAAAAGGCAAGCCTTCATGGTAATTTAAAAGTTGCCCACTAGAAGCATCAATTCTTGCTAAGCCCTTGAATTCTTTTGTTTTTTCTAAAAAGAAAGTGCTAATTGGAATATCAAAATTCTCGCCAATAGTGATCGTAAAGGCATCTTCTTTTATTAAATCAATAACAGGTTGACTGAGGTATTCTTCAAATCGGCTGACGTTAAGGGTATCAATGATGGTGCCTGCTGCAGGAGGTTCTGATGCAATGGTGTTAAACGATAAACAAAGTAGCACCGAGACTACAAAAACAATTTTCATCCGAAATAAACCCCTGAAAAAGACTATAAGTAGTAGTTACAATAAATATAGCACGGAGAGAGTATAGAGGCGTACGTTAACTTCCGTTGAGCTGGAGTTAACGTATAAGGTCACGGGTGTTCATTGAACAGTATTTTGGGCCTTGTTGATTAGCTCTTGATAGCTTTTTCCTTGCTCAGGAAATTCTGCGATACCAATTTTCGCATTTAACTTAATCGTCGATCCATCGCTTAATTTAAAGGGTTCGACGAGTTCATTTTTGAGCTTTTCAGCGAGAATTGATGCGTGATGTTCGCTGGTTGCAATAGACAGGTTGGCAAACCCCATCCCCCCCAGGTAAGCATAAATATCAGATTCCCGGGCGGTAGAAAGAAGGCGTTCACTGATGGCGTTAATAGCAAGCTTGTTTTGTTTTTCATTGGCATCAGCCATTAGTGATTCAAATGTGATGAATAACATGATGGCTTTTGCATGAGTGCGAGTACTGAATTCAAGTAATTGCTCTGTTTGATTAGAAAATTCAGTTGCATTGGGCAAGCCTGAGATTGATTCCGTGCTGCTTGATTGATTTGAGTCCATTGAGTTCTCGCATTAAATAATATTAAGTTATAAATATGGCAGAAATTTTCGAATTTACTAGGGCAGTTCGTAAACTATTGAAAATAAACTATCGTGAGGGCGATAAAGTCTCGAGCAGACTCGTCGTCATCGCCAGATACTGTTAGAGTAAAAAATTTAATGATCAGTAACAAATAATGGACTCTCTTCCAAGGACAAATTCACTAGTCGATGAAAACTTAAGGCGTTTATTGTCAATGCGCGCGTTAAGCGTCAGTGGGCAAGTGCTCGCCATACTGGTAGCGATGTATTATTTAGACATTGTCTTACCGTTTAGCGCATTGCTAATAACTTTAATGTGCCTCATCACCTGGAGCGTCTTTACTTTATTTTTCATCAGAAACCCCGTAAGAATTACGCATAATTTTTTCTTTTTACAGTTAATCGTGGATGTTGTAGCCTTAACGGCGGTTTTGTTTTTTACCGGCGGAGCAACCAATCCCTTCGCCTGGTTTTTACTCGTTCCTCACAGCGTCGCTTCAACCTTGTTATCACGCCGTTACGTCTGGTTAATGGCGTTAATAACCTCCTTGTCGTATACACTCATCGTGTTTTTTTACCGGCCCCTGGTTCATCTGGATCACCCGATGGAAATGGGTATGGGTGGGCATTTTTCTGACCACGTAGTAGGCATGTGGATCGGCTTCGTGTTGTCAACCATTCTAATGGCCTATTTTGTCGCGGGTATGGCCGAGGCCTTGCGAAAAAGGAATGAGTTATTATTGAAAATGAAAGAGCAAATTTTTCGTGATGAACGCTTAGTCGCTCTCGGTACCTTAGCGACGGCGGCGGCTCATGAGCTTGGAACGCCACTCGGGACGATGGATGTGCTTGCACATGAACTGGAGTTAGAACTTCAGCAGCCAGTCAATAGCTCAATGAGCGATAAATTATCCATTATCCAGGGGCAAATTAAACGTTGTAAAAATGTCTTATCGACGATAACGGAAACGGTGGCGGTAGATAAATACGATGCTGGGCAATTATTAGCCCTTGACGATTACCTCACTAGCGTTATTGCTCAGTGGCAAATTTCTCATTTAGACGTCAATTTAAGCGAGACTATAAAAGGACTCGAGCCAACGCCTAGTATCGTCGCAAACGTTGCTCTTACGCACGCGCTGATCAATATTTTGGATAATGCCGCGCAGGCATCGCCGACATTTGTCAGTATTTCCTTAGACTGGAACGATGACAGTATGATCATTGAGGTGGAAGACCTGGGCGATGGATTGGAGGAGTCACAGTTAGTCAGTATGGGCGTTGCTATGAGCTCTTCAAAAGTAGCGGGCTTAGGCATTGGCATTTACCTGAGCAAGGCCACCATTGAACGTATGGGTGGTGAAATACGCTGGGAAAATAGGAAGCCAAATGGCGTGCGCGTAACGATAAGCGTTCCCTTGTTAATTTAGTTGATGAAAATGTTATGAAAGAAAGTAAAGCAAGGTTGTTGATCATTGACGATGATGAGTTGTTTTGTTCGGTATTAAGTGACGCCTTTACGCGCCGCGGTTTTAATGTGGCAACGGCTTGTAATGAGCTACAGGCGAATGAACTCATTAAGAGCTTTGAGCCGCAGCTCGCCATCGTCGACTTGCGGCTAGAACAAAGCTCAGGTTTACACCTTATTAAACGCCTTAAAGAGAAAGATAATAGCGTTAAAATTGTTATGTTAACCGGTTACGCGAGCATCGCGACGGCGGTTGAAGCGGTAAAACTAGGCGCCATTCAATACCTGACAAAGCCGGCAAATGCAGATGAGATTTTAGCCGCATTTTCTCAAACCAGCGCCGACTCCGATGTCGCTCCAGCCGCTCAGCCCTTATCCGTTAAACGCGTAGAGTGGGAACACGTGCAGAGAGTTCTGCTTGAATGCGATGGCAATGTATCTGAAGCGGCTCGGCGACTCAATATGCACCGCCGTACCTTACAAAGAAAACTGTCTAAACGTCCGGTCAGGCAATAGGCTGTAGCGAGTAAAGAAGCATTCAACCACGGGCTGTTTTTGAGCAACAATGTGAATTTATTTGAAACCTTGAGGGGCTTCATTCAAACCAGCAGTTAAAATGCAGCTGCTGACGGAAAAATTGATAAAACTTCCCTGTCTTTTCTTGATTGATGGAACGCAATGATGGACAATCCACATCCTGAATTAAGCCAACAAACAATGGTGACTCGTGTCGGTCCCCTCGCAACGTGAAGTTGTGAACTCCGCCAGGCCCGGAAGGGAGCAACGGCAGCAACGGAATCGTGTGCCGGGGTGTGGCTGGCACGAGTTACCACCCATTATTTAATGTATCTAAGGCGTTAAAAGTTCGCACAATTAGTCGGAGCTTTGTTACCCTATTCCCCATGAGTTATAAAGTTTTTGCAAGAAAATGGCGTCCGTTAAATTTTGCCCAGGTTGTCGGGCAAGAGCACGTTGTACGCGCCCTAGTGAATGCCCTCGAGCATAGTCGATTACACCATGCTTACCTGTTTACCGGTACTCGAGGTGTCGGTAAAACGACCATCGCTAGAGTACTTGCAAAAGCGCTTAACTGCCCAAATTCATTGGGGGCAGAACCTTGTGGTCAATGTGATACTTGTTTAGACGTTGATCAGGGGCGTTACCCCGACTTGATTGAAGTAGACGCGGCGTCCAGAACCGGTGTGGATGACACCCGCGACTTGCTTGAAAACGTTCAATATATGCCGAGCCGTGGTAAATATAAAGTTTACCTGATCGACGAAGTTCATATGTTTTCTAAAAGCAGTTTTAACGCACTGTTAAAAACCTTAGAAGAACCGCCTGAACACGTAAAATTTCTATTAGCTACGACCGACCCGCAAAAAATGCCGGTAACGGTCTTGTCACGCTGTTTACAATTTAATCTTAAGCGCCTGTCACCCGAGCAAATTGAGGGTCAATTTAAATTAATTCTAGAAAGCGAGGGCATTAACTATCAGCCAGCCGCGACCGAATTATTGGCGCGCGCAGCCGATGGTAGTATGCGTGATGGACTCAGTTTATTAGACCAAGCTATCGTGCACGGCAATGGTGAGCTAAACGAGTCTGATGTGATCGATATGCTGGGCAGCGTCGCCCGAGAACCGGTTCTCGATTTACTCAAAGCCTTACTGACGAAACAAGGCGCGACAGTTCTAGAGAGCATTCAGGCTTTAGATGAATACGCGCCAGACTACGCGGAGGTATTACAGTCTTTATTGAGCTTCCTGCATCAAATAGCGGTGTGCCAAATCGTCGGCAATGACAATGAAGATAAAGCATTAAAAGTATTGGCGGAACAGTTGTCCAAAGAAGACGTTCAGCTGTATTACCAGATCGCCCTGGTGGGGCAAAAAGACCTGCCGCTTGCGCCAACGCCTAAAGTGGGTTTTGAAATGGTGTTACTACGGATGCTAGCATTCGCTCCAGCTGAAATGAGTGAGAGCAGTAATAAGCCCGTTAGCCCGTCAAGCGTCCCAACGGACACGGTAAACAAACCGAAAGTGGTGGAGACTACAAATTTAGGCGCGTCAGCGAGCAGTCCGCAAGCCATCGAAGCTAAAAAAGCGCCCAGACTGGTTATCCCGGAAAAAAAAAGTCTTGAGAATCTGACCGCAGAACCAATAGCTGCCCGCGCTCCTAATGTCTTAGCGGAAAAAACAGTAGCAGCTCAGTCACACGTTGCAGTCGCCCAACCCATAACGCAGACCGAAGACAGCCTTCCCTGGCACGAGCTGGTTCCAACGCTGGGCTTAGACCCCATGACCTTGCAATTAGCCAATAATGCAACACTGGTTCGCTCAGATGAAACCGAGTGCGAAATCCTGTTGATGGGTGGGCACGTGTCACTGAATAAAAAGTCGGAACAAAATTTACAGCAAGCGCTCTCAGATTATTATGGCCGCAAGTTAGAGCTAAAAATAACACTGGGTGCAAAAGATCTCGTTACACCCAATAGTATTACGAACGATATAATCGCCGAGCGGCAGCGTCAGGCGGTGCAAGAAGTAAACAATAACCCAATGGTAAAGAAGATAATTGAAGTGTTTGACGCTAAAATTATTGAAAGCTCGATTAAACCAATAGACTAAACTTTAGGACCGTACGGAGTCATTCATGAAGAACCAATTAGGCGATTTAATGCAGCAAGCGCAGAAGATGCAGGAAAAAATGCTTGAGGCGCAACAAAAACTTGGGCAGTTAGAAGTCACGGGCGAATCAGGCGGTGGCCTGGTCAAGCTAGTGCTGACGGGAAAATACGAAGCACGGAGTATTTCTATCGATTCGAGCTTATACGCAGAAGACGATCAAGAAATGCTGGAAGACCTGGTGCTGGCGGCGATTAATGACGCAGTGCATAAAGTTGAAAGTGAAAATAAAGATAGCATGGCCGGTATGACCGCTGGCATGCCATTACCCCCAGGTTTTAAACTACCGTTTTAATATGCAGTTCGAACCGATTCTTCAACAATTGATGCAAGCGTTACGCTGCTTGCCCGGTGTAGGTCAAAAGTCTGCGCAGCGCATGGCGTTTCACCTATTAGAGCGGGATCGTGAAGGGGCGTTCCAATTAGCCCAAAGTTTGGCTGAGGCGGTGGATAAAATAGGCCATTGCCAAACCTGTCAGACCTTAAGCTCGTCAGAGGTTTGTGTCGTCTGTTCTGATCAACGCCGTGAGCAACAGCTGTTATGCATCGTCGAAACCCCAAGCGACGTGATGGCTATCGAAGACGCGACCTCATTTAAAGGCTTATATTTTGTACTGAACGGCCGCTTGTCTCCTCTGGATGGTTTAGGCCCGGCAGAGATAGGCCTGGACAAACTAACGGCGAGGCTGCAGCGGGGCGAGGTAAAAGAAATAATTTTGGCGACCAATCCAACCGTTGAAGGCGAAGCGACCGCGCACTACATCAGCGAGATGGCTAGAAAACACCAGGTAAAAGCGACGCGTATAGCTCACGGTGTGCCTTTTGGCGGTGAATTAGAATATATCGATAGTAGTACGCTATCTCACGCCTTTAGTGGCCGTAGCGAAGTTTAAGGAGTCGAAGCATGAGTGATTGTCTGTTTTGTAAAATGGTCAGCGGTGAGATAACGCCCGATATAGTATTTGAAACTGAGTCAGTACTCGCGTTCCGTGACGTTAACCCACAAGCGCCGGTACATATTCTCGTTATCCCTAAAACGCATATTGCCACTCTGGCAGATCTGACAGAACAGCATACCGTTCAAATGGGCGAACTTATGCAGGCGGCAAAAAAAATAGCCGAGGCCGAAGGCCTGGCCGAATCGGGTTATCGAACCGTATTTAACTGCAAAGAAGACGCGGGGCAAACGGTTTTTCATATCCACTTGCACTTACTGGGTGGACGGAAGATGGGCTGGCCACCGGGTTAACCGGATAGTTTGTCCCTTAGTTTTAAGTATCTCAGGTAACGTTGTTGAGACATTTCATTGTTTTCAACGGCTGCTTTTACCGCGCATTTCGGTTCTTTTAAATGCAAACAGTTTGCAAACCGGCACTGCTCTGCCAGCTGGCGAATTTCCCGAAAGCCGTAGGCTAAATTTCGCTCATTAATATTCGCTAAACCAAAAATATTCACCCCCGGGCTATCAATAATATCGCCGCCTTCAGGTAGTTTGTACAGGGTCGATGAAGTGGTCGTATGCTTGCCCAGACCAGAGGCGGTAGAAAGCGTCTTAGTCTGTAATTCTAAATCTGGCAGTAAGGCATTGATAATACTAGATTTCCCCACGCCGGATTGGCCAACCAGGATGCTGATTTTGTTTTTTAGACGGTCTCGCAGCGGGTCGAGCCCCGATTGTTGTTTGGCGCTGACTTCGGTAATTTCGTAGCCCAGTTGTTTATAAATGGCGACCAGTTGATCGGTCTCCTGTCGAGACTTTGCATCCAGTAAGTCTATTTTATTCAATACGATAAGCGGCTTAATGTCCTGGAACTCGCTGACAATCAGGTACTGATCGAGCAATAGTGCGTCGATGTTAGGCTTAACCGCGAGGATAACAACAAGTTGATCTAAATTTGCCGCAACGGGTCGAGTGCTACCGTTTTTAGCCGGTCTTGAAAGAAGTGAACGGCGCTCTAGAACCTTTTCAACGCGACCAGCGCCAGCTTCGGTTCTAATCCATTCGACGTAGTCGCCAACGGCGGGTTGTTCAAGCTGTGTGCGCTTTTTGCAACGCGACACATGGCCGTGCTCGTCTTCGACGATCAGCGCTTTACCCAGGTGCGCGACAATGCGGCCCTGAATAATAGGCTGATCGGCTTGTATGGGTTGGATCAGGGGCTTATTCGAGATGATAAAACTCGCTATTGAGGTAAGCGACGGCGTCATCTATATCTTCATCAAAAAATTGAGTGCCCAGGGAAAAGTCGCAGCGCTTCACCTGGTTAGTTAAGGCAGTGAGGTCGTGAACCTTTCGTACGTCCTTGTGGTAGCCGCCGGTGCCGTGACAGGCCAAACAGTTTTCATTGTGTAACGATTCGCCATTTTTAATATCTGCGGCGTGGCTGTTGGATAACAGTAAGAAAAAAAAGCTAATAAAAACAATCGGAAAAATTTTCATAGTAGTCCTTTCAATTTCTAAGTGGTGCCGGCTAGTTTTTTCAGGTGATCAATTCGAACCCCCGCCGGCGGGTGGCTATGGTGAAAGCTCGAATACAACGGATCGGGTGTTAGCGTGCTGGCATTTTCACGGTACAGCTTAACCAATGCCTGAATAAGGTATTCTGGTTTAGTCATGGTGCTGGCAAAAGCATCGGCCTCGAATTCAAACTTACGCTGAAAAAGGCTGCCGATCGGTTGCAGAAAAGTGCTGAAAACAGGCGATACCAAAATAAATAGTAATAAGGCGCTCGCGTTATTAATTTCTGACACGCCAAGGCCATCAAAAAACCAGCTTTGTTGTTTCAGCCAGCCTAATAAAGCAAAGCCAGCCAGAGTAATACAGGTGGATACGATCAACTGTTTGCTGATGTGCTTACACTTGAAATGCCCCAGTTCATGAGCGAGTACCGCTTCCACTTCATCGGCATCAAGCGTTTTAATTAAGGTGTCATAAAATACGATGCGTTTATTGTTACCAATGCCGGTGAAGTAAGCATTGCCATGCCCGGAGCGACGCGAACCGTCCATAACGAAAATACCCTTGCTGTTAAAGCCGCAGCGTTCAAATAAGGATTGTATGCGCGTTTTTAACTGCTCATCTTCAAGCGGTGTAAATTTATTAAACAGTGGTGCAATAACGGTCGGCACCAACCAGGTCATAAAAAAAGTAAATGAAATAGTCAGTAGCCAGGCGTAAACCCACCAGTAAGTCCCCATTTCATCCATCACCCAGAGTAGGGCGTAGAGTAGGGGTGCGCCTATGGCTAGCATTAAAGCCAGTTGCAAACATTGATCTTTAGTAAATTGAGCTACCGTGGTTCGGTTAAAGCCAAATTTTTGTTCGGTGTTAAACGTTTGGTAAATGCTCAACGGTAATTCAATTAAATGCGACAGAATAAACACGGCTAGTATGACCGCCACGCCAGACCAAATAGCGCTATCAATGTAAGTTTGCGAGGTTGAGGTTAATATATTGATCAGCCCGCCGAGTGTTAGAATAAGCAGAATAACGCTACCCACTAACTCGCCTATATTGGCAATTTTAGTTTTTGCCACGGTGTAATCAGCGGCTTTTTGGTGCGCCTCGAGGTCAATTTTTTCTTTAAAATCATCGGGCACGCTGCCGCGATGTTGAAGGATATGCGCCATCTGGCGATTATTTAGCCAAAGCTTAAGTAGCAGTGATGCGGCTAAAAAAAACAAAAACAGGTAGCTAAATTCATTCATAATTTCATTAAGATATAAGTATTATTATTCGTAACCCAAAAAGGTAATTAAATGACCCAAGACAAGCAAAACTTAATATGGATAGACCTTGAAATGACAGGACTATACCCAGAAACTGATTCTATCATTGAAATTGCCACCATTGTCACGGATAAAGAATTGAATATATTGGCAGAAGGCCCCGTGTTGGCCGTTCATCAATCAAAACAAACGATGGATGCTATGGACGCGTGGAATCAAAAGCATCACGGCCAGTCGGGCCTCATCGAGCGCGTACTAAGCAGCACTCTGAGCGAAAGCGACGTCGAGCAGCAAACCATCGAGTTTTTAAAACAATGGGTACCAGGAGGCGCTTCGCCGATGTGTGGTAACAGCATCTGTCAGGATCGCCGTTTTATGGCGAAAACGATGCCGCTGCTCGAAGCCTTTTTTCATTACCGTAACTTAGACGTCAGCACATTAAAAGAATTAGCCAGTCGTTGGGCGCCAGAGATCATGAAGGGTTTTAAAAAGCAGGCAACGCACCAGGCATTAGATGACGTGTTGGAATCCATCGCAGAGCTTAAATATTACCGCGAGCATTTACTTAAGCATTAACGAATAATCAGGCCAGCGCATCATAAGCCGCTGGTCTGGCTTGTTGCTGCTCAATGGCCCATACAACGTGTTCACGAATAATCGCGTCGTCGTGGTGTTCCTTTTGTTTTAACACGCGGATAACTTCTTTATCACGCGGCGCATTACCCAGCGCGATAGCGATATTCCTAATCCAGCTGCTATAACCAATTCTACGAATGGCCGAGCCCTCGGTTTTTTGTAAGAAGATCTCCTCGTCCCACTGGAATATATCAATCAAGCCTCGGGTGTCTAAATCATAACGCGCCATAAAGTCCTGCTCAGCCGTTAAGCTGGCAAAGCGATTCCACGGGCAGGTTTGCTGGCAATCGTCGCAGCCATAAATATGGTTACCCATTAACGGGCGAAACTCTTCAGGAATAGAACCCTGTAACTCAATCGTTAAGTACGATATGCAGCGCCTGGCGTCTACCGTATAAGGCGCAACGATCGCCTGCGTGGGGCAAATATCAATACAGCGAGTGCATTCTCCGCAATGCTCTTCTGCCGGTTGGTCAATCGGTAACGGCAAATCGACGTACAGTTCGCCTAAAAAAAACCATGAACCGGCTTCCTTATTCAATACGTTACTGTGTTTACCTATCCAGCCCAGACCGGCTTTTTCCGCGATCGCCTTTTCCATTACCGGGGCGCTATCAACAAAGGCGCGGTAACCAAACGGGCCGATTTTTTGCTCAATTAAATCCGCTAAACGCTGCAGTCTTTTTCGCATCACCTTATGGTAATCACGACCCAGGGCGTAGCGGGAAATATACGCCCGAACAGGGTCTTCCATCAGCGCGTCGGTCAGCTTCATCGGTTCGGGTAAATAATCCATACGACAAGAAATAACCCGCACCGTACCGGCGTGTAACTCGGCAGGTCGCGTGCGCTTAGTACCGTGCTTTTGCATGTAATTCATTTCGCCGTGAAAGCCCGCGTCCAACCAGTCGCTTAATTGGTTTTCAGCTTCAGATAGCTCCGTGTCGGTAATTCCCACTTGTTGAAAGCCAAGCGATAGCCCTAACGATTTTATCTCGTTAGCTAGTGGTTGTAAGTCGGCGTTGCTCTTAATCATCGGAGCTAGGATACATCAAATGGTTGGGGGTTTTATTGCAAAATAGAGGGTGGTTTAATTTTTGAAAACACTTTAGAGTGATAGACAGCGTATATAAATAGAACCGGTAAAGGTGGGTTAGCGTTTAGTCTTTGTTTGTTCTTTACTGTCGCATTGCAGGGAACTCTAGCCCTTACTAGTGCCCACTTTTCTTTTGGGGTACTAGTGCCCGTTTTTCATTCAGGGTATATCTATAGGAATTGCAGGGACTTTTTGTTCCTCTTAATAACAAGTTAACGTATATAGTGTCAAACTGATTATCTCACCTGCGTACTATGGTTCCTCAACTCATCTCCATCCATTACAGTGACCCGCTATGGATAGCCATAGCCTTCCTCTGTGGGCTAGCTATCAGGGTGGTGGGACTGCCGCCGATGATTGGTTTCCTGGTAGCTGGTTTCATGCTCAACGCACTGGGTGCAGAGGGTGGCGATTTCCTCGATAAGATGGCCGACCTGGGCATCACCCTTTTGCTGTTTTCCATCGGGCTCAAGCTCAAGTTAAAGTCGCTGGCGAGGCCTGAGGTGTGGGGCGTGGCGACCCTGCACATGGCGGCAGCCACGCTGTTGATCGCCGCGATGGTGCTGTTGCTCTCATACACCAACTTGCCGCTGCTGTCCGGTCTCGATATTGAGACAGCTTTGCTCATTGGTTTTGCTATGTCGTTCTCCAGCACTGTGTTCGCGGTGAAGGTTCTCGACGAGCTAGGTACGGCAAACGCTAGGCACGGCACGGCACGACAGCGATCGGTGTACTGGTCATGCAGGATATCGCGGCGGTAGTATTTATCGCCGTCTCGATAGGCAAGTTACCTTCCCCATGGGCGCTGGCATTGATCGCGTTGATACCGCTGAGGTTCCTGTTATACAGAGTGCTCGACAAGGTAGGCCACGGTGAACTGCTGATCCTGTTCGGCATCACGCTGGCGCTGGTCGGTGCGGATGCCTTCGAGCTGGTCCAGATCAAAGGGGATGTTGGTGCGCTCGTGTTTGGTATGCTGCTCGCGAATCACCCCAAAGCGAATGAGCTGGCGAAAGCGCTGCTGGGGTTCAAAGAGTTGTTTCTGGTGGGATTCTTCCTCAGCGTCGGCATGACCGCCGTACCGGGGTGGGCCGAAGTACTAATCGCACTGTTGTTCATCCTGTTTCTGCCGATCAAGGTGGCGATGTATTTTGGTCTGTTCAACCTTTTTTACCTGAGGGCCAGTACCTCGTGGCGCACTTCTCTCAACCTGGCGAACTACAGTGAATTCGGCCTGATCGTCGGTGCTTTAGCAGCCTCAGCGGGCTGGTTGCCGAAAGAATGGCTGACTGTATTCGCCGTCGTGATTACGATCTCCTTCATCTTTTCAGCGCCGTTGGTTAATATCCGAGACAGCTTGTACCAGACATGGCGACCCAGACTGAAACGGTTCGAACAGTCGGAGCGCTTATCCGGCGAAGAGAACTTAAGCCTTGCACACATCAAGGTGGTGGTGTTTGGCATGGGGCGGATGGGCACGGCAGCATATAATGCGATGGAAGCGGATTACCCGGGCTACTTGGTCGGCGTGGAAATCGAGCAGGAGAAAGCTGAGCAGCACAGTGCAGCGAGCAGGAACGTGGTCTGTGGAGATGCAACTAACCCGGATTTCTGGATCCGTGCGCCCGAGTTGATCAACGGGTTGGAATGGGTATTGCTGACATTGCCGACGCATAAAGCCAATTTGAATGCAGCATTACGACTCAAAGAGATGGGGTATCGTGGCCGCATCGCCGCAACGACTAAATACCGCGATGAGGAAGATGCTTTGAAAGCTATTGGCGTCGAGCATACTTTCAACATCTACACAGAAGCTGGCCTGGGTTTCGCCAACGAACTACAGAATTTCGTGGTGCAAAAAAAAGGGCAATAATTAGGGTCAGAGTAAAATAAATGTTCTATGTATAAAGGTAACTCGCCCTGTAGTTTAACTGTTATTAATTTGTACTAAGCCACCCAATAAAACCTAAAATCACTAGAATAGTCTATAAAAAGGTCTGTATTTAGATCCGTTAAAAGAACTTTTATAAATTTATTGGAATTAACTATGAGCAGCATATCAAGAATAATGGCCGGTCTGTCTACCAGCATAACTGACTTTAAGGCGAACCCTAACGCTGTAATTGAAAAGTCAAAAGGGGAGGCTATTGCTGTTTTAAAAAGTAATGAGCCCTGTTTTTATGCTGTTCCTCCTGAGCTTTATGAGTCTATGTTTGATGCAATGGAAGACCTTGCTTTGCTAATGCAGGCAAATGCGCGAATGAACGATGGAAAAGAGCTCATAGATGTAAGTTTGGATGACCTATAAGCTAGAGTTTCATTCTGACGCATTAGACGAGTGGAATAGCCTTTCGGCAGCAGATAAAAAATACTTCAAGAAGAAACTAGAGCAGCGTCTAGAAAATCCCCATATACCAGGGTCGAGGCCTTCTGGCGGTCAGAATTTATATAAGATCAAAAGAAAGCGGCCGCCTCTTCGCTTAACTTATCATGTCAACAACACTGATCTAATTGTCACCGCACTTAGCGTGGGTAAAAGGGATGGTGATGTTTATAAGGAAATGATTGCCCGATATGAAGATAAAGATTTATAGCAAACACATCGCTTTGTTACTAATGTTTTTACAGCCATCCTTTGCAAATGACTGACGCTGTTGTACTTTTACATGGTCTGGGGCGTACAAGTTATTCCATGAGTGCACTTGAAAAGACGCTGAAGAAAGAGGGTTATCTGGTTGTAAATAATAGTTACCCATCCAGGAAAAAGAGTATTAGCGAGTTGTCCTCTGTGGTTGGAGATGGCATATCGGCGTGTAAGAAGTTAAATGCTAAACATATACATTTCGTCACCCATTCCCTCGGCGGTATTTTGGTCAGGCAGTATTTTCAGAGCAATGTAGTGCCGGAGGCAAGAAGAGTTGTCATGCTGGGCCCACCTAATCAAGGAAGTGAAGTCTCATCAAACAATAATGATAAGTGGTGGTATAAATTGTTTACGGGGCCAGCTGGGCAAGAGTTGGGTGTTGAAGTAAGCGGTGTTCCTAACCAGTTAAAGGCTATCCAATTAGAAATTGGTGTTATTGCAGGAACTAAAAGTCTTGACCCATGGTTTTCTGCTGGAATTCCCAAGCCAAATGATGGCAAGGTTTCGCTAGCCAGTACGAAGCTTGCAGAAATGAAAGACTTCATTAGCGTGCCACACAGTCATACATTTATGGCAAACGCAGATATTGTTTCTAAGCAAGTTAAGCTATTCTTATCACAGGGGGCTTTTAATCATGAAATATAACAAGCTCGTCAAATACGATACGCGTACTTAGATGACTTTACGTGGGCGTGGAAAATAAAAAGTGTCAGGCTCGATTGATTTTATCAATTGCAAAAGAAATGACTGACCTCACGGCAGCAGCGAACACCATTTTTCTACGCGGTTTTATCGCCATTTTGCCCAAGGATCTTCATGCTCTTCAGCAGGTGAATCTGCAGAATCCAACGATTCGTGCTCATTCTTTCCGTAACGATGATTATCCCGTTGGTACGCGGGCTTACCGTTATTATAGGCAGCGGCTTTTGTGACACGTTTTGTACGCAATTGCTCCGCATCTTCGAAGCTTAACTCGGCCGGTTCTCCGGGCGTTTGATCGTCAGGAATAATTCGATCCCTAGGAGGTAATAAAAATTGTTCGGAAGACACTTTAGGCAAGCTTTTGAATTCATATAAATAGAAAGCCTCAACCTTTTCACAGGCCCATTCCGTTTTTTTAAGAAACTTAACACTAGACGCTATACTCGGATTGGTCTTAAAGCAGTTGATATTCAAATAGGCAAAGAGAATTTCAAAACCGTAGTGGTCTACTATTTCAATCAATAAGTTTTTTAAACTAAGGCCATGTAGAGGGTTATTCGTGTAATTAATTTCATCGTTCATACTAATATCTAACAAAGTGGGGGAAGGGATATATTATATCCTGTCACCACATAGGCGATATATAGCAATAAAGGTCGTTTTTTGTGCTGGTGCGCGTTCAAATAAGTCAGGTTGAAACCTATTTAGCGCGTTTTATTGTGCGTATTTAATTAAGGGATAGCTCTGGATTTGATGAATCAAGCTGGCTGAGGCTCCCCACGGCATAGTCCTATAAGCCCCACTTTCTAGCAGTAACCCCGGCGGTATTTATGTAAATGACCTGAGTTCTTCATTTTTAATACAGTAAAATGATTGTTTAACGTTGCGTACGACCATATTAAATAAATGATGAAGAAGAGAGTTGAATTATTGGCCCCGGGTGGTAATGCGGAGGCTATTAAGGCCGCCATCGTGGCGGGTGCAAATGCCGTGTATTGCGGCTTAGATATGTTTAACGCACGTAACCGCGCCACGAATCTTTCCTTTGATGAGTTGTGCGGCGTTGTACGGTTGGCACATCAACACGATTGCGAGGTGTTTTTAACGCTCAACGTGGTTATTCTTGAGCAAGAAATGCCGTCGTTAATAAAGCTACTCAACAAACTGGTTAACATCCATCTAGATGGCATTATCGTTCAAGATCTCGGTGTGTTTAATCTCGTTAAAAAACACTTTCCCACGCTCGATATACACGCCTCCACGCAGCTAACAACGCATAATGAAGGGCAAATACAATTCCTTGGACGCATTGGCTCAACCCGCGTTAATTTATCGCGCGAGTTAAATTTGGACGAAGTAAAAACGCTAACAAGCGTCGCGCATACCCATGATGTGTTGACAGAAGTGTTTGTGCATGGGGCGTTGTGCATCGCATTTTCTGGACAGTGTTATTCAAGCTCCGTTAGTGTGGGCAATTCGGGCAACCGTGGCCGTTGCAGCCAAGCGTGTCGTGATGAATATGAAACCACCGAAACGGGGAATAAATTCCCGTTAAATTTAAAAGATAACTCAGCCTATTTTGACTTACCTGAATTGCTGGATGCGGGTGTGGATTCGCTAAAGATAGAAGGGCGTATTAAAGGGGCGCATTACGTCTATACCGTCGTAGACAGTTGGCGCAAGCAGCTGGATAAATTTGAACAAACGGGACAGTTATTGGCGGACGATTCAAATTTACATAAAGTTTTTAACCGTGATTTTACCAATTCATTTTTAAAGGGTAATCTAACGAAAGAGATGTTTATTGATAACCCGCGCGACCACAGTGTTGAGCACGCGGTAAAGAAAAGCCAAGCTGTCTCCATTCCGCAAATTCACAAGGCAAAGCAGGATTTGTATGACGAAAGAAACACACTAGGCGATGAACTGGCCGACAAAATTAAAGACTTAAGTATAGCCAAACAACAGCTAACGCTACGTTTTTCAGGTCAGCTCAACGAGCCGTTAGTATTAACCCTGCAAGTAACAGACAACAACACATTAGAAGCGACCCATGTGATTAAATCCAACGAGCCATTGAAAAAGGCAACGCAATCAACGCTCGATTCAGCAGCAATAACAAAACGGTTTAAAGGGTTTAACAATGCTCACTACACGATGGAGTCGGTTAGTTTTGACGGCTTGGCAGACAAGCTAAGCCTCCCCTTTAAAGAATTGGCAGAGATAAAAAACAAAGCCGCCTTCATACTCAATAACGCTATCGACGTGGTGCCTAACGTGGATGTGCCAGCGCTGGTTAATAACCCCAAAATGAGTGCGGACAATCAGCCGACGATGTCGATTCTAATAGCGGATGAAAAAGACCTGCACTTGTGTGAACTGACGGATGCTGATATTTACTTCAAGTTACCAGAAAGCTTCAAAAAAGGCTGCACTAAATACATCAACTTGCTGTTACAAAACCCGCGTTTAATCCCGTGGTTTCCAGCCGTGCTGATCGGTAAAGATTATAGTGAAGCGGTTAAAGTGCTCGAACAAGTAAAGCCCAAACGTATTGTTAGCAATAATACCGGCATCGCCCATAAAGCCTTTCAACTGCAAATAGAGTGGATAGCAGGGCCGTTCTTAAACACAACTAACTCATACGCCTTGCTAACGCTACAAGAAGAGCTTAATTGTTCCGGTGCTTTTATTTCTAACGAAATTAACCGGATGCAGATAAAGAACATCGCGCGGCCGAAGAACTTCAAGTTGCTCTACAGCATTTATCACCCCATCTTAATGATGACTAGTCGGCAATGTTTCTTCCAACAAACCGTGGGTTGTAAGAAACCGAGTATAGAAGATGGCTGTATGCTCAAGTGCCAAAAGGCCACCACCATTACCAATGTAAAAGGTGTTTCATTTGCCATTGATAAGCAAAAAGGCGGCTACCCAAGCATTTATAACGATGAACAGTTTTTGAATTTGGATGTCATCAACGACTTACCGGAAAAGTTTGATGAATTCTTTATCGACCTAACTAACATAGGCGCAGGGTCAAAAGCAGAACAGAACAAAGCGCAACTCATCGAACACTTTGAACAAATCATAAGCGGGCAAAGTAGCGCAAAGGAACAACTTAATCAAATGGTACCGCTGTCCACAATGGCACAATACAGGCAGGGGTTGTAGCCCCGTTAGAGCATGACATTGCCCATACTCTACTCCTTGCAGAATTGCCCCTACGCCATGCGTGCAAGGCTCGCTATTTTATTAGCAGGGCAGGCGGTGAGGCTACGCCCTATAACGATGGGGAATAAACCAACGGATATGCTAGCCGTGTCACCCAAAGGCACCGTGCCTGTTTTAATACTGAAAAATAGTGTTGATGTTAATAATGAAAATGAAGGCAAAAAGCATGTCATAGATGAAAGTCTGGACATTATGTTGTGGGCACTAAATCTCAACGACCCTGAAAATTTACTCTATTCAAAAAACCCAGAATTTTTAAAAGAAATGCTGGCAATCATTGAAGAAAATGACAAACAATTCAAACCAACACTAGAACAATATAAACGCGCCAGACGCTACCATAAAGAAGATGAAGAGCATTGCAGGCAGCTATGCGAACCGTTTATTCAGCAACTTGAGGCTCGTTTGGGACAACATGAATTCTTAATGGGGCCAACGCCAAGTTTGCTTGACTATGCCTTGCTGCCTTTTATCCGACAGTTTTCCCGAGCCAACCGACAAGCGTATTTACAAGGGCCGTATACCCATTTACAAAAATGGTTAAATCGACAGTTGCAAAGCCGACTCTACTCAATAGCCATGTTCAAATACCCGTTGTGGTTAGATACACATCAAGACGTTATATTGGGTGAATAAGCGGTTAACGGCTTTTTATAAACGATGGGTTCTCGACGCAACCCCAAAATGGCAGACTTTAATTATAAAAAGCTTCAACCGTTCCTTTAAGCTTTATCAATAGCGGTTGCCCACGGCGGTCCAGTGATTTAGGCGAACAGATTTTCACCCAACTTTCACTGATGCAATACTCCTCAACATCAGTACGTTCTTTACCGTTCAACTTAATGCCAATGTTGTGCTCGAAAATTTCTGCCACATGGTATGGGCTACGGGCATTACCCGAAAGGCGATCCGGTAAAGCGGGGAGTGATTTAGTATCGTTCATGACAATGACCTGAGTTAAATAAAACGTGAGCTATTATAGGGAGTGTAGAGTTGGTGTTGCAAGAACTGGAATGGGGTTAAGTTAAGGAGTTAGAGAAATCAAGTTGGCTGATGAGATGGACGCGCTTCCTAGTACGGCCCATGATGGCCAAGGCAAGAAGCGTTCAAACCGGTACTGTAAATAGTTTTGTGTAACCGCCCGTTAAACGAAGTCCGATAATCGGTCTTCAAATTCGATCACCTCGGTACCCTTTAGGGTGAAACCTTAAAATCAAAGGGGCTAGCTCGTTTGACAATTTAACTAGCGGGCGCAAAACTCGTTATTAAGCAAGACTTAGCGAGCGGGGATGCATTAGAATTAAAACCCTATTGATTGACCAATAACTCTTCATGCCATTACCTTTATTTACAGTAGAACAAGTACGCGAAATGGACCGGCTGGCGGTGCAAAGCACGCCCAGCACAGGGCTTGATTTAATGAAACGCGCGGGGCAAGTTCTCTTTGACGAGGTGTTAACAATACCGGCGCATAAAGACGCGATACATATTTTTTGTGGCGCTGGGAATAACGCTGGAGATGGTTACGTATTGGCTAAATTATTGCTCGAATCGGGTATTCAGCCACAGGTCTACGCGGTGTTTGATGGCGCTAAATTAACCGCTGATGCGTTTAGCGCCTTCAAGGAGTTTAGCGAAATAGGGCGGGTGATCAGCACCTTGCCAGCCGAGCTATGCTCGGGTGTCATCGTTGATGCATTGATTGGAACGGGTTTGAGCAAGCCTTTAAGCGGTGAGTTTTTAGCCGCCGTTGATTTAATCAATAGCGCGCAACTAACGACCTTGGCGGTTGATGTTCCTTCGGGTTTAAATGCCGATACCGGCTGCGCGGAATCAGGGGCGGTGCTTGCAGATAAAACAATCAGTTTTATCGCGCTAAAACAGGGTTTGTATACGGCGGATGGAGTGACTTATGCGGGGGACGTTATGTTGAATGATTTATCAGTTAGCGAGCAGGTGGTTAGTAGCCTGCAAGCCGGGGCCGAGTTGTTATCACTCGAGGTATTGAAAAAAACCTTTGTTCCTCGCGCCAAAAACTCGCATAAAGGCGATTATGGCCACGTCTTAATGGTGGGTGGTGATAGTGGTTACAGCGGGGCGATTCGGCTAGCGGGCGAGGCTGCTTTAAGGGTAGGTTCTGGGCTGGTGAGTATCGCGACGCGTGAAGAAAATGCAGCGCTAATAAGCGTGGCACGGCCCGAGTTAATGTGCCATCGGGTTGATAAGCGATCAGAACTTAGACAGCTCGCGACTCGATGTACCGTGCTGGGTGTAGGACCGGGTCTGGCGCAAACGGCCTGGTCGCATGATTTATTTGAAGCAGCATTAGACCTGGATATACCCCTGGTGCTGGATGCAGACGGGCTTAATTTATTGGCAAAACAGCCATGCAAAAAGACTCACTGGGTATTAACCCCGCACCCAGCCGAAGCCGCGAGGTTGCTGGCCTGTACTACGGCTGAAGTTCAGCAAGATCGCTTTTCAGCGGTTAAACAATTACAGCAACAATATGGCGGTGTTATCGTGCTAAAAGGCGCGGGTAGTTTGGTTTGTGGTGGCGACAAAGTGTTTGTTAGTGCGGCGGGAAACCCCGGCATGGCGTCTGGCGGTATGGGAGACGTGTTAACGGGTGTTATCGCGGGTTTGATTGCGCAGGGTTATAGCCTGATTGATGCGGCCAAATTAGGCGTCACTGTTCATGCAACAGCGGGAGATCGCGCTGCATTAGTGGGTGAAAAAGGCTTATTAGCGAGCGATTTAATGCCTTATATTCGAGAGTTAATGAATGAATATTAAAGACGAACAGGCCATGTTAGCCGCGGGTAATAAACTGGCGGCCCAGCTTAAACCCGGTATGTTGGTTTTCTTAGTGGGTAATCTGGGTGCAGGAAAAACCACTCTGGTACGCGGTATTTTGCGCGGCTTAGGGCATTTGGGCGCGGTTAAAAGCCCTACGTATAATATCGTTGAACCGTATAGTATTAACGAGCAAACAGTTTTTCATTTTGATTTATATCGCCTGATGGACGTTGAAGAGTTGGAGTATATGGGTATACGCGATTATTTAACCGACGATTCAATTTGTTTTATCGAGTGGCCCGATAAGGGCGACGGTTTATTACCAAAACCGGATATACAGATTGAGATAAAAATAAATGGCAGTGAACGTGAACTGCTAGTCACTCCACCTTTGGAACTATAGAAAATACTTGACAAACAGTTAGTTAAAGAACTATTCTCGAAATAACCTTGTGGTTTATTTGGAGCACGCACGTATTTTTTATGCCATAAAACTAATGAAAACACTCTGTAAATGCCCAATCTCCGCCGTAATTTTCTCAACATTATTAATGATGTTGCTGCTGAGCCACTCAGTATTTGCGGGCTCTAGTAAGAAGGTTGACTCACTACGTTTTTGGACGGCACCGGATCATACCCGCATTGTGTTGGGCATTACTTCACCGGTAGAACACAAAATTTTTACCCTCAATAACCCACCGCGTCTGGTGCTTGATCTGAACGGTATCGCCTTCGATACAGCGCTGCCGAGCATCGCGTCTGACCATAAGGTTGTTAGCGTCATGCGGCAAGCAGCGCGCAATAAAAAAGACTTACGCGTGGTGATCGACTTAAAAACGAACATCCAGGCGAAGAGTTTTTTACTAAAACCTAACGCGACTTATGGTCACCGTTTAGTGATTGATTTATACCCTAAACAGGAGCGCTCCGATGCGCGGCCGGCCGTTATTAAGAAAACGGCAAAAAGCTCAAAAAATAAAAAATGGGTTATAGCCATCGACGCGGGACACGGTGGTGAAGACCCTGGTGCCAAGGGTAGAAGAGGTACCCGTGAAAAAGACGTGGTATTAGCGATAGCTAAAAAACTAGCGAATCAGATTAATAAACAACCCAATATGAAAGCTTATTTGGTACGTTCGGGCGACTACTATATTGGATTGCGCCAGCGTATGGAGAAAGCGCGTAGAGCTCGGGCTGATTTACTCGTTTCGATTCACGCTGATGCGTTTAAAAATCGGGCCGCCAAGGGTTCATCGGTTTATGTGCTGTCGAATCGTGGCGCGAGTAGTGAGGCGGCAAGGTGGTTGGCCAATAGTGAAAACGCGGCCGATTTGGTCGGTGGCGTGAGTTTGGATGATAAAGACGATATGTTGGCTTCGGTGTTGCTGGATTTATCGCAGAATGCAACAAAAGATGCCAGCGCGACGGTAGCGAGTGAAGTTTTAAAAAACTTAAAGGGCGTGGGTCACGTACATAAAAAACGGGTGCAGCACGCTGGTTTTATGGTGCTTAAATCGCCGGATATTCCTTCAATACTGGTAGAGACGGCTTTTATTTCCAACCCAAAGGAAGAAGCGAAACTTCGTGACACCAGGCACCAGACAAAAACCGCGAAAGCAATTTTACGCGGCATCAAAACTTATTTTGCCAAGCAGCGTTTGCCTTCAACGCCCACGACGCGCATAGCAAAGTCCAGTTACAAGATTAAAAAAGGTGATACCTTATCCGCTATTGCCCAGCGGCATCGGGTCTCACTGACTTCTTTAAAAAAAGTGAATAAGATGCAAACAACTCGTATTCGTATTGGGCAGGTTATTCAAATACCTAGTTAGTTTTTTTCGATACAATGTGTGTTATCTACACAGTAATTTAAGTATCGACAATCTATGTCCATTAAGCAGTTACCCCCACAACTGATCAATCAAATCGCCGCCGGAGAAGTGATCGAACGCCCGGCTTCAGCGGTTAAAGAACTCATTGAAAATTCTTTAGACGCCGGCGCGTCGCAAGTATCCATTGAAATTGAAGAAGGTGGCTCGCGCTTAATACGCGTGCGTGATGACGGTTCGGGTATAGATAAATTAGATTTAAGTTTAGCGCTATCTAGACACGCGACCAGTAAAATCGGTTCATTGCTTGATCTTGAATCGGTGCTCAGTTTTGGCTTTAGAGGTGAGGCCTTACCGAGTATGAGTTCCGTCTCGCGTTTAACGTTGGTCTCGCGACAAGATGGAGAAAGCGCTGGCTGGAGCGTTAAAGCGGATGGCACCGAAGAAGAGCTCGACCCTGTACCAACGGCTCACCCTGTAGGCACCAGTGTTGAGTTGCGCGATATTTTTTATAATACCCCCGCGCGCCGAAAATTTCTTAAGACGGATAACACTGAATTTGGTCATATCGAAACGGTGGTGAAACGTATGGCGTTGAGCCGTTTTGACGTGGCTTTTAGCCTTAAGCATAATCAGCGGCAAGTGATTGAGTTAAAGCCTGCTTTAAGCAATGAAGAAAAAGACCAGCGCGTCGGTTTGCTTTGTTCTCAAAGCTTTGTGGAGCAGTCGATTGAAGTGGATGTGGTTAATGGCGATTTAGGGCTGCAGGGCTGGGTTGGTTTGCCGACGTATTCAAGGTCGCAAGCCGATATGCAGTTTTTTTACGTCAATGGCCGCCTAATACGCGATAAGTTAATTAACCACGCAGTGCGTTTGGCGTATAAGGATGTTTTATTTCACGGCCGCCACCCCGTTTACGTGTTGTATTTAACCATTGATCCAACTCTGGTCGATGTGAATGCGCACCCAGCGAAATTAGAGGTGCGCTTTCGCGAAAGTAAGGCCGTGCACGATTTCGTCTATCGTCGGATTAAGCAGTTATTAACTGATACCCGACCCGCCGATCATTTCTCCATTAAAACGATGCAGCCCGCCGAGGCTTCAAGTAGCCCCGCGTACGCTGAAATGCAGCAGCGGCATATGCCGATGTCTATCGCCGACTCAGCAGGGCGATACGCCAGTAATGCGCCTTATGAAAGGCCGGCCATAACGCCTCGTGTTGGCGCGTTTGAAGGCTACGCTGAGCATCAGGAACACGCGCCGCCGCCGATGGGTTTTGCCATTGCTCATTTACATAATACCTATATTTTAGCCGAATCCGACAAGGGGCTAATATTGGTCGATACGCACGCGGCGCACGAAAGAATCGTTTATGAGAAACTCAAGAAACAGTACGACGCGGGCGATATGCCGGCACAGCCTTTATTGATTCCGCAAAAAATCCAGTTATCTGATGAGGAAATGTTGCTCTTCGAACAGCATCAATCGCTACTCGACGGCCTGGGTCTTGAGTTGAGTTCTTCTGGGCCAAACACCTTGTTAGTGCGCGCTATTCCCGTCCTATTAGCGTTGGATAACGCCGAAAAACTCGTGCGGGACATACTGCAAGACCTCGCAACCACAGGCGAAAGTAATGGCGTTCAGCAGGCTTGTTATGACGTATTGGCCAGCATGGCCTGCCACGGTTCCATTCGGGCTAATCGTCGTTTAACAGAAGTGGAGATGAACGCATTACTGCGTGACATTGAGCAAACAGATAACAGTGGCCAATGTAATCACGGCAGACCCACCTGGGTGTTGCTCAACGCACATCAACTTGATGCGCTGTTTTTAAGAGGGCAATAAGCATTCATGTCTGAGCTGGTTTTACCTCGCGCTATTTTTTTGATGGGCCCTACCGCCTCAGGTAAAACGGCGCTGGGTGTTGAGCTTGCAAGTTCGTTAAACGCTGAAATTATTAGTGTCGATTCGGCCCTTGTCTATCGAGGCATGGATATCGGCACGGCTAAGCCGGATTTAGCCGAACGACGGGGCATCACGCACCATTTGATTGATATACTGGATCCATCTGAAGTGTTCTCCGCCGGGCAATTCCGAGAACAGGCCCTTGCGCTGATCGCAGATATTTGCGGCAGGGGTAAAACACCCATCTTCGTCGGTGGAACGATGTTGTATTTCCACGTGTTGCTCAACGGTTTGGCTCAGTTACCAGATGCCGATAGCACCATCCGAGAAGAAATAGACCAACAAGCCCAGCTAGAAGGTTGGGGTGTGGTGCACAACAGATTGAAAGTGGTCGACCCAACGGCAGCCGCTCGAATACACCCTAATGACCCGCAGAGAATCCAACGGGCACTCGAGGTGTACCTGGTATCTGGTAAAAGCCAGACGGATTGGTTGAGTGAGCAGGCGAAGCCGCTTTTGCCCTTTCAGCCGCTCAAATTCGTAATAGCGCCAGCCGAGCGCGAGGTGTTGCATAAAAAAATCATTCTAAGATTCGACCAAATGCTAGAGCAGGGCTTTTTGGATGAGGTCAGGCAACTGTTTAGCAGAGGTGATCTGGATGCATCCATGCCTGCCATCAGGGCCGTCGGTTATCGACAGGCCTGGTCTTATTTGCAGGATGAATACGATCAAAAAACGTTTCGTGAAAAGGCTATTATTGCTACCAGGCAATTGGCAAAAAGGCAATTTACCTGGTTGCGTCGGCAAACCGACGTTAGCTGGCTTGAGACGGGCGATAAACTCGTGAAAGAGAAAGTTTTAGCTAGCTTTAAATAAAAATAAAGCCAATAGGGCTTGAAATAGCGTTATATTGCCTTCATATCTGTTAGACGATAATTTTTTTTGCTTGAAAAGCTTAATGAGTTATAATTTTGTTGCGCCGCAAAATGATTAAAAGGCGCTTTGTTAGATGTTTTGATTTTACTTTATTAATAAGAAAAACAAGGAGCGAGACATGTCTAAAGGACATAATTTACAGGACACTTTTTTAAATACCCTAAGAAAAGAACATATACCTGTCGCTATTTTTTTGGTCAACGGCATTAAGTTGCAAGGTCAAATCGATTCATTTGATCAATACGTCGTGATCCTAAAAAACGCAGTGAACCAAATGGTTTATAAACACGCTATTTCAACGGTTGTTCCTGCTAGTTCAGTGACCCTGCCGCGCGCTGATCAGGAAGTTTAGATAACTACTTTGCGAGCAATAACCTTCGTAGTTGATCCTTTTTAATGGAGTTATTTGATCGGCCTGACGCGGGTGAGAAAGCGGTTGTTGTTCATTTATCCATTAATGGCAGTTTTTCAGAAGATGATTTAAGCGAATTTCTTCAATTGGTTATTGCAGCCGACGTGGAGCCCGTCGTCACGGTTAAAGGGTCCCGGCGTACACCAGATTCTAAGTACTACGCCGGTAAGGGCAAAGTAGAGGAAATTCGTCAGCTTTTACATGAAACCTGTGCCGACGTGGTTTTATTCAATCATATCCTCAGTCCTAGTCAGCAGCGAAATTTAGAAAAAACATTTGAGGTTCGTGTGCTGGATAGAACGAGCCTGATTTTGGATATTTTTGCCCAACGTGCGAAGTCTTTTGAGGGTAAGCTTCAAGTTGAGTTGGCGCAATTACAGTATTTATCAACACGATTAGTAAAGGGCTGGACTCACCTTGAAAGACAAAAAGGCGGTATCGGTTTGCGTGGCCCGGGTGAAACGCAACTAGAAACGGATCGTCGTTTGATTGGTATCCGCATTCGCCAAATCAAGTCGCGATTAGCTAAGGTCAACAAACAACGCGATCAAGGTCGTCGCAGTAGACAACGAGCTGACGTGCCAACGGTTTCGCTCGTCGGTTACACCAATGCAGGAAAATCAACGTTATTTAATACGTTAACCGAGTCTTCTATTTACGCGGCGGATCAACTTTTCGCGACGCTCGACCCAACGCTTCGACAGGTGAAGCTTCCAGATTATGGCGAGTTAGTTCTTGCCGACACGGTAGGCTTCATTCAGGATTTACCACACGAATTGGTGGCGGCGTTTAGGTCAACCCTACAAGAAACAATAGACGCCGATTTGCTGTTACACGTAGTCGACGCCAGTAGCCCAAACCGCGAAGATCAGATGCGAGAAGTGAATGCCGTTCTAAAAGACATTGGGGCTGACCAGATTCCTCAAATAATAATCTATAACAAGATAGATCGACTCAGTGCCGTCACGCCACATATTGACGAAAATGAAGACCATCAAGTCGTTGCGGTTTGGTTGTCGGCGATCATGAATGAGGGGGTCGATCTTTTACTAGAAAGTTTGTCCGCGCAGTGCCACGCTGACAATATTAGAACGACACTCACCGTGAAGCCACAACAGGCTAAATTCAGGGCTAAGCTGTTTGCTCACGCAGAAATTATTAAGGAAGTGGTGCAAGAAAACGGAGATTGGCTCATTGACTTAAATATTCCAAATAGGTTTGGCTATTTGCTAAAAGAAATGGATGAAGGCTAGGGAAGACTCTTTGCATTAGTCCTTGCTTACGGGGCTTTAGCCACCTAAAATTAACGATTCAAATAATGAAATTTAACATGAGGTTTTAATTATGTCCTGGGATGATCCTGATAAAGAAAAAAAGAAAGACCCATGGAGTGGCCGAAAAACAGAACAAAGCCCTCCAGACCTTGATGAAATAGTGCGTTCATTACAAGAAAAATTTGGCGGTATCTTTGGTGGAGGCTCTAGCAATAAGGGCGGAAAAAGTGGATCAAATGGCCCCTCGAGTTCAAGTTTTTTTATCTTGGCGCTTGTCGGCGTATTAATTTGGCTGGGTTCAGGAATTTATATCATTGACGACGGTAACCGCGGCGTGGTACTTCGCTTTGGTAAATACTATGAAACAACGATGCCTGGTCCTCACTGGCGTTTGCCCAGTCCGGTTGATAGCGTCATGATTATTAATGTTGACCAGCAACGGTTCGTTGAAATTGGCTACCGCTCAGGAAACGGGCAGCAAGCAGTTAGTGGTGTTCGAAAAGAAGCGCTGATGTTAACAGAAGACGAAAACATCATCGATGTACGTTTGGCCGTTCAATATAAGGTAAAAAGTCCTCAGGACTATATTTTCAACGTGCGCGCCCCTGAAGTTACCTTGAAACAAGCGGCAGAAAGTGCGTTAAGAGCCGTTATCGGTAAAAATAAAATGGATTTTGTTTTAACAGAGGGACGCAGTGAAGTCGTTGCGAACGTTGAAACGGAACTCCAGGCTATGCTGGACGATTATGGTACAGGCCTCGCTATTTCTTCTGTTAACTTAGTGGAAGCACAGCCACCTGAGGAAGTTCAGGGCGCGTTTTCAGACGCCATTAAGGCGCGTGAAGACGAGCAACGTTATATCAACGAATCACAAGCCTATTCAAATGAAGTGATACCCAAAGCACGTGGTGCGGCATCAAGAATTGTTCAAGAAGCTGAAGGTTATGAGCAACGAGTAAAGGCCGAATCAAGCGGTGATGCTTCACGTTTTACACAGTTACTCGTGCAGTATGAAGCGGCGCCAGAAGTGACGCGTAAACGACTCTATCTGGAAACGATGGAAGACGTGTTAGGCAATTCCAGAAAAGTCATTATGGACGTTCAAGGCGGAAACAATTTGATGTACCTACCCATTGATAAGTTGATGGAGTCTTCCGCTGCTAAACCATCAACGGCTAATAGGTTTACTACGACGCCTGATAAGGAGACGCCCGCAACAACCGGACGAGATGAAAATTACAGAGACAGAGCGGGAAGGGGAAGATAATGAGAGTTAACCCAATTATACTTATAACCATAGTTGCGATTCTTTTTGTCGGTTCTATGAGTGTGTTCACAGTTGACCAACGTGAAAAAGTCATCGTTTTTAGATTAGGTGAAATCGTCCGTACGGACCTTGATCCAGGCCTGCACTTTAAAATGCCGTTTATCAATAATGTCAAAAAATATGACGGACGTATTCAAACCTTAGATTCAAGGCCAGAGCGGTTTTTGACCTCGGAAAAGAAAAACGTGATCGTTGATTCATTCGTTAAGTGGAAAATATCCAACGTAAATGACTTTTATCGTGCCGTAGGCGGTGATCCACTTCAGGTGGATACGCGACTTAATCAATTTGTAAAAGAAGGGCTAAGAGCCGCTTTTAGTAAGCAAACGATTAAAGAATTGATTTCGGTGGGTCGAGATATAGTTCGTGTAGACCTCGTTAAAGACATGAACTTGTTAGGCAAAGGTTTAGGTATTGCTATTATTGACGTACGTATCAAACGAATTGATTTGCCTGAGGAAGTAAGTTCGTCTGTTTACAAGAGGATGGAATCTGAACGTGAGCGGGTGGCGCGAGACTTCCGATCAAGAGGTAAAGAAGCAGCTGAAAGAGTTCGAGCAGATGCGGATAAGCAGGCTGAAATTATTTTAGCGACGGCTTATAAAGAGTCTCAGGAATTACGTGGTAAAGGTGATGCACAAGCGGCCGAAACATATGCGACTGCTTACAATAGAAACAAAGAGTTTTTTGGTTTTTACCGTAGTTTAGACGCCTACCGTAAAAGCATGGGGTCTGGAAATGATTTAATTGTTTTAGAGCCTAACTCAGACTTCTTTAAATACTTTAAAAACGAAGGTAAACAGTAACACTAGTGGAGAGTACAGTTTATGGCCTGGCAAGATTTGTTTTCAGCCTTAGCACTGGTACTTATTATAGAGGGCGTAGTGCCCTTTATAAGCCCTGAAACCCTTCGTAATACCTATAAACGTATAACAGAAATGAATGACAGAACCGTTAGAATTTCTGGCCTAGTTAGTATGATGGCGGGCGTTATATTTTTGACTTTGATACGCTAAAAACAAGTTTTTTATACTGATGCAAAATAAAAATTCATGGATATTGCCTGAAGGCATAGATGAACTGCTTCCTAATGAGGCCGGCCAATTAGAAATTATTCGTCGAAACTTATTGGATTTATTTCAATCGTGGGGCTATCAATACGTTATTCCCCCTATGGTCGAATACCTTGACGCCTTATTAACGGGCACGGGCAGTGAGCTTGCGCTGCAAACGTTTAAACTGACCGATCAAATAAGTGGCAGGACGCTTGGGGTAAGAGCGGATATGACGCCACAAGTGGCCCGTATGGCCTCGAATCACCTGGGTACTGATGCACCAGTGAGGTTGTGTTATCTGGGTTCGGTACTGCAGGCGCGCGGCGCAAAAATTGAAAAATCGCGTAGCCCTATTCAGGTAGGCGCTGAACTGTATGGTAGCCAGCACGTTAAAAGTGACGTGGAAATCATTCGTTTAATGCTTGAAACACTCGCCATTTCCGGTATTCAAGAAGTTCATCTGGATTTAGGTCACGTAGGTATCTTTAGAGGCCTGAGCAAAAAAGCAGGTTTGTCGGAAGAGCAAGAAGCTGAGCTATTTGAAGTATTACAGCGCAAGTCGCCCGAGGAAGTAGATGCATTGTTGACCTCCTATTCATTAGATAAGACATGGCACGTCGCTTTTAATGAGCTGTTAAGCCTGAATGGAGACGCTGCTGTACTTGAGGAAGCCAAATCGAGTTTATCCGTTGGTGGCGATGAGGTCTTAGGTGCAATCGCCGAATTAAAGCAAGTAGCCTCGTTGTTGGAAAATATTTACCCAGCGTTGCCGCTGTATTTCGATCTTGCCGAGCTACGTTGCTACCAATATCAGACGGGTATTGTTTTTGCCGCTTTTGTTCCAGGTTTTGGCTCCGAAGTAGCTCGAGGGGGCCGCTATGATAATTTAACCGGTCAGCACGCGGCTACCTTGCCCGCGACCGGCTTTAGTGCGGACGTTAAAGTATTGTCACGATTAAGCTCGTTAAAAGACACGACGATGAAAGACACTATCTGGGCACCTGAGGAAGACGATGCCGATTTAAATGACCTCATTCGTCAATTAAGAGCGTCGGGCAAGATAGTAGTTCAACAGCTACCTGATGATCAGCGTCAGCCAGAGCACAGCTTGTCCATCACAAAGCAGAACGGTCAATGGCAAGTTAGCTAAGCTACACAGATTCAAATTCACAAGATAACCTTTAAATAGAGAACTAAAATGGGAAAAAATGTTGTCGTAATCGGCACCCAATGGGGTGACGAAGGCAAAGGAAAATTGGTTGATTTATTAACCGATAATGTTGCAGCAGTCGTGCGTTTCCAGGGTGGACACAATGCGGGCCATACGTTGGTTATTGGCGAAGTTAAAACGGTATTACACCTTATTCCATCAGGTATTTTACGTGATAGCGTAAATTGTTTGATCGGCAATGGCGTTGTTTTATCGCCAGAAGCCTTATTGGACGAAATGGCGGTACTCAGAAAAGCGGGTGTTAATTTGGATGGCAGGCTGAAAATTAGTGAAGCGTGTCCTTTAATTTTACCCGTGCATATCGGTTTAGATTTGGCACGCGAGGGCGCGCGTGGAAATAAAGCCATTGGTACTACAGGCCGAGGAATTGGTCCCGCTTATGAAGATAAAGTGGCGCGTCGCGGGGTTCGAGCAGGCGATTTATTAACGCCAACTGTATTTGCTGAAAAGCTTAGAGAACTGCTCGACTACCATAACTTTGTCTTGCAACACTACTTCAAAGCAGAAACCTACGAGTTTCAGAAAACCTTCGACGACGTGATGGCGCAAGCAGAAGTGATAAATCCTATGTTGATCGACGTAGCGGATGTGTTACATCAATATAACCGTGACGGTAAAAATATTTTATTCGAAGGCGCACAAGGCGCGTTGCTGGACATTGATCATGGTACTTACCCTTACGTAACCTCATCCAATACAACTGCAGGCAGTTCTGCCACGGGCAGCGGAATGGGTCCGTGTGATATGGACTATGTGTTAGGTATTACGAAAGCTTATACGACGCGAGTGGGAAGTGGCCCATTTCCAACTGAATTGAACGATGAAGTTGGTCAGTATTTAGGCGAAAAAGGCCACGAGTTTGGTGCAACTACGGGTCGTGAAAGGCGTTGTGGTTGGTTCGACGCGGTTTCTTTGCGCCGTTCGGCTCGCCTGAATAGCTTGACCGGTATTTGTTTGACGAAACTTGACGTAATGGACGGCCTCGATGAGGTTAAGATATGTACGGCTTACCGTTTAAATGGTGAATTAATCGATGTGCCGCCAATTGGTGCAGAAAAATACGCCCAATGTGAGCCAGTATTCGAAACCATGCCGGGTTGGAAGGCTAAAACAGAAGGACAAAAGTCTCTCGACAATTTCCCTGCAGAAGCCCTGGCTTATATCAAGCGATTAGAAGCCCTAGTGGGAGTGCCCATCGATATTATTTCGACCGGCCCTGAAAGAACAGAAACCATTGTTCTGAATAACCCGTTTGACTAGTCGTTAATCCAACTACTAATGAAAATCAAAGGCCCTATATCTTCATATAGGGCTTTTTTTCGTTACATAGAACAGGGTTCCAATACAAGGTCTTTACCTTAAGTCGGTTAAGCACAGTCTGCATTCGTGCTCTTCGGCATCTCTGGTTTTGTTCTAAAGCCGTAAAGTGATAAAATCGTTCGGCTAAATATAATAAAATTATTGAGGGGTTTACGAATGTCGAATATGGCAAATTATGCGGTCACCAAAGCCAGCTTTAAGCTTGAAACTCCCGAGTTTTACAACTTTGGTATTGATGTCATCGATAAAAGGGCGAATGAGGCGGATAAATTAGCGTTTATAACCGTGGATGCGTCAGGCAATGATATAAAACACTTTCAATTTAGTGACCTGTCCAAAGTATCCAATCAATTCGCCAACGGCCTGTTAAGTTTAGGGGTAAAAAAGCGCGAACTGGCTTTCGTGATGATCCCTCGCATAGCCGAGTGGTACGCCGTGATGATCGGCAGCTGTAAGCTGGGCGTGGTTACCATGCCGGGTACGAATTTATTGACCGCTAAAGATATCGAATACCGTATTAATCGTTCTAAGGCGACGCTGGCGATCGTAACGTCTGATAACGCCGATAAAGTAGACGCGATTAAAGCAAATTGCCCAACCCTGGAGAAGCTGATCGTTATTGGTGATGCTAGAGAAGGCTGGTATACCTTTGATCAACTCACGGTCAATGCCGACGAGGCTTTAGATCAGTCCCAGATGGAACCGACAAAAGCGTCGGACTTGATGATGATTTACTTTACCTCGGGCACGACCGGTATGCCTAAGATGGTTCCGCGTGATATGGCATATGCCCACGCGCATACCATTACTGGTGAGTATTGGATGGACTTACAGGAAGACGATATTCACTGGACTTTATCAGACACTGGCTGGGCTAAAGCGGCCTGGGGTATGTTGTATGCACCCTGGCAAATGGGCGCAGCGATGGTGCTATTTAATGGTACGGGCTTTGACGCTGAGCTTCATCTTAGCTTGATCGAAAAACTAGGGGTAACAACTTTTTGCGCACCGCCAACGGTGTATCGCGTGTTCGCACAAATGGAATTGTCGCAATATAATTTAAGTTCAATTCGCCACGCGATCGGCGCGGGTGAACCATTAAACCCAGAAGTTATCAAAGTTTGGAAAGAAGCGACGGGCGCTGATATATATGACGGCTACGGACAAACAGAAACCATCAATATCGTCGCCAACTACCCCTGCGTTCCGGTCAGACCGGGTTCAATGGGTAAGCCGGTTCCGGGCGTAGACGTTCAAATCGTGGACGACAACGGCAAGCAAGTCGATGTAGACGCGATTGGCCATATCGCTGTTCGCATTACCGATCCTCTGCAACCCGGTATGTTTCCAGGCTATTGGGAGGACGATGAAGCGACCGCGAAATGTTTTAAAAATGGCTGGTACCTGACTGGCGATAACGGTACCGTCGATGCGGATGGTTATTTTTGGTTTGTTGGTCGTTCAGACGATATTATCACCTCGTCTGGTTATAGAATAAGCCCGTTCGAAGTAGAAAGCTCTTTGCTCGAACATCCAGCGGTACTTGAATCAGCAGCGATCGGTAAGCCCGATGAAATGCGAGGCGAAATTGTAAAAGCTTTTATCATATTGGCAGAAGGTTATCAGGCCAGTGATGAATTGACCGTTGAGATTCAAAAATTTATGAAACAGCACACGGCGCCTTATAAGTACCCGCGTGAAATTGAATACGTAGACGCCTTACCGAAAACGATTTCAGGTAAAATTAGACGCGTCGAATTAAGACAAAATAGTTAGGAGAGGGTATGTCAGCAGTAGCAACATCAGTCATTGATCCAACAAAAATTGAAAAATACGCGGCTAAAAATCACGTTCGTTTTGTAACCGCAGCCAGTTTGTTCGATGGCCACGATGCTGCGATTAATATTATGCGTCGTATTCTTCAAGCGACCGGCGCGGAAGTTATTCACCTGGGTCATAATCGCTCGGTGCAAGAAGTAGTAGACGCCGCCATTCAAGAAGACGCCCACGGCATAGCGATTAGTTCCTATCAAGGCGGTCATGTCGAGTATTTCAAATACATGATTGATTTGTTGAAGCAAAGAGGCGCTTCACACATCAAAGTATTTGGCGGCGGCGGTGGTGTCATCGTACCGGAAGAAATTGCCGAGTTACACGCGTATGGCGTGTCGCATATTTTTAGCCCGTCAGACGGTCAGTCGATGCAGTTACAAGGCATCATTAACGAAATGATCGAAACCGCCGATTATGATTTGACTAAAATTGCTGTGCCCGACAACCTGGATTCATTGACCGATAACGGTTATGTAAATCTGGCTCGACTTATCACGGCGCTGGATGAGGATGGTCTCGCGAGCAACGTGATAGAGACGCTTACAACACGCGCTGTGGATCACGAGAAAACGCCAGTTTTAGGCATTACGGGTACCGGTGGCGCGGGTAAATCATCGCTCACCGATGAATTGATCCGTCGCTTTAACCTGGAACTAGAGCACGTAAAAATTGCCATTATTGCGATTGATCCGACGAAACGAAAAACCGGAGGCGCGCTGTTGGGCGATCGTATTCGTATGAATGCCATCCACCACCCGAATATATATTTCCGCTCAATCGCCACACGAAACACGCAGGGCGAAGTACCCGAAGCGCTGGGTAATATTATTAACGCGTGTAAAGTCGCGGGTTTTGATTTAATTATCGTAGAAACGCCGGGCATTGGTCAGGGCGACGCGGGGATCGTACCGTATGTAAACACCTCTATGTACGTGATGACGCCTGAGTTTGGCGCGGCGAGTCAATTAGAAAAAATTGATATGCTGGATTTTGCTGATCTGGTCGTGATTAATAAATTTGATCGTAAGGGCAGTGAAGACGCGTACCGGGATGTTAGAAAACAATATCAACGAAATCACGAGCTCTTTACCGTTGCCAACGAAGAGCTACCTATTTATGGAACCATTGCATCGAAGTTTAATGACGATGGTATAACCGCCCTGTATCAGGGACTATTAAAGACGTTTGCCAGTAAACAACTCAACAGTTGGGAGGGCGATTTCTTTGCTCCTATGCAGACAAAGCAGTCGTCGATAAGGACTTCTATTATTGCCGCAGAACGTCAGCGTTATTTGGCAGAAATCGCGGAAGCCGTGCGCGGCTACCATAAATCAGTAAAAGAACAGGTGACGTTGGCGCGGGAGCGTCAACAGCTGAAAGAAGCTAAGCGTATGCTGGGTGAGGGTGCCGATTTAGACGCCGCATTACAGCAGCAAATCGATAAACGCGAAGAGCGCTTAGACGCTCGTTGTAAAAAATTATTAGAGGCCTGGACGGGCATCAAAGAAGCTTATAGCAAAGATACGTTTACGCATAAAATTCGCGGCAAAGACATCACCAATACTATCGCGACGTATTCATTATCGGGTACGCGTATTCCGAAAGTATCGACGCCAATTTTTGAAGACGAAGGCGAACAATTACGCTTTTTGTTGAAAGAAAACGTACCGGGCCATTTTCCGTTTACCGCAGGGGTGTTCGGTTTTAAACGCGAGGGTGAAGACCCAGCGCGGATGTTCGCCGGTGAAGGCGATCCATTCAGAACCAATCGCCGCTTTAAATACCTTTCCAAAAGCGGTGATGCGACGCGACTTTCAACGGCGTTTGATTCGGTCACCTTATACGGCAATGATCCGGGTCTAAGGCCGGATATCTACGGCAAAGTAGGGAACTCCGGCGTTTCTATCGCGACCCTGGACGATATGAAGGTGTTGTTCGATGGGTTTGATCTGTGTGCGCCTAGCACCTCGGTGTCACTCACCATCAATGGTCCAGCGCCGACTATTCTGGCCTTCTTTTTAAACACGGCAATCGATCAGCAGTGCGAAAAATTTGAACAGGAACACGGCAAAAAACCGACTGAGGAACAACGAAACGAACTCAAAGACTGGGCGTTGGCCAATGTACGAGGTACCGTGCAGGCCGATATTCTTAAGGAAGATCAGGGGCAAAACACCTGCATCTTCTCAACCGAATTCAGCCTTAAAATGATGGGCGATATTCAAGAATATTTCGTACAAAAACAGGTGCAAAATTTCTACTCCGTTTCAATATCGGGTTATCACATTGCAGAAGCGGGCGCTAACCCCATCTCGCAATTAGCGTTTACCTTGTCCAATGGCTTTACCTACGTAGAAACGTATTTATCACGGGGGATGAAAATCGATGATTTTGCAGCTAATTTATCGTTCTTCTTCTCAAATGGTATGGACCCTGAATATACCGTGATGGGCCGAGTGGCGCGTCGGATTTGGGCGATTGCCATGCGTTTTAAATACGGTGCAAATGAACGCGGTCAAAAGCTTAAATATCACATTCAAACCTCAGGGCGTTCATTACACGCGCAGGAAATGGACTTTAACGATATTCGTACGACCTTACAGGCGCTGATCGCGATTAATGACAACTGCAATAGTCTGCATACCAATGCCTACGACGAGGCGGTCACGACACCTACCGAAGAGTCCGTACGTCGTGCAATGGCGATTCAATTGATCATTAATAAAGAATACGGCCTGGCGAATAACGAGAACTCACTGCAGGGTTCCTTTATCGTCGATGAATTGACCGACCTGGTTGAAGAAGCGGTGTTGCGTGAGTTTGAACGCATTTCAGAACGCGGTGGTGTATTGGGCGCGATGGAAACGGGATATCAACGCGGTAAAATTCAGGACGAATCCATGCACTACGAAATGCTCAAACACACCGGTGAGTTACCTATTATTGGCGTTAACACGTTTGAAAACCCACACGCCAACGTTTCTGAAACCACTATTGAACTGGCACGTTCAACGGAAGAAGAGAAACAAAGCCAAATGAGCCGATTAGAGGCCGTTCATAGCCAAAATAAAGACAAGGCGACCACTATGCTCAACGAGTTGCGCACAGCAGTACAACAAGACATCAACGTCTTTGACGTACTAATGGAAGCGTCGCGCTATTGTTCTCTAGGGCAAATAACTGATACGCTCTTTGAAGTTGGCGGCCAGTATCGCCGGAATATGTAGCGATAAACGTGTGTTATAAAATTAAAAGGCCTCGCTAGTGCGGGGCTTTTTAATAGATATAGATAGGCGGCTAAAAACCATGGCATCAATATTGCTTTGTATTACGTACTAAATATTGGCAATTCGGAGATGCGATTATGGAAATACCTGTAGGGCTAAATTTGTCGTTAGGCAAATCACCCGGTAGTTTGAACGAGCCTGCAGTCGGCGGTTCAAAACCGTCGAAAGAGGGTGGTTTCTCTGGGCACTTTGACGAGAGTGTAAATCGCTTGAAGGGTGCAAGTAAACAAACGAATACGATTAATTCTAAACGACCTGAAGAACCCGCTACTCAAAAGCCTTCAGTGGGTTCCAATGATGCAGTTACTAGTCCGCCGTCGGCATCAGAAACCGAAACTCTGGTAGATTCAAAACAAACGCCTGAGCAAGCCCAGACGAATCTATCTGAGTTACCGACGGGTTTAGAAACGCTATTGCAAGAGGGAGATCTAGTTGAGCAAACGCCCGGTTTGTTACAAGCGATTCAGGTTATTTCTGATAAACGAGGAATAAGTGCAAGCGCTGACATTTCTGCCGAAAGCGGCAAAGTTTTGCCACTGTCGGAAGAACTTGATGCACTGCCTGGCGATGAGGTGGTGGCCAATTTAAACGCTTTAAATAAAGAGATTCACTTTGACCCATTAAGTCAGGCAAACGAATCGTCTGCATATGCAGCGCCTTTGGTCGCCGCGAACTTTACTGATCAAAAAGGACTGTTAAACGCTAAAAATAGCGTCATCGATTTTTTTAGCGCACCCAGTTCGGCATTGCCTTTGGATAGGCCGGAGGCTATTAGTATTTCCGATGTGATCATTGATAAAGTGCTTAAACCGTCACCTGAAATTAATTTAGCCGCTAGCTTAAGTAAAGACGTTATTTTAGCTAAAACCTCGGCAAACGGAGAAATGGTATTAAATAATGTATCAAATGTAGCCGCTGCGAATCAGCAGCTTCCAGCTTCGCAGGTGTTAGCGGATAAGCCAATGTTGCAACTAGAAACCCCGATGGGTAATGCGCGTTGGGGACAGGATTTTAATCAACGCGTGCAATGGATGGTGGGGCAATCAATGAACGGCGCGCAAATCAGGCTTAACCCGCAGCATATGGGGCCGGTTGAAGTTCGTATCCAGGTACAAAATGACCAGACAACAGTTTCTTTTACTGCGCAACACGGTGCGACAAGAGAGGCTATTGATGCCGCCTTACCAAAATTACGCGATATGTTGAGCGAGCAAAATATAAACCTGGTTGATGTGGATGTTTCTCAGCACTCCTTTGCAGAGCAACGCGACCAGCAAGCCTCGAGCGATCAGATAGACGAAGCTGGAAGTTCTGCTGAGACTGATCAAGAAGAGTCATTATTCAATCAGGCGTCTAATGGTCAGCAACGCGTCTATAGCGGATTGTTCAGTGATTTTGCTTAAATAATTTCAATTGTCTTTGAGTCGATAGTTATAAAAAAATCGCTGCCGATAAAGTATTTTATTGAGGGCGGTTTTTTTTGCGTGCGTAGGTGCTTATTGAATGAAAAAGCATCTGTTATTATGTTCAATCAACGAATTAATTATTAGGAACTAAGATGTTACAAATCAAGCACTTTATTGACGGTGAGTTTGTCGATGCTCAAAGTGGACAGCGTTTTGATAAACGTTCACCCGTCGATAATCGAATTATTGCACAGGTCTCAGAAGCTGGACGGGGCGAAGTAGAGCGTGCTGTGAAGGCTGCACGCACTGCCTTTAATGGTGAGTGGGGTGCGTTTAGTATGGAGCAACGGGTTGACTTGTTATACGGCGTTGCGAATGAAATTACGCGACGCTTTGATGACTTTGTAGAGGCAGAAATGGCCGATACCGGCCAGCCTAAAGCAATTATGACGCACGCGTTTATTCCACGTGGCGCAGCAAACTTTAAGGTATTTGCCGATGTGATTAAAAACGTCCCTTCGGAGTCATTTCAAACGACTACGCCGGATGGTTTGGGTGCGATTAATTACGCCATGCGCGTGCCTAAAGGCGTTATCGGCGTTATTTCACCATGGAATGCGCCGTTCTTATTAATGACCTGGAAGGTCGGCCCCGCCTTGGCATGCGGCAATACCGTAGTGGTTAAGCCGTCTGAAGAAACGCCGTTAACAGCGAGTTTATTAGGCGAAGTGATGAATGCCGTGGGTATACCGAAAGGCGTTTTTAATGTGGTACACGGCTTTGGCCCAGATTCTACGGGTGAGTTCTTAACCCATCACCCTGATGTAGACGCGATTACATTCACCGGTGAAACGCGCACGGGCACGGCGATTATGAAAGCGGCAGCAGAGGGGATGCGTGACGTATCCTTTGAGTTGGGCGGCAAGAACGCGGGTATTGTGTTTGCAGATTGCGACTTTGAAAAGGCCGTTGATGGTATTTACCGTTCGTCGTTTCTTAACTCAGGTCAGGTTTGTTTAGGCACGGAGCGCGTGTACGTTGAAAGGCCGGTTTTTGAGCAGTTTGTAGCGGCCTTAAAAAGCAAGGTCGAAAAAGTCAAACACGGGCGACCCGATGATCCTGAGGCAAACTTTGGACCGATGATTAGCCATGAGCACCAACAAAAAGTACTGTCGTATTATAAAAAAGCGGTTGAGGAAGGCGCGACGGTTGTTATTGGCGGTGGTGTGCCGCCGATGTCTGATGAGCTGACATCGGGTTCCTGGGTAGAACCGACGATCTGGACGGGCTTGAACGAAAATGCGACGGTAATGAAAGAAGAGGTTTTTGGCCCCTGCTGTCATATCGCGCCGTTTGATGATGAGCAGGAAGTTATTCGCCTGGCGAACGATACAGCTTATGGCTTATCGACCACTATTTGGACAAAAGATCTGTCGCGTGCGCATAGAGTGGCCGCGCGTGTAGAAGTAGGTATTACCTGGATTAATAGCTGGTTTTTGCGTGACCTTAGAACGGCTTTTGGCGGTTCAAAACAATCAGGTATTGGCCGTGAAGGCGGTGTGCACTCTTTAGAATTTTATACCGAGACGCGTAATATTTGCGTAAAATTGTAATCACGAGAAAGAGCTTTTAAAGTACGTTAACTGCTAATAAGTGGTTTGAATTTGTAGTAATTGGAATAAAGCCCTTGTTTATCATGGGCTTTATTTTATGGACTGCAGGATGTCATCTTTCTGTCCTAGTAACTTTTCGACCTCTTTTGTGAAGTGGTTAAGTGTATTGTCTATCTGCGCGGTATTTCGTTCTCGTAAATCTACTTCAAGTTGTTTCGATGCTGTTTTCAGCAATGGCGTACCGCAATAGGCAGATGAACCCTGGACCTTATGAACCGTTTCAGCGGCACTCTCATAATCACTTAGTCTTATATCGGCCGAAATACTGTTCAGCTGCTCAGGCAGTTCGGCAAAAAACTTATTAAGTATAAAGCTAATTAACTTCTTATCCGCTTTCATACTGGTTTTAGCTGCAGCGTAATCAAAAATATCGCCTTCCGCAGATGTGTCGTGTGCTATAGAAGGTAAGGAAAAAGGCTTTTCTCTGAAATCGTGTTCGTCTAGAAGCTGCTCAATCAGTTTAAAAAACTCGGTTTGGTCAATAGGTTTTACCAGGTAGCCGTCAAAGGAGCTGATATGGTGTGCCCTTTCAACACCCGAAGTAATATGTGCGGTAATAGCGATAGCGGGCGTCTTATAATTGGGGTTTTGAGGGTCATTACGAATTTCACGTAGCGCCTCGTCGCCCATTTTAAAAGGCATTCTTAAATCCAAAAGGATTAAATTAAATTGCTCGGCGCAAGCTAGATCAAGGGCCTGTTGGCCGTCATTAGCGCATAAGACACGAGCGTTTTGTTTTTCTAATAGGTGGGTTAATAATAATCTATTTATTTCATTATCATCTGCCACCAATACGGTTAAACGGGACAGGTCAGGTAGCGCTTGTTCAGAGTTATCTGGCTTTGTTAATTCATCGTAACTTTCTTCCACGTTGGTGAACGGCAATGAAAAACAAAACACTGAGCCTTGACCTAAGACGCTTGTAATACTAATTGAGCCGTTGAGTGCATTTAAAATATGCTTTGTTATCACCAGACCCAGCCCCGTGCCTTTCTCACCAGTGGCGTCATCAAGCTGTGTGAATTCATTGAAAAGTTTACCGATATTGTTTTCACTAATGCCAATTCCGTGATCAGTAACGCATATTTCAATATGGTTGTGTTCTGGTTTATGCGCTTTGAGAGAAATAATGACGCTAGAATTTTCACTAAACTTGATTGCATTACTGACGAGGTTAATTAGTATTTGTCTAAGTTTAACCGGATCCTGATTTATAAATTTCGGCGCTTTAATGTCATGCTGATATTCAAGCGTTACCCCTTTGCTTTGTGCTTGAACTGAAAGGATTAACAGCGCTTCTTCAATTGTTTTTTTCAGTTCAAAATTAGTTTTTTTGACTTTAATTTTGCCCGCTTCTAGTTGTGCCAAATCAAGAACTTCATCGATAATTTGTTGCAGGTTTTTTGATGAAGTTAGTGAAGCATTAATTATTTTTTGTTGCTCACTGTCCATGGGTGTTGATTTCATAATTTCAAGAAACCCGATGATTCCATTGAGAGGCGTTCGTATTTCATGGCTGATATGCGAAACAAACCTGGATTTTGCATCGGTAGATTTAACGATTTGATGTTGTGCTGACAGGAGCCTTTCGTTTTTAAAGCGTAATTCTTGAGTGGCGTCTGCTATTTTTTGCTGCGAAGTCTCCTGGTTGTTTTTTATTGTTAAGGCCATTTCCTGAATGCCGGAAGTCAGCGTCGAAATTTCGTCGCGCGTATTGTAGTTAACAATTGGGGAGTTAAAGTCACCCTGAGTGATTCTTTTAACATCAAGTGCCAATCTGAGCACCGGTTTACCTATCGCCTTACTAATGAAATTCGTAATCACTCCAATACTAATCAATAGCAGCAAAGTGATATAAAGACTGTTTAATAAGATATCTCGTTGACGTTGTTTTATCGAGTTGTATGAGAGAGATAGATCCACGTATCCGATGATGTCATCGGTGTCCTGTTGCCCACCAACCATCAGAGTGCTAAATTCATCAGAACCATTGAATGCTTTAAGTCGAATGGCTTGCTTTATTTTTTCGGGTGCTTTGTTAATGAGCGTTGAGTTGACTTCGTTACTGCTGATCGTTGAAAGGGTGACGCCAATGTTATCTATAATTTTAATGGAAATGATGTCGGGCTCACTTATGACGGAGTTTAGCAACTTATCTAATGACTCTACGTCGCCACTAAATACCGCACTAACGGCTGATTCGGCGATGGAGCTTGCTAAATTCTGGTTCGTTTTGTGAAGCAGCTCATAGGTGTCGTTTAGTCGTGTCGTCGTGAAATACACGGCTAAAATAATGGCTAGGAATGCCGCGGGTAGAACGCCTAGTAGGAGCAGTTTTTCCTTTAACTGAAGTCTATGAATCAGTTTCATTTGAAGTTAATATTTTTTTTAATTGATCGTCGGAGGGGAAATGTAAATTTAAACTTTTGGCGACATTTCTATTGCTGATAACATCAAAATATTTGGGATAGATAAGGCTGCCCAGTATTCCAGTGGATAGGCTGTTTGCATCAACCAGACATTCAGCCAGGTGTTGAACGAGTTGCCCTGAACTGCTTATGGCACCAGAAATAGCGCCGGCCTTTACGAATCCTTGAGAAAACCCTATAACCGGTGTTTTATAACGGTAACTCGTCAGAAGGATTTGTGGCAGTGACGAAGCGTTATAAATATCCGTATCGGCTATTGCCAAAATAGCATCAGACGTTTTTGAAATATCATTGATTTGATAGCGAACGCTCGTTGCATCGGTTATGTATTCGTTAATACTCAGATGTTTTGCCGTTGCTTGCAGCTTTAATTTTTTTAAATGCGGCGACGATTGAGCGGTCACTATGGCGGCAATATTTTTGATATTTGGGTCGATAAGTTGAATTAGACTTAATTGTCTGGCTGGTGGTTGGTCAAGTACAAAGAACCGATGCTGCGGGAGTGTCGTTAAGCAATTGGGTAAACAGGGAGCGTATCGCATTGATCTAGCCAGAGTCGCAAGGGCGTGAAAGGTAGACGCTTTTATATTTGCGTCTATAAGCTTTTCGCTGACATCGTCGTTAAGGCTGACAATTAAATCGGGAGGTGCTTTTTTTAGTGCCGATATGGATAAAGAGGCATTAGTGATGGTTTTTAAGCTGATGCCTTTTTGTGCGAGCAGTTTCTCCGATAGTTCGCTCGTAAAACGGCTTTGATAGTTACTATTATCATCATATACAAGAACAATATCGTGGGCTAATGCAGGTAGTGGAGTTAGCATCAGTAGCACAAAAACAAGGCGCTTTAATTTCCCCACGCAAGCCTTGTACAAGCTATATAGGTTTAAGACAAAGCGATGTGCACGCCTTAGTCGGTGCGATAAAGGGTTTTTACCCAAACGCCAGCTGTTTGTTGGCAAAGCACTACGTATTAAAATTAAAAAATGAGAAGTGCTAATTTTGCTTTTTAATAAAAAATCCATTTTATTAGTGAAACTGCTCCATGTTATTCGAAAGTATAGCTAGCCTCTATAAACGCGCGATTATCGAGATTAAATTGCTTTAAAAAATCTATATTTTTATCTAGTGCTAACTGGAGTGTTATGTTGATATCGATGCTTTGTTTGGCGGCAACTTTAAAGGACTTTCCCGCATTGATATCCAGGCGCCTCATGGGGCCTTGAGGGTTCCCTGAGTCTAAATGCTCCATGCTACCAGTGTAATAAAAAGCACCGCTCAGCCAGATATCATTATCAAAGGTATGAGACGCTAAGATATTAAAGACGTCATCAGGTACCGATGAAAGAATATTCTTAATGTCATTATTCGAGAGTTCCCCAACATCGGTGTGGTTATAGGCATAACCTACGTGCAGTAAATTCTTTTTATCAGGGCGATAATTGATTTCAATTTCGTAACCGTTGACGTTGGCATACCGTAAATTACTAAATATCTTGAATTCATTGCCAGCATCGATAGACCCAAGCGGCACACCGTCGACAGAGCTTATATATATCGGCGTATCTGTATCCGTCGTGTCGATAAGGTTATCGTATTCATTCCTGAATAGTTTGATATCTAAGGTTAGCGCCTTATTAATAAACAAGCCGTGATAACCCAGTTCGAATGAATCGACGGTTTCTGGGTCTAGCCCCCCCTCGCTCCTCAGATAAGGAATGGTTAATACGGCTGCCGGCGGAACCGTTTCGAGGACTACGTCGGCGTTAAAATTTTCTTCTGCCAGTACGGGTGCCCTCATGGCGCGAGACCTGAGCAACCTGAAACTATGCTCAGGGGTTAACAGGTAATTTACCGCGAGTCGGGGTGATAAGTGATCGCCAGATAGTTGGCTATGTTCCCAAAGCGCACCGGCGTTGACAATAAACGTCGTACTAGGCCGCCACTCAACGTTGCTGAACACTCGTTGTATGGAGTTATCAAACTTCTTTTTGCTCCCCATCCATATCGGTTGCATGACGCGGTCATTTCGACTGCCCAACCCCCAGGATACGCGTAGTTGATCAAAGGGCTGTAATTGGTGTTCAAATTCAAGGTCATACCGGTCATAGTAAATGGTGTAATCACCGTTGAAAACCACGTTACCAAAACCGTCGGTTTCAAAAACTGATGACACTTTATCCTTGCTCAGGTGTCTGGTGTAAGATGCCTGAGTAGTGAAATGCTGTCGGTCATTGGTCGAGTGTTCCCATTTGCCATGAAGGGAGTAGTTAGATTCATCTACCTGCCGGAGTGGGTCAAAGGGGTCTATTTCTTCATCAGGGTTTCTGGTTTGATTGAGTGTATTGACGGCGCCAAAGTTAAGCTGAAGGCTATCTTTCGGCGTGAGTTGATAATCAACTCGCGCGCTGAACAAGTCTTGACGAGAATCATCGTCATTATTCCGGTAGCCATTATCATCAATATGCGAAGCGCTAATTCGGTAGTCTAAATCGCCAATAGAATCGCTGCCTCGTAGTAGGGTGCGCTGATACCCGCGTTCCCCGACGGTGGTTTTTAACTGTAAGCCATTTAATTGTACGGCGTGAGAGGTCGATATATTGATAACGCTTTGGAAGGCATTGGAGCCAAAGGATGAGCCATTGGGGCCCCTAATGACTTCTATTCGTTCGATATCTTCCATCACTAATGGAATGTTTGACCAATCAACGCCGCCAAACAACGGGCTGTAGACCGAGCGACCATCAATTAAAACTTGCACGCCTTGAGGGTATTCGCTACTAAGCCCTTGATAGCCAACAACGGCTCTATTGCCACGATAATAGCCAACGTGCATACCAGGCACTAGTCGAAAAATCTCGGCAATGCTTTTAGCGCCAGACAGCTTAATGAGTTCGCGATCTATGATAGTAACAGCCGCGGGCGCTTCGGTTTGTGGTTGAGCTAGACGCGTTGCGGATAAAACAATAGGAACATCGTTGATAAAAAATGGGTCGCCGATTGCGTCGTCGAGCTTCTTAGTGGCAAAAGCCGAGGCTATAAAACTGTTAAAGAGAGCGCATAAAAGGAGGGTGAGTTGGATACGGCCGGTGGAGTCTTTGAGATAGCTCATTTTGGAAAACTCTTATGATTATTTTTTAAAAATTCTAACACAGATAAAGTGCGCTAAGCACATAACAGAAAACTCTTAATGCCAATAAAAGGATGTGTTACCTTTCACGCTTTAAACGCAATTTATAACTATAAAGATGAATTACTCCACCATTGAAGATTTTGTTGGCAATACACCGTTAGTTCGTTTGCAACGACTAGACACGTCAACAAATAATATTCTATTAAAACTAGAAGGTAATAACCCTGCCGGTTCGGTTAAAGATCGACCCGCTATCAATATGATTAAGCAAGCGGAGTTGCGCGGCGAAATAAAGCCAGGAGATTGCTTAATTGAGGCGACCAGCGGCAATACCGGCATCGCTCTGGCAATGGCAGCGGCTATTAAGGGCTATAAGATGGTGTTGATTATGCCAGATAATATGAGCGCTGAACGTAGGGCTTCAATGAAGGCTTATGGTGCGGAAATCATATTGACCCCTGCGGCGGGCAGCATGGAAGCGGCGATTGATCTATCAAGAAAAATGCAGGCAAATGGCGAGGGTAAAGTACTCGATCAATTTGCGAACCCCGATAATCCACTTTCTCACTACAGTGGGACGGGGCCAGAAATTTGGCGAGACACGGCGGGTGAGGTGACGCATTTTGTGAGCTCGATGGGTACCACGGGTACTATTATGGGCACCTCTATGTTTTTGAAAGAGCAAAATACAGACGTACAAATTATTGGCGTGCAACCTGAGGGGGATTCGAAGATCCCCGGTATTAGACGCTGGCCAGAAGAATACTTGCCAAAAATTTATGACCGATCCAGAGTCGACGAAATTATTGATGTGAATCAGCAACAAGCCGAGGATATGACAAGGGCGTTGGCGCAACAGGAAGGCATTTTTTGTGGCGTATCATCGGGCGGAGCCGTTCACGTGGCACTAGAGCTTTCCAAGCGAGTAAAAGACGCAACCATCGTGGTGATCATTTGTGATCGTGGAGATCGCTATATCTCAACCGGTATTTTTCCGGATTAAATCTCAATTAGCGTTTAAAATGCCAGTCATTATGAACTGACTAAATAAATGTTAACGAGATATGGCGAGACGTAGAAATAGAAAGAAGAATTTACCCGCAGAAACAGCTAACGCAACGATAGAGTCATTAGCCCATGATGGCAAGGGCGTTGCGCACGTAGAGGACAAAGCGGTGTTCATTGCTGGTGCCTTAATCGGCGAAGAAGTGGTATTCGAATACACTAAAAAGAAGAAAGACTTTGCTGAAGGGCGAGTGGTCGAGGTATTAAAAGCCTCTGATGATCGCGTCGAACCTGGCTGTCAGCATTACGCTATTTGTGGCGGTTGTAGCTTTCAACACCTCGATCCAGAGAAACAAATCTTAGCCAAGCAAAATATTCTTATTGAACAATTTAAGAGTATCGGCGGGCTGGAAAATATTGAGTTATGGCCCGCATTAACGGGGCCTCATTGGGGCTATCGTCATCGTGCGCGCTTGGGTGTTAAGGACGTACCGAAAAAAGGTCGAGTTCTGGTTGGTTTTAGAGAAAAGGCCAGTCCTTTCTTAGCAGAAATAGAACTATGTGAGGTATTACACCCCGCCGTAGGTAAACGCCTGATGGATCTTTCAGCGCTGATAGGTGGCTTGTCTATTAAAGACAAAATTCCGCAAATTGAAGTGTCTATTTGCGATAATCGAACGGCGTTGGTTTTCAGGGTGCTAGAACCTTTAAGTGATGCTGACCTAGACGCGTTAAAAGCTTTTGAACTGTCCGCTGAAGTGGATATTTACACCCAATCGAAAGGCCCAGACACCATCGCCCCAATAAGCGGTGAAAAACCAGCCTTAAGCTATCAGTTACCGAATGACGTCAAACTGTATTTCGGCCCTAGCGATTTCGTGCAGGTAAACGTTGAAATTAATCGCAAAATGATTACACGGGCACTAGAAACGTTGGACTTAAACGAAAACGATAAGGTGCTCGATTTATTTTGCGGCTTAGGAAATTTTACCTTGCCGATGGCGCGAGTTGCCGGTCATGTGACGGGCGTTGAAGGTAGTGCCGATCTAATTCAACGGGCGAAAGCGAACGCCGATCAAAACGGGCTGAGCAACGTAGATTTTCACAGCGCAAATTTAATGGAAGACATTGGCGCCGAAGCGTGGACCAAGAAGAGCTATAACAAAGTGCTGATTGACCCGCCGAGGTTGGGCGCTAAGGAAATTTTACATTGGTTACCGAAATGGAATGCGCAGCAAGTGCTATATATTTCCTGCAACCCGTCTACCCTGGCGCGTGACTCAGCCATTTTAGTGAACGAATTGGGTTATACACTGAAGAAGGCGGGCGTTATGGATATGTTCCCACATACCTCTCACGTTGAATCGATTGCCTTGTTTGAAAAAAAATGAGCAGCAACGGGCCTCATATCATTGTAAATATTTCGCAGCAAACGCTGGGTTTATATGAGGGCCCGAGCCTAGTGAGATCGTACCGCGTAAATACCGCAAAAAATGGCGTCGGTGAGGCATTTGGCAGCGAGTGCACGCCGCGGGGTCAGCACATTATCCGAGCAAAAATTGGTGATGGTGCGGCGCCGGGTAGCGTGTTCATTGGGCGGCGATTGACGGGTGAAACTTACCACCAGCAGATGGCAGAGGCTCAGCCGAATAGAGATTGGATTTTGACGCGTATTTTATGGTTATCAGGAACTGAGAGAGACTATAACCGTTTAGGCTCGGTCGATACGATGCGACGTTATATCTATATCCACGGTGCGCCAGACGAGTTGGTGACTCAGATACCTTCGTCTCATGGTTGTATCAGAATGTTGAACACAGATGTTGTTGAACTTTTTAGCAATGTAACGGTTGGGACAAGCGTCTCCATTACCGAGTAGTTTACTTATTACAGGGCGCGTTTATTGCGACCTTAATGATTGAGGCTTAGTGTCTTACTTTGTTCGCAAAGCACTTGCGCCCCGAAGGTGTAAGTTTCGTACGACCTGAACTCTTCGAGTTTCGTTCAACTCAGCTTTATGGTCACAGACCACCTGTGCCCCGAGGGTATAAGTTTCATTGAAACGATAAGGCCGTTTAATTCAGCTTTATGGTCACAGACCACCTGTGCCCCGAGGGTATAAGTTTCATTGAAACGATAAGGCCGTTTAATTCAGCTTTATGGTCACAGACCATAAGTTTCATTGAAACGATACAGCCGTTTAATTCAACTTTATTGGGAAACGAAGTCGGTAAAAAACACGTCTGTGACGCCCTCAATTTTAGCGTATTTTTTAAGTGTGTTATTGAGGGTCTCGGTGGCTCTTTTTCGAAGCGTATTTAAGCCGTCACTGGTGGAAATTTCATCCACATCATTATCACTTAATAATACAATAAGCGCGTGGCGAATGGCTGGGTCGTTCGCCTGGATGGCTTCTTTGGCCTCATTGTTGGCGAGTTGTAGTTGGATGGATGTGCGTAGATAATGTTTATCGCCCAATAAATTAACCGTAAATTGGGGGCTTAGAGGCAAATAAATTACTTCGGGTGCTGTCGTTTCTTCGCCATCTTCGGCGAACACGGCGGGTGTTAATAAAAAGAAGCCACAAAATAAAAGAACCAAACGCATCACTAATCTCCTAAAATTTGCTGTTTGAACGAACATTTAACAATAAGGATAGTCTATAAAAATGAAATCGCCTACGCCCCTTGGGCCATTAATGATTGATATTGAAGGCGTTGAGCTTTCGCAGGTCGATCGAGACATCCTCAGGCACCCTTTAGTGGGTGGAGTTATCCTGTTCTCTAGAAACTACCAATCGATTGAACAAGTGTCGCAGCTATCTAAAGCGATACACGCTTTAAGAGAAGAGTCCTTGTTGATTGCTGTTGACCATGAAGGTGGACGTGTGCAGCGGTTTAGGGACGAGTTTACCAGCATTCCGTGTATGCAAACTTTGGGGCAGGCCTATCAGGCCGATAAGCAATATGGACTCGAACAGGCGCAACAGGTCGCCTGGTTGATGGCCATGGAACTCAGGCAGGTGGGGGTTGATTTTAGTTTTGCCCCGGTACTGGATTTGGACTACGGTTGCAGCGAAGTGATTGGCGATCGCGCTTTTTCTGCCGATCAAGGCATCGTTGCGGAGGTTGCTGAGGCTTTTCAACAGGGTCTACAGATGGCGGGCATGGCGAGCGTGGGCAAACATTTTCCAGGTCACGGCGCTGTGGCACCAGATTCACACGTCGCGATCCCTGTAGATGAACGTCCACTGGAAGAGATCATGCAGCACGACGTATACCCCTTTAAACGGTTGATACAGGCGGGTATGAAGGGCATTATGCCAGCGCACGTGATTTATCAGCAGGTTGACGCCTTGCCCGCGGGCTTTTCTGAATATTGGCTAAATGACGTGCTGCGTCAACAATTAGGTTTTCAAGGAGCTATTTTTAGTGATGACCTGACCATGCACGGCGCCAGCGTTATCGGTGATTATGAGCAACGCGCCAGGCAAGCCTTAAGGGCAGGCGGAGATATGGCCTTGGTGTGCAATAATCGATCTGCCGCCGAACAAGTTATAGACGGCTTGAGTGGCATGGATATCAGTTTAGACTCAGTAAAACGGTTAACTGATATGCGTCCAAAAGAGGTGCCTGTGAAAGATATATTGCAGCAAACAGAACAATGGCAACGCTGCCGAAAAGTCATAGATGAACTATCCTGATGAACCTTAGTTTACGTGAAATTAACTGTGTTATGGAGCACAGTGAGTGTTTGCTCGATGAAGTCGGTGTTGAGGCTATGTTTAACCGATTATCTACCGAAATTAGCGCCTGTTGCGAGCAACAAAACCCTTTAATTCTTTGTGTTATGACCGGTGCGGTGGTCGCGGTGGGCATGTTGCTGCCGAGGTTAAATTTTCCGTTGGAAGTGGATTATATTCACGCCACGCGTTATCAGGGTCAATTGGTGGGTGAAGAACTCGTCTGGAGGCAATTACCGATCACGTCTTTGAAAAACCGAACCGTCATCATTGTCGATGACGTGCTGGATGAAGGTGTAACGATGGCGAAGTTGCAAGAGTATTGTATGGCAGAAGGGGCGAAACGTTGCTACACCGCGGTACTAGTAGATAAGGCGATTCAAAAAGAAAAACCCATTAAAGCCGATTTTGTTGGTTTTCAGGCGGGAAACGACTATTTATTTGGCCTGGGTATGGACTATAAAGGCTATCTGCGAAATGCCAATGGCCTATACGCCTGCCCAAACAATTTAGAGGAATTATTATGTCGATATTAGCGGTTATAGGCGGTACTGGTTTAAATAAACTGGTCAATTTGCAGGGCGTTCATAAGAAAGTGATGAAAACACCCTACGGTGAACCTTCGTCGCCGCTGACGTATGGCAACATTAATGGCACTGAGGTCGTTTTTTTAGCCCGTCATGGTTATGGTCACACGATTCCGCCGCACAAAATCAATTACAGGGCCAATATATGGGCGCTTAAAGAGGCTGGCGCAACAAGCGTAGTTGCGATTGCCGCGGTGGGTAGTATCAATCGAACGATGGCACCCGGTAGCCTGGTGTTACCGCATCAACTCATTGATTACAGCTGGGGGCGTCCCTCAACGTATTTTGAAAACGATTTAGAACAAGTGGTACATATCGATTTTACCAACCCATATTCAGAGCGCTTAAGGGACGAAATCAAGCGGGCGATGCAACGCGCTGAGTTACAGATTGCCGAGCGCGCCGTGTACGCCTGCACACAGGGTCCCAGACTTGAAACCGCCGCAGAAATTAAAAAATTAGAACGTGACGGTTGTGACCTCGTCGGGATGACGGGCATGCCAGAGGCGTCGTTGGCAAGAGAGCTGACGCTGGACTATGCGTGTTGTTCCGTGGTCGTTAATTGGGCGGCAGGTTTAGAGGGTGATGAAATTAATCTTCACGATATAGATGTCTTCGCTAAAAGCGGTATGTCCAAAGTCGAGAAGTTGCTCGCCGCCCTGACTAACCAGATGACCTCTGAGGGCTAATTATGTGTACCATAGCTTATCAAAAAACAAATAAAAAAAGATGAACTTAAAACGGTTTTACAGCAAGGAAGGGCAGCAAGTACACGTTAGTCGACAGCAAGCGAGTCTGTTTGCAAAATCGGTCGCCGGTGATTTTAACCCCATACACAATATCGATGCCAGGCGCTTCTGTGTGCCGGGTGATTTATTGTTTGCGGTAGCGTTAACCGAGTTAGGTATTAGTCAAAACATGCGCTTTGATTTTGAAAGCATGGTGACGGAGCAGACGGTTGTTACCTTGCCGGATCAGTTATCGAATGAATTTAGCCTGTTGGATCAAAATAACAAATCTCAAATGACGATCCACAGTTCGGGCGAGCGAACAAATGATAGTACCTTTATAACTAATTTGATTGAAAAATACGTGCAATTTTCGGGGCGAACGTTTCCTGAAATTTTGGTCGATTTAATGCAAAAAAATGACGTTATGATCAACCCAGCGAGGCCATTAATTATTTATAAAGATATGGCGGTACATATCGACCAATTTCCGCAAGGCGAGCTGTCGCTTGAGTTTGCAGGTGCGTCGATGGACGTTGATGGCAAAAAAGGCAGTGTGAAACTGGAGTTTGACTTAGCCGTTGACGGGCGCTCAATTGGGCATGGAACCAAGGAAATGGTGGTCAGTGGTTTACGGCCTTATGAGCAGCCTGCAATAGATGAGATCGTGTCTGACTACAACAAAACTAAACTGGCGTATTCGGTCTAATTGTTATTTGTTTTTTCGGCGCTGCTCGGTGTCAGCGTCTCCAATTGACCTGCCTCAAGCTGGCCTTCTTCAATCAAATCGTTTGTTGTAATCACGGCGTGTGGTGAGTCGATGGCTTCTACTATCGCGATCACGCCAAAGCGTGGGTGGTCGAAGTAATTTGATTCGGACGTTTTTAATCGTCGGGTTTCTTTTAATCGGTATAAGGCGGGTGAGCTGATGATGCCGCTGGCCGCATTGCTTATTAATGAGTCCAATTCGCTGAGTTGTAGATCGATATCGAGGTGTAAATACCTGCCCCGATGGAAGGTGATACTACCTTCAAGTTGTCGAAAGTTAACTTGCTGTACGATGTTAACGCCCTTACGGACGCCGTTTTCTTCGACGGGTTGAATCCACCCCCCATGCTGTAAGGGGGTGTAGGAGGATAGTTTTTTTAAGCGCGCAAGTACGCCGTGTAGGTGCTGCTGGTTAACCGCGAGAGGGCTAAAGGCCTGATTGCTTTGCGAATAATTTAAATCAGTGGCGTTGCTGGGCATTTGCAAGGGTTCTTTAGTCCACACTTCGGGCGTTTGGTTGTTCGATACGCTGTGTTCAAAAACGATGTATTCAATGCTATACCATCGCGTTTCTTCTTCGGCCAGTGAGCTGGAGCTGTAAGACAGCAAGAGAAAGATAAAAAAGAGTGGGGCGTGTTTTAGCAGAATCATTTTACAGTTCGTTTAAAGCGATTGAATTTAATAGGTCGAGTATAAACTCAACTTTCAGTTCGACGCTATCAAGTTTTTTAGTGAAGCGTAATTTTTGTGGGCCGTCTAGTTGAAATATCTGCGGTTGTGTCTGTATCAGGGCAATAATTTTTGCGGGATCGATACGCGGTTCGTTGGAAAACTGAATACGACCATTTGATTTAGCGAAGCTGATTTTTTCAACCCCAGTTCGATGCGCTTCGAGCTTTATTTCACTGATAGCAAATAAGTGTTTCGTACTCTCTGGCAATAAGCCGAAGCGGTCGATCATTTCAATTTGTAAATCGTACAATTCTTCGGCCTTATCTGCGCTGGCAATTCGTTTGTACAATACTAGGCGCGTATGTACGTCGGGAAGGTAGTCATCGGGTATTAAGGCGCTAACGTGGAGGTCAATTTCAGGGCCGCTATCAATGCGTTGCTCGAGTTCGGGTTGCTTGCCCGATTTGATCGCCGCTACGGCGTTATCCAGTAGCTCCGTGTAGAGGGTAAAGCCAATTTCCTGAATTTCACCACTCTGGTTATCACCCAGCAACTCACCTGCACCGCGTATTTCCATATCGTGTGTAGAAAGGCTAAATCCGGCGCCTAAATCTGCGCTGCTCTGAATAGCCTCGATGCGTTTCTTTGCATCTTTTGTCATCACGCCTTCGGGCGGAACGATCATATACGCGTAAGCGCGGTGATGAGAACGACCGACGCGACCGCGTAATTGATGCAGCTGGGACAGGCCTAACTTATCGGCACGATTAATGATGATGGTATTAGCGTTCGGCAGGTCGATACCGTTTTCAATAATGGTCGTTGATACCAGTACATTAAATCGTTGATGATAAAAATCGAGCATGATTTGTTCGAGTTCGCTTTCGCGCAGTTGTCCGTGTGCTTTTTGCAAAGAGGCGTCGGGTACTAACTCCTGAATATCTCGAACGATTCTATCCATCGTGGCAATATCGTTATGCAATATGAATAGTTGACCGCCACGACGAATTTCACGCTGGCAAGCCTCCTGAATGAGACCGCTATTCCATTCAGATACAAAGGTTTCAATAGCGTGTCGGTTGGGTGGCGGTGTGGCAATAATCGAAATATCGCGTAAGCCCGACATCGCCTGATTAAGCGTTCTTGGAATGGGCGTCGCGGTGAGCGTTAGCATGTCCACTTCAGAGCGCATGGATTTAAAATGTTCCTTATGCCGTACGCCAAATCGCTGCTCTTCATCAATAATGACCAGGCCTAAGTTTTTATACGAGACGGATTTCTGCAGTAGTTTATGCGTACCGATAAGAATATCCACTTTCCCAGCAGCGGTATCTTCGATAATCTGGTTTTGCTGTTTGGCACTCACAAAACGAGATAGCACTTCAACTCTGATCGGCCAATCGGCAAAGCGGTCAGAAAAATTCTGGTAGTGTTGCTGAGCTAGTAGCGTAGTCGGCACCAATATGGCGGCCTGGTAACTGTTAGATGCGGCAATGAAGGCGGCGCGCATGGCCACTTCTGTTTTGCCAAAACCCACGTCGCCGCAGACTACGCGGTCCATCGGTTTGGCCAGGCTCATATCGTGTAATGTTTGTTCAATCGCTGTGGCCTGGTCTTCGGTTTCTTCAAACGGAAAAGCGCGCGAAAAGCTATCGTATTCCGTCATATCGGTGACCATTGGTCGACCTGGTTTGGCGGCGCGTCTGGCGTGAATGTCGAGCAATTCAGCCGCCACATCACGGGCCCGTTTCAGGGCTTTTTTACGCGCTTTTTCCCATTGATCGCTGCCGAGTCGGTGTAAAGGGGCGGTGTCGCCTTGCGTACCCATATACCTGCCGATCAGATTGAGTGATGATACCGGGACGTAGAGTTTATCGTTGTTGGCGTATTCTAAGGTCAGAAACTCCGTTTCGATGTTGTCGACGACGATGTGGTTTAGACCTATGTATCGACCGACGCCGTGTTCCTGATGCACCACTGGCGAACCAACTTCCATATCCGCCAGGCTATTAAAAACATTTTCAAGTCGCTGACTAGAAGAAGAGCGCCGCCGCCTGCGCTGCTGTGCACGGGTGCCAAACAAATTGTTTTCGGTGACAATTGAAAGACTTGCTAACGTCAGGCCTTCGTCGATCGGTGCAACGGTGATGCAGGGACTTAGTTCGCCGTCTACGAAGTGTTTCCAGCCGTCGACGATGGTCGGTTTAACCTGCTGCTTTTTGAGCTGATTGATGATCGACTCGCGGTGACCCGCTGATTCGGCGATAAATAAGGTTTTATGCTCTACTCGTTCGAGTAACTCGTGTAGCGCTCGCCCGTCGTGTTCCTGTCGGGCGTTAATTAAGGCGGTTTTTTCAAGCTCGTGAATGCTGCTGTGTAACGATGCAGACGGATAATTGGACATTCTTTGCTTGAGGTCCGTTAAATCGTGAAATAGTAACTCAGGCGCTAAAGCCGGCCGATCAAGGTTGGTTTGTCGGTGCTCAAATCGTTCGTTTACCTGGCTAATAAACGTTGTGGCGGCCGTTTCAGCATCGCCGTGTAAAACCAGTGTTGCGTGGGGTATATAGTCAAAGAATGATTCGGTATGCTCGACAAATAGGGGTAAATAATTTTCTATGCCGTCGGGAATATTACCCTTGGAAACTTGTTGGTACAGAGTGTTTTTGTCTGAAACAGTCGGAAACAGTTCTCTAAATTTTTGACGAAACAACTGGATGCTTTTGTCGTTAACGGGAAATTCACGCGCTGGAAATAATTGTATCGAGTCGACTTTATCAATAGAGCGCTGACTATCGGCATCAAAGGTACGAATGGACTCCACTTCGTCATCAAATAAGTCAATTCTGTACGGTTTTTTGCTGCCCATCGGGAAGATATCAAGAATCGATCCGCGCACGGAGTATTCACCATATTCTTGCACCGCGGGTACGTTTTGATAGCCCAACTTATCTAAATTTAAACGCGTTTGTTCGATATTGAGCGTATCGCCCTTATGCAATAAAAAACATTCATTTAATAATTGATCGCGCGGTGCCAGGCGTTGCAATAAGCAACCGACCGTGACGATCAATATGCCCCGTTTTAAACGTTGTAGGTGATATAGCGTATGCAAGCGTTCGGAAATAATTTCACCGAGCGGGGAGAAGCTATCGTAAGGCAATACTTCCCAGTCGGGAAAGTAAATAACGGGCAGCTCATCGGTAACAAAAAAAGGAATTTCGCGCTCTAGCCTCAGTGCGGCCTGCGTGTCACAGCAAATAACGAGTAATAGTTTGTCGGAAGCTAGCCCCGCGTTAGCAATGGTCAGAGCATCAGAGCAACCATCAAATTCTCCCCATGCGATGGTTTGACTTGAATCAGAGGGTAGCGTTGGCGTGACGAATGGCATACTTAATGAGAAGAAAATTACAAAGACTACATTTTCTCATAAACAACATGCAGGATGTCTTCAATTTGATGAAATACATAAGGCCTGGTTAGATAGATCTAACCAGGCCTTATGATATCGTTATTGTTTGTTAATTAGGCTTAACGGTTGATAAACCAAGCGCGTGCCAAGTTTGCATGCCACCGCGATACCATTTTAGTTTTTCGGCTGGGTATCCTAGCGCGAGTAATGAGTAGATATTTCTTGGCGATTGGCCGCACCACATACCGTTACAAAAAAGAACCAGAGTTTTCGCTTTGCTAAAATCCCATTTATCGTCTTCAACGGTCGCACCAAATTCATCAACAACGATGGCTTCAATATCGAGATCGGTCGCACCTTTTTCAGCGTCTAATTTCGTCCAGGGGATATTAACGGCACCGGCAATCGTCCCGCGGGCGACCCAATCGGGAGTGCGCGAATCGATGATCATTATGCTTTTATCTGCACCTGTTTTTTGAAGATAGTCCATCAGCTCTAATTCGCCAATGGTTTCAACACCGGGTGCCAGTTTAATGGGACGAATACAAAAAGGCGGACAGTGACGAGACGTTAGTGCGTAGTCCGCGTCGATGGTGTTTTTTGGGTTCTGATTGCGCTTAATAGTAACTTTTTTACCATTATGGAGCACTTCAATGCTGCCGATATCCGTTGTAATTTTTACTTTTCTATCGTCTGCAAATACATTTACGCTGAGCAAACAAGATGTAATGACTACAAGGATTAGTGATAATGTTTTTAATACGTTCATTTTACCTCCAGGTTCGCTAGGTGAACTTAAACTAAGATGCTTATAAGACTATTACCAATATTAAAGGTTAAATGTTAAAGGTTAAAGGATTCGGTGTTTTAATGCAAAAGAAGGATGATGGCTTAGATTTTTTGGGTTTGTTAACAACACACAAGTTTTATCTCTTTCATTAGTATGACCTCGATGCTAGGTATCGCGTTGCACGTTACTATCTCAGAGCATAACAGTGCCCTTCAAGACTGGTGTAGCTAGGCGAGAGCCTCAATACGAGGTATATTTAGAGGCACAGAAGATTTTTGTAAAATGTTTACTAATGGGACTAATTAATGGGTGCGTTTGAAATCGGCTTTGTTGGCCTGGGAGCTATGGGGCAGGCCATTGTAGCGAGGATATTACACGCTGGTTACCCCTTAACTGTTTATGATTTATCTGAGGTGGCGATCAACTCGGCAGTCTCTGCGGGAGCTAATGAGGCTGGCAGTTTAAAAAAATTAGCTGCGTCAAAAAAACTCGTTTTTCTCAGCGTTTCGCACGCAGATATAACGGAGCAATTGGTCTGTGAATCAGGCGGCTTACTCGACGGTATGTCCGAAGGGGGTGTTATCGTTGACCTGGGCACAACACCTCCCGAGCAGTGTCGAAAACTAGCAAAAAAAGCAGCAAGCAAAGGTAAAGTATTTCTTGATGCGCCCATTAGCGGCTCAACGCCATGGGCAGAAGCGGGCACCCTGGCGATGATGGTCGGTGGCGATAAGCGCGCCTATGAGGCGGTATTGCCAGTACTAACTAGCTTTGCCGACAAAATTCATTACCTGGGTGAAAGTGGTAGCGGGCAGCTATTGAAGCTATGTCACCAACTGACCTTTGCAGCCACGCTAAATGGTCTATCTGAAGCCATCGCGCTGGCCGAACGCCACGGGCAAAGGCCTGAAACCGTGCTTAAGGTGCTGAGTGATTGTGTGGCGCCAAATCACGTTATTGACTTTATGCTGCCATTGGCCAAAAACGATACCTTTGACCAGGGCCGAGGTTCGTTAAAGCTCGTGCATAAAGACTTACAGGCGGTCTTGCGAACCGCACAAGAGGTAGATATTAAACTGCCTTTAGCGGAAGTCTTGTCGGCTTATATGACTCAGGCAATGGAAGGTGGTTGGGATGAAGCCGATTTGTTTGCACTGGTTGATATGGCGCGCAATGAATTTTATAGCAAGCAAACATAACGGTTTGAAAGCTGCTGTTTAGCTAGACTTGAGCTGTAATCCAGCTAAGAAACGAATAGAAATAAAAGTTTTTTACGCAACAGGGCGTCTGAGCTCGTTTTAAAATAAAGTTTACGGCCCGGATTTTTTGGGTTTATTAACGACGCTATGAATGACCAGGTTATGTTCAAAATAAACTGAAAACGATGAGTAATTCCAGCGCGTAATAGGTGGTTCGCCTACGGCTGGATAGACCTTAACTGGATCGCCGAATTGAGCTTTTACCTGATCCATCGCCTGACCATTTTTAGGTCTTAATAATCCAGTCGTATCATTGGCGGGTTCTTTGCTGATGACGTCGATTAATAAAACGTCGGCCTGTGTTGTAAAAGAGGCTATGCAAAAAATACCGGCTATAACAATTTTGTTTATATTCATATTTATTCGCTTAAAGATTATTTTGGTTAAATATAACACCTCAAAATACAACAATGAAAATTCTTTGCCGACTAAAGCGGTCTAATGCTTCAATTTGTGATTTAATTCTCCGCTATGTTTAAACCCCTCGAAATTTTTATTGGACTACGCTATACCCGAGCAAAACAACGCTCAGGTTTTATCTCGTTTATTAGTATGACCTCAATGCTGGGCATCGCCTTAGGCGTTATGGCGCTGATCACCGTGTTGTCGGTGATGAATGGGTTTGAGGCGCAGCTACGTGAAAAGATTTTAGGCATGGCGTCGCACGTCACTATCTCAGAGCATAACAATGCCCTACAAGATTGGCGTAAGCTAGGCGCTAATCTCAGTGAAAACGAAGACGTGATTGGCTGGGCGCCGTACGTAAGGGCAGAGGTCATGCTCAGCGCTAATCAGCGCGTGAGCGGTAGCTTGCTACGAGGCATCCTCCCCGAAAAAGAAGGAGCTGTGTCGGATATCAGTGAAAAAATGTTAAGCGGCCAATTAACGCAGCTGGAAACCGGTGAATTTGGTATCGTTTTAGGAGTAGCGCTGGCTCGACATCTGAGTGTTGGGGTGGGCGATAAAGTAACGGTAATCACACCGCAGGTAACGCCTACACCGGCGGGTATTTTTCCCAGATTAAAGCGCTTTACGGTGACCGGCCTTTTTGAGGTCGGTATGTATGAATACGATCGTAACCTGGCGTTGATTCACCTTGACGACGGTTCCAGGTTGTTACGGCTAAATAAAGCGGTAACGGGCTTAAGAATCAAGCTGGATGATATGTTTCAAGCGCCCACGGTAACGCGACAGCTCGCTAAATCACTGACACCAAATTATCGAATTTCCAATTGGACGATGGAGCATAGTAATTTTTTCAAAGCGATTAAAACAGAAAAAAGGGTGATGTTCATTATTCTAATGTTGATCGTCGCGGTGGCTGCGTTCAATATCGTTTCAACACTGGTGATGGTGGTGACAGATAAACGATCTGAAATTGCTATTTTAAGGACTTTAGGCTTTACCCCGCGTTCCGTAATGGGCGTGTTTATGGTGCAAGGTACCTTGATAGGTCTGATTGGTACGGTGGTTGGCGTTATGGCGGGTGTCGCGCTTGCGCTAAACGTCGAAACACTGGTGCCAGCCATCGAGCACTTTTTTCAGGTGCAATTTTTACCGGCTGAGATCTACTATATTAGTGACTTGCCATCAAAATTAGACTGGTCTGACGTAAAGGTTATCGCGAGTTACTCGTTTGTTTTGTCACTACTTTCTACCATTTACCCGGCGTGGCAAGCGTCGAGAGTTAATCCGGCGGAGGCTTTGCGCTATGAGTAATCAGGTGATTTTAAGCTGTTCTGGGTTGACTAAAACGTTCGGTGGCGAAGGCCTTGTCGTACCTGTTCTGAAGGGTATAGATTTAGAACTAAAACAGGGTGAACGCCTGGCGATCATGGGTTCGTCGGGTTCAGGTAAAAGCACTTTGCTTCATTTGTTGGGTGGCCTGGATAAACCCACGGCTGGCTCTGTGATGATGGATGGGCAGGATCTCAGCGTCTTAAATGAAGTTCAACGTTCGTCATTACGAAATAAATGCCTGGGTTTTGTCTATCAATTTCATCATTTGCTCGGTGAGTTTAGCGCGCTGGAAAATGTGGCTATGCCGCTATTGATTGGTGGCGAAACGGTCGCTTCGGCCACTCAAAAAGCGTTTGAAATGTTGCAAGCCGTTGGACTTGAAGCGAGGATTGAACACCGCTTTGGTGAGTTATCGGGTGGCGAACGGCAACGCGTAGCGATTGCCCGCGCGCTGGTGACGAAACCCAAGTGCGTACTCGCCGATGAGCCAACGGGGAATCTGGATAAAAAAACAGCCGAGCAAATTTACGAACTGATGTTGTCGCTAAATCAAGATTTAAATATCAGCTTATTACTGGTGACTCACGACGCTCAATTAGCTGGAAAAATGGATCGAGTACTACTACTCGATGACGGCGAGCTGGCCAACTAAAGGTCTAACCGTAAGGAGTTTAGGTGTTAAATAAACCGTTTTGTTCACTCTGGTCAATAGGCTTTAGACCCTTTTTTTTACTCGCGGCTGCTTCGTCCGTTGTCTTAATGGCTATATGGGGCGGCTTTATCGCCCATGGTCGATTCCCGCAAAATTACTATAACCCCGTTAGCTGGCACGCGCATGAAATGTTATTCGGCTATACCGTCGCCGTGCTCAGTGGGTTTTTATTAACGGCCGTTAAAAATTGGACCGGAAGGGAAACCGCAGAGGGTGCTAAGCTCGCCGCTTTGGCTGTTTTATGGACATTGGGAAGGGCGGTGCCCTTTATGGCCAATATATTGGATGGTTGGTTAATAGCCTTGGTCGACCTGGCGTTTCTACCGTGTTTGATTCTTTATTTAGCGATACCCATATGGCAACAAGCTAAGCTCAGAAATGTACCTGTTTTACTGTTGTTGCTGGGTATGTTCCTTAGCAACGTATTGTTTCATCTGGACGCTTTACAGTTGACAGCCATTGGCGTTAGTCGCTTATCACACCTGGTCATTGGTATTATATTGATTTTTATCGCCATCATTGCGGGCCGCGTGGTTCCTTTTTTTATCAAATCAGGCTCCCCAGGATCCATCCCCGTGGTTTGGCCGTTGGTCGAATGGGTGTCTGTGTTGAGTATCGTTGCGCTGATGATATTAAAACCTTTTTATTACGGTTCGTATGCCTTTTTAGCCTGTTGCGCGGTGGCTATGGCGAGCAACACGATTCGAATGACGGGCTGGTATTGCAAGGGTATTTATAGGTTGCCGATGTTATGGGTATTATTCAGTGGTTACCTATGGATGATCGTAGGCGTCAGCTTGGATTTCCTATCAGTTTTCGATATTGTCCCCCCCCAATTAGCGCTCCATGCGATGACGGCTGGTGCGATCGGTGTGTTAACTCTGGGCATGATGTGCCGGGTTTCACTGGGTCATACCGGGCGGGTTATCAAGGCCAATGCAATGATATTGATCGCTTTTCTAACCATCAATGCCGCGGTGCTTTTCAGAGTGATCGTGCCATTATTTATACCCAGTGATTACACTCTGTGGTTGACCGTATCTAGTGGCCTTTGGCTGATGGCATTTTTGATATTTTTTATCTACTTTACGCCTATTTTATTACGTCGGCGTATCGACGAAGCGTGAGTAAGGAGATGTTTTGCAGCAAACCATAAAGTTTGATATTGAGCTGATTAATCGTTACGACAAGGCAGGGCCACGATATACCTCGTACCCTACGGCGCTTGAGTTTCATGATCAATTTAATGAAGACGATTACCGGCGACACATTATGCTGTCGAATAAAAAAGGCGGGCCTTTATCGTTATATTTCCATATACCCTTTTGCGACACCGTCTGTTTTTACTGCGCTTGTAATAAAATTATTACCAAAAACCGTCAGCACGCGGTGCCGTATTTACAAAACATGCACAAGGAAATTGCCGTGTTGGGTGACTTGTTTGATAAGGAGCGCGTTGTAGATCAATTGCATTGGGGCGGCGGAACACCGACGTTTTTAAGCTTTCAGCAAATGAAAGAACTGATGGATGTCACTCGACAACACTTTACTTTACGTGACGATGATTCTGCTGAATATTCCATAGAGATTGATCCACGTGAAGCGAGTACTGAAACGATCGTTCAACTGCGGGAGTTAGGCTTTAACCGCTTGAGTTTAGGCGTACAGGATTTTGATCCTGCGGTACAAAAAGCGGTTAATCGGATTCAAACCGAGGAGCAAACATTTTCAATACTGGAAACAGCCAGGCAGCAGGGGTTTCGTTCGACTAATATCGATTTGATCTATGGCTTACCGCTACAAACTGTAACTTCTTACTCTAAAACCTTAGACAAAGTGCTGTCAGTTAAACCGGAGAGGCTGTCGGTGTTTAATTACGCGCACCTGCCGGGCATGTTTAAGGTGCAACGGCAGATTAATGAAGCCGACATGCCGAGTTCTGAAGAGAAACTTGATATTTTACAGATGGTCACTCAGCGTTTATTGCAGGAAGGTTATATTTATATCGGTATGGATCACTTCGCAAAACCGGATGATGAGTTGGCGATAGCCCAGCGCGAAGGAAAATTACACCGAAATTTCCAGGGTTACTCGACGCATTCTGAGTGTGATATGGTCGGCTTTGGCATGACCTCGATCGGACGGGTTGGCGACGCTTACGTACAAAATGTAAAGGAGCTAGCGAGCTATAACGAGCAGTTAGCGAAAGGGCGATTACCTGTTTTTAAAGGTCTGGAGCTTAATAGTGACGATAAACTACGGCAAGCTATTATTACTCAACTTATTTGTCATTTCGAACTAAATTATTCAGCGATTGAGCGAGCTTACGGTATCGTTTTTGCCGATTATTTTAGCCAACAGTTAGAGCAACTGAGGGTGATGGAGCAGGATGGCTTGTTACAGATGACGGATCAGGGCGTGTACGTAAAAGCGGCGGGGCGCTTATTGATCAGGAATATTTGTATGGTATTTGACCGTTATTTGGGTCAAAAAAAGAAACAGTTTTCTAAAGTAATTTGAAGCTGGTTTTTTAGCTTCAAACTAAGGGTTGCGTTTGCGCAGACTCCATTTTTTTATAATAACCACGCGCCATAAAACCCTGGCCAGCAGGTAGCCGATGGCGGATGCTGTTGTTCCTAGTACGAAGCAACCTAATAAAAACGGCTTCCAGGTGTGCTTGAGGCTGGATAAAAGTGTGTCGATTGAAAACTCAAAAGCGTGCGTATCGGGTGGAATATCCAAAAGCAGCGTTCCGACCCAGTAGGCGGTGTAAAAGATGGGCCCCATGGTAAATGGATTGGTAACCCAAACGGTTGCGACCGACACCGGTAGGTTGACGCGTATCACGATGGCCACTGCTGCTGCAATAACCATTTGAGCCGGTAATGGGATAAAGGCGACAAATAAACCTACCGCGATAGCACCAGCAAAAGAGCGACGATTTAAATGCCATAGATTTTGATCGTGTAATAGACTGCCAAATACGTTTAAGTGTTTGTATTCTTTGATCCGCTTAGGGTCAGGAAAATATTTCTTTATAAATCGTTTTGGCATACAGTGAAATTGAAGTTTTAATAAGTGTAGCAGAGCACGGATGCGGCTAAATGAATGATTTTCAAAAAATGACGGTGTTTTTTTCAGCTGGCATTTTGTCTATTCAATTACTTAATATTCTACCTGAAGTTAGTCATTTAATTATGACAACGGTGTTTTCTATTGTCGTTTTTAACTGGTCTAGGGGGTTAAGCTTTTTTCTATTGGGTTTTGTTTGGGCCGCAGCCTATGCCACGTCGACAGAAAATGCCCAATTAACAAAAACTGTAGAAGGCAAGGAAGTCCTTATTCAAGGCCAAATCATTGAGTTACCGAATAAAGAACTAAGATCAACTCAGTTCCTGTTTAGCGTCGAACGGGTCTTAACGCCTTTGAATAAGCAGGTTTTTCCGAATAAAATACGGCTGAGCTGGTACGCCAAAGCCAGGGACCTTAAGGCAGGGGAAAGATGGCAGTTTTTAGTAAAACTTAAAAGGCCACACGGACTGGCAAACCCACATGGGTTTGATTATGAGCGCTGGCTTTTTCAACAAAAAATTGGTGCAACGGGTTACATTCGTGAAAGTAGCCATAATAAACGTATCGACAAAGCATCGCCGTGGAGCGTGGGGTATTGGCGCGAATCGCTGAAAAATTATTTAGAGAACTCACTACCGAATAGCGCACACATCGGCGTGATAAAGGCTCTGGTATTAGGTGATCGTAGCGATATCAGCGCTCGGCAATGGGATGTATTTCGGCAAACTGGAACCTCCCACCTGATCGCCATATCGGGCTTACATATTGGCCTGATCAGCGCTCTAGTTTTTGGTTTTGTGCGCTGGTTTGCGCTTAGGTTCGCGCCTTTTAGCCGCCGGGCGACGCAGTATGCGTTAGCCGCCAGTTTTCTAGCTGCTGCTTTATATGCGGCTCTGGCGGGTTTTTCGGTACCCACGCAAAGAGCGTTGATTATGTTATCGGTTGTTTTAGCTGGTGTGTATTGGCAGCGTTACTACAAACCCTTTCATGTTATCTCGGCCGCATTACTGGCGGTATTGATTTATGACCCGTTAGCACCGATGTCAGCGGGCTTTTGGTTATCTTTTGCTGCGGTGGCGGTTATTTTGTACGGCCTTGTTGGCCGTTTCGGGAGACCTAATTTTATACGTCAGTTAATTCAAATACAGTGCTTTGTAGCGATAGGGTTAATGCCAGTCGTACTGTATTTTTTTCAGCAGGTCTCTCTGGTATCTCCGTTGGCGAATATCCTGGCGGTACCGTGGGTAAGTTTTGTTATTGTTCCGTTGTTGTTAATTGCGCTAGCTGTCGGTGCGTTTAGCCAGTCGCTAGGCGTTAATGCCCTTGAGTTGGTCAATACACTGATCGATTATTTATGGTTGTTTTTGCAGGCTCTGGCCGATATTGAGTTTTCTCAGTTACTGCTGCCTAGTGTTTCCATCTGGGCTAGCGTTATAGCAATGCTGGGTGTGGCCTTATTGTTGTTGCCTAAAGGCTTTATTCCCAAACCTATGGCGTGGGTGCTTTTTGTACCGTTAATTTTTCCATTAAAAACAGCCTCATTAGAAAATGCTGAGTTTAAATTAGTGTTGCTAGACGTCGGCCAGGGCTTGTCAGCCGTTATTCATACCGCATCACACACGCTGGTATTTGATACCGGTGCAAAATACACTAGCAAAAGTGACCTTGCCTCCACGGTTGTTATTCCCTATTTGCGGGGCGAAGGCGTAGAGGAGCTAGATGCTCTGGTTGTCAGTCACGCAGACAACGATCACGCGGGTGGCGCAAACACATTATTGGATGAGATGGGTGTTAATAAGCTGCTAACGAGCGTGCCGGGTATATTTGACGATAAAGCCGCAACTGTTTGCGAGCAAGGATTGAAGTGGCAATGGGATGGCGTTGAATTCGAGTTTTTACACCCAGCCCGAGTCAATCTATTTAAAGGTAACGACGCGTCGTGCGTGCTAAAGGTCAGCTCATCAAATGGAAGCGTTTTATTACCGGGCGATATTGAAAAAACGTCTGAACGTTCATTATTACAATATTTGCCGGATAAACTCGAAGCAGACGTGCTGATCGCGCCTCATCATGGCAGCAAAACGTCTTCAACCAGGAGGTTTGTTGAGGCGGTTAGCCCGAACTATGTTTTGTTTGCAGTGGGTTATAGGAATCGTTTTGGTTTTCCAAAACAGGAAATTGTTAAGCGTTATGCGGAAAAAGGCGTTAAGAGTTTTGATACGGCAAAACATGGTGCTTTAACGATAACGTTCACCTCAAAACAACCGATTAGTGTGAGTAGTTATCGGGCGGGGCAGTCGAAGTTTTGGAATTGGGTGCCATAAAGTTGAGCATTCTGCTTGTTGGCATAACTACTGATGATTGAGTCATAGGGCGCTTTGAGTGCAAAACTACATTGATCTCAAGTTTTGCTATTGCTAGAGGTGTCGTGTGGTGAAAAATAAAGTAATATGATGCCACGTTGAATTTATAAGAATAGAGGGAAATGTGCTTGATATTTTAATGCAAGGTGGTTGGTTGATGGTTCCTATAATCGCTTGCTCGGTTATCTCCTTAGCGATAATCGGCGAGAGATTTTGGTCGTTAAGCAGTAAAAAAATCACCCCAAGCCAGCTGGTGTCATCCGTCTGGAAATTACATAAAGCCAACCAGCTAGATAAGAGCAGGGTGCATTCATTATCAGTCAGTTCTCCATTAGGCCGCGTGCTGGCCGCCGGTATCATGAACCAGTCTCATGGCCGCGAAATTATGAAAGAAAGCATCGAAGAAGCGGGCCGTCAGGTCGTGCACGAGCTTGAAAAATACCTCAATACGCTCGGCACTATAGCCTCTATTACGCCCTTGCTGGGCTTGCTCGGCACGGTGATTGGTATGATTAAAGTGTTTGCGGCGATAATGGAATACGGCGTGGGCGACCCATCGGTGCTTGCGGGTGGTATTTCTCAAGCGCTTATTACCACGGCGGCGGGGCTTACGGTGGCTATTCCTACTCTAATGTTTTATCGGTACTTTAGAGGTCGCGTCGATGAGTTGGTGATCAAAATGGAAGATGAGGCGGTTCGGATGCTTGAGATGATGCATGGAGATCGTGAGTAAGCCGCATGAACTTTAAGCAAAAGAGCAAAGAAGAGTTCGAACTTAATCTAACGCCGTTAATTGACGTCGTTTTTTTGTTGCTTATTTTCTTTATGGTGACGACGACCTTTGATAGAGAAACGCAATTAAAAATCGAGTTGCCGCAAGCTTCAGGGGAACAAAAAAAAGCGGAGCAAGTGCTTGAAATCAGCATCGATGCAAGTAGCCGATTTTTTATCAACCAGAAAGAAATCGTTAATTCTGGCCTGGAAACTATCAAGAAAGCCTTGAAGCAGGCGGCTGGCGACAAACAAAGTACCCCTTTGTTAATCAGTGCTGATGGTAAGGCAACGCATCAGTCGGTGATGACGGTATTAGACGCTGCAAGCCAGTTGGGCCTGGTTAACATAACGTTTGCGGCTAATCAGCCGCCAGCGGAAAAATAAACATTATTTTTACCGCCATGAGTCATAAGTTGAGTCGTTTTTTCGATAGCATGTGGTATGGGCGGCGTCCAATAGCGCTCCTCTTTATTCCCCTGTCCTGGTTGTTCGGACTCATTGTTAAACTGCGTTCATTCTTATATAAGCAAGGTTGGCTCCGCACTATGCGTGTATCCGTTCCGGTTATTGTTGTTGGAAACATTACCGTCGGTGGTACGGGTAAAACGCCACTGGTCGTTTGGCTGGCTGAATTACTCAAATCCGCTGGTTACTCCCCAGGTGTTATCAGCCGAGGGTATGGTGGTGTAGCTTCAAGTTGGCCCCAGCAAGTGAGGGCTGATAGCGATTCGAGGGTGGTAGGTGATGAAGCGAAAATATTAGCGAGACGTACGGCTTGCCCCGTAGCGGTTGGGCCAATACGTGCTGACAGCGCTCAAGCACTGATTGATCACTATCAGTGCGACATTATTATTTCTGACGACGGGCTTCAGCATTATGCCTTATATCGTGATATTGAGATTGCGCTGGTAGATGGAGAGCGGCGTTACGGGAATCGCTACTTATTACCGGCGGGCCCTTTACGGGAACCTGAAAAGCGATTGAAATCAGTTGATTTTGTGGTCTGTAATGGCCTGGCTAACTATGGCGAGTTTCCATTAAAAATCGAAGGCAATGAAGCTGTAAAAATTTTAGATGAATCTGGCAGTTTGCCATTAGAAGATTTCAGGCAAAAGCCCTTTCACGCTGTTGCGGGCCTAGGTAATCCCGCGCGCTTTTTCTCTCATCTAAAGAAGTTTGGTTTGTCTTTCGAGTCACATATCTTCCCCGACCATTTCAGCTACGCAAAAAAAGATATAAACTTCGACGACGATAAACTTGTTTTAATGACGGAAAAAGACGCCGTTAAATGTACCCTGATAGCCAACGACAAACATTGGTACGTTCCGGTTAGGGCGCAAATGACACAGACATTTGGTTTAAACCTATTAGCATTAATAAAAGAGAAGACAGATGGATAAAAAATTACTCGATATTTTGGCTTGCCCTGCTTGTAAGTCGGGTCTAAATTACTTAAAGGAACAACAGGAGTTAGTGTGCGTGCCTTGCCGATTGGCCTACCCTATTCGTGATGAAATCCCCATTATGTTGATCGATGATGCTAGAAAGCTGACCTCTGAAGAGGCTGATGAATTACGTTAAAGACCATGATGAATACCTTTAAAGTCGTTATCCCAGCGCGTTACGCCTCGTCGAGACTGCCGGCGAAACCGTTGCTAAAAATTGCCGGCAAAGAAATGATTCTGCACGTTTGTGAAAAAGCGGCAATGGCTGGGGCCGAAGAGGTGGTCGTGGCCACCGACGACGAGCGTATTCTGGATTGCGTTATACACGCTGGATTCAATGCCGTGATGACCTCTGAAACCCATAATAGCGGCACAGAACGCATTACCGAGGTAGCCAATACGCTGGCTTGGGCGGATGACGTTATTATCGTTAATTGCCAGGGTGACGAGCCATTAATCCCACCTGAATTGATACACAAGGCCGCGACGGCGCTAATGGATCAGACGCAGGCCCAGGTGGCGAGCTTATGCGCGCCTATTTCAGAGTTGGATGAAGTCTTTAATCCCAACGCCGTTAAAGTGGTGCGCGATCAGAATGAATACGCCCTATATTTTAGCCGGGCGCCCATTCCCTGGGACCGTGAATCATTTCCCGCAAAACCATCGAGCTATCAAAGCAGTCATTTTAGACACATAGGTATCTATAGCTATACGGCGGGTTTTTTACGTCGATATATCACCTGGCCCACGTGTGCGCTGGAACAGATTGAATCTTTAGAGCAACTGCGCATCTTAAATAGCGGGGAGAAAATTTTTGTACCTGCTGTGGCGCAAGCACCGGAAGCGGGGATTGACACGCAGCAAGACCTCGACCGCGTAAACAGGCTATTAGCTAAATGATAAAAGTACTATTTATTTGCATGGGTAATATCTGCCGTTCGCCTACCGCGCATGGTGTATTTCGACAAATGTTAGTCGATAAAAAATTAACCGATTTAATTCAGGTGGACTCTGCGGGTACGCACGCCTATCACGTGGGTAAACGTCCCGATGGCCGGTCCGTAAAAGCGGCCTTAGCACGCGGGATAGACTTTCGCGATTTAACCGCCAGGCAGTTGGATGACTTTGATTTTGAAGAGTTCGACCACTTGTTAGTAGCAGACAGCGATAATTTTTATTTAACTCAGCAAGCGTGCCCAAAAGAACACCGGCATAAGATTAGGTATATGCTCGACTTAGCTTCGCGCAGCGCCATCAAAGAAGTGCCAGACCCTTATTACGGTGAAGGCAACGGCTTTGAAAGAGTGCTCGACCTTCTAGAAGACGCCTGCGAGGGCTTACTCGATGAGTTATCAAAAGACTTAGAGCGCTAAGGTTACGACTGGCTAAGTACCATCTGCAAAACAAATTTACTACCGAAGTAAGCCAACATTAGAGCGAAGTAAGCGCCATACGTCCATTTTACCGCTTTTTGTCCGCGCCAACCTAAATAATGCCGGCCCCAGAGTAGGGTGGCAAACATCAGCCAGGCCAGTATCGATAAGAGGGTTTTATGCGCAAGCTGCTGAGCAAAAACATCGTCTAAGAAAATAAAACCAGTCGCGAGTGCGAATGTGAGTAAAAAGACGCCTAAGGAAAGCACCTGGAATAGCAAGTTTTCCATTAACTGAAGGGGCGGTAGCGAATTGATCAACTTACCGGTCTGCCGGTTATGCAATTGTTTCTCTTGAAAAGACAGCATAATGGCCTGAAATGCCGCGACCGTTAGTAGACTGTAGGACAAAATAGACAGGATGATATGTGTTTGTAAGGCGGCGTCAAAAACGACAGGCGGCGTGGCAGGGAAGGCGTTATCTATATTGAGTAAAACGGCGATGGCAGCAAAAGGGAAAACGATAAGAGCCAGCGTTTCAATCGGTTGAGTAATGGCGGCGAAAAAAAACAAAGCGCTGATAACAAGAAAAACCAGCGATAACATATTGAAAAAATCATTAGCAATCACCTGATTAACGCTATAGCTGTGAGTGATCAGCAAGCTATGGGCGAGTAGTGCGACGAAGGCGCTTATTAAGACGAATGTGCGTTGTTGACTCGGCCGTTTGCCAGTGAGGATGCTCGTGACAATAAAGCCGGCGCTCGCAAAGTAGGCCAGCGCTGTGAAAATGGTTAAGCTATTAAATGTCGTAAGGGAAATAAGCATGCGCATAGTGTGTCATAAAGCGGGCTTCAGTGGAATATTGTATCTGGCGTGTTATGTTTAAAACGAAGCTAATCGCTTTGTAGCTTAAGCGGTTTTTATCATCAGCAACGGCTGTTCTGATGAGCTGTGGCGAATGGTCGATGCAGGTATTTAGCTTTGTGTGATTTATAAATATAAAAATCTCCTGCATTAGATAAAAGGACGTGCGAAAATAAGCGGCATAACTTCAAGGGTAAATACTATGTTCGATAATTTAACTGATCGGCTAAACGCCAGCTTTAAACGCATTAAAGGTCAGGCCAGGCTCACCGAAGACAATATTAAAGATACGATCCGCGAGGTCAGAATGGCCCTGCTGGAAGCGGATGTTGCCTTATCCGTTGTGCGCGAATTTACTGATACGGTTAAAGCGCGGGCGCTAGGACAAGACGTTATGAAGAGCCTGTCGCCCGGTCAGGCGATGCTCAAAATTGTTAATGAAGAGCTGGTTAAGACGATGGGCGAGGCGAATGAGTCGCTCGACTTATCCGCCGCTCCTCCCGTTGTTATTCTTATGGCCGGTTTGCAAGGCTCTGGTAAAACGACCACGGTAGCGAAGTTGTCTCGCTGGCTTATGGAGCGGCAAAAAAAATCAGTTATGGTGGTTAGCGCCGACGTTTATCGCCCTGCCGCTATCGATCAGCTGGAGACATTGGCCGCAGAGGTAGGCGCGAGTTTCTTCCCGAGCAGCGTAGAGCAAAAGCCCGTTGATATTGTTAATGCGGCAATAGCGCAGGCGACGAAACAATTTAGTGACGTGTTGATTATTGATACCGCCGGTCGTTTGCACGTTGATGAGCAAATGATGGATGAAATTTGCCAGGTTCACGCTGCGGCAAAACCTACCGAAACCTTGTTTGTCGTAGACAGCATGACCGGGCAAGACGCGGCTAATACCGCGAAGGCATTTAACGACACATTGCCGCTGACGGGCGTCGTTTTGACCAAGACAGATGGCGATGCAAGAGGTGGTGCGGCGCTGTCAATTCGTCAAATTACCGGTAAACCGATTAAATTTCTTGGTGTCGGAGAGAAGACCGACGCACTAGAGCCGTTTCACCCCGATCGGGTCGCTTCTCGTTTATTAGGCATGGGTGATGCGCTCAGTCTTGTTGAAGACCTCGAGCGCAAGGTTGATAAAGATAAAGCAGAAAAGCTCGCTAAAAAGATTCAAAAGGGCAAAGGGTTTGATTTGTCTGATTATAGAGATCAATTGTCACAAATGGCTGAAATGGGCGGTGTGAGCGCGATGATGGATAAAATTCCAGGTATGTCGAATGTTCCGCAAAACGTAAAAAAACAGGTCAACGATAAAGATTTAAGCAGGCAGGTCGCGTTGATCAACTCTATGACCAATAAGGAAAGGATATTTCCAAATTTGATCAATGGCTCAAGAAGAAAACGCATCGCCGCCGGCGCGGGCTTGCAAGTTCAGGATGTGAACAAATTAATGAAGCAATTTTTGCAGGCACAAAAAATGATGAAAAAAATGTCAAAAGGCGGCATGGCAAAAATGATGCGCGGATTAAAAGGCCAATTAGGGCAGGGACAGGGCTTTCCTTTCTAAGAAATTTAGCCTTAAATAGAATTTTTGTCGGCTAAAGTGAATGTTTTTAGCAAGGAGCGGCGGAATCAAACGACAAATAGCTAAAAAAACTTCAATAAGCTTAATAATTCGCGTAAAATTCACGAGTTAACTTAATTAAGATTTACAAAATAGAATTCAAGGAAAATAAATGGTAAAGATACGTCTTTCAAGAACCGGCGCAAAAAAGCGCGCTTTTTATCACGTTGTAGTAGCAGATAGTCGCAGAAGTCGCGATGGTCGTTACATCGAAAGGCTTGGTTATTACAATCCAAGAGCGATTGGTGGTGAAGTTCGTTTAACACTAGATACAGATCGAGTTGATCATTGGGTAGGCCAGGGCGCGCAAGCAACAGAACGTGTTGCCAAGTTGATTAAAGAGGCTGTTGCAACTGCTGCATAAAGTGCCTGAAGTAGATAGTTCTAAACAGATAGAAAGCAAGCAAAGCTGGTTAAAACTAGGCAGTATATCTGGAGTATTCGGAATAAAAGGTTGGTTAAAGATTTATGCCAACACCGATGAAAAAGAAAATATCCTGTCATATCAGCCCTGGTATATAGAGCGTAATAAAGTACGCCAGGCTGTAAAAGTAAAAACTGGTAAGCCACATGGAAAGACCATTATTGTCCAGTTAGAGGGCGTTGATGACAGAAATGAGGCGGAGACCTGGATTGGGTGTGATATTTATATTCCATCTGAACAGTTAAAAAAGCTTGGTAAAAATGAGTTTTATTGGTCCGACTTAATTGGATTGAATGTCGTCTCGCTGACGGGTGAAGAGTTTGGTGTTATAGACCATATGCTTGAAACGGGTGCGAATGATGTGATGGTCATAAAAGGGGAAAGAGAACGCTTGATTCCTTTTTCCATGGATCGGGTCATTAAGTCGATTGACCTGGAAGAAAAGCAAATGATTGTCGATTGGGACGCCGATTTTTAACGATGATGAGGTTTGATGTCATCACGTTATTCCCAGAGATGGTTGAGCAAGCCGCCTCTATAGGGGTCGTTGGAAGAGCAATAGTTGATGGTAGGGTTCAGTTAAAAACGTGGAACCCAAGGGACTTTACCGAAGATGTACATCGAACGGTAGACGATCGCCCTTTCGGTGGTGGGCCTGGCATGGTGATGAAGGTTGAACCGCTTAAAAAGGCTATTCAGTCTGCTGTAAAGAACGCTGAAGAAGCGGTGAAAGTGATCTATTTGAGTCCGCAGGGGCGTCGCTTAGATCAACAAGGTGTTAACTATTTATCCCAGTTTTCACACTTGGTACTGTTGGCAGGTCGATATGAAGGCATCGATGAAAGGTTGCTAGAGTCTCACGTTGACGAAGAGTGGTCGATAGGTGATTTTGTTTTAAGTGGCGGTGAATTACCCGCCTTGGTGTTGATAGATGCCGTTGCAAGAACGTTGCCGGGTGTATTGGGCCATGAGCAATCAGCCGTTGAAGACTCGTTTGTAGCAGGCTTATTAGATAGCCCGCACTATACGAGGCCAGAGGTCGTTGATGGTAAAACAGTGCCAGATGTGCTGTTAAGTGGTGATCATAAGAAGATAGCCAGCTGGCGGGAAAAGCAGGGATTAGGTAAAACATGGCAAAAACGCCCTGATTTACTAGAAAAATTGGAGTTAAGTAAGCATCAAATTTCGTTACTTGATGAATACAAAGAAGAATTGAATAATCATACGGTTGAGAACTGAGGAATAAAATGAGTAATATAATTGCACAAATAGAAGCAGAACAAATGACAAGCGAACTCCCTACATTTTCTGCAGGGGATACCGTTATCGTCAAAGTAAGAGTTAAAGAGGGTGAAACAGAACGTTTCCAGAATTTTGAAGGCGTCGTTATCGCTAAGCGTAATCGTGGTTTAAACTCTGCATTTACCGTTCGTAAAATTTCTCATGGTGAAGGCGTTGAACGTGTATTCCAGACGTACAGCAAGCTTATTGCCGGCGTTGAAGTTAAACGACGCGGTTCAGTAAGACGCGCTAAACTGTACTACCTACGTGAACTACGTGGTAAAGCGGCTCGTATTAAAGAAAAGCTATAAGCAGCACGCGTTATTAAATTTAAAAAAGGTCGGTTTACCGACCTTTTTTTATGCTTTTTATATACGGATTGCAGATTACCAGCGGCCAACCTTGATAAGATTGACGCATGACGCAAAGTAAAAAAAACCTTCGTTGAGCGCCGAACAAATTAATCTCTTCCTTGATGCTTTATGGATAGAGTACGGCCTTAGTGAAAATACCATTTCAGCTTATCGGGCAGACTTGAATCAATTTTCTGTCTGGCTAGCAAAGCAGCATAAAACTTTATTGATCTGCCAGTCACACGATGTATCAAAATACCTGGCTGAACGGCTATCGCAAGGTATTTCCGCCCGATCTTCAGCGCGCTTTTTATCCAGTTTAAAACGTTTTTACGTTTACGCCATCCGTGAAGGCAAACTCAGCGAAGACCCGACCGCTATTATTGATGCGCCCAAACTGGGAAGAAGTCTACCGACTAGCCTAAGCGAAGAAGACGTCGAGAGTTTATTACAAGCTCCCGACGTAAACGCAGCCCTTGGCTTTAGGGACAGGGCGATGCTAGAACTACTCTATGCGACAGGTCTTAGGGTGAGTGAACTCGTAGGATTAGAATTGTCCGAAATAAATTTTAGAAGAGGTCTGGTAAGAGTCACCGGAAAAGGTAATAAAGACCGCCTAGTTCCTGTTGGTGAGGAGGCGTTGAGCTGGTTGCAAGATTTTATTGCTCAAAAACGATTAGAAATTTTAGGGCAAAAAAAAACCAATTTTGTTTTTCCAACCAAGCGAGGCAGTGGAATGACGCGTCAGGCCTTTTGGTATCTGATCAAGCGTTACGCTAGCCAGGCAGGTATTAACAGTATCATTTCGCCGCATAGCTTACGTCACGCTTTTGCAACGCACTTGCTCAACCACGGGGCGGACTTACGCGTCGTGCAATTATTATTGGGCCATAGTGACTTATCGACGACACAAATTTATACGCACATCGCTAGAGAGCGTTTAAAAGATATTCATCTCAAATTTCACCCGCGCGGTTAAAATCTTAAGTCCGCCTGTATGTTTTTTGTACTTATACGTGTCTAATATACCCAATACAAAATTAAAGGTTAGAAATGAAAAAATTGTTAGTGGTCGTTTTGTTTGGTTTTGTCTTCAATGGCGTTGCGCTGGCTGACGTACAGTCGATGGCGGACAATATATCAAAGGCTATACCCGGTGTAACAAAAGAGGATATCAGTAAAACACCCATTAATGGTTTGTATCAGGTGGTTGTAGGTGCGCGCGTTGTCTACGCTTCTGAGGATGGTCGCTATATTGTTCAGGGTGAAATGGTTGATTTAGTCAATCGTGAAAATTTAACGGTAGAGTCTCTTAAAACGGTTAGAAAAGTCGCTCTCGAAAAAATTGAAGAGAAAAGTATGATCGTTTTTCCAGCCAAAAATGCAAAACATACGATCACTATTTTTTCAGATATCGATTGTGGTTATTGTCGGAAGCTTCACTCAGAAATAAGCAGCTATACGGACGCGGGCATTACGGTACGATATTTGTTTTTTCCAAGGTCTGGGCCTAATACGGAATCCTATTTTAAGGCGGTTTCAGTTTGGTGCGCGGATGATCGAAATCAAGCACTAACGGATGCGAAGTTGAATAATAAAATCATTAATAAAACCTGTGATAATCCGATCGATGAACATATGCAGCTCGCTCAGGCCTTTGGCGTGAACGGAACGCCCGCCATTATTGCCGACGATGGGACGATGGTGCCGGGTTTTGTACCGGTTCAAGAATTAGTTAAACACCTGAGTTGGTAGTTAGCCGACTAAACTCTTTAGTTTATAAAGCGCGTTTAACGCTTCTTTCGGACTTAAATCGTCGGGTGTTAACTGTTCAATAAAAGACGCTGCCTCAGGGTTTAAAGATTGCCCGAATAGCTCAAATTGGTCTCGTTTAGGATCCGTATTGGAGGCTATATTTTGCTGGGTTTCTAAGGACCTTAATTTTTGTCTCGCGTTTTTAATAACGGCCTTAGGAACACCGGCCAGTGCGGCTACTTGAAGGCCGTAACTTTGGCTGGCGGCGCCGTCTCTTACGGTGTGTAAAAAGACGATATGGTCGCCGTGCTCAATGGCGTCTAAATGAACGTTAACCGTTGTAGACGCTAGTTCGGGTAGGGCTGTCATTTCAAAGTAATGCGTAGCAAATAGAGTGAATGGCTGGGTTTTATTGGCCAGGTATTCGGCTGACGCCCAGGCCAGAGATAAGCCGTCAAAAGTGCTGGTTCCACGGCCAATTTCATCCATCAAGACTAAGCTCTTATCACTGGCGTTGTGTAAAATATTAGCCGTTTCAGACATTTCAACCATAAACGTTGATCGACCACCGGCGAGGTCATCGGATGCACCTATGCGGGTAAAAATCTGGTCGATGGGCCCCATCGTCGCTTCCTTGGCGGGTACGTAACAGCCGATATGGGCCATCAGTGTTATCAATGCAATTTGTCGCATATAGGTCGATTTACCACCCATATTCGGCCCGGTAATAATCAACATTCTACGTTCGGCATTGAGCTCAATATCGTTGGCTACAAATTGCGTCTGCAAAACGTGTTCAACGATAGGGTGGCGACCTTGTTTTATCGTAATGCCAGGCGTGTCCGTTAACTGTGGCTGATTGAAATTGAGCGTTAAGGCGCGCTCGGCAAAATTAGCCAATAAATCAATTTCGGCCAGCGCTTCTGCGCAAGCTTGTAGTTCGCCTAGCCGCGATGAAAAGCTCAATAATAATGCGTGATAGAGTTCTTTTTCGTGTGCAAGCGCCTGTTCCTTAGCGTGTAAAACTTTTTCCTCAAATACTTTTAGTTCGGGGGTTATATAACGCTCAACATTTTTCAGGGTTTGTTTACGAATAAAGTGTTCGGGTACCTTGTCGGCTTGTGAGCGCGGTATTTCAATGTAGTAACCGTGCACTCGGTTGTAGTTTATCTTTAAGGTGTTTAGCTGGCTTTTTTCGCGCTCGTTTTGTTCTAGATCGAGCAGAAACTGGTCGGCGTTAGCGCTAACGTTTCTAAAGTCATCTAATTTTATGTCGTAACCATCGGCAATGACGCCGCCATCGCGTATTAGTACAGGCGGGTTTTCGACCACAGCTTTTTCTAATAATTGATATAAATCCTGATGCTGTCCAGTTTGTTCGCTAAGTGTTTTTAAACGAGGTGCGTCGAGTTTGCTGAGGGTGCTTTGAATACTCGGCAGTGCCTGTAAGGTTTGCTTTAAAACGACCAGGTCTCTCGGTCTGGCGGTGAGCAAAGCGATACGACTGGTAATGCGTTCAATATCTCCGGTTAATTTAAGTGATGACTGTATATCTTCTAAATGATTGGGCAGTTGAAGCTGCTCGATAGCCAAATAACGCTGCTGAATAGTGGCTTGTTGACGCAATGGCAAGTGGATCCAACGTCGTAATAGACGCGCACCCATGGAGGTTTTGCATCGGTTAAGCAGGCCAAGCAAGGTGAAGTTAATATTGCCGCTAGGGTGGTAGTCTAATTCAAGGTGTTGACGGGTCGATTCATCTAGCGTGATAAAGTCAGTTTGACGAATGACTTTAATGGATTGTAAATGCGGTAGTGACGCCTGGTGCGTACCTTTAAGATAATGCAATAAAGCCCCAGCTGCACTAATGGCTAGCGGCATTTTTTCGCAGCCAAAGCCACGTAAGTCCTGGGTACCGAATTGTTTATTTAACAAGCGTGTAGCGGTTTGCTCATCAAAGTGCCAATCGGCTAATGCTGAAACGCCTTTACGCTGGTTAAAGGTGCGTGAGAGCTTGCTGTCTTCACTGATCAATATTTCGGCGGGGTTAAGGCGAGCTACTTCTGTTTTTAAGTCCGTTTCATTATTAAGTTGCTGCAATAAGAAACGACCACTGGCGAGGTCGATGGTAGCCAGCCCGTAGCTCGCCTTATGTTCGAATACGGCGCACAGTAAACTATCTTTATCTGAGTCTAATAAAGAGTCTTCGGTTAGAGTGCCGGGCGTTATAACGCGAACTACTTTACGTTCAACGAGGCCCTTTGATAGTGCTGGATCGCCGACTTGTTCACACAGGGCGACAGATTCACCGGCCTTAAGCAATTTGGCTAAATAGCCATCAGCGGCGTGATGGGGAATGCCCGCCATCGGCGTCTCGCCACGCCGCGTGAGTGTGATGCTTAGTAGCTCAGAAGCTTTGACGGCGTCATCAAAAAAGAGTTCGTAAAAATCGCCCATACGGTAAAACAAAAGTGTAGTGGGGTGATCGGCTTTGATGCGTAAAAACTGCTGCATCATGGGTGTTTGTGTCGCTTTTATGTTTACATTTTTAGACATCGTGATAGTTTAACAATCTTGCTAGATGACAGTGAATTTTAATGAAAAATTTTGACGCCTTGAAGACGATCGTAGCGATGAATGAAGAGATTAATGAGCGCACTAGCCAGTTGGCAAAGTTGCTGTTTGAACGGCATACAACACTCGCGTTAGCCGAGTCCTGTACCGGCGGCTGGATAGCTAAAGTATTGACGGATGTTGCGGGCAGTAGCGAATGGTTTTTGGGCGGTGTGGTCAGCTATAGCAATGCAGCCAAGCATGAGTTACTCGCTGTGGATGAAGATAGCCTCGAACAGTTTGGTGCGGTCAGCGAGCAAGTAGCCAAGCAAATGGTAGATGGGGCGCAACGAGTTTTTTCAGCGTCATTGGCGCTGTCTGTTACGGGCGTCGCAGGCCCCACAGGCGGCTCTGCAGAAAAACCACTTGGATTAGTATGGTTTGGACTTAAACAGGCAGCCAAGCAAGCCGTATTAATTCAGAAAGTGTTTAAGGGAGATCGTGAACAGATTAGGCAACAAGCGGTCAGTTTTGCATTGCAGCTACTGATAGAATCCCAGTCGTCTTAAGTGCTTTAAAGTAGAAAAGCATTATGCGGCTATGCCGGTTTGTGTGATAATTTACATTTATTTAATACAAACGCTTTTGCATGACGCAGCGGCTCTAAAGGGGACAGAGAATGGACGAAAACAAGAAGAAAGCTTTAAGCGCTGCTTTATTACAAATTGAAAAGCAATTTGGCAAAGGCTCTGTGATGCGTATGGGTGATGGCACCGCCATTCCTGATATCGAAACCTATTCGACCGGCTCAATAGCACTAGACGTTGCGTTAGGTGTTGGCGGCTTGCCTCGTGGCCGAGTCGTTGAAATATATGGCCCTGAATCCTCTGGTAAAACAACGTTAACCTTAGAAACCATCGCGCAATGCCAAAAAGCGGGTGGCACGGCAGCCTTTGTCGACGCTGAGCACGCACTAGACCCAATTTACGCTGATAAAATTGGCGTTAATATGGATGAATTGTTGGTCTCGCAGCCGGACACCGGCGAACAAGCGCTAGAAATCGTTGATATGTTGGTTCGCTCTGGCGCGGTCGATATGGTTGTTGTTGACTCAGTGGCGGCGTTAACGCCTAAAGCTGAAATTGAAGGTGATATGGGCGATCACCATATGGGTTTACAAGCGCGTTTGATGTCTCAAGCACTGCGTAAGCTAACCGGAAACATTAAACGTTCGAATACCTTGGTCGTTTTTATCAACCAGATTCGTATGAAAATTGGCGTCATGTTCGGTAATCCAGAAACTACAACGGGCGGCAATGCATTAAAGTTTTATGCCTCTGTCAGATTGGATATTCGACGAATTGGCGCGATAAAAAAAGGTGATGAGATTTTGGGTAATGATACCCGGGTTAAAGTGGTTAAAAACAAGGTCGCTCCTCCTTTTAAGCAAGCGACATTTGAAATCCTTTACGGGGAAGGTATTTCCCGTGAAGGCGAGCTGATAGATTTGGGCGTTAGTCTTGATTTGGTCGAAAAAGCGGGTTCTTGGTACAGTTTTGAAGGCGTTAAAATCGGCCAGGGTAAAGACAATGCAAAGGTCTTCTTTAAAGAAAATAAAGATAAAGCCATTGAACTAGAAGCCAAAATTAGAGTAGCCCTGCTGCCAGAAAAGAAGGCGTTTGAACCAACTTCTAGACAGGATGCCGAGGCCTGAACGAGGAACAAAAAAAAGAGAAGAAACGCTTAAGAGAAAGCTGTTTGGCGATGCTAGCGAGGCGTGAGCATAGTCAACGCGAACTAACTCAAAAACTAACTGAAAAAAGCTTTGAAAAAGCCGATATTGAAGAACTGTTAAATGAGTTCGTCGCGTTAAATTGGCAAAGTGATCAGCGTTTCGCCGAAAACTATAGCCGCTCAAGACTACGAAATGGTTATGGCCCGATTCGCATACAGCACGAATTAAGAGAGCGCGGTATTGAACTTGAAATAGACGAGGTGTTTGAGGAACTGCCCGATTGGCAGGTTTTGTTAAGCGACTTGCACGATAAAAAATACGGGCCTCTCGCACCAACAGACATGAAGGAGCGCGCCAAACGGACGCGTTTTTTTCAACATAAAGGATTTACATACGACATGATTAAACAGTTGTTTAATAATTTGTCTTAATACGGGTTTTATTGAAATGAAAAATTTAACCAGTGCTGAAATTCGTTCAGCATTTCTGAACTATTTTAAAGAACAAGGGCATCACATTGTCCCTTCTAGTTCGCTAGTGCCCGGCAATGATCCGACCTTATTGTTTACGAATGCCGGCATGGTTCAATTTAAAGATGTTTTTCTGGGGCAGGAAAAGCGCGGCTACACTAAAGCCACCTCTTCACAACGCTGTGTAAGGGCTGGTGGTAAGCATAATGACCTGGAAAATGTAGGTTATACGGCGCGTCACCACACCTTTTTTGAAATGCTCGGAAACTTTAGTTTTGGCGATTACTTTAAGCGCGAAGCGATTCAATACGCGTGGGGATTTTTAGTCGACGAACTGGGCATTCCCGCTGAAAAACTATGGATCACCGTGTTTGATGAAGATACAGAAGCGGCGGATATTTGGTTAAATGAGATCGGCGTAGACCCTGAGCGTTTATCTAGAATTGGCGCAAAGGATAACTTCTGGTCAATGGGCGATACCGGCCCGTGTGGTCCTTGTTCGGAAATTTTTTACGATCATGGCGAAGACATACCGGGTGGTCCTCCAGGCACCCCTGAAGAAGATGGTGACCGCTACGTAGAGATCTGGAACCTGGTTTTCATGCAGTATGACCGAAATAGCAAAGGCGAGTTAACGCCGTTGCCAAAGCCCTCCGTTGACACGGGTATGGGGCTTGAGCGGGTAGCTGCGGTGTTGCAAGGCTTCGCTAATAATTACGATATAGAGTTGTTCAAAGCACTCATAAAAGAGGCCGCTAAATTAACCCAGTCAACAGACTTACGCCATACTTCATTGCGCGTGTTGGTAGATCATATTCGTTCCTGCGCTTTTCTAATTGTCGATGGTGTATTGCCGTCTAATGAAGGCAGGGGATATGTACTTAGACGTATTATTCGCCGTGCTATTCGCCATGGTTATAAATTAGAAACGAAAGATGCTTTTTTCCATAAACTGGTTCAGCCGCTAGTCGAACAGATGGGTGAAGCCTATCCAGAGTTGGCAGAAAAAGCCGATACCGTTAGTCAGATTTTATTAAAAGAAGAGCAGCGATTTGCTGAAACCCTTGAGCAGGGTATGAAGCTTTTACAGGACGGCACTCAGGCGCTAAAAGATAATGTTATTAGCGGTGAAACGGCGTTTAAACTCTACGATACGTTTGGTTTTCCGGTGGATTTAACCGCGGATTACGCGAGAGAAAATGGCTTGACAGTCGATATGCCCGGCTTTGAAAAAGCCATGCAGCAGCAACGCGAACGCGCCAGGTCTTCTAGTTCATTCGCCGCTGGATCGTCTGAATTACCCAGTTTAGAACTAGTGACAGAATTTACCGGTTATCAAACATTGCAGTCTGATGCTCATTTATGTGCCATCTACAAAACCGATGAGGAAGTCACATCGGTAACAGAAGGCGAGTCAGCGTACATGGTGCTAGATAAAACACCATTCTATGCTGAGTCGGGTGGCCAGGCGGGTGATCAGGGTAGTATTACCTCGCAGACAGCTGTTTTCGAGGTGCTGGACGTACAAAAAAGAGGCGATACGTACTTTCATATCGGACGCGTCGCTAAAGGCAAATTTTCTAATAAAGAAAAAGTGAGCGCCGTAGTAGACGCCGAAAAACGTCTGGCAACGGCCTCGAATCATTCTGCTACGCATTTATTACACGCAGCGCTTCGAGAAGTGCTGGGTGATCACGTAACGCAAAAAGGCTCATTGGTAGAAGCCAATCGGTTGCGCTTTGATTTTAGTCACTTTGAACCCATTCCTGCTAAGCAACTGCAGCAAATAGAACGACGGGTTAATCAACAAATTCGCTTAAATGCAGAGATCGAGACGCAAATAACCGATCAGGACACGGCGATAGAAAACGGCGCAATGGCGCTATTTGGCGAAAAATACGGCGATAAAGTTCGGGTGCTGAAAATGGGCGATTTTTCAACCGAATTATGCGGCGGTACGCACGTAAATCGGGTCGGAGATATTGGTTTTATGAAAATAATATCCGAAACAGGTGTCGCATCTGGCGTGCGCCGTCTAGAAGCCATTGCGGGTGAAGGCGCGTTATCCTGGGTTGAAGAAAACGAAGATATTCTTGAAAAAATTAGTAAAGTGGTTAAGGCTAATCGCGAATCGACTTTAGAAAAGGTCGGTCAACTGCAAGAAAAAAACAAGGTGCTTGAGAAAGAGTTGGAGCAGTTAAAAGCCCAATTAGCGAAAGCGGCGAGTGGCGACCTTATCAGTAACGCCGTTGATGTCGACGGAGTTAAAGTACTAGCTGCTAATATTGAGGGCAGTGATGGTAAAACTTTACGTGAACTGGTTGACCAGTTAAAGGATAAGTTAGGTAATGCTGCGGTTGTCTTGTCCACCGTCGATGGTGATAAAATCACATTAATTGCGGGCGTATCAAAGGAACAAACGAGCAGAATTAAAGCAGGGAATTTAGTTAATTTTGTTGCCCAACAAGTTGGCGGTAAGGGCGGCGGTCGTCCTGATATGGCGCAAGCGGGTGGCGATAATCCTGCTGCCCTAGAAGCAGCACTAAAATCGGTCCCTAGCTGGATTAAACAACAACTAGCGTAATAAAAAATGAGTTTACACGTTCATAAATACGGTGGTACTTCTGTTGGCACAACAGAAAAAATACAGGATGTCGCTAGAAAACTAGTCGATGAAAAAAATAAAACCGGGCATGACCTCGTCGTCGTAGTTTCGGCGATGAGCGGTGAAACCAATCGCATGACCGAATTAGCCAGGCAGGTGCAAAAGTCTCCATCGGCAAAGCAAATGGACGTACTGTTATCTACAGGAGAGCAAGTTACGATTGCTTTGTTGTGTATGGCGCTGGAAGAGCTTGATCAGGCCGCAGTTTCCTATACAGGCAACCAGGTAAAAATCATTACCGACGATGCTTATGGCAAAGCGCGTATCGAAGAAATTCAAACGGATAAAATTCGAGCAGATTTAAGTGCGGGCAAGATCGTTGTAGTGGCGGGTTTTCAGGGCGTTACCAAAGAAGGTGCCATTACTACGCTAGGACGTGGTGGGTCGGATACCACTGCAGTAGCTCTAGCGGCTGCTTTGCAAGCGGACGAGTGTCGTATTTATACCGACGTAGATGGCGTTTATACGACCGACCCAAGAGTAGAGCCCAAGGCAAGAAGGTTAGATAAAATCACCTTTGAAGAAATGTTAGAAATGGCCAGTTTAGGTTCAAAAATTTTGCAAATTCGTTCCGTTGAATTTGCAGGTAAATACAATGTTCCGTTGCGTGTGCTTTCAACCTTTGTAGAAGGGGAGGGCACACTAATAACTTATGAGGATGAGGAAATGGAAAAGGCATTAATCTCAGGGATTGCGTTTAATCGTGACGAAGCTAAAGTCACTTTAGAAGGCGTGCCCGATATGCCGGGTGTCGCTGCTGCGATTTTAAAACCCGTATCAGACGCGAATATTGAAATAGATATGATCGTACAAAACGTGGCGGAGGATAAAACCACAGACTTCACGTTTACCGTACACAGGAATGACTATCAAAAGACCGTGCAAATATTGCAAAATATTTGTACACAATTAGGCGCCAAAAAAGTAGCCGGTGACGATAAAATCGTCAAGGTATCTATCGTTGGTGTCGGTATGAGGTCACACGCAGGTATTGCGAGCCAGATGTTTACCGCGCTTGCTGAGGAAGGGATAAATATTCGAATGATATCGACCTCCGAAATCAAAATCTCAGTCGTCGTGGATGAAAAATACTTAGAACTCGCGGTACGTACTTTGCACGAATCTTTTGGTTTAGCCAACGAATAAACTGCTGTAGAGTGCTGTTTGCAGGCGAACAGCTATGCTAGAATACCGGCTGTAGTAAAAATCAATAAACTTTGGCTGGAAACGCTTTAGGAAATTAAAGCAAAAGGAGCAATTATGTTAATTTTAACGCGAAAGGTTGGCGAATCACTCATTATTGGTGATGACGTATCCATTATCGTATTAGGCGTAAAAGGCAACCAGGTAAGAATTGGGGTGGATGCACCTCAAAGCGTTTCTGTTCATCGTGAAGAGATTTATAATAAAATTCAAGATGAAAAAAAGTCTGAAGGAAATACCTAAACAAATAACGATCTCGGGAGAGATGGCCGAGCGGCTGAAGGCGCTCCCCTGCTAAGGGAGTATGGGTTTTATAGCCCATCGAGGGTTCGAATCCCTCTCTCTCCACCATTAAAAAATCAAGGGATTAGCACGCTTGATACCTCACAGTAAACAACTTACCCATCCGCGTTATATTAAAACGTGACGCCTTAGGCGTAGAATAGCGTTTTAGGCCTTGGCCTTCTTTTTTGACGCTAGCTTAATCCAATGGCATAGCCATTAAAAATAGAACTTCCTGGTTCTTTATATCCCCTTTGTTGTTTTTCTTAAATAGTGTTTTTGGCTAGTGCTTTATTAGACTAATGTTAAGATCACCCTAATTGTTGTTAGCAAGGATGCTTGTCATGATGAGTCGATTGAGTTTAAAAGCAGTAAAAACGTGGTTTGAGCTTCCCACAATTAATTCGTCCGTTTAATTGTGGGAAGCTCGGTTTTGAGTAATTTTAATTGTACTTTGACCCCGAGGTCACGTGAGGAGAAATAATGGAAGAACACCCACAAACCAAGGCCAATCAACTAGCATATAACTCTTTTCGTGCGCTTGGTGTGAGTTTTTTGCTTTGGCCGCTGACCTGGATATTAATGATCGTCATATTTCAGATTTTCTACTTCGACGACCCTTTTAATATAATGTTATTTCTTGGCTTTATTGTGGGTTTCAAGGTGTTCGGCATATCCTTAATCGTACCTGGCATCATGGCAGCTAAATCATTACTCGATGGTACTTCACGGAAAGGTCTATCTGTATTCACAGCTACAATCAGTGCAATTGGTTTTATTGGCGTAGTAGAATTCATTCTCAATAGTCCAGAATTATATGCCCCCTTGTTCTTCTTTGGGTAAAATTAAACAATCTGACCAGGCCTGGTTAAATCAAAAAGAACCCGCTCTTTAGCGGGTTTTTTATTTGAAAAAGGGGACGCTATGAACCTCCCCTAGTTTAACGGGTAGATTAAATAAGTTTCTGAGATTAGAAATTTGATCCTATCTATTCGACAAAAATGGTTCCTGATTTCCAATAAATTATGATAGCCGTTGTCGTTGCTAGGCCATATTTATTTAACTGAGGACAAGGTCGGAGGCGTGTTAACTGATTTAGACTGTATTAAAATTAATCAAAGCTTGTTATATTGATTACGTTATTGTTAATTGATGCGCGAATGCCCACTCTGAAAAAACTATCATTATCGATTTTAATGTTTTGCATCCTTGCCAGTAGTAGTGCATGGGCATTTGATGAGCACGCGATCGATATAGGTAACATCAACACAGCATCCGGCTCTAACGTTATTGATAGCCAGCTAGACTTTTCTTATAAACAATTAGTAACTGACAATGCGAGCGATCACTGTGGTCATATATCTGCACACCTGGTGGGTTTTTTAGCGCACGTTACTTTTCCATCGCAGATAAACCACTCCATAGCGATCAACGATTACTTTGCACGGTTTGTTTCATTTATTGCCAGACCCCATTTAAGGCCACCTAGTATTTAATTTTTGAATATCGCCAGCTAAAGCTGGTTTTTATACGTGCTTACAGCGCGTGTTTTATTATATTTATTCGAGAATTAAATCATGACAATACGATCACATATTAGACGTGGCCTGGCTATTAGCATTTTTGCTAGCAGTGCATGGCTAGCGCAAACGGCCCTGGCCGAAACGATTAAAACAGACGCTTCCAGCTACATTCAACAAAACGCAACGTTACATAACTGGTTAAATAAAAATGTAGACAATAATCCTTCGGTATTAGCCGCGTTGTCGGCCATTGATTCGGCCGGCTTTCAGCAAGTAGCCGCTAGTAAAGCGCTCTATAACCCAGAATTAGAGTTGGATACAGAGTCTGTCGATGACGTTAATACAACGACCTTGGGTATTAGCCAAACAATTGACTGGGGTGATAGCCGTGGGGCAAAGTCCAGCTATGCAAATTCGCAGCGGCTGTTGGCAGATATGGCGTTTCAATCGACGCAACGACGAATTGCTCTGGAGTTATTGGCCAGTTTGTCTGAGTTGTATACGGCTGAGGCTTTAAAGTCATTAGCCGAACAGAGCGATAGTCTGATGCAGCGTTTCGCAACGCTTGCAAAACAGCGATTCGATACGGGTGATTTGGGACGGGTTAACGTTGATCTTGCCATGCTTTCGTCTGCGCAAGCGCGTTTCAAATTGGCCGATGCTATGTCGCAACAGGTACGAGCGAGGCAAAATCTGATGGCTCTAACTGGCGTTACGAATAGCGAACTGCCGAAGATGCCAACTCATTTTCCTGACCCACAATCGCAATCATTGGATGTAGATAGCACCGTTCAACAACTGCCCCAGATGCTTGAAGCGACGGCAGCGGTTCAGTTAGCTCAGGACAATATTAAGGTGCAACTGGGACAGGGGGTGGCCAAGCCCACCGTCGCGTTACGCGCTGGTCGGGAAGAGTCTGCCGAGGTGCTGGGCTTAACGTTTTCGATGCCATTTCAGGTGAGAAATACTTTCAGGGCAGAAGTCGATGCGGCTAATGCACAGATGATACAGGCGGAGCGTGAAGCGAATGGAGTGTATAGGGCACTCAAAAACCGGTTTGAAATTGCTGATGCGTCGTACGACTTGAGTCGGGGCGCCTGGTTATTCTGGGAAACTTCAGTCGCAAACACGCTGAACGAGCAAATCCTATTACTCGAACGATTATGGAAAGCGGGTGAGTTGAACACGACCGATTATCTGATTCAACTAAGCCAGGCGCTGGAAACAAAAGCCAGTGCCATTCAACAGCGTGGTCACCTGTGGACAGACTGGAGCGAGTGGCTGATTGCCACTGGACGCATACAACATTGGTTATTAAACAATGCAGGAGAGAAGTAATGAATATTTTGAAGAGTCATAGTGCGGCACTGAGAGTTACCTTACTCAGTGTATTGGTTGTTATGGGCGGTATTTCTTTCGCGGCAGAAGATAAGGGGCACGATGAGCATGAAGCGGCTGAAGAGCAATCTGTGAAGCTAAGCGTGACCCAACTTGAAATGGCAGGGATTGAGGTTAGTGAAATCCAACCAGAAGATTTTGCCGATGAGATTAATGCGTCAGGTGAGGTTGTCCTCAATGCCTATAAAACAACTTTCGTGACGCCTCGCGTCGCCTCACAGGTGGTAGCCCGGCACGTAAAGTTAGGCGATGTGATTAAAACCGGCGAACCTTTAGTGACCCTGTCGAGTGTTGAAATGGCCGCCGCTCAGGGGGATCTTCTCGTCTCTGGTCGTGAATGGCAACGGGTTAAACAACTGGGTAGCAAGGTGGTGTCTGGACAACGCTATACCAACGCACGCGTCACTTATGAGCAGGCAAAGGCGCGCGTGTTAGCTTACGGTATGACGCTGGAAGAACTTGGATCCTTGATGAAAAGTGGTGATGCGTCAAAAGCTAATGGCACGTTTCAGCTACAGGCCCCGCAAGATGGCACCATTATTTCTGATCAGTTTATTGTCGGCGAATTGATTCAGCCGGGCACAAAACTTTTCACGATAAGCGATGAATCGGTATTGTGGGTTGAGGCGAAGTTAACGCCAAGCCAGGCCAGATTGGTCAGGGCCGGTGGCTTGGCCATGGTCACAACGGGTGATAATAAATTTCCGGGTACTGTTGTTCAGGTTCATCATGCTTTAGATGAAGATACCCGAACCCTGGGAGTGCGTATCGCAATCGCTAATCCGGATGATCAGCTGCACCCCGGCGTGTTTGCAGAAGTTCAAATCAATAGCATGAACTCGGTACAGGCGTTAGTCGTTCCAGTTGATTCAGTATTGAGAAGTCCAGACGGTGATTGGGCCGTTTTTCTTGAACACGAAAAGGGAGAGTTTGTCGCTCAGGAAGTGGAACTAATAAAAACCCAGGGTGAACTGGCCGTTATTGAGGGCATAAATCCCGGTACCCGCGTGGTAACAAAGGGTGCTTTCTTTATTCAGTCTGAACTGGCTAAAGCCGGTTTTGATATCCATAACCACTAGGGGTTTAACGATGTTAAATACAATAGTTAGTTGGGCGGTGAAAAACCGTCTATTGGTCGTTTTAGCGCTGGTCGCGACGATGGTTGCTGGGGTGTTGATTTTGCCGAAGCTTAATCTCGATGCATTCCCAGACGTCACCAATGTGCAGGTGCAAATTAATACCGAGGCACAAGGCCTGGCCGCCGAGGAGGTGGAGCAGTTAATTACCTTTCCTATCGAAGCGGTAATGTACTCATTACCTGATGTTGAAGAAGTTCGCTCAATTTCTAAAACGGGTTTATCGGTTATTACCGTGGTATTTAAAGAAGGTACCGATATCTATTTCGCCAGGCAGTTGGTGTTTCAGCAATTACAAACGGCGCGCGAGCAAATTCCTGCCGGTATTGGTTCGCCGGGAATTGGCCCGAACACTTCGGGTTTAGGTCAGGTTTATCAGTATATTTTACGCGCGGAGGACTCGACGAAACACGATGCGATAACACTGCGTAGCTATAACGACTGGATCGTTAAATTATTATTAATGCCAGTTGAAGGCGTCACCGAAGTATTATCCTTTGGCGGTGAAGTTCGCCAGTATCAGGTGCAACTCAAGCCACAGCGGTTGTTATCGTATGGAATAACGGGCGATGACGTCGCGCAGGCGGTTGAAGATAATAACCGTAACGCCGGCGGCTGGTATATGAACCGTGGTGACGAGCAATTGGTCGTGCGCGGTGTGGGTTGGGTGCGCGGTGGTGAAGATGGCCTACGGGATATCAGTAATATTCCGCTAAAAAATGTGGATGGAGTCGTTGTGCGGGTGAGTGATGTGGCGACGGTGGGTTTCGGCGCTGAAATTCGACAAGGCGCGGTGTCCATCACGCGGCGCGACGCTAATGGCAAACCCGAGGCGTTGGGTGAAGTGGTGGCTGGAGTCGTACTGAAACGCTTAGGCGCCAATACAAAAGCGACCATTGATGGTATTAAGTCACGCTTGGCGGCGATACAAACCGCCTTGCCGGATGGCGTCACACTGGAGCCGTTTTATGATCAGTCCAGCTTAGTTGATCAGGCGGTCAACACGGTATCAAAAGCCTTGCTTGAAGCTTTCGTACTAATTGTTATCGTACTGATGTTGTTTCTGGTTAACCTTCGCGCCACCTTGCTTGTGTTGATATCGGTCCCCATTTCTATTGGCTTGGCTTTAATGGCGATGGCGCAGTGGGGCGTATCGGCTAATTTGATGTCACTCGGTGGCTTAGCGATCGCCATCGGTATGATGGTGGATGGCTCGGTGGTGATGATGGAGCATATTTTTGGCCATTTGACGAATGCCGACCAGCAACATCAAGTGCATCAACGGCAGGCGCTCAATGATGAGGATCCTTATGACTCTGCGCAGGATAGGCACGGTATAGCTTTGCGAATTAAAGAAGCCGCCTGTGAAGTAGCGCGGCCGGTATTTTTTGCGGTGTTAATTATTATTATCGTCTTTGCGCCATTATTCAGTCTTGAAGGCGTGGAAGGTAAATTGTTTCAGCCGATGGCTATTTCTATCGTGCTGGCGATGATCGCGTCGTTATTAGTCGCTTTGGTGGTAGTGCCCGCTTTGGCGACCTATTTATTTACCAAAGGCGTCGTACACAAGGAAGGCTATATCATGCCGCCACTAGATCGGCTTTATCGAAAAGCATTGCCGATAGCGCAGGCAAAACGTAAGCGGGTTATTTTTGTTGCCCTGGGTTTGTTTATTGCTTCTTTGGTCTTGATTCCGTTCTTAGGTACTGAGTTTGTACCCGAGTTGGAAGAAGGTACGTTGAATATCAGAACCACGCTAGCACCTTCTTCCAGTTTGGATACATCGTTGAAAGTGTCCGCAAAACTGGAGGCGATGTTGCTCACTTTTCCAGAAGTTCTATACGCAACCAGTCGGGTTGGCCGACCTGAAATAGGTGGTGACCCAGAGCCGGTGTCTAATGTCGAAACCTTCGTTGGGTTGAAGCCGGTGGGCGAATGGACGAGCGCATCGAATCGATTGGAATTGCAGGCATTGATGGAAGATAAAATGTCTCAATACCCGGGTTTGTTGTTCTCATTTTCTCAACCCATTGCAACGCGGGTTGATGAGCTACTCTCTGGTGTTCGAGCACAGTTAGCCATCAAACTGTTCGGTTCAGATCTGGCTTTGTTGGCAAAGAGAGGTGGCGAAATAGAAGCGCTGGTGAAAAGTGTCGAGGGCACTCGTGGCGTAGCGATGGAACAAATCGGTGGTGAAGCCCAACTGGCGATACGACCCGATCGAGATAAACTGGCTCGGTTTGGTATTCCGATGGCGCAGGTGATGGATTTGGTGTCTGATGCGATTGGCGGGCGCGCAGCTGGTCAGGTGATTAGCGGCAACGAACGTTACGATATTTATGTGCGACTCGCTAAAGAATACCGCAATGATGTCGATGCTATTCGTCAGTTGGTCTTGCAGGCGGCTAACGGTGCCTGGGTTAAACTGGGTGACGTTGCTCAGGTGGATATAGAATCTGGGCCACCACAAATTAGGCGCGATGATGTTCAGCGCCGTGTAGTCATTCAAAGTAATGTCGAAGGCCGTGATATGGGTGGTTTGGTGGCAGAATTACAGCAACGTATTCATGATGAAGTTGAATTGCCAGCTGGCTATAGCGTGGTATTTGGCGGGCAGTTTGAAAACCAGCAACGCGCACAGGCGCGTCTGATGATCGTCGTGCCGTTATCGCTGGGGCTCATTTTTCTTCTACTGTATTTTGCCTTTAATTCGGTCGGTCAGGCGATGTTAATTATGCTTAACGTACCACTCGCGCTGATAGGTGGTATCGCCGCTTTATTCGTTTCGGGTCAATACTTGTCCGTACCGGGGTCGATAGGCTTTATTGCCCTGTTTGGTGTAGCTGTATTGAATGGAGTGGTGATGGTCAATGCGATCAATCAACGTTTAATCAACGGCGTAGAGATTAATACGGCCGTATTTGAGGGCGCGCTATCTCGTTTACGCCCCGTATTGATGACGGCATCAATAGCCGCATTGGGATTAATTCCGATGTTATTGGCTACGGGTGTCGGCTCTGAAGTGCAGCGCCCACTTGCTACAGTTGTCGTCGGTGGGTTGTTCTCTTCCACCTTATTAACGCTATTTGTTATACCCGTATTGTTTCAGGTGTTTTCCAGACGCAGTTATGAAAACGAGGAATAAATGAAAATAGTTTAACGCTAAATGACTACAGATCAGCCGAGGTGTTTTACAACAACTCGGCTTTTTCTTTTTTGCTACGCCTGAATTTTGACGAATATGTTTAGTATAGTTTTATAATTATGACTTGAATTTGACGGACACTTACGCGTCTAATGTAAGTGCTTGTAATATATTCATTTTTTTAATGGCACAGCAATTGCTATTACTGTTTTTAATCATAACATTTGAGGGGCATCATGGCTGAAGAAGAACAAGACGAATCGGTCGAAGAGACGGGTGGGTCAAAAAAGAAATTAATTATCATGATTGCGGTCGGCGTGGCCGTTTTAGCGATCGTTATTGCTGCGACTTTATTTTTTGCTGGTGTTTTTGATGAAAAAGAATCGGCAAAATCATCGTCTGACCCAACTAAAGAGGAAACCGTTGAAAAAACAACTGAAGATACGGGAGACGAAGACGAAGAATCTGAAGCTGTAAGCACGGTCAGTTATCACCCCTTATCACCTGCTTTCCTGGTGAATTTTCAAAGTGGTCAGATTAAAGTTCTTAAAGTGGACATGAATTTAATGGTGACCGATGACAAAGTGATAGACGCATTAAAGCTTCATAACCCGGTTATAAGGAATAACATTCTAATGATGCTTTCTAATCAAAACCCTGAAGCGCTGAAAGCATCTAAAGGAAAGCTTGTCTTACAATCAGCGGTCAAAAACGAAGTGAATAAGGTACTGGCAGACAAAAAAATCACCTCAAAAGTTAAAGAGGTGTTTTTTACCGATTTGGTGATGCAATAAATGTCTGATATGGATTTATTGTCGCAGGACGAAATTGATGCTTTATTGCACGGCGTTGATGACGGTGGAATAGAAACCGAAGCGGGCGTCGATGCGCCCACTGGTGAAGCGATAAGCTATGATTTTCATAGCCAGGATAGGATTATTCGAGGCAGGATGCCGACGCTTGAAATGGTCAATGAACGTTTCGCACGGTATTTCCGAATTAGCCTGTTTAACATGTTAAGACGTTCGACTGAAATGTCTATTTCTGGCATTCAAATGTTGAAGTTTTCAGAGTATGTACACAGTTTATTCGTCCCGACTAATTTAAATATCGTAAAAATAAAGCCACTCAGAGGATCGGCGTTGTTTGTAATGGATCCTAGCTTGGTCTTTACGATTGTTGATACCTATTTTGGTGGTTCTGGTCGTTTTCATAACAAGGTAGAGGGTCGTGAATTTACAGCAACAGAAATGCGGGTCGTACGAATTGTATTAGACCTTGTATTTAAAGACCTGGTGAAGGCCTGGCAGCCGGTTTTAAAGCTTAATTTTGAGTACGTAAACTCCGAAGTGAACCCGCAGTTTGCCAATATTGTTAGTCCGACTGAAATCATGATTGTTTCCACGATTCATCTTGAGTTAGAAGGCGGCGGCGGTGATATTCAGTTTAGTTTGCCCTACACCATGTTAGAACCGATTCGTGAGTTGCTCGATGCCGGTATTCAAAGTGATAGGGGGGATACCGATGAGCGCTGGAAGTCAACCTTAAGAAAAGACATCACGACAGCTGAGGTTGACCTGGTTAGCACTTTATCAAAACAAGAAATGACACTCGGCGATGTATTGGCTTTTAAAGTGGGTGATGTTTTACCTATTGAGGCGCCAGGAAAAGTGGTTATAGAGTCAGGAGAAATGCCTTTATTTAGAGGCAAGCTCGGTGTCAGTAAAGGGTCTTTTGCCGTTCAATTACAAGACAAAATGGAACGTGAAGAATCAAAAAGCAGAATTAGAGAAGAGGAATAAAGTATGAGCGATGATGAAAATAACGATACTGAGAATAATGATGCAGATTGGGGCGATGCTTTAGAGGAGCAAGCCGCAGGTGAAGCAGGTACAGGCGCTGAGGCAGATACAGGCGCTGATGCCGATTGGGGTGACGCGTTAAACGAACAGGCAAGCGCTGAAGCGGCTTCCTTTGATGCACTGTCGGATATAGGCAGTATGGTTAGCTCGAACAGTGAATTGAACCTGGACGTCATTTTAGACGTGCCGGTTACGATCTCTATGGAAGTGGGTAGTACTAAAATTAGTATTCGTAACTTACTCCAGCTAAATCAGGGCTCGGTTATTGAGCTTGATCGATTAGCCGGTGAACCAATGGATGTATTGGTCAATAAAACGCTGATAGCGCGCGGAGAAGTGGTCGTCGTTAACGATAAATTTGGCTTACGTTTAACCGATATTATTAGCCCTGCCGAACGCGTAAAAAAGTTGAAATAATGCATAAATGGCTCAGCTTTTTCCTCGTTTTTGTCTCGAACCTCGCGTGCTCAGCCGAGCCAGTTGTGGCGGGTTCTAAAAGCGTAGACCCGATTTCAACGGCTAATTTAACGCAATGGACGGTCGGTTTAATCTTTGTTCTACTGATGATTTTAGCGGTTGCCTGGGTAGCAAAACGTTTTGCTGGGTTTGGCGGTAGTAGCCATACGGGCCAGCTGAAAATATTATCGGCGATCTCTCTGGGTAGCCGAGAAAAAGCCGTTTTGATCCGCGCCGGCCAACAGTATATTTTGCTAGGTGTGGCTCCGGGTCGTGTCGAAAATCTTCATACGTTTGCTATTGGGGAAATTTCTGAAGAATCAACTCCAACATCTGCGGGTTTTCAAGAAAGTCTACAAAAGATGATGAATAAAAAGCTGGACGAATGAAAAAATATAACGTCTTAGCCATTTTTCTGTTGCTTACGCCGCTTAGCGGTTTTGCAGCCGAGGGTATTGAAGCAATAACCATCGCTGGTGATGGAAAAAGTTATTCAGTGACTTTGCAAATTTTGGCCGTGATGACCTTGCTCACGGTGTTGCCGAGTTTGTTGGTGATGATGACGTCGTTCACTCGTATCATCATAGTATTTTCTATTCTGCGCCAGGCTATGGGTACGCCACAAACACCGAGTAATCAAATTCTATTAGGCCTGGCGCTGTTCTTAACTTTTTTTATTATGTCGCCGGTGTTAGAACGGGCAAATGATGAAGCCTTACAACCTTACTTAAATGATGCCATTGCGGCGGATGTTGCAATAAGCAAAGCGATGGTCCCATTTCGCGAATTTATGTTGCGCCAAACAAGAAGCGACGACCTGGACATGTTCGCTCGAATTTCTGGTGCTGAACCGATAACCGAAGCAACGGATATACCCCTTTCTTTATTGTTGCCAGCCTTCGTGACCAGTGAATTAAAAACGGCGTTTCAGATTGGCTTTATGATTTTTATTCCGTTTTTAATTATCGATATGGTGGTCGCTAGTGTGTTGATGTCGATGGGTATGATGATGTTGTCTCCACTGATTATTTCCTTACCCTTTAAATTGATGCTATTCGTTTTAGTGGATGGCTGGGCGCTCATTATGGAAACGCTGGCCGCCAGCTTTTTTATCTAGGAGAGTTTAAGAAATGACACCAGATAGCGTTATGGAGTTAGGCGAAAGGGCGTTACAAGTGACGGTGATGTTGTCTGCGCCCATTTTATTGTCCGCTTTGGCCATTGGTCTGCTCGTTGCGATGTTTCAGGCTGCTACACAAATAAACGAAATGACATTAAGTTTTGTTCCTAAGTTACTGATAACAGTGGTTGTCCTTTCGATAGCAGGCCCCTGGATGCTACGTTTAATTATAAACTTCACGCGTCAAACTTTTTTACAAATCCCCGCGTTGATTGGTTAAAAGGTCAAGATAATGACGGCTTATTAAGATGATTTTTAGCGAACAACAAATCATGTTATGGGCGTCCAGTTTTTTTTGGCCGCTATTAAGAATCAGCTCAATGTTCGTTTCGATTCCTGTTTTTAGTGGTCGTTTTGTTTCAACTAAAATTATTGTTGGTGCGGCCCTCGCTGTAACCTTTTTTACCATTCCTCTTTTGCCTGAACAGCCTCCAATAGAAGTTATGAGCCATGAAGGTTTGATGACCGGTTTACAACAAATTTTGATAGGTCTGATAATGGGGTTTGTTTTGCAACTGGTTTTTAGTGCGGTTGTTTTTGCGGGTCAGGGCATCGCCTATAGTATGGGCCTGGGCTTTGCGTCAATGGTCGATCCTGCAACGGGCGTTAGCGTTCCCGTTATTAGTCAATTTTACTTGGTTCTTTCTACGCTGTTGTTCTTAACCCTGGGTGGTCACCTGGTTTTAATCGAAATGCTGATTGAGAGTTTTCATACGCTACCAATTGGAACTGAAGGAATTGAACGCTCTGACTTATGGTCGGTGATCGCCTGGTCGAGCCGGTTGTTTTCTGCAGGACTTTTGATGGCCCTGCCAGCGATGACGTCTTTATTAATGGTGAACGTTGCGTTTGGCGTTGTCACAAGAGCGGCGCCACAGTTAAACATTTTTGCCGTTGGTTTCCCTATTACCCTGATATTGGGGGCGCTTTTAATGTGGCTTACGGTGCCATCTGTGATGAATAATTTTACTAATTTGTTGGCCGAAAGCTATGGCGTTATTGGCGATTTCCTGCGCATAAGGAACTGATATGGCAGAACAAGACAGCGATCAGGAAAAAACCGAGGAACCCACCGCCAAAAAGGAAGATGACGCGCGGAAAAAAGGTGATATAGCGCGCTCTAAAGAACTCAACACGGTGGTTGTTTTAATGATGGGCTCGATGATGATCTGGATGACCGGTGATCGCATTTTTAAGGGTTTATGGACGGTGATGGAAAGTTCATTTTCGATCGACAGAGCGAGTATGTACGAGCCATTAAAAATGGTCACTAATTTGCAATCATCGATGCAAGACGCCCTTGCATTCGTTGGGCCTTTTCTAGCGGCGATGATGATAGCTGCGCTTGCCGGCCCAATTTCAATGGGTGGTTGGTCGTTCAGCGCTGATGCGTTTACGCCCAAAGCGAGCAAAATGAACCCAGTAGCGGGTTTAAAGCGGATGTTCTCGATGCGTAGTTTGATTGAGTTGGTAAAGTCGTTACTAAAATTTTTATTGGTGTTGGGTGTGATGTTTATGCTGGCTGACGCCTATTTGCCAGAGTTTGTTAATTTTAGCCAATTATCTTTGCAGGCGGCATTACTACGCGCGAGTGACTTGATGACCTTGTCTTTCGTCGTTTTATGTTCGTCGTTATTGTTGGTCGTGGCTATTGACGTTCCCTTTAGTATTTGGGAGTACAAAAAGAAACTCAAAATGACACTGCAAGAAGTCAAAGACGAGATGAAGCAAACAGAAGGGCGGCCTGAAGTTAAAAGTAAAATACGCCAGTTACAACAAGAAATGTCACAGGGCAGGATGCTGGAACAAGTGCCCCAGGCGGACGTTATTGTGACCAATCCAACGCATTTCGCAATAGCGCTGAAGTACGAGGATGGTGGCACGGGCGCTCCCATAGTCGTAGCAAAAGGCGCCGATTTAATCGCGGCGCAAATCAGGAATATTGGTATTGCTAATGGCGTCACGCTTGTATCTGCGCCACCACTGGCAAGGGCTTTGTTTCACACCACGAAAATTGATGAAGAAGTCCCCAAGGGCTTATATCTTGCGGTCGCGCAAGTGCTGGCATACGTTTATCAATTAAGAATTGCGACAGAAAAACGCTGGAAAAAACCTGCACCACCTAAGGACGTTTCTATCCCCGATGAATATAAAAAATATGCAAACAGAACGCATTAACAATTTAATGAGTGATCAATAAGATGAACTTTAACGCGATATCAAAACTGTTATTAGACTTTGCCCGTAATGGACTGGGTGCGCCCATTCTTATTATGGTGATGCTGGCCATGTTGGTGTTGCCTTTGCCACCTTTCATGTTGGACTTGTTGTTTACCTTTAATATTGCTTTGTCGCTGATCGTGTTGTTGGTGGTGGTTTATGCTCTTCGCCCATTAGACTTCGCGGTTTTCCCCAGTTTTCTATTAGTCGCCACTTTATTGAGGTTGAGTTTGAACGTGGCTTCAACGCGCGTAGTCCTACTGGAAGGTCATAATGGCGGTGACGCTGCGGGTAAAGTCATCGAGGCATTTGGTGCGTTCGTCATTGGCGGTAACTACGCCGTCGGTCTGGTGGTTTTTAGTATCTTAATTATCATTAACTTTGTCGTGGTGACGAAAGGTGCGGGGCGTGTATCGGAAGTAAGCGCTCGTTTCACCCTCGACGCGATGCCGGGTAAACAAATGGCGATTGACGCGGATTTAAATGCTGGGATACTGACGCAAGATCAGGCGCGTGACCGGCGGGCTGAAATCAGTCAAGAGGCCGATTTTTACGGTTCTATGGACGGTGCGAGTAAATTTGTACGAGGCGATGCGGTCGCGGGTATTCTTATTCTGCTCATTAATATAGTCGGTGGTTTAGGCGTTGGAACGCTGCAACACGGATTGCCCTTTTCGCAAGCGATGGAATATTACACCTTGCTGACGATTGGTGATGGTCTGGTGGCTCAGATCCCCGGTCTTTTATTATCAACCGCGACGGCGATAATAGTAACGCGGGTCAATAGTGCACAAGACATGGGTGAACAGGTGTCGGTGCAAGTGCTCAGTAACCCTAAGGCGTTGGCTATTAGCGCGGCGATTATAGGCAGTTTGGGCTTGATTCCAGGTATGCCCAATATGGTGTTTCTTACGATTTCTTTAGCCTTGGGGTATTTAGCGTATTCAGTTTATAAAAAACAATTAGTGCTAGAACAAGTGGGTGTTGCACCCATAGATGCTCCGGTTCAAGCATTACCTGACGAGCCTAAAGAGCTGTCATGGGATGACGTTGCCCCGGTTGATATGATCGGGCTAGAAGTCGGTTACCGTTTAATTCCCCTGGTGGATAAGGCGCAAGGGGGCGAGTTGATGTCGCGAATTAAAGGGGTGCGGAAAAAGTTATCGCAAGAGTTAGGTTTCCTGATTCCTGCGGTGCATATTCGGGATAATTTGGATCTCGCGCCCAACGTTTATCGCTTAACCTTAATGGGCGTTAATATTGGCGAAGTAGAGATTCATCCTGATAGAGAAATGGCGATCAACCCAGGTCAGGTGTTTGGTGATATTCAAGGGCTGGTTACCAAAGACCCGGCCTTCGGTTTAGATGCAGTCTGGATTGAAGCCAATCAAAAAGATCAGGCGCAAACGATGGGCTATACCGTCGTCGACCCAGGCACGGTCGTGGCAACGCATTTAAGCCAGATAATACAAACTCACGCGCATGAGTTATTGGGGCACGAGGAAGTGCAACAAATGTTGGATACATTGAAAAAATCCGCACCAAAATTAGTAGAAGATTTAGTACCGGAGACTTTACCTCTCGGCTCGGTCGTCAAAGTATTACAAAATTTATTACAAGAAAATATACCGGTGAGAGATTTGCGCACAGTGGCTGAAACTTTAATCGAACATGGTGGAGTGAGTCAAGATACTGGCGCACTAACGGCGGCTGTCAGGGTCTCTCTCGGGCGGTCGATTGTTCAGAAAATCAGTGGCTTAGACAAAGAACTGTCAGTGATTACGCTGGATCCAGATCTGGAACGGTTATTGCAACAAAGTCTGCAAGCGTCAGAAAATGGCAGCGCAGGTCTGGAACCAGGATTAGCAGAAAGAATGATAAATGCTCTACAAGAAAGTACGCAGAAATTAGAAATGGAAGGTAAAAGCGCAGTGCTGCTAGTGTCTTCCTTTTTAAGACCTTGGTTAGCGCGCTTTGTTCGACATTCGATAACTAATCTAAATGTGTTGTCTTACAACGAAATTCCTGAAGATAGGCAGGTGCGTGTTGTCGGTAGCGTTGGACAAAATGGATAAAGCTGAATTGAATGAGATATTAGCTTCCACGAAACTTACCCTTTGTAGGGGTAAAAAGACTTTACGAGGTATTAATCAATGAAAATAAAACGATTCCTTGCCCCCGATATGCGAGAGGCATTTAGATTGGTGAAAGAAGAGTTAGGTGCTGATGCCGTTATTCTGTCCAATACGAGCGTCGATGGTGGTGTCGAGGTGATAGCGGCAAAAGACTATGACGAAAAGGCCATTAAAGACGCCGCCGATAAAAATGAATCTAGATTAGACTCGTTACTGGATGCGGAACTTAAAAGTGACAGGGTGTCGATTGATTGGAGTACACCACCCAAACAAACGTATCGAGAAGACTATACGCCGGTTAAAAAAAGACCGGAATTGATACAGAAAAAGCCGCCTAAAAACCCAGTGAAAAAAGCCGTTGTAGAGCCGATAAAAAAATCGGAGTGGGTCGAAGATCCCGCCATTAAAGCGGTTAAGCATGAGTTAGATATGATGCGTCATGAATTTAGAACGCAACTCAACGCTTTGTCCTGGACCGATAAAACACAGCAAAATCCAGTAAGGATCGATATTATTAGGCGTTTATTGGATACGGGCTTTTCGAAAAAACTTAGCCTGAAGCTCGCTGAATCGGTTGCTGCAGAGACGGAACTTGAAGGGGCGTGGATCAGTTGCCTTAAAATGGCATCACAATCGCTACCCATCATGGAAAACAAAATACTTGACGAAGGTGGCTTGGTGGCGCTTATTGGCCCAACGGGCGTAGGCAAGACGACGACGATAGCCAAAATCGCGGCGCGATTTAGGATGCGACACGGGGCAGATCAGCTGGCGCTAATAACAACGGATAATTTCCGCATAGGCGCGCACGAACAGCTGAGTAATTTTGCCAGAATTTTAGGCGTTCCGATGCGCGTAGCGTCTACTCAGGAAGACTTCCAGGAGGCGCTAACAGACTTTGTTGATAAACGGTTGGTATTGATCGATACTGCGGGCATGAGCCAGCGTGACATCCGAATGACCGAGCAATTTCAGTTGTTACGAGACGATAAGTTTCAGATTGATAAGTTTCTGGTGATTTCAGCCACCACCGAGTCGCGCGCGATGCGTGAAGTGATTAAGACATTCGCGGATGCAACCCCGAAGGGCTGTATTCTGACTAAACTTGACGAAACTGATTGCCCTGGTAGTGCATTATCTGCCATTATTGAGCAAAAAATTCCGCTTAGTTTTGTCACGGATGGGCAACGCGTTCCAGAGGATCTTCACTATCCGTCGGCTGATGATCTAATGGCGAAATTTATTGACCCCGTGGCATTGTCAGATGAAGAGGATATTGCTTTATCTGTACTGTTAGACGGGCCGTCGCGTCATGCGAATGTTTAAAGAAGGTTTAGATCAGGCATCAGGAATACGCAGAATGACAAACACTAAACCCGTCAGGGTTATTGCAATAGCCAGTGGTAAGGGTGGCGTTGGTAAAACCAACCTGTCCGTTAATCTTGGTGTGTCATTATGTAAATTGGGCCGTAAGGTTGCCTTACTTGATGCTGACATGGGTTTAGCCAATGTGGATATTTTGCTCGGTCTGCACCCAAAGTTTAATTTAACCCATGTCTTGAGCGGCGAGAAATCACTGGACGAAATTGTGGTTGATGGCCCTGATGGATTAAAAGTGATACCTGCCTCGTCGGGCGTGCAGCATATGGCCGAAATAGGAACGATGGAACAGGCGGGTATTATCCACGCGTTCAGTGAGTTCGAGCAAGATATAGACGTGCTATTAGTCGATACGGCCGCCGGTATTCATGGAGGGGTCATTAATTTTGCCAGGGCGTGCCAGGAGGTTCTTATCGTGGTATGCGATGAGCCTACGTCGCTAACAGATGCCTATGCCTTGATTAAGTTATTAAATCGGGACCACGGCTTGAGTCGTTTTCATGTCATTACCAATATGGTTGAGTCGCTGCAAAACGGCAAGGCCTTATATCAAAAACTATGTAAAGTGACAGACAAGTACCTGGATGTTGCATTACATTTCACCGGTGCCGTTCCTTTTGATAAGAGTTTACGAGCTTCGGTTCAAAAACAGCAAGCGGTCGTTGAGCTAGCACCTAATAGCCCGTCTGCTCAGGCGATTAAGAACCTGGCAAGAACGATAGATAACTGGCCGGTTCAGCGAGGTGCGGGTGGGCATTTAGAGTTTTTTGTTGAGCGACTTATTCAATCCAGTAAAGTAGGAGAGTCAATCGGGTGAACGGCATTGCGATGTATACCAACTTACAGGCAAAAAATGTCGGCGAACTGGTCGCTACGCACGCGCCTCTCGTTAAACGCATCGCTTACCATTTATTAGCACGATTACCCGATACGGTACTGGTTGAAGACCTCATTCAGTCCGGCATGTTAGGCCTGCTAGAAGCGTCTAGTAATTACAGCGATACTCAGGGTGCTAGTTTTTCAACGTATGCGGGAATTCGCATTCGTGGTGCCATGTTGGACGACGTCAGGCGTACAGACTGGACGCCGCGATCGGTACATAGAAAAGCTCGACAAATAACTCAGGTAATGCAGCAAATTGAGCAAGAAACGGGGCGTGATGCGCGTGATACTGAAATTGCGGCCTTGCTGGAAATCACCTTAGAAGAATATCATAAAATTTTGCAAGATAGCTCTTGCTGTCGTTTATTTAGCACGGATGAAGTAGATGGCAGCGATGATCATTCTTCAGCAGAAAATATCTTAGAAAACCTCAGTGAAATTGACTTTAAAGCGGCCTTAGTAGATGCCATTGCAAGCTTGCCAGAACGAGAGCGAATGGTCGTATCCCTATACTATGACGATGAGTTGAATTTAAAAGAAATAGGCAAGGTTTTGGGGGTTAGCGAGTCCCGGGTAAGTCAAATAAACAACCAGGCAATGCTGCGTTTAAAGTCTCGCTTATTGAATTTCTCTCCTTCAGAATAAATAATTTGCTTTAAATGCAGTAATTTTAAAATTCTTGACTAAACTTGTACAGAAGTTGGCCGATAGCTCGGTTATCAAAGTGAAATAAAAGGAGTAATCCAATTGGATAAGAATATGAAAATTCTTGTTGTAGATGACTTTTCTACGATGAGAAGAATTGTTAAGAACCTCTTAAGGGAACTTGGGTTTACAAATTTAGATGAAGCGGATGATGGCCAAACCGCCTGGCCAAAACTAAAGTCGGGTCATTATGACTTTTTAGTAACCGACTGGAATATGCCAGGAATGACCGGTATTGATTTATTGAAAACAGTACGATCTACCCCCGAAACTGCGAATATGCCCGTGCTTTTAGTGACGGCCGAATCAAAAAGGGAACAAATTATCGAAGCGGCCCAAGCGGGCGTAAACGGCTATATTATCAAGCCTTTTACGGCGGCGACGCTGAAAGAAAAAATCGATAAAATTTTCGCACGTAGTGCAGTTTAATTGAGCATAAAGGGGATATAAATGCTGAATGAGAATGATAGACAACAACTTCTTGCTAAGGCAAAGTTGCTGGTTGAAAATATTCAAGCTAATGATGATGTCGCAACGGGTGAGTTGCTTAACTCAATGACGATAGAAAGAGAAAAAAGTTTGTTTAAAGAAGTGGGTCTTTTAACCCGTCAATTACACGATAATTTAGCTTCTTTTGCGCTAGATTCTCAAATAAACGAATTAACTGACAGTGGTATTCCTGACGCAAAAGAGCGCTTGAATTACGTGATTCAAATGACAGATGAGGCGGCCAATAACACCTTAAATGCGATTGATGAAATATTACCGGTGACGGATGATCTGCAAAGAAAATCTGAAGAGCTGTCTAAAAATTGGCATAAATTTTTAGGTAGAGAATTATCACTGAATGAATTTAAAGTGATGTCAGGCGAAATTACCGCGTTTTTAGATGAGTCCTGCAAAAACACTAAATTTGTCCATCAAAAAGCGAATGATATAGTTCTGGCACAAGGTTTCCAGGATTTGACCGGCCAGATCATTAAAAAAGTGATCACCTTAGTGCAAGACGTTGAGGATAGTTTGGTCGATTTAATTAGATTGGCTGGAACGCAAAATGCTGCTTCTGAAGTAAACAGCAAAAAGAAAAAAGCTGAATTAGATGGCCCTGCTGTTCCCGGGGTTGTCGTTGAGGGAGCGGTGAATAGCCAGGATGAAGTAGATGATCTTTTATCGAGCCTAGGATTTTAGAGAAAAACAATGACTATTGATTCAGACGACGAAATACTGCAGGACTTTTTAGTTGAAGCAGGTGAAATTCTCGAACTGTTGAGCGAACAGCTGATTGAGTTGGAGCAATCGCCAGAGGATGTGGAGTTGCTGAATTCAATATTTAGAGGTTTTCATACCGTTAAGGGTGGTGCAGGCTTCTTATCCTTAAACCCTTTAGTGGACGTTTGTCATATTGCCGAAGACGTTTTTGACGTATTGAGAAAGGGTGAACGCGTCGCTGATGCTGCGTTAATGGACACTATTTTAAGAGCACTTGATGTCATCAATGTGATGTTTGCTGCGGTACGATCCGGTGAGGCCCCAGAGCCTGCAGACCCTAATCTTATTAGCGAAATAGCGGCATTTAAGTTACCCGCAGGAGAAGCTGCGCCAGTGGTTGGCGCTACGGTAAAACCAATCGTCGAAGAACTTAAGCAAGTCGCCTCCAAGGACGACGAGAGTCCCGTTAGCGACGAGGTACAGCAAGAGTTCGATGCTATGCTGCAAGCGGCCGTAAGCTCAAGTCCTGCTACAGAACCAGCATCCGATGTTGATTCGGATGATATGACAGAAGATGAGTTCGAAAGGCTGCTCGACGAGTTACATGGAAAAGATAAAGCACCTGCAGCGGCTTTTGTAGAACCTTCGTTGCTCGATAAAGGAGAAGGTTCTGAAAATATAACAGAAGATGAATTTGATCGGTTATTAGATGATTTGCACGGAGAAGGTAAAGGGCCAACAGAAACACTAGAGGTTGCCGTTCTCACTGCTGATGTGGCAGCAGTAGATAAACCACCCATCAGCAAAGAAAAACCTAAACAGAAACCTGTTCAGCCAGTGAAAGAAGCTAAAGCACCCGCAAAGCCAGCGGCAGAAACATCGGTGCGTGTCGATACGAAACGGCTGGACGAAATTATGAATATGGTGGGCGAGCTCGTCCTGGTGAGGAACAGGTTGACTAAACTTCGTGTAGGTAAGGAAGAAGATGAGATGACGAAAGCCATTTCAAACCTGGATATCGTGACGGCTGATTTACAATTAGCCGTTATGAAAACGCGTATGCAACCCATTAAAAAGGTTTTTGGGCGCTTCCCCCGCGTGGTTCGTGATTTAGCGAGAAGCCTTGATAAAAAGATTTCACTCGAATTAGTGGGTGAAGAGACAGATTTAGATAAAAATTTAGTGGAGGCATTGTCTGACCCTTTAGTGCATTTAGTCAGAAATGCAGTTGATCATGGAATTGAGACACCCGCCGACAGAATAGCTGCCGGCAAGTCAGATGAGGGCTTAGTTATTTTAAGTGCTTTCCAGGAAGGCGACCATATACTTTTAACCATAGAGGATAATGGTAAGGGTATGGATGCCAAGGTACTACGTAAAAGTGCTGTTACCAAAGGGCTGATGGATGAAGAGGCGGCATCGAGATTAACGGACATCGAATGTTATAACCTGATTTTTGCGGCTGGCTTTTCGACCAAAACAGAAATATCTGATGTCTCAGGCCGAGGCGTTGGTATGGACGTCGTGAAAACACGTATTAGCGAAATGAATGGTACCGTACACGTCGAATCGGAACTGGGCGTCGGCAGTAAAATAATTATTAAATTACCGTTAACACTGGCTATCATGTCGACCTTAATGGTGAAACTCTCTGAGCAGGTTTTTGCCTTGCCACTATCAAACGTGGTTGAGATTCTTAGTTTGGATTTATCCAACACTAATTTAATTAATGGAGAATTAGTCGTGCTGGTTCGTGGCAAAGCGGTACCACTGTACTATTTAAATGAATGGTTAATACCTGATTATACGAAGGATGATGTTATTGAGCATAATCAACACGTCGTGGTGGTGAATGTCGGCCTTCAGCACGTTGGCTTCGTAGTCGACCAGCTTCTCGGTCAAGAAGAAGTTGTGATTAAGCCTTTGGGGGCTTTGTTGACCCAGGTTGATGGATTAGCAGGCGCAACGATAACCGGTGATGGAGGGATCGCCATCATCATGGACATCCCAAATATGTTAAAACGTTACGCATAATGCATTCAAGCCCATAGTCATCAACGACGCCAGAATGAGATAATATTAACAATAATTCAGCTATGAACAAAAAGCAGCGTTTTTTTGATCCCATTCTTGTGGGTCTGCCTAAGAGTGTTCCGAGTTCTACTAAACCGTTTATAGCGACCCACCATATTGACGTTAAACACCCAACTGTCGCTGCTAGATACGGCAGTTCGAACCCCACCGTCGTTACTCACCCAGCTAGCTGGAATGACAGTCAATTAATTCAACAAAGTGGAAGAGTTTTGACTCAAGGTGAGAGTAACCGTATGGTATGTTGTATGCTTAAAAAATATGAGTTCAACCGGCTTGTTGTTCATCTGTTGTCGGTTAGAAATAGAAATTTGCATTAAGGAGAGGGTAACTTGGATTTATTAACCATAGTGGGTGTGATTATTGGTTTTGGTGCGATTCTGGGCGGTAATATTCTGGAGGGAGGCCATATAAGCGCGCTGGTAAATGGGCCTGCAGCATTAATTGTTATCGGAGGTACTTTAGGCGCGGCTTTATTGCAGTCGCCGGCAAAAATTTACTTGGAATCAATTAAATTACTTAGATGGATTGTGTTCCCGCCAAATCATAATTTAGAAAAAAATGTCGAAAAAGTAGTTGAATGGAGTGAAGTAGCAAGACGTGAAGGCTTACTTGGATTAGAGGTGTTTGTTGAAGAGGAACCCGATCCGTTTGCTAAAAAGGGTTTGCAGTTATTGGTTGATGGTGGTGAGCCAGAAGTGATAAGAGATGTATTAATGCTCGAGCTCGAAGCGCTTGAAATGAGACAGCTACAAAGCGCTAAAGTGTACGAATCTATGGGCGGTTACTCGCCCACCATTGGTATTATTGGAGCCGTAATGGGCTTGATACACGTTATGCAAAACTTAGCCGACCCTAGTAAATTGGGCGCTGGTATCGCTACCGCTTTCGTAGCGACCATTTATGGAGTGGGGTTGGCTAACCTTCTTTTTATACCTGTGGCGGCTAAACTGAAGACGCAAATTCTTGCACATTCTCAATCTAGAGAAATGATGGTAGAAGGTATTGCGGCGATAGCCGAAGGCGAAAATCCGCGTAATATTGAGACTAAATTGCACGGCTACCTGGCATAATGGCTAGACGAAAAAAACGTGCGGAAGATCATGAGAACCATGAAAGGTGGTTGGTTTCGTACGCCGATTTCATTACGCTGTTATTTGCATTTTTCGTCGTGATGTATTCGGTATCGTCGGTTAATCAAGGTAAATATAGGGTATTGTCGAGCACCCTGGACGGCGCATTCAAGGGCGAAGCTAAAACGATGCAGACGATTGAGATTGGTGACATTCTACATAATAAAGAACTCATCGAAAAATTGATGAAAATGGAAGACGGTGGTGACAAAATAATCCCCGATTTATTTTCAGAGACTAAACCAGAGCAAACAGCACAGCTCGTTGATCAGGACATTGAGGGTGATCAAAAAATCGCTGAAGCAAACATGCTATCGCAGTTAACTGATAATCTGAAAGGCGCACTGTCACCCTTAATAGACAGAGACCTGGTTGCTGTTGAACAAAATGACCTTTGGGTCGAAGTTGAATTGAATAGTAATATGCTTTTTGGAATCGGCAATGCCACCTTGTCTGACGAAGCCTTGAACGTACTTTGGAAAGTAGTGAGGCCTATCAGGAATTTAAATAACAGCATCCAGGTAGAAGGGTTTACCGACAATATTCCTATTAACACTTTTGAATACCCGTCTAACTGGGAATTATCGGCAGCTCGAGCCGCGAGTGTTGTTCATTTGTTCGCTAAATACGGTATCGCCCCAGAACGCTTAGCTGCAGTGGGTTACGGAGAGCACCACCCGGTAGAAGATAATGGAACCATTGAGGGTAGAGAGCGAAATCGACGCGTCGTTATCGTTATTCAGTCGAATGCAATATCTCGTTTTACAGAAAAAAACAAAACGGCCGATAACTTAAGTCGTACCCAACGTGTTATTGAAAACAAGGCAGCAGAACTCAATGCAACAACTACACCGATAAACAAAAATATTGATGACATGAAAAAGTCGCAGGCAGAACAAAAAGAAAGAATTGATCGAAGTGAAAACAGCCGATTTAATAAATTTTTAAACCAATGAAAACTTGGGCGATATCAAATCAAAAAGGTGGTGTCGGTAAAACGACGACGGTAGTAACGCTGGCGGGTTTATTATCGACGCAAGGTAAACGGGTTCTATGTATCGACCTCGATCCCCACGGCTCGCTGACGAGCTACTTTCGACTGAATCCAGATAGCATACAAAAAAGTGCATACAGTCTGTTTAAAGACAGCTCAGAGCAGCGTGTTCTCGAGCCTTCGCGGTATATTCAAAATACATCGTTTGATGGGTTGGATGTCTTGCCGGCGTCAACGGCGTTGGCTACTTTAGATCGCCAGGCGAGTCAATTCAAAGGCCTTGGTCTGGTTATTAAAAAGACCTTGCAAAAAATAGAGTCATCGTATGATGTTGTGCTTATTGACACTGCACCTATGTTGGGAGTGTTGATGGTAAATGCTTTAGCTGCATGTGACCATTTGATTGTGCCGGTGCAAACCGAATTTTTGGCTATCAAAGGCCTGGACCGCATGCTAAAAACACTGGATATGATTCAACGTTCTCGTCACCAGACATTGGAATACACGATTGTGCCGACGATGTTTGATAAAAGAACACGTGCCTCTACCAGTAGTTTAAACACGCTACGAAACCAATATGAAGACAAACTTTGGGATGGGGTTATATCTGTTGATACTCAATTACGAGAAGCCAGCAGAGTCGGTATACCTGCGTCCATTTTATCCCCAAAATCAAAAGCGATAGTGGCTTACAATGAGTTGCTAAAAACACTGTTGAATCAAAAGGCAAAACTCACACTGGTGGCTAATAATGGCTGATAACAAATTAAATCCTATGCTTGAACAAGACGAAGCGATAGATAGTTATTTTAATGACCTGTTATTCACTCTAGATGAGTCACAAGCTGAAAAACCCCAGAGCCCAGCCGTGAAGCTGGTGCATTCAAAAAACTCATTTGATGCTGAACAAATTAATGATGAAAAAGAGCGAACTGAAAACGCTCTAAAAGAACGAGTTGAAGCAGAAAGGATAGAAGCAGAAAGGATAGAAGCAGAAAGGATAGAAGCAGAAAGGATAGAAGCAGAATGGATAGAAGCAGAAAAGGTCGAAACTGAAAGAGTCGAAACTGAAAGAGTCGAAGCTGAAAGAGTCGAAGCTGCTAGTGTGATAGATTGCCCAAATGCTCCAGTTTGGGCTGGGCGAAAATTTAAGGTAATAGTCGCTGTCCTCAATAACGTTAAATTAGCCTTTCCGGTTAGTTTTTCTGCTGAAAAGATAGCGTTTACAGCTGAGCTTAAGGCGGTTAAAGGTCAGCTGGATTGGGTGTTGGGTGTGAAATTGATCGATAAGAACTTTATCGCGGTAGTTGATGCCGGTAACCTTTTGCTAAAACATACTGTTCGTGACGTCCTGACAAATCCTTATAAAGAAATCCTATTATTGAAAGATAGCCGCTGGGGTCTTGCGTTTGATTCGCTTTCGGAAGAAATTGAAATAAACACGGCCGAAGTCAAATGGCGAGATGAACCCTCAGTACGTCCATGGCTATGTGGGTTTGAGTCAGAGCAACAGCTGGCCATTATTGACCCTGCTAAGATGTTTATTGAAGACAAATGAAGCCACTACGGTTATTAAATTAAAGAGAGACATGAAATGAGTTCAAATGAAGAAGAGCACGGGGATGTTGTAGATCCCGTTACCCAGTGGCTAACCTTCGTACTGGGTGGTGAAAAATATGCAGTAAAAGTGGTCCAGGTGCAAGAGGTGTTACGCTATACAACGATAGCGCCTGTACCCGGTTCTCCTGCAGAAGTACTAGGCATCATCAACTTACGCGGTAATGTAGTAACGGTTGTGGATGCGAGGAAAAAGTTTGGCATGCCATCCAGAAAAGTTGATGATGCGACTCGGATTATGATGATGGACGTGCAAGGTTATATTATTGGTGTTTTGGTGGACACGGTAACGGAAGTTATAGATCTTAAAGATAATGAAATCGAATCCACACCTGATGTGAGTAATTCGGCGACTTCTTTATTCATTCAAGGTATTGCCAATATAGATAATGTATTACATATTTTAGTTAGTTTGGATAAGCTGTTAAACGAGCAAGAATTGGCCCTACTGGCTAAGTAAGCGATCTAAACTTTACTGTCTAGGAGGTGCGTTGATGGTTAGTATCAATAAAATAATGCCAACCAGGCGAGTGCAGCCAATTAAACCTGGAAATAAAAACAGCAACAATAAAACTCAACAAGACTTAGCGTTTGAACGTTCTGAGTTGAAAGACAAAAAAAATGATGAAGCGCTGCCGATTAAACATATAGACGAAAGGATCTAATGGAACTCTATCTATTTATATTTGCAGCTTTCTTAGCTGTGATCAGCGCCGCTTCATTCTTATTATCGTTTAAGCAACGGCGCTTAAGTAAGGAGTTAGAAAAGAAGGTAAACGAAATAACTAAAAAATTCGAGGTCATTCAACAAGATATTTCAGCGTTATGCGCTAGCGGCTTAGGCGTTGATGAGCGCGTTGGTGGTACAGAGCGCCGCGTGCGTAGTTTAATTGAACGCCTTGAAGAACTGGAAGAGAGCGATTCGTTTGAACACTTGCAAGAGTTCCAAAGTGCGATAGAGCTGGCGCAAAAAGGCGCTCCAGCGGCTGAGATCGTTGAAAAGTGTCATTTGACGGTTGATGAGGCCGAGCTATTGATTAGATTACATAAAACCTAATATTTGCTCGCGTCAAAGTTGTCGGGCATTTTGTCAGATAATAAATAAGCAAAAGCAATCACTTCGGCCACTGCAAGGTATAGCGCTTCAGGTATTTCATCGCCTAACGGTATGCTGCTCAATAACTTTACTAATTCTGGGTTTGTGTCTAAGGGAACGTTGTTCTCGCGTGCTAACTCGATAATTTCTAGAGCCAGATCCCCCCTGCCTTTTGCAGTTACAGTAGGGGCGCTCTCACCGTCATACTTTAAAGCGACAGCAATATCGGGCGGATTAATAACGTCTTTCATTATGCTTTCTCGCTTAAAATAGAGCTAGATGACTTTATGTCCTGTAAGTTAGGTCCAGGCCCAGTAAGTACCTTGATTTTATCAGGGTTCAAATTAGCTCGGCTAAGGCGCTCTCTTAACAAACCTAAGTGTTCACGAATTAGTGTGTTTGTATTACTGTTTTCAGCCCAAAAACTCGAGTTCAGCTGATTTTCAAACAGCGTTAATTTGTTTTTAATTAATCCTAGTTTAGGTGGGCTCATTTCAAGAGAAATGGTCCATTGTTGTTCTGCCTGAGTCCTGTTTTTCTTAATAACTTCTTTTTCAATTTTTAAAAAAATTGATTCGGTCGTCTGGTTGTTGAAAAAAGGGATTTCTAGTTGCCAGTTTTGGCGTGCCGAACTGCTTTCCGGGCTAGTGCTGGCTAATTGATTCAGTGTTATTTTTGATAAGGCGCCTTCCGTTTTGCTTATTAGGTCTCTTAGCTGATTATCTAAGGTTTGGGCAATGACGGGGGGAGGTGTTGTTTGTCCGGGTGTTTGCAGCAATGGGGCCTGCGTTTTAACTAAAGGTAAGGGGGGCGCTTGCTGCTGACTGGTTTGGGTTTGCTGAGGGGTTGATGCTATTTGTTTGGGCCAGGACTTTAACACCTGAATAAGTCTAACTAAATTTGCTTTAAGGTCGACCCCGACGACAGCACTGCCTGCAAGTTGAGTTGCCTTTGTTAAAATTGGACTGTCAAGTGGTTGATTACTGAAGACAGATTTGTTGATTGGTTTGCCATTGTCAGGGGTGATCATCAAAGGCGCTTTTGCATTATTGAGAGCTTGTTGTAATTTGGACTCTAAAAAAATACCCGAGTTCTGTATGGCGGTTCTAAGACCATTAGGGCTGCTTATACTTTCTTTGTTGGTTAAGGGCTGAAGTAACGTGGGTGTTAATGTTTTTAACGCCGTCAGATGCGGCGTTAGGAGCGATTGTTGGGATGTTGACTGACTAGATGAAAGTTTATTAATGCTCGTTAGAACGGCTTTAAGGGGCTGTTGAAATTCATTTATCGGGGCTTGCTTAGGCAGCAATTGACGCAGAGTAGCATTGACTAGATCCACGGGTTGTGCCGGCGTAGGTACTTTGAGGGTGAGGTTCCCCGCTGACTTTTCAACTAGAACCTTGAGTGTTTGCCCGACGTTGACTTGAACATCACTTTTAGCCTGCAGCAGCTGATTGCCTAAACGAATAATAAGCTGATTTTTATCGGGTAGTTGTTCAACTACTTTGGCATAAACAGTCTGGCCAGTTTGGAGCTTATCGATAGTTACGTTTGATTTACCGACCTCAAGTAACTGATTAATTTGATTACCCGGTATTTCCAAAAAACTATTACTGATGTTAGTTAAAAAGTTGCTTAATGTCGGCGAGCTCTTCTGGGGCGCTGACGAAAACATCTAAGGAATCACTTGGGTCTTTTAACAGTTTAGTCAGCCTCATGTAAGCAGGTACGCTGGTTGGTTCTGGGTAATTATCCTTCTGAGGCGTGTTTCTAAAGCTCAAGAGTTGGGCGACGATAATTAAATCAGCGTAATTAGCGGGTTGATCAGTCTTCCGATCCCAGTTTTCTGCGTTGGCCGCTACCTCTACGAATTCTTCAGTGAAATTCCATTTTTCTAACACCATTTTTCCAATGATAGGCGTTAGTTTTTCGAGAGTTTGCTCGACTTCTTTAACGTTATTCATTAAATTCGGGTGTTGATCTGCGTGTGTAAGAATAGGAATAGCGCCTATATCGTGAACCAGGCCTACTAGCATCGCTTTATCTGTATCGAATCCTTTAAGTTTTTTCGCCATAACGGCACTTATTCCAGCTACATCTCGGCTATGAAGCCAAAGTTTTGCAATCAACTCTTTGATCTCTTTCGTTTTGGCTTTGAAAACCATTCGCATGGTAAAGCTCGTGATGAGATTACCTATGGCTTTTAAACCAAGTCGGGTGACGGCGGGAGGTAAGGCTTCAATTTTTTCGCGAGCTCTATATAAAGGGCTATTAGCGACTTTAATTAGTTGTGCTGTAATGGCGGGGTCTTGTTGAGCTATCTTAGCGATTCTATCGGATGAAATATTGGGGTCAGATATCGCTTTTTGAACCTTGAAAGCCATCTCAGGAATAGAGGGTAATTCAAGTTTACCGGCTTGCATTTCCATTGTGACTTCATAATAAAGCTGGTTATAGAGCATTGAATCTTCTTTCTCGTCCAAAATGCCGACATCTGCGCTATGGTTGCTCGATGGCTGTTCAGAACTTAAATCATTTAACGTAGCGCGATCAATAGATAAAATTGTAAGTGGTTCAAGCGCAGTCGCGGTGGCTTTATGGGGTGTGTTGTTATCAATAGGAAAACGAGCTTCCACTTGCCCGCCTTCTATAATGCGTTGATTATGTTGATTGAGCGTTAAACGAACCTTGCCCTCTAACAAATAAATTTGTTGATCATCTGTACTGCCAGCCGAAAATAGTACGGTTTGGGCGGGCACGTCCTCGGTTTTCAAGGTATTTTGAAGCTGTTGTTTTATGCTATCTGGAAAGTTTCTGATAGGGAATAGCGCGTTCATTTCTTCGTTAGTTAAGTTTCTAATAGACATTTTTTTATTATTTATGTGTTTCTAGTTAAGTTAAAATTATAGCTGCTGAGGAATGAATTATTTAATAGATACAAATATAGCCGCTTATTAGCCTTTATGACAATAAAATCGCAAAAATCATACACAATCAAAGGGCTAATTGCCGATGGCGCTGAATTATTTGACAAGGAAGCGCTTTATTACGGACACGGTACGGATAATTCAACGGATGAAGCCGCCTACATCGTCCTGACCGTGACTAATAAATTGCCACTTGATGATGACGCGGTGTTAGAAGAAAAAGTTGATGTATTGGTGGCAAAAGAAATTTTGGCTCTTTTCCAGCGGCGAATTAAGGAAAAAACTCCTGCCGCCTATTTGATCGGCGAAGCCTGGTTTGCTGGCCTGCCTTTTTATGTCGATAAGCACGTTCTAGTACCGCGATCCCCTTTTGCTGAATTGCTGGGTGATAATTTTTCGCCCTGGGTTAATGTTGATAAAACGAATCGAATTTTGGATATGTGTACGGGCAGTGGTTGTATTGGTATTGCTTGCGCGGTTGCTTTTCCTCATGCGGCGGTTGACCTGGTAGACGTTTCCGAACCAGCTTTGTTGGTTGCGGATAAAAATATTGAAAAATATCAGCTTAAGGCCAGGGTTTCGTCCATTAAATCGAATTTGTTTGAAGGTTTAGCGAGCAAAAAATATGATTTAATTGTGAGTAACCCACCCTATGTTGGGCATGATGAATTATCCACCTTACCCGACGAGTTTTACCAAGAACCGCAAATTGGCTTGGACGGCGGAGTGACGGGTTTAGACTTGGTGCATAAAATTCTATCGCAAGCATCTAACTATTTAAATGATGACGGTGTTTTATATGTAGAAGTGGGTAATACCGATGAGGCCTTGCAACGGTGCTACCCAAAGGTTCCCTTTTTATGGCAAGAGTTTGACTATGGTGGACACGGCATTTTCATGTTAACTAAAGATCAATTATTGGAATATAAACAGCTGTTTCAGGCTAAACTAAGCTGATTGAGCAAAGGTAAAATACGAGTATGTCTGGAAATACGATTGGAAAAATTTTTACGGTCACCGGTTTTGGTGAAAGTCATGGCCCCGCTATTGGTTGTATCGTCGATGGTTGCCCCCCAGGGATGGAGCTGTGTGAAGCCGATCTGCAAGGCGACCTTGATTTAAGAAAACCAGGCACTTCAAGGCATACAACGCAAAGGCGTGAAGCGGATGAGGTTAAAATTTTATCGGGTGTGTTTGAAGGTAAAACCACCGGAACCCCGATCGGTTTATTGATAGAAAATACCGACCAGCGTTCTAAAGACTACTCAAATATCAAGGACTCATTTCGTCCTGGCCACGCAGATTACAGTTACCATCAAAAATATGGCTTTCGTGATTACCGCGGAGGCGGGCGATCATCCGCGCGTGAAACGGCCATGCGAGTAGCGGCGGGCGGCATTGCAAAAAAATATTTACGAGAAACACAGGGTATAGAAATTAGCGGGTATTTGGCCCAGTTAGGCCCGATAAAACTTAATCCGGTTGATTTGAGTGTAAGGCATCAAAATCCTTTCTTTTGCCCTGATCCAGATAAAGTGCCCGAATTAGAGGCCTATATGGATGCTTTACGAAAATCGGGCGATTCGGTGGGTGCCCGTATTAATGTCCACGCAACGGGCGTGCCCGTTGGTTTAGGCGAGCCCATTTTTGACCGACTTGATGCTGAAATAGCGCATGCCTTAATGAGTATTAACGCCGTAAAGGGCGTAGAAATTGGTGGTGGATTTGACTGTGTGCCAGCGCTCGGCACGGAGTTTCGTGATGAAATAACACCGACTGGTTTTCTCAGTAATCACGCGGGCGGCATCTTAGGCGGCATCTCAACGGGGCAGACGATTTCAGCGAGTATAGCGCTCAAGCCGACCTCTAGCTTGCGCCTGGCTGGCAAATCGGTTGATACTAGCGGTAACCCTATAGAAGTGATTACAAAAGGCCGCCACGACCCCTGCGTGGGTATTCGCGCGACGCCGATTGCTGAAGCGATGTTGGCGATTGTTTTAATGGATCACCTTCTTAGACATAGGGGGCAAAATGCGGATGTTCGGTCAACGGTACCCAACATTCCAGCCGGTGAAGATTGATTTAGATGGTCGGCTAAATTTTTTACTAAAAAACTGATTTTTTGAATAAGCAAGAACTGCCCTATTGGCGCTTATCAAGCGTTTACTTCTTTTACTTTGCATCGCTCGGTGCATTAATGCCCTATTTTGGATTGTATTTACATTCGACGGGATTTTCGGCAGCTCAAGTTGGAATCGTGTTTGCTGTAATGCAAGGGACAAGATTGGTTGCGCCTAGCATGCTCGCCTGGCTATCCAGTCACTTTGACGACAGAATGAGGCTGATTCAAGGCGCGGCGTTAATGTCTGCTCTGGCCTTTGGCGTTTTACTATTCAGGCAAGACTTTATCGGTGTATTGCAGGTGACATTTTGCTTTAGCTTTTTTTTGAATGCACTGTTACCGCAATTTGAATCCATAACCTTAACAAAACTCGGTGAGGATACCCATGCCTACAGTGGGGTGCGCCTCTGGGGATCGGTGGGGTTTATCGCGACCGTAGTAGGGGTTGGCTATATTCTTGATAACACGGCACTGATTAATTGGCCCTGGTTGGTTTTCGTGTGTTTAGCGGCGATTTTTTTATCGAGTTTGTTACTACACGAAAAAGGTCGCAGCAAACATCCAAGGGGTAAGCAGCCTATTCGATTGATTATCAAGAAAAAAAATGTACTGGCTTTATTTGCTGTCATTTTTCTTATTCAGGCTTCGCATGGGCCTTATTACGCTTTTTTCTCTATTTTGCTAAATAAATTAAATTACAACGAAACACAAATTGGTCAATTCTGGGCATTAGGTGTTATTGCTGAAATCGTTTTGTTTCTGGCCATAAAGCACGTGTTTAAACGAGTCTCTTTACGTTTTGTGCTTCTACTCAGTATTTTTCTAACCATTATCAGGTGGATGTTGCTCGCCTGGATACCAGAAAACCTGATTGTTTTATTATTAATACAGACACTTCATGCGGCGTCATTTGGTTCCTTCCACGTTGTTTGCATCCAGTTAATACACGATTATTTCCGCGGGCCAAACCAGGATAAAGGTCAGGCCTTGTTTAGCAGCGTAGGTTATGGCGCTGGTGGAATGATGGGAGGCTTAATGGCGGGTTTGTTTTGGGATCAACTGGGCGAAGCATGGGTGTTTGGCGGGGCATCATTATTATGCGCCGTTGCATTATGTATCGCGTGGCTATGGATTGAAACAAAGAAGCCTGATCACTTGCACTATTCTGAGGCTGGAGTGAACCCGATGTAAGTGCTTGCTTTTTTATTTATGAAGCTAATGTATAAGTTATAAACATGCTCCATATAGGGCGATTTTTGTTTAAATGATTTAAGATGTTAGCGTACTAGAAATTAACGAATGGCCCATATGCAACCCGTAAAAACAAAAAAGTTAACCGTCGGTATTTCGTCAATGGCGTTGTTTGATCTAGTGGAATCAAATAAAATTTTCGTGACCGAGGGTAAAGAGGCCTATTGTCAATATCAGATAGCTAGAGAAGACGAAACCTTGGACCCTGGTGTTGCCTACCCCCTAGTTAAAAAGCTTTTAGGTTTAAATCGACGTTTACCAGAACCGATGGTCGAGGTTATTTTGCTATCAAGAAATAGTGCCGATACCGGCCTTAGGGTTTTTAATTCTATTCGAGAGCACGACTTAGATATTAAACGCGCAGCTTTCACTAGTGGGCAAACACCATTCGCTTATATATCAGCGTTCGAAGTGGACCTTTTCCTTTCCACATCGCCAGACGATGTACGTAAAGCCTTAGACGCAGGTTATGCGGGGGCAACTATTTTATCAGGCAAGGGAAGCGGCTCATCAAATGACCAGCTACGCATTGCATTCGATGGCGATGCAGTCATATTTTCAGATGAGTCTGAACGCATTTATAAAGAAAAAGGATTGGATGCATTTACTGAAAATGAACAACAGACTGCAAGAAAGCCGATGTCTGGTGGGCCATTTAAATCATTTCTATCGGCGCTTCACAATCTACAAAGTCAATTTGATGAGAAGTCCTCGCCCGTGCGGACGGCCTTAGTAACGGCGCGTTCGGCCCCAGCCCACGAGAGAGTCGTTCGCACCCTACGCTCATGGGATATCAGAATTGATGAGGCTTTATTTTTGGGTGGTTTACAGAAAGGTGAGTTTTTGAAGTCTTTTGGAGCTGATATTTTCTTTGATGACCAAACGACGCATTGTGAATCGGCAAATGAACACGTTGCAACGGGGCACGTACCTCATGGCGTTGCAAACGAAGATTAATGGTTGAGGTCAAAATCAAAGCGCATGGTGTCTGCGGGTTTTTGCAGGAAATATCCCTGAACCGCGTCAATACCTAAGTTCCATAAAAGCGCTAAGGTATTCGCATTTTCTACAGATTTGGCGATTGTTTTAACGTGGTTTCGTTTGGTAACGTCGATAATGTTTTTGATGGTTTGCTGTGATTCACTATTATTTAAAAGGTTCTGGCTAAAAGTGCCGTCAAGTTTCAAGTAATCCACGGAGTATTCTTTAAGTAAGTGATCCGTTATTTGACTAAAACCAATTTGATCAAATGCGATTTGGCAACCACATTCTTTTTTTACAAAGGTAATGAAGTTCTTTAACACGGTGGGGTCAATTTTTACATCAGTAAAATTAATTTGGAAAACTAATAAACTCGCGTCGACGTTAGTGAGCCTTATTTCCTTTACCAATGTCTCCATAAACGCTTCATTTCGATAGGTAACGTTTGATAAGGTGATAAAGAACTTCCTCTTAACGCCCTGGCGAGCAGCCTCTTTCATTTGCCCTAAAGTGTTTTTAAGAACCCATTCATCCAGATTGCTGATGAGCCCTGTTTTTTCGGCGGTGAGGATGAAATTATCAGGTGGGATATGGGAGTTATCTTCACCAAGGATGCGTAAAAGAACGGCGTAGTTTTCTGTGTATTTTTCAGAAAGGTCAACGATGGGTTGGTACAAGGCATGGAATCGCTCGTTTTCGATGGCTGATTGGATTAACTGGGTGTTTTTTTCTTCATCAATAATAACGGTTAACGGTGTGGTCACCGAATCAAAAACGTGTATTTGATTTCCACCTCGAGAGCTTGCTTTGTCGCATGCTTTGTCTGCTTGAGCAATAAGTTGCTCGGGTGAGGTTATTCTAGTTCCGATGAATCCAGCACCAATACTTAATGACAATCTGATGTATTGATGATCATTACCAAAGAGTGTGCCATCGACCTCTGTCAGTATTTTTTGGCAGTTTAATAGAAATTCTGAGCGACTTAATTGGTTTGAAAATAAGGTAAATACGGCGTCGCTATATCGAGCGAGAATATCATTCTTAGAGCAGGACTTAGTGATAATACTGGCGACGGTTCGAAGAATATCTTCTACATAATCGATGTTATGCACATCGCGAGCGCTTCTAAAATCATCAATTAGAATAATGGCGAGTGAGCCATGCGGCTCTACGGCGGCCAATTCTTTTTGAATATATTCATAAGCAAATCGTTTGTTGTATAGGCCGGTTTCATGATCAAAAGTTCTTAAATCAATAAAACCTTTGTCAACATTACTCCAGGCATCGGGATTGTGAACAAGAATTTGAGTGCAAAGTTGATCGTTAACAAAACAATGTGTTTTGTAAATAGTGGTAACTAATGAATTCTTATTTCGCGTTTGAATCAATGCAGAGAAGGTGGTTTCATCGGGTAATGATTCCAGCGATGTGTTGAGTCTTTTTTGAGCCGAACTTTCATTAACTGAGTTTTCATTAGCCGGGCAAACTGTAGAGGAGTTAAATTCGATCACCGGAGAATCAATCATATTTTCATCAAGTGGAATGCGAAAAATACGTTTATAAGCTTGATTGGTAGAAAGGTACTTACCTTCGTGAATGAGAGCGAGTCCGTCTTCGGTGTGTTTCAAAAAAGCATCCAGACGATACGTTGCATTTTTATATTTAGTGTTAATTTGGTGGCGTAGGTACTTATTATGCTGAGAGCTAATTTCTCTTTCTATCGACCTGGCGAGCAAGAAAAGAGGGTTTAAGGGACGCACGTCTATGATGTTGTTTAAGCCATATTGAACGCTATCTTTTGCCTTTATTTCAACCTCGCTGACGATGATAATCGGGTGGTGAATAAATTCTTTTTTGATGCGTTTTAAAATTTCATGCGTTAAGTTGTTGTCTTCATTAAGCCTTAACAAAACCAGGTTTACTTTCGATAAATTTGTTCCTTGGTTTTCAAACTCTTGAAGCGTGCACGACTTTATGGTGACTGAGGCATTAATTTTTTTTAATGCCTCGTCAATAAGACGGTTCTCTTTTTCGCTAAAGTTTATACTCAATAAGGTTCGTTTTATCATCAATCGGTCGTTTATTCTGTTTTCATTAACCTTACTCTAAATTCGTTTTTTTTAACACGCTGTAATGACTGAAAACTTGATTTGTTTGGATTATTTTATCTAAAGAAAAATAAGTTTTTTCATTTTTGCTGCTGAGAACGAGATCTACCTCTGTATTCTCGAGGGACAGAGGCGAAATGATGGCGTCAGGCTGGTTATTTGAAGGGATACCTTGCAAAAATAGGGCGGGTTTGGGGGGTGTTTTCTTATCGAGGTACCTGATGTTAGCAATTTTAATATTCGGCGACATCATTTCAACGCCGACGGATATAGTTCCTTCTTCAAAGCTGTTGATTCGCCGAATAATAGCCAATTGTAATGATTGCTTTAGCGTTTGAATGCCGATCAGGTCGCCGGCTTTTAAAAGGGATTTATTGTAGCCTGTAATACTGAATTGCAAGCCTTCTAAGCTAACATCAAGTGTTTCAGCGATCATCTCTTCACCTTTGGCGCCGCTGATACTTTCGTGACGTCTATTCCATATATTTTTGGCACTAAGCGCGTGATCAGAAGATGCTTTCAGCATTTTATTGACGGTACTATCACGCTGGGTAATATCGTGATGACGGTGTATGCCCTCTTCTGCTGGCATCAGTTCAAGGTCAGGTAGCTCAAACGCAGCTGATCCTGTAGCAGGCTTTTTATGTTGCCCATACACATCCGGGTTATTTTTAACCATCAGCGCTCTGATAATGCTTTCGAAGCCTGGGTAGACCATTATTTGTTCAGTTTGTTCGCGCCGCGATGATTTGCGGGTTTGCCCTGTGCCCCAACTTGTTATCAGTTGATGAATAATTTCTTTGCTTAGGAAAGGTTTGCCTTTTGCTAGAACTATTGCGCCGATTTTTTCGGGTGCGACAAGCGTATCGCTGTGCATGAATTGGATTAATTTCAGCGTATTGAAAAAGCAATTTTCTTCAGAGCTGGGGTTTAGTTTATCGAGGCTCATTAGAGTAGATGAGGACTCTAAATCAACATAAAAACTCGGGGAGTTATCAGCTGTTTTGCTTATTTCTATGTCGTCGGATCGAAGAGACAAAATAGAATGTATTGTTTCTATATCACGTTGCTTGAATCTATTGGTTTGGGCCAGATAAAATAAATGGATTTTTTTAAATTCATTTTCAATCGTAGCGGTTTGTTCTTCAGCTACGTTTAAATGTTCAAGTTGATGAAGTTTAAACAATGAAGCGGTAGCGAAAAGTACGTTAACCACATTCCAAAAGTCGGCTTTGGGAAGCTGGTAAATAAGAGACATTAAAAACTGGCTTAGCCCAAGCAGTTCAATGGCCCTGAAAAGCACCCGACTTTTTTCGGAATGGGGGAATGGCGGAGTGTTGTTTTGTTCTGCATCGGCTCGCGTTTTTAAAAAATCAGCAGAGCAAATAATATCCAGGTACAAGTGGTTAAAACTCGTTAATGTAGTCAGTAACTGAGAAATCAGTTCGGCTTCTTTTTTCGCCAGGGGCAGTTTCGCGTTTCGCATCGATTCTTTGCACGATAGATATACCCTGGATAAGCAAAGCAGGGTTTGCTCTGCTAGATTGAATTTTTCTACTGCGCTGATATTTGAAGATAATACTGCTTGAGCGGCCGTACAAAGCATATTGGCCGTCACCTTCGTGTTTAAGATGGGTAGTTCTTCTTCCCATGCTTTGTACGCCGCAATATTGGCTTCGAAAGGCAATGCGGTTTCAGATCTGATAATTAAGGGGAAAAGTCTATCCGTAAACTGTTTCTGTTTATCCATAATATTCATTATTGTTCGTTGAAATTAATATTCAAATTAAGCATTAATTTTGAAGCCGGAATGATTATGCGCCAAATTACTCAAAAAGTTAATGCTTTAAAAAGAGATGTTTAAAAGGGTTTTATAAGGCTTTCCCTGTACTTCACGCACCAGCTTAGGTAATAAATAACCGGGGAGCTTTCGCTGAAGCTGCTCATAAATGGTGTAAACCTCGTTGATATCTATATCGAAATGCATAGCGCCAGAGACTTTATCGAGCACGTGTAAATAATAAGGCAGAGTATGGCAGTCGAATAAGCGCAGGCTCAATTGAGTGAGTATGTTTTCGCTATCGTTAACGCCTTTTAATAAAACGGTTTGGTTCAGTAAGGTGACGTCATTGCGTTTTAAAGCAAGCAGGGCGTTAGACACTTGATCGCTTAATTCATTAGGGTGATTGGCGTGAACGACGACAATAACTTTCTGCCGGATGGCGCAAAGAGTCTCTAATAAGGTGGGTGTAATTCGATTGGGCAGCACGATGGGTAGGCGAGTATGAATCCTTATACGTTCAATTTGCGAAATACTGGATATGGCGTTCATCAAATCGCGAAACTTGGTGTCACTGAGCGTTAAAGGGTCTCCACCGCTAAGAATAACCTCGGTGATATCGGGGTTATTGCGTATATACTCAATGATGGACTCAATCTGCGAACGGTTAGCGCTATTATTTGCATAAGGAAACGCGCGGCGAAAACAATAACGGCAGTGTATGGCGCAAGCACCCGTCGCAACCATTAAAACCCGACCGTGATATTTATGAATCAGACCAGGCAGTACGCTGGCATGATTATCCCCGACCGGGTCACTGGTATAAGCGGGGTGCACGTTTAATTCTTCGGGCAACGGCAGCACCTGGCGTAGCAGTGGGTCTGACCAGTCAGATTTTTTAATACGCTCGGCGTAGCTGCGCGTGACCAGTAAAGGGAAGTCTTTCGCGGCTTTTTGCTGTGCCGTTAAATCGTCTGTGTCGAGCTTTAAAAAACCTAATAACTCGTTGATATTGGTGAAAGCTGCTTGTAGTTCTTGTTGCCAAATAGCTGTTATCGAATTTTTTTCTGCGCTCATCATGTTAATCATTATAATGGAGCTTATACGGCAAGCTTTAACAAATTAACTATCAACGAGAGTTTACATGGCAACTTACAGCACAAACGATTTTAAAGGCGGATTGAAAATAATGATGGATAGGGACCCTTGTTCCATTGTTGAAAACGAGTTTGTAAGGCCGGGTAAAGGCCCTGCTTTTAGTCGCGTTAAGTACCGCAACTTAAAAACGGGTCGCGTTATTGAGCGCACCTTTAAATCCGGTGAAACCGTAGATGCCGCCGATGTAATGGAAACCGATATGGTCTATCTATACGCCGATGGTGATTTTTGGCACTTCATGGACGAAGAGAGTTATGAGCAGGTTTCTGCCGATGCGGTAGCCGTTGGTGATAGCAGTAAGTGGTTAAAAGAACAGGATAAGTGCACCGTCACCTTATGGAATGGCGCACCGTTGAGCGTTGAGGCGCCTAACTTTGTAGAGTTAGCAGTGAGCGATACCGACCCGGGTCTAAAAGGCGATACCTCAGGCGGTGGCGGTAAGCCGGCAACGCTTGAAACGGGGGCCGTGGTTCGGGTTCCCTTATTTGTCCAAATCGGCGAAGTGATTAAGGTGGACACGCGCACCGGTGAATACTCCTCAAGAGTAAAGAGCTAGTCGTTTAATTGACTGACACGATGAATAATCCATGGCCGCCGACCTGTTCGGCGGCTTTGTTGCATCAGCGCGCGGAGTTATACCAAACGATACGGTCTTTCTTTGCGGAAAAAGGCGTACTCGAGGTCGACACGCCGGTGTTATCGGCTGCAGCGAGTTGTGATGTTAACCTGGACAGTTTCTCAACTGAGTTAGTTAATGGCGCTCAACGCAGTCAAAAGCTATATCTGCAAACGTCACCAGAATTTGCGATGAAGCGTCTATTGGCATCGGGCTCTGGCTGCATTTATCAAATCGCAAAATCATTCAGGCAGGGTGAAAGTGGGCGCTTTCATAACCCAGAATTCAGCTTATTGGAGTGGTACCGAGTGGGCTTCACCGTGCAGGATTTAATAGCCGAGATGATCGAGCTTTTAATGTCTTGTTTCAGCCAAAATATGGCGTTCCAAACCACTAACTATGCTCGCCTTTATGTTCAAATGACGGCTATCGACCCACACCATGCGACGATTGAGCAACTGATGGATTATGCCAGTGCGCAAGGCAACCCGGAAGCGGTTGAGATTTGTGGCGACAGCCTTTCTAACGGACTGGATTATGTTTTTAGCCAGTATATTCAACCCAGGCTTAAAAAGAACGTGGTTTACTTTGTCACCGATTATCCAGTTTGTATGGCGATGCTAGCCAAATTAAGTGACGATACACCGGCTACTGCAAAACGCTTTGAAGTGTATTTTAATAACGTTGAATTGGCTAATGGCTATGAGGAGTTAACCGATGCCCGGCAACAAAAAGCGCGCTTTGAAGAAGAATTGGCGGACAGAAAAAAACAAGGTTTAGATAAGGTGCCGATGGATCATAATTTACTATCGGCCTTAGAGTCCGGAATGCCTGAATGTTCAGGCGTTGCACTAGGTTTAGACCGTTTATTGATGTTGGTGGCTGAGACTCAATCTATTAACGAGGTGTTAAGCTTTCCCATCAATAGAGCTTAGTTGTGTATCGTGCTAGCTGTCTGTCGTGAAAGCGGGGCAGCAGCAAGAGTGCGATGATAGCACCGACTAAGGCCAGCGCCATATCGGACTGAGTATCCCAAATATAACCCTGTGTACCCAAAAAGGCTTCTGCATCCTGACCTGAAGCCAGGGCGACCCACCATTCAATTAATTCATAAAACGCGCTAAAGCCTAAACAGAAGCTGACGATAAAGAAGTTCATCCAGCGTCGCGTTTTCATCACCGAATGACGGATTAATATCTCTCGGGCGACGATAGCGGGTACGAAGCCCTGGACGAAGTGGCCGACTTTATCGTAATTATTTCGCTCTGAACCGAATAGCCCATTAAACAGCGGCACTTCGGCGTAGGTGTAATGGCCGCCGACCATTAAAATAATGGCGTGTAGCAGTATTAAACAGTACGTCAGCGTTGTTAAGGGGAACGATTGCCGAGTCCACACCAAAACAATAAAAGCGATGATGGCGGGAAGAGCCTCTAACAGCCAGGTGAATTGATCTTTAGGGTTAATGCCAGACCAAATAAGAATAACGCTAAAAACTGCGATCCAGGCGTAACACCGATACGATGTTGTTTGACTGGCCACTGTGTCGTTATTTTGTGATTTTTCCGATCACCTGTCCAAGCTGAACGGGGTGGCCAGCCGCCAGATCTTCCGCCCAGGTGATTTTATCTTTACCGTATAGCAATACAACGGTTGAGCCCATATTGAAACGCGCCATCTCATCGTTCTTTTTGAACTTAAGCTTGCCGTCGCTATAGCTCCAGCTGCGAATTTGGTTGTGCCTCGGTGGAGTGACCTCGCCGTGCCAAACGGTTTCGATACTGGAAACAAAAATAGCGCCGACCATCACCATCGCCATTGGGCCGGTGGGGGTATCAAAGAAAGCAATGACGCGCTCATTACGCGCGAACAGTTCGTCGATAGCGTCTACCGTCGTAGGGTTTACGCTAAAAAGGTCGCCGGGGACGTGAACCATTTTCTTTAGTACGCCGCCAATCGGAAAATGTATCCGGTGGTAGTCTTTGGGAGACAGGTAAATAGTGCTGAAATAACCGTTTTCATAATCAGCCACCATCGATTCTGAGCCCAATAGCGCGGCTAAGTTAAAGTGTTTTCCCTTCGCCTGAAATAATTGACCGTTTTCGATGCGACCTATTTGGCTGATGGTTCCATCAACGGGACTGGCGAGCGTTGTTCGGCCGCGTTCTAGCGTACGCGCGTCTTGTTTTAATTCGCGGGTAAAAAAGGCGTTAAAACAATCGTAGCTGCGTGGGTCGGATTCACTCGCTTCGGACATATTAACGTCGAAAAACTGAATAAAGCGCTCGATAACAAAGTTTTTAAACCACACTGCTTTACAGCGCGCTAGCTTGTGCATCAGGGCGGATAGCGCGTGTTGCGGCAATAGGTGTTGTAGGGCGATAAATAGTTTTTCTTTCATAGTGTGATTCGCTTAGCCGAAGGTTACTTTTTGTGCAGCCGGTAAGGCTACGCCGCTTACTATATTAGCACCCATATCGCTTAAAACGGATTCTAATGCGCCGAGACAGAACATCACGTTGCTGGCATTGGCCGAATGGCCCATTAAGCCGATACGCCACACTTTGCCAGCTAAGGAGCCGAGTCCCGCGCCGATTTCAAGGTCATATTCGTGTAATAGACGTTTTCTGACCACGCTCTCGTCTACGCCATCAGGAATGGTTACGGCGTTGAGTTGGGGAAGGCGTGATTGTTCGGGCACAATAAAGTTAAGCCCCATCGCTTCTAAGCCGGCTCTTAAGGCGAGGTGGAGTCGCGTGTGGCGAGCCCAGGCGTTTTCAAGGCCTTCTTCTTTCAGCATTAATAGGGCTTCGTGCAGGGCGTACAGGCTATTGACGGGGGCGGTATGGTGGTATGAGCGGCCGCCATCGCCGTCCCAGTAAGCCATCACCAGGCTTAGGTCTAAAAACCAGCTCTGGACTTTTTGTTTGCGTTGTTTGATGCGTTGTTGCGCGCGTTCACTAAAACTGACGGGTGATAGACCGGGGACGCAAGACAGGCATTTTTGGGTACCGGAGTAGATAGCGTCAATACCCCAGTCGTCTACGCGTAATTCTGAACCACCGACCGAGGTGACGGCGTCGACAATAGAAAGGCAGTCGTATTGCTGTGCCAGTGCGCAAAGTGTTTTTGCATCAGACAGTGCTCCGGTTGAGGTTTCTGCGTGCACAAAAGCCAAAACACTGGCTTCTGGGTGAGCCTTTAACGCGGCCTCAACTTTTTCTGGGTCCACGGCTTGTCCCCATTCGTCCTCAACCATAACGGCGATTGCACCACAGCGTTCGACGTTTTCCTTCATGCGTCCACCGAATACGCCATTTTGACAAACGATGACGGTGTCGCCAGCTTCTAATAAGTTAGCGAAGCAGGTTTCCATGCCCGCTGATCCAGGTGCGGAAACCGGAAAGGTGAGCTGGTTATCTGTTTTCAAGGCGTATTGAAGTAAGGTTTTCACTTCATCCATCATGACGCCAAAGCTGGGGTCAAGGTGGCCGATTGTGGGCCGAGCAAGGGCTGATAAAACGCGAGGGTGTACATCAGATGGGCCGGGGCCCATTAATGTTCGAACGGGTGGGTTGAACGTTGTAATAGTCATATTAGTATTAACCTTCTATTTTTTGTCCAGCCATAAACATCCAGGTTTCAATAACCGTGTCTGGGTTTAATGAAACGCTTTCGATACCTTCTTCCATCAGCCATTTAGCCAAGTCGGGGTGGTCGGAGGGTCCCTGACCGCAAATGCCGATGTACTTGTTTTGTTTGATGCAGGCTTGAATAGCCATTGAAAGTAGCTTTTTAATGGCGGGGTCGCGCTCGTCGAATAATGAAGCGATAAGGCCGGAGTCGCGATCTAGCCCCAGTGTTAATTGCGTTAAGTCGTTTGAGCCAATAGAGAAGCCATCAAAATATTGCAGGAACTCGTCTGCCATTAAGGCGTTTGAGGGTAATTCGCACATCATGATCAATTTAAGACCATTTTTACCGCTTTCGATGCCATTTTCTTTCAGTAGTTCGGTCACCTGACGGGCTTCTTCAACAGTTCTAACAAAAGGAATCATCACCCAAACATTTGTGAGGCCCATCTTGTCACGGACAAATTTTAGCGCCTCGCACTCCATATTGAAGCATTCGCGGAATGACTCAGAAATATAACGTGATGCGCCTCTAAAGCCGAGCATCGGGTTTTCTTCTTCCGGTTCGTAACGGTCGCCACCGATTAAGTTGGCGTATTCGTTGGATTTAAAATCAGACATACGAACAATAACCGACTTCGGTGAAAACGCAGCGGCAATGGTAGAAATACCTTCTACCAAACGCTTGATGTAGTAATCAACCGGGCTGTCGTAACAAGAAATGCGTTTGCTGATAGTCGCTTTAAGGTCGGCGGGTAATTGGTCGAATTCCAATAAGGCTTTTGGGTGAATGCCGATCATTCGATTGATAATGAACTCAAGGCGCGCCAGACCAACACCTTCGTTGGGAAGTGACGCGAAGTCAAAGGCACGATCGGGATTACCCACGTTCATCATGATTTTGACTGGAATTTCAGGCATTGAATCCAGGTTGATGGTATCAATCTGATAATCTAGTAGGCCTTCATAAATGTAACCAGTATCGCCTTCGGCACAAGAAATGGTGATATTTGCATTTTCAGTGATGTGATCGGTGGCATCGCCACAGCCAACAACGGCTGGAATGCCCAGTTCACGCGCAATAATCGCAGCGTGGCAGGTTCTGCCGCCACGGTTGGTCACGATAGCCGAGGCGCGCTTCATGATCGGTTCCCAGTCGGGATCAGTCATATCGGTCACCAATACGTCACCGGCTTTTACTTGATCCATTTGCGCGATACTGCTGATCACACGAGCAGGTCCAGAGCCAATTCGTTGGCCAATACTGCGGCCTTCGACTAATACCTTAGATGTTTCGTTTAACGAGTAACGTTCAATCTCTTTGCCAGCACGACTTTGAACCGTTTCTGGGCGCGCTTGCACGATATACAGCTGACCATCAAGGCCGTCTTTCGCCCACTCAATATCCATCGGACGTTGGTAGTGTTTTTCGATGGTGATGGCAATGCGTGATAATTGCTCGACTTCTTCATCGGTTAAAGAGTAGACAAGGCGAGTGTCGGGCTCGGTATCAATAATCTTGACGGGCTCTTTCGCGCCAGTTCCGTCGTTGTAGACCATTTTGATCAGTTTGCTGCCCAAATTGCGACGCAAAATAGCCGGGCGCCCCGCTTCTAAAGTAGGTTTATGGACGTAAAATTCGTCTGGATTGACCGCACCCTGTACGACCATTTCACCTAAGCCATAGCTCGAGGTGATGAAGACGGCGTCACGAAACCCCGATTCAGTATCCAGCGTAAACATAACGCCCGAGGCGCTAATATCGCTTCTTACCATGCGCTGAATACCGGCAGATAAGGCGACCAGGCTGTGTTCGAATCCCTGATGGACGCGGTACGAGATGGCGCGATCATTGAATAAAGAAGCGAACACCTCTTTGATAGAGAGCATCACATTGTCGATGCCATCGACGTTGAGGAAGGTTTCTTGTTGTCCAGCAAACGAGGCGTCAGGTAAGTCTTCTGCGGTGGCTGATGAGCGCACGGCTACGGAAAACTCGCTCTTCGCGTCGGCCTGCATTTTTGCGTAGGCTTTTGTGATGGCAGATTCAAGTTCAGGCTGAAATGGCGTATCGATGACCCATTGCCTGATTTCCTTGCCGGCGACGGCCAGTGCATTAACGTCATCAACGTCCAGTGCGGTTAACTTTTCGTTAATGCGCGCGTCAATACCGCTTTGTGAAAGAAAGTCTCTAAAAGCCGCGGCCGTTGTTGCAAAGCCACCAGGAACATCAACGCCAACAGAGGACAGGTTGCTGATCATTTCACCTAAAGATGCGTTTTTACCACCAACGTGTTCAACGTCGTTCATACCCGTTGAGTCTAGCCAAACAATATATTCTTCCAACTTTCAATCCTCGGTTTAGTTTAGAATTTAATGCAATCGAACATTTTAACAAAAAAAGCAGCCCTATATATAATGAAAAACAGAATAATCTTTTTTGTCTCTGACAGAACGGCGATTACCGCTGAAACACTCGGCAATACCTTGATGACTCAATTCGAGGGAGTGGAGCAGGAGCGCCACGTTATTCCGTTTATTGATACTGAAAAAAGAGCCATCGAAGTAAGGGATCGAATTAATAACGAGAGCGAAAATAGCCAGGAACGCCCCATCGTTTTTAGCACATTCACTGATGATAAATTACGTGACATAATAATTGCAAGCAATTGTATATTCTATGATTTATTTCATGATTATATTTCAAGAATGGAGAAAGACTTACGCGAAGAGTCTTCTCATGTTGCGGGTAAAAGTCATGGTCTGGTCGACAGGAATTCGTACGAATCTCGCATTCGGGCCGTAAACTATGCGTTGGTCAATGACGATGGTGCCCGCTTGGATCACTATGATAAAGCGGACGTTATTTTAGTCGGTGTATCGCGTACCGGTAAAACGCCGACCTCGTTATATTTGGCTCTGCAATACGGCATTTATACGGCTAACTTCCCAATCACCGACAGCGATTTAGATAATGCGACATTGCCCAAGGCGATAAAATCGCATAAAAATAAATTATTCGGCTTAACGATAGCGGCAGAGCAACTCAGTCGTATTAGAGAAGAAAGACGCCCCGGTAGTCCGTACGCGTCTTTACGAACCTGCCAACGAGAAATCTCCCAGGTGGAGGAGCTTTTCCAAATGGAAAATATCCCGTTTCTCAACGTAACGTCAATTTCGATAGAAGAAATTGCCGCACAAATTCGATTAACACGTGATCTTGATGATAAGCAGTTTTAAAAGGATAGCCACTTAGGGTATCATCCTCGCCTTTTAATCCAGCGCGGAGACAGTTCGATGAGCCAGCAAAATTTTTATCCGGGGCAGCGTTGGATTAGCCATGCCGAGAGTGAACTTGGCTTAGGCGCGGTTGAAAAAATAGAAGGCCGCCACGTCACGCTGTTTTTCCCTGCTGTTGAAGAAGCCAGGGTTTACGCACTCGATAATGCTCCGCTTAGTCGTGTGCTATATAACGTAGGCGATACCGTACGCCATATAGATGGTGTAACGTTGAACATTGAAGAAACTCAAGAACATAATCATTGCCTGATTTATCTTTGTAGTAACGAAAAAGCTGAGCAAGTGGTGGTGCACGAAGTTGAGTTAGATAGCGTCGGGGCTTTTAATAAACCACAAAGCCGCTTATTTACCGGCCAAATTGATAAAAACAAATCATTTGAATTACGCTTGAAAACCCTTGAATTTCAGCGAAAGCTCGATCAATTTCCCAGTTACGGTTTGTCAGGTCCCCGCGTTCAGTTATTGCCGCATCAGTTTTATATAGCGAGCAAAGTCACGCAACGTACAGACCCCCGTGTTTTATTGGCTGATGAAGTCGGTCTGGGTAAAACCATTGAAGCGGGCTTAATTTTGCACCAGCAATTATTAACAGGTGCTATCGAGCGAGTTTTAATCGTCGTGCCAGACGCACTTATCCATCAATGGCTGGTTGAATTGTTGCGGCGTTTTAACCTGGCCTTCACTATTTTGGATCACGAACGCTGTGAGGCGATTACTGAAGAAGGGGATATAAACCCTTTCGAAACAGCGCAGCTGGTGCTTTGTCAGTTGTCGTTTCTCACCGAGCAACCGACTTATCATGCGCAAGCGGTGTCGGCAAATTGGGACTTGATGATCGTTGACGAGGCGCATCACTTATTTTGGAATGAAGATAAGGTGAGTGAGGAATATCGCTGTATTGACGAGTTGGCTAAGCGCGTGCCGGGGCTGTTATTGCTCACCGCTACGCCAGAACAGCTGGGTGTAACGAGCCATTTTGCCCGACTTCGTTTATTAGACCCCGATCGCTATTTCGACCTCGCTGCTTTTCGTGAAGAACAACTGGGCTATAAGCAAATCAATGGGCTGATTAAGCAACTCTTATCGTCGGCTTCGTTGAGCGAGGTATTAGCGGATAAAGACTTAACTGATCAACTGGTAAAACTGTTAGGCGCCGAGTGCTTATCCATCGAAACACACACCTTACAGAGCATTATCGACGCTCTATTAGATCGGCACGGTACGGGGCGCGTACTATTTAGAAACACCCGCGAGAACATTGATGTTTTTTCATCGCGCGAACTACATTCCTATGAGCTTCCTGCATTACCCAGCCTTGAAACGGTTGAGGAAGAGCAGAATATCGCGCTGATAAACGCGCTGCTGCCTGAAGTCTTATTGGGCGATGATTGGTTAGACGTAGACCCCCGCGTGGCCTGGACAATGAATTGGCTTGAACAGCATAAGTCGGAGAAGGTACTGCTGATCTGTGCGCAACAAAGCACGGCGGAAGAGCTTCACGAACACGTAAAGATGCAAACGAGTTTCAAATCAGCGGTTTTCCATGAAGGCATGAGCCTAATTTCCAGAGATAGAGCGGCCGCTTATTTTGCCGATATGGAAGAGGGCGCTCAAATCCTTATCTGCTCCGAAATAGGCAGCGAAGGGCGTAATTTTCAATTTTCTCATCACTTGGTTTTGTTTGATTTGCCATTAAACCCTGATTTACTGGAACAGCGCATCGGGCGCCTGGATCGAATTGGTCAAACCGATACCGTGCATATACACGTACCGTGTATAAAAGGTTCTGCGCAGCAACGTTTGATGGACTGGTACGACAACGGCTTAAACGCGTTTAGCCATGTCTGTTCGACCGGACATCACGTGTACGCAGAAGTTAAAACGGCACTGAAAGCAGCGTTATTAAGTGACAATAACGATGATGATGTTGAGGCACTGATTACTAAAACCAGCGCTTTAATGAAGCAAAGCATAGAGGAGATGCAGCAAGGGCGTGACTTAATGCTCGAACTAAATTCGTGCAGAAAGGACGAAGCGCAAGCTATTGTCGATGAGATCAGTCTGTCCTCAAGCCAGTTGGAGTTGTCGCATTATATGGAAAAAGTGTTTGAACACTTTGGCGTGGAGCAACAATACCATAGCGATGACAGTATCGTGATAAAACCCACCGGACATATGCACGAAAATTTCCCCGGTTTAAATGAAGACGGCTTAACGGCAACTTATAATCGAAAAATAGCCTTGTCGCGCGAAGATTTTCACTTCCTGACATGGGAACACCCCATGGTGAGCAGCGCCATGGAGCAAATCATCAACAGCGAGTTCGGTAATGCGACGTTTTGTACGATGGCGTTGCCGCCGGTTCCGGCAGGTACGTTGGTATTAGAGGCTATCTTCACCACCCATTGCCCGGCGCCGAAACGCTTGCAGTTACACCGATATTTACCGAAAACGATGCAGCGGATTGTCGTTGGCAGTAATGGTCTGGATATGACCAATATTCTAAAACCTGAACATATAGCGGCGCGCATGACGTACGTTAAAAAACCAGTAGCACATAATATTATCGAACACGGCCAGGACGCTATAAAAGAGCTTATTTCAACGGCAGAAGGCCTCATCGTTAAACATCAGCAAAGTTTGATAGCGGACAGCGTTGAACATATGCAACAACAAGAGGCGTCGAGTTTAGAACGACTGGTAGCCTTGGCTCAGGTGAATTCTAATATTCGTGAGTCTGAAATTACTCAACAGAAAAACAATATGGTTGAGTTGGAATCCTATCTAGAACGAGCTTCTTTCAAACTAGACGCTATTCGGGTTATATTGCTGACGGATTAACGATTAATAAGCGAGGTAACTCGGATGAAGCAGTGCGTAAAAATGGGTTTAGTGGTATTGATGCTCATCACGGGCTCGGGCTCGGCCTTAGCATCCGCAGCATCCGCGCGGCCAAAATACGTGGAATCAGGGCTTGATATGCAGCCTATCCAGGTGTCAGAGCACGCCTGGTACGTTAAGGGCATGGCCGGCGTAGCGACCAGCAATGAGGGCTTTATCTCAAATGCCGGTTTTGTTATCACCCCCGAAGGCGTGGTCGTTTATGACGCGCTCGGTACGCCTTCATTAGCGCAAAAACTAGTAGCAGAAATTAAAAAAATTACCGATCAGCCGATCGTAAAGCTTATTGTCAGCCATTACCACGCCGATCACGTTTACGGCATCCAGGTATTCAAAGCCTTGGGGGCAGAAATTTTAGCGCCGGTTGGGGCTTATAAATACATAGATTCAGCCATTGGGCGCGAGCGGCTGAATGAAAGGCGTATCTCGCTTTACCCCTGGGTAGATGATGACACGCAATTGGTTAAACCAGATCGAATACTAGAGGCTTCAGAGCGCTTCAGTCTGGGTGGTGTTGATTTTCTGATTAACGTGGTGGGGCCAGCCCATTCAGATGGTGATATGACTTTATACGTTGAAAATGATCGAGTACTGTTCTCTGGCGATATCATTATCGAAGGTCGAATACCTTTTTTAGGTAGCGTGCATACCAAGTTTTGGCTAGAAACATTGGAAAAAATGGAAATGCAGTCGCTCCAGGCTTTGGTACCAGGACACGGTTCGGCGGCCAAAGATCCTGCCCAGACCGTATCGTTGACGCGACGTTATTTAGCCTTTATTAGAGAAAAAATGGCTGCGGCGGTCGATGAGCTTCAACCTTTCGATGAAGCGTACGCAGAAATAGACTGGTCGGAGTTTTCATCTCTACCCGCTTTTGCAGAGGCGAACCGCAAAAATGTCTATCAGGTTTATTTATCGCTAGAGGCGGAAGCGTTAGAGAATTAAAGCGCTAATTTTCGTAAGAAAACCCACTCATTGCCGTTTGATTGTTCGGCGCAAAACGCATAGCCGCTGGTATTGAAGTTTTTAATATCTTGCGGGTTTTCAATACGATTTTTAATGATGTAGGCGCTCATCAAGCCGCGTGCTTTTTTGGCATAAAAACTAATGATTTTATATTTATCATTTTTCCAGTCTTTAAATACCGGGGTGATGACGTCGGCTGTTAATTTTTTTGTTTTGATTGACTTGAAGTATTCGTTTGACGCCAGGTTTATTAGCACGGGATTTTGCTGGGCGGCCATTTCCTCATTAATTTTTTGCGTGATGCGTTCACCCCAAAATTCATATAAGTTTTTGCCGCGAAGGTTCTCAAAGCGCGTGCCCATTTCTAAACGATACGGTTGTATCAGGTCGAGTGGTTTTAATAGACCATACAAGCCCGATAGGATGCGTAAGTGCTGATTAGCCCAGTTTAAATCCTCTTCTGACAAAGCGTTGGCGTTTAAACCTTCGTAAACGTCCCCCTTAAAGGCGAGTAGGGCTTGCTTGCTGTTTTCGGGCGTGAAAGGCACTTGCCATTGCAGGAATCGATTACTGTTTAAAACGCCTAGTTTTTCACTAATACTCATTAACGATGAGACGTCAGTAGGTGATAGGGTTTTTAACTGCTCAATGAGTTCTTCTGAATCAGGCAGGAAAGCCGGTTGAGACCGCTGTTGAGTGTGGGCCGGCGTTTCAAAATCTAAGGTTTTAGCGGGTGAGATAACTAAAAACATTATGTGTACTCATCGTTGTTATATTCAACTGACATTGTACGACGATAAAAAAACAATTGTAAACGTAAATACTTGGAAGCTATTACCGTATAGGCCCGTCGAAAAAAAACATCAGCCATTGCCGTCGGAAAACCAACTCGTAATGCCATTTGATGCTTTTCATTTACCCCGCTTTTCATTGACTCAAAACCTGAAATCTTATATATTGCACTGCAGTATTTTTGTGTGTTTTAAATAATTTATGAGGTTCCAAATATGAGTAATTCTATTGCCCTGGTAACGGGTGGTTTAGGTGGTATTGGTACAGAAATTTCCAGAAAGTTATCAAAAAATGGATTTACCGTCGTTGCTACAACCTTTAGTAAAGAAATCGAAAAGGCTGACGAATGGATTGCCGCGCAAAAAGAAGCCGGTTTTGACTTTTTAGTTGAAGAGGCTGATGTCACGGATTTTGAAGCTTGCGCCGCAATGATCAAGCGTGTTGAAGACGAAACGGGTCCTATCAATGTGTTAGTCAATTGTGCGGGTATAACGCGCGATGGTTTCCTAAAAAATATGGACGAATCTAATTGGGATGCCGTTCTGTCGACTAATTTAGACGGCGTTTTTAATATGACTAGAAATGTATTGGACTTTATGTTGTCCAGAAAGTTTGGTCGTATTATTAATATTTCTTCTGTTAATGGTCAACGTGGTCAATTTGGCCAAACCAATTATTCAGCGGCTAAAGCCGGTATGCATGGATTTACGATGGCATTGGCGCAAGAAGTGGCTCGTAAAGGTATTACAGTCAATTCAGTTAGCCCGGGTTACATTGCGACGAGCATGGTTATGGCGATTGATGAAGAAATTCGTAACAACCTTATTTCTCAAATTCCGATGCAACGATTAGGCGAGCCAGCTGAAATCGCAAACACGGTCGGTTTCTTAGCATCGAGTGAAGCTAATTACATAACCGGTGCGAATATCCCTGTTAATGGCGGTTTATTTACTAGTTTTTAAAATAAATGTTATTTCCAATAAAAAAGGCGACCGCTTAGGTCGCCTTTTTTATTGACTTTAAGAATGGTTATAGATATTAATTAACGGGCGGTTTTATTTGAAATGACAAGGAGTGGTTTAGATGAAAGATGACTTAATAAAACAATGGGCTCAGTTGAGCAAAAAAGCGCAGGATTCGTTAAAGAAAATGAATACGCTTAATACCGCGTCACTGAAGAAACTAACGAAGCTGCAAATGGAAATGGTATCGAGTTGTCTAGAAGGTGGAGTGGAAAAGGCCAAAAGTATTGGCAAAGCGACGTCAATATCAGACTTGATGGATATGCAATCTACGTTATATAAAGACCTGTCGGAAAAAGTCTTAAAAAATGCTCAGAGTTCGGTCAAAGTGGCGATGGAAACGAAGCAAGCGATGGGCGACTTAATTAAAGAAGGGCTGTTTGCTGCGCCAACAATGGACGTTAAAACGGACGTTAAAAGCAAAGTTAAAAAAACGAGCGTAAAGAAAACAGCAGCAAAACCAGCAA
>JBALVF010000002.1:0-691417 GCA_036961325.1 Cycloclasticus sp. | reverse complement strand
CGAAACCAGCAACGAAACCAGCAACGAAACCAGCAACGAAACCAGCAACGAAACCAGCAACGAAACCTGCGGCTAAAAAAGCGGTAGCTACTAACCCCGCAGCTAAGAAGCTGGTTCCAAAAGTCGCTACCAAGAAAGCGGCAGTTAAGAAAGTAGCAGCTAAAAAGGTAGTGGCAACGCCCATCGCTAAAAAGGCGGCTGTGTCCAAAACAACGTCGGCCAAGCCTGTAACTAAGAGTTCAGCGGTTAAACCTGTTGCTAAGGCGGTAACGAAAAAACCAATCGCGGAGAAAGCTAAAACTAAGCCGCCAATTAATAAGGTAAAGGCATCTCCTGCGACTAAAAAGCCAACGGTAAAGCCTGTCACTAAGGCATCCATAGCAAAACCTGCGGCAAAGGAGAAAGCGCCTGAAGCGGTTGCAAACCTGCAGATGCCTAAGCCAGCTGCAGGAACAAAAGCAAGGGCTGAAGGTGATGCAAAAAAATAATTTCTTCTAGTTTAACAAAAACACTTAGGGTCGAAATAATGTCGAAGCTAAGTGTTTTCAACCTAAGGGAATAATATGAAGGCGACCATAGAAATTGATGCTACACCGCAGGAAATGAGGGAGTTATTGGGTTTACCAGAGGTTCAAGCGTTACAAAAAGAAGCGATGGAAAAGATTCGTGAAAAGATGCTTGAAGGTATGCAGTCTAACGATCCTGCAGAATTGATGAAACTGTATATGCCGATGCCCGAACAAATGTCGGCGGTGGAAGGCGTGCAAAAGGCCATGTGGGATGCGATGACGCAGGGCTTACAAAAGGCTACAAAAGGCGAATAGACAGAAGTTAGTTTAGCCAGTTGGTCAGGGCGTTTATTAGCTTCTGTTGTGTCTTCAAGCTCGTAAAGGCGCCTATATGGCCACCCTTTAAGGCGTGTTCCTCGTAATATTCCGCTTTAATGTGTTGGCTCAGTGCGCTCGCGCAGTCGGGGGGTACAATATGATCTTGTTCCGCGTAAAGGTTTAAAACGGGGCAGTTAATGCTTTCCAATAAAACATCCTCTCCATCGATAGTTAATTCCTTGTTATGTAGCCTATTTTTTTGGTAAAAGTTTTCCATAAACTGCAGGGCGGCAAGCCGTGCCAAATCAGGATTATCATTCAGCCATTGTTCCATGCGTAAGAAGGTAGCCAGATTTTTTTTATTCTGAACCAGCTGTGATATTTGACGGTATTTATCCCGGTTCAATTGAAACGGTTTTAATGTTCTAAATAGCAGGCTAATGGTGCCGCCGGGAATATTCCCAGTGTTATTGCTTAACACCTTGCCGTCTATGCTATTAGTCCAAAGACTTAAACTGTTGCCTTTTGAGTGAAAGTCAACGGGTGTTACCAGGGTGATAATTTTCCTGACATCTGCGGGGTGTAAAGCTGTGTAACAGAGGGAAAAAACGCCACCCTGGCAGATGCCTAACAGGTCAATTTGTTTGCTTTGAGTGAAACGTTTAACTCGTTGCACGCATCGGTATAGTAGACCATTGATATAGTCATTCAAACTGGTGAAGCAATCGCTGCTATCTGGGTAACCCCAATCGATTAGGTAGACGGGGTAGCCATTCTCCAAAAGGCGTAAAACGAGTGATCTACCTGGCTCAAGATCGACAATATAAGGACGATTCACCAGTGCGTAGACGATTAATACGGGCGTTTTTTTTTGCTCGACGTTTAATGGCAGATAACGGATTAAACGAAGTTTGTTTTCTTGGTAAATAACTTCCTTAGGCGTACTGCCGACGTCTGGTAGGGACTGCCTATTGACTGCGCTAAATTGATCCATTAATAAAACAAAGTCGTCCTGCCAAACGTCTTCATTTTTTTGCTTTGATGATGGCATAGGAGGTAGCTATTTTGATTTAAGCTCGTTAATGACGCCGCTTAGCTCGTGTATTTTAGCTTCGGTATGTTCTCTATATTCCGCAAATTCGTTACGCAGCCGATGTAGGCCTTTTTGCAAATCGTCCATTGATTGCTGCGAAGGTAGGCCTAACAAGTTTGAGAATTGGCTAGCTACTTCTTCTTGTCGCTTCTTTAGTTGGCCCAACGTTTCAAATAGCTCGCGTTGAACTTGAATGTAGTCATCGCTTTGGCTGATCTGTTTAAAGGCCTCTTCACCCGCCTGTAGCCAGTGTTGGTAGAGCTGCTCTTCGTTAGTTTCGCCGTCAGATTGCTTTTTTAAATCTTGAAAATTTGCTAATGCGAGTTCACTCAGTTCCTTGTGTAGCTGATTCATTTTAGCCGATGCAGCTTGCAGAGCTATCAGGCTATCTTGGGTTTCTTGAGTGACTCGGTTTAATACGCTAGAAAATTGCTCGGCCAGTGATGCATTGAAGCCCCCAGAATCACCGCCAAATTCAAAAAATGGTCGAAACCAGTCGTGTTGTTCATCGGCGCTGGCGTTATTAAACCCGAGTGTATTGGGTAAATTCCAGAAGGCAGATAAATCAGCGTCTTTATCGCCCATCGTTTGGATAAATTGATTGAAGAAAAAGCCCTGTTCTTTAAAGCTCTTCAGTAGCGCTTTGTATTCATCAGGGATATTGCTATCAATTAGAGCATCAAATTGTTCAAAAATACTCTTAGAAGTTTCTTCGGTTTTAGTCGTCATATAAATAACATTAGGCGGGTTTTTATGATTCTAGTGAAGTAGAGGAAAAACGTACAGTTGAATTGCCCGCTTAATGGGCATGAAACAAAACCGAATCTTGTCGTTTAATCTTATCCATCGACCAGTTTTCAATTCCCCAACGCAAAATATCATCGACATCAGAAGCTGATAAATCAGTGGGTGGGTCTAAATTCAAATGCGCTAATGCGCTTACCAGCGTTTCTCTAACGGGAGATAAGGATACATCGGTCGCGTAACTCTGCTTGCTCAATTTGGAGCCTTCAGCGTCTATCACAACGGGAATATGGGCGTAGTTTGGCGTCTTTAGATGCAGAATCCGTTGAAGGAAGATTTGCCTATACGTGCTATCTAATAAATCGTGGCCACGTAGCACGTCGCTTATTCTTTGTTCGGCATCATCCAGCACGACGGCCAGGTGATAAGAGGCAACCTGATCTTTGCGGAATAAAACAAAATCCCCCACCTGATTTTTCAAATCTTGCTGTACAACACCCTGAACGCCGTCGGTAAACGAAATCGATTCGGTGGGTAGTTTGATGCGCAGTGACGTGGGCTGTTCCGACCCAGGTGCGTGACGCAGACAGTGCTGGTCGTAGATCCCTTTATCTAAGCGTCGGAGTTGAAGGTCTTTTCTCGAACAGGAGCAGGGGTAAAGATAATGACGTTGTTCTAATTCGGCCAGCGCTGATCGGTAGGCGGCGTGGCGAGAACTTTGGTAGAAAACCTCTTCATCCCAGACTAAACCGAATTGCTCGAGCGTTTTAAGTATATGGTTAGAATATTGGGGTTTACAGCGGGTAGGGTCCAGGTCGTCTATTCTAATCAGCCATTTCCCAGCATGAGCGCGCGCTTGAAGAAAACTCGCAACGGCGGTACATAAAGACCCAAAGTGTAATGGCCCAGTAGGTGAAGGGGCAAAACGCCCCCTATAACCGCTGTCTGTTGAAGACAAATATAAACCGATGGTATGAGTAGAGTTAGATTTTTTGTTTTTCTCTTATTTCATCGAGTGATTTGCAGTCGATGCATTGAGTCGCGGTTGGGCGGGCCTCAAGACGTTTTAGCGAAATATCAATACCACATGACTCACAAAAACCATAATCAGCTGAATCTATAAGCACTAAAGACTCGTCAATTTTCTTGATTAATTTGCGCTCACGATCGCGGGTGCGCAATTCAAGACTGAAATCAGATTCTTGAGTTGCTCTGTCGGTCGGATCAGGAAAATTAGATGCTTCGTCTTGCATATGGTGCACCGTCTTGTCCACATCGCTCATCAGTGCATTTTTCCAACCCATAAGGATGGCTCTAAAGTGCTCGAGCTGCTCTGGACTCATGTGTTCTTCACCTTTTTTTGCTTTATAAGCTTTAAAGTTAAGGTGACTAGCGTCTAAATTGTCGTTTTTTGCTGTTGCCATTTTGTTTGTTACCGAAATTAAAAAAATTTAAGCGCGCATAAATATCAGATTTTGCCGCTAATCGCAATGTTTTATTATTAAGAGCGGACTTTTCCGCTGCACTATGATTTAAAATATAGACCTAATGAAGGGTTTCTACAAAGGTTTTCTTGATGTTAATGAGTAAAGTGTCAAACAAGGTGTTAAAGGTATCTTCATTTCACGTGATGGAAGTGATGGCGAGGGCCAAAGTCTTAGAGTCAGAAGGGCGCGATATCGTCCATATGGAAGTGGGTGAACCGGATTTTTCGACGCCGCAACCTATTATCGATGCGGGTATTCGGTTTTTAAAAAAAGGTGACGTTCATTATACAAAGGCTCAAGGCTTACCGGCCTTACGCGAAAAAATCACCGAATTTTACCAACAGCAGTATGGAACGCGCGTATCGCCTGAGCGTATTTTTATCACACCAGGCGCATCAGGAGCTTTAACGGTGGCGCTGGCCCTTTTGTTGGATGAAGGTGATGAGGTGTTAATGCCAGACCCGGGTTACCCCTGCAATAATAATCTGGCGATGCTTTTCGGTGGTGTTCCCAAGGCGGTAAATGTTGACGCTAAAGATAATTTCCAGCTAACGAAAGAAGCTGTTTTGAAACACTGGGGAGAGGCCACAAAAGGCTTGATGGTGGCGTCGCCCTCAAACCCAACTGGCACCTTGATAACGGCAAAAGGCATGTTGGAATTGGTCGAATTGCTTAAAGAAAAACAAGGTTTTTTGATATCGGATGAAATTTATCATGGCCTTGTCTATCAGGGCCGCGCCACTACGGCGCTAGAGTTTTCCGATGACGTGTACGTATTAAATAGTTTTTCAAAATTCTTTGGTATGACGGGTTGGCGTTTAGGCTGGCTAATCGTGCCGGAGCACGCCATTAGTGCGGCTAACCGCTTGATGCAAAACTTGTATATAGCGGCACCAACGCACTCGCAATACGCCGCTTTGGCCGCATTTGATGATGCCACTCAGGATGTTTTATTACAACGACGCGATGAGTTTAGGCTTCGTAGAGACGTGCTTTACGACGGTCTAGCTGCATTGGGTTTTACTATGCACAAGAAACCCGAGGGCGCGTTTTATATTTACGTCGACTGTAGTGCGTTTAGCGATGACAGTTACGCGTTTGCCATTGATTTACTAGAGAAGGAGGGGGTGGCGGTTACCCCTGGGATTGATTTTGGAGGCAATGGTTCGGAACGCTACCTTCGTTTTTCCTACACGACATCGGTACAACAGATAGAGATCGGCCTGCAACGTATCAAGGCTTTTTTAGCATCTATGTAAACACTAGTTAATCATTTAGCTAGCTTTTTTTCCCACTCTAACGAGGTTTTCACGATCAGGTTTAAGTCGTCGTATTGCGGTTGCCAGCCAATTGTCTGGCGAATTTTATCTGCTATAGAGACTAGTTCGGCGGGATCGCCAGCGCGGCGAGGCGCTTCTTCCACGCTTATCGGCGTGCCATTTTCTTTGTTAATCGCAGTAATCACTTCTCTCACGCTAAAGCCGTGGCCATAGCCGCAATTAAGGGTGGTGGATTGGCCGTTGTTTCGCAGATAATCCAGTGCATTTATATGCGCTGCGGCCAGGTCAGAGACGTGGATATAATCACGAATTCCGGTACCGTCTGGAGTCGGGTAATCGCTGCCATAAACCATTAATTTATCTCGTTTCCCCGTGGCCACTTCAGCTGCTACCTTAATGAGTAAGGTAGCATTTTTAGTTGATTGGCCAATGTCTCCATCAGGGTCGCTACCGGCTACGTTGAAATAGCGCAGGATAACGTGTTTTAGCTCGCTCGCTTTAGATAGGTCGTTGATCATCTGTTCGCTCATCAGTTTAGAACTTCCGTAGGGATTGATGGGCGAGGTGGCTGTTTCCTCAGAAGCAAAACCGCTTGCTAACTCACCATAGACGGCGGCCGTTGAGCTAAAAATGAAATTTTTTACGTCAGCGGCTGCGCAGCACTCGAGTAAGTTACGCGTACAACAGGTGTTGTTCTGATAATACTTTAAGGGGTTTGCAACCGACTCGGGCACAATGGTATGCGCTGCAAAGTGAATCACAGACTCAACGTTATGTCGTTTGAGTATATCGCTCACGAGGTCTTTGTCGCCGGTATTGCCTTTAACGAACTCACCGTACAAAACGGATGCTTCAAAGCCGCTCGATAAATCATCCAGAACGACAATGTTTTCTTTACGCTGCCCCAGTAACTTAACGACGTGGCTGCCGATGTAACCAGCGCCGCCGGTCACTAAAATAGATTTCCTTGTCATAGACTGTTTCCTAGTAATTGAATAGTGACCAACTGGCCCTTGGTGATATTGCCGCTGTCTTGTTCTAATACGATAAGGCAGTTCGCCTTAGACATCGAGCCCAATACGTGAGAACCTTGATCGCCGGTCGTTTTAACGGATAGCTGGCCTTCGTTATTGCTTACGATGCCGCGTTGAAACTCCATCCGCCCCGGTTGTTTTTTTATCGTTTCTGAACAAATTGCCCGCAAGGTAAGCGCCGTTTGTTCGGCATGTTGCCCCATCATTTTACGTAGGGTAGGAAGTACAACTTGCTGATAGGTAATCATGACTGAAACGGGGTTACCGGGTAGGCCAAAAAACATGGCGCCGTTAATGTGCCCGAAGACTAACGGTTTGCCTGGCTTTATGGCGATTTTCCATAGATCGACCTGGCCGATTTTGGCGAGCACGTCGGTAATAAAATCGGCTTCACCTACCGATACGCCACCGCTGGTTATAATCACGTCGCAGTTTTTAGAAGCGGCCAGTAAGGCGGCCTCGACGGCCTCGGGGTCGTCGGGAATAACGCCCATATCAACCGGAATCACGCCGGTTTCTTCGAGCAAAGCATGTAGTGTGTAACGGTTACTGTCGAAGATTTGTCCAAGAGAAGGTTGGCTGCCTAAGGCAACGAGTTCGTCACCGGTAGAGAAGAAGCCTACGTTGATAGGTTTAAAGACGGCAATATCGGCAATGCCGCAAGAGGCGAGCAGACCAATATCGGCGGCTTTTATGCGCTCGCCTTTGCTAAAAAGGAGTTGGTTTTGTTTGGTATCAGAAGCAATATTTCTGATGTTTTCAAATTGTTCAGGCCGAATTTCAATTTGAATTTTATTATTAGCTAATGCAACGTTTTCTTGCATCACCACGCAGTCGAACTCATCCGGTACGTAGGCTCCGGTGAAAATGCGGATGCATTCGCCTCTGTTGACGGTTCCAAGGTATGGTTTCCCTGCCCACGAAGTGCCGACTATTTTTAAATAACTTTCTTGCCGGTCTGTGAAGTTGAGCGCGTAGCCATCCATGGATGAGTTTCTAAAATTGGGCACATCGGTGGCGGCCAATATAGGCTCATAAACAAATCGATTGAGCGCTTTTTTAAGGGCTACTCGTTCGTACCCTGTTGTTTTAGGTAAAGCACCACGAATGAGTTTAAGTGCTTGATTAAGCGTGAGTAAGCCGGGTGTGGAGCATTGGTCAGTCATGGTTGGAATTTAGAAAACGATGAATAATAAAATTGGCTACCTGTTCTGGGTTATTGATATCGAGGACTGGAATATCAACTAACAGATCGTCATCACTGGCAATAGCGATGATAGTACTATCGTTGGCGTGTAAAAAAGGATCGTTCAGTTCACTTCGGTGCAGCTCAATCTTTGGAAAGGCTTCGTGCTTGAACCCCTCAACAACCACTAAATCGATAGAACCCACTGCAAAGCAGGCTAGTTGTGCAGCTAAGTTAGGTTCCTCCGCGGCTAATTCGGTAATCACCGCACGGCGATGACTGGATACCAGGACCACGGGTGAAGCGCCCGCTTTTCTTAAGCGATAGCTATCTTTGCCGGGTTGGTCAATATCAAAATCGTGATGACTGTGTTTCACCAGTCCAACCTTAAAGCCGCGCTCATTCAAAATAGGAATCAGGCGGCATATTAATGTCGTTTTGCCCGTGCCGCTTCCTGCAGCGAAGCCTACAACAGGGATCGAAAAAGAATCAAGCATTGTGCTTTTAGTGATAATAGTCGTTAGAAGTGAGAGGCATTAATCCAAAGGTGAGTATAGATACTAGCGATGTAACCCAATGCAATAACGGGTGCCCACTTCAGGTGAGATGCAAAGGTGTAAATGCCACGAGCCTGCCCCATTAATGCAACGCCAGCTGCCGAACCAATCGATAATAAACTGCCGCCCACGCCAGCCGTCAATGTCACCAATAACCACTGTCCGTGTGACATCTCAGGGTTCATGGTAAGTACAGCAAACATAACCGGAATGTTATCCACAATAGCTGATAATACGCCGACAATAACGTTAGCGGTTGTTGGGCCAAGTTGGCCGTACATAGCCTCTGAAACCATTCCCAGGTAACCGATAAAACCAAGTCCGCCAACGGCCATGATCACTCCGTAGAAGAAAAACAGGGTATCCCACTCGGCGCCAGCGACCTTAGCGAAAATATCAAAGCCTTTTTTGCCTTCTGATTGTGGTGTAGTTTCTTCAACATTAAAGGCTTCGTCAAATCTATCTTCAGTACCGGTATATTCCTCGTGAACCGTTTTCTTTAGGTAGTAACCATAGAATTTTAAGTACGCCAGGCCAGTCATCATGCCGATAGCAGGTGGCAGGTGAAGAAAGTTGTGAAAACTGACGGCAGTAGCAATCGTTAGTAAGAACAAGATCACAATGGATATGCCTCCACGTTTCATCATGATTTCTTCGCCCTCAACGGCATCAGGTGTTCCTTCTGGGACGAAAAAATGCATGATGGCAGCCGGTATAATATAGTTAACGAGCGACGGTACAAATAAGACAAAGAATTCAGTGAAATCCACCCTGCCTTTTTGCCAAACCATCAAGGTTGTTATATCGCCAAAGGGGCTGAAGGCACCGCCAGCATTAGCGCCTACAACGATTCCAACACACGTTATAGCAACAAATTTGGGTGATTTAGCGCCGACTGTTAAAGCAACCGTACACATAATTAAAGCGGTGGTTAAATTATCTGCCACAGGTGAGATAAAGAAGGCGAGAACGCCCAGTAACCAAAAAAGGGATTTGTAACTAAAGCCCTTTCTAACCAGCCAGCCCCGCAACGCGTCGAAAACACCACGTTCTATCATCGCGTTGATATAGGTCATGGCGACGAGTAAGAAGAAAAACAGTTCAGAATATTCGAGGAAGTTATGTCTTAATGCTATTTCGGCCGCGTGATCGAAGCCGTTTTGTTGATACACGATGGCAATCATTACCCAAATAATACCGGCCGCGAGTAGCACTGGTTTGGACTTGCGTAAGTGCAATTGCTCTTCGAAAATAACCAGTGCATAAGCTAAAACAAAAACAATGAGTGCCAGGTAACCAACAAGGTGATTAGTTAAATCCAATGACTCGTGCTCACTGCTACCCGCTGAATAGGCAAATGTGGGCAGAAAAATGGTGAGTAGGGCAATAAAATAGGAGATAAATTTCATCTAACATTCCTTAATGCATTAATGGCTGGAGAGTAAGTGTCTGTGCCCAAAGGTTGGTAGTAAGGCAACGGGGCATATTGTATAAGCATAGACTAGAATCGGCAAAGTTTCGTAATAAATGCCATTAGAAAATTATTTTTTTGAACGGATAAACAATAGATATTATTATATAAATGAATTTGTAAACCCACACTTACTGTAAAAACACACTATAGTTATGGTATGAAGACCCAAAGGGGGTGGCTAGGTTAAAATGTTGCTGGTTGCCTTGTTAATTAGTCGTGTTGTTTGTATATATAAAGTCTCGATAAAAAGGGGTGATAAATATTAGGCAATAAGCATGATCTAAATCATTTTTTTGGATTGATTGAACGAGCGTTAGGTGGTAATCTAACGGAGTTATAAAAATGTAATAGGAGAATATTATGGCAGTAACACAGAATGAAGTGGTTCAACCGCAAGCAATAAAACCTTGGAAATTTAATTTGAAACCGATGATTATAGGCATGATCATCTTGATTGGAATATTTGGTTTGGCGCGTTGGTACCAGCAATGGGCAGCGTGGGATTATGGGCTAGACGCAACCGATCCGATGTTCGACGTATACTGGATGCAAGTTTTTTGGGGTGAAATTATTATTGAAGTGATCCTGTTTTTTACCTTTGTAGGTTATTTGTGGATGACTAGAGATAAACACCTTAATAATTTAAGCCCAAGGGTAGAACTAACGAGATTGATGCTGTGGATTTCCATGCTGGTGGTTTATGCATTTGCCTTTTATTTTGCAGGCAGTTTCTATGCTGAGCAAGATGCGACGTGGCATCAAACTGTAGTAAGAGATACTAGCTTTACACCGAGTCATATTTTTCTATTTTATATGTCTATGCCAGTGTTTATTATTCTTGGTTTTAGCTTGTTCTTCTACGCAATTACTCGCTTACCGTTTTTTGCAAGAAAAATTTCAGTTTCATTGGTCATCGTAGTTTGTGGACCGTTCATGTTATTACCAACTGTTGGTTATAACGAATGGGGTCATGCATTCTGGCTGATGGAAGAGTACTTTACGGTGCCATTGCACTGGGGCTTTGTATTCTTCGGCTGGACAATCATTGCTTTGAGTGGTGTGCTTATTCAGGTAATGAAATATATGATAGAGCTATTACCGCAAGTGACAAACAGTAAAGGCGAGTTAACCTCGTAACCGCAGTATTCTAAATATCCCTGACCGCTTATGGTCGGGGATTTTTTTGCCAATAATTTAAATAAGGAACACTACTATGAGCTTAACCGCTGATGAAGCCCAGCTTCTAAGTGCCGTCAATACGCCGAATTCTGACGCCGCAAAAATATCAAGAGGCCTCGACATGTTCGTTGTCGCCATCCTGTTTTTTGCCATTATCGCAGCATTCCATATCCACTTTATGTTAACAGTGGGTGACTGGGATTTCTGGGTAGACTGGAAAGACAGAATGTATTGGGTCACTCTTACACCGATGTTATTAATATTTATACCGGCTGCATTGTCATATCCATTTATGCAAAAATTCGGCTTACCAATCTCAGGAACACTCTGCGCTTTATGTTTAGCGATTGGTGAGTGGATAAGCAGGTACTTTGGCTTTCACCTATGGACATACTTCCCCTTTAGTATGGTTTGGCCGGCGATCGTCATACCGAGTTTAATGATTATGGATCTGATTTTATTATTAAGCCGAAACTTATTTATCACATCGATATTTGGTGGCAGCGCCGTTGCTTTTGCTTTTGCCCCGACTAACTGGCCGATACTCGCGCCTTACCATATCCCTGTTGTTCATATGGACCAATTGGTTAATGTCGCCGATATGATTGGCTACTCATTTACCAGAACAGCTACGCCTGAGTACCTCCGCTTTATTGAGCGTGGAACCTTAAGAACCTTTGGTGGTGAATCAACGATTATATCGACATTCTTTTCAGCCTTTGTGTGCATGATTTTGTATTTCGTATGGTGGAAAATTGGTGAGTGGTTAACAAATTTGGGCACCATACCAAATGTATTAAAAGAATATGTAGGACTAGGGGACGACAAAAATGATAAGTAGCAAAAAGAAATTACCAGCAATGCGTATATTGCTGACTAAAGCAATCTTTACAATGGTTCTCATGTGCATTGCAGGCACTGCATTCGCTCATGGTGAGAGAAATCAGGAACCATTTTTGAGAATGAAAACGTTGCATTGGTATGATATGCAATGGTCAGTAGCAAATGATGCCACGGTACAAGTCAATGATGAAGTGACGATGACGGGTAAAGTGCATTTTTTCTCAAGATGGCCAGAAATAATTTCATGGCCCGATACCGTGTTTTTAGGTAATGCAACACCGGGACCGGTTTTTGTAAGAAAAGAAACCTACCTTAATGGCGTGCCAATGATTCAATCAACCGCTGTTGAGCCAGGCCGTGTATATGACTTTAAAGTAATACTTAAAGCCAGAATACCTGGACGTCATCACGTACACCCGATGTTCAATGTTAAATCAGCGGGGGGCTTAGTTGGTCCTGGTATTTGGGTAAATGTTGCAGGTGATGCAGATGACTTTGTTTATTCTATTACGACAAGAACAGGCGTTGTTATCGACAACCTGGGCACCTATGGGGTTGAAAATGTTGTTAAGTGGCACTTAATTTGGGCTGGATTTGCGGTATTTTGGCTGATTTGGTGGTTTAGACGTCCATTAATCATTCAACGTTACCTTCTTGTGAAACAAGGAAACTGGAAAGAATTAATTACCAATAACGATCGTAAACTTGCTGTTCTGCTACTGGTTAGTATCATTACGTTAATCATTTATGCCAATGATATAACACGTGAAGCATATCCAAGAACAATCCCATTACAAGGCAGTAAATCTGAAGTTGATCCTTCTCCTGATCTTAACGATGGTCGTGTGGTTGTTAAGAATCTACTTGCCGAGTATTACTTGCCTGGGCGTACGGTACTTATTAAAGCTCAAGTGACCAATAATGCTAAGTCAGCGATACAATTAGGTGAATTTACAGCGGCGAACCTTCGCTTTATAAATAAATCAGTACCAGCTGCCGTGAAAGGCGTTCAAGATGGCTATCCTGAAGAGTTAATGGCTAATGATACGCTTGGTGTATCTGATCCATCACCGATTCAGCCGGGTGAAACTCGTGTATTTATGATTGAAGCGACTGACGCAGCCTGGGAAACGGAAAGGCTCAGTAGCTTACTGAACGATCCAGATAGTAGTTATGGTGCGTTATTGTTCTTCTATACTGAAGAAGGTGAAAGAATTGTAAGTGAGATTTATGGTCAAATATTACCGACATTCTTTGATTAAGCCTAGTCAATCTGCACAAGCTCCTAATAGAGCTTGTGCAGTTTTTAAAGGGTTAGTTGTATTGCTGTTAAGTGTTCTATCTACCAACGTTTTTGCACATGGCGGTGCGACAATGGATCAGGATAAATGCGCTTTTCGTTCTGCGGGAAAGCTAGTTCACTTTACCGCCTATCAACCTGTTGAAACGTATATAAAAGAGTTGTGTAGATCAGTACTAACTACTGAAAAAACAATATTGGTACTGGATTTTGTAGATGAAAGTTTGCGTACGACGCCGATTCAATTACAGATTGAGAAAGTAGATGTAGCGAATAAAGAGTCTGTTGATTATTTAACTGTGGCAGAACAGCTATATCCATCGGGTACGACAAAAATTGAAATAACAAATATCGAAGAAGGTGATTATAGGATTAGCGTTATCGTTAATGAGCTGAGTTCGCATGGACATAGCCATTCGGCTAATACGAAAGGAAATAATCAAAACACGGGTTCTTTTGCTTTTACAGTAAAACCTAAAGTGACCGACGAAAATAGCAGTGCTTTTTCAAAATACAGTTGGCTTTTATATGTCTTAGGTTTTGGCCTTTTATTGTATTTCCTCACATCAAAGTACCGCTCAAGATAAATATTCCCCAATCAATATGATTGGGGTTTTTTTTTGAAGGCTGTATTAGTAGTTCTAATCAAATACACACAAATAAGATGCAAATCTATAGGCTTTTTTAAAGCCCAATTTTGTGCGGAAAACAGACTAACATTCTCGAAACGAATATTAAGCATTAGATTTTAAGCTAACAATTTATATTAAAGAGCTAAGGCTCACTAAATGAGGTTTAATAAACTTAGCTTAGTGGTTCACTGCGGGATAATAAAAAAGCTTTTAATAAGTAACAGCTCAGGCAAAAGCGATCTTTATTCTGCGCTAGTTTCGAAGCTAGCTGGGAAGGGTAGGGTCAATAAATCTGACCATCTGACGTATTCACGTCGTTAAAACTCAAATAGTCTAAAACTGACGGTATTGTTTTGTAAGAAAAACAGGGTTAGTTTTATCTTAATCTTTTTTTACCAGCGGCTTTTCGGGCTGCCTTTTTCTCTGCTTTTTCCTGAATGATCTTATCAACTTCAATCAGTTCTTTTTCCATCATAGCTGGCGTTTCTAGCGACATTTGACCCAGTAATCCGTCTCGATATTCATTGATGAATAAGGTGGCGGTTTTATTTAGATTTAACTTCCCGCCGTTTACCAGGCAGCCTCTTTTGCGACCAATTTGTTCAAATAAAGCCGTTTCGTCTCTAGGCTTTTCTTCGAGTGAATAACGTTCCATTAACCTTTCAGGGTAGTGCTTTAAAATAAACTCGGCCGCGTAGTAGGCAATATCGTCGTAATCTAAAGCGGTATCCTTAATGGCGCCGGTAATACCTAAGCGATAACCACTATTTTCATTGTGAACTTTTGGCCAAAGAAGCCCGGGTGTATCGAATAAAATAATGTGATTACCCAAATCGATCCGTTGCTGTGATTGCGTAACCGCGGGTTCATTGCCCGTCTTCGCGATCGTGCGGCCCGCTAAGGTGTTAATCAACGTTGACTTACCCACATTAGGGATGCCCGTAATTAGGCACGTAATAGGCGATTTGATAGTGCCCTTATTCGGCACGAGTTTTTTGCACAAAGAAAATATTTGTTCGCTCTTGTTCGGTTGATTTAAATTTAAAGCGAGCGTTTTTGTATTCTTTGTTTGTTCAAGGTATTGCTGCCAATTCAGGGTTTCTTCTTCATCCGCTAAATCGGTTTTATTCAGAATTTTTAAGCAGGGTTTGTCTCCCCGAATGCTAGCAAGCATTGGGTTTTCGCTACTGTATGGAATGCGGGCGTCGACAATTTCTATAAACATATCAACCGTTGGGAGACGTTCTTTTATCTCCTTCTGGGCCTTATGCATATGACCTGGGTACCAGTTAATGCTCATAGTGATGTGTCGATTGGCTTGGGGTTAACTGTTTTTATAGCGAACAGATTTCAATAATGTGGAGGAGCTTCGTCTAACAGCGTCGATAAATGATCCTTACCGCTCTCGGCAGGGTCATCGACGCTTTCAGTTAGCTGCTTGAACTGTTTTTTAAGCGCGTCAATCTGGTTTTGTTGCTGGCAAATAACACTATCCAACTGCTGGATAGTGTCTTCTAGATAGGCCGTTTTTATTTCAAGCTCTGTTATACGCTTTTCCATATTGCTTAATTCTATTCTGTTTTGTTTTTATTCTTCTTAGGCTTTTTAGTATAGGTTTTTTTACCTTTAGCTGGCTTCGCTGACGTTAATGCAGGTTTAGCCACGTGATCTGTTCGTTCAATATTGAGCGCTTGATTACGCACACGAATTTTCTTCAGGCTGTCGAAAACAACTTTCGGCATGCCAACCGGCAATTCTATATAGCTATGGTCGTCTTTAAGTTCGATATGGCCAATGTTTTTTGGATCGACGTCGGCTTCATTGGCTATTGCGCCCACGATATCCCCTGGCATTGCACTGTGGTTTCTTCCCACTTCAATGCGGTAGTTATCCATCGGTACCTTAGGGTTGCCACGCTTACTCTTAGGCAGGCTTTCTTTGTCTGGCCTAAATGATTTGGTTTCTCTTTCTTTAAACGGTCTTTCAGATCTTGACGGTCTGTCATCTCGTCCGCCAGAACGGCTCTGGTTAGAGGAGGATTTTTTAGATTCTTCTAATACTAATGGTTTGTCTTTTTGCGCTAAATAAGCAAGCGCCGCGGCCATTTGCATCGGGTCAATATCATTTTCTTGAATATATGATTGAACGATTTGATGGAAAAAATCTAAATCTTTATTACCCAGGGCAGCGGTGATGGTGTCTTTAAATTGGCTAGAGCGCTTCTCGTTAACCTGCTGACGAGTAGGAAGTTCCATCGATGTAATCGGCTGGCGAGTTGCGTTTTCAATGGCGCGTAATAAACGACGCTCACGGGGCGCTACAAATAAAATGGCCTTACCCGTTCTACCGGCACGGCCCGTTCGACCAATACGGTGAACATAGGCTTCAGTATCGTAGGGAATATCATAGTTAACAACGTGACTGATACGTTTTACATCGATACCACGAGCGGCGACATCGGTAGCGACCAAAATATCAATTTTGCCGTTTTTCAATTGTTCAATGGTGCGTTCGCGTAAAGACTGAGTCATATCGCCATTAATGGCTGACGCGGAGTATCCACGCGCCTCAAGTTTTTCGGCTAATTCAACCGTTGATGCTTTAGTGCGCACAAACATAATGATGCCGTCAAAGTCTTCCACTTCAAGAATGCGGGTTAAGGCGTCTAGTTTATGTAGACCACTGACCATCCAGAATCGTTGTTCGATACTTTCAACGGTAGACGTTTTAGTGATGATCTTAACGACCTTAGGGTCTTTGAGGTATTTATCCGCAACACGGCGAATAGGTGCTGGCATAGTGGCAGAAAAAAGAGCCACCTGACGTTGCTTAGGGGTTTGTTCTAAAATCCACTCCACGTCGTCGATAAAGCCCATTCTTAGCATCTCATCGCCTTCGTCTAGTACGATGGTTTTAAGCTTATCAAGGCGTAAGGTTTTACGGCGTAAATGGTCCATAACGCGGCCGGGTGTGCCTACGACAACGTGAACGCCGCGTTTTAGCTGGCGCAACTGCGTATCCATGCTTTGACCACCGTAAATGGGTAATACATTAAAGCCTTTCATCGAGCTGGCGTACGTTTTAAACGCTTCGGCCACTTGAATCGCGAGCTCGCGCGTTGGCGCTAACACAAGCACCTGAGTGTTCTTGTCGTCCAGATCAATTTTCGACAACAGAGGCAGAGCAAAAGCAGCGGTTTTACCGGTGCCTGTTTGTGCCGTACCGATGAGGTCAAATCCCGCTAATAGATGCGGAATGGCTTCAGCCTGAATAGGTGAAGGTTGTTCGTAACCGATGCGTTTTATAGCGTCCATTACGGCAGTCGACAACGCTAAATCAGCGAAGTTTAAAGTGGTTTGGGATGTCATTTTAGGGCCTTAACTTAGAGATAGAGGTATCGTTAAGTTATAGCTAACTCAAGCGTCTCTCAGGGATGTAAAAGGGTATTATACGCGATTATCGGAAAAGATGGTTGATTAACCCGTTAAGCTGGGGTAGTCGTTAAAAATACTCGTTTTAACGACTTATCGTCAACAGGAATAGTGGCATAGACTGGTTAATTATCTATACTAGATCACGGAAGGTGATACTTTCCAAAGTATATTAAGAAGACTAACGCAAAGGATAAAAAAAATAATGCAACGAGATACAACTATTTACTGGCGAAGTATTTTTCTATTGTGCGGCTTAAGCTTATTTTTAGCGGCTTGCGGTAGTCCATTACCTAAAACAGAAGATCAAACCAAGTCCCGTTGGGACAGCTTCGAAGAAGCCATGTCGGCTTACGATAAAATCATCCTCGAACAAAGCACCGTTGGCGATTTGCGCGAATTGGGCTACGACCCATACTCATCGCCCAACGTAAAAATACTGTCGTATTTAGACATCATTCAAAAGTTCATGCCGACCAACTCCGTCAAACTGAATCAATTACCGTTAAGCGTACAAAATTGTTTAGCCAAACAGGAAGCGTGTATGGCATATGAGGCGCACCCGGGCACTGTGAAAAGAAAACGCGTGGGAAGTTTATTTCTGGATTTGCTCGGCTTTAAACGAAAAACCATAGAAACGGGCTGGCGCTTTAATGCGTTAATCGTTTTAGATAATGGTGTGGTGGTCTATAAAGTTTGGAGTGGTGTACCGATTGTTGATTCAGAAAAAACGCGTAAAAACCCACTGGGGCCCTTACAAAATTCAGGTGGTTCTATAGCTAAGGACGCAGTTGGTTTATAACTTAGCTTAGATAGTTAGAGAAACGGCCTGCTAGTTCTTTACTTTAGCGGTGCCCACAGCCCGTATCTGTACCAACGAATTACAAAGCCTCCCGCTGGCTCGCTTATGCCCAATTCTTATACTTTAAATTGTGATACTAAACCGTGTAAGTGGTTTGATAAAGCCGATAGTTTACTGCTCACCTCATGAGAACCCGAGACCGCTTCAGCAGACTGATCAGCCAATTGACTAATTGAGCTGATATTCTGATTAATGTCATGAGCTACTGAACTTTGCTCTTGTGCAGAGCTAGCAATTTGGCTATTCATCGCAGATATGGACTCAATCGCACGTGTAATATTAACCAATGAGCTTCCCGCTTCACCTGCTTTTTGTATGGTTACTTCCGCTTCTTCACGACCAGAATTCATGGCGTTTACAGCTGAGTCCGCACCTGACTGTAGAGATTCTATAATTTCCTGAATTTCCTGAGTAGCGTGTTGAGTACGACCAGCCAGCGTTCTAACCTCGTCAGCAACTACGGCAAACCCACGACCGTGTTCTCCTGCGCGAGCCGCTTCAATGGCGGCATTTAATGCTAGTAAGTTAGTCTGTTCTGCAATGCCCTTAATAACATCCAGAACGGTATCAATACTCTGTGTCTGGTTTTGTAGTCCATTGATTACTGTGCCAATATTATCAACCTCGGAAGCGAGTTTAGAGACTGATTGAATCGTGTTATCAACAATAACATTAATTTTCCTGGTTTGATCATCCGCCTCGATGGCAGACTGCGCTGCATCTGACGTGCTTTTTGCCACTTCCTGCACGGATGCCGACATTTCACTTATCGCAGCAGCTACCTGATCAACCCCAGATTTCTGTTGCTCCACGCTCAATTGGGTAGACTGTGAAATTGAAGACATTTCGTCAGCAGATAAACTAAGTGTTTCAGTCGATTTTGTTACATCAATGATAACGTTCTGAATTTTAATCACAAATTTATTAAAAGCTTTACCAAGGCGGGCAATTTCATTCGTGCCGTCTTCGTTTAAACGTTGGGTCAAATCGCCATCACCCGCGGCAATATCATTAAGAGCAAGCAGTACGTCAGAAATTGGCTTGCTGATGGTTCTGGTTAAAAGATATGAAAAGAATACCCCGATTAAAAGCGCGAAGGCGCCAACCAATAAGGTTTCATTACGCTGAGAGGTGATGGCAGCTTCGTAATAAGAGCGATCCATTGCTATTTCCAGCACACCAATTACCTTACCGCTAAAGTCTCTAACCGGGCCTGAAATATGCCCCGCATCTCGATTGTTAACTACATGTTGGGTGATGTCGATCAAGCCCTCGAGGCTTCTTGTTAATGACTCATTATCCAGCCGCGATGCTTCATCAATGGTGCCTGCAAAATGCTTTAGTTCCCCATCAAAGAGGAGGTGTAAAGCCATATCGACATCTGAGGCTTGTTTAAACTCATCAAAAAATGGTTGTCCAAAAGACATGCCAAATTCAACGGACCCGAGGTGTTGTCCATGATTAAAAACAGGAACCATGCCGCGGACACCTAAGCCAGCCACACCTTGTTCAAGCCCGCGAACAGGTTTTTTTGTGGTGTTGGTCTGTACCACTGTTTTCCTGAATGAAGATAGATCATCACCAAATTTTTGAAGTTTATGAATTCTTAAAAAAGATGTCGCCGGCGGAATGTGAAACTGAAGCTGCCGAACGGCATACTTTGGGTTCTTTTTCAAAACTTTAAATGAAGCTTCTAAAGCATTAGCGAGTTGAACCCTATTACCACTGGCAAAACCCCGCTGTACATCAGGAATATTCGCCACCAAAGCACTCATCATTTCTGCCGCTCGGCCTTCATTTTCCAGTTGCGCTAGGGCTTGCGTGTAATGACTCTGTAACTCACGCGTCTCGGCCTGTAATAATACGGATTTCATATTATTCATACTAAGAATGGACAGCATCAACGTAGCCAGCGAGACACTCAGTAAAACGCCTAAACCAATTTTTATATTTATGTTTATATTTTTAAGCATGATAAATCCATTAACCATTTAAAAAGTTTAAGTTATTAATAATAGACGAACTTCTTAATTTTACTGCCTGATCTAAGAAATAAAGTAACATCGTAGTGACATAATGCAATAGTTCGTTATGATTGAACTAACGAACTATAAATTTAAGGAGAAGAATCTTGACTAGCTTATTTGACCCAATAAAAATCGGCGCACTTGATCTGCCTAACCGTATCATAATGTCGCCTCTTACCCGAAGCCGTTCGGGCAGTAGTCGTGTTCCTAATGATTTAATGAAGGAATATTATACCCAGCGTAGTTCGGCGGGATTAATTATAAGCGAAGCCACTGCGGTAGCGCCGATGGGTGTTGGTTATGCGGATACCCCGGGTATTTGGTCTGATGAACAGGTTGAAGGCTGGAGAAAAATTACCGGTGCTGTGCACAAAGCAGGTGGCAGAATACTCATGCAATTATGGCACGTAGGGCGAATTTCTGATCCGATGTTTCTTGATGGTAAACAACCAGTTGCACCCAGTGCCATTCGACTGAGGGGAAATGTTAGTTTAGTTCGTCCTCAAATACCTTATGTCATCCCACGTGCATTGGAGTTGAGTGAAATTCAGGAAATAATAGAACAATTCCGCAAAGGTGCTGAAAATGCCAAAAAAGCGGGCTTTGACGGCGTGGAAATTCACGGCGCGAATGGCTATTTGCTAGACCAGTTCCTACAGGATAGTACCAATCATAGAACGGATCATTATGGTGGCAGTTTAGAAAACCGCGCCAGGTTCATGTTGGAAGTTGCAGATGCCGTCATTTCCGTCTGGGGTGCGGACAGAGTGGGCATGCACTTAGCACCAAAAGCGGATGCGCACGATATGGGTGATTCCGATTTGCTGGCTACATTTACATACGTTGCAAGGGAACTCGGCAAACGCAAGTTGGCTTTTATTTGCGCTCGTGAAGCAGATGGCGACGATTGGTTTACGCCTAAATTAAAAGCAGCCTTTGGTGGTATTTATATTGCAAATCAAGGCTTTACAAAGGAAACCGCAAGCGAGGTATTAAAAGCAAAAGAAGCCGATGCGGTTGCTTTTGGGCAGCTTTATATTGCAAACCCAGATTTGCCAAACAGATTTCAAACCAATGCCGCATTAAATGAACCGGATCCCGCAACTTTCTATGCAGGTACCAGTAAAGGGTATACAGATTATCCGTTTATTACAGAGGCAACGTAAGCTAATAAATAGATGGCTGAAGCCTTTACTGAACAACAGCAAAAGAATGAAACCAGGGGAAGTAGGGCGAATAGAGAAACTGGAGGCAATAAAAAACCCTATCACTTTTCAGTGCTAGGGTTTGTTATTTGGTGGGGCGGCGGGAATTGAACTCCGGCTTTAACTAACTGATATATATCATAAATAGGTATATAAGAAAGCAATAGTGTTACTATCAGTGTTACTAACGCTCAAAATCACTCGTTATCTACGCTACACCTAACTGCTCTCGTTATTTGTTAATATACCACTGTATGCTATATTAATAATTAATACATACGCTTATAGAGGTGCAGTCATGGCTAGAAATACATCAGTAACACTGGGCGAGCATTTTGATGAATTCGTTCATGAAAAAATCAATGCGGGTCGTTTTCAGTCAGTCAGTGAAGTTGTTCGTGCTGGGCTACGAAAACTTGAAGAAGATGAAACAAAACTTCAGGTGCTTAGAGATAAATTGCAAGCAGGTGAAGACAGTCCGTTAGTCGATGACTTTGATGGCAAAAAATTTATGTCGGGGTTGCATAGCAAACACCTTAAATGACAATACATTATCGCCTAAGGTCTTTAGCGCAGGATGACCTAGAATCTATTTGGCTTTACACTTATGAAGAATGGGGCAAAACGCAAGCTGATACGTACCTAGAAGCGCTAATTGGGCGCTTTGAATGGTTGGTTGATAATGCCTCGTTAGGTAAGCCAAGAGATGATGTGAAGCAAGGATATTATTGCTTTCCTGAAGGAATGCATCTTATCTTCTATGTCTTAAAAAACAATCAGGTCGAGATAATTGGAATACCTCATCAGCGGATGGATATTGTTGAGTATCTGGCATGACAAGCAAGACGTACGCTAACAAGGATGTTTAAAACATGAAATTCACCGAAGGTTCACGAGAAAAATACCAACCATCTTGCACTTGATGCGTTTGGGTTATGGCTACTTGTCATTCAGAAATGAATACTAAGATGACAGCGTTGCTTGTGTACTTAATATTCATTTCTTAATATCAGTTGCCCAAATACTCTATATGGGAATAAGGTACGCAACTTGTTTTTATGAGATAGCTTGTTTATGCGCAGTCGATAAGAAAAACAACACAGCACTGAGCTTTCACCTGTAACCAAAAGGAATTGTGATGGAAAATAAATTAACCTGCTTTAAAGCCTACGATATTAGAGGTCAGCTGGGCGAAGAGTTGAATGAAGATATTGCCTATCGAATTGGTAGAGCGTTTGGCGAGTTCTTGAAAGCAAAAAAGATTGTGGTTGGCGGTGATATACGCGAAACAAGTCCGGTACTAAAACAAGCAGTTGCAAATGGGCTAAAAGATGCCGGAGTCGATATTATTGATATTGGCATGGTAGGCACCGAAGAAATTTACTTTGCCACCAAGTATTTAGGCGTTGATGGCGGAGTAGAAGTAACGGCCAGCCATAACCCAATTGATTATAACGGCATGAAACTGGTGCGCGAAGACTCAAAACCCATCAGTGGCGATACCGGCCTAAATGATATTCAACGCCTTGCAGAAGAAAATAATTTCGCAGATGTCGATTACAGCAAAAGAGGCAGTACACAGGAGCTTTCCACACTTGAGCCTTATATCAATCATCTACTCGGTTATGTCGACCTAAAAAAGCTGCGACCATTAAAGATAGTTGTTAATGCAGGCAATGGTGCAGCAGGCCATGTAATAGATGAGCTTGAAAAACGTTTTAATGCCGCATCTATACCAATTGAATTCATAAAAGTTCACCATGAGCCAGATGGCACATTTCCAAACGGTATTCCCAATCCCTTATTAATTGAAAACCGCCCAGCAACAGCAAATGCAGTAAAAGAACACGGAGCAGACCTTGGAATAGCATGGGATGGTGATTTTGACCGATGCTTTTTGTTTGATGAAACTGGAGAATTTATAGAAGGTTACTACATAGTAGGCTTATTAGCCGATGCCTTTTTAGTCAACAACCCTGGCGCAAAAATCATTTACGACCCGCGATTAACATGGAACACCATCGACATTGTTGAATCAGCAGGTGGCACGCCCATTATGAGTAAAACAGGCCATGCCTTCATCAAAGAGCGCATGCGAAAAGAAGATGCAGTGTACGGCGGCGAGATGAGTGCGCACCATTACTTTAAAGACTTCGCCTATTGCGATAGCGGCATGATCCCTTGGTTGCTTGTAATCGGCTTATTAAGTTCAAAAAAGAAAAAGCTATCAGAACTTGTCGCCGAAAGAATCGCCGCCTTTCCATCATCAGGTGAAATTAACAGCAAACTAAAAGACCCAGATGCTTCAATAAAGCGAGTGTTAGATGCTTTCAAAGCACAGGCGAATAAAATAGATGAAACCGACGGCATTGGCTTAGAGTTTGATAACTGGCGCTTTAACTTAAGGCAGTCCAATACCGAACCCGTCGTGCGGTTAAATGTAGAATCACGAGCAGATGTTGCCCTAATGCAAGAAAAAACAAAGCAGATACTGAAAATAATGATGGAGGGGTGAAGACCCCGTTTAATTTATTATGGTTAAGCAACAGCCGGTTCAAAGTGAATAGGGCTTAGTTTATTTGTTTTAACCACCGAGCGTGCTTTACCTAAGTCGTAATTTGCCTGTAAGTTGAGCCAGCTTTGGTCTGTTCCACCAAGAACACAAGAGAGTCTTACAGCCATTTCAGGTGAAATATTGGACTTACCATTTAATATGCGGTTAAACGTACTGTGAGCTACGCCCAAGCTATCGGCTATTTTATTACCGGTGATGTCCTTAAACGGCTCAATGTATGCCTCATGTATTAGTTCGCCTGGGTGGGGCGGCTTTAATTCAGTCAAATAATGACAAAAGGCACACGTTATGCTAGTCTCACCAAATGAAGACATATACTTGGAATTCTGATAAAAATGAACTTTTAAAGCAAGAAAGAGGTATTTGCTTCGAAGAAATAGTGCTTAATATCCAGTTAGGCAACGAACTTGATATTTACGACCACCCTAATCAAGAGCGCTACCCCAAGCAGAAAATATCCGTCATAGCTGTAGAAGACTATGCTTACTTAATTCCCTTCGTTGAAAGCAATGAGGAAATATTCCTTAAAACCATCATCCCAAGTCGTAAAGCAACTAAACAATATATAGGTGAGCCTAATGAGTAAACTAGACACTGAAGAACAAGAAATACTTGATGCTTTTGATAATGGCACACTAAAAAAATCTAAAAGCAAAAAGAAACAAATTGAACAGCATCAAACAATTGCTGAGGCAACATTTAAAAAAGATGCACGTATAAACATACGACTTTCCTCAAGAGACCTTCGCTCATTGCAATCGAGAGCACTTAGAGAAGGAATCCCTTATCAAACCCTCGTTTCTAGCGTGCTGCATAAATTTGTTGATGGCCAGCTTATTGAAAAAAATGGCTAAGTGCCATTCGGGGTGCAACCCTTAAAGTTGAAATGAAGGCAAAAGGCAAGACCGATCCCCTTCATTTTTTAAAGCAACAAATGCATGATTGCAAGACTTGAGGCTCCCCTAAAATAACGGACGGATTAATTAAAGGGCATTGGCTCGCTCATATTCATCTGAACTTACATCGCCTAGAGACGAAAGCCTTCGCTGGCACTCTCATATCCAACACGCATATCAACAAAAAATCAAATTGCCCTCTGGAATTATCAAAACAAACAAATAATCAACTATACTTACCCACAATCAAAAAGCGCGTTGAATAATGACTTTTCCCACAGGCTAAAAAAAATAACTAAAGAATCTGATTTAACAAGGACGTTGCTATCAAAATTTCCCAAAGAAACCGCTCAAAAAGGCTAAACCAAACAGTCTTACTTTTCGTGACAGACTTATTCCTCGTAGATGTAATACACAACATGCAGGTATGTTTCTCGTTCGCCCTAAGTAGTGAGCAAAACAAATGAACGTAACAGTATTTGGAATAGGCTATGTAGGCTTAGTACAAGCAGCCGTATTGTCAGAAGTAGGGCATCACGTTTGTTGTGTCGATATAGATGCCGACAAAATAGAAAAACTAAAGCAAGGCATTATTTCTATTTATGCGATTGGGCTAAAATCAAGCTGGCTGACCCCTTGATCCTCTCATCAATCGATGCGTGATTGCAATGCCTGATCCTGCAGTTTCTTCCCCCGTAGATTTCTTTCTTTTTCTTAGGTTGGTATCGAGCTTTCGATGCTCAACAAGTCAAGCTGACCTCGTAATTTCACAAAACTTATGAATTTTAAATTATCCAGGGATAAAAAATGTTAAATAACAAAACAGTATTAATAACAGGTGGCACCGGCTCTTTCGGAAAAAAATTCATCCAGACGATTTTAGATCGTTACCCTGATGTAAAAAAAATAATTATTTATTCTCGAGATGAATTAAAACAATCAGTCATAAAGCAAAAATATCCTGACTATGACTTTCCTCAACTTCGTTTTTTTATTGGCGATGTTCGTGATAGGGCTCGAATCACTCAAGCTTGTGAAGGTGTTGATGTAATTATTCATGCGGCAGCAATCAAACAAGTTGATACAGCTGAATATAACCCTACAGAATGTATCCGTACGAATGTTGATGGTGCTGAAAATGTTATTCATGCGGCATTATCTTGCGGTGTTAAAAATGTGGTTGCATTGTCAACGGATAAAGCTTGTGCTCCTATTAATTTATATGGCGCAACTAAATTAGTATCAGATAAGTTATTTGCAGCGGCTAATAATATACGTGGCTCTAAAGATATTAAGTTTAGTGCCGTTCGATATGGCAATGTCATGGGCTCGCGTGGCTCAGTAATCCCATTCTTTTTAGATAAGAAAAAAGAAGGTGTTTTACCTATCACACACGAAGAAATGACTCGTTTTAATATATCGCTTCAAGGTGGCGTAAATATGGTGATGTATGCGATAGAGCATCATTTAGGCGGTGAAATTTTCGTACCAAAAATACCTTCTTATAAAATCACAGACATTGCAACAGCGATAGCACCGGAGTGTAAAACCCGAGTAGTGGGTATTCGACCGGGCGAAAAGCTTCACGAAGAAATGATCACAGACACAGATTCTTTAAATACCATTGATCTTGGTAAGTATTATGCCATTTTACCGTCAGTTTCATTTATGCATACTGAAGAGGATTTCATCGCTCACCATAAAGCAGTAAAAGTACCATTCGGGTTCAAATATAATTCTGGCACTAATACAGAGTGGGAAACAATTGAAAGCTTACGTCAATTAATAGTAGATCATGTTGACCCTAGCTTTTCAGTATAGGTTGTTAGAGAGTAGGTGAGAATATGATTCCATACGGAAAACAAGAAATAACACAAGATGATATTGACGCAGTAGTAGGCGTATTAAAGTCTGATTTTTTGACTCAAGGCCCTCAAGTGCCCGCATTTGAAAACGCTATAAAACTTGCGGTGAATGTAGAACATGCCGTAGCGGTAAATTCAGCAACATCTGCGTTACATATTGCCTGCTTGGCCTTAGGGGTTGGCAAAGGTGATGTTGTTTGGACTACCCCCGTTACTTTTGTAGCTTCAGCTAATTGCGCTTTATATTGTGGAGCGGATGTTGACTTTGTTGACATAAACCCAGATACATATAATTTGTGTGCCACGAAGCTTGAGCAGAAACTTGTTGATGCTAAAACAAATAATTTACCATTACCTAAAGTTGTTATACCCGTACATTTATGTGGGCAACCTTGCGATATGGCAAGCATTCACGCATTGGGTCAGCAATACGGTTTTAAAGTTATTGAAGATGCTTCTCATGCGATAGGTGGGAAATATAAAAATAATCCAATCGGCAATTGCGAATACAGCGATATAACTATTTTTAGCTTTCACCCAGTTAAAATTGTAACCACTGGTGAAGGTGGAGTGGCTCTAACGAACAGCGAGCCATTAGCTAAGCGTATGGGCCGGCTTCGCAGTCATGGTATTACGCGGGAAAAAAGCGAAATGACGCACGCATCTGAAGGGTCATGGTACTACCAACAAATAGAATTAGGGTTTAACTACCGCATGACAGATTTACAGGCGGCATTAGGCGTAAGTCAAATACAGCGTTTAAAAGCCTTTGTTGCTAAACGGCATGTCATTGCTCAACGCTATAATCAGCTGTTAGCAGATTTACCGTTAACAACACCTTGGCAGCATGTTGATAGCTATTCTGGACTGCATCTTTATGTCATACGATTAAAGCTAAAAGAAATGACTTGTACACACAAAGAAGTATTTGAAAAACTTCGTGAAGCAGGGATTTTGGTTAATCTTCATTATATCCCCGTTTACCTTCAGCCTTATTATCAACAATTAGGGTTTGAAACTGGTTACTGCCCAGAAGCTGAGTATTATTACTCTGAGGCTATTAGCTTACCAATGTTCCCAGGGCTGACTGAAACACAGCAAGATAAAGTCATTGAAACATTACACCGAGTGATAACGAAATGAAAATTGCTGTTATTCCCGCGCGTGGTGGAAGTAAAAGAATCCCCCGTAAAAACATTAAGCTCTTTCATGGAAAACCAATGATCGCTTGGTCAATTGAAGTCGCTAAGGCTTCAGGATTATTTGATCGAATTATTGTTTCCACGGATGATAATGAAATTGCCGAAGTAGCAAAGAAATGGGGGGCAGAAGTGCCTTTTATTCGCCCTGAAGAATTATCTAACGATCATGCTGGAACAACGCCTGTAATCGCACATGCAATACAATGGGCATTAGATCAAGGGTTGGATATAAAGGCTGTCTGCTGTATTTATGCAACAGCCCCCTTCATACAGGAAGAAGACCTAAAGCGCGGATGGGATGCACTCGATTCTGGTGCATGGGATTATGCCTTTACCGTCACCGATTTTGCGGCACCCATTTTTCGTTCATTTAAACAAACAGCTGAAGGTGGGATAGAAATGTTTTTTCCAGAACATTTTTCTACACGTTCACAGGATTTACCCGTAGCCTTGCACGATGCGGGGCAGTTTTATTGGGGGCGGCCTCATGCATGGCTGGAAGATAAACTTATTTTCGATCAGTACTCAAAACCTATTTTGATTCCTCATTGGCGAGTACAGGATATTGATACAGAAGAAGACTGGTTGCGTGCTGAAATGATGTATAAATCATTTCAAGAAAGTAATCATTAGTATGCAAAATATCCTCTTTCGAGCAGACTCGTCATCGAATATGGGCACTGGCCATATAATGCGTGATCTTGTTTTAGCCGAGCAATTTGAAGGCGATAATGTTTTTTTTGCATCACAAGGCCTCCCAGGCAATATAAATCATAAAATTGGAGAGAAAAACTATACGCTTGAAATTCTAAAATCGAATGACATTGAAGAGCTTATCGACCTTATTAAAAAACTCGCTATAAATATAATTGTAGTTGACCATTACGGTATCGATTATGGTTTTGAGAAAGCGTTGAAAGAGGCTACTGGCGTAACAATTTTTGTACTGGATGATACTTATGAAAAACACCATTGCGATATATTGCTAAATCATAATATATACGCAGATAGCTTAAGATACAAAAACTTAGTGCCAGAAAATTGCGAGCTTAGATGTGGAAAAAACTTCACGCTTTTAAGAGAAGAATTTAGGCTTGAAAAGACAAAGAAAAGAACACCTAATAAAGGAACGAAAAATATTTTAATAGCAATGGGCGGGGCAGATCATTCAAATTTAAATATAGAAATTCTCAAAGTATTAGAAAGCTTTTCTAATATACATGTAAATGTTGTAACAACGACAGCCAACCAATATTTGAAGGAATTACAAGAGTATGTAAAAGCTAAGGCCGATATTATCACTTTGCATGTCAATACTAATCAGGTTGCAAGCTTAGTAAATAAAGCTGATATTGCTATCGTAACGCCAAGTGTTACAGCAAATGAAGTGTTTTATATGAATACCCCATTTATTGCCATTAAGACTGCCGGGAATCAAGATGAAATGTATAAATATTTGGCTAAAAATAATTTTTTAGTTATTGATAATTTCGACGAAATTGATCTAACAAGGAAGATTAAGGTGCTTTTTGATAGTGAAAAAATAGAACTCGTTAATTTTTTCGAACTATCTATAGAGGAAAAAAAGATGGTCTTAGATTGGCGAAATGAGCCAAGCATTCGTCAATGGATGTTTGATCAAGAAGAAATCAGCTTAACGTCTCATCTAAACTATATAGAATCTTTACAGCTAAAAAAAGATAGGTCTTATTTTTTAGTTAAGAAAAATGCCCATGCAATTGGTGTGATTGACTTTACTAATATAGATTATAGGCATAAAACAACCGAGTTCGGGATTTACTCAAATCCAGTATTAAAAGGGGTAGGTAATTTTTTGATGGAAGCAATAATTGATTATGCTTTCAATACATTAAACGTTATTACATTGGTATCTGAAGTATTCGAAGAAAATGCAGCAGCTATTAAGCTTTACGATAGATTTTGTTTTGAAAATAAGGGAATAAAAGAAGTAAACAATAAGCGCGTGCTATCTATGGAGTTAAAAAAATGAAAATAGGTGAATTTGATTTAAACACTGAAGGTACCTTCATCATTGCAGAGCTTAGTGCTAATCATGGCGGTGATATTGATATTGCTAAAGAAACAATAAAAGCAGCTAAAGTGATTGGTGCTAATGCAATAAAGCTGCAAACCTATACAGCCGATACATTGACCCTTGATAGTGATAACGAAGACTTTATTATCAAAGGTGGAACACTTTGGGATGGTAGAAAACTTTACGACCTTTATAAAGAAGCTTACCTGCCTTGGGAGTGGCACAAAGAATTATTCACTTATGCGCGAGAAATAGGTATTGATATTTTTTCATCGCCCTTTGATAAAACGGCCGTTGATTTTTTAGAACAATTTAACCCATCAGCCTATAAAATCGCATCCTTTGAAATTACTGATTATGAGCTAATTAGCTATACCGCTTCAAAAGGCAAACCTATAATTATTTCAACGGGTATTGCAACAATTGACGAGATCCAAGATGCTGTAGATATTTGTAGAGCAGAAGGAAATAATGACATTATTCTTCTAAAATGCACCTCTGCTTATCCCGCAGCATTAGAAGATGCAAATCTAATTACAATCAAAAACCTAGCTGAAACATTTGGCGTTATCAGTGGATTTTCTGATCACACATTAGGCGCAACTGCCCCTATCGTAGCAACAACATTAGGCGCAAAAGTAATCGAAAAGCACTTTATCTTAGATAAATCCATTGGCGGTGCAGATGCAGATTTTTCCCTAGATAAAAAAGAGTTTGCAGAGATGATAACAGCGGTCAGAGATGCTGAAAAACTACTGGGAAAAGTGGATTACAGCATGTCCGAAAAAAAGAAAAAAAGCCGTCAATTTTCACGCAGCCTTTATATCGTAGAGGATATGCAAGCAGGTGACGTCATTACAGAAAAAAACGTACGTTCTGTAAGGCCTGGATATGGATTACATCCTAAATATCTTAAAGAGGTAATGGGTAAAAAAGTAAATGCATCCGCTTTTAAAGGAACGGCTTTGAACTGGAATAATGTAAGTGAAGAATAAATCCTTATTTTCTTCACTTAGAAAAAACGCATAGTAATGATACAACGTTTTTTTAACCTAAGCTTGCGCGGTGGAGGGATGGTCGGTAAATTCTTGCTGATCTTTTTTCTTGCGCGCATTTTGCCGCCAGAAGAGCTAGGGCTGTATGGCTTGCTTACCGTTACTGTAGGGTATGCTTTATACCTATTAGGGCTTGATTTTTACACCTATGCCGGTCGAGCGATGTTGCATGTAGAACAGGAAGAATGGCCAAGCATGTTGCGCGATCAGATAGCCCTTTTTACCTGCAGTTATTTGTTAGTATTTCCGTTACTTGGGTTGCTCTTTGTCTTCGATCTACTGCCCGTCAAATACATACTTATTTTTTATATTCTCCTTACGGTAGAGCACTTATCGCAAGAATTAAATAGGTTATTGATCATAATAGGTAAACCCTTAGCCGCCGGTGTCTGTATCTTTATACGCTCAGGTGCCTGGTGTTACGCTTTAGTAACCGCTTATTTAACAGGTTCCATTACAGTAAATTTAAGCATCGTATTTTGGCTATGGATTGTTGCTGATTGTGTGGCCATATTGAGTGCTGTTTGGCTACTACGTAAATTACCCTGGAGCGGTTTTTTAACTTCAAGCATAAACTGGACTTGGATTTTTCAAGGTTTAAAAATTGCCGCATTATTTTTTGTAGGAACGCTAGCCCTTCGAGGGATATTTACATTCGATAGATATTTTATTGAGATGATTTCAGGCGCTAAAATGCTAGGCGTATACACGCTGTATATGGGGGTGTGCTTTAGCATCATTGGCTTTGTTGATGCTGCGGTATTTAGCTTTCGCTACCCCGTACTCGTTTCTCTCTATAAAAAAGGTGAATATGTCGAATTTAAAAAGGCTAAGCGTGATTTCAGCCGCCAAACATTAATAGCCGTTACGGTATTAGCAATCGCAGCGGGTCTATTAATCACCCCAGTACTGGAGTTTATCGACAAACCAATTTACCTTGATCACCTTTCAGTTTTCTTCATATTGTTAGCGGCGTCTGTTTTTTTCGTTATTAGTCATATACCTCACTTCGTGCTTTACGCTATGGGGCATGATCGAAGCATTGTTAATGCACATATAGCTGGTTTTTGTACTTTTATTGTTTGTAGCATGACACTAGTCCAGGCGTATGAAATGAGTGGCATTGCGATTTCATTGCTTATTACGCATATTATCATTGGAATAATGAAGCAATGGTATTCAGGTTCCGATATAAGTCACATACAAAATACTTGATATAAATATATTTAAATCATATTTTTGTAACGAGAGATAACAGTTAAATTTAATATTATCGGATGGAAGTTTGTAACTACGGTAAATAATTAGTTAAACATAAACGCAATAATTTCAAGACCCATAGAATTAAGATGAAAAAAATATTTGTATGTTACACCCCCTATCACTTCTTTCTTGCGTTTATATTTAAAAACAGGGATGAACAAGACATTATAATTTTTATAGATCAGTACAATAAATTTTCTGGTTTTAAAGAAGAATTAAATACCATTGATAACCTAACCTTCATTGAATATAAGAATTCAAAAGGGATAATTAAGTTTAATAATTATTTAAACGTACTTATTAAAAATGAAAATATAAAATCTACAGGTTCTATTTTTTTATTTAATGATCGAGCTATACATACATGGATTATTTTAAATAAAATAAAGCCTGTCAATGTTTTTTATATTGAAGATGGTACGTCGGCATATAGCAATTCAAAAATATCAAGCTCTAATATAAAGAAATTAATGCTTCGTGTTTTTTCTAAAATACCAGTAATTAAGTATGAATATATAGAAGTACTCGGTACTAGCGATTTTGTAGATGCAGGCTATTATTTGTACCCGAGTTATGTTCGAGTTGAACATAGAGCTAAGCCAGTTTTTCAATTTGAGAAATGCAGTGAAAAATTAAATATACTGAAAAAAATGTTTTTAGAATCAGATGTTTTGAAAAAAATTTCCGGAGAAAAGGTACTTGTGTTGCTCCCTGGAGCTAGGGATAGATATTTCTTGATGAAATTTCAAGAAATATCTAAAGATATTGCTGCAAAGCATAGTCAGTCAATGCTTATGAAAAAGCATCCAATTGAAGGCGAGAGTCACCCAAGTCAAAATATCCATTTTCTTCCATCATATTATCCAGCAGAAGCATTCATCATAACAAACATTTCGAAAGTCGTAATCGGGAGTTTCACGACAACACTTCATGCGTCAAAATTCATGGTGGAAGACGGTATTGCAGTAAATATTTTCACCAAAGAGAGTAAAGGTAAAAATATTAACCTTTACAACTTTTTATCGTCTATCGACGTAAAACAAATTGAAGTTGATGATAATGAATTCAGCTAAATTTTCATCCCGTCCTTCAAAAGGGAAAACATTTATATTGTTCATTGTACTGGGGTTAATAATACAGCCACAGTTTTTCGAGAGAACGTTTTATTTTAATGAAATCCTATCTATTCTTGGCATGTTTGCAGCTCGAAAATTTCTATTTTCAAAGGTAAAAAAACAAAGGTCGGTCAAAATTGTATATTTGTTGATTTTATGGGGGGGCATTCAATTATTGATATCTATGTTTACAATGGATGATTTTTATGCGTTTATGCGACACACTTCAATAATATATTCAATATTTTGTTTTTTTTTAGCGGCATTTCTATATAAAGAAGTTAAATATTGGTTTTATAAAGCGGCAAAAGTATTCAGAGTATCAATTGCTTTAATATCATTTATACCAATTCCAGGGTTAGTCTATAGACTATCCGTATTATATATTTACCCGTTGCTTGTAACAGGCGGCAAAATTCCAGTTCGTTTTTTATATATATTAGGTTGCATTATTTTATTAACATTGTCACATGGAGGCGGAAGCGGGATCATATCCATATTAGTTGCAAGTGTTATATATGTAATATTAAAAAGTCCAACCGTATTTTGGACAATAATTTCTTCTGCCATACTTCTGCTAGCGGGTTTATATATATATTATTATGAGTTTTTCGTTATTTCTGAGACAGCTGGTGCTCTTGCGTTGTATCGATTTTTTCCACTTCTTGCTGAAGACCCGAATAGTTTAATAAGGACTTATTTTTGGCATTTGTCAATCAACAGAATGATTGACTCATATGGAATCGGAATCGGTTTTGGAACTCAGTTATTTGACCTGTCACAAATTCCACTGGTTTTTGAAAGCGACCAGAAAACTGAACTACTGCCATATTTCCTTTTTCCGCATAATTCTTTTTTAGGAGTCCTTGCCAGGCTTGGTGTTGTCGGACTACTATTGTTAATTTTACTTCTAATAGAATTACTAAATCAATTTTCAAGGAAATTAAAAGAAATTGATGCATTCTCCTTTTCTATACTCACTGTTTTTTCTTTTTTAATAGCAGTTTCAAGCTTAAATGTTGTCATTGAAAGCCCTATTACTTCTGGTGTTTTTTGGTTTTTTATGGGGCTAACTTTTAGGTGTGGACAAGAACTAAATACAAAGCATGAGATGAATTAATTGATCTCTCTTTTTTTCTAGTGACAGTAAAATAAATTCATGATTAATTTAGCACTAATACATAATAGTTATAAAGAGCGCGGTGGTGAAGATAGCGTCCTAGACTCAGAAGTAAAGCTGCTATCTGACAATGGACACAAAGTTACTTTGATACTAAAGAAAAATGATTCTATCAACTCCTTTAGTTCCAAGGTTAACGCCTTTTTGGATGTTGCTTATTCAAAACAATCGCGCCAATGGATGACGGATCAAATTATTCAGCACAAGCCCGATGTGGTTCATGTACATAACTTTTTCCCTTTATTGTCGCCTTCTATATACGATGCTTGTCTTGAAGCAAATGTGCCGGTTGTGCAAACACTACACAATTACCGCACGATGTGCCCAGGTGCGTTGCTGATGCGCGATGGGAAGATTTGTGAGAAATGTGTGACGGGTTCTGCTTATCAATCTGTTTTACATGGCTGTTATAAGGACTCTGTTATCGGCACGTTTGCCGTGGCACGTATGGTTGAGAAGCACCGAGCATTGGGCACATGGAAGCATAAGGTTAATCGCTTTATTGCGCTAACGGAGTTTGCGCGAAATAAATTTATTGAGGCGGGCTTTCCAGCAAATAAGATTGTCGTAAAACCCAATTTTACGGAGGATAGTCCATTAGCCGACAATGATGTTAATAAAATGAGAACGGGAGCACTTTTTGTTGGCCGGTTAAGCGAGGAAAAAGGAATGGCTACATTACTTAATGCTTGGAAACAACTTGATGTGCCTTTGCGTATTGCAGGTTCTGGGCCGTTGGAAAATACGCTGTCTGATCTAGCGGATAATGGCGTTGAAGCTCTTGGAATGCTTGATAAAAAATCAGTACAAAAAGAAATGCGTCAGGCTGCGTTTCTAGTCATGCCATCGGAATGGTATGAAGGTTTCCCGATGGTATTGGTTGAGGCGTTTTCCCTAGGCTTGCCTGTTGTAGCATCGCGGTTGGGGGGTATGGCAGAAATTGTAGAAGATGGTGTTACAGGGCTGCATTTTGAAGCAGGTAACGCCAATGATTTGGCAGATAAAGTACGCTGGATGGATGAGCACCCAGAAGAATGTTTGCAAATGGGCCTTAATGCACGAAAAGTATACGAGCAGAAGTATACTCCAGACAAAAACTACGACATGTTGATAGGTATTTATCAGCAAGCGATTGATTCACAAAAAAGCTAAATTTTAGAATTCATGGAAAGAACAAAAATCATAACAATGGATGTTGATGTAACGACATTGCCGCTGGCGGTTGACCGGGTTTTACAACTTGCTGATATTAATCAAGGCGCTTATGTTTGTGTCGCCAATGTACATATGTGTATGGAGTCATTTGACTCAGCTAGTTTCTGTTCGGTGGTTAATAAGGCGGATTTAGTGATTCCTGATGGTAAGCCGCTTTCTATTGCGCAGAAGCTACTTGGGCATGAGGGTGCATCCCAAGTACGTGGGCAGGATATTATGAATGCACTGTGTGCGGCCAGTGGCGAGAAGTCTCTTAATATTGGTTTTTATGGGGGGAGTTCGGATGCCATACTTGATTTGGTCAAATCAAATCTTTTAGGTGAATATTCTGATATTAAAATTTCATATTCTTTTTCTCCGCCGTTCCGGCCCCTGAATGATGCCGAGGATGCTGATGTTATATTTGAAATTAATGATGCTGAAGTGGATGTTCTATTCGTGGGAATAGGCTGCCCAAAACAAGAGATATGGATGGCAGAGCATAAAGAGAAACTAAGTTGTGTGATGCTAGGTGTAGGTGCCGCTTTTGATTTTATTGCGGGTAATAAGAAGCATGCGCCTCGTTGGGTGCAAAATATGGGGCTGGAATGGCTGTTTCGCCTGTGTTCAGAACCAGGTCGCTTATGGAAGCGTTATTTGAAACAGAACCCGAGGTTTGTTTGGTATTTTATGCAGCAGTGGTTGCTTAAAAGAAATTTTAATTGAAGTTGTAAAGGGATTTAGATATGAGTAATAAAGTTGCATTAATTACAGGAGTTACCGGTCAAGATGGTTCGTATTTAGCCGAATTATTGTTAGAAAAAGGCTATGAGGTGCACGGCATTAAGCGTCGTTCATCGTCATTTAATACCGAACGGGTAGATCATATTTACCAAGACCCGCATGTTGATAATGCTATGTTTCATTTGCATTATGGCGACTTGACGGATACATCGAATTTAACGCGTATTTTGCAATTAGTTCAGCCAGATGAAGTGTATAACCTTGGGGCGCAAAGTCATGTTGCGGTTTCGTTTGAGTCGCCTGAATATACGGCTGATACGGATGCAATGGGTACGCTTCGTTTGCTTGAGGCCATTCGTATTTTAGGCTTGGAGAAGAAAACACGTTTTTATCAAGCATCCACCTCTGAGTTGTATGGTTTGGTGCAGGAAACGCCTCAAACAGAAACAACGCCGTTTTACCCACGTTCGCCTTATGCGGTAGCTAAAATGTACGCCTATTGGATTGTGGTGAATTACCGTGAGGCGTATGGCATGTATGCCTGTAATGGTATTTTGTTTAACCATGAGTCACCTCGCCGTGGCGAGACGTTTGTTACCCGTAAAATTACCCGTGCCTTGAGCAATATTTCACAAGGGCTTGAGAATTGCCTGTTTTTAGGGAATATGGATGCACTGCGCGATTGGGGCCATGCGAAAGATTATGTGCGTATGCAGTGGATGATGCTTCAGCAAGACGTGGCAGATGATTTTGTTATTGCTACGGGTAAACAAATTTCTGTACGTGAGTTTGTACGTTTGTCGGCGGCTGAATTGGGTGTTGAGCTGACATTTAGTGGTGAAGGCGTTGATGAAGTGGCAACGGTTACGGCTATTACGGGTGATAAAGCACCGAATTTAACGGTAGGCGATGTGATTGTGAAGGTTGATACGCGTTATTTCCGCCCAACTGAAGTTGAAACCTTATTAGGTAACCCCGCAAAGGCAAAAGAAAAGCTTGGCTGGACACCTGAGATTACTGTTGAGCAAATGTGCGCTGAAATGGTAGCGAATGATTTGGACATTGCCAAGCGACATGCGTTGTTAAAATCGCATGGGCATGATGTGTCTATTTCGGTGGAGAGCTAAGTGACGATGATTAAAAAACGAATATTTGTTGCGGGACACCGTGGCATGGTTGGTTCAGCCATTGTGCGACAACTTGAATCAGATACGAATGTGGAGATAGTAACTCGTCGGCGTGATGAGCTTGATCTATTGTCTCAAGCAGCTGTTACGGATTTCTTTCAGCATGAAAAGATTGACCAAGTATATTTGGCTGCGGCGAAGGTAGGCGGTATTCATGCAAATAATGAATACCCGGCTGAGTTTATTTATGAAAACTTGATGGTTGAGGCGAATATTATTCATCAAGCTTATGTAGCGGGTGTTAATAAACTATTGTTTTTAGGTTCGTCTTGTATTTACCCAAAGCAAGCTGAGCAACCGATGGCGGAGTCAGCCTTAATGACCGGTGTGCTGGAGCAAACTAACGAACCTTACGCGGTGGCTAAAATAGCGGGTATTAAGCTGTGTGAGTCTTATAATCGCCAATATGGGGTTGATTACCGTTCAGTGATGCCAACCAATTTATACGGCGAGAATGATAACTTTCACCCTGAAAACTCTCATGTTATTCCTGCGATGATGCGCCGCTTTCATGAGGCGAAACTAGCTGGCGATGCTGAAGTGGTTGTATGGGGTACGGGTAAACCGATGCGTGAGTTCTTGCACGTTGACGATATGGCTGCAGCCAGTGTGTTTGCAATGAACCTTGAGGGTGAAACGTATCAAGCGCATACACAGCCAATGTTGTCGCATATTAATGTAGGCACAGGTGTTGATTGCACCATTCGTGAGCTAGCTGAAACGATGGCAAGTGTGGTTGGTTTTGAAGGCAAGCTGGCTTTTGATGTTAGTAAGCCAGACGGAACGATGCGTAAGTTGATGAATGTTGATCGGCTGGCTGATTTAGGTTGGCGTTATCAGATTAAATTACAAAAAGGGCTTGCTAGTACGTATCAGTGGTTTCTTGATCATCAAGGTGATTACCGTGGCTAATTAGGCGTTCTTCTTTAAATTAGTTTAGTTTTTATAATGGATAGGTGTACTACAGGAGTTAATGAATGAAACCAGTTATTCTTTCGGGTGGTTCCGGCACAAGATTGTGGCCGTTATCGCGTGGTGCTTACCCTAAACAGTTTTTACCGCTTACGTCCGACAATACAATGCTTCAAGAAACGTTATTGCGATTGCGTGGTATTAGTGGCATGAGTGCCCCGCTTGTTATTTGTAATGAAGCGCACCGTTTTATGGTGGCAGAGCAGCTGAGAGAAATTGATACAAAACCGCAGGCGATAATGTTAGAGCCGGTAGGGCGTAACACTGCACCAGCCGTTGCTTTGGCTGCCTTAGCGGTTGACCCGGATGAAATTTTGCTCATCTTGCCTGCTGATCATGTGATCGAAAACATTGCTGTCTTTCACTCGGTTGTTGAACAGGCGATTTGTGAAGCGGAAAAAGATCACCTGGTTACTTTTGGTATTGTTCCAAGTGGCCCAGAAACTGGTTATGGTTATATTCAGGCTAAAAAAGAAGCAAGTGATGCCACTTCCTATAAAGTAAACCGTTTTGTCGAAAAACCTGATTTAGCAACTGCTACTGAGTATCTCGATAGTGGCGATTATTATTGGAATAGCGGTATGTTTGTTTTTAAAGCATCTCGTTACCTTGATGAGCTTGAAAAGTTTAATCCACAGATGTTAGCCGCTTGTAAAAAAGCCTATATCAATGCCAAAGAGGATGCTGATTTTACGCGTGTTGATCGTGCAGCATTTGAAGCGTGTCCAGCAGATTCTATTGATTACGCGGTGATGGAAAAAACAGATAGTGCAGTGGTTATTCCATTAGATGCAGATTGGAACGATGTGGGTTCGTGGGCTGCGCTCTGGGAGATTGCAGAAAAGGATTCTAATGGCAATGCGCTAAAAGGTGATGTATTAACGCATGACACCAAAAATTCTTATATCCACTCGGATAAAAAGCTTATTGCGACCATTGGCGTTAGCGATTTAGTTATTATAGAAAGTGATGATGCCATCATGGTTGCTCCTAGAGACAGGGTGCAAGAAGTAAAAGAAATTGTGGCGCAGCTCAAGGCGAAGAAAAGAAGCGAGTGCGATGTACATAGGAAAGTTTACCGTCCGTGGGGGCATTACGATTCAATTGATAATGGCGAACGACACCAAGCAAAACGGATTGTTGTTAAGCCAGGCGGGAAGCTGTCTTTGCAAATGCATCATCATCGCGCTGAACATTGGATTGTGGTTAAAGGGACAGCGCAGGTAACACGCGGTGATGAACAATTTATCGTCTCAGAAAATGAATCGACGTATATTCCGCTTGGAACTGTTCATAGTCTTGAAAATAGAGGCGTTATTCCGCTGGAAATGATTGAAGTGCAGTCAGGCAGTTATTTGGGTGAAGACGATATTGTGCGCTTTGAAGATAAATATGGGCGCGAATTAAAGAAACAGAACTAAAGTGTGGTTTTTGGGTTTAATTAGAGAAATAGGTGCCATTAGTGGACGAGTTTTGTTGGGTTTCAATACGAGTGTCACTCGTATATTTGTGGTTAGTTATTTGACTATGCGGAGAATACGCCCGATAATCTCCGCATGAATGACGGTAAATATATTTGGCAACATGCGGATTGGCCCCGTTGGCATTACGATGTTGACAGCCTTTCTGGTTTATTAGCAGACGTTCACTATGCTCAGGGGCATCTCGTGGGCCGCATGCATAATGTTGGACTTAGTTTACGTAACCAAGCAGCTTTACAGGTGCTGACAGAAGAAGTTATTAAAACGAGTGAAATAGAGGGTGACCACTTGAATCACGAAACGGTGCGATCATCGGTTGCGCGTCGTTTGGGGCTTGATGTAGGGGCGCTAGCACCCGTTGATCGGCACGTTGACGGCATGGTTGATATGGTACTGGATGCGACGGCTAATTTTGACCAACAACTCACAGAGGCTCGTTTGTTTGGTTGGCATGCAGCATTGTTTCCCACTGGCTATAGTGGAATGACTAGAATTAATGTGGGTGGGTGGCGTGATGATAAGTTAGGGCCGATGCAGGTTATTTCTGGTCCTATTGGGCGAGAAAAGGTGCATTACGAAGCACCACCGGCTAATGAAATAGCCGCTTATGTGTCGGCATTTTTATCTTGGTTTAATGGCTCGGATAACCTTGATCCACTGATTAAGGCGGGTTTGGCTCACCTCTGGTTTGTTAGTATTCACCCATTTGATGATGGGAATGGACGCATATCAAGAGCGGTTGCTGATGTGGCATTGGCACGTGCAGAGCAATCAAAACAGCGTTTTTATAGTTTGTCTGCACAGATTCAGCGAGATAGAAAAGATTATTACGATAGACTTGAATGGGCTCAAAAAAACGCTCTGGATGTAACGGGTTGGTTAGAGTGGTTTTTGGGGTGTTTGCTACGTGCGATACAAGGCGCTAATGTGACTTTATCCGTGGTGTTGACGAAAGCACAATATTGGCAGCATTGGGCAGATATTCCGATGAATGAACGACAAATCAAACTGCTTAATAGTTTGCTGGATGGTTTTGAAGGGAAGCTTAATAGTAGTAAGTGGGGGCGCATTGCCAAGTGCTCGCCTGATACAGCACTACGTGATATTACGGGTTTGCTTAACCACGGCGTTTTATTAAAATCAGGTGCTGGGGGTCGTAGTACGAGTTATGAGTTGGCACCTATATAGTCAATGGCTAGAGGGTAAGGGGTAGTCAATAAATTGTGCGAATTAAAGAAAACAGGGTTAGGGTGTGGGGTTTTAATCTTAACTAGAGGAATTGGCGTCATTAGCTGACGAGTACAGTTGGGTTTGAAAAACCAAAAGTCCGCAGGAACGAAACAAAACGAGAGTGAGATATTGCAGTAACGCCTTGGTATGAAACCAGAGCTTAGACAAACACAATAAGTATTACTGAAGATTAAAATAATGACAAAAAAACTAACCTGCTTTAAAGCCTACGATATTCGCGGTCAATTGGGCGAAGAACTTAATGAAGAAATAGCTTATCGAATTGGGCGCGCATTTGGTCAGTTTTTAAACGCTAAAAAAGTTGTTGTTGGTGGCGATATGCGTAAAACGAGCGCTAACCTAAAGGCGGCGTTATCGAATGGCTTGATGGATAGCGGTATTGATGTGCTGGATATCGGTATGGTGGGCACAGAGGAGATCTACTTCGCAACTAAATACCTGGGTGTCGATGGTGGTGTAGAGGTGACGGCTAGTCATAACCCTATTGACTATAACGGCATGAAGCTCGTTCGTGAAGACTCAAAACCGATTAGTGGTGATACCGGCTTAGATGAAATTAAGCGTTTAGCAGAAGAAAACAACTTTGCAGCGGTTGACCCATTACAAAAAGGACAATTAGAGGTAGCTTCCACACAGGGAGCTTATGTAGAGCACCTTCTAGGTTACGTTGAACTCGATAAGCTGAAACCGCTTAAACTGGTTGTTAATGCCGGTAATGGTGCTGCAGGGCATGTTATTGATGCGATTGAGCAGCGATTGCAGGAAGCGGCTATTCCTATTGAGTTTATTAAGGTTCACCATCAGGCCGATGGTAGTTTTCCAAATGGGATTCCTAATCCTTTGTTAATTGAAAATCGTCCGGCAACGGCTGATGCTGTTAAAACGCACGGCGCTGATATGGGTATTGCCTGGGATGGTGATTTTGACCGTTGTTTCTTGTTTGATGAAACAGGCGCCTTCATCGAAGGTTATTACATTGTTGGGTTGTTGGCAGCGGCTTTTTTGGCAACGAACCCAGGTGCTAAAATTATTTACGACCCTCGTTTAACATGGAACACTATTGATATTGTTGAAGGGGCTGGCGGAACACCTGTTATGAGTAAAACAGGTCATGCGTTCATCAAAGAACGGATGCGAAAAGAAGATGCTGTTTACGGCGGGGAGATGAGCGCGCATCACTACTTCAGAGATTTTGCTTACTGCGACAGCGGCATGATTCCTTGGTTACTTGTTATTGGTTTATTGAGCGCAAAAAACAAGAAACTATCCGAACTGGTTTCAGAAAGGATTGCGGCATTCCCCTCATCGGGCGAAATTAATAGCAAACTGGCTGACCCAGATGCATCAATAAAACGTGTTCTAGAGGCTTTTAAAGCGCAGGCGAATCATATTGATCAAACAGACGGCATTGGCCTTGAGTTTGATAGCTGGCGCTTTAACTTAAGGCGGTCAAATACCGAACCGGTTGTTCGTTTGAATGTTGAATCCAAAGGCGATGTTTCATTGATGGAAGAAAAAACTAAGGCAATATTAGGTTTGTTGAAATAACGGATGTTAAGTCTGAAAGATGAATAAACCGCAGCAAAGTGTTTTATATCGGTGGGTGGCTTTTCTATTTGTCAGTACAGCGGTGTTGTACGCAATATTTCGCCCAGCGCCGCCTGAAATGATTTTTGAACACTCTGATAAGGTGGGGCATGTTATTGCGTTTTTGGCATTGTCGTTAACGGGTCGGTTGGCGCTTTCCTCATTGTCTAAAGTGACTTTTTGGCTATCGTTTTTACTGTTGGCTTTTTTGTTGGAATATTTACAAGGTGCGCTTCGTCCTTTGCGTATTTTTAGTGTGGAAGATGCTTATGCTAACGCTGCTGGAGTCTTGCTGGCCCTGGCGGTGTTTAAGCTTTGCATGATTAGTAAGCGAAAATAGCTTAAATCTAGAATAACCTAATGGCTTGCTTTGATGTTAGGGCTTGCTTTCTTGACAGGGTTATTAATTTAAAGGTATTATGTAAAAAATTTTTTCTCTTCTATCCGGAGAGAGTACATAGTACAGGGAGCGATAAAATGGGTAAGAAAACAGCAATTCTATTAGCAATGCTTTTAATGACAGTGTTTTTTTCAACTTCTTCGATGGCAGCTCCGTCAGAAGACAAAGGAAAGCCTGAGAAGGTTGACGGTGTTATAACTAAGCCAAACGGTGATGTCATTAATACAGGTAAAAGCGACCAAAAACCTGGTCCTTCTCCAACTTAATTAAGCTATTATTTAAAATAAACATTGCTGGGGTTAACCTGGCAATGTTTTTTTATGCGTAACGATTTTAAAAAAGGTGATGCTGATAGAGGGATATTTTACGTCTATTTAGCTGTATTGCTCTGGTCGCCATTACCTTTAGCTAGTAACCGCCCGTTGTTCTGGTCGCTGTTGGGGCTTTGTGTTTTCGCGCTTGCTTTTTGGTGGCTGTTTAGATTTGTGCGTGGGCAATTAAGTCTGAGTAAGGCTTTTCGCCAATCATTTTTGCCGCTTAGTTTATTGTTATTGTGGTTAGGTTTATTAGCCTCCCAACTACTCTTTTCTACAACAGTTTCGCCATCTGTAACGGGTGATTTTCTGTTAAGAAGTACCGCGTTAGTGGTGTTTTTTATTTTGTCATTGCTGTTATTAAGAAGCCGAAAAAGGTTGAGAATACTGGCCTGGGTTGTTGTTTTGTCGGGATCGTTTCAGGCCTTTTATGGCGGGTTGATGACAATGTCTGGTATGGAGTTTGGGTTCTTTGTTGAAAAAGAATATTACACGGGTGTAGCAACAGGAACATTTGTTAACCGTAATAGCCTGGCCGGTTATTTAGAAATGTCGCTAGCGATAGGTGTTGGTCTATTGCTGGCTGATTTACAACGCATGAACGCAGTAACGGTAAAACAGAAGGTGCGCCACTTTGTTGAATGGGTGTTGAGCCATAAAATGCAGTTAAGGGTATTGTTGGCGGTTATGGTGGTGGGTTTAGTGTTAACGCATTCGCGAATGGGGAATGCTGCATTTTTTATCAGTTTATTAGTGAGTGGCTTACTCTGGTTACTGCTAGAACAAAAGAAACCTAAAGGTGGCGTTTTGTTTTTATTAATAACGCTGTTTGTTATAGACCTGGCTATTGTTGGTGCCTGGTTTGGTATTGAAAAAGTAGTTGACCGTCTCGAAGGAACGTCGGTGGCGAAAGAGTCAAGGGATGAAGTGGTTCGTGACAGCCTGGTATATCTTAATGATTATAAGTTTATGGGTAGTGGTGGCGGTACGTTCGAACATGTTTTTCCACAATACCGTGGGCCAGATATTGATTTAGATTACGATTATGCTCATAACGATTTTATTCAATTTGCGGTAGAGACGGGGTTGCTTGGGTTGTCAATTCTTGGATTACTGGTTTTGCTAACGATGAAGATGGCCTTAAAGATGATGAGGAGTGGTACACGGTCTTTATATAGAGGTATGGGGTTTTCGGCTTTTATGGGTGTGTTGGCTATTATGATTCATTCAACGGTTGATTTTAATTTACAGATGCCCGCGAATGCGTTGTTGTTTATGGTGCTTCTTTCGTTGCCCTGGTTGGGGACGCTAGAAGAAACAAATAAGAAACCAGATGGATGTTGACAAAATAAAGCGATGTCTCTTTTAGACCGCTTCATTTGATTCAGATCAAAACTGCTCTTTCTAGTACCATCGTACAATAACACTTTTTCTAAAGTCCCCTATACTTGTAGTCACAATAAAAATGTTAGTGATTTTTCAATCCCTAATTAAATGGATTTATTAAACGGTATAAGGGGTTAATTTTGAAAGCAAATAGTAGTAGAGGGCTAATTCGCGAATTACATCATTTGTCGCTACTGTTTAAGCTACTAGATATTGTTATAGTTTATCTATCGTTGTATGTGCTATCAATTTACGCTGGTAACATTCAATGGGTTCCGAACTATAGTTTGCTTGGGTTAGTTGCCTCTTTAGTCTTTATTTTTACAGCCGAATCTTCAAGGCTATACCAGTCATGGCGTGGTGTTGCTTTCTCGTTGCTCTTGCAGCGTGTGTTGCTGGTATGGTTCGTCTGTGCAATTTGCTTGATGATAATTGGTTATTTAACAAAGGTGACCGGTGAGTTTTCGAGGGTACTTCTTACTAGTTGGTTTTTGTTGGTGCCGGTTTTACTTCTACTATGGCGTTCTGTATTTAAGGTCATTCTTAATCACTTTAGAAGCCAGGGCTTTAATTCAAGGCAAGTGGCTTTAGTCGGTGCAAATAACCTTTCAAGCTTAGTGATTCGTCATATAAAGGCAACGCCATCATTGGGAATGTATATTGAAGGTCTTTACGATGATAGGTCTAAGGATAGAGGCGATTCAATTGATTTGATTGTAGGTCGAAGCGATGACCTTGTTAATAAAGCAAAAGAGGGCAAGATAGACATTGTTTATATTACCTTGCCTATGTTGGCGGAGGTACGAATCAAACAACTCATAGATGAGTTGGCTGATACGACTGCGTCGGTCTATATACTCCCAGACATTTATACTTATCAATTATTCAATGGGGCGTGGAGTGATTTGGCAGGTCACCCTATGGTTAGTGTGTTTGAAACGCCATTTAACGGTGCGGATGCTTTTGTAAAACGCGCACAGGATATTGTTTTGTCCACTATTATTTTGACGGTAATTTCCCCTGTTTTGCTGGCTATTTCTATTGCAGTAAAAACAACCTCACTCGGGCCAATCATTTTTAAACAGCGTCGTTATGGTGTTGCTGGGGACGATATTTCTGTATGGAAGTTCCGTAGTATGACCTGTGAAGATAACGGTGCTGAGGTAACGCAAGCGACTAAAGGTGATTGCCGAATTACGCCCTTAGGCAGTTTTTTACGCCGAACATCATTGGACGAGTTGCCTCAATTTATTAATGTCTTAAGGGGTGATATGTCGATTGTAGGTCCAAGGCCTCATGCGGTTGCGCATAATGAGTTGTACCGTAAAAAAATACGTGGCTATATGATGCGCCATGCCGTTAAGCCAGGCATTACAGGCTGGGCTCAGATAAATGGTTGGCGGGGTGAGACAGATACATTGGATAAGATGGAAGGGCGTATCGATTGCGATCATTGGTATATAAGCAATTGGTCGAATTGGTTAGACATAAAAATTATATTTTTGACGATTTTCAAGGGCTTTACGTCTAAGAATGCATATTAAAAACAAAAGGCACTGGTAACTTCTTTTATTTAGATTAAAATGTAAAATCTATTGTATTTTAGATAGTTACGCAGATAATTTAATTCTATTTTTAACAATAATAATATGATCAAAATAATAAATTCAATACTGGTTTCGTTAATTGCTACCTCTAGTTTCGCTGTTGAACGACAAGATCCGGATTTCTTTCAATTAGGTGATTTTTTCTTGATACCTGGGATTTCCGTTAGTGAAGTTTATAACGACAATGTATTCCTGCAAGATCGTGATAAAAAGAGCTCCTTAATTACGACGGTTAGCCCACGTGCCCGTTTGGCCTACGAAGGTGACTTTTCCTTATCAACGCTAGATGTTGGAATTGAGAAGGGCTTTTATAGGGCTACATCCTCAGATAATTACCTCGATTCAAGAGTGAAGCTGGGTACTGAAATTTTTCCATCTGAACGGGTTAAGTTTGGTGCCTCTTTGGCGCGTATTGATGGCCACGATGATCGAGGCTTTGGGTTGCAAGACGGGTTGGCTGTATTTGATTTTAATTCTCCGCATGAATTTCACCAAGTTATTGGCTTAGCTGATTTTGAATACGGTACGCGTGTTGAAGGAGCAGCTCGACTTGAGATTGATATTAGCCTTGAAGATAAGGAATATGATAATCATAGGTCTGTCACTAACTTTTTAGACCGTAAAACAAGCCGAATAACGACAGGTTTAGCCTATATGCTGGCCCCGGCTACTTCAATTCTGATTGAAGGCTCGTATGGTGATTTTAACTATGATACGGCGACAGCTGACAGTAAAGAGTATCGTGCGATGGTTGGCCTGGAATGGGAAGCAACGTATCAAACAACAGGCTTTTTAAAGCTGGGTATGGGTAAAAAAGAGTTTTCTAATGCTGCGCGTACGGATACAACTGAACCCGCTTGGGAAGTTGGTGTTGATTGGTCTCCACTGAGTTATTCAGTCTTTACGTTAAGAACGTCTAAAGGTTTTTCAGAGGGCGAGGGCACGGGGTCATTTATTGATGCGCAAACAACCTCTTTGGATTGGCGACATGATTGGTACGACCATATAGGCACCCACATTGTTATTGAAAATAAAATACACGAGTACGGTGATAGTGATCGTGAAGAAGATGTTAATTCAATCATATTGAACTTTGACTACCAGTATTCGCCTTGGCTGTTGATAAGTACAGGCGTGCTTTATGAGGAAAGAGAAAGCAATGCACTAGGGTTCGATTATGAGAACACGGTGTATAACGTCGCTTTTAAAGTTAACCTTTAACCAGAGTGTTATTGATGAAGTTAAGTCTTGTTGTTTGTATTTGTGTTGCCGCTTTTTGTTCTTCTATAGTTTTAGCCGACTCGTTGAAACACTACCGCCTTGGTCCCGGGGATCAAATTAAAATCCAGGTAACTGGTGAAGATGAACTGTATGTAGACGTGCTTATTAGCGAATCGGGCGCTATCTCATACCCCTTTCTTGGCGATATTAACGTTAACAATATGACTGTTAGCGAATTAGACCGATTTATTACTGATCACCTTAACGGCGACTACCTTATCGATCCTGACGTGACGGTGTCGGTTGCAATGCATCGTAAATTTTTTGTGAATGGTAAAGTCGACAAACCTGGGGGATTTGCGTTTGAACCAGGCATGACAGTGAGAAAGGCGATTTCCTTGGCCGGCGGTTTTGATGAGCGTGCCAATAAGAAAAGAATCTTCGTGATACGTGGTGGGCAAGACAATGCTCAGCCTGAACCCATTGCCTTGGAAGGTTTAGTTAACCCGGGCGATACCATTACTGTAGAACGTAGTTTCTTCTAAATTTATGCAAAACTTACTTAAACAGGCTGATCAGCGTCAAGACTTTATGGATGAAGAAATTATCGATTTAAGGGAATATTGGCGGGTTTTAAAAACCCATCAATACAAAATTATTGGCTTAGCTATACTGTTTGCGCTGGTTAGTATATTGGTGGTTTTTTCTATGACGCCTATATATAAATCTACGGCTACCTTATTGATTGAACCTAACTCCAGTAACGTTGTTTCAATTGAAGAAGTATATGGCGTAGGGATTAACGATACTGACTATTATACAACGCAATATTCCATTCTTTATTCGAGGGTTTTAATTGAGAAAGTGATTGATAAGCTAAGTCTTGGTCAGCACCCAGAGTTTTTACCTGATGAGGCTGGTTTCAAGTTTGCGGTTAAACGTTGGATTAGTGAATTATTACCAACGGTTAAAGAAGCCTCGACTGAAGCTGAAGAAGAGGTGAGAAGGGCTGGGTTAATAGAAAGCTTTCGAGGTAGGTTGTCCATCGAGCCTGTTAGAAAAAGTCACCTTGTTAATATTGGTTTTGAAGCCAATGACCGGCTTCTAGCCGCGCGTATAGCTAATACGATAGCGCAACAGTATATCGAGAATGATTTGGATTCTCGTATGCAGATGACGGGTATGGCTACCACATGGCTAACCGAGCGCTTATCAGTTTTAAAAGATAACCTTAGAGACTCAGAAGAGAAGTTACAGTTTTATCGCGAGAGTGAGAAGTTAATTGATGTTGATGGCGCTGTCACAACAATAACGGTGCAGCAGTTGAGCGACTTGGGCTCTCAGTTATCACTTGCAAAGCAAGATCTAGCTATTGCCCATGCGGCACTTACCCAAATTCGCTCTTTAAAAGACAAATCTATTAACAGTTTGCTTTCACTGCCGGTTGTTTTAGAAGATAGTTTGGTTTCTTCTTTGAGTGAGCAGCAGTCAACGGCTTCAAGGCAACTTGAATCGTTTGCCAAGAGGTATGGGAAAAAACACCCTAAAATGCAGCAGGCTAAAGCTGAGTTGGAGGATGCCAAAAAAGCTGTTAAGACAAGGGTTAATCAGATCATTAGCGGTATAGAGAAATCATATCAAGTAGCAAGAGCTAAGAAGGGTTCTCTTACCAATTCGATTAATAGTACTAAGGGTGAAATGCAAGTCATCAACCGTAAGGGTTATCAGTTAGGCGTGCTTGAAAGGGAAGTTGATTCTAATCGCCAAATTTATAAGTTGTTCCTGAATCGGTTTAAAGAAACAAATGAGACATCGGGTCTCGATAAAACGCACGCGCGCTTATCCGACCCTGCTGTTGCAACAGTTAGTCCGGTTAAGCCTAAGAAGAGGTTGATAGTTATTATTGCCGCTTTTATGGGCTTGTTCATTGGCGTGTTGTTGGCCTTTTTGTTAGAGCATTTAGATAGCACCTTAAAGAAAGGATCGGATCTTGAAGAAAAACTGGGGTTGCCTATTCTTGGGCTACTGCCGTTGTTAGATTTGAAAAAGAGCTCACATGAAGGTACGGCGATTTCACCCTTAAAGTACAGTCAGCAGAACCCCAGGTCTTTCTTTACTGAGTCAATAAGAACGATCAGGACGGGTGTGCTTCTATCTGGTTTAGATAACCCGCATAAAATCATTGTAGTGACATCTTCTGTTCCAGGTGAAGGAAAAAGTACGGTGTCGATGAACTTGGCTTCTTCGATGTCAGAACTGAATCGCGTGTTACTCATTGATGCAGATATGAGGCGTCCAACAGTTGCAAAAACCTGGGGCCTGAAAGATGGATCAAAAGGCTTGTCTGAGTTTATTGCCGAGGGGGCTGACTTGGAGGCTTGCATTCATCGTGTAGGTGATACTGAGCATCAGCTTTATGTTATGCCATCTGGCATGGTTCCACCTAATCCGCTAGAGCTACTGTCGTCTAAACTTTTTGCAAAGGGGCTTGATGGACTTGCCACTAAGTTCGACCATATTGTGATCGACTCAGCGCCTGCTTTAGCAGTGAGTGATGCTTTGTTATTATCGTCCTTGGCCAGTGGTGTCATTTATGTAGTTAAGGCCGATGAAACGCCTATAGCAGCGGCTAAAGAAGGCGTGAAGCGATTGCTTAAGCATGATGCGCACCTAATTGGTGGCGTGCTTAATAATATGAAAGCAAAAGATAAAGGCAGTTATTACGGTGCTGATTACTACGGTTCTTATGGGTATTCTGAATAAACTGGCAGGGTTGGGTCAGTAATTAATACGTTGCTTCTATGATTGATATGCATTGCCATTTTTTGCCTGGGATTGATGATGGGCCGGAGTTAATGGCTGAGTCAATGATGCTTGCTCGTATGGCCGTGGAAGATGGAATAACCCATACCGTTGTTACGCCACATGTGCATCCGGGCCGTTATGAAAATGATAAGGCGTCGATAAAAAAAGTTTTCAATTTATTTAAAGAGCAGTTACGTATTGAAGGTATTAATCTCCATGTCGAGATGGCGGCGGAGGTGAGAATATCGATGGAAATGCTCCCTTTAATTGAACAGGATAAAATCCCGTTTTTAGGCGAGCTAGATGGTTATAAAATTCTACTCTTAGAGTTCCCGCACGGTCATATATTGCCAGGTAGTGATAAGCTGGTTAATTACCTTCTGCAGCGTAATATACGTCCACTGATTGCCCACCCAGAGCGAAATAAAGATGTGATTCGCCAATTAAATAAAATAGAACCGTTTGTTCGTATGGGTTGCTTATTACAGTTAACGGCTGGGTCTATTGCTGGGCATTTTGGCTTGCAATCTCAACAACGTTCTCATGAAATTCTAAATGCCGGTTGGGCGCACGTGATAGCGACCGATGCGCATAATTATGAACACCGACCACCGATATTGAAAGCCGGGCTGAATGCAGCCACCGAATTAATCGGTGAAGAGGCAGCCTTTAAACTCGTTGACACTAACCCTAGAGCTATTATTAGTTCAAGCCTGTCGGCCTAATAATGGACGGTCGCCTATATAAGTGGACAGCAGCGCCGTTACTCCTGGTATTGTTAGTGCTTATTCTGGTTTCCTTTAACCGTACGGTTGGCGGCTTTAATGACTTCTTACTTAGTAGTCATATGCATTATTGGAATCAGCAGAAGGTTGACCCAGCGAGCGATGACTTGTTAAAAATGGAGCGGTTTTATCAGACTGCTGCCTCTTATGTGCCAAACGACCCTAGCCTGCTGCAATTGGGCGGCCACCTTTCTGAATGGAAAGCTTATGCTGCTGCAGATGATGAAGAAAGAAGACAGCTCTTTACTGAGTCGTTAATTCGTTACAGAGCATCAATACATGAGAGACCAACTTGGCCATATACCTGGTTTGATCTTGCCAAGGCAAAAATCAGAGCGTCAGAGATTGATGCGGAATTTCAGACGGCACTTATTAATACAGTACGTTTGGGGCCTAATGAAAGAAAGCTTCAGATAGGGGTGGTTCAATTAGGGATGCTAACGTGGGAATCGCTTGATGAGCAAACACAAGATAAGGTTTTGGGCGTTGTTAATATTGTTCTGAACCGCGACCCAAAAACGCTATATAGAGCGGTTGAGAGTTATGGCAGATTGGATTTGTTATGTTCTGTTGTAACAGGGAATGACTGGTTAGAAAATGAGTGCTCTAACGTTTGGTATCGTACCCACCTCAGCTAATACGGGATATGGCTACATTTAAGCAGATGAAAAAGGTGCTGTCAGTCAGGTTAAAGCGTTCGTAGAAAAACCGGATTTAGAAACAGCTAAACAATATATGGCCTCTGGTACGTATTACTGGAATAGCGGCATGTTTATGTTTAAGGCATCGACATTGATTTCTGAACTAGAAAAACATTCACCCGCTATCCTTAAACATTGCCGTGAAGCACTTGCTAATAGCGCCAATGATTTAGACTTTATTCGCTTGGATAAAGCGACCTTTGAATCATGCCCGTCTGACTCAATTGATTACGCTGTAATGGAACACACCGATAAAGCGGTTGTTGTGCCATTAGATGATGGTTGGAGCGATGTGGGTTCTTGGGCTTCGTTATGGGAATGCGCCGACCAAGATGGCGACAGTAATGTGCTACGAGGCGATGTCATGCTAGACAATGTTCAAAACTCCTATGTACATAGCGAACATCGCTTGGTGACTGTCTTAGGGTTGGATAACATTGTCGTCGTAGAAACAGCAGATGCCGTCATGGTAGCGAGTAAAGACAGTGCGCATAACGTTAAGCATATCGTTAGCCGTCTAACGAATGACAACCGCACTGAGGCAGAAAATCACCGCTTATGTTATCGCCCTTGGGGGCACTATGATTCGATTGATGTGGGCGAACGATTTCAGGTAAAACGTATTACCGTCAATGCCGGTGCTTCATTATCGTTACAGATGCATCATCACCGAGCAGAGCATTGGATAGTTGTTACGGGTACAGCGGAAGTTACCTGTGATGATAAGGTGATGCTATTAAGCGAAAACCAATCAACGTATATCCCTTTGGGGACAACGCATCGTCTGCACAATCCTGGTCGCGTCCAGCTTGAAATGATAGAGGTTCAATCAGGCAGTTACCTTGGTGAAGATGACATTATTCTGTAATCCCCCCAAAAAACCAAGGGAGTTTTAAGTAGAAAATTCTTATAATGAAATAAAGGAGTTTTCTATGAAGCAATCACGTTACACAGACAGTCAAATCCTGTCGATCTTGAAACAAAATGAGGCCGGTACACCGGTTCCTGAGCTATGCCGTGAACACGGCATGAGTAATGCGACGTTCTATAAATGGCGATCCAAGTTTGGTGGCATGGACGCGTCACTGATGAAGCGAATGAAAGAGCTTGAAGATGAAAACCGGCGACTCAAAAAGATGTACGCCGAGGAAAAACTCAAGTCAGAGATTGCTAGGGAGGCCATTGAAAAAAAGTGGTAAAGCCATCTCACAGACGAGAGATGGCACAAAGAGCTGTTACGCAATACAAAGCTACCATCAGGGTTTCATGCGCGGTATTTTCTATCAGTGAAACCTGTTATCGCTACCAAGCCAAACTATCCAGTGAAAACGCTGAAATAGCTGATTGGCTGCTGAGGTTAAGCATTACACATAAGCGCTGGGGCTTTGGCTTGTGCTTTTTATACCTTCGCAACATCAAGGGTTATGGCTGGAACCATAAACGTGTGTATCGCATCTACAGGGAGCTCGAATTGAATTTAAGAATCAAACCTAGGCGCCGTATCAAACGCGACAAACCTGAAGCCCTGAGTGTCCCCGAGGCGATGAATCAGGTTTGGTCGATGGATTTCATGAGCGACACATTAAATGATGGCAGAAGCATTCGTACTTTTAATGTGATTGATGACTTTAACCGTGAAGGACTGGGTATTGATGTAGACCTTTCATTGCCAAGCTCTCGAGTTATACGTTCCTTGGAACAAATTATTGAATGGAGAGGTAAGCCGTTAGCAATACGTTGTGATAATGGCCCAGAATATATCAGTCAAACTCTGAAAGACTGGACAATAAAACAGCAAATTACCTTGCTATATATTCAACCAGGCAAGCCAACTCAAAATGCGTATATCGAGCGATTTAATCGAACCGCCAGACATGAATGGTTGGATTTGCATCTGTTTGAGTCCATTGAGCAAGCTCAATTATTGGCAACAAAGTGGCTTTGGTCTTACAATAATGAACGCCCGCATACAGCGATTGGAGGCATACCGCCCAGACAATTACTGAATGCAGCTTAACCTCTACTTTTAACTTCGGTTATAAATGGGGGGATTACAATTCGCTTTGAAGATAATTACCGTCGTAGTTGACCGATAGCTTGTCCCAGTTGAATTCTTTTTTTAATAGTTATAAGGATATACATTGGCGTTAATTAATTTACCTGAGCCTAATGCGTTTACCATTCCAGAAATCGCTGAAAGGTGGAAGTGTGACGAAGAGCGGATTATTAGTTACTTAGAGTCAGACATGTTAACCATGCAAGTTGATTTAACTGGTGTGACAGCCTCTCGTGAAATTGAAACGGCATACGTTGATGTATTTGATATTGAAGACTTGTCTTTAAATGGGTTTTATTCAATACCAAAAGAGGCAGTTATTGCTGCTTGGAGGCTAGGTGAAGGGGGAGAATGTTCACCAGTTTTTCGATTGGTCATTGATGAGGATGGTAATGAGTATAAGCTCAGGAATAGTATTGATAGCAGTAGCTTGCGTATAACTAAGGTTGAACGTAAGAGGTTTGAAGCAGAGCATAATATTGTGATTGATGAACAAATGTCTCAATCCCCTTTGGCCCCCAAAGTTATTGAAAGTGAATATTGGAGAAAGCTTGAATGCGCTGCAAAAAGTGCAATTGAGAAATATCCTGAATGGGAGAAGGGGGTTGCTCGTAGAAAGATACAAAAGACAGGTAATTTACTTGATTGGGTGAAGAGCTCTGGGAAAGTAAACGCCCGAGAAGCTGAACTTATAGTAAAAGTTTTGACTGACATTTTCAGAATAGATTGAAATATCAATAAGATACAACTGACAAAGAAAATACTTTCTGACAGGTGAGTGTGACAAGCAGTTAAATAACCTAATTTTAGACCATGTTCTACAACGCTCTAGGAGAGGTTAACATGGCTAATGTAATTTTAAGACTTCCTGCCGTTAAGGCACGTTCGGGGCTTTCTCGTAGCTCTATTTATTTAAGAATTTCTAAAGGTGAATTTCCACGATCTATTTCTCTAGGAGGTAGGGCTGTCGGTTGGCTGGAGGAAGATATTGACTGTTGGTTAGAAGACAAGATTTTAGCCAGTCGTGGGGCTAAGTAATGCCTCAGCCTTTCATGTCTATGCGGGGTTATTAGTGTGAAGAATTCATTTAATCCCAATAAGGCAAAAATTCATCGAAGCTACGTGGTTGAAGAAGTGGCGGATTTGTTTGGGGTGCATAAAAACACGGTACGCAGTTGGGTGAAGGCGGGGCTTTCGGTCTGTGATGATAGAAAGCCTATCTTGATCTTAGGCGGTTCTCTTCGCGCGTTTATGCAGGAGAGGAAAAGCAAGCACAAGCAAAAATGCCAACCATGGGAGATGTATTGCGTTCGTTGTAGAAAGCCGCAAACACCTGCAGGTTTAATGGCTGATTATGAGGTGCAAACTGAAACGCGGGGACGTTTGATTGGAATATGCCCAGTGTGCGAGGGAGGGATAAATAAATTCGCTCAATTAACGGCTGTTGAGGCGCTTATGGAGAAATTAGACATCTCGTTTGCCGTGAGTACTAAACCACATAAACAAGATGAATAAACCCCTCCTAAACAGTGACTTTAATAAGTGAGATTAAAACATGAATAAACACAACCCAAATAATGAGCGCATTAAACGTAAATACTTAATATTTATGAAGGAAGCTAGGCAGCAACAAGAAGCTACGATTGATGCCATTGCAAAAGCGGTAAATAGGTTTGAAAGCTACACCAAGTTTCGAGATTTCAAATCGTTTCACTTTGAACAAGCAGTAGGGTTTAAAAAACACTTGGCTAAGCAGGATAATAAAATAACGGGCGATAAGTTGAGCAAAGCAACGCTGAATTCTACACTTAGGCAGTTGAAGAGTTTTTTCCAATGGTTGTCTATGCAAGCTGGATACAAATCGCGCATTTATTACCCTGATGCTGAATACTTTAATTTGTCTGAGAATGATGTTCGGGTGGCAACTGCAAAACGTAGCAAGCCTGTACCAACGGTAGAGCAGATTAAATATGTTATTGACTCTATGCCATCGGGTACGGCATTAGAAAAACGAAACAGGTGCTTAATAGCATTCATTTTGGCAACAGGTGGAAGGGATAGTGCAGTTGCATCGTTGAAGCTAAAACATGTTGACCTTGTGGTCGGTAGCGTTTTTTATGATGCGAGGGAGGTGAAGACTAAATTCAGCAAGACATTCGCGTCTGATTTCTTCCAAGTGGGTGATGAGGTTCTATACATTATCCACGATTGGGTAAATTACCTTCGTGATGAGCGTTTATGGGGCAATGATGACCCTTTGTTTCCAAGTACTGATGTTAAGCAGGGTAAAAATAAAACGTTTGAAGCAGTCGATATAAAGAAAGAGCATTGGAAAACAGCATCGCCAATCAGAAAAGTATTTAAGGAGGCATTTGAAGGGGCAGGGCTAACATACTTTAATCCGCATAGTTTCCGTAAGACGCTCGTTGGACTTGGTGAAAAATTATGCCAGACGCCAGAAGAATTCAAAGCGTGGAGTCAAAACATGGGGCATGAGGGCGTGCTAACCACCTTTTTTAGTTATGGTGAAGTGCAGTCAACGAGACAATCTGAAATTTTAAAGAGTTTAGGGCAGCCTAGAAGCAAAGAAAATCAGGGATTTGATATGGAAATGATGGCTAAAGCTATTGCACGTGAGGTGAATAGTCAGAGATAACCTTTTTAGGGAAAGCTAACCCTTGTTTACAAGGCTGAAGCCTTTGTTTCCGCTTAGGCTTATATTCCCAGTAGAGGCTTTGTCGATATATTCACTCCACCATGCCATAACGGGTTTTCTTCGGTTTAAGTAGTCGGTGCGGTTGTAGGCGTTGCGTACTTCGTTCTTTCCAGTATGAGCTAGGGCGGCTTCGATAACATCAGGGTCAAAACCTTCTTCATTTAAAGTAGTGCTGGCTATGGATCGTAAACCATGAGCGACAAGCTGTTTATCAAACCCCATGCGTTTAATGGCTGTATTGGCGGTTTGTGAGTTGGTGTGTTTTCTTGGGTCTCTGTCCGATGGAAAAATGAATTCGCTATTTCTGCTTATTGGCTTTATGAGTTCTAACAATGAAATTGATTGATCGGTAAGCGGTACGGTGTGTGCTTTCTTACTCTTCATGCGTTCGGCGGGAATTGACCAGATTTGGTTGGTTAAATCTATTTCTTCCCAGCGTGAGCCAGCGGCTTCGCTTGGTCGTACCATTGTGTGAAGTTGCCATTCAATTAAGCAGCGTGTTGTTAATTTAATGCTGGCTTTAGACAGTGTTGCCATAAACAAAGGCAAATCATCAGGTTTTAGCGTTGGCAGGTGTTTTTTGATAGGGTTCTGAAATGCTTTGCTAATACCTGCTAAAGGGTTGCTATCAATCATTCCAGAATTGACGGCATACACCATGACTTCGTTAAGTCTTTGGCATAAGCGCTTCACCGTTTCCAAACTGCCTTTGGCGGCAATAGGCTGGATAGCCTCAATCGTTTTAAGGGCGCTTATTTTGTGAATTGGGATATTTCCTAGAGTAGGGAAAATATGAAGCTCTAAAGAGCGCCATGTGTCTTCAGCGTGATCAGTCGATATGTTTCCTTTTTTAACTTCCAGCCATTTTGAGGTGATGTGTTCTAGTGTATTAGCGTGAGCAATACCACTGACACGTTTTTGTTCGTCACGGTGTTCTTGCGGGTCGATTTCGTTAGCCAGTAATTCCCTTGCATCTAATCTTTTTGCACGTGCTTGCGCCAGTGAGGTTTCAGGGAATGAGCCAAAGCTCAAATTAGCCCGTTTTTTTGAATGTGGACGGAAGTAATTGAAAAACCATAATTTTGACCCGCTTGGCTTAACTTTTAAAGCCAGTCCATCACCATCAGAAAGGTTGAATTCTTTGTCTTTAGGCTTTGCTTGCTTAACTTCTGTATTGGTGAGAGGTTTTGTTGTTCTAGCCATTTTTAGTAACACTGGGTTTGTGTATTTGTCTTGATGTTACTACGAGTGTTACTAAAAACCTAGGATTTGATGGATGCTCATAGGAAGCTATAGGCATAAAAAAACCCACAAAACCCTGTTTCTATTGGCTTTATGGGTCTTTATAAGTCCTTACTGGACTATCTTTTGGTGGAGGCGGCGGGAATTGAACCCGCGTCCGCAAGCACTCCGCCCTCGGCTCTACATGCTTATCCTATAACTTTTAGTTTAATTATTAGCTACCCGATAGGCTAGGAAGACCAATAACGATTCCGGTTAAGTTTTAGTAAGTCTGCCCCGAACAAGCTTCATTACGATCTTGTGAGATATGATGCCTGAAGTGACCCGAAGGTCGCTGGACGCACAAGCACGGCTCCAGTCAGACAGCAATCTACTGGTGTTTAGGCAGCGATTGCGTAGTTGTCATCGTTTGCAACTATATTTTTTCAGATGTTTTACGAGATTACTGAAAGCTCGGCATGCACCTAAGGTTTTGCTACCCACGTCGAAGCCAAGTCGCCCCCTTTGGTAATGGTTCGATACTATACAGCAGTAAAGGTTCACAAAATAGTAAAGCGTTTAAGTGTTTTTAGCGGCTGTAAAGTCTCAGGGGTGTGTAATTGATGTTGAGCTTTAGCCGGCGTGTTTCATAAAACGCTGTTTTTCTCGCTGCCAGTCTTTTTCTTTCGCGCTGGCGCGTTTGTCGTGTAATTGTTTGCCTTTGGCAGAGCCTATTTCAAGCTTTGCGCGACCTTTAACCCAATACATCGATAGAGGAACGATGGTGTAACCTTTTCGTTCAACTAAGGCGACCAGCTTAATCAGTTCACGTCTGTTCAATAATAATTTTCGCAAGCGAGTTTGCTCGGGATTGATGTGCGTTGACGCCGACAATAAGGGTGATATATGCGCGCTGCACAACCAGGCCTCACCATTTTTAACGCTGATATAGCTCTCGGCTAGCTGTACGCGTCCTTCGCGGATGCTTTTTACTTCCCAGCCTTCAAGTACTAAGCCCGCTTCGAAGCGTTGCTCGATAAAGTAGTCGTGGGTTGCCCGTTTATTGGACGCGATATGGTTGCCGCTTGGATTTTTCTTTTTTCCTGACATCTGGTCATTTTAAGCGAGCGCACAGCTAAGCGCCATAAAAGTGAGGTAATAACTTGGTTAAATGTCCAAGTTAGGTTAATTTATTAAACATAATAATAACGACCTTCACTTTATGAGAAAAACCTCGCAACACGGACAGTGGACATCGCGTTTAACCTTTATTTTGGCGGCAACGGGGTCGGCTGTCGGCCTTGGAAATATCTGGAAATTTCCTTATATCGCCGGAGAAAATGGTGGCGGTGCGTTTGTTATCGTTTATTTACTGTGTATTTTGCTGATAGGGCTCCCCATTATGATGGCCGAGGTGATGCTAGGTCGCCGAGGAAGGAAAAGCCCCATTAATACGATGCGTGATTTAGCCAAAGAGGCCAAAGCGAGCCCTTTTTGGTCGTGGTTAGGTTGGTTAGGTGTGGTGGCTGGATTTTTGATCTTGTCGTATTACAGCGTGATCGCTGGTTGGGCGATGGCTTATGTTGTTCGTGTGGCTTCTGGTGTTTTCGAAGGCGCAACGGCGGAAGGGGTGGGCAATATTTTTGGCCAGTTTATTGCTGATCCAGAAAAACTGCTGGCCTGGCATAGTTTGTTTATGATTGTGACCATGCTCATTGTTGCGCGTGGCATTAAAGGGCTGGAGCGAGCGGTCAAGTTTTTAATGCCCGCACTATTGTTTATTCTAATCCTCTTGATTGGTTATTCGATGAATCAAGGCGCGTTTCAGCAAGGCGTGTCATTTTTATTCAGTGCTGACTTCAGTAAGCTTAATGGTGAAGGCGTTTTAACGGCGATGGGACATGCGTTTTTTACCCTCAGTTTGGGTATGGGTGCGATTATGATTTACGGCTCTTACTTACCTGGCCGTGTATCGATTGGATCAACGACGGTCATTATTGCCATAGCAGATACGACAGTTGCCTTGCTCGCTGGCTTGGCCATTTTCCCTATCGTTTTTGCAAATGGTTTAGAGCCGGGTAGTGGTGTAGGGTTGATCTTTCAAACCCTACCCATTGCCTTCGGTCATATGGTGTACGGTGCTTTTTTTGGAACATTGTTTTTCTTATTATTGGTTTTTGCCGCATTGTCGTCCTCCATATCGCTGATTGAACCGGCCGTCGCGTGGTTGGTAGAAAATAAAAAGATGAGCAGAATGCGCGCTTGTATTGTGTCTGGCTTATTGACCTGGTTGTTGGGCATAGGAACCGTTCTATCCTTTAATTTGGGATCAGAGGTAACCATCTTCGATAAAACCTTTTTTGATGTCCTTGACTTCTTAACCGCCAATATCATGTTGCCGCTGGGGGGTGTGTGTATTGCTCTATTCGCCGGTTGGGTGATGAGTAAGGAAATCAGCGCTACTGAACTAGACTTAAAACCAGCCTATTTATTCACGCTATGGCGCTTTTTAGTGCGGTTTATATCGCCAGTGGCGGTTATTATTGTATTTTTAAATGTGATCGGGCTGATATAAGGAAATGCATAAGATTGAACGCAGTGCGCTTGTTAGGCACTCAGCCCTGGATATGTATCACCTGGTCAATGATGTGTCCTCGTATCCCCAGTTTCTCAAGTGGTGTAGAACCAGCCGAGTGCTATCTGAAACGAGTGAAGAAATGACGGCGGAACTTGAGATTGCCTGGAAAGTTCTGCATAAAGTGTTTAGTACAAAAAACCAATTAAAAGCAGGTGAAAGCATTCGACTAACGTTAGTGTCTGGCCCATTTGAATCCATGAGTGGCATATGGAACTTCAAGCAACTTCGCGAAGATGCCTGTAAAATAACCATGGAAATTGAGTTTGAGTTTAAAAGCTCGGTGAGTAATTTTGTTTTTTCTACTATCTTTAACCAAATTTGTGGTTCATTGATGGATTCTTTTATTAAACGCGCAGATGAAGTTTATGGACAAAGTTGAAGTCGCCTATGCGACGCCCGAAAAACAGTTGATATTGTCGCTACCCTTTGAAGACGGCTTAACCGTTGAACGCGCTATCGAAACATCTGGAATATTACAGCGTTTCGCTGAGATAAATCTTTCAACTAATTCGGTTGGGATTTTTAGCAAGCCCTGCAAACTAGAGACCGAGTTAAGAGCTGGAGACCGGGTTGAAATTTATCGACCCTTAATAGCCGACCCTAAAGAAGTGAGACGCCAGCGCGCCGAGGCGGGAAAAGTAACGAAGAAGGGAGCGGGTTCTGTTAACGGTTAAATAGGGCTTGAAATAACAGAGAAATAGATTATATTAATAATCATGGAATTTAATCGCGCCAATGTAGTTTGCCAGTTCACGTTAAGTGAGGCGCGCCCATGCTTATTAGTTCCGCAAAAATCGCTCCATCTCTACCGTCTCCGACTGCCGCTGCGCGGCTAAAGAACAATTCCTGGCGAGGTTGATACGCGTCTACCTATACGTAAAAACATGTCATGAAAGAATGACATATGGAGTTTATAAATGAAAAAAGAAAAATTAATAATATTTGATACCACTTTGCGCGACGGTGAGCAAAGTCCCGGCGCAGCAATGACACCAGATGAAAAGTTAAGGATTGCTAAAGCGCTGGAACAAATGAAGGTGGATGTCATTGAGGCGGGTTTTCCGGCCTCTAGTGAAGGAGATTTCGCTGCGGTTCAAGGTATCGCCAGGTCAGTAAAAGACAGCGTGGTATGCGCGCTTGCCAGAGCGAATGATTTGGACATCAATAGAGCAGGCGAGGCGCTTAAAGACGCCAACGAATCGCGGATTCATACCTTTATCGCTACGTCTCCGTTGCATATGCGCGAGAAATTGCAAATGACCCCAGATCAAGTGGTTGAGCAGGCTGTTAAAGCGGTGAAACTTGCAGGGAAATATACCGATAATATTGAGTTCTCTCCGGAAGACGCTGGTCGATCTGAGCTGGATTTCTTATGCCGCATTATTGAAGCGGCTATTAAAGCGGGTGCGACGACTATCAATATTCCCGATACGGTTGGATATAACTTGCCTGAGCAGTATGGTAATACCATCCGGCAGTTGATCGAACGCGTGCCAAATTCGGGGAAAGCCATTTTCTCTACCCATTGCCACGATGACCTGGGTTTAGCCGTTGCAAATTCATTAGCCGGTGTAATGAATGGTGCTCGTCAGGTCGAGTGTTCTATTAATGGTTTGGGCGAACGGGCTGGTAATGCCGCGCTTGAAGAAATAGTTATGGCCGTGCGTACGCGTCAGGATTTATTACCTTGTGATGTAGGACTTGATACGACGCAAATCATGACTTGCTCAAGGCTAGTCTCTGGGATTACTGGTTTTGCCGTACAGCCAAATAAGGCGATCGTTGGTGCTAATGCCTTTGCGCATGAGTCGGGTATTCACCAGGACGGCGTATTAAAAGCCCGCGAGACGTATGAGATTATGCGCGCCGAAGACGTGGGCTTAAGCTCAAATAGATTAGTCTTAGGAAAGTTGTCTGGGCGTAGCGCGTTTAAGAACCGTTTAGAAATCTTGAATATCACCATCGACAGTGAGCAGGAACTGAATAAGGCTTTTCGTAAATTCAAAGACTTAGCCGACAAAAAATCAGAAATTTTTGACGAAGATATCCAGGCGCTATTGTCGGATTTCAAAGCGGAAGAAAGCATGGATGAGATGGTTAAGCTCGTTTCTGTTAAGGCGAACTCTGAAACGGGAGAAACTGCCGAGGCAAGAATTACCTTGACGGTTAATGGCGAGGAGAAAATAGCGACTTCCAATGGCGGAGGACCCGTTGACGCGGCGTTTAAGGCGATTGAAGCCATGGTATCAAGTGATGCTAATTTGCAGCTTTATTCGGTCAGTAACGTGACCCAAGGTACCGATTCACTGGGTGAAGTCGCCGTTAGACTTGAAAGAGGTGGTCGCATTGTTAATGGCCACGGCGCAGATACAGATATCGTAATTGCTTCGGCAAAAGCGTACGTCAATGCGCTTAATCGCTTATTGACCCCAAGCGACAGGGTGCATCCGCAACTATATGAAGGTATTTAATTAATAAAGCCTACCCGTAATAAAGCCTGATTAATGTCAGGCTTTATTTTGCCTAAAAAATAAAAATTAGCTGACGGGTTTGTTTTCTGATAACAGAAAATGTCCCCTCGCCAAGGCAATAGGTTTGTCGATATCTTCTTGCCAAATTTTTACATTGCATAATGCGACACGGCGACCTAGTCGGGTCGTATCACACTGAGAGTAGGTCGTTATTGCCTGTCCTGGGCGTAAATAATCAATCGAGAAGTCGATAATTTTGGGTATATTAACGAGTTCTATTGCCCATAATAAATGCAGCAAAGCGGCGTTTTCCATAAAACCTGCGATAGCACCACCGTGCAAGGCGGGTATGCTGGGGTTGCCAATATTGCTTTCTACAAAGGGCAGGCTTGATACGATATTGTCACCGACTAAACTAGTTTCCACGCCAATAAAATTTGCGTAAGGGATGAGGTTTACGATGGCTTCAAAATCGTTGCCTTCTTTTAATGCATTTATTTGTTTAACCAGATTCATATTATGTCACGGGGAATTCTGTGTTTGAACGCATAAAAGTAGCCAGCGCAGTGGCGATGGGTTTTGTTATATCGTCGGTGAAAACGCTAGCGCGTACAAATGCAATGGTGTGGGTTAAGCGATAACACTCAGCGGTCGCGTGCACATCCTCACCAGAAGCCGCGGGACACATATGATCGACCCTAAGATCTAAAGTGGCTAATGAGCGTAAACTATTTTGAGCCTGGAAGATCGCCGCGCCACAAGCCGTATCAATAAGCGTCGTAATGGCGCCACCATGAATAAAACGATTGACTGGGTCACCGATTATTTCTTCACTAAACGGTAGCTTTAAAGTGACGCTATTGTCTTCAGCCGAAATAAGCTGAAGTTTCAGTTTTTTTGCGTGGGGTGTTTGGTTAATTCTATCTAGAAAAGGATTAACGGGCATATTTAAAACTTTTCTTCGTATTCGATACCCAAGGTATGTAGTGTTTTTTCAATAAACCCTTCTTCTTTGACTTCTCTCTTAGGAACATCAACGACTTCTGTGTTGACCATCATAGGTTTGGGTTCGTTACTTGGTCTGAAATTACCTTTTAGACTGGCGAGTTTGTCGCCATCGAAAATAACGGTAATTCGTTCCTGTTCTTTTCGTTCACCAGCCTGATCAAGAGTATAAAAATAATCCCAGCGGTTGATATGAAAGGGGTCAACGAGCAAAGGCGTGCCGAGCAGGAATTTAACTTGTCTCTTGTCCATGCCTGGACGCAGTTGATCCACCATTTCCTGGGTAACAATATTACCTTGTTTAACGTTAATTTTATAAACGCCGGGTAGGTCACTAGCGAGCGCGCGCATTTTATTATTCAAATCTTTAGTCGTTGAACAAGCAGTTAATAGGCCGATTGGGATAATAATGATTAGTAAAATGAGAAGCTTTCGCATTTAGGCTGTTCTGTGTATGATTAATGGCTTGAAATGATACCCTATATTATCAATTATTCCACCCTATTTGAGGTTCTAATGGAGTCAAAAGACATAAGAAACGCCGGTTTAAAAGTCACCCTGCCGCGATTAAAAATTTTAGACATGCTGGAGAGTGAAAAAAACAGGCATTTGTCTGCTGAAGATATGTATAAAGCCTTATTGGATGATGGCGAAGAAATCGGTCTGGCGACCGTCTACCGCGTTTTAACCCAATTTGAAACGGCAGGGTTGGTCAATCGGCACCACTTTGAAGGCGGTAATTCTGTTTTTGAATTGAATCAAGGTGAGCACCACGACCATATTTTATGCGTCAAGTGTGGGCGGGTTGATGAGTTCTTTGATGAAATTATTGAAGAAAGGCAAACCATGATCGCTAAAAAAATGGGTTACAAGATGACCGATCACAGTCTTTATGTATATGGTATTTGTTCTGCCTGCGCTACCGATTGACGCTGGTCTTCTCTAGCATTTCTTGCGCGTGAGCTAGCGTTTTATCTGACATCTCGACTCCTCCCAGCATACGAGCGACCTCATCAATGCGCTCGGTTTGATTGAGAGAGTGTATTTGGGTTTTAGTCTGTTCGTGCTCTTTATTTTTGCTAACAAATAGGTGGTGATGGCCCTGAGATGCAACCTGGGGAAGGTGGGTCACGCACAACACCTGTCGGTCGGTGGCGATTTTACGTAAACACAAGCCCACCGTTTCTGCCACTCCGCCGCCAATACCGGCGTCGACTTCGTCGAAGACTAAAGTGGGAGTCGTGTTGCTTCGAGAGGTGACCACTTGAATGGAGAGACTGATTCGAGACAGTTCCCCGCCAGATGCTACTTTGCTTAGAGGAGAGGGTGGCATGCCGGGGTTAGTCGTTATCATAAACGAAACATCGTCAAAACCATTTTTCTGCGGCTTCTCATGAGCGGTATACAGCACACGAATTTCAAGTTGGCCATCAGGAAGCCCCAATGTTTTTAACGTTTTTGTAATTTCCTGGCTTAATTTTTCGGCGGTATTTTTACGTTGTTGGTGCAGTGCCTTTGCCGTTTCCTGGTAGGTTTTTTCAGCTTGCTGGATCTCTAATTGAAGAGCGTCTAAGCGTTCATCCCGGTTTTCAAGCAATTGAAGGCGCGAATGTAATTCATTATATTTTTCAACTAATTGAGGCGGTTCAATTTTTAGCTTACGCGCCAATTCGTGCGTTTTGCTCAATTTTTTATCGAGCAAATCAAGACGCTCTGGGTCATCCGCCTGGTGTTCCACTTGCTGTTTAAGGTCGCGGCTGGATTCTTGAATTAGAATCAGCGCTTCTTTAATTTGTTCAGCAGCTACGCTAAATTTTGGAGATAATTCGCTGAGTTCGTCCAGGCTATGCGAAGAACGGCTCAATTGGTCGTGGATCGATCCGTTGTCTTGCTCGTACAGCGTATTAATTTGGCTTTCGGCGAGCTCGATGACCTTGCCCATATTGGACAAGAGGTGGTGCTCGGCTACTAATTCGTCATAATCTTGATCGATTAAATCGGTCTGTTCTAACTCACTAATCTGGTACTTCAGTAATTGTTTTTCGCCGTCGTTATCGTCATTACCGTCGGTTAAACTCTGTAGTTCGTCGTAAGTTTTTTTCCACAGTTCGTAGCTATTACGACAATTAATAAGCAGCGTTTGTGTCGGCTGATAATCGTCTAATAACTGACATTGCTTAGCGGCTTGCAGTAAATCTAAATGGTCGTGTTGACCGTGGATGCTAATCAGGTAAGCTGATAATTTTTGTAGGCTTTTTAAGTTAACCGCTTGCCCATTAATAAAGGCTCTTGAGCGACCGTCAGAATTGATAATGCGGCGAATAAGGCATTCATTTTCGTCGTCAACTTCATGTTGTTTAAGCCAGCTTTCAACCAGTGGCATATGTGTAATATCAAAATCGAGGCTGATATCTGCTTTTTCAGCCCCCGGCCTTAATAACGAGGCATCGGCGCGATCGCCCAGACATAGTTTCATTGCGGTGAGCAAAATGGATTTACCGGCACCCGTTTCTCCGCTTAACACAGTCATACCCTGATTAAGTTCAAGGTTTAACTGATCAACAACGGCCAGCCCTTTTATGTCGATAGATTTAAGCATGGCGTTTATGGCTGAGGCGCTTTGCTCCACCCAAGTTTTACTCGTAGGATATTAAAGAAATCATGATCTACCGGGTGTAACAGGCGTATTTTATTGTGGTGTTGTTTAATGTTAATAAAATCTTCTTCCAGAAGGTCAGGAAGGATGACGTTATCGCAGGTTAGTTGCGCTCTATGTTTGTCTCGTTGGCTAAATTTAATGCCTATTTGGCTGCGCCCATCAACCACGATTGGGCGATTGCTCAACGTGTGAGGGTTGATCGGCACCAGCACGATGGCTTCGAGAGATGGGTGCATCAAGGGGCCACCGCCAGATAATGCATAAGCCGTTGATCCGGTGGGCGTCGCAATAATAAGACCGTCTGAACGTTGTGAGTTAACGAACTTATCGTCAACATAGGTTTCAATATCGATTAAGCCGGGTGACTTTAAACGATGAAGAGCCACTTCGTTAAACGCGGAGTGTTCATAAATAACCGCGTCGTGCCGAATAATTTGTGCTTGCAAAATAAGGCGCTCTTCTTCGTGGTATTCGCCTTCGAGTATTTGTTTTATTTTGCTGTTCATCTGCTCGGGTGAGATATCGACTAAAAACCCAAGCCGCCCAAGGTTTAGCCCGACCAGCGGTACCTTTTTATTGACTAAGGCCCTGGCCGCAGATAACAGGGTGCCGTCTCCGCCTACCGATATAATAAGGTCGCAATGATCCACCAGGTCATCAATGTGAAAAACGCTATCGCTAGGCATCGTAATATGGCGAGCCGTTTCAGTATCGCTATAGACGCGGACACCAAATTTTTCCAGTAACTCGAATAGAGCGTGTAGTGTTGCTGAGATATCAGTCGCGTCAGGCTTCGAGATAAGCCCGACACGTTTAAATAGTGTATTCATTCAGTTCCTCTTTTAGACGTCAAAAGTTTACACGAAGTCATTTCATTTGCGCCTAAAAAGTAAAATTTTAAATAGAGTGTTTTTTAGCACTCTCTCTTGTTGAGTGCCGAATTAAATCATAATATAACGGCAATGAGTATTTTAAACGAAGAGTTGAACGAACGGTCACGGCATTTATTGAAATTGCTGGTCGAACGTTATATTTCAGATGGCCAGCCCGTCGGTTCGGCTGTACTGGCGCGCGAGAAGGGACTTGGAATTAGCTCCGCGACTATACGCCACGTGATGGCGGATCTGGAGGACCTCGGTTTGATTCATTCACCACACACCTCTGCCGGCCGTGTTCCAACAAATAGCGGGTATCGTTTTTTCGTAGACTCGTTGTTGACGGTCAGGCGGCCAGAACAAAAACAGCTTAGTGAACTGAAGGTACACGTTGAAAAGGAGCGCGGTAGCAATCAAATTATTACCTCTGCTTCTCAGCTACTGTCGGGGATAACCCATCTAGCCGGCGTGGTCAGTCTACCTAAACGCGAGAGCGCGAGTTTTCGGCAAATTGATTTTATGCCTTTATCTAAAGGGAAGGTGCTGGTCGTACTCGTCACCAACGACGATGAAGTTCACAACCGGGTGATCCAGACGTCAAAAGAGTTCACTGCATCGGACTTGCAAAGCGCAGCTAATTATCTCAATTCATTGTTTGTCGGGCATAGCCTTAGTCAGGTAGCGACTATGATCGCGCATGAAATGGCCGAGACTAGACAGCAAATGAATCAAATGATGATTGACGCCATTAACCTTGCGCATCAAAGCGTTAATAACGCTCAGGAACCGGAAGATATTGTGTTGTCTGGCGCGACCAATTTAATGGACTTTCAAGAGCTATCTGACGTTAATAATATGCGTCACCTGTTTGAAGCCTTTAGTCAAAAACAAGACATCATCCAGTTATTGGATCGCTGTATGAATGCCGATGGAGTGCAAATTTTTATTGGCGAAGAATCGGGTTATCAGCCCTTTGGCGCTTGTAGCTTAATCACTGCACCGTACGCCGTTGATAATCAAACCGTCGGTGTGTTGGGTGTTATTGGGCCAACTCGTATGCCGTATGACAAAGTGATACCGCTGGTGGATGTAACGGCAAAAGTTTTGGGCGAGGCCTTGAAATCTTAAAATTAATCACCATTTAGCCATGTAATCGGCAAGCATCGCTACAGGATGTAAGCAAGCTATGGCTGAAACTATAAATTATTAAATAATTGAGGAAATATTATTATGGGATCTGAAGAACAAACAGATCAAGACGTTGTGCAAGAGCAACCTGTTGATACCGAAGAACGTATACTTGGAGAAGTGCTGGATAATGTTGCATCTGCCGAAACAGCTGTAGAGGAACTTAGCGTGCAGGATGAGCTTGAAGCGGCTAATGTTCGCGCGGATGAGAATTGGGCAAAAGTTTTAATCGCTACGGCCGAAGTGGAAAACGTACGTCGCCGCTCACAAAAAGATATCGAAAAAGCGCATCGATTCTCCATTGAAAAGTTTGCTAAAGATATGTTACCCGTCATCGATAGTCTTGAAATGGGTATGGCCGCAGCAGATGAAACATCGGGTGACGTAGAAGCCATTAAAGAAGGTATGGCCTTAACCTATAAACAACTGATCTCTGCATTAAAACAATCAGGTATAGAGCAGGTTAACCCAGAAGGTCAGGTGTTCAGTCCAGACTTTCATCAGGCTATATCGGTGGTGCCAAGCCCAGATCACGAGCCGAATACCGTTATTCAGGTTTTTCAAAAAGGCTATACGTTAAATGGGCGTTTATTACGCCCCGCGATGGTGATCGTCTCGCAGTCGACACCACCTGAAGGCACAAAAAAAATTGACGAGCAGGCTTGAATAATTAATTCAATGCCCCATATCGTTACTAACTACAAATTAATGGTTAAATTTCGGAGATTATAAAATGGCTAAAATTATTGGTATAGATTTAGGAACAACGAACTCGTGTGTTGCCGTTTTGGACGGTGGTACGGCTAAAGTTCTTGAAAATAGTGAAGGCGCAAGAACGACGCCTTCTATTGTTGCGTTTACCGCTGAAGATGACGTGCTCGTTGGGCAGTCAGCTAAAAGACAAGCGGTCACCAACCCTGCAAATACAATATTCGCTTCAAAACGTTTGATTGGACGCAAGTTTAAAGATGACGTCGTGCAAAAAGACGTAAGCATGGTGCCATACAAAATCGTAAAGGCCGACAATGGCGACGCGTGGATTGAAGCGCAAGGTAAGAAAATGGCGCCACCAGAAATCGCTGCGCGTATCTTAATGAAACTTAAAAAAGATGCAGAAGCGTATTTAGGCGAAGAAGTGACCGAGGCGGTTATTACCGTACCGGCTTATTTCAATGACTCTCAGCGCCAGGCGACTAAAGACGCGGGTAAAATTGCTGGTCTCGAAGTTAAGCGTATTATCAATGAGCCAACGGCAGCTGCCCTGGCGTATGGTATGGACAAAAAAGCCGGTGATCGTACGATTGCGGTATACGATTTAGGTGGAGGTACGTTTGACGTTTCAATTATTGAAATCGCAGAAGTGGACGGCGAGCACCAGTTTGAAGTGTTATCAACAAATGGTGATACATTCCTCGGTGGTGAAGATTTCGATATGCGTATTATTGATTTCCTTTCTGATGAGTTTAAGAAAGAAAACTCAGTCGACTTGCATAACGATCCATTGGCCCTGCAGCGCTTAAAAGAAGCCGCTGAAAAAGCCAAAATAGAGTTATCTTCTAACCAGCAAACGGACGTGAACTTACCGTACATCACAGCAGATGCGACGGGCCCTAAACATTTGAACGTAAAGCTGACGCGTGCAAAACTCGAGTCTTTAGTCGGTGACCTTGTTCAGCGTACGATTGCTCCTTGTGAAATGGCCGTTAAAGACGCGGGCTTATCAACGTCTGAAATTGACGACGTGATTTTGGTCGGTGGCCAAACGCGTATGCCTAAAGTTCAAGAAATAGTAGCCAAGTTCTTTGGTAAAGATCCACGTAAAGACGTCAATCCAGATGAAGCGGTAGCTGTCGGTGCAGCAATTCAAGCGGGCGTGTTAGCCGGTGACGTGAAAGACGTTCTGTTATTAGACGTAACGCCTCTTTCACTTGGTATTGAAACCATGGGTGGCGTGATGACCAAGCTGATTGAGAAAAACACCACGATCCCAACTAAAGCAGGGCAAACGTTCTCAACGGCAGATGATAACCAAACGGCAGTAACGGTTCACGTTTTACAAGGTGAGCGTGAAATGTCTTCAGGTAATAAATCTTTAGGCCGCTTTGACCTACAGGACATTCCACCAGCACGTCGTGGCACACCACAAATTGAAGTGTCATTTGATATCGATGCGAATGGTATTTTAAATGTGTCTGCTAAAGACAAAGCCACCGGTAAAGAACAGTCTATCGTTATTAAGGCATCGAGTGGTTTGTCTGACGAAGAAGTTGAAACAATGATTAAAGACGCAGAAATTCACGCTGAAGAAGACAAACAATTACACGAACTTGTTACCGCAAGAAATCAGGCGGACGGCATGATTCACGCGACTGAAAAATCTCTCGAAGAAATGGGCGATAAAGTTGATGAAGCTGAGAAAGCCGAGATTGATAGTGCTATTGAAGCGCTTAATGAAGCCATCAAAGGTGACGATAAAGCGGATATTGAAGCAAAAACTGAAGCATTAACAACATTATCTGGCAAGTTAGCAGAAAAAATGTATGCTGACGCTGGCGCAGAAGGCGCGGCCGCAGAAGGTTCTGCTGAAGCTGAGTCAGGCGCTAATGGCGATGACGTAGTTGATGCTGAATTTGAAGAGGTTAAAGACGACGAGAAGAAGTAAGCTTTACTGACAAAAACTATAGCCCTTTTAGGGCTACGACATAGCCGCCGATTTATCGGTGGCTTTGCTGTATTCAAGATTTGAGAATTATGGAAAAAGAAGATTATTACAAAGTGCTAGAAGTGACGCGTACTAGCAGTGAGCGTGAAATTAAAAAGTCTTATCGACGTTTGGCGATGAAATATCACCCAGACAGGAATAGCGGTAAAGCCGACACAGAAGAAAAGTTTAAAGTAATTCAGGAAGCCTACGCCATATTAAGCGATGAGCAAAAACGCGCGGCTTACGACCAGTTCGGTCACGCGGGCGTCGACCAGTCTATGGGTGGAGGCGGCGGGCATAGTAGCGACTCGTTTAGCGATGTTTTTGGCGATGTTTTCGGTGATATCTTTGGTGGTGGAGGGGGCGGTGGTCGTCGCAGTCAAGTCACCCGAGGCGCCGACTTGCGCTATAACCTGGATATGTCATTGGAAGACGCGGTTTCAGGCATAGAAACAAAAATCAAAGTGCCCACCTCAGTGAGTTGTGATGGTTGTAGCGGTTCAGGCTCAAAAGGTGCCGGTTCTGCCATCTGTTCAACCTGCGCTGGACACGGCCAAGTGCGTATGCAGCAAGGTATGTTTTCGGTACAGCAAACCTGCCCAACGTGTCGTGGTAGTGGTTCAGTTATTAAAGACCCTTGCGGAAAATGTCGTGGTACGGGTAAAACAAAAGAGCAAAAAACCTTATCCGTTAAAATTCCAGCGGGCGTGGATACTGGCGATCGTATTCGTCTAGGCGGCGAAGGTGAAGCCGGAGATCACGGTGGCCCGGCGGGTGATTTGTACGTGCAGGTCAATGTTCGTGAACACGCCATCTTTAAACGTGACGGGGCTAATCTGTATTGCGATATGCCGATTAGCTTTGCCATTGCCGCCCTCGGTGGTGAGCTTGAAGTACCTACCTTATCCGGTAAGGTGAAACTTAAAATCCCAGCGGAATCGCAAACGGGTAAACTTTTCAGGCTTCGAGGAAAAGGCGTTAAGCCAGTTAGGGGTGGCCCCGTGGGCGACTTGATATGCGGGGTGATTGTAGAAACACCGATCAATTTAACGGGCGATCAAAAAGCGCTTATTGAACAGTTAGAAGCTTCATTTAAAACAGGTGGAACGCGCCATAACCCTCAAGAGCACTCATGGCTAGATGGCGTCAAAAGTTTTATTGATAAGATGAAGTCTTAAAAAGGAGAAGAAGATGGCTAACATTGCTATATCGGGTGCCAGTGGTCGAATGGGCCTTAATTTAATCAAAGCGTGTTTGCTGAATAAATCAGCATCTTTAGGAGCGGCTATTGAAAGACAAGATTCACCCGCACTAGGAAAAGATGTTGGAGAGTTTGCTGGCGTTGATAATCAACAGGTACAGCTAGTTTCTGAGATTCAGTCGGTCAGCGCTGATTTTGACGTGTTAGTTGATTTTACTCGCCCCGATGCCTGTATTGAAAAACTGCTTTTTTGTGAAACGCATAAAAAAGCCATGGTTATTGGAACCACTGGTTTTACGGACGAACAGAAAGAGCGCATCAAAGCAGCGTCTAAATCTATTCCAATCGTGTTTTCACCTAATATGGGTATTGGCGTGAATGTGACTTTAAAACTGCTTGAGTTGGCGGCTAGGGCTATTGGTGATTCTGTCGATATCGAAGTCGTTGAAGCACATCATCGTCACAAAGTAGACGCGCCGTCAGGTACGGCTTTGCGCATGGGAGAGGTGCTTGCCGAAGCGATGGGCAAAGATCTAGACGGTTGTGCCGTTTATGCACGAGAAGGTATTACTGGCGAACGTGAAACGGGCACTATCGGCTTTTCAACGATCAGAGCGGGCGATATCGTCGGCGAACACACGGTTCTGTTTGCGGGAGACGGTGAGCGTATCGAAATCGCTCATAAGGCGACCAGTCGAATGACGTTTGCAACGGGCGCCATTAGAGCCGCTTGTTGGGCTGCTGAACAAAGAGCCGGTTTATACGATATGCAAGACGTGTTGGGCCTGAAAGATTAAATGCCACTATCGCTGGAATAGTTTTCTGTTAATATCTTGCTGTTAAGTAACGGCGAGTGCTGTTAAATTATAAAAAATTTAAAGAATATTTCGGAGGATGTGCGATGGGTATTTTATGCAAAATAGCGGCAATGCTTGGTTTGGCTTCATCTAAGGAAACGGAAGAAAATACCGCATCTAATGACATTAAAACGGAGTCCGAACAGGTGATTGAAGAACAAACAGAAAAAAATAAAGTCGAAAAAAAACAAACTGTTAAAGCTAGAAACTATGTGATTATTGGCGCTGGACCAGCGTCGGTGCGAGCAGCTGAAACACTTCGTAAAGCAGACTCAGAATGCAGTATAACGATGATCGGCGCAGAAGTTGAGCCACCGTACTCTCGTATGGCGCTGCCTTATTACCTCAGTGGCATGATCGAAGATAGCGGTACCCATCTGAGGAAAACTGAAGGCCATTTCGAGGGCTTAAGAATTGAGCATATTCATGCCAGAGTTGAGAAGGTCGATCCAACTCATAATCAAGTTTCTCTCGATAACGGCGACGTTTACGAATACGAAAAATTAATGATCGCTACGGGTTCAAGACCCGCTAATTCGCCTTTCCCAGGTGCTGAAAATGATGGCGTGGTGAATTGTTGGACGCTCGCTGACGGTAGGAAGATTCTTGATGCCATCAAACCGGGTTCTAAAGTGGCTTTATTGGGCGCCGGCTTCGTTGCTTCGATCATTGTTGAAGCGATGCTGAAGCGAAAAGTTGATTTGACCGTTATGCTTGGGCGTACAGGCTTTATGGTCAGCCGTATGATGGATAAAACGGCCGGTAAAATGATTCAGTCCTGGTGTGAAGGCAAAGGGGTGGAGATGATACTCCCTAGCAGCATTAAATCGATCGAACCAGGTCCTGCGTTGAAAAGAGATGACGGCAGCCTAACTGAATTTGATCTGATTATCGTGGCAACTGGCGTTTATTCGAATATTGAATTTCTAGAAGGTAGCGGTATAAAAACAGACAATGGCATCCTCGTTGACGCTGGTCTGCATACCAATATCGATAATATTTACGCCGCAGGTGATGTGGCGCAAGGCGTCGATTTCTCTACTGGCGGCCAATCCGTGCACGCTATTCAACCGACTGCCGTCGATCATGGTCGTATTGCAGCGATAAATATGATGGGTGGCTCGGCAAAGTATAAGGGTAGTTTGAGCATGAACGTTTTAGATACGGCCGGCCTGGTGTCCACATCTTTTGGTAGCTGGGGTGGCGTTGAAGGTGGCGAAACGACCACGTTACTCGAAGAAGATAGTTACAAATATGTCCGTTTGAACTTTAAAGATGATTTATTAGTAGGCGCCATTACTGTTGGGCGAACTGATTATATTGGCGTAATGAGGGGATTAATACAGTCAGAAGTTCCCTTAGGCGAATGGAAGCAAAAACTAATTGAAGACCCGACATTGGTTATGAATGCGTATTTGGCGAAATCGCTGGACGTTGCCTAAGTAAACGCAAAATATGCTGGCGTTAGATTGGACACAGGGGTACTAAATCCAGTAAAATTTGCGCCCATACATATTAACAATCAAAACGGGTAGTGCCAGAAAGGCTCTTCCCGTTTTGCATATCTAAAGGTGGTGTAATTTGTCTGATATTGCGATATTGGTACTTGAAGACGGTAGTGTCTTTCGTGGCGTATCTATTGGAGCCCAAGGGCTTACAACGGGTGAAGTTGTCTTTAATACATCCATGACCGGTTATCAGGAAATTCTTACTGATCCATCGTATTCACATCAAATAGTCACTTTAACCTGCCCGCATATCGGCAATGTAGGTGTTAATGCCGAGGACGAAGAATCTGCTGGCGTTCACGCGCGCGGCTTGGTGATTCGAGACTTGCCTTTGGTTCACAGCAACTGGCGATCTTCTGAAACATTATCTGATTACTTAAAACGCCATAGTATCGTTGCAATTGCTGATATTGATACGCGTAAATTAACCCGCGTACTGCGTGAAAAAGGTGCTCAACGGGGCTGTATAATTGCGGGCGAAGAGGTGGATGATATTCTCGCTTTAGAAGAAGCGAAAGACGCCCTGTCATTAAAAGGCCTGGACCTGGCGAAAGAGGTTACGACTAAAGAGTCCTACGATTGGACAGAATCGGTCTGGCAACATAAACCCTCAGGCACTAAAGCTAAAAGCAGTTTCAAAGTAGTCGCTTACGACTTTGGCGTAAAACGCAATATTCTTAGATTATTAGTAGACTCGGGCTGTGATGTTCACGTGGTTCCTGCTACAACACCGGCTTCCGAGGTATTAGCCATGTCACCCGACGGTGTGTTTTTATCTAATGGACCCGGTGATCCAGAACCTTGTTCGTATGCGATAGCCGCGATTAAAGAAATTTTAGATAAAAAGGTACCCGTTTTCGGTATTTGCTTAGGCCACCAATTGCTGGCGCTGGCGAGTGGCGCGCGGACCGTTAAAATGAAGTTTGGTCATCACGGCGGCAATCACCCCGTACAAGAGTTAGCGAGCAATAAAGTATCGATAACGAGCCAAAATCACGGTTTCGCCGTAGACGCCGAATCGTTGCCAGATAATTTAAAAGCCACGCACATCTCCCTGTTTGATAAGAGCCTGCAAGGCGTTGAACGCACGGATTGCCCGGCCTTTAGTTTTCAAGGACACCCAGAAGCGAGTCCAGGACCACACGATATCGCGTATTTATTCACACGATTTACCGCGATGATGCAATCGCATAAAGATTTGTAAGAAACGACTATGCCAAAAAGAACCGACATAAAATCTGTTTTACTAATTGGCGCCGGGCCAATCGTTATTGGTCAGGCCTGTGAGTTTGATTATTCTGGTACACAAGCGTGTAAGGCGCTAAGAGAAGAGGGTTACCGCGTTATTCTGGTTAACTCTAATCCAGCCACCATTATGACCGACCCCGAAACGGCAGATGCCATCTATATCGAACCGGTCGACTGGCAAACGGTTGAAAAAATTATCGAAAAAGAAAAGCCAGACGTACTGTTACCAACGATGGGTGGGCAAACGGCGCTTAATTGTGCGTTAGACCTCGATAGACATGGCGTACTGAAAAAACATAACGTCGAATTAATCGGAGCCTCAAAGGAAGCGATTGATAAGGCTGAAGATCGTGATTTATTCAAACAGGCGATGACTAAAATTGGTCTGTCGACCCCGCGTTCTTTTGTTGCGCATAATATGGATGAGGCCTTTGTTGCGCTGGATTCTATTGGTTTCCCAACAATTATCCGACCTTCTTTCACGATGGGTGGTAGCGGTGGCGGGATATCTTATAATCGTGAAGAATTTATAGCCATTTGTAGCCGTGGCCTGGAGTTATCACCGACCAATGAACTACTGATTGAAGAATCCGTTTTGGGTTGGAAAGAGTATGAAATGGAGGTCGTTCGCGACCGCAAAGATAATTGCATCATCATCTGCTCGATTGAAAACTTTGATCCGATGGGTGTGCACACCGGCGACTCAATTACCGTGGCGCCAGCACAAACGCTAACGGATAAAGAATACCAAATTATGCGTAACGCCTCGATCGCTGTATTGCGCGAAATTGGCGTTGATACCGGCGGTTCGAACGTACAATTTGCCATCAATCCTGATAATGGCGATATGATCGTTATTGAAATGAACCCTAGGGTGTCGCGTTCATCAGCGCTGGCTTCAAAAGCAACAGGGTTCCCGATTGCAAAAGTGGCCGCTAAATTAGCGATAGGCTATACGCTGGATGAACTGAGTAACGAAATAACGGGCGGCGCAACACCGGCATCTTTTGAACCGTCTATCGACTACGTGGTCACTAAAGTACCGCGTTTTACCTTTGAAAAATTCCCCATGGCCAATGACCGCCTAACGACACAAATGAAGTCTGTGGGCGAAGTGATGGCGGTGGGTCGTACCTTCCAGGAATCATTGCAAAAAGCCTTGCGCGGTCTTGAAACCGGTATGCATGGTCTGGATCCTATTGTCGATTTAAATGCAGAGGATATCGACAGCGTGTTGCGCTACGAAATTCAACAGCCCGGTGCCGATCGCATTTGGTACCTCGCCGACGCGTTTAGAAAAGGCTTTGGTTTAGAGAGCATCTTTGAGCAAACTAAGATTGATCCCTGGTTTTTGGTGCAAATCGAAGACCTTATCAATGAAGAGGCGGCATTAGGCGGTAAAGCGCTCGACTCTGTTGACCATTCATTGATGTGGCGACTTAAACGAAAGGGCTTTTCAGACGCTCGTCTAGCCAGTTTATTGGCCGCAAAAGAAACAGACGTTAGAGCAGCGCGTCACGCCTTGAATATTCGCCCTGTGTATAAACGCATCGACTCTTGCGCCGGTGAGTTTGCTTCGCCAACCGCGTATATGTATTCAACGTATGAAGAAGAGTGCGAAGCGAATCCAACCGAACGCGATAAAATTATGGTGCTGGGTGGCGGCCCCAATCGAATTGGACAGGGTATCGAGTTTGACTATTGCTGTGTGCACGCCGCCTTAGCGATGCGTGAAGATGGCTATGAAACGATCATGATCAACTGTAACCCTGAGACGGTTTCAACCGATTTTGATACCTCTGACCGTTTATATTTTGAACCGTTAACGCTGGAAGATGTGCTCGAAGTCGTTGATGTAGAAAAACCTAAAGGCGTGATTGTACAATACGGCGGACAAACACCGCTAAAATTGGCGGAAGCCCTTGAAGCGGCTGGCGTACCTATCATTGGTACCTCACCTGATTCAATTGATTTGGCAGAAGATCGTGAGCGTTTCCAACAACTGGTGGAACGTCTAGATTTACTGCAACCGCCTAATAGAACCGCGCGTGATCCCGAGTCAGCCGTTCTTGCAGCCGAAGAAATAGGTTATCCACTCGTCGTAAGGCCTTCATATGTATTGGGCGGCCGTGCGATGGAAATTGTTTATGACGAGTCTGAGTTACGTACGTATATGCGTGATGCGGTTAGCGTTTCAAATGATTCACCGGTCTTGCTAGATCGATTCCTTAATGATGCCGTAGAAGTTGACGTTGACGCTATTTTTGATGGCACTGATTTATTGATCGGCGGCATTATGGAGCATATCGAACAAGCCGGCGTTCATTCGGGTGACTCAGCGTGCTCATTGCCGCCGTTTGACCTTAGTCAGGACGTTCAGGACAGGATGCGCGTACAAACTAAACAACTAGCAGAAGGCCTGGGCGTGCTCGGTCTAATGAATATTCAATTCGCCATAAAAGGTGAAGATATTTACATATTAGAGGTCAATCCTCGCGCTTCTCGTTCTGTACCGTTTGTGTCAAAAGTGACCGGCTACCCACTGGCTAAAATTGCAGCGCGTTGTATGGCGGGGCAGTCTTTAGTTGAGCAAAACGCGACAAAGGAAATTGTCCCCGATTATTTCTCGGTTAAAGAGTCGGTATTTCCATTCGTCAAGTTTCCAGAGGTCGATCCCATGTTGGGGCCGGAGATGAAATCGACGGGTGAAGTTATGGGCGTTGGCTCTACCTTTGGTGAAGCGTTCGGTAAATCTCAGCGAGCAGCAGGCATTGAATTATCAAATGAAAATACGGTGTTGTTTAGCGTGAGAGAAGCCGATAAAGTAAAAATGTTGGAGTTAGCTCAAACATTGGTATCTCGCGGTAAGAAAATTTTAGCGACGCGTGGAACTGCGGCTGCGCTTAAGGCGGCGGGTATCGAGTGTACGGTGGTCAATAAAGTTAATGAAGGTCGTCCGCATATCGTTGATATTATTAAAAATGAAAAAATTCAGCTGGTCGTAAACACCACGGAAGGCAAGCAGGCGATTACTGATTCGTTTTCCATTCGGCGTGAAGCACTACAACGTAAAGCGACGTATTGCACGACCATTGCCGGGGCAAAAGCCACGATTGATGCATTAGCTGATATTAGCGTTAAAGAAGTTAGAGAGCTTCACGCATTACAATCTCGTCACTAGAGAGTATTAGGAGTTCTATATGAGCAAGACCCCGTTAACAAAAAATGGCGCTAAAAGATTACAGGAAGAACTTGATGATCTAAAGAACGTCAGGCGTCCAAAAGTTACCCAGGCTATCGCTGACGCGCGTGCGCACGGTGATTTAAAAGAAAATGCCGAGTATCACGCTGCGCGCGAAGAACAAGGCATGATGGAAGCCCGTATTAGGGATATTGAGAGTAAATTGGGTAATGCACAAGTTATTGACGTTGCAAATTTAAACGCGAATGGCAAAGTGGTATTTGGCTGTACGGTAGAGCTAGAAAATATTGAAACGGAAGAGCTTATTACCTACACCATCGTTGGAGAAGACGAGGCGGACATTAAAAATAATTTAATATCTTACGCGTCACCGTTTGCAAAGGCGTTGATCGGTAAAGAAGAAGGTGATGTTGCTGAAGTACGCGCACCCGGTGGAGTCAGCGAATACGAAATTACCGCAGTTCGTTACGAGTAGCTCTTTTTATCAGGGTTTTCTCTATAAAAAACGGCTACCGAGCCGATCGTTTGAATAACAACTGAGTTGGTCTTCCTGGCAATTTTTTCGATGATGAGTGCTTTTTCATCACGCTCTTCGGCCGACACTTTTACTTTTATCAGCTCGTGGTGCTTGATCGCTAACTCAATCTCATCTAGCACGGAATTAGTGAGTCCAGATTGACCTAATCGAACCACGGGGCTTAATCCATGGGCGTGTGCTTTTAGCTTTTTCTTTTGTGGGTTTGATAATGCCATTGATTGTGGTGATGTGTGTTGGATCAGGTCGCGCATTTTACACTTAAAGCGCGCTTAAGTGGAATATGAAGTATTTTGATTAAACGAAACGTTTTACCTCGTGTGGATTGAAAACAATAATGATTATGGTTTGAATGACAAAACATAAGAACAAACAAAAATGGCTCGACGAACATTTTAACGATGAATACGTCAAAAAAGCTCAACAAATGGGCCTGCGTTCACGCGCGGTGTTTAAGCTAGAAGAAATTGATAAAAAAGATAAATTGTTACGGCCGAATCAGATTGTCGTTGATTTAGGCGCCGCACCCGGTGGCTGGTCTGAATATGCACGCAATAAAGTAAGCGGAAAAGGCCAAATTATCGCTCTGGATTTGCTCGATATTGAACCAATAGAAGGCGTGGACTTTATTAAAGGTGATTTTAGTGATGATGTGGTGTTTGAGCAGTTGCAATCGCTGATTAATAATCAAGCGGTAGACCTTGTTTTATCCGATATTGCGCCTAATATGAGTGGTAATAAGGGGATTGATCAACCAAAATCAATATACTTGGCCGAATTAGCGCTGGATTTTGCAAAAAACTGCCTGGCAAAAAAAGGTGTTTTTTTAATCAAGCTTTTCCAGGGTGAGGGCTTTGATCAGTACGTTTTAGAGGCCAGGCAGGCGTTCGGCAAAGTCGTTATACGTAAGCCTAAAGCCTCTCGTGCCCGTAGTCGAGAAGTCTACCTTTTGGCTAAAGACTTGAAATTGTAGTAACCTGACACCATATATAGTCTTGAACAAATTGTATTAATAAAAGTCAGTGTAATGAGTGCTGTTAGAAACATAACGAAGGAGTATCGCTTTGAACGAAATGGTTAAAAACATAGTAATGTGGGTGGTGATAGCCTTCGTATTGATGTCCGTATTTAATAACTTTGGCGGGTCCAAACAGAAATCTAGCACCGCACTAAGCTATTCTCAGTTCATCAACTCTGTTACTGCCGGTCAGATAAGCAAAGTATCAATAGAAGGCCCCAGTATCATTGGCCAAACGACGTCGGGAGAAAACTTCACCACTCGCAACCCAGGAGATATTCACCTGGTAGACGATTTATTGAAAAATGGCGTTGAAGTTGTTGCTAAAGAACCAGAGCAACAGTCTTTCCTCATGTCGATACTCATTTCGTGGTTTCCGATGTTGCTGCTAATTGGCGTGTGGATATTTTTTATGCGTCAAATGCAAGGCGGCGCGGGTGGCGGTGGTCGCGGTGCCATGTCATTTGGTAAAAGTAAGGCCAAATTATTATCAGAAGATGAAATAAAAATAACGTTTGACGACGTAGCCGGCGTACAGGAAGCGAAAGAAGAAGTAGCGGAGGTCGTTGAATTTTTACGGGATCCTAGTAAGTTTCAAAAACTAGGCGGCATGATTCCTCGCGGTGTTTTGATGTCTGGTGCACCTGGAACGGGTAAAACGCTATTAGCTAAAGCCATTGCTGGCGAAGCTAAGGTGCCTTTTTTCAGTATTTCAGGTTCGGACTTTGTTGAAATGTTCGTTGGTGTCGGTGCTTCGCGCGTTCGAGACATGTTTGAGCAAGCTAAAAAAAGCGCGCCCTGTATCATTTTTATCGATGAGATAGACGCTGTAGGTCGTTCTCGTGGTGTTGGTATGGGCGGCGGTAATGATGAGCGCGAACAAACATTGAATCAATTATTGGTTGAAATGGATGGTTTTTCTGGCAATGAGGGCGTTATCGTCATCGCGGCCACAAACCGTCCTGATGTATTGGATCCTGCGTTACTTCGTCCTGGTCGTTTTGATCGTCAGGTCGTTGTGCCATTACCTGATATCAGAGGGCGCGAGCAAATTTTAAAAGTTCATCTTAAAAAAGTTCCCATAGGTGATAGCGTAAAACCGGGGATGATCGCTAGAGGAACGCCTGGTTTTTCAGGTGCCGATTTGGCTAATCTGGTTAATGAAGCCGCTTTATTTGCCGCGCGTTCGAATAAAAAAACGGTGGATATGAACGACATGGAGCAAGCCAAGGACAAAGTAATGATGGGCGCAGAACGCCGTTCCATGGTGATGAGTGAAGACGATAAAAAGTGCACGGCTTATCACGAATCCGGACACGCTATTGTTGGTCGACTCGTGCCAGAACACGACCCGGTATATAAGGTAACCATTATTCCTCGCGGACGCGCACTGGGTGTAACGATGTTTTTACCCGAACGCGATCACATTAGTATCAGTAAACGTAAGCTAGAAAGTCAGTTGTCTAGCTTATACGGTGGACGACTCGCAGAAGAAATCATCTTTGGTGAAGAGGCGGTAACGACGGGTGCTTCAAATGACATTGAACGCGCGTCAGCGATCGCCAGAAATATGGTGACGCAGTGGGGCTTTTCGGAAAAACTGGGCCCTTTAAGTTATGGCCAGGACGAAAATGCTATGGGTTATTCCGGTGGCAATACGAAAATGATTTCGGACGAAACCAATCATCAAATTAATGAAGAAGTTCGAGCGCTGATCGAGAGAAACTATGTTCGCGCTAAAAAATTATTAAATGACAATATTGATATTTTACATTCGATGACTGAGGCGTTAATTAAATATGAAACGCTTGATAGTGATCAGCTTGATCAGTTAATGGCGCGCACAGAAGTCCAGCCCCCTAAGGATTGGGAAGATCTGGACGAGTCAGGATCTGGTGGCGTATCGGCTACGGATAAAGAGGAAGGTACGCCGAAGAAGGCGCCTAAACCTACAGTTGGTGGGACAGCTGAACAACCTTAATTCAGAGCTAGTTAGCGTTAACCAGCTTTTATCATCAAAGAACCCCCATATTATGGGGGTTCTTAATATTACCCCCGACTCTTTTTCTGACGGCGGCAACTTTAATGCAGTTGAGGACGCTATTTCTCAAGCCCTTAAGATGGCCGAGGCGGGAGCTTCGATTATTGATGTGGGTGGTGAGTCAACGCGCCCTGGGGCGTCCCCCGTTGTCGTTAAAGAAGAGCTAAACAGGGTAATACCCGTGATAAAAGCTATTCGCTCAAGCTCTAACGTCATTATATCAATTGATACGAGTAAGCCTGAGGTGATGCAACAGGCGGTTGACGCCGGTGCCAATATTATTAATGATGTTTATGCTCTAAGGCAAGAGGGTGCACTGGCAATGGCAGCCTCATTACAGGTGCCGGTTTGTTTAATGCATATGCAGGATAAGCCCGAGACGATGCAGCTGAATCCGAAATACGCTGAGGTGATAGATGAAGTGAGGGCGTTTTTTGATGAGCGGATTAAGGCTTGTGAAAAAGCAGGGATTAGCCGTGATAAGATCATACTGGATCCCGGTTTTGGCTTCGGTAAAACCTTAGCGCACAATTTCAGCTTATTAAAACACTTGGGTTCTTTTAAGGACTACGATTGTCCTTTATTAGCCGGCTTATCAAGAAAATCCATGTTCGGACTGCTGTTGGATAAACCGGTTGAAGAACGCACGTTAGCCAGCGTTACGGCGGCTTTATTGGCGGTAATCAATGGAGCATCCATTGTTCGGGTGCACGATGTGGCAGAAACGGCTGAAGTACTAAAAATCTATCAAGCGGTTCAAACCGCAAAATGAATTTAATATGACAAAAAAATATTTTGGAACAGACGGTATAAGAGGCGAGGTTGGAAAAGGTCCTATCACGCCGGAGTTTATGCTAAAGCTCGGCTGGGCAGCGGGTAAAGTGTTTGCGCAACAGGGGCGTTGCAAAATTGTCATCGGCAAAGACACCCGAAGATCGGGTTATATGTTTGAATCCGCACTTGAGGCCGGTTTAGTGGCCGCTGGGGCGGATGTTCAATTATTGGGTCCGATGCCAACACCGGGAATTGCCTATTTAATCAGAACGTTGCGAGCTAATGCAGGCATCGTAATAAGCGCCTCACACAACCCGCATTTTGATAACGGTATTAAGTTTTTCTCCAGTGAGGGTAAGAAATTGCCGGACGAAATTGAATACGCAATTGAAAAAAAGTTAGCTGAGCCACTCGTTGTGGTCGACTCATCTAAGTTAGGTAAGGCCAGTCGAATTGACGATGCAGCTGGGCGCTATATAGAGTTTTGTAAAAGCTCCATTCCACCCATGATGGATTTGTCCGGCATGAAAATGGTGGTTGATTGCGCACACGGATCAACGTATCACATCGCACCTTTTGTTTTTGAAGAACTAGGTGCGGAAGTCATAAAAATAGGCGTTGAGCCCGATGGAATAAACATTAATGAGGATTGTGGAGCGACAAAACCTGCTGCGCTTCAAGCAGCGGTGCTAGCTAATGCCGCAGACTTTGGCGTTGCGTTGGATGGTGATGGAGACCGATTAATAATGGTTGATCACCTTGGTGAAGTGCTCGATGGTGACGAGATTGTGTACATCATAGCGAAAACACGATTGGCTAAAGGCTACCTTGGCAATGCTGTCGTCGGCACGCAGATGACTAATTTGGGCGTTGAGCACGCGTTAAATAGATTGGGTATTGATTTACTCAGATCCGCGGTGGGGGACCGGCACGTTATCCAGTTAATGAATGAGTCCGGTGCCATTTTGGGCGGCGAAGGTTCGGGGCATATTATTTGCGCGGATAGAACGACTACGGGTGATGGGATTATCGCGGCATTACAGGTTCTCGAAACCGTGTCTCGAGAATCTAAAACGTTACATGAATTAAAAATAGACATCCAAAAATACCCTCAATGCATGATTAACGTTAGCCTCAATGGTAGCGGCAAGTTTGTTGTCAACGAGGAAATTGAAAAAGCCGTTAAAGCGGTCGAAGAAAGCCTGAACGGAAGCGGCAGAGTGCTGTTAAGGCCGTCCGGTACCGAGCCGCTCGTTCGCGTCATGGTCGAAGGTGAGGATTTAGACTTGGTTGAGTCACTGGCGTTGCAACTGAGTAAAACGGTTGAAGCTATACTAAAAGCCTAAATCACCGATGTGGAATATTTTAAACGTCAATAATATTGATTTATTCATTAATACTCGCTACTCTTCCTCGTTTTTAGCGTGAGAAGTACGATGCGTAAGCCACTCGTTGTTGGTAATTGGAAAATGAATGGTGCACTGAAGCTAACAGGTGCTCTTTTACGTGCCATAGAAGACGGTATTAATGATAAAATACCGAGCGAAGTCGGTGTCTGCGTTCCATTTGTATATATCGGCTTAGCTATTGATACGGTAGACGCTACAAGGCTAACAATCGGTGCTCAAACTGTTTCTGAGTTTGAGTCGGGCGCGTATACCGGAGAAATTTCCGCCAACATGCTAGCCGAATTAGGCTGCCACTGGGTGTTAGTTGGGCACTCTGAAAGGCGAATGCTTTTTAATGAAAGCAATCAGGTGTTAGTAGCTAAAGTATTAGCGGCGCAACGGGCTGGCCTGGTGCCGATTTATTGTGTCGGTGAAAGCGAAGCTGATTATAAAAGCGGTAATACGCTTAATGTTATTAAGGACCAGGTAGGCGCTTTATTGAGTGATAAAACGGTCAATTTGAATCAGTTAGTATTGGCCTACGAGCCGGTCTGGGCCATTGGTACGGGTTTAACCGCCTCACCTGAAGAGGCACAGCAGGCACACGTTTTTATTCGTGGGCTAATAAAAGAAAAAGCCGGAGATCTGGCCGATAAAGTCAGAATTTTGTACGGTGGAAGTGTTAACCCAAGCAATGCATCATCGTTGTTTGAACAAGAAGATATCGACGGTGGTTTGATAGGCGGGGCATCATTGGATGCTGACGCTTTTATTTCAATTTGCCAAAAGGCATAAAAGGATAAGTATATGAGTTTGTTTGCAATAGTTTTATCGTTACACGTGTTAATCGCTGTGTTGATGGTGGGTCTGATTTTAATTCAACACGGTAAAGGTGCAGACGCAGGTGCTGCCTTTGGTAGTGGCGCATCGGGTACGGTTTTTGGCTCTAAAGGTTCTGGTTCTTTTTTAACCCGGTCAACGGCCATTTTAGCCACTTCGTTTTTTATCACGAGTCTTACGCTGGCCTATTTAGGCGGCAATAGAACGGCTCCTGACAATATCATTGATAAACTGTCAAATACAGAGTCAATTGAATCTACAGCAGGAACTCCAGCTGATTTGATCAATGCCTTAACAAGCGAAACTAAAGACGAAACAGCAAGTGGCATGGAAGTAACAACCCCAAGTGACGTTCCTATTCCTGAATAATTTAATGCCGAGGTGGTGGAATTGGTAGACACGCTATCTTGAGGGGGTAGTGTCCTTATGGACGTGCGGGTTCAAGTCCCGCTCTCGGCACCAATTATGTAATGACTGTTAGTAGCATCCTCAATAACTGAACTATTTGTTAGACGCTTTAGAACAACGATTATTCGCTTATGACAAATCAGACTTTAATTCTATTTATCTTTATTTTTTCCTTTATAGCGGCGAACCTTCCGTGGTTGTCTGATAAAGCCTTCCTTGTTAAAACTGTTACAGCTAAGTCTGGTTGGCTACGCTGGATCGAATGGTTTTTGCTTTATCTGCTTTCATTGGCTATTGGCATCGCTATGGAAAGCAAAACAATGGGCACCATCAGCGCACAAGACTGGGAGTTTTACGTCGTTACGTTGTGTTTGTTTGTAGTCTTTTCTTTGCCAGGTTTTATCTACTGTTACGACCTTAAGCGTTTGTTTAAAAATAGTGCGCCGAAAGGCTAATTAAACATTTTTTGGTTGCATAACCTGAATGTTTTATTTCCCCTTTACCATCAGACCGAAAAAGAAAAACAGCTCTTTATTTCGGTTATAATACTTCGTTTAAATTTTTAGGAGATCGTTAGAATGAAATCACCCGTTCATGTTGCAGTTACCGGCGCCGCAGGCCAAATTTCTTACTCATTATTATTTCGTATCGCTTCTGGCGATTTTTTAGGCCCTGAACAACCGGTATGTTTGCACTTGTTGGAAATCACCCCAGCGTTAGGCGCGCTTGAAGGTGTCGTGATGGAATTAAATGACTGTGCTTTTCCTTTATTACAAAGCGTTGAAATTACTGATGACGCAAATGTCGCCTTTAAAGACATTGATTTTGCTTTCTTAGTCGGTGCTCGTCCGCGTGGCCCTGGTATGGAACGTAAAGACTTGCTTGAAGCCAATGCCGCTATTTTCTCTGTACAGGGGAAAGCATTAAACGCCGTTGCCAAACGCGATGTTCGCGTATTAGTTGTGGGTAATCCGGCTAATACCAATGCCTTAATCGCAATGAATAATGCGCCGGACTTAAACCCACGTTGCTTCACCGCGATGACGCGTTTAGACCACAATCGCGCCTTGAGCCAATTGGCCGAAAAAACAGCAACGCACAGCACGGATATTAAAAAAGTAACGATTTGGGGAAATCATTCAGCGACGCAATACCCGGATCTTCATAATGCGCTTATCAATGGTGAGTCAGCCTTATCTAAAGTCGATACGGCCTGGTACGCGGATGAATACATTCCTGCGGTTCAACAACGTGGCGCAGCTATTATTAAAGCGCGTGGTCTCTCTAGTGCTGCCTCAGCTGCTAGTTCTGCCCTAGATCACATGAGAACGTGGGTTCAAGGTACTCCTGCTGGAGATTGGGTTAGTATGGGCATACCGAGTGATGGCAGTTACGGCATTGCAGAAGGTTTAATTTATTCATTCCCTGTTACTGTATCAAATGGTGACTATTCAATCGTTCAAGGCTTAGAAATCAGCGATTTCAGTCGTGAAAGAATGACCGCCACCGAAAATGAATTAAAAGAAGAGCGCGATGGTGTAAAACACCTGTTTTAAGAAATATTTTTTATTAAAAAGCCATGCATTTGCATGGCTTTTTTTTTGCGTGTTATAACTAACTAATGCGATTAACGGAATATATGTAAATGCTTGAGATGACGAAATCTGGAATAACCGGATCATCAACGGTCACCGCAATCAATGAGAACGGCTCGCCAGTAGACGTGGTATTGGTCGAAGAAAGGCCATTGACCTTATTTATTGACAGGCAAGAAGTGGTGACCTTGATGACAATGGGCTCGTTCCCAGAGTTATTAGTGCTGGGGTACCTGAAAAATCAGGATTTTTTTGCCAAGATAGAAGAACTTAAAGCGGTACAAGTGGATTGGCAAACGCAGGCGGTCGCCGTGGTGTCAAATAAGCCAAGCGAAGAGATAGCTAAATTAAAAGAAACCAGGACGATTACCTCTGGCTGTGGGCAAGGCACCATGTTTGGTAATGTGCTGGATAAATTAAAAGATAGGGCGTTGGTGAAGTCGAGCGTTAAACAATCGACGCTTTATTTTTTGCTGAACTACCTAGGTAATTATAATAATGTTTATAAAAAAGCGGGCGCTGTACACGGCTGCGCGCTATGTAAAGACGAAGAGATTATATTTTTTGTCGAGGACGTAGGCAGACATAACGCGGTTGATACCATAGCCGGCTATATGTGGCTGAATGGCTTATCAGGAGAGGGTTGCATATTCTATACAACCGGTCGTTTAACCTCTGAAATGGTCATTAAAGTCGCGCAAATGGACATTCCTGTGCTGCTTTCTCGTTCCGGCGCGACGAAAATGGGTTTAGATATGGCTCAACGATCCGGCGTTACCTTAATTTCTAGGGCGAAAGGTCGGCACTTTCAAATCCTAAATGGGGCAGAAAACGTCCTATTAGATGGCTAGGTATTAGCTTGATAACGATGGTTTTATAATGCTCTCTGCCTGAATTAGGTCGTCCTGAGAGTTGATATTAAAAAATGGGTCAATGTTCTTAAAGTCGAAGACGGTTTTAGATAATTTATAACGCGCGGTCCATTTATCTATTTTACGCAAGCCTTCGTCTTCTAGCGCGAGCCGTAAGGCGGCCATTAAATCCATCGACCATAAACCGTTCACTGGGTGAGAACGTCCGGCCGAATAGGTGCAGGCTAATTGCGACTCGTCGTCGTGAACCGATCGAAGCAGTTCAGCGACAAGGTTTTTCGGTAAAAAAGGTGTATCTACGGCGATTGAAGCGATCCACTTTGTGTCGGGCTGATGGATCGCACTCCATTCCATCGCGGCTAAGATACCGGCTAAAGGTCCGGGAAAGCCTTCCAGGGTATCCTTAATAACGGGAAAACCGTACGACTGTAGTTGGTCGCTTAGTTTATTGCTGTTGATTAACACCGTGTTGCACTGAGGGGCGAAACGACCAATAACGTGACCAATCAGTGGCTTATCAGCAAGGGTGAGAAAAGACTTATCCTGATGGTTCATTCTTCTAGCCAGTCCGCCGGCGAGAATTACGCCGACGACTTCGTTTGTTATCTGACTCATGTATGTAGCTGCTCTATTTTTACGGCGGAGTATTTGAATTCGGGGATTTTACCGTAAGGGTCTAATTCCTGACTAGTTAATAGATTGGCCGCCGCTTCTACGTAGGCAAAAGGAATAAAAACCAAACCGGTTTGCACTATATTATCAACGCGCACGCGTATATTGATAGTGCCTCGGCGACTTTTTATTCGAACCGTATCACCGGCGGCTATACCGAGTTTTTCGCAATCGGCGGTATTCATCTGTACAAACGGTTCTGGTTCGAGGGTATTCAATATTTCACTACGCCGCGTCATCGCCCCAGTATGCCAGTGTTCGAGTTGGCGGCCGGTGGTGAGGATAAAGTTGAACTCATCGTCGAGCGCATCTTTTGGCGGAAGTAGCTTGGCCGGTACGAATTTTCCTCGACCATCGGCGGTTGGAAATTTATCGCTAAATACGATAGCCAGTCCAGGTTCATTCGGTGAAGCACAGGGGTAGGTGACAGAATGTTCTTTTTCGAGTCGTTGCCAGCTAATATTCGCCAGCGACGGCATAGCGATTTGCATCTCGCTGTAGATATCCTTTGCTTCGCTGTAAGGCCAGTTCAAGCCTAATTTGTTCGCTATTTGAGTGGTAATCCACCAGTCGGCTCTGGCATCACCTGGAGGTTCAACGGCTTTACGCCCCATCTGCACCTGACGGTTGGAGTTGGTCACGCTACCGCTTTTTTCAGGCCAGGCGGTGGCGGGTAAAATAACATCGGCAAACATCGCCGTTTCTGTGAGAAAAATATCTTGTACGACCAGGTGCTCAAGCTTTGACAGGGCGAGTCGCGCGTGATTTAAATTAGGGTCAGACATAGCGGGGTTTTCACCCATGATATACATCGAACGAATCGTATCGTCGTGGATAGCGGTTAAAATTTCAACGACGGTTAAGCCCTCTACAGAAGTCAGTTCTGTGTTCCATAAAGCCTCGAAAAAAGCCTTCGCCTGTGGGTCAGAGGTTTTCTTATAATCGGGGTAAAACATCGGTATCAACGCTGCATCAGAAGCGCCTTGAACGTTGTTTTGTCCGCGTAAGGGGTGCAGGCCGGTACCGGGTCGACCGATGTGTCCACACATCAATGCCAATGAAATAAGGCAGCGCGCATTATCGGTGCCGTGCGTATGTTGTGCGATGCCCATACCCCAAAAAATAATAGCGGATTTAGCCTGTGCGTATTTGCGGGCGACCGTTTTAATTGTATCGGCGTCAATGCCGCAGATGCTCTGCATGAGGTCTGGCGAATAGTCTTTCAGGTGTTCAACCATCTGTTCAAATCCAGCGGTGTGTTGCTGAATATAGTTCTGATTGTAGAGTTTTTCTTCCACGATCACGTGCATGATAGCGTTCAGTAAGGCGACGTCGGTGCCCGGGCTAAACTGCAGCATATGGCTCGCGTAATGCTTTAGCGCTTGCGCCCTGGGGTCCATCACGATGAGTTCAGCCCCACGCTTAGCCGCTTGTTTGAAGAAAGTAGCGGCGACGGGGTGGTTTTCGCTCGGGTTGGCTCCAATAACGATAATCAGATCGCTGTCTTTTGCCGCGGTAAAAGGCGCGGTGACGGCACCTGAGCCGATCGTTTCCATCAACGCGGCTACGGATGAGGCATGACACAAACGCGTGCAATGGTCGACGTTATTGGTGCCAAATCCAGTGCGGATGAGTTTTTGAAAAATATAGGCTTCTTCGTTCGAGCATTTGGCTGAACCAAATCCAGCCAGCGCCTCAGAGCCGAATGCTTGTTTACAGTCAGTGAAGCCTTTAGCCGCAGCGTTTAAGGCTTCCTCCCAGCTAGCCGGTCTAAAGTGGCTGTAAGGGTTGGCGGGGTCAACATTAATGCCTTTTTCAAGGCCTGGTTTCCTGATCAAAGGCTGGGTAAGTCGTTGATCCGAATTAATATAGTCGAAACCAAAACGACCTTTGACGCAGAGTTTCCCTTCATTAGACGGGCCATCAGCACCGTCAACCGTGAGGATTTTATTATCTTTGATATTCAGTTCAAGTTGGCAGCCGACGCCGCAATAAGGGCAAATAGTGCGCACCGTTTTGTCGGCTTGGGTGTCCTTTTGTAAGGCTACCGTCAGCGCGTTAGTGGGGCAGGCCTGTACGCATTCACCGCAGGCAACACAGGTGGATTCGCCCATCGGGTCATCGAAATCAAAGCTTATTTTTTCTTTTGTGCCCCGATTGGATAAGCCGATAACGTCATTTACCTGTACTTCTCGGCAGGCCCGAACGCATAGCGTGCATTGAATGCAGGCGTCTAGTTGTACCGATATGGCCGGGTGGGAAGGGTCGCTGGCGGGTTGATTTTTTTTAGGGAAACGAGAACTGCCAATTTGCATCGACTCGGCCAGTTTAGCAAAGTCAGAACCGGCGGTAACATCGCTATTCAGGTCGGTTTTTAATAATTCCACCACCAGCTTACGTGACGCTAAGGCGCGGCTACTTTGCGTATTGACGAGCATATTATTACTGGGGTAACGACAACACGAGGCGGCGAGGGTGCGTTCACCCTCAATTTCTACCATGCAGGCACGGCAATTACCGTCGGACCGATAGCCTTTGGCATCCTTAAAGCATAGGTGGGGTATAGCCGTACCCATGCGTTTAGCTACTTGCCATATACTCTCGTCGGCTGCGGCGGATACCCGTTCGCCATCTAGCACAAAGGAGATTGTGTCTGTCATCTTAAACCTCCTCGGGAAAATACTTGAGGGTTGAAAGAATAGGATTCGGCGCGGCCTGGCCTAAGCCACAAATAGACGCGTCAGCCATCGTTGTACAGAGTGCGTTTAATAAGGGTTTGTCCCAGTGCTCTGCGGCGAGTAAAAGGCTCGCTTTTTCACAACCGAGCCTACACGGCGTACATTGGCCGCAACTCTCGTCCTGAAAGAAGTTTAATAAATTCTGCGAGGTGGCTTTTAGACTATCTTGGTCAGATAAAATAATGACGGCGTGCGAGCCGACAAAACAGCCGTAGTCTGTCAAGCTGCCGAAATCTAGAGCCAGGTGATCTAGCGATGCAGGCAAAATACCCCCCGATGCGCCGCCCGGTAGGTAGGCTTTAAATTGATGACCATCTAGCATTCCACCGGCTAATTCGAGTAGTTCTCGAACGCTGCTCCCGGCAGGCGCGACGATAACGCCTGGGTGCTTAACTCTACCGGATAATGAGTAAGAACGAAGCCCTGCGGAGTCATTTTTGCCTTGCTCTTTGAACCAGTCTGCGCCCTTGTTCAGGATAGCGGGAATCCAGTATAGCGTTTCTACATTTTGCACCAGCGTAGGGCGCTGGAAGAGGCCCTGTTGCGCGACATAAGGTGGGCGGTGTCTGGGTAGTCCACGCTTGCCTTCTATCGACTCAATCATGGCGGATTCTTCACCGCAGATATAAGCGCCCGCGCCGCGTCTGATCTCTACGTAGTCTTCCTTGATCAGGCCGTGATTAACTAATTGTTGTAGTTCAAGCTGTAATAATTGATAGATCGAAGCGTATTCGTCGCGCAGATAAATATAGATTTTACTGGCATCGATGATACGCGCGGCGATAAGCATGCCTTCTAAAAATTGATGAGGCTGGGAGGATAGAATATGTCGGTCTTTAAACGTGCCAGGCTCGCCTTCATCCGCGTTAACACAAAAAAACCTAGGGGCTGGTTGGTCGCGCACGATATTGAGTTTTTGCGCGGTTGGAAAACCAGCGCCACCCAGACCTTTTAGCCCGCTGTCCTCAATATGTTTAATAATATCTTCTATAGTCAGCCGCTGTTCCGTGATGGACTGAAATAACTGGTAGCCGTTGTTTGCTACGTATTCGTCATAGGATTGGTAAACGGGCAAAATGGCACTAGTAGCGTCGTTATTGACGCCCTCGATCAATGACGCCGCTGTTACCTGGCCCATATAGTTTTTACCTAGCGCTGCGGCGGGTGCCTTATCGCAAAGGCCCATGCAGGGTGCTGTGATAACACGGAGGGAATCTGGCGCGAGGGTTTTTAGTTCAGTTAATAAGACGTCTGCACCGGCCATCGTACAGCTTAATGAGTCACAGACCCTGACGGTGGTTTTAGCGGGAGCAGTTTCATTTTCCCTGATGACGTCAAAATGATGATAAAAGCTGGCTACCTCATACGCTTCAGCTTGAGATAAATTAAGCTCATCGGCCAAAGCCATTAGGTGCGCGGCGTTGATATGCGACCATTTATCTTGAATAAGGTGCAGATATTCGATCAGTAAGTCTTTCCGGCGCGGCGAGTCTGCTAATAAAGCCTTGATCTCAATTTGTGCTTCAGAAGAAAGTTGGCGTCCTTTTGGGTACGGTTTTTTATGGCGTTTTTGGCGGTTGCCAGGACGGATGTTTTGTCTAGAATCGTTTGCCATGATGAATCAAACCTTCCATGTTGAGTGTCAAAGACGATAGCATAAAAAAGGCCCTGTTTTCACAAGGCCTTTTAAAAAGCTTAATAAACTGATCTAAGTCAGTTGCGGGCCTGCCGCGACGAGCGCTTTACCTTCGTCATTATCGGTGTATTTTTCGAAGTTAAGTTCAAACAATTGAGCCAACTCATGCGCGCGCTTGTTCCAATGCTCAGGATCTTCGTAGGTATCACGTGGATCAAGAATGCCGCTGTCTACTCCTGGCAGAGAAGTAGGGATTTCTAAGTTGAAGTAAGGGATGTGTTTCGTTTCGGCGTTTTCAATCGAGCCATCGAGAATGGCGTCTATAATTCCGCGAGTGTCCTTAATAGATATCCTTTTACCGCTACCATTCCAGCCCGTGTTAACGAGGTAGGCCTGGGCGTCAACCGCTTCCATACGCTTAACCAGTTCCTGCGCGTATTTAGTAGGGTGTAAGGATAAAAAGGCTGCACCAAAGGCGGCAGAAAAAGTCGGCGTTGGTTCGGTAATGCCGCGTTCTGTACCCGCTAATTTGGCGGTAAAGCCGGACAAAAAGTAGTACTTGGTTTGGTCCGCGGTCAGTTTGGACACGGGTGGCGTGACGCCAAATGCATCTGCGGTTAAGAAGATAACTTTTTTCGCGTGACCGCCCTTAGAAACCGGTTTGACGATATTTTCAATGTGCTCAATGGGGTACGAGACGCGCGTGTTCTCGGTTTTGGAGTTGTCGGAGTAATCGACAACGCCATCATCCGAAACGGTGACGTTTTCCAGTAAGGCGTTACGTCGAATAGCGCCGTATATTTCTGGTTCGTCTTCAGCGTTCAGATTAATAACTTTTGCGTAACAACCGCCCTCGAAATTAAAGATGCCATCATCGTCCCAGCCGTGCTCGTCGTCGCCGATAAGTTGGCGTTTTGGATCGGTCGATAGCGTGGTTTTGCCGGTGCCAGATAAACCAAAGAAAATAGCCACGTCGTTATCTTTACCAATGTTCGCTGAACAGTGCATAGACGCCATGCCGCGAAGCGGTAACAGGTAGTTCATCATACTGAACATGCCTTTTTTCATTTCGCCGCCGTACCAGGTGCCGCCAATGAGTTGCATTTTTTCGCTTAAATTAAAGGCAATAAAATTTTCAGAATTGAGGCCGTGCTCTTGCCAGTCAGGGTTATTGGTTTTAGCGCCATTTAGCACCACAAAGTCCGGCTCAAATTCGGCCAACTCGGCTTCAGTAGGGCGAATAAACATGTTTTTAACAAAGTGAGCCTGCCAGGCGACTTCTACTATAAAGCGTACCGCGAGTCGGCTGTCTTTATTGGCGCCGCAAAATGTGTCAACGACGAATAGACGCTGGCCAGATAGCTGCTCGGTGACGATATTTTTAAGATTCCCCCAGTTTTCTTGCGAGAGAGGTTTGTTATCATTTTTACCCTGAGTAGACCACCAGACGGTATCGCGCGATACGTCATCCATTACGATGTATTTATCTTTTGGCGAACGACCGGTGAAGATACCTGTATCCACGGCAATCGCACCGGAAGTAGTGACGGTGCCTTTTTCATAACCGATTAAATCGTCGCGGGTTTCTTCTGCGTATAGCACGTCAAATGAAGGGTTATGCAGGATTTCGCTGGCGTTAGTGATTCCATATTGGCTTAGGTCTAAGGTGTTAGACATTGTTCAGGCTCCGGTATTTTTGGTTAATTTGTTATTCTCAATCACCGCGTATGCAGAATGATTGTGTATGGATTCAAAGTTTTCTGCTTCTAAAGTATAGGCTAATATTCGATCATCTTCATTCAGCGCATAGGCGATATCTCTGACCACGTCTTCAACGAATTTTGGGTTATCGTATGCGAGTTCGGTGACGTATTTTTCGTCGGGCCTTTTCAATAAGCTGTACAGTTCGCTAGAGGCTTGTTTTTCGACCAGTTGGATGATGTCTTCGATAAATATTTGCCCATCGGTATACGCCTCGACGGTAATATGAGAGCGCTGATTATGCGCACCGTAATCGGAGATTTTCTTTGAACAAGGACATAAACTGGTAACGGGAATGACGACTTTAATTTTAATCTTAACGTCATCCTGTGACCATTGCCCATCAAGCTTAACCTGATAGTCGAGTAAGCTCTTAACGCCCGTGACGGGAGCCGATTTATTGACAAAATACAGAAACTCAGCCGTCATATAACCCGTATCGGCCTCAAGCCGCTTGGTCATGTTTTCTAGTAGTGATGCGAAGCCTTGAAGCGATAACTGCTGGCAGTCTTCGTTTAACAAAGCAACGAAGCGTGACATATGCGTGCCCTTTTGGTGGTGGGGCAGGTTTACGGACATATTGAACGTACCAACGGTTGCTAGCTGGTGCTCATCTTTGTCAACAAAACTAAATGGGTGGCGAATATCTTTTATACCGACTTTATTGATCGGCATATTTCTAGAATCCTGATGGTTTTGTACGTCTTCGATTGTCATGTCAGTGTGTATTTAAGTAGTTTGCGATGAAAGCTGATTGATAGCCTCATCGTGATACGTATTGAGGTATTGTTGAATTGATCGTTGTATGCCGTCAGCATCGAGTTCTGCTTCTTGCAATAACTCTTCTCTTGAGCCGTGTTCGAGGTTGAGATCGGGCAGTCCAAGGTTGAAAATGGATACAGCGATGGCCTGTTGATTAATAAATTCATTGATGGCGCTTCCCGCTCCGCCTTTTATAACGTTTTCCTCAACGGTGAAAATGATTTGATGGGAGGCTGCGATTTCTTTAATCATCGCTTCATCCAGTGGCTTCACAAAACGCATATTGACCACGCTTGCGTTGAATTTTTCCGCCGCTAGCAGGGCGGGGCTGACGGTTGACCCAAATGCCAGAATGGCGATCTTGTTACCAGAGCGCACATTTATAGCGCGGCCAATCTCTATGTTTTTAAATTCATCACTAACGGCTACTCCTGGACCTTTTCCTCTAGGGTAGCGAACAGCAGTCGGGCCAGCGTGGTTAATGCCGGTGGTTAGCATTTGGCGGCATTCATTTTCATCCGCGGGTGCCATAATAACCATATTCGGTAGACAACGCAGATAGCTAAAATCATATGCGCCAGCGTGAGTAGGTCCATCGGGGCCAACAAGGCCAGCGCGGTCTATGGCAAATAATACGGCTAAGTTTTGCAACGCGACGTCGTGAATTAACTGGTCGTATCCGCGCTGTAAAAAAGTCGAGTAAATAGCGACGACGGGTTTTAATCCTTCGCAAGCCATACCAGCGGCCAGGGTAACGGCATGCTGTTCCGCAATACCAACGTCAAAGTAACGGTCGGGGTATTGTTGTTCAAACTCAACCATTCCAGAACCTTCACGCATGGCGGGGGTAATGCCAACGACTTTATCATTTACTTTCGCAATATCGCAGAGCCACTGGCCAAAGACTTCGGTATAGCTGGGTGCGCTCGCTAGCTTTTCGGGTAAATTGGCTTTGCTGGGGTCAAAGGTCGCGACGCCATGATAGCCAACCGGATCGGCCTCAGCTGGTGAAAAACCCTTGCCTTTTTGGGTTACCACGTGGAGAAATTGTGGGCCTTGTAAGTCTTTTAAATTAGACAGGGTTTTAACCAGGGTGGGTAAGTCGTGGCCGTCTATTGGGCCGATGTAATTAAAGCCCATTTCTTCGAACAGGGTGCCAGGTATGACCATGCCTTTAACGTGTTCTTCCGTACGCCTCGCCAGTTCCCATACACTGGGCATGGAGGATAGGACTTTTTTGCTGCCCTGTTTAACTGTGGTGTAGAGCTTGCCAGATAAAATTCTGGCTAAATAGTTTTTCATCGCGCCGACATTGGGTGAAATGGACATATCATTGTCATTCAGTATCACCAATAAATTTGCGTCTAAAGCACCTGCGTGATTGAGCGCTTCAAATGCCATACCGCCGGTAATTCCGCCGTCACCGATGATCGCGACGGTACGTTTTTTTTCATCATTTATAGCGGCAGCGATGGCCATCCCGAGGGCGGCACTGATAGAGGTACTTGAGTGTCCAACACCGAAGGCATCGTATTCACTTTCCGCGCGAGTGACGAAGGGCGTAATGCCACCTTTTTGACGAATAGTTGATATTCTGTCTTTTCGCCCGGTTAAAATTTTGTGCGGATAAGCCTGGTGTCCCACGTCCCAAACCAGCTTATCATTGGGGGTATCAAAAACGTAATGCAGAGCGACGGTTAATTCCACTGTACCAAGGCCGGCAGACAAATGGCCGCCTGATTTACTCACTGAGGCGATTAAAAAATCGCGCAGCTCATCCGAGAGAGTAATAAGCTCGTCTTCTGTCAGTGATCGTAAGTCGCTAGGTGAGTCGATTTTATCGAGTAGCGGATGATTATCAGAAAGTGTCACGTAGCCTTTTAAATACGTTTAATTAAGGCTGCGTATTATCGTTTGCTAGCTAGTACTATGCAAGCCAATACTGAGCTTGTAGTAAAGCGTACTCAGGTCTGACGAGATATGACGAATTGCGCTATCTCTCTTAAGTAAACGGCGCGTTCATCGAAATGCGACAAGCTGGAGGTGGCGTCTAGGTGTAAACCCTCTAATAACTGCTTAGAGGCCTTTAAGCCTAATAGCCCCGGATAGGTCGATTTTTCAGCCTGTTTGTCTTTACCCTGTGTTTTACCAAGCGCTTCAGTCGTTGATGTTTCATCAAGAATATCATCTTGAACCTGAAACGCTAAACCAATGCATTCGGCGTAATGCTTTAAGTGTTTATAGTCATCTTCGCCAGCGGGGTATTGTATTCCCGCGACCAAAGTAATGCAGGCACAAATAAGCGCGCCAGTTTTATGCAGGTGCATATTTTCAATGTCGGCGATAGACACAGATTTACCTTCATTCGCTAAATCAAGGGATTGTCCACCCACCATGCCCCGTGAGCCAGCAGCTTGTGATAGCAGCTGAATGCAGTTTACTTTTTGTTCCGCCGAGCAGTCTGCTTTGGATAAGATATTGAAGGCCAGAGTTAGTAGCGCATCGCCCGCCAAAATCGCGGTGGCTTCGTCATACGCTTTATGACAGCTCGGTTTGCCGCGACGGAGGTCGTCGTCGTCCATCGCAGGTAAATCATCATGAATCAGGGAATAAGCGTGAACGAGCTCTATAGAGCAGGCGATGCTGTCGAGTAAAGAGGGTGGTAAGTTGAACAAATGGCCGGTCGCGTAAACCAGCATCGCTCTGATGCGTTTGCCGCCATTTAGCGTCGAGTAGCGCATGGCTTCGTGTAGGCGCTTAGGCTCGATTTTATCAGCTGGAAGGTATCCTGCTAAGGCGCTCTCAATTTGAATAAGTTTGGCCTGTTGAAATTCTTTGAACGAGGTCATAAAAAAGCTGAATTAACGGATTTGTCTATTCAAAGTTGACCGGTTTAGCGGTTGTCGATTTTTTAAGTAAAATTTCTACTTTTTGTTCGGCGTCATTAAGAGATTTCTGGCACGATTGAACCAGTTTAATACCTTCTTCAAATTCTTCCAGTGACGCTTCTAAACTCAAGCCGCCATTCTCCATTCGGTCAATTAAGCTTTCCAGTGATTGTAGAGATGCTTCTAGATCTAGTTTTTTTGCCTTGGTCATATCGAATTACTGTTTATTATTTGAGAAGAAATTGCTTATTGGATGGCCCTGTTTTTATCACATCGTATAACGTTCATTATACGTCTTGCAAAAAGAAATAATGTTGACATGTCGAAAAAGCTAACGTATCTTTATAATAACTTTAGACTTAGTCTAAGTGTGAGGTTAACATCAATTAACATAGAGGAATTATTATGTCACTTAAAGGTTCTAAAACCGAAGAAAATTTAAAAGAGGCGTTTGCAGGTGAATCACAGGCCAACCGTCGTTACTTATATTTCGCAAACAAGGCCGATATCGAAGGATACAATGACGTATCAGCCGTATTCCGTTCAACTGCTGAAGGCGAAACGGGTCATGCGCACGGACACCTTGAGTATTTAGAAGAAGTGGGTGATCCAGCAACAGGTTTACCGATTGGCGATACAGAAGCTAATTTGAAAGCCTCAATTGCCGGTGAAACACATGAGTACACTGATATGTACCCAGGTATGGCTAAAGCAGCGCGTGATGAAGGTCACGATGAAATTGCTGACTGGTTTGAAACACTGGCAAAAGCAGAGCGTTCACACGCAAATCGTTTCCAAAAAGCGTTAGATACTTTAAACGCCTAATCGCATTAGTGATAGAGGAGGGTATGCGAGTACCCTCCTTTTTTTGTCGTGAAGCATATAGCATGGTCGAGATAGTTTTTGTTTGCTCAAGCTAACCATATTGGAGTAGAAGATGAGAGAAGGCAGTTTAGAAGCCCCAACACGCCACCCCATCGATTGGAAAAACCCAGATTTTTATAACGAATCAAAATTATTTGACGAGTTAGAGCGCGTGTTTGACATCTGCCATGGCTGTCGTCGCTGTTTTAATTTATGTAACTCATTCCCTTTGTTATTTGATGCCATCGATGAGTCAGAGAGCATGGAGTTGGATACGGTTGATAAGAAAGTTTATTGGGACGTAGTCGATAATTGCTACCTATGCGATATGTGTTTTATGAGCAAGTGCCCCTACGTACCGCCGCATGAATGGGATCTGGATTTCCCGCATTTGATGCTCCGTGCTAAAGCGGTTAAGTATAAAAAAGATGATGTAAAACAACGCGATAAGCTGATTACCTCGACCGATAAAATTGGCAAATTAGCGTCCATTCCCATTCTTGTCAATGTCGTTAATGCGGCCAATAACAATGGTGTCGTCAGAGGGTTATTAGATAGCACTTTAGGGATCCACCCGCAGGCCATTATTCCGGATTACCACAGTGAGACGGCCAGAAAACAATTTAATCAACAAGATCATGCGCCTGGTTCTGTCACGGCGTGTGAGCAAACAAGCGGTAAAGTGGCTATTTTTACCACCTGTTACGGTAACTACAATCGGCCCGATTTGGTGAATGATCTAGTGTCTGTTTTAGAACATAACAAAATCGCCGTCAGCATGATCAAGCAAGAAAGCTGCTGTGGTATGCCTAAACTCGAGCTGGGTGATTTGGAAGAAGTTGAACGCCTTAAAAATAACAATATCCCGCAACTGGTAAAAATGGTGGATGAAGGTTGGGATATCGTTGCCCCTGTTCCATCGTGCGTCTTGATGTTTAAACAGGAGCTGCCTTTGATGTTTCCTGATGATGCCGATGTGGCGAAGGTGCGTGATGCGATGTTTGATCCATTTGAATACCTGATGTTAAGACATAAGGGCGGCCTTCTGGACACGCAGTTTAAAGATGAATTGGGTACTATTTCCTATCAAGTGGCCTGTCATTTGCGGGTGCAAAATATGGGTTTGAAAACTAAGGAGTTATTAGAACTTATTCCCAATACATCGGTTAGCGCAATTGAACGTTGCTCGGGTCACGATGGAACGTACGCGATTAAGAGCGAATTCCATGATACCGCGGTTAAGATTGCCAAGCCGGTGGTAAAGCGTGTGGAGAAAGCTCAGGCCGACGTGTTTTCTAGTGATTGCCCGATGGCGGCTGACCATATTGCCAGCGGTTTAAAAGACGAAACGAGTGTTAAAAACCCAATGAGCTTGCTAAGACAAGCTTATGGAATATAGTTGAATTAAGTGAGGTGTGTCGTCTGGGTTACGCCACTTCAATGAAAGTTATCCTCTGTGAGGAACTAAGCGAATTAAAGGTTTAAAAATGAAAAAATTAATAAAATCCGAATTGTATAGTCTTGAGGAATACTCAACTCTTCGCGGCGAATTTAGAAAAAAAATTCGAGCACATAAAGAAAATAGAATCGTCAGAATTGGTGACAATGTCAGCCTGCATTTTGAAGACTACCAAACCATGCTGTATCAGGTACAGGAAATGTTGCGAGCTGAAAAAGTATTTGAGTCAGCCGGCATCATGGAAGAAATTGATACCTACAACCCATTAATACCGGATGGCAGAAACTGGAAAGCGACGATGATGATCCAGTTCGACGAAGTGGAAGATCGTAAAGATGCTTTGGCTAAGATGATAGGCATTGAACGAGCTACCTGGGTTCAGGTAGAAGGGTTTGATAAAGTGTTCCCGATAGCCAATGAAGATCTGGAACGTGAAACGGAAGAAAAAACCTCGTCGGTTCATTTCTTACGTTTTGAATTAACAGTTGATATGGCAGATGCCGCAAAAGCAGGTACAGGTATTACCGCTGGTGTCGATCACGCCGCCTATCAACAGACAGTGAAAGTCGCTGACAATATAAGAAAATCATTAGTGGAAGACTTAGACTAACGATTTATTCGTTAGGGTTGCCGGCCTGTACTAATACTCGCGACGTTGAGTAAGCTAGACAAAGGTTTTGGAGTATCCAGATGAAACCCTTGCGCGTAATCGACGCCGATTTCTAGTAATTTATTTAGAATATCGGCGTTTTCCACAAATTCGGCGATAGTTTCTTTGCCCATAATATGGGCGATTTCATTGATTGATTTGATCATCGCGAAGTCTAGTTCATCATCCAGCATATTTTTTACGAACTGACCGTCTATTTTTAAAATATCGGCGGGTAGTTTTTTCAAGTATTCGTAAGATGAAAGCCCGGTACCAAAATCATCAAGGGCGACTAGACAGCCTAACTCTCGCAGTTTATTAAGAAATTCAAGGCCAAATTCGGGGTTAGTGATGGCGGCTGTTTCTGTTACTTCAAAGCAAATTTTATGTGGCGGTATGCCAGAAGTTTCAATAGCCTCTTTGATGATGTCAAAGCTGAATTCATGCCCGATTGTTTGCCCTGAAAGGTTAATGCTGAACCAGTTAAACTTATCCTGAACGGTAGCCATGGCGGCGATGGCGTGTTGTATCACCCAATGATCTATTTTATAAATCAATTTATAACGTTCGGCGGCCGGTAAAAATACATTCGGTGGGATGATATTACCTACTTCATCTAACATACGGACCAGCACTTCATAATTACATAGACCACAATGTTTGTTCTTTATGGCGTGTTCAACGTGACAAATCTTTTGAATATAACAAACAAATCTATCCGTATTCAGAGCGTTCTGAATTTGGCTAATAATATTGTTTTGTTGTAAACGTAACAACACGGCCTGATCGGCCAAGGTATGGAAATGGATTCGATTACGGCCTTCTTCTTTGGCGAGGTAACATGAGGTATCGGCGAGCTTTAATGCTTCTTCATACGTCGTTACCGTCTCGTCTAATACGATAATACCGATGCTAACGCCTAAGTCGTAGACCTTGCCGTCCCATTCAAAATCAAATTTATCGACGTAACGCCTAATTTTTTCTGCAATTTTTTTCGCGGTATCAGCTGTGCAGTTTTTAAGTAAAATACAAAACTCGTCGCCACCAACCCGCGCCAATACGTCTGATGAACGAAGGTGTTTCATTAACAATTCGCTTATTTGTATTAGAGCAATGTCGCCGGCACCGTGGCCACAACTGTCGTTGATCATTTTAAAACGATCTAAATCGAGATAAAGCAGTGCGTGAAACGCGTCGTTTTGTTTGATACTCTCTATTGTATTTTGTAACTCATCGTCGAAGCCACGCCGATTCATCAGTTTTGTAAGAGGGTCGTGGGTGGCCTCAAAACTTAATTTTTGCGTTAGTTTTACCTTCTCGGTGATGTCTTTAAAATACCAAACTCGGCCTTGAGTGGAGCCTTCATGAATTAACGGAAAAGAGCTCATATCCAAAATACTACCGTTCAGTAAATAGATGAGTGCCGTGGATTTGGTGTCAATTGTTGGTTTTAACGAGACGATAAGGTCGCTAATTTCTTTTATATTGTCTATAACGGCTGAACCAGACTCCAGTACTTCAAGCGTGGGAACGCCAATGTTACCAGTCAGCTTCTGGTCGATCTTAAACGTGTCAATAAACGTTTGATTAACAGTTATGACTTCCCTGTTGACGTTTTCAACGAGCATGCCATCATCGGAAGCTTCCATAATGGCGTGTTGTATATCCAGCGATGATTGTAGCGCTTTAGTCGAATTTATTTTTTCTGTTATGTCCTTAAAATACCAAACTCGCCCGTGTACCATGCCCTTATAAAATAAGGGGAATGCCATCATATCTAGAATGGTGCCATTGTTTAAATAGATGCTTGCGCTGGCTTTTTTCGATGAGTTGGCCGTTAGTTCAGAGACCATTTCGCCTATTTCGGCAGAATTTTTGACTACGGGCAAAGCCGCTTTTAGTAGAGCTAAGGTGCTATGTTGAATATCTGATAAGTATGAGGGGGAGATATTAAAATAATCGAAAAAGTTTTGGTTGATAGTGATCACTTTTCTATTAACGTCCTCAACCGCAATACCATCGTCAGAAGTTTCCATAATTGCCTGCTGAATTTCAAGCGAGGTTTCGAGAGCTTTAAGGGTTTCTGTTTCTTCTGTGATGTCTTTGCAGGCGAGGAGATAGTGTTTTTTACCTAAAAACCGAATCAGACTACCGGTGTTTTCAACAGTAATAAGCTCACCATCTCCGCGTTTTTTAGAGGCTGAAGCTACAGCTTTTCCACTACTTAAAACAGTATCAAAAAAGTTATCGTATTTAATAAGATCTTTTTTTGTAAAATACTTTCTAGGCGTCGTGTTGATAACTTCATCGAGGCTTCGTTCATTCAGCTGTAAGTACTTTTCATTGGCATAGACAATACGCCTGTCCATATTGTAAATAACTTGTGCCATCGGACTGTTATCAATAACCTCCGTCGCGGACGCCATGTTATTTAACAAACTAGTGATGTCCAATAAAGTATCAAGTTGTGGCAGAATGAGCCGAGTAATTTTTGCTAAAAGTTCTTTTTCAGCATGACTCCATTGGTGTTCGTGTTCACAATGATGAAGGCCGAGAGCCCAGTGCTCATTGCGAAGGGTTTTGATCTGAATTCTACAAGCTAACTGGGCCTTGACGTTAAATTTCAAATAAGATTTTTGCAGTTCGCTTTCGCTAGTACTAATGTCAAAAACGACGGCGTCGTTCGTTTGACTTGTTGCTTTGCATATTTGTTGCAGAACAGGATGGGCTTGATGATAATTCTTTAGTTGGCTAACCCCCGGGTAATTATCTGTGTGCGCTTCTAAGGGAATAATGTATTTATCAGCCTCGGGGTCGCAAGGGTAAAGCAACCAGCAGCGGTCTACATGGTACGCCTCTCTGACTAACTCGAGTATGAACTTTAGTCGCTGGTACTCGGAAATCGGCAAGCCAAGCGCCGCTTTAATTTCAGTTAATAAATTTTTGTTTTCCATCGTCTTGATCATTTCTACTATCGGTTAATACTAGACTCCTTAGAGAATTTTACAAGACTTCAAACTACTTTAGTTTCCCAACATTGGTTGTAGCTCTGGCGTTTAATCGTTAGAATTCATCATTGCATGATTCTCTATAATCCCCCATACAAAATAAAAAATACTGCTATGACTAACCAATACGATGCCTCTGATATCGAGGTATTAACGGGCCTTGATCCAGTTAAAAAAAGACCAGGCATGTACACCGATACGGTTCGGCCTAATCATTTGGTTCAGGAGGTGCTTGATAATAGTGTTGATGAAGCCATCGCGGGGTTCGCCAAGCATATATACGTAACAGTTTTGAAAGATGGTTCGGTCAAGGTTGAAGACGATGGTCGTGGCATGCCGGTGGATATTCACCCTGAACATGGGGTTCCTGGCATCGAACTGATTCTTTCTCGCTTACACGCCGGTGGTAAATTTTCTAATAAAAATTATCAATTTTCAGGTGGCTTGCACGGGGTTGGCATTTCGGTCGTTAACGCCTTATCTAGCCGTTTAGACGTAGAAGTTAAACGAGCAGGTATGCGTTGGCATATCGCGTTTGAGAACGGTGACAAAGTCACTGAACTTCACGATATAGGCGCGGTAGGTCAAAAAAATACAGGTACCTTAGTGCACTTTAAGCCGAACCCGGTGTACTTTGATTCGGCGACTATTTCCCTGTCAAAGTTAAAACACGTATTACGCGCCAAGGCCGTGCTTTGCCCCGGATTGCGTATTAGCTTGAATGATGAGATTAATGCAGAACAACAGGAATGGTTTTACGAGAATGGCTTAACCGACTACTTGCTCGGTCAGTTAGAGCATTTAAGCCTATTACCTGCTGAAGGCTTTATCTCAGGAGCGACTAGTGAGCGTGAATCGGTCGAATGGGCCGTAGCCTGGTCCACCGATACCGGTGAAGGTATCACCGAGAGTTACGTCAACCTGGTGCCTACGGCCCAGGGCGGCACGCACGTTAACGGTTTAAGAACCGGCTTAACCGAGGCAGTACGAGAGTTTTGTGAATTTCAATCCCTGCTGCCTAGAGGCGTGAAGATCACTCCTGATGACGTTTGGGAGCGCTGCCATTACGTGTTATCAATTAAATTAGAGGACCCACAGTTCTCAGGGCAGACCAAAGAACGGTTAACCTCTAGAGAATGCGCGGCCTTCGTTTCTGGCGTCGCCAAAGACAGCTTTAGTTTGTGGTTGAATCAGCACCCAGCGGTGGGTGAGGAGATCGCCCAGATTGCCATTCAACGCGCGCTGAACAGACAGCGGGCGGGTAAAAAAGTGGTGCGAAAAAAAGTCACCTCTGGGCCCGCCTTACCCGGTAAATTGGCCGATTGCTCTTCACAAGATTCCGACCGTAGCGAGCTGTTTTTAGTGGAAGGGGATTCGGCGGGTGGTTCAGCGAAGCAAGCGAGAGATCGAGAGTTTCAGGCGATTATGCCGTTACGCGGTAAAATTCTAAACACCTGGGAAGTGGATGCAGTTGACGTACTGGCTTCGCAAGAGGTACACCATATTTCGGTCGCCATCGGCGTTGAGCCGGGTTCTCCCGAGTTAAAATCCTTACGCTATAGCAAAATTTGTATTTTAGCCGATGCTGATTCAGACGGTTTGCATATCGCCACCTTATTGTGCGCTTTGTTTGTACGTCACTTTGCCCCATTGGTTAATGCGGGGCACGTGTACGTTGCGATGCCGCCCTTATACCGAATAGACGTGGGCAAACAGGTGTTTTATGCCTTAGACGACGCTGAAAAAGAGGGCGTGTTAGATCGTATAGCCGCCGAAAAACTAAAAGGTAAAATTAACGTTCAGCGATTTAAAGGCCTGGGTGAAATGAATCCGGCTCAGTTAAGGGTGACGACTCTGGATCCAGATACGCGTCGGCTAGTTCGATTAAGTATGAAACCGGGTGATAATACACACGAAAAAATGGATATGTTATTGGCTAAAAAACGCGCCTCGGATCGTAAGGTCTGGCTGGAAGAAAGCGGTAATTTAGCCGATATCTAGATAGATCATAGAGAGAAAATATGACCACAACACAATTTGAAAATATCGAAACGATCGCCTTACAGGACTTTACCGAAAAGGCTTATCTGGATTATTCGATGTACGTTATTCTCGATCGCGCCTTACCGCATATCGCCGACGGTTTAAAACCGGTACAGCGACGCATCGTGTATGCGATGTCTGAACTGGGTTTGTCGAATCAGGCTAAATTTAAAAAATCCGCCAGAACGGTCGGTGACGTACTGGGTAAGTTCCACCCGCACGGTGATAGCGCGTGTTATGAGGCGATGGTGCATATGGCTCAACCGTTTGCCTATCGTTACACCTTAGTGGATGGGCAAGGTAACTGGGGCTCAGCGGACGACCCAAAATCGTTTGCCGCGATGCGTTATACCGAATCACGGCTTACACCATACGCCGACAGTTTACTCAGCGAGTTAGGGCAGGGTACGGTTGAATGGAAGGATAACTTCGATGGCACCATGCAGGAGCCGGTATTATTGCCTGCGCGGTTACCGAATTTATTATTGAACGGGGTGACCGGTATAGCCGTCGGCATGTCGACCGATATTCCGCCGCATAACCTGAATGAAGTCGCGAGCGCCTGTATTCGTCTGTTAGACGAACCGAACGCCGATATTGCCACTTTGATGGAGCATATTAAAGGCCCCGATTTTCCAACAGAAGCGGAAATAATAACCTCGCGTGAAGAGATTCGCGCTTTATACGAAAAAGGTATGGGTGGTTTACGCGCTCGTGCCCGATACGAAATGGAACAAGGACAAATCATCGTCACCGCCTTGCCATATCAGGTGTCTGGCGCGAAGGTGTTAGAGCAAATTGCAGCGCAAATGCAGGCGAAAAAACTACCTATAGTGGAAGATTTACGCGATGAATCCGACCACGAAAACCCAACGCGGCTGGTGATCGTTCCGCGTTCAAACCGCGTCGATATAGAACAGTTAATGTCTCACCTTTTCGCTACGACTGATCTTGAGCGAACCTATCGGGTTAACTTTAATGTGATCGGCTTATCGGGCAAACCACAGGTTAAAAACCTAAAAACGCTCTTGAGCGAGTGGCTCACTTACCGAATTGCCACGGTCACCCGGCGTTTAGAATATCGTTTAGAAAAGGTAAACGAACGCCTGCATATTTTGGATGGCCTGTTGATAGCCTACCTCAATATAGACGAAGTCATTGCGATTATCAGGCAGGAAGATAAGCCAAAACAGGCGCTGATGGCGCGTTTTAATATCAGTGAAATTCAAGCCAATTCGATTTTAGAAATCAAATTGCGTCAGTTAGCGAAACTAGAAGAAATTAAGATTCGCGCCGAGCAAGAAGAGCTTGCTAAAGAGCGCGACGGACTAGAAAAGCTACTCAATTCCAAACAACGTTTACGTACGCTGGTCAAAAATGAAATTCAAGCGGATGCCGAACTCTATGGTGACGCAAGGCGCGCGCCGATTGTCAGCCGTGATTCTGCACAGGCGCTGGATGAGCGCGCATTAATTCCGAACGAGCCAATGACCATCGTTATTTCTGAGAAAGGCTGGGTGAGAGCAGCGAAAGGGCACGATATCGACCCAATGAGCCTGACATTTCGTTCGGGCGATCATTATTTGGCTTCTGCAAAGGGACGTAGTAATAGCCAGGTTTATTTTATCGATTCCAGCGGGCGAGTGTATGATTTACCGGTGCATGGTTTGCCATCGGCTCGAGGCCAGGGCGAACCATTAACCGGTAGTTTGAAACCAGCGGCCGGGGCTATGTTTGTTGATATTGTCACCGGTGTAGACGAGAAAATCATGCTGGCATCCAGCGCTGGTTATGGCTTCGTGACACAAATAAATGCACTACAGACGAAAAACAAAGCGGGTAAGGCTTTATTATCCCTGCCGCAGGGCGCGAGCGTTTTATCGGCGGCTTTGTTCAAGACGGACGCTGCGCTGGTGGCACTGGTGACTAAACAGGGTCGATTGTTACTTTTTCCGGTCGCCGAGGTTCCTGAGCTGGCTCGTGGCAAGGGTAATAAACTAATTCAAATTCCCACTAAGGATTTAAAATCGGGCGACGATGCGGTACTAGGGTTTTGTGTGGTGGATGAGCAGCAATCGATACGAATTAATGCCGGTAAGCGACATATTAATTTGAAACTATCTGACCTGGAAGCTTATTTAGGTAAACGTGCACAACGTGGTATTAAATTACCGCGGGGTTTTCAGAACCCAGACGGTATTGAGTTGGTTAGCTAATAAAATAATTGGCACGGTTTTGCAAAACAGGTCAATGTCTAATCAAATTACGGACTTAGACGAGCGTATTGAAACTTTGCAAACGTTATAAAAAAAACCAGCCTATTATTCAGGCTGGTTTTTTGAGTTATATACGAGGCTGCGGTTTAATTTAGCTGAATCTATTTATTCAGAGACCACAGGAATCCCGGCAATTTTTGACTTCCATTTTGCAGGACCCGTTTGATGCACGGATTCTCCTTTTGCATCAACCGCCACCGTAACGGGCATGTCTTCGACATAGAACTCCCGAATGGCTTCCATACCCATATCTTCAAATGCCACTAGTTTAGATTTTTTAATGGCTTTGGATACCAGGTACGCAGCACCACCAACGGCCATCAGGTAGGTCGCCTTATGTTTTTTGATCGCTTCAATGGCAGCAGGGCCTCGTTCGGCTTTACCAATCATGCCGAGTAAACCGGTTTTATCCAGCATCATTTCGGTGTATTTATCCATTCGAGTGGCGGTGGTTGGGCCTGCTGGACCGACGACTTCTTCTCTAACGGGGTCAACGGGGCCGACGTAATAGATAAATTTATTTTTAAAGTCGACACCATCGGGCAGCGACTCACCTCTAGCGAACATATCGGCGATCCGTTTATGCGCCGCATCTCGGCCGGTTAACATATGGCCAGTCAATAATAAGCGGTCACCAGGTAACCAACTTTGCGCTTCTTCATCTGTAATGTTATCCAGATCAACGTGTTTAGTTTGCGCGTCTGGCGCCCATGTGATATTTGGCCAATCATCGAGTTTTGGTGGTTCAATATACGCGGGGCCGCTACCGTCGAGCACAAAGTGCGCGTGTCGCGTGGCCGCGCAATTTGGAATCATCGCAACGGGCAGGGAGGCCGCGTGTGTCGGCATATGGTTGATCTTGACGTCTAGCACGGTTGTCAGTCCGCCTAAACCTTGAGCGCCGATGCCGAGTGCATTAACTTTTTCAAATAATTCTAGTCGAATTTCTTCGGCGCGATCATTCGGGCCACGCTTAATAAGCTCTTGAATATCGATGTGTTGCATAAGCGACTCTTTTGCAAGAATCATTGCTTTTTCAGCTGTACCACCAACACCAATACCCAAAATTCCGGGAGGACACCAGCCAGCACCCATCGTTGGTACGGTTTTAAGCACCCAATCTACCAGGCTGTCGTTTGGGTTGAGCATAACAAATTTGGATTTGTTCTCGGAGCCACCGCCTTTGGCAGCAACGTGAACGCTGACGGTATTGCCGGGAACAACTTTCATGTGTACCACAGCGGGGGTGTTGTCACCGGTGTTTTTTCGCGCACCCAGGGGGTCAGCTACTATCGAAGCTCTTAATACGTTGTCTGGGTGTTTGTAGGCGCGCCTGACGCCTTCATTACACATGTCTTCCAGACTCATCGTCGCTTGCCACTGAATATCCATGCCGACTTCGATAAACACGTTGGCGATACCGGTGTCCTGGCAAATGGGTCGATGATCCATCGCACACATGCGGGAATTAAGAAGAATTTGAGCCATGGCGTCTTTCGCCGCGGGGGATTCTTCCAATTCATACGCTTTCCCGAGCGTCTGAATGTAATCTTTCGGGTGATAATAAGAAATATACTGGAAAGCAGCGGCAATACTTTCGATGAGATCGTCTTGTTTGATAAGAGTCATGAGGAAACCTGATAAATTAAGTATCCGTTGATTGTATCAAATAGAACGTTTTATTTTCATTTCTAAATGATTTGAATCGGGTAAGTTTGGGAAAAACTGGGCTTCAAATTCCTCAGCCGGCATCGGTTTTCCGTATAAATAGCCTTGTACGTAATCGCAATGGAGGCTCTCTAATAATTCACTTTGTTCTACCGTCTCTACTCCCTCTGCGATAACTTCAACGCCCATACTGTGCGCTAAAATGATAATCGTTCTGATGATATCCGCATCTACTTTATCAACCAGGCTGTTGCTGACGAAAGAGCGGTCAATTTTTAATAGATTAATGGGGAAGCGCTTTAAATAACTCAATGAGGAATATCCCGTACCAAAATCATCGATAGCCAGTTTCATGCCCAGGGTTTTAAAGGTTTCGAGTTTTTCAATAACCAGTTCCTCGTTATTCATCACGGAGCTTTCGGTAATTTCCAATTCTAGTAAATGGCTTGGGAGCTGAACTTCCTTCACGATTTTTGAAACCGTGTCTACAATGCCTTGATCTTCTAATTGGTAAGCCGATAAATTGACCGCCATGCGGACGGGTTTAATACCGCGATCAAGCCATTCTTTCAGACGGCTACAGGCGACCGATAAGACCCATTTGCCAAGCACGTGAATTTGTCCAGTTTCCTCGGAGAGCCCAATAAAGCTGTCGGGGGGTATCAGGCCTTTTTCTGGGTGTTGCCAGCGAACTAACGCCTCCATACCCACTAGATCACCAGTGGCTAAGCTAAATTGGGGTTGATAGAAAACTTTAAGTTCATCACGTTCAATGGCATTTCTAAGGTCATTTTCTAAACTAAAACGTTGATTAATTTTATCTTCCATCGTACGTTCGTAAAAGACGTAAGGTGACTTAGAATCTTTTGATTGATACATGGCCATATCAGCATTCTTGATAAGGTCACTAATATTCGTGCCATTGGAAGGCGAAACGCTAATTCCTATACTCGCAGCAACGTGCATTTCTCTACCGAGAAAAACAAAAGGCCGTGAGATATTGGTTTGAATTTTTTGCGCGAGTTTTTCAATAATATCAAAGGATTTTATATTCGTCAGGGCAATAACAAACTCGTCGCCACCAAAACGTGAAACGATGTCTTCCTGTCGAATGCTTCGTGTTAAGCGCTCGGCTACGATCTTAAGCAATAGATCGCCGGCTTCATGGCCGTAGGAATCATTTACCAACTTAAATCGATTGATGTCTAAAAACATAATGGCCATCATGTTTTCATTTAGTTGGTGCGCCTCTAAAACCTCTGCTGCTTTTTCAGTAAACATAGCCCTATTCATCAAGCCGGTTAATGCGTCTTTATGCGCGAGATAGGTGATTTGTTTTTCTGTGTGTTTAACAGATAACAAACGCTGAATCCGCAAGTGAAACAGAGGGAAGTTAATTGGTTTTGATAAGTAATCACTGGCACCGACTTGAAAAGCTCTATTAATGGATGCTTCGTTTTCTAAAGCGGTAAGAATGATGATCGGAATTTCGGTACTACCGTATTGTTGGGTGATTTTTTTGCAGGTTTCAAATCCATCAATGCCGCGCATGACTGCGTCCAGGACAATTAAATCGGGTTTAATTCGTTCGCAATACATCAGAGCCTGTTCGCCATTAGTGACTTCATCGACGTAGTAGCCTTGTTTTTCCAATGTGCTTTTGATGGTTTGTCGCGCCGCCCGGTCATCATCAACGATTAAAATCTTACTTTGATCCTGGTTAATGGCAGACATGTTGCGGTTCGGACTTTCCCCAGGATTCATTTTTAAAGCAATGGCCTCCATGGCTCGATCAGCTTCACACAGCAGCGTTTCGTGAAGTAATGTCAATGCGTCGATCTTTTTATCGCTGCACGCTTGTTCCAGGGCCTGACAAGCGTCTCTTAATTGAAGTGCACCAATACTAGCGGCCGTTCCTTTTATAGTGTGGGCTGCGCCGCTGACCTGTTGTAGGTCATTACTTTTAAGTCCGCTTGCTAATCGTTCTAAGTAGCCCGGCATATCTTCGTGGAATAACGATAAAATTGTTATAACTTCATCGCCAAGATTGTCGGATAAATAGGCGAAGGCGCTTTCGTCCAGCACGCCATTATCTCCAGACGAGGAAGCTTCTTCAGCATTGACCAGGGTTATATTTTCTTCGTCGGGGCCGAGCCAGCGATTCAATAAATCGGCCAGCGTCTCAAGTTTAAGGGGTTTTGACATGAAATCATCCATGCCGACGGCCAGGCACTTCTCGCGGTCGCCGTTTTGCTTGTTGGCTGTCATAGCAACAATTGTGGTACGCAGCCCCTGTGTTTCCATTTGGCGTAACTGGAATGTCGCTTCGTAGCCATCCATTTCAGGCATTTGACAATCCATAAAAATCAGGTCAAAGGTATGATGAGAGGCAATCTCTACTGCTTCTTTACCATTGCAGGCAATGGTGATTTTGCAATTAAAGCGTTCTAGCATGGCTTTCGCAACGAGCTGATTAGCGCGATTGTCCTCGACAACCAGAATATGTGCATGCTCGAAAGACGCGGTCGCTATACTGGCTTGTTCCAGGCCAGGACTGTCGGGTGTTTTATTGTCCCTGATTTCAAGGCTGATATTTAACAGGTATGATAAATCCGCTTCTCTAACCGGTTTTGTTAAATATTCAGCGTTTAATTGTGCCTGGGAAATCTCTACTTCGTTTATATGGCGATTGATCGTTAAAATAACGCGCGATGAGTTGAGCTCTTCATCATCATTGATAAATTTAGTTAACGTATGCTGCCTAATGCCAGTACTCAATTCGTCGATGATAACTATATCGTAAGGGGTGTCTTTTTTTGCTTGTTGGCGCATCATATTCAGTGCTGCTGTACCGTTATTTACGTAATCAGCTGAATAGGACAAGGCTTTTAATCGTTGATCGATAAAACGACGGCATAGAGTATTATCACCAACGTATAACATATTGTTTTGCAAAGGTTTTATTTTTGCAGTTGTCGATAGAGGCGAGTTAGCGTCGTCGTCTGTCTCAACCTTTATCGTAAACCAGAACGTACTACCTTCGCCTATGTGGCTGCTGAGTCCAATTTCACCGCCAAAAAGGGTGACTAATTGACGGCAAATTGCCAGGCCTAGCCCGGTACCACCGTACTCACGAGTTGTTGAGCTATCGGCTTGCGCAAAGGCCTGGAATACCTTCTCCTGGGCTTCAGGAGGTATCCCGATACCGGTATCGCTTACTTCAAATAATAATGCCAGCTTATTATTGTTATCGCCGTCGTCATTCTTTTGTTTTTTCACCGAAACGCTGACGCTGCCGTGTCGTGTGAATTTAAGCGCGTTACCTAGTAAATTATGCAATATTTGCTGCAATCTGACGTTATCTGCAATTAATTGTTTTGGTACGTCATCGTCTATAAAGTAAGCGATAGTAAGGTTTTTACGTTGCGCCTGAGGGCTCAGTAAAACAATAAAATCCTCTAAGGTTTCACTCAAATTAAATGATTTTTTATTTAATGTGATATCTTTTTGATCGTAAACCGAAAAATCTAGTACGTCATCAATGAGCTCAAGTAAGGAGTCGGCGCTGGAGGAGGCGACCTCTAAATAGTCTTTTTGTTGTACCGTGAGGCTCATTTCAGAGAGTAATTCGAGCATGCCGGAGATGCCATTTAATGGCGTTCTCAATTCATGACTAACATTTGCCGCAAATTCACCTTTAATTTTAGCCGCTTCTAATGCTAAATCACGCGTGGTTAATAATTCGGCTTCTCGCTTTTCAAGAATTTTCATCAGGTTATTAAAAGCGAGTTCCATATCGATGATATCCTGAGTACCACCAACATAGGTTCTAATTTTAGTGCCACCAATGGCGGCCTTGTGCATGTTCTTAGCTAAGGTTTGTATCGGTTTGGTAACTCGCCCTGTAATAGTAAGCAGGGCCCATAACAACAGTGATGCAAGGGCACCGATAACGATTAGGTTATATTTAAAAAAGTCGGTTTTTAAGTGCGTTAAAGCGCTTTTACCGACGTTTAGCCGCACGTAGCCTAAAAGCTGGGGTTCAAATTCGACATCCGAAAAAGGGGATATTTCTGCCTCTGTGGTACTAAAGACAGCGGAACTGTAGACCCATTCAAGGTCATTTTCGTAATCTAGTACAGGAGCATTTTCGGACAATTTTTGCGAGATCTGAGCTAATTTATTATGACTAAGATAAATAGGTTGCATTTTCTCGTCATAGATTCCAGCGCCAGTAACGTCAGGAAAAGACAAAATCGAAGAGGTAATAATTTGTGCCTCGTCTTCACTTTGGTAGAGCAGGGCTAAACGACTTCTATTAGCAAAGGATTCTACGAGCTGAATACCTGTTTTGCGCAAACTTTCTTCAACTGATTGGGTTGATAAATTAGACGTAATTATTGTCGCAATCACTATCAACAGTAATATGCCGGCGACGTAAGTAGTCGCTAGTAAATTTTTGAAACTAGAATTAATAAGAAAATTAAATACCGACTTAATCATTTGTTATTTTTCCTGGGGAATATCAAGGTAAAACGACTCTCTTGGGAGGGTGTAATGGTTAACGACAAATGTTTAGCCGTTCGTATATTTAAGGCCATAAGTGTAGACTGCATAGGTTCAATTTTTCCTTGCTGACCATTTAATATGCGGATGGTTTTTTTGGCCAGGTCGCGCCCGAGTCTATTGTTATCGGGAAGTAAAGATAATAAGGCGCCTCGTTTAACGTGGCTAGGGTTGCTAGATATAACTAGTTGTTCATACTGCCATGCATCAGCCAAAATCTTGGGTAATAAGCTTTTTTCATCCAATGTCGGGTCGTGTTGAAGAAGCCATAAAGCCGTTTGGGCGTGATTTTCCATTTGAGCTATTTTAAGATAAGCCGTGGCGGCCTGTTGAGTGCTTTCAACGGGGTGCTCTACGAGCCTTATTCCGAGGGTTGTAGCGTTTTTACGGGCTTTTTTTACTAGCCAACCATTGCTGCTGGGGTGATAAACAACGTGGATATATTTGATAGTTGAGCTCAGCTTTTTAAGTTCGCTAAAAAGCAGTCCCGGGTCAGGTGTAATAGAAATACCGCTTAACCCTGATTGAATATCTTTGTTTGAAAAAAATGATGCTCCATACACCAGTTTATAGGGGCCGTTCAAATTAGAGCTCAGTGATTTAATGCCACCGCCGAGTAAAATAGCGGCATCAGGCTTTTGTTCGTCGAGCGATCGCGCAATATCTGATGGCTGCATTGATTTACTGATGGGTTTTAGAATGACTTTCCCATTAGTATTCTCTTTTATGCCATCGATAATGGCCTCAAAAAAAGTACTATAAGGCTTTCTTAGCTCGGGATAAAAAACGGTAATATTATAATTCGGATTGGCTAATAAGACGTCATCGGCCAGTGCCGTCATATTAATAACGATGGCGAGTAGTAATGTTTTTAAAATTTTATTTCTACACATAAACCGGGGTTTATCTTCCTTGATATTTAACGACATATAACGGCTGCTTTTTAGTCCGTTAGTTAATGGACTTTCTTAGTTCAACAAAAATCCCCCTGCCGGCCTGGGGGAGGTCGTCAGGGATGAGTCCTGGTGCTAATGAAGGTTCTTTGACCGTTTCGTCGAATAAATTTTTGGCCGATATTGCAAACTCAAATCCAGGGGCGAACTCTTTTGCTCGTAGCGTTAAGTCGACGACGGTATAGTCGTCAATCTCGGGGCGAAGATCTCCCGCGGCGCGCTTTCTATCGCGTACGTGGTTCAGTTGTGAATTTATCGACCATACGTTATTAAGTTGATAGTTTGCCCGTAAATAAAGCTGTTGTTGTGGTGCGTCGGCGGCATCACTGTTGCTATCGTCGTCTTCTGATGCCTGGTAGGCATAATTACCATTGATAGCCAGTCTGTCGCTAGCTTTCCAACTCACTTCCATTTCGAGGCCGTGACCCGTCTGAGAGCCCGTGTTATTGGCTGTGGTTGGGTTGAAACGAATAATATCTTCCATTTTGTAGTAGAAAACATTAAAACCAATTTTTAAACTTTCGCTAGCTGCGTAATCAAAAGCCATTTCATAGGTATCAATGGTTTCTGGGTCTAAGTTGGGGTTACCAATCGCCACGGGGTTATTAATATTGAACTGTTCGGCGAAAGAGGGTGCGCGAAATGAGCGGCCGTACAAGAGTTTACTGGTAAGGCGATAGCTGCTTTGCCATACGAGTGCTAGACGTGGGTTGATGGTGCTGCCAAAGTCTGAGTAATGGTCATAACGCAAACCCGCTGTTAAGGTCCAGTCTGGGGCAAAATCCCATGCATCTTGTACGAATCCGTAAAAAACTTTACGGGTTTCTTCCTGATTAAATGGAGCGGTGTCAGACACATCAACAACACTACCTAATGGTACTAAAACGGGTGCACCCATAAACAACAAAGTATTGAAGTTTCTTTTTTCTTCAATCTTGTATTGGTCCTGATGGTGAAAGCCTGCACCTACACGAATATCATGATCAATAAGCCCAGTGTAAAATGCCGATAAGTCGATACGGTTATGGCGCTCGTATACGTCCGGTTCAGCGATAGCACCATTGGCAAAAACGCCTGCCCCAGTGTTTGTGCCAGGGGGTAAAAGAACCAGGTCGGATTGGGTAATAGTATTAAAAAAGCTGTATTGCGCTTTTAAATCCCAGTTCTTAACAAAATCCGTATTGTGATAACTAACGTCGGCATTATAACGGTCAGCGTCTGCTTCGCCACTAGGGTCAAGTGCTTGAAATAAGCCAGCACCCACTTCTACATTTCGCCGGCCCTGATAACCGGCTCGAATTTGCCATTTATCTTTAGTAATATCAATGCGAGTATCTAAAGATTGGCGGCCTAAGTTTACACTGCCAGGGGCTTTGGATGCTGATGTAGTAAAAAATGAGTCAAGCCCCGTCTGCAGGTCGCTTGACACTTTTTCATGTTGACCATGAGTGTCGAGAATTTGTGCGGAAAAAGCAGTGTTCCAGCCGGAAATATCTCCGCCGTATTGCAGCCAACCACGGTACTCATCAAAACTACCGGCCGATGCACCTATTTCTAATCCATCGATTTCTGTAGAATTTTTGGTAATAATATTGATGGTGCCTGCAAACGCATCCGCGCCATAAATGGCTGAGCCTGGCCCCCTGATCACTTCGATACGCGAAATATTCTCAATGGGCATGCCACCCCAGGCTTGAGATCGGTCGCCAGCAAAAATATTGGTGACGGGTATACCATTAATAAGCATTAATACTTGAGAGTTAACATTCGAAGAAATGCCACGAATTTGGTATATAGGGTTATAGCCACCGGCGGCGTACGATACGTGTAGGCCGGGAACGGTTTCTAATACTTCGTCTATATCACGAGCGCCCATTTGGCGAATAGTTTTAGCGGAAATAATGCTGGCCACGGCAGGGGCTTGGGATACCGTCTGTTTACGGCCGGTCGCAATATATATAAACTCCTCGTCACCATACGCTTCGGCCAGGGTGTTTTCATCGTCATCAAAGGCGAATAAGGGGGAAGCGAAGGTACAAAATAAGGTTAGCAACAACGCAATCAATAAATTTTTCATCTTTAAAGCCTATAAAACGTTTTGGTATCGTTTTATAAGCCTAGTTGAGATTTAAAAAATTACCAGTGCCTTTTTTCTACTCCGGTATAGTTAAGTCTTCCACAATTGAGTGGAAAAAATGTACCTTCTTTTTGGTTGGCAGCATCAATGTGACAGGGGATAATCCCTGATGAAAAAGCCAATATCGAATAATAATAAAATTCATTTTCAGAAAACCCCAGGTCTGCCATAAGCGCAACGATTAAACCTGCAGCGTTCATACGTAATCTATATCCAAGCGTAATTAATAATTTTTCAATCTTAAAAGCCAGTTTCACATGCGGGCCTTTATCAAGAGCATATTTTTTTGCTTCATTTAATAACGGTTGAATTCGTTCATCAGTCGCAATAATTGGCCGTCCATAGCCTGGAATTACTCGGTTTTCTCGTAATTCACTTTTAAGAAAATTGGATAGATTTTTGTCTTCAGAATCCACCTCAATGGCATTTTTGATGAAATGTATAGCTGATTTACTAACTTGATTCCCATACGTCTTTGCTTCAGAAACCCCGATTGCTGCAGAACTGCCTAAAATGCCAGTTGAGCCTGCAGTAGCAGATAAGGCCGCAACTCGATTGTTCCATAATCTAGGGTCTGGGTAACTAACAGTGAGTGTCCATATTTTTTCAATTAAATTTATTTGTGAATCGGAAAACATTTTTCCCGTAATTCCAAACATATGATATTTAAACCAAGATAAATCATCTAGTTCATTAAATAAATCTTTTCCTCGCAAAACAGTGCGGCCATCAGAAAACCATGCACCCATATCGGTGTGCCAATTATCTTCTGCTTTTTTTAAAGCGTCCGGGCCCCTCATAAGGCCTCCTGCACAGGTTGTACTGGGCCAGGGTCGTTGGTGAGCGTTAAGCCATCTCCAAAGAAGGGGTATTTGCGCCACCCGAGTTTCTTTTGTTCGAGGGCATGAACTGCTGCACCAGGAAGGCGAAGCAATAAAAATAGCATTTCCGCTTGTTCATCGCTTAACTCTAAGTCTGTAAAAGCTGCCGCAATCACGCCGGTCATGCCGAGCGGGCAATTTGCAGAGCGTTCTAACTGTTCGCGTTTACTCGATAAATATGCGAGGGCTCCATCAGAATAAATGGTGGTTAAATGTTTTAGGGTTTGTAACACGGGCGTGGCGCAACTCGCACCATACGGGTCAAAGCCGGGCGGGTGTTCGCTGGCGGGCCATACTTCAACGGCTAGCTCATCTTTATAGTCTGACAGATTTTGCTGCCATAGTTGCAGGTCAAACTGGCACTGTTGCCACAAGCGCATCACTTGATAAACTTCTCTCGCACCACCATTTTTACCAGCGCCAGGGGCGAGTGCTGCCATTAAGCATGAGGCGGCAGTTGAGCCGCCCACACCGCCGTTCATCGCGGCGCGCACGCTCAAATCACGTGGGCCTGGGTTAGCAATAGCCACGGCTACGGCCTCTATTAATTCTGCCTGCCATGCTTGTGGTTTTTCCAGTTTGAATAATAAATAAATATATTCAGGCCACGAAATTTTACCCAATAATTCTCCGTACACGTCATATCCAGAACAGTAACTAACTTTTGCGGCAAATGGATTATCGGCTTCTGGTTCTTCGTACCAGATTTTAGTGGTGATTTTTTCTTTTTCCTTGGCCATGATTAACGCATTCCTTTAAGTCGAGTGGCAATAGGGGGAACTTCTTGTGGGTCGATACGAACGTCAAGCAGGGTTGGGCCTTTGCGCCGACAAATAGTATTAATATCCAGAGCTATTAAGTCATCAGCCGATTCTATGGTATGACTCATAATACCCATCGATGAGGCCATTAATGCGTAGCTGATATTGGGTAAGGTATTGGCGATGTCGGCGGATTTATTTAACCGTTGCCCATGCATAACCATGCCTAGATGCTGATCATTCATGATTAGGAAAATCACGTTCAACTTTTCCTGTAAAGCGACGGTTATTTCGTTGCCAGACATTAGAAAGCTACCATCGCCGACGATGCAAACCACAGGATCATTAGGATGGGCCAGGGCCGTTCCGATGGCGCTGCCAACAGACCAGCCCATGGAGCAAAATTCAGCGCATATTTGTAGTAAACCTGCGCCATCGGCGCGCCTGTCATCAGTAGCTCTGTTTGTATCCCTACGCTGGTTGAGCCGCCTGTCATAAGGGTTAAGGTAATGGATAGCCCAGGCAAGGTTGTTGCCTGTATCCGCTAAATAACGTGTGTTAGGCGGGAAGATTTTAGTTAATTGTGACATTAAAAACTGCGGCTTTAGGGGGGTGGAAATTTTGTTTACTTTTTGCGGCTCATCAAGTTCGAAGTGAATAATTTTTTGATTATCTTTTTGAATATGAGTAAAAAAATCAGCTTTATCGATAACTGATTTAGCTGGCTCAAATTCAGGTTTGTTTTTTTCTATAAATTGTTTTTTTTGATGATTTAAAGCTGCCATTAAAATGGTCGGAATATCGCCTCCGACATGCAGCCTGGCAACAGATGAGCGCGTAAAATTATCTTCGTTATTATCAATATGAATCAACTTATCATTTAGTAAGGCTTTTTGGTCCCAGGCATTGCTGGTGAACTCCCCAAGTGATGAGCCGATGACGACTACTGTGTCGACTGAAGGATTTTCCAATGTTCTATTGGCGCTTTTGTGTCCTGCGAAACCAATAACACCGCGATAGGAAGGGTGATAGGGGTTGATGAAGCTTTTGCCATCAGGAGTGGCCACAAATTCGGCATCAAAATGCTTAATACATTGCAAAATTAAACTATTACAATTTTTTGCACCTGCACCTATGACAAAAACGATTTTTCTAGACTTATCAAATTCTTTAGTTAGCTCATTTATGGCGTATTCATCTTTAAACTTAGGTCGCCTTAAAAGATTTTCAATGTTGATATTTGATGGTTTGTAATTAACTAGACCTTTAAGGATGTCAGCAGGAATACTGAGGTGAGATGGACCGTTAGGCATGCTAAATGCTGACATGATAGCCGAAACGAGTTTTTGTTCAAATTGCTCTGTATGAGTGACATAACTATTGTATCGAGTGCAAAATTCGAGCATACCAGCAATATTGACACCAGTGTCACCGGACTCTTGCATCGCTTTTTTACCGAGCTTATCTTGCGATGCTTGTGGCGTAATAATTAAAAGCGGGGTGTTGTTTTCATAGGAAGAGGCGATGCCGGTGATCATATTGGTAGCGCCCGGGCCTGTGGTAGAGCAGCATACACCTAATTTCCCCGTGTTTCTTGCGTAAGCGTCGGCCATAAATACCGCGCCGGTTTCGTGTCGGGCCGTTATAGCTCTTATACCACCGCGTTTTTCACTTTTTGCTAACGCGTTATACAACGGCTCTATTGCCCCTCCAGGAATGCCGAAAATATATTCAACCCCCATCTCCTCCAGGTATCTAATTAGAAGATCACAGGCATTAATCTCATTGGTTTTAATTACTTCTGAAATGACTGACGACATACAACTACCCCATTTGATATTATTTATTTTTATTATTGTCAAAAAAACGTCGTTTAATAAAAAAGCATAATAAACAACAACTTAGTAAATACACTTAAATAAAGCGTCAAGATTGTGTTAAAATTAACGCAGATTTTATCCTTTGTAAAGAAAAAAATTAATAATTTACTGAAATAATAGGAGCTTGAAGGCTATATTTAATAAACTTAATTAAAGCTTTGACCTAACTGGCTGATTGTTGTTGGTGCGGGTGGGGTTTGAGTGAGGTGCTCTCGCAAATGTAAATTTGTTGTTTTGTAAGGCAAATAAAGGTTTGGCCTTACATTAAAAACTCTCCTAAGGCTAATAGCCGTTAGGAGAGCTTATAGGGGGGGGGGGCTTATTTATTTGGGATATGAATAGCTTTATTATCTACCGCTAAAGCAGCTTCTCGTATGGCTTCAGAAAGTGTTGGGTGGGAGTGTATGGTCAGCGCCAAATCTTCGGTACTTGCGGAATATTCCATAGCGAGTACGGCTTCTGCGAGTAGTTCTGAGGCATGGGGGCCGATGATATGAACACCTAAAATTTGATCGGTTTCAATGCTAGAGATGATTTTGACCATACCCGTCGTGTCGCCCATGGCTTGCGCGCGACCACTTGCGCTAAAGGGGAAGCTACCAATTTTGATTTTTTCACCCGCGGATCTTAGGTGTTGTTCGGTTTGTCCAACCCAGGCAATTTCTGGGCTTGTGTAGATAACATTTGGAATAGTATCGTAGTTGATTTCAGGTTCTTCGCCATAGATAACTTCAGCAACGGCAACGCCTTCTTCAGATGCTTTATGAGCGAGCATAGGGCCACGAATCAGATCGCCAATGGCGTAGACGCTGGGTTGGTTGGTCTGCCAAATTTCATCCACTTCAATAAAGCCTCGTTCATCCAGGTCGACGGGTGCTTCTGGGGCAAATAAACCATCGGTATTAGGGCGGCGGCCAACGGAGACAATCAGTTTATCTAATTCAATGCTGTGGTTACCAGAGGCGTCTTCATATTCAACGATAACCTTCTTGCCTTTGGAAGTTGCCTTCGTCACGCGGGCAGCCATTTTAATATCAAGGCCCTGTTTTTTGAATTGACGCTTTGCCTCGGCGGCAATCTTTTTATCTGCCGCTGGTAAGAACTCATCTTGTGCTTCAAGTAGCACAACCTCGGATCCTAAACGATTCCATACGCTGCCGAGCTCTAAACCAATAACACCAGCGCCAATAACGCCAAGGGTTTTAGGTGTTTCTTTGAAATCCAGTGCGCCGGCCGAATCGACGATGTTTTTATTATCGACGGGGGCGGAAGAGATATCTATCGGGCGTGAGCCAGTGGCTAAAATAATGCTATCGGCAGAGATGGTGGTCTTAGTTTTACCAGCAGTAATTTCAACCTGCTTTCCAGCCAGTAATTTTCCTCGGCCATGAAAACTGGTAATTTTGTTAGCCTTAAATAGGCCGGCGATACCACCGGTTAAGCGACCGACAATATCGTCTTTATTTTTGATCATCGCTGCTACGTCAATTTTTAGGCCAGTGACCGAAATGCCGTGGTTTTCAAGCCCATGGTTTAATTGTGCGTAATGGTGCGAAGATTCCAGCAAAGCTTTTGATGGAATGCAGCCGATGTTAAGGCAGGTGCCACCTAGAGAGGGTTTTTTATCTTTTCCGGTAAAGTCATCTATGCAGGCGGTTTTAAGGCCTAATTGTGCGCACCTAATGGCTGCAACGTAACCACCTGGGCCACCACCAATAATAACAACGTCAAACTTAGTATCTGAACTCATACTTTTACTCCCTAAAATCTCTTTAAACGTTTAACAGTAATCTAGAAGGGTCTTCCAGGAAGTCTTTTACGGTAACCAGGAATGAAACGGCTTCTTTACCATCAATAATACGATGATCATAAGAAAGCGCCAGATACATCATTGGACGAATGACCATTTCACCGTTTTCAACGACGACTCGCTGATTAATGGCGTGCATGCCGAGAATCGCACTTTGTGGTGGGTTTAATATAGGAGTCGACATCATCGAGCCGAATACACCGCCGTTAGTAATGGTGAAGGTACCACCTGACAGGTCTTCGAAAGAAAGGCCGCCATCACGCGCTTTAACGCCAAACTCTGAAATACCGTTTTCGATAGCGGCAAAGTTCCTTAAATCAGCATCTCTCAAAACAGGTACAACTAACCCGCGAGGAGAAGATACGGCGATACCAATATCATAATACCCGTGGTAAATAATGTCCTGTTCATCAACGGATGCATTGACAGAAGGATAGAGTTTTAGCGCTTCAACGGACGCTTTGACAAAAAATGACATAAAACCTAATTTGGTGTCGTGTACTTTTAGGAAGGTATCTTTGTATTTGTTGCGAATGTCCATGATGGGCTGCATGTTTACCTCGTTAAAGGTGGTCAACATGGCGGTATTTTGCTGCGCCTGAAGTAAGCGTTCTGCCACTTTCGCGCGTAGTCGCGTCATGGGGACGCGTTGTTCCGCCCGATCATTGGTTGGTAAAGTAGGTAGTTGCGCCGCTTTGGAAGCTTTTGCAGGCGCAACAGATTCAGGAACTGCTGAACGTGAAACGACGTCGTCAGACACCTGGGATTTGAGGTAATTTAGCACGTCGGTCTTGGTTATTCTGCCGCCTTTACCTGTCGCCGAAATATTATTAGTATCCAGGCCGTGTTCTGCGACTAATTTCCTAACCGCTGGACTCAGCGCGGCGTTAGAGCCAGAATTTTTTTCCGTCGGCATCGTTGCGGCCGGAACTTGGGCCGCTTCAGTAGAAACAGCAGTAGGTGCTACGGTGGCTCCTCCGGTTTCGATTCGCGCGATTAGCTGGCCGCTTAATACGATAGCGCCTTCTTGCTCAAAAACCTCTGCGAGGACGCCATCTGCTAAGGCAGGAACCTCCAGAACAACTTTATCTGTTTCAAGGTCAACAAGGTTCTCATCTTTTAGAATGGTATCTCCTGCTTTCTTATGCCAGGTAACCAGTGTGGCGTCAGCAACAGATTCGGGAAGGGTGGGTACTACGACTTCAATGCTCATGATTTATTCCTTTTTGAAGGGCAATGCGTTAATAAAGTGCTTCTTGGATTAATTTTTGTTGCTGTTTAACGTGCTGGCTAAATTGGCCAACAGCTGGAGAGGCTGACATATCCCTACCCGCGTATTTAAGATCAAACTTTTCATGAAGTAAATCGAAAAATCGGTGTCTAATCTGGTACCACGCGCCTTGATTTTTAGGTTCTTCCTGACACCAGACAATTTGTTTTAATTTGGGGTACTTTTTGAAGGATTCTTGCAGTTCTTCCATTGGGAAAGGGTAGACTTGTTCGGCCCTTAAAATAACGACATTTTCAAGCTTGTCTGCTCGACGCTGCTCTAGAAGGTCGTAATAAACTTTGCCAGAACAAACGACCATGCGAGTGACTTTTTTAGGGTTGATATCGTCAATTTCTTGTATCAGTGGCTGGAACGTGCCTTCGGTTAATTCCTCTAAGGTTGAGGTGGCGAGTTTGTGGCGAAGCAAACTTTTGGGACTCATAATAATGAGCGGTTTGCGGAAAAAACTCAACGATTGACGACGCAATAAATGAAAGATTTGTGCGGGCGTTGACGGTACACACACTTGCATATTATGTCCCGCACATAACTGAAGATAACGCTCTAACCGAGCCGAAGAATGTTCCGGTCCCTGGCCTTCATAGCCATGAGGTAATAGCATCACTAGGCCACATAAACGGCCCCACTTGGTTTCACCTGAGCTAATAAATTGATCAACCACGACTTGAGCACCGTTCGCAAAATCACCGAATTGGGCTTCCCATATAATAAGGTCATCGGGTTCTGTCGTTGAATAGCCGTATTCAAAGCCGAGTACAGCTTCTTCAGATAGAAAAGAATCGTATAAGGAAAAGGTGCCTTGTTCGAGAAGGAGGTGCCTAAGAGGAATATAGGTTTCGCCATTTTGGGTATTGTGCAGCACGGCGTGGCGATGAAAAAATGTTCCTCGTCCCACGTCTTGCCCGGTGATTCGTATATCGCGTCCTTGAGCCAGCAGCGTTCCATAGGCCATATTTTCGGCGTAACCCCAATCGATAGGGAGAGCACCGACAGACATTTTTTTTCTACTTTCTAACACTTTTTCTACCCGTGGCTGAACGGCGAATTCGGGTGGTAGCGCAAGCATTAACTCTGAAATTTTATGGAACTCTTTCGCGGCAACAGTGGTATCGCAAGGGTCATCCCACTTACTGCTTAAAAATGCGTCCCATTTGGCCACATAAGGGTTTACTTTATGCTCGAGAATTGGGCGAGATACGATCTCACCTTTTTCAAGCTCAGATCGATACTCAGCTTCAAGTTTTGCTGCTTCACTAGCTCCAATCGAGCTTTCTTTAAGCAAACGTTCAGCATAAATTTTACGCGTAGTTGGCAATGCGCGAATTGTCTTGTACATCAGCGGCTGGGTTACCGCAGGTTCATCAGCTTCGTTATGACCTCGGCGACGATAACAGACCATATCTAGTACGATGTCCTGTTTAAATTCTTTACGAAAGTCCACGGCTAATTGTGAGGCGAATAAGACGGCTTCTGGGTCATCGCCATTAATATGCAAAATGGGCGTTTCAAGCATTTTCGCAACGTCGGTACAATACAAGGTTGAGCGTGTATCAGCGGGGTTACTTGTTGTAAACCCTACCTGGTTATTGATAACAATATGAATGGTTCCGCCAGTGCCGTAACCGCGAGTTTGAGACATCTGTAGCGTTTCCATTACAACGCCCTGGCCAGAAAAAGCTGAATCGCCATGAATTTGAATGGCGACCACTTCGTTTTCCCCAGTTTCGCCACGCCTATCTTGCCTGGCTCGTACCGAGCCCTCTACGACAGGGTTGATAATCTCGAGGTGTGAGGGGTTAAACGCCAATGCAAGATGCATGTCTCCGCCCGGAGTAGAAATATCGGAAGAAAATCCCATATGATATTTAACGTCACCAGAACCATCTTTAGTGGGAGAGGCCGAGCGTTTTCCTTCAAATTCCTCAAATAGAATAGAGGGTTTTTTGCCGAAAATGTTGACGAGTACATTCAATCGGCCACGATGAGCCATGCCAATAATGGTTTCTTTAACGCCATGTTCGCCACAACGCTGCAATATTTCGTCTAACATTGGAATTAAACTTTCACCGCCCTCTAGTGAAAAACGTTTTTGGCCAACGTAGGTCCGATGTAAATAGTTTTCAATACCTTCGGCAGCCGTTAATAATTTTAGAGCCCATTTTTTTTGCTCAGGACTAAGGTTTAAATGTCCGCGCGGTCCTTCCATACGACGTCTAACCCAGGAGCGCATCTCGGTGTCTGAAATGTGCATATATTCGATACCAATACTGCTGCAATATGTTTCCTGCAGAATAGGAATAATATCTTTCAGCGCCAATTGTTCAGGCGTGTTATGCAGGGTGCCGGTATCAAATTGAGTGTTGAGATCGAGTTCACTTAATCCGTGAAAGGCAATGTCCAGCTCCCCAGTAAGTTTTTTCTGGGCGGAACTCAGTGGATCAACCTGGGCTTGTTTATGTCCATTAATGCGGTAAGCATTCATTAGCCTCGATACCGCAGCTTGTTTCGATAGCTGTTGAGCAGAAACGCCACCTTGAATGACGCGGACACCGGTCGGTGCTTTGGCCAGATCAGCGAAGTGCTTTTTTATTGAGGAGTGGGGGATATCAGTTGATTCAGAACTAGAACGAATCGTATTGAATTCTTTTTGCCAGCGTTCATCTACTGAGTCTGGGTCATCAAGGTATTGTTCGTACATCTCCTCAATAAAATTAGCATTAGCTCCATTGAGAGCCGAGGTGCTTTTGAATAGCTGAAGCAGGTTGTTCATCAAAATTCCGTCTGATTTGAAGTCGTTATAGTTTAGATTCTAGTTGAAATTATTAAAAAAAGCTTAGTCTCAGTGAAAATTAATTTTTAATCTAAATTATGGTGCCCCGAGCAGGAGTCGAACCTGCGGCCTCACCCTTAGGAGGGGTGCGCTCTATCCGGCTGAGCTACCGAGGCATTTTGAAAAAAATTAGTAAAATAGGACTTTAGAGTTTGCGATTTTTATAGGGCTAAATAATAGCATCAATGCGCTTTTTAGGTATAGGATAAAGTGATAGTTTATTTGTTTTTTGTGCCAAGGGCCGGTTGGTTTTTAAGCCGTTCACGCTGGCACTCTGCAATGAATTTATTTATGCTCTTTTTGTTTGCCGGCGCGAGATTAAGAAATTCGCAACCTATGCGAGTGAAACGTTCTTGTGGCACTCTTTTTATTGACCTGACGGTAAAATCAGTTTGAATAATTTGACCGTTTTTAAGCGCCATAATTGCAGGAGACAATACGTCGCCTTTTTTGACATAAGTATTCGAGTACACAGCAATGCCAATTCCTCCAAAGCAGACGTCATAGATATAGCCTGAAACGTTACTGTCAGAATCTCGAATAGAGCCGTTGAATTTGTGTGTCTCAAGGTCAGTTAGAGGGATTCGAAAAAATGCCCTTTTTTGAGGGTAGTAAATTCTTTCGGGCAGTGACGCTATGTAGCCGTTGCCATCAGGCGTTTTTTGTTGAGTGATATTACAGCTAAAATTGCAATGTACGGAATGGAGCTTAGCATTAATGCGGATGTTTTTTTGTGCCAAAACTTTTGTGTGTGCTTCGTGAGCAATAACCTGATCCAGTACCAGACCGGTTTCTGAAACGCCTAGTACTCGACTGGTGTAATTGGATTGATCGTCTAGCACTATTGAAATTTGGACGTGTGATCCTGCTAAAAGCTGAAGCGTATGTTTTATACGATTAGGTTGGGTTATAAAGTTTGGATTGCCCCGTTGAACGTCGCGTTTTTGTTCTTTATCTGATGATAAGAATGTCTTCAAATCAGACAATAGACTCATGTTGAAATTATGCGGTAGTGACGCTTCTAGATAGTTTACTATTCATGACTTCTCCCTTTGAGCCATAAGTTGCGCTATTGGTGCCTATTTGGCCGCGTAGCACATCAAGTGAACGTTGAGTGTATCGACGATTTAACTCTATAATTGAGCCGTTGAGTTCATTTAACTTTTTATTATCGTTAGATAATTTTTGAACACTTGCCCATAAGTTGCTCATAAGAAGATGAAGGTCGGTCGACTTTATTTCAGAGATAAAGCTGGTTAATTGATATAAACCCTTGTTGACATTTATTTTTTTTAAAAACAGGTGTGTTGTTTTTGTATGTTTTTCTAAATCAGAAACGAGCTTCTTTTTAGTTAAAGAGAGGTTTAGAAGCTCCTGGCTATCAGGTGACCGTAAAATAAATTTTTCTTTTTTTAATACGTCATTTAATTGTCTCGAAACGTTTTCAAGCGTTTCAAGTAATTTAATGAGTTGGTCTGTTAATTGTGTATCGATCATTATTTTTCAACCTCTTTAAGGGAACTTTCGTTGGTGATAATACGCTCAGCAATCTTTTCATTATCAATTTGGTACTCGCCACTTTTAATTGATTGACTGACGCTTTCAACCCGGGCGTCATCAACAATCGGAATATTACTCAGAGCCTGTTCTATTTGCTGTAGTCTCGATGCGGTTTCAGTCAGGTCAACACGATCATCGCTTGATACGCCCGGGGACGTTGCTGCAGGAGGTTTGGCGTTTTTTCCGCTGCCAGCAGTTTTGCTTGAGCCGGTTTGGCTGAGTTTGTTTGAAGTCCCTTTAATCTTAATAGACATAATAATTCCTAACTTTGTTTCTTAAGTTATCGGCTGTTCGGGTGAATTCTTGACGACGGCTAAGAAATTTATCATAAATTCACTTTAACGGTATGTTTATCCAAAATTATTCCCTGGATGGTTCTTCGAGTCTTCATGTTTTTTGCGGTTATTTTATCGCCTTTGCTGCCAGATTTTAATGCTACACCTTTCATGCTGATTTGAAACCCCTTGTTTTTTGCAAGAATTTCAATAGCGTCGCCTTTTTTAATAATGATGGGTTTTGACAAATTATTGACGCTAACTATTTCGCCACGGTTTAGCCTCTTTTTAAGCACAAAATTGACCGCTTGATTAGCATTTGTCAAATAAGGGGAGCGAAGGTTTGCTAACTCGATTTTTTTTAATTCCAGGTCATTTTTTTGAATCTGGTGGCCTTTCCTTAGAGGGTTTTTAGTCGTTATCGCATAAGCAAATAATTTAATATTCGCGGACATGAATAGCCGCCAGGGAGTGCCAGAGTTACAACGGACTTTTAAGGTGTTTTTTCCAGCTTTTATGCGGTCTTCAGCCAAATTTATTTCGATTTTAGATGGGCATTTTTTAACTTTCAGCCGATGATCAATATTCAGTATTTGTATGGTATATTCATTCTCCAATGCGTCCAATTTAGTCGATAGAAAAGAAACTGCTTGCTGTTTAATATGTTGATGGTCTTCAAATAGATCGTCAGCAGCTAGAACAGGCTGAACAATCAGAAGTAAAAAAAATACTTTTTTTAAAAACAGTTTCATAAGTTTTAGTCTATGCTTAACGTTATATTAGGTTTTATTAAAATGAACATGCATTAAATATGCCGTAATTCCTATATCTAAATGAATTGCGAACAAAAAAAATTACTAAGGTGACAGAAATGGCAGGAATACTATCGGGGATCGACGACCGTACCAACTTAGCGGGTACCAACAGACTAGAGATTTTGATTTTTACCTTGGCTGGCGGTCAAAAATATGGCATCAATGTTTTTAAAATACAGGAAGTGATACAAAGGCCAAACCTGACTAGAATACCTGGCGGCAAACCCGTTGTTCGTGGTATTTGCCAGTTACGCGGCAAAGATATTCCGGTTATAGACATGTCAATGTCGATAGGCGAAGAGCGTTTGGAAGATAGCGAGAATTCGTTTGTCATCATCACGGAATTCAATCGTTCGGTACAAGGGTTTTTGGTGGCTGACGTAGACCGTATTGTAAATTTGTACTGGAAAGACATTAAGCCGCCACCAGAAGGAATTGAAGCGGGTGGTTATGTGACGGCGATTACCGAAATTGATGACGATTATGTACTGATTGTTGATGTTGAGAAAATCCTCAGTGAGGTGATTGCCGGCCCCGATGGCGTTTCTAAAGGTGTTATAGATAAAAAATTGATGAACAAAGGGCACGTGCTCATAGTTGACGACTCCGCCGTAGCGCGAAATCAGATAAAAAGAGTGGTTGATGACCTCGGGATGGATTACACCATCGCTAACGATGGTCGAGAGGGTTTGAATGTATTGAAAAAATGGGTGGCCGATGGGGTGGACGTACCGTCGTTTTTAACGCTAGTCGTTTCAGACGTAGAAATGCCGGTAATGGATGGTTACACGCTGGTGACCGAATTACGCAAAATACCGGAGCTCGATGGCTTGTATGTGATGTTGCATACGTCACTCAGCGGCGTTTTCAACGAAACAATGGTCAAACGCGTTGGTGCCGATATTTTTATGGCGAAATATAAACCCGATGAATTAGCAGAAGCGATACAAGATCGGATACGGCAGGTTCAAGGTATTTAGCTATTATTAAATGATTATTTATTTAGTACTGGTGGCTTAATGGAATTAACGTCACACGAATTTCAGCGTTTCCGTAAATTTTTAAAGGACAATAGTGGTGTCTCGCTACCAGCAAGTAAACAATATCTGGTGATAAATAGATTGCGTCCATTAATGCAAGAAGTGGGCATGGAAGACCTGTCAGACTTGCTCTCAATGATAGAATCGGTGCCTGATAACGATCTGGCGGCAAAGGTAATTGACGTAATGACCACCAATGAAAATTTTTGGTTTAGAGACTCGTCACATTTTCGTTTTTTAGAAACAAAACTATTAGCAGAACTGCTGGAATCAAGCCCACAACTGACCATTTGGTCAGTGGCTTGTTCTTCGGGGCAAGAGCCGTTTAGCATTAGTTTATCTATTGATAAAGCGTTGAAAAAATATGCTAACCAGCATTATGTGAAAATCATAGCTACCGACGTTTCCGATAAAGCACTAAGTAAAGCAAAAACTGGAATTTATTCGGACACCGAGTTAACCAGAGGCTTGCCCAATAATATAAAAAACCAGCATTTCACCAAAGTGCAAGACGGTTGGCAAATTGCCTCATCGCATCGTTCCAGAGTATCGTTCGGCCTATTAAATTTACTCGATGATTTTTCCAGGCTAGGCGAATTCGATATTATTTTTTGTAGAAGTGTATTGCTTTATTTTGCTGGCCCAGCAAAAGTCGATATCCTCAACCGCATCATCAATGTTATGAAACAGGGCGCTTATCTTTTTTTAAGCAGTGCGGAAATGCTTCCTGCTGAAATAAATGGTTTGGAGGTCGTTCGTAACGCAGGTTGTAAGTGCTACCGAAAAATTTAACCCCTTCTTTTTTTGCCGCTTTGCCGGTTATTTGCCGCTTTTTCCGCTAATTTTAAACGCTATTTTAACGCTAACTCCTTGAAATAAATTAACAAATAAAACTGGCACGGTTTCTGCTCTATTGTTTTCAACGAAACAGGAGCGGCATATGGCTACGAGCATTGATTCATTATTTGGCGTACACGAACAAGCACTTATTTTCCGTTCAAAACGGGCAGAGGTGTTGGCGTCTAATATGGCTAATTCCGATACGCCTGGATATAAAGCTAGAGATTTTGACTTTAAATCAATTCTAAGTAATTTAAATACGCCTGCAGGGCACATTAAACAAACGCATAACCAACATATCTCGTTCGATAAAACACCCGCATCGGCTTCTTTGGCTTACCGCATTCCTACCAGTGCATCGTTAGATGGCAACACGGTGGATACGCAAGTAGAGCAAGCTAAATACGCAGAAAATGCGATGGACTACCAAACATCACTTCGTTTTTTAAACGGTAAGATTACCGGTTACCTGTCAGCATTGAGAGGCGAATAAACATGTCTTTATATAATATTTTTGATATTGCCAGTAGCGGTATGAGCGCACAAACAACGCGTTTAAACCTGGTCGCGAGCAATATGGCCAATGCTGATACCGTCAGCAGTAGTACAAATGAAACGTATCGTTCACGCCAGCCCGTGTTCGGTGCAGTATTACAAAACGAATTGAATGCTCAGAAGTCAAATTCCACCGGTGTTCGTGTATTAGGCGTAGTTGAAAGCCAGGCGCCACTGCGCCAGGAATATGCACCGCAACACCCCATGGCGAATAACGACGGCTATATATTTAAACCTAACGTCAATGTGGTTGAAGAGATGGCCAATATGATGTCGGCCAGTAGAAGCTTCCAAAATAACGTTGAAATGCTTAACACCGCAAAACAACTCTTACAACAAACCTTAAAAATCGGTCAATAACGGAGAACAGATATGCCAGAAATCGATTTCAATGCGCTGCAAAACCTTGGCTTAACGAAGCAGAACCAGGCTACAGCAGCCAAAAAAGATGGTGATCTTGGGCAGGGTGACTTTTTAGAACTAATGGTCACTCAGCTGAAAAATCAAGACCCGCTGGATCCTATGGATAGTGGCGCCTTTCTTGGTCAAATTGCACAATTTAGTACCGTTTCGGGCATTGGTGATCTGCAAACATCTTTTTCGGAGTTTGCATCATCAGTCGTCAATGACCAGGCTTTACAAGCGGCTAACCTGGTTGGCCGTCGCGTCATCGTACCGCTTCAACAGGGTGTGTTAAGCGAGGGTGGATCTATAGAAGGCGAGGTGACCTTACCGGCCAGCTCACCCGACGTATCCATCAATATTTCTAATCAAAGCGGCGAGTTGATAAAAACCATTTCATTGGGTACTCAGGCGGCCGGCGCGGTTCCTTTTGCATGGGATGGAAAAATGAATGATGGAAGTGTTGCTCCTCCCGGCAACTATGTAGTGGATGCTAAAGCACGACTCGATGGTCAAAATTTTGAACTCGACACGCAATTGTTGGTAGATGTGGAAAGTGTAACGCTAGGCGGCCCCGGCCGGGGGTTGCAGTTAAATATAGCCGGCCTGGGTAGTGTTGATTTCAGCAACGTCCGTAGAATATTTTAAATTTTAGGAGAATATTATGTCATTTCGTACTTCATTAAGTGGTTTAGACGCCGCCTCAACAGATCTTTCTGTTGTAGGCAATAACATTGCTAACTCATCAACAACGGGCTTTAAAGAATCGCGTGCTGAATTTGTAGACGTATTTGCGACGACGTTCACCGGCGTCTCGGGTAACACACCCGGTAGTGGTGTCCGAGTTTCAAATATTGCGCAACAATTTAGTCAGGGCAGTATTGAATTTACCTCAAGCAATTTAGATTTAGCGGTTAATGGTGAAGGCTTTTTTATTGTTGATGATGATGGTGCCCAGTCATTCACGCGTGCGGGTTCATTTTCTACCGATAGAGATGGTTTTGTAGTTGACAGTTCGGGCCGACAATTACAAATTTTCCCTGCTAATGATAATGGAACATTTAATACTGGCGCTCTGGATTCCTTACAATTGAGCACCAGTGACTCAGCACCAGCCGCAACATCTAGTGTGGTTCCAACGCTTAATTTAAACGCTCAGGAAACGGTACCTGTACGTTATACAACTTTCCCTATAGATCCGACAGAATTTAGCACGTCAGACGCTGATACCTTCAATCATTCAACCTCTACGACGGTGTACGATTCATTAGGTAATGGTTTTCCTGCGACGATGTATTTCGTAGCCAGTGACCCGGCGGTCAACGAATGGCAAGTGCATACAACTGTTGATGGTAACCCATTAACGATAAATGCTGCTGCAGATGATTTTTTCACCATGACCTTTGACGGTCTCGGCTCTTTTCAGGATGTCACCACTAGCGCGGGTACAACGACGAACAGCAATGTCGCTTTCGATGGTTTAACGATAGGCAACGGTTCTAGCGATATTACGATAGGCTTCGATTATTCTGCTACGACCCAATATGGCGGGGGTTTTGCAGTAAATGGCTTGAACCAGGATGGTTTTGCATCAGGCCGTTTAAGTGGTATCGAAATTGATCAGACGGGCGTGGTCTTTGCCCGTTTCACCAATGGTCAGTCCGACTTATTGGGTCAGGTTGCTCTTGCTTCTTTCCCCAATGTACAAGGTCTGCGCCAGTTAGGTGACACCAGCTGGGGCGAGACCTTTACCTCAGGCGATAAGATTATTGGTTCTGCTGGAACGGCTGGTTTTGGTTCCATGCAGTCGGGTGCGCTTGAGGCGTCAAACGTGGATATTGCAACGCAGTTGGTCAACTTGATTACCTCGCAACGTAATTTCCAGGCTAATGCGCAAGCCATATCGACTCAAGATACGATTCAGCAGGCCATTATTAACATTCGTTAATTTATTAGAGCTCAGAGAGAATAATCATGGATAGCAGTCTTTACGTAGCAATGAGTGGCGCCAAGCAAGCGATGATGGCGCAAGCGGTCAATTCGCATAACTTAGCGAATGCTAATACCACGGGCTTTAAAGCCGACCTGTCTCAATTTAGGAGTATGCCGGTCTACGGTCCTGGTCATCCCGCTCACGTTTACGCGTTGGCCGAACGTCCAGGTATAGATTTTGAGAATGGAACGATGCAACAAACGGGTCGCGAATTAGACGTAGCAATTAAAGGTGAAGGCTGGATCGCCGTGCAAACCGATGATGGCTCTGAGGCTTATACCCGAGCGGGTGATTTAAGAATAACACCAACGGGTTTATTAACAACGGGCACAGGCTTGCCGGTATTAGGCGGTGGTGGACCAGTGAGTTTGCCCGAAGCAGAAAAAATAGAAATAGGCAGTGATGGCACCATTAGCATTATTCCTTTAGGTGATAGTGCGGCAACCTTATCCGCTATCGACAGGATCAAATTAGTGAATCCTGAATTGGTGGATATTACAAAAGGTGAAGACGGCTTATTTAGGTTAAGTAATGGGCAAGAGGCCGAGGCCAGTGCAGAAGTAAGGCTGGTGTCGGGAGCGGTTGAAAGCAGTAACGTCAGCGTGGTTAGCGCGATGGTCAGTATGATCGAATTGGCGCGTAATTTTGAATTACAGGTCAAAATGATGAAAACAGTGAACGATAACGAAGCAGCTAGCGCACAGCTAATGCGCGTAGGTTAGGAGAAAAATATGTCAACAGCATCAATGTGGATCAGTAAAACGGGTTTAGAAGCACAACAAACTCGTATGGCGGTTATTTCCAATAACCTGGCCAACGTCAATACAACCGGGTATAAGAAATCTCGAGCGATATTTGAAGATTTGTTATACCAAAATGTCAGACAAGTCGGCGCGCAATCGTCGCAAGATACGACGCTGCCAACGGGTCTGCAAATTGGCACCGGTGTGCGTACCGTAGCTACTGAAAAAACACATACTCAAGGCAGCATACAGCAAACTGGCAACTCGCTGGACCTAGCAGTTAATGGCCGCGGTTTCTTCCAGATACTCCGCCCGGATGGCAGCATCACCTATACGCGAGACGGTGGTTTTAAATTAGACGGTGACGGCCAAATGGTCACCTCAGGCGGTTACCCTTTAGAGCCTTCAATCAGCGTTCCGAGCGATGCCTTAAGCGTTACCGTCGGCATTGATGGCACGGTATCAGTATTGCAACCAGGCGCAACGGCTCCTTCTCAGGTGGGTAATATTACGTTGGCTGACTTTATTAACCCGACCGGTTTAGACCCTATTGGCGAAAACCAATTTAGAGAATCTTTAGCCAGTGGCAGCCCAACGGTCACGACACCGGGTGAGTCTGGTGTGGGTATTATATCTGAAGGATCGCTTGAAACATCAAACGTCAACGTGGTGGAAGAGTTGGTGAGCATGATCGAAACTCAGCGCGCCTACGAGATGAACTCCAAAGCCATTTCAAACGCCGATCAAATGTTGCAACGTTTAATGCAGGATTTATAGCCAAAAGGTGATGCAGATGAAGTTTATTAACCTCCTTATCTTAGTGACCATTCTACCGGGCTGCGCCATGATGGATAACATGGGCAAACCACGGCATGATCCAGAGTACGTACCGGCCCAACCGGCGTCTTATCAAAAGCCGCCAAGTAATAATGGCTCAATTTATCAGTCGGGTTATGAAGTTCGTTTGTTCGAAGATATTAGAGCCAGGAGAGTAGGCGATATTTTAACCATCAACCTGGTTGAAAAAACAGACGCTAAAAAACAGGCAGATACTGATATTAAGAAAGACAATTCAACGTCTATATCGATTCCTACTATATTGGGCGACATCGATCCTTCGAGTTTCGGACTTAATTTTAATAGCAGTTTAGCTTCGGCGAATGATTTTGCCGGTGAATCAGAAAGTACGCAGAACAATAGTCTGAGTGGCAGCATTACCGTCAGCGTGGTTGACGTGTTACCGAATGGTTACTTGAAAATTCGTGGAGAGAAGCGCGTTCGTCTGAATCAGGGTAATGAATATATTCGACTAGCCGGCATTATTCGCCCAACCGATATCAATCCAGATAACAGCGTTGAGTCTACAAAAATTGCCGACGCCACCATCATGTACACCGGCGAAGGCGCATTGGCCGACGCCAATAAAATAGGCTGGTTAGCCAGATTTTTCATCAGCGCGATATTCCCTTTCTAAGGACTTATTATGAAAAACAAATTGATATTAGCCATTGTCTTATTAGCGATAGGCACAGCAACCGCTCAAGCAGAACGGATTAAAGATTTAGCCTCAATCACCGGGGTTCGATCTAACCAGTTGGTTGGTTACGGCGTGGTCGTCGGTTTAAACGGCACCGGCGATAAAGTGAAATCGGGTGATTTCACCTCACAAAGCCTGCGTAGCATGTTGAGTCAAATGGGGGTGAAAATTCCATCTAATATTCAGATTAAGTCTAAAAATGTTGCGGCGGTGATCATTCATGCCTCATTGCCACCATTCGCCAGCCCAGGCCAGCAGATTAATGTGACGGTGAACGCGATCGGCGAAGCCAGTAGTTTGCGCGGTGGTAGTTTGTTAATGTCACCGCTTAAAGGCGCCGACGGACAAATCTACGGTGTTGCGCAGGGTAATCTTATCGTGGGCGGTCTTAGTGCATCGGGTAACGATGGTTCTAAAGTCAGCGTTAATATCCCAACCGTTGGCAATATCCCTAACGGTGCGACGGTTGAACGTGCTGTTTACAGTCCTTTTAATGAAGGCAACTCGTTGACGTTAAATTTACACACCTTTGACTTCACCACGGCAAACCGACTGGCCATATCCATCAATCAGGCGATTGGTCCGCAAACGTCACACTCTATCAATGGCGGTAGCATTAAAGTGAATATGCCGCGTGATCCGGCACAACGCGTGGCGTTTATGTCGCTGCTAGAAAATTTAGAAGTGCAACCAGCGCAATCGGCTGCCCGCATTATCATAAATTCAAGAACCGGTACGGTGGTTATTAACAGCCAGGTTAAAGTACGCTCTGCGGCGGTGTCGCACGGTAATTTAACGGTCACCATTAACGAAAATCTAAACGTCAGTCAGCCGAATGCGTTCTCAGACGGCGAAACGGTAGTTACGCCTCAATCAGACGTCACCATTAGCGAAGAAGATAAACGTATGTTCGTCTTTGATCCAGGTGTTTCGCTGGATGAAATTGTTCGCGCCGTTAATCAGGTAGGTGCTGGACCTAGTGATCTGGTCGCCATATTGGAAGCACTAAAAAGCGCCGGTGCGCTAACCGCAGAGCTGATCGTTATCTAATGAGTATCGCGAGCTCACAAGCAGACGTTTATACCGATTTTAATGGTCTGGCGCAGTTACGCGCTAAAGCCGGCGGTAGTAAAGGTGAAGAGAATGAGGCCTTAAGCGAAGTAGCGCGCCAATTTGAAACCATCTTTTTAAAAATGATGCTGAAAAGTATGCGCGATACAGTGCCAGAATCTGACTTAGTCAGTAACGAAAAAACGCGCTTTTATCAATCCATGTACGACGATCAAATCTCACTCGATTTATCAAAACGTGGCAACTTGGGTCTGGCCGATATGATCGTGCAACAACTGGGAGGCGAGGTTAAAACGGACGTCGTTACCCAGGGACAAACCTTGTCTAATTATCAAGAATTTGCGGTGCAACGGATTCAAGGTGCGCTACAGGAAGTGGGTTTGCATAAGCCTGTAGCAAAACCAGCCGTAACATCTGACGTAACGTCAAGAGTAACGAGCAAGCGGATTAATTCAGTAGAAGAATTCGTCGATAAGCTTTGGCCGCAAGCGCAAAAAGCAGCGCAACAATTAGGAGTCGATGCAAAAGTGTTATTGGCTCAATCGGCATTAGAAACCGGTTGGGGCAAGCACGTGATGCAAAACAAAGCCGGTCAAAGCAGTCATAACTTATTTGGCATCAAGGCTTCGCACGGCTGGGAAGGTAAAACCGTGTCCGTGCAAACGGTTGAATTTGAACAGGGCGTAGCCGTTAAGCGCCAGGCCAATTTCCGCGCATACGATAGCTACGAAGCGAGCTTTAATGATTACGTGCAATTCCTCAAACAAAACCCACGTTACCAACAAGCGCTAACGAAAGTGGATTCAAACGAAGAGTTTATAAAGGGTTTACAGAAGGCCGGTTATGCAACCGACCCAGCGTACGCGAAAAAAATAATTTCTATTTTAGGCCGTGAACAATTGAGTTCGTTGCCGGCTGATAGCGTTGTAAAAACTTCAGAATTGGCGGCTTAAGCCGATAACAGCTCACAGGGATACAGAATATGAATAATCAAGCATCAAAGGGTCAGCAACATGGCCGGTGATCTTCTACTAACGGGGCTGTCGGGCTTAACGGCGTTCCGAAATGTACTCAATACGACGAGTCATAATATCGCCAATGTAGCGACCGAAGGTTATAGTCGCCAACGCGTCGATTTAGAGGCACTCAACCCACAATTAACGGGTGCTGGTTTTATTGGCTCTGGTGTTACCACCTCAACCATCGCGCGTTCTTACGACGCTTTTCTCAGTAACCAGTTTAGAACCAGCAGTTCTGCCTCGTCAGAATTAGACGCCTATTTTAATTTTGCCTCACAAGTAGATGGCGCTTTAGCGAACCAAAACGTAGGGCTTAGTACAGCGCTGCAGGACTTCTTCAACGCCGTTCAAGCGGTAGCTGACGACCCCACGTCTATACCGGCGCGGCAAGTGCTGTTAACAGAAGGCGAGGTATTGCAGGATCGTTTTTCCACGTTAGATAATTTATTTGATGACTTAACCGCACAGTTAAATGGTTCCCTGCAAACCAACATCACGACGATTAATAATTTATCAAAAAACATCGCCACCCTAAACGATAAAATCGTTACGGCAACCGGTTTATCGGGTGGTCAACCGCCGAACGACTTACTCGACCAACGCGACCAGCTCGTTGATCGTTTGTCCGAACTGACCAATGTTAATACCAACGAGCAGGAAAATGGCGCGCTCAACGTATTCATTGGCAATGGGCAATCATTGGTGCTGGGCTCTACCTCTAACACCCTGGCTTTGCAACCAGCGGGGTTTGACCCAGGCGCGGTCGATATCGTATTTCAACAAGGCAGTACCAATCTCGTCGTTACCCAGTTTATGACCGGTGGAGAAGTGGGTGGAACCTTGCGTTTTAGAGACGAAGTACTAGACCCCGCCATTAGTACGCTCGGTCAGGTGGCCGTTGGCTTAGCCTTCGCGGTCAATGAACAGCACGCCAACGGCATTGATTTGGATGGGCAGCAGGGGCTGGGATTTTTCAGCGACCCAACCATAGCGCCTATTCAACTAGTGGGTGCAGATCCTTTACTGGCCAGCTTTTCTAATCCAGCCAATTTAAGCACCAGCGATTATAGTTTCGTCTCAGACGGTACCAATTACACGATAACGCGTTTATCCGACAAAGTTCAGACGACGGGTTTGTTAACCGAAGGTACGACCGAAGTGGACGGCGTGAACTATGATTTCTCATCGCTGGGCGCCGGCGCTAATAGTTATCGTGTGAGGCCCCTGCGTGATGCCGCCGGCGATTTTAATTTATCCCTGACTAATCCGCGTGATATAGCGGTAGCCTTGCCGGTAGTGAGTGAAACAGCAACCACTAATTCAGGTTCCGCCAGCTTGAGCGCCGTTAACATCAGTAATTTAGCGGCCGCGACCTTGCCGGCGAATGTGACGCTTGATTATGACGCTGGGCTTCAACAATATACGGTCAATGGCGTAACCGGAGCGCCACTGGCACTGGCCTATGACGCCGCAACTAATAGTGGCGATACATACACCGTTAATGTGGCGGGCTTTGCTGATATCAGCTTTACCTTAAACGGCCAACCGGCCGACGGAGATACTTTCGCCTTGGTCGATAACGCCGGCGGCATAGGGGACAATAGGAATGCTCTTTTACTGGCCGGTTTGCAAACCACAAGAATTTTATCGGGTGGTACCGCCACCTTTCAAGATAGCTATGGTCAGACAGTGGCTGATGTGGGCCGACGCACACAGGCTGCAGAGCTTAATGGCGCGGCGCAAAGAGGCTTGCTGGCGCAAACCATTGCTTCAAAGGAATCCGTTAGCGGGGTGAGTTTAGACGAAGAAGCGGCCAATCTTATTCGCTTTCAACAAGCTTACCAGGCCGCCAGCCAGGTGGTTTTAACCTCGCGCACAATTTTCGACACCTTGATAGGAGTGTTCAGATAATGGTCGATAGAATCTCAACCAGCCTCGCGCAACAACTGGGTATTAACTCCATCTTGTTGCAGCAAACGCAGGTGAACCAAACGCAACAACAAATATCGTTAGGTAAGCGTATTCTTACACCGTCCGACGACCCCGCCGGTAGCGTGCAAATTCTAGATTTGAATCAGTCTATAAGCCGTATTGAACAGTTTCAGAGTAATATCAATTACGCGGAAAACCGTTTGTCATTATCCGATGGCACCTTACAACACGTAACAAATAGTTTGCAGCGGGTGCGAGAATTAGCCGTACAGGGCTTTAATGCCACAAACACCGCATCGGACAGGGAATCTATCGCGCAAGAAATGTTTCAACGATTAGATGAGCTGCTGGCGCTAGCGAACACTAAAGACGCCAATGGCGATTATTTATACGCGGGCTTTAAGGCACAAACAGAGGCTTTTACCGGGTCTGCAGCGTCGGGTCAGTTCGCCTATCAAGGTGATCAAGGCCAACGACTTATTCAAATAGGCGAAAATAGAACCGTAGCCGACAATAACGCAGGCGCGGAAATCTTCTTTAATCTACAAGATAAAAACGGTAATGCGGAAGATATGTTCAGCACCTTACACGGTCTGGCGACCGATCTGGCTAACAATAAGCCCGCCAAAGAGGAGGTCGGCTTAACGATGGCTGCCTTGCCGGTTGATGGCGACATCATCAGTGTAAATGGCATTACTTATGAATTTGATAACGACGCCACGATCGCGCCCGGTAATACGTCTGTCGCTATCGGCATCGATACCGATATCACTAGCGCTAATTTAGGCGCAGCGATCAATACCGAGCAGGGCCTGGGTAATACCAATGTTACCGCCAATGTCAGTAATAATGAAATTCGTATCACCGCCGATACGCAAGGCGCAGACGAGCTGAATATATCGGCTCCTCCGACAGGGCTAAATATAACGGCAACCGTATCTATTCCTTTATATGATCGCTTAGACCAAATAGATACTGCGATAGACCGTGTTTTAGACGTGCGCGCACAAATTGGCGCGCGGCTTAACGTGATCGATAGCCAGAATGAAATTAATCAAGACTTCCTGCTCAGCATTAAACAGACAAAGTCTCAGGTTGAAGACCTGGATATGGCAGAAGCGATCAGTCGTTTTAACCTGCAAGTCGTATCCCTACAGGCTGCACAACAGGCGTTTGTTCGGGTGCAAAACTTATCGTTGTTCAATCAGCTATAAGTTTAAATTCTAACTGCGTCACACTTTTCCCTGCTTCTAATATTTTCTGTAAATTAACCTAAAGGTTTTATTCTCCTAGCCGATACCTTACTCGGAGGCGGTGAATATCTAGTGATTTTAAAAGATATATCCGTCATGTTTAGAAAATAAGTAAGCAATCGCTTACATAGGAGCAATAAAATGCCTCAAATTATTAACAGTAATATTGCGTCTTTAACGGCTCAAAGAAATCTGAATACATCTCAGAATGATTTGAATACGTCGCTACAAAGACTTTCTTCAGGTTTACGCATCAACAGTGCAAAAGACGATGCCGCCGGCCTTGCTATTTCAGAGCGTTTCACCACTCAGATTCGTGGTTTAAACCAGGCTCAGCGAAATGCAAACGACGGTATTTCTTTAGCACAAACTGCTGAGGGCGATTTAGCTCAAATCACTAACAACTTACAACGTATTCGTGAGTTAGCAGTGCAATCAGCTAACGCCACCAACTCATCATCAGATCGTGCGGCGCTTCAATTAGAAACATCTGAATTGATCGCTGAGATTGATCGTGTATCTTCAACGAGTTCGTTTAACGGCGTTAAATTACTGGATGGCAGCTTCGCTGACCAGGCATTCCAGGTAGGCGCTAATGTTGGCGAAACCGTTAGCATCAGCTCAATTGCAAGCACTCGTACCTTATCTATAGGCCAAACGACTGGCGCTACTGCTACGGTAGGAACGGCTGTTCAAGCTGGCTTCGCAGCGGGTGATTTAACCGTAAATGGTAATGCTATTACGGCAACCGCCGATGCAAAAGCTATAGCGGATGCGATTACGGCGTCTGATGTAAACCTAACGGCAACGGCGACTAACGTACAAGCGGGCGCAACATTTACTGATGTTGTTGGTACGGTTGGTGCTGCACAAGTTGAAGGTGTTGCTGTTGACACTGATGCTATGACTACATTAACAATAGGCGCTTCAACTGGCACTACAGTCGACGGTAATGCTCTTACATTCACCGCTGCTACGTATGCGAATGAAACAGCTTTCGTTGCCGAAGTTCAGACTCAATTAGACACTATTGGAGCAAACGAATACGTTGCATCGTTTACTGGAACGGCTGGCGGTAGTGATTTTGTTGTTAGTATAGCGCGTGACCCAATTTCGGCTTCAGCTACAAGTGCGGTTGTTACATCAGCTACTACTGCAGCTGGTTTGACGCTTGGGTTTAATGACGGTGCAGGTACAGCAGGTTCAGCTGCAATAACAGCTGTAGCCCCTGATTTTACCTTGTCACTTGACGGCACAGCGCTGGATTTAACCACAGCAGGTTCTGATGGCACTATCACGGGTACTGAAATTGCGGCGGCTATAACCGCTTCAAGCGTAACCGGTTACACGGGTGTGTCTGGTACGTCTGGAACGCTTAGTTTCACTAAAACCGATGGCAGTAATGCGGTATTCGTTGAAGGTGGAACAGATGCGGCGGGTGACTTAGCAACATCTCGTGGTATCGTTGCTTCTGTTACTTCATCAGATGGTGATTTGACTATTGCTGGTACTACACCGGCTAACGCGGGTCTTACAGCTGAAGTAATAACGGCATCAGGCGGATTGGTTGGTACAACGATCGCAGCGACTGATATTTCTACAGTAGCGGGTGCGAATGCAGCCATTTTGTCTGTAGACTCTGCTTTGGGTACTGTTAACTCAAGCCGTGCGTCGTTAGGTGCTATCCAAAACCGTTTTGATTCGGTTGTTTCTAGTATCCAAACAACGTCTGAAAACTTGAGTGCATCACGTAGCCGTATCCGTGACGCCGATTTTGCTGAAGAAACAGCCGCTTTAACACGGGCTCAAATTCTTCAACAAGCTGGTGTTTCAATTTTGTCGCAAGCTAACTCCTTGCCACAAAACGTGTTGGCATTACTTCAGTAATCCACTAGGTAGTGAGTCTGGCTCTGCATTAGCAGAGCCAGCTTTCACTTAACCAGGGAGGTTATTATGGAAACAATTAATTTACTAAATACAATGACAAAGGCAACAGCGCCTAAAGCATTAAATGCGACCGCATCGACAGATAAGGTCACTACAAATAAAGACGTTGAAGATAAAGCGGGTGTAGGTTCTTTGAGCGGAAATGTTTTGCCGCAAGAAGAGACAAGCAAGCCGTCTTCAAGTGCAAGCAAAGTCGAACAAACGGTCAGCGAATTGAATAGTTTTGTACAAAATATTCAGCGCGGTATTCAATTTAGCGTTCACGAGGAAACCGGTCAATCTGTTATTACCGTAACGGACAAGGACTCAGGTGACGTGATTCGTAGCTTCCCATCTGAGAAAGTATTAGAAATAGCCGCCTATTTAGCTGAAAACAAGGCGCAACCAGATGATTTAGTGCGTGGTCTACTCGTTAATGATAGCGCATAACAGGCTTGATTTTTGCATGCGTACATTAAGCGTGCATCAATAGGAATTTAATATGTCAATTTCATCACCAGGTATCGGTTCAGGGCTAGATATAGGCTCATTGATCAGTCAGTTAGTAGCGGCTGAAGGCTCGGCGAGCGCCAATCGACTTAACCTGAGAGAAGCAGAATATCAGGGTGATATCTCGGCCTATGGCTCATTGAAGGGCGCATTATCGCTATTTCAAACGGCTGTTCAAAATTTACAGGAAGTCAGCGATTTTCAAGTACGCTCTGCTACATCGAGCGATGCAGATATTTTTACCGCAGCGGCAGATGAGACGGCTGATGTCTCTCAATACGGCATAGAAGTGGTGCAATTAGCGCAAGCACATAAATTAATCACGACGGATGGCTACGCTGCTACAGATGCAGTCGGCGCTGGCGTTTTAACCCTGACGCAAGGGACGGAATCTTTCGACCTCACTATTACCGCGACAGACACCCTAACCGAGATACGCGACGCCATTAATTCAGCGGAAGATAATACCGGTCTGGCGGCGTCTATTATCAATGTGGATGATGGGGTAGGCGGTACAGAACAAAAATTAATTTTCACTGCGACGTCCACGGGTTTAGAGAATGCGATAAGCATTACCGTTGACGATGCCGATTTAAACGACACCGACGCGCTGGGTTTATCGCGTTTGGTGAATGCAAATTTAGCTGAGCCGGCGGTGCCACTGGACGGCCAAATAAAGGTCGATAATCAACTGGTTAGTAGCAACAATAACACCTTTGTTGGGGTAATCGATGGGATCACGATTAGCGCGGAAAGCGTAGGAGCGGGTGAGACCTTAGCCATTACACAGGATCAAGCATCGGTTACTGCAAAAATAAATGTCTTTATTGCTAATTATAATGGCCTGGTCGATACCTTCAACGCATTGGGTTCATATGACGCGACTACCGAAACGGGTGGTATTTTAATTGGAGATGCAACGCTTAGGGGCATTCAAAATTCGATTAGACGAGAAATTTCATCGTCTATTTCTGGCTTGACGGGCTCTTTTAGTACGTTGGCTGAGCTGGGGATAACGACAGATGATGTCGGCAAATTATCCATTGATGACGATAGATTAAATGACGCTCTCGATAGTAATTTTGACGAAGTCGGTGAGTTATTCGCGGCCAGCAATGGCCTGGCTAATACGCTGGATACGGTTATAGAAGGTTATATCGGTTCAACGGGCATTATCGAAAGCAGGACCGAGGGCTTACAAACGAGCATTGATACGATTACTGAACAAAGAGAAGCCTTAAACAGGCGCTTAGAGTCTTTAGGAAGTCGTTTGTTAGCGCAGTTCTCAGCAATGGATGCTTTAGTGAGTTCATTACGAAATCAGAGTAGTTTTTTAACCGAACAATTGGCTAATTTACCCGGAACATTCAGCCGGAATAATAACAATTAATTAAACATATAAACAAACTGGAGAATAAATATGAATGGTGCCACAGCAGCGTTAAAGCAATACCAACAAATGGGCGCACACAGCGGCGTGATGGATGCGAGCCCGCATCGTTTAATTCAGATGCTTTTAGATGGTGCATTAACGAGAATTTTGTCGGCAAAAGGCGCGCTTAAGCAAAATAATATTGCAAAAAAAGGCGAGCAAATTGGTAGCGCTATTTCAATTATAGAAGGGCTTAAAGCCAGCTTGGACTTTACCAAAGGCGGTGAAATTTCAAAAAATTTGGACGCATTATACGAATACATCAACCATATTTTGCTACAGGCGAATATTAAAAACGACGTGGCCTTATTGGACGAAGCGGGTAAATTGTTGAGCCAGGTCAAAATGGGCTGGGATGCAATTGACCCTAACGCCGCGAAAGGTTAAATAAGAAAATGGCTAACGATTCTGCGCGATTACAATCTATTCTTGATGACACGTCAACGCTGATGAATTTGGCGGAAGCTGGCGAATGGGACGCGGTTGTAGCCTTGCACAAAAGCAGGGAGGAGGAAATCCAAACCTTGTTTAAAGGCACGCCCGATATCGCCCCTGAGGTACTGGCGGAAGGGCTTGTCTACGTATTAAATAAAAATAAAGTGTTAACGCAATACTCGCATAGTCAACGCGATAGCCTACGCATGGAAATGTCGAAAGCGGGGCACGCACACAAGGCGATTGGCGAGTATTTAACTAGCTAATGGTTCAAAACAGCATAAAAAAACACTTCAAAAGAATCGTTCTTTTTTAAAGTATTATGCCTGGATTATTCTCAATATTCTTTAATATGGGTGAATTGATCTTACTGATATTGACCGTATCCTTGTTGCGCAGATAGCTAGCGACTACTTCCCAAATCGGTTTACCCGGTGCTTTTGATCCCACCGTTGCCCAACCAGCGACTTTGTAAGTTTTGTTGGCATCGATGGTTTTGCCGCTATCCAGGGTCATATTACTGATGCGATTACCGGCACTAGCCGTTGGGTCACAAATGTAATTCATTCCGCCGACGCGAACCATATCGCCACCTTGTTGGTAGAAGGGGTCTGGGTGGAACAAATTATCCGCTACGTCTTCTAAAATCGCCTTAATTTCATTGCCTAGCATGTCACGTGCGTAGGTTTCAGGATAAGTAATACAGGTTTGATCCATTACGTGTTCAAAGGTAATAGCCTGGCCCGGTAATACGGTGGTACCCCACCTAAACCCAGGAGAGAGTGAGATTTCAGCATTCAGCTCATGGCGTAAGGCATCACAAATCAACTGATCGAAAGTGCCGTTAAAATTACCACGGCGATATAGAAGCGACTCGGTTACCGTCAGCTCTTCGTTCAATGTTTCGAGATGGGGTTTTCGGATGGTTTCTATCAATGTGGCCATCTCTGGATCGGCTTTGATAAAGTTTGAGAATACGGGTAGTAGGCGGTATTCGTAGCCCTTGACCTTACCTTTTTCGAGGTTTAAATCGAGTACGCCGACAAATTTACCATTCGAGCCTGCGTTAGTCACGACCGTTTTACCTGCGCTATTTTTGACTGTAATCGGCACGGGTACGCCGTCGTGGGTATGACCGCCGAGAATAAAGTCTATGCCCGTTACCACTGACGCTAGCTTTAAGTCTACGTCCATCCCGTTGTGCGATAAAAGGATAATGGCGTCTGGCTTTTCATTTTCTTTGATATCATCGACCAGCTCCTGCAAGTCCTGATTGCGAATACCAAAGCTCCAGTCGGGAATAAATCGTTTTGGGTTGGCGACGGGTGTGTAGGGGAACGCTTGGCCGATAACGGCGACCCTGTGGCCGTTTAGCTCGCGTATGCTGTACGGTTTAAATACGTGGCCAGAATCTTCATCATGAGATCGCTTGCCTTCGAAAAGAGCGTCTTCAGTGAGTTTAATGTTTTGTGCCAGGAATTCGCCATTAAAGTCATCAACGTTGGCGAATACTTCATCGTCCTGATAGGTAAACTCCCAATGCCCCGTCATTATATCTACGCCGAGTAAATTAGCGGCTTGGACCATATCTTTACCACGCGTCCAATACGCCGTGGCTGAGCCTTGCCAGGTGTCACCACCGTCTAGTAATAAGCTGTTTTCGTTACCGCCGGCTGAACTTCTTAACGATTTAATCAGTGTGCTTAGATGCGCAAAACCGCCCACTTTGCCGTACTCTCTTGCGGCTGAATTGAAGTTTAAATAAGTGAAGGCGTGCGCTTCAATGGAGTTTTTGTTGAAATTGTTTTTCTTTAAGAATGCTTCGCCTACGACGTGTGGCGTTCTTCCTAATGCTTCATGTAGGCCGATATTGACACTGGGCTCTCTAAAATATATGGGCATTAACTGCGCGTGACAATCGGTGATATGTAATAAACGAGCATTACCTTTATGCGGGATATCATAATTGGGTTGCAAATTTGATAAAGCTAAACTGGTTTTGGGCAAAATGCCTGCTACGGCACCAGCCGCTAGTAGTTGGTTAAACTCTCTACGGTTCATTCGTTAGATCCTAATAAGGTGTTATTTGGGTAAGCTGTACAGCCAGTTTGTTTTTTCGCTTTCAGCCTGCATAAGGGCCAGTTTAGATTGATCGATAGCTTCATTTGCTAACGATATGGCATTATTAAAATCTTTAGCTTGCAGTGCTTTTTTAGACTGATCAATCAGTGGTTTAATCGTGTTCCACTGGTGGCCAGCGACGATGGTTTTAGCCAATAATTCATTTGCAGTTTGTAAGGCTTTCTCAGCTTGTGATTCTGACGTGCTGTGCGCATTAGCACTGAAACTGAACAGCGTTAACAAGACTAAAATAAATATATAGTTGCTTTTCATAGGTGAGTGTCTGAGTTACTTTCTTGAAGCGGGGCCATTAATCGGCAAGCCATTATTCATATACGTTAAGAAATATTCTAAATTCCTATACGCTTCACTTTGACCGTCAAGTGGTTGTGCGCGAACTTGTTTATTACACGCATCGAAACGTTTATGCAGGGTACCTAAGGAGCCCCAGGCTAAACGATAAACCGGGAAATGACTGGTATGCCCAAGTGCGGGGCTTAAGGTTTCTGATCGGGCTTTACGGCCAACATTTTGGACGTGGCAGTTCGCGCAAGAGAAATTTAATTGTCCACGTTTGGAATAAAAATACTGTTTTCCCGCTTCATAAGCGGAGAGTGCCTTTGCGTTATCGGGTATGGTTACATTGATGAGTGAGCCTTCCGAGGTTGACGCCATATAAGCCGATATTTTTGCAATATCGCCTTGTTTATACGCTAAAGCTTCTTCTCCGTTGTTCGTGCGACATTCATTGATCGCCAATTCCAGTGTGACGACCATGCCGCGATCGATATCAAATCGCGGGTAGTTTTGGCGTATATTATCGCCTTCATTTTCAAAACAACTGGCGTAGTGCTGACCATTTTTGAATGCTGTGTTGTATAACTCTTCGCCTAGCTCGAGATCGTCTTCGTATGGCGGGAAGTCGCTCATAGCTTCCCATTGGCTACGAGCGTCTTGATCTAGTGCGTACACGCCATCGGTAAAATCTTCTAGCGCGATATTTGGAAACCGTTCGCTGTAAAAATTTTGAAAGGTTTGTTTATCTTGCTCTGGCGTAGCCATTGCTGCATGACCTGACGTAATTAAAAGGGTGCAAGCAATAGTTTTAAGAAGGCTTTTCATATAAAAATTATTTTATTTTAGTCTCTACCTTCTTAATTTCCCCCATGTTGTCGTTCCAGCGTAGCTGAAGAACTTCGCCTTTTACACCGCCCTCGAAGGAAAAAGCAAGGTAGGGGTTTTGTGAGACAGAGGTGCTTAATTGGGCCAGAAAAACGACTTTTCCATTGTGTTCACAGGTTAGTTCTTGAATGTAGTGAGCAGGGATTTTTTCACCGCTTTCTTTATCAACACGGCGACCCGTCTCCATGGGATGTTTAGCTAGCACACGAACAGTCGTAATATTGTTTTTTGATTTTGCTTTAACTTTCATTTTTATCTCCGAAATCTATTGATTAACCGCCGCAGCCGCCGATAGTAACTTTAACTTCCTGGCTCTTAGTGTAGAGCTTGCCGTTTGCTTTTATAACCGCCGTCACCGTACTCGTTTGTGCTAAGCGAATACGTGTAGATACATCAGCAATCGTACCTGCAGGTATTTGAAACGAGGCGGATAAGGGTTGAGGATTGTCTTTTACAACGATACTGATCGATTCAACGCCTTTCATCTGCGTTTTAATAGAAACCGGAACGGCTCCGCCGTTCTCGGCAATTTTAGGTACCTTTAATGCAACTTCATCGCTTTCTATCAGTTCGGTAGAGCCAAATAGGTTCTGGTAAACGTCTTCAGTTTTGGTGGCATTAAACGCATCACTAGCCCACGCCGCCCACGATGTGATAGGGGTCAATAATGTTAAGCATGCGGTCGAACCTAGGGTGACCAGGTTTACAAATTTTCTTCGTGAAATAACCATGTTTTCTCCTGTTGTATTTGGTTTTAAAGGGTATATAAATAATCAATTAATTTTTCAATTTCGCCATCGGTCAGAATGTGATGCTTGCCAAAGGGCGGCATAATTGAACTTGAATTTTTCGCCGTGGCGTCCCATATCTGGGCTTTAAGAGTAGCTCTTTCAGGAAACCTTGCTTTCATTACTATTAGAGGAGGGCCGATGTTTCCAGGCATCTCGCCATCATCCATAGCGTGACAGGATAAGCAGTTACCTTTAGTGCGATCAAAGGCGATAGCTTTACCATCCATTTCTTTTGAGTAAGCCGAGCCAGAGGCTACAGTGATAGCGAAAACTATCAAACTCAGTAAGTTACTGCGTTGAGTGCTACTTTTCATAGGTTATTTAGCTTCAAGCATATAGTGTACAGCGTTAGTCACTTGTTCATCTGTCAGGCTTAAGTTACCACCTTTAGGAGGCATAACCCCAGTATTTCCGCTAAATCCGTTTATAGCGTGTTCGACAAGTTTTTCTGCTCCTTGTTCCAAGCGTTTATCCCATATGGTTTTATCGCCTATTTTTGGCGCGCCAGCCACGCCGCTACCATGACAAACAACGCAACTGGTAGCATAAGTGGCTTTGCCTAGAATGGCTTTTTTGCTTAGTGTCGGCACCACTTCAGGTGCTTTTACTGAGGTTTCTTCTTGTTCAGGGGTGATGCCTTGTAGTGATTGAATGACTTCAATAGTATCGGGGTTTTTACAATTTTCCATACAGCGCGTATTGCTCGTGTCTGGCCGGTCATCGATATAGAAGTTTTCTTCGTTCGGCATTTTGACCGTTGCCAAATTGCTCTGATCTAAAACAAAGTCATCCTCCACAATTTCGTTAAGGTAAAGAATATAAGCCGAAATGGCGTATACCTCATTTGGCGTTAACGATTTTGGTGTGGGATAGGGCATGGCTCTATTAATATAATCCCACAGCGTTGATGCATAAGGCCAAAAACTTCCAACGGTCTTTTCTGGACGTTCTTCCGTCAATGAATCTTCTCCGCCGGCCAAAATCGGCCAACGTCCCTGACCCTCTCCAAACGAGCCATGACACGATGCACATTTAGCCTCGTATAAAGGTTCACCTTGCTCAACCGATCCTTGACCAGCAGGTAGGCCTTTGCCATCTGGACGAATGTCTATATCCCAGCCAGCTATTTCTTCAGGAGTTGCAGTTTTCCCGACGCCAAAGTGCCCTACGTTTTCAGCAAAACACGTCGTCGACAAAGACAACAGGGCGAGAAAAATAAACGCGTTAAATAATCTATTTAAGCTGTACATTATTTACGCCCCCGTCACTGTTTAGTTGCCAGGTATGTATTGAATTTCTGTGGTAAACAGAATTAACGCCACGAGCTTCACGTAATTGTGCGAAGGTGGGTTGTACGTAACCCGTTTCGTCAATGGCGCGGCTTTGTAATAAACCGGGCGCACCGTTCCACTTAAACGGAAGTGAGAAGCGAGTAAATGATTTAGCTAGAACCAAACCTTTTAATTTGGCGGGTCGCCAGCTAACACCTCCATCAATGGAGATATCAACGTGTTTTATTTTACCTCGACCACTCCAGGCCAGCCCTTCAATTTCATAAAAGCCCTTTGAACTCCAGGGGTTTTCTGGGCAGGGAGAGGTAATCACTGAGTTAGCTTCTTGTTCGTATGAAAAGCGTTTCGCACGGCCATCGGGCATTAAATCGGTGTACTTAGATGTTTCCTCGCGGTGATGCCATGGTTTATCTCCAATTTCTAATCGACGAAGCCATTTAACCGATGTGTTTCCTTCCCAACCTGGGTTAAACAGGCGAACGGGATAACCTTGTTCAGGGCGTAACATTTCACCATTTTGTGCATAAACGACCAAGGTATCATCTAGAGCTTTTTCTAGTGGTATGCTACGGCTCATGCCCGCGCCGTCAGCGCCTTCAGCTAAGATCCATTTGCCTTCTTTTTTAACGCCGACTTCTTCGAGCAAGGTAGATAAGCGAACACCCGTCCATTCACAACAACTGATCATACCGTGGGTAAATTGAAGTGCTTCCATTTGAGGGCCGCGCCATTCCATGCCGCCGTTCGCAGGGCATTCCAGGAAATTAATGACGGACTCTGATGGTAAGCGTGTTAAATCATCCATGGTTAAAGTCAGTGGGTTTTCCACTAAGCCATGAATTATCAAACGATGTTCTTTCGGATCTATCGCTGGTATACCTGAGTGGTAGCGTTCAAAAAACAGGCCGTTGGGCGTAATGATACCTTTCAGATCTTGCAGAGGAGACATGCTGATAGAAGATATCCTATCTGCCGTAAGCCATGGAACGGTTCTACGGATGACGTTTTCTTCAAATTTTGAAGGCAATCCGTAAGGTTTGGTCAATACGCCATCACCTAAGGTTTTGCTCCACATGGGTACGTTAGGCGGCAGGTTACTGGAAATAACTTCTCCAGTAGCTACTGCGGCGGCTAGACCAGTGCTATATTTCACGCCTTTTTTTAGAAAGCTTCTTCTGGCAGCGGAAGGAACCTGGCTTGTTAATTCAGCCAAATAGGCTTTCGAGTTTTCAGGCTTTATTATTTTTGACATATGACCGTTAAAGTTATAATTCAAGCCTAATTGTATAACAGCAACGGGCATACATATATAGCAAAAAGTTATATATTGACGAAAGTTCTATAGTTTTTTGAGCATTTCTTCAGCCAGTTGTTTTTGACTCTCATCACCTGATTTTACTACGTCTTCGAGCGCTTCGCGAGCAGACACTAAATCTTCCATTTCGATATAGGCCTGCGCTAAAGATAGTTTTGTATCATTTGTACTATCACCGTCTTCAACCGTAGAGTCATTTTCTGTTTGCTCAACAGATTCATCCGTATTTTGTTCGTTTTTAATCAGATCAAAGTCGAATTCAAATTCGTCGCCTGTCTCATTAGTCTCAGCTTCAAGCTGCTCATCACTTGAATCTTCTTGAATTTCTTCAGGTGAAACCGGCTCAATATCTTCAATTAAGTCGTCGCTGTCTAAAGTTGACTCTATATCTTGAACGGGTTCAGCCTGAACCTCTTCGCCAAAGGGTGAAAGAAAAAGTGCGGAGCTAGGGCAAAGCTCTTCACCCATTTCTGCGATTTGATTCCACGCCTTGCTGTCAGATTCTTTAAGCCCGCTTAATGATTTTGCTAGCTCTTCAAAACTATCTGAATTAGCAGATGCAAAGTATATATTCAGTAATTTAAGCTTGTAATCTAAATTACCGGGGTCCATGGATAGAGCTTGTTGCATAAGGTCTTCTGCTTGCTGATAACGGCCATAGGCAATATATACATCACATTCGGTTAACGGATCAGCTTCCTGGACGTGTAAATTCGGATCAAATTCACTTGGCGTGAATTCGCTCAATAAAGATCCGTCTTCGGTTGGTGAGAAAGAGCTAACGCTTTCATCATGAATATTTTGTTGCTGAGCGGGTTCTTCAATGTCTTGCGTTTCCGTAGGTACAGCAAAAGAAAGATCGTCTTTTACTGTCGTTTCTTTAGTTTTACGACGTGCTAAAAAGAGGCCGAGTAATATGATTAGCAAACCGCCGCCCAGGTATAACGGCAGTCTATCTTCGTCTGTAGTATTCGCAGCCGCGGGGGTTGGTTCTGCGACGGGTTTATCCGCCACGGGAGTTGGTGTGGCAGATTGTAGTTGGTTGAGTTGTTTGTCTTGTAATGTTACTAAACGTTGAAGTTTTTCTACTTGTGTTTCTATATCACTCAGACGTGATTTTAATTCTTTATTTTCTTCTTCAAGCGTCGTGGCCATTTCAATGGCCGTATGGGCATCAGTATTTGGGTTGTTTGAGCTGACGGGAGTTTCGGTGGAGTTGCCTTCTACGGTAACGTCTTCTTTTGATTCCGTTTTAGGTGTTAGTAGCGTTAAGCTGGGTTCGTCTACGATATTTTCAAGTTTTTTTTTAGCCGCGGAGGTCGAAGCCGTTTGTTGTGTTGTATCGTCATTTTTGGCGGTAGCGGTCGTCGATGCTGCCTTACTAGCAGAGGACCATAAATTGTTTTGTTCAATATACTCGTTAAGGGCTTGTTGAGTAGAACGGCCTTTGAGTTGATTATCGTTGGGGAGATGAAGGATAGCGCCTTTTTTTAAAGCATTAATGTTTTTCTTATAAAAAGCTGAAGGGTTGTTGTCATATAGCGCCAGCATCATTTGTTCGTGCGTAACGGTGTGGTTGTTTTTGAGTAGCGTTTTAGCTATACCCCAAACGGTATCTCGACTTTTTGTTGGGCCATACTCTTGTGCTGGAGCTTTTTGTACGACAGGCACCACATTGTTGGTTATTGGAGTATTGGTCGGAATGACGGGCGTGATAGGCTGACTTACGGCCAATTCTATAGGTGTCGTTCTAACGTCCGACATGGTAATCGGGGGATCTAAAAGAATAGTGAATTCTTTAAGCGTGCGCCCCTGCGGCCATTCAACTTCTAAAATAAAGTTTATAAAAGGTTCTTTAATGCTTGAAGTGGAACGGACGTCGATGGTGATATCGCCATTTTTTTCAAGAACTGGGGTGAATACCAGTTCTGATAAATATTGTGGTCGATCGATACCCGCTTTTTTAAAGACGTCTCGAGGTGCAATACCAATTCGTACATTACTAGGGTCTTCATTGTTGGAGCTGATGAGTGGTATTTTAGCTTTTAACACCTGGTTTAAAGCCGAATGTGTTTCGATTTCTCCTACCCCAAGCGCATAAATAGTGGCTGTATTAAATAAGCACAGTGCAGCAATAGCCTTAGTCGATTTCTTCATGTCTTGCTCCTAAACTTGAGATAGTCTTTATTCCTTATAAATCAAAGGCGTTGAAATTAAAATATTATAATAACTATAGCCTAAAGATGGTTTTTTACTAGTAATTCAGCGATCTGCACGCTATTAAGCGCGGCACCTTTACGCACATTATCGGCAACGACCCACATATCCAAACCTTTCGGGTGTGAAATGTCTTCTCTGACGCGACCAACAAACACATCATCGTTACCAGCAGATTCGGTAACAGCCGTCGGGTAGCCACCATCAACGCGTTCATCTAATAGGGTAATACCGTCAAAATTAGATAATAATTGTTGAGCTTTCTCTACACTGATTTTTTCTTTTGTTTCGATGTGTAAGGCTTCTGAATGAGCATAAAAAACGGGAACACGGACGGCCGTTGGGTTAACCTTAATAGAGTCATCGTTCAGTATTTTTTTTGTTTCCCATACCATTTTCATTTCTTCTTTGGTGTAGCCGTTTTCCAGGAATACGTCAATTTGGGGTAATACATTAAATGCTATTTGTTTGGGATAAACGTTACAGTCAATTTTTTTACCGTTCAATAGTTTAGCTGTTTGCCCAGCCAGTTCTTCAATAGCGCTTTTACCCGTACCGGAGACGGCCTGATAGGTAGATACATTGATGCGATCGATGCCGACGGCGTCATAAATTGGCTTTAAGGCGACTAGCATTTGAATGGTTGAACAATTTGGGTTGGCAATAATACCTTTATTGCTGTGCTGTGCGATGGCCTCAGGGTTTACTTCTGGGATAACGAGGGGGACGTCATCGTCGTAACGAAAATGCGAGGTGTTATCGATGACGATACAGTTGGCGGCCGCTGCCTTGGGTGCGTATTCAGCAGAAACTGAGCCCCCAGCTGAAAATAAAGCAATTTGAGTTGTACTAAAATCAAAGTCTGCTAGATCGCCTATTCTAATGTTTTTGCCATTAAACTGAATGTTTCCGCCTGCTGACCGGCTGCTGGCCAACGGGTATATATTGCCAATTGGGAATTTTCTTTCTTCAAGGATCGAGAGCATGGTTTCGCCAACGGCCCCAGTAGCACCAACAACAGCAACGTCATATGTTTTCATTTATGTTTATTCCTACTAAATTATTTTTAAATTAACCACCCTATTATTCATAATACGATGGTTTTATTTGTGATGTCGCTTCCAGATGAATGCCTGGTTGTTACTATAAGTTAATTCTCCAACGCGCTAAACACTTTAGCTGTGATGTCTTGCACACTTCCTACGCCTTCAACGGTACTAAATTTCACCGATGACGAGTTTGACAGGTTTTTATAATAATTTATGAGTGGTGAGGTTTGGCTATGGTAAGTCTCTAATCTATCTCTAACGATATTCTCATGGTCATCATCGCGTTGGATAAGTGCTTCACCCGTTACGTCGTCGAGACCTTCTTGTTTTGGCGGGTTATAGATAAGGTGGTAGGTCCTACCTGAGTCTAAATGAACTCGCCTTCCTGCCATGCGGCGAACGATTTCATCATCATCAACGGCAATTTCTACCACGTGGTCGACTTCAATACCCATATCCGCTAGACCATTCGCTTGCGGGACGGTTCGCGGGAAGCCATCCAGTAAGAAGCCATTAGCGCAATCGTTTTCACTAAGTCGTTCTTGAATGAGTCCAAGCATGATGTCATCAGATACTAATCCCCCTGCATCCATTATTTTTTTAGCTTCTATACCTAATGGTGTGCCGGCTTTAACGGAGGCACGTAACATATCCCCAGTGGATATTTGCGGAATGCCAAATTTTTCAGTAATAAACTGAGATTGCGTGCCTTTTCCTGAACCGGGACCACCCAAAAGAATAATGCGCATTATTTTTCCTAAGACTATAAATTTTGATCGCGAAAAATAACACAATCAGCTGTTTTAATCCAGTCAGGGTTCACTTGTCTATATATTGCGTTTCAAAGTTATGTGGGGATTTTTTAGATATTATTTTTTGTCCGAATTGATGGACTCAATTTAATGAAACAGCAGCTGTTTATAACGTCTGTTCTAACAATCTAACGTGTTGATTCATTCATTTTGTAATCTGTGCGATTTTTCAGGCATAAAAAAAGCCCTTTATTCAAGGGCTTTTTTATTCAAATGATTAGATTACTTTGCGATGCTTTCTGGGCTTAATTTAATCTTCGCGCTCTTTCTTAATTCATTAATGTGCTTTCGAATATGCTCTTGCTCCATCGTGGCTATGATATCGGGCCTAACTTCTTCAAAAGTAGGTGGGGTAGCTTCGCGTTGACCAGAGCGTAAAATAACGTGCAAGCCAAATTGAGTACGTACGGCTTGCTTTGTGTATTTACCATCTTTCATGGCTAATACTGCCTGCGAAAATTCTGGCACCATTCGCTGCGGCGTGAACCAGCCTAAATCACCGCCTTTTGAGGCGCTTGGACCGGTTGAATATTCTTTCGCTAAATCAGCAAACTTCTCACCCTTATTTAGTTTGTCGATAACCTCTTTAGCCTTGTCTTCATCTTTTAATAAGATATGACTCGCTTTAAGCTCAATCATTTTCATCTCACCGATTCGAGAGTCGTATTCTTGTTGAAGGCGCTCTTCTGGAATGGGATTGTTATCAAGGAAATCGATCATCGCCACTTGCGATAACATGCTTAAATTAATAAATTCCATTCTGGCTTCAAAACCAGGTGTTTTATCCAGTTTTTTCTTAAAGGCTTGCTCTTTAAGCAATTGCATATTGACGATATCATCAACGAGTCGTTCTAGCGGAACGGTTTTTTCGGCGTCTGCCTGGCGTCGTTCTAAGGCGTAAAATTGAACCATTGATTTTTTTAATTCCTTGCCGTTTACTGTGGCGACGGTTGGGTCGTCTTCTGCCAAGGCAATTTGGGAAAAGGCCGCTAGTGCAAAGGAAGCAAGAATGGTTGTTGTCATTTTCATTTAATTCTCCTGGTTTTTTGATTGTTCTTCTGGTGTAAATGCTTTGATGCTGAGGGCGTGAATATCGCTTTTCATCATGTCACCCAAAGCCTTGTAAACTAACTGATGCCGTTTAATTCTTGATTGATTGTCAAATTTATTAGAAACGATGGTGAGGTAGAAATGTCCACCGCCTGATTTTGCGCCTTCATGCCCTGCGTGTGCCTGGCTATCATCGAGCACTTCGATATAATCGGGCTGTATGGCGTCCGTTAAGGTGTTCTTTATAATTTCTGTGCGTGTTGTCATAGTTAAATTAATTGTAGTTGAGATTAATTGTCGTTAGAAATTTCTTCAGGTTCTACGATGTGTTTCATCAGGTAAAAGCCCTGAGCGATGATAAAAACGAGGGTCATGCCCAGCATGCCGAATAATTTAAAATTCACCCAGGTATCGGTGTCGAAATTGTACATAACAAATAGGTTTGCAGCGCCTTGTATAATAAAAAAAATGGCCCAAAGTGTATTCAATTTAGCCCAAATTTCGTCTGCCAGCGTTAAGCCACTGCTCATTAATCGTTTCATTAATGGCGTATCACCGATGAAATGGCTCAGCAAGCAAGCCGAAGCAAACAGCCAGTTAATGACCGTAGGTTTCCATTTTATAAACGTTTCATCTTGTAGATAAAGCGTAGCGCCGCCGAAAATAACAATAATAATCAAGGTCATTAAATGGCTTGATTCAAAACGACGATTTTTTAGCCAATATAGCGTTACCTGTATAAACGAAGCGGCCATTGCAACCATCGTTGCTATGTAAATACCTTGCCATTTGTAGGCAATAAAAAACAGTACAATAGGAAAAAAATCGCTAATGAATTTCATCTGAAGAGAGGGGTATGGGGTTAAGCTAAGACGTCAACGCCGAGCTGTTCGTGAAGCTCGTCGCGAAGATCTTGATTGGTTAATGATTGAGTATCCAAATAAGATTGAATCGATTTTTTGTTTTCAACCACGTTTGATTGAAGGTGTAAGTCCTGTTTTTTTTCTAGCGATTGCACCTTATCTAAAAGCTCTGAACTAGGGGCTTTTTTAAGACTTAATTGATTGTTAGCCTGGCCATTATCAGATGGGTTGCGATCAATGTTTTCATTTGCAGACAGTCGCCTGTTAGCGGCGTTCTTAGGTGACGCTACTAAGTTGAGGGCTGGCAGATTTGCTTGAATATTCATGGGCGATAATGGTTACAATGGCGACTATTATAATAGCGTTGCCTCAATTGTTGTGTAGCGTATTTCATTTGAGCGAGATAATCTAACACAATTAATTAGTTTTCACTATGAATCCATTAGAACGATATTTGGCAGATCAGCAGCAGAACGGATTTATCAAGGATGATGCGCAGGAAGCCGTTATTCATAGACTCAACGATTTGTTTAATGAACTAATATTACCGATTGAAAGCCAGCAAAAGGAGCCTACAGGGTTCTTTTCAAAGTTCATGCAACGAACATCACGGTCAAAGAGTGTTTCGACGCGAGGTTTATACTTATGGGGCGGAGTGGGGCAAGGCAAAACCTACCTGATGGACGTTTTTTTCGACTCACTACCGTTTAAAGAAAAACGTCGAACGCACTTTCATCGTTTTATGCAAAAGGTTCACCGTCAGCTGCGCGAGCTTAGTATGGTGTCTGACCCATTACAAACCGTCGCCGATCAGCTCGTGGGCGACTGCCGCGTACTTTGTTTTGATGAGTTTTTTGTCTCGGATATAACCGATGCGATGCTTTTAGGGCGTTTGTTCGAAGCCTTATTTGAACGCGGGATATGCCTGGTTGCCACGTCTAATATCGAACCGGATGGTTTGTATCAAGGTGGCTTGCAGCGGGCGCGTTTTCTTCCCGCTATCGCCGCTTTAAAAACGCATTGTGACGTACTAAAGCTAGATAGTGGAACGGATTACCGCTTACGCGAACTGGAGCAGGCTGAGATTTACCATTCGCCGCTCGATGATCAGGCTGATGTGGTACTGATGAACTTGTTCAAACATATGACCGCGGCAGATATTGAGTTCGAATCGAGTTTGGAGCTGGAGGGGCGTACGGTTGCCGTTAAACAGTGCGCTGAAGGTGTGGTTTGGTTTGATTACGAGGTCATTTGTGATATCCCTCGTGGCGCGGCTGATTACATCGAAATATCACGCTGTTTTCATACCGTTCTGGTGTCAGACGTTGTGGTGATGGATGATCTGAAAAATGATTTGGCAAACCGCTTTATTAACCTGATCGACGAGTTGTACGCGCATAATGTCAAGCTCGTGATATCTGCCGAAGTGCCAGCTGAACAATTATATCAAGGCAAAAAAATGGCCTTCCAATTCGAGCGAACCGTCAGTCGCTTATTGGAGATGCAATCACACGAATACCTGGAAAGGCCTCATTTACCCTAAACGGAGAATTATTATGGATAAACAAACACAATTAGAGATAGAAGCCGCTGCGTTTAGACGCATCATGGAGCATTTTCAAACACATACGGATGTACAAAATATTGAGCTAATGAATTTGGCGGATTTTTGTCGAAATTGTTTTTCTAAATGGTATATGGCCGAAGCAAAACAACGCGGTGTCGAGATGGACTACGATGCTGCAAGAGAAGTGGTTTATGGTATGACGTACGCCGAGTGGAAGGATAAATTCCAATTACCGGCGACAGCTGAGCAATTAGCAGCGTTTGAAGTAGGCGAAATAAGGCGTAAAGGTAAGGCCTAATTAAGTCATCGTCACCAGTTCTTCCGAATTGGTGGGGTGGATGGCGATGGTGTCGTCAAAGTCCACCTTGCGCGCGCCCATTTTTATGGCGACGGCGAAACCTTGAAGCATTTCATCGGCGCTTTCGCCAAATAGGTGGCAGCCGACTATTTTTTCGTCACCACCGATAGTGATTAACTTCATGGTAGTTCTTTGTTTTACCTCAGAAAAAGCCTGAGTCATTGGTGCGAAAGTTGAGCTGTAAACTTTTACTTTAGCGTGTTGATCTCTCGCTTGTTGCTCGGTTAAACCAACCGTGCCAATCGGTGGATGAGAAAATATTACGCTTGGAATAAGACTGTAGTCTAGCTTGCGGTCAGTTTGGCCGTTGAATAAGCGATCGCTGAGTCCTCTCGCAGCGGCGATTGCGACGGGCGTTAAAGCCGCGCGACCAGTGACGTCACCAACGGCAAAAATATGATCCTGTGAGGTTTTTTGCCACTCATCGGTGCTGATAAAGCCTTTTTTATCAAGGCTAATGCCCGTTTTTTCTATGCTAAGTAAGTCGGTATTAGGAGCGCGACCAATCGCCCATATAACTTCATCGTATTGCCCATCAATAGGACCTTTTTCAGTATGGATAAGGAATTGGCCTGAAGCGGTTTTTTCAATCGACGTTGGTGATGTTTTTCTCTCAACTTGAATGCCTTGCTGTTGCATAGCGCCCATCAATTCCTTGCCGAGCATTGGGTCGAATTGGCGTAGCGGTTGCTCGCCACGAATAATCAAGGTGACTTGAGTACCTAAGGACTGAAAAACACCAGCCAGTTCAACCGCGATAAAACCAGCGCCGACGACGGCGACTTTCTTCGGCTGAGTTGTCAGTGCAAAAAAACCATCGGACGTGATGCCGTATTGCGCGCCAGGAATATCTGGAATAGAAGGTTTTCCACCCGTAGCGATAAGAAAGCGATCGGCCGTAAAGCGTTGATCACCCACTTGAATGGTATGTTCATCGATGAATGTAGCGGTGCCTTCGATTTGATGAACTGTATTTTTTGTTAAATTTGAAGCGTATAGGCCGTTAAGGCGTTTTATATAAGCATCTCTATTCTGCTTTAACGTTGACCAGTCAAACCGTTTGAGCGAGACGTCAAATCCATAGTTTTTTGATGAATGCAGGGTCTCTGCGATTGACGCGGCGTGCCACATGACTTTCTTTGGTACGCAGCCGACATTGACGCAAGTGCCACCTAACCGGGCCTGTTCAACAATGGCGCATTTAGCGCCGTGCATCGCCGCTCTGTTGATGCCCGCTATGCCACCACTACCACCACCGATGGCAATAAAATCAAAATGATTTTCCATAATATATATTTAATTCAAAGTATTAGGGTTGCTTATTAAAGTAAAATATTCTCTAATATTTTGCTGTAACTGGTCGATAATAAATCTAGGTCTTTAACGTTGACGCACTCATTTATTTTATGAATAGTCTCGTTAATGGGGCCGAGCTCAATAACCTGAGCGCCACCTGGCGCAATAAACCGTCCATCGGATGTGCCGCCAGCGGTCGATAAAATAGGTGTATTACCCGTCACCTCAAGCAATGCTTTTTCTACCGCCGCACTCAGTTCGCCGCGCTCGGTTATAAATGGAAGCCCCGATACCTGCCAGCTCAGCTCATAATTATCTGAGTTTTGGTCGACGATATAGGTCACTCGACGCTTGATGTCTTCGGGCGTTAACTCACTGGAAAAACGTAAATTAAAGACCAGTTTTAATTGTCCCGGAACAACGTTTTCGACGCCGGTACCGGCATTAATGTTCGAAATTTGAAAACTCGTGGCGGGGAAGTATTCGTTGCCATTATCCCATTTCTCTTGCGTTAAACCACTAAGAATAGGGGATAGGGCGTGAATGGGGTTTTCAACTAATTCAGGGTAGGCTACGTGACCCTGTTTACCGAACAGGCTTAAATAACCATTGATAGAGCCGCGTCGTCCAACGCGCACCATATCGCCAAATACTTTATGGCTGGTCGGTTCACCAACGATGCAGAAATCAATTTTTTCATCACGTTTGTTCAGCGTTTCCATCACCTTGATGGTGCCGCCGGTTGCCGGGCCTTCTTCATCACTGGTGATTAACAAAGCGATGGAGCCTTTATGATCTGGGTGCTTAGACACGAAAGTATCGCAAGCGGTTAACATCGCGGCTAAGCTGCCTTTCATATCGGCCGCGCCGCGACCATATAATAAACCGTCTTTAATGGTCGGTTCAAAGGGTGGCGTATTCCATTCTTCTAGCGGCCCGGTTGGTACAACGTCGGTATGGCCGGCAAAGGCAAAAACAGGCGATTCAGTTCCTCGTCTTGCCCATAGGTTTCGGGTGTCGGCAACGTCCATCCACTCGATAATAAAGCCTCGTTGTTGTAAATAATCCGCCATTAAATCCATGCAACCCGCGTCATCGGGCGTTAAAGATGCTTTTTTTAGCAGTTCTTTGGTTAGTGTCAGTGTGTCACTCATAAAGAGAAAATTTGTTGGTATGCGTTATTAGAAAAACCTAATTCAAATGATTTCCCGGTATCGAGAATAGGGCGCTTAATAATGGCGGGGTTTTCTGTCATTAATTTGAGCGCTAAATCCTTATTAATCGCAGTTTTGGTTTCATCAGGCAGCTGGCGCCAGGTGGTACCGCGTTTATTGATCATGGCTTCCCAGCCTAATGTCGATTCGAGCCTTATTAACAGGTCCGGATTTAGACCATCTTTTCGATAGTCATGAAACTGAAACTCGACAGCATTATCAGCAAGCCATAGGCGTGCTTTTTTAATGCTGTCGCAATTTTTAATACCGTATAAAACGACGGCCATTTTAATCCCTTAATAACTCGTTCAAACCCACTTTGCTGCGGGTTCTTTCATCCACTGTTTTGATAATAATCGCAGCGTATAGGCTATGGCTGCCGTCAGCAGAAGGTAAATTACCAGGTACCACAACAGAATAAGCCGGTACGCGGCCATAGGTCGTTTCACCAGTCATACGGTTATAAATTTTGGTGCTCTGGCCGATGTAAACACCCATCGAGATAACGGCGCCTTCTTCAACGATAACGCCTTCAACCACTTCAGAACGAGCGCCGATAAAACAATTATCTTCAATAATGGTGGGGCCAGCTTGTAAAGGTTCTAACACACCACCAATGCCGACGCCGCCTGATAGATGAACGTTTTTGCCGATTTGCGCGCATGAACCAACCGTCGCCCAGGTGTCTACCATTGTGCCGCTATCAACATAGGCGCCAATATTAACGTATGAAGGCATTAATACCACGTTCGGTGCGATATATGAGCCGGCTCTAACAGCCGCAGGAGGTACAACACGCATACCGCCTTTGACAAAATCTTCTTCGCTGTAGTTGGCAAATTTAGATTCAACTTTATCGTAATACTGCGTTGATCCGCCGTCCATTGGGCGGTTGTCGTTGATTTTGAAAGATAACAGGACGGCTTTTTTCAGCCATTGATTTACCACCCAATCACCGTTTTGTTTTTCAGCGACTCGTGCTTCACCGCTATCGAGTAAATTGAGGGCGCTAGTTACGGCATTGCGAATTTCCGCAGAGACGGTTGAGGTGTTAAAGTCAGCGCGTTTTTCGAAGGCGTCATTGATGATGGTTTCAAGTTGGTTCATGTTTTTTTCCTATATTTTAAAATCTAAAGAGTTTGTAAAAAGTATTTTATTCTATTAGCGGCCTCGACGCATTCTTCAGCGTCGGCGACCAGAGCCATGCGCACGTGATTGAGTCCAGGGTTGCCTCGATTAGTATTACGTGAAAGGTACTGGCCCGGTAAAACGGTGATATGTTGTTGCTCAAATAGTTTACGGGCAAATTCAATATCTGAAATGGGCGTTTTAGCCCATAAATAAAAGCCCGCGTCGGGTGCTTTAACATCAAGGGCAGTGCCGATAATATTTAATACGTCGTTGAATTTCTGCGTATACAGCGCGCGGTTTTTTTGCACGTGTTGCTCATCGTTCCAGGCCGCTATGCTTGCGTATTGTGACGGGGTGGGTAGTGTGCAACCGTGGTAGGTTCGGTAGCTGAAATAGTTGCTAAGAACTTTCGCGTCACCGGCGACAAAACCCGAACGCAAACCGGGTGCATTAGAACGTTTTGATAAACTATGGAAAACCACACAACGAGAAAATTCACGATTGCCCATGCGCTGACTGACTTCGAGTAAACCTAATGGTTTGGCCTGACCAGTGGTGTAAATTTCTGAGTAGCACTCATCGGCAGCGATAATAAAATCAAAGCGATGTGCCAGCTCGATGAGTTGTTTGAGCTGTTCTTCATCGTGTGTGGCACCACTCGGGTTGCCTGGATTACAGATATACAGTAATTGGCACTTTTCCCAAGTTTCAGAGCTAACGCTGTCGTAATCGGGCAAGTAGCCGTTGCTTTCATCGCAATTTATAAAATAAGGCTGCGCACCGGCTAGCAGAGCCGCTCCTTCATATATTTGATAAAAAGGGTTGGGCATAGCTACAAGAGCAGAGTTCGTTCTATCAATAATGCATTGTGCAAACGAAAACAGGGCCTCGCGCGTACCGCTAACCGGTAAAATCTGGCTGTCGGGGTTTAGTTGATCTAAATTGATCGCAAAGCGTTGGCTTAGCCACGAAGCGATGCTTTGGCGTAAGGCATCAAGTCCTCTGGTCGTTGGGTATTGGCCCAGCGTATGCAAATGTTCGAGCAATGCTTCCGTTATGACTTGAGGTGTTGGGTGCTTTGGTTCGCCGACAGATAAGGCAACATGCTGAAGTTGTGTAGGCGGTGTTATGCCGTGCTTAAGACGGGTAAGCTTTTCAAACGGGTAAGCTTGAAGCTGAGCTAAATCGGGATTCATATTATTAGCGGGTGTTCTCAAGTGTTAGCGATAAGCTTGATAGTATAGGGGATTAGCGATTAGGATAAAATCGTCAAACAATAAATAGGCTTTAAATCATCACGATTAAAAAACATATGCCTGAAAAATTACTGCAAATTTTTGCCAAAGCCCCGGTTCCTGGATTTGTTAAAACCCGATTGATACCGGACTTAGGCGAGCAGGGCGCGTGTGATGCGTATGTCGAGTTGCTGGAAAAAACCACTGGATTAGCCGCGAGGTGCGGATACGACACCGAATTATGGTGCGCGCCAGATCGTCAGCACGATTTTTTTTTAGACTGTGCGGCCAGGTTGGGTTTTGTTTTGCATGAGCAATCTGGCGATGATTTAGGTGATCGTATGCGTTACGCCGTTACTCAGGGACTTAAAACGTATCGGAAAGTGGTGTTGATTGGTTCGGACTGCCCAGTTTTTACAGAAACTTATTTTTCGGCCGCATTTGATTCGCTGGACCGGGCTGATATGGTGTTGGGGCCGGCTGAAGATGGCGGTTTTGTGCTGCTAGGCTGCAAGAAGGTACATGAGAAGATGTTTTATGGCGTTAACTGGGGTAATAGCAGTGTGTTGGAAAATACGGTTTTATCGTTTGATCGTTCAGGCCTGACGCATGAATTATTACCGACCTTATGGGACGTTGATGTTCTCGATGACCTTAATCGCTGGAAAACTATAACGAAATAGTTTTTAATTTGCGTTACCTATTAAGCGTTGAATTTGTTAGTTTTAAAACCGTTATTAATCTAATAATTTAATTTAATTAAATCCTGTAAGTTACTGAGTTATATATATTATATAAATTATTTATTTGTTTATAAAATGCGCGGTTATAATACCGATCAATTTTTAATTTCTTAAAATCCACTCCGATGACAGTTGTTACTTCTCAACCACCTATCGTTCAATCTACGGACCTTTGTAAAATTTATAATGGCCAAGCCGTTGTCAATAAATTAAGTCTTTCCATCGATGCGGGCTGTTTTTGTGGAATTTTAGGCCCCAACGGCGCTGGTAAAACGACTACCTTGAGAATGTTTATTGGGCATTGCCCTATAGACAGCGGAGAGCTGACGATAATGGGGTTGTCAATGCCTGATAGCGCGTCAACTATTCGAGAATTTGTTGGTGTGGTGCCGCAGATGGATAATTTAGACCCCGACTTTACCGTGCAAGAAAACCTATACGTGTACGGACGATTTTTTGGTATTTCGAGAGAGGTTTTAAAACACCGGATAGTGGAACTACTTGAGTTTGCTTCGTTACAAGATAAGGCGGATAGTAAAATTTCTGAACTATCAGGTGGTATGAGGCGACGTTTAACCCTGGCTAGAGCGTTAATAAATAAACCCAGAATATTAATTTTAGATGAGCCAACCACGGGTTTAGACCCGCAAGCGAGGCAATCAATTTGGCAAAAGCTTCGTGAATTAAAAAAGCAGGGTTTAACGCTTATTCTTACTACTCATTATATGGAAGAGGCCGAACGCTTGTGCGACCGTGTGATGGTGATGGATCATGGCCGAATTATGGCCGATGCAGCCCCTAAGCAGCTTATAAGAGACGAAATAGAAACGCACGTACTCGAAGTACACGCTGCTAGCGACGACCTAATTAACCAATTGAGACAGGATGGCTCCATAGAGCGCTTTGAGAAATCGGGTGATATTAGCTTTTTTTATGGCGATAAATTAAAGCACGCGCTTGAAATACTTGAGCAAGGGGCGCACGACGACTATTTATTTAGGCCCGCGAACTTAGAGGATGTTTTTATCAAATTAACAGGGCGTGACCTCCGTGAATAGGCGATCTCAGGGATTGCTTTTTTTATCTCGTAGTACGGCCATTTGGTCGCGTAATCTTCGTGTTTGGGGAAAGCTCGTAGGACCGTCATTAATGGGTAACTTCGGGGAGCCGTTGTTATATTTATTAGTGCTGGGTTATGGTTTAGGACAGTTTGTCGGCGAAGTTGAGGGGCTTTCTTATATGGCTTTTTTGGCATCGGGTGTTATTTGTACCAGCGCCGTTAACTCAGCCAGTTTTGAAGGTATGTATTCTGCCTACACGCGAATGGACGTTCAGCATACATGGTTAGGTATGATGTCTACGCCGGTGAGTGTCGGCGAAGTGGTTTTCGGTGAAATTCTTTGGGCGGCGACAAAAAGTCTTATTAGTGTCAGTGCGATTTTAATCGTGGCAACGGCATTAGGCCTGGTTGAAGATGCCTGGGCTATCTTTATCTTGCCAGTCGCTTTTTTAACGGGTTTATGTTTTGCCTCATTAGCGTTATTGGTGACATCGAGTGCCAGGGGTTATGACTTTTTTCTTTACTACACGACTCTATTTATCACCCCAATGGTATTGCTGAGTGGCGTTTTTTTTCCTATAGATAGTTTGCCAGAAATGGTTCAATGGTTAGCCAGGTCGTTACCCTTGTACCACGCTATTGCTTTAGTGCGACCCTTAATGACCGGTGGTGAAGTTTCTTATGTTTTGCCGCACTTATCGGTGCTTTTAATATTTTGCGTGTCGGCTGGCACCCTAGCTACTTATCGAATAAAGAAAAGGCTCATAAAATGAGCCTTTTTTGCAGTGTTACTGTTAGTTAACCTTATTCAGATAGGATGACGGTATTCCTACCGGAGTCTTTAGCTTCATATAGAGCCTTATCGGCCCGATCAAGAAAAGAGTCAACACTATCAGCACTTTTAAGCATTGTGACGCCAGCTGAGAGTGTGACCTTACCAATGGTTTCTCCGCTGCCTTTTCTTTGCAGCTTACTATTGGCCATCGCAATGCGTACTTTATCGGCCAATTGCACCGCCTCTGCAGCGGGTTGATTCAATACAATAATGGCAAATTCTTCACCGCCAAATCGTGCGATATGGTGCTTGCTTCCTATTATTTGCTTTAAAAGTGCAGAAACGTAGCGAATAACTCTATCGCCTACTAAGTGGCCAAAATTATCGTTAATACGCTTGAAATGATCAATGTCGATCATAATCAATGACGCATTTGTAGTTTCTTTAGCATTGACAAGGGAACTTGTTTTTTTGTCAAAAGCCGACCTGTTATAGAGACCTGAGAGAGCGTCTTTTTCAGCGGTAGCCTTGACTGCCTCAATCTCTAATTTCATTTTAGCGATTTCGCTATTGGTTTCCTTCATACGAGACTGCATTTCAAGGTTGTTTTTAACCATATCGCGCGTGTCTTGCAAAACTTGCTGCATTATAAGTGCTGCTGCTTGAGGGTCTTTATTGGAAGATAAGGCTTCGGTATGCTTAGTTAAAGCAGCGTCGTAACCACCAGCTTCATTACTTACGTGTATGACTTCTTCAGTAGCTTCCGAAAGGACTTTTTCTAAGGATAGCTGGATTTTACTTTGCTGTTCAATGGTGGCCGAACCGTTCACGTATTTTTCGTATAATTCGAGCATTTTGACTAAACTGAAGTCTTTTTTCTCGCTGATGACGTTATCAATAACTTCATTAAGAGCTTGTGAGCTGCCCGATAGGTAACTATAAAAAACGGCATAATTTACAGGCGTAGGCGCTAATTTTTGTTGCGACAGCATAGGAATGACTTGTCTCAAATACTCAGCGGCTTGTTTTGGTTCTTCTGGGTGTAGCATATTAATTCCTGGTTTGTTTTTTCTGCATCATCCGAATGCACTTGAGCTAAATACTAGTACAAATTTTGTTTTTTTATGAAATATACCCAAAACATTGTTATTAACTTAAAATTCTTGTGTGTTCTGTGAAGTGGTTCACGCATTGACGAGTCACTTTATCATTTTGTTTTCATCTTCACCCAGATAATGAAGATGCATTATGATGTTGTAAACCATATGTTTTTTTAAGGTTCCTAGGCTAAAAAATATCAAATGATTGTATTACGCTTTCTTTTACTACTATTAATGTCGTTACTGTGTGTTTCAGTGGCGCATGCTGATCTATATAAGAAGATTGATCAACAAGGGCGCGTATTTTTTACTGATAAGCCGGAAGGTCGGGGTTACAAGCTTATAATGCGTACGCCTAAAAAAGGCACGGTCGCTTATAAGCAGTTTGAACAGAATCGGCGCAAACTGACCCCGCTAATACGGCAGCAGGCTAAAAAACACAAGGTCGATTCAGCGCTGGTCATGGCGATTATCCACGCGGAATCGGCTTATGATCAACGTGCAATATCTAGAGCGGGTGCGGTTGGTTTGATGCAATTAATGCCGAAAACCGCCGAACGTTTTGGCGTTACAAATCGTAATAATCCAGCGCAAAATATTAGTGGCGGCACTCGGTATTTAAGACATCTGCTGGAGTTATTTAAATTTGATATCAGGTTAACTCTGGCGGCCTACAATGCGGGCGAGTCGGCGGTGGCTAAATACGGTAATAAAATCCCGCCTTACCCCGAAACGCAAACGTACGTAAAGCGCGTGGTTAAACACTATCAGTACTATTTGAGCGACAATAAAAACCTATAGCGACTTGCTATAACTAGGAGAGGATATGCGGTTACTTCATACGATGTTACGAGTTCGTGATCTAGATCGATCTATTCGGTTTTATACCGAGGTGCTCGGGATGAAATTATTAAGACGTAAAGATTACCAGGAGGGTCGTTTTACGCTCGCTTTTGTTGGTTTCAAGCCGGAAAAGGAGGGGGCGGTTATAGAGCTAACGCATAATTGGGATGTTGATGCCTACGAAATGGGTAATGCTTTTGGGCATATAGCGGTTGCGGTCGCCGATGTTTATGATAGCTGTAAACTAATTCGGCAAAAAGGCGGTGAGATCGTTCGCGAAGCGGGCCCGATGAAAGGTGGGGCAACTGTTTTAGCGTTCGTTAAGGACCCAGATGGTTATTTGATTGAGTTATTAGGCGACTCTTAAAGAACCTTGCAGCCCATGTTGTTTAACAGGTTCGTTAATTTTATCAGTGGCAAACCAACCAAGGCGTTCGGGTCCTCACACTCGATTTTTTCAAATAAGACAATACCCAAACCTTCTGACTTAAAGGCCGCGGCGCAGCCATAGGGTTTGTCACGCAAAACATACTGTTCAATCTCTTCAGTAGATAGCTGTTTCATATAAACTTTGCAGGTATCTAAATCGGTAGAAAAAGCATTGGTTTTTGAATTGAATACACAAACACTAGTGTAAAAAGTAATGGTCTTTCCAGCAGATAATGACAATTGCTCAACGCACTTATCGTGCGAACCGGGTTTTGTTAATTGAGTATGGCCTAGCATAGCCACTTGATCCGACCCTATGATGAGGTGGTCAGGGAAGGCTTTGCTGAGCGCGCTGGCTTTTTCATAGGCCAGGCGTATTGCAAGGGATTGTGGTGTCTCGTTGTCTTGTGCAGCTTCATCTATATCAGGTGAGGCGGTTTCAAAGTCTGAATAAATCTTTTTTAATAACTCTTTTCTAAATTCAGAGCTCGAAGCTAATACTAATTTGGGCTGATTTTTCATATAATGCACCTATTGAATTAACGCTATTTTACCTATATATGAGCCATACCTTACAGATAGATGTCGATCCTTTCTTATGCGCCAGCCAGGAACGTGAAATTTCTGGTGAGCTGCTTTACGAGAAACTGCAAAGAATACAAGGTGATATTGAATCATCTAGCGATCCCATTGAAGCAAATTTACGCTTTTCGAGAGTAGGTAAATTTGTTGTTTTAACGGGTCGGATTTCTGCTAATCTCGTGTTACAATGCGTGGCTTGTCTGGGATCGATAGATTTTCCTGTTGATATTGAAGTCAAACTGGCCATCATTAATGATGAGTCATTGGTCAATTTATTGCCAGATGGATACGAACCTTATTTATTAGATGGTGATCGCTTGTCTATTAGTGAGGTCGTTGAAGACGAAGTAGTTATCGTGCTTCCTGATTTTGCGAGGCACGAAATTTGTCCAATTGATTTACCCAAAAACAGTGCAAGTAAAGATTTTTCGCTTGAGCCGGATAGAAAGAAAAATCCGTTTGAAGTGCTTAAAAGTTTAAAGAAACATTAATTCTCTGGAGAATTTGAGATGGCCGTACAAAAAAGTAAAAAATCACGTTCAAAGCGTGGCATGCGTCGTTCACACGATGCGTTGAAACCACAAACCTTATCAATTGAGCCAACAACGGGCGAAGTTCATCTGCGTCATAACGTTAGTGCTGATGGTTTTTATCGTGGCGAGCAAGTAGTTGCTGATAAAGATTAGTTAGATTAAAAGGCTCAACTACGTTGAGCCTTTTAAGATTTACTAAGTATGAATAATTCAGCAGTAAGGTGTGGTTGAATGTTAAATGCAAAAATAACGGGTACCGGCAGTTACTTACCTAAAAAGATTGTCACAAACAAAGACTTTGAATCTATTTTAGACACGTCTGATGAGTGGATTTATGCCCGTACGGGCATAAAACAGAGGCACGTTATTGCCGAACATGAAACAACCTCTAGCATGGCCGAAATTGCGGCTAATAATGCGTTGCAAGCAGCCGGTATTGAAGCGACTGAGATTGACCTGATCATTGTTGCGACCAGTTCTCCAGATAGAATCTTCCCAAGCACGGCCTGTCTGCTACAGACTAAATTAGGCGTAGGCGATTGCGCAGCGTTTGATGTTCAAGCAGCGTGCTCGGGCTTTATTTATGCGCTGGGTATTGCGCATCAGTTTATAAAGGCCGGAGGCGCTAAAAAAGCGCTTATTATCGGCTCTGAAGCAAATTCAAGGTTATTAGATTACACCGATCGTGGGACTTGCGTCATCTTTGGAGATGGTGCCGGCGCCGTGGTCGTTGAGGCCTCTGAAGAGCAGGGTATATTATCTACCCACCTCCATTCTGACGGCCAATATCAAGACCTACTTTACGTTAATAACCCGATCCAGGGCCAAAAACACGATGGCGACCAGGCATTCATGACGATGCAGGGTAATGATGTATATAAAGTGGCCGTTAAAACCCTGGATCGTATCGTTGACGAAACATTGCATGCTAATGGCATGGTGAAGTCAGACGTTGATTGGCTGATACCGCATCAAGCCAATATTAGAATCATCTCGTCGGTCGCCAAAAGGCTCAATATGCCAATGGAGAAAGTCGTCGTCACGATTGAAGAACAAGGGAATACCTCAGCAGCTTCTATTCCGTTAGCTCTGGATAAAGCCGTTAGAGATGGACGGATAAAAAAGGGCGAAACGGTTCTTATGGAAGCGTTTGGCGGTGGATTCGTTTGGGGCTCAGCATTGGTTAAAATGTGAGTTTGTTGAACTTTAAAAAATAATTAATTATGCACACCAAGTCATTAGCTTTTGTATTTCCAGGTCAGGGTTCTCAGGCCGTGGGTATGCTGGGTGATCTTTCGAGTACTTACCAACAGATTAAAAATACGTTTGAAGAAGCATCTGACGTATTAGGTCGTGATTTATGGCTGTTAGCGCAACAAGGCCCTGCCGAAGAACTTAACCTTACTCAGAACACTCAACCCTTAGTGCTTACCGCAAGCGTTGCACTTTGGCGTGTGTGGCGGAGCCAATCGACTTTGCTGCCTTCGTTTATGGCGGGGCACAGTTTGGGTGAGTATACGGCCCTAGTTTGCGCGAACAGTCTGAGTTTTGTTGACGCCGTCAAACTGGTTGAGCAACGCGCTCGATTTATGCAACAAGCGGTACCAGAAGGAGAGGGCGCAATGGCGGCCATTCTGGGTCTTGAGGTAGCCGCTTTGATAGATATTTGCGCGCAAGCTGCAGAAGGCGACGTTGTGTCGGCGGTTAATTTTAATGCGCCTGGACAAGTCGTTATCGCTGGTAACAAGGCCGCGGTCAATCGTGCGATTGAGCTGGCTAAAGCGCAGGGTGCAAAAAGGGCACTAGCCTTACCGGTGAGTGTTCCCTCGCATTGTGAATTGATGATGCCTGCCTCAGAAAATTTATTGAGTGTGATGGGTAACATTGATTTTGCAACTCCGGAAATGCCTGTTGTACATAATACGGACGTCGCTGAACACCGCGAGTCGGCAGATATTAAACAGGCACTTGGCAAGCAGCTTTATACGCCGGTTAGATGGACGGAAACAATTGAAACCCTCGTTAGCCATAAGGTCAGCACGGTAGTAGAGTGTGGTCCAGGTAAAGTACTCACGGGCTTAAATAAAAGAATAGACAAATCATTAGAGCTTTATTCACTAGGTGATGAACGCTCATTAAATAACACCTTAGGAGCACTTTCATGAGTGATAAAACAATTGCGCTGGTGACGGGTGCCAGCCGAGGTATTGGTAAAGCGATTGCACAACAATTAGCAAGCGATGGTTTTTATGTCATTGGCACGGCGACCACTGATGATGGCGCTAATGCAATATCGAGTTACTTATCTGAGTCGGGTAAAGGCATGTGTTTAGACGTCAGTAATGCTGATTCTATCAAGTCTGTTATAAAGGAAATTACGGATAGCGTAGGTGTGCCGACGGTACTGATTAATAACGCCGGTATTACCAGAGATAACTTGATGCTCAGAATGAAAGATGACGAGTGGGACGACATTATTGCGACCAATTTGAGTTCTATCTTTCGAGTCAGTAAAACGTGCTTAAGAGGCATGATGAAAAATAAAAAAGGCCGTATCGTGAATATCGCCTCAATTGTAGGGGTGACGGGTAACGCTGGGCAGGCCAATTATGCGGCGGCTAAAGCAGGTGTTATAGGATTCAGCAAGTCATTGGCGAAAGAAGTTGGCTCGAGGAATATTACCGTTAATGTTGTCGCTCCGGGTTTTATTGATACGGATATGACCAAAGCACTAGCCGAAGACCAACGAACAGCGTTGTTACAAGGAATACCGCTGGGACGTTTAGGGCAGCCAGAGGAAATTGCAAACGCAGTTTCATTTTTATGTTCTGACAAAGCGAGCTATATTAGTGGTGAAACATTGCACGTTAATGGCGGAATGTACATGAGTTAAATCTAAACTATATAGTTTAAGTTGATATCGTAACATTCTGATTTATTTATAAAAATAGTTTTTATTTCTACTGTTGATAATTGATATTAAACGTTAATTAAACAGAAATGTTTAATCTTGAATGATTTATCAATATAATACGGCCTTCGCGAGCATTGCTTGCGGTTCATAAAAAATTGAGGATATACAAAAATGAGTAACATTGAAGAACGCGTCAAAAAAATCGTTGCCGAACAGTTAGGTGTTAAAGAAGAAGAAGTAACGAATGAAGCTTCGTTTATTGATGATCTAGGTGCAGATTCATTAGACACTGTTGAATTAGTGATGGCTCTAGAAGAAGAATTTGAATGTGAAATCCCAGATGAACAAGCGGAAGGTATCACAACAGTTCAACAAGCGATTGATTACGTTAATAATAACGCAGAATAAATCAATTTCTTACCTACAAAGCACGGTTTATTGAGTAAACCGTGCTTGTTTTTATTTTAGAGAGTCAAATTTGTGTCTAAACGTCGAGTTGTAGTAACAGGCTTAGGTTTAATATCACCCGTTGGTGGTAATGTACCCGAATCGTGGGGAAATGTATTAAACGGTGTTAGTGGTATTGCCCCTATTACACGTTTTGATACGACCGCCTTCCCTTCGAATTTTGGTGGTGCCGTAAAGAATTTCGACGTTAGCGATTACTTGTCACCTAAAGATGCCAAAAAAATGGATCCTTTCATTCATTATGGCGTTGCAGCGGGTATGCAAGCATTAGATGATTCAGGTATTCAGGTAACCGACGATAATGCAGAACGAATTGGCGTTGCGATTGGTGCTGGCATTGGTGGTATTTCCGGTATAGAAGCGGGCTACGACGGCTTTCTAAAAGGCGGGCCAAGAAAAATTTCTCCTTTTTTCGTGCCATCCAACATTATTAATATGATCTCGGGTAATCTCTCTATATTGAGAGGCTTAAAAGGCCCTAACTTCGCTATCGTTACCGCTTGTACTACGGGTGCCCATAATATTGGAGACGCGGCGCGAATCATTCAATATGGCGACGCTGATGTTATGGTCGCAGGTGGCGCAGAAATGGCGACATCGGTTACTTCATACGGTGGTTTTTCATCAGCACGTGCTTTATCTCGCCGTAATGACTCGCCAGAAACGGCTAGTAGACCCTGGGACAAGGATCGTGACGGTTTTGTGTTGAGTGACGGTGCGGGTGTTCTTGTGCTGGAAGAGTTGGAGCACGCTAAAAAACGAGGCGCGACTATTTATGCTGAGTTAGCAGGTTATGGCATGAGTTCTGATGCTTTTCATATGACGATGCCGGCTAAAAATGGCGATGGCGCTTTCCGTTGTATGAGAAATGCACTAAAGGACGCTTCTTTAAATCCAGAACAGATTAGTTATATCAATGCGCATGGCACATCAACCCCAGCTGGCGACGCGGCGGAAACGCAAGCGGCGAAGAAGTTGTTGGGAGATAAGGCCTACGACATACCAATGAGCTCAACTAAATCGATGACCGGTCATATGCTGGGTGCAGCTGGTGGGGCCGAGGCGGTTTTCTCTGTGCTGGCGATTCGTGATCAGGTAGCGCCACCGACCATTAATCAATTTACGCCAGATCCTGAGTGTGATTTAGATTACGTGCCGAATGAAGCTCGACCAATGGATGTTGATGTTGTGGTATCAAATTCCTTTGGCTTTGGTGGTACCAACGGCACGCTCGTATTCAAACGATTTTAATATCATCAGCTCCAGGTGACTCTGGTTTTTAAAGATTGCGGGAGTTTTTCTAAAGCAGAAATCCCGTTTGATACCGATCTATTAGATTGTCACGCCTTTAATCCTCAGCGTTACCCGTTTCTACTCGAAAGCCATCGTTTAAATGATGTAAATACGGGTTTCGATATTTTGTTTGCCTTCCCTGGCGAGAAAATAGAATCTTCCAACGTTGATGATTCAAGTTTTTTTACAAAATTTGATCAGCACTTTAATGATCTTAAAAAATCACTCACTAAGACGACCGATGACTCGTTTCCTTTTACCGGTGGCTGGTTCGTTTTTTTAAGCTATGAACTGATTGCCGCCATTGAGTCCAGGCTTTCAACGATTAAAACTAATGGTCCTTTGCCCGTGGCCAGTGCGGTTCGAATTCCCGCGGCGATCATTAAAAAACACCAGGATAAAACCTGCTGGATTGTATGCGAAGCAGGTCAAGAGGCGCTAATTGATGAAGTTTGGTCTGATCTTCAACGGCTTGATAATCAACACGAGGCAACGCGGCCAGAAGTACGTTTAGAAGAAGACGATCCTGCCTTATTCCTTAACGGCGTAGAGAAAATAAAATCTTATTTAATCGAAGGGGATACCTTTCAGGTCAACCTATCGCGCCAGTGGAAGGGGCAGCTATTAAATAAGACGAGTTATTTGGATGTTTATCGCGCTCTCAGGCAATATAATCCGTCGCCTTTTGCGGGTTTGGCTCGCTTTGCTGATAGCGTTATTTGTTCCTCATCTCCAGAACGTTTAGTCAGTTGTAAAGATCATACCGTTCAAATGCGGCCCATAGCGGGTACACGCCCGCGAAACGATGATGATCTTGTAGATAAAAAACTCGCTGACGAATTATTGATGAATTCAAAAGAAAACGCCGAACACATCATGTTGATTGACCTTATTCGAAATGATCTCGGCAGGGTATGTCAGACAGGATCGGTTCTCGTCGATGAACATATGAGCCTTGAATCATACGCATCGGTTCATCATATAGTCTCAAATGTATGCGGAAAGTTATTAGCAGGTATGACTCCAACCGACGTCATTAAGGCTGTTTTCCCTGGTGGTACGATTACCGGCTGCCCTAAAATTCGTTGTATGGAAATCATTGATGAACTAGAAAATGATGCAAGGGGTGCTTATACGGGCTCGATGGGCTACATCAATAGAAATGGTGACCTTGACCTGAATATACTGATCAGAACGCTGACCATTAATGGCAAACAGATAAGCTTTAGAACGGGTGCGGGCATTGTAGCGGACTCAATCGCCGATAATGAGCTAGAAGAAACCAGACATAAGGCTAAAGCGATACTGAACGCTTTAAATATTCATGCAGCCTAAACTGCTAATTAACGGGGAGTATAGGGAATCGATCAGCCCGCTCGACAGGGGTTTTCAATATGGTGACGGCCTGTTCGAAACGATTTTAGTGCAATCGGCCTGTCCTGTTTTTTTGGCTGAACATCTGGATCGCTTACAAAAAGGCTGCGATGTATTGGGTTTCCCTGCTGTAGATCGAGAATTAATAAGCAATGAGCTAACATCGTTGATTAACGGCCAGCAACACGGTTTATTAAAAATTGTTTTGTCGCGTGGTGTTGGCGAGAGGGGGTTTTTACCACCAGAGAGTCCAACAGTGACAAGGGTTGTTTCATTTAGCCCGTCCAACGACGCCGTTAACCATGCTTTAACAAGCTTGGCTTTAATACAGTGTGAGACACGATTGAGTCGGCAACCTGTATTAGCCGGTATAAAACACCTGAATCAATTGGAACGCGTTTTAGCTCGGCGAGAACTGGGCCATAGCAGCGCTGTTGAAGGGCTAATGCTCGATACCGATGGCAACGTGATAGAGGGCACGATGAGCAATCTGTTTATCGTAAAAAATGATGTTTTAATGACGCCTAAACTGGATAATAGTGGCGTGCTAGGCGTGATACGGTGTTTCCTGATTCAACGAGCTAAGCAAGATGGAATTGATTGCAAAGAACTTGAGTTATCGCTAGATGATATAAAAAATGCAGATGAGATTTTTATGACAAACAGTTTAATGCCCGTTAGCGCTATTAATAGCTTAAATATAGATGCAAGCCGTTCGCCTAAAAAGATCGGTGCGTACGCTAAATGGGCGTTGGATCGTGTTTTAAAAGACACGCTACGCCAAATTGAATGCCATAGGCAGCAATAACGATGAGAAGACTCCTTGCGTTAGCTATTATTGTATTGAGCCTATCAGGTGGCTGGTTGTGGATGTTATACCAACACTCGATCAATAATTCTTATATTTCCGAACAAACAGGTTCTGTTACCGTTACCGTTGCAAAGGGGCAGAACCTGAATCAAATTATTTCAACCTTGAACGAGCAAGGCGTAGTTGAAGGTAGATGGTTCAAATGGCTAGTTCGATTTGAAGGCGTCGCGAATAAAATACAGGCCGGGGAATACGAGTTTTCTGCGGGTTTAACGCCGGTCCAAATTTTAGATTTCTTGCTTAAGGGAAAAGTTAATCAATACGCACTAACCATTATAGAGGGGCAAACCTTTAAAGAGGTTTTAAACGATATTCAGGGGCATGCCTCGATTAAAACGACGCTTCCTGTTAAAGCGAAAATGGCTGAATATACCGAGATAATGAATATTTCTGAAAAACACTTAGAAGGTTTATTGTTACCCGAAACTTATTTTTTTATTAAAAACACGAACGATGCTGAAATTATTAAAAGAGCGTATCGTGCAATGCAAGTTTTTGTAAATTCCAGCTGGCCGAAAAGGGATAAAAACCCTAATATTAAAACCGTTTACGATGCACTCATTCTGGCATCTATTGTTGAGAAAGAAACTGGGGTCGCGGCTGAGCGTAAACGGATTGCAGGTTTGTTTCTACGTCGTCTTGAAATAGGAATGAGAATGCAAACAGACCCGACCGTTATCTATGGAATGGGGGATAACTATAAAGGGGATATAAGGTTCCGAGATTTGCGCAATGACACTCCCTATAACACGTACACACGGTATGGCTTACCGCCAACGCCTATTGCCATGCCCGGTAAAGAATCCATACTAGCCGTGTTGCACCCGGTTGAGACAAAAAGTTTATATTTTGTATCTAAGGGGGATGGTACGCATGTATTTTCAGAAAACCTTAAGCAACATAATGCGGCGGTCGATAAATATCAACGGAATAAATAAATGGAAATAGGTCAATTTATAACCCTGGAAGGTGTGGAAGGTGTAGGTAAATCTACCAATTTGAGCTTCATTGCCGACTACCTAAAGAAGGCCGGCAAAACGGTTGTTACAACAAGAGAGCCAGGTGGGACGATTATTGCCGAAAAAATACGCGCCTTGTTGCTGGATCATAATGAAGAATCGCTGTGTAACGAATCGGAACTGTTGTTGATGTTTGCCGCTCGGGCGCAACACCTGAACAATGTGATCAAGCCCGCTTTACAGGCTGGTAAATGGGTTGTTTGTGACCGGTTTACAGATGCAACTTACGCTTACCAGGGTGGCGGGCGACACTTCAATATGCAGGATATTGCATGGATTGAGAATTTCGTACAAAAAGGGCTAACGCCAGATAAAACAGTGCTACTAGATTTAGCGGTTGAAGTTGGTTTACAACGCGCGGCAAACCGCAGTGAGCCAGATCGTTTTGAAACCGAACAGCAGGCTTTTTTTGAAAACGTACGTACTGTCTATCTGGACAGGGCTAAGGCTGAGCCGAACAGGTTTTGTATCGTTGACGCTTCTCAGTCGATAGCCCTTGTGCAACAAAGTATCGCGATGAATTTAGATAAATTATTAAAGCTAAATGAATAGCAATGAGTAGCGTGGAAAGAAATTATTACCCGTGGTTATTGGACTATGGGAGCAGATTATTTCGTTATCAACAACAGGATAGGTTGCCCAGTGCGATCATGCTGGTTGGGGATGAAGGCCTAGGTTTATCGGCGTTTGCAAAGACGTTTGCTAATCGAGTTATTTGCCTTGCAGCGGAACCTGATGGCGCAGCATGCGGCTCGTGTGCGTCGTGTTTATTGTTTAAGGCGGGGAGTTATCCCGACTACTTTCACGTGGTACCCGAGGAAGGTAAAACGAGCATTGGCATAGATGTTATTCGCCAGCTTAGCGCGACGCTATCATTGAATAACCAATACCTAAAGCCTCGAATGGTAGTGATAGACCCCGTCGATGCAATGCTCCACCAAGCATCAAATAGTTTACTGAAAACATTGGAAGAGCCCAGTGATAATACTTGTTTGATTCTTATTGCACACCAGCCGTCTAGAATACCCGCGACGATCCGAAGTCGTTGCCAACTGATCATGGTGAAAGATATTGATTTACTGGGGGCTAGGGAATGGCTGGAGGCTTCAGGCTGTAATAAAGTTAACGAGTATCTTAATTTAGCCGACCATTCTCCGATGCTTGCGCATGAATTATGGGAAAAAAACGCCTTAGAGATAAGAGACTCATTGTTTGATGATTTCTTAAATTTAGCGAAGGGTCGGTTAGACCCACTGTTATTCGCCGAGAAATGCTTTGCTATAAAGGATTTTCCTGTTTTAAAATGGATGGCCTCCTGGTTAACAGATGCTGTAAAGTGTAGTCATAATTCAAAAAGTACTTATTTGATTAACCCTGGTTTAATAACCCACTTGAACTTTCTTAGAGAAAAGCTACACTTAGAAGGTATACATAGCTTATTAGATCAACTGACCAAGCTAATCGACCTGGAATCGACTCAAGTTAACCAACAATTAATGCTTGAAGAATTCGCGATACATTGTTATTCGCTAACGAACAAAGAAGGTACTTAACCGCATGAGTGTGAAAGGAAATGAAACGCGTCAAGGAATTTTATCCTTAACTATTAAGGATAAAAATGCGCTATATGCGGCATTTATGGACTATGTTGTGGGCGGCGGCTTATTCATTCCAACGAACAAAAAATACAACTTAGGCGATGAAGTGTTTATGTTGTTGAGCTTGATTGGTGAAGCAGAGCGCATACCCGTTGCCGGAAAAATTATTTGGATTACACCCATCGGTGCAGAAGGTTCCAGGACTAATGGCGTTGGGGTGCAATTTAACGAACAAGATGGCGGCGCTGCACGCGCTAAGATCGAAACTTATCTGGCGGGGTCGGCTTCTTCAGGAAGGCCTACGCACACGATGTAGCCATTGTTAGCTACCTGGTTTTAACGGCCTGATGGGCCGTTTTTCATTTTAATTGGACCTTATTATGTTTATAGACTCGCATTGTCACTTAGATCGCGTGGATTTAAGCCCTTATTCGAATGATATCGATGAATATTTAGCCGCAACACGGGCCGATTCGCTCGACCATATGTTATGCGTATCGATTAATTTGGAAGACTACCCCGCGATGCGGGACTTGGTGGCGAATCAATCTAAAATTTCTATTTCTGTGGGCGTTCACCCAAATGAGAAAGAGGGGCACGACCCCAGTGTTCAGGAACTAATCGACTTGGCTTTGCGCGATAAAGTGGTCGCGATTGGTGAAACGGGGCTGGATTACGCGAGACTAGATGAAGACGCCGATGCCGACATTGATTGCCAACAACGACGGTTTCGTCACCATATTGCAGCGGCGCGAACAATTAACAAACCTATTATTATTCATACGCGTGACGCTCAAGACGATACGATTAGCATCATGCAAGAAGAATCTGCCGGAGAGGCGGGCGGTGTGATGCATTGCTTTACGGAAGACTGGGAGATGGCAAAAAAAGCACTTGATTTGGACTTCTATATTTCTTTTTCAGGCATCGTTACCTTTAAAAATGCCCAGCAAGTTCAAGAAGTGGCAAAAAAAGTTCCTGCCGACCGCTTACTAATAGAAACGGATTCTCCCTATTTGGCCCCTGTGCCTATGCGTGGCAAGCCAAACTATCCTAATTATGTAAAATACGTCGCGGAAAAAATGGCTGAATTACGTGGGGTGCCGATAGATAAAATTGCGGATATTAGCGCCAGGAACTATGAAAAATTATTTAATCGTTAAAAAGCTGCTTTAAGGTTTCTTTCCTACTTCTGGCAGTAATTGTTTTATTTTATCTAAAATCGTTGCCCGTTCTGTCAGTGATTGTTGAGAGATTTGTAGTTCTTTAGACAGGCTTTGATGCCGCTCTTGCAAATCTTTTATTGTTTGATGCGCCAATGCCAGTTCTTTATCCGCTTCAGTTTCATAGCTTACGGTGAATTTTCTTTGGTAAACAGACAATAATTCAGCCAGTATCTTATCGAATGCCGCTTTGTCAAAACCGTCGGCTTCAGCCAGCTGGTGGATTTCATCAATAACGCTATAAAGCGGCTTGTTAAATTGACCTTGGTAGGACTCTGATAGCCGTTCGTTCACGTAGCGTAGATCGTCTTCAGAGCCGTTGAATTGGGCTAACAGCTTGAGCGTGGCTGACTCAACACTATTTAAGCTTTTGCCGTACTTTTCAACGTACACCTGTTCGAGTGTAGCTACAATTTCGCGGAGATCATCCTGTGGAAAAGAGTTTTTTTCCAAAAACTTATAAAACTCTCGTACTGACGACGTAGTGTGTGCCGATTCGATCTCGCTTTTGACGCTTTCTTTGGCTTGAAACTGATTAATAGCATCGAAAAAATGCGCGCTTTCGTCCGATGTTAAATCTCCGCTCGTTAACTGCTGGATACAAAAATCAGAGGCTTGAGAAAAATCAAGAGCTGCAACAGCAGGTGTTGACTTGCTTTGTGTCGTATTGACGTCATCACTAGCGAACGTAGGTGTTACACTTTCGACGGCTATTTGAGGACTGTCTAGCGGTTCAATGTCTTGCTGACGCCAAAAGTCACTAAAGGAATCGATGCTGCAACCGTCGTTATTTTTTTCAAAACGTTCTGCTAACTTTTGGAAGCATTGGCTGGCGGTTGAATCTGGATTCAATAAAACGGCGGGGCATTGAAGGCTGACAGAAGAAATCATCGTTTCATCGACCTGAATGTAGCCTAAGTAGCTAATATCAACGTCAATATACTTTTTAACGGCTGATTCAAAGCGGTTGTATATAGCTTGGCCATTCATATTGTCCATCGCCATATTGACCAGAACGTACGTTGTGCGGCTAAAGTTTGAGCGCTTTAACACTTTGAGCAGTGAAAAAGAATCCGTTAATGACGTAGGTTCAGGGGTAATGATGACAATAGAAAACTGAGACGCTTTGACAAAATCTAATACGTCATCACCTATACCCGCAGCGGTATCAATGATGAGGTAATCAAATTCTTGCTGCAGCTTATCCAGCGCCGCCAGTAAAATAGTTTTTTGTTCATCTGATAGACGCGCGTACTCTGCAATGCCAGTGGCGCCAGGGACGATTTTCACGCCACGAGGGCCATCAATGATGATGTCTTTTAAGGGTCTTTCGCCAGTCAGCAGGTGTTGTAGTGTGTATTTTGGTTGAATGCCTAGGAGGATGTTGATATTGGCTAAGCTAGCGTCAGCGTCGAATATACAAACCTTTTTATTTAGCGAAGAAAGAGACAGCGCCAGATTCGTGGCAGTGCTACTTTTACCCACGCCACCCTTGCCACTTGTCACCGCGATGACTTTTGCTTTCGGCGTCTGCTTGCCATTAATGTTCGTGTTACTGTACGCTAATTCCATTCGTTCCATTACCAACGCTTTGCTGAAAAACCGATGACTCAATACGTAGGCAGTCTATCAAAATACGGCCATTATGAGTCGAATAATTAATTTAAATAAAATGAAAGCAAAATCACCAATTTTTATACACGGGATTGACTGTTATATGGCAGGAATTCAGTTGATTCGTCAGCCTGGATTAAGACGATTTGTCATCATTCCTTTAGCTATCAATATGGCCCTATTTAGCATCGCCAGTTGGATGTTATGGTCGTATTTATCGACCGCCGTTGACTCGATGTTACCCAGTTGGCTGAGCTGGTTGGCGTGGCTTATTTTGCCGGTTTTTATGGCGAGTGTGATGGCTGTCGTTTATTACGCCTTCACACTCGTCGCTAATATTATTGCCTCACCTTTTTACGGGCACTTGGCAAAGGGAGTTGAAGGGCATTTAAAAGGCGAGGATCATTTAGCGCTTGAAACGGATTTTTTTAGTACAGAGAGCTTGGCCATTCTGGGATCCGAGTTACGAAAACTCGTTTATTATTTAGTGAGAGCGATCCCGTTATTGCTTTTATCGTTGATCCCGGGGGTTAATGTTATTACTCTGCCGCTTTGGTTATTATTTAGCGCCTGGTTTCTAAGCTTTGAATACACGGGGTATGCGTTTGAAAATCATGGGGTTTTGTTCAATGAACAAAAGCGTATCTTAAAGAAAAGTCAGGCGAATAGTCTGGCCTTCGGTGGTTTAAGTTTGTTGGCCACGACGATACCAGTAGTGAATTTATTTGCTCCCGCGATTGCCGTTGCCGGCGCGACAAAAATGCTCTATGAACGCGGCGAGTTAAAGTAAAAGGCTAGGTCGCTGATAACTCAGCTACTAACGTACCTTGATCAATAGTGCCGAGTTCACAGCGTGTAATATGATTGCTTAACTGCGATGGATTCTTTGTCGTCGTTTTGACTCGAATGTAGTGGGGTGTATAACCCAATACCGTCGTCAGACCGTCTTCATTTTGTTGCTGTGAGTCTTCCCATAAGACGTCACACTTGGTTCCTACATGAGAGAGCAAGATGGACTGTTTGGTTGATTCTGCCAATTGGTGAAGGGTTTTGCTGCGCTGTTTTTTAGTCGTATCGTCTACTTGACCAGGCAGAGACGCGGCTTTGGTTCCTTCGCGTTTTGAATAACTAAAGATATGCAAATCACCAAACTGCATTTCTGCTACAAAATCGAGAGTTTGTTGCCATTCCTCTTCTGTTTCACCTGGAAAGCCGACGATGATATCGGAGGTGATATTAATATGTGGTATGAGTTCACGAGCCGTCGTTACTAGCTTACGGAATTCATCGGTTTTACAACGTCGCGACATTCTTCTTAATACTGAATCAGAACCACTTTGCATAGGCAGGTGCATATGTGGCATTAGCCTGGGATTTTTAAACAGTTCTAGAAAACCCTTTGGCAAGTCCCAGGGTTCAAGCGAACCCATGCGAATCCTTGGGATGGTCGTTTGTTCGAGTAGTGCTGTAACCAGAGAATATAGGTCGCTGTCGATATCGCTACCATAGCCGCCAAGGTGCACGCCGGTGATAACAATTTCCGATATTCCTTGCTTATGTATAGCATTAACTTCATTAATTATATCTTTGATATTTCTACTTTTTTCATCGCCTCTTGCGATGGTAACAATGCAGAAACTACAGCGGTAGCGGCAACCATCCTGAACTTTAATAAAGGCGCGTTGACGGCCCCTGGAGAACAAAGCGACTTCATTAGGTTCGGTGGCGATTAACGGCATGGCCACTTCGCTGATTTGCTGAAGCGTTAACGCCACTAATTGATCTTTTTGCTGATTATTGATGAGTAAATCGACGCCGTCTAAGGAAACGGTTTCTTCCTCGTTTAGTGTGGCGTAACAACCACTGACGACTAATTTAGCTTTAGGATTTTTTTTATGCGTTTTACGCACCAGTTGACGCGATTTTCGCACCGCACCCTGAGTAACGGCGCAGGTATTGAGGACAAGAACATCCGGCGAATCGTCCTCATTTACAATGCTATGGCCGCGAGCGCTGAAATCATTTGCCCATGATTCAATTTCGGCTTCGTTGAGCCGACAGCCTAAGGTTTTAAGGTGAACTCGCATTAACGGTACGTTTGCTTTAAAAAGAGCGCATTTTACGCTAATTGCTCTGCTTTTTGATAAAGTCGATGATTCTTTGTTGGCAATTCTCTGTATTTTCATACAATATTCCGTGCCTATCGGAGCTGACCCATTGATGGCTTTGCAGTGGTTTACGAATCTTAGTCAGTAAAATACCCAGGCTCGAAGCATCTACCACGGGGTCGTTGTCGCCCTGCAATAACAGCACGGGGCAATTTAACTTCTTTAAGCACGCCTTTGTTTTAGCAATTAATAAGAATAATTGATGAACCGCGGCGACGGGAATTTGCTGGTAGTTAATATGCGGGTGCTCGGGTGTATTGTCTTTAAAAGGCATAATGCCTGCAGACCAGCCTAATTTTTGGCAAATTCTATTCAATATATGGGCAATTTTTAGCAGATGAATATGTGGGTCTTTGAATTTTATGGGCGTCGAACAGGCAGTGACAGAGCTGATATTAAGATTGCGGTCGGCGCCCATCATAAGTGCCAACAGGCTGCCAGTTGAAAAACCAATTAGGTGTACTTTTTTGCTGTAACAGTGGGCTATTTTAATGCTTTGTCTTAGCGATTGACGCCAGTCCTGCCAGCTTCTTTGCGATAAATCCCAAGGTGTCGTTCCGTGGCCTTTAAGTCGGCAGCCGATAACGATGTAGCCTGCGGCAGATAGCTTTTCGCCCAGGCCTTTCATTTCTGCAGGGCTGGACAGTAGGCCGTGTATCAACACAACGCATTCGCCATTATTGTTGTTAGCTAATAAACGAAAAGGCTGGGCTGAACGTTGCTGAAGATCGTGTAGATAATGGGTTTCCGGAAGCTTGTTTGTTTGAACTTGCGCGAGATCCCATTTGAGTTCGCGTAATTCATCGTCAAACAGGTTTTCTGCGAAAGAGTTTAATTGGTTCTTTAATTTGAAGCTTAAAGAATCATTTACCGCCTCACTGACTGCGGGAATTTGTGATACTTCATTGGCGTACACGGCGATTGGGTTCTTATAACGAATGGCGTCAAAATCGTGCTCTAAGCGTATAAGATCGGTGAACTTATAATAAAGCCCCTTATTTTCTAATAAATTTGCCTGGTAAGCACTTCTTAAAAACTGGTTGAAGGTTTCACTGTTCGTCATCAGCAGGTTTCGGTAAATCGAGGGATTTTGTAGCGTCCTATGAAATTTTAAAACAGGCGCTTGCTGTAACTTTTTTATCGTCAAATAGATTAAAAAATGCAGTTCACGTTTCTCAATCTGTTCTTTATCTTGAGCAAGAAATCGCATAATAATGCTAGAGGCTATATGGGCAATATTAATCGTTACATTTTCATAAATGGCGTGCATATAAGCGTCGCGAATGCTGTTGGTGTTGCGTTGGTAACTGAGTCTAAATAACAAATCGTCCCAGGAATTATTGTTTTTTGCCTTATCAAAGATGTCTCGCAACGCCAGCTCAGAGTTTTTGATAAAAACCGTTGATATCGCTGAGTCGAACTTTGTCCAATGCTCTTCGGCGATGATGGGCGTACCAATCTGGATATCCATATCCGTGTTTTTTAATAAAAAGTTTCCTTCTATTAATAATTCCTCCGACAAGCGTTTAGGTAAATTTTTGATAAAAAATTGAACGCTACTTTTTAACGCGTTACCGCTTATTCGCAAGGGGTAAAAAGTGATGTTACAGGGTGTAATGACGGTAGGTTTCATACAAACATCAATCAGCGCTTGCTTATCCTTAAATCCCAATTCATCGGCCCATAAGGTAAGCGAATTATGTTCTCCACTTTTATCAATTCCCCTAACAGCAGATTTGAAAATAGCGATGGCTAGCGCGATAACAGCGGGTCCCGTATGCAGTTTTCTACGCTCATCGTGTGATCTGGAGTAAATTCTGTAACGCCCTGACTTATCTACACTTCGACGATCTTTGACTATACCGCCTTCGGGAAAAGCAACGAGCTTATGGTTGTGCAGTATGTCTTTCGAGACCTGATACATGAGTTCATCGGCATCGTTGGGAATGCCGCCTAATTTAATAAGGTAACGAGTCAGCAAGTTATCATCAAAGAGTTCTTTTGACGCGATAGAGCGAGAAAAAAGCCCTGTTTTTTGGTAGATGAGGTATTGCGGAATGAGTGCTTCAAAGCGGGCAAAATGATTAAACAGAAATATTTGGCCATCGTTCCATGCCGTCTTATGTCCATGGCTTCGAAGTGTGAGTTTAAACACCTTGAATAAGGTTTTCATAAGACGATAAGTCCAACGATAAGTAGTTGGGCTAATGCGATATTTTTCGTTAGCCTTTTTACTCTTTAGGAGCTGACGCATATTATTCTGTTGACTGCTGAATGAACATAAAAGGACGACCTGAAAATATGTTTAAATAAATGATTAATAGCTATTAAAGCTAAGCGATAAAATTAATAGTAATTCATAACGACGCGCCTTATGCAAAAAAAAACAGCTGATGTTGCCGAATTAGCCAAAAATGAAGTGCATATTTGGCAACTTGATTTAAACGAAAATAAACAACATTCGACATACTTCCAATCATTATTAAGGGTTACCGAGCTTAATAAGCTGAACCGCCTTAGAAACCCGTTGCATCGAAAGCGTGCTCTAGCGATGCGTGCGCAGCTAAGACTGTTACTAGCCAATTATACGCAGCTAGATCCGGCTCTTATAAGCTTTGAAACGACGGAGTTTGGTAAACCCTATATCGTAGACTCAGCTTTCACCTTTAACGTTTCACACAGTGAAGACCGCGCTTTGGTGGCGATTAGCGCGTGCGCTCAAGTCGGTGTGGACATAGAACACTGGAGGCCGCTAGATAATTTGCAAGGTTTAGTACAACGTAACTTTTCTGATGATGAAAAAGAACAATGGCGGGACTTGCCCGAGCAGCATCGCGAAGCAGTTTTTTTTGATATATGGACGCATAAAGAAGCGTTTATAAAAGCAACCGGCAGGGGCTTAGGAATGGGTTTGTCACGCTTTGGCTTCAGTCTCTCTGCTAACGGCCAATTAACACAGTGTCCAGCTGAGTACGGAGCGGCGGCTGAATGGTCGTGTGCGTCTTTACAGCTCGGTGAAAAGGTCAGTGCAACAGTGATGATGCAAGCTGATAACTGCCTTCCAATTATTTATAAATTCAAACCTGAATTTCCACCGTCATTAGGCTAATCATTATAAAATATCACCTTGAGTTAATTTGCGTTTTAATTTAAATACACCCTAAATATAAGCTATGAATGGATTTCCCCAAACCCTGGTTGAAGCATTAGATAAAAACCAGGATGAGAACAAAAAAATCACTTACATCATTGGGCAGGATAACGAGCGAGAGGTGAGTTACCCAGCTTTAAAACAAAGGGCCTTAGGCTTATTACATTATATTCAAAAAAAAGGTGCTTCAAACGGTGACGAACTGATTATTCACCTGGGGAATAACGAGCAATTCATCGATACTTTCTGGGCCTGCCAATATGGAGGCATTATTGCTGTGCCGTTAGCCATTGGAACCAGTGATGGACATCGGCAAAAAGTTTTCAATGTGTTTGAAAAGTTACAAACGCCGTATATGGCGACCACCAGAAAAGAGCTACAGCGTTTAAAAGTCTATGCCGAGGATAAAGGCCTCGAGTCGATTTACAAAGAAATTCATAAAAACGCTATCGTACTCGATCTTATCGAGTCACTCGATGTATTAGGTGAAAAGTCTGACATTAGCCCTGAGCAAACCGCTTTTATTCAGTTTTCTTCAGGCTCAACGGGCGATCCTAAAGGCGTCGTGCTGACGCATAAGAATCTGGTCACTAACCTGTACGGCATCATTGAATGCAGTGAATTTGATGGTAACGATAGTTTTTTCGGTTGGATGCCATTGACGCATGACCTGGGTATTATTGGTTTTCACCTCACGCCTCTATTCGTCAATATTAATCAATTCATTATGCCGACCGATTTATTCGTGCGCCGGCCGAATCTTTGGCTTGAAAAAGTCAGTGAAAAGAAGGCGAATATTCTTAGTTCACCTAATTTTGGTTATAAACACGTATTAAAACGTTTTAAGCCTGAAAAGCAGACCTCTCTCGATTTATCGCACGTGCGGATAATATTCAACGGTGCAGAGCCCATCTCAGCTGATTTGTGTAGAGAATTTAATGCGGTGATGAAACCGTTTGGCTTGTCTGATACGGCGATGTTTACTGTTTATGGTTTAGCAGAAGCGTGTCTCGTCGTTACCTTTCCTAAATTGGCCCAACCACTGTCAACTTTACACGTTTTAAGAAGTTCGCTGATTGAGGGACAACCGGTGCAAATCGTAAATAGTCCCTCTGATAAGAGCATCGAACTGGTTCGTTTGGGTTACCCGATTACCGGTACGCAACTAATGATGGCTGATAGTAACGGTGCTGCCGTTAGCGATAACGTTATTGGTCGCGTTTTAATCAAAGGCGAGAACGTCACCAAGGGGTATTATCACGAGACGACTTTAAATGAACAACTTATTTCGGCCGATGGTTGGCTGGATACGGGCGACCAGGGTTTGATTAACGATGGGCAATTAATTATTACCGGGCGAACCAAGGATTTAATTATTGTTCATGGGCAGAATTATTACGCGCCTGACCTCGAGTCTGTTTGTGAAGGCGTTGATCGAATTGAATTAGGGAAAGTGGCTGTTTGCGGTGTTTTAAACCCCGAAGAAGCCGTTGATGAGCTGCTTGTTTTCGTTCTCTATAGGGGAGAGCTGGACGCGTTTTACCAAACAACTATTGATGTCCGACGTCAGTTGGCTGAAAAATCAGGCCTCGACGTAGCTCATGTATTACCCATCGTATCAATGCCTAAAACCACCAGTGGGAAAGTGCAGCGCTTTGCCTTAGCTGAGCGATTTATTGAAGGTGACTTCAATGAAATTATAGCGGCACTGACAGAACTTTCTGAAACCAGTTCTTCAGACTCTTTAGCGGCGGGTAGCCAGATCGAGCGACAGCTATTGGAAATTTGCCAAACAGTCATATCCAATCAAAAAATAAATCTGCAAGAAAATATATTTGAAATGGGTACCAGTTCATTAAAACTGGCTCAAATTCACGAAAAGATTGACGAGCTTTACCCTGATATTGTTGAATTAGCTGACTTTTTTGATTACCCAACAATTGAAGAATTGGCGGGTTTTATTGCGCAGAAGGTCCCGAGCCAGTAGTTAATGTGTTTTTTCGTAAATGCTGCGTTTACGCTTCCATTTACGATTGGACCACATCCAGTCTTCCGGGTGTTCAAGAATCATTTTTTCTAGCGCACGGGCATATTTTTCGGTTATCTCATAACCTTCTTTTTTATACGGAGCTTGACCGAGTTCTTCAAAATAAACTTCGTAATGCCCCAGGCTCATCCGCCTCATACCGACGAAAATAACGGGGTATTTTGTGAGTTGAGCAATTTTTTGCGCGCCAACGGCAAATGAGCTGTCCTGATTTAAAAAAGTGGTCCAATATTTTTCTTCTTTTCTAATCGGTGACTGATCAGCGACCATGGCAAAGCCTCGTAGTTCTTTTCGACGCTGCATAATGTCGATCAAGGCGTTTTTATTAGCGATCGGGCGTGCATTGAATCGTGAACGCGATTTTTTCATATGCTCGTCAACAACGGTGTCGTGTAATGGTTTGTAGACGACATCAATAGGTAAAGGTAGTTGTAAACTACAGCCTGCTAACAACCATTCCCAATTGCAATGATGAGCGGCGAGCATGATAACGGATTGATTGTTATCAGCAAATTTCATAATAAGCTCAGGGTTTTTGAGCGTTATGCGTTTGCGAATTTGTTCCTCGCTGAGGTGCAGTGTTTTAATTGACTCGGACATCGTATAAGCCAGATGTTTGAAATTCAATTTCGCTAATTGCTGGGCTTCTTTAAGCGGCATCTCAGGAAAAGAGTTCTGCATATTACTTAAAATAACATTGCGTTTTCTTTCGACGAAATAATAACCCGCCAAATAAATAAGGTAGGTGATGGCGTATAAAATGGGGAACGGGAGTTTGCCTAAGTTTAAGTAAAATTTAGAAAAGATAGGCTGCCTATTTTTGGCCATATTTGGATGCTAGGGATTATAAATTTTGGCGTATTCTAACAAAGCTAATCGTACAAACGGTAAATTTGTATTAAGCGAAAAACAGGTAGCCGATCAGAATGGCGACGATAATGCCAACCATGTCTGCAAATAATCCGCAGGCCACAGCGTGGCGCGCTTTTTTGATACCTACCGAGCCAAAGTAAACCGCTAATACGTAAAAAGTAGTTTCTGTACTGCCCTGTACGATAGAAGCCAATCTACCGGCAAAAGAGTCGGCCCCGTGTATTTGCATGGTTTCAATCATCATTGCTCGAGCGCCGCTACCACTTAGCGGTTTCATAAAAGCGGTAGGTAGGGCATCAACAAATTTATTGTCGATAGACAGGTTAGTCAGTGTGGAACGCAGGATTTCAAGAAAAATTTCTAGTGCGCCACTGGCTCTAAAAACACCGATGGCAACGAGCATGGCGACTAAATAGGGAATAATCATGATGGCGGTTTGAAAACCTTCTTTAGCGCCATCAATGAATGCTTCATAGACATTGATGCCTCGCTTTAGTGCGCCCGACATAAATAAAATAATTAAAGCAAAAATAATGAAATTACTGGCCAAGGATGATTGTCGTTGCATCGCGGACTGATCGAGCTGAGAAAAATACAATAACAGTGAAAGGATGACCAAACTGAAACCGACTAAATAACTCAAGATGACGGGGTCGTATAATTTGATACGTTGAACGCTTGCCACCGCGATGAGCCCAGCTAGAGTTGATGCGTAGGTGGCAATTAAAATGGGAATAAATACATCGGTAGGATCAGCGGCACCCATTTGCGCCCGGTAGGTAAAAATCGTCAGTGGAAACAAGGTGACGGCAGAGGTATTAATAACTAAAAATAAAATTTGCGCGTTACTGGCGGTGTCTTTTATTGGGTTCAGCGCCTGCAAATGTTGCATTGCTCTAATGCCAAGTGGGGTGGCGGCGTTATCTAGCCCCAACATATTAGCGGACATGTTCATCACCATGGCGCCAAAAGCGGGGTGATTGTCCGGCACCTCAGGCATTAAGCGTTTAAAAAGTGGATTTAGAAATTGGGTCAGAAGGGTTATAAAGCCACTTTTTTCACCGATCTTCATGATCCCCATCCAGAAACATAAAACCCCCGTCAAACCGAGTGCAATTTCGAAAGCCGTTTTTGATAAGGTGAAGGTTGCCAGCGTCATATCATTAAAAATAGCGCTATCACCAAGAATAAATAAACGATAGAGCCCCGTTACGAAGGCAATGAAAAAAAAGCTGAGCCAGATAATATTTAACATAAAATAAAGTTAATCTTACGAACGTTAACAATAACCTAATTTACTCGCACAATGTCTGATAAGAATATCGAAACACATAATAAAATAGATGAATTGCTGTTCATCATGTCGCAACTTCGTGATCCAGATAAGGGCTGTCCATGGGACCTACAGCAAAACTTTGAAACGATTGCGCCTTATACTATTGAAGAAGCTTATGAAGTAGCCGAAGCGATTCAACGGTCTGATATGCCTGCATTACGCGATGAATTAGGCGACCTGTTGTTTCAGGTGGTTTTCCATTCGCGATTGGCCGAAGAGCAAGGCAGTTTTTCTTTTGCTGAGGTACTGTTGTCTATCTGCGAGAAATTAAAACGCCGGCACCCTCATGTATTTGATAATAAGCAAGTTGAGACGAAAGACCTGGCGAAACAATGGGAAGCGCATAAGCGCGGTGAAAAAGATCTGCAACAAGGTGTCGACATTCTCGATGACGTTAATGCCAACCAGCCAGCGATGAATCAGGCGTATAAGCTGCAAAAAAAGGCCTCAGCAGTTGGCTTTGACTGGGACAGTTTGGCGCCCGTACTGGCCAAGCTGGATGAGGAAGTGAGTGAATTGAAAGACGAAATCGGCATCAATAATAACCGCCAACGTATAGAGGAAGAATTAGGCGACGTGATGTTTAGTTGCATTAATTTAGCGCGACACCTTGATATAAACCCTGAATGGTCACTGCGTAAAGCTAATAAACGTTTTTCAGATCGTTTTGCCTATGTTGAAGAGCAGGTCATAAAGTCCGGGATTAAGTTTGAATATAGCAGTCCGGAAGCCCTGGAAGCTTTCTGGCTTGCTGCGAAAAAAGCCTCTTTATAGAAAGATTACTTAATTGAATCAGAACCTTATGAAAAACAATTTAGGATATTCCAATTGTTTTTAGTATACTCAGAACTCAGTAGAGTTAAGATGCGATTGTTTTATTATAAAAAGCATTAATAATTATAGATAACCTGCTGATTTAAAATGTTTATTTATGGAGAGGAAGAGAGATGTCAGAACGAGTTAAAGGTATTGTTAAGTGGTTTAATAATTCAAAAGGTTTTGGTTTTATTCAACCCGATGCAGGTGGTGAAGACGTATTTGTTCATTTTAGAGCGATACAAGGCGATGGTTTTCGTACGTTAAAAGAGAATCAAGCCGTTGAATTTACTATTACGAAAGGCGACAAGGGTCTTCAAGCAGAAGAAGTAACAGGTCTATAGTAGGGCCTTAGCTTTTCGTTAGCCTAATAACAGTAGTTATTAGCAGTAGTTATTAGCAGTAGTAGGGTTAAAGCGTAGGGTTTGCCGAAGAGACTAGGTCTTTTTGGAGCGGCTTTAGCTTTGCATAAATTTCGTTCAAACGCTAAAGCTGTTTGGCTCAGCTTTAGCGTTGGTAAGTTTTAGCTACGTAACGTTCAACGAGTAGTTGGAATTGTTCTGCTATATCGTCGCCTTTTAAAGTGACGTCTTTTTGACCGTCAATATACACGGGTGCTACTGCTTTTTCGCCCGTTCCGGGTAGACTGATGCCGATGTTGGCATTCTTGCTTTCGCCTGGGCCGTTTACGACACAACCCATTACCGCTACTTTCATTTCTTCGACTCCCGGGTACTGGTTTTTCCAGTTGGGCATCTTATGTCGCAAGTAAGATTGGATATCCTGCGCCAATTGTTGAAAGTAATCACTGCTCGTTCTGCCGCAGCCAGGGCAGGAAATTACCGCTGGGGTAAACGAACGTATTCCCATGGATTGTAAAATTTCTTGCGCCACCACCACTTCCTGGCACCGGTCGCCACCCGGCTCGGGTGTTAAAGAAATACGAATGGTATTGCCAATACCCTGATGAAGTAAAACCGCTAAAGCAGCCGTTGATGAGACGATTCCTTTACTTCCCATGCCAGCTTCGGTTAATCCAAGGTGAAGAGGGTAGTTACAGCGTGACGCGAGGTCCTGATACACGGAAATAAGGTCCTGTACGCCGCTCATTTTGCAGGATAATATAATTTTATTTCTTGCCAGACCTATTTCAAGCGCTTTTTCCGCGCTTTCCAAAGCGGACGTAATAACGGCGTCATGCATCACCGAAACGGAGTCCCTTGGCGTGCTTGATTTGGAGTTATCGTCCATTAATCGGGCCAAAACAGCGGGGTCAAGGCTGCCCCAATTAACGCCAATGCGAACGGGTTTATCGTATTGAATGGCGAATTCAATCATTTGCGCGAATTGTGGGTCGCGTTTACTACCGCGGCCTACATTTCCAGGGTTAATTCGATATTTAGCCAGGGCTTGAGCGCAACAGGGATATTTGGCCAGTAATTTGTGCCCATTAAAGTGAAAATCGCCAACCAGAGGCACGTTGCAACCGAGTGCATCTAGCTTTTCTCTGATGGTCGCCACGGCAGAGGCGGCTTCTTCGGAGTTTACTGTAATGCGAACCAATTCAGAGCCCGCTTTAGCTAATTGGTAAACTTGTGTTACGGTTCTAGCAATATCAGCGGTATCAGTGTTGGTCATTGATTGAACAACTACGGGGTGACCCGGGCCAATTAAAACGGTTCCTACTTTAACAACGGGTGGTGTATGCATTTGGCTCTTTAAGGTCGGCATTAATAAAGTGTTTGATTATATCTTTAATTACTTTTTAGGTGTGTTCTGAAAGTTTTCAATTAATTTGAAAGCGCGATCTATAACGTCAGTAGGGGTGTAGAAGTGCGGTGAAAAACGAATTCCGCCGCCGCGTTTTGCGCAGACAACATTGTGAGTGGTCAGGTACTCAAATAACCCGTCGGTATCGCCGTTAGACGGCTTAAATACAATGATATTATTACCATTTTTATCGGGATTCGTTAGCAGCGTGAGAGAGTCATTCTGCTTCACTTTATCAATAACGTATTGCCCACGCGCGATAACGTTGGCGGCAACATTATCCATACCTGTTTCCAGCAATAAACCAATACTGGCCGACAAAGCGTGAATACTCAGCATATTCGGGCTACCACACTCAAAACGCCTCGCTGATTTAGCCGTGGTCCATAATGGCGTGTCGTAATTGCCCATATCCTCAACCATATGCCAGCCAAACTGTGTCAATTTGAGCTTATCGAGAGCATGTAGTCGACAGTAAAAAACGGCCAGACCTTCAGGCCCCAGCATCCATTTATGCCCATCGGCCATAACAAAATCGGCCTGATATTTTTGTACGTCAAAAGGGAACGCGCCTATCGACTGAATGGCGTCTATACAAAACAATACACCATTTTTTTGGCATGCCTGACCTAAGCGTTCGAGGTCAACGCGTAAGCCAGATGCGTATTGCACCGAACTGATCGTTAAAAGACGGGTTCGCTGATCTATCTGTTGGATCAGCGCGTCGGTCGGATCGCTCAGCCCTTTCAATGCTGTTTTCTTAACCGTGACGCCCTGATTAGCGAGTGATTCCCAGGGGATCATATTGGAAGGGAATTCTTCATCGCTAGTGATAACGTTATCGCCAGCGTTCCAGTCCAGGCCGTAGGCAACAAAAGATAGCGCTTCTGAAGTGTTTTTAACCAGAGCGATTTCATCAACAGACTCGGCGTTTATTAATGACGCTAATTGCTTTTTTAAGTGGGTTTCAACTTTCAACCAGTTAGCGTATTTTTTTGAGCCGATCGTAACGTTTTCTCGGCAAAACGCATTTACCGCCTGTTCGGTACGGCAAGGCCAGGGCGCTACAGCCGCGTGATTGAGATAAATGACGTCGTCATCAAGATTGAATTCGCTGCTGTAATCGTTACTCATAAATATTTGGACGACTTAAAAAGGGCTATTCTATCCTTTTTACAAATATCCTTATAGACTTGCTGGAGTTTGTTAAAGATAGAGGAGGGGAGTAATGTTGTGTATTGGCCATAGAGGTGCAATGGGTTATGTACCCGAAAACACCTTGTTGTCGATCCGTAAGGCCATCGAATTAGGCGCAGACTGGGTCGAAATAGACGTTCATCTGGCGGATGCTCAGCTCTTTGTTATTCATGATGAAACCCTGGACAGGACGACCAATGGTAAGGGTAAATTGTCGGCTTATAGTTTTGCAAAATTGCGCGCGCTCGACGCTGGATGGGGTGAGCAAATACCGACGCTACAAGAAGTGATAGAAGAGGCTAAGGAAAAAGTAGGGTTAAATATAGAATTAAAAGGTATAGCAACCGGTGAGGCCGTCGCTATACAGTTGTCGGCCCTGGATAAGGAACATAAAGAGAAAATTTTAGTTTCATCCTTTCTAATGGACGAGTTGGTCAACGTGTCGAGGTTAGATGAAACGATTAAATTAGGCGTGTTGGCCGGAAAGAACGTACGAATTGCATTCGAGTGGGCAAAAAAATTACATGCTTTTTCCATACACTTGAGCCTGAACCTAGCTACAGCAGAATACGTTCGCCAAGCCCACGATCAGAATCTAAAATTGTTTGTTTATACAGTGAATAAGCAAGTTGATATCACCCGGATGAAATTAATCGGTGTAGATGGTGTCTTCACTAATTACCCTGACAGGGTATTAAACGTTATTTCACGTTAGTTTTTTGAGCTGAAGGCGGGTGTAATAAAGGGTGAAAATCATGCTGATTAAAACGATCAATGCGACTGAAGCAAACAACCATTCGATGTTGTACCCGAGGATGGTAATTAACCAGTAATTTACCGCCAAGGGCAGAAGCAACTGTCTAAATAAACCCATAATTACCGGGAAGTCCGGTTGTTTTATGGCCTGTAAGGTTGCCACACTAATAAAAAGCGATACGTAACAAAAAAAGGCCAATGAATCGATTCTTAAGTAGCTAACGCCAGTACTAACGATACTGGTCTGGGGGCTGAAAAAAGTCATTAAATGCGGTGAAAGAAAAATCATCACGGGAATGCAGAACAGGGAAATAAGAAGGCCTAATATTAGTCCTTTACGATAGGTTTCTGCAATTCTGCGATAATTTTTCGCACCAAAATTTTGCCCGGTAATAGCGAGCACAGCAGTACTAAGCCCGAGAGCGGGTAATAGCAGTACCTGCTCCAAACGAAGCCCCACAGAGTAACCAGCTACGGCATAATCGCCAAAGGTGCTAACGAAAGCGGTCACGATCAGGCTACCGATAATCATAATAAAAAAATTAAAACTCGCTGGGAAAACTTGCCTAATAATTCTCACAGCTACCTGACCGTCAAAAGCCGGGAAAGGTTTGTAGCCGAGACGTTTGCTTAAAATTGATAATAAATATACGGCTGAGGCGATCTTAATAATAAGCGTTGCCCAGGCAAGGCCGGATACGCCCATCTGCAATCCAAAGGTGAGTAGTGGGTTTAGCGCGAGATTGGCAAAAAAGCCGGCGATGAGCGCATTTCGGTTTGATTTAGTATCCCCCAGCGCCATTAATGCACCCGCTGCAACGCTACTGATAGAAAAAGCGATATTCCCCATCAATAAAATATTAATGTATTCCCACGCCAATTCAGTTGTCGAGTCCTGGGTGCTTAGCCAGTCGATCGCATCCTTGGCGAACCAAAGGCCTGCGATGATAATAATGATCGAAAACAGGATGCCGATAGCAATCGAATTAGAAATGATGTGTTTAAGTTGGCTGGCCTTTTTAAGACCAATTTCTGTTGCGACCATCACCGAAGTGCCATTTTGTAGCCCGGCGAGTAAACCAATAAATAAATAGAAGACAATACTGGAAACGGATAGGCCGACCAATGCGTCATCCGAAATTTTTCCTGCAAACCAGTTATCCGTCAGGTTATAGAGGGTGTTAAAAAACATGCCTATAGACGCGGGTATAGCTAAGTTAATCAGGTGTCGATAAATTGATCCCGTCGTTAAGTCGAATTGAGCTTGAGGCGTCTGCATGGGTTTAAAGATTAATATTTAGCATTGAGTATATATTGGTGTAACCGTCAGTCATTAATTTTTTAAGGAACATGGGTTTATTAATTTAAAATCAACTTTCGTTATAAACGCTTTGTCTTATTCATTTATAAGCATAGAAAGGATTCCACCTGTAATCCCCCCAAAAAACCAAGGGAGTTTTAAGTAGAAAATTCTTATAATGAAATAAAGGAGTTTTCTATGAAGCAATCACGTTACACAGACAGTCAAATCCTGTCGATCTTGAAACAAAATGAGGCCGGTACACCGGTTCCTGAGCTATGCCGTGAACACGGCATGAGTAATGCGACGTTCTATAAATGGCGATCCAAGTTTGGTGGCATGGACGCGTCACTGATGAAGCGAATGAAAGAGCTTGAAGATGAAAACCGGCGACTCAAAAAGATGTACGCCGAGGAAAAACTCAAGTCAGAGATTGCTAGGGAGGCCATTGAAAAAAAGTGGTAAAGCCATCTCACAGACGAGAGATGGCACAAAGAGCTGTTACGCAATACAAAGCTACCATCAGGGTTTCATGCGCGGTATTTTCTATCAGTGAAACCTGTTATCGCTACCAAGCCAAACTATCCAGTGAAAACGCTGAAATAGCTGATTGGCTGCTGAGGTTAAGCATTACACATAAGCGCTGGGGCTTTGGCTTGTGCTTTTTATACCTTCGCAACATCAAGGGTTATGGCTGGAACCATAAACGTGTGTATCGCATCTACAGGGAGCTCGAATTGAATTTAAGAATCAAACCTAGGCGCCGTATCAAACGCGACAAACCTGAAGCCCTGAGTGTCCCCGAGGCGATGAATCAGGTTTGGTCGATGGATTTCATGAGCGACACATTAAATGATGGCAGAAGCATTCGTACTTTTAATGTGATTGATGACTTTAACCGTGAAGGACTGGGTATTGATGTAGACCTTTCATTGCCAAGCTCTCGAGTTATACGTTCCTTGGAACAAATTATTGAATGGAGAGGTAAGCCGTTAGCAATACGTTGTGATAATGGCCCAGAATATATCAGTCAAACTCTGAAAGACTGGACAATAAAACAGCAAATTACCTTGCTATATATTCAACCAGGCAAGCCAACTCAAAATGCGTATATCGAGCGATTTAATCGAACCGCCAGACATGAATGGTTGGATTTGCATCTGTTTGAGTCCATTGAGCAAGCTCAATTATTGGCAACAAAGTGGCTTTGGTCTTACAATAATGAACGCCCGCATACAGCGATTGGAGGCATACCGCCCAGACAATTACTGAATGCAGCTTAACCTCTACTTTTAACTTCGGTTATAAATGGGGGGATTACACACCCTTTTTATGACGATTAATTTTAAAGAACTTGTTGATGACTAACTTATACAGAAAATCGTTCAAATGAGTTCTAAGGCTGTATTTAGCAGAAGGGGATCAATCTGATACATCCAGTTTAATTATTCCTTGTGTTAGCCCTTATTCCTGCTGTAATCCTTATATTTATGACTTCGTATAATGTATATTATGTTAAATAGAAATAATATTACCAGGTACTACTGTAAGTATTGAAGCAAATATTGAGCTATATCAATTTAGTAAAAACAAGAATAGGTATTCTATCCATGAAATGCACTATTTGGTGAGTATGCAGTTTAGTAATTTATGGAGAATATTATCTATGTCGACAATAAATAAAAGTGAGCCATTGCTTGAATGGCCAGCAAAATATAATGAAATACCCAAAGCGGTTTTTGAAATGGCTGAACTTTGGCCTAAAGAATTAGAAACGATTTTTTATGGTGAAGAATGGCACCCCATCGTGCACCGCGCCGAGATACCGAACCCTGGTGATTATAAAGCAGCGGAATTAGGTGAAATGCCCATTTTTGCGGTTCATGGCGAAGATGGCCAGATTCGGGTTTTTCAAAACACCTGTACTCACAGAGGTACCTCTTTAGTTACAGAGAGTTCGGGTAATAAAAAAGAATTTGAGTGCCCTTATCATCGTTGGCTCTTCAGCCTTGAAGGCGAATTGGTCGGCTGTCCAAATAGTCGTGAATTCTCACCAAGTTTTAATAAAGATGACTTTGCGCTTCCACAGCTACGTATAGAAGAATTCTATGGCCTGTTTTTTGTCACTATGAGCGATAAAACGCCACCGTTAAAAGAATATCTCGGTGAAAGCTTCTATGAACCGCTGAGCCGAATTCTTGGCGGAGATGGCCGTTTAAAACTTATCGGCTATCAGAAGGTATTATACGATTCTAACTGGAAAGCATATTGTGACAACGATGGATACCACGCGCCATTACTGCACAAAGCGTTTGCTTTACTAAACTGGCAAGGCGGTCATGGCACTCAAATTGTCTCTGAAAATGGGCATCTAGCCTTTCAGTCAGAACTCAAAATGCCTGACGAGGTTGATGGATTAAAAGACGGCTCTATTATTGATTTCAAAGGTACCAGTACAAGCAGTGGCTCGTTAGTGCTCATGTCTTTTCCATTGACCGTATTCAGTAAACACATGGATATGTTGAACATACGCTATGCCTTCCCTAAAGGACCAAAAGGTATAGAGGTTCACTACGCATATTTCTCTCATGAAGACGATGATGAGGAAATGGTCAGACATCGTATTCGTCAATCCAGCAATTTATTAGGTCCTTGCGGTTTAATTAGTCTGGAAGATGCCGCTATCTTTTCGCGCATTGATAAAGGTAATAAAACTCCGGGTAACGCTAGTTTTCAAAAAGGTGTGAAGGATGAATATAAACTAGCCCTTGAGGTTGCGCAAAACGATGAGTCCGGCAATTTACCTCGCTGGGAACACTACCGAAAAAGAATGGGATTCGTGAGGGCTGAATCATGAGCGATATTAAAACTAGTATTATCCGCAGTATAGAAAATTTAAATAGAGACTATATTTGCGCGCTGGATAAGCTGGATATGAAGGCCTGGCTGGGCTGTTTTAGTCAACGAGGCAGTTATACGTTTATCGCTGAAGAAAACGAACGTAGGGGCTTCCCTATAGCTTTTATGCTTGATGATTGTTATGAACGTCTACAAGATCGAGTGACGCAGGTGATTGAAATTCAAGATGACTCGACTGAGCACTACATGACGAGGCACTTTACACAATTAACGTCGATTGTTGCTCTGGGAGAAAATAGTTTTCAGGCTAATTATAATTTTTCTATTTATTACACCCAAAAAGACAACAATCAAACGAAAATTCTGTGCGTAGGACGTTACGAAGATATCATTACCATTGACGGTGAAAAAGCCTTATTTATTCAACGTAAGGCGGTGACCGATACCAACGTACTCCCGAGGTATATCGCTTACCCAGTTTGATGTTAGCGCCAATAAAAAACCGCCCCTTAATGGCGGTTTTTATTGGTTAGATAATACGATTAAGGGGCTATCAAAAAAAGTAATTGATATTGCTGTCTAGTACGACGCTATCATCTAGAGTAGCTGTTCGTTTTAACAGTTTATAACCTGTTTCGGTTTTATTCCAGAGGTCCCGGCGTCCCGCGGTTAATCGCTTACGCTCAGAGTCCAAACGACTGCGGTGTACTTCTATGACTGAATAAGCTAAATACTGCTCAGGTATATCGGTATGGAATACCTCGATATTACTCACAATATGTCTGATTGCATTAATAGGGTTTTCAGACCAGACAAATCCTGTTTTAAAACGATTTATTCGCATGAGTATGGACGCCATATCGTCATTGAATATGGGGGTTTGAACAGGCGCCCTACTTTGTGATTTATCCTCTCTGAAACGGCGTTGCGGCACCTCCATTTCGTATTGAATATCGTCGCAAAGCAGCGTTAACCAGTCGTCATATTGCTCGGCGCTCAGTAGCCTTGCTTCTAGGTATAACTGTCGTTGCAGGTCTAAATAAATATCATTTGAAACTTGTCCGCCATTCATCACTTAGCCTCCGTTGCTCGCGCTTCTTGCAGGTTGTTATATGACGGCACATCCGACCAATTGTCTGCGCGCATCATCTCTAACCAGCGGCGATAAACATAGCGCTGATTTTGTTCGCATACCAGGCCTTCACTGACCACACCAGGCATCTCATCACGGCTACCCCCCTCGTCCAATGCCATATTGGTATAAACGTCCATTTGTCGGGACACCCAGCCACGACTTTGTTCAGTTGCCGCCTGTAAATTATCGCCATCATCGTTATCAAATAAACCGGCGGGGCCAAATGTACGACTCACGTTATTTAGAATTTTTTGTTTCAATTCATCGGGCATTTCTTTGTCGACCATCGCCCAGGTCCACATTTCAAATTTCCCAGGACCTTTTGGGTGGTAAATTCGGAACCAGTTAAGCCCTGGTAGCATCTGTAGGTTTGGGAATACGGTTAAATTAATTTGCGAGCCCCACATGTTTTCCCCGCGATATTCACCTAAACGATCAATAACTGTCGGCCTATTTTGTTGTAAATAATCAACCGCAATTTTTGGGTCGGGATAGAAGGCGTAACCTGACAACCCATCCAGTGCAGCTAGTACCGTATGGCCATTAAGACCGGCTACTGAAACAGCTTCAGAGTTATTGACGTCAGAATTGCCAACGCTTAGGCCGGATAAATCCATGCTGGTGGTAACCGTCATCGCACCAGCGTGCGCCCAGCCCAGGTGGTAGCCATCACCCGATACATTTTCGACGGCTAATTTCCAATTCACCGGCAATTCAACTTTCATCGCAGTGCCGATAAGCTCAGTACCTTCAGGCATCGCATCAAGCCAGATATCTAAATACCACTTCATTTCACCTAAATAGTCTTCTAAACTGGGTGCTGACTTATCAAAGGTAGCGAATATTAAGCCTTTATAACTGGCTATTTGGGCGACTTCAGTCATGCCAAATTTAGATTTATCCAGTTTATTGTGATAGGCGGCCTCTTCCAAAGGTACGCTGCTCAGTTGGCCATCAAGAGAAAAACTCCAGCCGTGATAATTACACACGAAGGTTTTACTGTTACCGTGATCGGCCTTGCAAAGCCGATTGCCCCGATGGGTGCAAGTGTTTAAAAAAGCTTTTACGCTGTTATCCTGCTGCCTGACGACCAGAACCTCATCTTCACCCATGAAAGTGCGGATAAAATCGCCGGGTTCTTTTAATTGGCAATCGTGGGCAAGAAATAGCCAACAACGGGCAAAAATATTTTTTAACTCCTGCTGATAGATATCGGGATCTGAATAAATTAAGCGTTTTTGTCGGCCTGTTTTGAAATCAATTAAATCATCCAAATTCTGTTTCATACCCATTTCTCCTAGGTGATGACTCAATGGCTGAGTCAAAATATATTGATGGGTAAATTATCCTTAAATATGGTTGCCTCTCCCTGATCCAGATCAGTTTTAATTTGATTCATTAATTATTTTCAAACAATGAATTACGGATATTTTAAACAAGCAGCAATTTTATTTTGCTGTTTCAACTTGATCGCTATAACGCCTTTACTCAAGGCAGTATTGTTGTTATATTTCTAACGATTGTTAGTTATATATTAAACCCCCGATGATCCTTATCAACGACGCACCAATAATGGAAAAAACCTATGGATTTTAGCTTTTCAGAAGAACATCAATTACTTCGTGAAACGGTTCGACGTTTCTCCGAAACTGAACTAGCTCCTCTTGTGAGAGAAGCTGATGACAACGAGATTTTTCCGCGTGAACTGTTTCCAAAATGGGGAGAAATGGGGCTTATTGCGGCTCGTTATCCCGAAAAAGATGGCGGCGGTGGTTTTGATAAAATAGCCGATTGTATTATTCGAGAAGAAACCAGCCGTGTATGCCAGGCTTTTGCTTCTTCACTGTCGGCCCATAGTCATCTCGGTATTTGGCCGATCTGGCGTATTGGAACTGAAGCGCAAAAAGAAAAATACCTGAAACCAGCGATGGCGGGTGAAAAAGTATCCTGTTTTGGACTGAGTGAACCAGACGGCGGTTCAAATATACGCGCGCTTAAGACACAAGCTAAAAAGGTCGATGGCGGTTACCTTATTAATGGTAGTAAGCTATATATTACCAACGCGCCGATGGCCGATTTTATGCTGCTGGCGGCTCGAACTTCACCAGAGCTAAGCGCCGATAGCATCAGTATGTTTATTGTTGATTTACCGTCTGAGAATGTCGTTATTCAAAAGTTGGCTAAAGAAAGCATACGCGCTTCAGAAACGGGTTTGATCTTTATCGAGGATTTATTTATTCCGGATGAAAACTTGCTTGGTGAAGAAGAAGGCACCTACCCCGTTATTCTAGAATCGTTAATGGAAAATCGTGTCGGTGTATCGGCTAACTGTCTTGGTATGGCTAAAGCGGCGTTTGAAGAAGCGAACCGTTACGCACACGAACGCATTATTTCAGGTCGTCCGATTGGTAAATTTCAGGCGATCGGGCATAAATTGGCCAATATGTCAGCTGAAATAGAAGCCGCTCAATGGATGGTTTATAACGGCGCATGGCAGGTCGATCAAGGCACCTTGAATACCGCGATGGCGGCTAAAATTAAATTGGTTGCGAGTGAAATGGCCGTTAAAGTCAGCGAAGATGCGATTCGTATTCTTGGCGGCGCGGGTATCATGCGTGACTACTCCGTCGGTAGAATACACCGTGACACCCTGCTCTATATCATTGGCGAGGGAACCAGCGAAATTCAACGCAATATCATTGCTCGTTCATTAGGTTTTTAAGGCATATGAGTTCATTAAAGTCTTTGTTTGAAGCGGAGTCTGTCGCCATCGTTGGTGCATCAGACGACCCGCATAAATTGGGTGGTCGCCCCGTCGCTTATATGAAACGCTTGGGTTATCAAGGCGTACTTATTCCGATCAACCCGAAGTCCGATGTGGTACAAGGGCTTGCTGCGAAGCGTTCACTGGCCGAACTAGATGCCCCGGTTGATCTTGCGGTTATTGCCACCCCCGAGTTTTTGGTAGAAGGGATTATCAAAGAAGGCTTGGCCTGCGGAATTAAGAACTTTGTCGTTTTTGCCTCGGGTTATGCCGAAATAAATGCAGAGGGTCAGGCTAAACAACAACGGCTAGAGGCTCTATTTGTTGATACCGATGCGCGTTTACTCGGCCCAAACTGTTTAGGCTTTATCAATACCGAAACCCAATTAATCGCCTCTTTTACCACTGCCATGGAACAGCACCCGCTTAAAGTGGGCGGTTTAAGTTTTGCTGGCCATAGCGGCGCATTAGGCGCGTACTGGCTGGATAAAACCATTCGCGCAGATATCGGCGTGAGTAAATGGATATCCAGCGGTAATGAGGTCAATATTCAACTGGCTGATATTGTTGAATACCTGGCCGATGATCCGCAGACCTCGGTTATTTGCCTGTATATAGAAGAAATTCGTCAAGCAGAGCGCTTTGAAAAAGCTTTATTGCGCGCACAGCAGCAAGGAAAACCAGTTATTGCCTTGAAAGGTGGGAAAACCCCCGCTGGTGCGCGTGCAACGCAGGCACATACGGGCTCAAATTCATTAAATGGTGCGGATTACCATGCTATTTTTGAGCGTACTGGTGTTATTGAAGTGGACTCACTCAGCGAGATGATTCGTTATAGCGAGTTTTACCTCAGCGGTAATAAATTATCGGGTAAACGTATTGGCGTCGTTTCAATATCCGGCGGTGCCGGCGTGATGTTGAGTGACCAACTGGAAAATGCGGGGCTTTCTATCGGCGCGTTTAGCGATGACTTATGCACTAAGATGCACCCTCTTCTATCGGTTTTTAGTGCTAATCAAAATCCCATTGACGTTACCGCGGCGCTCGTAGCTGAGCCAGAAATGTTACAAAACATAACGGCAGCATTGATTCAATCGAATGAATTTGACGCGATCGTTATTTTTATGGGGCTGATGGACAGCATTGCGGATCAGCTGGCCGAAGGCGTTATCCTGCTTGAGAAAAAACCAGGTTGCCCTGTTTTCTTAATTTGGATGGGCGGACAAAAACAATTATTGAGTACTATCTCGAAATCGGGCGTAATGGTGTTTGAAGAAATTCCTGAGTTGGTATCGCTGCTCTCAAAGTTAGCGGACTAAACGTTACTTCCTAAATGGCGGATACTTAACAAGCCCTTCTACCAATTGAATGCTGACAGACTCCGGCTTGCCGGATGCGTCATAGTTTAAAACCGGTAAAGTTGGCTGAATATCCGTTTGCTTTTTGGCTGAGGTTAGCAATTCAGCCACCGATTCGAACTTTGATAAGCGCTTCAACTGTACGTGCGTTACCGGCATCAATTTCACCTCGCCCTTCTCGTGTAGCGATAAAACCTCTGAAGGTCTTGCCCAACAGGATTGATCGGTTTCCTTATCATCGTGAATCAATTCCTGTTCACTTGATACAGTGGATAGAAAAAAACGAGTATCAAACCGAATCGGCGCAGCTTCAGGGGTTATCCAGTGATCGTAAAAGATAACGGTATCGAGGTTAACCGTAGCGTTCGAGAGGTTTAATACTTGTTCAAATGCGAGCTCGTTCCGCTGCAATTGGTCGCGTAATTCGTGGTCAATTTTATCCTCGCCGTTTACAGTCGCAATTAATAGGCCGGACTCTTCAAATGTTTCTCTGATGGCGGCAATTTTATAAGCCGTTATTGGCTCGTCAACGGGGTTTTTAACACCTTGCAAGGACGACGAATTGAACTGACTATCTTGCTCATCAACCGCACCGCCAGGGAAAACGTACGCCCCCGCAGCAAAACGCGAATGGCCAACTCGTCTCAGCATACAAACCTCTATACCTTCTTTTGTATCGCGGGCTAACACCATCGCGGCGGCTTCTCTTAACATGCTTTAATCCTGTTTTAGGCGAGGTAAAAAAACCTCGCATTGCTGTTTTATAAGCATCATAATATAACAACTGTTTGATAGATTATAGGAAAGATAGAATGAATTTCGATGCCGAGAATGAGCAGCTTATTTTAGACGCTGTAGACAAATTTTTAATCCAAATTAAACCCTCTGTTCGTCAGCTTGAAGCAGACGATGAATACCCTGAGGAAATTGTTGCTCAGATGAAAGAAATGGGGCTTTTCGGCGCGGTGATTGATCCTGAGTACGGTGGTCTTGGCTTACCCGTTAGTGTGTATGCAAAAATTGTCGAAAAGATCGCCTGTGTTTGGATGTCATTGACGGGGGTATTTAATTCTCACTTAATTATGGCGATGTCCGTACAGCGCTTTGGCACCGAAGAGCAGAAAAGAAAATGGTTGCCCTTATTTGCATCGGGTGAAATGCGTGGTGCTCTGGCGTTAACCGAGCCAAACTGCGGTACAGACCTGCAAGCGATCAAAAGCACGGCACAGCTCGATGGCGACGAATATATTATTAATGGTTCTAAAACCTGGATTACCAACAGTCTACACGGCAGTTGCTTTGCTTTATTAGTAAAAACAGACCCAACGGCGACTCCCGCCCACAAGGGCATGAGCCTATTCATTGCGCCTAAAGGTGAAGGCTTTGTGATGGGTAATAAGCTGAAGAAACTGGGATATAAAGGCGTCGACACTGCTGAGTTTTTCCTCGAAAACTACCGTTTACCTAGCGAAAACCTTATTGGTCTTGAAGAAGGTCATGGCTTACAGCACGCGCTGGGCGCATTAGCATTGGGCCGCATCAATGTCGCCGCTCGTGGTATTGGGGTGGCTTCAGCGGCATTAAACGATTCAATTGAATACTCGCAACAACGTAAAACATTCGGTAAACCTATCTGCCAGCATCAATCGATCCAAATTTACCTCGCCGATATGGCCACGCGAGTTGAAGCGGCGCGACTGTTGGTGCAATCGGCGGCCGCCGCGTTTGATCGTGGTGACCGTTGCGATATGGAAGCTGGTATGGCCAAACTGTATGCCACCGAAGCGGCAATGAGCAACTCGGCTGAGGCTCTACGTATTCATGGCGCGTATGGCTATTCCACCGAGTTTAATGTTGAGCGATATTACAGAGATGCACCCCTGCTCGCCATTGGTGAAGGGACCAACGAGTTACAGCGGATCATTATTGCTAAGCAATTGATCGAACAAAATCCCTTATAATGACGAATAATTTTAAACAGAGCCCAAACGTCTTATGTCAACAAACCGATTTGAAGGAACCAGCAATTACGTTGCGACCGAAGAACTTAAAATGGCGGTCAATGCCGCGCTCACACTAGAACGACCTTTACTGATCAAAGGTGAACCAGGAACGGGTAAAACCCAGCTGGCGCTCGAAGTGGCGAAATCTCTAGACGCGCCGCTGATTGAATGGCATATCAAATCAACCACGAAGGCCCATCAGGGCTTGTATGAATACGATGCGGTTTCACGCTTAAGAGACTCTCAACTCGGCGATGAACGCGTTCACGATATTGCCAACTACATCGTAAAAGGTAAAATTTGGGAAGCGTTTAATTCAGAAAAACGCGCCATATTATTGATTGATGAAATTGATAAAGCCGATATCGAATTTCCTAACGATTTATTGCAAGAGCTGGATCGTATGGAGTTTTATGTTTATGAAACGCAAGAATTAGTAAAAGCGAAACACCGACCATTGATCATTATTACCAGTAATAATGAGAAAGAACTGCCGGATGCTTTTTTACGCCGTTGTTTTTTCCACTACATTCGTTTCCCAGAAGTCGACACGATGCAGCAAATCGTTAATGTCCACTTTCCCGACCTGAAAAAGGACTTGTTGGCCGAAGCATTGGGTCTATTTTTTGACGTGCGACAAGTCGCGGGATTAAAGAAAAAACCCTCTACCTCTGAGTTATTAGACTGGATTAAGTTGTTGTTATCAGAAGACTTAAGCGCCGAAACATTACGCGATGACGATAAGAACTTACTACCCAAAATGCACGGTGCCCTGCTGAAAAATGAGCAAGACGTACACTTATTTGAGCGCCTCGCTTTTTTAAACAGGCGTAAGCAAAACGATTAAGTAATCGATGTTTATTGAATTTTTCTTCGCGCTACGCAAAGCAGCTATTCCGGTCAGTGTTACGGAATTACTCTCCTTATTGAGCGCACTACAGGCGAGAATCGCTAGCTTTGATATTAATGCTTTCTATTATTTATCACGCACAGCACTAGTCAAAGATGAGCGGTATTATGATCGATTTGATCAGGTATTTAGTGCGACCTTTGCTGGGCTTGAAGCGGAAGGGTTGGACGAAATTTTCGGTAAAATCCCAGCAGAATGGCTACAAAAACAGGCTGAAAAATTACTGAGTGAAGAAGAAAAAAAGAAAATCGAATCGCTCGGTGGTTGGGATGAATTACTTGAAACCCTGAAAAAAAGGCTAGCAGAGCAAAAAGAAGAGCACCACGGTGGTAATAAATGGATTGGTACGGGTGGCACTTCACCCTTTGGTGCTTACGGCTACAACCCAGAGGGGGTTCGTATAGGTCAGGATGAATCGCGTCATCGGAGCGCGGTTAAGGTTTGGGATAAACGAGAATTTCGCAACTTGGATGATAGCGTTGAACTGAATACTCGAAATATCAAAGTGGCGCTGCGTAAACTCAGAAAATTTGCCCGCCAAGGTTCGCCCGACGTACTGGATCTGGACGATACCATTCGATCAACCGCCGCCAATGCGGGGTACCTCGACTTAAAAATGGTGCCAGAACGGCACAACGCGATCAAAGTCCTCTTGCTGCTCGACGTCGGCGGCTCAATGGATGACCATATTCGTATTTGTGAAGAGCTATTCTCTGCCGCTAAAACTGAGTTTAAGCATCTGGAGTATTATTACTTCCATAACTTTACGTATGAAAACCTATGGCAAGATAATACGCGCCGCCGTAGCGAAATAACATCGACGATGGATTTAATACACCGTTATCCGAGTGACTATAAGTTAATTTTTGTTGGTGACGCCAGCATGAGTCCGTATGAAATTACTTACCCAGGTGGCTCGGTTGAGTATTGGAATGAAGAAGCGGGTGCGGTTTGGTTTAATCGCTTACTAACGGCTTTTCCTAATACCGTGTGGTTAAACCCTGACGCTGAGAAAAATTGGGATCGACGACCATCGAATCAGTTAACTCGGCAATTAATCGGTGACCGTATGTATCCGCTAACGCTGGGTGGTTTAGATAAAGCGATTAAAACCCTATTACAGGTGACTAAATCCCCGCCCGTATTAACCTAAAGCGTATGGAAGTTTAATTTTTGCAATAAAAAGGCCCCAACGGGGCCTTTTTATTGCGTTCAATATTTATTGTGCAGAAGGAAAATTTGGTGCCCTTTTTTCACGTACGGCAGCAACGCCCTCTTTTGCGTCATCGCTTAAGAAATTCAACATTTCTTCACGTAAAGAAGCCTCGAAAATTGGCGAAGCCATTTTCATCCAGCCATTGAGCGTATTCTTCGTTCCGTTGATCGCAGACTGACTACCTTTAGCCAGCTGGTTAGCAACTTTAAAAGCCTCGTCCATCAGTTTAGCGTGCGGTACGCACAGACTAACCATGCCCATACGCTCGGCCTGTTCGCCGTTGATGAATTCAGCAGTCATCAAGTAGTACTTGGCTTTTGCCATGCCACATAATAGCGGCCAGATAATGGCTGCGTGATCACCCGCGGCAACGCCTAATTTGACGTGTCCATCGGTAAATTTTCCTCTTTCTTTAGAGATAATGCTGATATCGGCGAGCATAGCAACCACCAGGCCTGCGCCTACTGCAACGCCATTAATCGCTGAAATAATGGGTTTTTCAAAACTTAAAATGTTATAGACCAAATCAGCCGCTTCTTGCCTTACCCCTTCAACTGCTTTTGGATTGCCTACCATACCTGAAACCCAATCTAAATCGCCACCGGCTGAGAATGCACGATCACCTGCACCCGTTACAACGACATTTTTAACTGAAGCATCATCCTGGATAACGGCCCATATTTTTGTTAATTCCCAGTGTAAACGCGCGTTAGTAGCGTTCATTACTTCTGGTCTATTAAGGGTCATTAATAAAACGCCGTTATCTTTATGTTCAAATAATAAGTGCTGAAAGTCTTCGTATTTCATAGTGTTACATCCTTTAGTTAAATTAATTTATATTTAATAATTGACTTATTTACAAGCCTAATTCTTCTTTCATGATATCGCGCATAACAAATTTTTGTATTTTCCCAGTGACTGTCATTGGGAATTCATCGACGAATTTTACATAACGGGGGACTTTGTAATGGGCAACTTTTCCCTTGCAGTAGTCTTTCAATTGCTGCTCAGTCATTGACTGACCATCAATCAATTTAACCCAGGCACAAAGCTCTTCACCAAACTTCTCATCGGGCACGCCAATCACCTGCACGTCTTCAATATGCTCATGGCAGTACAAGAATTCTTCGAGTTCTTTTGGGTAGATATTTTCACCGCCACGAATAACCATGTCTTTAGAACGACCAACGATTTTTACATAACCGTCTTCATCCATCGTCGCTAAATCACCGGTATGCATCCAACCACCAGCGTCAATAGCTTCCGAAGTTCTTTCAACGTCTTCCCAGTAACCGATCATCACGCTGTAACCTCGCGAACAAAATTCTCCCACTTCACCTCTAGGGACAATATTATTGTGTTGATCGACAATTTTACCTTCGATAAATGGATTGACTCTGCCTACCGTGGTAATGCTACGTTCAAATGAATCCCCCATTCTGGTCTGCGTAGAAACGGGGCTTAATTCCGTCATACCATAGGCAATGGTTATGTTCTTCATGTACATTTTGTCGATGACCTGTTTCATCACTTCTTCTGGACACGGTGCAGCAGCCATAATCCCGCCTTCGAGTGAGCTTAGGTCATAATTTGAAAAGTTTGGGTGCCCTAGCATGGCGATGTACATGGTTGGTACACCATATAACGCGGTGCACCGTTCTTCAGAAACCGTTTTCAGTACTAGTTCAGGCTCGAAATATTCACCGGCTAAAACGGCAGTAGCTCCTTTGGCGAGTGACATCAATGTACCAATAACCATGCCGAAGCAGTGATACATAGGGACTGGGATGCAGACAATATCTTTTTCCGTAATGCCCATTATGCTACCAGTCTGAATAGCATTATTAACGATATTATGATGACTCAATGTGGCGCCTTTTGGTGACCCCGTTGTACCACTGGTGAACTGTATATTAATCGCATCATCAAATTGCAGCGAAGTAGATAGCGTAATTAATGTTTCCTTGGATTGTTCTGAGCCGCTTAACATTACCTGGTTGAAGTTAAGCATCCCTGGCGTCTGCTCGTCACCTAAGCGAATAACTACTTCCAAGGTGGGTAGCGCTTTAGATACTAGCCTGCCGGGTTCGCAATGAGCTAATTCTGGAGCTAACTCCATGAATATTTCAATGTACTGGCTCGTTTTAAATGTAGGCGACAGTACTAATGCTTTGCAACCAGCTTTATTTAGCGCGTACTCCAGTTCACTGGTTCGATAGGCAGGGTTTAAACTGACTAAAATTAATCCGGCTTTGGCAGTCGCAAACTGGGTGAGCACCCACTCAGCATTATTTTGTGACCAAATACCTATTCGATCACCTGGTTTAAGCCCCAGCTCTATTAATCCTACAGCCAGCGCATCTACTTTCTCTCTGTATTCTTTAAATGACCAGCGGATAGCTTGATGGACAGAGATAAGCGCCGTTTTATCGGCAAACTTATCGGAGATTTCATCAAATAAAGTGCCAAGGGTCTTACCAACTAAAGGTAAGTTAGCCGTTCCACTGTCGTAACTTAATAAATTTGAACTCATCGGATAGTCCTCTGGGGTGGCTTAAACTGGATCCCAGGAGAATACGTCCGCAGATCGATCTAAAGGATAAAAGCTACTTTGCAAGGCAGGTATCGCGTGATCTGAAATGCTTTCTGGTGTCCAACCTTCTGAGCGATGTGATGAGCGTATTGGTCTTGATTGGCCCATTAAGAAAATTTCGTTATTACGTACGGCGAAAATTTGCCCCGTTACGTCTTTAGCGGTATCGCTGGCAAGGTACACGGCCATTGGTGCGATTTTTTCAGGCGTCATTTCTTTTAATTTATCAACGCGCGCCTGCTGTTCAGGGGTATTTACTGGGATAGCGCCAATCATACGGCTCCAGGCGAAAGGTGAAATACAGTTTGAACGAACATTGTAGCGTTCCATATCCAAGGCGATACTTTTAGATAGCGCAGCGATACCCGCTTTTGCAGCGGCGTAGTTTGCCTGGCCAAAGTTACCGATAAGACCGGATGTGGAAGTCATAAAAACAAAACTGCCACTTTCTTGTTTGCGGAAATGTTTAGCGGCGAAATGAGCGGTATTAAAACTGCCGTTTAAATGTACGTTGATCACGGCATTCCAGTCGTCGGGCGACATATTATGGAAAATTTTATCGCGCAGAATACCGGCATTATTGACTACCGTGTCAATGCGACCAAAATTGTCGATAGCCGATTGAATCATCGCTTCTGCGCCATCGATATTGGCGACGTTATCACCGTTGATAACGGCTTCACCACCGGCAGCGCGGATGGTTGCAACGACCTCATCTGCTGGGCTTTCACCGGTTTCTTCACCGCCAACACCCGCACCTAGATCATTAACCACGACCTTTGCGCCGTGCTCAGCCATCATTATTGCCATTGCACGACCGATTCCGCGGCCTGCACCTGTTACCAATACAACTTTATCTTTCATTAGCATGTTTTATTCTCCTTTAACTGAATTATTAATTAGCGCCCTTTAAAGTCGCCTTTTCGTTTTTCAAAAATAGCATTCATCGCTTCACGATGGTCGTCAGTGCGGTGTGATACAGCTTGCATAACCGCGGCCATTTGAAGATGGGTATCTAAATCTGTTCGTTGTCCTTCGCGGATTAATTGCTTCGCCATGCGAACCGAAACGGGTGGATTAACCGCAATTCGTTTCGCCAGGGCTATAGCCTCGTCCATCAGTTGATCATCAGGGACGACCTTAGAAACCAAACCAAACTGTAGCGCTTCTTGCGCGCTAATAGGGTCACCCGTGAAAGCCATTTCAGACGCTTTTGCAAGGCCCACTGCACGTGGCAATAACCAGGATCCACCGTCACCGGGAATAATGCCTAATTTGACAAAACTTTCTGCAAAACGTGCGTTTTCTGCGGCGATACGGATATCACACATGCAGGTTAAATCACAACCAGCGCCAATTGCGGGGCCATTGACAGCGGCGATAATGGGCACATCAAGTTTTTGGAAAGCTAGGGGAATGCGTTGAATACCTTCTCGGTACCATGTCGCTAATTCATGCGGCGTTTTATCCGATTCGGTCATGTCTTCACGAATTTTTTTGACGTTACCGCCGGATGAAAATGCTGGGCCGTTGCCGGTTAAAATCACTACTCGAATCTGCGGGTTCTTTTGTGCGTCTTCAGCCAATGACACCAGGTCATTGATCATCTGGCCATCTGAAATGGCGTTACGCGTATCAACGCGATTCATTCGCCAAATGGCGATGCCGTCCTCTGTTACTTCACTTGTTACGTCGGTAGTCAAAATTTTTCTCCTGATTTAACCCGTTTGAGTTGTTAACCAACCCCATAAATTATCGTTTTCTAATTGCATACAATGACGACCTAATTTGGCTGACCATTGCGCTTCATTTCCATACTCATCTCGCCATGACCATAGGCGGCGCGTGCATAATTGTAGTGGGTATTCCTGTGTAAAACCGATCGCCGCGTGTACGGCGTGCGCGGTTTTAGCCGCGTATCCAGCCGATTCACTGGTGGTTACTTTAGCGCAGGCAATCAGTTCCCATTCCTGTTCGCTATCTAGATGACCAATAGCGGCGTCTACCGCACAAACTGAAGCGCTGGTCATTTCGGCCTGTACCGCTAATTGTTGTTGTAGCGCCTGGAATTTACCAATTTGACGTCCAAATTGTGAACGTTCATTAGCGTAGTTGACGGTGCTTTCGAGTACGCTGCGTAAGGCACCCGATATTTGCGCTGCTCGGCCTAAAGCCATCCAGCTGTTCACCCGTTCGATAGAAATACCATTGAGTTTATTGCCAGCAATCAGTTGGGCGGTATTTATCGTTACGTCATCGCGTGGCTCGCCGGCCATATTATGGTGATTTGAAATATTGAGGTCAGCTCGCTTAATGACCACGGCGTGTGTTTCATTAGCTACTGGAAAAATCACTAATACTCCGGCGGCATGACGCGCCCAGGGTATATTCGCTAAAACGAGTTCGGATGCGTCGTCTATTGGCTGAGAAATAATCGCGGTGACTAATAAATCATCATTGACTTCGATACCCGACTCAGCGGCTAAATAGACCGCCATTAATGACTCCTGTATCGGCAATGGCACCGCGTGATAGCCCGCTAAGCGCATCAGTACGCAACCGCCGGCAAGGCCAAGACCCGCACCATCCTTTTCTTCGGTTAAGGTGGTTTTTAACCAGCCATCAGCTAAAAAATCCGTCCATAATTGTTGTGGGAATTTTCCTGACTCCAGTGTTTGATAAGCATCTCCAGTAGAAAAGCTTTCAAATAGACGCGTGGCGGACTCTTCAATTAATTGTGTTAACTCTTTCATCGTAAACCCAGCCCTCTTGCAATAATGCCCCTAAGAATTTCACGAGTGCCACCCCTTAAAGAGAAAGACGGTGCCTTTAGTATCGCATCCGATAATAAACGTTCTACGCCCTGTTCGGCATCTGCGCGAGGCTCGGTGGCTAGAATTAATCGTATCGCCTCTGGTAGCTCCTGCTCAAACGACGTGCCGAGGTCTTTAACAACTGAGGCTTCATTAACGGGTAGTTTGCCCTCTTGTAGCTGGTTAGCCACGGATAAGGACATTTGTCGTAATACCATTAAACGCGCCACGTATTGTCCAATAATCGTTTCGGCGTGTTGCGAGAGGTTTGCCTGGCGTAAAACGCGTATAGCGGCTTCTAATAATTGATAACTGCTCAAGAAGCGTTCTGGCCCACTACGCTCGAAGGCTAATTCGGCCATGACCTGGCTCCAGCCTTCGTTAAGCTTCCCGACGACTCGATTATCGGCAACAAAGACGTTATCGAAGAATATCTCATTGAAGTGCTTCTCACCGGCCAGTGTGACGATAGGCCGAATGGTGATGCCTTCAGCTTTGAGGTCGACAATAAATTGACTGAGTCCAGCGTGTCGATTATCAGACGGTGGCGCCGTACGGCACAGGGTGATCATTTGATGGCAAACGTGTGCCCAACTGGTCCAAATTTTAGAACCATTAACAATCCAGCCACCGTCAACGCGTTCGGCTCGGGTTTTGATAGAAGCCAAATCGGAACCACTATTGGGCTCGCTCATACCAATCGCAAAGAAGCATTCGCCCTTAACGACTTTAGGTAAGAATGATTCGCGTTGTTCCTGGGTGCCAAATTTTAATAATAACGGCCCGCTTTGACGATCAGCGACCCAGTGCGCCCCAACGGGTGCACCGGCCGCCAATAATTCTTCAATAACGACGTAACGCTCAAGATAGCTTCTGCCACCGCCGCCGTACTCGGTTGGCCAGGTCATACCGAGCCAGCCTTTTGCGGCTAGCGAACGGCTAAACTCTGGGTCGCATACCGACCACGAATCTATCACGTTAGAATCTTTGAAATCCCCGTGTTGCTTGAGGAATTCCCTAACTTGCTGTCTTAATTGCTGTTCTTTTTCAGCCGTTAAAACAGGCTCAAAGTTTAATTGCTGCACTTATTTTCCCAGGGAATAAAATCCCGTTATTAAAAACGCTGGTGATTAAACGGCTGTATAGCCGCCATCAACGACCATTTCTGATCCGGTCATGAATGAAGAGTCATCACTAGCCAGGTGTAAGACGGCGTATGAAACTTCTTTCGGCTGCGCTGGGCGGTTCAGAATAGTTGAACCTAAGATAGCCTGGCGTGTTTCTTCGTCACCGTGTAACAGGTCTTTAGTCATTGGCGTATCAATAACGCCTGGGTGTACTGAATTCACGCGGATTTTGTGTTCTGCGTATTCAACGGCAGTTGCTTTGCTGAATAATCTAACCGCGCCTTTAGTGGCTTGGTAAGCCGCAGACATCGGTGCACCCACAAGGCCGTAGATGGAAGAAATATTAACAATAGAGCCTGCGCCTGCTTTTTTCATAGCCGGTAATACTGCCTGAGTACCGAAAAACACACCTTTTACATTGATGTCAAAGGTCTTGTCCCACTGGTCTTCTGTGGTGTCTTCTAAGCTGGTTAGAATTAATATGCCAGCGTTATTGACTAAGACGTCAATTTGGCCGTGTTTAGCGACCACTTGTTCCACCACGTTGTTCCATTCAGCCTTATCAGTCACGTTGAGCGGTAAAAACTCCGCCTTACCACCATTACTGATAATACTGTCAACGGTTGCCTGGCCTTCGGTTACATTCATATCGGTAACAATAACCGTTGCACCCTCTTCGGCTAATAACTCACTATGAGTACGTCCCATACCCATTGCAGCGCCGGTGATTAATATAATTTTTCCATTTACTCTAGCCATTTCTTTTCTCCTGATTTTATTGATGTTATTTTTTAGTACGATTTAGGCATACCCAATACGTGTTGGCCGATAAAGCTCAGTATCATATTGGTCGAAATAGGCGCGATTAGATACAGCCTCGCTTCGCGCCACTTTCGTTCAATATCGTATTCACAGGCAAACGCAAAACCACCGTGCGTTTGCATACACGCCTCGCCCGCGTTCCAGGCGGCTTCGGCGCATAACATTTTTGCCATATTGGCTTCGGCGCCGCAAGGAACACCCGCTTCAAAAAGCGCGGCGGCTTTACGCGCCATCAATTCAGCGGCTTCGATTTCTGCGTAAGCACGGGCAATTGGGAACTGAATACCCTGATTTTTACCAATTGGCCCACCGAAAATTTTGCGTTCATTTGCGTAATTGGTCGCGCGTTCAATAAAAAAGCGTGCGTCGCCAATGCTTTCGCCGGCAATAATAACGCGTTCTGCGTTCATGCCACTCATCACGTAACGGAAGCCCTTACCTTCTTCGCCGATTAGAGAATCGGCCGGGATTTCCATATTGTCGAAGAATACTTCGGTGGTGTTGTGGTTAATCATCGCGTCGATGGCGCGAATTTCCATGCCATTACCGACCACATCACGCATATCGACTAAAAAGATAGATAAGCCGTCTGTTGGCTTAGCGACTTCTTCAAGTGGCGTTGTCCGTGCCAATAGCAGCATTAAGTCAGATTGAAAAGCGCGGCTAGTCCAAACTTTTTGACCATTGATGATATATTTATCGCCTTTTTTAACGGCTTTAGTTCTTAATTTAGTGGTGTCAGAACCAGAGGTTGGTTCGGTAACGCCAAAAGCCTGTAGTCGTAACTCACCAGAGGCAATTTTGGGCAGGTATTTTTGTTTTTGCTCATCGCTACCGTGGCGTAAAACGGCACCCATAATATACATTTGTGCGTGACAGGCCGAAGCCGAACCGCCTGATGCGTGGATGGTTTCCATAATGACGGCCGCAGCACGCAGAGGCAGACCTACGCCGCCGTACTCTTCAGGAATGAGGGCGGATAAGAAACCTGACTCGGTTAGTGCATTAACAAACTTTTCTGGGTAAGCGCTTTCTTTATCTAGCTTGCGCCAATATTCGCCAGGAAAATCATCACAGATTTTATTAACCGCGTCACGAATATCCTGATAATCGTTGCCTAAGGGAATTGAAATCTCGTTCATCTTTAAATATCTCTATTAGTTTTTATAAGTGTCGTTATCGGCACCTAGTGCGGGGGCCACATTTCGCAACGGCGGCCTCTTACCATTGAATGAAATAGGTAGACCGATTAGCTTCATCGCGTGTTCTACGGATTCCTGTACGATACCGAGCGACTGAGTTTGTGGGTCAGCTAACACCTCATCAACTTTTTGAATCGGTGAATTTGGTAGGCCTACGGTGTCTAGTTTTTGTTGCCAATACGCACGCGGCTGCTGGATCGTTATCTCGGTAATTAATCGGTTTAGTTCTATTTTATTTTTAAAACGCTCTGGATTCGTTTGGAAACGTTCCTCTGTGGTCCACGCCGGGGTGCCCAACACATCTTTTAATAATTCAAATAATTTATTATTTGGCGCTGCAATAACGAGGTAACCATCAGAACACTCATAGGCCTGATAAGGAGCAATGCCCTGCACGCCAGAACCTTGAGGCGTGGGTAATTCCCCCGTGGAGTGGTAGCCCGCTGCGTGGTATGTCATCCAACTTAAGGCCGTTTCATATAGCGCGGTATCAACGATGCAGCCTTTGCCCGTTTTTTGGCGTTCAAATAAGGCGGCGATAATGCCGATAGCACACCACATGCCGGTACCCATATCGATCGCAGAGGTACCTATTCTAACGGGTGGGCGGCCTTCTTCTCCATTCAAACTCATGAGGCCACTATACGCCTGCATTAAAGGATCGTAGCCTGGTTTGTCTTTCATTGGTCCTGTTTTACCAAAGGCCCATATATTGGTGTAAATAAGTTTTGGGTTTTCTTTGCATAACTCATCCGCTCCAAGCCCCAATGAAGCAATTTTACCGGGGCGCATGTTTTGTAAAACCACGTCGGCTTTATTAACGAGTTCGTTTCTTAACCAGGCTTTATCTTCTGGATTGCTGAGATCAACGGTGACGGATTTTTTGTCACGGTTTAAGGCCTGAAACATAGAAGACGTGCCATTCCAGAAAGGAGGCCCCCAGTGGCGGCAGTCATCGCCTCGGCCTTCGGGTTCAACTTTGATGACTTCTGCGCCCATAGCGGCGAGAATCCAGGTACCAAATGGGGCAGCAACGCTGGTGCCAATTTCATACACACGAACACCACTCAATGGCCATTCGTTTTTTTGATCTTCTGACATGATTTCCTTGTTTTTTAAGCAGTAGTTAGCCTTAAACTAAATAAGGCCAATAGAAAAAGCGGGTAAACCTTTCGTTAGGCACAATAACACCCACCTATCTAACGATCGTTATTTTAACTTTTTTTGCTTAATGAAATCAATAGACTCAGGGTTGACCATGGATGATAAATCACCCGGTTCAGTACCTAATAAAAGTGCCCTGACAACGCGCCGCATAATTTTCATGGTACGAGTTTTAGGCAGATCCGCTACAAAAATAATTTGTTTCGGTCGGTAAGACTTGCCCATTTCCTTAACCACTGCATTTATCAATACTTGTTTCAACTCATCTTCTACGACACCTTCTTTTTCTTTAGGTACGCAAACACATACCACGGCAGAGCCACCAATGTCATCGGGTACGCCAATAACGGCGGCCTCTATAATGATCCCCGTTGCCAATAAAGGGCCTTCTATTTCAGCAGGGCCGGTACGTTTTCCGGCAATTTTAAGCGTATCGTCAGAGCGCCCTAGTACATACCACATGCCATGATCGTCTTTTACCGCCCAGTCGCCGTGCACCCAGATTCCGGGGACGGTGCGCCAATAACTGTCCAGATAACGTTCGGAGTTGTTCCATAAGCCACGTGTTAGCCCAATAGACGAATTTCGAAGGGCTAATTCACCCACTTTACCGTCTTCTATAGATTGGCCTTGTTCATCGAGAATATCTGCTCCCATGCCGGGTAACTGCGTATTAAAGCAGCAAGGTTTTAATGGCCGGGCAACAGTGCAGCCTAAAATCCCACAACCAATCTCTGTACCGCCGGTTAAATTGATGATCGGCACGCGTTTATTACAGATTTTGTCAAAAAACCATAGCCAGGCGTCAGGGTTCCATGGCTCACCGGTGGTCAGCACCGTTTTTAGTGAAGAGAAGTCGTACTGGCTAACGCTTTCTTCTGGTTGACTCATAAACATACGGGCGATGGTCGGTGCGAAACCTAACCAGCTGACTTTGTATTCCTGCAGTAGTCGCCAAATTCGTCCAGCTTCTGGGTAATTAGGTGCACCCTCCCCCATTATTAAGGTGGCGCCAACAAAGCTGGTGCCCATAATTTCAAGTGGGCCAACTACCCAGCCCATATCGCTCATCCAGAGTAAACGGTCGTCCGTCGTTAGTTCAGACATCACGTGTAAATCGAACATCGCTTTGATCATAAAGCCACAGTGGGTTTGCACCGTACCTTTTGGCATACCCGTGGTGCCTGAGGTATAGATGAGCATCATCGGGTCTTCGGTGTTCATGACCTCGGTTTCACTGCTGATGGGCATGTTTTCTGTCAACGTTTGCCAGTCAATATCCCCCGCCTGCATAGTGGGTTCTAAGCCCATATGGTTAAACACGACCACGTGCTGCAAGCTAGGTATGCTTTTTCTTGCTTCATCAATAGTGGGTTTAAGCTTAACGATATTAGATCGCCTCGATGTGCCATCTACCGTGATAACGGCCTTCGCCTGGCCATCATTTAAACGTACGATAATGGGCTCAGGGCCGAAACCGGAAAAAAGAGGAATAACCACGCCCCCCATTTTTATAATCGCTAAAAAGGCCACAGTCACTTCAGGAATCATCGGCATATAGAGGCCAACCGCATCGCCCTTACCGAGTCCCAGTGAGCGCAGGCCTTCGGTTAACTGGCTAACTTTTGCATCGAGCTCGGCGTAAGTGAACGAGCTTTTTTTGCCCGCTTCGGTCTCGTGATGAATAAAGGGTTTATGCCAAATATCGCTGCCTTTGTGTTTATCTAAACAATTCAGCACTAAATTTGTTTTGCCGCCTACGCACCATTCGGTCCATTCGATACCTTTAGACTGATCCATGACCCTGTCGTAATCCTGATAAAATTTTATATCAAGAAATTTGATGGCGGCATTCCAGAACCATTCGGGGTCAGCGTCGGCTTTGATCAATAATTCATCGTAGTCGCTGACACCCGCGGCGTTAATGAATTTTTGTATTTGCGAGTTGGCGATTAATTCTTCTGTCGGTTGCCAGACAATGTCTGGGTAAGGCTTGAATTCCATTGTGTTTCTCCAGAAAGTTGTCTTAATTTACTTTAATTAGGTCAACTTTATAAGTAATTTATTGCTTTATTTAAGACAAAAAAAAGCCGCTTCTCAACTAAGTTGAGAAGCGGCTCGCTAGGGTTTAACGGTAATGTAGAACCATGTACTCGTCTATTTCAATGCGTTTTTCAGGTGGAATGATAACCGTCGTCATTGGGTCACGAATAATGGCCGGTCCGTGCACAATATTGCCGGCTCTGAGCTCTGACATTTGCCAAACTTTAAAGTCATAAAACTGACCTTCATGACTGACCTGTCTGCTTTCAACGTAAGCTGCTTCAGGTGGTATCACGCCCTCAATTTCGTGGCTTATAATTTCTGGCATCGCTTTAGGCGCAACCGCTTGTACGAAGACTTCCGTAATCGCATAACCCGCATCGGGGAATCGTGCGCCTTCCGGATAAATATTGGTGTACATTTCTTCAAATGCAGCAATAATTTTATCGATATCTTTGGCGCTTTTTGCCTCACCAGAATCTAATAAGGTTTCAAAACTCTCCAGTTGGCCCATATAGCGTCCGTAAAAACCATAGCGATAAACGAGATCCTCTGATGCGATACCTTCAGACGCCATTTCTTCTACGGCTCGGGCTTCAAGTGTGCGCCAGGCAGCATCGATATCTTTAGCCACTTTTTCCTTACCAGCGTCTTCGATGCCATTAGGAACGGTCATCACAACACCCATATGGTAACGGTGCAGGTATTCGGCGCAAGCGCCACCAAAGGCAGAGAAAGCGGCGGCATAAGGGAAGGTAATAACATCGGCGAGTTCGAAGTCTTGCGTGTAGCCCCACATATGCACGGGACCCGCGCCGCCGTAACACATCATGGTGAAATCGCGCGTGTTGTAACCTTTTGAAACCAAAATGGCCTTAGCGGCGTCACGCATTTGGGCGTTAACGACGGCTAAAATACCTTTACCGGCCTGATAAATATCAAGGCCTAAAGGATCAGCAATGGTTTCTTTTAACGCTTTTTTGGCTTTTTCTGCGTCCAGAGTAATCTTACCGCCCAAGAAGTAATTGGGGTCGACATAACCCATGGCGACGTTGACATCGGTCACGGTCAATTTGTCATATTTATAACAAATCCCTACTTCTGCACCAGCGCTTTCTGGGCCAACATGAAGACGCTTATATTCATCGATCCATACGGCAGAACCGGCACCTGAACCAACCGAATCAATAGCCACCATAGGTAAGGCTAAGCGATGCCCTGCGAAATCAGGATCTTTACGGATAGTCAGCATATTGTTAACGATAAGACCTACGTCAAAGCTAGTACCCCCCATGTCGGCGGTACACACATTTCTTAGGCCTAATTTATTGCTCATTACCTGTGCACCCATCATGCCGCCTATGGGGCCGGAAATAACGGTTTCATATAATCGTGGATATTCAACGTTAACGGCGCCACCGTAAGACAATAAGGTCAATAAACGGGCGTCATAGCCGTCGTTTATCGCTGTTTTTTCTACAGCGGCTATCGTTTCGCGCGTGTGCTCGGCGGCAAAGCATTGTAATAATAGACTTTTAAGGCGATTATTTTCTTTGCTAACAGGGGCGATATCAGACGAACAGACGACTGGAATGTCTATACCGGCTTCTTCGAGCATCTCTAAAGCTTTTTCTTTTGCGCGATGTTCGTGACTTTGGTCGATATAAGAGTTAATGAAAAGAATGCCGATGACCTCTACTTCGGCGGCGATAAGTTTTTTCACCCCATCCATGACGTGTTGTTGACTTAAAGGAACCAACACGGTTCCCGGTGAAATATGCTTATCCATGAAATAGCTACCACCGCTGATACGTTCGCTCACGCCGTGAACATTTTGCCGGTCAACCATTGGACGGGTATGGGTGTGTAGTTGGTTATGTAATATTTCTGATTGTGTTTGCCCCAGATAGGTTAGCCCGCCCTCCATAACCGACATATCTTCAAAGCCGCGGGTTAGCAACAGCCCCACTTTTTTACCAGTGCCTGTCAACAAAGTATTTAACATGCCCGTACCTGCGTAGATACTGACAGAAGCATTTTCGTGTGCTTCTTTTGATGTAATGCCGATACTTAATGCGGCGTCTTCAACGGACTCTAAATAACTGGCCGATTCGTCGGCTTTATTGGTAAGCGCCTTACCTACGGTAAAGGTGCCGTCATCTTTAACCAAAATGGTGTCGGTCATTGTGCCGCCTGCATCGAGGGCCAAAATATATTTTTTATTCGCGCGTAATTGATCTTTCGAAACTGACATAAAGCTCTCCTGAAATCGTTTTTATAATGTGGCTATATAGTCAGCCGTTTTGTCTTGAAACCACTCAGGTGATTCATCACTAAGAGGTCGATTCATGTATTCTCGATAGAATCTATCCAGATCAGGGAATGCTTCAAAAGTAAGAGGATAACCAGGCGGAACGACTTCAACCGCTAATTGTGCTACACAATTAGGGCAGTAAAACTCACGAATTTCCATCCACTCAGGGTCGGGTGCAGCTGCCGCTGGGTAATAAACCTGTTCCATTTTTTCCTGATTGTCACGGACACGAATATCGGCTTTGAGTTTCCAGTTAACGCGATAATCGCCGTACTCATGACCACAGTCGCATTTTACGACGCGCTCGTTTTCGCCTTTTCTAACGATGTATAAATGGTCATTCACCCTCATCAGAATGGGGTTGTTCCACGATACCTTGTCTTGCAGCACCTCCAGATAAGTCCAGAACCTCGCAGCATCTTTTTTAGCCATACGGCGCATTTCATTGACGTCATCATCTGCAATATGGCCTTCAACCAATTGCTTCATTAAGCCTTTATCGACTTGTTCCATTTTTTTCTCCTAAACGCTGATATTTTTTATTTAAATGTTGTTGTGAGATTTTTAGATTTCAAACGTATCGTCTAAATTCCAAAAAGCTCTGTAGTGTTTGTTATAGCCTTCAAAGCTGGTTGAGCTACGGTACATCTCTAAGAGCTCCTCTCTAATAGTATGAGATTCAACTTTTGCCTTTTGCTCTTTCCACCACTCAGACGTTGGTTTGGATTCTGTTTTACGGCTTGTAAACATGGTCTCACGTTCTGCTTTAGTCGCTGCTTCGTCCAAAAACACCTGGCCTAATTCATTCATGCTAGCTACAACCCCGTACATGGTTTTTGCAAAGTCAGCTGGCAGTTGACCGATGCGAATATCTTCAACAACAGAGCTGATTTCGCGTTCTAATGGATCACCCCAACCACCAGATGCTCCGGCGGCGTTAGCCCAAATATCGTTATCACCCATAGATTGTTCAGGTGGATCGTAGTTCCAGGAGGTGATATTGCCGGTTAATTTGCCCTCTTTAGCGTATTCAAGGACCTCACCAGCGGTTGTTGGCGTGTCACCGCCGTTGGCAAAAATTTCTGCTAAATTATTATCCAAGGCGGTTACTGTTACTACGCCTGGCGCCGGATAACCTCCATTCATACCCGATGATAAGAAAGTTGTCATCGATGTTGCAGAGCCACCTCGCGTAACACCCAAACGTTGCCCCGTTTCCTGCATCCAGTGCACTGAGCTTTGACCAACGCCCCCACGATATTTACCGTGTCCACAATAACCGGGTTCTAGCTTCCTACCCAGGTGATGGAAAGGTGGAATCAAATATTCGAATTCTTCAGAGTTACCCACATTACATAGCTGGGTATGTTGTGCCCATGTACACGGTGTTCCATCTTTAAATGGGTACGCACCCATTGCTCCACCGCCCACCCATTCGAAATTGGTAAAGCCGTAGGGTGTGCCGTCCTCTAAGACGCCGCTGCCTTGGACGCCATCCCATGAATCTTCGGGTGCAAAAGCCTCTTCTAGGTAGCCACGCATAAAGAAGTTTCTGTGGATAGCGCTGGATGAAATGCATTGCATTTGCATAGATTGAGCCCAAATATTGGCACAAGATGCAAATTCAGTATCTGGATTATAAATACTGCCTTTATGGTAAATACTGGTGACATTCATATTCACGCCAGCACTGGCTTTACAGCTATGCGCAAACGTTGTTGTAATACCTAAAAACAGACCAACATCAGAACCACCGGGGTAACCATTAAAACCATGATAACCCCAACGAGACGAGCCTTCTGTATCCCAAACGATGCCACCTTTTTCATCGATACTGAAAACGCCATGAACGTGCACCATTTCGTTTTTATCAGCGTGCTTCCAAATTTGTTGCTGACCTTTGAGCATGGATATTCTGAAACTGCTGCCTTCATAGCGACCAGGAATGAGCATAGAACGCATATTATCGAGAATCATTAAGCGACTTTCTTCGATAATCTCTTTACACGCTTGCTTGTAATATTCAACGCCGTATTCAGTAGCAATTTCGTGAATAGAGCGATGTATCATTGAACAGCCAGCTAAACGCATCTTATCGTCGAGTACGTTCATCACACCGGCGCGTGTACGGCGCATCCAAAGGTTGTCCCACCACTTAGCCTGTCTTAGGTTTTCACCCGTCTTCATAGGCGGGAAAACAAAACCATCCATAAACGTATCAACGGTAAACACCGGCCAACTACCCGCCTGCGGTGCGCCCGCCTCCATAATGTGGTTAACGGCACAACCCCAGCCGATGACTTCGCCCTCAACGGCGATTGGGACTAAGGTGTAGGTGTCACCAGGATGTGGCGCACCAGACGTTAATGGGTCGTCTGTACCAAATACATCACCGTCATTGATGCCGGGGTTTTCTTCAAAATCGTTGTCGATCATGTGTTTAACCGACACGGGGAACGCAGCGCAATGAGAAATGAATCCTAATGACATCGCTAAGGTGTCTCCTTCGGCGGTCGTTAAGGCCCAAACCGATTCACCCATTTCACGTCCGCCTGGGCTGGCTGCGACGTATCTTGCTTTTTCACGTGCGGCAAAAACGGCGGATTGAAGGCGCGAATAAAATTGTTCAAACTTAATGGGGTCCTGGTTTTTTAGCGTCAGTTCTTTAACGCCCCAGTAATGCCCTGAGGATTTATATAACTCGTCTTTTTGTTGCAGTTTATAAGCGAGCGTTTTCTCTACTGGTAAACCTAAGCCTTCTTTCATTACGGTAGCCATAAATATTCTCCTCGTGGTGCTATTTAATTATCTGGGATTGATAACTAAACAATAGAGCATTATTTGTGCCAAATGAGTTTGTTTTTTATAAAGCCATTTAAATCATGTGCTTATATATATTCTGATATGGCTTTAACGGCTTGAGTAATCAGAAACGTATGAAAATAACACAGTAGCTACTGCAGGTGTCTCGAATCAAAACACATCCATTAACTGTGAGCAACGAATACGCAGTAGCAGGTTTATTAACGAGTTAGGTTAGCGTGTTTAGTGCAGTTTTGTCGAAAGGCTTGATGTGCTCAAAATCCCCCGCTTTAACTTTGTTAACCCATTGGTGATCACCCAATATTGCGCGGCCAAGAGCAACCAGGTCAAATTCCCCTCTATTCAAACGGCTGCATAATTCATTAATGTCTGTCGTACCCGCGTGGGGGTCTTGCGTACCTAAAAAGTGTTCGAGCGTAAATTCTTTATCTAGCCCAACACTTCCTACAGTAATGGAGGGTTTGCCGGTAATTTTTTTAGCCCATCCAGCTAAGTTTAAATGAGAACCTTCAAATTCAGGTTGCCAGAAACGCCTTGTGCTGGCATGAAAGATATCGACACCTGCTTCACTCAAAGGAATTAAAAATTGACTTAATTCTTCAGCTGAATAGGCTATTTTTGCCGTGTAATCGAGCAATTTCCATTGAGAAAATCGGAACAGAATTGGGAAGTCCTTTCCAACTGCTGCGCGAACAGCCGCAACAACCTCAGCGCCAAAACGAACTCTATTTTCTATACCGCCCCCATATTTGTCGGTACGTTTATTTGTTTCGTGCCAAAAAAACTGGTCGATTAAGTATTGATGAGCACCGTGTATTTCTACCCCATCGAAACCAAGACGTTTTGCATCCATAGCAGCCTGAGCGTACGCGGCTATAACTTCATCAATTTCGGATTCGTCCAGACCTCGAGTGATCTGTTTGCCATTTTCAAAAATATCTACCGGGCCAACGCTACATTCAGAAGGAACCGGTTCCATTCCTACTGTTCTATGCAGGCCAACATGCCATATTTGCGGCACCATTTTAGCGCCGGCAGCGTGTACGCCATCTAGTACCTTTTTCCAGCCTTCTAATGCATCGTCCCCATAGAACCTGGGCACATTATTGTAGCCATTCGATGCACGATGATTAATCGTCGTTCCTTCTGAAATAATTAATCCTACGCCGCCCTCGGCTCTTCGTCTGTAATAAGCGGCTACATCATCTCCAGGAATTCCATTCGGAGAATGAGAACGGGTAAGCGGAGCCATAACCGTCCTATTAGCTAACTGTAATGAGTTCATTTCAAAGGGTGAAAATAAAGTGTCTAGTTTAGGATCCATCGTTGCTCCAATTAAAATTTAATAACCTTGATTTAAAATGTTTAGCCCTGGCAGGGTTAGTAAAGTAATTAAATATCCCATTAAAAAACCAACAAGAGTTGATCAAATAAAATGAGATTTACTTTGCCTTGAGAGGAGTCTAAACGTAGTCATACATACTTAGTGCTGAGGTATAAGCAAGTTTTTTGATGATATATCTGACATGCTAGCGGAAATGGCAATATAGCAGGCACGCGCTATGCGCCTTATCTGGGCTCGATTAATTTATCAGTAACTGGTATTTCTCTATTTTCTTGTAAAATGTACTTCTCGCTATACCCAGATGACTAGCTGCTTTTGAGATATTTCCCGCGTAGAGAGTAAGAGCTTCTTTAATAGCAGCCCGTTCGAGACCTTCAAGGGTACTGTCTGAAGGGTTTATGCTGGTAACTACTTTAGACATTCGTTTTGGCAGATGATCTAGGGTCAGCTCTTCTCCTGCATTCATCAGAAAGCAATTTTCAGCAAAGTTTCGCAACTCTCTTATGTTTCCTGGCCAATGGTATTGGTGTAAAGCCTGGGTGAAAACACCACTAAGCTTTGGCGCTGCGCTACCGCTTTCAACCGAAACCTTCTCCATAAAATGTTGAAATAAGACGGGCACGTCTTCTTTATGTTCACGCAAGGGCGGTAACTCTACTACGGTGGCGTTTACGCGATAATATAAGTCTTCTCGTAATCGCCCCTCTGCCATCTCTTTTTCTAAATCTTTATTAGTCGCTACGATAATGCGGGCATTAACTGGGCGTGCTTTTGATTCACCAACCCGTACGACCTCTCGTTCTTCAAGTACTCTAAGTAAATAGACTTGTAGGTCTAGAGGTAACTCACAAAACTCATCCAGTAAAATGGTTCCGTGTTGGGCGGCTTCAAACTTTCCAATCATTCCACCTCGTTTGGCACCCGAAAAGCTTCCTTCTACATAACCAAACAACTCACTTGCCAATAGTTCTTTTTGTATGGCTCCACAGTTGATGGCTACAAGCTCTCCTGTTTTACCGCTCATCGAGTGAATTTCTTTGGCGAAGACTTCTTTTCCCGTGCCGGTTTCACCAGTGATGGTCACAATGGTATTAAAGCCGGCTAGTTTTTTTGCCAATTTACGCAGTTGCACTACTTTGTCGCTAACACCCATTAATAAAGTGTTTTCAAGCTCGGCATTATCTTGTATTGGTATAACCGGGTATTGTTTCTTAGCCTTATTCGATGAAGGAATGATAAGAATGTGCCCTGCAGTTTCGCCATCAACAAGAACGGGCTCTAGCCATTCACGACAAATCCCTGCGGGTACGTCGTGATTAAGTTGATTCACTGACATGCCGTCCTGCCTCGTTCCGACAGAAATATCCTGTAAAAACTCTGGAAATTCTTTCTGATTCGGCAGAGCCTCACGGCTGATCCAAATAAGAAAACCTTCCTTGTCAAAAACCATGATTTTTTCTTTATGCCAACGACGTATTTGGCCCATGCAATCTTCAATTAGTCGGTATTTGGATTTGCTCTGTGCTTCATTCAGCCGAAGTTCTATACACGAGGCCATTGAGTTAACCCAGCCAAGGTTCATTGAAAGAAATGAATGCTCAGGTCCAGTGGTATCCAGAATCCCTAAGGTTCGGCCATCTCGCAGGTCTCTTATTGGCACGGCGGCACAACCCCAAACCTGGGTCATATCGCAATAATGTTCTCGTGCGATAACTTGTACGGGACGTTGCAAAGAAATAGCGGTTCCAACGGCATTGGTCCCACAACGTTCTTCGGACCAGTTACTACCAACGACTAACTGCTGCGTATCAGCCATCATTAACGATTTTGAGTTTCCTTCACGTTCAAGAATGGTGCCCTCTGCTGAAGTCAATAGCATTAAGAGCTGGTTGTCATCCAGAACATTACGCGCATCCTTAATAACGGGCAGAGCCGCTTTTCGTAGCGCTGAATATATATCCCGTTCAGAATTCAAACGGCACGTTTCTATTACATCTGGAGCCTGGTTTAATTCTGTATTAACGCGAAATTGTCGTGATCGGTTCCATGATTCAAGAATAACCTTGGAGACCTTGGGTTCCTTTATTTCAATGTCACTATTGAAAAGTTCCCAGGCTTTTTCAACGTTTTTTTGGTAATCACGATCCTGGTTAAAATATAAACCACTCATAAAAAATCTCCTCGTTTGCCCGTCTTTTCTCTTGATGGAAGCAGGCTAATGCCAGTTAACCATTAACTGAGCTAGAAATCAAAGTCAAGTTTATTTGCGTAAGGTGGTGAAGGACTCCACGTAGCAAATATTCATGCTAGCCGTTAGCATTAGAATACTGCGGTCGTAAATGTCGTGATTCCCAGCTAGTTTATGTGCGTATGATAAGGCGGTGTTGACGGAATGACAGTCAATTAAACTGGCAGTATATTGAAAGTCTTTCTTTATTGCGTTAGCTTGATTTATTTTTTACCAAGCAGTCCAGCCGCCATCGTGGGCAATAATTTGTCCCGTCATAAATGATGCGGCATCGCTGGCAAGGTACACCAACAATCCAGCCAGTTCTTCTGGGTTACCTGTTCTATTCACGGGTGTTAACTCGTGTAACTTGGCAACCATGGCAGCAATTTCTGTTTCTGATATAGGTAGTGCCTCACGGCCTAATTGAGTCCCTAAATGCCAACCTGGGGCGATTGCGTTACAACGAATGCCATCACAGCCATATTCAACAGCCACTTGCTTACTAAAGGCTGCAACCGCGCCCTTAGTTGCTGAGTAGTTTGAAGCAACAGCGGACAGCTCATTGGATACACCGACCAGCCCGGCAATGGATGCGATATTGATAATGGATCCCTTTTGTTGTTCCATCATCTGAGGAAGAACGGCTCTGGTACAGAGAAAAACACCGCGGGTATTCACAGCATTAACTCGATCCCAATCAGCCACGGGCATCTCATGAACACGATGGGCTGGGCTTGCAATTCCTGCATTATTAACGAGAACATCTATACGAGAATGCTCTTGAATGACTTTTGTTGCCATGTCTGAGACTGAATCAAGATTGCTCACATCAACAACTAATGATGAGGCCTTACCTCCTGCACTGCGTATTTGCGCAGTTGTTTTTTCAGCAGCCGAGAGATTAATGTCGGTAGAAATCACGGTGGCACCTGCGGCTGCTAAAGAACGAGCAAATACATTACCCAGCCCTGAGCCGGCCCCCGTTACAATCGCGATGCGTCCATCTAAGCGGAATAGGTTTAATGAAAACGCTGGTGTCCCGTTCATTGCGCGGTATACCCGCCGTCAATGGGGATAATCGCACCTGTAATAAATTTTGATTCATTACTGGAAAGGAAGGCCACTAAATTAGCAATTTCTTCTGGCTCAGCGCCACGGCCTAGTGGTGTCATACTGCTGGCTGCTTTGATGAATTCTGGGCCGATACGTTTAACCATCGGTGTTAACACCAGGCCAGGGCAAATTGCGTTTGCGCGGATATTATGCGGCGCATATGTAACCGCCCAAGCGCGTGTTAAGGAAATAACGGCACCTTTAGATGCGCAATAAGAATGCAAGCCACCCGGGGTCCCGATTAAACCGCCGATTGATGACGTGGTGGTGATTGAACCGCCTTTGCCACCCGCTATCATACTTTTTAGCGCGTATTTTGCGGCTAAAAATACCCCGCGAGTATTAATATTTTGAATCTTATCCCAAGCTTCAACGTCAAGTTCATCAGTTGAAGCGTCACCGTCTTCAAAACCCGCATTGTTAAACAAAATAGACACGTGGCCAAAGGCTTTCTCAGCGGCTTCAGTCATGGATTTTACTAAGGCTTCATCAGAAACGTCGCAGTATTGGGTGACTGCCTGCCCGCCGGCTTGTTTAATTAGAGCTAAAGTTTCTTCGTTCCCTTCTTCATTTATATCTGCCAAGCAGACGCTGGCGCCTTCTGAGGCCAGACGAATTGCTGTCGCTCGCCCCATGCCTGATGAGGAACCCGTTACGATGGCATGTTGCCCCTGCATTCTTGTTGTCATGATTGTTCCCCGTGTTGACAGTGCCTCTAAATGGCGTCGTTTTTCATTATTGGTTTAAAAAAACATGTTTAAGTTTTTATCGATGACCAGTCGCTCAGGTAAATAAATTGTTCTGGACATTATCTTGAAACCATTTTCAGTTTCCTTAATAAGGTCAATACGTGATCCAGTATGGCTAACACGGTCTCGATCTCGACGAGACCGTAGTAAAGTAAATTTACTACGCACCTCATATAAATTCGCCTCAGCCGTTAAAAATGATTCAATGTTGGTGACTGTACGAATGTGTCTTGTTGGTGGGTCATTTAGCCAAACCATGCCCGTGTCTTCACGCGCGGCACGTTGCTTAAGTTTTTCAAAGGACTCATCATAAATGAAGGTTTCACGTAACGTCGTTTTTCCAGGGCGATTACGGCGATAATCATTCATTGGAATGGGTAGCTTGTAGATAATACTTTCATCCAGCATGGCTAACCAATCATCATAGCGTTCTTCGTCAAGTGTTCTGGCTTCAGCCGTCAAAAAGCGTTCAATTCGATAAGCGGTTTCCATCTCCGTATCTTTGCCAACAGGTATTATTTTTTGCTTGGCCATTATTTATGGCCCCCCTTGCTAATACTTTGATCCGGCAATATATCGTTAGCGGTTTCAGCCATCATTGTTCGCTGCCATTGTTTATAAAATTCGCGCTGACACAGCTCGTTTACAATGCCAGGTGAGGCATCACCTGGGCCATCCCAATTCACTTTTCGACCCGCAGCCATTCCTAACCACCCTTTCATTTGACGCGTCGCATAACCGGCAGCTGAGTGGGTAATAGCTTCGGTAAAATCACCATCATCACCTTCTAAGAGTCCTGCTGTTCCAAACGTTTGGCCTACATGTTTGACGATAATATCTTTTATTTCATCAGGCGCCGCTTTATCTACCATTGCGTAAGTAGCTACCTCAAAAGAGCCGGGCCCTTTAGGGTGTATTACTCGAAGTAGGTTCAAACCTTGAATGATCTGCAGGTTAGGGAAAATACCCATATGAATCTCCGAGCCATACAACTGATTACCACGCACATCTCCTAAACGTTCGACGACGCTAGGACGTTTTTGTTCGGTATATTCAATGCAAGGCCCCGGGTTGTCATACAACGCGTAGCCCGACTGGCCATCTAAAGTAGCAAGAATTGTATGCGGTGGAATGGTCACTTGAATTTGGCCGTCGCTGTCTAGCCCAGTATTATCTTTGCCTATGCCCAATACAGATTCTGAACGGCCCTGACCGATGGAGCCGACAACGCGCATGGCACCAGCATGAGCCCACGCCACGTGATAACCATCCCCAATGGCATTTTCGACTGGCAGTTTCCAGTTCCCAGTAATTTCTACCCGATATGGCGCACCAATAAGTTCCATTCCTTCTGGAGAGCAATCGGCGAAGACATCTAAGTAATAAGTGGAGTCACCTAAATAATCGACAAGGTCAGGGCCCTCTTCTGTAAAGGTTCCAAAAATAAGCCCTTTGTAATGTTGCACTCGTGCGACTGGAACTAGGCCCAATTTACTACGGTCTAAGTTATCGTAAATGTCTTTTTCTAATGGAACAGCCGCTAGGTGCCCAGAGGTGTCATAAGACCACCCATGATAGGAGCAGGTAAAGCTTTTGGTTTTACCCCATTCAGCATGGCAAACCTTATTACCACGATGTGAACAGGCATTTAGAAATGCCCTTACCTGCAAGTCTTCACCACGGACGACGATTACGTCATCTTCGCCCATAAAGGTTCTTAGGAAGTCCCCCGCCTCAGGTATTTGGCTATCATGTCCTAAAAAGAGCCAGCAACGGTTGAATACCTGCTTTAGTTCTTCTTGATAGATGTCCTGATCCCAAAAGATGCTTCGCGATTGTTGCGCGGTTTCATTATTAATTAAATCAGTGTAATCAAACTTGCTCATCATCTTTCCTCTTTTATAGTAGCGACTTTTCAGCCGATGACTCCAGGTGCTAAATTTAATTTATCCAATTTGCTCTTTGCCTGCATCCATATCAGCCATAACGGCTACAGCAGCCTGCCATGCGGGTCTTTGACGTAAGTGTTTTAGCCAGTTTAGAATGTTTGGATAAGGAGTGAGATCTATGCCCAGTAAAAATGACAACGAAGTAATCGCGCCATTAGCAATATCGGCAATGGAGTAGTCGATGCATATATAATCCTGCCCCGCCAATTGATTGTTTAGTATGCCTAATGTATCCATAAAAACAGCCTTAGTCGCCTCAACAGCAGCCGCATCAGGCTCAGGTGCAGTCATAGCGAAAAAGAAATTAAGTAAGGCAGGCGCATAGCTCGCACCCTCCCAAGCAACCCATTGTTGGACTTTAGCCTTCTTTTGCGGATCATTGGGTAATAAATTTGCACTAGGGTTCTGCTCAGCAAGGTATTGCAAAATAGCGCCAGACTCCCAAAGAACAAAACCATTGTCATCAATAGTTGGCGTGACACCATTAGGGTTTATTTTGCGATAAGGTGCATCCGCTGGTCGACACTCGGACATACGGTCTAAGGCGTTAATTTCGTAAGCAGCGCCGACTTCTTCAAGCGCTATTAATGCCTTGCAACCATTACGTGAACCACCAAATGGATCCCCTTCAGCTTGAATATGATACAGTTTAATCATGTTTTTCCTTTATGTAAGATGGATACATTAAACAGCGGTGATGCCGCCGTCGATACAGAAGTTTTGTCCGGTGGCGAAACGTGATTCATCTGATGCTAAATACAACGCGCAGTAAGCGATATCTTCAGGCTGCCCCAAAACTTTCATGAGCTGTAATTCCATAATGTCAGCTATCATTTTCTTTAATAAATCTTTATCAGGGAACACGGCGAAGGCAGGTGTTTCTATTAAACCAGGCGAAATACTATTAACACGAATTTTTGCATCTGCGAATTCTGCTGCTAAAGTTCGTGTCATGGCGATAACCCCTCCTTTTGTCATGGAGTGAGCAAATTGATGGATATGCCCGCCAAATGTCGAACCGATCACTCCAGCAGCTGAGGCGGTATTTATAATAGAGCCGCCACCCCGCCGTTTCATTACCGGAAACGCGTGTTTAATCGCGTAATAAACTAAATCTAATTCATTACGTATCAACCAGTGCCAATCCTCGGTCGTGAATTGATCAATCTTGCCATAACGAACGGCGGATGCATTGTTATACAGAATATCAAAGTCGCCATAGGTCTCTACGGCAAAATCAATCCATGCTTTAACCTCATTCTCATCACCAAGGTCAACAATGCGGCTAACCATTTCGCCGCCCGCCTCAACAACACGGCGAAGCGTTTCTTCACTCTCGTCCACTTTGACATCACAGCCAACAATTTTTGCTCCTTCAGCAGCAAAAAATTCAGCTGCTGCACGGCCTTGGCCACCTGCTGTCCCTGTAATTAATGCAACTTTGCCTGCTAAGCGTCCACTCATAAGGTAGCCCTATCATTAAAACCAGTTTTCTTCGTCATTCTTAACGTATCGATACCGGTCGAAAGGGTGGGTTTTTTCCACTTGTTTACCGCATTATCCACTTCACACATGGCTAGTGCAGCACGGGATAGCTTTAGGTCTTCTTCGCTTAAGTCAGAGAGCTTAAATTGATTTAAATAGTCAATTATGGCCGGTAATTTAGGCGCCATTAGAAGATAAAAACGATTAATTTCCTCCATGCTACTGTTCATGCGTTTAACTAACCTGTCCTCAGTTGTCGCTAAACTCCATGCGTCAATTTCGGCGAGCGCGTCACTTATATCAGGGCGGTTTATGATATTACTCATTTGTTTGCTCCTTTGCCTTTCATCGCAGCCATTAAACGGTGGTAATAAGCTCGAATCGGTATTTCTTGTCTGTTGATTTGTACTTCTTTTAGGGCGCCGGCATTAAAATTCATTTGAATACCTTCAGCGGTGTAAAGGTCTTCAGTTAACACGTCTCTAATTTGAATTCGGCCTTGTTCAGAATTAAATAACTGCCCAAAGTCTTGAATTTCGCCAGTATGGAAGAAATCAACTTCCCAGTAACACTCATTCGGACTAATTGGGATGGTGCGTTGTAATAAAATTTGACCTTTTTGAATAAATAACACGACATTTGGGAACAACAAGTAGGCGTCAAAGATCCAAAGAGGATGTGTTTCATTGAGCACGCCTTCGCCTTTTTCAGCTTTAAACTCATTTTCTGATTTAGTGTATAACGACGTTGCGCCATGTTTAGCTGATAATAGAGCTACATCGGTTTGCACTCCGAGAATTTTTTCCGGCAGATACGCGCTAATTTTTGCCGGTACTCCGATACTATCCGGGTAAACTTCAGCCGGTGCGTTACAGCCAGGGATTGCCCCCGCTATGGTGTTTATATGAGTTTGGTCTACGTGATACCCTTCAATTTGCGCATCAACTAATAATTTCCAATTGGATTTAAACTTAGAGCGCCAACCATAGCTCCAAGACCAGTCGGAATGTCCTAAATATTTATCAAAGGCCTCGCCCAAGGGCTGTAGGTAAGTATGCAGATCATGCTCGGGCTCTGGGTCAAGGTTTATAAAAACAAAGCCACCCCAGGTATCAATAGAAATACTTCGGAGGGGTAATTTGTCTTTGTCAAAGTCGGCAAACAACTCTTCGCTAGGTACATTTACCAACTTACCCTCAAGGTTAAAAACCCAACCGTGGAAGCCACAAGTCATAAATTTAGTATGCCCGCAAGGCTTGTTTAATAAGTATGCCCCGCGGTGAGTACAGGCATTATAAAAAGCCCTTAATTGCTGATCTTGCCCTCGGGTGATAATGATGGATGTTTCTAACGCATCAATAAAAAAAGTAACGTAGTCACCGGGTTTAGCCACGTTACTCTCGCGCGCAGCGAGTAACCAGGTTTTTTTAAAAATATGTTCTTTCTCAAGCTCAAAAAACTCTTGAGATGAATAGTGGTCGGCAGGAATTGCTTCCGTACCAAGTTCATGTGACCCCAGTGGAGGTATTGCCAATATATCTACATTTCCCATCATTCCTTCTCCATTACGTTGTGCCCAAAGTTTTTACGAGATAATAGTATTAGTTTAATATTAGCTTAAACGAATGTTAGTTATTTAATCAGGATAATGGAGAGCTGTCTACCAAGTGTTAGAAAATACTTAAGTTTAAATATTAGATAATATAAGTTGATTTAATCATGCTAATTTAAAATCTCTCACCTCAACGTTTTTGACTGATGCATGGACTAGTGCCAGCTTTTTTCATCATAATGAGGAATTTAATCCGCATAAAAAACTCATTTTGAAGTAACGCTTAAGCACCGACTCGGCATCGTCATGGTATTCCAACACATCGGTAGCCTGGTTAAATTAGGAAGGTGACGGCTCTTTTTAAAATAAGTTTTAGCTGTTGGCATTATTAAGCCTAATAGCTAGCACTTCACCGCTAACGCAAGTGACGCCATTGCTTTTAAGAACCGTTTTAATGCTGTATTTTCTACCTTCGACCTTTTCAACGCTAGCGCGCAGTTCTACTTCTGCCATCGGCACTGGCTTCACGTAGCGAATGCTCATGCTGCCGGTTACCATTTGAATACTGCGGTCGTAAATGTCGTGATTCCCCGCTAGTTTATGCGCGTATGACAACGCGGTGTTGACGGAATGACAGTCAATTAAACTGGCCGAAATACCGCCGTATAAGCAGTCAGGTGGGCCGATCATGTAGTCTTGTGGCGTCCACCTGCAAACCACTTCCTCGCCTTCCCAGTGACTTTCAATTTGCAAACCAAACGGGTTGTCTTGCCCGCATCCAAAACAGCCGTTTGGCCGCATCTTTTCCTGTATGGATTTCATTGTTATTGTGTGCTCCTAATTGATATTAATAAGTTCTGGCGGCGCTTAAATCTTAGAAATTTATAGAATCATAATATAACAAGTGTTAGAATTTTGCACAATTCAGAATCCAGCATAAAACCCATTCAGGAGACAGTTGTATGACTTCAAATAACACAAAATTTGCCGGTCCCGGCCCCGATCAAGTCTATCTTGATCATTTAAGACAGCAGAATTTTTCCTTACCCAAGTGCCAGGCCTGCGGTGAATTTCATTTCTTTCCACGCGTGGTTTGTCCACATTGCGGTAGCTATGATCTCAAATGGCAAGCGCTTTCAGGTAAAGCCGAAGTGTACTCAACAACGACCATTCGACGTAAACCCGAACGCGGCGGCAATTATAACGTCAGTCTTATTACGCTCGAAGAAGGCCCAAGGCTGATGAGTCGGGTTGAAGGTATTGATTCTGAACTAGTAAAAATTGGCGCGAAAGTATGCGCCTCGATTAACAATGATGGTGACGAGCCTTTTGTGGTTTTTACGCCGGCACAGGAGGTTTAACAGATGTCACATGAATTAAGAGGTTCGTCCGCTATAGTAGGCGTTGGTTTAGCAGGTTGTGGTGAAGCACCCGGCAGAATGCCGTTAGATATTTTGGCAGAAGCCACGCATAACGCGCTTGATGATGCTGGTTTAAAGTTATCAGACGTTGATGGTTTATTTACTGGTTCGTCTTACCACTTTATGCCCACGCTCAGCACCGCTGAGTATTTAGGCATTAAGCCGCGGTTTTCTGATGGCAGCATGGTGGGTGGTTCGTCTTTTGTTGCGCATACCCTGAATGCGGCAATGGCGATTAAAAACGGCCTTTGTGAAGTCGCTTTAATTTGTTACGGCAGTAACCAACGGACAGCCGGTGGAAAACTTGCCACCATGTCCGAGCAGCAAATTTATGAAGCGCCTTATAAGCCGCGCTACCCGATTAGTTCGTACGCACTGGCGGCGGCTCGACATATGCACCAATACGGCACCACGCGCGAACAAATGGCAGACGTAGCCGTTGCTGCGCGTAAATGGGCACAACTGAATCCGGCGGCCTTTGCGCGCGATGATCTAACGCGTCAGGACGTTTTAAATGCAAGAATGGTCAGCGATCCTCTTTCATTGCTCGATTGCTGTCTCGTCACTGATGGCGGTGGCGCGGTGATTATGGTGTCGAGCGAACGCGCTAAAGACTTCCCGAATAAACCGGTATACATGCTAGGTTCGGGCACTGCACATTGGCACCGTCAAATTACCCAAATGCCAGACCTGGCAACAACGGCCGCGGTGGATTCAGGTAAGCGCGCCTTTGAAATGGCTGGTTTGACTAAAAACGACGTTGATGTCGTCGAGCTATACGATGCCTTTACCATCAACACGATTTTGTTCCTCGAAGACCTCGGTTTTTGCGCCAAAGGTGAAGGCGGAGCATTTGTTGCCAATGGTAATATTGCACCGGGTGGAATTTTGCCGGTTAATACCAACGGTGGTGGTCTTTCATGCGTTCACCCCGGTATGTACGGCATTTTCATTCTTATCGAAGCGATTCAGCAATTACGTGGTGGTTGTGGTGCTCGTCAGGTTGAAAATCCTGAAGTCGCCTTAGTTCATGGTAACGGCGGCGTGTTGTCTAGCCAGGTGACAACCATATTAGGTACAGAGGCAGTGCTTTAAATGTCGAAATCTTCATTAGACGGTATAAAAGTCGTTGATCTTTCGCGCGTATTGGGTGGCCCTTTGTGTACTCAAATACTGGCTGATCACGGCGCAGATGTGATTAAAGTAGAACCACCTGCGGGCGATGAAACGCGCGGCTGGGGACCTCCATATCACGAACGTGGTAGCGCGTATTACGACGGCGTAAACCGTAATAAGAAGTGTATCGCTCTGGATATGAGGCAAACAGAAGCACACGGTATTTTATTCCGCCTATTGGAAGACGCCGATGTACTGGTTGAAAACTTTAAAGTCGGCACGCTAGAAAAATGGGGTATTGGTTTTGAGGACGTGTTGCAGAAAAAATTCCCTAAGTTAATTCATTGTCGGGTTACGGGTTTTGGTAGCACCGGCCCTTATGCTGGTTTTCCAGGTTATGATGCGGTCGCACAAGCCACTTCCGGACTGATGAGCATTAACGGTGACCCAGATCGCCCGCCGGTTCGAATGGGCGTGCCAATTGTTGATTTAACCACCGGCATGAATTCAGTGATTGGTGTGTTATTAGCCCTGTATGAACGCGGACAAACGGGCCTTGGACAATCAATTGAAGTGAGTTTATACGATACCGCGGTTAGTCTAATTCACCCTCACGCGGCGAACTGGTTTCTTGATGGTAAGCCACAAAAACGTCTGGGCAGCGCGCATCCGAATATTACGCCGTATGACCTATTCCCTACCGCAAACGGAGACTTGTTTTTAGGTATCGGTAATGACCGTCAGTTTGCTGGTCTATGTAAAGAATTAGGCCAGCCAGAGATTGCACAAGACCCGCGTTTTATGACCAATGCGGTTCGAGCAAAGAATAGAGCGGCACTACGGATTATTCTGGAAGACTTACTCGCCGACAGGGATGGCAAAGCGATGACCGTACAGTTGATGAGCAAAGGTATTCCTGCAGGTGCGGTACAAACGGTTGAAGACGCACTTCAACATCCGCAAACCATTGCACGAGATATGGTGATACGCTCAGGCGATTATAGTGGTACCGGCATACCGATTAAAATGTCTCGCACACCGGGCGCATTTAAATTTCGTCCACCACAATACGGTGAAAATAATGCAGAAATTTTAACTGATGCGGGTTACAGTTCAGAAGAAATAGAACGCTTTAAAGAAATGCAGATAACATTAGATAAACCTCGTAAATAATTGATTTACTAGATAATAATGGGTAAAAATAAACGCTTACTCATTATTGCTCACGCACCATCGCCAAATATCCAGCGAATGCTGGAGGCCTTGCTGAACGGTGCTAATGATGAAAGCGTTGAACAGGTCGAGGTTAAGTACATTCCAGCGCTTGAAACAGTGGCTGAGGATGTACTTAATGCCGATGCGGTTATTTTAGTCACACCCGAGAACCTGGGTTATATGAGTGGTGCATTAAAAGATTTTTTTGATCGTAACTATTATTCCTGTATTGATAAAACCGATGCCCTGCCCTGTGCGATTGTTATTCGCGCGGGTAATGATGGAACCGGTACTCGGCGTGCAATTGAATCTATCTTAACCGGCTTGCGCTGGAAAATAGTGCAGCAACCCTTGATATGCCGGGGCGATTTTCAAGAAGAGTTCATCGCACAGTGTGAAGAACTTGGTTTGTTTATGGCAGCTGGACTTGAAGCGGGTATTATTTAATCAAAGCCCATTAATATTAAAATAATCAATCATTTAGCAACATAAACTTATGAACTTTTCCTACACAGACGAACAAAACTCGATTCGCGAATCAATCTTAAAGGTATGCGCCCCTTTCGACGATGATTACTGGCTTAAACGAGATAAAGAAGGCGGTTTTCCGCACGATTTTTATCAGGCCATGGCCGATGGTGGCTGGATTGGTATTTGTATCCCCGAAGAGTATGGTGGTTCCGGCTTAGGCATTACCGAAGCGGCCATTATGGCCAGCACCATTGCAGAATCTGGCGCGGGTATGTCGGGTGCTTCAGCCGTACATATCAATATTTTTGGCCTCAATCCCGTGGTTGTGTTTGGTACTGAAGAGCAAAAACACCGTATGTTAAGGCCGATGGCAGAAGGCCGTGAAAAAGCGTGTTTCGGCGTCACCGAACCTAATACCGGTCTTAATACCACGCAGCTTAAAACGATGGCCGTTCGTCAAGGTGATAAGTACGTCGTCAATGGCCAAAAAGTCTGGATATCAACCGCGCAGGTGGCCGATAAGATTTTATTACTGGCGCGTACAACGCCGCTAGAAGAGGTAAAAAACCCATCACACGGCCTCAGTCTTTTTTATACCGACTTTGATCGCAGCAAGATCGAGGTTCATGAAATAGAAAAAATGGGCCGTAAAGCGGTCGATTCAAACGAACTATTTATCGATGGCTTAGAAATTCCTATAGAAGACCGTATCGGTGAAGAAGGCGAAGGCTTTAAATACATCCTGCACGGTATGAACCCGGAGCGCGTACTGATCGCTGGTGAAGCCATCGGCTTGGGTCGAGTGGCGCTAGAAAAAGCAAAAAACTACGCCAAAGAACGTATCGTTTTCAACCGCCCTATCGGTCAAAATCAGGGTATCCAGCACCCCTTGGCCATTTGTTGGGCAGAGTTAGAAGCCGCGTGGTTAATGGTGATGTCGGCCGCCTGGCAATACGATAATGATCAACCCTGCGGCGCAATGGCCAATGCCGCTAAATACCTCGCTGGGGAAGCTGGCTTTCACGCCTGCGAAACAGCGGTCATGACACACGGTGGTTTCGGTTACGCGAAAGAATTTCACGTTGAACGTTACCTGCGTGAATCCATGGTTCCACGTATTGCACCGATCAGTCCACAGTTAGCCTTATGCTATATTGCCGAACGCGTATTGGGGATGCCAAAGTCGTATTGAAGATCAATAATTAAGCATTAATAATTAAAGTATAGTTAAAAGCTTGATTGACCAAAGGAGACGGCAATGATTGATGTTTACACCTCAGCAACACCGAATGGGCACAAAGTCACCATCGCTCTGGAAGAACTACAGCTGCCCTATCAGGTACATCAAATTCATTTGTTTGAGAATGAGCAAAAAACGCCCGAGTTTCTTGCCTTAAACCCGAATGGAAGAATTCCCGTTATCGTTGATCGAGATAATAATGACTTAACGATCTTCGAGTCTGGCGCTATTTTGCTTTATCTCGCCGATAAAAGCGGAAAACTCATGCCCACAGATCCAACGCGTTATTGGCAGGCCATGCAATGGCTGATGTTTCAGATGGGCGGTATTGGTCCAATGATGGGACAGGCGAACGTGTTTTATCGCTACTTTGAAGAAAAAATCCCCGCCGCTATAGACCGTTATCAACACGAAGTCAGACGATTATGTAGCGTGCTAGATGGCCATTTAAAAGATCACGAATATCTGGCCGATGAATACAGCGTCGCCGATATCGCCAACTGGTCCTGGGTCAGAATACATAACTGGTCGGGGGTAAGCGTCGAAGGCTTACCACACCTGGAACGCTGGATAGATCAACTAGCAGAACGACCTGCTTGTCAAAAAGGCATCACCATACCAGAAAGTGAATTAACCAGCGACAATCCAGCTGATGAATTGATAAAAGACCTTAGGGGTATGGTCGTTAAATAAGCGGTGTTTTGCCAGGTAACTAAAGCACGCCGTTGTTAAGTGTTCTCAGGAAATGTACTCAGTCACCATAATAGAAGATGCCCCGTCCTCTTTAATTCTTTTTCCGCCAAAAAAACCAGCTGTTATCTTTGGCTGTAGGAGACTCTTTCTTAGTAAGGGATTCGAACTTACGCTCAACAATATCTTTAAGGCTGAGAAACTCCGTTATAGTCGTTACCTTAAATAGTTTTTCCCCAAATCTTTTTCTGTTATCAATCTGTCGGCTTTTACCATCAGCCATGAGTATGTCTTCGTAAAATAAATCAGGAGTCTTTTCTAAATATTCAGTAATTTTTATGAGATATATTTCAATCAGCCGCTGGACTAGAGACTTTTCAATATCAGCTGTTGTTGCAGAAATTTTAGAGCCAGTTAGTGGGCCAAACTTTGCATTTTTAATTTGAATTCTAAACGTTTCTATTTCTTCTGCTGAGATGAGTGCTGAAAGAAGCGTCGAAAGCGATATAAGTTTTTCTTTATACTTAGCAGTAGAGTTTTCGGTTTGTCGGACGTTATCAGCAATATACTCTTCTTCAAAGATTGATAACGAATCAGTCTTTTTCTTTTGCTGCGGATTTACAATGACATAACCTGAGTGATCAGCTACTTTAGCAATCATTTTATTCGTTAATGCAACGACATCATTGAGTCCAAAATTGGCATAATCTGGATTTTCAACGATTTTCATTAGCATCGCTTTAATCTTTATATATTCTTTCTGTTCAAAATTAAAATGACTGATAGCGGTATCTAGAATACTAACAATCACTTTTTTTTTGTCATCTAAAAATGGTATTTGGGTCTTATTCATTCATTTTCTGGGCTATGAGGGGCGTAAATTGGGTTGAAGAGCTGTGATAATATAGACGAAATTTGAATTAATGTTGGTTTATGTAGAGAAATAAATCTAAACGAAAAGAAAACGTAAACGAAATACGTGTTTTACAAGAGTGATTTTTACGGTTTGTAATATCTATTACGTCAAAATCTTTACTAACCTATGAGTAGATTATTCTTCTTGCAACTCACGAATAATACGAACAGCTTACTTTTTAAAACTTATATCTGGCAACTTGTTCTGTGCCTGAGAATTATTAATCGTTATTGCTACGAACCTTAAAGAAGAGCCTTATTAGTCAACATCAGGTTTCACCTTAAAGGGCGAGTTACTCTTTTGTCTATAGCAACAAAAGAGTAACCAGAAAAATGCCACCCACTACCTCACCTAAAGGTGCCCTCAGAATAGCTACTTTTTCCAACCGCTGCGGAACTCGCCACAAAGCAGGCTCAGGCAGCCACAGCGGAAAGCCTTGAAAAAAGCAGCTATTCTTCGGTGAGTTAAAAGGGATTTTAAATCAAAAGCATCCAGCTACTTTCATGGCACGTAAAATTTCCCTTTATCGCGTTAGCAATTAGTTTTTTTTCGGAATAGAGAGTGCGTTGTTTGAGCGTAGCGAGTTTAGCGCGAACCCGAAAAATGACTGATTGTTGCGATCAGGGTTCCCTTTTCTTTGGTTCGTAGCTTTTAGTCGAATAGGCGGATGTCTTTTATCCGCAGTTATGAGACTTATGCCTTTAGGTGATGGGAAAGCAAAAGAAATGATCGCCCTCGCGGCAGCGAAAACAACATGATTTTCAACTATCAAGTTAGCTTGTATCTTCAATCCTGTGCAGATCATTTTATTATGATTTTTTTAGCATTTTTTCATCCCCTTGAAATCATCTAGCAACCGTAACGCATCTTCACGTGCTCCAAGATTGAAAGCATGGGTACTTTTGTCCCAAGTATGTGTCAATTCGTTGAGAAGCTTTTTGGTTACTTCCATCAAGTCACGAAGTTCGGCTGGCGCTACATCAGCTTTTTGGAAGGCTTTTTCGGGGGTATGCGCTATAGATCGATGAGCGAATACGTTGTTGCGTAGGGTGTTTACTTTGAGCCAAAGTGGCCTAGCCTCATTTTTGTATATAACATCAAGTAATTTCAGTGTGGCTTCGGGTAAGAGTCCCTCTGCCTTGAGTATCTTTAATAGTTTTGGAATATTGAAAGTGTCGTTTCTTATTTCATATAGCCTGTAAAGCTCGACGATCAGTGCAACGAAATGGGCGTGGAGAGATGTTTCAAAGAACAACCCGTATTTATTTATAGTTTTGACATACATGGGCCTCGTGTCTTGACCTTTATAAACCCACCAAATTTCATAATTGAGCCCAGCCACAGTGATTGTGCGACGTAGCTCTTTTATGTAAAGGTCAATATCAGTGCTCATCTTGAGGGCTAACGTTTAGTTTGAAAGGCGCGCGTCCTTTTTGAAATGGTTGTTAGGGTTTTTTTGATGTCATTTTTGCCTGTAGATCCCAGATGAACCCACCCAGCGAACAAAGAACCACCGACTGAATTAGCCAGAAAACGCCAAGAGCACTAAATACTTGTGTTGCTATATCAATTTGCATTGTTGCTAGCGACATACCTATAGAAAGAGCGATGGGTGATACCAGTCCTACCATTAAACCATTGAGCAAGCCGTTTAATCTTGCAATTCTCCCAGCTACATAACCACTCGTGGTAAGCAATATGAATTGCAGCCAAACGAGTTTAGTGAATGGTTGGTCACCAAAAAGGTTACCCAATATGATTAACCCAATATATAAAACTGAAAATGTAGCTAAGCCAATATATATGGCTCTTGGTTCGACTTTTCTTCTGTTGTCCATGTGCATTCACACACTAACTTGTTATTAACAGGAATATCCATTCCCTTTTAGCTATCAAAAATTCGTGATTACAAACAATACACTACTACATAAACAACTTTTACCCTAAACCCATTAATCAACTAATTTAAAGCAAGGCAAATAAACGTCATCACTTATTTTTACAGTTTGTAAAGTAACGGGTAGGTCAAAATCTAACGCGTCGAAGTCTTTGCCGACCAATGAACTGATCATTCTTGGCCCTTCTGCTAAATCTATCAACAACACGGCATACGGTACGTCGTCTCTAAACGCTGGGCCGGGTGCTCGGTAAACCACGCTGTAAGAATGTATGGTTCCATTACCACTGGCTGCGCGGTGTTGCAGGTTTTCTGACTGGCACAGTCGGCAAATTCGTTGTTGATAATATTGCACGTGGCCGCAATCATTACAGTGTTGCAACAGCAATTTACCATCTTTAAAGCCATCCCATAGTGCCTGACTATCGGCGTCTGGCGTGGGTAAGGGTTTTTGTAATACGTCTGTAGTTAAACCGCTCATAGCGTGCTCTCCGTACCTAAAATCGTTGTTGCCTGGGTTGAAAAGCCGGCGCCTAAGGTATGAACGATCCCCGTTTCTGCACCGGCGACCTGCCGCTCGCCACAACTACCGCGAAGTTGGCGAACCACTTCTACAAAATGAAACCATGCGGCAGGAATGCCGGGGTGTGCATAAGACAGCATGCCGCCGTGTGTATTGGTTGGAATGCTACCGCCGTAGGTGATATTGCCATCTTGTACGAAGGCGCCTGATTCGCCTTTTTTGCAGAAGCCCAGGTCTTCAAGCATCATCAATAAGGTGCCGGTAAAGCAATCATAAATACCCGCTACGTCCATATCGGCGGCTTTAACACCGGCCATATCGTAGGCTTTTTGTGCTGATTGCACGGCACCCGTTTGGGTGAGTTCGGGCATTAGAAAGATATGTTCGTGGCTGTAATACTCTCCACCACCAAGAATGTAGATTGGGGTATCGGTATATTCGTGCGCTCTTTCTGCTGAGGTTAAAATCAACGCGGCTGCGCCGTCGGAAATTAACGAGCAATCGAGCATATGGTACGGCGAGCTGACCATTTTGGAATTTAGAACGTCTTCAATGGTAATCAGGTCGGTTTTTTGTGCGCCGGGTGTACGGCTTGCATGCTCACGAAAGGTAACGGCTACTTGCGCCAGTTGTTCAGCCGTTGTGCCGAACTCTTTCATATGCCGATGGGCGGTCATCGCAAAGGTGTTGGCGACTGGAATGCCAAATGGCATTTCGTATTGCTGGTCACGGCTTTCGGTCATCGCTCTTATCGCCATATCCGGTGTCATACCGCTTAACAGGCTGTCGCCACAGGCTACCAGCACGGTATCGGCCAAGCCTGCGTTAATGGCTGCTGCTGCGGTATTAACCGCTGCACCTGCGGTTGCGCCAGATACCTGCAAGGTATTTGAGTAGCTGGGCTGAATGTTCAAGTATTCGCTGAGCGCGATGCTAAAACGGTGAAACGACGAAGCAAAAGCGTTGCCGGTTAACACGCCATCGATTTCACTTTTATCCATCCCCGCATCGGCGAGTGCTTTGAGCGTTGCGTCGGCGGTTAAATCGAGCGGGCTTCTGCCAGGTACGCGGCCAGAAGGCGACTGCCCTACGCCAACGATGGCCACTTTGCCGCGCAGTGACCTATTCATGCGCATCTACTTCAACCACAACGGCGCCACGCGCTACGTTATCGCCGGCTTTACAAAGAATGCTGGACACTACGCCGGCATTGACGGCTTCAATTTGTAACTGCATTTTCATGGATTCCATCACGATTAATAGCTGCCCCGCTTCGACCGATTCGCCCTCTTTCACTTTGACGCTGATAATTTCACCCATCATCGGCGCGGTCACGCTATTAGCTGATTCTGAACCACCTTGTTTGTCGCTAACTACTTGTACTACCTGATAACAGCTCTGTTGGCCTAAGGTGTGTATGTAGACGCAATCATCACTGGCTTTTGCGCTAAGCGACACGCAGCCATCTGAAAACTCAGCCAAATAACTCAGCTCGCCGCGAGGTTGTAAACGCAAGTCAAATTGTTGTTCATCTACCATAACGGAGACGAGGTTATCTTTATCGACCTTCAGGAAAGCGATTTTCCATTGTTGCTCGTCTTGCACCAGGTTAAAGGTGTAAATGGGTCGGTCATCGGGTGATAACAGCGCCCAGTGACTAAAGGTATCTGCGCGTAGCCAGGGGTTAGTTGAACTGACCTCTCTATACTGACCAAACCATAGCACTGCCGCGATAGCCGCCTGTTTTTTTAGCTGTTCAGAATCGCTCGTTTCTGAGTACCCCGTTAACCAACGGTCTAATGTACCGGTATCAATATTATCGGCAATTACGTCTGGGTCGCGTAATAACTGCTGTAAGAAGTTGCGGTTGTTATCGAGGCCGAAAATAACCGTATCGCTGACGCCTTTTTGCAGGCGTTCCAGTGCTTCGGCACGGTTCGCACCATCGGCAATTAATTTGGCGACCATTGGGTCGTAATAAGAAGAAACTTCGTCGCCGCTATCGACACCCGACTCAACACGTAGGTGTTGTTGTGGGAACTGAATAAAATCAACGGTTCCGGTTGCTGGCATAAAGTTTTGCGCTGGCGATTCTGCGTACAGGCGCACTTCGATGGCGTGACCTGTTGCCGTTACATCGTCTTGCACGAAACCAAAACCACTACCTTGTGCGATACGTATTTGTAGTTCAACCAGATCTAATCCAGTAATCATTTCTGTTACCGGGTGCTCGACTTGCAGCCTTGGGTTTACTTCCAGAAAGTAATGTTCGTCGCCTAGCACCAAAAATTCAACCGTGCCCAGACCTCTAAAGTTTATTTGCTTTGCTAAACGGCAAGCATCGGTGAGTAGCGTTGTTCTTAAAGTTGGGCTTAAGAAAATAGCAGGCGCTTCTTCAACGACTTTTTGATGACGCCTTTGTAAGGAGCATTCGCGCTCAAATAAATGCACGACATTGCCTTCACCATCACCAGCGACCTGCACTTCAACGTGACGCGCATTATTGATGCATTTCTCAATGAGTAATGAATCATCAGAAAAAGAACGCAGTGACTCACTCATCGCCGCAGCGATATCGGCGTCTAAATTGGCAAAGTCATTCAATACACGCATGCCTTTACCGCCACCGCCAGCTGCGGCTTTAAGCATAACTGGCGGTGTCATTGCTTTGACCAGCTCTGCGATAGCGGCGGGATCGTTGAGTTTGCCATCGCTACCTGGAATAACCGGTACTTGTGCATTGATGGCTTCTTTTTTAGCTGCCGATTTATCGCCAAAACGGCGCAAACTATCCGCACGCGGGCCAATAAAAGTTAGCCCGGCCTCTTCGACTGCGTCGGCAAAATCCGGGTTTTCAGATAGAAAGCCATAACCGGGGTGTATAGCGTCGCAGCCATGGTTGATAGCGGCATCAATCACCTTGTCAATATTCAGGTAACTGTCAGCTGCAGCGGCGCCACCAATAGCCACGGCGTGGCCAATTTCTCTGACGTGACGGCTTTGTTTATCGGCGTCTGAGTAGACGGCAACCGCATCAATGCCCAATCGGCGACAAGTACGTGCAATACGGCAGGCGATTTCGCCGCGATTTGCGATAAGAATTCGTTTAATCATTGTCTGAATACACCAAATTTAGTTTCAATTTTAGGAGAGCGTCCGGCCAGGTCTAGTAATAGAGCGAGTGCTTCGCGCGTTTCTGTTGGGTCAATAACTGCGTCGTACCAGAGCTTAGAAGCAAAGTTATAGGCCCCTTCGGAATCTTCAAAGCGCTTACGGTGTGGCGCTTTGAATTCTTCGCGCTCTTCTTCGGTCCAGCTTTTGCCTTCACGGGTAAGAATGTCTTCACGCACGGTTGCTAAGGTATTAGCCACTTGTTCTGGCCCCATAATGCCAGAGCGGCCAGACGGCCAGGACAGCATGGCGTTCGGCTTAAAGGGTCGGCCACACATGGCCAAATAACCTGCGCCGTATGAACCGCCGGTAATAAGGGTGTATTTAGGTACTTTTGCCGAACACATGGCGGTAATGAATTTAGCGCCGTCCTTTGCAATACCGCCGCGTTCTGCGTGCTCGCCGACCATAAAGCCGGGAACGTCTGCGATAAATAACAGAGGAATGTCGCGCTGGCAACATAGGTTAATAAAGTGAGCGCCCTTTTTAGCGGACTCGCTGAACATTACGCCTTCATTAGCGAGAATGCCAATTTCAAAACCGTGAATTTTGGCAAAGCCACACATCAGGGTGTCGCCGTATTTGGCTTTAAATTCATCAAAGTTACTACCGTCGATGAGTCGCGCAAGAATTTCCCTGTTATGCGTTGGGATCTTGGTATCTTTATTGACGATGCCGTAAATGTCTTCGATGGGATAAAGCGGCTCTGCGGATTGAGCTACGTCCCAACGTTGTGTCGGCAAGTTGCCCAGGTTTCGCACGATATCACGCGCCATACTGAGGCCATGCGCGTCGTCCTCGGCGATATGATCGGTTACACCACTGACGCCGGAGTGCATTTCTGCGCCGCCCAGTTCTTCGTGCCCGACGACTTCACCGGTGGCCGCCAGTACCAGTTGAGGGCCGCCTAAATACATAAAGCCTTTGCCTCTGATGATGACGACTTCATCGCATAAGGCGGGAATATAAGCACCACCTGCCGTTGATGAACCAAAAACGATGGCAATTTGCGGAATACCATCGGCAGACATTTCAATCTGATTAACAAAGATGCTACCGAACATACCTTCATCGGGAAAAATACCTTCCTGCTCGGGTAAGAACGCGCCCCCGCTTTGCACCATGGTGATGCAGGGTAGTCGGTGCTGGATGGCAAATTTCTGTGCACGGACGTGTTTTTTACAGGTCATGGGGTAATAAGTACCGCCCTTTACCGTCGCGTCATTAACAATAATCATGCACTGACGGCCATTAACGATGCCGACGCCGGTAATTAAGCTGGCGCCTATTGCTGTGCCTTCGGCTAAGTTATCTCCGGCTAGTTCGCCGAGTTCAAAAAAAGGTGAGCCGGGGTCGATCAATAAACGAATACGGTCACGCGGCAATATTTGCTCACGGTGTTCGGTATGCCGTTTACGTGCTTTTTCTGGCCCGCCCAGGTGAGCGCGTTGGCGACGTTGCTGTAAATCTTTAATGCGTTCTAAGTAATGATCGCGATTGGCGATAAAACTTTCCGTTTGAGTGTTTACTGTGGTTTTTAAAATGGACATAGTTTAAACATCAATATGAGTTAAATTAAAGGAAATCAGGTGTTTGACGCAGCGTCAATGTCACTTTCGCGACCCCTGGTTTTTCGAAAATATCCGTATCTACAACGATCACTTTTGCTTTAAATGAGAGTGAGTTACGAATGGTTTGTTGTATTTTTTCGACCAGTTCGGTGTCCTGATTGCTTGCTCGACCCGCGCCGCGCTCAACCAGCACTTTGAGGTTCTGCTGCGTGGTATGGCCGTCAAAGTCGGCTAAGACGCGCATAACGCCATTGGTGTCGGGCTGCATTTGTAATACCAGATCCTGAATAGCCGATGGGAAAACGTTGATGCCACGAACGATCAGCATATCGTCGGTGCGACCAAAGCAGCGTATTTTGGGCCCCGTACGACCACAGCCGCATTCGGTATCAGTGACGATAATATGGTCACCACTCTTAAAGCGTACAACGGGCGATGCCTCTCGACCTATGGCGGTGTACACGAGTTCGCCAGTGACACCTTTTTCAAACGCTATCACTTCGTCTGTTTCGGGATTTATTAATTCAACGATAATATGGTCCTGACAGATCATATGCATACCGTCCTGTTCAGAGCACTCGGCCCAGTAGATAACGCCCAAATCGGTGCCGCCCATCATTTCGCATACTTTTGCGCCCCAGGCGGCTTCAAGTGCTTCACGAATAGCGGGGATACCGCCACCGGGCTCACCGCCAACGATCAATTGTTGTACGCCTAATTCTGTCGCCGATTTACCCAGTACTTTAGGCGCCAGAGCGGCAACGTGTAACAGGAAGTTAGGTGCACCAATGACTACGCGCGGCTTAATGTCATCACAAGCGCGAAGTAAACGATCTACGCCGCCGTCGGCGCCTACAGGAATGTCGATAGCGCCCATATATTGAATCGCCTGTACGCATGGAATGCCACCAACAAAGCCTTTGCTCATTGAAAAGCCGTGTAATACGAAATCGCCCGGCTCTACGCCGCAGGCAAAGAAGCCTCGCGCGCTAAGCTCGTTCCACATTTCAATATCATTCTCGGTCAGCGCGACGTAAGCGGGGCTACCCGTTGTGCCTGATGAGGCCTGCATTTGTACTATTTCAGATAAATCTGCTGCTTGATGTAAACCAAACGGTGGCGCGGCTTGTAAGCTATCCCTTAAATCTTGTTTAACGGTAAAAGGAATTTTCGTAAGATCCTGAATGGTTTTGATATCTTCGAATTTAATACCAGCATCAGCAAATTTCTGTTGGTACAAGGCTGAATTTTCAGCCAGATAAGCCATTTGTTGTTGCAGTTTTTTTTCCTGAATCTCAATGATCTCTGCCTGACTGGCCACTTCAATGGGGTGATAGCATTGAGCACCTTTTTTTTCTAGCGCACCGGTTTTTCTATAACTCATAATGATTATTCCTTATAATATTTGACACACGGCGGTGCCTTTAACTACGGCCCTTTCCGCACAATAACAGCTCAATTTACAACGGGCAAAAACACCTTCTTCTGTTTGTTCTATAGACTCAATTACGCCGCTTACTCGAACTTCATCGCCGGGATAGACAGGGCCAAGGAAAGCAACGTCTAGCTCACCGCCATACGCCCAGCCATCCCAATTCCACTCAGATAAAACACGCGAAACAAATGCCAGAGTTAATAAGCCATGCGCAATGGTTCGGCCAAAAAAAGTGGTTTTTGCAAATTCAGGGTCGATATGCAGGGGATTGACGTCGCCAGAGGCATCGGCATACGCGTCTATCATCGCCTGGTCTACGAATTGAATTAGTTCAGGTAGCTGATCGCCTACGGAGAGGCCCTTATAGTTTTCTAATGGTGTCGTCATTATTCTTTACCCCAAATTCGAGTAATTAAGCCCGTTGTTATTAAGTCACCGTGCTGATTGAGCGTTTCGGTGGTCATTTCGACGTAGTTACGCTCTTTTTTTTGATACAGCCTGAGTACCGTTGCAGAGGTAAATAAAGTCTCACCAATTTTTGCTGGGCGATGAAATTTGAATGTTTGCTTGGCGTGTATGCCACCTGGAGGACCGACTCGGGTACGCAGTGCGTCAATGACGTAAACGGCGGCTAACATCGGCGGCGCAACGCTGTCACCTTCGTTATCTTTTACCTTAAGTTGTTTCGTTAAGTCATTGGTTGATTTGATATATTTATCTACAACATCCTGGCTTACTTGAAAAGAAGGTGGCGGGTCTAGAAACGCGTCTCCTTCCGACATGCTGCTGTATTTTACGTAGTCGCTCATCGTAAATCCTATGTTAATTTAGTTGGTTTTATAGTGGTAAACGGTTTCGTCAGAGCGAGATATTTCAGCCGTTCCGATTAAATAATTTAAGTGCGCCATCGCCTCGCCGGTAGCGAGCGATAAATTAAATATACTGAGGCGGTTACCGAACATTTCTTCTATTACTTCAAGACCCGTTCTCGGTGTCTGGCAAAAGGCACGTAATTGCTCTAATGAATCTAAATGGCCCTGTGTGAGTGTATTACTTCTTTCTTGAACGCCGATAAATGTACGACCGTGTGCTGGTAATACGAGAGTATCCTTATCCAATGTTGCCAGCTTTGCCAGGCTGGATAAATAGTCTGCCAAGGGGTCGGCCTCAGTTTCATTAAAGTTAACGCTAATATTAGGTGAAATACTCGGTAAAATTTGATCACCTGAAATGAGTATTTTACGTTCAGCGTTAAACAGACAAATATGCCCTGGGCTATGGCCGCTGAATTGCAATAAAGACCACGTTTCATTATTAATAGAAAGTGACTCCGTATCGACCATGCGGTTGTAGGTAATTGGGGCTTCGGGTACGCCATTGACATAACCGCCGATTCTGCCCTGTAAGCCTTCAAGCTGTTCTTGCGTTAATCCAAAACGCTTAAAATACTGCTGACGGGATGCTTTCTGAGGCTCTGAATGCGTTTGACAAGCCATATGGGCCGTTAAGTATTCAATCTGGCTCATATGAATGGGAGCCATGGTTTTGTTCGCCAACCATTGCGCCATACCCACGTGATCAGGGTGGAAGTGCGTGATGACTATTTTTTGTATCGGCTGGTTATCGCAAAAACCAGTTAGTACCTTATCCCAAAGAGCCGCCGCCTCCTCGCTATAATAACCAGAATCAACGATCGTCCATCCTGAGTTATCGCGTAATAACCAAAGATTGATATGATCTAAAGCATACGGAATAGGCATCTTTAATAAAAAGATGCCTTCCGATACTTCCAGTGGTACGCCAAACTCTGGTTTTGACGAAATGGGATACTGCAGAGCGTTTATTTTTTTTAACAAAGCAGCGCCTTAATCAGGCTTGACTGAAGCGTTGTAAATGGTAGTCGCGATCACCAAATAGTGCATTCAACATGCCTAAGCGTTTTACGTAGTGCGCTACGTCTAGTTCGTCCGTTACGCCAATACCACCGTGTAACTGGGCTGCTTGCTCGCCAACGGTTGCGCGGGCATCGCCGAGGTAAACTTTCGCGGCAGATACGCTTTTTACCCGACCTACTGGCTCGCCTTCGGTGACTTTAATCGCCGCTAAGTACGATAATGAACGCATCTGCTCTTCAGCCATAAACATATCTACGGCGCGGTGCTGGAGAACTTGAAAATTACCAATAGCCTGATTGAATTGCTTCCGTGTTTTTAGGTATTCGACAGTTTTCTGACGCAATTCAGAAACCACACCTACGCCTTCAGCACAGATGGCGGCGGCCGCAGAGTCGATAACGGACTCAATAATCGGGTACGCTTCGTCTACTGTGCCCAGTAAGGCGTCTGAGTCTAATACCACATTATCAAAACTGAGTTCTGATGCGCGTAAGCCATCAAATGTTTCATAATGCCTCGCTTGCATACCTGCTGCTTTGCTATCAACAATAAAAAGTGAAATACCTTTTTCGCTGATGTTGTCGCCGCTGGTTCTTGCTGCCACGATGATTTTATCGGCCGTTTCAGCGTTGAAAACGACTGATTTAGAACCGCTTAATGAGAATTGCTCGCCCTTCTTTTCAGCGCGACATTCAACGTCTGATAAGTTGTAACGCGCTTGACGTTCAACGTAAGCAAACGCGAGCTTTAACTCACCACCAACTAGTAGCGGTAATAAGGCTTCTTTTTGCGCTTCGCTACCGGCTTGTTGAATTAATTGGCCGCCTAGTACGACAGACGACAAATAAGGCTCTAATACCAGACCTTTGCCAATCGCTTCCATCACAACGCACAGGCCGGTTTGGCCAAAGCCAAAGCCGCCGTATTGCTCTTCAAACGGTACGCCTAATAAACCCATATCAGCAAAACTCTGCCAATTTTCTTCTTTATAGCCAATGCCGTTACGGCTAATTTGCTGGCGTTTTTCAAAGTCATATTCGTTTTGCAAAAATTTATTTAATGCGTCTTGCAACATGACCATTTCTTCTGATAATTCCAAATTCATTGATTATCTCCTAAAGGCCTAATACGGCTTTCGCCATGATGTTTTTTTGAATCTCGTTTGAACCGCCATAAATGGACGATTTACGCCAATCGAAATAATGTGGTGCTAGCATCGCTGCCTGCTCATGACCAATTGGCTCTTCTTGCCAGCCTTGTGTCATGGTTACTTTGTTATAAGGGAATGCGTAATAGCCAACCGCCTCCATTAATAAAGCAGTAATGGCTTGTTGTACTTCGGTGCCCTTAATTTTAAGTAGCGATGATTCTGCCCCCGGTGCTTCGCCGGCTGATATTTTTGACAACACTCGAAGGTTAGTCATTTCAAGCGCCATTAATTCAATTTCAACGGCAGAAATTTTTGCTTTAAAGCTCTGATCTTCAATCAACGGTTTACCGTTATAACGTTCTTCGGATGCGATTTTTTTCAAGCGTTCAATTTGCTTTTTAGAACGCGGGACCTGTGCGATATATGTGCGTTCGTGCATCAATAATGATTTCGCAATCGTCCAGCCCTCGCCTTCTACACCAACCAGGTTTTCGACCGGCACTTTGACGTCTTCTAAAAACACCTGGTTGACTACGTGCATACCGTCGATGGTCACGATCGGAGACGTCGATACGCCGGGGGCATCCATGTCAATTAACAAAAAGCTAATGCCTTTTTGTTTTTTATCTTCCTGGCTTGTTCGTACGAGGGTAAACATTTTGTCGGCGTAATGGCCGTGCGTCGTCCATGTTTTAGAACCGTTCACGATGTAGTGATCGCCCTGCTTTACCGCTTTCGTTTGTAGAGACGCTAAATCGGAGCCGGCATTGGGCTCTGAGTAACCCTGACACCACCAAACATCACTGTTATAGATATCGGCTAAATACTTTTCACGTTGTTCGTCAGAGCCGTACTTCATTAGTACAGGTGCCAACATAACGAGGCCAAAAGCGACGGTTCTTAAACAGTTTGCGGCGCCACACTCTTCATCAAAAATGTATTTTTGTACGGGTGTCCATCCGGGGCCACCGTGTTGCTCAGGCCAGCCTGGTGCGACCCAACCCTGTTTGGCCAGAATTTTTTGCCAACGAACATAATCGTCTTTTTTAAGCGCAATACCATTGGCTACTTTATCTTGAATATCTTTCGGGTAGTTCTGCCGTAGAAATTCGCGCACCTCTAGCTGGAATGCTTGATCCTCAGGGGTGTAATTTAAATCCATATATTTCTCCTAATGCTTAAATATTAATGTTGGTTAAAACGGCCGTATTCAATACGACCGGTTACTGTTTCTTTGCCATCAAACCGACCTTTAATTGCGGTCGATTCTGTTCTTTTTCGCTAAGCGGTTGGACGCGTTGCAACGATGTTTTACAGCGTTCTACCAACTGGTGATAACACCTTGTTCCGCCGCGTTTGCCTTCAATTTCCTGTTCAGTTAACTGGCGTATAACCCGCGCTGGCGTGCCCGCTACTAATGTATTATCAGGTACTTGCATACCAATTTTGACAAATGCCATCGCGGCAACCACGCTATTTTCGCCCACATAGGCGTTATCCATTACCACGGCATTCATACCTACTAAGACATTCTTAGCCAGTGTCGCGCTATGAACCACAGCGCCGTGACCGATATGACCCCATTCACCAATAATGGTCGGTATGTTCGGCATACAATGTAGCGTGCAATTATCCTGTATGTTTGAGCCAGCACCAATTTCTATACTGGCCATATCACCGCGCAGTGACACATTGGGGCCAATATAACAATTAGCGCCAATCACTACATCACCAATAATAACGGCACTTTGGTCGACGAAACTTGACGGATGAATAATGGGTATTACCCCGTCTATCGCATAAATTTGTCGCTCGTTATGATCCACGTTGTTGGTTCTCTTTATTTTGTATGCTTACGGAAATCTGGCTTACGCTTTTCGTTGAAAGCCTTAACGCCTTCTTGCGACTCTTCGGTGTTGTAATACAGCTGCAAGGTTTGCATACCAAGGGCAGAAATACCTCTAATACTTTCTGTGTCGGCGTTAAATGAACGTTTCGCAATAGCCAGCGCGGTGGGGCTTTTTTCCATAATCTCATCGCACCATTTTTGCACTTCGTCGGCCAGTTGTTCGTGAGGCACGACTTTGTTAACCAGACCCATCTCTAGAGCTTCTTGTGCGCTGTATTTGCGACACATATACCAAATCTCGCGGGCTTTCTTTTCGCCAACTACACGCGCTAAATAAGCGGTGCCGTGACCCGGATCAACTGAACCCACTTTAGGGCCGACTTGGCCAAAGACCGCTTTCTCAGAGGCAATCGTCATATCACAGATGGTGGCTAATACGTTGCCGCCGCCAATGGCATAACCCTGGACCATAGCAATAACGGGTTTCGGCGCGTCGCGAAGAATCGTTTGTAGTTCTTCGACTGGCAAACCAACAATTCCGCGACCATCGTATTGGCCGTCGTGAGCGCTTTGGTCGCCGCCGGTACAGAATGCTTTGTCTCCAGCGCCTGCTAGAACGATAACGCCAACGCTTTTGTCCCACGCCGCCTTTGTTAGTGCGTGAATGAGTTCTTCGCATGTGATGCCTCTAAATGCGTTATACACTTCAGGGCGATTAATGGTGACATAAGCCGCGCCATTTTTTACTTCATAAGTAATATCTTGATAGTTCATCTTGCTTCCTTCCTTAAATTAAATATGTTCGTTGAGTTATTTAGCGTGATTTGAATGCAGGGTCACGGCGCTCACCAAAAGCCGCTAGACCTTCGCGTACATCGTCACTTTGCAAGCCTTTAACGGCTTCGTTAACTTCGAGTTGTAGTGCGTCTTTTAAACTTAAATCGGCGCCGTTATAAGCCAGCTCTTTCATCATGGATACGCCTTCAGCGCTTTTTGAAGCGACTAACTGGCAGTATTCCAGTGCTTTAGCTCTAAGCTCATTTGCGGGCGCTATATAATTCACCATACCCCACTCTTTCGCCTCATCGGCTTTTAAACGACGCCCTGAAAACATCAGGTCCAGAGAACGACGCATGCCGATGATCCTGGGTAAACGCTGGCTGCCGCCCCAACCCGGGATAAGGCCGTAATTTGCGTGTTGATCACCGAATACGGTGTCATCGGCGGCGAATAAAATATCGCAGCCCAGGGATATTTCGAGTCCGCCGGCCAGACAGAAGCCTTGTATCGCACCAATTACGGGCAAACTCGTTTGCTCAAAATCACTACAAGTTTTATGGCCTAGTTCGATAAATACACGTAACGCTTCTTCGTCTTTTGATTCAATTTTACCGTGTACTTCGCTTAAGTCTGCGCCTGTACAAAAGTGCTTACCTTCTGAACACAGCAAAATGGCTCTGACGGTTGGGTTGGCTTCGTGGGCTTTTAATGCGTCCTGTAGAGCTTGATGCACCGCCATAGAAAGGCAGTTAAATTTATCGGCGCGGTTAATAATAATTAGGCCAACCTGACCGTTAACTTCTGAAATAACGACGTTTTCACTCATTGTTTAATTCCTACTGCAAATAATAATTAGTACGGCACGCCATCGCGACCAATTTTTTCGCGGGCGATAATGATTTTTTGAATTTGTGATGTGCCATCGCCTATTTGTAGGCCAAGCACGTCACGTAGACGCTGCTGCAGAGGAAGCTCTTTGCTATAACCGCCGTGACCATGGGCCAGCAGGCAGTTGTGGATGATTTCAAACGATACTTTAGGCGCCCACCATTTACACATCGCTGCTTCGGCGGTATGTGGTTTACCCTGATCTCTTAGCCAAAGCGTTTTATAGCAGAGTAACTTGGCTGCCTCGATAAACGTTTCTGCTTCAGCTAATGGAAAACTGGTGCCTTCAAATTTTGATATTTTTTTGCCGAAGGCTTCACGCGTTCTAACGTATGCCCATGCTTCTTCGACAGATACCTGAGCGGCGGCAAGACATTCCAGGCCAATAAGGGCACGACTGTAATCAAAGCCTTGCATTACTTGAATGAAACCAAGGCCCTCTTCACCCAGTAAGTTTTCAGCGGGGACCTCAACGTTATCGAAAAATATGGAGCCACGGCCCACTACGGTATCGCCCAAATCATCAAAGTGTGTACGTTCTATATTTGGATGATCCAGTGGTACTAAAAAGGCGCTGACGCCTTTGGCTTTTTCTTCAGCTGTGCCGGTTCGTGCAAATACGACAGCAACGTCTGCCTGAGCAGCGGCTGAGATAGAGGTTTTTTCGCCATTCAGTACAAATACATCGCCTTTACGTTCAGCCTTAAGCTTTAAGTTAGCCGCATCAGAACCCGCACTGGGTTCGGTCAGCGCTATGGCCACTAAGGCTTCGCCGCTAATAATTCGTGGAATCCAGTATTCAGCCAGATGAGGAGCGGCAAATTTTTCAATAATGCCACCATTTAAGCCCGCTAATATTTGTACGTAAGCGACGTTAAAATCAGCGCGAGCGATTTCTTCGGTGATGAGCCCTGCGGTGGTATAGCCTAATTCGAGGCCACCGTATTGCTCCGATAATTCAGCACCAATTAAACCCAGCGAGCCCATTTCTTTTAACATGTCTCTATTAAAGGCGTGCTTCTTATCGTTATTTTGATACTCAGGCGCTAGTTTAGTCTGTGCAAAGCGGCGGGCGCTTTCCTTTATTGCTAATTGCTCTTCAGTCCAATTAAAATCCACGGGGAACCTCTAATTATTGATACGCTGTTAAAATGCTCTAAGTAGCTAATTAATTTAACCACTTAAATTACTAACATTTGTTAGATTAAAGAGGAATTCTATCTGTTTTTATGTTATTTTTCTACAAAATTAATGTTTATAAATATTCTATGGATAATAAATAATGACTCAACAACTTAACACCAGTATCTCTAATGAACTAGCGGGCTTTGTAAGCACATTTGACCTCAATAAGGTGCCCGAAGAGGTTCAGCAATACGCTTTAAATCTCATCCTGGACGCAACGGGTATCGCCTACGCATCGAGTGAGTATGAATTCAGCAAGACGGGTTTAGAAGCACTACGCTTATTTGATGAGCCTGGTGAGCATATTGTGCTCGGTACGGGTGAAAAAATGGCTTATCGCGATGCCGCACTGGCTAATGGTCTGCTGATACACGGACTTGATTTTGATGACACGCACGTGGCGGGTGTTGTGCATATGACCTCTGCGGTGTGGCCTTGCGTGCTCGCGGTGGCTGAAAAGCAAAACTCCACCGGTGAAGAAATGTTAGCGGCGTATATCGCAGGCATGGAAGTCGGCGCTAGATTGGGTATGGTGGCGAAAGGCGCATTTCACCAGGTCGGGCACCACCCTACCGGTATCGCGGGCGCTTTTGCCTGCAGCCTGGTCGCCAGCATGCTGATGAAACTATCTCAGCAACAAATGGTGATGGCTCAGGGCATCGCGTTGAGCATGGCCTCGGGTAATTTTGAGTTTTTAAATGACGGCGCCTGGACTAAAAGGTACCACCCGGGCTGGGCGGCAGTATCCGGCATTATGGCGGCCACCTTTGCTAAGGCCGGTTATATTGGCCCAAAGCTTCCGTACGAAGGTCGTTTCGGTTTATACAAGAGCCACCTGATCGGGCTTGAACCACAATGCGATTATTCGCTCGCTACCAACGGCCTGAATAAGGTGTGGGAAGTGATGAATGTGGGTATTAAACCCTACCCTTCGTGTCACTTTACGCACGCCGTCATTGATGCCACTCGTACACTCACTAAGCAGTATAATTTAACCGCAGATCAGGTCGATAGTATTGTTGCCCTGGTGCCAGAGGAAGTGGTCAAAACGGTTTGTGAACCATTGGTGGATAAACAGTCACCGACCTGCGCCTATGAAGCGCAATTCAGCGTGCCCTACCTGGTAGCGGTTGCACTGGTTCGTGGAGACTTTAGCTTGCAAGATCTGGAATCAGAGCCATTGAAGGATGCCGTTGTCGCTGAACTCGCTAAGAAGGTGACGTATGAAAGTGACCCTGAATCTGGTTTTCCGACCTATTATTCGGGTGAAATACGCATAAACCTTAAGGATGGCCGCGTTTTGTCGCAAAGAGAATTTAAAAATCGTGGTTCATTTGATAACCCTTTAAGCGAAGAGGATATTTCAAATAAATTCAATACTAATTGCGCTATCGCCGTTAGTGCTGACAAAGCCAGTGAAATTAAAAAAGCGGTGTTGTCTTTGAAAAACCTTAAGAATGCAGCTGAGCTAACGCAGCACTTTTAAACTTATTAGCCGACACAAAAAAGCCCTTGTTTTTACAAGGGCTTTTTTTATGCATTTGAATCAGCAACGAAATTATCTATCTAGCATCACTTGTCGCTATGCCATCCCAAACGAAGCCCACTTGAATTTCGGCAATTTCATCGATCGATAAGTCACCTTTTTTGCTATACCAGGCAAGCGTTCTATTGAGAGCACCTAATATGGAAAGGCGCAATATTTTTAAATCAATACTGTCTTTAATGTCACCTTTTTCCTGCGCTTTAACTAACCACTTGCGCCACATGCTTTCATATCGGTCACGAATGATGCGGCCTTCTTTTTGTACGGCTACAGGCATTTGTCCATAATTACGAATGCTCGTAGAGGTATAGTCGCCTTTTTCTAAAAGTGCCCCGAGGTGGCCTTTTGCGGCCGCTACTAGAATGTCTCTTGATGAGCTATTCTCTGGTAACTCTTCGACTCGACGGATGACTGTATCAATTATATTCTCAAGCCCAATGGTAAGAATTTCCAGTACCAGTTGCTCTTTAGAATCAAAATGATAGTACAGGCTACCGGCTTTCATCTCTAAAGCGTCGGCGATATCCCTCAGCGCCGTTCCGTTATAGCCGTGCTTGCTAAATAGAGCAGCGGCGGCATCAAGGATATTTTCTTTGGTTTTTTTAACCTTAGTTTTTTCAGACTTGGCTTTTTCAACTTTTACTTTAGCATTCATATTATTTTAATTTTTTAAGTAAACTAAATAGTTAATTCATACTGCCTTGGCACTTAAGTTACATATTGCCGTAATTAGGCCCGCCGCCGCCTTCAGGTGTTACCCAGGTAATGTTTTGCGCGGGATCTTTAATGTCACAGGTTTTACAATGAACGCAATTTTGGCCGTTTATTTGAAACTTATCTTGCCCCGCTTCGTCTTTAACCACTTCATAAACACCGGCCGGGCAATATAATTGTGCTGGCTCGTTATACAGCGGTAAATTTTGACTAATGGGAATACCTGGATCCGTCAGCCTTAAATGGCAGGGCTGATCTTCTTCGTGGTTGGTACTGGATAAAAAGACAGAAGACAGCTTGTCGAAGGTAATTTTACCATCGGGTTTAGGATAAACAGGTGCTACACAGTCCGCGGCAGGTTTTAATGTGGCATGATCGGGTGTTGTGTTGTGCCAGGTAAATGGAAGTTTACCAGCAAAGATATTTTGATCTAACCAGGCAAAAGAGCCGCCCAATAAAGTGCCGAACTTGTGTAACGCTGGGCCGAAGTTGCGTGTTTTATGCAGCTCATCGTACACCCAGGATGCGCGATATTTATCTTCTATAGCGGTTAATTCTTTCGTGCTAATGTCACCTGCTTTCAGCGCTTCTATGATCACTTCGGCAGCTAACATGCCCGTTTTCATCGCGGTATGGTTGCCTTTAATTTTAGCGCCATTGAGGAAGCCCGCGTCACAACCCACGAGTAAACCGCCCGGAAAACTGAGTTTTGGTACCGACTGGAGGCCGCCCTTATTCACTGCTCTAGCGCCATAAGTGATTCGTTCGCCACCATCCAAAAATTGACTAATTTTAGGGTTTAGTTTCCAGCGCTGCATTTCATCGAATGGGCTCAAGTGCGGGTTGCTATAACTGAGTGCAACGATAAACCCGAGTGCTACCTGGTTGTTTTCCATATGGTAGAGGAAACCACCGCCTTCGGTATGGTTATCTAAGGGCCACCCTGCCGTGTGTACGACCAGACCTTCCTGGTGTTTAGCTGGGTCGATGGTCCAAACTTCCTTGATGCCAAGGCCGTAATGCTGTGGGTCGATACCATCGCGAAGGTTAAACTTTTGCATTAATTCTTTACCTAAATGCCCGCGACAACCTTCAGCAAAAATGGTTTGCTTGGCTAATAATTCCATGCCCGGCATATAGCCATCTTTGTGTGCGCCATCTTCTGCAACACCCATATCGCCGGTCAATATTCCTTTTACACTACCGTCTTCGTTATACAGTGTTTCTGCAGCGGTGAAGCCAGGGAAAATCTCCACGCCCATGCCTTCGGCTTGCTCAGCGAGCCAGCGACATACATTAGCCATGCTGACGATGTAATTGCCTTCGTTGTGCATCGGTTTGGGAACCAGAAAATTCGGTGTTCTAATGCCTTTTGATTCACCGGTTAGATAGTAAACGTCATCGCCTTTTACGGCGGTGTTCAATGGAGCGCCCATTGCTTTCCAATCGGGAAATAGTTCATTCATCGCTGTGGGTTCTAAGACCGCACCCGATAAAATATGTGCTCCAACCTCGGAGCCTTTTTCAATAACGCAAACCATCAACTCCTGTTCACTTTCTTTAGCGAGTTGCATTAGTCTACAGGCGGCTGAAAGACCAGCAGGGCCAGCACCTACAATGACAACATCAAACTCCATTGATTCACGTTCCATAACTATTTCCCCTTATAAAAATAAAAAAGGTGCCAGAGAAAAGTAAAGCCTCTGGCACCCCGTATTACGTTAACTGTTTGTGTTTAAACAAACGGATCACTTAGTGCCTATCAAGCTAGCGCTTTTTCAAGGTCTTCAATTACTGTAAACAGATCGCCTACGAGACCATAATCGGCTATTTCAAATATAGGCGCATCGGCATCTTTATTAACAGCTACGATTGTTCCGGCGTCTTTAATACCCGCCAAATGTTGAATCGCACCTGAAATACCAAAGGCCATATATAGGTCTGGAGCAATAATCTTGCCGGTTTGACCTACCTGGTGATCATTAGGGATAAAGCCAGCGTCTACCGCTGCGCGAGACGCGCCGACGGCTGCACCCAGTTTATCTGCCAGGCTATAGATGACTTTGAAGTTATCTTCGCTACCAACGCCACGGCCGCCAGAAATAACGGTTGCTGCGGCTTGCAGATCAGGACGACCTTCGCCACCACCAGTGCTGAGTGATACATAGCGCGTATGCGCAGGTAAATCTACTGCTACTTCGCGTTTTTCTATGCTCGCTGATCCACCATTAGGAGCGACAGGGTACGACGCCGTTCTAACTGTTCCAACGACGATACCCGCAGGTGCTTCTACCGTTACTACGGCATTACCTGCGTATACAGGACGATCAAAAACGGTTGCGCTTTCAACGCGCATAATGTCACTTATTTGCGGAACGCCTATAAGTGCGGCTACGCGTGGCAACAAATCTTTACCGAAGGTAGTGCTCGGCGCAAACACGTGGCTGTAGTCACTTGATAAGGCTTTAACCTGAGGCGCAAGAAGCGCGGCTACTGCGTTCTCATTGGCTGGATTTTGTACCAGTAACACGGTGTTAACACCAGCGATAGCGGCGGCCTGCTCTGCAACGGAGCTGCCATCTGCAGCCAGTACCACGATATCAATAGCATCCAGTGCTAAATCTTTAGCGCAAGTAACGGCTCTAGCCGTTGAACCGTTTAACGTGTTGCCATCGTGTTCGGCAATAATTAATACTTTACTCATTTGATTAACCCCTTTTCTCTAAGAACCGCGACCAATGCATCAACAGATTCTACTTTTATACCAGCCTGACGTTTGGCAGGGGCGGCAGTCTTCAATACTTTAATAGCGGCGGCTTGTTCGACGCCTAAGTCCGCTAGAGTAATTGACTCAATCGGTTTTCTTTTTGCTTTCATAATGTCAGGAAGTTTGACATAACGCGGCTCATTTAAACGCAAGTCAGCGCTTACAATCGCTGGCAGGTCGACAGATAATGTCTCCAGACCGGCATCGACTTCTCGAATAACCGTTGCGCTGTCGCCATCTATTGCAATTTCAGAAGCAAACGTTGCTTGAGGCCACCCGCATAGAGCCGCTAACATTTGGGCTGACTGACTGTTGTCATCGTCAATGGCTTGCTTGCCGAGTATTACTAATTTAGGTGCTTCTTTATCGCATAAAGCTTTAAAGATTCGAGCACCCGTTAACGGTTGAATTTCTTCGTCCGTTTCAACGTGAATTGCGCGATCAGCCCCCATGGCTAGGGCAGTTCTTAACTGTTCCTGGCAAACTTTCGGGCCGATTGTAACGGCAATCACTTCTTCTGCCTGGCCGGCTTCTTTGATGCGTAAAGCTGCTTCAATGGCAATTTCATCAAATGGGTTCATGCTCATTTTAACGCCATCAGTGACAACGCCAGAACCATCTGGTTTCACCTGGATACGGACGTTGTAATCAACGACTCGTTTAACGCCAACTAAAATTTTCATTTATATTTATCCTATCTTTATACTAAAAAAATCTGTGTGCAATTCTAACACTCATTAGGTCTTAATTAAAGCGCTTAATGAAAAATTCAAAGCAGGATTTATCAGCGTTTATAGGATTTAAATTTTGGTTCGATATAAATGCCTTTTCTGCTAAGGTGATACTTTTAACTTCAACAACAAATTTAATCAATTTCGGTGAATTAATGAATATTAAAGAGGCAATTGAAAGTCGTATTTCTGTCAGGTCGTACCTGGATAAACCCGTTTCTAAGGAAACCATAACTCAAGTTTTAGATACGGCTCGCTGGGCCCCGTCAGGCACTAATACACAGCCATGGAAAGTTCTGGTCGTTCAGGGTGAAAAAAAGCAGGCCATTACGGATGCTTTTTTAAGTGCAAACCAGGCAGGTGTTAAAACAAACCCTGATTATGAGTACTATCCTACTGAATGGCAGGAACCGTTTAAACAACGTCGTTTCGAGTGTGGGATGGACTTATACAAAGCACTAGACATAGGCCGCGAAGATAAAGAAAAAAGAATTGAAGCCTCGTTGGCTAACTACAAATTCTTTGGCGCTCCGGTGACGCTATTCTTCTTTATCGATAAAGTGATGGGTAAGGGTTCCTGGTTTGATATGGGAATGTTCTTACAAAGCGTTATGTTGGCGGCCCGTGAATACGGTTTGGGCACCTGCCCGCAAGCCTCAACCAGTGACTACCCAGATATCGTTAGAGAAATAACGGGCGTAAGCGATCAGTATTCATTGATTTGTGGTTTATCGATGGGTTACCCAGATGATAGCAAACCGGTTAATCAATATAGGACGCGCCGCACTAACGTTGATGAGTTTACTACCTGGCTGGATTAAAAAAACCAGGTAATACAAAAAAGCCGATCATAATCGATCGGCTTTTTTAATCTGTGGGATTAGATTTTTTTAACTTCCACTAGCGGGATATCGTGTAGATTTGCCCAATCGACCCACTCGGCGGCGGTTTGTCGTTTCATTTTTTCAGCGACGGTTTGATGCGTCAAAGAGTCGAGTCCTAATTGCTTCATTAAAGCCGCTCTAAAATGTGGTTCAATCGCAGCAATAGCGACCCAGCCAGAAGCGGTTTGGTACATAGAGTATTCAGCTAAGGCCCCGCCTAACATAGCGCCCTCTCCTGTTAGTCCGTGTTTAACCGGCTGCGCCATGTAATCAGCCGCTTCAGATAAGGCGATCAATTTTTTTTGCCCATTTTCACCGGCTTTACTGGCCATTAGCATAGCAAGACCCTCAAAAGCAGCTTGTTCAGCCCCTACTAAATCAGCGACCAGGGTTTTCGGCATAACGCCTTCTGTAAGCAAGCCTAATGAGGCTTGGTAGTTTAAATCATGCCCGGCGTGTTCCTGGTTTGGTGCCGGGTAGCCGACGATCGCTAAATGATTTAACCTTGGGTATTTTTGTTGCAAGGTTTCCCAACCAAGCCCCAGCCTTTCCATGGCGGCGGGACGTTGCGCCGTGAGTAACAAATCAGTCGTTTCAAGCAGTGTGGCAAGCTCCTCTTGACCCTGCGCCGTTTTTAAATCGATCACTCGTACTTGCTGGCCGGCATTAATTTTCTTTGCCCATCCGGAACAATATTGGTTAAACGGATCGCCCTGTGGAGGTTCAACTTTAATGACGCTTGCACCCAGGTCGGTAAACCTTTTGGCGGCCAAAGGGCCCGGCAGGTTCAACGCCAAAGTTACAATTTTTATATTATCTAATGGTTTAAACATACAGCCTCAACTACTTAAATTTTTATGATTTGAATAAAACAGTTGACCTGATTCTAACATTTGTTAGAATCAAATTTCAATCAAATTATAAGAACTAAACACTATGGAAAAGAAAGAATATTACGGTTTTTCGAACGAAGAATTATTAACGATACCGACCGTATACGCGGCTGACTTATTTAAAAATAAAACCGTTTTAATTAGTGGCGCTGGCAGCGGTATTGGTAAAGCAAACGCCGTATTATTTGCACGTCTTGGCGCAAATATCGTGCTGTGTGGGCGTACCATTGAAAAACTTAAAGCGACAGAAGAACTTATTTCGCAATTTAGCGGCAAGCACTTATCTGTTGCGATGACGATCCGTGACCCTGAACAGGTATCCAACTTGATGGACACGGTTTGGCAAACATACGGACAGTTAGACGTATTAATCAACAATGGCGGTGGGCAGTACCCACAAAAGGCGATTGATTTTTCAGTTAAAGGTTGGAATGCCGTTATCGATACCAACTTAAATGGCAGCTGGTACATGATGCAGCAGGCGGCAAAGAGATGGATTGAAAATAATCAAGAAGGCAACATCGTTAATATCGTCGCCAATTTTATGAAGGGCATGCCCGGTATTGCACATACTTGCGCTGCTAGAGCAGCGGTAACCTACCTTAGTAAAACCTTGTCGGTTGAATGGGCCGAACACAATATTCGTGTTAATTGTGTTTCACCTGGTTGTGTCGAAACAGAAGGTTTTAATGTTTATCCCGATGAAGGCCGCGAATCGTTTTCACGATCAAACCCTATGCTTCGTGTTGGTGATGCGCACGATATCGCTGAAGGTTGTGTGTATATGGCCGCGCCATCCGGTAAGTTTATTACTGGCGAAATGCTCAATATTGATGGTGGTCAGCAGCAGTGGGGAGAAGCCTGGCCCGCCGGTAAACCTGATTATTTCAAGTTGCCAGGCGAGTAACTCAGTTTTAGTATGAAAAACCTATTCGAGTCGGTCGATTAATCGTCCGACTTGAATAATTCTGCTTCAATTTCTCGATGAAAGCCCTTATAGGGTTTCAAGTTTTCCCCTTTCGCTAGCGGATATATCGCGGTATTACCCTGGGAAGCCGCTCCATCTACTCGAATAACGGTGCCGCTGATATAGCTGGCCGCGTCGCTGAGTAAAAAACACAAGGATGAACTGATCTCAGCTTCGTTACCTAAACGACCCAATGGTACTGCTTTTGGTAACGATTTGAGAACGACTTTGAAATCATCTGGGTACGTATCCATACCACTGGAAGCGATCCAGCCCGGTGCAACCGCATTAACGCGAACGCCCGCGTGTCCCCATTCATAGGCAGCGGTCTGGGTGAAATTTGCCATTCCAGCACGCGCAGCGCCAGAGTGTCCCATGCCAGGCATGCCGCCCCACATATCGGCTACGATATTAACGATAGAGCCGCCGTGTTTAGACATTGATTGTTTAAAGACTTCTCTGGCCACTATAAAACCGCCCGTTAGGTTGGTATTTATAACGGCGTCCCAGCCATTTTTACTAATTTTTTCCAGCGGCGAGGGAAACTGTCCACCGGCGTTATTGACCAAGCCGTGAATATCACCGTGTGCGCTAACAATGGTTGTGATTAGCTCTATCACATCGGCCTCATTACGAATATCGCAACTGTAATAGTGCGCCAGACCACCGTCTTCGGTAATTTCCTGTTGTACCCGTTCGAGCTTTTCTTTGTTTCGGCCAATAAGAATAGTATTGGCTCCTAAGGAAGCCACTTCGTGGGCCGTGCACCGACCAATACCACTACCGCCACCGGTAACGATGATGGTTCGATTTTTAAAAATCTCTGGATGAAGTATTGATCGATAGCCCATGGTTAAATCCTTATTTATTTACAAACGCGTTCATTAGACGTTTCGCGTCGTCGGTATCAAATAACGGGAAAAATGCTTCTCTTTCGCAGGCTAAGCCTTCTTCCAGTGTGGTTAATACCGCCTTGTTAACGCAGCGTTTGCCAGCACGAACGGCGTGAGGTGCTTTAGCTGCCAGCTTCTTAGCAAAATTAATCGCCTCATCTTCAACGCTGCCTAATGCAACAACGCGGCTTACGATGCCTTTTTGCAAAGCCTCTTCCGCTAATAATGGGCGTGCACTCATGACCATTTCCATTGCCAGCGATTTGCCAACAGCGTTTACAATGCGTTGCGTGCCGCCAGCGCCTGGAATAACGCCTAGATTAACTTCTGGAAGCGCAAACTTTGTGCCCTCAGCAGCCATTAATACGTCGCATTGTAAGGCTAGTTCAAATCCACCACCTAATGCCATGCCAGATGCGGCGCAGATAGTCGGTTTGCTAAACTCAGAAATGGCTCTCCAGCCGGTCACCTGATCGATCATTTCAGACATTTCTGCGCCTGATTTACCCAGCATTTCTACGATGTCAGCTCCCGCTGCAAAGGCTTTATCAGACCCCGTGATAACCACGGCGGCGATAGCGTCATCTTGGTCAAACTGGTCCAACGCCTGACCTAGCTCACCCAATAATTGGCTGTTTAACGCGTTATATTGACGCGGGCGATTGAGGCGTATTAAAGCAACGCCATCGGCGGGATTTTCGATAATAATGGTTTCAAAAGTCATCATGGCCTCCCGTTATTTAGCCGTCATGCGGATAGCGCCATCAAGACGAATGACCTCGGCATTTAAAATAACGTTTTCAATGATATGCCCTGCTAAAGAAGCATATTCAGACGGTTTACCCAGGCGTGGTGGAAAAGGAACCTGTTGTCCTAATGAGTCACGCGCTTCTTGCGGTAAATTCGCTAACATCGGCGTTTCAAAAATACCAGGGGCAATGGTGCAAACGCGGATACCATAACGAGCTAATTCACGCGCAATGGGCAGGGCCATGCCGACCACACCCGATTTTGACGCTGAATAACTTGCCTGCCCAATTTGGCCATCAAAAGCCGCGACTGAGGCCGTATTAATGATAATGCCGCGCTCGCCGTCTTCGGTAGGTTCGTTTTTAGTCATCGCCTGTGCCGCCAGGCGGATCACGTTAAAGGTTCCAACCAAGTTAATGTTGATGCCGCGCGCAAATAGATCCAAAGAATGCGGGTTGCCCTCTCTGTCTAACACTTTACCGATAACGGCAATACCAGCGGCGTTAATAACGCCATGCACGCCGGTAAATGTGTTTACAGCAACGTCAATAGCAGCTAGAACATCGCTTTCGCTGGTAACATCTGTTTTAACAAAACGACAGTTTGCGCCAAGCTCTGCTTCTTTGGCCTTTCCCGTTTCTTCATTGATATCAAGAATGACCACATTAGCGCCCTTCTCGATCATCATCGAAGCCGTTGCTCCACCTAGCCCAGAACTACCGCCGGTAACAAGAAAAGTTCTATTTTCATAATTCATTTTAGTACTCCTTAAATTCGTTCAATAATGGTTGCAGTGGCCATACCGAGGCCAATACACATGGTTTGTAGGGCAAACTGGCCGTCTGTCGCTTCTAAACCGGCGACCATTTTGGCTATCAAGCCCGCGCCAGTGGCACCTAGAGGGTGTCCGTGTGCGATGGCTCCGCCCCATGGATTTACTTTTTCTGCCGGCGGATTAATTTCTTTCATCCATGCTAGTGGTACGGTGGCAAAAGCTTCGTTAATTTCAAACCAGTCGATATCGGCGACCGTTAAACCTGCTTTTTTTAGCGCTAATCGGGTGGCGGCAATCGGACCGTCTAGTTGAAGAACCGGATCGCTACCAACTACGACGCGAGCGCGAAAGCGTGCTCTTGGTTTAAAGCCATCGGCGATAGCGACTTCTCTATTGGCAATAAGAACGGCCGCTGCGCCATCAGAAATTTGACTGGCATTACCGGCGGTTACTACGCCATCGCCATTTGGTCGAAAGATGGTCTTAAGTGAACCGAGTTTTTCTGCATCAATAACGGCGCGTACGCCTTCATCGACTTCTAAGGTGATTGCATTACCCTCTTTATCGATACCCGGCATAGCAACGATTTCTTTATTACAGCCAGCTTCGATGGCTTTTTGAGCCTTGGCGTGACTATCCATCGCAAACGCATCAACGTCTGCGCGGCTGATGGCCCATTTTTCAGCCAAAAGCTCGGCACTAACGCCTTGGTGTACTAGAGGATATTGACTCAACAGTTCCTTCCCCATCGGATCAAAGCCCGTGTAAGGCCCGCCAACGGTCATATCCGTTAACATAGCAACGCGGGTCATATTTTCTACGCCACAAGCGATCATGTAATCAGAGTCACCTGCGTCAATAACTTGAGAGGCAAAGTGCACCGCTTGCTGCCCCGAGCCACAAAAGCGATTCAGGGTAACGCCAGCTGTTTCAATAGGGAAACCAGCTATTAATAACGATTGGCGAGCAACGTCGGCGGCCTGTTCACCAATTTGTGTAACAGAACCGGCGATCACGTCTTCGACCTTTGATTTGTTGATACCTGATTTATCAACTAAGGCTTCGAGAGCGTTAGCCAGTAATTTATTAGACGGCGTTTCACGGTACGCGCCGTTGTATTTACCGAAAGGGGTTCTAATTGCTTCTAGTATTACTGCGTCTTTCATAGTTTTTCCTTAATGTTCAATTTAAGTTAACGTTGGACTAGTCCCAGCTCCAATCTTTATACATTTCACGTAATTTTAATTTCATGAATTTCCCAGTCGATGTTTTGGGGATTTCATCAATGGTTTCTACTGCATCGGGCAGCCAGATTTTGGCGAATTTACCGTCTAAAAATTGACGAATATCTTCTGTTGTGACTGTTTTGCCAGGCTTAACGACGATGGCAGCCAAGGGGCGTTCGTCCCATTTTGGATGAGGTACGGCTATAACGGCGGCCTCTAATACGTCCGGGTGGCCCATAATGGCGTTTTCAAGATCCACTGAACTAATCCACTCGCCACCAGATTTCACTAAATCTTTAGTTCGATCGGTTAATTTGACGTAACCGTATTGATCGATATTGCATACATCGCCCGATTTTAACCAGCCATCTTTACTGAACTTGTCATCAGAATCTTCATTTTTATGATAAGAGCCCGTGATCCATGGCCCTCTTAATTCAGCATCTCCCTGAGCGATGCCATCCCAGGGTTGAATATTTCCTTCGTCATCGACGATTCTCACTTCAACAAAGGGTAACGGTACGCCCTGTTTAATGCGGTATTTATATTTCTCGTCTTCACCCAAGTTCATTAAGCTGCTTTGTATCCCGCCGAGTGTCGCTAATGGAGATGTTTCAGTCATCCCCCAGGCCTGGATAATCTTCATATCAAAGACATCAAAGGCGCGAAACAACGATTCAGGTACGGCAGAACCACCGACCGCCATTCTCATATTGGGTGCCGTTTTCCAACGATCCGGCTCAGCTTCTCTGGCCTGTTTAATAGCCATCCAGATGGTTGGAACACCTGCGCTCAGGGTCACCTGTTCGCTTTCATATAAATCGAGCAGGCTTTCGGCATCAAGATGCGGACCCGGTAATACTTGTTTCGCGCCAACCATTACTGAGGTGTAGGGTAAACCCCAGGCATTGGCGTGAAACATCGGAACCACGGGCATCACGACATCGTGCTGGCTAATGGCGAGTGTATCGGTCATTGTTTCAGCAAAACAGTGTAGAACGGTAGAACGGTGACTGTACACGACGCCTTTGGGTCGCCCAGTTGTACCAGAGGTGTAACACATGCCAGCGGGGTCATTTTCATCGATATCTGGGTAACAAAAATTACTGTCGCCAGACGCCAGAAAATCTTCATAGTTTATAAATTCATCGGCAACAGGTTCACCCGTTAGAGGAACGACGATAACTGCTTTGAAAGGAACCTGGTCTTTGAACTGCTCGTATAGCGGCAATAAAATATCATCAATAATTAAGATTTTATCGTCGGCGTGAGTGGCAATATAGGCGATATCTTCGGGTGAGAGACGCAAATTCAATGTATGAATAACGCCGCCCATAACAGGAATCCCCATGTAGGCTTCTATATGTGCATAGTGGTTCCACATCAGTGTGGCCACGCACTCGCCTTTTTTAATGCCGTGACGGCTTAAAGCGGATGCGAGCTGTTTTGCTCTTTTATGAATCTGACCGTAGTTTGTTCGATGCAGGCTTTTGTCCGGCATTCTTGAGACCACTTCAACGTCGGGATAAAAAAGACCGATTCGCTCTAACATATGCGGCAAAGCCAACGGAAAATTCATCATGGTACTTTTTATAGACACAACCCCTCCCTATCTCTATACTAAGAATTAATTGAAACCAAGCAAGCGCTAGGTAATTAAGTGACTATACCCAAACAATCAAATCGACGCAAGGAGCTAGTATCAATAGCGGCCCGCCTATTTAAAGATACTTCTTTTGATAGAACGACCGTCCGTATGCTAGCGAGCGCAACGGGACTGAAATCGGGAAGCCTGTTTCATCATTTTAAAGATAAGGAAGAGATTTTGGTAGCCGTTATTGAGGGCGGGCTTAAAAAATCGATCGAAACGATTAAGCGGGAAACGGCAAAAGTCGATCAACCAAATTTGAGGCTTTTAGCGTCTATATATGGACACCTTGAAACCCTCCACGGCGAGAATAAAGATGCTCATATTGTTTCAATTACCGAATGGAAATCACTATCAGAAGATTCCAAAGATCATCTCATTAAACTACGCGATGAATACGAGGCCTATTGGCAAAAAATCGTTGATGATGCTATTACGGCGAACCTTTTAACGGGCGACCCACATTTGAACCGATTGTTTATTCTCGGAGCTCTCAACTGGAGTATCCAGTGGTTCAAGCCAGAACAAGGCGTATCTATCAAGCAGCTAGCCTATAATTTCTACCAATCGCTGACCCATCAATCGATTGACTAATAATCGTAAAGCATAAAAAAGGCCAGATAAAAATCTGGCCCTTAAGTCATGGGGTACTTGTTATATCTTCAATTTAATCATCAACTGATAAATCGTATTAAATACCTTGCCATAAGGTGGCGCTAATAAGGGCAATGCGGGGTATTTGAATTGCTTGAATATGGGCCTTAGTTTTGAAAACTCATTAAAGCCTTCCTGACCGTGATAATGCCCCATTCCACTATTGCCAACACCACCAAAAGGCATATCGTGCTGACCCGCGTGCAATACAGTTTCATTGATGCACACACCGCCAGATAAGGTGTTTTTAATGATCTTGTCCTGTAACTTTTTATCGTTAGAGAAGATATAAAGCGCCAGAGGACGCTCACCGTCATTAATGAAATTTATCGCTTCATCGATGTCTTTATACGGTTTAATTGGCAAAATAGGGCCGAAAATTTCATCCTGCATCAATGTCATATCTGCCGTAGTACTGGTCACCACGTGCGGTGCAATTTTACGACTAGCGTCATCCTTCGTTTCGCCCACCATTAAGGAAGTAATTGCAGCGCCCTTTTGTTCGGCGTCTAGCATGGTGCTATTTAACCTGGCATATGACTTTGCATCGATGATGGAGGTGTAATCTTTTGTGGCCAGATTTGCATAGCGTTTTGCAATTGATTTTTTCGCCTCATCAATAAATTCATCGACTTTCGATTCAGGTACGAATAAGTAATCGGGCGCAACACAGGTCTGACCAGCATTAAGGAATTTACCTTGCATGATACGGTCGGCCGCCGTTTTGATATCGAAGTCCTCTGCAACAATCGTTGGTGATTTGCCGCCTAGTTCTAGGGTAACGGGCACTAAATTTTCTGCCGCCGTTTTCATGATGATTTTACCCGTCGCCGGTGAGCCGGTAAAAACAATGTGGTCAAAGGGTAAGGGAGTAAAATTGGCCGCTTTCACACCCGGAAGAAGCGCCACCATATCTTCATTAAACGCCTCTTTGAATAAACCAGACAGCAATTGGGCCAGGTTTTCTGAATTGGCAGCCATTTTAATCATGCAGCGATTACCGGAAGCTAAAATACTCGCCAACGGGCTCATCACTAAAAATAAAGGGTAATTCCACGGTGCGATTAGGCCAACAATACCTTTCGGCTGCGGTAATACTTTATTCTGCGCACCGGCAAACCAAATGGAAACCGAGCGACGCTGCGGTTTCATCCATTTTTTTAATTTTTTACGCGCATAACGAACACCATCAATCGATAAAAACAATTCGATCAGTTCTGTTTCCTGTTGCGCCCTATTACCAAAATCCTTACTAATGGCTTTTGCAATAGCGGCCTGATTATCGACCATGATCTTTTCAAGCTTATTTAAATTAATTTTCCGTTCTTCGTAAGAAGGGTATGGGTTTGCTTTATAGGCTGCTCGTTGTAGATTATAAATACGACTCGCCTCATTTTCTTCGACGTTCATATTGATGCTTTCAGCTGCTGTACTCATATGTAATCCTTTTGAAATTGAATTTGATTTTATACTAAGCGGATTTTATACCAAGCGCTTGTTAGGTTTTTATCTTTGAGTTATCCTAACATTTCTTCTAACTCACACCAAAATATTAATCATGATCCCAAGAACTATTTATCAGCAAGAGCACGAAATGTTCCGCGATAGCGTACGTAAATTCCTTACAGATGAGGTGGCTCCTTTTCATGAGCAATGGGAGGAAGATGGCCAGGTAGATCGCTCAGTTTGGTTGAAGGCTGGCGAGTTAGGCATGATATCGCCAACCGTTCCCGAGGAATTTGGTGGTGTTGGTGTTGATTTTCGCTATAACGCGATTGTTGATGAAGAGGTAGCGCGTCTTGGCCTGAGTGGCCTTGGTTTTGCTTTGCATTCTGATATTGCGGTTCCCTATGTCATTCATTACGGCAGCGAAGAGCAAAAAATGAAATATCTGCCCAAATTGGTCAGCGGCGAAATGATTTCCGCCATAGCAATGACCGAGCCTGGAACCGGATCTGACCTGCAGGGCGTTAAAACGACGGCCGTTAAAGACGGCGATGACTATATTATCAATGGCTCTAAAACCTTTATAACCAATGGGCAGCTGGCTGACTTGATTGTTGTGGTGGCAAAAACAGACCCTGAGCAAGGCGCTAAAGGTACTAGTCTTATCTTATTAGAAAGCGGTATCGCCGGGTTTAGCAAAGGTAAAAACCTTAAAAAAATCGGTATGAAAGCGCAAGATACATCTGAGCTTTTCTTCGAAAATGTTCGCGTCCCTCAGAGCTGCTTATTAGGTGAGGAAAACAAAGGCTTTATTTATTTAATGCAGGATTTACCGCAAGAAAGGCTATCTGTCGCCATTACAGGCATCTCGGCGGCAGAATCTATTTTGCAACAAACAATCGACTATACAAAGGAGCGTAAGGCGTTTGGTAAGCCTATTTCTACGTTACAAAATACCCAATTCAAACTGGCCGAGCTGGATACTGAATTAACCTCTGCGCGGGTCTTTGTGGATCGCTGTTTAGAACTGCACATCGAAGGTAAACTTGATACGGTTACCGCATCAAAAGCCAAACTACTTTGTACTGATTTGCAATGCAAAGTGATGGACGAGTGCCTTCAGCTACACGGCGGTTATGGTTATATGTGGGAATACCCAGTTGCTCGCGCCTGGGCCGATGCTCGAGTACAAAGAATTTACGCAGGAACCAATGAAATTATGAAACTCATTATCGGACGATCACTAGTAAAGTAGTTTCAGTGTCATAAAAAATTATAAACATTATTTAATTAATGAGGAGTTGAAGTAATGTCGACGATCGCTGTTGAAAAAAACCTAATTGACCGTGTTGCCATGGGTGATATGTTTAGACGCAGGGCTTCATCCGCGGCTAATTCAAGTGCACTGGTTGAGTACCGTGATGGGCAACGAATACACCTAACCCATCTGCAATTGAATCAATCGCTTAATCGTGTCGCTAACCTGCTTCGTTCGCTCGGTGTTAAGCCGGGTGAGCGAGTTGCTTTAGCGGGTTTTAACTCTATCGACTTTGCCCTCGCCTTATACGGCTGTATGAAGGGTGGCTTTGTTGTTGTACCGCTGAATCATCTACAGGGTAAAGATGATTTGAGCTATACAGTTAATCACTGCGAAGCTAAAGCCATCATTATTGAAGATTCGTTAACGGAAAAATTCGACACCATTAAGCAGGAACTCAAGCTGGTGGATCACTGGATTTCGATGGATGTGACGAAATGTGGGGTGCAAGAACACTATCTGGATTTCCAAACGCTGATAAAACAGTCATCTGATGCTGAGGTGGTCGACATCAAAATCAACGATCGTGACCCTTTGCAAATTCTATATACCAGCGGCACGACGTCCAAACCGAAGGGAGTTGAGACCTCTCACCTGGCGCTGTTTATCAACACGCTGGCGGCAGCCATTGAGTTAGGCGTACAGCCTAAAATGGCCGGTTCAGCGGTGATGCCGATGTTTCACTGTGCACAGCATTTAGTCTCAACGACCCTAATGCATGTAGGTGGAAAGGTGGTTGTTTTTAGACAGTTTAAGCCCGAAGAAGTGTTACAGATAATTCAAGATGAACAATTAGAATTTATATTTCTGCTGCCTCTTATGTGGAAAGCTTTGCTCGACGTGCCGTCTATAGACGCCTACGATCTTAGCTCCGTAAAAGTGGGTATGTACGGAATGGCTCCGATGGATCAACCCAGCCTGCTGCGTTTAAAAGCACGTTTTAATTGCCCATTTACCCTCGCTTCTGGACAAACTGAAATGACACCGTTGGCGACGGTTTTTCATGACGTCTGGCCCGAAAAAAAGGGTAACTATTGGGGTGAAGGTATTTTAACCACCGATCAGGCGGTCATGAACGATGAAGGTGAATTGCTTGCCGACGGTGAAATCGGCGAAATCGTCTGGCGCGCGCCGTCGGTTATGAATGGCTATTACAAAGACCCCGAAGCAACGGCTGAAGCGTCAAAGTTTGACTGGCATCATTCTGGCGACCTGGGTTATTTTGATGAAGATCATCAGCTGATGTTTGTTGATCGTAAAAAAGACATGATTAAAACCGGTGGAGAGAACGTGCCCTCTGTCAAAGTGGAACGGGTGATTATGGCCCATCCCGCTGTTGCTGGAGTGACGGTGGTCGGTCTCCCCCACCCTCACTGGACCGAAGCGGTAACGGCTTTTGTCATCTTGAAGACAGACCAAACAGCTAGCGAAGACGATATTGTCCAAATTTGTAAGGCCGAATTAGCGGGCTATGAAGTACCTAAGCGCGTCGTTTTTGTTAAGGAAATCCCTATGACAGCGACCGGTAAATTCTTAAAAGTAGCGTTGCGTGAGAAATTTGCTCACTTATACGATGAAACTGATAATTAATTTAGCTAACAAAAAAACAGGATAATTCATAAATGATTGATTTAATTAAATACGGCTTTAGTTCAGAAGACCAGCAAGTTTATGACATGGTCTACAAGTACTCGCGTGACGAACTGTACCCCTTATCTGAAAAAATGGATAACGATGACTGGTTTCCAGAACAGGCCTTCCGCAATATGGCTGACGTCGGTTTACTAGGTCTAACGGTACCCGAGCAATATGGCGGGCCCGGTTTGAGTTTATATGCGCAAGCCTTCGCCTGTGAGGCGATGAGCGTCTGGAATCATACGATGGCGGGTAATTACCTGGCCAGTGATAATTTATGCGTGAATAATATTTTGCGCAATGCGAATGAACACTTAAAGCAAAAGTACTTACCCCGTTTATGCGATGGTTCGGCGATCGGCGCGCTCGGCTTAACAGAACCCGGTGCGGGCTCAGATGCTATGGGCAGTATGGCCACGACGGCTAAACGTGAAGGCGATTTTTATCTACTCAACGGCAGAAAAATGTTCATCACCAATGGCCCCGTTGCCGATGTATTACTGGTGTACGCTAAAACCGCGCCAGAAAAAGGTGCTCACGGTATTTCAGCCTTTATTGTAGAAAAGGGCTTCCCCGGTTTTTCTGTTGCACAAAAATTGGTCAAAATGGGCTGGCGTGGTAGTGAAACCGGCGAGTTAGTCTTTGATAACTGTAAAGTTCCGGCAGAAAATCTGGTTGGCGAAGAAAATAACGGCGTTGAAATTGTGATGAGCGGTTTAGACATTGAACGCGTGGTGCTCTGCTCGCACGCGATTGGTATTTCTCAACGCGCGCTAGAAATTACGATTGATTATGCGAAGCAACGTCAGCAGTTTAAAAAGCCGATTGCCGCATTCCAGATGGTGCAATCAATGCTCGCTGATATGTACACCGACCTTGAGCTAATGCGCTGCCTAACCTATCAGTTATTGAAAGAAATAAAAGACCTTGAACAAGGTGGTGGCGGTCGTGGTGAGATTCATATGCGTTCTGCCGCGGCTGCACTTCACGCCGGCCGCGCCTGTATGCGTATTCTGGATAGTGGAGTACAAATCCACGGTGGTATGGGCTTTATGTGGGAGTCTGAAATAAACCGTCTCTACAGGACCGGTAAAATCCTCGAAATTGGTGCGGGCACCAACGAAGTAAGAAAGCTCATTATTGCCGGTGAATTGCTTAAATAAATGATAAGGAACATATGCACAATACCCTCCAGAATAACCTCCGGGCGACAACATTTTTTGATTATGACTCACCCGCCGTACAGGAGTTTGCTCAACGTGAAGTAGCAGGCGCCAAAACAGATATTGAAAAAGCCATTCGCTTGTATTATGCGGTGCGTGATCAAATACGCTACGACCCGTATAAATTTTATCTGACCGAAGAAAACTTTAAAGCTAGCAATACGCTAAAAGAAGGCGCGAGTTATTGCATACCTAAGGCCGTATTACTGGTCGCTGCGGCTCGCGCAGTGGGTATTCCCGCGCAATTGGGCTTTTCAGATGTTAGAAACCATTTGAGCACGCAAAAACTGCTGGATTTAATGGGTACCGATGTGTTTATTTGGCACGGTTATGCCGTTCTATACCTTAATGACAAATGGGTCAAAGCGACGCCTGCCTTTAATTTAGAGATGTGCCAGCGGTTTGGCGTCAAACCCTTGGAATTTGACGGTATAAACGACTCCTTTATGCACGCCTATAATCAGAGCAATGAAAAACATATGGAATACTTGGATGACCATGGTATTTTTAGCGACCTGCCCTACCAGGAAATTATTCAGGCAATAAAACAAACGTATCCTAAATTTTGTACTTTACTCGAGCAACACGCGGGCGAGAAAGAACATAATTTCGAAAAAGAAGCAATTTTATCGTAAACAGCGTGCGATAATCTGACCATTAACGAATGAAATAATTATGCCATTACCAGAAAGTCCAATCGCTAGAGAACATATTCACACTCGGCAAGTTACCTGCGAGGGATACAGGCGCGAAGATGGCTTATGGGATGTCGACGCGCAGATCAAAGATATAAAAACCTACCCGGTTGAAAATAATCATCGGGGCACGATACAACCCGGGGTGCCCATTCACGAAATGTGGATACGCCTAACCGTTGACACGGATCTACTGGTGCACGACTGTCTAGCCGTGACAGACCATTCACCGTATGCCTGTTGTCCAGATATCACCCCCATTTTTAAGCGCTTAATAGGCGAGAAAATTGCCCCGGGTTGGACGCGACGCGTGAAAGAACTGGTCGCTGGAATGCAAGGTTGTACGCATTTGGCTGACCTAGTCGGCCCGGCAACGACGACTATCTACCAAAGTATGGCTGGAATTGCGAAAGGAAAAACAGCTGCAGAAAAATCAAAACCGTTTTATATTAATGGTTGCCACGCTTGGGTGAGCGATGGTCAGCAGGTACTAGATTTTCACCCAGAATACTACACAGGAAAGAAAACTAAATAATAATATAACTAGGAGAAACAAATGAATACGACATTAAATGCACTAGCTGGATTCGCTGGATGGACTTTACTACTCACTTTTGTACTGGTCAGTATGCGTATGTATTACGCATTAGTATGCGACCAAAAAATAGCGTTAAATAATTTCCAACCCGACGGCAGTGACGTAGATGGTTTTGGTAAAAGGCTGACTCGTGCGCACCTAAATTGCATAGAAACGTTGCCGGTCTTCGCTTCTTTAGTAATTGTGGCGTCACTATCAAGTCAACTGGCTATTATGGAAGCAACGGTGATGTACGTACTATATGCGCGTATTGCTCAATCAGTTGTTCATATAATTTCGACCAGTTTAGTTGCCGTGCTAATACGCGCAACGTTGTGGACAGTTCAAATTGCATTATTAATTTGTTATGCCTATCAATTAATCATACCCATGATCGGCTGATAGTTAACGCTAACGCAATAAAAAGGCCCTGGAATTCCAGGGCCTTTTTTTATGGGAGGTTTATTTCCCCATAGGCCCTATTAGCGCGCTTACTTTTAATCCAAGACGAAAAACCAGATAGCCCAAGGAACTTACCCATAACAGCATGAATAACCAGTATATTAAGCGAAATAGGATACTCCACCAGTCGGCACTCAGGGTTAATAGGTCAGGGTCTTGAGTCGGTAAAAACATAAAAGGCGCTAAGGTATTTACAATTAATGCCATTTTAAATCGTTTATCAAAGGTGTCCTCTGCCAGCCGCGTACGGGCGTACAGCCATAGACTGGTTCCTAATATCAAAAACGCTGGGTAGAAAATGACATAAATAATGATACTCGCGGGAATAATATTTTCAGTCGACTGAGCCATCTGCTGCCACGCAGTATCCTGGTGAGCCAGAAAGCCGCCTGAGATCAATACAAACAGGGTGAATACAAACAGCCCCAACATTAAAAACATACATTGTTTTATATTGACCCTCGAAGGCACCGCAATAATTTCTTTAGGTGCTGTGAAACGTAACGCTAAGCCTATAATTAAACTTAGTACGATATAAAAAACGGCGATATAAATAGCATTATCTTGCTGTATTTCAAACACGCAAACTCCTTAAATTAATATGAGGCATAAAAAATGGTCGCTCAGGTTTTCCTGAGCGACCATTTTCACATAACAGGCCCTGTTTTAGCCAATCATACTATAACCACCGCTAACACTAAGTGTTTGGCCAGTAACGTGGCCAGAAACCGCATTAGATGCCATAAATAACACCGCATTGGCTAAGTCGTTTGGACGCCCTACTTTCTTCAGTGGTAAAGCGTTTGCAATCGCCGCAAACTGCTCTTCTGTGAACATCGAATCTTTTTTAGCCCACATACTCGTTGCGCCGACTTCATCGTCGTCTTCAGGAATAGTGACGCCAGGGCAAACCGCATTGCAGCGAATACCAAAACGACCATTTTCGCGAGCCAGGGATTTCATCAAACTATTAATACCGGCTTTAAGCGCGCCATAAACCGCTTCGCGTGGCTCACCCTGGCGACTAGCATCAGAACTCAATGAGACAATAGAACCTTTGGTTTTATTCTTCAGCATAACTTCGAGAACTGAATGCGTGCAATTGAGGTTACTGGTGAAGTTAAGTGCGATCAGTTTTTGCCATAATTCGGGCGTTGTTTGTGTGAAAAACATCAAGTCATCCCAACCCACGTTGTTAACCAATACATCAACGCCGCCAAATTTGCTGTCCGCTGCTGCAACCATCGCTTTGACCTGATCGAGGTTTGTTACATCCGTTTTAATAACTTGCACGCCCGAAGCGCCGCGTTGAAGTGCTATATCCGCCACTAAACCAGCTTGTGTTTCATCGATATCAGCCAGCGTTATATTCGCGCCCTCTTTAGCGAATGCGAGTACGATGCCGCGACCAATATTTGAACCACCACCGGTGACAATAACTGATTTACCTTTTAATTCTAAATCCATAATGTTTTCCTATTTTATATTGATGTTAATATTTTGAAATATCTAAGTAACTTTATAATCAACAAGTTGCTTAAACTACCTAAACTAATTTATTAAGCTCCACGACCGCTTGTATGGTTTCTTTTCTGGCATGGTGATGCGGCATATGCCCTACGCCCTGCAATAATAATACGCCTGGCTTGCGTTTCAAATAACGCAATAACTTATTTAAACTCGGCTGGTAACCATAGTCATCAGCCTCGCCAAAAACTAATGACACCGGACAGCTAATTTGCTGCAACTCCTTTGCACACGACCAATCATCGAATTGTTCTGATAACCACGCTTTTGCCCAGCCATAAAACAAGGCATCCGTTGCTTCTCCATGAAAAACCTTCAGTTTATTCGCTAAGTCGCCGCGTTCATATTCGCGTATAGCCTCCACAATTCCATCACGCACGGTCTTTTCAGGCACTAGAGGCGGCGCTATTGCACAAACAGCTACAACCGTTTCAGGAAGTGACGCTGCAGCCATTAAGGAAATCGCTGCACCATCGCTATGACCAACTAGGATAACGCGTTTCAAACCAAAAGCATTAATGACTTCGGGTAATACAACCTCGGCTTCATGATGTCTGTAGCCCGATTCACGATGCTCGGTTAACTGGCCTGATTTGCCGTGCCCAAAGCGCTCATAAGCGATAACGGTTAGTTGCGTTTGTACAGCTAATTCTTCAGGAAAACCTTTCCAGGTGTCCAGCGAGTCTAAGCCGCCGTGTAATAATACAATACAGGTTTTCTCCGTATCTATCTCACCATATACCCATGTTCTTAGCCGTTGATTATCAACGCTAAGGTAGCTTTCTTTTTTATTCATCTTATTATTTAGGTTTATGCCATGAAGACAACCAGTCCCCAATCAAGCACCTGTATGTCTTTACCCTGTTCGGGCGCCTGATCGCCTCGTTCAGCCCAAACTTTTATGTGTAATTCAACTAGACCGCCGCCAGCTGCAATGGCCGTTTTCTTTAATACGTTTATTTCACTTCGTAAAATATCATTTTCAAAAACCGGCGCTACGTGGTCGCAGTGTTTCCAGGCGAGTAAAGTCATAATGTTCGGCAACGCTCTTATCATTTGCGCCGCGGCAATTGAAATAGTATGCCCCCCGTAAACGAGTCGCTTGCCGTATACGCTGGCTCCTGCATCTGTATGGGTCATGGCTAAATTGAGTGTTAAGCGCGTTAATTCAGGAGCGTTGGTAACGGTGTCTCTTGCCTTGACTCGATAATTTACCTCTTCCTCAACTTCTGCAAAGTGGATGCCCTTAATTCTTTCTTTGTAAAGATTCAAATTCCAATGCGTAGGAGCGGCTTCTACTAAAGCTTCCATACTGATTTCAGATGGGATCAACTTTAAATCGTCCTCGTGCCCTGTTTCCGCTCTAGCATCTCGGCAAGGAACCATAGGGCAACGCCAAAAATGGAGTATTTCCTCGCCATGTTGGTTGGTGGTTAAAATTTCTAATGCCACCATGCCCGTGGCGGGGCGGCCTGATTTGGTTTTATTTTGTCGTAAGGCGACGATTTTTGTTGTGGTACTCAGCGTATCGCCAATAAATACCGGCTTTTTTAATACCAAACCGCGATAAAATAGGTTGCCCATCACATTTTGTGTGGCGTAGGTCGTCTGCCCAATGGCCACACTAAATGCCATTGTCGGATTAGCTAGCACTCGTTTTGACCCGGTTATGGCGGCAGATAAGTGTTGATCTAAGGGCAGCCTGAGCCGGTCAGCAAATAACATTTGATGCGCTGTGACGTGTCCGTCTGTGATGGTGACTGAAGGTGCAGGTTCTAAAAATTCTCCGAGTTTGAAGTCTTCAAAATAAGGTCCTTCTACTAATACTTCTCTCATAATTAAGGTTTTATATTTGTTGTAGTGGCGGCGTAACGCCTTAGAATGCTTTCTTGCGCTCGAATAACCGGCAAATCTATCATTTTGTTTTTAAAACTAAAGACGCCTTGCCCCTGCTTTTGGACTTCAGCCCAAGCGGCTAGTATTTCTTTTGCGCTCTCAACTTGTTCACTGCTGGGCGTATAGACCTGATTAACGATGGCGACCTGATTAGGGTGAATGCACAACTTACCGGCATAACCTACTTCAATGCCCGCTGAAGCGTCATCGCGAATCATGCTTTCGTCACGAACCTCAAGGCAGACATTATCTATCGGCGTAATGCCATACGCGCGAGCGGCTAAAGCGACCTGACAACGGGCGTGATAAATCACTCCTTTTGATGCATCGGCATTAGGCAGGGCCATATCGGTGGCAAAATCTACGTGACCGAAACATAGCGAGTCATTATCGCTGAGCGTTTTAGCGATCTCTGTTAGCGCCAACACCCCTTTTGCCGTTTCAATAATGACATAGAGCTCGATGTTATCATCATTACTGAGTCGTCTCAGCGTTGAGATATCATCGGCGGATTCACATTTAGGCAGCATAATCGCGCAATTTCCTGCGGCAACAACTGCTTTTATATCTTCTTCAAACCAGGGCGTTGCAATGCCGTTGATCCTTACAATAATTCGCTTCTCAGTAAACGCAGGCGATTCTAAGGCCTGCACCACCGTTTGACGTGCGTTGGACTTTTCATCAGGTGAGACGGCGTCTTCAAGATCAAAGATTAAACAATCGGCTGGAATGCTTGCCGATTTCTCAATGCGTTTTTGCGCGCTACCGGGCACAAAAAGGAGTGAGCGACAAAGTTTTTGCTGTGTAGGCATACGAGCTTAATCTAGTTTAGTAAGAACGTGGCATACCGAGGCTTTTTTCGGCGATATAATTCAACAGCATTTCTTTATTAATTGGTGCTGTTTTTAACAGGCGTACTACGGAATACATATCGTACAGCCCGTAATCGTGCGTAAAACCGTTACCACCAAAGCATTGTAAGGCCGCATCAACCGCTTGCATACCCGCATCGGCCGCTGCAATTTTTGCCATACTTGACGCTTCGCCCGCCGATTTATTATTATCAAATAGCCAGGCCGCTTGCTTAGTCATCAACGACGCCAGCTCAATTTGAGTTTTCGCGGCCGCTAGAGGGTGCTGTAATCCCTGGTAGGCACCAATTGGACCGTTGAATACAACGCGTTCAGATGCGTATTCAGCGGCGCGATTTAAAGCCAAACGACCCATACCGATACACATAGCTGAAACGACGATACGCTCAGGGTTTAATGACTCAAAAAGAACTTCAAAGCCTTTGCCTGCCGATCCAATGATGTCGTCTTCGCTTAGTTCAACCTCATCAAAAAACAATTGGTACTGCTTCTCGGGCAGCACAACGCTCATTTCAAGTGGGGTCATGCTGACGCCTTTTGCTTTCATATCGACAACAAACAAGGTAAAGCCATCGGTTTTCTTATCAACCTCTGTATGCGCGGTTGTACGTGCAACGACCAGGGCGTAATCGGATTCGTCAGCGCTGGTAATAAACGTTTTTGCGCCGCTTAACAGGTATTTATCGCCTTTTTTCTTCGCGATGGTATTAATCTTAATGGTGTTTGTTCCAGCCGTTGGCTCGGTGATAGCAAAACAAAATAAGGTTTTACCGGCGCAGGCATCGGGCAGGTATTTTTGCTTCATAGCCTCGCTACCATGATCGGCAATAACCGGTAAGGACATTGTCGAACCCACCACCATCGATAATAAAGGAATGCCGTTGTTAGACATGCCTTCCATCAACAAGCTCATTTCCGTCATGCCCAGCCCGGCACCACCATATTGCTCAGGTACCATAATACCCATAAAGCCATCGGCGCTGACCTGGTCCCATAACTCGCGAGGGAACTCATTTTTACGGGCTTTTTTTAACCAATACTGTTGATCAAATGTTTTAGCCAATTGATCGCCGTACTGGTAAATCATTCTTTGTTCGTCATTTAATTCGAAATTCATCGTTACTCTCTTTAAATTGATTTATGGTGAATAGCTGGATGATTCGACCTAGCGGCCTTTCCAGACGGGTTTTCTTTTCTCGGCAAAAGATAAAGGCCCTTCAATGCCGTCTTCACTGGCGTAGACCACTTCGTGTAAGCGTTGCGCCTCTTTAATGCCCTCATTACAGCCCAGGCTCATCGCTGCCATAATGCTCGCTTTAGCGGCCACCACAGACAGTGGAGCGTTATCTCGAATAATGGCGGCTAATTTATTTGCTTGCGCCCTTACCAGTTCAGGTGTCTGCTCTAAATAATTGATAAAACCTACGTCATAAAAGCGTTCAATGGCCATTTGTTCACCCGTCAACACCAACTCCATAATCAGTGGTTGTGGCAGCATACCTACCAGCGGAACCGCCCAGGGCGAGCCTCTGCCAATTTTAGCTTCGGTGATACCCACCCGCGTTCCAGCCAGGCCAACGCGCAAGTCTGAATTTAAACTGAGCATCATACCACCAGCCATTAAATGCCCCGTCATTGCGGCAATGATAGGCTTTTTACAATCTCTCATACGTTGATGAAAAGGGTCTTTTAATTTTGAGAGTACGTCATCGCCGGTGGTTTTTTTAATTTCCGCGGCTTCTTTCAAATCCATTCCGGCGCTAAAAACGCCACAATCGGTAGAGGTCAGGACGATAACCTTAACGTCATCATTGGTATCTGCCTCTTCCCATGCGTCAGCCAGTTTATTGACCAAACTGATTGATAAAGCATTCTTTCGGTGTGGACGATTTAAGCAAATGGTCGCTATTCCATTTTCCAGTGAATAAATTAACTCTTCGTTACTGTTCATAGCATTTCTCGTGAATTATGGGTTTGATTTTTTGACAATTTTATGCGAACTAAGTTACCAAACAAGCGTTAGTTTGTAAAGTTGTTGAGTGTACTATTCAATGATTGTTACACTAAGGCTCAATACAATAATCGGTATTAAAAATCGTATGACAAATAGTCTCTTTACAGAAATAAAAGTCGGCCCTTTAACGCTGCCTAATCGTATTATTATGGGCTCCATGCACACGGGTTTAGACCATACCGACGATCCGTTTGGACGCCTGGCTGAATTCTATAAAGAACGCGCCGAAGGTGGCGTTGCGCTAATGGTGACCGGGGGAGTTTCGCCTAACGAGGACGGCCTAATTAGCCCTGGCGCAATGAAACTGACTGAAAAAGAACAGATCCCGTCTTATAAAATAATAACCGACGCGGTGCACCAACACGGCAGTAAAATTCTGCTGCAAATATTGCACGCGGGCCGCTACGCAAAACACGAAGGCCTCGTAGCTCCCAGTGCGATACGCTCTCCTATTAATAGGTTTGAGCCTAAAGCGATGACTGAAGAACTGATTTTAGACACCATAAATGATTTTGTTAATTGCGCTGAACTGGCTCAACTTGCTGGTTTCGACGGTATTGAACTACTGGGCTCTGAGGGATATTGCCTGAATGAATTTACCGCTCCGCGCACTAATCATCGCACAGACCAATGGGGTGGCAGTTTTGATAATCGCGCGCGTTTTCCACTAGAAGTTATCAAGGCCATTCGACAAAAATTAGGCACAGGGTTCTTTATTCAATATCGCATGTCGGTGTTGGAATTAGTTGAAGACGGTTGGAATATGGGTGAGGCGCAGCTTTTTGCCCAGGCGCTTGAATCCGCCGGGGTTGATCTTATTAATACTGGTATTGGTTGGCACGAAGCATCCATTCCAACCATCGCGATGGTCGTCCCTCGCGCGGCCTTTAGTTGGGCTACGGCAAAAATAAAACAGGCCGTTAGCATACCCGTCGCGGCTGCAAACCGTATCAATACCGCTGACGTTGCTAACGACATCATTCAAAGAGGTGACGCCGATATGGTTTACCTTTCACGCCCTTTTTTAGCCGACCCCGACTTTGTTATCAAGGCTCAACAACAGCGCATAGGCGAAATTAATACCTGCATCGCCTGTAACCAATCCTGCCTTGACCATTTATTTAATAACAAAACAGTGAGTTGCCTGGTCAACCCACGCGCCTGTCATGAAACGGTTTATCCTAAGTTGTCAGCAACGAAAAAAGCGCAAAAAATTGCCGTTATTGGCGCCGGTGCAGCGGGTTTATCATTTTCTATCGAAGCCGCCAAGCAAGGCCACGATATTACTTTATTCGAATCAACCGCCGCCATAGGTGGGCAATTATTACACGCTAGAAAAGTGCCGGGTAAAGAAGAATTTGATGAGTTACTCAGGTACTTTAATACCATGATCGCTAAATATAAGGTAACACTGGAGCTAAACTGCACGGTTGACGTTCAACAACTTCAGGCGGGCGGATTTGATTCAGTGGTCCTTGCGTCAGGTGTTAGGCCTAGAAAGTTAACCATCCCCGGCTCTGACTTGCCGCACGTTTTCAGTTATGAACAGGCCTTCAATTCGCCAGAAAAAATCGGCCAGCGCGTCGTTATTATTGGTGCTGGTGGTATCGGATATGACATGGCCGAATTTATAAGCCATCAAGCTAGTAGCGAAAACCCGATTGAAGAATTTAATGCTAACTGGGGTATAGACTCGACGGGTATGAATCCTGGAGGGCTTTCAACGGCTACGCTACAAAAAGCTGAACCGTTACGAGATATCACTTTACTGCAGCGTAAACCTGGTAAATTTGGCCGCTCATTGGGTAAAACTACCGGCTGGGTGCATCAGGCTGAATTACAAAAACGTGGTGTTAAAACGATAGGCGATCTGGAGTACCTGAAAATAGATAGTGATGGGCTTTATATCGAGCGTAATGGCGAACAAGAACTTTTATCGGCCGATAGCATTATTGTTTGTGCGGGTCAGGAGTCGCATGATGATTTGCTCGGCGCGCTGAATGATTCAGGCCTTAAGACTTATCAAATAGGCGGCGTTAAACACGTCAGCGAACTGGATGCCGCGCAGGCAATTTTTGATGGCACTACACTGGCTTACGAGCTAAACTAAAAAACTTTTAAATAACGGCGACGAAAGACTATGTTAGATGCTTATTTATATGATGGTGCGCGCACCCCTTTTGGACGATATTGCGGTGGGCTTGCCCAGGTAAGGCCCGATGATTTAGCGGCTGCCGTTATAAGAGCACTCGTCGAACGTAATAATATTGATCCTTTATTAATAGAAGACGTTATTTTGGGATGTGTTTGCCAATCCGGCGAAGACAGCAGAAATATTGCCCGCTACGCGAGTTTACTAGCGGGATTACCCGTCGAGGTCACTGGGCAAACGGTTAACCGCTTGTGCGCCAGCAGCCTGACCGCCGTTATTGATGCCGCACGAGCGATTAGCTGTGGCGAAGGTGAGGTATTTATCGCCGGTGGCGTAGAAAGTATGACGCGCGCACCGCTAACATTTAACAAAAGTAATACCGCGTTTAGTAAAGATATAAAAGTTTACGACAGCGCTATCGGTGTTCGTTTTCCTAACCCTGTTATCGCTAAGAAGTTCGGTCATGAAACGATGCCTGAAACCGCCGATAACGTCGCGCGTGCAGAAAACATTAGTCGTGAAGCATGCGATCAATTTGCTTTCAATTCACAGCAAAAATGGCAGGCGGCGAGCAGCCTGGGCTATTTTAAAGAAGAGATTGTGGCGGTCAATATTCCTCAAAAAAGAGGCAAGCCCGATATTATTATTGATACCGACGAGCACCCTCGAGCGGATACCTCACTGGAGAAAATGTCCAGCATGCGGCCCTTATTTGAAGACGGCGTGGTGAGCGCGGCAAACGCCTCGGGCATAAACGATGGTGCCGTAGCACTACTGATAGCTAGTCGTCAGTTTGGCGAACAACAAAAAATACAGCCTATCGCGCGAATACTGGGCAGTGCAACGGGGGGTGTAGAGCCAACGGTTATGGGTCTTGGCCCGGTACCCGCTTGTCAAAAAATCCTTAACCGCTTGAACTTAACGCTTGAGCAAATGGACGTTATTGAAATAAACGAGGCGTTTGCTGCGCAAGTACTGGGTGATATGAAGCAACTTGGAATCGCTGAGGATGACGCACGTATTAACCCAAATGGTGGCGCTATTTCAGTCGGACACCCATTGGGGGCATCAGGCGCTCGGCTGGTATTAACGGCGGCTCGTCAATTGCAGCGCTCGGCGGGTCGGTACGCCCTCATTTCAATGTGCGTAGGCGTTGGTCAAGGCGTTGCAGTGGTCATTGAGCGTAGCGAATAAACAATAATTCTAAATAATTACACATTAACTAAATAGCTTTGGAAACCTTATGAAAATTGGAATACCTAAAGAAATTCATCCGGGCGAACGACGAGTTGCGGCGACCCCGGCGTCCATCAAAAAACTACAAAAACTCGGTTTTGATGTCATCGTAGAAACGAATGCGGGCCAGGCGGCCACTTTCACCGATGATGTCTATAAACAGGCAGGTGCTGAAATCATGCCTGATGCGGCAGCCGTATGGGCGCAAGCAGATGTTATTTTTAAAGTCAGAGCGCCTGAATTTAATACGGACTCAAACACAGACGAATGTGATTTGATCAGAGAGAACCAAACTCTGGTCAGTTTTATGCAAGCAGGTCAAAATGCAGACTTACTGGAAAAACTAGCTGCTAAAAAGTGTAATGCGCTAGCGATTGATTCGGTACCTCGTATTTCCAGATCACAAAAAATGGACGCGCTAAGCTCGATGGCCAATATTGCCGGTTACCGTTCCATTACCGAAGCGGCCAATGTATTTGGTCGTTTCTTTACCGGTCAAATCACCGCCGCTGGGCGAGTCCCCCCGGCTAAAGTAATGGTCATTGGTGCAGGCGTTGCTGGTCTGTCCGCTATCGGTACGGCTAATAGCATGGGCGCCATCGTCCGTGCTTTTGATACGCGCCCTGAAGTGGCCGAACAAATCGAAAGCCTTGGCGCAGAGTTTCTTCGACTCGAATTTGAGGAAGACGGTACAGGCCAGGGTGGTTACGCCAAGGTCATGTCGAAAGAATTTATCGACGCCGAAATGGCCTTATTCAGAGAGCAAGCGGCGGACGTTGATATCATCGTCACTACCGCCCTAATTCCTGGTCGACCTGCGCCTAAACTGATACTCGCTGATATGGTCGAGCTGATGAAAGAAGGCAGTGTTATCGTCGATTTAGCCGCCGAAAATGGTGGTAATTGTGAACTAACTGTACCCAATGAGGCCGTTGTAAAACATGGCGTAACGATTATCGGTTATACCGATTTACCAAGTCGTTTAGCGACCCAGTCGAGTAATTTATACGCAACAAACTTATTCCATTTGATGAGCGACTTATGCAAGAGCGGTGAGTTTAAGATCGATATGGAAGACGTTGTTATCAGAGGAACCACCGTGGTACATAATGGTGAAGTAACCTTCCCTGCCCCACCATTGGCACCACCTCCAGCTGCAAAACCAGCGCCTGTCGTTATAGAAGAAGAGATCGACGAAGGGCCTAAAAAAATCAATATTCCTTTGTTTATTGGCTGTACTTTAGTGCTGCTAGGTATTGGTTTTTCTGCTCCCGCTTCATTCCTGCCGCATTTCACGGTGTTTGTACTCGCTTGTTTTGTTGGTTACCAGGTGGTCTGGAGTGTTACGCCATCTTTACATACACCATTAATGAGTGTTACCAACGCTATTTCAGGGATTATCATCATCGGCGCCATGTCACAAATATCTGGGCCTCTGGATAGTCCAGTGACCATCCTGGCTGCAATCGCGGTATTGATTGCATCGATTAATATTGGTGGCGGCTTTGCTGTCACACAACGCATGCTACGCATGTTTAGCAAAAAGAGGGATTGATGATGTCTGAAGGTATATTAACTGCGTCTTATATCGGCGCGAGTGTTTTATTTATTTTAAGCCTAGGTGGTTTAAGTCATCAGGAAACTGCGCAGAGAGGTAACCTCTTCGGCATTATTGGCATGGCGTTGGCGGTGCTAATAACAATAATCAGCGACAATGTAACAACATACGGATTACTACTGACGATGATCATTGTCGGGCTTTTTATCGGCCGATGGTTTGCTGCAAAAGTAGAAATGACGCAGATGCCTCAATTAATAGCGATTTTACACAGCTTTGTTGGTATGGCTGCGGTGCTCATTGGGATATCAAGCACTTTAGCTGGAACCGAATTTGCCAGCCACGCTGAAAAAGTGATCCATGAAGTAGAGATATTCCTCGGCGTCTTCATTGGTGGCGTTACGTTTACCGGCTCCATCGTTGCTTTTGCTAAATTGCACGGCAGCATCTCGAGTAAGCCACTGACCTTACCTGGCCGTAATTTGTTAAACCTATCGATTATTATCGCCTCGATCGTATTAGGTGCATTATTCATATCGGCTGAACCAAGTACCGCACTCACCTTGCTCATTATTATGACGTTACTGTCATTCGTTTTGGGTTTCCATTTGGTGATGGCCATTGGCGGCGCAGATATGCCGGTGGTTATCTCAATGCTCAATAGTTATTCCGGCTGGGCGGCTGCGGCAACGGGCTTCATGTTATCTAACGATTTGTTAATTATCGTTGGCGCATTGGTTGGTAGTAGTGGTGCCATTCTTAGCTACATCATGTGCCGCGCGATGAATCGTTCTTTCGTGAGCGTTATTCTCGGCGGTTTTGGTGCTAAAACGGCTACTTCTTCTAGCGCAGATGAAGGTACTAAAGAGCACATTACGACCCACGTTGAAGAAGTAGCAGAGATGCTCGCGCACGCTGAAAACGTTATTATTGTTCCGGGTTACGGTATGGCCGTCGCGCAAGCGCAAAATGCGGTATCTGAAATTACGCGTTACTTAAAAGAAAAACGCATTAATGTGCGTTTCGGTATTCACCCGGTTGCAGGTCGTCTACCTGGCCATATGAATGTGTTATTGGCCGAAGCTCGAGTGCCATACGACATCGTTCTAGAAATGGACGAGTTAAATGACGACTTTCCTGATACCGACTTGGTATTGGTTATCGGCGCTAACGATACGGTTAACCCAGCGGCTGCAGAAGACCCTAGCAGCCCTATTTACGGTATGCCGGTACTGGAAGTATGGAAAGCGACAACCACGGTCGTATTGAAACGCAGTATGGCTGCTGGTTATGCCGGTGTTGATAACCCCTTATTTTACAAGGAAAACACCCGTATGCTATTCGGTGACGCGCATGACAGTATGTCTGCTGTGATGACGGCGCTGAAAAATCACTAAAAAATATCCTTTGTAAGCACCTTGCTATAACAAGGTGCTAAAGGCTGAATAACGATCTAAATAAATAATAAAAGTCTACTTTCAGCCGTATTATTCGGACATGCAGTGCCAGTAAGTAAATAATTTAAGGGGAGATTATGGATGCTATTTACTTTGATCAGCTTAACGTAGGTGACTCCTGCCAGTCACCGGGAAGAACGGTGACAGAAACCGATATCGTCAATTTTGCCGGTTTATCGGGTGATTTTGTTCAGTTACATACTGATGCAGAATATTGCAAAGACACCCATTTTGGCCAGCGTATGGCGCATGGTTTGCTGGGTATGTCGATCGCCTCTGGCCTGGGCACTCGAACCGACCTTATTGCGGGTATCTCACAAACGGTCATCGCCCTGCTCGGCATGGACTGGAAATTTAAAGCCCCCATCTTTATCGACGACACCATTCACGTGGTACTCGAAGTAAGCGAAAAGCGCGAAACGAGTAAGCCAGATCGTGGCGTTATCGTTCTCTTACGTACGGTCTTTAACCAGCACGGCGAGATTGTGCAACAAGGCACGACTCCTCTGATGCTAAAGCGCAAACCGGCAGAGGCATAAATGCATTCATTTCAACTTGATAATGATCTCGAACTGTTTCGTCAGGATATAAGGACACTGTTCGAAAAAGAATTCGCACCGAAAGCCGCGTATTGGGATGAACACGAAGAGTACCCCGAGGCAAATAAAAACCTGTTAGCCGAGTTGGGCTACTTAGGTATGTTAATTCCAGAACAATATGGTGGTTTAGGCTTACCCATTATTCAGGGCGTGGTTTTTCTTGAAGAGCTGGCTCGCACTTGTTTCAACACCGCCCTGGTCGGGCAATTGTATTTAAACGGCCCCTCAAAAGCCCTGGTTGAACTGGGTACTGAAGAACAAAAACAGCGCATATTACCCGGTGTTATAACGGGTGAACACCTGATCGCCATTTCAATCAGTGAACCTGGCGCGGGTTCGGCGGTTACCGATCTCAGCAGCAACATTAAAAAAGTCGCGGGTGAGTATATTTTAAATGGCACCAAATGCTTTACCACAGCAGGTGTTGAAGCGACGCATTCAATGGTATTTGCGCGCTTTGATGAGAACAGTATTGGTGCGCGAGGCATCGGTGCGGTACTGGTTGAAAAAGGCATGGATGGTTTTAGCGTTGGTAAGCCAGAACGCAAAATGGGTGGTCGTGCGGTGAAAGAAGCCGAATTACATTTTGACAATGTGCGCATTCCTAAAGAAAACATTATCGTTGAAGGCACGCCTAACAGTAGCGACAGTTTTAAACGCCTGATGAGCTCCTTTGGCCCTGAGCGCGTGGGCAATGCCGGTATGTGCGTCGGCATTTCACAGGGCGCTTATGACACGGCCTTAGCGTATAGCGAAACGCGTGAACAATTTGGTCGGCCTATTGCTGAATTCCAGGGTATCCAATGGAAAATAGCCGATATGGCAACTCAATTACACGCCGCCCGCTTGATGACTTATCGAGCCGCAACAAACCTTAAAAATGGCTTTCCCGACCCACTAGAATGCGCGATGGCTAAACTTTATGCCAACGAAATGGCACAAAAAGTCACTAACGAAGCGCTTCAAATTCATGGCCATTATGGTTATTGTCGCGACTACCCACTCGAACGCATGGTGCGTGATGCACGTGGTTTTTCACTCGGTGGGGGTACACCTGAAATTCTACGTAACACCATCGCCGCGCAATGTTATGGCCGCACTTTTAATCAACGTAGGAGTTAACGATGGATTTCGAGTTATCTCAGGAACAGCAGTTATTACGCGATAACGTTCGACGAATGATGAATGACATCGCGACAGCAGACTATATTCGTGAGCACGATGAAAAAGGACTCTACCCCTACGAGGTGTACGAACAATGGGTTGAAATGGGTTTATTCGGCTTACCGTTCCCCGAAGAGTTTGGCGGTTATAACGGCAATGTGCTTGATATGGTCATCGTTGGAGAAGAACTTGGGCGTAAAGGATATGATTTTTTAGGCGCCTATGCGCTGACTATTTTCAACGCCTTAAATATCTTGCGGCACGGTAACGAGCGTCAGAAGCTGGAATATATACCGAAAGTGATTAATGGCGATATTCGGATGTCTATCTCTATGACCGAACCGGACGCGGGATCAGACGCTGGCAATATGCGCACCACCGCTGTACGCGACGGTGATGATTGGTTGATCAGTGGCCAGAAACTATTTTCGACCGCTGCCGATGCGAAAAATAATATTATTAACCTGTACTGTAAAACAGACACCAACGCACCGCATCAGCAGGGAATATCCCTTTTTATGGTGCCTTATGACACGCCGGGCGTGGAAATTCGTCGGCTAAAAACATTGGGGCGTCGCATGCTGGGCACCAATGAAATTTTCTTTAATCAGGTGCGCGTCAACGATGATATGCGAATCGGTAAGGTCAACGAGGGCTGGAACTGTATGTTATCGGGCCTACTACTTGAACGGGTGGTGACTACGGCCGGTTACGCGGGTAATTCGCAGACCGTGGTCGATCAGGCCCTCGCCTACGCAAAAGAACGCAAGCAGTTCGGCAAACCCATCGGTAATTTCCAGGCCATCGCGCATATGCTGGCGGATATGCAAACCAGAGTGGATGCCAGTCGAATGCTGATGTTACGCGCCGCCAGTAAAATGGCTAACGGTGAGAACGCGCTACGGGAAGTCAGCCAGGCCAAATTATTTGGCTCAGAAACCTTTGCCGAGGTAGCCAATCAGGGGATGCAAATTATGGGTGGCTATTCGTATATGATGGAATACGATATGCAACGCCACTATAGAGACGCGCGCAGCACCACCATTACCGCTGGCACCTCACAAATGCAGCGTAATATTATCGCTAATACGATGGGGCTTAAGGTTAAATAAGCCCCGGTTATCGCTTGGCAAAAAGTGTCTAACTATAAAAATTTAGGTTTACGCTTTTCCATAAAGGCAGTGACGCCCTCTTTTCCATCGTCCGTTAAGAATAGGAAAGGTATCGAATCTTTGGCGTATTGAAGTTCTTCGCCACCGAGCTCACGGTTGTAAATAGCCTTTGCTAACTGTACGGCTGGCTGCGGTTTGGCGGCTATCTTCGCAGCCAATTCCATCGCCTTAGCAACGACTTCTTCATGTGGCACGACCTCTAATACCATGCCTAGTTCTTTAGCTTCCTGCGCACTAATGGCTTCACCCAGCATACTCATTTCTTTGGCTTTTTGTCGGCCAATAATATCGCCCAGGCGGACAACCGCAAAGCCAGGTAAAAGACCTATATTGATTTCCGGTACGCCAAACGTAGCCCTTTCTGACGCGATAATAAAATCTGAGCCAATAGCCAGTTCAAGGCCGCCGCCAAAAGCAAAACCATTAACCGCACAGATAACGGGTTTTCTGCAGCGCTCACCAATCGCCAGAGTGTCGAGAATAGAATCAAGGAATGTTTTGACGTACATAGGTTCGAATTTAAGCGTACTAATATCGGCACCCGCACAAAATGACTTTTTGCCAGCACCCGTGATCACTACAACCCTTACGCTGTCGTCATCGGCAATTTTTGCAAACGAATTTTCTAAGCCCTCGCGAATATTGACGCTCAGTGCATTAAGTTTTTCCGGTTCGTTTAACGTTAATAAAACGATTTGGCCTTTTTGTTCGTAGATAACACTATCTGATGACATTTTTTCTCCTACTAAAATTAAATTAATACTGTTTTAATGACTGGGCAGCATGCCATTGAGCCGCTGCATGGATTGCTGCGACTCGGCCATAATGCGGTCTAAAAGTTCTTTAACGCTGGGTATATCGTGCGCCAGACCGACAGACTGGCTTAACGACACTAAACCCGCACTTAGGTCGCCCTCAGCATACATTTTACGTGCATTGTTACCGGATATTATCGGTAGCAATTGTTCGAAATTAGCGCCATTTTTTTCCATTTCGATACACTTTTTTGCCGCCTCATTATTCCACACGCGGTGCGTTGAACCAATTGAGCGCATCACCAGCGTCGTATCCAGCTCAGAGGCGTTGATAAACGCCTGCTTAACGTCGTCATGAATCGGGCATTCTTTAGTCATCATTAAGCGACTGCCGATAATGGCTGCATCTGCGCCGGCGGCTAATACAGAAACGAGCCCTCTACCATCGGCGACGCCACCGCCGCCAATGACTGGAATATTCACGGCGTCAACAACCGTCGGGATCAATACCAGGGTGGCGATATCTAATTTACCGGTAGCGCCGCCATTTTCATAACCCACCACGGTAACGGCATCGGCACCCAGAGATTCAGCTTTTTTAGCGTAGCGAGCGCCGACACATTTGTGTAACCAGGTCATTCCTGATTGCTTGAACATATTGCTGAGTTTTTCAGGCGCAGCGTGACCGGATGTTTCAACAATTTTTACACCTTTATCAATCATAATGCCGACGTACACCTCGTTATCAACCGGTCGCATGGAGGGGAATAAATTGATATTCACCGCGAAGGGCTTATCGCTTGTCGCCTGGATCAGGTCAATAGCCGCTGAAAATTCTTCCGCGGTTTGATAGATCGCTGAAGTGAGAATACCTAATGCTCCGGCATTAGAAATGGCGGCGACAAATTCGGCCTTAGAAATAGACATCATCGCGCCACCAATAATCGGGTACTTGATATTGAGTAAGCGAGTTATTTTTGTATCAAACTTTGTATTAAACATAGAGGCGGGTTAAAACTTAAATATAAATAACATTAATAAAAAACTCTAACAATTTGTTTTACTTAGAAAATCTATTTTCTTTTGAAAATATTTGTAGCAGTTCAATGGCGTCATCGGTTCCATCCCAGGCAGTTATTTGCTCGATGCTTTTCAGTTCTTCAACGCTTAAAAGCCACTCGCTAGCACGAACATTTGCCTCTACCTGAGCGGGCGAACTGACACCTGTTGTAACCGTCGTAACCTGTGGTTGCTGTAATAGCCAGGCGATGGCTAATTCATTCAGCGTATGGCCCTGTTGTTTTGACCATTGCTTAAGTTGCTCTTGAATCTCTTCATTTTTCGCGCTTCGGCTATGCCTTACTATTGGGCTACCGGATGCACCGCGAGTTCCCGCTGGAGCAGCCTCACCTTTGTTATATTTGTCGGTTAAAAAACCGCCTGCTAAGGGGAAATACGGAATAAAGCCGATGTTTTCTGATGCGCAATAGGGCAAGGTTTCTAATTCCACGTGTCTGCGTATTAAATTGTAGTGATTCTGGATAGAGATAAGCTCGGGCAGTCCATCAGATCGAGCCATATGAAGCGCTTTTGCGTGGCGCCAGGATGAGATGTTACAAGCACCGACATACCTCACCTTTCCTTGATCGATCAGCGTTTTTAACGCCTCAAGAACCTCTTCCATCGAAATACCAGGGTCTGGTGCGTGCAATTGATACAGGTCGATATAGTCGGTATTTAGTTTACTTAAGCTCTCTTCACACTGTCGTTGAATTTGCTGCGTTACGGACTCGTTTTTCGATGCATTCCAAAAATTAAATTTAGTGCCGATGATCCATTTATCGCGTGCTCCGGATATGGCTTTGCCAATGAAGGATTCACTGTCGCCAGCGCCGTAAATATTCGCCGTATCAATAAAATTGATACCCAGCTCTTCGGCCCGACGGATGCACTCAATACTGTCTGATAGATTAAGGCGTGGCGGCCCAAACGTGTTGCCACCCAGAGCAACTTCTGAAACGTTCAACTCTGAGCAACCTAGTTTTTTATATTTCATGATGGATGCTACATTAAAGTCAGGTCAATCCGGTTTAGTCTATTATTTCCACACCCTTTTCGGTCACCACAAAGAGTTCACAATCCTCTATGGCCGTAGCGTCGTGTATATCGCCAGCACTGGTAAAGATATAATCGCCCGCCTCAAGAATATCATCACCTAATTTCAGTTTACCGCTCAACATAAGCGCTTGCTCCCAACCCGGGTGATTATGTGCGGGGAAGTACGAATTTGCCGCTAATCGAACCAGTGCCGTACCGCCACCCATTCCGTTATCCCACAAACCGCATTGGGAAATACCTTCAATACCTGATGCTTCATATGTTCTTTCGGCTGTTTTGATCATTGACATACGCTCTCCTTAAATAAATTAATACGCTGAATAACTATACAGCTGCCTTAGTCGTGTAGAAAGTGTTTAAGAATAATGGGGTACATGGCGTCCCAGCGCTGGGTTTGCGCCCAGTGTCCGCAGCGGTCTAACACGTGTAATTCTGCGCGCTGCAGGTGTTCGAGGAAGTAAAGACTGGTTTCCAGTGGAATCACATTATCCTGACGACCGTGGACGATAGCCCACTCCTGGGTCATTCGATTTAATACGGGGGCTGGGATAATCAATTTTTCCATATCATCTATCATCGCTTGAAACATGGTTTCTTGTACATCGCGAGTTTTTGGGTTCATCGCTTTTGCGTAACGGTCGTCTATAACGGCTTGCAAGTCGCCAAATATACTCGGGTCGTAAACAAAGCTCTCTATCAACTCGCGATAGCGACCCGCACGGGGATCATCGTAGTAACTAATCATTCGTATCATCGTAGAGGGTTTGTCAAAAGGTGCCCCAATCGCTCCCATTAACATACATTTATCGAACCGTTCCGGCATTTCGACAACGCACTGCATCGCTAGTGCGCCACCCATAGAGTTGCCCACCAAATGTGCTTTTTTAATGCCTAACTCATCCATTAGACCTTTAACTTGCTCAACGCGATAACCCATCCACGCGGCCATCTTTGTCGGTATTTTTTTCGGCAATTCAGATTGGCCAAAACCTATCGCATCGGGTGCGATAACATAAAAATGTTTTTTTAAATCTTCCGCGCATAATAACCAATTAGAAGCAGCACTCGCTCCAGGCCCCGCACCATGAAGCAATAGAATGGGTGGGTTATTGGGATCTCCGGCAAACAGGCAATGGCTGGCTAACTCGCCTGAAGGGACCTTTTTTTCGTAAATGCCGTGATTCATCGTCTAATCCTATTTAGAACTTTAGCGCTTCTCGACAGGCATCTATTGCCGACATATCTTCGATACTGCTGGTGTCACTTGAAATATCACCGCTCTGAACAATTTCAATTAATAAACGACGGACGGTTTTACCGGTCCGCGTTTTCGGTAGCATGCTGCTAACGTACACGGCGGCTAAACTAGCGATACCTCCTAGTGACGCTTGTACGCTCTGTTTGAGTTCTGCCGCCACTAGCTGTGGGTCAGAACCTTTACTTAGGCAAACAAATGCAACGGGTAGTAAACCTTTCAGTTCATCATTAACCCCCATTACGGCCGCCTCGGTTACCTTCGGGTGTGAGCTGATTGAGGTTTCAATTTCAACGGTACTAAGGCGGTGCCCCGCTACATTAATAACATCATCAGAACGGCCTAACACCCATATATGTCCATCAGCATCTTTAACCCCCTCGTCTGAACACCAATAAGTACCTGCTAGTTGCGAAAAGTATGATTCTTTATAGCGCTCATGGTCTTTCCAGATAGTTCTAGCCATTGAAGGTAAGGGTTCGGTCAGCACTAAGTGCCCGCGGACGCCTACTTCAGCCTCCTGACCATGGTCATCAACAATTTTACCCCTGTAGCCCGGCACCGGCTTTCCACAAGAACCGGCTTTTGTATCATCAACGCCCCATATAGGATAGGTCCAGGTAGAACCAGTTTCTGTCTGCCCATAGGCATTAATGATCGGAACACCTTGTCCCAGTTTAGTCCGCGTCCATTGGTAGCTACTGGCATCTAAGGGCTCACCCTGAACGCTCATCGTATCTAGCTCGGTTAGTGGGAATTCAGCCGCTAGCTCATCACCAAACCCTCTTAACATTCTTATCAAGGTCGGCGCGGTGATTATTTTTTTAACCTCGTATTTATCAGCAATTTGATAGAAGCGTTTATGATCCGGATAATCCATCGAACCTTCGTAGCAAACTTGCGTGGTACCGGCCGCTAAACCACCAACAATGGATTGAATCGGAAAGGTCAGCCAGCCAACGTCGGTAGCGCACCAGAAAATATCGCCAGGATCAGCGCCCATCTGCCAATAGACGTTAGCCCAGGCGCCCATCATAAAACCGGCTACGCTATGCACTACGCCCTTTGGTTTAGAGGTCGTTCCGCTGGTAAACACAAGAAAGGCGGGGTCATTTGCTTCCAGAGGAACGCAGGCGCAATCGATGGATTGTTTATCCAACAATGTGCGATAGTCAAGTTCGTCGTTCTGCAACTCAAAGGACTCACCAGAACGGTTAAAAACCAGCGTGTGTTGTACGCTCGGCGAATCTTTTTTTGCCTCGCGCCAGGTTTTTAATAATTCTACGCCACGTCCTCGACGGTAGCTTTTATCAGCGACCACGATCACTTTAGGCTCAGCAGATTCTAGTCGAGAGACGATCGCTTCTGCAGGGAAGCCAGAGAATAAGATCGTATGTATGGCGCCGATTCGGTTGCACGCATGTGCAACCACATAGGCCTCGGGTAAATTTTGCATATAAAGGGCAACCACATCGCCCTTTTCGACACCCAACGATTTAAGCGCATTAGCGCAGCGACAAACCTCATCCCGAAGTTCTAAATAACTCAGTTCACGGTAATCGTCTACTGGTTCGCCTTGCCAGATAATAGCCGCTTTATTGAATAATGCCGGGTTCTCGGCGTGACGGTCAACGCAATTATCGGCAACGTTGATATAACCACCCGGAAAAAACTTAAAGTCCGGAAAGCCCCCTTCACGGACGCTGTTCCAGGGCGTGGTCCAGCGAAACTGTTCAGCGACCCATTGCCAATAGTGATTGGCTGATATGTCGTCTAATTCACGCGCGTGTTTAGCCGCCTGTTGCCGTTGTTTGTTTTGCCACTTCGCTGGCAAATGATCAATAGCTGTTGAGGTGATTTGATGAAGAGGATTTTTTTCAACCATGATTAATCATTGACGGCTACAGCCGTTGTTATGTTAGCTATATTAAACAAAGCTTTCTGCTCTAATTGTTGAGTTAAAAGCTTGTTAACGATTAAAAAGGAGGAGCTGCTCACTCTTCCTGATTTGGTAAATATTTATATCTCTCGCCGGTGTTTTTTTACAAATTTGATCGCTTTGCTGACCGCAGCATCAATTTTCTTTTCGATCTCCTGGTATTCGTCGGGAGATAAATAAAATGCCATATCAACGTCGTAACGCACGTAGCGAGGGGGTAAATTATTCAACGCTACACAAGCAACGTCAGAAATATTGTCCGCTTCGATGTCGCCGCTTTTATGTAGACGCACCAGCTTGTCTAAAACGAGGTGTTCATAGTAATTATGAATACTGTCGATGGTTTCCGGAAGTTCAAGGTTTATTTCTTTAGGTAAAAGCATTTTATCTCCTCTGGATATTACTATGTGCCATGTGTACTGCTAGTCACTATGATTTTTAATAAATCATAGTGACATCAGAAACGCCTGGCTTTATTTATATTGCAGAGCAATCTTACCGACTTTTTCGCGTGCAATAATGGATTTCATAATCTGTGCCGTACCATCACCAATTTGTAAGCCCATTACGTCCAGCATACGCTGTTGAATAGGTAAGTCGGTGGTGTAACCATAATGACCGTTCAGCAATAAACAGTTCTGGATAATATCAGTAGCGTATTTTGGCGCCATCCATTTCAAAATGGCTGCTTCGCTCGTGTGTACGTGGCCACCATCGCGGAGGTTAAGCGTTTGATAAGATAGGGCTCTAAGTGCCTGTAACATACTTTCGTGTTCTGCCAGTGGGAATGAAACACCCTGGAACTTCACTAATGGCAGGCCAAAGGCCTCGCGTTCCTGCACGTACTGCCAGGTTTCGTCAACCGATACCTGCGCGGCACCCAGGCATTGCAGAGCGATCAACACACGACTCAGATCAAAGCCAACCATGATTTTGGTGAAGCCTTCGTTTTCATTGCCTAATAAGGCAGAGGCAGGGATTTCTACGTTGTCAAAAAACACTGAACCACGGCCTACCGGTTTGCAACCGATGTCATCAAACACCGTGCGGCTTACGCCCGGAAGGTTTAAATCAACAAGAAATGCTGAAACGCCGTGTGGGCCTGATTCCACCGTACCCGTTCTGGCAAACATCAACACATTGTCGGCCTGAGTCGCGTAGGTCATGGAGGTTTTTTCGCCGTTTAAAAGGTAGCCCGTATCGGTGCGCTCGGCCTTTAATATTAGATTACCGGCGTCTGATCCGCCACGTGGCTCTGTTAAACCCAAGGCTGAAATGAGTTCACCGGAGGCCATTTTGGGTAGCACCTCATGCTTCATTTCTTCAGTACCAAAACGCATGATAACGTCACTGATTAAAGGGTTCGTCATGTTTAAATAACTTAAATTGAAATCGCTATAAGCGATCGCTTCACAAATTAAACCATTTACAAAACTTCCCGCGCCAATACCGCCAAACTCTTCGGGTATATTCGGCGATAATAAACCCAGCTCACCCATTTCTAGGATTAGGCCACGGTCAAGCGGGTCGTGTTTTAAGGCGCGCTCTCTATAGCCGTCGTATAGTTTTTCTTTGGCAAAACGATCGGCCATTTCCTGGATCATTTTTTGTTCGTCTGTTAGTAATGCGGAATTCATATCTTTGTCCTTGCTGTTAATTAAAGCTTTTCAGCCATTTCTCGTAATTTAAATTTTTGGATTTTTCCACTCGCCGTTCTTGGCATGGCGTCTAATATTTCGATAAATTCAGGCCAGTAGTTTTTGCTCAAGCCTTCTGCTAATAAATACTGCTGTATTTGTTCAAAATTAATCGACTGACCCTCTCTTAGGGTAATGAAACAACAGGATTTTTCACCCAATCGTTGGTCTGATTTAGCAACAATTGCGGTGTCCTGGATTGCTGGATGGCGATACAGGGCATTTTCCACCACGGCAACGGGAATATTTTCCCCACCGCGGATGATGATGTCTTTTGATCGGCCGGTGATGCGTATATATTTATCGTGAACGATTTTAGCTAAATCGCCCGTTTCATGCCAGCCCTCGCTATCGGTGTCATAGGCTTCTGGTTTTTTTAAGTAGCCGACGAAATTACCCGGTCCACGAGTTTGTAAACGCCCTTCTTGCCCTTTTTCTAGTGGTTCGCCTGTAGGACCAACGATTCTCACTTCTGTGCCGTCATATGGGCAACCATCGCTTTCAAACACCTTTTCTTCGCTGTCATCAAGTAAGGTCGTCGTGACGGCGCCCATTTCGGTCATACCCCAAACCGTCATTAATTTAACGTTGAGCCGTTCTGATGCGCGCCGCCCTAATGCAGACGGTACCGGAGCGCCACCGCAAACAAACAACCTAAAACCGTCGTGGTTACAGCTGGCTCGTGCCTCAGAGTCGCTTAGATCTGCCAGGAAAGGTGTAGCACCCATCGTGAAGGCGATGTTTTCATCGCGGATTATTTTCCAAGCAACGGCTGGGTCCCATTGATCGAGTAGAACGGTAGTTGATCCCAACATGATAGGAATACTAATGCCGTACATTAAACCGGTCATATGTGCTGTAGGCGAACCCATAAAGATCGTTTCTGACGGGGTTAATTGAGTCCTGCCAATAAACATTCTCGCAGAGTATTCGTGCGTATTAGATGGGTGCATCACGCCTTTTGGAGTACCCGTAGTACCCGAGGTATACATCAGCAGAAAGACATCATTCGGCAATAATTTATTTTCCTCGAACTGTGCACGGTCTTCGTCGGTCACCTGTTCAGCCATAAAAGGTTCAAGGCCTGCTTCAGACAATATGCAGACCTGTTTTAAACACGGCAAATCAGCCTGTAATTTTTCCAACATTATCTGGTGATCAAAGCCTCTAAATATTTTCGGCCCGAACACCACTTTAGATTCTGCAAAACCCAACATATAGGATAATTCGTTCTCCCTAAAAATTGGCATCATCGGATTACTGATAGCGCCCACTCGCATGCAGGCTAAATAGACGACTACAAATTCCCAGATATTAGGTAATTGAAAGGACACCACGTCACCTTTTTGGACACCTTGCTTGAGTAAGCCCGCCGCCAGGCGATCAGACAGTTCAGCTAATTGCTGATAGTTTTTTGACACTTTTCCCTGACGGTCCTTACTGTAAGCAATGACCGCTGGCTTATCTGGGTGTTGCGCGACAGCCTCGTCAAAATATTCTAATAGAGTTTTATCTAACCATCGATTTTCAAGGCGCATTTGATCAATGCGTTCAGTTGATAAAATAGGGTCTGCTATGGTCATTAAAATTCCTCTAGTATTTGTTATTCTTTAATTAGATTAGCTGGGATATCAATCGGCATCATTAACAGTTGTTGTGCGTATGTTTTGCCTTGCACGTCAACGTTCATTGAACCGACGCCACCGCCACCCAACGCATCGTGCATTAGAAAGTTAATGGCATTTAGACCAGGCATATAAAACCGTTCAACGCGCCCATTAAGAATGTGTGAGAACCACTGTCCGATAGCCTCCTCGTTTAATGCCTGACTGATGTGCGCCATATACTCAGGTCGCCGAGCGATAACGCCAATATTGGCAAAATTACCCTTATCACCACTACGCGCAACGGCTAATTTAATCAAAGGGACTCGTACCATTTGCTGATCAGACCTTGCTAAGGATGGACACGCTGTGCGTTTTATTACGTCAGCATTAAACGGTTTACCTGGCGTGCTGTCATAAGCGATCTGTTTACCGTCCACTTTTACTACAGCGCTTGCCTGGTCCTTATTTAATAAAAAGGAATATAAGCTGATAACCGGGGAAACTTTGGGTCGTCCCGCTTCGCCTGCGGCACATCGTCCGCCGGTCATATTTAAAATAACACCCATTACTTCTCTGGAAAACAGCGCCACGGCGTCCTTATTTTGGTGTCGTACGGCGATACGTAAAACTACTTCTTGCAAATCGTCTGGCGCTGAAAAATAAGCGGGGTTCCATAAGCCATTGGCGCCTAATAAATTAATTGAGCTATCAGTAAAGTGACCATAGCCCAACTCATCGAATAATTGATTGCAACGTACTAAAATTGCATTGGCTGTGGTCTGGGCTTTTTTGATAACGTCATAACCCGTTATCAGTTGCGTATAAGTAGCGCGATAGCCATTCAAATGGGTCGCTGAAACCTTGAATTGTTGGGTCGCTGGATAGCCTATAGCGCCTTCAACTAACACCCTGTTTTCTGCTTGCTGGGTGAGTTTTACAGAGGCGAAATCACACACCACATCGGGTAGGAAATAAGCTTGCGGATCACCAATTTCATACACCAATTGCTCGGCTACCGTCAATTCTGAAACCAGGCCACCGGTCCCGGCTGCTTTAGTAACGACAAATTGTCCGTTTGCTTCGCATTCAATGATCGGATAACCCATATCAGCCCAACCGTCACAGCTATCTTGCCAGTCGGTAAAGTTGCCGCCCGTTACCTGGCAGCCACATTCGATTAAATGACCCGCTAGTGAACCCATAGCCAGTTTGTCGTAGTCTTCGATAGACCACTGATACTGATGAATTAGCACACCCAGAGTGGTCGCCGAATCTACCACGCGACCAGTAATAACGATATCCGCTCCTGCATCAAGCGCAGCTGCGATAGGGAAAGCCCCTAAATAAGCGTTAATACTGGCTAGCTTGTCTGGAAAGGCCTCTGCCGTTTCCATTTCGGTGATGCCGGCGGCGCGTAATTCATCGGCCCTGGATAACAGGTTATCGCCACTCACCACGCCCACTTTTAGCTTAATACCCTGCTCATCCAAAATAGCCTGTATCGCCTGTTGGCAGGCGGGTAAATTAACGCCACCCGCATTGGCAACGACCTTAACTCCGCGTTCAGCAATATTTTTTAAATTAGGCTTTAATATTTGCTGTACGAAGTCGGTGGCATAACCTAATTGATCAGATTTGGAACGCGCATTAGCGAGCAACGACATCGTCACTTCGGCGAGGTAGTCATACACCAAATAATCTACATTGCCTTTATCCAGCAGTTGCTTAGTAGCGTATGCGCTATCGCCCCAGTAACCAGAAGCACCACCAATTTTAATTGTCTTCATCTAACCCTCCACGTCATTTTTTTGCTCGATATCCACCAGCGCTACGCCTACTTGCACCTGATTATCGACTTTAATATAAATTTCACTCACCACACCCGGCTGTTGCGCGGTTAATTCCTGAAACATTTTCATTGATTCCAGCACGACCAGGAGGTCACCTTTATTGACCTCGTCACCGACGCTGACCTTGATGTCGGCGATGCGCCCGCTCATTGGAGCCACTAGATTTGCGCCCGCCTCTTCTTCTTTATTTTTTTCAGAAAATGATCGTTTTTCAAAACAAGCTACTTCGTGGCGATCATCGATATAAAGCCATTGTTCATCTTGAGCAATACTGACAGAACAACGGATACCGTTTATTTGTAATGATAATTTAGCGTCCGCTTCGTGCAAGATAATAATCTCTTGTGGCTCAAAACCTTCGCACTCGACCTGATATTTTGTAGCATCTTGCGAAATGGTGAAATCACGCTGATTTTCTTGAAATGCCAGTCTGACCGGCCAGCTGAGCGTACCGGTGCTACGCCAACCGGTGGCTCCTACCGTGCGCGACAGCAGAATAGCCGCTATCGCCCAAAGCGACTGATTTGGCGAATAATCGCCGTGTTTCTCTTTAGCGGGTAAAAACTGTTCTTCAATATATCGAGTAGTGGCCTTACCTGTGTTAAATACGGGGTCATTCAGTAAATCCAGCAAAAAAGGTTTGTTGCTGGAAAGTCCCAGTAGTACCGTATCTTTAAGCGCTTTTCTTAGGCGCCTAATAGCTTCTTCACGTGTTTTTCCGTAAGTAATGAGTTTCGCTAGCATCGAATCATAATAGGGGCTTATTAGCTGCCCTTTAGAAATGCCGCCATCAACACGAACCCCATCGCCTGAAGGCTTTTCCCATTGCAGAATGGTGCCAGTCTGCGGTACAAAACCAGCGTCACAATCCTCTGCGTATAGACGTACTTCTATCGCGTGGCCCTGATATTTAATTTCATCCTGCCGCAAGGGAAGATCTTCGCCGGCAGCGACGCGTAGTTGCCATTCAACCAGATCCTGACCTGTAATCAGTTCCGTCACTGGGTGTTCGACTTGCAGTCGGGTATTCATTTCTAAAAAGTAAAATTCTTGATCTTGCGTGACTAAAAACTCAACCGTACCCGCACCAACGTAATTAACGGCTTTCGCTGCCAGTACCGCTGCTTCACCCATTTTTTGTCGTAAGGCTTCGCTCATTATAGGAGCCGGCGCTTCTTCAATAACTTTCTGGTTACGACGCTGCATTGAACAATCGCGTTCGCCAAGATAAACGGTATTGCCCGCTTTGTCGGCAAAAACCTGGATTTCAATATGGCGCGCCTGTTCAACGCATTTTTCGAGCAATAATTCGGCGGAACCAAAGCTGCTAAGTGCTTCAGCCCTTGCCGACTCCACTTCTGCTTTTAATTTTTCTGCCTGCCTTACAATTCGAATGCCTCGTCCGCCACCGCCAGCGGCTGCCTTAACCATCACGGGGTAGCCGATTCGATCCGCTTCCTGCTGCAGTACGTCATCGTCTTCCGATGGCCCATCGTAGCCAGGTACTAACGGTACCTCGGCGCTTATCATTTTATGCCGCGCGACGGTTTTATTACCCATCACAGCAATCGCTTCTGAGCCAGGGCCAATAAAAATCAAACCGGCGGCTTCACAACGACTTGCAAACTCGGTTGACTCCGACAAGAAGCCATAACCCGGATGGATAGCCTGCGCATTAACTTGTTGAGCAGCATTGATGATGTTATCAATATTAAGGTAGGATTTATCAATCGCAGATTCACCAATGCAAACGGCGGTATCAGCCAATGCAACGTGGGGTGCTTCACGATCTGCTTCACTAAACACGGCCACAGTCTCATAGCCCATGCTTTTAGCTGTTTTAATAACTCGAACGGCTATTTCACCGCGATTAGCAATTAGAATGGTATTAAAGTTACTCATTTATCAGTCGTCCATATCGGTTTTCTTTTTTCGACAAAGGCACGGTGCCCTTCACGACCCTCGTCTTGTTTATTCAGCTCTGAAAAAATAGTCGCCGAAAATTGAATCATTTCATCAGCATCTATCTCGCCTACTTGCTGCATTAGCTGCTTTGTCGCAGCACACGCTTTAGGGCCGCATTGTTCAACTTGCTGTATGACAGTTTCTAATAAGCTATCTAGTGAATCACTAGAGTCTGCCAAATATTGTGCAATGCCGATTTGATGCGCTTGCTCGCCATTAATCCGTTCACCGGTTAAGGCCATTTGTTTTGCGCGCGTTAAACCAATGCGTTTTACCACGTACGGTGCAATTTGCGCGGGTGCGATACCGAGGGTCGTTTCGGGCATACCAAGCTTTGCGTCTTTTGTGACGATGGTTAAATCCGCCAGACACGCGAGGCCAAAACCACCACCCATCGCGGAGCCTTCCACAACGGCGATTAGGGTTTGTGGCAACTGCCAAAACTTTTTAAACAGCTGTCCTGAGCGTATATTTCTATCGCGCGCCGGGTCGGCGCTTTGAGCGGCAGAATCGGTTTGCTCTTTACGTTCCTTAATGTCGCCACCGGCACAAAAATGCCCGCCAGCCCCTCTGATGATCACCACGCGAATGCTCTCAGAAGTAGCTAAAAAATCGGTGATATCGTGCAACTCCTGGTTCATTTGGTTATTCATCGCGTTGCGACGCTCTGGACGATTCAACGTGACGTATAAACGCCCCTTTGAATAATCGAGCAGTAAGGTATCGGTTTTAGGTAAATCGATCATATTAAATTCTCGCGACGCCGAAGGTGTTTGAATCTAAGCGCGTTTGTCGACCGCGCACCACAATATCGAGTAACTCCGCCAATAAGCGGCGGCTTTTGCGTGGGTCAATAATCCCTTCATCCCACACCACAGAGGTGCAATACAGCGCCGACGATACCTTGCCATAATAGTCAAGAATCTCTTGATGCCGTTTGGCGGTAAAGGCTTCATCAATCGGTTGATTATTAGCTTTTTGCTTGTTTTCATAAACAATCGACATAACGGTTGCCGCTTGCTCTCCACCCATCACCGCTAAGGTATTAGTGGGCCATGCGAACAAAAACTCCGGTTCAAACGAGCGCCCCGACATCGCGTAATTACCCGCACCAAAGGCACCACCAATATTTAACGTTATTTTGGGTACCGTTGCATTGGCCACCGCCTGTATTAACTTGGCACCATTTTTAATCATCCCCTGCTGTTCGTGTTGCACACCGACAATAAAACCGGTGGTATTTTGCAAGAAAATAATGGGTTTATTAGCTTGGCAGCACAGTTGTATAAATTGCGTGGATTTTGCCGCGCCTTTATTGGTAATTGGCCCATTATTGCCGATGAACGCACAGGCTTGACCTTCGATCTCTGCAAAGCCGCAGATCGTAAAACCGTCATAATTGGCTTTAAATTCAACAAAATCAGAATCATCCACTAAACGCGCAATAATTTCTCGGCAGTCATAAGGCTTTTTATAGTCAACCGGCACGATACCGCACAGCTCGTCTATATCGTAACGCGGTTCTTTATAGGGCGTTGCTTGGCTTAACGGTAACCGTTCATTCCAATGTAAACTTTTAACCACCTCGCGCGCCATTTCAATCGCGTGCGCATCATCCTCGGCTAAGTATTCAGCCAACCCCGACTCTCTTGCGTGCATTTCTGCGCCGCCCAACTCTTCTTCTTCGGCTATTTCACCGGTCGCTGCTTTTAATAACGGCGGCCCCGCTAAATAGGCGCGCGCCTTGTCTTTTACCATCACCACGTAATCAGACATCCCCGGGATATAAGCACCACCGGCGGTAGATGCACCGTGCACAACAGTAATTTGTGGAATACCTTCAGCAGATGCTTCTGCTTGCGACTTAAAGCGGTGCCCCGCCAGATTAAAGCCCAGGTGTTGCAGTAATAAATTGCCCCCACCGCTTTGCACTAAACATATAAAGGGTAGCCTCGCTGCTCTGGCAATTTCTTGCGCACGGCGTAATTTCTCGTAAGCGTGCGGCATATTGGTACCGGCTTTAATCGCTGCATCATTGATATAAACCATGCAGCGGGTATTTTCCACAAAACCAATGCCGACGATAATCGCAGCGCCGTATACATTGTCCTCACCGTCATCATCATGTTGACCGAATCCTGCCAGGGTGCTTAATTCAATAAAACTAGCGCCTGGGTCTAATAAAAGCTGTAAACGGGCACGTGGTAATAACTGCCCTCGCTTTTCAAATAAGGCGGCTTTTTTATTAGAAGACAGATGAACTTTATTTTCTAACTCATTGATTTTACTTATTAGATCAAGCAGCTCTTCACGATTCTTTTTATACGAATCAGTTTGCGTATTAACTTTAGTTTGGATAACGGCCATAAGATTTTTACTTTAAAGATGATGGGTGAATGCCCATCCGTTTTGAGATGATTTCCAGCATGACTTCATTCGCCCCGCCACCAATGGAACATAAACGGGTATCACGGAAAATTCGGCTAATAATGTTATCCCACATAAAGCCCTGCCCACCCCAATACTGCAGACAGGCGGATGGAATGGTTTGCCCTAAGGCGCCGACTTTAAATTTAGCCATCGACGTTAACATATCGACGTCTTCACCCAAAATATAGCGCTCACAGGCTTGATAGATCAAAGCACGAGTCGCCTGAATCTCGGTTTCCATTTCAGCCAATTTAAAATAAACATCCTGATTTGCGATGAGCGGTTTGCCAAACGCTTTGCGCTGTTTGGTGTAGTCAATGGTGACCTTTATCGCGTCATGGATTTGACTTAAGTATTTTGACATCGCAAAAAAACGTTCCTCCTGGAACTGCTTCATCTGGTAAATAAACCCCATCCCTTCCTCACCAATTAAATGGCTGGCCGGTACGTGGACGTTATCAAAGTAGATAGGTGCGGTATCGGAGCTGTGCGCGCCGAGTTTTTTTAAACGTTTACCACGGGTTACGCCTTTAGCGTCTAAAGGAACGATAATCAATGACTTGTTTTTATGCGGGGCGTTTTCGGTGCCCGTATTACATAATAAACACACCCAATCAGCCTGTGTTGAGGTGGTAATCCACATTTTGCTGCCATTGATAATGTATTCATCACCAACGCGTCGCGCTTCGGTTTTAATCGATGCGACATCGGACCCCGCGCCTTCTTCACTGACGCCGATACAACCCACCGAGTCACCGGTGATAGCAGGAACGAGGAAGTTACGCTTCAGTTCATCACTACCGTAGTTAGCCAAAGCTGGCGTGCACATATCGGTCTGTACGCCGATAGCGGTAGAAATACCCGAGCACTTGATTCGGCCGACTTCTTCGGCAAAGACTAAGGCATACGAATAATCGAGCCCCAAACCACCCCATTTTTCGTCTTTACTAATACCTAAAAAACCCGCGTCACCCATTTTTTTAAATAACTCGTGCGCCGGGAAAATACCGGCCTCTTCCCATTCGTCCACGTGCGGATTAATCTCGCGATCAACAAATTTGCTCACCGAGTCGCGCAACATTTCATGTTCCTGAGTAAACAACATCTCCTAAGTACTCCTGATTTATTATTTTAGCTAATCAGTATAAACAAAAAACTATCGAACTAACAACTGTTAGATTAATGAGTTATTATATTAGTTTTACGATATCAAATAACCGTATAACGTTAGCTTATTTTGGAGCGCAGTAATATGTATCAATCAATTTATAAAGCAGACCTTTTCGCCGCTAAAGTTATCATCGTTACCGGTGGCGGAAGTGGTATCGGTCGCTGTACCGCACACGAATTGGCGAGCCTAGGCGCAACCGTCATTATTCTGGGCCGAAATGTAGATAAATTAAAAAATGTCTGCGATGAACTTACTAAGGAAGGCTACCAGAGTGACTATTACATTACCGACATCAGGGATTCGAACGCTATTAAAGAAACTCTAACAGCTATTTTGCAGAAACACGGTCGACTGGATGGTTTGGTGAATAATGCGGGTGGGCAGTTCCCCTCTCCGCTTGAAAATATTAGCGACAACGGTTGGGATGCGGTTATCCGCAATAATCTTAATGGCGGTTTTTACATGATGCGCGAAGCCTATAATTTGTATATGAAAGAACACGGCGGCTCGATTGTAAATATCGTTGCCAGCGTTGCACACGGTATGCCACATATGGGGCACACTGGTGCTGCGCGTGCTGGTATGATCAATTTAACGCAAACGGCGGCGCTTGAATGGGTGCATTCTGGCGTGCGGGTTAATGCGGTTGCCCCGGGTTCTGTCGCTTCCAGCGGTATGGAAACTTACCCTGAAGAGTTTAAACAAAAACTCAAAAAACGCCGTCATCAGGTGCCGATGAAACGTCAGGCTACCGAAGCTGAGATCTCATCCGCGATCGTGTATTTATTATCCGATGGTGCGGCCTACGTTACTGGGCATACCATGGACGTAGACGGCGGACTGCCTTTGGCGAAAGAGAACTGGCCCGTGCCAGAGCACGACAACTGCAAACCCTATAACGGTTTTCATCTATATACCGCGCCCTCTTTTCTAAAAAAGAGCTAAATGCCGGGCCGATGACTAAATCAAATAACGAGGTGCAAAGAGATCGGCAAGCTAAAGGCGCTTCTTTATCGAGCGCACTCACTGCTCTTATAAATCAACAGCCAGAGTTATTATCGACGCCGGATCGTTCTTTCCCATTAGGACTTTGGCAACGTTTAGCTGAAAAAAATATTCTGACACCCAGGTTAAGCAGCCTTCAGCATGAAGCTTGCAGCTACGCTGCCATCGCCGACGCAGCAAGGCTTATGACGCAGTACTCGGGTTTGCCCGGCCTTGCTATGAGCTGGCTGATGCAGCAATTGTTAATAGAAATAATCACGCGCTCTGATAGTCTGTTGATAAAAGAAAAGTATTTATCAGAGTTACTTGCTGGCAAAACGCTTTGTGCGCTATCCATATCAGAACCGAAGGCTGGCGCGCATCCTAAATATTTAACGACCCGGGCTGATAAAACTGAGGCCGGATACGTCCTCAATGGTGAAAAAACCTATGTGACCAATGGGCCGAATGCCGGTATTTTTATTATTCTTGCTATAAGCTCGGTCATTAATGAACGTAAACAATTTACCGCGTTTCTCGTGCCGGCTGATAGTAAAGGGCTCAGCATTAAACCGATGCAGGGGTTTGACGCCTTAAGCCCTACGACACACTGCGGCCTTGTGCTGCAAAACTGCGAAGTCCCAGCGTCATGCGTTCTGGGTGAGATTGGAAGCGCGTTTGATTCGATTTCTAAGCCGTTTCGTGAGCTGGAAGATATTTTAATGCTATCCCCTCTGGCGGGTGCGATGCAATCGCTGATCGATGAATTACGTCAACTAAAAGAAGGCGTATTAACACACGAGCAATTAGGGCAATTACTTGCAATAAGCGACTCTGTCGCATTTATCGGCTTGCAGGCCGCCGCTCAATTAGATAAAACCGATCACGACGTGAGTCCAGCATCACTTATAATTACCGGCAAATTACTCACAGAAAAATTTATCAATAAGGTAAAAGAACTCACCACCGGGCTGCCATTAAACGAGCGGATCAGCAGCCTTATTAATGATATTGACGTACTCGTCAATATTGCTAAATCGGCCAATTTAGCCAAGCAAATAACGCTGGCTAAACAGTACTTAGATAAAGAATAAATGAATGTTGGCTTCTTGTACTAAGAAGTTATTATGATTATTAATAGGATTTATTGAATGAAAGATTTATACGACACCCGTTTTCAATCGGTTAAAGAGATTCAACAAGAGTTTGAGAGCCACCAATACATTTGTAATACACAAATAGCCACCTGTGTTTACATTGCACACAACCTGCAAAAACCGGTGATGGTCGAAGGCCCTGCCGGGGTGGGTAAAACCGAATTAGCAAAAACAACCGCCGAGATTTTAGGTGTGCCGCTGGTGCGCCTGCAATGCTACGAAGGGCTAGATGAGTCCAAAGCACTGTACGAGTGGAAATACGGTAAACAGTTGCTGTACACGCAATTACTCAAAGATAAACTCGGCGATGTGCTCGACGGCGCCGTGGGTTTAAGCCAATCGATGGTTAAACTGCAAAACCATGAAGACCTGTTTTTTTCTGAAGGCTTTTTAGAGCCCCGGCCCTTATATAAAGCCTTGCAAGAAGAGCACGGCTGCGTCTTACTGATTGATGAAATTGATAAGTCTGACCACGAGTTTGAAGCTTTTCTGCTAGAAATCTTATCCGAGTTTCAAGTATCGATCCCTGAACTGGGCACCATTAAAGCAAAAATAAAACCATTGGTGTTTTTAACCAGTAATAACACCCGTGAAATGAGCGATGCCTTAAAGCGCCGTTGTTTGCACCTGCATATCGACTTTCCAGATGAGCAACTGGAACGCCGCATTCTTAATAAACGTGTACCCGAGCTATCGGCAAACCTAACTAAAGAAGTGGTTTCATTTGTTCAACAAATACGCGAGTTAGACCTTAAAAAAGCACCCTCTGTGGCCGAAAGTATTGATTGGGCAAAAACCTTATTGCTGTTGCACGCCGAGCATTTAGATACCGCGCTGGTTAAAGACACCTTAAACGTTATTTTAAAATTTGAGGACGACATAGCCGCCGTTAACGAGCAAGCCGCTAAATTTATTAAAAAAGCCAAGGCTCAATAAGCGCCCAGCCGTATGCAACAGACACTCGAAGACTTTTTTAAGGTAGTGCGTTCGGCGGGGGTAAACGTATCCGTTGCCGACAGTATCGAAACCAGTAAAGCCGTACAACTGGTGGGTTACGCCGATCGAGGTATTCTAAAGGATACCCTCGCCTTATCGCTGGCTAAAACACTGGATGAAAAAAACACTTTAAACGAGTGCTTTGATCAGTACTTCTCGTTCAATACCTTTAAAAAAGATGCGCTGATTGAAGAAACCGAAGCAGCCAGTGCTATCGCATCAGAACCGCAAGAACCAGCTGCCGAGTACGAAGGCGAGCTAGAACTGGCAAAAATATTACTGCAACAAGATAAGGCCAAACTCGCGCAATCGATGAAAAAAGCCGCGCGGGAAGCCAATATTACCGATATATGGCTATTTACCCAAAAAGGCATTAATACCCGCAAAATCATGAATAAAATGGGGCTTAACGAGCTGAACAGCGAAATTGCCCAACTCGCCAGTGGTGATTGCCCAGCAGAACGCGCCTTAGCCGGTCAATTACGCGCCGCGCAGCAATACCTGTTTGAAGAAGTGCGTAATTTTGTTGAACAGCAACTGGCCATGTACGGCAAAACCGCCTCACAAAACATTCATGAGTCGTTCTTAAAAGAAAGCCGCCTGTCCAATATTGAAAAGCGTGATTTTGAGGTGATGGTTAAAATTGTACGCAAAATGGCTAAACGCTTAAGTAGCATCCATTCCAAAAAGCGTAAACGACAAGATAGAGGACACCTGGATTTTAGAAAAACCCTACGCCAAAACATGGCCTATGACGGCGCCATGTTTAAAATATATTGGAAAAGTAAGGTCATCGACAAACCGCGTATTCTAGCCTTGTGCGATATTAGCCCGTCGGTCGCCTCGTATTCCCGTTTTTTATTACTGTTTTTATACAGCCTAAGCGACGTGCTAGACCGCATCGACACCAGTGTGTTTACCAATAGCCTGATCGACGTGAACGATATTTTTGAACGCTTTCCGGTACAACAAGCGATAGAAAAAATAAGCCACGATTACGGCATGGGTGGCTCAGATTACGGCAGCACCCTACTCGATCTAAAAAAAGACTATTTAGAACACGTAGATAATAAAACCACGGTAATTATTTTAGGTGATGCGCGTAATAACAATTTAGCGCCGCAAACCGAGGTAATGAAATTGCTCTACCAACGAGCCAAACGGGTTATTTGGTTAAACCCCGAACATAAAAACTTCTGGGGCACCGGCGATTCAGAAATGCTGGCCTATAAACCGTATTGCCATATCATTAAGCAGTGCAATAGTATTAACCAGCTAGAAAAAATACTCGATGACATACTTAAGGCGTCTGCTCAGAAAGCGTAAGGAACAATAATATGGGTTGTTTTACCCCGTACCAATGACGATATCTATCTCAAGATAGATGAACAGTAACTTTCTAAAAATGGAAACTTGTGCTTAAAACTCAACTGTATATAGTAGACAACGTGTAATATTACTTATCGATATGTAGGATTCAATCCTACATATTTACAAAATTAAATTAATTATATATTAATAATATATTTATTTTACAATAAGTTACATCTCATGAATAAAGGTAATCAAAATAAACTATCGGGAATCCCGATAATATTGTTTTGTGGGATTCAATCCCATAAAACATACTGTTAAGCGCAAATCAGGAATCAGCGCATGAATGATGAAGAGTACATAAATTCAAGAGTTGATAGCCAAATAAGCTGGTATGACGGAAAGAGTCAAAGTGCCCAGCGATGGTTTAAGTGGTTACGAGGAGCTGAAATAGTTGCTGCTGCCGCTATTCCATTGATAGCAGGCTTTGCTACCGACCCATTTCCAGTAACTTTGACTCTCGGAATTTTAGGCGCATCAATTGCTGTGATTTCAGCTGCAATCAGCCTAAATCAGTTCCAAGAAAATTGGACTGAATACCGAACAACGTGTGAATCTTTAAAGCATGAGAAGTTTTTGTATTTAACTAAAGCTGAGCCATACCACGAAGAAGAACCATTTCGTCTTTTCGTTCAAAGAGTGGAAAGCTTAATTTCAAAAGAAAATAGCGCTTGGTCTCAGTACACTCAAGCAAGTATTGAAAATACAAAACCAAAAAACGGGAAAGGTTAAAATGGCTAACGGATTGCTTTCGGGCCTTGGCTCGATAAAAAGGAAAGTATTTGTAAGTTACCATCATGGTAACGATAGACCTTATTACGATGCTTTCATTCAAACATTCTCAAATAGCTACGATGTAATTCATGATAATTCTGTTGAGCGTTCAGTTGATAGTAATAACACAGAATATGTTATTCGAAAAATAAGAGAAAATTACATAATAGGCAGTTCCTGTACAATTGTGCTTTGTGGCCCACAAACGCCGTGGAGGAAATTCGTGGACTGGGAAATCAAAGCCACCTTGGATAAACAGCATGGATTAATCGCTGTAAACTTGCCAACAAACCCATTAAATGCTGGCAACACATACACCGTTCCAGATAGGCTTAATGACAATATTCAATCTGGTTTTGCGGTTTGGATAGATTGGTCTACATTCACTCAAACCCATCAATCTGTACAGCAATACATAGAAATAGCCAATTCAAAATCTTCCCTGCACATAAATAATAGTCGTGCTTTACGGCAGCGAAATGGGTAAGCGCTTAACAAACGCGTCAATTAGGACGCTCGCAAGCTCGCGCCTATTACGCGGGCGTTAGGTTTCTTTTAAGCAATAGCAAGCTCATAGTTTTTCCCTTTTTCAACAGATTCTGAAATTGTTTGTTTGCCCAACAAAGAATCTTTAACACAACTGGCTACAACGCTTGCTAACCCACAGGGTACCGCGTTACCAATTTGTGAATAGACTCTACTACTTGGCCCGCAAAATTCGTAATTTAGATATTTGGGGTCAGAGTAAAAACTCAAAAAACCGGGGTATTTGGGGTCAGAGTAAAAACTCTTAGGTCGAAAGCGAAAATGCCTTAGGATAGTTTTACCTTAAAACATACCCATTAAGTTTATTGAATACGTTCAAAGGAGAGTTTCATATGAATAAAGTGATGTTTACACTGATTTCAATTTTATTTCTCTTGAGTCTGCCTTGTTATGCCAGTGACGCTAAACAAATGTATAGTTCGATGAAGGCTCTTGACGGCGAATGGGTATTATCCGCAGCCGATAAGCAGGAAGGTAAAGCAACAAAACATAAGCTTGTTGCACCACTAGTAGGTACTGATGCCGTTGGAATGAGCTTTAAACTTATCGGGAAAGGAAGCACTGTACAAGAGAGCATACTCCCTGAAACAAAGAAAGAAATGGTATCAATGTACCACTGTAAAGATGCTGCATGCTCACAGGTGAAGGCCACGCACTATTGCGTAAAACAGAACCAACCAGAACTGATTGCTGATTTATCAAGCACGAAAGATATACTCGCCTATGATTGTGATATGAGCACAGCGTTATGCCAATCTGGTCAAGATCATGTTCATAAAATAAAACATGAGTTATCTGGCGAAGGTAATCATCTTAAAACGACCTACACCAGTTGGAAAGATGGTAAATATCTAAAGGATTCTATATATCACTTTGACCGCAAGTAAAACAAGGCCTTTGGAATCAATTAAAAGAACCAGACTCGATTGATTTTGCACCCGATTCAAAAAGACGTGCATCCCCATATATAAAGCGTTAAGCAGTACTTCAATATGAAAAAAACCGACAAAAAAACAGACAATGCCATTAAAGACGCTTTAACTGAGATCTGTGATAAGGCCTTAGAAGAACATGACGGCTTTATGTGGCTGACACACCTTGTGGATTACCAAAACTTCCCTGAGTCACTGTCTGTTGTGTGTGTATTTGATACAAATGAACAGCTATCAAACGCCCATGATGAAGACTTGCGTGTAATAATTAAAGATAAGCTCGCTTCTATAGCTATACTCATTAAGGATAGTCGTCAGGCGATACGCTTTGATACCGAAGAGAACTGTAAAAAAGAACATAAGGGTAATTGGCAGCAGCGACTCAATTAGTTCACACCACACAAGACACTCACCTGGGACAGGACACGCTTGACTCCCCTGCCCGCTAACGGCTGTAACCACATCAAAACACGTAATTATCCAAGGTTCTAAAGCGACACCATGACGAAAAAAACATTATCTTTAAAGGTAAAAACTAAACGCGTCGCTAAGGCGATTAAAGAGGTACCCCAAGATAACCCAGAAGAGCACTTTTCAAATGGCATAGCGATTAACCCTACTGAGTTTGTACGGCTTGAATTAGGCTCTAAACAACTGACTGCGCGGGCGATGGATTTGATTTCGCCTATTGGGCTGGGCCAGCGTGGTTTAATTGTTGCGCCACCGGGCTGCGGCAAAACGACTGTTTTAAAACATATTTGCCAAGCGATAGGCGAAGCGTATCCCAAGATAAAGCTGTATGCGCTGCTTATTGATGAGCGGCCAGAAGAAGTAACCGACTTTAAGCGCAACGTACCGGCAGAGGTCCATGCCTCCTCCTCGGATGATAATTACAAAAAACACCTGCGTGTGGCTAATGACCTGCTCACCACCGCCCGTAAGCAAGCGGGTGAAGGCCACGACGTGATGATTGTTATTGATTCGCTCACGCGGCTTTCACGGGTGCATAACGCTGGGATGAAGAGCAGCGGCCGTACCATGTCTGGCGGGGTTGATGCTAAAACCATGGAAATGCCACGCAAACTGTTTGGCGCGGCTAGAAATATTGAAAATGGTGGCTCACTGACCATTTTAGCAACCATACTGGTTGATACCGGAAGCCGGATGGATCAGGTGATATTTGAGGAATTTAAGGGCACGGGTAATATGGAAATCGTTTTATCGCGGGAGATTGCAGAACAGCGGGTTTTTCCCGCAATGGATATTGCTAAAAGCAGCACCCGCCGTGAAGAGTTGCTTCTAGATCCAAAAGATATCGACAAGATCGGACTATTACGTAGAGGACTGTCTGGTCTAAAACCCGTAGAAGCGGCAAAAAAACTGGTTGAGCTACTGGAGCAATACCCTACGAATACGGAGCTGCTGAACCGTTAGTTGCCGACAATTTAAAATTCGCATGTTAAAAGACTTGGTTTACCCATAACCACTGCTACATCAACAGCCACTTGCGGCCCGACTTCAGCCTATTCTTTTCCGCTACAGCAAATATATCAAACACAGTGCGCGAAAATGAACGTGATTATTCTTGGTGACGCGCGTAATAATAACCTTGCGCCGCAAATTGAGGTGATGAAGTTATTGTATCAACGCGCAAAACGGGGTATTTGGCTGAACCCTGAGAGCAAGAATTTTTGGGGAACCAGTGATTCAGAAATGCTGAAATATTAACAATATTGCAATAGCACATGGTCGATACCATTCTTAAAGTATTTGTGCAAACGGCATTACCTTAGAGCTTATAAATCACTCACCGCTCGTTTCAATCGAAGGCTTGCCAATACGGCATCATAGACGGCATTCGCATGATTATTTTGACTGCGGGTGCGTAATGTCACGGCGCTAAGAACGTCAGTATTGGTAGACAGCCCGTTCTCGTAACGATCGCGATTAACGGCCAGGTTTTCTTCGGCTTGGGCAATTGATATCTGACTGACCTTGATTCGCTTTACGGTTTCTTTCGTATCCAGCCAGTACTGCCTTACTTGAAGTTGAATAGTTGTCAGTAAATCATCGTATTGTTGTTCCAGTGCCGCGGCCCGATGTTCAGTAGAAGAAGCTTTATCACGTATTAAACCGGCATCAAATATTTTCCATTGCATGCCTAAATTAACGCCCCATTGGCCTTCGTGAATTTGGTATTCATTCTCCTGAAACGTATAGCCGCCTGTTAATGCTAGATGAGGGCCGCTTTCTGCACGAATTGCCGCTGCTTGGTGAGTTAAAGCGTTTATTTGTTCTCTTAATACCAATAATTCGTAGCGTTTATTTATTGCTCGGTTTGTTAATAACTCTAAGGATTCATTAAACTCAAACGTTTCTATTTCTTCCAGCGCTACCAGCTGCTGTAATTCCCTTCCTAATAAGCGGTTATATACCGACTTATTCAGATCGACCCTATTGGCCATTTGAATAGAGCCTTGTCTGGCATCAGCTAGTGCAACCTGAGCGGCCAACCAGTCGTTCTTTGACACCATACCTTGTTGATGAAGGTTTTTTGCATCGTCTAGATGAGAGGCAAGGCTTTCAACGTGGCTATTAACGAGTTGTAAACTTTTTGCACTTCGTAAAACTGCGACGTAGGCTTCGGCGACGTTAAGTTTAAGATCAAGGCTTTTGCCCAGCTCAAAACGCTGAGACGCCTCTAGCGATGCACTGGCAGCTTTTATGCTTTGGCTTATTTTCCCACTGGTATAGATAGGCAATTGACTCGTTGCGCTATACGACAGGCTTTCCCTTTCTGCCAAGGGAAACTGTGTAGAAAGGCCTGAGAAATTCACTTCGGCGCCCGGTATATCATCCAGTACGGTATAACCGGCCCCCAGCGATACACTCGGAAAGCGAGCCGCCTTTGCCGCTTGCAACTGCAGTTCACTTGACCGCGTGGTTTCATGCACCGCTTTCAGGCTGTGGTCTTCTTTAAGTGCAATATCCCAGGCCTGTTGAAGGGTTTCAGCCGCTACATAATTGCTTGATAACAAGACCATTAATACAGCAGTTATTGCGTAATAACTCAATTTCATTGCTTAGTTCCTGCCAAGTTAGCTTTTTTAAGCTGACGCCCCATCATCGAATAGATAAGCATGGGGATAACGATCAACGTCAGTACGGTTGAAACGATGGTACCGAATATCAGTGAAATCGCTAAACCACCAAAAACAGGGTCTGATAGCATAATCGCCGAACCTAGAACAATCGCTAACGCAGTGAGCAATATGGGTCGCAAACGGACTGCACCGGCTTCCATAACGGCTTCGCGAGCTGATAAACCACGCTTCATATAATCTTCCGCAAAATCTATAATTAACAATGAATTACGCACCACCACGCCCGCTAGCGCGATAACGCCGATCATAGATGTCGCCGTGAAAGGCTCACCCATAAGCCAGTGACCCGGAAAAACGCCAATTAAACCCAGCGGAATGGCCGACATGGCGATTAGCGAGATTTTGAACGATGAATAATACCCAACCAATAATAAATAAATAAACACCAATGCAAGGCCTAAGGCGCGCAACATGTCTCGAAAGGCGTCCAGGGTTAAACGAATCTCCCCATCCCAAAGTAATTGATAACCATCAATCGTATCGGGTGTTATTGATTCTAAGCGTAAATTAGCCGTTGTTAACTTATCGCCACCACCGATTAAAAGATTATCCAGGCGTTGATCCAGGTCCATCACCGCATATACCGGGGTGGTATCGGTTAACTCACCACCAACGTAAGTGACTCGTTCATAATCTTTATGCATGATAGGACGATCTTGCAAGTCTGATGTCACCTTAGTCAATTCAGATAAGGGAACTTTTTTACCCTGATGATTGGTTAGCAAAATGCTCGATAATAAGACCGGGTCAACCTGATAGCGATAGGGAGTATGTAGACGAATCGGCACGATGTTCTTTTCGGACTCAATGTGTAGACGGCCCATTTCTTCTCCGTCAACCAAACGACGAAGTGTCTGTGCAACCTGGGCTACCGTTACGCCAGATAATGCAGCCTTTTCCTTATCTACAATGATATTGTAACGCTGTATATCAGCGACTTCCGAATCGTGTACTTCTACCATTCCATAGGTATTTTTGAAGGCTTCGCTCACTTTATATGAGATTTCACGAAGCTTTTTCGGGTCCTTGCCATAAATTTCCGCTAATACGGTTGCCCTCATTGGTGGGCCGGGCAAATCTTCCACCAGTTTAATAACGCTACCGGGGTAACGGTTTTGAATGTCAACAACCTTGGGCCGCATCGAACGCACTAAATCGATAGAGCTAGTTTTACGCTCTATTTTATCGGTTAAATTGACACGAATTTCAGCTACAAACGCGCCCTTTTTATTGGCCGCCCCTTTGAGTAAACCATTGAAGTCTATCACGCCAGTTTGTCCAATCCAGCTTTGATAGTTGAGTACATCGTTATTCTTACGCAGCACATCACCTATTTCCCTAGCCACCTGATCTGTTGTCTCTATCGGCGTGAACTCGGGCATATCAATAGTAATATTAAACGTATTTTTATTATCTTTAGGTAACATAACCAATGGAACGCCACCGTAGGAAAGTGGCCCGCCAATTCCACTCGGCCTAATAAATTGCCAGGCTGGTTGCAGCATAGATAGCAAAATGGCCAGTATGATTAAAAACACACTGATATAACGTAAACGACGGTTATCGAGCAAAGGGGTGATGATTCGATAGTAAAATTTATGCAGTGGATCATCGGTATCGTCCGTTGTAAGGTCTTGTCCTTCACCTGGTTTTAACCAGCGATTTGCCGCCCATGGGGTTACGATATAGGCGACTAATAAAGAAAAAAACATCGTAACAGGCACGTTAAAGGCAATTGGGAAAAAGTATTGCCCCGACATCTCTGTAATCACTACCAGCGAACCGAACACCAGCATCACCGCAAATGTAGCCAGGTTAGTTGGGTTGCCAATTTCATTGGTGGCCAAAATAGTCGCTTCAATCTTGTCATCCACGCGTAGTTTTTTGTAATGGCGGTGGATATTTTCAATCACAACGATAGCCGAGTCGACTAACAACCCTAATGAAAGAATTAATGCAAATAAGGTGACACGGTTTATTGTTAAACCAAATAGGTAATCGGTTCCAAGCGTTAGCGCCAAAATAAGGGGTACCGTAATGCCGACGATCAGCGCCTCTTTAAAACCAAGAAATAGCACAATAACAAGAAAAACAGATAACACGGCAATGCCCATGTGTTCTATTAGGTTGTTGACGGCCGCATTGGCTTTTTCGCCATCATTGCGAGTGACGACCAGGTCTATACCTTGGGGAATGAAGCTTAGCTTCATTCGCTCCAATCGTTCTAGAATTTCATCCGCCACAACAACGGCATTAGTCCCGGTTTTTTTTGCAACAGCGATAGACACGGCAGAAACTTCTGGCGTACTCGTTGAACCAAAACGCGGGTCGGCTGGGCCATAAGCGAAACGCGAAAGTTTATCTCTCTCCTGCCGAGGACCATCAATGATATCGGCAACGTCTTCCAGGTAAATCGCTTGCTGACGATAATTGCCAATGATAACTTTTTTAACCTGACCGACAGAACTCAAAAAACCATTCAAATAGATGCTGCTACTGATGCCGTCGTGGGCTTGAGTTCCAACTGGGACAGAAATATTTCCCGCCTTTAGCATTGCGTGAATTTGGTTAAGCGTAATATTAAATGCCTGTAATCTTTCAGGGTCTAATTCCACTCGAACTTCTCTATCACGACCACCCTTAACATAAGCTAGAGACACCTCGTTCAAACTACGCAAACGCTCAACCATCCGGTCAGCCATTCGTTTCAGTGCATAATCGTCATACTCTTCTGACGCTAAAGTCACCGTGACGATGGGCACGTCATCGACGTCCACGCTTTTGATCAATGGCCTTGATGCATCCGCTGGAAGCTGATCGCGCTTACCTAACACCTGATCGTACAACTTAAGTAAGGATCTTTCCTTATCTAACCCAACTTCAAACTGTACACTCACCACCGCGAAAGAGTTAAATGCCACCGCATAGGTATGATCAACACCCGATATTTCTCGTACAATGCCTTCCAAAGGATTGATAACTAGCTGTTCCATCTCATCAGGCGTTGCGCCCGGCAAGCTGACAAAAATTTCAGCACCTGGAACAATAATTTGAGGGTTTTCTTCTCTTGGTGTAAGTAGAATAGCGATGACACCCAGCAGCACGCAACTGAGCATAAATAAAACGGTTAATTTAGACGTTACAAAGCTTTGTGCAACCCAGCCCGCCGGGTTCAGTCGGTGGTCATTCACCCGTCAAACCTTGCGCATCGTCTTTAATCAGGTCACCATCTCGCAGACGATCATCTGGTTTAATAACGACACGCTCTCCTCCTTTCAAGCCAACCAGGATTTCAACTTCATTATCAACCTGTTTACCAAGCCTAAGCCAGCGAAAGTGCGCGTAGCCAAGCTCATCAATAATAAATACGCCTTTTAAACCACCTTTGGTAATCAGGGAATCCGCGTTTATCACTGGAGCCGATTTGCTACCCACGGTAAATTTAGTTCGACCAAACATACCGGGCAGGAGTTTTGTATTGTCGGGCAAGGCAATTTTAATTAACGATTTACGCGTAACTGGATCGCCAGAGGGTACGATTCGCACGACGGTGCCTTGCAGTATTTGACTGATAGCATCGATTTTTACCTGAGCCACATCGTTTTGATTGATATGTTCTATTTGGCCTTCGGCTATATACGTTTCAAACAACAACCCCTTACTCGATTCAATAGTTAGGATCGGCATAGCTGGGGAAGCGAGTCCGCCTTCACGGTTTTTACGTTCGACAACAACGCCGGTTATAGGACTGGTAATCTGTGTATATTGACGTTGTGATTGTGCGGTTTTTAAAGACGCGTTCGCCTGCCGTAAAGAATCTTGTGCGACATCACGTTGTAGTTTAATTTTACGAAGCGTGTTTTCCGAAACGCTACCGCGAGAAAAAAGGGCTTCAAAGCGATCGAAATCAGTTTCAGCATCTGTGAGTGCGGTTTTTGCCTTATTAACTAATGCTAACGCTTGATTAACAGCGCCTTCGACATCTGAACCATCCAGTTCAACCAGTAACTGATCTTTAACCACCTGATCACCTTCATTGACTAAGATCCTTCGAATATAAGCACTCGTCCTTGAAGCTATATCAATCCGTTGATCGGACACAATTGAGCCGGTTGCTTGATAGTGAACAGGTAGACTCTTCACCTCGACTGTGGCAGTTGCTAGCATCGACGTCTTATGCTGACTCAAATCGCTAGTTTGGTTAGCAGAATCGTTACAAGCACTTAGAAAAGTGAGAGACCCCATTACTAACAATGGGCCCCATTGATTTTTTAAAAAAAACATCGTTTGTATAGCCTTAATTTAAAGTGTTGGCGTTCAATTTCAAACTGCTGGTAATCAATAGCATTAAGTGCTTAGCAACCGTTTTCGGTTCGCTATACTGCGTTTTCCACCCCGGTAAATAACGACACATCGGGGCCGTCTCAAAATGAGACATCAATGACCAGATAATAGACATTAGCAGCATATAGTGATCTTCACCTGGCGCTAGTTCTTCGAGTAAATCATCCATCACCGTGAATGGTGCAAGAACCACCTCTTCAGCTACCACTTGTAGTCGATTCTCATCGTCGTTGAGCAACTCCCAAAGTACCAGAGACCTGAAGTCTGGATCTGAATCGAGCAGTTGGGTAAAACCACTTATAAAATGCTCAAGCCGGTTTAGTGCTGGGTCGTTTGGGTTGATTGAATCGATGATGCCCGCTGCTTTATCGCTAAAGACGTGTTTCACCATTTCAAGATACAGGGTATTTTTATCTTTAAAATGATGGTATAAAGAAGCCGCACTTAAACCTACAGCTTTTGACAGGTCACGCATTGAGACACCGTTATAGCCTTGTGCTGCAAACATCGGTATGGCCTGTTCTAATATATAGTCCCGTGTATTAAGTGTTTCTTTATTATTTAATTCCATTAGTCAATCCTTAACGAACGTTAGATAGGCATTGTAGAGGGTTTTATTTTAAATCGCAACGAGCACTAACGCGCAGCCTAGCAAGCACTGTCGAAGCTGCGGGCATAAATAATGAAGATGGTTCGATATGCAAACTTAAGCTGGACGGCGTACAACAATTTACACACCTTAAAAAGACAGGCTAACTGATCAAAATAAATAAGGTGAATACTTATTCAGCTGAATAACCTAAACTTAAATATAAGCGACGATGAATAGAAAAAAGAAGATTCACGAAAAGTTTAGTAAGCGGCTAAAAAAAGCCAAAGCCAAGTTGAGCATCAATAACAAACCCAAGTACGTTTCAAAAGCGGATCGCGCTAAAGTGGAGTCTGAGACATTAGAAACGTCTGATACCAACACCGTTAGCACTGAGCTTTAAATACCCGATATTCAGACGTCACTCAATTTTTTGTACTCAGCCAAAATTCTAATAATTTCAGCTTTGAAACTGCTAGTCATTGGTAAATCAAACTTTAATAACAATGCGCCAAACCTAATACAGTTAGGAACGGCAACGTCACGATAAAAATCCTCGGGCAAGAATCCTAATTGATACTGAAGATACGTGTTCTCGAAGTTAGCTCGTACTGGAGTTAGCATTAAATAGGCTCGCATACGCTCATTTTTATTCAACTCAGATGGTTCAAGCTCACTGCTTTCCATCAGTTTTACAAACAAGTTTATATTCGTTTCATTACTCAAAACTGGAGTAACTATTCCGTTGACGGAATCTGCTCTTTGTTGAAGAATTTCAGCTCTAGCGATAGCATTTTGTTGCTCAATCGAGTGCGTGTTTTGGCGGATTTGCATAGCTAGATAAATTAACGTTGCCAGCACAGCGACCGCACCGATAATTTCCGCTATTGCTGCCATTGTTTGTATATTCATTTGCTTTCCTTGTTATAAATATAAAACCACTTCGTTTTCGTATCACCTTTTGAAATTTTGAGTAGGTGATTTTTCTCCTTCGCCGCTATACACTAGCGTAACAACGCCGTTGAGACAAGGCATGCACACTTTATTAAATAGCTAAGAAGATATAACTTTAGGCAGCCGAGTCATACGCAAGCCTTTTGACTGGATGTTTTATAAAACAAAAAAGCCAGGCTAAATTCCTTTAGCCTGGCTTAGATGTTATTTCACTTAGGTTTACTTACGGCGTTAATACCGCTCGCCCTACGACTTTCCCAGCTTCTAATTCGTGCAGAATATCGTTAGCTGATTCTAATGGGTAGGTTTTTGTAGGTAGCGCTGGAACGAGGCCTTTATGTGCCAATTCCATCAGCTCGGCAAACTCGGCCAAACTACCGACATAGCTGCCCATAATAGTGACGGCTTTAACCGGAATAAGTGGTAAAGCCCAGGGTGCTGAACCACCAAACAGGCCAACGAGAACCATTTTTCCACCTTTGGCAATGGCATTAAAAGCTAAGGTAGCGGTACTTTCCGCACCAACCAGATCAATGGTCGCTTGCACGCCAGTGCCACCAACAGCCGCTTGCACCTGCGCAACCGCGTCTTCAGCTGCACCATCAATGGCGGCGCTTGCACCGGCTTTAAGCGCGGCTTCTCGTTTAACGGGGTCTAAATCGACCACCACTGGCGGCAAACCGCCCATCGCTTGAACTAAACCAACGGCCATTAAGCCTAAACCACCGACACCAATAATAACAACGGGGGCTTTAGTGATCGTATCGGCAACCTTTTTAAGCGCTGAATACGTCGTTAAGCCAGAACACGCAAGAGGTGCCGCAATTTCTGGCGCCATATTACCGATATCAAACAGGTAACGTGGATGAGGAATTTTCAAATGATCCGCATAACCACCATCAATATGCATTCCAACGTATCGCGGTGCAGAGCAGTAATTTTCGCGCCCATCCTTACACTGATGACAATCACCACAGCCCTGCCAGGGGTAGACGACATAATTTTTACTGTGATCAAGATCACCTGCATCTGAGCCGGCATCGACGACCATACCAACCGGTTCGTGACCCATAACGAGGGGTAACTTCATACCGCGTTCTGCAAAACTCAGTTTTTGACCGCCACCGAGGTTGTAGCAACCTTCTTGTATATGCAGATCACTGTGACAAACGCCATTGGCGGTGACACGCAGTAAGACTTCTGTTCCTGATACGGTTAAATCTGGTCGTTGCTCATTGACAAGAGCGCTACCAAATTCATTTAAAGATTGGCATTTCATTATTATTTTCTCCAGTTAGAATTCACTTTGACTTACAAATTTTACGATTCGGTAAGCATCAAGCCCTTCGTAACCGCCTTCACTTCCATAACCCGATTGACGACGTCCACCCAGAGGTGAGTCGAGGAATACAACAGGGAAACCATTGATACCGACTTTACCCGAGTCCAGGTCGCTCGCTAAACGATCGGCCGTTTCCTGTGAGCCCGTAAAAGCATAGGACGCCAAGGCAAAATCGGTGCTATTAGCCTTACTGATAGCCTCATCATAATCACTAAAACGGTTTAGCACCGCTATTGGCCCAAAGGGTTCTTCCTGCATGATTCTTGCGTTATCGGGAACATCTGCCAATACCGTCGGGGCGTAGAAATAACCGGGACCCTCTATCTTTTCACCACCTGTCAATAATCGCGCACCTTTTGCAACGGCGTCTTGAACCAGAGCATCAATTTCTCCAATTCGACGCGGGTTTGCTAATGGCCCCATTTGTACTCCGTCATCCAGACCGTTACCCACACGAATAGCTGCAAAACCTTTTGTAAAGCCATCTACAAATTGGTCATACACGCCTTCTTGGATAAAAAAGCGGGTCGGAGAAATACACACTTGTCCTGTATTTCTACTTTTAGTGGTGACTGATAAATTTATCGCCTTTTCAATATTAGCGTCATCAAAAACAACCACTGGGGCATGCCCACCTAATTCCATCACACAGGGTTTTGCCTGTTCACCAGCCAAAGCGGCTAATTGCTGGCCAACTGGAGTTGAGCCGGTAAATGAAATTTTCTTAATAATAGGCGACTCAATTAAGCGCTTACTGATTTCTGATGAATCACCAAACAAGATATTAACAACACCTTTTGGCAAGCCCGCTTCATGCAGCGCCTGAACCACAGCCATAAATGACACAGGGGTTTCTTTTGCTGGTTTAACAATAACCGAACAACCGACGGCGATAGCCGACGCCATTTTACGCGTCGCTAAAGACGCTGGGAAATTCCACGCCGGAAACGCGGCGACGGGGCCAATGGGTTCTTTACGCACCGTTCTCGCTGCAAACCCCGGCATTTCATTCAATGTTCTATCTTTATAATCGGCCGCTGCTTTTGAAGACCATTCCAATAGCATCGCACAATTTTCTACTTCACCCCTTGAATCAGCTAGTGGCTTGCCGTGCTCCATTGTCATACAACGCGCCGTCTGTTCTGCATTTTGACGAATAATGTCTGCCGCAAGGTGCATAATTTCAATTCTTTCGTCGTAACTCGTATTTTTCCAAACCTCAAAACCTGCTTGTGCAGATGCGAGAGCACGATCAATCTGGTCACTATCAGCAAAGGGAAAGGCCGCTAACACTTCATTGGTTGCTGGGTTTAATACATCGCCATGACGGCTTGCTTCAGTGATCCATTCACCATCAATAAACAGTGCTGGTGTTATATAATCTAAGTTCTGCATATTTAAAATCCTTCTGTATATATTAAGTTGACGCGGCCGTTAATAACGGCCTAGGTTAAAATAATCAGCCACTGTCTCTGGCAAGAATGAGTGCATCAAGCGCAACAACACCCTGTTTCATCGCTCTGATCGGGTTAATTTCAATACTTTGTATATCTGCCGCGTTTTGTACCGCTAACACGGACAATCGGCTTACAGCGTCTGCTACGGCCTCTATATCGACCGCCGTTTGACCTCTAACGCCACTAAGCAAAGCTGCACCGCGCAATGATTGTAGCATCGTTAATGCTCTTTTTGGCGACACGGGCGCCAGTGAAACGTTTACATCTTTTAAAATTTCAGTAAAGATTCCACCCAGACCAACCATAATAATGGGTCCCAGGACTGGATCGCGTTCGGTACCAATAATTAAATCCACGCCCTCGCCTATCATCGGACTGATTAGTAGGCCATCGATCCGTGCGTCCGGTTCTCTCTCAGCTACGGTTCTAAGCATCACTTGCGCAGCCTCACGAACCTCATTTGCGTTCGTTAAATTCAGCGCCACACCACCCGCCTCTGATTTATGCGCGATATCTGGTGACACAATTTTCATTGCCACCGGGTAACCACCGTCGGTTGCTGCCTGAACCGCTTCTGCAGGGTCTTTAACGACTTGTTCAATCGGAATGGCGATACCCGTTCGCTGGATCAAAGATTTTGCAACGGCTTCAGTTATTTTTTCACGCGGTAATTTAATCTCACCGATATCTGGCAAATTATCGTCTTCAATCTGCCCTTGTTGGAAAGAGGTATTGAACTTTGCTAAGGCTGATAGTGCCGCTACAGCACGTGACGGATCTTCAAACACCATAATCCCTGCGTTCTCGTATTGCTCTAGCACTTCATCATCTGCCAGCCCAATTAGTGCGAATGGTTTGCCTTGCTGTTTCATTCTATCGCTGAGTACCTTACGCAGTTTTTCGCCGTATACCGGTGAGCCGATTAACGATGTAAAAAAGGCTACTAATAAATCATAACCACCTTCATTACACATGGCGTCTAAACTTTCTCCGACCAGATCAAAATCATTCAGCGCATTGGCAGTAATATCAACGGGGTTGCGTGGTGCGCATAAAGGGTTTCGCTCGATCAACCTGGTTTGTGTTTGCTTCGGCATCGCGGGTACGCTTAAACCGTGAACTTCGGCAGCATCGGCCATTAATACACCCGCACCACCAGAGACCGTCAAAATGCCTAATTGACTACCCGTAGCGCGTGGCGACAGGCTGGCGGCGTATAAGACATCGAACATTTGTTCGGTCGTTTGCGCGCGCTGTGCTCCGTATTGATCGATTAATGCCTGAAAGCTCGCATCAGAACCCGTTAAAGAAGCGGTATGTGATTGAACGGCTTCGGAACCCACATCGGACACGCCGACCTTCATAATGATGACCGCTTTAGCCGCTGCTCTTGCTTTTTTGAGCGCGCGAATAAGGATTTCCGGTTGCTTAACGCCTTCCATATAACAACCAATAACGTCTACCGTGTCAGAATCGATCAGGTATTCCAGACACTCGGCCACCGTTACGTCGGACTCGTTGCCGGTTGAAATCCATTTGCTAACACCTAAACGGCGCGATTTCGCCATGCTCAGTAAATGCGTGCCATAAGCGCCTGATTGGGTGATCAAACCGACTCGGCCAGCCTTTGGGAAGCCACCTTCTAATCCTGAAGTAAAAGTTGGGCAATTACCATTATCGTGGTTATACAAACCAAGACAATTAGGCCCTAAAATACGTATACCGTATTCCTTAGCAACTTTATCTACCTCGGCTTGCAAGTCATCGCCCTGCTCACCTATTTCAGAAAAACCGGCAGAAAAAAGCACAATAGACTTAACGCCTTTTTCACCACAGGCCTTCACCGCATCGGCCACGCCAGTGGATGAAATGGCTAAAATGGCAAGATCAACCTGAGTAGGAATTGAGGCCATATCAGGATAGGCTTTTAGCCCCTGAATTTCATCCCTGTTGGGGTTAACCGGATAAATAGCACCTTTGAAACCAGCTGCTAAATAATACGCGATCGGCCGCCCACCAATGCGCGCGGGATTTGACGACGCGCCGATGATAGCCACGGAGCGAGGTTCGAAAAGCGCTTTTAAACCCATTTTTTATTTTCCTGACAGATAGCAGTTTCTACAGTTATGAAAATTAACGAATGCATTGAGTTTTTATTTACTCGTACCGTCGATAATATAATTTTCGTAACCGCTTGCGGCTTCTTCCATTATTTTTTGTCTATAGTTACCCAGGCCGCCTAAATAAAACATCACACTGTGTTTTTTACCTGGGATATTGGCACCAAAAATCCATGATTCTGCTTTTGGGAATAAGGTCATATGGGCGATTTCATGACAGGTGGCAGACCAGCTCTCTTCGGCTTCTTTTTTAGCCTCAGCGACCATTTGATTATTGCTACGCATATTGCCAATTAATTCAGCAATCCAGTCAACTTGCGTCTCGATGCTAGGTGGTAAATTTGTAAATGGACCATCGGGGCCTAAAATCATGTGCATATTTGGAAAGCCAGGATTGCTCATTCCAATATAACTGCTCGGTCCATCTGACCACTTCTCTTTCATGCTAAGGCCGTCACGGCCTCGAATATCAATTTTGGTATAACTACCATCAACGGCGTCGAAACCCGTTGCGTAAATCAACGCATCTAACTCAAACTCGCCTTCTGTCGTACGGATACCTTTCTCGGTGAATTCAACAATCGGGTTTGCTTTGACATCAAGCAAGGTGACATTATCGCGGTTGTAAATCTCGTAGTAACCAGAATCACATAAGGGACGCTTTGCATAAAGATCAGTTGGCGTTAGTTTTTTTGCCGTTTCAGGATCCGTCACAATGCCCGCAATTTTTCGGCGAATAAAAGCCGCTGCAGCTTCATTGGCCTCAGGGTCAATGGCGATATCAGAGAATGTTTCGAACATAAACCTAAAACCACCGCCATTTTCCCAAGCGGCTTCAAATACTTTATCCGTTTCTTCCTGTGGTAAACCCGCTGCAGGAATGGTGCTTTCTTCAAAACCAAAGGCGACGTTTGAGTTAAATATTTGCTTCCACATTGGGCCATAATTGGCTTTAACATTATCTGAATATTCTTCTGAAATCGGATGATTTCTAACCGGTACTGAATACTGTGGAGACCGCTGAAAAACGGTTAAGTGTTTCGCTTTGGGCGCGGTTGAGGTGATCACTTGGATACCCGTTGAACCGGTTCCAATAACGCCAACGCGCTTGTCAGAAAAATCAACGCCCTCTCTTGGCCATTGGCCCGTGTGATAGACCTCGCCTTTGAATTTCTCACGGTTTTTAAATGCGGGCACGTTTACTGCAGACAATAACCCTAAACCAGTGATTAAATGTTGAGCGGTTACTTTGTCGCCCTTATCTGTCTCTACGTCCCATAACTGTGTGGTTTCATTGAACACAGCTTTAGTTACTTTGGTATTGAATTGGTAGCTTTTTCTTATTTCAAAACGATCAGCAAAATGATTTAGATAGGCGAATATTTCTGGTTGAGTTACATAACGACTTTTCCAGGTCCAGTCCTGTAATAACTGTTTATCGAATGACAGGCAATACACGAAACTTTCGGTATCGGATAAGGCACCCGGGTAACGGTTCCAGTACCAGGTACCGCCGACGTCGGACGCATTGTCATAGCACTGCACGTTCATACCTAGTTCATCGCGCAATTTATGCGTCATGTACATACCACCAAAGCCGGCACCGACGATGACGGCATCGAAGTCCGCGGCTAATTTATTGTCTTGATTAGTCATTTTTTATCTCTCTAGCTATTTATAATATTTGTTTAATGATGCAGTTAACTGTCAGCTTTATACTGCTGTATCGTCCTATAACGATTTATACCAGTTGGCAAGCTTTTCAATTTCGCTATCCGCCTCAGGCGCGCGGCCTGCTAAAAATGGGAACACGTGCTGCATGCCATCGACTACCGATAAGGTAGAATTTACACCCGCTGTCGAAGCCAATGAGTGCAATCGACGCGCATCGTCTAACAAGGTTTCAGCGCCACCCGCATTGATATATAACGCCGGGTATTTATAAAAATCAGCGTGTAGTGGGTTCGCTAATGGATTAGCCGTCGCCTCCTGTTCGCCTAAAAACATGGAGGTCATTGCCTCTAATACTGGACGCTTTACGAGCGCATCCGTGGCCTCGTTGCTATCTAATGTTGCTCCGGTTAATTGCATATCTAACCAGGGTGAAAAAGCAATCACGCTACTCGGCAATGGTAAGCCCAGCTCTCTAAACTTAAGTACCGATGCTACAGCCAAATTACCACCAGCTGAATCACCAACTGTGCTGATGTTTTTCGCTTCAAAGCCACGCGCTAAGAGCTCTTTGTAAACGGCAACCGTATCGTCAATTTGGGCCGGAAAAACGTGCTCTGGTGCGCGCCTATAATCAATGACGACAGCCGTTACGCCAAGTGCTTTAGCCACGTGACCCGCCAGTTTTCGGTGACTTGAAGAAGAACCTGTGACGAAACCACCGCCGTGCGTATAGAGTAAAACTTTAGCCTTGTCCGCATCGACCGGTAAGGCCCAAACAGCGCCGATACCAGCGAGCGTGTCGCTTTTATAAGTAACGCCTTCGGCTTCTTTCGTTGGCTCAGCCCATTCTTCAAAAATACCGCGCAAACCATCTAGATCCATAGCTGGATTAGCCGTCATGCGATCGGTCCAGTTTTGATAAAGGGCACGTAAATAATCAGATTCTTTTGATGGCATTTTTTCTCCTCGTTTTAACGTCATATTGATGAGTATGGATGTTGTTATTTTATTTACTCAACTCTTTCGTTTGATTGTTTATTTTGAAGTTTTTATTTACCCACAATGGCCAATATGGACTGCGGCACATTGACCAATTTTCTGCTCGAATAATCCATGAAGACGATACCTGTTTTGGCGATGCTAATAACCGCACCCGTTTCTTTAGATGTTATTCGGTAGAAAAAATCACAGCCCTTAGATGAAAAGTCACCTAAGGCTATATCAACCACTAATACCTCTGCAAAAAAAGCTTCTGCACGGTAATTAACGGCCAAATCAGCCATAATAATTCCAGCGCCTTCCACGTCTAATTCAGACATATTATGGGCAACAAAAAATTGCGCGCGTGCTTCATGCAGCAGGGAAATAACTTTATCGTGCGCCAGGTGGTTGCCAATATTAAGGTCACTGACTCTAACGGACAGCTCATGGCTGAAATGTGTCGTATCTGGGTATGTAATTTGTACGCGTGCCATATTATTCTTTTAATCTGTTGTTAGTTAGAATTTTCAAATTATATCAGTATCAAACTCAGCGCTTCTAGTTAAAGGAACGGTTAATTGATTTAGATCTATTTTTTACTCTCAAAAAAATGATTTATCGCTTGTTGGTGTTCTGGTGCATGGTGAAACATCGCCTGGTTTGCCGAACACAAGTTCAGGTGATCTTCATAGCCAAGCGTATCGGTCGATCTTAATAAGCGTTTTGTGACGACCAATGTTTCTCGAGATTTTTCGGCTATCATTTCAGCTATTTCAGTCGCTGATGCGAGAAGCTCATCGTGTTCCACTACTTTCAGTAATAAGCCCATATTCAGTGCTTCTTGTGCGTCAACGCTCCTACCAGTCAATACCAACTCAGCGGCGCGCTGAGCGCCGACGGTTTTACGTAATAACCACGACGCACCATCGCCTGGAATAACGGCTAAATTTAAAAACGTTGAGCAGAAGCTCGCGCGTTCTGAGCCAATACGTAAATCGCATAAGAGCGCCAGGTCAAAACCTGCACCGGCGGCAGCTCCATTGACTGCGGCGATCAAAGGGATTTCGAATGAGTACAATAATTTAGATAAACTATGGATGCCGTTACGATAGTTGTTTTGTAATTCAAGCGGCTCACCGGCAAACATTTTTACTTTATTCAGCATGTCTTTCACATTACCGCCAGACGAGAAACCTTTGCCTTCACCAGTGATAATACATACCGAAATATCGGTGTCGTCTTGTATACGACGAAGTACCGCCTTGGTTTCTTCTAAGATAAGCGGATCGGTTATGGCGTTACGCGTTTTAGGGTCGTTTAAGGTAACCGTTGCGATTTTATTTTTCTTGCTGAATTTAATCGTTTTGTACGTCATCGTTTGCGCTCGGTGTATAGTTTATTTGCTGTTGTTTCTACCAGTATTTTCGAGAAATAATTCGGTTATCACGCGCCTGTTTCATTAACTCTTCACGGTCATCTGGGTGGGCAATGCCAATCAAGCTGAGCGCCCTTTCTGTGATGCTTTTCCCCTTTAGGTTAACGATGCCATATTCGGTAACCACATACATCACGTCGGTACGCGGTGTTGTCATAACCGTTCCGGGTTCAACGCCGGCGACTATTCTTGAAACGGGCTTGCCTTCCTTATTGATAAATCGTGAGGAAAGACACATAAAAGACTGACCGCCTTCTGACGACACAGCGCCTCTAACGAATTGCAGTTGACCGCCAGTACCTGAAATATGTCGATGACCGCTGCTTTCTGATGCTACCTGGCCGGTCAAATCAATCTGCAAACAGTTATTGATGGACACCACATTACGGTTCTCGGCAATTTTTGCAGGTAGGTTTGTTTCATCGACGGGTATGCTGGTGCAGATTTCATTTTTATTGATGAAGTCATACATCCGTTTTGAACCTAATGCAAAGGTGTAAACGATTTCGCCACGGTAGGTTTGCTTATACTCGCCCGTTACTTTGCCCGCCTCGACAAGATCCACCATGCCGTCGACAAACATTTCGGTATGAATACCAAGGTCTTTGATATTAGACTCTGCCAGAGCAGAACAAACCGCATTTGGCATGCCACCAATGCCGATTTGCAAACAGCTTCTATCCTTAATTAAGGGCACGATAAAGGCCGCGACCTGTTTATCGATCTCTGTAATAGGCGCACTGGGTAACTCAAATAAGGGTGCGTTATCACCTTCAATAACAGCCTCTAATTCTGAAATATGTACACTGTTTTGACTACCGTAACAAACGGGTATCGCGGTAGAGGTTTCCACCACAATTTTCTTAGCGACATCACAACACGCCCTGGTAAATGTATTTGATATACCAAAGTTAAAATAGCCGTGCTCATCCATTGGGCTGGCTTTAACAACGAGCATATCAACTTCGAGATAGTTTCTATAAATACCCGGACCTTCGCCAAAATTGAATGGCACGTAACTCATCAATCCTTGTTCGGATTTTTTACGGTCATAGCCAGAAAAGTGCCAGTTTTGAAACTCAAAATGTCGCTGCTCAAGGTCGCGCTCTATCACCTGACGTGGTTTTACGCACAAAGTACCTCGTACGATAACGTCTTTAAGCCGGTCTTTCTGGTCAGCTAAGGCGATGTCGAATAAATCGGGTTGGGTGACGCTAAAACCATAATCGATGGTATCACCGCTGTTGACTAAACTCGCCACAGCCGCGGCGCTTTGCACTTTTTGTTTGAGCATTTTTTGTACGGGCATTCTTCCTCCAGATTAAATCTTATCGGCTCTTCTTATGGCTTCATCATCGCGCAATCACCGATAACCACTCGGGTTTCACCAACGCTACAAACGGTGTCTAATTTTACAATTTTTTTAGCAACATTTATCTCAGTGACTGTGACCGTTGTTTTAACCGTGTCGCCTATTCTTACTGGGGCTTTAAATTTCATGTTTTGAGATAAATAAATGCATCCAGGGCCAGGGAGTTTCATTGCTAAAGTAGCACTGATAAAACCGGCTGATAACATGCCATGAGCGATACGCCCTTGAAACATACTTGCTTTGGCGTACTCTTCGTCAATATGAGCGGGGTTAAAGTCTCCGGTAATACCAGCAAATAAGATAATATCCGCCTCGGTGACCGTTTTACTCATAGAGGCTGATTGCCCTACTTGCATTTCTTCGATACTAAATCCTTCTGACATAATAACTCTCTCCGTTAATCGACCATTCGTTTTGACACTTCTTCCAGCATCACTTCGGTTGCGCCGCCACCTATAGATTGAATACGCGCATCACGGTACATACGCTCGATGGCACTTTCCCGAATATAACCGAAGCCACCGTGGAATTGCAGACAATCGTACATGACCTCGTTCACTAGTTCACCACAATAAGCCTTCGCCATTGAAACCTCTTTAATGCAATCAATGCCTTGGGTATCCAGCCATGCGGCGTGATAAACCAGCTGTCGTCCTGCTTCTACACGCGCCGCCAATGAAGCAAGGCGCTGACGGATCACTTGTTTGTCGAATAACACGCCACCAAAGGCTTTACGGGTCGTTACATAATCAAGCGTCAATTCGATCGCTTTAGAAGACTCACCCATCGCCTGCGCGCCCAATACGAGCCGTTCGTTTTGAAAGTTACGCATAATGGAATAAAAACCCTTATTCACTTCACCCAAAATGTTTTTTGCCGGCACACGGCAGTTATCAAAAACAAGTTCGGCGGTATCTGATGATAACCAGCCCATTTTTTTCAAGCTTTTGCTGACGCTAAATCCAGGTGTGCCCTTCTCAACCGCAAAAATCGTAATACCACGAGAGGCTTTAACCTCGGTATCGGTTTTTGCCGCGACAAAAAACAAATCGCCGTGTACGCCATTAGTAATAAACATTTTAGAACCGTTAAGAACGTAATCATCCCCGTCTTTAACCGCGCGCGTTTTCATACCCGCAACGTCTGAGCCGACATCAGGTTCGGTAACGGCGACGCCAACAATTTTTTTACCGGCTATAACGTCTGGCATATATTTAGCTAGTTGATCTTTATTGCCAAAGTTATCTAAATGCGGTGAGGCCATATCGGTATGCACCAGAACCGTCACAGCGAAACCACCGAAGGTTGAACGGCCTAACTCTTCTGCCAGAATAACGGAACCGAGCGCATCCATTTCACTGCCGCCGTATTCGCTCGAGTAACGAATACCCAGGAAACCTAATTCGCCCATTTCCTGTAAAATTTCACGCGGCACCTTTCCCGTCTCTTCCCACTCTTCAGCGACAGGCATAACGCGTTGCTCAACGAAGCGGCGAATCTGGTCGCGCAGCATATTGTGTTCTTCTTTAAAGTAAATTGAATTCATTACCCTTAACTCCTGGTAGTTGTTATTAAAGCCAGCTGGCTTTACGTTTATTTAAAAAAGCGTCTATTCCCTCTTTGCCTTCCTCGGTTTCCCATGCATCGGCCAGATTAGCCGCCGTGTAAATTCGATTATCCGGCATCGTATGCGTGTTCACATAATCGATTAGTTTTTTGGTGGACGCAATAGCGCCTGGGGCGCATTTCAAAATCATCTTGACCTCTTTCTCGACCGCCTCGTCTAACTCATCCGCGCTCACTACATCGCTCAATAGACCGATATGCTTAGCTTCTACGGCGTCGAAAAAGCGCGCGTTAAAGAAATTGCGCCGCGCATTCGGTTCGCCGATACGTCTAACGACATAAGGAGAAATAGTGGCTGGCGTCAAACCCAGTTTAACTTCGGTTAAACAAAATTTAGCCGTGTTTACGCCAACGGTAATGTCACACACGGACACCATGCCGACACCGCCACCGTATGCGGGGCCTTGTATACGGCCAATTAATGGTTTACTCAAATCATTAAGGGCCGCCAACATAGCCGCCAACTTAGCGGTTTCTGTAACGCGTTCAGCCCTGGTTCTGGCTATATTGCTTTTCATCCAGTTGAGGTCGCCACCGGCACAAAAACTCTCACCCATACCGCTTAAAACAACGACTCTAATCGTTTCGCTCGCTTCAATTGAAGCGCAAATTTGTTGTAACTCCTGGATAAACGTCGCGCTCATTGCATTATGTACGTCTGGGCGGTTAAACGTTACGTAGGCAACGCCCCTGTCGTCTTGCTTAAATATTATTGTTTTATACTGCATGTTCGTCTCCTTAAGGACGGCAACCATTTAAAAATAAGTCGGCCTGAAAATCAGCAATGCTTTCGACGCTTGCACCGTCAGTATCTTTGCTCTCAAACCAGACAGATGCCCAATTCATTCCACCAAAAATAGTCAGTCGCAGCAGGTGTTTATCCACGCCAGCTCTAATAGCGCCTTCCGCCTCGGCTTGATCAAAAAAATCACGCCAAAATTGTTCATAGTCATCACGAGAAGACTGTGAAGCCAGGTGTACGGCTTCCGGGAATTGTCCATAATTTCGTATACTGGCTGAGGTGTAATCTGAATAGGTCAAAATTGCGATAAGGTGTCCGCGTATTGCCGCCCTGAGTAGCTCAGGAAAAGCCGCGTTGGATTCTAGTTTAGCCACCTCATCTTTCACGGTGTTATAAATTAATTGAACACTTTTATTGAGTACTTCCTGCATCAACATTTCTTTCGACGGGAAGTGATAATACAAACTTCCAGCCTTCATATTAACGGTTTCTGCTATATCTTTTAGAGGGGTTCCATGGAATCCCTGCTTACTAAAACATTTAGCCGCGGCGTCCAAAATTAATTGCTGCGTTTTGTCCTTTTTGGTATTTTGCCTGGTGCTCGCTATTGACATATTGTTTTCTAAAAACCGTTAGATTCTAACTTGTATTAGAAATAGTATAGTAGTAAGATTTGTTGATAGCAAATCAAATATTGAACCGGGAGATAGCAATGCCTTTTAACGTAAAGATCAATGATGAAGTCGATGAACTTCGTGACGCCGTTCGTAAGTTTGCCGCTGGTGAAGTGGCTCCATTAGCCGAATCAACCGACCTTAATAATGAATTCCCAAATCAGTTATGGCCTAAATTTGGCGAGATGGGTTTATTAGGCATGACCGTACCCGAAGAGTACGGCGGCACGGGTTTAAACTATCTATCGCATTTAGTCGTAATGGAAGAGTTATCCAGAGCATCGGCTTCGATTGCTCTCTCGTACGGCGCGAATTCGAATTTATGCATTAATAACCTCTATTTAAATGGTACCGAAGAACAGCGCCACCAATACTTACCTAAATTATGCTCTGGTGAGCATATCGGCGCTTTAGCGATGTCAGAACCTGGCGCTGGTTCAGACGTAGTCGGTTCAATGAGCTGCAAAGCCGAAAAGAAAGGTGATAAATGGATCGCTAACGGCAATAAAATGTGGATTACCAACGGACCAGACGCCGACGTATTAGTCGTTTATATGCGAACTGCTGGCCCTGAAGCCGGGTCCCAATGTATGACCGCCTTTATTATAGAAAAAACCATGCCCGGTTTTTCTACCGCGCAAAAACTGGATAAGCTCGGTATGCGCGGCTCAAACACCTGCGAACTGGTGTTTGAAAACTGCGAAATCCCTGAGCAGAATGTACTCGGTAAAGTGAATGAAGGCGTCAAAGTTCTTATGAGTGGCCTTAACACCGAACGTATGGTGTTATCGGGCGGCCCTATCGGCATTATGCAAGCGACCATGGATATTTGCTTACCCTACATCCATGAACGTAAACAGTTCGGCAAGCCAATTGGTGTATTCGAGCTGATGCAAGGAAAAATGGCTGATATGTATGTCGCGCTTCAATCAACACGAGCTTTCGCTTATCGCGTTGCAGAACAATACGATAAAGGCAACGACTCACGTAAAGACGCTGCAGGCCTATTGCTGTTTGCATCAGAGAACGCGGTTAAAGTTGCGTTAGAAGGTATTCAAACGCTGGGTGGTAATGGCTACATCAATGAATTCCCTACCGGGCGTTTATTAAGAGACGCCAAGCTCTATGACATCGGCGCGGGAACTAATGAAATTCGACGCATGTTGATAGGTCGTGAGTTATTTTCAGAAACTAAATAAGCGAGTTTTTTATGAATACCAAAACCGTTGTTATCGTTGCCGCTAAAAGAACCCCCTTAGGCTCATTTCAAGGACAATTTTCGTCTCTTAGCGCCTCTGATTTAGGCGCTGCAGCGATTAGCTCAGCGGTCGATGCCGCTGGAATAAAGCCAGAACAGGTAGAGACCGTTCATTTTGGCTGTGTATTACCGGCCGGACAAGGCCAGGCCCCTGCACGACAGGCCTCGCTTAAAGGAGGTTTACCGCTATCAACACCGTGCAATACCGTCAATAAGATGTGTGGTTCTGGTATGCAGGCCGTTATTTACGCTTATAACCAAATTTTGGCTGCCGATGCTAACTGTGTTGTTGCAGGCGGTATGGAGTCGATGACGCAGGCGCCCTATTTATTAACGAAAGCCAGAGACGGTTATAAAATGGGCCATAGTACGACACTTGACCATATGTTTTATGATGGTTTACGTGACGTAAAACACGGCGATTTAATGGGCTGTTTTGCTGAAATGGGCGCCGAAAAGTTTGGCTTTAACCGTGAACAACAGGATGATTATGCAATCAGCTCGTTGACTCGCGCTAAAAATGCCATACAAACGGGCGCATTTAACGATGAAATCACAGCCGTTACGGTAACATCACGTAAAGGCGAACAAGTGTTTACAGAGGACGAACAACCTTCGAAGGCCGTTCTTGATAAAATCAGAAGCTTAAAGCCCGCGTTTAAAAAAGACGGTACCGTGACGGCGGCCAATGCTTCCTCCATTTCAGATGGTGCCGCAGCGTTGGTATTAATGGATGCCGATGAAGCCGCAAGACAAGGCTTAAAACCATTGGCAAAAATCACCGCGCAGGCCGTTTTTGCCGATGATCCGGATTGGTTCAGTTCGGCACCGGTTTACGCAATACAGAAATTACTCACAAAATGTAACTGGCAAGTCAGCGACGTTGATTTATTTGAAATTAACGAAGCCTTTGCCGTCGTTACTTTGATCGCAATTCAGCAACTTGGCCTTGACCCGAACAAAGTCAATGTCAATGGCGGCGCTTGCGCATTGGGCCACCCTATCGGCTCATCGGGTGCGCGCATTTTGGTCACGCTGTTACACGCATTGAAAGCGCGTAAATTAACAAAAGGGGTCGCCACACTATGTATTGGTGGTGGCGAAGCAACCGCGATGGCGATTGAAATTATTTAAGTATTTACTAGTAAAGGTAAAAAAACATGCCCGTTATACAATCAAAGATTGAAACAGCGTCAGCTGAGTTCAAAGAAAATGTTGCCCAAATGGAAACCTTGGTCGGTGATTTAAGCGAACGCATCAACACCGCTGCACAAGGCGGTGGCGAACGCGCGCGTCTGAAGCACCTGGCGCGTGAGAAACTACTGCCGAGAGATCGTATAAAAGCCTTACTCGACCCAGGTAGCTCTTTTCTAGAACTATCTCAACTCGCGGCGTACGGCATCTATAACGATGACGCACCAGCGGCCGGTATTATCACCGGCATTGGTCGAGTACACGGCTCGGAAGTGATGATTATTGCCAACGACGCAACGGTAAAAGGCGGAACGTATTACCCATTAACCGTAAAAAAACATCTTAGGGCGCAAGAAATCGCCTCAGAAAATCGTTTGCCCTGCGTTTACCTGGTCGATTCTGGTGGTGCTTTCTTGCCGTTGCAACACGACGTATTCCCCGACAAAGAACACTTTGGCCGTTTCTTCTACAACCAAACGCGTATGTCAGCCGCTGGTATCCCACAAATTGCGGTGGTGATGGGCTCATGCACAGCCGGTGGCGCCTATATCCCTTCGTTATGCGATGAGTCAATTATTGTTAGAGAGCAAGGCACCATCTTCCTTGGCGGCCCACCGTTAGTAAAAGCCGCTACCGGCGAAGTGGTTTCTTCTGAAGAATTAGGCGGCGCGGATTTACACTGCAGACAATCTGGCGTTACCGATCATATTGCGGAAGATGATTCGCACGCCCTATCCATCGCTCGTGACGTTCTTTCGCATTTGAACGAAACAAAAGAACTGCACGTTAAAGTTCGCGAGTCGCGTGAACCACTTTATCCGACCGATGATATTTTAGGTGTTATCCCGAAGGATCCGAAGAAACCCTATGACGTGCGTGAAGTCATCGCCCGTTTAGTAGATGGTTCAGAGCTTCAGGAATTTAAACCATTATATGGCCCGACCTTAGTCTGTGGTTTCGCGCATATTCATGGATACCCGGTCGGTATTATCGCCAATAATGGCATTCTATTCTCTCCGTCGGCCTTAAAAGGCACGCACTTTATCGAGTTATGTAACCAACGCGGCATACCACTGCTGTTTTTACAAAACATTACCGGTTTTATGGTCGGTAAAAAATACGAAGAAGAAGGTATCGCTAAAAATGGTGCCAAAATGGTGACTGCGGTCTCTTGTTCATCGGTGCCCAAATTTACCGTGCTTATCGGTGGTTCGTATGGCGCCGGAAATTACGGCATGTGTGGCCGTGCCTTCGGTGCGCGTATGCTGTGGAGCTGGCCGAATGCTCGAATTTCTACCATGGGTGGAGAGCAAGCCGCATCGGTATTGGCTACGGTTAAACGCGATGCGATTGAAGGGGCTGGTAACAGCTGGTCTGCCGAAGACGAGGAAGCATTCAGAAAACCAATTCTTGAGCAATACGAAGAGCAAGGCAATCCCTATTTTGCCACCGCCAGACTATGGGATGACGGTCTGATTGACCCACGCGACACAAGACGAATGCTCGGCTTGTCTTTAGCCGTTGCGGCTAAAACACCGAATGAAAAAACCAGTTATGGCGTTTTCAGAATGTAACTTAATGTAATTATCAGAGTACATAAACATGTTTAAAAAAGTATTAATTGCAAACCGTGGCGAAATCGCGTGCCGGGTTATTTCCACGCTGAAGAAAATGGGTATCACCAGTGTCGCCGTTTACTCCGATGCCGACCGTGATGCACGCCACGTTAAGTTAGCCGACGAGGCCTACCACATTGGTGGCTCACGCCCAGATGAATCCTATCTAAAAGCCGAGGTTCTATTAACCTTAGCTAAAAAAATCGGTGTGGACGCTATCCACCCGGGTTATGGCTTCTTATCCGAAAACAGTGATTTTGCTCAACGATGCCCACAGGCTGGAATCACCTTTATCGGCCCTGCAGCCGAATCCATCGTAAAAATGGGCGCTAAAGACGCCGCAAAAGCATTGATGGAAACGGCCAATGTACCGGTTGTGCCCGGCTATCATGGCAAAAACCAGGATCCTGCCTATCTACAGGATCAAGCTGAAAAAGTCGGCTTTCCTTTATTAATTAAAGCGGTATCAGGTGGTGGTGGCAAAGGTATGCGGGTGGTGAAATCAGTAAATGAATTTGCCGAACTGCTCGATTCTGTGAAACGCGAATCAATTAACGCCTTTGGCGATGACCGCGTATTACTTGAACGTTATATCAGTAAGCCACGGCATATCGAATTTCAGGTGTTTGGTGACTCACACGAAAATTATGTTCATTTACACGAACGTGAGTGTTCTTTACAGCGCCGTCATCAAAAAATTATTGAAGAAACCCCTTCTCCGTTTCTCGACGAAAAAACTCGTCAGGCGATGGGAATTGCAGCGGTCAATGCAGCCCGTGCTATTAGCTACTTAGGCGCCGGTACAATTGAGTTTATTGTTGGCGAAGATCGTTCGTTCTATTTTATGGAAATGAATACCCGCCTACAGGTAGAGCACCCCGTGACCGAAATGGTTACTGGACAAGACCTGGTCGAATGGCAAGTACGCGTCGCCGCAGGTGAACCCTTACCGTTAAAACAAGAACAAATTAGCAGCACGGGGCATTCGTTCGAAACGCGTTTATACGCAGAAAACCCAAGCAATTTATTCTTACCGTCTACCGGTAAACTACAGCACCTTCGCTTCCCTGAAACAAATGATCATGTTCGCGTTGAAACGGGTGTTGAACAAGGCGATACGATCAGTGTTTTCTATGATCCGATGATCGCTAAACTGGTCGTTTGGGGCGAAAACCGAGAAGTCGCGCGCGAGCGTTTACTCAAGGCCTTAGGTGAAAGCGGCATCATTGGCGTTGAAAACAATATAGCTTTTCTGGAAACCCTGTCGACCCATCCAGACTTCATCGGAAACAAAATTGATACCCAGTATATCGATAAAAAATTAGACACTTTACTCGCAGATAGCCGCGTTGAGTTACCTCAGCAGGTATTATTGGCCGCTAGTGTGCACACCCTATTAGAGGGTCAACAAGCCGTTGTCGACATGGCCCTGTTATCCACTGAATCCAACTCACCCTGGTTTGATACGACGGGCTGGCGGCCCAATGGGCAAAGTCAGCGCAGCCTGTTTTTCAGCTACGAAGACAACGATAACCTGGAAATTAAGGTCACCGAACACGACAAGCACTTTATCTTCCATTTAGATAATGACCTGGATGTGATCGCAGAAGCACTTGGCGACAACGTGATTCGTCTGTTAATAAATGGTAGTTGGGAACGTTTTATTACCCTTAAACATAAAAATAACAGCCTTATTTCATGGAAAAACCGTTGGTATTCCCTTATCGAAGTTAACCCTTTCGAATCGGATTTAACCATCACCGGCGGACCGTCTACGGTGACCGCCCCGATGCCGGGTAAATTATTAAAATTACTGATCGCCAGTGGTGATTCTGTCTCGGCAGGTCAGCCTCTCGCAATTATCGAAGCGATGAAAATGGAGCACACCCTGAACGCTCCTTTTGACGGTGAGATTGATCAGGTGTTTTATCTAGAAGAAGATTTCGTGGAAGCGGATGCCACTTTAATTACCTTTGTAGAAGCGGATAAATAATATGTCCAAAAACTACCCTGAAACGGTGCGAGTTATCGATGTGTCCCCACGCGATGGTTTGCAAAACATCAAGGCCGAAGTATCGACCGCGGTCAAGCTTGAGTTAATCAATAAACTTTGCGACGCTGGGCTTAAAGACATCGAAGTAAGCAGTTTTGTCAGCCCAAAATGGGTGCCTCAAATGGCCGATGCAGCAGACGTTCTTAGTGGTTTAACAGCGCGTGATGACACCCGCTATATTGTCTTAACACCCAATTTACAGGGCTTTGACCGAGCCTTAGACAGTGGTGCGAAAGAAGTCGCCGTATTTGCCGCCGCATCGGAAACCTTCAGCCAGAAAAACACCAATTGCACGATTGAAGAATCGCTTAAACGTTTCGAACCTTTGATGCAAAAAGCGGCTAACAACGGCATTCGTGTCCGTGGTTATACATCTTGTGTTCTAGGCTGCCCTTATGAAGGCGATGTCTCTGTGAAAGAAGTGGTACGGGTAACAAAAACATTGATGGATATGGGCTGTTACGAAGTGTCATTAGGTGACACCATCGGTATAGGTACGCCGATTAAGGCTCAAAAAATGATCGAAGCTGTTCTTGAGCAGGTGTCCGCTGACAAACTTGCTCTTCATTTTCACGATACGCGTGGCCAGGCACTGGCAAATATTTTTGCTTGCCTTGAATACGGCATTTCAAATATTGATGCCTCCGTCGCCGGACTGGGTGGCTGCCCTTATGCCAAAGGTGCATCGGGTAATGTCTCTACCGAGGACGTCGTTTACATGTTGCATGGAATGGGTATTGGAACCGGTATAGATTTAGAAAAACTGGTGTCGGCTGGGCATTATATTACGCAACAGCTTAACGGCTCTAACAATAGTAAAGTCGGCCTAGTGTATAAATAAATTAATAGTTACAAAAAAACAAAGCAGGAGTAAGACATGAGTGGTTTTAACAAGGTTGTATCTAGCTATCAAGAAGCGATGGAAGGGCTTACCGATGATATGACTATCATTGCAGGTGGTTTTGGACTTTGCGGCATCCCAGAAGGCTTGATTTGCGAAATTAAAAAAAGAGCGGTTAAGGGCTTAACGATTGTGTCAAACAATTGCGGTACCGACAACTTTGGCCTTGGCATGTTATTAGAAGACAAACAAATAAAAAAAATGGTGTCTTCTTACGTCGGTGAAAATGCCGAATTTGAGCGTCAATACCTTTCAGGTGAACTTGAGGTGGATTTAACACCGCAAGGAACATTAGCTGAAAAAATGCGTGCAGGTGGCGCGGGTATTCCTGGTTTTTACACCGCAACTGGCGTTGGTACACTAGTGGCGGAAGGTAAAGAGGTTAAGCAATTTAATGGCCGTGATTACATTTTAGAAGAAGGTGTGACCGGTGATTTCGCTCTCGTTAAAGCCTGGAAGGCCGATAAAATTGGCAACCTTGTCTACCGTAATACCGCGATGAACTTCAATCCAATGGCGGCTACCGCTGGCAAAATAACCGTGGTTGAAGTTGAAGAAATTGTTGAAGTTGGTGAATTAGACCCAAACCATATCCATACCCCGGGCATCTATGTAAACCGTATTATCAAAGGGAATTTCGAAAAGCGTATCGAAAAAATCACCCTGTCAAAAAAATAAAGGAGCCTGTTATGTCATTAAATCGCGACCAAATTGCCATGCGAGTGGCTCAAGAACTACAAGACGGTTATTACGTAAACCTTGGAATCGGTATCCCCACGCAAGTTGCTAATTACGTTCCTGCCGATATTGAAGTTATGCTGCAGTCTGAAAACGGTTTATTGGGTATAGGCCCCTACCCCACAGAAGATCAAGTCGATGCCGATATGATCAATGCTGGCAAAGAAACCGTAACAACTGCATTAGGCGCTTCAATTTTTTCTTCTGCCGAAAGCTTTGCCATGATTCGTGGCGGCCACGTTGATTTAACCGTACTCGGTGCATTTGAAGTTGACCATCACGGTAATATTGCTTCTTATATGATCCCTGGGAAATTGGTCAAAGGAATGGGCGGAGCAATGGATTTAGTAGCCGGCGCTGATAATATTATTGTCACCATGATGCATGCAGACAAACGCGATAATTCTAAATTGCTAGAAAAATGCAGCCTGCCATTAACAGGCGTTGCCTGCGTTAAACGTGTTGTAACAGACCTTGCGGTTATGGATATTAAAGACGGTTCTTTCCACCTGGTTGAACGTGCACCGGGGGTTTCTGTTGAAGAGATTCAACAAAAAACAGCCGGTAAATTAGTGATTCCTGATAACGTACCGGAAATGACTTTATAAACAATACCGAGTAAATAATGGCTAACAATAGTAACGATAAAGCCTCTGGTGAAAGCATTCGTCGTCAAGTAATGGGCGATGAGTTTGTTGATAAAGCCATGGATAGTGCCGACTGGTTAACTGAACCGGTACAGGAATACATCAACGAACACGGCTGGGGGGCTACCTGGAACCGGCCAGGTTTAGAGCTAAAAACGCGTAGCCTCATTACGCTTGCCATGCTGGCAGCTCTTAGAGCCCCAGCCGAGCTTAAAGGTCATGTTCGCGGCGCTCTACGCAATGGTTGTAGCAAAGAAGAAATACGTGAAACACTGCTGCACTCGGCCGTGTATTGCGGCGCACCTGCCGCGCAAGAAGCTTTCAGAGCCGCAAGAGAAATATTAGATGCCTGGGAAGACTAACGCGCATGGCTAACAATAAACACATCTTATCTAATCCAGAAAGCTTAGACTTTTTTGAACAACTCGGCTTTACCGTATGATATCAAGTGGTTAATACAAATAGTTCAAGGACGATAATGAATAAAGATTTCGATGTAGAACACTTAACTCCCTCGATAGGCAGTTATATATATGGACTTGATTTATCCAAACCGATTGAAGCAGATACGCTTAAAAAACTAAGAGCCACGTGGTTACAACGAAAGGTTCTATTCTTTCCCGATCAAAAACTTACGCCTCAGCAACAACTCGATTTTACCGAACAATTTGGCGTATTGGACAAGTACCCTTTTCTCGACGGGATGGAAGACTACCCCTTTATCGCAGAAGTTCTTAAATTGCCCGAAGAAAAAATTAACTTCGGTGGCATCTGGCATACCGATACGACTTATCTCGAGGAGCCCGCATTAGGGGCCAGCTTATATGCCATTGAATTACCCAAATTAGGTGGCGACACCTTATTTGCAAATATGGTTAGCGCTTACCAGGCCTTGCCCGACGAAATAAAACAGCAAATAGATGGGTTGAAGGCCGTCAATACCTCATCCAAGGCCGATGTATCAAAAACACGGGCTATTCGCTTTAGTGGGGATATTTCAACGATGCAGGTCATTACCAATACTCACCCCGTAGTACGTACCCATCCAGAAACCGGAGAAAAGATTTTATACGTCAATGAAGCGCATACACTGCATTTTGAAGGTTGGAGTGAGGAAGAAAGCCAAAAGCTATTGAATTATCTGTATAAACACTCGCGCAAACCAGAATTCCAATGCCGCTATAAGTGGACTTTAGGCGCCGTAACGTTATGGGATAATCGTGCTACACATCATTACCCAGTTAACGATTACACGGGTTCTCGTCGCCTACTTCACCGCGTGTCGATTAAGGGTGAACGTCCACGCTAGAGTTAATTAGCTAGTCATCAAGCCGTTACACCAGACTCGATGAACGCGTCGATTTGTTGCTTATCAAAGCCTGACTCCAGCAAAATTTCTCGGCTATTTTCACCTAAATGGGGTGCGCCAAATTGAAATTCAGGTGTTGATTTGGAAAACTTGACCGGCGATGTCACCCTACGTAAGCGTCCTTCAGTTGGATGATCATACTGCTCAAAAAACCCAACATCCTCTAAATGAGGGTCGTTCAACAAATCATCCAGGGTCGAAATCGGCGCAAAGGGGATATCGTTCTCTTCGAGTACCTTCAACCAATAAGCTGTGGTCTCTTTCATCAATAATGTTTCAACTAATTGGTAAAGCTCAGCGGTATGCTCAGTACGGTTGGTAATATGTTTAAACCTTGAGTCATCGGCCAATTCAGCGCAGCCGGTTATTGTAAAAAAACTTCTCCAATGCCTATCTGTATAAGGCAGCGCACTGATAAAACCGTCTTTTGTTTTAAATGGACGGCGAGTCGGTGCCATTTGGCGTATATAACCCGCTGGACCAAGCGGCGGTTCGTAGGCCGGCCCGGTGAGGTGCTCTACCATTAAAAAGGAAGCGAGTGTCTCGAACATAGGCACTTCAATTTCCTCACCCTCTCCGGTTCTTTCACGCTTATACAGTGCCGCAAGAATGCCCGACAATGACATTAAGGAACCGACTTTATCGGCCAGAGCCGTAGGTACATAAGCCGGTGAAGATTGCGTGTATTGACCGATCAAATTGGCCATACCACTAATCCCTTGAATGAGATCGTCGTAGGCGGGTCGTTCACTGTAACGCCCTCCTCGACCATAGCCTACCGCTATGCAAGTGATGAGTTTAGGATTAATTTTACAGAGTTGATCATAATCCAGGCCCAGCTCTTTAGCGGGTCGTGGGCGGTAGTTATGAACCAGAATATCGCTCTCAGCAATCAATCGCGCTAATATTTGCTGCGATTCCGGTTTTTTTAAATCCAGTACAAGGCTTCGTTTGTTGCGATTCATGTTCATGAACATCGCCGACATACCTGGGTTTTTCGCAGTCGCCAGATTGCGCGTGGTATCGCCGCTGGGTGCTTCAATCTTTATCACCTCAGCACCCCAATCACCCATTAGTTGAGACACATAGGGCCCCAATATAACCGAGCTTAAATCTAATACTTTAACGCCTGCCAGTGGCCCCGTCGTTTGCATGACTACTCCAATTAATGTCGATCTAGAGGATATTCTCGAAGCGTTCACGCGCCTCTAGCATTTCATTGAGCAGCTGATATACCGTCTCTTTTACAGAAATTTCTTCTTTCATCTCTCCAACAATTTGCCCTACCGGATAGGTCAAAAAGTCTTTAGCCTTAGCCCTTTCAACTCGCGTTCTGCCTTCTTGCCACCACAAATAGTTTTGCGTAGGTGCAGGTAAGGTTGCCGGTGCACCCGGTAATTCCCAGGCTTCAGAAAATTTATTGCGCAGGGTTCGGCAGGGTTTTCCGGTAACGCTTTTAGTCAATATCGCGTCACTCGCTTCTGCTTCAAACATTTTTTGCTTAATCTCGGGCGTTACCTCGCTTTGCGCCGTTTTAAGCCAGAGTGAGCCGCTCCAGACCCCTTCACAACCCAATACCAAGGCAGCGGCTAATTGACGACCATTACCCACCCCACCTGCGCCCAATACAGGCATCGGTGCGACGGCATCAACGATAGATGGCCATAACACCATTGAGGTTACATCGCCCGTATGGCCACCGGCTTCTGAGCCCACCGCGACGACAAAATCACAACCCGCCTGTTTATGTTTCAGTGCGTGCTTAGCTTTACCCGCTAATGCGCCCACTTTAATGCCGCGTGCGTGGGCGCGTTCGACCAATTCAACCGGCGGTGTGCCCAAGGCGCTAACGATCAATTTGATCGGATGGTTTAGCGCCGTTTCAATCATCTGCAAACTTTCGGCCGGGGTAAAATTAATGCCCTTCACGATCTCGCGTTTAATTTCATCCGCTTCGTCTTTCGGTAACTGCGGAACACCCGCATCATCGAGCATTTTCCTGACAAAATTAACGTGTTCTTGCGGTAATAAGTTTTCAGGATCGTATTTCATATCGCTGCTATCGGCAAAGGTACTCGGCATCAGAACATCGATACCATACGGTTTGCCATCGATATGCGCATCAATCCATTTAAGTTCTTCTTCAACTCGTTCTGGGCTCATGCGGGCCATGCCTAATACACCCATACCACCCGCCTTAGACACTTCAACCACCACGTCACGGCAATGAGAAAAGGCAAAAATAGGCAGCTCAATACCGAACATCTTACACATTTTATTTTTCATCACGCCTTCCTCAATTAATTTGACCGTTGATCATTCTTTGCGTTTACCCGTCCACCGTTGGACGTTGATTCTTGGTTAACGAAATGGAGTGAAATCAGGCGTTCTTTTTTCTAAAAACGCATTCGCACCTTCGAGTTGTTCGCCAGTTTCAAAATAGTTAGGCGCCACTTCTTCGACAAGGTGGTTCATGTCTTTGCCTAAAATAGGCTCGGCGTGATGATAGAACGAACGCTTAAGAATTTTAAGGCAGGTTGGGCTAAGCGCGAGTAGTTCTTTTGCCCATTTTTCAACTTCTGCATCAAGTTCCGCCATTGGCACAACCGCATTCACTAGGCCCCAATCCATAAAGGTTTGAGCCGAGTAGCGCCGTGCAAACATCCACATTTCTCGTGCGCGTTTATGGCCAATACAGTTGGCTGCGTGCGCCACTATATAACCACCCGCTGGTGAGCCTACACGAGGACCATTTTGCCCCATAATGGCGTGTTCAGCGGCGATCGTAACGTCGCAGAAATAAGCGATATGATTGCCTGCGCCAATCGCGTAACCGTTAACCCTGCAAATAACGGGCTTAGGGCAAGCGAGTAGTTGATGGTTAAAATTGAACTCCAAATCTTTCAAGCCACTGTCTGAACTATCTCCGTCACTGGCACCTTTTTCCCAATTAACATCGCCGCCTACGCAAAAGGCTCTTTCGCCAACACCCGTTAACACAATTACGCCAACGGCTGGGTCAGCTGCCGCAGCATCAAGTGCGTGTTCCATTTCTTTAATGGTATCGCCGGTAAAGGCATTTAGCACCTTCGGTCGGTTGATGGTGATGGTCGCTATGCTGTCTTTTACGTTGTAGAGAATATCTTGATAACTCATGTTTTTTCCTTTTGGTTGAATTTAATTTATGCGGGGGTAAACATCGGTAAGGCGGTGCCTTCGCCGGTATCGACAAAGCTAACTGTTACCGCCATATCAATCCGTACCGAGTCGATATCGCAATTGATGATATTGGTCATCATGGTCGGGCCTTCTTGCAGGGTGACATAGGCGATAACGTAAGGCACTTCGGCCCTTCGAATAACGCTGTAGCTATAGATGATTCCTTCACCAGAAGCCTCGATCCAAACCGTATCATCGCTAAAACAGAACGGACAGATACTACGTGGGTAGTAATGAATCTCACCACAAGCATTACACTTTTTGAGTAATAACTTACCCTCCGCGGTAGCATCCCAAAATGGCTGAATTTCAATATTGCTCTGTGGAGCAGAATTATGTGCTGGTAATTGACTCATGCGTCTTCCCTCTCAAGAATAACAGTGGCGCTACCCATACGAGTACCGACAGATCCGCCAGTACCATGGGCAACGGCCAGTTTGCAGTTGGGTACCTGAACCATTGGGTGTGCTTCACCGCGTAATTGACGTACCGCTTCCAGCACTTTTGTCATACCGCCTCGGTTAGCCGGATGGTTATTGCATAAGCCCCCGCCATCGGTATTAAAGGGCAGCTTACCGACACCCGAAATCAGATTACCATCGGCAACAAATTGTCCACCCTTGCCTTTTTCACAAAACCCAAGGTCTTCTAGCGTTTCTAGTACGGTGATCGTAAACGAGTCATAAATTGAAGCATAATCGATATCCGCCGGGGTTACTTTGGCTTCTTCAAAAGCCTTCGGGCCGGACCATTTTGCACCGGTAAAGGTAAGGTCTATTCGGCCGCCTATTCGGGTTTTAGGCGCTTCACCATGACCGAGTATACGGACACATTTTCGCGTTAGTTTTTTTGCAATTTCCGGACTGACGATCACCAATGCGCCGCCACCATCGGTGATTACGCAGCAATCCATTCTGTGCAAGGGGTCAGAAATCATTGGGGAATTAACCACGTCTTCTACGGTTAATACTTTGCGAATTGCCGCCAGCTCATTGTGTTGAGCGTGGTGTGATGCGGCGACTTTTATCCAGGCCAATTGTTCACTGGTGGTGCCAAACTCGTGCATATGGCGCATCGCAGCCATACCGTAGTTATTGGTCACGGTTGAACCAAAGGGAAATTCAAAGCTGGCGTCTGGTGCATCCAGGCCCCAGGCACGCGGCTTAGTACCGGTGGCCATACCCTCGGCTTTAGGTCGCCCAGCCAGGGTAATTAATGCGACGTTACATTTTCCAGCGGCAATGGCTGCAGCGGCGTGGCCGATATGAGCGACATAAGATGAACCACCCATTTCAGTGGTATCTATATGCTGGACTTGTAAACCCATGTATTCGACCATCGATAAACCACCTAGTCCAGGTGCATCGCCGGCGCAATAATAGGCATCCACGTCATCTTTCGTCAGGCCAGCGTCTTCCAGTGCACCTTTGGCGACTTCTGCGTGTAATTGTGGTGTTGATTTATCTATCGCGTGACGAGTTGGGTGCTCATAAGCACCAGCGATATAGGCTTTATTTCTAATACTCATTAAAAGTAAGTCTCCATTTTTGGGTTTAAGGTTAAGTCCGCAGACTCAATCAGTTATAAATTTTTTGGCTGTCTCTCTTAATTTAAATTTTTGAATTTTACCGCTCAGCGTGCGCGGAATTTCGTCGAGTACTTCCAGGTGTTCTGGCCAGTATTGTTTGGCCATATGGTGCTCCGCAAGATAGCGTTGCATTTCGTCCATCGTGAAATTAACACCTTCTACAAGAGTAACGAATAGGCAACCACGCTCTCCAAGCCTCGCATCAGGCACACCGACTAAAGCGGCGTCTTGTATCGCCGGGTGCTTGTAAATAAGGTTTTCGACTTCAACCACGGGAATATTTTCACCACCTCGAATCAGGATATCCTTTGATCTTCCGGTAATACGTATAAAACCATCGTCATCCATACGAGCTAAATCTCCAGTACTCAACCAACCTTCGGCATCAATGGCCTGATCTGTCAAATCGGCCCGTTTAAGGTAGCCGCTGCAGTTGTAAGCGCCACGCGTTTGAACCTGACCTTCCTCACCACGAGGTAGTACCACGCCTTCAGCATTAACAATTTGCACCTCATTACCTTTTTGAACCACGCCGTCGGTATTATAAATTTTATCTTCTGAATCACCGGGGCCACAGGCCGTCACCGCCAAGTTTTCGGTCATACCGTATACGCCGTATACCTCGCAATGTAATTTTTTCCTCGCTTTTTCGGCCACAATACGCGGTATCGGCGCACCACCCGTGACGAAAGTTTTAAAATGGCGCGTATCGACGCTTTCTAATGCCTTTGACGCCGTCATATCCGCGAGGAATGGAGTTGATGCCATGGTGAAATGAATTCGATCATCCCGAATGATCTGAACCGCCTTATCGGCGTCCCAAACATCCTGGTAGACAGCCTTTGTGCCCAAATACATCGGTATTAACACGCCCACCAAGAAGCCTGTTTGATGCGCCAACGGAGAACTCATCAGAATATTATCCGCTGCACTGAGTGAATAACGATCAACGAAATTTTTAGTGCCCGCCAACAAACTATTTGATGTATGCATCACAGCCTTTGGATCGCCGGTCGTTCCAGACGTATACAGCAGCTGCGTAACGCTATTGGGGGCTAGTCTTCTTGGCTTAAGAATCGTATCGGCATCAATCCCTTCTTCAAGCGTTGGAATCAATAATTTTTCTTCGAAAGACCCCGGAGTATTAACGTCACCGATGGCCAAAATATGTTTTAAACAAGGTAACTCAGACTGTACCTCTTGCATCATCTGCAAATAATTGAAACCGCGAAATGTAGTCGCTACGACCACTACTTTAGCCTCGGCAAAACCCATCATATACGATACTTCACGGTGCCTAAAAATGGGCATCAATGGGTTGAAAGCGGCCCCAACTTTAATGCTGGCCAGGTAAAGCGCGAGAAACTCCCATCTATTAGGGAGTTGGCAGGAAATAACGTCCCCTACTTCAACACCCAGCTCAGTCAAACCAATGGCAATACGGTTTACGTTCTGCGCGAGTTGTTGGTAAGTGAATTCCCTTCTTTCCCCGGTTTCTTGGCAGTAATCCACCACAGCCGGTTTCTCAGGTGTTCTACTTACGTGCTGATCAAAATGGTCTAACAAGGTTAAATTTTCCCAATGACCAGCGTTGATCATTGCATCAATTCGTTCTTGCGATAAAAAGGGACTGACAGCCATAGGTGATCCTTTTGCTTAAGAAATAAAACAAGTGTTAGTTAGTCAATGACTAATAACTTAGCATAAAAATAAATATTCCTGTATAGCTTTAAATGAAATCATCACAAACCCTAAAACAAGACTTCATTTAATATAAGCAAAACCTGTTAAATAAGCTGACAATTAATCAAATAGTTTTATAGAATATGAAAAACACAATTCATATTACAACCAACAAATCAGGAGTACCTAGCGATGGCAAGAAGACAAGATAGATTAACCGTTGATGACGTTAATGGCGCGTGGGCAATCATTCCAACACCAGCTATCGATACCGGTGATGATTGGAGAACAGAAGATAGCGTTGACTACGATGAAGTGGCGCGGTCTGTCGAAGGTTTAATTACTGCAGGCGTTGACTCGATCATGTGCCAGGGTACCTTTGGCGAAGGCGCTAGCCTTACCTGGGAAGAAAAGAAAAAAATGATGGAAGTGATGGTTGAAACCGCTGCTGGCCGGGTTCCCATTTTTGTCGGTGTAACAACACTGAACACTCGCGAAACTATCCGTCAGTTAAAACACGCACGCGATATCGGTGCCGATGGAACGATGCTTGGCCTGCCTATGTGGCAACAAATTGATGTCCCTGGCGCGGTACGCTTTTATCAGGACGTTGCAGAAGCAGTACCTGAAATGGCGATCTGTGTTTACGCTAACCCGGAAGCGTTTAAATTTGATTTTCCTGCACCTTTTTGGGCTCAGGTCGCTAATATTCCCCAAGTGATTACCTGTAAATATATCAATATCGGCCAATTACATTTACATACGCTGGTATCACGTAAACAAATTAGATTTTTAGCCCTCGAGTTTGATCACGCTGACGCCGCCAAAATGGACCCTGATTTTCACACCGCGTTTTGGTCACCCTGCGCGTGTACAGGCCCAGAATTAACGATCCATTGGCGCGATAGCATTAAACAGGCTGTTAAAACTGGTGACTGGAGCGTACCCGATCAACTTTACAATAAAATGATCCCAGTTCTGGCAAACCTTTTCCCACCGGGTGGTTTTCCAGAGTTTTCTCGTTATAACATTCAACTAGAAAAAGAGCGTATCAATGCGGCTGGCTGGATGAAAGCAGGCCCTTGTCGCCCTCCTTATATGTCTGCTCCTGCTAATTATTTAGAAGGCGCCGCTAAAGCAGGAACTGGTTGGGCCGATTTAACTAAGCAGTTAATTGAAGGAAAGCTTTAAAATATAAATTATGGCATAGGGCTTTTAGCCCTGTGCCTTTTTTATTAGCTTAGTGAGTTACCATTTAAGTTCGCAAATACCCGTGGGTCCTATATTTCACAGACTGTTTAAATTTACAGTTGTTTTAAAAGTGACGAGACTATGATCAGTTATTTGGCTTCAATTCTGTTGACTACCTTAATGTTTGGTATGGGCCTGAGCCTAACTTTAACTGATTTTAAACTCGTCTTTAAACTACCTAAAGCCGTTCTCGTCGGTATAACCGGTCAATTAATTCTGTTGCCTTTACTCGGTTTTGCCATGTGTCTTGCCTTAGATTTAACGGGCATTGTTGCGCTAGGTATCATGTTACTCACCCTTTGTCCGGGTGGCGTTTTATCAAATATGTTCACTTTAATCGCTCGTGGCGACGTAGCCTTATCAGTCAGCATGACCAGCATTTCGAGCCTGATCACCGTATTTAGCCTGCCTTTTATACTGAATTTGAGCATGCTTTTTTTTAATGATGACAGCATTCAATTGTCATTACCCTTACTCAAAACCGCACTACAAATTATGTTAATGACGGTACTGCCCGTTAGCATTGGAATGTTCGTACTTCATCGTTTTCCGACCTTTGCCACACGCTCAGAAAAATGGGTTCGTCGAGGCTGTAGTGCATTTTTGCCCATGTTGATTATCGGTATTTTGCTGCAGCACGAGGGCGCCTGGTTCCAATACTTTTTACAATTGGGTGTACTGACGGTGATCCTTAATTTACTCGCGATCCTACTCGGTTATAGCCTAGCTAAACTCGCGAAACTCGATAATAAACGAGTGCGCACATTATCTATTGAAGTCGGCGCTCAAAACGCCATGCTGGGTGTTACCATCGCCATCAGTCCTTTTTTACTAAACAACACTGAAGTAGCAATGATTCCTTCTATCTATGGCATCACCATGGTCGTCCTGCTCTGGTTTTATGCCTCAGTGATGAACTATTTCGATAACGCTCAACTGAAAAAAGCCGCTATTAAAGTAAACACTTAAACACGTTTTATAGTTGGCCTTTAATGCTCAAACTTAAATCACACAATGGCCTCTGAAAATCACCGCTGCGTACGCTTTAATTTGTAGCTTTCTTCGTTTATCAATTTAACCCTGGCCACCCCATAACAGGGCATAATAATTAACTCATTTCAACGTTGGAACACGTGGCATCATTTATATGAAAAAACTATTACCCAACACGCCCTTATTTGCCATTGCACAAGGGCTTATGGTGAGCTCTATTTCGTTAATTGTGACCTGTTCTGCATTGGTAGGTTTTGAGTTGGCTAACGATAAGTCCTTAGCTACCTTACCCCTCGCCGTTATGTTTATCGCCACAATGCTGGGCACTATTCCGGCGTCTTATCTACTCGAAAAACTAGGACGTAAGAAAGGTTTTATGCTCGCTACTTTAATAGGTATCTCGGCTGGAGCCCTCTCCACCTATGCCATTACGGAACATCATTTTTGGTTGTTTGTTTCAGGCATTGGTTTATTCGGCTTATTTAATAGCTTTGGCAATTATTTTCGTTTTGCCGCCGCCGATTGCGTTGATGTTGAGTATAAAAGTAGGGCCATCTCTTTTGTTATGCTCGGCGGTATTGCCGCTGCGTTTATTGGCCCTAATTTGGCTGGTTTCGCTAAAGACTGGATTACAGATGCTGAATTCGCCGGTAGTTTCCTGGCCACCATCGTTATCTACGGCATGATGTTGCTAACCCTTGGCTTTTTATCTATATCGGAACAACCTAAAAGTCACGACACGCCGGTTGGCCAGGCGCGCCCATTGAGCATCATTGCGAAACAGCCTAAATTTATTGTTGCTATTATCTGCGCAATGCTGGGCTATGGCGTCATGTCACTGGTAATGACCGCTACACCTTTGTCCATGCAGCATCATAACCATGCCTTTTCTGATACCTCTTTTGTTATTCAATGGCACCTGCTCGGCATGTTCATACCGTCTTTTTTTACCGGTTATTTAATACGTTATTTTGGTATATATCCGGTACTTTTCACGGGGGTCATTATTGGATTTATCTGTGTCGTCATTAACCTTACCGGGCACGATATTGCGCATTACTGGTCTGCCTTGATACTACTAGGTATTTGTTGGAACTTTCTATTTATCGGCGGCACCACCTTGTTGACAGAAACCTATCGCCCTGAAGAACGCGCGAAGGCACAGGCATTAAATGACTTTATTGTATTTTCTGCCGCGGCGGCCGCTTCATTATCGGCGGGTTATTTGCAATATCAGTTTGGCTGGCGAATGGTGAACCTCGGTGTTATCCCTGCTTTACTGGTGATTTTAATAAGCCTGGTATGGATCAAAACTAGACCTATAGCAATAGAGCCACTTAATAATTAACGATTGATAACCCTATAAAGAAAGCTCACATAAAAAAGAGGTTGCCTTAAAACGACAACCTCTTTCTTAACTCTTTAAGGTATCGAAGCCGCTAAGGGAATCCTTAGCGATTCGTTCTACGATTCCCTAAGCTGCATTTATTGCTTTAGCCGGTAACTTCCATGCGGCAAATATAAACACAAGAGCAATCACACCCACAACGACCACAGCAGGGACTGTATCTAACAACGTCGCGTATTGTTCTACGCCGGTGCTTGCTAACGTCGCTTTACCTGCGCCTATTTTGTCGAACAAAAAGGTTTTTTCCAATACAGCGTACGCTAATGTAAAAATAAGAGCACCAGCTAATCCGCCAATAACGAAGAATAGCGCGTCTTTTCTACCTGCGCCCATCGCAACGATCCCCGTTCCTGGACAAAAACCAGCTATAGCCCAACCCGCTCCCATAATAGCGCCGCCAATAATGACGCCGACGTATGCAGTTTTCACGCTGAGATGCGCACTTTCGACCAAACCTAGATTCATCAAAACAAATAACGACAAACTGCTCAGACCTATGCCTAAGAGTATTGCTTTCATCAAATGAAAGTTTCTAAGGCGAAGCATATCAATAATGACCTGTGGATTGGCCGCACCGACTTTTTGTAAAGAAAAACCAAATAATAAACCAATAAAAATTGCTAATAAAATATCCATCTTAATTCCCCTTTCTGTACATAAACAATGCAATAGGAACCGCAAACAAAAAAGCGCCTATGGTAAATAAATAGCCACTTAATGATGTCTGCATAATGCCGCTCATCATATGACCACTAGTACAACCTCCGGCTAAACGCGAGCCAAATAACACCAGAGCACCCCCGGTAAACGTCATCAGGTAGCGTTTTGTCTTTGACCTACCAAAGTTTGCACACCAAACTTCGGGGAACTCTTCTTCGTTTTTATCAGCTGGTTTTGATTGAAGCTTGGCCCCTAAAAACCCCCCAGCTAACATGGCCAATACAAAAATAAAGCCGTAATTTATTGGGTTTGCTATATTTTCAGCGTACTTGCCACCGCTTTTATCCAGGTATTCATTGCTGCTTGAATAGCCTTTGGTTGCCGTTTCATCTTTTACAGCAATCTCGCTTGAAAATAAATCCCAAACGATTCCATCGAAGATGACGAACTGTGTCGAAACGCCAATTGGTTTAACCAGTGCTACAGCTAGCAGAAAAGAAAGGCCTAGCGCCAGCCCGCCAACCGTCCAATGCCATTGTTTCTGATACAAAATATTCTTCATAATGATCTCCTATATAATTTTAATGTATAAGCTAATGCCAAACTAACTATACAACAAAAAGATATGAAAATAGAAGTTTTTTAAAGCCGCGTCATTTCGCGTATAGCGACTATCAGCCGAGAGAATTAAAAGTAGTTTCTGTCTACGCGTTCACGGGGTTTAAATATTGACCTTGGCCAGGCCACGCCAATCGGTTGTGTATTGACTTGACCGGTTAATCGGTACCGATTGCTGGAGCTTTTTATTACCGCTGGCGGCAAAGCTTATGCGCTTATCAAAACGTTGATTGATTTGATCCAGGGTTTGCATCAATTTATCACTGCGCCCGCTTTTCGTTTTTCCAAACAAATCTTGCTGCCTGGCGGAGCCTATTTGCCCGCCATCTATACCACCCAGACTAATGCCTGCCTGCTGATATTGATAACCTGGTTTATAAATAGTAGCCAGTAAACGCCTGACCACTTTAAGCAGTTCTCGACTATCTTGAGTGGCAGACTTTAATTTATAGCTAGCCGATTTCGAATACCGCGTGAGTGGGTCAAATGGGCTGGTGCGGATAAAAACAGTGACCTCCCTGGCGTAACCTTGCTGAGCGCGCAGTTTTTCGGCAGCCCTTAAACAAAACACACTGAGCGTTTGGGCGAGTTCTTGCTGTTCGCTTAAGCGTTGCTTGAAACTTCGGGAACAAATAATTTGTTGTTTCGGTTTTTCTTCTTCATCAAAAGACATAACAGGCGTGCCTTGTAATTCTTGTACGGTATGCGCCAGCGTTATACTAAAGTGTTTTCTGATCGCCGCTACCGATTGAGACTGTAGCTCCCAAACGGTATGAACTCCCCGTTTATTCAACCGTTCGCTGAGTTTTCGGCCCACTCCCCACACTTCACCGACGGGCGTTATTTGCATAATTTTTTTACGTCGTTCAGAATGCCCTATATCAACCACGCCACCCGTTTTAGGCCATTTTTTGGCGGCATAATTGGCCAACTTCGCTAGGGTTTTAGTGGGCCCAATACCCACACCAACGGGTATACCCACCCAGCGTGACAGCTTGTTTTTTATCTCTAGACCCAACTCGGTAGGATTGATGTTGTGGCGATCTAAATCGATAAACGCTTCGTCTATCGAGTACACGTCTACGTTTGCCGAAAAAGCCGTCAAGCTGTGCATGATCCTCGCTGATAAATCCGCATATAAGGGGTAGTTGGATGAAAAAATCTGGATATTATGTTGCTCGATCAAGTGTTTCACCTGATGCACTGGCACCGCCATTTTTATACCCAGGTTTTTCACTTCCTGACTACGAGCAACGATGCATCCATCATTATTGCTGAGTACGGCGACGGGCTTATTTCTTAAGTCAGGACGAAATAATCGCTCGCAGCTGACGTAAAAATTATTACAATCGACGAGCGCTATATTTACCGGCTGTTTCATCGAATATAGGCGTTATTTCGAGGATTTTAGACGTTGTGAATAACACTGGTCACGACGCCCCAAATAACCATATCAACTTCTTCTTTGAGGGGAATATCAGGATACTCAGGATTCTCCGCTGCGAGCACTAGTTTTCCCTCCTTTGAGCGCAGCCGTTTAACGGTTAATTCACCGTCTAATGCACAAACAACAATTTTCCCCACGCGTGGGTTAACTGAGCGGTCAACGACAAGAACATCCTCGGGGTGGATGCCCGCACCCAGCATAGATTCACCTTGTGCGCGGACAAAAAAGGTCGATGCCGGCTTATTGATAAGTAACTCATTCAGGTCCAAACGTTTTTCAATATAATCGTCGGCTGGCGAAGGGAAACCAGCGGCGACACTGGCTCCAAAGAATGGAATGGAGGGTACAGGACTATCTAAATCAGGGAAAAAAACGTCTGGGTGATCGAATTCATTGTTGGATAATTGCTTTTTCTTGTAGTCGAGTAGTTGCGTAACGGTGGCTACTAAACTCTCTGGAATTCTAATCGCTCTGGTAGCCTCACCATACGGCGAAGTACCTTTTTTACGCCCTGCTCCGGCGCGTGCGCCACCTCTTTTGGATGTTTTTTCTGTCATGTTACAAGGTGTCCTTATTGTTTGCTATTTGATTAGTGTACAGCAATCAAATAGCAAAAAATAGGGCTTTGAAGTTATCCACGGAATCTGTGGATAACTTCGTGGAAAACTTCAAGGAAAGTGAAAAATCGGAGTACCAACGGGCGCTTAGAAAAAACGGTCATTTTTTGAGCACTACATCAGCTTATGGGGTGTAATTTATGACCTGATGCTCTTGAGCCCCCAAACCTTCCACTTCTGCAATAATACGATCATTTTCATTGAGAAAAACTGGCGGCTTCAATCCAAGGCCTACTCCTTCGGGTGTACCGGTAAATATCAAATCACCGGCTTGCAGACTCATAAACTCATTAATATAACTCACTAGTTTTTTCACCGAATGGATCATTTTGTTGGTGTTACTGGATTGCATGCGTTGGCCATTAACGTCTAAATGAACCGCGCATGACTGGTATTGCTTGAACTCATCTAAAGTAACAAAGTACGGACCAATTGGCGCGAAGGTGTCCGCGCTTTTACCCTTTAGCCATTGCCCACTGCGATGTTTTTGAAAGTGTCTTTCCGAAACGTCTATACCCGTACAAAAGCCAGCAATATGCGCCTCCACCTCATTTTCAGAAATATACTTAGCCGTTTTGCCGATGATAACCACCAATTCAATTTCCCAGTCAACTTGAGTAGCGTTCCTGGGTCGTTCGATGGGATCAAATGGACCATTTAAGGAGCTAACCGCTTTGGTAAACAATACGGGTTCTTCCTGCTGCTTTGAGCCCGTTTCTTTAATGTGTTCATCGTAATTGAGTCCCACGGCGATAATTTTACCTGGATTAAGTAACGGCGCTCCAATGCGGATAGGTTGATCGACAATAGGCAAGTCAGCAATATTTATTTCGCTTAACCGTTGTAAACCGTCGGCTGCTAGAAAAGATGAGGAAATGACGTTACAAACCCCCTCTAATGAACGGATATTATTATTCTTATCGAGTATCGCGGGTATTTCTTGCCCAACAGGGCCAACGTTTAATAATTTCATAAGACCAGAAACCTATAGTGATAGTTGTAAGCTAAGCTGCTTTTGCTACTATAGCCCAGCGTTATTGTTAAATAAAATTAAAAATAATCGGGGGCAATAACATGAGCGACACAATCACCGTAATGATTAATTCTAGCCTTTTTATAAACCGCGTTTTGTTTTAAATACACCTTATAATTGCACGATGAAATTGAAACGACTTCTGCTATTTAGTGGCTTTTTTTACGCCTTAGTACTAAGCGCAAATATAATGGCCAAACCACAGCGCGTCGTATCGTTGAATTTATGCGCCGACCAGTTATTGATGGAGTTATTACCACCTGATCGCCTGGTCGGCATAACCCAATTAGCCGCCGACTCTGGCGCTTCTTATCTGTATCAAAAGGCAGCTTATTTTCACCAACATAGCAGTCGTATTGAAGAGATCATGGCGCTGAAACCAGATTTAATTATTGCCGGCCAATTCACCTCACAAGCGACTAACCAATTGCTTGAGAGCTTGGGTTATAAAGTCATCAGGCTAGGCCTGCCCGTTACCGTAAAGGGTATATTCAAACAAATTAAATTTTTAGGTGAACAACTAGATCAGTCAGATCCGGCCGCAGAACTTATTGCAAAAATGCAGCGAGAGTTGAATGCGCTCGCAGCGGCGCGTGATAGAAGAAACTTACGGGCGGTGGTTTATTACGCCAATGGCTTCAGCGCCGGGCGACATACCATTGTGAATGAAATTTTAAATTTGGCGGGATTTAAAAATATAGCGGTTGAGTTAAACATCGATCATATCGCCCCGCTTTCCTTAGAAGCACTAATCGCTTCAAACCCTGACATTCTGCTACTGGGCCGACTGGATGATAATACCGATTCGCTAGCGCACCAGGTGTTACGGCATAACGCTATAGAGCGTTACACTGCGTTAAAACAAGTAACAAAAATAATGGTTCCAGATCGTTATTGGAGTTGTGCTGGGCCGTCGAGCCTTGCTGCTGCGGCCTATCTACAGCAAAACGTACCGGACTCGTCTAATTAATATGAATTTACAAAAGCGTTTAATTAACAGCAACAACACAAGGCGGCTGACCTCGTACTTGTTGGGTTTATTGTTTATTTTGATGATCGCCTCCTTAGTCATAGGAGATGTAAATATAAGTATTATCAGTAGTTTAAAAGATATACTTAATAATAAATCGACATTAAATTCCATTATATTCGAAGAAATCCGTCTACCCAGAACCTTATTGGCGGTGTTAATTGGCGCGTCATTGGGCCTGTCTGGGGCAGCCTTACAAGGTATGGTTCGCAACCCATTAGCTGAGCCGGGAGTGATTGGCGTCTCAACGAGTGCGGCATTGGGTGCGGTGATTGTTTTTTATTTTGGTCTGGCCGCGGCCTTCCCTATGGCCTTGCCCTTAGGTGGTATTACAGGCGCTTTGTTAGCGGTTATTTTCCTTTACCTCTTAACGCGTAGAAACAATAGCATGTTAAGTCTGATATTAGCCGGTGTCGCAGTCAGCAGTCTCGCTGCAGCCTTAACCGCATTGGCGCTGAACTTATCACCAAATCCGTATGCCTCGCTTGAGATATTCTTTTGGTTAATGGGGTCCCTGGCAGACAGAAGTTTTTCACACGTCTGGTTGATACTGTTACCAACTTTAATAGGCTGGTGGTTGATGCTCGGTACACGGCGTGATTTAGACGTCTTATCGCTCGGTGAAGATAGCGCCCAATCGTTAGGTGTACAACTACAAAGCTTGAATAAACGAATCATATTGGGCGTGGCGTTAGCCGTTGGTTCTGCCGTTTCCGTCAGCGGCGGTATCGGTTTTGTTGGTTTGGTCGTGCCGCATTTATTACGCCCTTACGTCGGCTATCAACCGGGGCGTTTACTCGTCAGTAGCGCCCTCGGTGGCGCCGTATTGCTATTAGCAGCGGATATCACCGTTCGCTTATTGCCTACCCAACAAGAACTAAAAATAGGCGTTTTAACCGCATTATTGGGCGCTCCCTTCTTCTTGCACCTGATCTTAAAATCTAAGCGGGAGTGGACATCATGAGCCTACTCGCTTGCAATATATGCGTTAATTTATCAGCCAAGGCTATATTAAAAAATATTAGCGTCGATTTCCCCGACGGTAAGCTGGTCGGTCTAATTGGCCCAAATGGCGCGGGCAAGTCAACGCTGATGCGTGTTTTAGCTGGCTTACAAACATTGGAGTCTGGTGAGATTCGCTTAAACGACCGGCATATTGAACAGTTCTCACGGCTTGAGCTGGCAAAGAAAATAACCTATTTACCGCAATTAGGCGAATGCCACTGGCCTCTCACGGTTGAACGCGTCGTTATGCTGGGGCGGCATCCACATAGTGACAGTCATCGAGTAGATCCTAATAGTATAAAAGCGGTTCAGCAAGCCATTGAAGAGGTAGATATTCAGCACCTTGTTGGCCGCTCAGTAAATGAGTTATCAGGCGGTGAGCGCGCTCGTGTGATGCTAGCCCGGGCCTTGGCGACGCAAAGTGATATTTTATTGGCCGACGAACCCATCGTATCGCTCGATCCACGGCATCAAATTGAAGTGATGGCCTTGCTTCAAGAACTGGCACATAAAGGCAAAACCGTGATTGTCGTCTTACACGAACTGCATTTAGCGATGCGTTATTGCGATAGCTTGGTGCTACTAGATAACGGTGAAAAAGTATCAGAAGGCGAACCCGCCAATGTACTAACGCCAAAGAATTTACATGATGTGTATGGTGTAGATGCCTTGTTTGGAGAACATCAAGGTGTAAATTGGGTATTGCCTTGGCAAGACAATAAAAAAGGGAAGACATAAGTCTCCCCTTTTTGTATTCCAATCTGCTTTATTCGAAGGTATAGCTTGCTGTTAAGTAAGCGTTCCTTTCAGGTAGCGCATAAGCGTTGAACCTGCCCGCTGTTGCTGTACTGTTAACACCAAAGTTAAAGTACTCTTCATCAAAGACGTTATTCACTTGCAAAGCCAGTTCTAGCGCCTCAATCTGTTTTGATAATTTTAAATCAACTGTTTGATATGAAGGTATTCTTTGTCCAAATGTATTACTTGGGTCATTCGCAAAATACGACGCACTCACATAATTCCAGTTAATAGCGGCTGACACAGCATGCGGCAGCGTAGCTAAGAATGACAAACTGTAAGTATGTTCAGCTACTAATGGAATATTATTGCCACCGTTCAAACCATCGGTAAATTCAGCACTTAAATAAGTATAACCACCTTTAATCGTCAACAACTCGTTAAGTTTAGCGTTAGCCGATAGTTCAACTCCGTCACGTTCGGTATCATCTAAGTTAACGTTTTGGAACGTTACAGGATCAAAGTGAATTTCGTCAGTCAGTTCCTGATGAAAAATGGATAACGTTGATTGTAACCAGTCGTTTTCGAAATTAACCCCTACTTCAACATCACGCGAAATTTGTGGTTTTAGCTCGGAAAACACCTGAACAAAAGAGCCATTAAATTCAAAAAGTTCATCCACCGTTCCAAAACGTGCTTTTTGTCCCACACGTCCGTAAGCCGACCAACTATTGCTGAATTGGTGTTTGATACCCAATTCGTAACTTTCCTCAGTGTCAGACTCTGTAAAGTCAGGCGCTTCATTGCCGAACGCACCAGGCGCTGATGAATCAAAAGCATCACGTGCTTTTTGTCTTACATTTTGCACACGCGCACCAGCCGTTAAAGAGGTTTCTTCAGTTAGGGCAACCGTCATTTGTCCGTAAAGGGCTATGCTTTTTTGCGCCACATCTAATTTGTGGCTAGCTTGACCAACATTACGTTTAAAATCTGAGCGGCTTGATTCATAATCATATGCATAAAGGTCTAAGCCGAGTAAAACATCCATGGGCTGCCCCGCAAGTTCGCGAGCAAGGGTTAAACGCGGCGTAAGTGAAAGGGTTTCAACTGCCGTTTCTGCGTAAGCACCATATCCAAATCCATAATCAAACTGCGAGCGTTGGTGTTTGCGACGATAACCCGCATCGACAACCAAGCTGTCATTTGCGTTTAAATCCGCGCTATAACCTAATGTTATATATTCTGTGTACTCATCTGCCCAGTCATTGGGCGTGCTGGTTCCCTTTCTATTTGAAGAGAGTTCGTTTACGGCAATAGTTGGGTCTACCGTTCTCACCCCCGGTAATTCAATGTTTTGTTGGAAAGCGCCTAGCTTGGCGTATATCTCGCCAGCAGAAACGGGGATGCGCAAATCAACCTGAGCACTGTTTTGGTCAAAGCTATTATGGTCACGATAACCATCGTTTTCTTGCGAATTAATATTTGCCGTTAATCCAAAGTCTTTGTTTGAATACGAAGTGAACGCGTTTATTTCACGATAATCATAAGAACCCATCGTTAAGTCCAATTTGCTGTAATTCTTAGCGTTGCGAGGGTTTTTAGTCACAATATTAATAACACCACCCGTTGCGCCATCTCCGTACAACACTGCACCGCTACCGCGAATGATTTCGATACGTTCAATATTTTCAAAAGGGATAGCAGCAAAATTAACTGATGAGATATCAATGTCATTTAATCGACGACCGTCTAATAAAATGAGCGTGTTTTGCGTTGATGCCTCGCCAAACCCTCTTAGATCTATTGACGCACGTGAACCATGGCTATACAGACTTGTAGTATTAACACCAACCTCACTAGCTAGAAGTTCTGGTAATGTTCTCGCCGCACTTTGTGCGATTTCTTCTGCTGTAATTGTAGTGACACTTGCGGCTAAGTTTTCTAATTCACTAACTCTTGTTGCAGTAACAATCATTCCTTCATTTCCAGCAAATGCAATTTGATGCGTCAATGCTGCAGCAATACTGGCCGCTAATAGTGTTTTCTTCATAAAATTTCCTCGTATAAGGCGCGACCCCGCGCCAATTAAAATGACGCCACGAGAGGAAAAGATGAGGTTGAAAAGAATAAAAAGGAATCAACGACAGCCCTGTTGCCCACCCGCAACGTACCGGTTTGCTATTGGCAGGTCTCCGGGCTCATAAGTGATTAACTGCGCGTTAATCGATGTATCGCCTTCCCATGTTTTGACACAGTGGCTGTTGATACACTTTCGCTTATATACCGTTGCGGGGGCAGCGTCGGGATTAGTTTGCTCATACATGCAACTTAACCGACTTCCCATTTCATCGAGCTGTTACACTCGAAACCAAAAGCTGGCGAATTATCGTTGATTTAGATAATGCTAGTCAAGCGAGTAAAAACGCTCAATAATATAGAAAAAATATAATCGTTATGAATATCGACAACATTAATATTTTACTCGTAGATGATCACGAACTCGTTCGTAGTGGAATTCAGTATCTTTTAGATGCTGACCCCGATATCGAGGTGGTTGCTGCCGCTGCAAGTGGCGAAGAAGCCATTCAACTGGCTGAGCAACTGAAACCAGACGTTATTCTAATGGACTTAAACATGCCTGGCATAGGCGGCTCTGAGGCCATAAAACGCATATTAAGAAGAACTCCCTCAGCTAAAATAATTGCATTAAGCGTATACGACGACGGTCCCATTCCGCATCAAGCATTAAAATTGGGCGCGCGTGGTTATATAAACAAAGGTTGTCCGGTTGACGAAATGATCAAGGCTATCGTCGCGGTCTTTCAAGGTAAAAATTACTTATCATCCGATGTGGCTACTAATTTAATCTTTAGCGCACAAAAAACCGAAAAAAATGCTTTTAGCCAGCTGAGTTCTCGTGAATTGCAAATAGCTATAAAAATTGTTGATGGTCATAAAATTACCGATATCGCCGACGCATTATCAATCAGCCCAAAAACAGTCAATACACATCGTTACCGGGTTCATGAAAAATTAGGTATCAACAATGATATCGAGCTCGTTAAATTAGCTCTCGAAAGCGGCTTACTGGGAAATTTATAATTTTTTTAAATTTACCCTCGTTTTAAACAGCATCATAGGGTAAAATTCGCGCTCGTAAGTTATAGCCGAATTGATTGCCTGGGTGGTGAAATTGGTAGACACAAGGGACTTAAAATCCCTCGACTTAACGGTCGTGCCGGTTCGATTCCGGCCTCAGGCACCATTGGATAACAAAGACTTAGTTCGTTGCGGACTAGGTCTTTTTTATTGCCTGTGATTTGACCAACCGTTGGTGATTTTCCCCTGCAGATCCAAGCTAATATCAGCAATCAAGGCTAGTCCTTGCTATGTTCTAATCTTTCAAGAGTTATGGTAAAAAACTCGAGCTACTGACTAATGCCACCTATCCGTTATCCGTTAATTTTGATCAGCTCAACATCAAAAATTAAGCTCGAACCGGGTTTTATTTTTCCAGCTGATCTATTGCCGTAAGCCAGTTTACTGGGGATAAAGAAGCGCGTTTTCTCACCGACTACCATCAATTGCACCCCTTCTGTCCAACCTGGAATGACCTGATTCAAACCAAAAGCAATCGGTTCACCACGCTCAACCGAACTATCAAACACGGTGCCATCTAACAGGGTGCCGTGATAATGAACCGTTACTTTATCGGTGCTTGAAGGGTGCTCACAACCCGTTCCTTCTTGAAGCACCTTATATTGCAAACCAGAAGCCGTCGTAATAACACCTTCTTCTGACCCATTTGCGAGCAGGAAGTCCTCTCCGGCCTTTATATTTTCCGCAGCACCCGCGCTTGAATTAGCAGTAGAAAAGTATTGCACTAGATAAAAAATGGCAGCGATGATGGCGATAATAATCAGAATTTTCATAATTTATTTCTATAGCTAAGTTTTATTTATTTAATGATGGCGAGTTTAGACGTTACTTTTTTAACACCATTGACTGTTCGCGCCAGTTGCACGGCGCGCGAAGCCAAGGCTGAACTACTAACGTGCCCATTTAAGGTAACAACGCCGCGATAGGTGTCCACATTAATATCAAAAGCGTCTATCTGCTTATCTTTTATCAATATCGTTTTCACACTGGCGGTAATTGAAATATCTGATGATATGACTCCAAAAGGACGTTCATCGGTACCGACGGCATAACCACCTGCACCAGCACCCCCAACCAGTAATGTCGTACAGCCATTCATGAGTAACAGACAAAGAAATATAAATACGCTGACCAATTTGTTCATTTTATTATTCCCATTTAATTATTAATACTGTTGGTGAATATTACCTTTAAGTACATTAGTTATCGTTCTTTTTTACTCACTTTATTCAACTCTCTTAAGCGCTTGAGTTTATCCGAAATCTTTATTTCTAAACCTCTTTCAACTGGCTCATAGTACACCTGCCCTAATAATTTTTGCGGCAAGTAAGTTTCACCTGCGGCGAACCCATTCGGTTCGTCGTGTGCGTAGCGATAGCCTTTATGGTAACCCTCTTCTTTCATCAGCTTTGTGGGTGCGTTACGAAGGTGATAAGGCACCTCAAGGCTACCGGTGTTTTTAATAACAGTTCCTACGGTATTAAATGCCTTATAGACGGCGTTACTTTTTGCTGCACACGCTAGATACGCGACCGCCTGCGCCAGGGCCAGCTCGCCTTCAGGGCTGCCGAGTTTTTCTTGCGTTTCCCAGGCATTAAGGGCGATTTGAAGTCCTCGTGGGTCAGCATTACCGATATCTTCTGACGCTATACGTACAATACGACGCGCTACGTATAAAGGATCACAGCCGCCGTCGAGCATTCTTCTAAGCCAGTAAATTGAAGCGTCTGGGTCACTGCCGCGAACAGATTTATGTAACGCCGATATTTGGTTATAAAAATCTTCACCGTGATTATCGAAGCGACGTAGACCGTCTTTGATCACCTCTTCAACCGTTGATACTGTAATCGTTGTAGCCTTATTCGCTTGTGTGAGTTTGGCGCTCAGTTCCAAATAATTCAACAACCGTCTGGCGTCACTATCTGCCGAATTTAGTAATAGTTGAATGGCTTCTTTTTCAATCGACAATTCACCACCGAAACCGTGTGTTTGATTATTTAACGCATTAGAAAGAATGGCCTCTAAATCAACAGATTCTAACGGTTTTAAGGTGTAAACCCTGGCTCTTGAAAGTAAGGCGTTATTCAGTGAGAACGAAGGGTTCTCTGTGGTTGCACCAATAAAGGTAAAGGTGCCCGCTTCGACGTGGGGCAAAAATGCGTCTTGCTGCGATTTATTAAAACGGTGAACTTCGTCTACAAAAAGAATGGTATTTTGTTGATTTTCAAGGCGATTCTTTTGCGCCTGCTCTACGACATTACGGATGTCTTTAACGCCGGCTAAAACGGCTGATATTGAGATAAAACGAGCGTCGGCGTGTTGCGCAATAATTCGTGCCAGCGTGGTTTTACCAACGCCAGGAGGTCCCCATAAAATCAGTGAATGCAGCAAGCCAGAATGAATCGCTTCGTATAACGGCTTGCCCGCTGCTAAAAGATGGCTTTGCCCCGCAAACTGTTCTAGTGTTTGAGGCCTTAATCGATCAGCTAACGGCTCTGATTGGTTCATTACTCGACGGTTTCTTCAAAAACATCCGAGCCTTCAGGTATTTCAAAATCAAAATTATCGTCATCGATGGCTGTAGATACCTCAACGTGGCTAAATAGCAGGCGCGTCTTTTGACCAAAGCTGTCTTGTAATAGCATCCGAGACAGCAAGCCATTTTTAAGACCAATATCGATATAATCAAATCCACTCGAATCATTTTTTGGCGTCAGTTTCATCCAGTCTAAATCGTCTTCCGATTCTAGTGTGGCGGTATTGAAATGCTTATCGATCGAGGCCGAACCGAGAATAATAGCCAGCGGCGTTGAGTCTATCGCTTGTGAAGAGTTCTTTACCGTTACTTGCTCTAAATCTTCGTCGTAGACCCAAATTTTTTCGCCATTTGAAATAATCTTTTGAATATAGGGCGTTGAATAATGCCAGCGGAATTTACTCGGTTTTTTTATCCAAAACTCGCCCGTTGAGGATTGCGTTTGCGCGCCCCGTTCACTACTAATTACTTGCGTGAACTGACCGCTCATTTGCTCGTAACTGTTTAACTGAGTTTGCAGGCTTTCATCACTATTTTCAGCAAAACAAGACGCCGAAACAGCCAGAAAAAATAAAATAAAACTTCTACCGATTCGCATTCAATTACAACTCCGGTGGAGGTGGCGCTAACACTTCGCGCGAGCCATTTGATTGCAAAGGCCCAACGACGCCACTACGCTCCATTTCTTCAACCATTCGCGCAGCGCGGTTATAACCAATGCGTAATTGTCTTTGTACGCCGGAGATTGACGCTCTGCGAGTTTCGGTTACGATTCGTAAAGCCTGATCATATAATTCATCTGAATCTTCCGAGCTGCCACCTGATGAACCACCATCAAATTCAGCGGGGTCAGATGCCGACAAAATACCTTCTATATAATTCGGTTTACCCTGTTTTTTCAGGTGCCTAACGACTTTGTGTACTTCGTGATCATCTACAAAAGCACCGTGAATACGCTGCGGAAGACCTGAACCTGGTGGCAAATACAGCATATCGCCATTACCCAGCAATGCTTCGGCGCCGGATTGATCAAGAATGGTACGGGAATCAATTTTTGATGATACCTGAAAGGCAATTCTAGACGGTATATTTGCTTTGATAAGCCCAGTTAGTACGTCAACCGACGGCCGCTGCGTAGCGAGTATCAAATGCAAACCAGAAGCGCGCGCCTTTTGTGCCAAACGTGCGATCAGCTCTTCCACTTTTTTACCCACCACCATCATCATGTCAGCTAGTTCATCAATGACAATGACGATCTGTGGTAACTCGCTCAGCGTTCCCGGATCCTCTTCATCTAGAAAAGGTGTGGGCTCCCATAAAGGGTCGGCTAAAGGGCTACCCGCTTTAATCGCGTCTCTTACTTTTTTGTTATATCCCGTTAGATTCCTGACCCCTAGAAGTGACATTAATTTATAACGCCTTTCCATTTCGGCGACTGACCAACGTAAGGCGTTCGCGGCCTCTTTCATATCGGTCACCACCGGCGTGAGCAAATGAGGAATACCTTCGTAAACCGACAACTCAAGCATTTTAGGATCGATCATAATCATTCGAACTTGATCAGGCGTCGCTTTATAAAGCAGGCTGAGTATCATCGCGTTAATGGCCACCGATTTACCTGAACCCGTCGTACCCGCTACCAGCAAATGCGGCATTTTGGCGAGATCAGCAACGGTGGGTTGGCCGGCAATATCTTTGCCCAAAACCAGTGTTAGCGCTGAATTTGATTTTTCATACGCTTCTGATGATAGAATTTCACTGAGCCGAACCATTTCGCGCGACTCATTGGGTATTTCCAGGCCGATGACCGATTTACCAGGAATCACTTCTACGACCCGAACGCTGTTCGTTGACATCGATCGAGCTAAATCTTGCGCCAAACCACTAATTCTACTGGCCTTAATACCGGGCGCGGGTTGAATTTCAAAACGCGTGATAACGGGGCCTGGGTGTACGGCAACGACATCAACCTCAACACCGAAATCTTCTAATTTAAGCTCTACTAATCTGGAAAGCGCCTCTAATGCCGCTGACGAATAACCCTGTACGTGTTCAGTCGCTTCATCCAGTAACCCCAGGGTCGGTAAAGAACCTTCTTCTACAAACAAACCCGTTTGCCTTTCTTTATCTACCCGTTCACTGGGTTTAATATCTCTGATAATGGGTTCAATTCGAGTTTTCGGTTTCGCTGAAAATTTTTCTGATTGTTTTTTAAAGACGCCTTCGCGCTTTCTTTTCGCGTTGCCTGATGCTCTGCGTTCTCCACTATCTTCGATGTAGTTTTTTAACGCCCTGAATAAACACAGAAATTGGTAGCCCATTCTATCCATCAACCCCAACCAGGAAAGTCCTGTTGACAGGGTTATACCAATTAAAAACGCACTAAATAAAATAAGTGTTGCCCCCTGGAACGCAAACAAATGAATTAAATAATCACCAATTTCAAGACCAATAATGCCACCGGGTGACCCTGGCATGGTTAACCAATTTTGAAAATAGTGCATATCCAGTAAGCCAGCACCAGCGATTAAAAAAATGATGAAACTGACCCAACGGATACTTTGGTGGAATATAGAGTCGGCCAGGTCTGTGTTCGCTTCGGATAGAAATTTCCAGGCACTACTAAACAACATAAAAGGAAAAGCAAAAGCCATAAAACCGAGTATCGAGAGCATGAAATCTGCAATCCAGGCGCCGACAACACCGGTAATATTCAACACCGTCTGGCTAGAACCGCTATGAGTCCAACCCGGGTCTTCAACGTTATAGCTAAACAATGAGCCCAACAGGAATAAGCCCGTCGCCAATAAAACGAGAAAAGCAGATTCCCTTAATAGTTTGACTGCTCGCTGCTGCGCAACGGATGTATTTAGTACGTTTGTTTTAAGATTCACTTAGTTATATATAAATTCTAGAATGTTTACGTAACTCTATGTTATTTAATATTTAAAATCAAATATCAACAAGGATTTTCCCATCTTTTAGGTTCACTGCGTCGTGCATTATCTTATCATTTTCATACCAATTGTTTAGCGTTAATCTATTTATATAATCAGGTAGTAGCGCCGACAATGCTTGTGTCGCAGTTATCGGTACTGCACCTGGCATATTTGCAACGCAAAAGTGGGTAACCCCTTCTTCTACAAAGGTTGGCTTATCATAACTGGTTGCCCGAGTCGTTTCGATACAACCACCCTGATCAACAGAAATATCAACGATAACGGAGCCCTTACGCATTGATTTGAGATGAAAGCGATTTATAAAACGAGGGGTTTCTTTTCCAGGCACCAATAACGCACCAATAAGAAGGTTGCTGGAAGCTACCAGCTGGTAACATTCATTAGCGTCCGACAACACGTTAATGGCAGGGTTTAAACGGCTGATTGAAGCTAATGCGTCGATCGATTTATCAAAAACAAATACGCTTGCCCCCATATTGTTGGCTAACAATGCCGCCTGCGTGCCGGCAGAACCCGCGCCTAACACCAGCACCTGGCCTTTATCGATAGCGTCGTGTCCAAACGTATCGAGTCCACCTAGTAATAAACCAGACCCACCTTGTTCCTGATGTAGCAACGTTGCGCCAATTTGCAGCGCTAATTTACCCGCAATCTCGCTCATCGGCTTTAAGATGACCAGTCGGTTATTTTCACTGACCGATTCAAATGCAATAGCGGTCAAACCAATAGCAGCCAGTTTTGCGGCGAGCTCTCGGTTGGCGGCCAGATGAAGAAAGCAAAAGAGCGTATGTTTAGCCGTTAGGTAATCAAGATCAGCTCCTACCGGCTCTTTAACCTTAACGATCAATTCGCATTGTCCATATAACTGCTTAGCTGTTGAACAAACCGTAATACCTGCTTGCGAATAGTCTTCATCCGTAAAGCCACTCAATACGCCGGCGTCATGTTCAATAAAGACCGAATGACCTTTAGTTAACAATTCAACACAAGCTTTTGGAGACAGCCCAACGCGGCCTTCAAATGGTTTTATTTCTTTCGGGATACCAATATTCATATGCTTAACACTTTACCTGATTAAGTCTAATCGCCATACTAGCTAACTTTAAAAAACCGTCTATAAACGTATAATTCCGGAGCGATTCATGAGCAAAAATTCACACCACCGACTAATTATTCTGGGCTCAGGCCCCGCTGGTTACACCGCTGCGGTTTATGCTGCCAGAGCAAACCTGAACCCACTATTAATTACCGGTGTTGAGCAAGGTGGCCAATTAATGACGACCACCGACGTAGACAACTGGCCGGGTGACGTTGAAGGGCTACAAGGCCCAGCTTTAATGGAACGCATGAAGTTACACGCCGAGCGATTCGACACAAAAATTCAGTTCGACCACATTCATACGACAGAACTGCAAGAGCGCCCTTTTACATTAAAGGGTGATGCGGGCACCTATACCTGCGACGCATTGATTATTGCTACCGGCGCTTCGGCCAAATATATCGGCTTGCCGTCAGAAGAAGCGTTTAGAGGCAAGGGCGTGTCTGCGTGTGCAACTTGTGATGGATTTTTCTATAAAAACCAAAACGTCGCGGTGGTTGGTGGCGGCAATACGGCCGTGGAAGAAGCGCTTTATTTATCTAATATAGCTAAGCACGTGACCGTCATTCATCGTCGCGACTCGTTCCGCTCTGAAAAAATATTATCAGACAAGCTAATGAAAAAAGTAGCCGATGGCAATATTTCAGTTGAGTGGTTCAACCAGTTGGACGAGGTGCTCGGCGACAAAATGGGTGTAACGGGTATACGCATTAAAAACACTCAGGATAACAGCAGCAAAGAAATCGATTTAGAAGGCGTTTTTATAGCCATCGGGCATTCGCCAAACACGCAAATATTTGATGGCCAACTGGAAATGAAAAACGGTTATTTGACGACCCACAGCGGTAATGCCGGCAATGCAACACAGACAAGCGTTGCAGGAATTTTCGCAGCCGGTGATGTAGCCGATTCTATTTATAGGCAAGCTATTACCTCTGCGGGGTCTGGCTGCATGGCCGCGCTAGATGCAGAACGCTTTCTCGACGACTTATTAGAAGGTCAGGTGTCATAACGCTTGCATCATGATTCCCTGGCTTGCCCCAACCGATGACTCAGCCCCATTCCCTGCTTTAGATAGCGCGCTGAAAGAGCCGAATGGCTTATTGGCAGCTGGTGGGTCACTAGCACCTGAGCGCTTATTAAACGCTTATCGTTCAGGAGTTTTTCCGTGGTTTGAGGATGATCAGCCGATATTATGGTGGGCACCTGACCCACGTCTGGTCATAAAGCCTGCCGAATTACGTATTTCTCGCAGCCTTAAAAAATTTATTAATAAAGAGATCTATGACTGCACCTTAGATACGGCATTTAGTTCAGTTATATCGGCTTGTTCAGCGCCGCGTGGCGATGAGCATGGCACATGGATAACGTCTTCGATGATTGAAGCGTATGAAACACTCTTTAAGCTGGGGCACGCCCATTCTGTTGAAGTATGGTTTAAAGAAGAACTGGTTGGCGGCTTATACGGCATTGCCATTGGACAAGTTTTTTTTGGCGAATCGATGTTTAGCCGCCGCGACAATGCGTCGAAAGTCGGCTTTGCATTCCTCTGCGAGCAGTTACAAAACTGGGGCTACCAATTGATCGATTGCCAGGTTCACTCCGAACACCTTGAAAGCCTGGGCGCTTACACTATTACTCGTGAACTATTTGCTCAACAGCTTAATCAGCTCTGTGATGAACCTGTGGCGGCAGATGCCTGGTTGCCGCAATGACTAATACCTCTCGTGCAGGGCAACAATTACCACTGTATATATCATCCCCCCAGGTTTGTGATTACTTAGCCGATAAAGAATCACGAAATATTTTTATTTCACCTGATATAGAAATGACACCGGGTATTTATCAATATTTAATTAGTATTGGTTTCAGGCGCAGTGGTAAACACGCTTATAGACCGCACTGTGAACTCTGCCGCGGCTGTATTTCAAGCCGGATTAATGTCCATCATTTCCAGCTATCCCGTAGCCAAAAACGCGTTCTAACAAAAAATAAGGACTTATCCTTCAAACCCGTTAAGCCCGCGTTTTCAGACGAGCAGTTCGAACTTTATTCTCGTTATCAAGCGTTTAAACACCCTGGCGGTGCAATGCAGGATTTTGACACCAAGCAATACCAGGCCTTCTTATGCGAATCATTTGGCAATAGCCTGATTTACGAAACGCGCTTAGATGGCAAATTGCTAGCCGTTTCAGTCAGTGATTTATTTGATGACGCCCTGTCAGCTGTGTATACGTTTTTTGATCCTGATGTCTCTGCGCGTAGCTTGGGAACGTACAGTCTTTTACAACAGATAAACTCGGCAAAGAATGACGGCAGAACATATGTTTATTTGGGTTATTACATTAGAGACTCAGATAAAATGTCTTATAAAGCTAACTTCAGACCGATCGAATTGTTGATTGATGCGGTATGGCAGAGATACGATAAAGTGACTGAACTACCCATCCAAAGCTCATCTTTAGACTCACCGCTAACTTTTTAATCAATTCACACTTAAATACCAGCAAATAGTGTAAAATTCCGCCGCATTAGCTTGTTTAACAAGCTGTTAGTTAAATTATTTAAAGGAACACATGGCAAAAGAAGATCAAATTGAAATGGAAGGCGTCGTTAAAGACACGCTCCCCAATACAATGTTTCGAGTTGAATTAGAAAATGGTCACCTCATTACTGCACACATATCCGGCAAAATGCGTAAACACTACATTCGTATTCTAACGGGTGACCGCGTTAAAGTAGAAATGACACCTTATGATTTAACTAAAGGCCGCATTACCTACCGCGTTAAGTAAGCCCCCGCTTACTTCTGTTCAATAAGGTCTTTACTAAGTTCTGTGATAATAAAATCAATTTTATTATCTTTCACGTAAATCTTAACCGTTCCGCCCTCACTCAATTTACCGAATAATAGCTCATTGGCTAGCGGTTTTTTGATGTGCTCCTGAATAGTCCGATCCATCGGTCTAGCACCCATTTTAGGGTCGTAGCCCTTCTTAGCCAACCAGCTTCTCGCTTCTGGCTCCAGGGAGATCGTTACATTTTTATCGTGTAGCTGAGCTTCCAGCGCAAAAATGAATTTATCCACGACGTGAATAATGGTTTCTTCAGTTAAAGATTTAAACTGCACAACGGCGTCTAACCTGTTTCTAAATTCAGGTGAGAACGATTTGTCGATCACTTTCATACTGTCAGACGAGTGCTCTTGTTCGGTAAAACCAATAGACGCCCTGCTGCCTTCATAAGCGCCTGCATTTGTCGTCATAACGAGCATAATATTTCTAAAATCAGCTTTCCTGCCGTTATTATCGGTTAACGTGCCGTGATCCATTATTTGTAACAGCAGGTTAAAGATATCTGGATGCGCCTTTTCAATTTCATCTAATAACAAAATAGCGTGTGGATGCTTGTTCACTTCTTCAGTCAATAGACCACCTTGGTCAAAACCGACGTAGCCAGGAGGCGAACCGATTAAACGCGATACGGTATGACGTTCCATGTATTCAGACATATCAAAGCGAATTAAATCAACACCCATAATTTTTGCCAGCTGTTGGGTCACTTCAGTTTTACCAACGCCAGTTGGCCCGGCAAAGAGGAAAGAACCGATCGTACGTTCTTCCTGGCCTAATCCAGCACGGCTCAGAATAACCGCGTCGGATAATTTTTCAATCGCTTCGTCCTGGCCAAAAACGACCAATTTTAAATTTCGCGCTAAATCTTTTAGCTTATCTTTGTCTTGCGAAGACACGCTCTTTTCAGGAATACGCGCGATTTGAGCAATAATTTTTTCAATATCTGCTGAAGTTATCGTTTCATGGCGCTCAGCCTCTGGTAACAAGCGCTGTTTTGCACCGGCTTCATCGATAACGTCAATCGCTTTGTCGGGTAAAAACCGATCATTTATATAACGATCCGCGAGTGTCGCCGCTGTTTCCAGACTATCGCTACTGTATTTGAGGTTGTGGTGCTCTTCATAGCGTGATTTCAAGCCCTTTAAAATACGAATGGTGTCTTCAACCGATGGTTCGTTAATATCAATTTTTTGAAAACGTCTCGCCAAGGCGTGATCTTTCTCGAAAATACCTCTGAACTCTTTGTAGGTCGTAGAGCCAATGCAGCGTAAATCGCCGGATGCGAGCGCTGGTTTGATCATATTCGAGGCATCCATCACACTGCCAGAAGCAGACCCTGCGCCGATAATAGTATGAATTTCATCAATAAAAAGAATGCTTTTTTCTTGCGTCTTTAATTGTGACACCAGGCCTTTTAAGCGCTTTTCAAAGTCACCGCGATATTTTGTACCCGCTACCAAAGAGCCCATATCGAGTGAATAAATAGTCGTATCTTCTAGTACTTCAGGTACGTCGCCTTCAATAATTCTAAGCGCCAAGCCTTCGGCTATTGCAGTTTTGCCCACACCCGCTTCACCTACTAATAAAGGGTTGTTTTTCCGTCGGCGACACAGTGTTTGAACCGTACGCTCTAGCTCTTTTTCACGACCAATTAACGGGTCGATTTTACCCAACAAGGCCTCTTCATTTAGATTGACGGTATATTTTGTTAACGGGTCATTCGCTGGCTCTTCAGTTTCTACCGTGCTGGCCCCTTCGAAATCACTGATATCATCGTCATCATCAATTCTTGCTATGCCATGAGAGATGAAGTTAACAACGTCAAGCCGAGTAACTTGTTGGCGGTTCATTAGAAATACCGCTTGCGAGTCTTGTTCGCTAAATATCGCAACCAGCACGTTGGCGCCGGTCACTTCTTTTTTTCCTGAAGACTGGACGTGGAAAACCGCCCGTTGTAACACTCGCTGAAAACCGAGCGTTGGTTGTGTTTCACGCTCAATACCCTCGGGAATAAGCGGCGTGGATTCTGCTAGATAAGCCTCAAGCTCCGTTGCTATTGCGTCCACATTACCGCCTGAAGCCTGAAAGACGTCACAGGCCGACTTGTTTTTCATCATCGCCAGCAATAGATGTTCAACGGTTATAAACTCATGACGCTTATCATGCGCCTGTTTAAACGCATTATTTAATGATTCTTCGAGTTCTTTATCAAGCATGGGTTTACTCCGATTCTTCTAATGTGCACTGCAAAGGGTGCTGGTTTTCCTGGGCGCTTTGGATCACTTGTTGCACTTTCGTCTCCGCAATATCTTTAGTATAGACGCCACACACACCAATACCAGTAGTATGAACATTCATTGTTATTCTAACCGCCTCTTCTTTTGTTTTGAAGAAGATGGTTTGTAATACAGAAACGACGAAATCCATCGGCGTAAAGTCATCATTAAGCAATAGTACTTTATACATCGGTGGCTTTTGCAATTTAGGCTTCGCTTCTTGTACTGCAAGGCTTCCATCGTCGTCGTGCTCAAAAGGTAAATCAGGCATAGTTATTTTTAAAACGTTTCGCTGTTGCTGCCTATTTTGACAGAAAAAATTTATTTTGGTTTATAAAAAAACCCAAGTTCCTGATATGGAGTCTCGGGTTAGTTTTTTCAAGCTCGCGAGTTAGCGGAACATGGCTTGGTCTCCAAACTACACGTTAAACCAGGTGAACAGTTGATAACCCAGCTGTATGGTCAGTTGCTAATGCGATCAAATGAGGCAGAAAGAATTTAATGCTCAGTTAGAAACGAGTGAAACGAACTCAGCGTTAATATCCTGGTTGATATAGGCCATTCCAAGCTTGTTCAAATACTCTAAACGATGGGCCTTAATCAAATCAATATCGAGAACGCCCGCTCTACAATCCTGGTAGATTTTAGCGACATAAGCCATGTACGACTCACCTTCTTTAAGCATCAACAAACTAGCGGCACCAACATCAGGTAGAACTTTAGCGTTCTGTTCTTCGGCTAACTCAACTGCAAAAACGACTGCACTTTCTTCACCCTCAAAGCGAACACTTCGCTCTCTAACAGTCTGCTGCGCCCAGTAGTAAGCAAGCTGTTTGCTCTGCGTTAAAAATACCGGCTCGACAGATTCAGTATAGTTATTGCCAATCGTTGCCATCGTACTTTTCGCTGCTTGTTTCATCGCTTTATCGCCTGAACGCTTCAGGCCATAAGATTCAATGGAGCTTGCCAGGGAAGAAGACGTTCCGTGGTACCAAACATCGCCCGTTGCAAAACCGTCTTTTGTTAACAGGTCTGTCGCGTCCTGTAGGTAGCTTGGAACATCATTCATTATTCATTCACCTTTGTTGCAGTGGTTTAAATGTACTTAACCATTCTATTGCTGGTCAATATTTTAAACTCAGTTGGACAAAAGGCGACATTCAATTAAGAATGTCGCCTCTTTATTTCCACCGATGGCATGTATCCAAGCAATGCAGGAACAATTGCCAGGACCAAATACCTTAAGCTTTTAATGCAAAAGCTTAACTAACCAGTCTCAAATTAAGAGAATTGGTTAGACGTATTATTCGCACCACCAGCTTTTAGAGCGTTCTCACCAGCAAAGTATTCTTTGTGATCATCGCCCATGTCTGAACCAGACATGTTCTGATGCTTAACACATGCGATACCTTGGCGGATCTCTTTACGCTGTACGCCAGCAACATAACCCAACATACCAGCATCACCAAAGTACTCTTTAGCCAAGTTGTCAGTAGACAATGCAGCAGTGTGGTAAGTAGGTAATGTGATCAGGTGGTGGAAAATGTTCGCTTCACGAGCGGAATCAGACTGGAATGTACGGATTTTTTCGTCTGCAGCTTTAGCCAAGTCAGTTTCATCGTATTCAACACTCATCAACGCAGCACGGTCATATGCAGATACGTCTTCACCGGCTTCAACCATCGCGTCGAATGCTTGCTGACGGAAGTTAATAGTCCAGTTGAATGATGGGCTGTTGTTGTAAACTAGTTTCGCATCTGGGATCTCTTTGCGTACTTCGTTCATCATGTCAGCAATGTCACTAACGCTTGGCGTTGCAGTTTCGATCCAAAGAAGATCGGCACCCGCTTTAATTGCTTCGATAGAATCGAATACGCAACGTTCTTCACCCGTACCTTGACGGAACTGGTATAGACCAGAAGGTAGACGCTTAGGACGAACAAGTTTGCCGTCGCGGTTGAAGCATACATCGCCTTCAGCCATGTCAGCTACGTCGATTTCTTCAACGTCTAGGAACGAGTTATAACGATCACCTTGATCGCCAGGCTCTTTAACAACAGCGATTTCTTTAGTAAGACCAGCACCTTCAGAGTCAGTACGCGAAACGATAATACCGTTGTCGATACCTAGCTCAAGGAAAGCGTGGCGCAATGCGCGAATCTTAGAGTGGAAGTCAGCGTGAGGAACAGTCACTTTACCGTCCTGGTGACCACATTGCTTTTCATCAGCTACCTGGTTTTCGATCTGCAGTGCACAAGCACCCGCTTCGATCATTTGCTTAGCCATTAAATAAGTGGCTTCGGCGTTACCAAAACCCGCGTCAATATCGGCAATGATGGGTACAACGTGTGTTACGTGATTATCAATTGAATCTTGAATGCTCGCTTCTTTTGCCGCATCGCCCGCTTCACGCGCTGCGTCTAAGTCACGGAACAAACCGCCTAATTCACGTGCGTCAGCTTGGCGTAGGAATGTATATAGCTCAGCAACCAACGATGCAACAGACGTTTTCTCGTGCATTGACTGATCAGGAAGTGGACCGAAATCAGAACGTAGCGCAGCTACCATCCAACCAGAAAGGTAGAGATAACGACGGTCAGTTTTTCCACCGAAGTGCTTCTTAATGGAAATCATTTTTTGTTGGCCGATAAAACCATGCCAGCAGCCTAGAGACTGCGTGTATTTAGTCTTGTCTGCATCAAATGCAGCCATGTCGGCGTTCATAACATCAGCCGTATATTGTGCAATATCAAGACCGGTCTTGAATTTGTTTTGCGCGCGCATGCGTGCAACTGATTCAGGGTTGATTGGATCCCAAGATGAACCCTTGGCTTCTACCAATGCTGAAACAGAATTTATATCATTTGAATAAGATGACATTGTTATCTCCTTTCGGTTAGTTAAGTTTAAAGTTAAAATTTATAAAGCTGAGTTAACTGGAAATGCTTTTTTACCAGCTCAACGAAACTTATACCCTCTGGGGCACAAGTGGTCTGTGACTATAAGTAGTCGTAAGCGGGCACGGTTAAGAAATCCACCAATTCTTCGGACGTTGTAAAGCGATCCATAATTTTAGCGGCTTCATCAAAACGCCCTGCATTGAATCGTTCTTCGCCCACTTCGCTTTTGATTACGTCCATTTCTTCAGTCATCAGCTCACGGAACAATTCAACGGTCACTTTTTTGCCGTTGCTCAAGTCCTTACCGTGGTGTATCCATTGCCAAATTGAAGAACGAGAAATCTCAGCGGTCGCGGCGTCTTCCATCAGGCCATAAATGGGTACACAGCCATTGCCTTGAATCCACGCTTCAATATATTGCACGGCGATACGAAGGTTAGCGCGCATACCGGCTTCTGTTCTGTCGCCTTTACAAGGCTCCAACAACTCAGCGGCTGTTATTACCGCATCGTCAGCACGAGAAACGCTCATTTGGTTAGCATTACCTTCGCCGATATACTCATTAAATACCGCCATTGCTGTGTCGGCGAGGCCTGGATGCGCGACCCAGGTACCGTCGTGACCATTTTTAGCTTCGAGTGTTTTATCACCAACCACTTTTTTCAATACCGCAGCATTAGTTTCAGGGTCTTTAGCGGGTATAAAGGCCGCCATACCGCCCATCGCCATCGCACCTCGTTTATGACAGGTTTTAATCAACAAACGTGAGTAAGCGCTCAAAAACGGTTGATTCATGGTCACGACCTGACGGTCTGGAAGCACACGATCCGGGTAGTTTTTAAGTGTTTTGATGTAGCTGAAGATGTAATCCCAACGGCCACAGTTAAGCGCCACAATATGATCACGGAATTCATGCAGGATTTCGTCCATTTCAAACACAGCAGGCAATGTTTCAATCAACACGGTTGCTTTAACTGTGCCGCGCTCCAGGCCTACTAAATCTTCGGCTTTATCCATCAAGTCAGCCCACCAGCGAGCTTCTTTATGGGATTGAAGTTTAGGTATGTAGAAATACGGGCCAGAACCTTTTGCTAATAAGGCTTTGTAGTTATGGAAGAAATAATAGGCGAAATCAATTAATCCACCGGGGATGTTTTCACCTTCGAGCTGAATATGTTTTTCAGGTAGGTGCAGGCCACGCGCACGGCAGATCAATACGGCTGGGTCTTCATTTAGCTCGTAGTGTTTGCCAGATTTAGGGTCATCAAGCGTAATGGTACCGTTAACGGCATCTCGCATGTTAATTTGGCCTTGAGCCACTTTTTCCCAAGTTGGCGAAAGTGAATCTTCAAAGTCGGCCATAAACACTTTCACGTTCGCGTTTAAGGCGTTAATAATCATTTTACGATCCACAGGGCCGGTAATTTCTACGCGTCTGTCTTGTAGGTCGCTCGGCACGCCTAGAATATTCCAGTCACCTTCGCGTATCGCTTTGGTTTCAGGTAAAAAATCAGGTAGTGTGCCTGCATTTATTTCAGTTTGCCTTACTTTTCTATCGTCCAGTAAAGCGGCAACGCGTGGTGAAAATTCTTCTGCGAGCGTTGCAACGAAAGCGTTCGCTTCATCGTTATAAATACTGCTGTACTCAGGTGACATTTCACCTGTAAAAGTTAGTGATTTCATTCTCTAAACTCCTTAAATCAACACGATTGGATTATTGTGCAACGCATTATAACGACTATCTATCCCCCTACAATCCTCATAAAACTATTTCTATTATTAATAAAAGCAATGATACAATCCGTTAATGGGTGAAAAAATTATAAAAGCAAACAGACATAAGCAATTACGCTCATTCTGTATGGCGGCTAAGGTCGGTGGCTTTTCAAAAGCAGCTGATTTATTGCAACTCAGCCAACCGTCTGTCTCACTGCAAATTCAAAGCTTAGAAAAGGAACTTAAAGCGCGGTTATTCACCAGAAATGGTCCCAAAATAACGCTAACTGAAGCGGGTAAAAAACTGCTAGAACTCGCTCAACCTTTAGTTGAGCAAATGGATAGCCTGCCGACCCGCTTTGCAGCAAAGCACCGGCCCGAAGAAACCGCAGAGATTAATATTGCCGCTGGTGAAGCGAGTATTTTGTATTTATTACCCAATATTATAGAAACCTTTAAACAACGCTACCCAAACGTACATATTCGTTTACATAACGTGTCAGGAACATCCGGCGTCAACGCGATTAGAAATGACGAGGTAGACTTTGCCGTTGGACCAATGTTGGAAGTACCCGCAGATATCCTATATAAACAGGTTTACCGCTTTGTCCCTGTGCTGATTATGCCGTTTGGACACCCTCTCGCCTCGGTAGAAAACGTCAGCTTGCAAGATATTGTGCAATACGACCTCATCCTGCCGCCCAAGCACCTCAATACCTGGCGCATCGTGGATGATGTATTACAAAAACACCGGCTCAGTTACAAAACATCGTTAGAAGCCTGGAGCTGGGAAATTATCAAAAAGTACGTAGAGCTCGGATTAGGGCTTTCAATCGTAACCAGTGTTTCGCTAACGGGTAACGAACAATTAGTCGCCAAGCCTTTATCTAAATATTTCCCAGATTACTATTACGGCATCACGTTAAAAAGAAAAGGCAACTTATCCCTTCCAGCAAAAAACTTTATTGAGTTAATTGATCCCAGTTTTTTTCAGGGTGGTTAGGAAGGATTAATTAACGGTTTAGCTGACAGGTGGTGCTTTGTGCCTTCCGGTTGAGTGATCTGTTAGCCTCTATTACCTTACAAGAAGTAAGTCTTCAAATTTGGTTCTTAAGTAACAGCGACACACCCTCGTCCATAAAGCCCTGGTGTAACATCGGCGTATCTTTCTGCGTTTTTAAAAGCTGGTCTTGCTCGCATGCGCTTTAGATACGCTAATGTTTTGGAGGATGTGCCAGAGTTTAAATCCATTAGCCCCCACGAGTCAGCCATATGGAGACTAAAGCCGCACATGGTATCGGCCACGCTAAAGCCGCTTGCGAGCAAATAATCAGAACCTTGTTTTTCGAAATGGGATTCAAAGTGCGCGACGTTTTCCCTAAAAACCTGCTGCATTGGTTCAATTATTTCGGATTGTAAGTCGGTCAGAACCCGCCCGTCACCCATGAGTAAGTGCAATAGTGGCATTCGAAACGTAATACATGTTTCAGCCATGGCTATCCATTGCAGCATCTCCAAACGTTCTTCTGGTTTGCCTAGCAGTTGAAGGTAATCTTGGTACCTTTCAGCAATAATTTGTGAGATGACGCCAGATTCACCAATCTCATGACCATCCATTTGTAAGGTGGGGATTTTGTGTGAATGTGTAATCCCGTACTTTTGCATTTGCGGGGCATACGCCTTCCCCGGCGTTAACATGCAGACTTCAAAGTCATCAACGCCCAGCTCTTCAAGAAGCCATAGACAGCGAAAAGCTCGTGAATGGCCGTAACTGGGTATTGCCATATGAAATAACCTTAAACGAGACATAAACGTTAACTCCTGTTGTGTTGATGTTTGGTTAGTCTAAACAAATAGTTACTACTCTTGAGTTACGTGTAACTTATCACCCAGCATCAGCACCTATGCCTGATTGTAGGTAACACGCTGCAATACACTCTCATCTTTATGCTCAAAATCTTTTCCATAAATATGCAATGACGTGACTTCACGATAAGCCAATTCGTCGCCCTTAACGGTTAATTTCATCTGGAATGCGGTTGTTTTGGCTTTTTCGAGCATAAATGGAGATTGGACAATACCGAATGTTTCACTGCCGGCTGTTGCCTTAACAGCAAAAATACTCTCTTCGCCATTGGTTTGAAGCGTTCCACCTGCGAGTAAACAAACGGCTCTAGGTATGGTTAAGGAGTGCATGATCATGCCCGTGCTGGGTTCATAAATCCAATGCCCTATTTGGTCATGGAAGATGAGTCCATTAACTGCTTTACGAACCACATGGTGGTATTTAATAGACACCAACTCTTGCTCTTCGGCGTTCTCGGCAGGCCCTGAGATGCTAAACGTCATTTCATCTGTGAATTTACTTAAATCAGGGTTTGCATTGGCGTCTGGTGCGTTGTCTAAACCTTTGTTACCCACCCATTTACCAAGAAGTTGCGCTAAAGGGCCATAATCCACCCCATCAATTACTGTGGTCATCTGAAGTTTCCTTTTCTTTTTTGTCAAATTACAATTGGGCAAAACCCCTTTAAAACCAGCTTATACGAAATTGGATTTCATTGCGCGTAGGCTACAATTCAACTATACCCACACAGAAGATAAGTTTCATTGGGCGCAGGCTACAATTCAACTATACCCACACAGAGGATAAGTTTCATTGGGCGCAGGCTACAATTCAACTATACCCACACAGAGGATAAGTTTCATTGGGCGCAGGCTACAATTCAACTATAATATTCGTCACTTAAATATTATCTGTATTACATGATCTGGAAACCGAATGTAACCGTTGCCTCTATTGTTGAGTTTGATGGTAAATTTTTAATGGTTGAAGAAGAATCCACTAATGGCCCTTTGCTAAACCAGCCTGCTGGGCATCTAGAGCCTAATGAGGGTATGCGCGATGCGGTAATCAGGGAAACGCTAGAGGAAACCGGCTATACCTTTACTCCTAAAGCCGTGATCGGCTCTTATTTATGGCATAACGAGGCAAACGAAACGACGTATTTCAGGACCACTTTTTCAGGTACGGTTTGTAATGAAACGGTTTCCGACGACCTTGATGAGGGGATCATTCGGGCCTTATGGATGAGTCGCGACGAGATTATTGCTAATGAACACCGTTTACGTAGTCCGATTATTTTAGAAAGCATTGATGACTATCTGTCTGGCAAAACATACCCACTTGACTTAGTTAAATCTTACATTAAGTAAGAAACTCAACCTGTTGATTAATAATGAATAGTAAAAAAATAATTGTTGGTATGTCTGGCGGCGTTGACTCGTCTGTTGCCGCACTACGACTGCTTGAGCAAGGGCACGACGTGACGGGCTTGTTCATGAAAAACTGGGATGAAGACGACGGCAGTGAGTACTGTACCGCTAAAGAAGATTTAGACGACGCACAGCAAGTTTGCGACAAGCTTGGTATTGAACTTAAAACGGTAAACTTTGCGGCCGAATACTGGGATAACGTATTTGAAGACTTTTTGAGCGAATACGCGGCAGGGCGCACGCCGAACCCAGATATATTATGTAACCGTGAAATTAAATTTAAAGCCTTCTTAGACTACGCCACAGAATTGGGCGCAGATTGTATTGCTACAGGACATTACACGCAGGTTAAACAAGAAGACGACCGTTTTCAGCTTATTCGCGGTTTAGATGCAAATAAAGACCAAAGCTACTTCTTATATACCCTGGGGCAAAAACAGTTAAGCCGCTCGCTCTTCCCGATCGGTGATATGGAAAAACCAGCCGTGCGCGAACTTGCTGAAAAAGCCGGGTTTGTAACGAGCCGCAAAAAAGACAGTACCGGTATTTGTTTTATTGGTGAGCGAAAATTTAAAGACTTTTTACAGCGCTACTTGCCCGCACAGCCCGGCGAGATGCAAACACCTGAAGGTGAATCGTTAGGTAAGCACCAAGGCCTTATGTATTACACCCTGGGACAACGCCAGGGTCTTGGCATTGGCGGCGTAAAAACAGCTTCTGAAGAACCCTGGTACGTGGTCAAAAAAGACCTCATTAATAATATTTTGGTCGTTGCACAGGGTCACGATCACGCCTTAATGCAAAGCAATATTCTCAACGCATCACAACTAAGCTGGGTCAGTGGAACAAACGCCACATCTGATTTCCGCTGTACCGCTAAAACGCGTTATCGCCAGCGAGACCAGGCGTGTCACGTCAACGTAAATGACGACGGCAGCTGCATTGTTCAATTTGATGAACCTCAACGCGCCGTTACCCCAGGACAATCGGTCGTATTTTATGATAATGAAATATGCCTCGGTGGCGGTATAATAGATTCCACCTCTTCACTAAACTAACTCATAAGCTAAATAATGACCTTAAACAAATTAAACGCCCTATCACCCGTCGATGGCCGCTACGCCAGTAAAGTTGACGAACTACGCCCTATTTTTTCAGAATTCGGTTTAATTAAAGCCCGTGTTACGGTTGAAGTACGCTGGTTACAGGCATTATCTGAACACCCTCAAATTACTGAAGTGAGCGCTTTTTCAGATGCAACTCACGAGTTGCTCGACGCCATTATTACTAACTTTTGTTTAGACGATGCGCAGCGCGTTAAGACAATAGAAAGCACTACCAACCATGACGTTAAAGCGGTGGAATACTTTCTGAAAGAGCAAACCGCTGGCAATGCCGAATTATTACTGGTTAATGAGTTTATTCACTTCGCCTGTACGTCTGAAGACATCAATAATCTTTCCTACGCATTAATGCTAAAAGAAGGTCGGGATGAGGTCATTGGTACCGCAATAGCTTGTGTCATTGATGATATCAAAGAAAAGGCCCTGCTCTACGCGGGCACACCTCTACTATCTAGAACGCACGGCCAAACGGCCTCTCCGAGCACCATGGGTAAGGAATTTGCTAACGTGGTTGCTCGTTTAGAGCGCCAACTCATGTTATTAGAAGACGTAGACATTATGGGCAAAATAAATGGCGCTGTTGGCAACTACAACGCCCATTACTCGGCGTATCCCGATATCGATTGGCCAGCTTTTGCAGAAGAGTTTGTCGAATCATTAGGGCTTACGTTTAATCCCTACACGATTCAGATTGAACCGCACGACTACATTGCAGAATACTTCCACGTATTGTCACGAATCAACACCATTTTGATCGACTTTTCTCGCGATGTTTGGGGTTACATCTCTGTCGGTTATTTCAAACAAAAAACCATTGCGGGTGAAGTCGGTTCGTCCACCATGCCACATAAGGTCAACCCTATTGATTTTGAAAACGCAGAAGGTAACTTCGGCATAGCCAATGCTTTAATGACTCATTTTGCTGAAAAACTACCCATTTCAAGGTGGCAGCGTGATTTAACCGATTCAACCGTTCTTAGGAATTTGGGCACCTGTTTGGCACACAGTTTAATTGGATTTAAGTCATTACAAAAAGGCGTTTCTAAATTAGAAATTAACGAGACCAAGTTACTAGAAGATCTTGATGCTAATTGGGAAATACTGGCCGAACCCATTCAAACCGTTATGCGCCGCTACGGTATTGAAAAGCCGTATGAAAAATTAAAAGAACTCACGCGTGGGCAGGGTATCGATCAACAATCAATGCAGGCGTTTATTAAAACCTTAAGCATCCCTGAAGACGTTAAACAAGAACTGTTAAAACTAACGCCTGCAAATTACACGGGCTGCGCAGAACAATTGGCCAAAAATATAAGCAATAACACTTAAAGTGTGACGTAGTTCAATTATTTAGAAAACTCAATGAGTATAATGTCGCCGCATACACGGTGTTTAGAATGAGTTCATTTTTCCTTCTCTCCCCTTTATGAACTTACAACGTGTACTTTTAACCGAATCGAATGATTCGGTTTTTTTTTGCCTTATTGCTTTTATCAATCACCACTGGTTAACTATTGACGTAATGTAACCGTATTGAGGTTTAATTTATGTCGATATCATCACTAGAAAGTGCGGTGTTTAGGGAAACTAAAACAACGTTCAATTTAGAATCTTATGAAGAAGATCAACTGGCCCTCGTCTCGTTAATCAATCAAACGAAAACAAGCATAAAGATCTATAGCCATACCTTATGCCCGATGGTCTTTAATACCGAACCCGTTGTTCTTGCATTCGAACAATTTTGTCTCAAAAATCATGCTACAAAAATACAAATTATAATTAACGAAGACCGCCCAATAACGCGAATATCCCACCGCTTATTATCCCTTTCACACCGACATTCGAGCAGTGTTTTTTTCAAAAAAATCAATCCTGACCTCTCCTTGCGTGAAGATGATTTTGTCTGCTTTGATAAAAGTGCCTACTTCCAGCTACCCAATCACCAACATTATTCAGGGGTTTGTAATTTCGCCGACGCAGACCGTACGGCTCGATTCTTATCTTATTTTAACGACGGCTGGGATCGAAGTGAACCCGACCCAGAGTTTCGTTCAATAATACTATGAACGCGAAATGGTCCTTAACCCTACTTTTATTGTGTTTAAGCAGCTCGGTGCTAGCTGAACTAGTTTTTTATCCACTCAACTATAAAGCTCCAGCCGAAATCATACCTTCAATAAGCCCTTTTTTAAAACCAGGTGAAAACGTTGTTGCGGGTCATAGCGAGTTGATACTTCGCATCGAAGCTAGCAATCTAAAAACCATAACCACACTAATAGATAGACTCGATATCCCTACCCGCCAGTTACTTATTTATATCAACCGTAATGATTTATCTAATGAACAGTCAGAAGGTTTCAATCTAAACCAACAACTTCAAGTTGAAGTCGACTCCTCTGCACAGCTTACTTATAGGGGATCTGTAAAAACATACAGTACGAAAGGTAACTCGGTTGATAAAGATCATCAAACAATCCGGGTATTAGAAGGCCACACCGCTTTTATCTCTCGAGGTGTGGATGAACCGAACTTTGTTATTCAACAAAATCCTTATCATTCTCACGGTCATATTACTTATACAACGGAATATCAACGAACATCAAAGGGATTTTATATTACTCCCAGCTTGGTTGGGGACGCCGTGAACATTGAAATATCGACCTGGTCAGAAGAGCCTTTGCAAAACAACCAAGACTCTACTAAATTTTCACGAACTTCAACGGCTATTCGTTGCTCGTTAAACGAATGGGTCAATTTAGCCGGGGTGAATAAAAACAACTCAAGTGTACACTCAACTCGTTTTGCACAAAACCATCATACCTCGCAATTAAATAACAACATATGGATTAAAGTTATAGAACTACAGGCCGATAATAATCGTAACTGATGAAAATATCGCAATCCTCCTGACCGCTTTAAAAAGCTATCTCACGGGCAAGGCACTAAATATATTCAAAAGCCTTTAAGTCATTTTCAAAATTGTTGTTTATTTATTACAAAATTAATTATTTATACAACTTTTTTTAATTTTGACCTAGTAATATCGAAAAAGTCGACTATTCTTCCTTTTGGCAATGGACTAGCTCTAACAAAATCAATGGAATGTATGAGAAGTCGGAATCTCGGTTCTCACTTTTCTATTGCAACTATTAAACTAACTTTCTTAATCAGGAAATATGAAATGAAAAAAAATATCTTACTGGCCGCCGTAATAGCCGCCACACCACTCGCTTCTCAGGCGGTGGATTTTAGCGTTAAGGGCTTCGCCTCCGTTATCGGCGGCATGACGACTGACGGTGAAGAGTTTCGCCCACACGTTAAATATAGCGGTGGAAAATATGATGAATCATTTGCCCTCGACGCTGAGAGCCGAGTGGGCATTCAGGTTCGCGCTGACATTACTGATAAATTATCAGCGACCGTACAAGTTGTTTCTAGAGGCGGCTATAACTGGCGTCCAGAATTACCATGGGCCTATATTGGTTATGAGGTCAACGACAATGTTCAGCTTAAATTAGGCCGCTTAAAAGCACCTTTCTACTTATATTCTGATTATCAGGACGTGGGTTATGCGCTACCGTGGATCAGCCCACCGCGTAACGCTTATATCGTTCCTATCGACGCTATCGATGGTCTAAACGTTACGACCAACTTTAATACCGGTAGATTTGACCACGTGCTTGAAGCCTGGGTGGGTCATATTGACGATACTCAAAACAAATACGAAAGCGACGCATTCGGAACAGAAATTGATGCTTTTGGTTTTAGTTATGCACCGACTTTTGATGGCTGGTTAACCGTTCGCTATACCTATAACGAAGGTGATGTCGATATTTATTCTGACGATGTAGATTTATTAAATGAAACGCTTAAAGGTATAAATACCGTTTATGTAAATGTAGACCCTGACCTCATCGCCAACACAGAATCAAAAAGTCAGCGTGGTAGTTTCAGTGGTTTAGCCGTTAGAGCTGAATTCGACAAACTGACCTTGATTGGCGAGTTAAATCAATTGGAATGGCATACTAATTTATTCCCACACCAAAAACGCGCCTATATCAGCGCCATTTATAGAGCAACGGATAAATTCACGCCGTATATCACCTTGATGAAAAATAACGACTCAGCTGGCGATATACAAGAAACTACCGCTTTTGATGCTGGCAATCCTCTTCATGTAGGAACGGCAGCCGCAGTTAACGCACAAGTTGCACAAGGCTTTGGCGCTTCTGATACCACAGCCTGGGCCATTGGTGGACGTTATGACTTAATGCCAAATGTTGCGCTTAAAGCTGAATACCAATCGCAATCGTCTGATATTTCAAAAAGCCTACGTACCGCTGAAGACGTCTCTGACACTATCCGCGTTTCCGTAGACGTATTATTTTAAGGAATCAATAACATGAAAAATATAAAAACTGTTGTATTTATTGTAGCCGCCTTGTTTTCTACGATGGCCTGGTCTGAAGTCGCTGTAGTGGTTCACCCATCTAATGTTGATAGCATTGACCAGTCAATGGTTGCTGCAATATTTCTGGGTAAAAAGAAATCATTCCCCAGCGGTAGTTCAGCTGTACCACTCGTGCTAAACGATGCGACTACCGATGAGTTTAATACCAAGTTACTTGGCAAAACGTCTAGTCAACTACAATCGTATTGGTCTAAGCTCGTTTTTACTGGCAAAGCCAATCCGCCAAAAAAGGTTTCATCTGCCGAGATGATTGAGCTAATCAAAAGCAATCCAAATATGATTGGCTTTGTAGATAGTGCAAACGTTACGGCCGACCTTAAGGTCGTTGGTAAGTACTAAACCGCTACAGAAAGAAAAAATAATAACGACCTCTCCCTTATCTGTATAAACGAGATTTGGGAGAGGTTCTTATTGCTTTAACACCACCTAGACCACAAAAGAGAATATTATGTTTGCCCTAAATAATTTAAAGTTGTCCTATAAAATTGCCCTGATCACAGCGCTCGCCGTGAGTATTTTTTTAGTCACACTGGCGGTTAGCATTTATGGCGCAAACAACGTCAAGTCAAACCTTGATGAGCTTAAGACCAATGTTTACCCGCTGATTAAGCTATCCAATCAAAATGGCATGCAGATTCAACGCATAGAAGAACTTTATACACAAGCCGTCGCGACCGCAGAAGAAGAACTACTCGAAAAAGCTGCTGCGACCAACCTGATCATCAAAGATAATTTATCTGAGCTACTTAAATACGACCCCGCCTCGACGGTCTTGCTAAACCAGATAAGTGATAACCTGAGCCAGTATGAAGAACTCAACGTCAATATTGCTAAGGTAATGCTCAGCGACAATGTTGATTTTGCCCAAATTACTGCAAAAGCGAAAATTAAATCAGAACTCTATACAAAACTCACGGATGACGTTTTGCAATACCAAAAAAATACCGATGAGTTATTCCGTAGCGTAATAGAAGACTCACTTGACCAATCAGCGCAATCCATTTACACGACCATCATTATTGGCATTATCTTATTAACCATTATGATATTGATCGCGACGATAGTGAGCAGAAACATCGTTAAATCCGCCGTTGATATCGCTGATTCCTTACTCAGTTTATCTAAGGGCGAAGGCAATTTAAGCCAGAAATTAACAGTCAACGGTACGGATGAGTTAGGTCAGGTATCAGCAAATTTCAATGAATTTATGGAATTACTTCGCTCATCTATCTCTGATGTCATTAATGTTGCAGGCCCTTTAAATGTAGCCTCGGCAGACCTAAAAGAAAAAATGATGGCTGTTAACCAATTAGCAAACGAACAAGAAAACGAAGCCTCGAACGTGAATAAAACGATGGCGAGTATGCAAGAAAGCGTGAACAATATGTCGAGCAACGCCACTAAAGCCGTAGAGTCATCTGATTCGGTTAAAGAAGAAGTGACTAAAGGGCAGGACATCATTCTTAAAACAATTTCGATTTCGGCAGAATTAAATGAAGAAATCGATCAGGCTTCTTCATTGGTCAACACGCTGTCTCGCGATACTAAAGACGTGGATCAATTCCTCGATGTCATCAATGACATCTCCAACCAAACTAATTTGCTGGCCTTAAATGCTGCTATTGAGGCCGCGAGAGCTGGTGAACATGGTCGAGGTTTTGCCGTTGTTGCTGATGAAGTTAGAACACTTGCCTCTAGAACGTCTGAAGCGACTAATAAAATTAAAGAACTGGTTGTTAAACTCTGTGCTACTGCTCAAACATCTGTCGACTCAATGACTTTAGCTGCTGAGAAATCTAAACTTAATTCTGAATATACCCGCGTCGCTGGTGACGCTTTAGACCTTATTGAGCAGCAAGCCAATGGAATTTCAACCATGAACAATGATATTTCGTCGACTGCCAATGAGCAAGAAATCGTAGCCACTAGAGTTATGGATAATGTCATTGTTATGGCCGACTCTGTTGAATCAACGCGATTAAACGTGCAGGAAGTCGATGTGATTGTTGCTAAGCTGACGTCTTTTTCCGAAAGCCTTCAACTGACGAGTTCTAAGTTCAAACTAGATTAAAGCTTGATCCTAGCCAGGTCGTGCGGTTAGTTAAACTGCACGACCTGGAATTTTAATCAGCCAGGCTTGACCACCAAAACTACTTTCAACAGACGTCATTTCACCCTTATAAAAACCTATTAATTCATTCACTATCGCTAAACCTATCCCATTTTCTGCGATAGATTCATCTACCCTTACACCCCGCTGCATTACCTCAGAAAGCCTATCCGCTGAAATACCAGGCCCATCATCCTCGACAATAATTTGAATGCCTGCTGGCGTGTTTTTTGTTTGCTCAATACTATGAACATTGATACTTACTCTACTATTGGCCCACTTATAAGCGTTATCCAGCAAGTTACCAAATAGTTCAAATAAATCTCCTTTTTCGGCGTTAAATTTAATATTTTTATCGATACTCGTGGATACAACCAGTTGTTTGTCAGAGTACACCTTATCCAGTGAACTAAGAATTTGCTCAATAAGGGGCTCAAGCTCAAGTGGTTTATTTAGCGTTTGATGACCTTTAACAGCCGCTTTTTGTAGTTGATAGTCAACCGACTGTCTCATTTGAAGTGTTTGTTTTTTCAAAATAGCTACGTCATTAGTCGATAAAGAACCCTGTTCGTACAAGCCCGTGAGAACAGAAATAGGGGTTTTTAAACTGTGCGCCAAATCCGCCAGCGTATTCCTATATCGCAGTAGATGATTGCGTTCATTATCGACGAGCCTATTTAAGGTATCGGCGATATCTTTAAGCTCTTCACTATAATGATTATCCAGATGCTCGCGGTCGCCCGCTTGTATTTTTTCCAAATCAAAAACTATTTTCCTTAATGGCTCGAGACTTTTTCTTAGGATGAAAAACTGAACGATTAACAACAATACAGCTATGCCGCCGAGCCATTGCCAAAGCACCGCACGGAAACCAGAAATCTGACTATCTAAACTTTGCGTGGACTCTATAACGACGAACTCGAAGGCGCTAGGAAAACCAGATGTGTTATCTAAAACCGCCTTAAAACGTAACTCAATATCAGCTTGATTAATTAAACGTTTTTTTATGAAGTTTTTTTCGCCGATACCCAGTTTTTTGTGCTCTTGTACTTCTTTCCCTGCCGAAGAAGTACTTCGCCAAACCAGCTGACCTTTTTCATCAAAAACGTAAGCCGATAACCCCGAATCAACCTGTTCGAAACGCGGTTCAGAAAGCCCTGACGGCATGAGAAATTTATTCTCTTCACTGAGTTCAGCGGCGGCTAGAATAGAGTACAAATGGATCTGTAATCGCTCATTGAGGGCATTTTGTGCACCTTTTTGATAAGCGGCGTCTAAGGCAAAACCAGCGAGACCTAAAAAGCAAAATAAAATAAAACTCGCTGAAATAACCAGGCGAGACTGGATACTGCTGCTCACCTGCTGAACTCGACGGTCATTTATTCAGTGGAATAGTGAATCTATATCCACGACCACGAAGCGTTTCAATAGGTTTGAGCACGTCGGCTGGGTCTAGTTTTTTTCTTAAACGCCCCACGAAAACCTCTATAACATTGCTATCACGATCAAAATCCTGGTCGTAAATATGTTCAATAATTTCAGTTTTAGAGATAACCCGTCCTGAATGAATCATCATATATTCCAGCATCTTATATTCGTAAGCCGTTAAATCTATCGGCTTATCGTTAGCAAGCACTTGCTGCGCGCTGGTATTAATTTTGATCGGCCCACAAACGACCTCTGGAGAAGACAAACCAGCCGACCTACGTATTAATGCATTCATGCGGGCCAGCAATTCTTCAATATGGAAGGGCTTGGCGACATAATCGTCCGCCCCCGCCTCTAAGCCTTCAACCTTTTCTTCCCAACGAGTTCTCGCTGTCAAAATTAAAACCGGGAAATTTATACCTTTTTGGCGAAGGCTTTTAATGACCTCTAAACCCGAAATATCGGGTAGCCCGATGTCAATAATAGCGACATCAATGGGGTATTCCGTACCCATATACAAGCCATCTCGTCCGTTACTAGCTGCATCAACGGCATACCCTTTAGAGGTCAGACTATAAACCAGTAAATCTTGAAGCGATTGATCGTCTTCAATAATCAGTACTCGCATATTAATCCCTTAATTTTTGTTATCTTAATTAATCACTCGTTGTATTAATTAGTATCTTCTTTACGTGTCCATCTTTAGTCAGCAATTTAATCTGATGGACCATTTCACCTTTCAACTGAATTGTCTCAGCGTCAAGAATCTTGATTTTTTTATCTGTTTTGACGCTGGCAACGGCTTCATCCAGTGTAATAGAAGCCACCTGGCCAGCCAATACGTTGGGTAATAGTAGTAAAATAAGTAATATTGAAGCAAACAGCGTTTTCACAAAAAGCATAATTCTCAGTCGGTTGTTGTTTAAGTTATTTTCATAATAGATAGAGCAGATGAATTCAAACTGAATGCTCTATTTAATTTTTAAAATATTGCTAAATTTTGCTTTAGCGATAGTTCTTCCGCAAATTTAGCCAGCGTGACACCCATACTTTTCGCTATTTTTTCGAACAGTGGTTTTTGCGCGGTAAAATCTACGATATTTTCTTCGCCTATTTCGTTCTTAGCGACCGATTGAAGGCTACCGATACCATCGGTTAAGCCAAGACGAACACTTTCAGCGCCAGCCCAAACCAGGCCGCTGAAAAGCTCTGGGTTTTCAACTAAGCGTTCGCCACGACCTGACTTAACAGCTTGAATAAACTCTTGATGGATATCGTTTAACATCGATTGAACGTGCTGACGCTCATTGGGATTGACCTGTGAAAATGGGTCCATAAATCCTTTATGACTGCCAGCTGTATATAAACGCCTCTCAACACCGAGCGTTTTCATAGCCTCAGTGAAACCAAAGCCATTCATTACCACGCCAATTGAACCAACAATACTGGATTCATTGACAAAAATCTTATCCGCCGCTGAAGCGATGAAATATCCGCCCGACGCACACAAGTCTTCGACCACCGCGTACACGGGCATCGTCGGATGAGTTGCTTTAATTTCCCTAATGGCCTTATAGACATAGCTGGACTGAACAGGACTGCCGCCGGGGGAATTAACACGCAGTACAATGCCTTTCGTATTTGGGTCTTCTGCTGCATTATTCAGACTTTTTATAATCGTTTCCGCATCCGCCTCACCGCCAGAAACTATAATGCCTTTTACATCAACAACAGCGGTATGTGGTCCACCTGAAATTTTCCCACCCGTCGACATAGGAGAAATGGCCACTCCGCTAATAATAATAATGTAAGTAAGAAATAACAGTTTGAAGAAGATACTCCAACGACGGGCTCTCTTCTGCTCAGTAACGGAAGCTAAAGCGACTTTCTCAAGCACTGAGCGCTCCCACTGTTCTTCGTTTTGTATTGTTTTTTCTTTATTGAATAATGCCATAATTAACCCTCAAATATATCTATTAATTTATTTACACACGCTAGCGGGCTGTGTTGCTCAAGTACTTCTCGTGAATGCGCACCCGTTGTAACACCAATGCTCGCGACACCTGCATTATTTGCCATCGTCAGGTCGAGGGTGGAGTCGCCGATCATTATTGTTTTTTCTGGGCTGTGGTTTGTCGTCTGCATGATATCAAACAACATATGCGGACTTGGTTTGGATTTCATCGTATCAGCACACCTGAGCTGATGAAAAAACGAACGTATCTGTGTTCCATCAAGAGCACGATCAAGCCCAAGCTGGCCTTTTCCAGTGGCTACGGCCAGTGTTTTACCCATCCGCTGTAACTCATTGAGTACGGGTAACGCGTCTAAGAACAAATCATTAGGGGTAATCGGTTTAGCCAGGTACAGAATTTTATACTCAGCGACCATACGACCTTTCTCAGCCTCCGATAAGCCCGGAAAAAGCTCTAGCATCGCATTAGGCAAACTCAAGCCAATGATATCTTTACAGGCTTGTTCTGAGGGCACGAGAAGATGCTGCTTCTCTGCCACCGTTATAATGCAGTCAACAATCCAGTCAATGGAATTGGCCAGCGTTCCGTCCCAGTCGAATACAATTAAATCGTAGTTAGCAATCATAATCGTTTAAGAAAAGAGTTGAGTGCATCGTCTAAAGGCGCTTCAAATACAATTTTTTTGTCATTCAAAGGGTGAATAAAACTAAGCTTACTCGCGTGCAGGAAAAGCCTTTTCAAGCCTTGTTCACGGTAACTCTTATATTGTGAAGGCGTAGAATAACGCTCATCACCGGCTATAGAGTGCCCTAATTGCTTGGCATGAACGCGAATTTGATGCGTACGCCCTGTTTTAGGCAGCGCCGAAACCAAGGTAGCATTCTTGAACTGTTTAAGTTGCTTAAAAACTGTTTCTGAGGGTTTACCCTCTGGGTGGACGCGTACACGGTGCTCACCACTGGCTAATGTTCTTTTTTGCAAGGGCGAATTCACCTTAACGGAGTGTTGATGGACGACACCACAAAGCAAAGCGGTATACGTTTTAGTAACTTTTCTATTACGCAATAAAGTTTGCATACCATTTAACATTTTTCTGTTTTTTGCAATCAATAAGCAACCCGAGGTCGCTTTGTCCAGGCGATGAACCAGCTCTATGAAGCGTTCGTCTTTACGCATGAATCTCAATGTTTCAATCACACCATGGCTATTCGCTGTGCCACCGTGAACCGGTATGCCAGACGGTTTATTAAGCACCAATAGGTCATCGTCTTCAAAAATAATACGTTTTTGGATACTCTCAACCATCCACCGAGCGGGTTCTGAGGCACGTTTCTCGTCCACTTTTACTGGCGGCACCCTGACAATATCGTTAAGTTGTAAACGATACACGTTTTTGGTTCTACCTTTATTAATTCTTACTTCACCACTACGAATAATTTTATAAACGTGGCTTCTAGGCACGCCATTAAGTTGCGCCATTAAAAAATTATCGAGCCGTTGGCCCTCCGAATTTTCATCGATTTCAATATATTTAACTTGCTCGTTAGACTCTATTTTCATGAAGTTTTAACTTTACTACTTATCTTATTGATGTTAGTGGGATTACTTGTTATAGTTCCGAGTGGTTTAGCGCATGTAAATTGCGTTAAATACGGTAATCATAATAACGGTTGTCGGTTAGCAAGGCTAATCAATCGTTTAATTACTGTAAAACGAATCTGAATGTATCAGTACTTTACTGGCATTCTATATGGGGTTTATTCACTCGACCCATGATGAGTGATTTTAATTGCCCACCAAAAACAGAAATTTAATACAGACATTGATGATAGCTAATCACATAACAAAACAAGCTTCTATGTCTGATCTCGTGAGAAACCTGCTACTTTTAGTACATCAAAATATAAAGATTAATAAAGTAATGAATCAATCAACACCTTCTCGCAGCCCTATTATTTCTGTGCACCGTGCGGCATCAGGAAACAAATTTAATGAAAAGAATGTTAATCAATGCGACTCACCCAGAAGAACTAAGGGTCGCGCTTGTCGATGGACAAAAACTATATGACCTTGATATTGAGGTTCCAGAAAAAGAACAAAAGAAATCAAACATTTACAAAGGTGTTATCACCCGAGTAGAACGCAGCTTAGAAGCCGTTTTTGTAGAATTCGGCTCAGAACGCCATGGTTTCCTACCTTTTAAAGAAATTACCGGTCACGCGATTGGTTTAGACACCCATGAAATAAAAGACAAAAACCTGATTAAAGAAGGTCAGGAAATTGTAGTTCAGGTGGAAAAAGAAGAGCGCGGCAATAAAGGTTCTGCACTCACAACTCAAATAAGCCTGGCGGGTAGCTACCTGGTATTGATGCCTAATAGCCCCGGCGCTGGCGGTATATCTCGTCGTATAGACGGTGATAACCGCACAGAATTACGCGAGGTTCTTGATCAACTAGAAGTACCTGACACTGTTGGACTGATTGTAAGGACCGCGGGTGTAGGCAAATCTGTAGAAGAATTACAGTGGGATTTAAATTACCTGACGCACTTATCAGACGCTATTAGTCGTGCCTCAGAAGGCCGTAAAGCGCCCTATTTAATTTTCCAGGAAAGTAATTTTGTCATTCGTTCTATTCGTGATTATTTACGCGAAGATATTGACGAAGTGCTTATTGATAGCCCTGCAGCTTATAATTTAGCGCATGACTTTATGCAGCAAATTATGCCGCAATATTTAGCACGCGTTAAACTATACGAAGAAAACGTTCCACTTTTCACGCGTTACCAAATCGAAAGCCAAATTGAAACGGCCTATGGTCGCGAAGTACCTCTTTCCTCCGGCGGATCAATCGTTATTGACCCAACAGAAGCGCTTACATCGATCGACATCAACTCTGCACGAGCAACAAAAGGCAGCGATTTCGAAACCACCGCGCTGAATATAAACCTGGAAGCCGCGGATGAAATTGCGCGACAACTACGCATACGCGATATGGGTGGCTTGTTCGTTATCGATTTTATCGATATGGGCCCTACCAAAAATCAACGGATGGTAGAAGCGCGTATCAAAGAAGCCATGAAGCACGATAGAGCCCGAATTCAATTTAGTAGAATTTCTCGATTTGGACTACTTGAAATGTCTCGTCAACGTATCCACTCGTCTTTAACCGAGTCGAGTCTACCCGTTTGCCCACGTTGTCATGGACAAGGCACCATACGAAGCGTTGAATCACTGTCACTATCAATAATACGTATTCTGGAAGAAGAAGCGATGAAAGAGCATACGGCTCGCGTGATTGTCCAGTTGCCAGTAGATTGCGCCACGTTTGTTCTTAATGAAAAACGCCCCGAAATTCATCAAATTGAAGCAAACCATAATGTATCTCTGGTGATTGTTCCAAACAAACACCTTGAAACGCCACATTTTGAAATAGAACGCGTTCGTAAAAAGGAAGCTAAAGAAGACAACGCTGCAAGTCACGAACGCACACCCAATGAAGGCAAACCAGAGGTAAAACCTTATAAACGTGATCCACAAGAACAGCAAAAAGCCGCTGTTCAAAACGTAATGCCTGCGACACAACAACCCTCTGCTAAAAAAGAAAGCAATGGTGGTTTCTTGAAGCGCATGCTCAGTAAAATCATTCCAGCTGCGAAAGAAGAGACAAAACAAGAAACTGCGAAAACGACTAGAAAGCCACAAGATGGCCGCCAACGACGCAGCAATCAGGCGGATGGACAAAATAGAAATAATCGCAATCGAAAAAATAACACTAATGCAAACAAACAAAACCCAAACCAACGTAAAAGTCCGAACGTTACCGAAGAAAAGACAGCTAATCAGTCAGTAAATAAGCCTGAAGACGCAACAACGGAAAAAACAAGCGCGGCACCACGCAAGCGTCGTAGAAACCGCCGTTCTTCTTCAAACACGGGTGAAAATAGAAATAACACCCCAAGAGCTGATAACGATGTTTCGAGTAACACTGAAACTACTGGGCAGGCAGCAGCCGCTATTGCAACGTCTGCTCTTATAGCGCCTCAACAGGCTACTGGAGAATCTAAACCTGTTAATAACGCGACAGTCTCTACGGATGTTTCAGCACAAACTAGCCCTGCTACTAACGCTGAAATCAAACCAGCGGCTTCACCTGCACAAGCCCCCACTACAGCAAACAGCACTGGTGAAGCACCTAACGATACCGCACCTGTTAAATCAGCTGTGCGCCACCCGCGTCGCAGGAGACGCTCTTCAGGGCAAAACACTGCACCTAAGCAAGACCAGGGAACGGTGGAATCGACTGAACAGAAGCTGCCTGTAAGTGAAACGCCCAAGGTAGTTACTGAACAGAAAGCACCAGTTGCTGCAACGCCTAAGGTGGTCACTGAACAGAAAGCACCGGTTGCTGAAACGCCTAAAGTAGTCACTGAACAGAAAGCACCAGTTGCTGCAACGCCTAAGGTAGTTACTGAACAGAAAGCACCTGTTGCTGAAGCACCTAAGGTAGCCACTGAACAGAAAGCACCTGTTGCTGCAACGCCTAAGGTGGTCACTGAACAGAAAGCACCGGTTGCTGAAGCACCTAAGGTAGCCACTGAACAGAAAGCACCTGTTGCTGCAACGCCTAAGGTGGTCACTGAACAGAAAGCACCGGTTGCTGAAACGCCTAAAGTAGTCACTGAACAGAAAGCACCTGTTGCTGCAGCGCCTAAGGTGGTCACTGAGCAGAAAGCACCTGTTGTTGCTGCTCCTAAGGTAAGCACTGAACAGAATGCACCTGTTGTTCAGGCACCTATCGCGAAACCACCTGTCGATACACCCGTAACTTCTAAGCCTTCAGGCTCAGTAAAAGAGGAATAATCAAACAGGACGTTACATGACCCAAAAAAACCCAGTTTAATACTGGGTTTTTTTAGTTTAGTCGCAAATGATAGGTTTCTTTAAGCTTAGTCAACATCATCGTAATAATCATTAATCAGCCGATCTAGAGCTTTTTGTTCTCTAATGGATTCAATACGATCTCGAATAGTAGCTTTGCTATTTTTTAGCACAGACTCATTAATACCGTCTGAAAAAATATTTTCATTTAATACGTTTGTAGCAACCATATTAGCGTTAATTTCAATCACTTCATTTTTTATAGCCATAAAGTTTCACTCCAAAGCTCAGCAAATTAAATACCAACTCGTTAAATAGCAGGAAGCGCTATCAGACAGTAGTTTCAATCGCATTATAGTTAAAAAAACAAAATTTGAAACAACTATTTTTATCGTTTTATATCAGTCAGTTACGGAGCTAAAACAATCGTTTTACAAAGTAAATTTCAAAAAAACTTGCTTTTTATATATCTATGATTAAAATTCGCAACTCAATTTTTTTATTAAATACTTTAATGGTTTGGCAAACTTAAAGTTGTTTTCAGCTTGTCTCAATTTGTCGACAACTATTATTCTCAGATTGTTTAACAAGGAGACGGTTTATACATATTTCTACACCTATAGAGGTGGAATTGGAAGTTCCCACCGCGGAAAAAGGCCGCTGGCAAAACATTGAAAACACACTGCTATCGGCCAAAAACAAACAAGCTAATAATGAAATTAAAGACCACTTTGTTCAACGTAACGGCGTTGAGTTCGCTGGTACTCATTTATTACTAGACCTTTACGACGCTTCTCATCTCGATAACATTGCCTATATAGAGCAATCAATGCGGGATATGGTTACCGCGTGTGGCGCTACTTTATTGCATATACATTTGCATCATTTCACGCCCAGTGGTGGTGTGTCGGGGGTAGCCGTATTGGCCGAATCGCATATCAGCGTTCATACGTGGCCAGAAAGAGATTATGCCGCGTTTGACGTATTTATGTGTGGTGACGCTCAACCAGAAAATGCAGTTCCTGTATTGAAACGCGCTTTTTTTCCACACCGTATCGAAGTATCTGAGCAATTGCGCGGCCGCGTGTAAAATGAAAACTTATAACGAAACTCTGTATAACGCGTACAGCCAGCAGTTTGTAGTCGATAAGGTTTATTTTGAACAAAAAACAGACCATCAACATTTAATTATTTTCGAAAACGCCAAGTTTGGCCGCGTACTGGCTCTCGATGGTGTTATCCAGACCACCGAAGCGGACGAGTTCATTTATCATGAAATGCTAACGCACGTACCTATATTCGCGCATGGTGAAGTAAAACGCGTGCTGATTATCGGTGGTGGTGACGGTGGTATTTTACGCGAAGTTTGTAAACACAATACGGTAGAGGAAATCACCCAGGTAGAAATTGACGATCAAGTGATTGCGATGTGTAAGGAATATTTACCTAAACATAGCGCAGGATCGTATGACGACCCTCGTGTAACTATCGTTATTGACGACGGCGCAAACTATGTCCGTCAATGCCCGACTGCATTTGATTTAATCATTTCGGACTGTACCGACCCGATGGGGCCTGGGGATGCGCTATTCACCTCTGACTTCTACGCAGACTGTAAAAAATGCCTGACCGATAATGGCGTATTTGTAGCCCAGAACGGAGTAGCCTATATGCAGTTAGAAGAAGTAACCACAACGGCTAAACGCCTAAACCCCTACTTCGCCGAGCAAACTTTCTACTGCGCGGCCGTGCCTACTTACGTCGGTGGCGTCATGACTTTTGCCCTGGCAACTGACAGCATAGCAACAAAAGAAACACCACTAGAACTTATTCAACAACGCTTTAGCGCAGCAGATATTCAAACTCGTTACTATAACGCCGCTATCCATCAGGCAAGTTTCGCGCTACCGCAATATATCGTAAATGCATTACATCAGAATGCATAAATGATAGTAAGCTAATACATCGAAAAAATTCGCCTACTGGGCAACCGTGCATGTCTATCCTATCCAGTGTCGTCCATACAAGTTATCAGTTTCACCTTCAGGTTTAATCAATGAAATATTCAAATCTTTCTGCCCTGGTTTTATCGGGAGGACAATCGAGACGTGCCGATGTCGACGACAAAGGTTTAGCCAACTTAGCTGGAAAACCAATGATTCATTATATATTGACCAGCCTGCGTCAACACCTCAGTGATATAACTATTAGCACTCACCAGCAGCACGAAGGCTACCGTCAATTTGGCTGCAGCCAGGTCAACGACCACTTTGATAAGCACCTTGGTCCATTAGCCGGCATCCACGCAGGATTGCTGCACTGTAATCATGAACAGTTATTTGTATTACCCTGTGATAGCCCTTTTTTAAACACCGCTCTTATCAGTTCACGGTTACTGCAGGCCAAATCAACATATCGGGCATGCATTGCCGTAGCTCATGATGGCGAACATATCCAACCTACTATTGCTATTATTGACCGCGCGATGATATCAAGCCTAAGTCTTTTCTTAAATCGTGGTGGTCGTCGCTTAATGTCATGGTTTAAAGAAGAACACGCCTTGGAGGTCGATTTTTCTGATCACAAAGATATGTTTTTTAATATCAATACACGCGATGATATAGAACAGGCTGAAGTCTATTTAAACAGCCAATATAAGTAACAAGCCTACAGGCACGTAACTTCCATCTCTCTTCGCACCAAAATAGTACGCACCATGCTTAATCAGCACTTTAATGGCGCAGCGCAGCATTTATCTCCCTAAGCTAACCTGTTATCTACTTGTTTATTATGTCTTTTAGCTAAGTGGCACGTGTCTTGCTAAATTGCTATTGAGGATTTTAAACGTACCTATTTTCCTCGACTGTAACGGCGCAGTGATACGACAACTTCCAAAATAAGGCAATGAAGCCAATTCGGGGTGTTGTTCCGTATTGGCTTTTTTATATATCAATTTTATTCATTAATAGAGAGTTAATATGAAAAATAAAAAATTCAGCCCACAGAAATACGTTTTTCTGTCTGCCCTGGCAGGCACGATGACCTTCGCCTCCGCAACCATTCAGGCAGAAGAATCTATACTTGACGCAATTTCAAAAGGCCAATCAAGCTTCAGCGCCAACCTGCGATATGAAAACGTGGACCAGGAAAACAAACCAGAAGAAGCCAACGCTTATACCGCCAGACTAACAGCAGCGTATAAAACCGGCACTTATTATGGTCTGGGTATTTACGGCGAAGTTGAAAGCGTCCACAGCTTATTTAGCAATAATTATGCACATAAATCACAAGCAAAAGGCGCGACCTACCCTGTTATAGCCGACCCAAATGAAACTGAACTAAATCAAGGCTATCTGTTTTACACCGGACTTAGCGACACCTCTGTCAAACTGGGTCGTCAGGCACTCACCTACCGCGACGCCCCCTTTCATAGACACATCGGAACCGTTGCATGGCGTCAAAACTGGCAGACACTCGACGCTTTCTCCGTTGCAAACAAATCAATCCAGGACACGACCCTTAGCTATGCCTACGTATGGAATGTAAACCGTATCTTCGGTGAAGATGCACCAGAGCCATGGGATGACTTCGATAGCGCCTCTCACCTGATAAATGCGCAATACATGGGTTTTAAGCCAGTAAAGCTCGAAGCCTATGCGTATTTATATGACTTTAAAAATGCGGATGCTTTATCAACCAATACATATGGTTTAAGAGCGAGTGGCGCTACGCCCGTAGCTGATGGTGTTAACGCTATTTATACCGCTGAATACGCAAGCCAGTCTGATGCAGCAGATAACCCTAACTCCATTGATGCGGATTATTTATTAGGCGAATTAGGCGCAAAAATGACATTCGACGGCCCCGTGAAAATGTTGCTAGTCAAAGCGAGTTATGAACTGCAAGAAGGCAACGGTGGAGCAGATCGTTTCGTTACTATCTTAGGTACGAATCACGCTTACCAGGGCTGGGCAGATCAGTTCCTGGTGACCCCTGGCGATGGTGTTAAAGATATCTACTTAACTGCTGTTGCAAAAGCTTACGGCATGAAATTTGTTGCTGCTTATCACGACTTTAGCTCAGATAAAAACAGTTACGATTATGGTACGGAGTTTAATATCATGGCAACAAAGAAAGTAGCTAAAAACTACACCCTTGGTCTTAAGTATGCTGATTTCAATGCTGACACGAATAGTCTGAACACAACGACTCCTAACGACGTCACTAAAATTTGGGCTTTCGTTCAGGCTAAATTTTAAATTATTTCATGCCTTCGTATCCTTCTTATAGTTTAGACAGTTAAATAAAATCTGATGAAAACCAAAGTACTTTTATTCAACACGACAGCGGATGGACTGGTTGATATTCAAAATAGCTTATACCAGTCCAACTACGAAGTAATGGGTATCTGTTCTAGCTTGAGTCAAGTCAGTCAGGCCACTCTATCAGGCATCGTCGATTTACTGATGGTGGTGACAGACAAACGGTTTGATCAGTTATTTAACTGTGTACAACAAATTAATTTACATAACCCTCTGCCTGTCGTCGTATTTACCTACGACGACAGCAGGGATGTTATTAGGCTTGCGATTAAAGCCGGGGTTAGTGCCTATATCGTCGATGGTTTGCAGGCTAAACGAATCGTATCCATATTGGATACGGCGCTTTTCCGTTTTCAGGAACAGCAGCAAATTAAACAGGAATTAGAAAAAACTAAAACCAGCTTAACCGAACGAAAGTTGATTGATAAAGCAAAAGGCATCGTGATGAAGCATTCAAATATTGATGAAGACGCTGCCTACAAAACACTACGAAAAACAGCGATGGATAAAAATATGAAAATGGCTGAGTTAGCCAAAAGCGTTATTTCTGCTAGCGAGCTGCTGGTATGAAGAAACTAAATAGCTAAATTGTAGTACTACACCCCAACGGCGGGGTAATAAAAAAACTGACCCTATATGGTCAACTGGACAACGACGTCCGTATGCACGTTTTTCTTATGAAAAACGAGCTGCGGACGTTTTTTTTGGATTTTTAATTAACATAGGAAAACAAATGAAAACAGACGACAAAAAACTTATGAAAAAAGAGATAGGGGTATTATTTAAAAAATGCCTCGCCGGTCTTGCACTAACCATTGCTGGTGGATTGAGCGGCGCCTATTCAGCTGAACTTGAAAAAGACGAACTCAAATTTGGCTTTATCAAACTAACCGATATGGCGCCACTGGCCATTGCTTATGAAAAAGGTTTTTTTGAAGACGAAGGTCTATACGTCACCGTTGAACCACAGGCCAACTGGAAAGTATTGCTCGACCGTGTGATTGATGGTGAACTCGATGGCGCTCATATGCTAGCCGGTCAACCACTCGGCGCAACCATAGGCTTTGGTACAAAAGCAGATATTATTACGGCCTTTAGTATGGATTTAAACGGTAACGCCATTACCGTATCGAATGATGTTTGGGCAGCCATGAAGCCAAACATTGCAAAACGATCTGATGGTAAACCCGTGCACCCCATTAAGGCCGATGCCTTAAAGCCAGTGGTAGATCAGTTTAAAGCGGATGGAAAACCGTTCAAAATGGGCATGGTTTTTCCGGTATCGACTCATAACTACGAGTTACGTTATTGGTTAGCCGCCGGTGGTATTCACCCTGGATATTATTCAAAATCTGATATTACAGGCCAAATTGATGCCGATGCCTTATTGTCAGTGACCCCTCCTCCACAAATGCCATCAACGCTTGAAGCCGGCACCATTCATGGTTATTGCGTCGGCGAACCCTGGAACCAACAAGCCGTGTTCAAAGGTATTGGCGTTCCCGTCGTAACCGATTATGAAATCTGGAAAAACAACCCTGAAAAAGTATTTGGCGTAAGTGCTGAATGGGCTAAAGCGAATCCAAATACGCATAAAGCGGTGATCAAAGCGCTTATTCGCGCGGCTAAATGGCTTGATGAGAATAACGACGAAAATCGTCCTGAAGCGGTAAAAATACTGGCCCAATCTGAGTACGTTGGTGCCGATTATGACGTAATTGCCAATAGCATGACTGGTACGTTTGAATACGAAAAAGGTGATAAACGAGAGCTGCCTGACTTCAACGTATTTTATCGTTATTACGCAACTTATCCCTACTACTCAGATGCTATCTGGTACCTGACCCAAATGCGCCGTTGGGGACAAATTACCGAGGAAAAATCTGACGAATGGTTCCACGAAATCGCAAGGAAAGTCTATCGTCCAGATATCTATTTAGCAGCGGCGAAAGAATTATTAGCAGAAGGAAAAATAGCTAAAGAAGACATGCCCTGGGATTCAGATGGTTACCGTGCACCACAAAAGCACTTTATTGACGACGTTACTTACGATGGACGCACGCCAAACGCCTATTTAGGCCAGTTCAAAATTGGTTTAAAAGGTAAGGATATTGTTAAGTAAAAATTAAGCCAGGAACGCCTGATTCATTCAGGCGTTCCTGGCAACTTAATAGAGGTATCCCTATGTCAAATAACGCAATATTAAAAGAACAGGAAACAATGTCTCAGCAAGCACTAGAGCAAAAGAAACAAGCAAAAACCACTCAACCTCAAACCAAACCCAACTCTAAAGAAGGAGTTAATGTGTCACTTAAAATTATTAGTTTTCTAAACCTTATTGGTTTCACCTGGTTTATACCCTTTGTTAAATTATTATCCGGTGAAGACCCAATACAACAATTGAAAGAAATCCTTAAAGTCATCGGCGTACCCGTACTTGCGATGTTACTTTTTTTAGTTTTTTGGAGTTGGGGCGCCTCAAAAGTACACACTAGCCTGGGCGCCATTCCAGGCCCCGCCGCCGTTTGGCAAGAAACTAAAAGTCTCGCAGCTGACCACTATAAAGAGAAAGAAAAAGAGATAGCTTTCTATCAGCGTCAAGATGTTCGCAACGTTAAAAAATTAGAAAAAAACCCTGATGCGGATGTAAAAATACGTCAATACACGGGTAAAGCAACCTATCCACAACAAATAATGACCAGTCTATGGACGGTATTTGCTGGTTTTATACTGGCTAGTATCATCGCTATTCCACTTGGTGTTATCTGTGGTTTAAGCCCTGCATTTAACGCTGCCATTAACCCTATTATTCAAATATTTAAACCCGTTTCACCGCTTGCCTGGCTACCCATCGTGACATTGATCGTTAGCGCCGTATACGTCGTTGATGGAGAGCCCATGTTTAGCAAATCATTTCTCGTTTCAGCAATCACCGTTACCCTCTGTTCCTTATGGCCAACGCTCATTAATACCGCCGTTGGTGTATCAACCATTGATAATGACTTGATGAACGTATCTAAAGTATTGCAATTAGGCTGGTGGAAAACCGTCACAAAAATTGTATTACCTAGTTCACTACCAATGATTTTTACCGGTTTACGTCTGTCACTAGGCGTTGGCTGGATGGTATTGATCGCCGCAGAAATGTTGGCTCAAAACCCTGGCTTAGGTAAGTTTGTCTGGGATGAATTCCAAAATGGTAGCCAACACTCATTAGGCAAAATTATGGTGGCTGTATTCACTATCGGTATCATCGGCTTTATGCTCGATCGCATTATGTTGACGTTACAAAAGTATTTCTCTTATGGCGACGCAATGTAAGGAGTATTCAATATGTCATTTTTAGCACTAAAAAATATCAGTAAATCATACGGATCAGGGCACAATAAAACAGACGTTCTGAGTAATATTAACCTTGATATAAAAGAAGGTGAATTCGTCGCTATCGTGGGTTTCTCAGGCAGCGGAAAAACGACCCTTATATCCACCATTGCGGGCCTCATTAAAGCCGACAGTGGCGAGGTAGTTATGGAAGGTGAACGTGTAACTGGGCCCAGCTCAAAACGTGGCGTGGTATTTCAAAGCTACTCTTTGATGCCATGGCTCACCGTGTACGACAATGTCGCCCTGGCTGTTGACTCCGTTTTTGCGAACTTATCGCCCACTGAACGGCAACAGCGTATCGAAAAGTACATCGACATGGTGGGCTTATCGCACGCGACAAACCGTCACCCTTCAGAACTATCCGGCGGCATGAGGCAACGCGTGAATGTGGCAAGAGCATTGGCCGCCAGTCCGCACGTATTATTGCTCGACGAACCGCTCAGTGCCCTCGACGCCCTCACCCGCGCCAACTTACAAGATGAAATTATCCGCATCTGGGAGCAGGAAAAGAAAACCGTCGTGCTCATCACCAATGATGTGGATGAAGGCCTTATCATGGCCGATAGAATTATTCCTCTTAACCCGGGGCCTAATGCTACTTTTGGCCCCGAATTTATTGTTGATCTACCACGTCCGCGCGACAGAACTGCGATGAACCACGACGAAAAATTCAAAAAACTCCGTAGCGATATCACACAATATTTAATGAACATCGGTATTGCCGACGCGGCTGAAGCCGAGAGCAACGTCTATCAGCTGCCGAACGTTCAACCTAATACCGCCGCAAACTTTGGCTTAACCGATAACGAAAAACCTACAATCCTAAAGCCATATCAGCAAGGTATTGGCGATAAAAAATATTTAGAATATTTTAATTTAACTAAGGTTTACCCCACCCCCAAAGGCCCATTAACCGTGGTCGATGGTTTTAATCTTAATATACAAAAAGGCGAGTTTATTTCCATCATCGGCCACTCTGGTTGCGGTAAATCGACCGTTTTATCCATGACCGCTGGTCTAACAGAGGTCAGCGACGGCGGCATCGTATTGGATAAAAAAGAAATTAATGCCGCTGGCCCAGACCGCGCCGTCGTTTTCCAGGCACCTAGCTTATTTCCCTGGTTGAGCGCCAAAGAAAACGTTGCTTTAGGCGTAGAGCGTGTTTACCCACACGCTAGTAAAGCCGAACGTAACGACATTGTGGAGTATTACCTAAGCAAAGTGGGCTTAGGCAGTGCCTTTAATAAAAAAGCCGCTGAATTATCGAATGGTATGAAACAACGCGTGGGCATCGCCCGTGCGTTCGCCTTATCGCCCAAGCTTTTATTATTAGATGAGCCATTCGGCATGTTAGATTCCCTAACCAGGTGGGAATTACAAGAAGTGCTAATGGAAGTCTGGACGCGCACCAAAGTGACCGCGATTATGGTCACACACGACGTCGATGAAGCAATTTTATTAGCCGATAGAGTCGTGATGATGACTAATGGTCCGAATGCAAACGTCGGTAAAGTTATGCAGGTAGACCTACCCCGACCGCGTAGCCGTAAAGCACTGGTTGCACACCCTGACTATTATAAATACCGAGAAGATTTATTGAGCTTTCTTGCCCAATGTAATGATCATTAATAAATTAATGATCAAAGTCATTGTTGTAATAAATCAAGTACGTAAGATTAAAAGTGTTGGCATGTTCTCAATATGTTCAACCTCCTCAGGTTCGAAAGAATCTCTTATACCCGCGATAATTTATCGCGGGTTTTTTTAGCTTCATATTAAATTTTCATCCCATCAATCATGCCGCTTTTTTTAATAAATTTCATTTTAAACATTGGCGGTTAATCAGCAGGATAATGAACTGTTAACCATACGGTTTCAACCGTTGGACTCGTCCATTTAACTTTATGTTTCGTGTGTGCTGGAATATTCAGGTAACTACCCGCCACAAGGTGGCAGTCCTCCTCCCCTTCAAACGCGATAATAGCCTCTCCACTTAAAACCATCACCCATTCTACAAGTGCCTGGTCGTACCAACCAAATTCCGGTGAAGATTGGCCTGTCGATACTATGCGCTCAATTTTTACATCGCCCTGCTGAATAAGCGTCTCAACGAGTTCCTTATCAAGGTTTTTAGGGATTAAATCAAAAATATTATTGGGGTTCATCATTAATGACTTCCCACTCTTCTATGCCACCATCTACTTGTGTGAATAAAGGATGTGTTTTTATTTTTTTAATTGACTGCAATTCTTCATATCGACTTGGGTCACGCACCTTTAATTTATTCAACAAATGCTTGAATTCGTAATTCAGCTGCCCTTCGGTTACTAGCATAAGTTCGCATTTGGTATTCTGGACTATTTTTGCCCTGTTAAAATTATAGGCTCTATTATCCGCCTCATCCGCAACACAAGAAAGATAGCTACAAATAGCTACTTCAGAATTGCCAGTACTTTTGAACCTCTTCAGCTGTGGATGATTCTTGTAACCCTTTGTCTTGCCGAGCAACACATTTTGTGCCAATAACCCCTCTCGCCACAAGGCTACTAAACCTTTTGAATCTAAATAACCTGGATGTATTGACCAAAGTCTCATAATTTACCTTTTGCATTACGCCGCCATCAAAGGCGACTATGTAGTGAAGTGAAGTAATTGGGGTCAGAGTAAAAATTATTGAGTAAATATAGAGATCATTGAATAGTTTTTACTCTGACCCCAAATATCATAACAATAGTCCTTATGAAATAAGTACCTGAGTAAAATTAATGTCTATCGCCGGGCTTCTTCTTCGGCCTACGCGTTTTTCCAATAATTATTTCCGCCATCTGGTTTACCAGCTTCTACAATCTTGTGAACAGACTTTCAGCTGTAGAAAAATTCGTTTTCATTTTTCAATGCGGCCCCCTAAGGCAGCTGCTAGGTCGTTAATCTATAACATAGTGTTATGTTATGCTATTGATTTCATCTAGTGTCTCCACACAAAAATATACAGGCAAGCACATGATTATTGAATATATTACAGCGAATAACCCGTTCAACTATCTCAGCAAACACCTGACCAAACTTGTACAAGGACGCCTATGGTTAAAAGTACTAATAGGTATGTTGCTGGGTATTGCAACAGGCATGCTAATTGGTCCTACAACAGGATGGCTTCCAGCCGAAACCGCAACCACAGTGGGAAACTGGCTGGCATTACCGGGGCAATTGTTCCTGACCCTTATCCAAATGATCGTGATGCCATTAATCTTTGCCTCTGTCGTGCGTGGTCTAACATCCAGTGAAAGTTTTGAGCAGTTACGCAAGATGGGAATCGGTGTCGTGGTTTATTTTGTTATTACCACCACCATTGCCATCATCATTGGCCTGGGTGTTGCCAAACTGATCAATCCCGGTAGCTTTGTTGACGCCGGCAGTCTAAAAACTACATTGGCAACCAGTGGGGCAGCACCCCCTTCTGCGCATGCAACAATGCCTACCCTGTCCGAGCTACCGCAAACGCTGGTGACTATACTCCCTACCAACCCGTTAACATCTATGGTTGAAGGGCAAATGCTACAGGTTGTACTCTTTGCCGCTATCATGGGCGTTGCACTCGTAATGATGAAGGCCGACCAGTCCAAGCCCTTACTTGATTTGATGGCTTCGCTTCAGGAAGTCTGTATGACGGTAGTCGGCTGGGCGATGCGGCTTGCGCCAATTGCCGTGTTCGGACTGATGGCGCAACTCACCACCAAAATAGGGTTAAATGCGATACTGGGAATGGGTGTATATGTCGGTACTGTGTTACTCGGTCTGGCGATACTTACGTCAATGTACCTGTTGCTCATATATGTTTTTGCCAGAGAGTCACCCTTGCATTTCTTACGCAATACCCGGGACGTTCTGTTATTGGCATTCTCCACCTCCAGCTCTGCCGCTGTTATGCCGCTTTCTATTAAGACAGCAGAGGAAAAACTTGGGGTAAGTCCTTCAGTTTCCCAGTTCGTGATCCCGCTGGGTGCCACTATCAACATGAATGGCACGGCATTGTACCAGGGTGTTGCAACCATATTTCTGGCGCAAGTCTATGGTGTAGACCTGAGTACGAGTGCATTACTGTTGGTTATCGTCACTGCCGTTGGCGCATCCATCGGTTCACCGGGAACACCTGGTGTCGGGATTATCATTCTTGCCATGGTACTAGAGACAGCCGGTATCCCAACAACGGGTATTGTTCTGATTATGGGTGTCGACCGTATTCTTGATATGAGCCGAACGTCTGTTAATGTTTGCGGTGACCTGGTTGCCGCCAAGCTGATGGAGCGCTGGCTCATTAAAACTAATGTCCTCGAGGCTCCGGCACCCGAAACAGAAAACTAGTCGAGTAACTAATTGCTAGAGACTGTAAATAATTCTTTGTAATCGCCCGTTAAACGAAGTCCGATAATCAGGTAATTGGGGTCAGAGTAAAAATTATTGAGTAAATATAGAGATCATTGAATAGTTTTTACTCTGACCCCAAATATCACGTGTGTATCTTTACACAAACGTTTTGAAGTAATGATTACGTAACATTTACAACGCCCCTACATTTTGGAAACGTCGAGCAACCCCAAAATTTATTGCCTGCATTTTGCCCTTTTTTAACATCTCTTAACAACATATTACTACCGCATTTAGGGCAAGTTTGGACTTTATCTTTCTCGGCTATGATCGATTTAACGTGCTTTACATGCTCCCGGTTTGTTTTAAATGAGGGCGTTAGCCTACCGGATTGAATTTTAGTTGTTATTTCTTTAACTTGTTGGTCGCTTAAATGAACTTGTGTTTTGGAGTGTATAAATCGGATATAGCCTCTGCCGTAGGTTACGTTATCTGGCATTTCGGTTTTAAACGTGCTGTCACCAACGAATACGACAACAGAGAATATTTGCTCATCGCTTAGCTCTAATAATGATTGTAACGTTTTGGTATGTTTATAATTCTGGTGTAACGGGTTTTGAAATTTACTAGAATGTTTGTAAATCTTTTGTGTCCACATTTTTTGATTAGGGCCTCCAAATATCCAACCTTTCATATTCTTTGTTTCAACAACAAATATTCCATACTTTGAAATAATAATATGATCTATTTGTGTGCTGCCGTCTTCAGTTGGCAAAGTCACATTTTTTACAAGATGATATTTCTTTTTATCGAGAAAAAGCTTTGCACTTAGATTTACGATAGCTTCGCCCACAACGCCCTTGAACCAGGGTGATTTAACTAGTGCAACAATTACTCCAATAGGAAGCAGATACCAGAGCATGCTTATGACTTGATTAATTAGCGGTGTGAAATCCATTTACATCCCTTTATTATTTTTTAGTATTACGCAAAAGACAAGGAGTCTGGCGGAGCTACAGATTTTTCCTTATCGCATTTAATCTGCCTGTCATTTTTTTAAATGTGTTGCTTCCTAATATATCGACATTGCAATCGCACCGAAAGCAATAACTGATGCTAGCTTAATTATGTCGTTTCTTAATTTTCTGTTTGTAATTACATTTTTCAAACCATAATGAACGGTAAATGTAATTACCACATATACACCTACAATTAAAACGACGAAGGATATTATTGTCGCGGCAAAATTGCTTAAAGCAGCATCCATGTATTTCCCTTTTCACACATAATTCGTTAGCTCCCTGCTTAATCTAATCCATCATTGCTTCAAATTCCACGACTTTTTAAAATTCTAACAGCCCTTGTAAATTAATTACCTTTTTAATAAACAATTTGCTTTGCGTCGTATTCAGTATCAGGTTTCACCCTAAAGGGCGAGTTCCTCAGCGGTTGGAAAAAGTATCTATTCTTCGGTGAGGTAAAAGGGGAGTTAAATCAAAAAAAACCGACCAGTTAACGGCTTTTCTCTCCCCTTTATCGCGCTAGCAATTAGTTGTTTTTCGGAATAGAGAGTGCGTTGTTTGAGCGTAGCGAGTTTAGCGCGAACCCGAAAAATGACTGATTGTTGCGATCAGGGTGCCTTTTTCTTTGGTTCGTAGCTTTTAGCCGAATAGGCGGATGTTTTTTATCCGCAGTTATGAGACTTATACCTTTAGGTGATGGGCATACAAAAGAAATGATCGCCCTCGCGGCAGCGAATATACCCCTATGAATTAACAGCTAATATTTTATAAAATAAATTCGAGTTGGACCCCGTTTCTTTCTCGAAGTACTTGAGTGGTTTGTTAGACGAATTCATTCAAACTTTTTTTGGGTTAATGTGCCTACTCTAGAGTATATAAAGTCTGGTGAAATAGCATTGGCAAAGAAAATCAATCCGCCCCAACCAAAAATAGCAGAAATTGAGCGCCACTCAAAAGTATCGAACTGCTGGGCTGAAGGCATTGCGCCTTCCTTTAATAAGTTATCAGTCAAATTCACATAGAAGAGTAAATCCAAATTACTTTTCACAGCAGGCGCGTAGCGATATTGCAAACGTTCCAATTCTTTTAATATCAATATACTGATTTGATCAGGCGTTATATCAATAGGCGTATATTCTGTTAGGAGGTCCTCAGGTTTTGTTGCCTCAAGTGCTTTTTGATAGGATTTTTTGAATTCATCATGACGTTTACGTCCCGGATCTAGAATTTCTTTTATTTCAAATGCAGCATCACGAAAAAGAACATCCGGTGGGTCTTCTTTAGATGACAGCACTTCATCTTCATTGAATGCTAGACCTAAATTTGTTAAAAATTCTATGCAGACCCATTGCTCACGCTCAGGTTTATGTTCTGCTGAAAAATACTCTACTGATTCATGTAAAGCACTTCGTCTGTCTTCGAGAAACTCTTCATCAGTCATTAGTTCATCATCACACATAGCGCCTAATCTACTTATCATGTCCACAGACCACAAGTTTAATTTAAGAGAAAACAACCCTCTTAATTTAACTAAAACAGGAACGAATTTTCTGTGTAATTACTTTACTGTTACCCTCTGTTAGCTGACAACTAAAAATCCATCGAATGCAAATTCATTCGATGTACTAACAATACCACCCAATAGATTCCGCTTGCGAGTTTTTTATTTAGCGTTTTTCCAGACAAATATGCTTTTTGTTTGCTCGTACGCTTCATTAAACGTGGTGGTTTTGATCGTCTCCATCAACTCGTTGAGCTTGAATTTACGGTGATGCTCGTACTCAACACCAACCTGTTGCATATTCGCGAGGCCGGTTTCTTTTGCGTGTTCTTCGAAACCTTTGTTTTTCCAGAAGAACGCACCCGGCATGGTGGTGGGAATAACCAGGGCAAAGAATAACGAACGTCTAATGAACGCCGTTGATAGCATGGTGATGAATAACAGTACCCAGACGACTATTGAAGTTGGGGTGAAAATTAATACACCCGCTAACGCGATAGCGCATGCCAATAAGATATTACTGATGATAAAAGGCCAACCATATTGGGTCGTTTGTAGATACCAGGACGCGGCGCCCTCACCTTCTCCGTTACTAATGTCTTTGGCGTGGGCGATATGTCCAACTGCTTCAAGTAATAGACCGGCTAGTATGCAGCCGACTAAGACACTAAATGATAGCGTGCTGACATCGCCACTGGCTAAAGCAACTAGCGCAATGGTGATCGCGCCTAGACTCAGGCAAGTACCAATAAAGGAACTGGCCGTTTGCCAGTGATTCCAAAAAGGACGCGCTTTGATGCGGTACAACTTGTACATATAAAACACCCCAACAGGACCTGAAATAAGGCCGAGCACGCCAAATGCCGTGGTGATGATGTCAATATTGAATAAGCTAAAAAAGGTATAACCCAGCAAGCTGGTATAAAACAGGCTGACCCCTGCAATTTCACGACTGACGGGGGAATGACGTAAATTGTAAAAACCACGGTAGAACCGGTGTGGTTTACCGAGGTGCATATTCAATTTATACAAGCCGATGGTTAACAACACATTCATTACCACCAGCAAGGCAAAGTAAGCACTCGATGACGTGATGCTGGTAAACGCTGGTAAACCAAGTAAATCACCTGCTATCAACATCACAAAGGCACCGACTATCGCTTGCGTGGCCAAGGTGAAAATCACGTGTGAGCTTTCGTGCGCTAGCAGTAAAGGTTTCCAGTTCCAGTGTTTTTGTTTGCCTTTTTTAGCATCGACAACCGGCTTGTATTTCCCGCTGTCTTCATCTTTATGGTATTTAAGCGGCATCGAATCGGTTCGTGTCATTTCAGGTTTTGTTTGCCGAGACTGCTGGAAGCGAATATTCGGGTGCGTGATATCAGTGGTGGGGAAACCGGGTATCTCTGTTTTGCACTCTTCTCGGTTTTCTGGCACGTTTTCGATCACGCCAAAATCTAGCGCATTACCCAGGCAAGCAGACACGCAGGATGGTTTTAAGCCAACTTCTAAGCGATCCACACACATATTACATTTACTCACCTCGCCCTTTACAGGGTCAAGCTGGGGCGCGTTGTACGGGCAAACCCAGGTACAGTAGCCGCAACCAAAACAAATATCGGGGTCTTGTAATACCGCGCCGTATTCTGCGTATTTGGTATAGGCACGTGTTGGGCAACCTTTTAAACAAACCGGGTCATCACAGTGGTTACACGCCATGGAAATATTCAGGCGTTGATAATCGGGATAGGTACCGCCTTCTACGAAGCCAACTGAACGGAACGATATATGCGCCGGATTGTCGTTTTTCTCACTACAAGCGGCCTCACAGGCGTGACAACCAATACAATTGTCGGCATTGAAGTAAAAGCCGTGCTGCTTGTAACGGTTTGGGTTTTCACCTAAATCATCATCACCGTTAATATTTAAACTAACGCCATGCAAGCCGCCTTGATCAGAGGTTAATTCAATCGAATCACCATAGATATTTTTGGCTTTAGTTTCTTTATCCCAAAGAAACGCATATTTTGGTTCGTCACTTCTTACTTCAAACATAAATGAGTTTTGTATAGGTTAAAAATTACGACGTTGCATGCTCAGTTGAGCGGCGGCTTTTTGGTCTTCCAATTTTTCGATTTTAATCGCCGCTTGCTTATACGCAGGTTGGCGCGAATATGGATCGAGTAGACCAAGCGATAAACGGTTCACACAGTCATAGTAATGAAACGGAATAAACACCATATTTGCCGGCACGCGTTGTGTAAGCATTGCCATCACAACTGCATCACCACGCCGTGATACACAGCGAACGTATTCGCCTTGCTCTATGCCTAAGTCCATCGCCGCGTCGGGGTTAATTTCCATAAAAGGAATCGGGCTATATTTATTGGTATTACCGAGCTTGCCCGTTTTGGTGCGTGTGTGAAAATGCTCGACTAAACGACCCGAATTTAGCCAAAAAGGGTATTGCTCGTCGGGTACTTCGTTATTATCAACAAACGGCATAGCGATAAGTTTTGCCTTACCATCGGCAAAGCGAAAGGAAGCAGTTTCCGTGTATAAACGCTTGCCACCTGCTGGCGGTAGCTCGCCTTTATCCGCTTGTTCTTTGGTATAGGGCCATTGAATGCCGCGTTGTTTTTCGATCAGGTCGTGATCCATGCCTGAGATATCAGCCAGGCGGCCTTTCGATAGCGTTTTCATTTCCTCAAACGCACCAGCAGGCTTATCCGGAAATGTCATTTTCTCGTTATTCGGAAAGTGTTTGGCTATGAGGTTAAAGATATCGAAATCTGATTTCGAATCACCGGGTGCATCACCCGCTTTACGTACGATATTGACACGCCGTTCCGTATTGGTGAACACACCTTCTTTTTCTGCCCAGGTGGCGGCGGGTAAATACAAATGTGCGTACTGCGTGGTTTCCACGTCGGCGTAACTATCTTGCACCACAAGAAAATCTAATTTTTTCAGTATATTACGCGTACGTTCGGTATTCGCCATTGACGTCATTGGATTGGTTGCAACTAACCACATGCCCTTAATTTCACCAGACTCAATCGCCGGGAATATATCGGTTTGCGCCATCCCACGTTTTTTCGGAAAGAACTCAGGGTCAACATTCCAAAATTCACCTATTTCATTTCGGTCCGCTTCGCTTTCTAAATATCGGTACCCGGGTAAGCCAGAACAAGATGACCATTCACGCGTACCCATGGCATTACATTGACCCGTAATAGATAAGCTTGTGCCGCCAGGTTTGCCGATATTGCCAGTAATAAGGCTTAGATTATTGATGCCCACTACCCCGTCGGTACCGTGGGTGCTTTGGTTGATACCCATAGTCCAAATGCTCATCGCCGTTTTAGCTTTTGCATAGATACGCGCAACGGTACGAATAGTTTCAGCATCAATGCCACAAATTGGCTCTGCTAATTCAGGGGTGAAATTGGCGACTTCTGCCTTTAGTTCATCCAGTCCGTTTGTGTTTGCTTCAATGTACGCACTGTCCTCTAAACCTTCATCAAGAATGACGAAGGCTAATGCGTTCAACAATACCAAATCTGTACCTGGAGTAATCGGTAAATGATAGTCTGCCTTTTGCGCCAACATGGTGACGCGAGGGTCGATAACTATTAAAGGAAAGTCGCGTTTTTCACGCGCTTCCTGAAAGCGCCAGTAAATGATGGGGTGCTGTTCGGGTAAGTTCGAACCCCAGGCCATTAAGCATTCTGTGTGTTCAAAATCTTCGTAACAACCCGGTGGCCCATCTGAACCGAACGAGCGCTTGTAGCCCGAAACGGCAGAAGCCATACACAAGGTGGTGTTGCCATCGTAATTATTGGTGCCGATAAGCCCACGGGTTAATTTACCCAGGGTGTAGAACTCTTCAGTCAGTAATTGACCCGTCGAAATAACCGCGAAGGAATCACGACCATATGTTTCTTGAATACGACGAATCTCTGTTGCCGCCTTGCTGGTAGCTTCATCCCAAGTCGTTTCTTTATAGCTCTCTTCGATAGCATCGCGCATCAGTGGCTTATCGCCTCGGCCTGAAGATTCGAACAACTCGTGTTCAAAAATGCCTTTTACGCATAGCTTGCCACGATTAACGTCCGCCCCACCAACGCCACGTGAGCCGACTATTTTACCGTCTGCATTCGAGCCAATTTCTATCGAACAGCCAACAGAACAATAACCACAGGTGGCGTAACTCCACTTGGTGATCTGTTTATCGACCATTTTGATGGGGTTCTTTTTATGTCTTCCAAATAACATGCTTGTCTCGCGCTTAGTTGACCAGTAGTTCGTTTTTGCTGACTAAGACCGAATCACCGCCTACCCTCAGTGTTAACGGCCAACCTACGCGCTTATCCATTTCGATATGTAATAAGCTTCTTCGCGTTACGACCGTGCCACGATCGATCGCGAAACTGTAAGTGCCTTTTCTAATATGATCGTGCGAAGCCAGGTAGCCACAAAAAGCGGGCATCGCTGAACCAATCGGTGGATCTTCGTTAAAGCCGATACTCGGCCCCACTAAACGGCCATGAAAGTTACTATCGCTCGAATTCGTTTTCGCACTGAATAGAAGAATTTCCTGTGCCGCCATTTCGGGCGCACTGGACTCACTCCACGCCTTAATATCGAATTGCGCTCGTCTAACAGCGCTTTGGGACAACAATGGCACGACTAAATAAGGCAGGCCTTCAGATACTAAACGGGTATGAAAATGGGTTTGATCAATATCACTTTCATCAATCGATAGAAAGCGCGCTAACTCTTCAGTAGGTGGCGTAAAACGGTCCACTTCGGGGTTACATTGAAGGGTGAACTGGACAAATTTATTTGCCGACTCATGCAAGGAAATATTGGCAACAATCGTTTTTGATTTCTCATTCAAGGTGATGCTCGTATAATCGCCCTGTATTGATAACTGACCTGTTTCTGCTAATACATGCGCGGTCGCCAGGATCGGATGACCGGCAAAATCCACCTCACCTCTGGGGGAAAAAATTCTAATATTAAACGTATTACTGCCTTCTTCCGACGGATAAATAAAAACCGTTTCCGATAAATTAAGTTCTTTAGCAATGAGCGGAAGCAGGTCATCAGACAAGTTTTCTGCAAATGGAAAAACAGCTATCTGCGCTCCCTGGAACGCCGTTTTAGTAAAAACATCTAAGGTGTAATACGTTGTATTCATAAGTAAGCCTTTATTTAGCTGGCGAAACCGACAAGAATTCGGCCATTTTTTATTGTTACAGGGTAAGCCGTTACGGCGACGCTGTCGTCTTCAATACATTGTCCCGTAGCAAGATTAAAATGCTGCTTGTAGATCGGCGAAGCGACGACCAGTTCATCACCAATGCTTCCGATAATGCCACGCGATAGTACGTTTGCTTCACTAAACGGGTCGTAGTTACTTAGGGCAAACACTTGCTCTGTTTTTTTAACGTAAAACAGGGCGATCTGCAGCTCATCAAGCAAGGCTGCTATACCGGCATCTTCAATAAGATCCGTTAACGCACAGATATCAATTTCATTATTATTTAATTCATTAACCATTTGAGTATTCATCCGTTTCTTATCGCTTAATTAAGTTTTGCCACAATTTCATCTTTACGCGCGGGCCGTATTTGATCGCGCTCCGGCACGAATACGATTTGGCTATCGCCTTTATCTGAGTTCACAAACGCGTTGAACGTTTTAGATTTCTCTTCGCTTTCAACGGTTGTTTTCCACTCACATTGATACGTCTCGATGACCGTTTTCATTTCTTCCTCAAACGTTTCTGCCAAGCCAAGTGAATCTTCGATAACGACTTCGCGTAGATAATCAATGCCGCCTTCCAAATTCATCATCCAGGTCGAGGTGCGCTGTAAACGATCACCCGTTTTTACATAGAACATCAGGAAACGGTCGATATATTTGATCACCGTTTCATAATCCAGGTCGGTTGCGAATAAATCGGCGTGTCTTGGTTTCATTCCGCCGTTACCGCACAGGTACAAATTCCAACCGTTTTCGGTCGCGATAAGGCCCACGTCTTTGCTCTGGGCTTCTGCACATTCACGGGTACAACCCGATACGGCAAACTTTAATTTATGTGGCGAACGTAAACCTTTATAACGATTTTCTAAATCAATCGCGGTCGTTACACTATCGGCAACGCCATAACGACACCAGGTACTGCCGACGCAAGATTTAACGGTACGTAACGATTTGCCATAGGCATGCCCGGTTTCAAAACCAGCGTCAATTAACTCTTTCCAGATAAGCGGTAGCTCTTCCTGCCGTGCACCAAATAAGTCCACGCGTTGACCGCCAGTGATTTTGCAGTACAAATTATATTTTTTACCCACCTGACCCAGTACGATCAATTTATCGGGGGTGATTTCACCAGCGGCAATTCGCGGAACAATCGAATATGTGCCATTTTTTTGAATATTGGCCAGGTAACGATCATTGGTGTCTTGCAGACCGGCGTGCGGCTTTTCTAATACGTAGTCATTCCAGCAAGACGCTAGTATGGACGCGGTGGTTGGTTTACAAATGTCACAACCGTATCCCTTACCGTGTTTTTCAATCATTTCGTCAAACGTTTTAATGCCACCAACGCGTACGAGGTGGTACATTTCCTGACGGGTATAAGCAAAGTGCTCGCACAGGTCGGTATTAACATCCATCCCCAGTTTTTCTAATTCTTTATTCAGAACCTGTCCAACCAAGGCCGTACAACCACCACATCCCGTTGTTGCGCTCGTACATTCTTTAATTGCGCCCAAGGTCGTTGCACCGTCTGATACCGCTTGGCAAAGCGCGCCTTTTGATACGTCAAAGCAAGAGCAGATTTGTGCATTATCAGGTAAGGCATCAACGCCCAAACCGGTAGCGGCAGAGCCATCGCGTTGCGGTAGAATTAGCGCATCGGGGTATTCGGGTAAGGCGATATCATTCAATTTAAGTTGTAACAGATTACCGTAATCGACGGTATCACCAATCAGCACAGCACCCAATAAGCGCTTGTTATCTTCGCTGACGACGATCTTCTTATAAACATCATCGGCGCCATTTACGTAGGTATAAACTTTCGCGCCCGCCGTGGCTGCGTGTGCATCACCGATGCTGGCGACGTCCACACCCATCAATTTTAATTTGGTACTCATATCTGCGCCGGTAAAAGCATTTTGCTTGTCCGACAATTGATCGGCAACGACTTGCGCCATTTGATAACCTGGCGCGACCAAGCCAAATATTTTGCCGTCCCATAACGCACACTCACCGATGGCGTAGATATTTTCATCCGATGTCAGGCAGTTATCATCGATAACAATGCCGCCACGTGCGCCCAGGGTTAAGTCGCAATCTCGTGCTATATCATCTCTTGGGCGAATACCCGCTGAGAAAAGAATAACGTCTGTTTCAATGTGTGTGCCGTCCGCAAAGTTCATACGGTGTACGCACTCTTCGCCATCAACTATATTTTTCGTGTTCTTCTGTGTATGTACGCTTACGTCCAGTTCCTCGATCTTTTTACGTAACAACGCACCCGCACCGTCGTCGATTTGCACCGCCATCAAACGAGGAGCAAATTCAACAACGTGTGTTTTTAAACCCAAATCTTTTAATGCTTTAGCGGCTTCAAGGCCTAATAAACCACCACCGATAACCACGCCAACCTTAGACGTTTTCCCAGCTGTTGCGATATCGTTTAGGTCGTCTATGGTGCGATAGACGAAGCAATTTTTTCTTTCATTGCCAGGAATAGGCGGTACAAATGGAAATGATCCCGTCGCTAACACCAGCTTATCGTATGCAACGCTGATTCCGTTGGCCGAAGTAACGACCTGCTTATCACGGTCGATATGCGCTGCTCTATCACCCGTATGAACGGTGATATTGTTTTCTTCGAAGAAGCCAGGTTCTACTAAAGATAGATCGTCGGCTGTTTTACCGTTAAAAAAAGAAGTTAACTGAACTCGGTCATAAGCTAGCCGTGTTTCTTCACAAAACGTAATAATCTCATATTTCTTATTGCTCTCGTTGTTGACCATGGCTTGCAAAAACTTATGCCCTACCATGCCATTACCAATGACGACTAACTTCGGTTGACTCATCCTAATTCCCAGTTGCTTATTGTATTCGTGAAGTTAGAGCAAATTACATGCCATCTAATTTTTAAACTCTAAGTTATTGATATAAAGGTGAATGAAGTTTTTTTGTATTTTCAATAATACTACTTTAAGTCGCTATGTTTTATTGCAGTGCAAGAAAGTCAATATGCGCACCACTTTAGTGCGTAAAATAATTAAATTTCTCAAAAAATAGAAAATATTATTAATTAACAATCACTTGGCTAGTTGGCATAGCCATTGCTTAGGACATTGGATACGTCAATGGAGACCCAACCGCAATGTCGCAAAAAATAAACTTATTCTCTTTCACCGGTAACATCCGAATTTTACACTCGACCTGGATCGCCTTCTTTATAAGCTTCATGGTGTGGTTCAACCACGCGCCATTAATGTCTGTTATTCGTGATGTCTTCAATCTAAGCAATCAGGAAGTATCCGTTTTACTGATACTTAATGTAGCCCTGACCATCCCCGCTCGAATCGTCGTCGGCATGATGGTTGACAGTTATGGTCCGCGTAGAATGTTTTCTGGCATTTTAGTGGTATCGGGGTTTTTATGTTTATTTTTTGCCTGGGCTCAGACCTTTCAACAACTCGCATTGGCTCGGTTCTTATTGGGTTTTGTCGGCGCGGGATTTGTCGTCGGTATTCGCATGATTGGCGAATGGTTCCCCGCTAGACAAACGGGGTTAGCTCAGGGTATTTATGGTGGTTGGGGGAATTTTGGTTCTGCCGCCTCCGCAATGATCTTACCCAGTTTAGCTTTGTGGCTTGGTGGCGAAGATGGATGGCGTTATGCCTTAACTATCACTGCCATTATTGCGAGCAGTTATGGTGTTTATTATTATTTTGCCGTCACCGACACACCAAAAGGGTCCACATACTTTAAACCCAAAAAGGTGGGCGGCATGGAGGTCACGAGTAAAGGCGACCTCGTTCTTTATTTACTGATGAGCACGCCTATCTATGGTGCGCTGGGCTTATTGATCTGGAAGCTCTCGCCTACAGGAATGGCGTGGATGAGCGAACAAACGGCCAACATCGGCTATATCACTATTGTCGCTATTTATAGTTATCAAGCCTGGCAAATTATTAAGGTCAATAAAGACATTTTTACCAAGCCGGTACCCGACTTATTCCGTTATCAATTTAAACAGGTTGCGATTTTGGATCTCGCCTATATGGTGACCTTTGGCTCAGAACTAGCACTGGTTTCTATGTTGCCATTATTTTATATTGATATGTTCGGCCTATCGCCGGTCACGGCTGGTTTGTTGGCCGCAATTTACCCCGTAATGAATTTGGTAGCGCGCCCTGGTGGCGGTATATTAAGCGACAAAATAGGCCGTAAAAAATCATTGGTCATTTTGTTTTCCGGCATCACGGTAACGTTTTTAATTCTGGCGCAAGTCAGCCCAACGTGGGCGGTTCCGATGGTGGTTTTATGTACGATTATGTGCGGTCTGTTTGCCAAAGGCGGTTCTGGCGCGGTGTATGCGATGGTACCATTGATCCAGCGTCGCATGACGGGGCAGGTTGCGGGCATGGTCGGTGCGTATGGTAACGTTGGGGGCTTAACCTTTTTGACCGTTTTATCGTTTGTTTCACCGCAGGTATTTTTTATGGTGATTGGCGCTACTGCCGGACTGGTACTATTATTAATGTTTATATTTTTACAAGAACCAAAAGGTCAAACGGCTGAAGTCCTCGAAGATGGCACTGTTCAGCTAATTGATGTGACCTAAAACTAAAGAGACGCAGATGCAATCAAACGCTTTAATTGATCTCGGACAATCTTCTGATAAAGGGGTTAAAGAGGAGAACCAGGATAGTTACGGCGTCTTATTGCCCGAGTCTCCCGTTTTAGAACAAAAAGGCATCGTCATTGTTATCGCCGATGGTGTCAGCGGTTGCGAAGCGGGCAAACTGGCGAGTGAAACGTGCGTTAAAAGTTTATTGAGCGATTATTACTGCACCCCCGACTCCTGGACGGTAAAAACATCCGCACAAAAAGTGCTGGTGGCGACCAATCGCTGGATGTTAGGAATGGCGCAGCAAAGTAGCCACGCTTATAAAGGGCTAGCCACGACGATGAGCGCTCTGATCGTTAAGTCCTCAACGGTACACCTATTTCATATCGGTGACACACGGATCTACCGGATACGGCAAGCTAAACTAGAATGTTTAACCCAGGATCATCGTTTTTGGGTCTCTAAAGATAAGAACTATCTGACGCGCGCCATGGGTATCGACCTGCACTTAGAAATCGACTACAGCAATTTTTTACTCGAACAAGGTGATACCTTTTTATTAACCACCGACGGCGTGCACGAGTTTGTTAGCGATAGTCTTATGTTGGAGAAGGTTAATGATAACGCCAACAATTTAGACCGCGCTGCGCGTGAAATCACATCCTTAGCGATGAAAGCGGGCAGCGATGACAACGTCAGTTGTCAGGTCGTTCGCTTCAATCAACTACCGCAAATTAATGATCAGGAAGTCTACCGTAAATTAACCGAGCTACCCTTCCCGCCTGATTTAAACGCCGGCATGATCCTGGATGGATATCGTATTGAACGTGAACTGCACGCCAGTAATCGCACCCAGCTGTATCTTGCAACCGATGAAGATACCGGCGCTCATGTGGTGATTAAAACACCCTCTATCAATTACGTTGACGACCCCACTTACCTCGATATGTTCGTGCATGAAGAATGGGTTGGTCGACGCCTGGATAATAACCATGTTTTAAAAATTATCGAGCAGACCCGTCCCAGACAATTCCTATATTACGTAACAGAGTATATCGAAGGCCAAACCTTAAGGCACTGGATGAGCGACAACCCACTACCCAGCGTGCACGATGTAAGAGGCATTGTGCGCCAGATAGCACGGGGGCTACGCGCATTTCATAGCAAAGAAATGATTCATCAGGATCTGAAGCCTGAAAACATCATTATCGACACCCAGGGTACGGTCATCATTATAGACTTCGGCTCGACTAAAATTGCCGGTATCGAAGAAATAGCGACTCCCGTTCTACGCCTCAACCTATTGGGAACACAACACTACACGGCACCGGAATACCTGATGGGGCAACAGCCGAGCACACGTTCAGATGCTTTTTCTCTCGGCGTCATTACTTATGAAATGCTCACCGGAAAACTGCCTTTCGGAGAGAAATACGGCGAAAAAGCACTGAGTAAATTGCAATACATCCCCGCACAACAATTCAACCCTGATATTCCCCTATGGGTGGACGGAGCCATTAGAAAAATCGTCAAGAGAAACCCATCAAAGCGATATGAAGAAATATCTGAATTTATCCACGACCTGTCCTATCCGAACAAGCTGTTTATCGAAAAAAAGCACACGCCATTAATAGAGCGCAACCCTTTAATCTTCTGGAAAAGCATTGCTTTATTAAGCCTATTGGCAAATATCATATTTATTCTCATTAAATAAGAACTCATTACCTGTAGGCTGGAGGTATTCGGCTACGACAATTGTTACCATCTGCCACGGCACAGTAGGACGCCTATTAACTAGTTAAGCCGACTACAAAACCCGCTATGCAGATTTATTAGTAAACTGCGACACCAGATTATTCAAGCTTTGAATGGTTTCAACCATTTGTTTTGTAGAGCTGACACTTTTCTTTGCGCCTTCCGCTGTTTCATTAGCTAGTTGACTAATATTTTCAATATTTTTATCTATTTCATCAGCAACAGAACTTTGTACTTCAGATCCTGTAGCAATATGTTGATTCAATCTGCCAATACCAGCAATCGACGTGGTGATAGTTTCTAGTGCCTCACCCGCCTTAGTTGCTTGTCGAACACTATCTTCAGCTTTCTCACGACTTTCAGTCATCACTTTTACAGCGTCATGAGTTTTTGTCATCAGCTGCTCGATCATCGCCTCAATTTCAAGAGCTGAACCTTGTGTTCGCCCCGCCAACGTACGAACCTCATCAGCTACCACTGCAAAACCACGTCCATGCTCACCAGCCCTTGCTGCTTCAATAGCAGCATTTAACGCCAACAGATTTGTTTGTTCCGCGATACTTTTTATGACGCCCAAAATATCAGCAATATTCGAACTGTACTCTGATAAATTTTCAACCACTCCAGCCGCTTTTTGTACATCTTCAGCCAGCACATTGATCGACGCTATCGTACCCTCAACGACTTCATTTCCATTCGCTGCTTCTTTTAACCCAAGCTCAGTTGATTCGGCCGCCATTGAAGCATTCTTAGCAACCTCTTGTACTGTGTTTGCCATCTCCTTCATCGCCGTTGCGACCTCTGAGATTTCGTTATGTTGGGTTAATGCGCCTTGATGCGCCTGGCTTGAATTAGCGGCCGTTTCAATGGCAATATCAGCCAGAATTCGCGTCGTATCGCTCAAACGACCAACTATCGAATCAATTTGCGAATGTTGCATTTTTAGTGCGAGTTGTATCTGCCCGAACTCATCATTACGGCCTGTATAAACTCGATTCATTAAAGGGTTATCAAAGATCTCTTTTGCTTCCTTAACCAGGCCGTCAAAAGGACCCATTAACCATATATTACTTGCCAGAATACACAACAAGGAAGTCACAAACCCTAACAGGCTGTACTGAACAAGGTTTTCTACTTGAGTGGTAATGAATACAGGCAGTAGTGATATAAAAGCACTTAAAAGCAGTTTGTTTTTTAAACTCAACTGGATATTTAGCTTATCTCGGACTCCTCTTTTTTTTTGTAATTTTTTATATAATTGCGTTGCACGTCCAACCGCTTCTGGTTTTGGTTTGAATCGCACGGACTGGTATTCAACGGTTACGCCATTTTGCTGAATAGGCATCACATATGCATCTACCCAATAATGATCACCATTTTTACAACGATTCTTTACTATGCCCATCCATGGTTTACCGGCTTTAATGTCAGTCCATAAATTCTCAAAGGCAGCTGGAGGCATATCCGGGTGGCGGACTATATTATGATTTTTATCTTTTAACTCATCCTCGCTAAAACCGCTAATTTCAGTAAACTCAGGATTTGTATACGTTATGCTGCCTTTTAGATTAGTCGTTGAAAGGAGGTTAACGTCTGCCTTAAAATCTTTATTTACACCCGTTACAGGTTGATTATTTTTCACATATTTTCCTTTTTAAGTGATCAATTATTTCTAGAGCTATTTTTATTCTATCTATTCAAAAGGACACTATTCCATGACCTTTCTATGCCGTCAGTTAGTCCCCATTGACGATATTTCATTCCATTAGAATTTTTAAAATCATGCGGTGAATTTCATTAATTCAGCCTCAACGGGTTTCGCTAATAAAAAGCCCTGAACGAAGTCACATTTAATTTCTTTAAAATACGTCAATTGTTCCGTTGTTTCGATTCCTTCCGCTACCACTTCAAGGTCGATTGAATGTGCCAACGCTACAATGGCATTTACCAAACGCCTATCAGCGCTATCTGAAGAGATTTTCTGAACAAAACAACGATCTATTTTTAGTTTTTTTACAGGAAACTGCGTTAAATAGCTCAGCGATGAGAAACCTGTACCAAAGTCATCAATCGCTATGGAGACACCGAGCTCTGTTAACTTATCCAGTAAAAAAACAGTTTCCGAAACATTCTTTATCAGCAGGCTCTCTGTTAATTCTATTTCTAGCAAGTGTGGAGGCAAGCCCGTTTCTGACAAAATAGACTCGATCTCCTCATGAAGATTCCCGCTATTGAGCTGCCTTGCAGAGACATTCACTGCGACCTGAACTGGTGTTCCTTCTTTTATCCAGATTAGTGCTTGCTGGCAAGCTGTGCGAATCACCCAATCCCCTATTGGAATAATTAGGCCTGTCTCCTCGGCAATAGGGATAAACTGATCGGGAGGAATGAATCCTTTCACTGGGTGTAACCAGCGTATTAATGCCTCTACCCCTTGGATTTTTTGCGTTTTCGTACAGAACTTTGCTTGATAATGGAGCTCAAGTTCGTCGTTTTCTATAGCATTGTGTAATTCTCTTTCTAAAAACAACCTGTGATGTAGCGCCTTCTCCATCTCCTCATCATAAAAGTGATATTTATTACCCCCATCTTTTTTAGCTTGATACATGGCCGTGCCTGCATTTCGAACTAAAGCATCAGATTCATTACTCTGTAAATTTTCAGATAGCACTGAAACACCGATACTACAGCCGATAAATATTTCATTCCGATCAACAATAAAAGGACTACTGATAGCGTTTAATAATTTAGCCGCGACCAACGATATATTCGCAGCTGATTCTATATCTTCTAATACAACAATAAACTCATCCCCGCCCCAACGGGATACCGTTTCCGATTTTCTTAATTGCGCGACAAGACGCTCGGCAACCTTCTGTAATACTGTGTCACCGACTGAATGACCAAAGACATCATTCACTGGTTTAAAATTATCAAGATCGATAAAAAGTAGCGCTAACACTGAGTCGTTTCGCTTCGCCCTTTCTATCGCCGTTTCAAATTGGGAACTTATAAAAAGCCTATTAGGCAGGCCCGTTAATGGGTCGTGACTTGCCAAATACCCAAGATTATTCCCCCCACTTTTTACATTAGAAATATCCGAAAAAACTGCAATAAATCCTTTTTGTTCGCCGTCATCTCTATAAATTACGTTTATTGTCATCAGCTCCGGATAAATTTCACCGTTTTTCCGTCTATTCCATATTTCACCTGTCCAATATCCATTGGAATTGATGGAATACCACATCTGTTGATAAAAAACCCTGTCTTGTTTACCTGAATTAAGTATTGTGGGTTTCTGGTTAATGGCTTCTTCGGCTAAATACCCAGTTATATTAGTAAACGCTTCATTAACTAGTGTGATGTTCATATTTTTATCGGTAAACATCATCCCTAATGATGATTCCTCAAAAAAAACAGCCGCAGTCAGCATAATAAATGCTACTTAAAGATAAAGTGTTTTAAGAGATAAGCCCGACAATGAAGATAGGTACTTATGAGCGATAAAGTTACCTGCCACTCTGCAATATTTTTTGTTTTTTAAAATCATACAATCCTCTCCTTTTGATACATTTAAAATACTTAAATCACATTGAAAGCATAGATGAGCAACTAAAAAATAAACATGGGAAGTATTCCCAATTTAATACGGGCATTTCTCATGAATTCAACCATTTAACTTTTTCGGCCTTAAAATAAAATTTTTGTCTTAATATTTAACTTAAAATTCCAACAAGAGTTACTAAATTAAAAACCAAACGATTAAAAATCGCTGTAATTCTATGATTTAAAGGTTAACTAAAAAAATGACACTCTATTCAGCACTATCAAAAAAAGAACTTATTGGTCTTCTGGAAAAAAACACCTTAACGGCTTTAAACAGTAAAACCCAGAGTGATAAATCATCCGATAATACGTTATTAAAAAATATCTTAGATACTATCGACGAACCTATTTATATAGTTGATCTAATGACTGAAGAAATAATTTTTGCCAACAAAAAAATCGTCGATTTATTTGGTTCCGTTGTTGGAAAGAAATGCTGGAAGGTGCTACAAAAAGGACAAAATAAAGTTTGTGAATTTTGTACGAATAAAAACTTAATAAACGAGAAAGGCCAACCAACGGGAATCCGCCACTCGACTTACCTAAACTTAATGAAAAAAAAATGGTTTCAATGCTGCGATCAAGTTATGCGTTGGGATGATGGAAGGTTTGTCGCCATAAAAACATCCGTTGACGTCACCGCTTTAAAAAATACGACGTTGTCTTTAGGTAAGCTACTCGAAGAAAATAAAAAACTCACTCAGGATATCGTTATCGCGACAGATAACGAACGACGACAGCTGTCTCAGGATTTGCACGATGAAATAGGACAAATAGGTACGGCAATTAAGTTAAATGCAGATTTTTTAGCTATTCAGGAAAATGGGCGATCAGCTTCTGAAACTGAAACTATCAACGACATTATAAAACTATCCGAAAAATTTCTTAAAACTATCAGGAATATCAGCATCCGACTAAATCCACGCACTGTTATTTTACATTTGACAGTTAATGAAATGCTTCAAGATTTATTTTCTGATTGGAATAAGAGGAATCGAAATGTTATAGGTCAAATAACTTTAAACGCTAAGGTAGATTCTGATCTGCCTTTAGACATTAAAGAAATGCTATATCGCGTGACACAAGAAGCGTTGACTAATATTACTCGGCACTCAGGGGCGACAGAAGTTCAAGCAGCCTTCTCCATTTATAAAATGGAACAACAAGACAATAAGTTGATTACAAAAGAATTCATTAATAATAAAGGTAGTGGTTTTATTGTTGACTTAGTTATTTCTGATAACGGCTGTGGATTTCCTAAAACATTCAACAACCGTTGTTTAGGCTTAAAATATATGAATGAGCGAGTGAGATCACTGGGCGGTTCATTGTATCGTGGAGACTCGTCAGCAGGTGGGGCTCAAATTCATGTACAGTTACCTTATGTTTGATAAATAGGAATATTGTAAAGGAATGAGTCGTATACTAATTGCAGATGACCACCCAATAGTTCGATCAGGTTATCGACGCCTTTTTGAATCGACAGGCTTACACGAAGTCGTAGCTGAGGCTTGTAATGGCGAGGAAGCCGTTAATCTTTTTAAAGAATTTCTACCTGATCTAGTCGTCATTGATGTGATGATGCCTGGCATAGGAATAGCGAGTTCTATCCATCGCATTATCAACCACCAGGAAAAGGCGTATATTTTAGTTGCCTCATTGTATGATCACCAAAGTCTGGTTGAAAGGTGTTTCAAGGCAGGCGCTACTGGGTATGTTACCAAGTCAAGTAGTGGGGTTATTCTAATGCAAGCTTTAGCTGAGGTTGTAAAAGGCAAGAGATTTATCAGTCCTGATATAGCCGATAAAATTGCATTAAGCCAGCTTGGCCCTCAAAAGATTTCTGCATTATCAGCGCTCACCTCCAAGGAGTTTGACGTTTTTTTACGCTTAACCAGGGGGCAATCCATTGGTGAGATATCTAACGAAATGCATTTATCTAAAAAAACCGTATCCAATTATTTGAGTAAAACTAAAAAAAGTCTCAATGTGACCACCACTGCCGAATTAGTGCATTTGGCGTTACAAGAAAATCTACTTGATATATAACACACGGATAGCAATTCACTTCGCCTTTAAAGTTCTACAACACAAAGGGTAATTAGCATCAGCCTAAAGTCTATGTATTACTAAACGTTAAGATACCCGTCATCTTATAATTGCCGTGTAATTCTTCCAGCTGGAAACCTCCTCGACACTTAAGCATTAATAAATATGCCTATCCCCTGAGCTTTTCACCGTTATCATTTTCCAATGTTAACCATTTGTTTTTTTGGCTTTCCTGGTGTTGCAAGACAAAGCTATAAATAACCGGCAGTACCAGCAGGTTTAATATCAATACAGTCAGCATACCGCCCAACATCGGAGCGGCTATACGGTGCGTTACATCTGATCCTATTCCACTACTGAGCATAATCGGAACCAGCCCCGCCATGGTGGAGACTGCGGTCATAACGACGGGACGGACGCGCATAGAGGTTGCCGAATGCGTCGCTTCTCTAATTTCTGCCGTTGATAGTGGCTCTGAACTCGCCGTGCGGCGTTTTGCAATTTCCATATCAATGAAGCTGAGTACCAGCACGCCAATTTCTGCCGCCATCCCCGCTAGAGCAATAAAGCCCACATAAACGGCAACGGATAAATTGTAATCATTTAAATAGATCATCCAGATACCACCGATAACGCCAAACGGCAGTGCCAACATGACGATAATCGGCTCAATGGCATTACGAAAATGGATATAAAGCAGCAAGAAAATGATGACAAGGGTAGCGGGTACCACTATTTTCAGACGTTTCGCCGCCCTTTCCATATATTCAAATTGGCCGGACCAAACCACCGTATAACCCGCTGGAATGGTCACATTTTCTGCCAAAACCCGTTTCGCTTTGGTGACAAAACCGCCAATATCAGAGGTATTAATATCGACGTATATCCAGGCGTTCGGCCGAGAATTCTCGCTCTTAATAACCGGTGGGCCACGCCTGAAGTTCAACTCAGCTACTTGCACGAGTGGTATTTGACTACCCGTCGGTGTGGGAATCAGCACCCGCTTCAAGCTTTCAAAGTCATCACGTAATTCACGTGGGTAACGCAGGTTGACCGGGTAACGCTCTAGCCCTTCTACGGTTTCGGTAATATTCATCCCGCCGATAGCACTTTGTATAACGTCTTGCACGTCGCCCACCGTTAAACCATAACGAGAAGCCGCTTCACGGTTGATATCAAAATCAAGGTAATAACCCCCTACCGCGCGATCACCAAACGCTGAAGTCGTTTCGGGAATCGTCTTCATGGCCCGTTCAATTTCGCCGGAAATAGTTTGCAGTACGTTTAAATCCGGCCCGGAAACCTTGATACCCACAGGCGTTTTAATGCCCGTTGATAACATATCAATCCGCGTTTTAATCGGCATCGTCCAGGCATTAGCAAGCCCTGGAAACTTAATCGCCTGATCCATTTCACTCATTAATTGCTTGGTGGTTTTATCGGGATCAGGCCATTCTTCTTTCGGTTTAAGGCTAATCGTCGTTTCTATCATCGATAGTGGCGCGGCGTCGGTGGCCGTTTCTGCCCTACCTACCTTACCGAATACGTGATGCACTTCCGGAAAGGTTTTAATAATCTTGTCCGTCTGCTGCAACAGTTCCTTTGCCTTGGTGATGGAGATGCCCGGGAAAGTCGTTGGCATATACAAAATATCTCCCTCATCGAGCGGCGGCATAAATTCGCTGCCGAGTTTTGAGTAGGGATAAAGCGTTAGTACCAATAAGCCAAGCGCTAAAACAACGGTCACTTTACGCCATTGCATCGCCATTTTTAATAACGGCGTATGAACGGCGTGTAATAAACGATTGACCGGGTTTTTACGTTCGGAAATAATTTTTCCACGAATAAAGTAACCCATCATCACCGGCACCAGGGTCACCGCGAGTATCGCCGAAGCGGCCATCGCATACGCTGCGGTAAAGGCTAATGGACTGAACATCCGTCCTTCTTGCGCCTGCATGGTAAAAATGGGTAGGAAAGAAACCGTGATAATCAATAAGGAAAAAAACAACGCAGGGCCCACTTCGCGTGAAGCGTTAGCGATCGCCGTCCACCGCTCGTCAATGGTTAAATCTGCTCCTTTTTTGGCCGCAGACTGTTCCAGGTGTTTATGCGCATTTTCCACCATAACGATAGCGCCATCGACCATCGTCCCAATGGTGATCGCAATACCACCCAAAGACATGATATTCGCGTTAAGCCCCTGAAATTTCATCACGATAAAGGCCATTAAAATGCCTAACGGTAAGGTAATAATCGCGACTAGCGCAGAGCGTGCGTGTAATAAAAACAGCATGACGACCAAACTGACGATGGCTAATTCTTGTAATAGCGATGTATTTAAACTGGCGACAGCTCCTTCTATCAAGTTGCCCCTGTCATATACTGGAACGATCTCGACGCCAGCGGGTAAGCCCTGCTTCAGCTCTTCCAGTTTTTTGCGTACACCCTGGATGGTGGATAAGGCATTCTCGCCGTAACGCATAATCACAACGCCACCCGCCACCTCACCTTCGCCGTTTAGTTCCACCACCCCACGTCTAAGCTCTGGCCCGATATGGACGTTTGCGATATCCTGCAAACGAATCGGTGTGCCGTTGCTATCGACGCCGACAGGGATACTATTTAAATCTTCTAGTGACTGGATATAGCCCAAACCGCGAACCATATATTCGGTTTCTGCCATTTCTATTAAACGGCCACCGACGTCATTATTCGAGCGTTTGATAGCATGTTTGACTTTCGATAACGGAATGCCATAAGCCTGTAGCGCATTGGGATCAACCTCAACCTGATATTGTTTAACGAAACCGCCCACCGAAGCGACCTCGGCAACACCCGCTACGGTCTGTAAGGGGTAACGCAAATACCAATCTTGAATTGAACGCAGTTGCGCCAAATCATGCTGACCGGTTTTATCCACCAGAGCGTACTCATAAACCCAACCAACGCCAGTAGCATCTGGACCCAGGGTCGGCGTTACGCCTTCGGGTAGTTTACTGCTAACAAAATTCAGCGACTCCAGCACGCGCGATCGAGCCCAGTACATATCGGTACCGTCTTCAAAAATGATGTAGACAAACGACAAACCAAAAAAAGAATAACCACGAACGATTTTAGAATGTGGTACCGACAGCATCGCGGTGGTCAACGGGTAGGTCACCTGATCTTCAACGACTTGCGGTGCTTGGCCTGAATACTTCGTAAAAACAATCACTTGCACGTCGGATAAATCAGGAATAGCGTCTAAAAACGTATTGTTATAACTCCATAAACCGGCCACAGCGATAATCAGCGTCGCAATTAATACCATAAAACGGTCTTTTATGGAGGCATTGATAATTGCATTAATCATCGTTCATCTCCATAGAGTCGCCCTGCTTATTTGAAGCTGATGTTGCGTCCATTTGTTTCTTTTCATCCATCAGCTGTAACATTTTCGCCGTCGCTTCACGTAGCTTCGATTCTGAATCGATTAAAAATTGCGCTGAGGTAACGACTTCCTCTCCCGCTTTAACACCTTCAAGCACTTCGACCCGTCCATTTGAATCCAGCCCTAGTCTGACCAGACGCGGTTCAAATTTCCCTGGACCTCGAACGACAAAGACCTGATTGCGAGAACCTGAACGGATCACCGCTTCTGATGGAATCACCACCGCATTTGCCCGTTTACCAGCGTTAATAGTCAGGTCTGCAAACATATTTGGTTTTAAAAGGAGGTCAGGGTTATCAAACACTAAGCGCACCTTAATGGTCCGTGTTTTAGATTCAGCGTAGGGATAGATATAGGCCAGGTGTCCTTTATAAACTCGCCCTGGAATACCGACTAACTGCATCTCCACCGAATCACCCTCTTTAACCCACGGTAGTTCATATTCGTAAATATTGGCGTACACCCATACTTTGCGTAAATCGGCGATCATATATATCTCAGTTTTAGGCGTGACGAACTGCCCCTCACGGGCGCCTATCTTCATCACAATACCTTCCGTTGGCGTATGTATATGAATGCTCTTTTTGATCTGTCGGCTTTTATCTAACTCCCGCATCTGGTGCGCAGGAAAATCTAGCAACTTCAATCGTTCACGTGCGCTTTTTACCAACGCTTCAGCGCCGCGCCGTATGTCTTCGATTGGACTTTTTTCAAGCGCCTTCAAATTATTTAGCGCGAGTAAGTATTCTTGTTGACTGGTGACCAGCTGTGGAGAATAAATACTCAATAAATCCGTGTCCTCTTTTACCCATTGACCGGTTTTATCAACGTGCATCTTTTCAATCCAGCCTTCGGTTTTAGGGTGTAAATGCAACATTTTTTCTTCGTCATAGGCCACCCTGCCAACGGCTCGAACGGTATGCGACAAGGCCAATTCAACGGCTTTTGCTGTTCGCACACCGATATTTTGAGTCGTCACACCGTCAATTTTAACCGTGCCCGCCGGCGCTTCGTCGTCGTTACTGGTATCAGCAAAAACGGGGATATAATCCATCCCCATATCATCCTGAGCCGGTGTTGCTGAGGTAATATCAGGGTTCATAGGGTTACGATAAAACAGAATTTTCGCTACTTTGGGCGTTTCTTCTTCCGCATACACGGGTAAGTAATCCATGCCCATATCATCTTTTGCTGGCAACGGCGAAGTAATGTCCGGGTTCATTGGGTTACGGTAGAAAAGAATGCTCGGTTCCATCGCCTCTGAACTAGCTGCCTCTTTATGCTGATTCATTCCAGCCAACCAATAACCAGCCGTCAATCCTGCCAATAATAAAGCAGGTGCCATAATCACTATTATTTTATTATTCATAAATCTCTTCCTTGCCAACAACGGCGGTTAATTCTGCCAATGCCTGATTAGCTTCTGTTAGTGCCTTCCAGTATTGCGTTTCGTAGTTATAAAGCGTGATTTGACTGCGTATCAGATTTAGAAAATCGACCTTATCGACCTGATATCCCGCAAGCATTGACGCGACGGTTTGCCGCGCCTGAGGAATAATGCCGCTTTTGAATAGCTCAACCTGCTGGCTGCTTTTTTGGTAATAGCTATAAGCCGTTGATATCTCAGCGCGTACGCGGTTCCATTTATCCCGCAAGTTGAACTTACGCTGCAATAATTCTTTATTTCGTTGATCTACCGCTTTTTGCTGCTTGGTGTCGGTAAAAATAGGCAGATTCATACTCAGTCTTAAACTGAGAAAATCGGCTCTATCAGGCCCGGATGGCATATCATCTCGGACGCTATAAAAAGCCCCTACGTTGAAGTCTGGATAGAAGTCTTTTTTCGCAAGGTCTAAGCGTGATTGCGCCGCATTAATAGATTCACGCTGAGCAGCCAGTAAAGCCCGATAATTTTCTGCGAACTGAAATAGTTCTGCTTCTGCTCGTAATTTGGGCAACTTCTCTAAAACCATCGCTGGCATATTAATTTGCTGTTCAGCTGATCGGTCAAGCAAGGCATTTAATTGCGCCCTAACCCTGTCTCTTGCGGCTTGTAAGCTGAGTTTATTGTCCAGTAACTTAGATAGTTCCAGTTGCGCTAATAAAACGTCCTGCTGCAGTCCCTCACCCACCTGATATTTAGTTTGTGCGATTTGAACAAACTGCCGTAACAAATCCTGATTAGCAGAAATAATCTCTAGCGCGTGATCTAAATAAAAAATAGCCCACCAGGTTTTTTTAACGTCTCGCAGTAAAAACCAACGAGTTTCTGTAACGTTATGATTAGCCGCCTCGGCTTCGTGCTCTGCACCCTCTTCACGCAGCGCCAATTTGCCAGGGAACGGAATCAACTGAGACAGTCCCGTTTGCAGCTGCGTCATATTTTCCTGATCAATATCAAAGGTATCAACCGGAAAATTTAAGGCGTTAAAACTGATCATCGGGTCAGGCAAGGTTCCCACCTGTGATGGGATCGCCGCCATTGCGTCGGAACGGGCGCGCATTTCAGCCAGACCTGGGTTGTTCTGAACGGCAATACCGAGCGCCATCTCTAGCGTTAAGACGCTAGCCTCTTCAGCACTGGCGGTGCTGGATAAAACTAAAAGTATTGTTAGTAGTGCCAGTTTCTTAAATAAAACCATAATGTCCTCAAGCGTATAAAAATCGATAATGAATTAGCATCGAAAAACTTTAGAGGGCAATGAACGAAGTTCGTCACTGGCGTAAACGGTAGGAATATTCTTGTAAATACCTGGCCGTTTAAAAACAGCAGACGGACTAGCCCTCTGTTATACGCTTAGGCTGGGGGGTCTTATTTCAGGAGAAATGGTTTCGCTGAGGGGAAAGGTGTGATCGAGCGTTAAGAAACCAGTGAGTACTATAGAACGACTTGCCGCAACGTCATACGGCATCACATAAGCACAAACGTGACCGGCGCAATCCATGCTGGCTGCGCAGTCACAGCTATCACTATCAACAGGAAGAGTATCGGCTTGCGCATGGTGCTCATGTCCACTAGTTTCCTGCACATCAGTTGAATCAACGACATCCATATCAGTAGCCATATTCGAACAATGGCTAGACGCTGAAGCGACTGGCGCTATCACCATCATCAATATGAGTAGAATCAACAGTTTTTTTGTCATCGTCGGTTTCTGAACAAATGTTTTAAACTCAACGCTTTGCATTAACAAAGCCTTTTAACAATTGGAATTCTAGCAGTTAAGCCAATAAAGTCAAAGAAGTCAATGGAGACTGGCTTTTTTGATTATATTCGTAAGGGTCTAGCCATAGAGGCCTAGTATAATCGACGAGAAAATTCATGATTCAAGACTTGACCCCTTAGTTCCGTTGCCTCCATAAACCTAACGCATTGCTTTGGGGCTGCCGCAACACAGTGTAGGCTGTCCCAGCCATGCACAGCATGGCGACAACAGCAACTTGTTAAGTATCTTCATTTCTAGGCCCGGCAATTCTCGGCACATTCCCGCCTTCCGGGATTGGGAAGGGATCAAAGGGCCATTCAAATGGAACGTTCGGAGGTTGTCTATCAATCAGTTCATTGGTTTCGTGCGGTTCCGAGTTGGCGGCTTCCTGGAAAATAGCTCGATCTCGATCGTCAGGTAGAAGCTCAATGATTTTGATAAATTCTTGTTGGAGCTTCTCTATCTCAACTTCTCTTTCATTTCGGCTGAGATCATCAGAATTTAATCCATCGAGGCGAACGAAAAAGCGTTGAATTTTACCTGGTACACCTAACCTACGCTCAGCGCGAATAATTGCATCGTCAGTTATGTGATAGTCATTTTCGAACTGATCGATTACATGACTTGAAAAAGCGTGGCCGTCCTCAACAATGTGGTCAATGCCACTACGAAATGAGCCATAACCAGCTACTAATCCATATATTGTGACCCCACTTAGGACAATTCGCCCGATTAATGATCCTTCTTCTACTAGAACATTAACGTCAAATTCACGGTTGTATTGTAGTTTTGCCCACTTCCTTGCGATTCTCTCAAGGTACTCATGTGCTTCCTCTAAAGATAGGCCGCGCGGCATGTCTTTCAGATGAATGTAAGTGCTCGCAATGCCGCTAACCCTAGAAAATTTATTTTTTGAATGCTGCACGATGCACCTTTAGATACTTAACGTTTGAAATAAGGCGACGCGCTTTTTGCGGTCGCACTAATTGACTTGTTATACGCTTATATGCCATTAGGTTAACGGTATGTAGCTTCCGATTTATTTATTGTTACACCTTGAAATCCGTTTAATAATAAAAATTTCTCTACAACAAAATAAGGCGTAATGTTTTTTGGCCCAATATATACCTCGTTAATTGCATTTGAAGATAGTGGTTTTAATTTAAATTCTCTATACGGAACTAGTCTGTTCCCAGATGACCTGAATAAAGCTGAGTCACCAGACTCTTTTAATAAGTACGATATAAGTCTCCACTCAACTTCTTCTGAAAAAGCCTTATTTTTAAGTATGTGTATATTAGGTAATGTTCTAATAGCCTTAGACCATAAATCATTTATTGATTTTAAATACTCGTCATTCTTAGTTTTTAATTCATCATCACTAGGCATAGTTAACAAACCATATTTTGGCTTTTTTAATTTCCCGCTTTCTACGAGTTTCATTATTTCATCAAATATGGGTTTAAGTTCCGCTTCATGCTCGACTGGCTCATAAAATACTTTTTTAAGCTTAAAGCTAGGTACATTTTTATCTTTTATATTTGAAAGTTCATCAAGGTATTCTTTATTAAAGCCAATGGAGAATCCTTGTCCATCATCTGCGTAACCTCTCCATTGACTTAAAAGGTCTGGTTTCTCAGATAGACAAAAACCAAGGCCGTCGAAAAGCTCTCCTGTGATACGGAGAGCTTTTCGAATTTCTTCAGCTTCTTCAGCATCTACATCCGATTTCGCAAGTAGCTTATCGAATGTTTGTGCAACGAAACGTCCCTCCATAGTGTCATTTGATAAAGATAAAGATGATAACCAAATGGAATTATTAGAGATAATCGATGTGAATGTAGATGATGAACAGTAATGAAAAATTGTCTCCATCTATGTTTTCTCCGTATAACGTCTTGCTTCACTGGCAAAATAAAGCGGAGGAGCGAAGCAACGTAGCTTTATTTTGTCCGTGTGCAAGTAATTGTTAGAACTCATTTTCACTCCATTGAGTTGAAATCAGAGAATATGTCTATAATATCTTGAAAAGGATTGTTTTCAACTTTTGCCGCCTCAACAATATATGCTCTTTTCAATCTTCCAACAGAAATATTAGCTTTGCTTGCAAATACGTTTAATATTCTCTTCCCAGGAATCAGATCCTTCCAGCCATCACCATTGCCCACACTTTCTTCCAATTTTTGTGCAGTATCATTTACATAATTCGATATGACATCTGGCGTCATACTATGTCCCACTCGCTGCAGTTCTAACTCTGACTTTGCTAATATCAGAGCAACTAGCTCTTCTTTCGTTTTTTTATGGCAATCTTTTGGCATTAAGTCGATATTGCCTACTTGTTCGCGAAAATAGGCAGTTGCATACAAGGCCACAGAATATGAGACCATTTCTTTAGCAATTTCTTTCAACTTATCGTTTATAGATTCTGATGAACGAAGCCAAGATCCTTCCGGTTCTATATTTTGAAATACCTTTGAAATAACGTCCGCATCTAAAAAGTAGTTCTCGAGATGATATTTTCGTATGGTTTGAAATCTACCATTTCCGAGCTCCGCTTCAGTTTTGGACAAAGGAATGACATCCCTGTCACACAACATAAAAAATTCTACTCCCCAAATAGACTTTTCTAGCACTTCTTTTAGAAGAAGAGAAAATGATTTAATAAGCCCTTTTCCGCCGCTAGGAACTAAAACTAACTCTGGGAAGTTATCTTTCAAAATAGCGCCATATGTTTGTTTATCTAGACTTGCGTGCTCACCTTCTATCAGAACGATTTTTTTGCCTAAAGCAATTACCCCTACAGATTGACCTAGAAGTTTAAGTGCTCGATTTGTTTCATCATCCTCGGATACTGTAATTGCTTGATTAGTATTAGCATCCTGCGGCGGGGCAACAAATATAACCGAATGTTCGAGTGAAGCAGTTATTATGTCAGGTGAGTGAGTACAAAATATAAACTGGTTGTTATCACCAAGACTTGTCAATGTTTGAATAAGTTTGTAACTTAATTCAGGGTGCAGGTGAATCTCTGGCTCATCAAAAAATACTATGCAATCGCTTGGGTTTCTGAGAATAAAATCAAAAACTATATTGACTACCTCTCTTTCTCCTGAGCTAAGTGTGTTTAACAATAACTCCTGCTCACCAATAGAATATTTTAATTGTTGCGATTGTAAATCCGCATCAAGAAGCTCTTTTGGAGCCAGCAACCGCCTGAAAGCATGCTTAAACTTTTCCAATGGATCAGGGAAGTTGAGCTCCATAGAAGACTTTCCTTCACGGATTAACTTCTCTGCCAAGGTCGAGATTTTGTTTCTATGTGCATGAACTTTTCTGAAAATAGAATGAAGGGTATCTTGATGCCTACTCCTCATTCCGCCAAGCATAAAATTCCAGCCAATTTGCTCCTTATCTGGGTCGACAGCGTCGAACGTGAATGCATATGGGTTTATTTTCTGTATTGATCTGTCACTTTCAATATTTATTACACTTCCGCGCCAATTTCTTCTAAACCTATTTTCATGGAGAGTAGATTGGAGCAGCTGCGCATCTTGAGGTATACCAGTATCTAATATACTTTTACCCCATTTCGATCTTTCTTCATCATTAGTGGCTTCAATTATATATTGAATATTTTTCTGCCCTACCGGATTCTGGAACCCATTAATTAGTGCCTGCAATAGTCTGGTTTTACCGACACCATTCCGGCCAGCAAGGACTACGACATCTGACAAGTTTTCGACATCAAAACGCAGAATGGGAAGAATATTCTTTGCTTTTATTGATTTTAGTAACATCGTATGCCTTAGTAATTGTTGAGTTCTAACGGTTAAGCTAAGGGGCGCATGTCTTTTATGCGACCCTGCTTGAGCGAATTGTTATAAGTCATTATTCTTGATGCCACAATTCAAATTCCTCTGTTGCAAAATCAATTATTTTCACTACTTCGTTTTCATCATTAAGTAGAACAGAGGCATCTTTGGTATAATTGATTCCAAATTTTCTAAAGAGTTCTGTAATTCTTGTCCTTTCAAAGCTATCAATAACTCCTATTTTTACAAACATATCTTGTTCTATTGACATCGCATATGCCATATCTCTATGAAAGGTTTCTGTTGCATTCTCAAGCTTGTCTATATGAACTTCACCGTGAAACAAAGGTACCAATGACCTTATTTCATCTTGGCGCATTGCTATTTCATATGCCTTTACTTCTGATTTAAAAACATTCCTAGCGTGTTCAGTACTATTCCTTTTTTTAAATACCTTAACGGCTAAATTAGATTCCTTGTCAAAAATAACCCATGCATATGCACCGTAATTATATTTCTGCTCTTTCAAACTCAAAGTAAACTTTTTCATGATTTATAACAAGTTATTAGTAGGAACAAAAAGTCCCTGTAATTCCCTTACATATACACCGAAAGAAAAGCGGGCACTTGTCCGAACTATAATACCCTGTCATCTTATAATAAAGACCAAACAAGGAACTACTCCCCCACCTTTCTTAACCAGTCTAAAGTAAAAGCCATAGAGCTTTATATTTAAAACGTAATACTTTCACCTTCATGCGGTATTTCGGCTGACCAGCCAACACCTGCCAGGTGTTTTTGGAAAGTTGATTTGGTCTCCGTTTCACCGTGGACGAGATATAACCTGGGGTGTGGTGTTTTGAAGTGACTTATCCAGTCGACCAGTTGCGATTGGCTGGCGTGGGCAGAAAACCCGCCTAAGGTATGAATAGTCGCCTGAACAGCAATATCATCACCACCGTGATGAAACGTTTTTGCACCATCCACCAAAGATCGCCCAGGCGTGCCAACCGCTTGATAGCCGACGATCACTACGTGTGCCTTCCTTTTCCATATATTGTTCTTGAAATGATGCCGTATACGGCCACCTGTGCACATGCCATTGCCCGCAATAATAATTGCGCCTGCTTCTATATTATTCAACGCCATCGACTCTTCTGTTGAGGGGGTATATCGCAGTATCGGTAAAAAGGAATGCAAGCTCATTTTTGCGCCCTTCTTCATCGTCGAAGCGTCTTATCCTTGAGCAGGTTAAGGCTATTTAAATTCACACAATTTTGCGCCTACGGGTTAACCATTACCGTATTCGATTATGTAAAAAGCAACTTATAGGGAAAAGTCTTTGACCAGGCGCAAGTTAGCCCACGGTAAATGTCGGTGAATTTATCTTTCTTTTGTATATAAGATATCGACCTCGGTCTCTACACCCGATTCCGTTTTTACCGACCAACTTTCATTGAGTTCATAATTTAGCTTGACGGTACTAACCGGTTCAAACAAACCAATACCGTAACTCAGGTATAACTTAGGCGAGAGGTATTTGCCTATTTGTAAGGCGGTATCGCCCCCACCATTGCCATTGATTGCTAACGAATCCAAACCGAAGGTACTGGCGATTTGTTCGCCTAACATATTGCCCCCCTTAATACCCAGGCCAGTGGCCGCTGAAGCGAGGATTGCAGCATCACCCGCTGAAGCACTGGCCAGTGGCCGTCCAATCATTAGGTAAGACAATATATTGTCATCACTCATTGAGGGACTAGAAAAGAGACCGACTAAAGGTTCATCTGCGGTACCGGTTACCTGAAGGCCAGCGGTAACTTTTCCACTTTTTCTAATCGCTTTAATATCCAGACTGGGATTATCTAAAGCACCGCCGGTAAAATGAATTTTACCGTTATCAATCTCTAATTTTTGCCCATAGGCGACGTAACTACCTTCTTTAATGACGATATCGCCAGTGCCTAATAATAGTTTTTTACTATTGCCACTGATTAATAGTTTGCCTAACAATCGGCCATCAAATCCTAATCCCTCGACCTTAACCTTATCGCCTAATGTAAGGTTCACATTAAAATCCGTGGCTATTGATTGGGCTGCCTTTTCACTTTGTCCGTTTATCACCACCACATCATCACTCGCCGACACTGGGGAATTGAATTGCAAAGGTACCAGTTCTGCAATCGGCACAATAACCGTACCTGAGAGTTGGGAAGCATTATTTTTTAGCGCGAAGGACAAATCGGGCGAAGCCACTACATATGCCTCAGGCAGGTTTAACACTTGAACATCCTTACCTTTAGCTGTGCTTACAATATTCCAGCCTTGTTTGCTATTGCTCAGCTCAGCTTCACCAATTAACTGCCCTTGTCCAGATTTGAGCTGGTAATTTAACTTAATGACGTTGAGGGCATCACTTTCAGCCAATACGCGAACGTCTTCAAGCTTAATACCTAAGCGCGGCAGTTCGACATGGCCGTTGTTAAGCGCCAGAAGGCCATTTAATAATGGTTTTTTAACCGTCCCTGAGACACCAATATCAACTGTTAGCTGGCCTTTTAGATTCTCGTAGTCATCGTGTAAGGAATCAATTTCCGCCAAATCAGCTACAGTCGTTTTTAAATAACCCGATACCGTCGACTTATCTGGATCCAGTATTGCGGTTTTAATATCAGACAGCGACAAACGTCCCGTCAATGGACTAACACCTTTAATATCGGGTGTCAGCAACAAATCGATAAGACTGTTCTTTTCGCTTAATTGGTAACTAAGGCTTAGTTGCTTTAGTGGGATGATTTTTTGATCCTTTGTCTCAGCATCTAATAATAGACGGGCCTTTTGTACATTGAGTTGACCACGTCCACCGGTAGGGTAAAGTCCCTGTCCGTTTAATTCTATATCTGCGTTTATTTCGCCTTGCAATGGCTCGACAAAATCAGTGTAAGCATTCACCAGCGTCATCGGTATTGCCTGCAAGCTAAACTTGCTTTTCCAGTCACCTTTTTCTTTGTAATTCGCTTGCAGACAGAAGGCACTTTGAGCAGCCTGTAAACACTGCTGATCTATCTGGAAATGATTTTTCGCCAGCACAATCGATCCAAATTTTTTCGCTTTCCACTGAGTGCCATCTTCCTGATTAACGTGGAGTTCGCTGAATTTTCCTCGCCATTGCTGATCAGTAAAACCGCCTGATGCGCGACCAAATACGCTGGCTGTTTTGTCATTCGCCTTTAACGTAACGTTATGCTGATCTGTTGGGCCAGTCATCGACAGGCTGCCGTCTATAATTTGCGAACCTTTCAAAGATAAAGCCGAAAAAGCGATGTTTACGTCCATTCGGCCTTGCTTTGCCATATCAACAAACACCTCGGAGTCGACTTTATCAAGCTGAAATACGCCCGTGTATATAATGTTTTTGCCGTTCAATTTAGTACTTATTGAAGGCGTATCCATATCGCCAGACAGTTTGCCATTGGCGTGTAATTGACCCGTTAAATCAGGGTGAATATCTGCCAGGTTTGGTGTATTCAACCACCAATTGAAAGCCAACTTGTCTTTTAAGCTGCCCTCCGCGCGGATCACTGATTTAGCCGAACTTATTTGTAACGACGGAACATTAATAGCCCCATTGAGGTAACTCAAATCGGCTGTCACTCGCAGCGGCCGTTGCCTGAGTGTGCCGTCAATAGTTAGCGCTTTAATATTAAGATCAAACCCATCTCCCGAACGCTTATTTACGCTCATTTGCCAACCACCTGACAACGTCCCCGGCCAGTCTTTTGCGAATAAGCTCGGATCGACCTGATGTAACTTAACGACACCATTTAGCTTAAACAGATCGCTCAACTGTGCCGTTCCATTAAATTTGGCGCGAGCCGTTTTCATGTTAGCAAGTATATTTAGCTGGTTGCTACCGCTAGCATCTGTCTGATACGTTAAGTTTAAATTAACGGGTTTAGTATCAACCAGCAGTTCAGCCTGAATATTCAGCAGCGGTGCATCAATCGTTCCTGATAGTTCAATATCCCCCTTATTGATAACCATCAATGCCTTACTCAAGGCTCTGGGAACGGTTAAGTTCATCAGTTTGGCCTGTAGTTGATATACGGGATTTTCTGTATTAAATAACACTTCCCCGCTCAAGGTTGTCTGACCACCAAAGCCTTTAAGGTCAAAACGTTTAAGTACTAATCGATCTTTTGTAAAGTCAATTTCAGAGCTGAACGTAGCGTGTTGTTGCTCGATGTCTAAATCACCTAATGCTTCAATACGATATTGCTCGTCCTTGCCGTGTATCGAAAACTTGCCTTTTCGGCTAAATAAAGGGATGTTGTCCGCTCCAACAGGCCACTGTATTTGTTGCCAGTTACCCTCTAATTCTAATTGAGGTTGCTTAAATGGTTGCCGAACATAACCCACTAAAGTCAATCCCAGCTTGCTTGAAGATAGGAGCTGGGCGTTAATTTTCCAGTTATCGGCCTCATCGCTATTGGCATTAAAATCTAATTTAAAGTCAGCGAGGGCATGATCAACAAGTTGGCTGTTAATTATCACCTTGGCGTTACGTTTAGTGCCGCTCGCTGTTAACGTGGCGTTACTAAGTCCGCCTGGTTGTCCATCTATCAAATCCGACCATGTTAATGCTGCCAGTTGCGCCTGAGCCGTCCAATTAAAGTCGCTCAATAACTTCGTTACCTTAATGGTTTGCTTGGATTGAACCGGTTCTAGCAGTTGCTGCTCAATCGTTAAGTCTGCAAAATTGCCTTTAATCTGACCTTCAGCTGACAGCGGTTTAGCGTTCGTTGCTAAACGCCAACGGTAATTTAAATGCGTCGGATCAGTACCGTTCAGGCTGATAATACCTTCTATTTCAAGGCTTGCTTCAGCGTCCTTTTGTAACGTTAATTGTTTAAGGTTTAACGTTTGCCCAGATGCGCTAAGCGACGCAGACAAACCTGTAAAGACCGTATTTTTTTGTGACGACTCATTAATTAGTGATACGTTACCAACGCGTAAATCGGCGATATTGAATGCTATAGGCAAAGCAAGATCGGCTAGCAAGAACGCGTTATCCTCTAGCGGTTTTTCCGCTGAGCTGCCCAGAGTCAGTTCAATACCATCCAATTGCAGCACATCAACAGTCATACGACCACTCAATAAACTGATAGGCGATAAGCTAACAATCAACTTATTGATTCGATATTGCTGCTGATCCGCGGCGCGATAGACGAGCCCCTCAAGTGTCGCAGATTGATTAAGTCGTCCAGTTACTTTTTCAATACTTAAAGCCGGTACCCAACGTTGCAGCATTGATGACGATGTTGACAAGCCGACTTCAGTCGTAAACAAGCACACTAAAACACTAATCAGCAATGCAACAATAACGAGAGTTGATATGACTAAGCGACGCATCATAAATCTGGCCCAATCACCAAATGGAAGCCGAGTCCATTATCGCTATCAGACAGCGCTTTTGCTACATCAAACCGAATCAGTCCAATCGGTGAACGCCAACGCAAGCCAAGCCCTACGCTATGCTCGAATGGGTCGTTGACGCCGTTATAAGCGTTACCAGCATCAGTAAAGACCGCAGCGCCCCATTTGTCTGTAAACATGTGTTCATATTCCACGCTAACGGTGGCTAAGTAACGCCCCCCTTCAACATTTCCATCGTCACCGAGTGGGCCCAATGATTGAAAATCAAAGCCACGAATACTGTTATCGCCACCGGCGAAAAAACGTAATGAGCTGGGTAGTTTTTCAAAATCACTCACCTCTGTAGCACCAAGATTTGCGCGGGTTATCAATCGTCCGCTGTGGTTGAACGAGTAGATATATTTACCCCGTAACACGACTTGTGCAAAACTCACATCTGATAACAATGCCTCGCTGGCGCCTGATAAAGATAAAGATAGTTTGCCACCCTGTTTTGTATAAATGCTGTCATCAGCCCAGGTTTTAGTCCAACCAATACTAGGTATTAGTATAACTGAGGTATTACTATCGTCTGACACATCAAAGCTTTCACTCAACAGTTTAATGCTTCCAGTTTCACCCCAGCCCCAACGTTTAGCCTTATAGTAACTGCCAATAGCAAAGGAACTGCTTTGTGTGCTATCGGTGTCTTCGGTTTTAAACTCACTGCTGAATCCAATATCCGAGACCAGCCCACTCAATAGCGGTATCTGATAATCCGCAGTCACGGTGTTACCCGTTTGAGAAAGCCTTGCTGCCGCACTTAATCGGTGCCCACTGGAGTTAAAGTATTTATTTTCCCAACCCAAACTGATCCTGGCTCCAGTATCGGTGCCAAACCCCAGACCTGCATTATATTTATACTGAAGTTCTTCGCTAAGGCTAACGCGAAGCTTTACTTCATTATTTTGTCGCTGGTCAGTCAGCACATCGACCTCAACGTCACGAAAATAAGCAGCATTCTTTAGATTTTTTTTTAACGTCAGTACTTTTCCAGCGAAATAAGGATCACCCGCTTTAAATGGAATTAATTTTGATAGGGTTTGATGGCTAATAACGGTGTCAGGCACATCTAGTGAAGCAAACTTATAGCGTGGCCCAGAGTCATAAAACAAAGTAACCACTGCCGTATTAATGAGCATGTCGATCTCAACTTTATGCTGCTTTAATTCAGCATCAAAGTAGCCGCGTTCCACACCCAGTCGCAATAACTTTTTTTTCGCGGATTCATAACTATCGTGGTCAAACAAACCACCTTCTTTTAACGGAAAATTTGACACTAAAGCAGAAAATTTATTATCCGTTTCAGCCTCACCTTGCACCGTTACCTGCACTTTAAATAAACTAACCTGCTGACCTAAGTCAATTAGATAGCTCGCCCGCCATTGGTCATTTTGTTGTATTAATTGACTATTGATTTTAGCTTGATAAAACCCATAAACCTTCAGCATATCGCTTAATTCATCGACCGCTTTTTGATGCAGTTGTTGGAGCTGCCTTTGCGTTAAGCGTTCGCTGTCTTTTAGCCGGTAGATACTTAGACCGCTGAGTAAAACTTCGGCTTTACCCTTCGGAGCACCCTCCAGCTCAACCGCAACAGACATTCCAGACGACTGCGCCTGGAATGCAACACATAGCAAGACAATACACACTAGAAGATTGATTCTAGTCTTCAATAAGTCACCCATTAAAGTCCCACCATATAAACCATATATTTTACTCAACTCGTAGAGCACCAAAATAAATTGCGCATTATAGGCCAATCACATTAATTCAAAATGAATGATTTTATTGCATTAGTATGAAGTCGGGCCGCCTTAAACTAACGCCACAACCTCAGATGTTAATTCAATAACTGGGTAAGTAATTCGGTTTAAACCAAAAATGAATTGAGTATGAGTCCTTTGATTTATCATTTATTTAATGCACCCGATAAACTACGGCAGGCTCAGGTTCACCAATGATAAACACCTCAATGGTTGACGGTTATTGTCTCTCATTAATGTGTCTGGCTCTATTAGAGCAGTACATTAGGTGCTATATCAGCTATTATGAAAATACTAAGATGGGTTTAAACTTGAATTATTGGTTTTCAAATGGATGGAAATGGATGTGCGCTGTATGCGATTATCTACCCCGTATTTATAGTCGAGAAAATATGATATGAATTTTGTGCGATTTTTTGTTTGCTGGTGTTTCTTTGTTTTATGTGCGTCTACCTCGGCTGTTGCGAACGATGCTATTGATATAAAGGCAATTGAATTACAACTTAAGCAATTACAAACCAGGATTGAGCTTATTGCCCCAGAGCTTGCTGAAAGCGCTATTGATGAAGCTCGTTTATTAAAATTTCGACAAACGCTTAGGTTATCTCGTTCTGAGTTGCAAAACATTGTTGCTATTATTAAACCAGTTAATGACAGCACACAGGTTGACCTTGCTGATCTTGGCGTAGTGCCAGAGGGTGAAAAACCATCAAGTGAGCCTGAAAATATTCAGAGGTTACGCGCAGAGTTAACTACGGACGCTCTTTTAACAGAAGGCGTGTTGAAACAGGCTGAAGCTCTAAGCTCTAAAACATCACGTCTTTTAGAAAAAGCCTCCTCTTTAAGAAGAAGCCTATTTTTAAATGGCCTCTTTGAACGACAAATATCGCCGTTTAATATAGCTTTATTGAAGGGAGCAGTAGACACCTATATTCCTCAACTATCTGGCTATAAACGCACATTCAAACACATAGATAAAGGCGTTCTGTTTCCTTTAATCACGGCTAGTCTTCTCTTTTTTATAGTGTTTTTTGTCGCAACACTATTATCCAGAAAAAGATTACATAAAAAGTTACAAGCTGTTGAAGAAAGGCCAGATATTTTTTCAACGGTTTCACAGTCTTTGCTGTTGCCACTGGTGGCATTAGGCTTAGGGTTGTTTATCATTTATCAAACATTGGTTACGCAGCAGGTTATCAATGAGTCTAATGGTTTTTTTATTGATAAGAGCCTGTTGCTTATAGGGTTTTTGATTGTTGTCTATTTGATGACGAAACGCTTTTCAAAAGCGAAAATAATTCGTGCAAATTCACACTTACTCATTTTTATGGTTGCACTCATATATTCGGCAGATGCCCTGTTGCTTGCTAGCGGCAAAATCACGGGGATGCCTTTAGAGTTTGCTGTAGTTCAAAGCTATATCGTAACAACTACCTTTGCATGCATATTAGGGCTGTGCTCTTTCTTTATTTTGTTAGCCCCACAGGACGCTAGGCACTATTTCTTTCCAAGACAGGCATTTATTGTTTTTATAGCCATTAGCTTGTGCATTATTGTTGCCAATACATTTGGTTATGCTGCACTAAGCCGCTACATATTTGAAGGTTTTGTTCTAGTCTTTTCTTTATTTGCAGCGTTTCTGGTGATAAGAGCAATTATCCGCCCTTATCTCTATAAGTTAGACCGACATTTTGTCCGTGAAAAAACTGATCAAGATTCAGAACACTTTATTTATTTCTGGTTTTCGTTATCAGTGGATCTAATTTTATTATTTATATCCCTTCCTCTTATTGCCCGTATTCTTGGCACAGAATGGCTCTACATCCAAGATACGTTAAAACAAGCATTCTTTGGTTTTAAAATTGGAACGATGACGGTTTCGATCGCAAACATTGGGATTGCTTTTATTGTCTTTTTAATCTTGTTGTTTGTAACCCGCCTTATTCAACGTCTGTTGGAGAAAAAAATTCTCCCTAAAACTAAAATGGATGCCAGTATTCGCCAGTCGATAACGCAAGTTTTGGGTTATGTTGGGCTAATTATTGCGCTAATGGCCGGCATATCGACGATGGGGTTTGATTTAACAAACTTGGCATTGATTGCAGGTGCATTATCTGTTGGTATCGGCTTTGGCTTACAAAGCATTGTGAGTAATTTTGTTTCTGGCCTTATTCTATTGTTTGAACGACCCATTAAAGTTGGAGACTGGGTTATTACAAATTCCGGTGAGGGAATTGTAAAGAAAATTAGCGTACGCGCTACGGTCGTTGAAACATTTGATCGCACATCGATTATTGTGCCAAATTCTGAATTCATTTCATCATCGGTAAAAAACTGGACACATGCTGATAAAATTGGACGTGTGATTATCAATGTAGGTGTCTCCTACTCTTCTAACCCACAGCAAGTGCAAGATATTCTTTTAGAATTGATTAGCAGTAATAATGAGATACTGAATAACCCTAAACCGACGATTTATTTTAAAGATTTTGCAGACAGTGCGTTGATATTTGAGATACGTTTTTTTATTCGTAATATTCGTGAAGTATTTGATATATCAAGCAAGGTTCGCTTTCAAATTTGGGACGCCTTTAAAGAAGCTGGAATAGAGATTTCTTTCCCACAAAGGGATTTACATATTCGCACTGCACCTGGACTAGAGGGGATATTAAATGGAAAATAATCATATTCTTTACGCCTGTAGGCTGAATGGTGACGGTTCGAGTACATTGCTGGAAGATGCGCAGATTTCTAATGCCATTAGTGATGAGGGACAAGTTTGGGTGCACCTTGATGCTGAACACCCGCAAAGTCGACATTTGCTTGAAAAACATTTCCCACATTTAGATAGCCTGGTTATAGACGCCTTATGTGCCGATGAAACAAGACCCCGTATCCTTGAATTTGATTATGGCGCTCTACTGATTTTACGCGGTGTTAATTTAAATGAAGGCGCAGAACCTAATGACATGGTATCGATGCGCTTATGGGTTGATAAAGACAATATTATTAGTTTACGACGCCGCAAATTAAAGGCCGTCCTTGATATTCAAGGGAGGCTAAAAGTTGGTAAAGGTCCTAAAAATAGTGGTGACTTTGTTACCATGTTGATTGCTAATCTGTTTGAGCGTATGGAATCCATTTTTTCTGAAATTGATGAGAAATTGGATAGCGTTGAAGAAAGTGTTATGGAAAACCCAGATACAAACGAACGACAAGCTGTCACATCTATTCGTAAAGACGCTATTATGTTTAAGCGATATATTGCCCCCCAAAGAGATGTTATTGCAAGGCTGCGCGTTTCTGATCAGCCTTGGTTAGACCAAATGCATAAGCGTCGCATACAGGAAGCATTAGATCATGTTATTCGCTATGTTGAAGATTTAGACATGATACGTGAAAGAGCCCAAGTTGTTAAAGATGAACTAGTGACAGGCCTGTCTGATCGATTGAATAAAAACATGTATATGCTTTCAGTCGTTGCCGCTATATTTTTGCCTTTAGGGTTTCTAACGGGTTTACTCGGCATCAATGTAGGCGGCATACCTGGTGCAGAAAATGATTCTGCTTTTTGGATATTTATGGCGATATTAGCCCTTATTATCGTGTTTCAAGTGTGGCTCTTCAAAAAACTAAAATGGTTTTAGGTGATTTTTTAGCACCGTAAGTGTATCGTTTTTTAGCGCCAAATAATCGTAATTATTTCGAATAATAATTAATCATACTTAAAGAGTTTCCCGCGCCTTTGAGCCAGCGGCCTTTCCCAGCTTGAAATGAAATAACTAACGATAAGGCTATTATGTGTCTGTTGTTACTATCAGATAGCAATCCATGAAAACCGCCTGTTTAGATTCACTTATGGGGCCTAGTGTTGTGTTGTGTTGTGTTGTGTTGTGTTGTGTTGTCTATTCTAGTTAATTTATAAACAGATTTTCTACCAGGCTGAGGTATTTTGCTAGTGCAAACGGTTACATTAGAAATGTAAGGCTTGGATATTCTTGCATATCCAGAATAATAAACCTTGTCTTTTTCAATGGGTTGGTATTATATGCGATCCGGTATGAGTAAATGTATGGCTAACAATTGTGAGGATATGTAATGACCGATTTAGAAAACAACATCGTTATTAGTAGTCAGGTTGAAGGTTTGGGAGTTCAAGTATGAGATTAGCAATATTATCTAGATCACTCAAGGCATACAGCACGCGCAGGCTTAAAGAAGCTGCTCTAGACAGAGGTATGGATGTTAAGGTATTGGACACACTGAAATTTGCTATTGACCTAAAACGCGGAACACCAGACCTGTATTTTCGGCAAAAACAACTTCGGTCTTATGACGCTGTTTTGCCGAGGATTGGTGCCTCTATTACCTATTATGGTACTGCAGTTGTTAGGCAGTTTCAGGAGATGGATGTTTTTTGTGCTAATACCGCTAATGGAATAACAAATTCGCGTGATAAATTACGTAGTTTACAAATACTTGCAAAGCACCATATTGGCATACCAGAAACCACGTTTGTTCGTGATAAGAAGGATGTATTACCTGCGATTGAAAGAGTTGGTGGTGCACCAGTAATTATCAAATTGATTGAGGGAACCCAGGGTATCGGTGTGCTTCTTGCTGAAACAGTAAAAACGGCTGAGTCCATTATTGAGTTGCTGCAAAGTCAAAAGCAGAACATTCTTATTCAGAAATTCGTTGCAGAAAGCCGTGGTAAAGATATTCGTGCATTTGTCGTTGGAGACAGAGTGGTTGCTTCTATGAGGCGGGTTGCGCAAGGTCAGGAATTCCGCAGCAATGTTCATCGAGGTGGTAAAGCTGAGCCGGTTGAACTCTCTGATGAATACGTAGAAGCCGCTATCCGTGCAACCCAAATCTTGGGTTTACGAGTGGCTGGTGTTGATATGCTTGAAAGTTCAACTGGACCTCAAATAATGGAGGTCAATTCTTCACCAGGCTTGGAAGGAATTGAAACATGTACACAGCTAGATGTTGCTGGAGCTATCATCGACTATATTGCCGCACAGGTCGAATTTCCTGAGATAGATATTCGACAAAGGCTCACCGTTAGTAAGGGTTATGACGTCAGTGAAATATACGTTCCTGAAGGCTCTGAATACGTTGGCAAACAACTGTCAGAAACTGATTTATCGGAAAAAGACCTCAATGTGCTCACATTATACCGTGGTAATAAAGTCATACCGAACCCTAAGATGAGCCGAGTTTTAGAACCAAATGACAGGTTATTATGCTTTGGAAAACTCGAATCTATGAAAGGTATGATCCCCGCTAAAACAAGGCGTCGACGTCGACCTAAGGTTCAGGATTTACCTGATACACCTATTACTCATAACGAGACCTGAGAAGATGGCCGATATATTGGGATGGAGAGAATGGGTATCACTTCCTGACCTGGGCATTGATCAAATTAAGGCTAAAGTCGATACCGGCGCAAGAACGTCTGCATTACACGCATTCAATGTGCAGCTAGTAGAAAATAATGGTGTAAAGCTTGTGAAGTTCAATATTCATCCAAAGCAGAAAGATTTGGATACTGTTATCGAATGTCAGGCCGTACTACTAGATGAACGTGAAGTACGAGACTCAGGTGGACACAGTGAAAAACGGTATGTCATAGGAACCCAGATTGCAATTGGGCCTAATCTGCATACTATTGAAATGACGCTGACGAACCGAGACAGTATGGGTTTTCGAATGCTTATTGGACGAACTGCCATGAAAGGGCTTTACTTAGTGGACTCTGGTAAGTCGTACCTCGTTGGCAAGCGTAAAAAACGACCGCATTCATGTAGAACGCATGTCAAATAAAATAACCAAAAAAACAGCCTAGATTGATGAGAGCGTATTTTGAGATAAACAGTGAGACCGTACAGCCTGGCGAATCAAAAGTTGTTCACCTAACTTTACCTGGCCTTCACTCTGAAACAGAAGTGTCCATGCCGGTGCATGTTGTTCACGGGAAAAAAAATGGTCCTGTCCTTTTTTTGAGTGCGGCAGTACATGGAGATGAGATTAACGGGGTTGAAATTATCCGCAGGATATTGTCGCTTAATAGCATAAAGCACCTTAAAGGAACACTGCTTGCTGTTCCAGTTGTCAATGTTTTTGGCTTCGATAATCATTCACGCTATTTACCAGATCGTCGTGATTTAAATCGTTGCTTTCCTGGGGGAGGATTAGGTTCTCTAGCAGGAAGACTTGCTAATATTTTTATGTCTGAGGTTGTCTGTCGTTCAGATTTCGGTATTGATTTACATACTGCTGCAATACATCGCGATAATTTTCCTCAGATAAGAGCTGATTTGAAGGCTGATAGGATGGATGTTGTATCTCGCGCATTTGCATCTCCTGTTTTATTACATTCAGCACCACCCGAAAATTCCCTACGTTATGCCGCAGAGAAAGCAGGAGTTCCTGTCATGGTTTATGAAGCGGGAGAAGCACTTCGGTTTGATGAGGTATCAATTCGAATTGGTGTCCAAGGCATCCTCAATGTAATGCGTGAACTTGGTATGTTAGCTAAATCCAGAGCTAAAAAGATAAAGCCCCCGGTTGTATTGAAGTCAAGCAATTGGATCCGCGCATCTAAAAGTGGCATTTTAAGAGCTCAGGCGGCATTAGGTGACTTGGTTGTTAAGGGCGATGTATTGGGTATTATTTCAGATCCTGCCGGAAAAGCTGAAGCCGTCATTGAAGCAACCTCAGAAGGCATCATTATTGGTAGAAGTAACATACCATTGGTGTATGAAGGTGAAGCATTATTCCATATCGGTCGTTCACAGAAAACTTCTCTGCTAGAAGAACACTTAGGTACGATGCAGGATGATGGGGCCTTAATGCCGCCGGAGTTAGTCGAAGAGCCTGCTATAGTTTAAATGAAATTAAATTTTAAGTAAGGTTAAAGGGGCAAGCCTTGAATCGTGAATTCTCATAAGTTTTATTGATGTGCTCTTGATGTAAATATATGAAACACATAACTAGTTCTTAACTGATCTGGTATACCCAGCAATCAACTCTCTCAGTAAATTCCAGGAATTAACCGATAGCGCACACCTTGTGCATAGTCTCGATAGCCCAGTAATTCTTCCTGTAAAGTCTGGTCTTCAAGTACTGTTCTAATTACCGTAATGATTGTTGCCACCGCCGCAGGTATCAGTGTCCATACCGAACCCAGGGCAAGAACAATACCGAGCAGTGCAAGAATATTTCCGGCATAACCCGGATGCCTAACAAACCGGTACGGGCCGGTATCACACACCACATGCCCTCGTTCCGTCTGAATACGTACCACGCTGGAGAAAAAGCGGTTGTCTGCCAATGCCCATGTAGCGAAAACGTAACCGAACGCGATCAATATGAATCCAATTACACTTAACCATAGCGGAAATTCGGGGGACCAGTTATAGCGATGGTCCAGCCCTGCCACAATAACCATAGGAAAACTGATACTCACTGCCATCAGAGGAGCAAGCACTTTATCCCAGGCTTTTGCGTTTTGGATATTTTCAATATTTTGTCGTTCGGCCGTTAATCCGGGGTGTCGTTGTTCCGCCCATATATGCCCCCCTATACCAGCGGCTAAGATCAGCGTGGAATAGACCCACGCCTGCCACCAACCTAGGTCCCCACCGCATATCAATAAAATCAGCGGGATAAGGAGATACACCACAACTAACCGGATCCACTGGCGAGTGGTTACTGTTTGAGCTGCCCCTTCACTAACCGTCTTCGTTGACATGCCATTCCCCAAAATAAAACAGATTTGAGCGTGTGCCTAACGATATATTTAGCTGCACGTTTTTCGTGTCGGCTGGAGTTTCTTGTTAAGCTTTATGTGCTCGCTTTAAAGCCATGCGAGTAAATACCGGACCAATTATTTCAAAAAATATAGTAGAGCTGATAACCACCGATAACAATGTTTGCCGATATTCAGGGAAATAGTTTGAAGCTACGAGCGCCATACCAATAGCAACACCCGCCTGGGGCAATAAGGCAACACCCATCCAGCTTTTTGTCTGTTGATCTGCGCTGCTCATTTGACTACCAATTCTAGCCCCAAGGAGTTTTCCTGCTATTCGGCCAAGAATATACACTGTCCCGACCAAACCAACCTCAGCTACTGCCTTGAATTCAAGCGATGCCCCTGCCAGGACGAAAAAGATCACCATGAACGGCCAGTCAATACCCTCAATAGCATGAAATGGATACTCATGATGTTTGGCAAAATTTGTGATTACCGCCCCGAGCACCATGGAAGCAATTAAAAAAGATACATCAAACCAGATGGCCAATCCGCCACAGACAAATACAAGCCCCAGCGCTTCAGACAAAATGGGTTGCCCTGGTTTAAGCCGTCCCGTTAAATAAGAGGCAGGAAACCCAATCAACAAACCTAAAATTATAGCCCCGCCAATATCTCTAAGAGCCATCAGGATCGATGAGGCATCTATTCCATGACTATTTAAGGACGTAACCACGGCAACACCTATTCCAAACAGCATCAACGCCCAAGCGTCATCAAGTGTAACGATAGAAAGCAGCAAATCCTTGAATGGCCCTTTGTAATTGGATTCCGTAACAACATCCAGAACTGCCGCTGGGGCGGTGGCTGAGGCGATACAACCTAACAGAATCGCAATCTCTTTCGATACGCCGACCCACACAAGCCCCAAGCTGACAATAAGGGTAGTGATTATTGCTGCACTTATGGAGATCCACATAACCTTGCCCACGGACTGCCGTAGGGAATCAATGGTGAGCCTTCCTCCTAACAGAAATCCGACCATCAGTAGTGCTATAACAGCAATAATATCAAACAACTCGGAAAATATAAGCGGAATGATATCCAGCATTTCCTTGCCTATGACCACGCCTAAAATTAACAGCAGCGTTACTCGAGGTAGCAATGTCCGTTGACCGAGAGCGGACATCACCAGGCCCAATAGAAGAATTCCACCAAGCGCTATAAGAAGTTGAGACGTTGATTCCATGTTAAGTGTCGCACTTATATTTTTCAATTATTTTCTTTGCATAACGCCGAGGTAAGTGGCGAAGCGTAAGCGGAGTCCAAGCATATGCGCTTTTTGCACATGCGAACTTGACCGCTTTGTTAGGCCTTATTGAATTGAAAAGCACAAAATAATAACGATTCATCTACATTATAATGTTAAGTCGTAGAATCCATTTCTTCCATTAAAGCAAGAAACTCATGATTAGATTTCAGTCTCTCAAAATAAATTTCATCGGCTATTTCATCTTTTAGGGTATCAGTAAGTTTAATAGCCATTTTTATGTCTTCTAAGGCTTCGCTTTCTTGCTCTAGCATCGCTTTAGCACAAGCTCTCTGCCAATAGGCTAAAGCATAATTACTATCATTTTCTATCGCTTGGTTTGATAATGACAGAGCCCATTTTATTTCACCCAAATCCAATAAAACATCAGCCTTATACGTTAGTGCCTCCGTATCATCAGGATTAATCTCTAATATATGATCATATATATTGAGCTTCTCTTGATCGCTTTTTTCTAGTCCTGCTCGCATCCACAAAGAATGTATTGTGTTTGAATTTGACACTTCCTCTTGTGTCGCTATTATTTGTTCTGAACGATTCTTCAGCTTATTCTCTAATTCATCTAACCTATTTTCGTATTCCTGAGTAAGAACTGACAATTTTTCAGTCGTAATAAATTCTATTTTGTCTTTTATATCTCGCAATGAGTTCCATCCTAGAAAAACTATGATAGAAGCCGCCGCAGTTATTATATAAAAAATGATATTTGTTGTATCAGCGGTATATCTAATAACTCTATCAGACGAATCTAACTTTGCATTTGCAACTTTCTCGGTAACTTCTACTCGTAGATTTGATTGATCCTGACGTAATTGTTTTAGCTCATCGAGAACGTATCTTTCTATAAAAGGCTTATATAATGGTTTGTTGATTTTTTCATCACCACTATCAATTATTTCCTGAGCATACAAATTAATATTACTACCTGAAAACATAATGATTAATATCACCAGAATATTTCTAACTATGAACATAAGATTGTTACCTTTTAATTTGCGCCTAACAAGTTATTAGAAGGAACTACTCCCCCACCCTTCTAAACCAGTCTAAAGTAAAAGCCATAGAGCTTTATATTTAAAACGTAATACTTTCACCTTCATGCGGTATTTCGGCTGACCAGCCAACCCCTGCCAGGTGTTTTTGGAAAGTTGATTTGGTCTCCGTTTCGCCATGGACTAGATATAACCTTGGGTGTGGTGTTTTGAAGTGACTGATCCAGTCGACCAGTTGCGACTGGCTGGCGTGGGCAGAAAACCCGCCTAAGGTATGAATAGTAGCCTGTACAGCAATGTCATCACCACCGTGACGAAACGTTTTCGCACCATCTACTAAAGAGCGTCCAGGCGTGCCAACCGCTTGATAACCGACGATCACTACGTGTGCCTTCCTTTTCCATATATTATGCTTGAAATGATGGCGTATACGGCCTCCCGTACACATTCCACTGCCCGCAATAATAATTGCGCCTGCTTCTATATTATTCAACGCCATCGACTCTTCTGTTGAGGGGGTATATCGCAGTATCGGTAGAAAGGAATGTAAACTCATTTTTGCGCCCTTCCGCATCGTCGATGCATCTTCTTTATTATAAAAATTTTGGTAACGGTGATAGACCTCGGTCACGGCGATAGCCATTGGGCTATCCAGATAAACGGCTTGGTGTCGTAACAACCCTTTTTGATAAAGCTCACCCAGACGAAAGATAATTTCCTGTGTTCGACCGACGGCAAAAGACGGGATCAAAATATTACCGCCATTTTTTGAGGCTTCAGTAATGATGCTTGCAAACTCGTCCAGGGTTTCATCCATCGGGCGGTGGTTACGATCGCCATAGGTCGACTCCAGCATGAGCACATCTGCCTTATCAACTATTTCTGGGTCACGCAATAAGGCCGCACAGCTATTACCAAGGTCGCCAGAAAACACCAGTTTTTTTTCTGTGCCATTCTCATTGATAAATAATTCGACGATGGACGAACCCAGGATATGCCCGGCGTCTCGAAAACAGACCTCAACGCCTTCCAGTATTTCACGACGAACGCCGTAAGCAGTACCGTCACACAGTGCCAATGTTGCTTCAACGTCTTCAATCGTATAGATGGCTTCAATCTCATCTTTGCCTTGCCGACGCCTGCGCTTATTTTCCCATTCTGTATCGCGCTGTTGTAGAAACGCCGCGTCTTTCAGCATAATTTCTAATAGCTCGCAGCTAGGATCTGTCATATATAAAGACCGTTGATAACCCTCGGCGACCAATTTAGGCAAACGTCCAGAATGATCCAAATGTGCGTGCGATAAAACCACCGCATCGATCTTGCTCACGTCAAATTGAAACGGATCTTTATTCGACTTTTCTGCTTCACGCCCACCTTGAAAAAGACCGCAATCCAATAATATTGTTTTACCACCCGTCTCTAAAATATAGGAAGAACCGGTTACACCTTCTGTTGCACCATAAAACGTTAATTTAGCCAAAATATATCTCCCTGATTAAAATTAAAATCGACGCCCCCAACTTAGCAGCGTTATGCATTGCTATATAAAACACCACGTCGTACCAGCCACTTTTCAATCTCAACCGCGAATAAAACCAGTGAAGACAGCGCCATGCAGACCGCAAGGTCGAACATCGGCAGAGGCTGGGTATGAAAAATAACGTTTAATGCGGGGGTATAGATCACCGCCATCTGCAGTAGTAGCGTTAGCATAAACGCAGCTAATAACGGCAGATTACTGAAAAGGCCGATACGAAATAGTGATTCACTCTCGCTTCTGACGGATAAGGAGTTAAATAACTGTGAAACGGTCAGTACGGTAAACACCATCGTCTGCCAATGGGCGGCCTCACGAGAAATAGCCCACGCCATAGCAGCCAGAGAAAGACCCGCGATAAATAGCCCCACCCAGACAATGTGTTGCCACATACCATGAGCGAAAATATTGTCATTCGTAGGCCTGGGTTTACGGCGCATAATGTTTGGCTCTGCCTGTTCTGCGGTTAAAGCCAGCCCGGGTAAACCATCGGTGACAAGATTGATCCACAAAATATGAATAGGTAACAAAGGTATCGGTAGGCCAAGAAATGGGGCAAGTAGCAGCGTCCAAATCTCACCTGAGTTGGAACTCATGGTGTAGTTGATGAACTTGCGAATATTGTCGAAGATCCGGCGACCAGCGCGAACAGTACGCACGATGGAGGTAAAGTCGTCATCAAGCAACACCATGTCCGCGGCCTCACGCGCCACGTCGGTGCCTTTTAGCCCCATCGCTATGCCAATACCCGCCCGTTTCAATGCTGGCGCATCATTAACACCATCACCCGTCATGGCGACAAACTGATCCTTTTCCTGCAAGGCCTTAACGATGCGTAATTTCTGTTCCGGCGTTACCCGCGCATACACGCGTACCGATTCGACAATACTGGAAAAGTCTTCATCCGATAAATCTGACAACTCCTGGCCAATTAATATCTTTGCATGATCATCATCAACGATACCAAGACGACGGGCGATGGCCATGGCAGTGCCGGGATGGTCACCGGTAATCATCACCGGCGTGATACCCGCTGTCAGACAATCTGCCACCGCCTGCGGCACTTCGGCTCGTGGCGGGTCAATCAGAGCTACCAGCCCGAGAAACGTCAAATTCTGCAAGGCCGTTTCAGCTTCAATCGCTGTTGGTAACGCAGAATACTCACGCTTTGCAAAGGCCAGTACACGATAACCCTCGTTCGCTAAGCGTTCTGCTTCTGCCAATACCGCTGCTGGTTCAAAGGCCTGCGACACGCCATTACTTACCGTATTAACACACTGAGCCAGCACTTTTTCGGGTGCCCCTTTGACGTACGCGACCACCTCTTCAGACGACTGTTTTGCTTGATGAAAGGTCATCATCTGTTTACGTTGGCTATCAAATGGGATAACAGCCAATCTAGGTTTCAGCTGTTCAAGTGCTGTCTTGTCAAAACCGGCATTAAGTGCGGCCTCAAACAAAGCCAGTTCTGTCGGTTCACCAGCAGCTTTAGCATCCTTTTCCGCTACATCGTTATTCAAGGCCATAGCTTGACCCAGCTCGGCCCAAGGTTCGTCGCTATCAAGAGCAGGTAATGATTCATGCCCTTCACCAGCGGCAAAAAACAACTCTACGGTCATGCTGTTTTGTGTCAAGGTGCCCGTCTTGTCGGCACAGATATACGTCACCGAGCCAAGGGTTTCTACCGCGGGCAAATTACGCACCAGCGCATGATGCTTTATTAACTTGCGTGCGCCGAGGGCTAGCGAGATCGTCACTACCGCTGGCAGCGCTTCGGGTATTGCCGCAACCGCCAGGCTTACAGCCGTAAGAAACATCAACATCACTGGCTGACCTTGTAACAATCCGGCGCTAAACACCACCACACAAATGGCCAGCACAGCCAAAGCAAGGTAGCGACCAAAGCGTGTTAGTCGTTTCTGCAGTGGTGTCTTTACCCGTTCCTCACCTCGTAGTAGCTCTGCAATACGGCCAATTTCTGTTTCATGAGCCGTCGCAACAACTATTCCCTTACCCTGCCCACGGGTGATCAGGCTGTTCTTAAAGGCAAGGTTTTGACGATCGCCGATGGGCAAGTCGGCTTCTGCTAAACAAGACGATAGTTTTTCAACCGGGTGCGATTCACCGGTCAGGGTTGACTCGTCTGCCTGCATTTCTTCCACTTCCAGCATTCGCAGATCGGCGGGCACAATATCACCGGCAACCAGCATAACCACATCACCCGGTACCAAATCGGTCGCCGACAGCGTGATCGCATGACCGTCGCGCAACACTAGAGCCTCCGGCGCTGCCATTTTACGCAAAGCCGCCATCGCGCGTTCCGCCCTAAATTCCTGCACCACGCCAATAATCGCGTTGAGCAGGACGATGACTAAAATGGCGATGGTATCCTGCGGTTCACCAATAAAGCCGGAAATCAGCGCGGCTATCAGCAGTACCACGATCATAAAATCGGTGAACTGCCCATACACCATAGTTAACAGTGATCGGGCCTGTTTTTCAGGAAGGGCGTTCGGGCCATGTGCAGCCAGACGTTTTTGCGCTTCTTCTTTCGTTAAACCGCTTAAAGAAGACTCGAGACGTTGTACTACTTCATTAGTTTCAATATTGTGCCAGGCAGGTTGCGTCATATTACTACCCTGCAAACATAAAAATAAGAACCGCTGTCACCACGGCCACTAGCAGGGTCTGGCTACCACTGCGTAGCCATGAGACATCTGCAATTCGGCCAAGGAAAACTCCCAGCAAAAAAACCAGCAGCAGTGCGACAGCGATAGCGGCGTATAGCGGTGGTATAGGTAAAGGAACTTCGGCGACGGCTAGCCACAATGGAGCCAGTATTAATAGCGAAATAATAAGTGGTGCCAGGCCATTGACCAACGCTATCCACACGGGCACCCAGCGTGTGGCGTAACCATGCGCACTTTCCCCGAGATCGCTGATCATTGCCCGTTCCAGTTTTGCCTGAACGCGTCGCCGTTCTGCAGACTCGCTGATGTAGGCGCTACTTAAGCCACTCATGCACAGTGCAATGGCTGCCCCCAGACAAACGTTGATAATCACCGTTAAATTTGCCGGTTCACTGACAAGAAAGCCGATAATGAGCCCCAACATGGTGAGCGCCCCATCAAAGCCGTTCACCACAAAGTAACGTCGAGCAATATCATTGCTGCGCGTGATATCGAGGAGAAATTTAGCCTGATTTAATAACCGCATATCAGTTTATCCGGCCTTTTTTTCACTCTCAACTTCAACTTCATCGATGCTGTGCAATGAAGCGCCCAGGCTACTAATGACAGATTTAACCACTTCAAAATCAATCGCATTTCCTTCTATCTCTATTTGGATCGTTTCGGTTTTTTCATCCACCTCGATAACGGTCAAACGCACTCGGTAATCGTTGCCCGCAGCAGCCAGGGCTTGCGAAAGCTCCAGGACATTGGGTTGATGAGGTTTAAGCACATCGAGAACAATCTTTTTCAGCAAAGCCATTATATTTACCTTTTTATGTTTATTTAATGTGAAACAAATACATCACCTACACTCTTTTTGCTCAAGGTTTACTTATCACCTCGCCCTGCTCTTCTTCGCCTACGGCTGATGGTAGCGCGAGCTGAGATTCTCCAGTCCCCGCGACCATAGAAAGCTGACTGAGATAATGCATAGCTTTTAGCATTTGCCGGGCCATACGGCGGATACGACTATTTTGATCGATATTATCCATCATAGTGGAAATGGCTATGCGCCGTTCTACCCCCGCTTGTAACAAAGATGCTTTTACCTCGTCGTATGCACTTTGCACCCGATCTAATTGCAACTCGCAATCAGCAAATGAAAAATCACTGTTTTCAGGGTTCGATATTTCCATCAGACTGACCACTTCTGCGCGGTAGTTAAACAGCTCAGCCATTAACTTCTCATCCATTACCTTTTCAACTGATGCCTGCGTTTTAGCTATTAATAACGCCTGATCGCCACAGGCTAACAGATGTTGTTCTGCCCGTAGTACTTTAGTCAGCTGTGCAGAAACTTCTGTACCCAGTTCGCCTCTTTCCAGGCGGCTAATAAAGTCCGACACAGCGACCGAGAGTTTATGCGCCACTATATGGTCTATCCTGATATTTTTGCTTTGAATGAATTCACTACTTAGCGCTTCAAGCCCCATTCGCCGTACCACCGTCGTTATTCTAGATAACTCCAGCGCCAGCGCGTTAATGGCGAGTATTGGCGAAACGATAACGGTCTTGTCGAGGTATCTGGGGCGTCCTTCAGCCTCCTCCTGGGAAACAAATCGACCTTCAAGAAAACTAGCCAGGCGGTCATTGAAAGGAAATATTAATAAAACCCCCAATATATTAAAGGTAGTGTGGAACATGGCTAAGGTAATAACGGGCACAGATTCCAGGCCTAGTAACACAGTGGTGCTTTCTACCAGCCAAAATAAAGCGGGTAAGGTCATTAAAGCGATTATGCCCGTGCCAGCGTTAAAGATAATATGCGCACACGCCACTCTTTTTGCATTGGAGGTGGCACCAATAACGGCAATAGCAGCCGTTGAAGTGGTTCCCAAATTGGTACCGATGACCATCGCCGCCGCCGCATACAGTCCCAAAACCCCTCCAGAAGCTGCCGTTAGGGTAATCGCAATGGCGGCACTCGATGATTGAGTGAGTACGGTCATAAGAAACCCTATACCGACGTAGAACAACACACCTGCTAGCCCATCGACAGTAAATCTCTCCAGATCAATAGTTGATACCAGGCCATCAAAGGCGTCTTTGAGGACGTCTATTCCCATAAAAAACAGGCCGAAACCCGCCAACGCTAGTCCCAGATTTGCCCGCTTATTATCACCACCGCTTAGGCGTAATAGCATGCCCAAACCAATGATGGGTAGTGCAAACGCTTCTACATTAATTTTGAAACCAATCAAGACGACTAGCCACCCCGTCATCGTAGTGCCGATATTAGAGCCGTAGACAACTCCAAGCGCCTGCCGCATAGTGATGAGTCCGGCATTAACAAAGCCAATCGTCGCCACCGTCACCGCGCTGGATGACTGCACAATGGCCGTGATCAACAAACCGTTTAAAATACCGCGCAATGGTGAGCGAGTCCATTTTGATAACAGCTTGCGTAACGCTTGACCGGCGGCCAACCTCAGACCGTCGGTAATCATATTAACTGCTAACAGGAACAGGCCTAAACCGCCTGCTAGCATCCCTATCATGATAAAACTTTGCTGCATATTCTTCCTTTATGGCCCAGTAGGTAGCTAATGGTTGTGTAATATAAAAATCAACCCGTCTGAATAGCTGTTCTTCTGCGTTACGCTGGTATCTCCTTAACCAACTATCGTTATCTTCTGTGCTTATAGCGTTATTAAACCTTGCTACACGGCAGTTTGGCGCTAACAGGCTTGTTTTGAGGCAGTCTACGTAGCCATGACACCCCGCCTGCCCTTTACACCAATACCGAAAATAAATTCTACCTCTTCAGTGAATAAGAAACGTGCAAATAATTTAGCCGATCTTGTTCTTGATCAGGTTACGATTAATTTTTTGTAAAATGGCGTTTTATTTAAGTGTTTTAACAACTAACTTATTTATAAAAGGTGTTTGGACGAACAGCGTAAACACCACAACGCCATAAACTATTGACTGTACCGTGTACCAAGCTTCGATCTCGGTTGGAATTGATAAGGCAAGCGACAACGATACCGCACCCCGCAAACCGCCCCACATCATGACATTTTTATAATTTGAATCTATTTTCACAATTGCGGGGATCAGGGTAAACGCGGGTAATAAGCCATAAACTACCAGTCCTCTTGCGATGGTGGCGGCGATAATACCTAGAAGCATTGCGAACCATTGGCCAGTAAACATCGAAACGGTAATCGTAACGCCAACCAGAATAAATAAAATGGCATTCGCAATGTACGCATTGAGCTCCCAGAATTCTGCCGCGAACTTATTATCGGTATTCTCTTCGCTACGATAAAATTCACCCAGTAAAAGGCCGGCTGATAAAACAGCCACTACGCCTGATACGTGGAGTAAATGCTCAGCTATGTAAAATGTAAATATGGCCGCAATTATTCCTAATAGCGTATGACCAAAATGGTTAGAGCACAGTCTGTACAGATTTTTTGCTATCCATCCAACAACAATTCCTACGACAACCCCACCGGCAAAGCTTTTTAGAAAAAAGGCGACAGCTTCTGTTGTTCCCGTTACCTCTGTTGTATTCAGCGACATCCCAATCAAAAGGGTAAATACCACGATAGCGGTTACATCGTTAAATAGGCTCTCACCCTCCAACAAAGCGTTAAGTCTGGCCGGTGCGCCTAGCTGCTTGAAAATAGCCACGACAGCTACAGGATCCGTGGCCGATAAAATAATTCCTGCAAGCAGCGCTGACGTCAAAGGGAAATTAATCTGATCGCCAATAGCGAGAAAAAGGAGATAACCCGTTACGCCTGCCGCGAATAACATGCACGGGATAGCGAGATATAATACCGTCGCCAAGTTGGCACAAAGTGCTTTGAAGTTGGCGTTAAAAGCAGATTCAAAAATGATGATCGGCACCAGCAAGTGCAAAATAATACCAACGAAATCATCCCAGCGCAGCCCTGTGTCGAACCCCATCGCAACGATGAGTTCTGAACCGACAAAGCCAATAACAACCAGAAAACTTGAAAAAGGAAGTTTGAGCCGCTTCGCAAGAGGCTCAATTAACATAGCAATTAATAGTAAAGCGGAGAAAATTGTGATGGTTTCAATCATACAAGTTCTGCTCTGTAATTTTTTATAGCCTACTACGACTACAATTCTTAATCCACTATGTGTCTAATAAGCTTATCTGATGGCCACTTTAAAAATTAAAGGCGTAACAAAAAAAACCATCACTTTTTCAAGTAATGGTTTTTTGTACAATATGGTGGAGGGACAGGGATTCGAACCCTGGATGGTCGTTAAACCATGCTAGTTTTCAAGACTAGTGCATTCAACCGCTCTGCCATCCCTCCAATTTCAAAATGGCAAAAAAATAAACCTAAAGATTTACTTTCGAGAGGCGCATATTACTTAAGTCTGGCCTTTATTTCCAGTAGAAATATTAAAAGACTTGAAGTATTTTTATTAATCAGTACGATTGAACCTTCTTGGCTATTACCAGTCTTAGCCGATAAGTATTATTAACATTTAGTGAGGTATATAAGTGAACCAGTTTAATCAATCAATTACACGTAACGAAGCAAGCATTCTATCGACCAATAAGGTGTTAAAAAACACCTATATTTTGCTATCCATGACCCTATTATTTAGTGCAGCAACCGCCGCATTATCCATGTCGATGAATCTGCCTCACCCAGGTTTTATGATTACTATGATTGGCTATTTCGGCCTATTATTCCTAACGACTAAGCTAAGAAATAGTTCATGGGGCATTCTATGTGTGTTTGCTTTAACCGGCTTTATGGGTATGACGTTAGGACCTATCCTCAATATGTACCTGAATGCATTTTCTAATGGACATGAACTCATTATGACTTCATTAGGTGGCACCGGCGTTATTTTCCTTGCGCTGTCTGCTTATGCACTAACAACCAAAAAAGACTTTAGCTTTATCGCTGGCTTTTTGATGGTGGGCATTCTAGTGGCTTTTCTTGCCGGTATCGGCGCGATGATCTTCAGCATCCCTGCTCTGTCTTTAGGCGTATCAGCGATGTTTATTATGCTGATGTCTGGCATGATTTTATATCAAACCAGCGCTATTATTCACGGCGGTGAAACCAACTACATTATGGCGACGGTTTCTTTGTATATCAGCATATTTAACTTGTTCACCAGCTTATTACATATTCTTGGCGCAGTGAGTGGTCGCGATTAAGTAAAAGCTTTTAAGCATAAAAAAGCCCCTTACTCAGGGGCTTTTTTTATGCGCGTTTATTATTAAAGCGTTATCGTTTCGATAGCCCCCATGTAGGGCTTTAAAACATCCGGCACCTTAATGGAACCATCGGCCTGTTGATAATTCTCCATCACCGCAATAAGAGTACGCCCTACCGCCAAACCAGAGCCATTGATGGTGTGCACCAACTCAGGCTTGCCGGTTTCTGGATTGCGCCAGCGCGCTTTTAAGCGACGCGCCTGAAAGTCGTTAAAATTGCTACACGATGAAATCTCACGATAACTATCCTGCCCTGGCAACCACACTTCAAGGTCGTATGTTTTAGTTGCTGAAAAGCCCGTATCGCCAGAACACAGCAGCATTAAACGGTATGGCAAATTTAACGCCTGTAAAATATTTTCTGCGTGTTGCGTCAGTTCTTCGTGCAGCCGTTCTGACTCATCCGCTTTGACAATCTGAACTAGCTCGACTTTTTCAAACTGATGCTGGCGAATCATGCCCCGCATATCTCGTCCGTAAGCGCCCGCTTCACTTCTGAAGCACGGCGTATGCGCGACGTATTTGAGCGGCATCTTGTCGGCATTGATGATTTCATCGCGCACCAGATTAGTCACCGGTACTTCTGCGGTTGGTATTAAATAATAAGGCGAGTCACCCGACATTTTGAACAGGTCTTCTTCAAATTTTGGTAACTGGCCGGTGCCAAATAAACTGTCTTTATTCACCAGATACGGCACGTAGGCTTCCCGATAACCGTGCTGATCGATATGCGTGTCCAGCATAAACTGGGTCAAGGCACGTTGAAGTCGCGCTAGAGAACCCGATAAAGTGACGAATCGAGCACCCGCAATTTTTGCTCCGGCTTCAAAGTCTATACCGCTTAACGATTGCCCCAGATCAACGTGGTCTTTAACGTCGAAGTCAAAGCTTGGGACGGAGCCCCATTTTCTGAGTTCTATATTTTGATCTTCATCCTTGCCCGTGGGTACGTCATCGGACAGGATATTCGGCAATGCGTATTGAATGCTCTGCATTTGCGCCTGGATGTCGTTCAATTCAGCTTCTGCGGCTTTCAACTCATCGCCTAACAGGGAAACGCTATCCAGTAACGGTTGAATGTCCTCACCTTTAGATTTGGCAATACCAATAGATTTAGCACTGGTGTTGCGCTCGTTTTGTAGCGTTTGCGTTTTAACCTGAATCGCTTTGCGCCGTGTTTCGAGCGCAGTGATCAAATCTACATCTAGATCGGAACCGTGGCGCTGCATGGCTTTTTTAACGTGTTCCGGATCATTTCTTAAAAGCTGTGGGTCAAGCATATCGCTTTCCTTTAGTTTAGGTTTAGTGGTGTTGTTCAGCCAGCCAACTAATGGCCTGAGTGACATTAAAGTGTTCTTTCAGATATTCAATAACGCTTAATACGTTATTCGAGTTATCAAAAAACTCGACGGTTATTGGTAGATCAAACGATAAGTCAATGAATGACGAGTCGTGTATTTCTCCCGACTGACCATAACCTTCGACTCCCCTAAAAGCGGTAGCGCCGGCAATTTTTTCACTGTCGTGCAGATATTGCATTATTTGCTTCAGCTGATGATCCGCCTCGGTTAAATAAACTCTAGCGACACGAACGGTTTCTGTTTTCATAATTGCCTCACAACTTGTAGTCCGCACCAGGCGGCCAGTACGCATAAAACAACGCTAGCCAAAATATTTAGCATCGCCTTCAGTAAATCGCCCTGCTCTATTAGGTTAATCGTTTCAATAGAAAAGGTTGAAAATGTGGTGAACGCGCCCAGAAAGCCAACCAATAAAACCGCTCTTATTTCTGGAGAAACAGACATCCGTTGCAAAAATAATTCATACAAAAGGCCCATCGCCAACGAGCCCAACACGTTTACCACCAATGTGCCGTAAGGAAAGCCTTTGCCAAACCAGCCATGGACGCCAGTCGACACCAGGTAGCGCATCACTGCGCCAATAGATCCACCTGCGGCAATTGCAAAAAGTTGCGTCATTAGTTTTAGTATTATTGAGTTAAAGCGGCCATTTTACGGACATCTGGTGATTCAATCACCCCCTTTTCGGTCACAATAGCAGAAATTAGCTCTGCAGGGGTCACGTCAAAAACCGGATTTAAGGCATCCACCAACTCACTGCTGTAATGATCCGGCAAAATCTCATCGCTGGATCGGTGTTCAATCGTAATATCTTTGCCCGTTTTAGCCGATAAATCGAGTGTTGTGGTAGGCGCTACCACCATCATTTTAACGCCGTGATGTTTTGCCAATACCGCCAGCGAATAGGTGCCGATTTTATTGGCTATATCGCCATTCATACACATCGTATCCGCGCCCACCACGACCCAGTCGATAAGGTCTTGCTGCATTAAAGACGCGGCGCTACTATCTGCTATCAAGGTGACGGGGATATCGTCTTTCTCTAGCTCCCACAGGGTAAGCCGCGCTCCCTGATTCCAGGGACGCGTTTCAGCCGCATACACCTTATCAATCAAACCTTGTTCCACCCCGGAACGAATCACCCCCAAGGCGGTACCGTAACCCCCCGTTGCTAGCGCGCCCGCATTACAGTGCGTCAGTACGCGAGTTTTTTTATTGAAACAAGTCGTTCCGAGTACACCCATGGCCAGATTCGCCCGTATGTCTTCGGCTAACCATTCATTGGCCCACTGCAACAATTCGTTTCCCGGATCGGTCATCGTTTTAACGACCGTTCTCGCCGCATTGAGTGCATTAAATAAATTAATCGCCGTTGGACGAGAGGAGGCAATTAAATCCAGTCTGGCATTGAAGGCTTTGTCAAAATCATTCGTTTGACCAGCTAACGCCTCTTTTGCCGCCAGTACCCCTCCATAAGCCGCGGCAATACCAATCGCTGGCGCTCCGCGTACGACCATGTCTTTGATCGCCTGATACAGGGCTTGCGTGTCAGGTATATCTAGATATACTTCATTTTTAGGCAGCTGCCGCTGGTCTAATAAGCGCAAGCCATTGTTCTGCCAACTGACAGGACGAATGGTGTCATATAACAAATGTTCTTTAATCACTGTATGCAAGTTTCCCTTCAAGTAAACGCTCGCTGGATTATACCGGTAGACCCCGAAAATAACGTATTGGAATATCACGCCGTTATTATTCAAGACGATAAGATCATCGATATTTTGCCGCAAGATGAGAGCGAAAAATACCTGGCCGATGAATTAATTGTGCTGAATGACCACGCCCTAATGCCGGGCTTTATTAACGCCCATACGCACGCGGCGATGAGTCTGTTTAAAGGCCTCGCCGATGATTTACCGCTTGAAGAGTGGCTACATGAGCACATCTGGCCGGCTGAAACGGAATTAGTTGGTGAGCAGTTTGTTCACGACGGTTCTGAACTTGCCATCGCCGAGATGATCAGGAGCGGTACCACCTGCTTTAATGATATGTATTTCTTTATTGACCAAACGGCCTCAGTGGCCATACAGGCTGGCATTAGAGCCTGTATCGGTATCCCCATTATTGATTTCCCTACGCGTTGGGCAAAAGACCTCGAAGAATACATCGATAAAGGCCTAGCTGTACTGGACCGATTTAAAAATGAGGAATTAATTACCTTTTCTTTCGCCCCCCACGCCCCTTACACCGTTTGTGATAATTCGTTAAAAAGAATCCAGCCGTTAATGGACGAACTCGCATTACCTATGCACATTCATTTGCACGAAACCCACAAAGAGGTTGAGCAATCCATCGCGCAGCACGGCATAACACCATTAGCCCGCTTAAAAGGATTAGATCTACTTGGGCCGGAGCTTATTAGCGTACATATGACAGAACTCAGTGACGCAGATATCCAGCAACTCGCTGAATATGGCGTTCACGTGGTGCACTGCCCAGAATCTAATCTCAAATTGGCGAGCGGTTTTTGCCCCGTGTCTGCCTTGCTTGATGCGGGTGTAAACGTCGCCCTGGGAACAGACGGCTCGGCCAGTAATAACGATATTGATATGCTCGGCGAATTACGAACAGCCGCCTTATTGGCCAAGGGTGTCGCTGAAAAGGCAGACGCACTACCCGCTTATCAAGTCATTCGTATGGCGACTATCAATGGCGCTAAAGCATTGGGCTTAGATCACAAGACAGGTTCGTTGGAAATAGGCAAACAAGCCGATATGCTAGCGATTAATTTAAACACTATCGAGATACAGCCCGTCTATGACGTCATTTCTTCGATCGTTTATTCTGCCAACAGGTCTCAAATCACTGATGTATGGGTATCCGGAAAAGCGCTGATGAAAAACAGAACGCTAACCACGCTAGACGAAAAAAGCCTGTTGAACAAGGCGCAACAATGGCACGAAAAAATCAATCCGTTCCATCATCAATCTTTTAAAAACGGTGTAAAATAACGCCATGAATCAGAAGACGCAAGAAAATGTAAATCCCGATGAAATTGAAAAATTCGGTTCGATGGCCTCACGTTGGTGGGACCCCGATGGCGAATTTAAAACGCTTCATCAAATCAACCCACTACGCCTGCAACTGATCGATAAAACGATTTCTTTAAAGGGTAAAAAAATACTCGACGTGGGTTGCGGTGGCGGCATTTTGTCCGAAGCGATGGCGGCCAAAGGGGCCGACGTAACGGCGATAGATTTAGCCAAAGAGCTGATTGATGTTGCCGAATTGCACAGCCTGGATACCGGCGTCGAGGTCAATTATCAACTCATTAGCGTTGAAGATCTGGCGCAACAACAAGCCGCTAGTTTTGACACCGTTACTTGCATGGAGATGCTCGAGCACGTCCCAGACCCTGTTGCGATTATTCAAGCTTGTTCTCAGCTGGTAAAACCAGGTGGTTATGTTTTCCTGTCGACCTTAAACAGAAATCCGAAGTCCTATTTATTATCGATTGTAGGCGCGGAATATATCCTCGGGATGCTACCGCGGGGTACGCACGATTACGCCAGTTTCATCAAACCATCTGAGCTGGCCGCCTGGAGCAGAGAGGCTAATCTAGAACTGATTGATAGCCGAGGCATCGAATATAACCTGTTGAATAAGTCATTTTCAATGACCCAAGACATCAGCGTTAACTATATTTGTGTCTTCAAAAAACCTGATGAAATCGCGTAACAAGCAATGTTTCAAGGTATGCCTATTAACAACGTAGAGGCTGTTCTATTTGATCTGGACGGCACCTTAGTAGACACCGCGCCTGATTTAGCCTGCGCATTAAACGCCGTTTTACAACAACAGCAATTAGAAGCCCTACCGTACTCTGTGATACGCCCAATCGTTTCTAATGGTGCAGACGCGTTAATAAAGTTTGGTTTTGGAGCGGAGCTACCAGACGATCAATTTCAAACGATCAAATCAAATTTCATCCGTTATTATCAACAAAATATTGCCGCTAAATCTATCCTATTCGCCGGTATGGAAGAGGCTTTGCGGCATTTAGAAAGCGCAGAAATACCCTGGGGAATCGTCACCAATAAACCGGAATATCTAACGAGGCCTTTACTCGAAAAAATGGGTTTGGATCAACGGGCCGATTGTACTGTTTGCGGCGATCAAGTCAATAACCCAAAACCCCACCCAGAACCCATCTACTTAGCCTGCCAACAACTGAATGTACTCCCGAACAACGCGGTCTATATCGGTGATGCCGAACGTGATATAAGATCAGGCAGATTGGCCGGTTTAAAAACCATCGCTTGCGCTTATGGCTATATTCCAGCGACAGATGACATTAATAATTGGCAAGCAGATAGTGTTATGCAGGACTCATCAGAACTTCTTGAATGGATCCTAACGCTGTGATGATAGTAAACAATTAAGAAAACGCCATTAGATATGATCGACACCTTAACGAGTAATGACCTTTTAATCTTTAGCAGCGGCTTAGTGCTTGGTCTAGTTATTTGCTATTTCATCATGTCGCGCATCACCGCCCAGCTTAAAAACAAGCTGCTCTCTAATGAAATCCGCTTATCCGTTGAAGAAGAGCTGAATAAAAAAGCAAAAATCAACGAAGAAAATTTAATGCAAAGCTTCCGTGACAGTTTTTCGGCGCTTTCTGGTCAGGCCCTACGGGATAATAACGAAGAGTTTTTAAAGCTCGCGCGCGAAAACTTCAGCAAGCAACAAAATACCGCAGAATCACGGCTGAACGAAAAAGAAAAAGCCTTCGCCGACATGGTGTCGCCGATTAAAGATATTCTTAAACAAACCGATGAACAGCTCAAAAAACTAGAGGCCGATAGACAGCAATCGCACGGTTCGATCAGTCAGTTCTTACAGAACATGACTGAAACACAAAACCAGCTGCAAAGTGAAACCAGAAATTTGGTTCAAGCCCTTAGACGACCTGAAGTACGCGGCCAATGGGGCGAACTCACATTAAAGCGACTGGCTGAATTAGCGGGCCTCGTTGAACACTGTGATTTTTTTGAACAAGAACACGTCAATACCAACGAGGGAGCGATGAGGCCAGACATGGTTATCCGTATGCCCGATCAGCGGGACATCGTGGTGGACGCTAAAACGCCTTTAGACGCTTATTTAACGGCCATCGAACAAACTGACGACGCTAGTCGTCAGCTACACTTAGTGCGTCACGCCAAGCAGGTTAGAGAGCGAGTAAAAGAGCTTTCAAAAAAGGCTTACTGGGCACAATTCAAAAATACGCCCGACTTCATCGTGTTATTTATACCAGGCGATCAGTTTTTAAGCGCCGCTCTTGAGCTAGACCGCACCTTGCTAGAAGACGCTCTGGCGCAACACGTCATTTTAGCCACGCCGACCAGTTTAGTGGCCTTACTCCGTGCCATTGCCTTTGGTTGGCGTCAGCAAGCAACGACCGAAAACGCTGAAGCTATCAGAAAACTTGGCGAAAGCATGTACGCTCGACTATCGACCTTTGTTGAACATATGAGCAGAGTCGGCAACGCATTAGATAAGAGCGTCGACCATTACAATAAAGCCGTCGGCTCTTTAGAGCGGCAGGTATTCCCGACTGCACGGAAGTTTAAAGACCTAGGCATCGAAACGCCTAAATTACTACCCGATGTAGAACCGATTGAAAAATCATCACGCCAACCCACTAGTTCAAAAAAATTAAACGATGAATAAGCCTGTACCTGTTCCTTCAGAAAAAACAAAACCCAATCAACTTAATAATCGCGTGTATCTGGTGACCGGTGCTACCGGCGGACTAGGCCGAGAAACATCCTTGGCTTTAGCCAAACTGGGCGCAACGGTTATTTTAAGCGGCCGTAACGAGGATAAATTAAATCGTTTATACGATGATATTGAACAAGCTGGTTACCCTATACCAGCCATCATTCCTTTTGATTTGGAACAAACTGACGAGCAACCTTACACGCAATTAATAGAATCTATTTACAATGAATTCAAAAGGTTGGATGGTATAGTTCATTTGGCTTGCCAGCTTGGTGTTATCGGGCCCATAGCCAGTCAAGACGCTACCGAATGGATTAAAGTACAACAGGTTAATCTGAATGCCAGCTTTATGCTTAACAAGGTCAGCCTACCTTTATTGGCACAATCTGACAAAGCATCCATCACCTTCGTGTCTGATTCTTCCGCTCGACACAGTAAGGCCTATTGGGGAGCCTACGGCGTGTCAAAAAAATCCGTTGGAAGCTTCGCCTGTATGCTCGCCGATGAACTGGAAGGTAGTTCCGTTAACTGCAATGTTTTTATTCCTGGCCCTAGTGTTTTACCGATTAGAAAAAAAACTCACCCGGGTGAAGAAAATGCAATTTTACAAGCAGCGACGTCTGCAGCAGACGCGGCGCTACAAGTTATTCTGTCGAAAGAAAGTGGGCAAGTCTACGAATTATGAGCGGTAGCTAGCAACAATACCCTTTAGCGTTTCACAAAAACGATCCACCTCATCGCTGGTATTTTGCACGCCTAAACTAATCCGGATCGCGCTCAATGATTGGCTAGCGTTATAGCCCATAGCGATAAGCACTGGGCTAGGCTTTAATACACGGCTGGAACAGGCTGAACCACCTGAAATACAAATACCCTGGCGGTCCATCATCATCAGCATCATTTCGCCATCCATGCCGTCAATGATGACTTGGGTCGTATTCACCAGTCTGTCCGCCCGTTCAGCGACGATGCTTAGACCGGGTATCGTACGCAATCGTTGCTCAAGCTGATTTTGTAGCGCTAAAAGTTGCTGCCTTCTTTGCTCTAACTCTAATGAAGCCAGTTCAGCTGCTTTACCAAAGCCGACGATTGCAGCTACATTTTCGGTTCCAGGGCGCAGTGAAGACTCCTGCCCTCCCCCGTACATCAACGGATTTAACTGAATCGATTTATCGCTAATTAGCGCGCCGACTCCCTTTGGACCATAAACCTTATGTGATGAAAGCGTCATCAGATGGGCGCCCATACGTGCAAAGTCAACCTGCGTTTTACCAGCCGACTGCACCGCGTCAACGTGGAAAATTGCCTGATCGTTATTTAGTCCGTGCCTGAGCGACTGTATATCCTGTATCACACCCGTTTCATTGTTCGCGTGCATAATACTTATTAAGCCGGTATTAGTTTTAAGCTGGCTATTGAGCTGCTCTAGCGAGATACGGCCATCGTTATCAACCGCTATAGCCTCTACCTCTACGTTTTTTTGCGCTAAGTTTTTTAACGGATCAACCACCGAAGGGTGTTCGGTAGCGCCGTATAGAATATGTTTACTGTTATCACTAAAGGCGCCTAAAAGAGCCAGGTTATTGGCCTCTGTTCCGCCGCTCGTAAAGACCACCTGTGACGCTTCCGCATTGACTAGCTGGGCGATTTGTTCGCGCGCCGTCTCAATCGCCGTTCTTGATGCGCGACCTAAACGATGCGCACTGGATGGATTACCATAAAATGTTTTAAGGTACGGTTCCATCGATTCAAATACACGCGGATCAATCGGGCTTGTTGCATTGTGATCCAGGTAGATCATGCTTTTTAAGGTCGCTTATCCTGACACCTTGTGCCGGTGCCATCGTCGATCGGGTTACTGCTGATTTCTTCAACATCTCTTTCATCGACTTTACCGCCTAAGGCTTTAATTTCATGGCACATTTGTTCCATTTCCTTGTCCATCTTGTGGATATGTTCCAGCATGCTATTAATTGCCACGGCTACGGGGTCTGGCATCTCCTGTGAAGCGCCGTACGCATCGAAACCAATCTTATTAGCCATTGCTTCTTGTTCCGCGCTTGGCGTCGTAGAGGCCTCGCTTACGATCCTTCCCGGAATACCAATAACCGTCGCGCCGTCAGGAACCGTTCGAATAACCACGGCATTTGAACCGATCCTCGCGTCATCACCAATTTCGATTGGCCCCAGTACTTTGGCGCCCGCTCCTACTACCACTCCATCTCCGAGAGTTGGGTGTCGTTTGCCTTTCTGCCAGCTCGTTCCGCCGAGTGTTACGCCGTGGTAAAGCGTGCAATCATCGCCAATAACGGCCGTTTCACCAATCACAACGCCCATGCCGTGGTCGATAAAAAAGCGTTGCCCAATCTCGGCACCGGGGTGTATTTCGACACCCGTTAGCCAACGTGAAAAATAAGCGAAAAAGCGCGCGATGTACTTTAGCCCTGATCGCCATAACCAATGATTTAATCGGTGCAATAAAACCGCGTGAAATCCGGGGTACGTCGTTACTACCTCAAACTTGTTGCGAGCAGCGGGGTCGCGTTCAAAAACGACTTCAATATCTTCTTTTAATTGTTCAAACATAATAAATTAAACTCCTAAAGTTAGCCGTATTCTAACGCGTGCAAAGTGACGAAAAGATGTTTTTTATCGTATAAAACCTATGTTAGCTAAACCCCATCTAACTTGTTGTTTATTGCCGTTAGTATGCCGCGCATAATATTCACCTCTGTTCTATTGAGATCGGATCGGTAAAAAATACGCCTTATTCGCTGCTGTAGTCTTTTTGTTTTATACAGTTGTAAAAAATCTGTTTTTTCCAAAGTATTTAAAAAATGCTCAAAAAAACCTTCGAACTCCCTACTCGTGGCCGGTCTATCTTCAGGCTCAGGCGAGTCAATGACCTGCTGGCCGATAACCGCACAATATATTTCATAACTCAGCACTTGTACGGCCGACGCTACGTTTAAAGAGCTAAACTCTGGGTTTGTCGGGATATGTAATAAATGATGACATAGCTCGAGTTCTTCGTTAGTTAAACCAGAATTTTCACGACCAAACACGAGCGCAACGGGTGCTTTTTTAGCCGCCGACACGGCGAGTTCACAGCCCTGCTTGGGACCTACTTCAGACCAGCCTAAATGCCTGATCCTGGCACTGGCGCCTAAAACAAGTTCACAGGGTTCAAGAGCCTCTTTTAAACTACCATATACGCGGGCGCTGGCCAGAATATCATCTGCACCTGAAGCCCTCGACGTCGCTTCGGCACTCGGAAAAACTTTGGGGTTAACGAGCGCCAAATCCGATAAGCCCATGTTCTTCATTGCGCGTGCAGTTGCGCCTATATTCCCCGGATGAGAGGTTTGCACTAGAACTATCCTGATATTTGCTAGTAATTCTCTATTTTCATCGACTTTCAAAAGACATTCTCCAACGGTATCTGTTATCCTTTCGCCATTTTAAAGCTTAGGCAAAATTATGCACCCAATGTTAAATATTGCTATTAGAGCAGCAAGACAGGCAGGCGATATTATAATACGTTCCGCTGACTCTATTGATACTCTTAAGATAACTATTAAGAGCCAAAATGATTTTGCTACCGAAATAGATCAGCGCGCTGAAAGTGAAATCATCAATACACTGCTCACTGCGTACCCAGACCATGGCGTTTTAGCTGAAGAATCTGGTTACACAAATCAGGACGCTGAATACATCTGGATTATTGACCCTTTAGATGGAACAACAAACTATATGCACGGTTTTCCGCATTATGCCGTGTCCATTGCTCTTAAAAGGGGTGACATTGTTGAGCAGGCGGTTATTTATGACCCCGTTCGTCAGGATCTTTTCACTGCTTCGCGCGGCAAAGGCGCGATGCTAAATAACCGACGTCTTCGCGTTAGTCGGCAAAGAAAACTTGAGGGCGCTTTTTTAGGCACCGGTTTCCCTTTTAAAAACAGCACCCATATTGAGCCTTACCTTGATATTTTCCGTGATATCTTCACCACCACATCTGGCGTTAGGCGCGCAGGTGCCGCTTCTTTAGACCTGGCTTATGTTGCCGCTGGTAAACTCGATGGTTTTTTTGAAATTGGATTGAAGCCCTGGGACTTTGCAGCAGGACTGCTGCTGATTCAAGAAGCAGGTGGTGTTATCACTGACTTTTCGAACAATCACGATTACTTTAAAACCGGTAATATTATTTGTGGAAACCCCAACATGCATCGTGTGTTGTTAGATAAAGTAGCCCCTCACGTTAAGAAAATAACCGGCTAATACACTCACGGCTATTACTTAGACATTCAGTAGACACCTAAAAAAACCGGCGGCAATATTATTGACGTCGGTTTTTATTGCTTTGGCTTTATTAACGCTTTAGGCAGGTTTAGCCCATGAGCGCTTAAGGAATTTTATCGAGCTCTTCTTGATCCACCACTACAACCATCAGGTCTGCCTTGCTAATGCCTAGCGCCAGAGTAATTGGGCTAGCAACATAAATGGATGAATACGTACCCACCAGCACACCGACGATCAGTGCTAATGCGAAATCGTGAATGATCTCACCACCTAGAAAAAACAGAGCCGTCAACACTAATAAGGTCGTCAATGAGGTCATGATTGTTCTGTTAAGCGTTTGATTTAGCGATATATTGACTACCTCAGTTGGACTACCCTTTCTTAACTTTCTAAAATTCTCTCTAACGCGATCAAATACGACGATGGTGTCGTTTAACGAATAGCCAATCACCGCTAAAATAGCGGCCAGTACGGTCAAGTCAAATTCAAATTGAAATACCGAGAAAACACCCAGCGTAATGATAACGTCGTGCGCAAGAGCCGCGACAGAACCCAGCGCAAAGCGATATTCAAATCGGAAGGTGACATAAATAAGAATGCAAATCAGCGCGTATAGAAGCGCCAAACCGCCATCCTCTGATAGTTCTTCGCCCACCTGTGGACCAACAAATTCTGCTCGTCTTAACTCACCCTTTTGTGAAAACTGGCCATTAATGACGTCTAGCATTTTATTGCTTAAAGCCGCCGTATTAAGCGCTTCATCCGGTAATAGTCTAATTAAAACTTCGTTAGACGAACCAAAGTGCTGAACTACCGCACCGTTAAAACCAGCCTGATCCAGCAGACCTCTTAATTCATTCAGCTTGACCGGCTCAGAAAAACCCATTTCAACTAAGGTGCCGCCGGTGAAATCAATTCCTTTTTTCAAGCCTTGAGTGGCAAGCGAAGCAATTGAAATAATGATCAGTAAAGAGGATAGGAAAAACGCTATACGGCGCTTGCTCAGAAAATCAATTTTAATTGTGTTTTGATCGTTCATAGTTAAATCTTCAGTGTATCTAGTTGACGATGACCATAGCTTGCATTAACCAGGGCTCTTGTACCCACAATAGCGGTAAACATGGAGGTTAAAATACCAATACTCAGCGTAATGGCAAATCCTTTAATCGGCCCGGTTCCAAAACCAAATAGGATGATCGCGGCGATTAAGGTCGTGATATTTGCATCGGCAATGGTTGAAAAGGCTTTCTCATAGCCTGCATGAATACTGGCTTGCGGCGAGTTACCGTTCCTCAGCTCTTCTTTTATACGCTCAAAAATCAATACATTAGCGTCAACGGCCATACCCACCGTGAGTACGATACCCGCGATACCCGGCAAGGTTAATGTTGCTTGCAGTATTGATAAAATGGCGAGAATAAAGATCAAGTTAGTCGCCAGCGCGATATCCGCAAACAGACCAAATGTTTTGTAGTACACCGCCATAAAAATAAGTACTAAGACAAAACCAATCAATACGGAGTAAAAGCCTTTATCAATATTATCTTGCCCTAAACTCGGGCCAACGGTCCGTTCTTCAACAATATCAATCGGTGCTGCGAGTGCACCTGCCCGCAGCAATAGTGCCAGGTCGCGCGCTTCTGCCGTATTATCCAGACCAGTCGTTTGGAAACGATTACTGAAATGGCCGCGAATGGTCGCTACGTTAATAACTTCTTCTACAACCGTTTTAACGCGAACGGGCTTGCCGTCGATCATCTTGGTTTCTGTTCGGTTTTCGATGAACACAACCGCCATCGGCTTACCCACATTTTCCCTTGTGGTTTTACTCATCTTCTTTCCGCCAGGGCCGTCTAAGGAAACAGACACCATCGCCGAACCGGTATCGCTTTCAATACCTGAAGACGCATCAACAATTTCACTGCCGGTCACGATCACCTGTTTCTTTAACAGTACCTGACCGCCTTCTCGATTGTTATAGAGTTTAGAGCCCACCGGAACCCTGCCCGCAGCAGCGGCAGATACGCTGTGTTTGGTATCAACCATATGATATTCAAGCGTCGCGGTTGCACCTAAAATTTCTTTTGCACGTGCGGTATCTTGAACACCCGGCAGTTCAACGACAATACGGTTATCGCCCTGTTGCTGAATAACGGGCTCAGCGACGCCTAATTCATTAACCCTGTTTTTTAGCGTAATGATATTTTGCTGTAGCGCGTATTTACGAACATCCCTAATTTCATCCTCGGACATCGCGGCACTTAGGGTTGGTGTAGAAGACTCTACAGACCCTGGAATAAATTCCCAAGTGCGAAACTGGCTACCGAGTTGTTCGAGCGCATCGTCATGAATACTCTGGTTTTTAAATTTAATATTAACTTTATTGTCATCAATGACGACACTCAAATACCTGAGCTTGTTTTCCCTTAAAAATTGCCGAATATCTGTCGCGTTACGATCCACCGCCTGTTTTTCAGCTGCCTGCATGTCCACTTCCAATAAAAAGTGCACACCGCCTCGCAAATCAAGCCCCAAATACATAGGAGAGGCATTGAAAGACCGAAGCCACTGCGGCGTAGCTGGCGCTAAGTTCAACGCTACCACATAGTTTTTATTCAACTTAGCCTTGATAATATCGGCCGATCTAAGTTGATCGTCGGTATTGCTAAAGCGCAATAAAAGCTGTTGTTCCGTCAGTTCGTCACTCAATGGCTGAATGTCGGCTTTCTGTAACTCTTGCTTCACATCGACTAATAAACCGCTATTAATAACCGCACCCCTTAAAGGTGAAATCTGAACAGAGGGATCTTCGCCATAAATATTAGGCAGGGCATAAACACAAGCAACCGCTAGTGCTATTACTAGCAGTATGTTTTTCCAGGCAGGAAAGTGATTCATCATGACAACAGCTCGTTTAACGGTTTATTTTTTAGGTTTTGCGTCTAATTTAACGGCAGATTTATACGTCCCTTTGGGCATTACCGATGCTATCGATGATTTTGAGACTTGTATTGACATGTTATTGCCAATTTCCAGCGTGATGAAATGATCACCCACTTCTGTAATTTTTCCTAATACGCCGCCACTGGTTACAATTTCGTCTCCTTTTGCCGCAGCTGCTATCAATTTTTTATGGTCTTTGTTACGTTTTTGTTGTGGGCGAATTAAAAGAAAATAGAAAATCGCAATCAATGCCACTGGGAAAATTAAGCCTTCAAAGCCAGGTTGTGAAGCGGCTTGTGTTGCTGTTGCTGCATCATCGGCAGCTACGCCGTTTGGTATTAAAAAATCGAACATGTCTTCTCCTAAAATTAGTTTAAATTCAATTTGCCATTATGCCACAGCATCTTGGTGTTTTCCGCGTTGCTGGTAAAAATCAGCAACAAATTCCGTTAACTGCTGTTCTTCAATGGCTTTTCGCAAACCACGCATTAAGTCCTGATAATAATGCAAGTTATGAATGGTGTTTAATCGTGAGCCTAAAATTTCTTTGCACTTATCTAAATGCCTTAAATACGAGCGCGAATAATTCTTACAGGTATAGCATTCACACTCCTCGTCCACTGGGCGCGTATCAAACTGGTACTGCTCATTTCTTATTTTCACCAGGCCCTTGCGGGTAAATAAATAACCGTTACGTGCATTACGCGTCGGCATCACGCAATCAAACATATCAATGCCTTTGAGCACCGCTTCGACAATATCTTCGGGTTTACCAACACCCATTAAATAACGCGGCTTATCATCCGGCATGGACGGCACGATATGATCGAGAATCCGCTCTCTGTCGTCCTTCGGCTCACCGACCGATAGACCACCGACGGCAAAACCATCAAAATTGATATTTTTAAGCTCGTTTAACGATTCATCGCGAAGGTCTTCATACATCCCGCCCTGGATAATACCAAACAATGCCGAAGGGTTATCTCCGTGGGCATCCTTACTACGCTTGGCCCAACGTTGTGATAACTCCATTGAGGTTCGCGCTTCTTTTTCGGTCGCGGGGTAAGGCGTGCATTCATCAAATATCATCACGATATCCGAACCGAGCTGACGCTGAACCTGCATCGACTCCTCAGGCCCCATAAATACCTTACGGCCATCCACGGGTGAGCGAAAGTGCACGCCCTCTTCGGTAATTTTGCGCATTTCATCCAGGCTAAAAACCTGAAAGCCGCCGGAGTCCGTCAAAATCGGTTTGTCCCAGTGCATAAAATCGTGCAAATCGCCGTGTGCTTCAATCACTTCGACACCAGGGCGGAGCATTAGATGGAAGGTGTTGCCTAAAATAATTTCAGCGCCGGTATCCAGCAACTCTTCAGGCGTCATCGCTTTAACCGTGCCGTAAGTACCCACCGGCATAAAGGCTGGCGTTTCAATCGTGCCGCGATCAAACGTTAAGCGTCCGCGTCGCGCCTTTGAATCATTATTGATTAAATCAAACTTCATACTATTCGCTCTTATCAGGCATATTAGTTAAAAACATCGCGTCACCATAACTAAAAAAACGGTATTTGTTTTCTATCGCGTGCTGGTAAACGGACTTCATTCTTTTATAGCCAGCAAATGCACTGACTAGCATTAACAAGGTAGATTCGGGTAGGTGAAAATTGGTCACCATCGCGTCAACGACGTTAAAGCAGTAACCCGGCCGAATAAATAAATCGGTATCTCCAGTAAACGGCTTCAACGTTCCCGATCTAGCCGCAGATTCCAACGAACGCATAGCCGTTGTCCCCACTGCAATCACGCGCCCACCCTTTTCTTTTGTTTCTTTAATTTGACGTATAACCACATCGTCAACGGTCAACCATTCCTTGTGCATGATGTGTTCATCGAGATTTTCTTCTCTGACCGGCTGAAAGGTACCACTACCCACATGTAGTGTTACATATCCAAACTCAACACCCATGGTTTTTATTGTTTCTAATATCGATTCGTCAAAATGCAATCCCGCCGTTGGCGCTGCTACCGCGCCGGGTTCACGGCTAAACACCGTTTGATATCGCTCGACGTCTAACGCTTCGTCATTTCTATCTATATAGGGTGGTAGCGGTATATGCCCTATCGCGCTTAATACCGTGTCGATAGACTGCATAAAGGTTAGCTTGAACAAATCCCCTTCGCGGCCTTCAACCAGACACTCATGGCCCTGATCCAGCAAAATTTTAGCGCCCGCTTTCGGCGACTTGCTACAACGAATATGCGCTAACGCGGTCACGTCGTCTATCACGCGTTCTAACAACATTTCCAGCTTACCACCGGTGGTTTTAGCGCCGTACAAACGAGCTGGAATAACGCGGGTATTATTAAAAACGAGCAAATCCCCCGCGCGTAACAGAGAGGGTAAGTCAGAAAAGGTTTGGTCTAACAATTCATACTCATCGACCACTAACAAACGACTATCCACCCGATTATCCAACGGATAACGCGCAATCAGTTCGTTCGGTAAAAGGTAATTAAAATCGCTTTTCTGCATGGCGGGGGATATTAACAGGAACTTTGCCTGTCAGCGAGTGCAAAACAGACGATTAAATTAATAATTCAATAGAGTTTGATTTTAATTATGTCTATAATCCGCCTCGGTATGCCACGGTGGCGAAACTGGTAGACGCGCTGGATTCAAAATCCAGTTGGGGTGACTCAGTGCCGGTTCGATTCCGGCCCGTGGTACCACTACATAGTTCCTGAAATATCGGAACGAACTAAACCCCTTAAAGTTAAGGGGTTTTTTATTGCCCGTCATTCCCCCAAAAGCCTAGAGCACACCCATTTCATTACTTCGTTTTCGGCTATGGCTACTAAGCCGCAATACCCTTCAACTCTACCCTACCGCCAATAGATGCCAACATATTTACCAGCATATCTATGCTGAACTTCGATACGTGCCCCCTCAATAAGTCGGGTATTCTTGGTTGCGTCACCTTAAGTTGTTTAGCAGCTTCTTTTTGGCTCCAACCGCGCTCGGCTATCATCGCATCAATTCTAGTCATTAAATCGGCACGTATTTTTAGGTTCAATGCCTCTTCTGGTGTGTCTGAAATCGCATCAAATGCACTTTTATATCTCTCACTCATCATCTGCTCCTCCTCATAAAGGAAATTTGACTCTAACAATTAATTTAAAAGGCCAGCGGCTCTTTGCGCATCCGTTTTGAAAAATTTGTTATACATTATTTTTGTATCGCAATCTGCAACCTCATCCTTTTCTAGGGTTATTTTAAATGAAATCAATAGACCATCTATTTTGTTAGGTATCATATTTCACCCTGACGGGCGAGTTACTCTTTTGTCTTTAGCAACATAGCTGAGCCAAACAGTTTTATCATTTGAGCGATAACTTGTGCCCTCGGGTGCAAAAGAGTAACCAGAAAAATGCCACCCGACTACCTCACCTAAAGGTACCCTCAAAATAACTACTTTTTCCAACCGCTGAGGAACTCGCCCGTAAAAGCTTCGTGCTCAGCACCCACAGGGTATAAGTTTCATGAAGCAGAATAAAAACACTTCTGCTTAATTTAGCTTTAACAGCCACAGCGGAAAACCTTGTAAAAAGCATCAATTCTTCGGTGAGGTAAAAGGGAAGTTAAATCAAAAGCATTCAAGTTGTTCATAGCTCGTAAAAACTCCCTTTATCGCGTTAGCAAATAGTTGTTTTTTCGGAATAGAGAGCGCGTTGTTTTAAAGCTGAATTGAAGTAGCCGTATCGCTTCAATGAGACTTATGCCCTGTGGGTAGAGCGTAGCGAGTTTAGCGCGAACCCGAAAAATGACTGATTGTTGCGATTGGGTGCCTTTTTCTTTGGTTCGTAGCTTTTAGTCGAATAGGCGGATGCTTTTTATCCGCAGTTATGAGACTTATGCCTTTAGGTGATGGGGAAAAAAGAAATGAACGCCTAAACTAATTAACAAACTACATTGAACCGCATTAAATAGGTTTCATTTGCACCATTTTTACTCCAGAATTTCGCCAAGAGGTGTTTTATGGCTAAATCGAGTAAAAGTATTTTTATGGACCCAAAGCAAACAACATTCAAAAAATTAATATGGGCAAACATCATCATTTGGCCATTACTTCTAATTTTTAACGTTTTCAGTGAATCACCTAAAGCACCAGTAGACACCAACAAAAACGATGCCCAAGCTGCTGAAATATCAGCATACATGAAAGATAACTTCGCTGTCCCCGGCTACACCGCTAGCTGGTATATAGAAATAGACGACATTCGTATAAATCAAACAGATGAACACCGTTACATCGAAGTAATGACCGTACTAGACCGAACAGAACACCCCATAGCAAAGAATTTATGTGGTGCTGTTAGCAATTACTGGAATAATCATAAGAACGACTTCAACGGTCTAAGAATTTTAGGAATAGGTGAGGCAATAATCAGTTCCCGATACTCACTATCTGGCTATTGCTTATAACCCAAATTGAAAATCAAAAAAACGGCGTAAACCTGAAATAAGTACTATTATTCATATGACAACATTGCCCTGGAGGAGATTTTTCACCACAACCGACTTTAACAATGTATCACCGGAAAGCGAGTTAGCCACCAGGCAGTTCGCTTCTGCCTTTTCGAGCAGACGGTAGGCTTTCTCTTCATTGATATTTTGAGGCACATCCAGTGTGGCGTTGATGATGAACTGTGAGAGCCTCCTCTTACCCTCCTTTAACTCAACCTTAATTATTTAAGTGTTTTAGAACACGTGCTACATAAACCGTGTAACTCCATAGTTAGCGATGCTGGGGTAAATTGAATCTCTTTGCTCATTGCAAATAATGATTGGTAGACTGACGAGGCATCTAATTCGTAAGCATTTTTACATTCGTCACAAATTAAAATGGCGGTTTGATGTTTCGTTTCAGCTTGTAAGCAGCCAATAAAGGCATTGAGTGATTCTATTTTATGAACCAGTCCAACCTCTATTAAAAAATCTAAGGCGCGGTAAATCGTGACAGGTTTAGCTTTGGGCTCGTCTAGCCGAAATAAATCCAGTAACTCATAAGCGCCTATGGCCTTATGGCTTGAACATATCAACTCCAAAATACGCCGCCGTATAACCGTTAAGCGTACGCCTTTTTCCGCACAAATACTTTCTGCCGACTGCAACGTCTGAGTCATACAGGCTTGGTGATTATGAGGTCCTTGCGTCGCGGTATTGTTTATCAATTCATCCATATTAAAATGCTATTTTAAAGCCCAATTCTGCACCACGCCCTGGTTCTGGCGCGACATCTTTTAGAAATGAGGTTGAATTACGGACAATCTCATTTAATAAGTTATTCCCCTTTACAAAAAACAACGCCTTAATGTCTTTCGATAACCGCCAGCTATAGTTAATATTAGCACCAAGTAATGAATAACCCTTAGTTGGCGTCTCATATTCACTTGTTTTACTCTGTTTTTCTACACGCGTTAATCTTAAGCTGGCCGATACACCGTTATATTCCACTAAATCTAGCTGTATACCGTAACGTAATGGTGGCATACGGGGCACATTACCGCCAGCCACTAATTTACCCCTTACATAATCAGCAAATAAGCTGCCCTCTAATGTATGACTGTTTGAGTGCCGAAGTGGAAACGAAATTTGTGATTCAAAACCATAAAAAGTAGCGTCTTGTTGTGTCGCCATATAAACAGGCAAACAATGATTCACACATGAACTATCCATTTGCTCACTGTCCAAATTAAAAGTTTCGCCAGTTCTTCGTTGAATAATATAGTCATTACTCCGGTTATGGAACAAATTCAACTCCGTCGATAAGCCATCAAGGTCTGCTTTGAAACCCACTTCTAAGTTGTATGAAGTTTCAAGGCTTAGGCTTTTATCACCTACTTCGAAACTTTGAGTTGCAAAATGAGCGCCGTTTGCAAACAGTTCTTGTATAGATGGTGCACGTTGGGCATAAGTTAAAGCAAGGCTAACCTGCGTTTCATCGGCCGCTGACCAAAGTGCAGAAATAGATGCGTTGAGCGGCAGGTGACGCGTGCTTTTATACCCTTGCGCATCAATTTGCTGATATTCAACGCGTAAACCAGCTTCGTAAGTTATATCGCCAATACGCATATTTTCGACCGCAAAAATACCGTAATTATGTAGCGTTGAAGGAGGTACAAACGCCTCTTCCCCTGTTGCAGAAAAATCCTGCTGCTGCGCTTGAAAACCTATTGCGCCGCGATCAATAAAGGCTAAATTATCGTGCACTATTTCTACACGGCCTTCCAGACCTTTATTGCCAAATAGCGTTCCAACAGTTATACCGTCTTCTAACTCGGCATGTTGGTAATCATTATAAGCCAGCCTAATTTTCAATATTTCCACCCAAGAAAACGGTTCATAAAACTCAGCGTTTACATCGTAACGAGTTTGTTGCAAATCGATTCTAACCAGCTCATCAACAGGAGGTACGCCATAATTGTTATCCAGACGATTAATAGACACTCCAAGCATCCCCCAATCATCAATCCACGAGCCACCAGCCGTTGCACTCCAGCTTTGTGCATCCGTATTAAAAACGGAACCCGATTTAATAGCCTCATTCGGTACATCATAGTTATCGCTGTCGCGGATAAAACCATCGACGTACCACGCAATTTTATCCGCCCCACCCTCGTGCTTAAGTGCGCTTATCCACTCGTCAGACACCGTGTTGTAGCGCTTCTCAAAGGTATAGCTTGAAGTTTTAGGCACAAAAAAAGGGATTCGATGACTAATAACATTAACCACCCCACCAATTGCACCGCTGCCATAGAGCAAACTTGCCGGCCCTCGCAACACTTCAATTTGTTCAGCAAATTGCCCCTCTGTGCTATTAGCGTGATCAGGGCTTACTCCGGCAACATCCAAACTGCTAACACCATTTTGTAGCACTTGAACGCGTGCTCCTAATTGACCACGAATAACCGGTTGCCCCACACTAGTACCGAACGAGCTGCTATGAATACCCAGTTCTTGCTTAAGCGTATCCCCAATGGTCGTTCCTTGTTTAAATGTTAAATCATCGCCCAGGAGAATATTGACAGGGTGAATGGTTTCAGCCATCTTTTTTTGTAAAGGGGCGGAAATAATCATAGTATCTAACGTTTTTGCTTGTTCAGCATTTACCGTTGAAAAACACATAAAAAGTAAGGTGATCGCATAAAATGATTTAATAAGCATGGCGGATAGTCCATATAAGAAAATATTATTGTAACGTTATAATATTACATTTATATAGGGTTATCACTCAAATTTGATTTAAACCTCATTGCAAACATTCAATTTAATGCTCTGCAGCTTTTGCATATCCACTTTTGAACTACGCACTCTAAGGGATTCCGACAGTATTTCTCGATGTCATGAATTGAGCAATGACAAATAACATGGGCATATAAAATAAAAGCCAGTCAAGCTAATACTGGAAGTGGTGGTGCAAGTAAACGGTGAATTTCTATGTTTTATAACTGGTTAGTATAGTCACAGGCCACTTGTGCCCTAGAGGGTGTAAACATCATTTAAGAGGTAAAAACTTTCTCTTAATTCATCAACTAAAGGGAAGCACCCTCCTGCCTTTAAATTGACTCTTTGCTTACTTACCGACTGTCACCACAACCGATTTTAACAGCGTATCGCCAGAGAGCGAGTTGGTTACCAGACAACTCGCTTCTGCCTTTTCGAGCAGGCGGTAGGCTTTCTCTTCATTGGCATCTTGAGGCACATCCAGTGTGGCGTTGATGGCGAAATGTGTGAACTTCATCTTACCTTCCTTTAACTCAAGCGTACCTTCAACCTCACATTTCAATGACAACCACGAAAATTTAGACGCCCTCGCAATTGGCCGGAAGGTGAGCGCAAAGCAATCTGCAATGGCTGCTAATAACAAGGTTTCCGGAGACCAACGATCCCCAGGGCCGTCGAATTCAGCCGGCGGGGCGGATGATATGGATTTAACTTTATCGGTACTGAGACTGACATCTCCGTCTGGCCCAGCGGTTCCTACAACCTTATAGTGATGGGGTAAATCTTGCATCGTAACTCTCCAGCTAGCTAAATTTTAATAAAAAGGAATTGATCAGTTTTGATCTTAGCATTGTTTTTTTATGTCTTCGTCAGCAGCGTTACCTTTCTTAGATAACTTATCGTTTGGTAGCCGAATCGTAGCGGGCCTGCCCTTCACATCTTAAAGACTATAGACGTCGTATCGAGTATTCTCGCTGCTGACGGTATAACTGGGCGCCGTATCAGATAAGGATTTGGCTGATTTAGGTCGTTTCACGACCACACGGTGTTTCGCGGTTTGTAGCGCCACGTCTAATAGAACGGCTTGGTCATCTGTATGGCCGACGAGTTGTTGCAGGATCTGCATTTCTTTTTTGATTTTTGCCGATTTTTTACGCTCTGGGTACATCGGGTCTAGATAAATAACGTCTGGCTTATTGTCGATCAGTCTGGGCAAGTATTGAACGGCGTCCTGAAAAAGACAGTTCATATTGCCGACGAAGTGCTGCGTATCGGGATCGTCCAAGCCCCTGCTCTTTGCGTCCACCAATAAAGCGTATAAGGCAGCATTTTGCTCGCATAGCGTAACGCTGGCGCCCAGGCTAGCCAAAACAAACGCGTCGCGGCCCAAACCCGCCGTTGCATCAAAAATATGCCACTCAGGGTGTTTGTATAAGCCACAGGCTTTGGGTAACGGTTGATTCTTACCACCGCCGTATAACCGACGGTGTTTGGATTTTCCAGCGGTAAAATCGATAGATAAGTCCAGTGATTCTTCAGTCGTTTTTAGGTGTAGGGTTAACGCGTTATCTATGAAATCCAAATAGCAGGTTTTATCGCTTAGACCCATCGCCGCGTTATGAATCTCAAATAGTCCCGACTCAATAAGGCCGATGATGTCAGCGCAAGGCTGGTTGGTGTCTGTAACAATAAGGGGGAACGTTTTAGATAACAAAGTTAGACCAACAAGAATTAAAAAGCAGTATTTGAATAGCCTGATTTTAATTCAGTTGTGTGCGGGAATAAAAGCTTAACCTGGAAATAATAAATAGTTGCTCTATTGAGCCGCTCAAAACAACGACGCTTTGCGTCGTTTTTTAAATCGAAAATGGGGTGAGTGAAGGGACTCGAACCCTCGACAACCTGAGTCACAGTCAGGGGCTCTACCAACTGAGCTACACCCACCATTGACGATTATTTTATAGAGCTTTATGGTGCGCTTGACAGGACTCGAACCTGTTACCCTCGGCTTAGAAGGCCGATGCTCTATCCAGATGAGCTACAAGCGCTTCATCATATAAATACCCCACAATTAAATCGGGTACTTGTAAATTTTGGTCGGGGTGGAGAGATTCGAACTCCCGACCCACTGCTCCCAAAGCAGTTGCGCTACCAGGCTGCGCTACACCCCGACTATCTTCAGAAACAAATGCATAAATGATGCAATAACTCTGTAGGTGGGCGATAATACGGCACACGGGAATTTTGGTCAACGCTTCTTTAAAAAAGAGCCTCAAAAAAAGCAAAATAAACAAATTATGACGTTTAAAAAAATCGACGGAAAGAAAATTGCAGCCGAACTACGTACTTCTATAAAAAAACAAACCGACTCACGAATTGCGCGTGGTTTAGCTAAACCTGGCCTTGCCGTTATATTGGTCGGCGAAAATCCCGCTTCCGAGGTGTATGTTCGAAATAAATGTAATGCTTGCGAAGAAGTAGGTTTTTATTCTCTATCGAAAAAGTTTCCTTACGGCGTCACCGAAGAAGAATTACTGGGATTAATTAATGACCTGAATAATAATTCAGCGATTAACGGCATTCTTGTTCAATTACCCTTGCCCGAACATATTAATGAAGAAAAAGTTATCGAAGCTATCGACCCATTAAAAGACGTCGATGGTTTTCACCCTTACAATATTGGCCGCCTCGCGCTTCGTATGCCTGTTTTAAGGTCGTGTACGCCTAAAGGCATTATGACCCTGCTAAAAAGCACCGGCATGTCGTTAGAAGGCAAAGAAGCCGTGGTGATTGGTGCCTCTAATATAGTTGGCCGCCCTGTCTCGCTAGAGCTTTTAATGGCGCGTTGTACCGTGACTACCTGTCATAGTCGCACAGTTGATCTTGAGTCACACGTTAAACGCGCCGACATTATCGTTGCCGCTGTCGGCATTCCCGGCTTTGTTAAAGGTGATTGGGTAAAACCTGGCGCCGTGGTCATTGATGTTGGCATTAACCGTTTAGAAACGGGTAAATTAGCCGGGGACGTAGATTTTGAATCAGCTAGCAAAAATGCCAGCTGGATAACGCCGGTTCCTGGTGGCGTGGGGCCAATGACGATTGCATCGTTACTCGAAAACACCCTGCAGGCGGCCGAGCTACAAAGCAGTTAATTTTTATTCGCAGAGCGGCTCTCGCTCTGCGAAACCCCAACTTATGTTCTACGCCAGGTGGTTTCTTTACCGCTGTCTTCCAGAATAACGCCCTGCAGTTTTAATTCATCACGAATCTGATCGGCTAGCGCCCAGTTTTTATCTGACTTGGCCTGTAAACGTTGATTGGCTAGCGCATCAATATCAGCCGCGCTGATTGCTTCATTTGTACCCGTGGTTGATTGCAGGAACTCCTCGGGGTTTTGACTTAACAAACCGAGTGGAGCCGCCATCGCTAATAAATCACTCGCCGTTTTTGCCGCCTGTTCACTATCGGTGCTTCTAAGCTTATTAATTTCATTGGCGCACTCAAACATCACCGAAATGGCTTTAGCGGTATTGAAGTCGTCGTTCATCGCTTCTTCAAAGCGCTCGATGTAAGTCGATTTTGTATCATTCGGTACCGGCTCAATATGGCGTAAAGCGGTATATAAACGCTCCAGCGCCGAACGCGATTCGTTTAGTTGTTCATCTGAGTAATTGAGTGGGCTGCGATAATGACTAGAGAGCACAAAAAAACGTATCTCTTCGCCACGATATTGTTTCAATACATCGCGCACGGTAAAGAAGTTACCCAGGGATTTAGACATCTTCTCGTCGTCAATACGAACGAAGCCATTGTGCATCCAGGTATTGACGAAACACTCGCCTGTCGCCGCTTCGGATTGAGCAATTTCGTTTTCGTGATGCGGGAACTGCAAGTCCATACCGCCACCATGAATATCGAAATGATTACCCAGGCACCGGGTCGACATCGCTGAACACTCGATATGCCAACCTGGGCGACCCTCACCCCAGGGCGACGGCCAGGCCGGCTCGCCAACTTTAGCCGATTTCCACAACACAAAGTCGAATGGGTTGCGTTTATTCACGTCTACCTCAACGCGTTCACCCGCATTCATATCGTCTAATTGACGACCTGAGAGCTGGCCATAATTTGCAAAAGACTCGACGGCGAAATACACATCGTTATTCGGCCCGACGTAGGCATTTTGTTTTGCGATCAGGGTCTCGATCATACTAATAATATCGACCATAGATTCGCTTGCTAACGGTTCTGAGTCGGGCTTTAAAACGTTTAGGCTCGCCTCGTCCTGGTGCATTTCATCAATAAAGCGTTGCGTTAGCTGGCTAAAGTCTTCACCGGCTTCTATCGCGCGGGCGATAATTTTATCGTCAATATCGGTAATATTACGCACGTAGTTTACGTCATAGCCCAAAAACCTTAAGTAACGAGCGACCACGTCAAAAACGACCATTACTCGGGCGTGTCCGATATGGCAAAAGTCGTACACCGTCATACCGCAAACGTACAAGCCCACCTTGCCTTCTACAATTGGATTAAAGCGCTCTTTTTTACGTCGCAGTGTATTGAAAATATGTAAATCACTCATGCCTATACGTCTTTCATTAATTCAAGCTGGGCATAATAACTGATAACGGTGGTGCTATAAAACAATAAGGAACTTTATAAAGCTGTCAAAAAAAGATAATATGCACGCTCTTTCAGCGTCAGGGACTATTTAATGATTAATAACACTCTAGTACTTATTAAAGCGCTGCTTCTTGGAGCACTGCTAACGCTAGCCTCAACTTCACTTTACGCAACGGATACCAAAAAAATGAGCAACCCATCAGTTAAATTAAGCACCAATCAAGGCGATATTATTATCGAACTTAACGCAGAAGCCGCACCTAAGACAGTCGCGAACTTTATCGCTTATGTCGAAGACGGTTTTTATAGCGGCCTTATTTTTCACCGCGTGATTCCTGGCTTTATGGTTCAAGGCGGCGGATACATGGCTGATTACAAACAAAAAGACACTAAAGACCAAATTGAAAACGAAGCCGATAATGGCCTTAAAAACGACCGAGGTACCATTGCTATGGCTAGAACGGGTGAACCCCATTCTGCAACGGGTCAGTTCTTTATCAACGACGCAAATAATGATTTCTTAAACCACAGCGGCAAAACTCAGCAAGGTTGGGGTTATGCGGTATTCGGTAAAGTTACCGAAGGCATGGACGTGGTCGATAAAATCACCGCTATTCCAACTGGTCGCGGTGGCATGTTCCCAACGGACGTACCTCAGGAAGAAGTGATTATTGAAAAAGCAGAGATGATGAAGTAGTTCGTGAGTCAACGCGTTCACTTTATTTCAGATTTACACCTGACACGAGATAGGCCGGAAAATACTCAACGATTTTTGGCCTATCTTGAGTCGTTGGATTCAAGCGTTTCTGATCTTTATATACTCGGCGATCTATTTGACGTTTGGGTCGGTGATGACGATACGACGCCACCTAACGAGCAGGTCAGAAAACAGCTTAAAAAAGTCACCGGCAATGGAACACGTGTTTACTTTTTAGCCGGTAACAGGGACTTTCTTATTGGCGAACAGTTCTTTAACGACACGCAAATTACTTGCCTGCAAGACGAACAGCTTATTGATTTATTCGGCGTTAAAACGCTGCTGATGCACGGCGACCTACTCTGCACAGACGACCTTGAGTACCAACAATTTAGACAGCTGACGCATAACCCCGCCTGGCAGCAAGCCGCGCTTGCAAAGCCACTTGAAGAAAGACTCGCTCTAGCGCAACACTACAGGCAAGAAAGTCACTTAAACAAATCCGGCAAGTCGATGGATATTATGGACGTTAACCCTATAGCGGTTATCGACGCATTCGAAAGGCATGGCGTACAAAGGCTGATTCATGGGCATACTCATCGTCCCGACATCCATACGCACGAGGCGAATAATAAACCAGCGCAACGGTTTGTATTAGCAGAATGGGACGATAAGGCTAGCGTGCTTGAATGGAGCGAAAGCGGTTACCAGCTTATCAAGCTAGCTTGATCGTTGTTGTCGCTTATCGAGGCGTTCCAGTTCGGCCAGTTCAGCTTCTGTAAAACCCGCTCGAAGACGCAAAGGCCTGTTAAATGGACCTAATATCTGGCCCTTTAGATATTCATTTATATTCTTAAAGAAAACGCTTTCTCGTTCCACTTTGCTTTGCTCACAAACGTAATCCAGCCATTTCGTACCGTACTCAACGTGCGTTACTTCATCCTCAAGAATGACTTCGAGCACCGCGGCAGACGCCATATCTTTTTGCGCGTATAACTTTTCTAACATCGCTGGCGTTACATCCAGACCTCGGGCTTCCAGATAACGCGGTACGAGGGATAGCCTTGCCAGCAAATCGTGTTGCGTTTTAATGGCCATACTCCACAAACCATCGTGTGATGGATCATCGCCGTATGCACAGTCATAAGTCGCCAAATGCGCGCAAAGTAGCTTAAAGTGTTTACATTCGTCGTTAGCTACGTACAACCAATCCTTATAGAACTGCTCGGGTAAACCTTTAAAACGGTAGGCGATGTCTAATGCCAATTTAATAGCATTGAACTCGATATGTGCGATGGCGTGGATAAAGGAACGTTTACCGGCCTCTGTACCTAAACGGCGACGCGGTAAGTCTCTCGGTGCTACGCATAAAGGTTTATCAGGAAAGCCCACTTGATCAATGGGCTGGATAACTCTATCGGCTGGCTCAATAAATTGATCTGTCGTATGGATAGCTTCAAACGCCTTGCGCGTCATTGCAAGCGTTTCCTCTACAGATGAGGTATTTAATGCTTTTTCGATGTAAAAAAATAAATCAGACATGTGTATATAAGATTTTCTAAAACGGGATTCTATCGCATCTGTTGTATACTTAGGCGATCGATTGTAAAAATAATATTGAGAATTGTTTATGAGTAAATATGACTATGACGTCATTGTCGTTGGTACCGGCCCGGGTGGTGAAGGCGCAGCAATGAAAGCCTGTAAAGAGGGTAAAAAAGTTGCCATCATTGAAAAATATAAAGACGTCGGTGGTGGCTGTACCCACTGGGGAACAATTCCGTCAAAAGCATTACGGCATTCGGTGCAAAATGTTATTCAGTTCAATCGTAATCGTTGGTTTAAAGAAGCCTGCGGCGGCAAAATTCAGCTCAGTTTCCCACAATTATTAAGCTCTGCAACCGATGTTATTAGAAAACAAGTGGATATGCGCGGCAGCTTTTACGAAAGAAATAACCTCGATTTGCTGCACGGAACGGCCAGCTTCATCGATGAACACTCAATGCAGATCAATTCCAACACTGGCGAAAAAAAGAGAAAAATAAGCGCGGATGTTTTTGTTTTAGCCCCTGGCTCGCACCCTTATCGACCCGACGATGTGGACTTCAATCACCCGAATATTTTCGATAGCGACACCATTCTTAAGTTAGATCACACCCCGAGGTCGATTACGATTTATGGTGCTGGTGTTATTGGTTGCGAATACGCATCCATCTTTCAGGGCCTTGGCGTTAAGGTTAATTTAATTAATACGCAGGAAGTATTACTAGCCTTTCTTGATGACGAAATTGTTCACGCGCTCAGCCATGATATGCGCAAACAAGGCGTCGTTATCCGTTCAAACGAAGAATATGAATCGATTAGTTGTGACGATAAAAGCGTTATTACTCAACTCGTTTCCGGCAAAAAAATAAAATCAGATATTTTTCTTTGGGCCAATGGTCGCACCGGTAATTTCAATGACTTAGCGCTGGATAAAGTCGCCATTAAGACCAATTCACGCGGGCAAATTAATGTTAACGAGCACTATCAAGTAGAGGGTAAAGAGCATATCTACGCGGTTGGTGACTTTATCGGTTACCCAAGCTTAGCCAGTGCGGCCTATGACCAGGGCCGCTTTGCCGCGACCCATATCGTTGATGGTTTTTGCGATTCTAAATTAATTAAAGACATTCCGACTGGTATTTACACTAACCCAGAAATCAGTTCGGTCGGTTATACCGAAAAGGAACTCACCGATGAAAAAATCCCATATGAAACCGGTTACTCACGCTTCGATTCGCTAGCTCGCGCGCAAATAACGGGGGAAACTCAGGGCTTATTAAAAATAATATTCCACCCCGATTCGCTACAAATTTTGGGCGTTCATTGTTTTGGTGATCAGGCGGCCGAAATTATTCATATTGGGCAAGCCATCATGTCGCAAACTGGTGAGGCGAACTCGTTACTCTATTTTACCAATACGACATTTAATTACCCGACCATGGCAGAAGCCTATCGCGTCGCTGCTTTAAACGGCTTAAATCGCCTGGAGAACCAATAGTCTCAACACTCATCCAAGCTTCATAATAAAGGACTATAGTTTACTTAATACTCGAAACAAGCGGAGGTTAGGCATGAATAAATGGATTGTTTTACTCACTTTAATAACGCTATCTATTAGCGCATTAGCACACGAGGCACAACTGGAAGGTATCGTCAATTTACAGGCCTCCGCCAGTGTTGAGGTAGATACCGATACGATGCTGGCTATGGTCGCGGTGGAAGCAGAAAACCATGATCCCGCCGAGTTAGCCACACAAATCAATAATAAAATGGCCTGGGCACTGGATACCGCCAAACCTTACAAAGCGGTGAAAGTGAAAGGCGGTTCGTATACCACGCATCAACTTTACAATAAAAAAATCTTTAGGGCCTGGCGTGGCACACAAATGATCACGCTTGAAAGCAAAAACAGCGCTGAACTCGGAAAGCTGATTGGCTTATTGCAAAAAAAGCTATTGATTAAGTCTTTGCGTTATCAGGTATCGAAAGAAAAAATCGAAGCCGTAAATGCACAACTAATGACCCAGGCCATCGCAAAGTTCAACCAGCAAGCCGTGGTGATTACTAAGGCCTTTGATAAAAATAAATACGTTATCCACCAAATTAACATCAACGGCCAAAATCAAAGACCCCCTGTGCATTACGCTAAAGCGCGATTGATGAATAATTCTATGATGGCTGAATCGGCACCCGCTAATCTACAGCCGAATTCATCAACCATTCAAGTCACTGTTAATGGTTCCATTAGATTAATCAAATAGATAAAACCAAGGTTTAATAATGCAAAAAAGGCGCTGTAAAAACAGCGCCTTTTTGTTTACTACTAGTAACGACTATCCGTTTATTGCAATCTCAACGGTATCCGCAATTTTTTGATATGAATCGATTTTATCGAAATTCAAATAACGATACGTTTCAGCCGCCATCGTATCAATCTTTTTGGCGTATTCCATGTATTCATCCTTGGTTGGAATTCTACCTAAAATAGCGGCAATCGAAGCTAACTCAGCAGAAGCCAAGTAAACAAAAGCACCATTACCAAGACGATTAGGGAAGTTACGCGTAGATGTGGAAACCACAGTAGATTCTTCTGCAACACGCGCTTGGTTACCCATACACAATGAGCAACCTGGCATTTCCGTACGCGCGCCAGAAGTACCATAAATATTATAATACCCTTCAGCCGTTAGTTGCGCCGCATCCATTTTAGTCGGAGGCACAACCCATAAGCGCGTTGGGATAACCCCGCCGAATTCTTTCAGTAAGTTACCAGCTGCGCGGAAGTGTCCAATATTTGTCATGCATGAACCAATAAATACTTCGTCAATATGAGTACCCGCCACTTCAGACAGTGTTTTCACATCATCAGGATCATTAGGGCACGCAAGAATTGGCTCGTGGATATCGCTCATGTTGATTTCGATAATTTCTGCGTACTCAGCGTCAGCGTCGGCTTCCATTAACTCAGGATTTGCCAACCATGCATTCATTGAATTAATACGACGTTCTATAGTTCGCACATCACCGTAACCTTCGGCAATCATCCATTTCAACATCGTAATGTTTGAATTGATGTATTCAATGATGGGTTCTTTGTTCAGCTTGATAGTACAACCCGAAGAAGAACGCTCTGCTGACGCATCTGATAGTTCAAATGCTTGCTCAACTTTTAAATCAGGAAGGCCTTCAATTTCAAGAATACGACCAGAAAATGCATTAACCTTGCCTTCTTTAGCAACCGTTAATAGGCCTTGTTTAATCGCAGCTAGTGGGATTGCATTGACCATATCACGCAAGGTAATACCCGGCTGCATTTTGCCAGTGAAACGAACCAAAATTGATTCAGGCATATCCAGTGGCATAACGCCCGTTGCCGCGGCAAACGCGACTAAACCAGAACCCGCAGGGAATGAAATACCGAGTGGGAAACGGGTATGCGAATCACCACCGGTACCGACCGTATCAGGTAATAACATACGGTTTAACCATGAATGGATAATGCCGTCACCTGGACGTAAAGGAACGCCACCGCGATTCATGATGAAATCTGGTAATGTATGGTGAGTGACCACGTCTACCGGCTTTGGATACGCAGCGGTATGGCAGAAAGATTGCATCACCAAATCGGCTGAGAAACCCAGGCAGGCCAAATCTTTTAATTCGTCACGCGTCATCGGCCCCGTTGTATCTTGCGACCCTACGGTAGTCATATGAGGCTCACAGTAAATGCCAGAGCGTACACCAGCAACACCACAGGCTTTACCGACCATTTTTTGCGCTAAGGTGTAACCTTTGCCGCTATCTTCGTGCGATTCAGGGATACGGAATACCTCAGATGCAGCAAGACCTAGTGCTTTACGTGCACGCAGCGTTAAACCACGTCCGATGATTAATGGAATACGGCCGCCCGCTTGTACTTCATCAAGTAGTACGACTGATTTTAATTTGAACTCAGCGAGCACCTCATCGGTACCACTTTTAGTGACTTTCCCTTCATACGGAAAGATGTCGATAACGTCATTCATATGCAAATGCGTCACGTCCATTTCAATCGGCAAGGCGCCTGAATCTTCCATTGTATTGAAGAAGATCGGTGCGATTTTAGCGCCAATACACACGCCGCCACCGCGTTTATTAGGCACGTAAGGGATATCGTCGCCCATAAACCATAGCACTGAGTTGGTAGCAGATTTACGTGAAGAACCGGTGCCAACGACGTCACCAACGTAGGCTAAAGGAATACCACCCTTCTCCATTTCGTCGATTTGTTTGATCGGCCCTGTTTCACCAGGTACATCAGGGTTAATCCCTTCGCGAGGCATTTTCAACATTGCCAATGCGTGCAAAGGAATATCCGGACGAGACCATGCATCCGGTGCCGGTGACAAATCATCGGTATTCGTTTCACCCGTTACTTCAAAAACTTTAACGGTTAACTTTTCAGCTAAAGAAGGTTTACTGGTAAACCACTCGGCATCAGCCCATGATTGCATAACGCGCTTCGCTGCAGCATTGCCCGCTTCAGCTTTTTCCTGTACGTCATGAAAAGCATCAAACACCAATAAAATATGTGACAGTTGATCGGCGGCCATTTCTGCCAGTTCAGCGTTATCTAATAGATTGACCAATGGCAAAATATTGTAACCACCCAGCATAGTGCCTAATAATTGAGTGGCTTTACTCGCATCAATTAATGGTGATGACGCCTCGCCAGTGGTAATAGCCGCTAAGAACCCAGCTTTTACATACGCCGCTTCATCAACACCTGGCGGCACACGGTTAGTAATTAGGTCGAGTAAAAACTCGCCTTCGCCCGCTGGCGGATTTTTTAGTAACTCAACAAGTCCTGCAACTTGATCAGCATTTAGTGGTTTAGGCACAATACCCAGAGCTGCACGCTCGGCGACGTGTTTGCGATATTCTTCTAACATATTTAACTCCCAGGATTAAAATCAATGCTTTTAAGTAAGCAAAACTAACAATTTCAGCCCATTATTTTAGCATTTCATGGTTATTATTGACAGGTCTGAGACGACAGTGTTTGATAGAAAGCAATACTTAATGAGGGCTAAACCACTTTAACGATGTGTTTAATACTTTTTAAATACCAGCCGAACGAACATTACAAATTGCTGCTTTTAGCCAATCGTGATGAATACCACCAACGGCAGGCCAAACAAGCTGACTATTGGATAAATCATCCACATATTTTTGGTGGCATTGATTCTGTTGCCGGCGGAAGTTGGTTGAGCGTTGATACGGCTGGTCGCCTTGCTGCTATCACCAACATTCGTAAACCCCCTTTCGCCAAAGATAATAAGCTTTCTAGAGGGCATATAATTAACGATTTTCTAAGCCAGCAACAACCTGCCCCCGAGTTTTTAGACGCGTTAAAATTGAATGATACTAGTTACGGCCTTTTTAACTTATTACTATTCGACAAAACCGGCTTATGGCACTACTCCAGCGATACGCATATATCAAAACAAGTTGAACCGGGCATCCACGGTTTAAGCAATGCCAGCCTTGACACACCATGGCCAAAAATAACAACCGGTAGCGAGCAACTCAAACACGTGCTCGATGGTGATTCTATTGACCCCGTTGAATTGATAAACATCATGCAATCAGAAAAAAAACCAATCGACGCACAACTACCTCATACGGGTGTCGGGGTCGAGTTTGAACGGTTCTTATCGACCATATTTATAAGAGGTGAAAATTACGGCACCCGATGCACCACGTTGCTAACGATTGATAATGAAGATTTTTTACAGTTTGTTGAGTTGTCATACGATAAAGACGGCCATATCACTTCAGAAGTTATGCAAGAAATCGAATTGAGTCGTTAGTTCAACGCCCTCGCGACAGCGGGAAAACTTATTTACTCGCTTTGAGGAGTTTAATCCTGGCCTGCCCCCAGTTATCCCAAATCTGCCAATCTCATTGCGCTTTACGTGCACGAATAAGAATGCGGTCGGTCATGTAGCGTAGGTCATCATCGTAAATTGATCTGGTGTGATCATCTTTTGGGTTGGCCAATAAGTCTGACGTCGCTTCAATCGTAAAACCAGCCTTTTTCAGCAAGTCCATCATGATCTTAGGCTCTATGCGATGAAGTTCAGCGTTGTCATTCCCCGCTTCGCCAACGTGATCACTAATCGCCAGAATTCCGCCGGGTTTAAGCGCTCGCTCGATGCCAGCCAGAAAAACCAGAGCGGCTTCCTCGCCTGACTCATTATAAATATCGTGTATATTGAAACCCCAGAACGCCATATCAATATCATTATCGAATGGCATATCTTCAGCATCGACGATTATGTATCTCACATTGGGTAAGCGATTGTTCTCAAGCCTCGTCAGCATCGCCTGATGATGCGCACCCTTGATCAAACGTAAAACAGAATGATAGTTATGCGCATACACAATCCCATCAGGGCCTACGGCTGCAGAAAGAATTTCCGCGTTATAACCCGACCCTGCTGTCATCTCGAGAACCGTCATGCCTGCCTTAATACCGAAAAACAGCGAGGTTTCTACCGGCTTCCTACCAGCGTCTTTAACGGCATCGTATGGGCTACCCCTAACAGATTGAAGCAGCTGGTTGATTCGCCCAGCCATCGCCGCGTCATCATCAGCGGCAATGCCATTAAAAGCACTAAAAGAAAGAAAGGTAATCGTTACAGCGATGAATAACTTTTTCATAATGGCATGACTCCGAGTAATGAGGCGTTAACAGTATATCCATATTTATATTAATCAATGAAGGATTAAATTTAACCGGAAGCCTTACGTTTAAATAAACAACTTAACTTTATTTCTCTCCAAATCAGGTTTCACCCTAAAGGGCGGGGCGTTCTTTTGTCTTTAGCAATATAGCTGAGCCAAGCAGTTTTAACGTTTGCGCGGATGTTCGCTGCCGCGAGGGCGATCATTTCTTTTGCTTTCCCAAAAGAAACGAACCAAAGAAAAGGGAACCCTGATCGCAACAATCAGTCATTTTTCGGGTTCGCGCTAAACTCGCTACGCTCAAACAACGCACTCTCTATTCCGAAAAACAACTAATTGTTAGCGCGATAAAGGGAATTTTTACGAGCCATGAAATTAGCTGGATGTTTTGATTTTGATTTACCTTCCCCTTTACCTCACCAAAGAATAGAGGCTTTTTACAAGGTTTTCCACTGTGGCTGTTAAAGCTGAATTAAGCAGAAGTGCTTTATTTCTGCTTCCATGAAACTTATGCCCTGTGGGTGCTGAGCCTGCTTTGTGGCGAGTTCCTCAGTGGTTGGAAAAAGTAGCTATTCTGAGGGTACCTTTAGGTGAGGTATTGGGATGGCATTTTTCTGGTTACTCTTTTGTTGCTATAGACAAAAGAGTAACTCGCCTGCGGGTGAGAGAACCCGTGCTATTTTTATATAATCAAGTTATCTCAACTCTTGATTTTCCAAATCTGATACATGTTTTTTAGTTGATGAAATAAATCGAGTCTGGCCTCGTTGATTCAATACAAGCTAAAGCCTTTTATTCTGTTAAAATTCCGCACCAGCCAAGAAGAAGAACCCATGAACCAGAAACGTCATACCTCACCCTCGCGCCGCCGCGAAAAATACAAACCCCGTTCATCAACCGTTGCTAGCGCGCCCAAAGTCGAATTTGATGGGCCACAGCTATTTTTACAAGCGGGCCGTGAAAAATCATTACAGCGTCGCCACCCGTGGGTTTTCTCAGGAGCGGTAGAACGACTTGAAGGCAGTGTGCAAAGTGGCGACACGGTACAGGTCTGTAATGCACAAGGCGGTTTTCTCGCCTGGGCGGCATACAATTCAGAATCACAAATCATTGCGCGAGTATGGTCGTGGCAGGCCCATGAAACAATTGATGCGGATTTTTTCCTGCGAAAAATTACCGCTGCACTAGCCTCACGCAAAGACCTAAAACTCGATCAGCACAGCAACGGCATGCGTTTGATCCATGGCGAATCTGATGGTCTGCCGGGATTAATTGTGGATCAGTATGCAGACGTGCTGGTACTGCAACTGGGCAGCGCGGGTGCAGAACGATGGCGTGAAACTATCACCGATTGTTTACAAGAACTGTGTCAACCGGTGTGCATCTACGAACGCTCGGATTCCGATGGACGCGAACGCGAAGGCCTACCGACCCGCAATGAAGTGCTACGCGGTAAGCTGCCTCCCGATCTGTGCGTAACCGAGAACGGTATAAAGATTGCGGTAGATGTGGCCGCTGGACAGAAGACCGGGTTTTATCTGGACCAACGCGATAACCGCGCGCTGATCGGCGAGCTGTCTACAGGCCGTGACGTGCTAAACTGTTTCTGTTACACCGGTGGCTTCTCGCTGTACGCCCTACGCGCCGGTGCTAAGACGGTATTATCAATCGACTCTTCCGCAGTGGCATTGCAACTGGCGCAGCAAAATGTCGAACTAAACGGACTCGATGCTAACCTCGCCGAGTGGCAGGATCAGGATGTCTTTGAAGCGCTACGAAAGTTACGAGACCAAAACCGAAAATTCGATCTTATCGTACTCGACCCACCAAAATTTGCGCCCACAGCCGCCTTTGCAGAAAAAGCAGCACGCGCTTACAAGGACATCAATCTATTGGGTTTTAAATTGCTACGTCCGGGCGGCATCCTCGCTAGTTTTTCATGTTCCGGCGGGATCAGCGACGACCTGTTCCAAAAGATTATCGCAGGTGCAGCGTTGGATGCAGGCGTTGATGCGCAGATTATCCACAAGCTACACGTCGCGGCCGATCATCCGGTGCTACTGAGTTTTCCGGAAGGGGCTTATCTGAAAGGACTGGTGTTGAGAGTGGCGGAGTAAATAATTATTCTTAAAAATTGTGGTCATCAGCGCCTGATAAATTATAAAAATCTATTTCTGACGCTTGCTCGTAATTTATTTTTGAATATAACACGCAATCTGTTCGGTACAGCGTAGTTTGTGTCCAAAAGAGTGCCTTGCTTTGTCTCACCTATTTACTCGCATGGCTTAACTTTTGAGTACATTTCTGTTTGCCAAAGCAGAGGCCGATCCCGGTCTACTATAGCTTTTACAATATAGACAAAAATTGCATCACTGATTACTGAACTTGCAAGGAGTGCTGCCTCAAAGCGTCGCTTTGCATAAAGCAATATCAGTGTTACGAACAGTGTTAGCGGAAACAAAACTTTTAATGAAGCGGTGTTTGTTATTATTTTAAATACTCCATTTAGCGAGCCTGAAAAGTAATTATGGATATATAACATCATCATTTTATCGAATACACCTGATTCTTTATAAAGCACATCTTCACTTATCTTGATTGCGATCACCGCCAGAATTAATCACAAAAAAGCGGGTGTGTTACATGGTTGAGAATGGGGTAGACTACGCCTTGAATCTTTACTTGGCGTTCTGTCTTAGGTATTCATATTTGATCAGTGTCAGTAAGGAAATAATAAATAAAATAGGGAAGAAAAATGGCAGTTAACCTAAACGCACTCGAGCGGCTGAAAGCCGATCCAATGAACATCGGGCAGTGGATCATTGTTGCCATTTGCATCGGGACACTGGCTTTGGATGGCTATGATGTTTTATCCATCGCCTTTGCTGCACCAGGTATAACCGGGGAGTGGGGTTTGTCGAAATCTGTCCTTGGTATTGTTTTGTCGATTGAGTTAGCAGGCATGGCTGTGGGTTCAATCTTTCTTGGCTCATTGGCCGATAGTCATGGACGGCGACTTACTATGTTAGCAGGACTTACTATTGTAACTTTTGGTATGTTCATTGCTGGCCTTGCGCCAAATATCTACGTGCTGGGCTTGGCTCGCTTGTTTACTGGCCTAGGCATAGGTTGCATACTTGCGACAGCAACGGCCACCTGTTCTGATTTTTGTAATGATAAGAACCGGGTGTTGTCGGTCACCTTAGTGGCGGGGGGTTTCCCTTTAGGCATTTACCTTGGTGCTGTCTTTCTTGCGCCGTTACTTAAACAATATGATTGGCGAGTTACCTTTTATCTGGGTGCATTTTTGAGTTTTTTGTTTATTCCGCTGGTTTATTTTTATGTACCAGAAACAATATCTTTTTTAAACCGTAAGCGCCCTGCGGATGCTTTGGAAAAGATGCAAAAAACCATGCGTTTTTTAGGGCATGCTCCACCTGAGGCCTTACCGGTAATGGCTGACCAAGAAACGGAAGTGGTCGGGATGAAAAGTTTATTTAACCCGAACTTGCGGTACATTACTCTGCTATTAGGTTTTGCCTATTTCGGCAATGTTATGACGTACTATTACTTCGTAAAGTGGTTGCCCACGGTTGTTACGGACATAGGGTATACGGCTTCTCAAGCGACCGAAGTATTAGGTGTTATAAGTTTAGCGGGGGTTTTTGGATCTATTGGAATAAGTGTGGCCTCTCGCTTTTTCCCCATCCGTACACTGATGCTAACCAGCCTTATATCGACAGCACTAGGGGTAGCTCTATTTCCATACTTTACAGATGATTTAGTTAATATGCAGTTGATTGGCTCCTTCGCAGGCTTCTTCGTTATGGCGGCTATTTCAGGCTTTTTTGGGCTTTTTGCAAGTAGCTTCCCTTCCTCGGTTTTGGGCTCGGGTTCAGGCTTGGTACTAGGCGTTGGTCGTGGGGGAGCTGTTCTTGGCCCGATGATCCCCGGCTTTTTATTCGCAGCGGGTATGGCCTTTGAAAATATCGCCATGATGATGGCGTCAGGTTCCTTTTTGGCGGGTATGGCCGTTATATTTTTGCATAAGAAAAAGAGTAGTTAGCTAGTTCAAATGGGAGTATATAGGCCAGAGTACAAACCAGCCTAAGTGGTTTTCGCTTTTGGCCCGCGCTTTTCTTCCCTAACTCGCCACCCAATTAATCTAGAACAATAGGGGGCAGAGAGCAATTAACTCTAATATTAGCGGCGACGTATATTAGGAACAATGGCTCTCTGACCACTGTTTTTTACCTGTTTTTTTTGTGAATGCAGATGACTATGCCCTGAGTAGAGTGCAAACTGTTGATTCAACCCAGCCGGGTAACCCGCCCTCCCCTGGACCTGTATCAGCTGCTGATCCCAGCTTAATCCAGCCTTCAAGGTGCTGGCTAAGAAATAGCATAGTGCAGTTTATTGCGCAACAAGATAAAGTCCAAGGCTTTATGAAAAATATGGTCGATAACAGTCCTATAGACTTGTTTTCACAAATGATGAAAAAAAACATATCTACTTGGAATGCCAAACAAAAAGATAAAAAAGATAAAAAAGATAAAAAAAACAAATAATACAATAACTTAAGTCCTCACCCTCGCAAAACATCTTCTTTTTTAATGAATATGTTGCACCGCAATAAATTAATGCTTGATTTTCAGATTATATTCGCTATCATAGGTTTACATAAAGTGCTGCGCCGCACCATAACTTACCGAAAAGTCATTAATTAGGAGCATTACATGTTTAGTCAATTATCAGAGCAAATGAAAAAATCAACGCAACCTGTTAGCGATTTATTCGCCGCAAACGTTGAGGCTTTGCAAGCAGTTTCAAATCAACAGGCTTCTTTTGTGTCGGGTTTTTTACAAGACAGCATAAAGCTAGTGCAGACCGTTGCTCAGCAAACTGATACTGAAGGTTTTTTGGCAGCTCAAACAGTTTATGCTGAATCTGTACGTGAACGCCTAACTAGCAATGCTAAGCTTACATATAGCAAGCTAAATGTTATAGGTAAACAAGTTGCTGATGGCATGAGAACCTCTTTTGAAAGTGCCAGTGTACAAGCGGCAACGCCAGTTACTGTTGCGCCTGCCAAAATAGCGGCTCCAAAGAAAGCGATGCCAACTAAAAAAGCGGCAATCCCTAAAACGGTAGCACCAAAGGTGAAAGCTAAGGTGACAAGTGCTAAAAAAGCACCTGTTATAAAGGCTACCGCACCAGTAAAGGCGCCAGTAAAAGCAGCAGTAACCAAAGCTACTGCGGCTAAACCTACTGTAGCTAAAGAACTTGCAGCTCAAAAGCCTGCTACAGTAAAAGCTGCGGCAAAGCTAGTGCCTAAACTAAGCGCTGACAACGTGCGAGCTATACCGAAATCCGTAGTAGAAACAAAAACCGACACCACTAGTACTAAAAAACACTAGTAAATCATAACCTAAATTATTTTAACTTTAAATCTGGAGAAACATCATGTTAGACAAAATGAATGAACAACTTAAAGACACTATGAAGCCTGTAACTGAATTAGCTACGCTTAACATGTCTACTCTTCAAGCTTTAGCTGAAAAGCAAAATGCCTTGTTCAGTACATTATTAAGTGGCGGCGTTGCGTTTGCTGAAAATGCAAGTAAGCAAAAAGATGTAACAAGCCTTGCTGAAGCTCAAAAAGAGTACTTGGAAACTTTACAAGAAACAGTTACTCAAGCAGCAAAAGATACTTACACTTTAGTTTCTGGTGCACAAACACAAGCCAGTGATATGATAAAAGGTATTAGCGAAGAATTAACTTCTAAGATATCTGCAGCTTCTGCTGGTAAGTAATACAAACTGCAAGGTGTTTTAAGTACCCGTTTATTCTTTTATAGAATTTTTGTACGGGGCCTTAACCTTAATTAAGTTTATAAGCTTCAATCGATAAGAACCAGTTCTTTACATCTTGATTGGAGCTTTTTTTACGCCTTTATTTATTGTAACGAGTTACATTAAGTTGCTACATGTATGGGTAGATAGATATTTGGAGTGATCATGAATTATCAAGCATACGATTATATTGCTAAAAGCGGTCAACTGATGAGCGAAAATTTTCGCTTGCTCAATGATGTTATCTCACATCCTACTAATCCGTTCTCTTACACATGGGCAGGCCGTTTGGCCAGCGCAACACTGGAGAGCGCTACGCGTATGACTCAGCGTTACGATAAGTTAGGTTTTAATATCGACACTGTAAAAATTGAAGGAAAAGCGGTACCCGTTGAAGAAGAAACAGTGTTAAAAAAGCCATTTTGTAACCTTATACACTTTAATCGCAACAAAATTATCGCAAAAAATAAAGTATTGTTAGTTGCGCCTTTATCAGGACATCACTCTACCTTGTTAAAAGGCACCGTAGAAGCATTGTTGCCTGATCACGAAGTTTATATTACCGACTGGTTAGACGGTCGTGAAATACCACTTGCTGAAGGCCCATTCTCGTTTGACTGCTATGTAAGTTACCTAATTGAGTTTCTAAATTACTTAGGTGAAGACACTCATATGGTTGCTATTTGTCAGCCAACGGTTCAAGCACTTATTGCCACCGCTGTCATGGCCGAAGAAAATAATCCTAATGTGCCTAAGTCACTTACCTTAATGGCGGGCCCCTTAGACACGAGCAAAAAACCAACTCGCGTTAATGAATTTTCCGATAAGCACCCAATGAGTTGGTTTAAGAACGTGGCTATTATGAAAGTGCCAATGGGTTATCCAGGAGAAGGTCGCGAAGTTTATCCAGGGTTCATGCAACTTGGTGGGTTTATTTCAATGAATAAGAAAGCCCATGCTAAAAAACATCAAATGTACTTCCAAAATGTATTGTTTGGTGAAAAAGAAGATGCAGAGCGTTTTCGCGCTTTTTATGACGAATATTTGGCCGTATTAGATATGCCTGCAGAGTTTTATTTGGAAACCATCGAGCGAATATTTAAGAATAACGAAATTGCCAAAGGGACTATTACTTACTTAAGCAAACCTGTTAACTTCGGTGCCATCAACAAAACCGCGCTATTAACGGTTGAAGGCGCAGATGATGATATTTGCGGAATAGGGCAAACGGAAGCCGCACAAGATATTTGTAAAAATATTCCTAAGTCTATACGTAAACATCATTTGCAACCTGGTGCAGGGCACTATGGAATTTTTAGTGGCTCTATGTATCGTAAAAACATTCGTCCTGTAGTGACTGAATTTATACATAAGCACTCGTAACTGCTGTCGTATAGAAACGAAAAAAGGGACAATATGTCCCTTTTTTATATTACATTATTAAAAATCTTAAACTAGCAATATGAAATCATACGGCCAATTCAAACAATTAATACATGTGCTGGCCACCATTTATAGACAAGGTAGAGCCGGTAATAAAGCCTGATTCATCATCAACCAAAAATGCCACACTATTGGCAATATCTTCTGGCTTACCTAAACGACCTACAGGAATTGTTTTAATAATTTTAGCTAATACTTCTGGCGGTACGGCCCTTACCATTTCAGTATCGACATAACCGGGTGCAATTGCATTTACCGTAATACCTTTACCAGCACCTTCAAGGGCTAAGGCTTTGGTGAAACCATGAATGCCAGATTTTGCGGCAGCGTAGTTTACTTGACCATACTGGCCTGCTTGGCCGTTAACAGAACCTACATTGATGATACGACCAAAACCACGTTCACGCATACCTTCGATAACTGCTCTACAAGTATTGAAACACGAGGCTAGGTTAGTTTGAATAACCGCGTCCCATTGTTCAAAGTTCATTCTGTGCATAGTGCCGTCACGGGTAATCCCGGCATTATTAACTAGTACATCAACAGAACCGTGTTCAGCCTCAATTTTAGCAATGGCGTCGGCAGTTTGCTGAAAGTTTGAAACATCAAATTTGATAGTAGGAATGCCAGTACGTTCTGTAAACTCAGCCGCATTTTTATCGTTGCCGCCGTAATTGGCTATAACTTTGTAGCCTTTACTGTGTAATGTTGTACTGATTGCTTCACCAATCCCTCTTGTACCGCCTGTTACTACCGCTATTCTGGCCATGCATAAATCCTTTGTGTTTATTAAAATGGTAAATATTTATGTAGCTGGGCTTGAAACCAGCACTATTTGATACGACTTATAGATAGTATCACTACGATTTATAGTTGTAATGCATTTCACAACAGTTTTTTATTCGACTTTAGTCTATCTTATGTAGCTACAAATTGATTTTCCAATATTTACCTGATGCATCTGCCTTCATTTTTAGATTGCCATCTATACGTCGCAATTATGTTTATTCAGCGCTATTTTTTGCACAATCCCTGCACTTTTATTAATTACTATAACGGCGCAATAAAAGGCGAGCGTTAGCGAGTCCAGCCCACGTTTTTTGTGGGTGATTTTTCATTGCCTTGTTATGTGTTTTATATGAGTAAATCACCGTAACCCCAAATTACCGTACCGCTGACCGCTAGTATTACCGCAAGACCAGAAGCTATTTTATGAATAGTGCCGTATTTTTCATTGTTAATTGCGTCAAAGCTCGTTGTTAATCCTGTGGAGTTAATATAGCCATTAATATTAAAAAGTTTATATTCAATCCAAACGGCAAAAACAACAACTACGGAACCACTACGCTGAAACCATATCTCTGGCTTTTCCTCGCAGGGAATAAGTATTGAGTTATATGCCGCTGCTACAACAGCTATTGAAATCAGGAAAAGAGGGATACATTTAAGCAACTCTGAAAATATGATTTTACCTTTTCTTTTGACATCCTTTTCTACCTGCGACTCTTCTTCCATTAGAGCATCCTATTTACACATAACGGCAGCTGGCAATAACGGGAATTATTATCATCAGTTTACTCGTAAAGTTATGGGAATAATTTCCCGTTGATTGCCCTTGTTAGACGGAGCGCGAAGCGCCATAGTCTGACTAGGGCAATGCTCATTGCCAGCTGCCGTTAAATCGGAACGCTCGCTATCGCGAGCGATCCGATTTAACTTGCTTATTAACAGAAATCATAATTCCCTTTAATTTTTATATATAGCAGGAATAAAATTCCTGTTAATGCGATAACCAAGACAAAACCGGGAATTATTCAAACCTGACTTAACCCTCTTTCCAAATCCGCTTTGATATCATCAGGATTCTCCAAACCCACACCCAAACGGACTAAAGACTCTGTTATACCTGCTTTTGCGCGTTCTTCTTCGGTCAAACGACCATGCGTGGTGGTGGATGGGTGCGTGATCATGCTTTTAACATCGCCTAAATTGGCGGTGATGGATATCATTTCGGTGGCGTCTATTACCTTCCATGCGTTTTGTTTGCCGCCTTTTACGTCAAAACTCACGATGCCGCCGAAGCCGCTTTGCTGCTTCTTGGCTAGCTCGTGCTGCGGGTGGCTGCTTAGGCCGGTGTAGTAGACGTTTTCTACCGCTGGATGCTGTTCAAGCCACTGCGCGACGAGCAATGCGTTCTGGCAGTGTTTTTCCATTCTTAAAGCCAATGTTTCTAAGCCTTTATGGAATACCCAGGCGTTAAACGGGCTCATGCTGGGGCCGCAGGTTCTTAAAATGGGGTAAATTTTTTCTTCAATTAAGGCGTTATTACCTGCTACTGCGCCGCCGATACAACGCCCCTGCCCGTCTAAATATTTGGTGGCTGAGTGAACAACTAAATCTGCACCTAAACTGAGCGGTTTTTGCAGTACGGGTGTGCAATACACGTTATCGACAATCAGTAAGGAGCCATTGCCGTGCGCTATATCGGCCAGTTGCCGAATATCAACCAGCGTTCCCAATGGATTGGACGGTGTTTCTACAAATAAGAAACGCGTATTGGGTCGAATGGCGGCTTTCCATTGCGCCATATCGTCCAGCGCTACAAAAGTAGTTTCTACGGCAAACTTGGCCATGATGTTTTTAAACATTAAGGCGGTATTGCCAAACACGCTTTGTGAACACACGACATGATCGCCCGCGCTTAATAAGCCCATACAAACGCAGTTGATGGCGGCCATACCCGAGGCAGTGGCCATCGCGCGCTCTGCGCCTTCCATAACGGCCAGACGCTGTTCAAACGCGCTAACCGTTGGGTTGGTGAAGCGCGAATAGATATTACCCTTGGATTTACCCGAGAAACGATCGGCGGCTTCTTCGGCGCTATTAAAGATATAACTGGATGTAGGGAAGATAGGGTCGCTATGTTCACCCTCTGCCGTTCTGTGCTGACCGGCTCGAATGCCCTGAGTTTCTATTGAGTAGTTATTCCAATCTTTAATTGACATGCTAGTAGGCGAATTTTTTAGTGAGTATTGTGTAATTCAATAACCGTTTGATCCAACTCATTCTGTTCTTTTTTTTCATCAGAGCGGATCAGGCCCTGCTTTGCAAGGTAATTATCACTCACCGTTCCGGTGACGTACTTTGAGTCAAAACAGGCTGCATCGAAAGCCACGATGTCTGGGTTACGCTTTTTAACCGACTCGAATAAATCTTCAAGGTCCTGGTAAATAAGCCAATCTGCGCCAATGGCTTGCTGTATTTCTTCTTCTGACCGGTCGTGCGCCACCAACTCGTCAACCGATGGCATATCGATACCGTACACATTAGGGTAACGAACCGGTGGAGCCGCAGAAGCAAAATACACTTTATTAGCCCCTGCCTCTCTTGCGAGTTTGATAATTTGGCCGGAGGTCGTACCACGAACGATTGAGTCATCGACCAGTAATACATTTTTGCCTTTGAACTCGAGCTCAATCGCATTGAGTTTACGACGAACCGATTTTCTGCGTTCCTGCTGGCCCGGCATTATAAAGGTACGGCCTATATAGCGGTTTTTGATAAAGCCTTCTCTGTACTTCACGTCCAACATATTGGCCAATTGAAGCGCCGATGTCCTGCTGGTATCAGGAATAGGGATTACCACGTCGATATCGTGATCGGGTCTAATACGAGTGATTTTTTCTGCTAGCTTTTCACCCATTCTTAGGCGTGATTTATAAACGGATACGTTATCTATAATAGAATCTGGACGTGCCAGGTAAACGTATTCAAAAATACACGGCGTAAGACGAGGATTTTCTGCACATTGTTTTGTATGAATTATGCCGCCTTTCTTAATAAAGACCGCTTCACCAGGCGCTATATCTCTGGTCAGTTTAAAGCCCTGAGTATCGAGTGCTACCGACTCAGATGCAATCATGTATTCATTGCCATTATCCGTTGTACGTTGTCCGAAACAGATTGGCCGAATGCCATTAGGGTCACGGAAGCCAACGACGCCAAAACCTGTAATCATGGCAACTACCGCATAAGCACCTTCGCAACGTTTATGAACCCCCTCAACTGCCTTAAACACATCTTGTTCATTGAGTTTTAGCTTGCCTAAACTTTGCAGCTCGTGAGCAAAAATATTCAGCAATATCTCAGAATCTGAGTTGGTGTTGATATGGCGTTGGTCCTGGATAAATAATTCTTCTTTCAGTTCTTCCGCATTGGTCAGGTTTCCGTTATGCGCCAGGGTAATACCGAACGGGGAATTGACATAAAACGGTTGCGCTTCTGCTGAGCTTGAGCAACCTGCCGTGGGGTAACGAACGTGGGCAATACCCATATTGCCGGTTAGCTCAAGCATATGACTGGTTCTAAACACGTCATTGACTAGGCCATTCGCCTTCCGCAGGTGTAACTGACTGCCTTCGCAGGTCACAATACCCGCCGCATCTTGTCCACGGTGCTGAAGAATTGTTAACGCTTCATACAATTCTTGATTTACATTTTGATGGGCTACAACACCAGCAATTCCACACATACTTAACTCTGCCTTTTAATAAAATTTAATACGAAAAATAACCTGTCACGCCTTCTGGTATTTGCTCTCTTAACCAAACCGATAACTCTTGAAATGGGCCGATCAGGGTGGACTCTACCCACCATGGATCGTGTGGCAACGGTGTTAAACCGGCCAACAAAACTAGCACCGACATCACTACCACGCCACGAGCAATGCCGAATAGAAACCCAGCGAACCTGTCTGTGCCCGATAGCCCAGTTTTGTCGATTAACTGACTAACCAGGTAAGACACCATCGCGCCCAAGATTAGCGTGAGCAATAAAAGGATAACGAATGCGCTAGCGATTCTGATTGAGGGTACGTCGATATAATCTGTTAGGTAGACTGAAAACGGCTGACTAAATCTAATAGCGATAAAAATAGAAACGATCCAGGTACCCAATGAAAATGCTTCTTTAACAAAACCACGAAACAGTCCAATTAATGCCGAAATAAATACGACACCAATAATCACATAATCGATCCAAATTAATTGCTGAAAAATTGTTGTCGTCATCACATTAGAGCCTAAGGGTAATGCACCACAATGGCGTTGGAAAGTTTTTCTTCTTTCTGTAATTTGCTAGCGACGGCGTCCGCTTTTTCTTTACTCAATTCAGGACCCACTCGTACGCGGTAGACCTCACCCTTTTTGCCCTCGGTTTGCTCGACAAAAGCGACGTAACCCGCTATTTTTAATTTATTGGACAAGTTGTCTGCGTTTTTTTGTTCAGAAAAACTACCCACTTGCACTACCCACGCGGTTACACCTTCTACAGCCTTTACCTCTGGTGGTTTGGGAATGCTGGGCTTGGTCACCGTAACACCAGTCTCTTTGGAAATGGATACCTCGGCCAACACTTCATTTTCTTGCTCGGGTAAGGCCAGTATTCGCGAATCGAGATCGGCTGGTGCTTCTGGAATGTCGATAGTGATGATGTCAGACTCGCTTGGCTGGTGTCCGATGAGCATCGGTACAAAAATAACAGCGAGTGAAATAAGAATGGTAGCGCCGATTAAACGTTGTTTTAAGGGTTGTTCCATAATATTCGCTTAAACTTGTTATTGGAAAAGTTCTGCTCGCATTATAGCGCGTCCAAACACGCTTCGACCACATAAAAAGAGCCAAAACATATAACTAAATCATCTTTGTTAGCGGCTTCTGTTGCTCGCTTAAAAGCAACTTTTATTGATTCGTAGTTGCTGCAATTTTGTGCTAATTTTTTGCCCAATAAATCATTCATAACATCAAGCGATTGTGATCTGGGAACGCTTAAAGGTGCAATATGCCAATGGTCGACTAAACCTATAAAAGGCGTAATGACTTTGTTAATATCTTTGTCCGCCAGTATCGAAAAGACGGCGTGAACACGGCCGGCAATAGTACGTGTTTTGATAAAGTCAGCCAATACTGTTGCTGACTCTGCATTATGCGCAACGTCCAAAAACACGTCGGGCTGCGAGCTGAGCTGCTGCAATCTGCCGGCCAAAAAAACCTCGCGAAGCCCCGCGTCGATGTTCTCGTTTGTTACTGTGACATCGTCTTTGATATGCGCCAGCAGACTGATCACCGCAGCGGCATTTTGTATTTGATGCGCACCTTTTAAGGCGGGCATGGGATACGTTCCCGCCAGCGAGTGTTCGGCGGTTAAGCACCAGTCATCGCGATTAATTTGGTAGTTGAAATCTTTACCGGCGCGTATTAAATCGGTACCCAGGCTGTTTGCATAATTGACCAGGCTTTCGGGTACCGTTTTATCGCCACAGACCGCTTTTTGCCTTGGCCTGAACACACCCGCTTTTTCCAGCGCTATGACCGATTTATCATCACCTAACCAATCCACGTGATCAACATCAATACTGGTGATTAAAGCGGCGTCTGCATCGATAATATTAACCGCATCAAGTCGGCCACCGAGGCCTACTTCAAGAATTTGAATATCTATGTTTTGATGGCTAAAAATATCTAAGGCGGCTAGCGTTCCGAATTCAAAGTAACTCAAACTGGTCTCTTGCCGCGCTTTATCAATGCGTTCAAAAGAAGCCGTGATGAGCTCGTCTTCGACGGTTCGCCCATTAAGCCTTATCCTCTCGTTATAACGAAGTAAGTGCGGCGTGCTGTAGACGCCCACCCGATAACCTGCCTTTAGAAGGATACACTCCAGCATCGAAACGCAGGAACCTTTACCGTTTGTTCCAGCGACCGTTATGGTGTAAATAGGTGTTAAGGGATTTCGCTTTAGTCGCCGATATACCGACGATACGCGCTCCAAACCCAGGTCAATCTCTTTTACGTGACACTGTTCTTGCCAACTAAGCCATTCTTTCAGCGATGACGAACTCGACAGGCAAGAAGACTGACTAATTTCTAGCCCTCTTCAACGGTATCCGCGACGATACCCGCAACGGGTACTTCATCGAGAGTAACGACTGGCTCAACGGTATGCAGCAACGACAATAGGTCTGCGATGGTGGTACGCATTTCTCTACGATCAACGATCATATCGATAGCGCCATGATCTAGCAGGAACTCACTACGTTGAAAGCCTTCCGGTAATTTTTCGCTCACCGTTTGTTCGATCACGCGTTGACCAGCAAAACCGACCAGTGCATTGGGTTCTGCGATATGGATATCGCCCAACATCGCTAAACTAGCGGACACACCACCCATGGTAGGGTCGGTAAGAACTGAAATAAATGGAATTTTTTTAGCCGACATCTTCGCTAATGCGGCGCTGGTTTTTGCCATTTGAAACAGCGAAAATAATGATTCCTGCATACGTGCACCACCGCTGGCCGAGAAACATACCAGGGGCGCGTTTATTTCCATCGCTTTATTAACCGCTCGAACAAATCGCTCTCCAACGACCGATCCCATCGAGCCGCCCATAAAGGAAAAATCAAAGGCCGCTACGACGACATCCTGATCCTGCAGCTTGCCCTGCATAACAATCAATGCGTCCGTCTCACCGGTGGCTTTAACGGCGGCTGAGTGACGATCCTTGTATTTCTTGCTGTCTTTAAACTTTAAAGGATCCAGAGCAGTTAAATTATCGCCAATTTCCTGTCGGCCGTCTTTATCTAAAAATAATTCTAGCCGAAGCCGACCCGTTAAGCGTTGGTGGAACTCACACTTGGGGCAAACGTAGGTATTGCTTTCCAGGTCGGTTTTATAAAGAACGCTCTGGCAGCTATCGCATTTACACCATAAACCTTCAGGCACGGAGCCTTTAGTTTTACCTTTTAACTTGATGCCTGCGGGTATTAATTTTTCAAACCAACTCATAAATCACCTAACGGTTTAATTATTTTATTATGGCCAGTGACCATAAGTTTCAACGAAATAGTGTCTTCTATTAACTACTTGATTCGACTAGCCGGCGTCCATCGCGGTTCGCATATCATTCAACAAACTAGAAATGGCCTGTTCAGCCTGCGCTGAATCATCTACATGATCGGTAATACAATTAATTAGCGCACTACCCACCACCACAGCATCGCCTATTTTAGCAATATTGGCAGCAATTTCTGCATTTTTAACACCAAAACCAATCGCCAATGGTAACGAAGTGTGCCGTTTAATATTTTCTATCTTTTTCTGAACGTCGTCTAACTGCAAATGACCCGCACCCGTAACGCCCTTCAACGAAACGTAATAAATATAGCCTTTAGCAACCGCTACAATTTTTTCAATACGATGGTCTGAACTAGTCGGTGACAACAGAAAGATAGGTGCTAGATTATATTTATCGTACGCTTCAATCAAGTCGTGGCTTTCTTCCGGTGGAATATCAACCGTTAACACCCCGTCAACGCCTGCTTCAGAGGCTTTAGCGGCGAACGTTTCATAACCCATAAACTCTATTGGATTTGAATAACCCATTAAGACTACCGGCGTTACATTATCATCTTCTCTAAATTTTTTAACGATGGCGATCACACCGTTTAATGACATACCCGCGGCTAAGGCTCTTTCACTGGCTTTTTGAATAACCGGACCATCCGCCATCGGGTCTGAAAATGGCACCCCTAATTCAATAATATTCGCGCCGGCTTTAACCATCGCGTGCATACACGATAGAGTAAAAACAGCGTCCGGGTCGCCTGCTGTGATAAAAGGAATTAAGGCCTTTTGATGCGTCACATCGAGTTGTTTAAAACAATTTTCTAAGCGACTCACAGCTCAATCCCCTCTAATTTTGCAATCGTGAAGATATCTTTATCCCCACGGCCCGATAAATTAACTACGATGTTTTGATCTTTATCCATCGTTTTAGCCAACTTGGTAGCGTAGGCCACCGCGTGACTAGATTCCAACGCAGGAATAATACCCTCTACGCGGGTTAATTGATGAAAAGCAGCTAACGCTTCATCATCCTTGATATTGACGTACTCGGCGCGGCCACTATCTTTTAACCACGAGTGCTCAGGTCCAACACCCGGGTAATCTAGCCCGGCTGAAATTGAATGCGTTTCTATTATTTCGCCATTTTCATCCGCCATTAAATACGTTCTATTGCCGTGAAGCACACCTGGTTTGCCCGCGCATAAAGGCGCTGAATGTTGCCCCGTTTCGATACCTAAACCCGCGGCTTCAACGCCGTACATCTCCACCGACTCGTCTTCAATAAATGGATGAAAAAGACCAATAGCATTAGAGCCACCACCAACGCAAGCGACCAGAGCATCTGGCAGACGGCCGGTTTTTTCGAGCATTTGCTGACGTGTTTCGCGGCCAATAATTGTTTGAAAGTCTCTTACCATCGCGGGGTATGGGTGCGGTCCAGCCACCGTACCGATGATGTAGTACGTATTATCTATATTGGTTACCCAGTCTCGAAGCGCTTCATTTAATGCGTCCTTTAGCGTTTGTGAGCCTGAGGTGACCGGAACAACGGTTGCACCGAGTAAGCGCATGCGATAAACATTCGGCGACTGGCGCTGAATATCCTCCGCGCCCATATAAACCACGCATTCCAAACCGAGTCTCGCGGCCACTGTTGCCGTTGCAACGCCGTGCTGCCCTGCCCCAGTTTCAGCGATAATGCGCGTTTTACCCATGCGTTTCGCCAGCAAAGCCTGGCCAATCGTATTATTAATTTTATGCGCACCAGTGTGGTTCAAATCCTCTCTTTTAAGATAAATTTGAGCGCCGCCGGTTTCATTACTGAGCCGTTTCGCGTGATAAATAGGTGATGGACGACCGACATAATCGTGCAAATCCGCATCCAGCTCTGCGAGAAACTCAGGGTCCTTCATGTACTTTGCGTACGCTTCGTTCAGCTCTTCTATAGATTCCATCAGCGTTTCGGCGACAAAAAGACCGCCATACGGGCCGAAGTGTCCGCGTTCGTCTGGTAAATGGTAATCTGTTACTTTGGTTTGTTTGTGAGACTTAGTCGTTGGCACGTTTTACCTCTTGCATAAATTGTTGTATTAACTGGTGGTCTTTAACCCCTTTACTGACCTCTACCCCACTGCTGACATCAACGGCGTAGGCTTGTGTATTCTTTATCGCTTCGTGAACATTAAGGTGATTCAATCCACCCGCTAATATCAACGGTAATGGGCATTCGTCTGGTAATAGTCCCCAGTCGAACGTTTGCCCAGTACCGCCGTATTGCGCACCGTCATAGGCGTCGATCAATAAGCCAGACGCCGAGTTGTATTGCTTGGCGAGCTGCTTTAAGTCCGTCGTTTGCTGCATTCTGATCGCTTTTATATACGGCTTGTTAAAGCTGTTGCAAAACGCCTCGTCTTCATCGCCATGAAACTGCAAAACATCAATCGCAACATTATTAAGCACATCCTCTACGAAGCCCTTCTCGGCGTTAACGAATAAAGCTACTTTAGTAATAAAGGGTGGAATTTTTTTGCATATCAATGCGGCCGTAGCCGTGTTGACACAACGCGAACTGGCTTCATAAAACACAAAACCCAGTGCATCTGCACCCGCGTCAACAGCCGCTAAGGCGTCTTCTGCTCGGGTAATACCACAAATTTTTACACGTGTTCTCAATGACATGTTTATTTAAACATTGGTTTAGTTTCTATTGCATCACAATGCGCTGCAAACGCATCCAGCGTTGGTAAGCCAAATCTCTTTGGGTAGTACACGCCTTTAAAATAGAGCCCATTGGGCATCGCCGTTACACCGGCAACTTTTCGATCTTTCGCCTTTAAAACGCTGGCTACCCACTCAGCTGGCTTTTCACCGCGACCAACCGGTAACAAGGTACCCACAATATTCCTGACCATATGGTGCAAAAAGGCGCTAGCGATAATATCCAGGGTGATTTTATCATCAGTACGCGTAATTGATATCGAATGAATCTGTTTAATTGGATTTTTAGCCTGACAGCCACTCGCTCTGAATGACGTAAAGTCGTGCTCGCCGAGCAAAAAATTTGCTCCACGCTGCATTAATTCTTCATCTAAGGGGTGAAAAATAGTCGTCACGTGCTGTCTATGCAAGGCTGACGTCACCCCGCGATTTAAAATTTCATAGCGGTAATAGCGGGCTGCAGCGGAATATCTGGCGTGAAAATCATCGCTGACCGTTTGCATCCATACAATGCGAATATCTTTTGGTAAGTTGGCATTGGTGCCCATTACCCACTCATGGTCGCTGCGCTGTTTATCTGTTTCAAAATGCACCACCTGCTCAAACGCATGTACGCCCGCGTCCGTTCGCCCGGCGCAAACAATCGCTACTGGATGGTTGGCTAATACGCAAAGGGCTTCTTCAACCTTTTGCTGAACCGTTGAAAGAGTGCTATTTTGCCGTTGCCAGCCGTGATATAGACTGCCATCGTATTCGACGCCTAATGCTATTTTCACTGCTTCGCCTTCAGCCTAAACGGGCATGGCGCATAAGCGCTTTCATATCACTGACGGCTTTATCTAAACCACTCACCAGCGCCCTTGCGATAATGGCGTGACCAATATTGAGCTCGATAATTTCAGGTATTCTAGCGATAGCCTCTACGTTGTGATAATGCAGACCATGACCGGCATTGACCTGTAAACCTTTTGCATCGGCATAGTGCGCGGCCTCTTTAATTCTCTCTAGCTCACGCGACTGATCATGTTCGTTCTGCGCGTCCGCGTAACAGCCCGTGTGTAATTCCAGCATCGTCGCTCCGGCCTCTTTGACCGCGTCAATTTGTTCTTTATCTGGATCAATGAAAGGGGAAATTAAGATACCCGTCGATGACAGGGTTGAACAGGCTTCCTGTAGCCTCTTGAAATTGGCCACTACGTCCAAACCACCCTCGGTGGTTAGCTCCTCTCTTTTTTCCGGTACTAAACAGCACGAAACTGGCTTTACCTCACACGCTATATCGATCATTTCGTTCGTTACGGCGTGCTCAAAATTTAAGCGCGTATGAATATTGGCGGCGATATCGCGAACGTCCTGATCCAGGATATGTCGGCGATCTTCTCGTAGATGAATAGTGATGCCGTCTGCACCCGCTCGTTCGGCTATAAATGCGGCGTCCAATGGTGAGGGATAATCGGTACCTCGCGCATTCCTTACGGTGGCGACGTGGTCGACATTAACGCCTAATAAAATAATATTTTTTGACATAGAACTCGTATAAAGTTATTTGAAAAGTTCCCGACTTTTCAGCATTTTACCATCCAATTGCACGTCTATTAACTTTCTCATCAGGCGTTTTGCCTGCGTCAGTTCATTTTTATCGCTCAATTGATTTAGCTTTAGATTAATCAGGGCGCTGCCTAAAATGGCCTCCGGATGATTTGCGTTATTTTCTAATAACGCGCCTTCTCCTGGCCGATAAATATAGTGTTGATCTGCACGAATGGCTAAGCCCGTCACCGCCTCGTTATCCAGAACCAAGCCATACCCCGTCTCCTCTAATAATGCTTTTTCAAACTGACGAAGATTCGCTTCTATATTATGCACCTCAGATAGCTGCACAATGATCGTCTCAAATGCCTTAAATAATAACGGGTGGGGGTCGTGTTTGTGCAGCAAACTCAATACCAGTTCATTGACATAAAAGCCGCAGTACAGTGGTATCGCTTTAAGTTGCCCAATACTAAAACTTTCTTCAACGCCGGTCAGCGTTTTTAGTTCTCCTTTACCGACCCACGAGAGCAGCAACGGTCTAAAGCTTTGCAACAGGCTGCCATTTTTTGAGTTTTTTGCTCTGGAACCTTTTGAAATAACAGAAATAACACCGTAGTCTTGAGTAAATACCTGGTGGATAGAGCTCGTTTCTTTATAGGCCTGACTTTTTAAAATAAAACAGTTTTGTTGCTCGACTCGATTCACATTAGTTTCTTATTATCGCTTCGTTTAAATCTGAATTCAGGCTAAACAAGAGGTAAAACTACTCAGTACCTCGATAACCCAGGTTACTCAAATCGCGTTCGCTATCGGACCAGTTCTTTTTAACTTTTACCCATAAATTAAGGTATACCTTAGTGTCCAGCATCTTTTCTAAGTCCATCCTCGCCTGCGTGCCAATTTCCTTAAGTCCTGCGCCTTTGTCACCGATTACGATATTCTTCTGACCATCTCGTTCGATCCATATCACCGCATAAATTCGAGTTATTTTTTCTTCAACATTAAATTGGTCAATGCTAATGCTGATCGAATGCGGTAATTCCTGACCTAAACGACGAATCAACTTTTCTCGGATGATTTCAGTCGTCATAAAACGTTCTGAGCTATCGGTTATCTGGTCTTCTGGATACATCAACTCACCTTCAGGCAGTAAGCTAAGTAGTAATGCTGTTAACTCATCGAGCTGCTTACCCGTTAGGGCAGAAATAGGAATAATTGAGTCGAAGTCGTGTTCGAGGCTGATTTTTTGAATAAAGGGCAATAAACTCCCTTTATCGTTTATCTTGTCAATTTTATTGATCGCCAACACCACGGGCGAGCCCGCCTGTTTCAGCTTTTCGAGAATGGAAATATCATTCTCATCCCATTTTAAATCGTCCTTAACCCAAACGATAACGTCAACACCGAGCATACTGGCATCAGCGGTTTTATTTAGGTATTTATTCAGCGCCTTTTTTCCACCTAAGTGCATGCCCGGTGTATCGACATATATAATTTGCGATTCGTCGGTGGTTTTGATACCTAGGATACGGTGTCGGGTGGTTTGCGGCTTTCTTGAAGTAATACTTATTTTCTGCCCGAGCAGATGGTTTAAAAGCGTCGATTTACCCGCGTTTGGCGCCCCGATTAATGCTACAAAGCCTGTTTTGAAATTTGTTTTAGTCATTTTGATAATAGTGTTAATGCTTTAGAAGCCGCCTTTTGTTCGGCTTTTTTTCTTGAGCTGGAGCTCGCTTTAATAATCTCATTCAAGCTACCCACCTGACAGGCCACGGTAAATAGCTGATTATGGTCCGCCCCAGTGGTTGAAGTAACCGTGTACTCTGGAACATTGATACCACGTGATTGCAAGTATTCCTGTAAGCGTGTTTTTGGGTCTTTTTCCGCCGCATCCAGTGACAAAGCGTCTAAGCGATCTTTAAATACGCGAAGAACCCATTTTTTTGTTTCGCTAAGCCCGGCGTCTTTATACATGGCCCCAATAATGGCTTCAACGGCATCCGATAAGATGGATGCGCGGTTTTTACCACCACTTTTTTTCTCGCCCTGACCAAGAATTAGCTCATCACTCAAGCCCATATCCTTACCAATCTCTGCGAGCACACGCCCGTTGACCAGATGCGCCCTCATGCGGCTCATAACGCCTTCATCCGCCGTAGGGAACTTCATATATATTTCATCGGCGATAAGAAATCCCAAAATCGAGTCGCCAAGAAACTCCAGTCGCTCGTTATTGTTGTGGCCAATGCTTCGATGCGTTAAGGCTAACTCTAATAATTCCCTATTTTTAAAGTTGGCATTAATTTTTTTTTGCAGCCTGTTTACATCAAAGTTCAATAGATATCTCAGTATTAATTTGTTTATATAATTAGATCGGCACTTCGAACTCGTCTTTAAACGATAAGATGAGGTCGATATTGCCTATGTAATCCTTGCGTACTTCGTATTCAATTTTAAAGGTAATTTCTCCAAGACCCCTACCAATTTTAGCGTCTCTGGCATTGACACTCGTCACCTGGTTCATATCTAGCTTTTTTTCAAATAAACGTCTTATTTGGCTAGCACTCATGTTTTTAATGCCAGGTTCAGTCTCTATCGCTTCCATAGAGGTCTTAACCGCTAAGTGCTCCATATAGACAGGAAAGATGCTTAGCACACTGAGCGTAACGAAACCAATGATGGCTAAAACGATGGCTAAGCCAATGAACGTGAATCCTTTTTGTTTTGTCTTATACATAAAATATCCCTTTTAAATGAATGTTCTAAATTAATTAATTGTAGACCCTAATCTTTTGAAATCAATACCGCTATTACTTGAATCCCAGTTCATCCAAATCATAAACGCCTTACCTACAATATTTTCTTCTGGAACCGTGCCCCAATACCGACTGTCATTACTGTTATCGCGATTGTCGCCCATCATAAAGTAGTGCCCTGCTGGTACGATTATCTCGCCTTCTATTGAAGGCCTTTCACCCATAATGAGTATATCGTGTTCTTGTGAAGGTAATAGTTCCTGATTTAATACTGCACCCGTCATATTCTCACCCTGACCAACACCTTGATAGGCACCTATTGCTTTCTGGCTAATTCGTTCACCATTAATATAGACGTGCTTATCGTAATAGCCCACTTTATCACCCGGTAAACCGACCACTCGCTTGATATAGTCCAATGAAAGGTCTTTTGGATAGCGAAACACCATCACGTCTCCGCGCTCGGGCTTACCTATTTCAATGACCTTCGTGTCGATAACGGGCAGTCTAATGCCGTAAGCAAATTTATTGACTAAAATAAAATCACCTATTAACAGCGTTGGCATCATAGAACTTGAAGGAATTCTAAAGGGTTCAACAATAAATGAGCGTAGTACAAGAACGAATAATAAAACCGGGAAAAATGAATTCGCGTATTCAACTAGTACCGGCTCTTTACCCTGGTTTGGTTTTCTTTTCAAACGCAGCACTAAGTAGTAAATACCTGCAATAAGTCCAGTAATAAAGGTGGCTAGCGTTAAGGCCGCTGAAAAATCAAAATGCATAATGAGCCCCTTTAATCACTGCCTAGTTTTAAAACAGCTAAAAATGCATCCTGAGGGATGTCGACATTGCCTACTTGTTTCATTCGTTTTTTACCTGCTTTTTGTTTTTCTAATAATTTACGTTTACGAGAAATATCACCGCCATAACATTTCGCTATAACATTTTTTCGTAATGCTCTTACCGAAGATCGAGCAACAATTTTTGAACCAATCGCGGCTTGAATGGCAATTTCAAACATTTGCCTGGGGATCAGTTCTTTCATTTTTTCGACCAGCTCTCGACCTCGCGTTTGACTTATATCGCGGTGCACAATGAGTGATAAAGCATCGACCCTGTCCCCGTTTATTAGAACGTCTAATTTAATCAGCGGAGCTTCCTGGAAACGTCTAAATTCATATTCAAAAGAGGCGTATCCTCTGCTGACTGATTTTAAACGATCGAAAAAATCCAGTACGACTTCATTCATCGGCATTTCATAACTCAACGAAACTTGCTTGCCCATGTATTGCATTTTAGTTTGCACCCCACGCTTATCGATACATAACGTGATGACGCTGCCTAAATATTCTTGCGGAACTAAAATATGCGCTTCAATAATCGGCTCACGTATTTCTTGAATAGCAGAAACCTCTGGTAATTTGGCAGGGTTATCAACTTCTAACACCTCGCCATTATTCAACAGAACCTCATAGATCACCGTTGGCGCCGTCGTTATAAGGTCCAGATCGTACTCGCGTTCAAGACGCTCCTGGATAATATCCATATGTAATAAGCCCAGGAAACCACAACGGAAACCAAAACCCAATGCGTCGGACGTTTCCGGTTCGTAATGCAGTGAAGCGTCATTCAGTTTTAACTTATTAAGCGCCTCACGTAGATGCTCATAATCGTTGGAACTAGAAGGGAAGAGCCCAGCAAACACACGGGCTTGTACCTTTTTAAAGCCCGGCAATGAGCTCTCTGCAGGCTTGTTTGAAGACGTAATGGTATCACCGACTGGCGCGCCATAAATATCTTTAATACCCGCCACCATAAAACCTACGTCACCGGGGCCAAGCTCATCTAGGACCAATCTTTTAGGTGTAAAAACCCCGACCTGGTCAACCAGATAAACGTCATTAGACGACATCATTTTAATTTTTTGTTTCTTTTTAATTGAGCCGTTTACGACCCTAATTAGTGATACAACCCCTAAATAATTATCAAACCACGAATCAATAATCAGCGCTTGCAGGGGCGCATCTGGGTCACCTTTTGGTGCGGGGATTTGTTTAACGATTTGTTCGAAGACCAGATCAACGCCGACGCCGGTTTTAGCACTAATATGTGGCGCCTCTAATGCTTCAACGCCAATAATTTCTTCAATTTCTTCCGCTACTCTGTCCGGTTCGGCAGACGGCAAATCAATCTTATTAAGAATCGGCAGTACTTCTAAGCCCAACTCGATAGCGGTGTAACAATTAGCGACACTTTGCGCTTCAACGCCTTGCGCCGCATCGACGACTAATAAGGCGCCTTCGCATGCGGCTAAAGAGCGAGACACCTCGTATGAAAAATCTACGTGCCCCGGGGTATCAATAAAGTTTAATTTATACGTGAGGCCGTCTTTGGCTTTATAGTGCAACGTCACGCTTTGAGCCTTGATCGTAATGCCGCGCTCTCGTTCTATATCCATAGAATCGAGCACTTGTTCCTCCATTTCACGATCACTCAAACCACCACACATATGAATTAAACGATCGGCGAGCGTGGACTTGCCGTGATCTATATGCGCAATGATTGAAAAATTTCTTGTTAAGTTTATATCTGACACACTATTTACTCATCAATTAAAAACGCCTCAAATGAGGCGTTTATAGTACTCGCGGTATTGTACCTATTATTTTTTCAAAGCGAGAAAAATTGGTTCGCCCCGTCGATTAATTAAAACCGACACAAATTTACCCGTAGGCGCTTTATCTGCCAGTTTTTTTAATTGTTTTACGTTTTTAATATCTTGCCCATCAAGCTGCATAATAACGTCGCCTTGCCGAATGCCCGCGCCAAATGCCGCGCTATCATTACTCACTGACTCGACTAATACACCGTCGTTTTTTATTTTTAATTTATCACGCTTATCAGCGCTTAAATTAACCACCGTCATTCCCAACACGCTGTCAACTTTTGGTTTTATGCCACCGAGTTTAGTGGGTACTTGCTCGTCGTCCGGAAGGTTTTCTAGTTTGACCTTTAGCGTTTTAGGTTTTTTATTACGAATGATTTTTAGCAGGGCCGTCTTATTAATAGCCGCAGACCCCACCATCGGGGGTAAAGAAGAAGACTTATCTACCGTTTGACCATTGAAACGAACAATAACATCGCCTACTTTTACGCCGGCTTTCTCTGCCGGGCTATTATCAAGAACCTGTGCAACTAAGGCGCCATGCGGTTTTTTCATATCAAATGATTCCGCTAGTTCTCGCGTCACGTCCTGAATACGCACCCCCAACCAACCGCGTACGACACGTCCAGATTTTTTAAGCTGATTACTGACATTTAGCGCCACGTCTATCGGAATTGCGAACGACAGGCCCATAAAACCGCCTGAACGGCTATATATTTGCGAATTAATGCCGACCACTTCGCCTTTTAAATTAAATAGCGGCCCGCCAGAATTACCCGGGTTAATCGCTACGTCCGTTTGAATAAATGGAACGTAATTTTCTTGTGGCAGACTACGTCCTTTTGCGCTAACGATACCCGCGGTAACAGAGCTATCAAAACCAAACGGGGAGCCGATGGCAAACACCCATTCACCGACTTTAAGCGTTTCAGAAGAGCCGAATTTAACGAGCGGTAAGTCACTCGCTTCAACTTTTAACAAGGCAACGTCTGAGCGTTCATCACTACCCACCAAGGTGGCTTTTAGTTCTCGCCGATCCTGTAGGCGCACAATAATTTCATCGGCATTTTTAATCACGTGATGGTTAGTCAATACAAAACCATCGCTAGAAATAATAAAACCAGAACCTAAAGAATGTGTATCGCGTTGCCTCGGTATGGCACCCCGCTCACCAAAAAAGTGCTTTAACAAATCACCATAAGGCGCGTTCTCCGGAATCTCGAAATCAGGGGGCAAGAAGCTTTGCATCTGTGGGGATTTTTGTGTCGTGCTGATATTAACGACAGCACTACTGTTTGTTTCTACCAGCGACGTAAAATCAGGTAAATTATTGGCCATTGCATTACTGAATGGCGCAACGAATACAATTGAAAGAATAACCATTCGGCTAAAGTTCATAAGCATGAAAAGCTCCTTGTTTGGATCAGTGTCGGTAAATAATAGGGGACGTTATAATTTTTTCAATATAACGGGATTCATTCTTTCTGGCTTAAAGTAATGATGAATTGAGGCTTTAATTGCATAATAACAACCAATGAAGCCAATGATAGCCAACAAAATAGTTGGTATTTCATTGTTTATATTAAATTGACTCTCGATTGCCTGACCGAATAAAGCGAATAGTAATAAGGCACACAAAGGCAAAAAATAGATCAGGCAGGTCAATCCCACAAAAACACTTTCTTCGATACCAAGAAGCACTTTGTCACCGACTTTCAAGCTTAAGTCTGATTGTAACTGCAGTTCTACCGTTTTATTTCCAAAGAACTTAGATAACACTGACGTTGAACACGATTCCGCTTCATTGCATTGACCGCAACTCGCACTTTGAGTCGTCACGACTTGAATCAAGTGATCGTCAACACGTTGTACTGTGGCCGCTTCTTCAATCATTATTTTTTTCACTCACTATTAAATCCGAGGTTGCTTAGCCTTTCCAGGCTGAGAACCTGCCATATAAACACGTCTCAATCGGTGCTTTCCATGCCGTTAAAAATATGGCGTATTACGAAACCGAGTTATTTCTCAAAGGTGACAAGTTTAGCTCTTGTTGAGCTTTCCACTTGAAATGTTCTTTCTTGTTTTTCAAATTCTTCGAGCGCCAATTCTTGAGATGCTGAGCCTTCGGTCGTTAATTCTTCAAATACTAACTCTTCGTATGCCAACACTTCGTCTTGCTCAATGTCTACTGAAGCCGAGGGCGGTAAGGATTTCGATCCATCACCAGGCACATCAATATCAAACAAAACCACCGTAAAAAAAGCCAATGACGCCGCTAATGCAAGGCCAACAGAGGGTTTAATAACTCGCGACCAATGACCTCTGGTTAGCGCAGCAGGTTCGTCGGCCAAGGCCTGTTGAACGCTGCTTAGAAATGAGTTTTGGTGTACAACGACGTCTTCATTTAATGCATCGCGAATAAGCGCAAATCGGTCAAGCTGTTTATTTAATTCGTCATCTCTTTTCAGGGCTTCTATTAATTCTTTAGCTTCCGATAACTCAAGCTCATGATCCAGCAAAGATGATAGTTGTTCTTTATGGATGTCTTGCATAGTGTTGTTCCATCAATTTAATTTTATTAAGAGCTTTTTAATTGACTAAGGGCTCTATAATTTTATCTACCGCTTCTCGTGCTCTGAAAATTCTTGATCTTACGGTTCCAACAGGGCAGTCCATTTTTTTTGCAATGTCGACGTAGCTCATCCCATCGAGTTCACGATACCTTATGGCCCTTTTAAGTTCTTCCGGCAAACCTTCAATGGCTTTTTGAATCGTTAGCCGTATTTCTTCACTTAACAATAAGTGTTCAGGTGTATCACCGTCTTTAAGCCGAAATGCATTTTCAAAATTTTCTGCGTCAGCCAGATCTATCTCATTAGCAGAAGACCTTCTCGCCCTGGAAACCAGATAGTTCTTTGCCGTATTAACGGCAATACGGTAAAGCCAGGTATAAAAAGCACTTTCTCCTCTAAAATTAGCTAAGGCCTTGTACGCCTTTATAAAAGATTCTTGCGCAACGTCCTGGGCCTCACTAGGGTCACGCACGTACCTCACAACTAATTGTATGACCCGTTGCTGGTACTTTAGAACGAGCTCATCAAACGCTTTTTTATTCCCTTGTTTGACTAATTCAACTAATAACTGGTCATCATGATCAGACATGAATCACCTTATCCTGAGCAGATAACCGCCTACTTCGTCTTAAAGACAATGACAGGAGTGAGTAGTTCAATTGTTGAAGATAAAAAAGCAATTTTTTTATTATTCCGTATAATTTGCGCAAATCTTCCGTCATTATTACCTTTTGAAGCTTATCAAATCAAATTAATCTCATGCCTGGTAAAGTATTTACTTTTGATGTCATTATTGTAGGCAGTGGCGCCGCTGGTCTTGGCATGGCACTATCATTGCCCGATCATTTAGATATCGCCATTCTTTCAAAATTAAGCATGAACGAAGGCAGTACCTATTACGCTCAGGGTGGTATATCTGCCGTTCTTGATGAATTAGATTCCATCGATGCACATAAAAAAGACACGCTCAAAGCTGGCGCGGGCTTATGCCATGAAGATATTGTTGAATTGGTTGTGTCCAAAGGCAAGGCGAGTATCGACTGGCTTATCGCCAATAATGTGCAGTTCTCCACCGATAAAAATGTTCGTTCATCGAATAAGCTTCATTTAACCAAAGAAGGCGGGCACTCGCATCGACGCGTTGTACATTCCGATGATTCTACCGGACGAGCCGTACAAACCGCGCTAAGTGACCAGGTGATGGCCAAATCCAACATTAAAATATTTGAGCACCATAATGTCATAGATCTGGTGACTGAGGAAGATGAAAATTCCACCAAAAGTAGAGTTGCAGGCTGCTATGTCCTGGATACTAAAAAAGACGCTATATTCAGTATGCAGGCCCCCTGTATTACCTTAGCCACCGGCGGCGCCAGTAAAGTCTATTTGTATACCAGCAACCCTGATGTATCGACGGGTGACGGTATCGCAATGGCCTGGCGAGCAGGTTGCCGCGTCGCTAATATGGAGTTCATGCAATTCCATCCAACGTGTTTATTCCACCCTCAGGCAAAATCTTTTTTGATCAGTGAAGCGGTCAGGGGCGAAGGTGGTTTGCTATTATTGCCCGATGGCACACGATTCATGCCGAGTTTTGATAAACGAGCCGAGTTAGCGCCACGTGATATTGTCGCGCGCGCCATCGATCACGAGATGAAACGGCTGGGCGTCTCCTCGGTTTTTTTAGATATCAGCCACCGCACAGCAAAATTCACTAAATCACACTTTCCAATGCTACACGAGAGGTGCCTTTCGTTTGGTTTTGATATGACGAAAGAGCCTTTGCCGGTCGTTCCTGCGGCGCATTACACCTGTGGCGGCGTGATGACCGACATCAACGGTTTAACTGATATCACCGGGCTCTACGCCGTCGGAGAAACCGCTTTTAGTGGCCTGCACGGTGCTAACAGAATGGCGAGCAACTCGATTCTTGAATGCCTGGTGTTTGCTAAACAGGCCAGTATCGACATCGTAAACTTTCTTAAAGATACGCCTAAGTTGACCCAAATACGACCATGGGATGACTCCAAGGTCATCGGCTCAGATGAAGCCATCGTCGTTTCGCATAACTGGGCGGAACTGCGCCAGTTCATGTGGGATTACGTTGGTATTGTACGAACAACAAAGCGATTACAGCGAGCGAAACAACGTATCACCCTGCTAAAACAGGAAATTGAAGATTATTACGGGGATTTTCACGTGACGAATGACTTTCTTGAACTACGAAATCTCGTTAATACAGCCGAGTTAATCATTGATTGCGCTTTAATTCGTAAAGAAAGCAGAGGCTTGCACTACACGCTCGATTTCCCACAGCTGGATGATGAGCACTTTAAAAAAGACACGATCCTTATACCTTAGCCGCCATCAACTGATCCTTATAGACCTTCAAGGCAACGCGTATTTTCCTAGCCGCTTCGCCAGATAGTGAATCCGCGGCCAACACGATATTAAAATCAGCCGTTTTGCTATGGAAATGCAGGAAGGTAAAGGAGCCTAATACGGCGCTCGTATCTTTCAAAGTAGCAATACGTGACGAGCCTGTTTGATCAATCAATTCCCAGCAACCATCTGGTTTGCATCTGATTTCACTGAAACCCCGACTGTTTAAAGTGCCTGAACGTAAGGAATAGATGGATATGACAACGACGGCGGCTGACAGGCCGCTTTGAATGATGACGTCTAAATTATTTAACCAGCAAGAAAATAGCGCTAAAACAAATGCCGACAGCATAACGAGCCGAAGCGTTATAGATCTCTTTAACGCTACCTCAAATGCTGGTATGGATTTTTTCAACGATACTCGCTACGGCGGGGTCATCTGGCTTATTGCCATATAACATAAAGCCTAAAATATCCGGGTCTTCAATGTCGAGTAACGCGGTAAACGCCAACTTTTCATCGGCTGACAAACCATCGTACGAGGTTTCTACAAAACGAGTAAATAAGACGTCAAGCTCCTTCATGCCACGTCGGCAACGCCAAAGGAGCTTTGACTTATCTGACATTAAGCTATTTTTCGCTCGACCAGCAGCTTTTTAATTTCAGCAATCGCTTTCGCTGGGTTTAAGCCTTTAGGACACGTTTCTGTACAGTTCATAATGGTATGACAGCGATACAGTTTAAATGGATCTTCAAGTTCATCCAGTCGTTCGGCTGCATTTTCATCACGAGAATCCGCTAACCAGCGATACGCTTGTAATAGAATAGCCGGACCTAAATAACGATCTCCATTCCACCAGTAACTCGGGCAGCTGGTAGAGCAACAGGCGCAAAGAATACACTCGTACAAACCATCTAATTGCGAACGGTCTTCTTTAGACTGTAAGCGCTCCCTGTCTGATGGAGGTGGTGTTGTTGATTGAATCCACGGCTTAATAGACGCATATTGCGCATAAAAATGCGTCAAATCAGGCACAATATCTTTTACTACAGGCAGATGCGGTAAGGGGTAGATTTTGATCGGCCCGCTAATGTCACTAATGTCTTTAGTGCAAGCCAGAGTGTTTTTACCGTTAATATTCATCGAGCACGAACCACAAATGCCTTCGCGGCATGAGCGTCGAAAAGTCAATGTCGGGTCGATTTCATTTTTAATTTTGATAATCGCATCCAGCACCATCGGACCACAGGTATCTAAATCGATCGTATATTTATCAATCCGTGGGTTCTCTCCGCTATCTGGATCCCAGCGATAAACTTCAACTTCTTGAAGTTTGCTCGCGCCTTCGGGCGCAGGATAGGTCTTCCCTTCTTTAACTACAGAGTTTTTTGGAAGTGTAAATTCAGCCATTTGTTAATCCTCGTTAAACCTTAATAGACACGCTTTTTAGGCGGTACAACTTCCACGTCATCTGACAGCGTATACATATGTACAGGACGGTATTTAATGTCGATCTTATTATCATCATCGAACCACATAATGGAATGCTTATGCCAGTTCTCATCATCCCGGTCTGGGAAATCTTCACGTGCGTGTCCACCTCGGCTTTCTTCCCTATTGAGCGCACCAGCGATGGTGACTGCAGCCTGAGATAACAGATTATCCAGTTCAAGCGTTTCGATAAGATCGGTATTCCAAATCAGTGATCGATCAGAAACCGATACGTCTTCGAATGATTTTTGCACTCCAGCCAGCTTATCAACGCCCTGTTGCATTGAATCGCCGGTTCTAAAAACTGCCGCGTGCATTTGCATTGTTTTTTGCATATCCAGACGAATCTCGGCTGTTTTCTTAGAACCATTAGCATTACGGAACTTATCTAAACGGGTTAAGGCTTTATCACATGCATTAGCAGGAAGATCTGGATGATCAGCGCTAGGCGTCACAACCTCAGCCGCTCTAATAGCCGCAGAGCGACCAAACACGACTAAATCGAGCAAGGAGTTAGAACCCAATCTATTGGCGCCGTGAACCGACACGCAAGCCGCCTCACCGATCGCCATTAGGCCTGGGACGACTGAATCAGGGTTATCGCCCTTCAAGGTGACCACTTCGCCTTTATAATTTGTCGGTATACCGCCCATGTTGTAATGCACGGTAGGTAACACAGGGATAGGCTCTTTGCTCACATCGACACCGGCGAATATTTTCGCGCTTTCGGCGATACCGGGTAAACGTTCATTAATCACTTCGGGGCCTAAATGCTCAAGGTGAAGATAAATATGATCAGCGTCGGGGCCCACACCGCGGCCTTCGTTGATTTCGATCGTCATAGAACGACTGACCACGTCACGAGAGGCTAAATCTTTAGCATTCGGCGCATAGCGTTCCATAAAGCGTTCGCCTTTGGAGTTGGTTAAGTAACCACCCTCTCCACGTACGCCTTCGGTAATCAAACAACCCGAGCCATAAATACCCGTTGGATGGAATTGAACAAACTCCATATCTTGTAATGGCAAACCGGCGCGTAAGGCCATCGCATTACCATCACCGGTACAGGTGTGCGCTGAGGTACATGAAAAGAATGAACGACCATAACCACCGGTCGCCATCACGGCCATCTGCGAGCGAAACAAATGCAGCGTGCCATCGTCCATTTTGAGCGCTAGAACGCCACGGCAAACGCCGTCATCGTCCATAATTAAATCGAGCGCAAAATACTCAATAAAGAATTCAGCGTCGTGTTTTAACGATTGTTGATACAGCGTGTGCAAGATCGCGTGGCCCGTTCTATCCGCCGCCGCGCAGGTACGCTGAGCCGTTCCTTCACCATAATTGGTGGTCATGCCACCAAATGGTCGTTGATAAATTTTGCCTTCTTCGGTACGTGAAAACGGCACACCATAGTGTTCCAGCTCGACGATCGCAGGAATCGCTTCACGACACATATACTCAATCGCGTCTTGGTCACCCAGCCAGTCAGAACCTTTGACGGTGTCGTACATATGCCAGCGCCAATCGTCCTTGCCCATATTGCCGAGCGCGGCACTAATGCCGCCTTGAGCGGCAACCGTATGACTACGCGTTGGGAAAACTTTAGTAATGCACGCCGTTTTAAGGCCTTTTTGTGCCATACCAAACGTAGCGCGTAAGCCCGCACCACCAGCACCGACAACGACTACATCATATTTATGTTCGGTTATTTTATATTCTTCAATACTCATAAAAACTCTAGCCTCCGAGGGCGATACGGACAACAGCGATTACGCCCGCTGCGCCTAATAAAAATAATAAAAGATTGGTCGCCATAATGGCGCCTATGCGTACCGCCTTATGGCCGATATAGTCTTCATAAATGACTTGCATACCCAGTGCCGCGTGATAAAAAGCAGCCACAATCAAAGACACGATTAAAGCGGCTGACCATGGTGAACCAATACATTCAATAACCGTTTTATAGTCAGACATACTCAGCAATGCCACCTGGAAAGCGAACAAAACCGTTAATGGGATAAGCGCTATAGCGGTCACTCGTTGAGCCCACCAATGGTGTAAACCCTCTTTGGCAGAACCCAGGCCTTTAGCCAGCCCTAGTGGTGATCTTAAACTCATCCTATGCTCCTGTTGCGAATAAAAGTGCAGTGACCCAAACACTCGCGGTCAAAAAAACCGCAGCGGCTAGAACCACTAGAGATGATTTTTCAACGACAGCTTTGTCGAAACCATAACCAGCGTCCCATATTAAATGCCTGATGCCATTTGCCAAGTGAAAAAACAGTGCAAAAGACCAACCCAGTAAAATAAGTCGTCCAAAAAAACTACCCATAAAGGCTTGCGCCGATACGAATGCCTCTTCTCCACCCGCCAATGCCATTAACCACCAAACTAAGACGATTGAGCCGATTGAAAGAAAAGCACCCGTTCCCCGGTGTACGATTGAAAGCAGCGCGGATAAAGGCAACTTATATATATCCAGGTGCGGCGAGAGTGGTCGGTTATTGCTATTCATAAAAATAAATCTCTTGGTGGCGTAAAATATTTAATCGGAACTGTTTAGAAATCGATGCAGCGGCCATTCTTTTCCCAATCACCGTAGCGAGTAGGTTCAGGGCCTGAGCGTCCATTGATTTCTTTAGCTGATTTGGGTAATTGCTGATTGACTTCTTTTACTTTTTTTTCATTAGACTCTACAACTTCGTCCATTTCTTTCTTCATCATAAATAACCCTCAGATAGAAGCACGTTAGATTAAAACATCACTCCTTTATATTCAAGGTTATCGTGCAAATTTTTTGTGCCGCAACATAAGCCTTTTTAACGATATAATGTATCTTCAAACTCCGTTTCAAGCACAAATACACAATGATTTTATACGACCTCAACACCTCAACCAGCATCATTTCATTTTCCGGCGTTGATGCGGGGCAATTTCTACAGGGCCAGGTAACGTGTGACGTACTAGCTCTGAATCATACAGACTCTGCTTTTGCTGCGTTATGCAATCCTAAAGGTCGCGTTATCACTCTGTTTCGCGTTTGCAAACTTGAAGAATCGTTCTACTTACTGCTGCCAAAGGAGATGAGCGAAAACGTTATTAAGCGCCTAAAAATGTTTGTTTTCCGCTCTAAAGTACAAATCGAAGATGTATCAGATCAGTACGCCGTTATTGGCACGTCTGAGTCATTGCAAAATAAACAGTTTGAGTCCTTTACACCGTTGGCTCAAATCCGGCTCAGCGATAACGACGGATTGAATCTTTTTATTGCAACGTTAGATAACTATCAGCAAATTATAAAACATCCTGCTGTTACGCTTAATTCAAACCCCGACGATTGGCAGCAACTCATGATAACGGCGTGTATCCCCGAAATAGGACCTATCAGCAGTGAGAAATTTGTTCCCCAGGTGATCAATCTTGATTTATTGCACGCCTTAAATTTTAAAAAGGGTTGTTATACCGGACAAGAAATTGTCGCCAGAATGCACTACAAAGGAACGGTTAAAAGACGCCTGGTTATTTATCATTCAACTGATAAACGCGCTGCGGGAGAAGAACTTTTTATTTTAGACGACGCTAATAGCATCGGTACTATTTTAAATTGCATAGTATCTGACAAAGGCGGATACACGGGCTTGGTCGTTTTAAAAACCCCAGCGATAGAGAATGAAACCTTGGCCTTGAAGAACGGTGACGCGTTAATGATCGAGCGCCCACATTACGATTTACAACTCGCCTAAATAAAACCCGCGTCTAGTAAATCTGGTAACAATAAACCGGCTTAATTAGAAGAATCAATTAGGTTCTTTAAGTCGTATAAAATATCTTCTGCCGCAGACGATTGCGTTACTAACAAACGAGCTTCGCCATTTTTATCAAAAACAAACACCGCGCCACTGTGCGATACCTCGTAGTTACCTTCTTTATCTGAATCACCATAACCAAAGGTTACTCGGTAACGCTTGGTCATATCTTTTATCACCTCATCGTCACCGCGTAATCCGATAAACGCAGGTCCGAAAGTTTGCGTATATTTTTTCAGCTTTTCGGCCGAATCGCGTTTCGGGTCGACTGAAACAAACAGCACTTTTACCGATGCAGCAGGCTCGCCTATTTTATCCAGTATTCCAACCAATTGATGCATCGTGGTTGGGCATACACCAGGGCAACTGGTAAAGCCGAAAAATACCGCCACCGTGTAGCCCAGGTAATCCTTCGCTGACACCGCTTTATTATTTTCATCGGTTAATTCAAACGCCAAATCGGGAATCAGGCCTTTGATGTTGGTTAATCGAGTGGCTTCGTTTTGGCTGCAAGCAGACAAGCACAAGGCCAGCAATATAACGCTTATTAGTTTAATTATTTTCATGCTCTTTTCTCTTTAAATAGTTCAATCTGCGGCGAAGCACCAGCACCAATCCCAATACACTCATCATACTGGCTGGAATCCAGGTGATTATACCGCCATATATTTGATCCGCCATTGGGCTGATCGGCCAGGCGCGGCCACACACGTCATAGACGTCGTAAATAACGCTTCTAGTCAGCGTCAGATAAGCGCCCAATAATTGTTGCGGAACGACCACCACCAACATCATCGCTATGCGCGTTTTAAAACCCTTTGCTTCGCCCCGCCACTCTGGTCCCAGCACTAGCCACCAAAACAAAAATCCATCTATTAACATCGACCAATTCATTATCAGATACAGCTGTTTGCTCAGCATCGCGGCAAAATGAATCCCTGGCAATAACCATAGGTAGATCAAGCCAACGAACAAAACTGGCGCTACAACTGGGTGTTGAATCAACCTATACAGCAGCTCACAAGGCAGACGAATGATGGCCGGTAATGCCGACCAGGTGGGCAACCATTCGGGCACGCCTTTTCGTACGAGTTCGATACCGCCCAACACGAGCAATAAAGGCCCCAAGTGATGAAGAACCAGGTGTTGAAATCGGTGAACCCAGAACATATATTGCGACAAATAATCCAGATACGTATGCGATACCAGATAAATCGACAGCAAACCCAAATAAAAACTCAGTGCTTGCCAGTAAAACTTAATCGTTCTCTGATCGCTTTTTGTCAACCACACGCCACGCGTATACAGGCCGCCCGCGATCAATACAGACAAAACCAATAAAGGGGAAAATTCCCAGGGTAATAAGTAATTTAAGGAAGACATCTAAACGGACGGCAGAAAATCATCATTATAACAAAGCAATTGCGTGCAGATTGATTAAACATTTTCATCACAATCAAGAATCACAGTTTAGGAAATAATGGGATGCCATCATAGTCAAAACATAACTGATACAGATCATAAAAGCACAATAAATGTTTTCATACGCTGTTTAAAAGACTTGCTCATAGTTACATTAACGTATCAAATAAGATTTAATTTCTTAAAGGACGTAATCGCATGATACTAAGTCACCTGAAAGGACTATTAGCAAGCCCCTCACAAGAGTGGATTAAAATTCGTGATGAGGAATGCAGCGTCGCTGACTGTTATATTCAGCACGCCTTGATTCTTGCCGCCATACCCGCCATTTCGGCGTATATCGGCGCGACGCTCATCGGCTGGGATATCGGCGATAGAAGCTTTAAGTTTACCGCAGAAAGCACGATTCCATTGGTGTTAGGGTTTTATATAGCGTCCCTGATTGCCATTGGCCTTCTGGGCAAAACCATCCATTGGATGTCTGACACCTATGGCACAAGTAAAAAGCTCTCTACCTGTATTTCATTAGCGACGGCCATTACTACGCCGCTGTTTATTTCGGGCATTTTTGCCCTTATTCCCGTGCCCTGGCTTATTTTTCTAACCAGCTTGGGCGCCATCACTTACAGCGTTTACTTGTTGTATAGCGGAATCCCCATCGTCATGGGCGTTAATCCTGAGAAAGGCTTTTTATACGCTAGCGCAGTACTGACGATGGCACTGGTCATCGTGGTCGGTATTTTGGTCGTAACGGTTATTCTTTGGAGCATGGGCCTGGCGCCGATACACGCCTAAGCCATTGTAAATAAACCGCCCTTTTTATACGTGTTCTGGTCGCATATGCGGGAATAGAATAACGTCGCGAATGGTGGATGAGTTGGTTAAGAACATCACCAATCGATCGATACCAATACCTTCACCGGCTGTCGGCGGCATACCAATTTCGAGTGCACGAATATAATCAGCGTCGTAGTGCATCGCTTCTTCATCACCCGCGTCTTTGCCTGCTACTTGTTGCTTAAATCGCTCAGCTTGATCTTCTGAGTCATTCAGCTCAGAGAAACCATTTGCCACTTCCCGTCCACCAACGAAGAATTCGAAACGATCTGTTACGAAAGGGTTATCATCATTTCGACGCGCTAGCGGCGATACTTCAGTTGGATATTCTGTAATAAATGTCGGCTCGTGTAATTTTTCTTCTACCGTTTTTTCAAAAATTTCTATTTGAATTTTGCCGAGTCCGTAGCTGTCTTCAACAGGGATTTTTAAGCGTTTGGTTATTTCCAGAGCCGCTTCTTTTGTCGATAGATTGTCGAGCATTATGTCGTCATTGTAATGAAGAATGGATTCAATCACGGTCATGCGCCTAAACGCTTTGCCTAAATCGTAGTCTTCGCCTTGATAGTGAACGGTTGTTGTTCCTAAAACGTGTTCAGCCAGGCGGCGTAACAGGTCTTCGGTTAAATTCATAATATCCGTGTAATCGGCATACGCCTGGTAAAACTCAAGCATGGTAAATTCTGGGTTATGGCGCGTCGACAAGCCTTCATTTCGAAAGCTACGGTTGATTTCAAACACGCGCTCAAAACCGCCTACGACGAGGCGTTTTAGATACAATTCAGGGGCTATTCGCAGGAATAGCTCCATATCCAGCGCGTTATGATGAGTAGCAAATGGTTTTGCCGTAGCACCGCCGGGAATCACGTGCATCATCGGTGTTTCTACTTCCATAAAGTCATTATTAACCAGATAAGCACGGATAAAACTAATCACCTTAGTACGCGTTTTGAATATATTCCTCGACTCTTCATTCATGATTAAGTCGACGTAACGTTGGCGATAACGCTGCTCCTGGTCGGTCAAACCGTGGAACTTCTCTGGCAGCGGTTGGAGTGATTTTGTCAGCAAGCGAATAGCGCTGACTCGAATCGATAACTCGTCCGTTTTTGTTTTAAATAACACACCCTCGACGGCTATGATATCGCCGATATCCCAGCCCTTAAATGTTTGATACAAGCCTTCTGGTAATGTATCGCGTTGAACGAATAATTGCGCTCGACCCGTCATATCCTGTACGTGCGCAAAGCTGGCTTTACCCATTACGCGTTTACCCATCAAGCGGCCCGCAATTTTTACGGCAACTGCTTTTTCGTCTAGTGTTTCCTTATCAAACTGATCGTACTGATCGTGCAAAGCCTGCGCGTAGTCTTCACGCCTAAAATCGTTCGGGTAGGCATTACCCTGTCGTTTAATTTCCGCCAGTTTTTCGCGACGTACCGCGATTAATTTATTTTCGTCGGGTGCTTGCTGATTATTATTTTGTTCGCTCATGTCTTATATTCCACTCTTTAAACTGGCTTCTATAAATTGATCGAGTGCTCCATCGAGCACCGCTTGTGTATTACCGGTTTCAACACCGGTACGTAAATCTTTAATCCGCGACTGGTCCAACACATAAGAACGGATTTGACTACCCCAGCCTATATCCGACTTATTATCTTCCTTCGTTTGCTGGTCGGCCATCTTTAATTGTACTTCGCGCTCGTATAATTTAGCCTTGAGTTGCTTCATCGCGGTGGCTTTATTTTTGTGCTGAGAACGATCGTTTTGACACTGCACGACCGTATTGGTCGGCAAATGGGTAATGCGTACCGCCGACTCGGTTTTATTAACGTGCTGACCACCCGCGCCACTGGCGCGATAGACGTCGATCCTTAAATCAGCCGGGTTAATATCGATGTCGATATCATCATCAATTTCTGGCGATACAAATACCGCTGCAAATGACGTATGGCGACGATTACCTGAATCAAACGGCGATTTACGCACCAACCGATGCACACCAATTTCAGTCCGTAACCAACCATAAACGTAATCACCCTGGATAGAAATGGTGGCGCTTTTAATCCCCGCCACATCACCGGCTGACACTTCAATCAGCTCGGCTTTAAAATCGTGCTGTTCCGCCCAGCGTAAGTACATGCGTAGAATCATTTCTGCCCAGTCCTGGGCTTCTGTACCACCGGAACCCGATTGAATATCGAGGAATGCGCTATTGGCGTCCATTTCGCCAGAAAACATACGGCGAAATTCTAAATTGGCGACCTTTTTTTCGAAAACGGCTAAATCGTCCTCAATCGTACCCACCGTCTGATCATCGCCCTCTTCTACCGCCATTTCTAGCAGCTCTTTAGCTTCTTCCAGACCATTGGTCAGCTCATTGATGGTATCGACAACTTGCTCGAGTTGGCCTCGTTCTTTACCTAAGGCTTGTGCTCTGGCCGGGTCATTCCAAGCGGCAGGGTCTTCTAATTCCCTTAGAACTTCAACTAATCGTTCGTGCTTAGTGTCGAAGTCAAAGGTACCCCCTAAGCGATACGGTGCGCTCTTTCAGGTCGGCAATTTTATTGGTGATTGGGTTTAGCTCACGCATAGAGGTGCTGGTTTTAAATAAGGCCTAAAGGCTATTCGGTGGTAACGGGTTCTTTTACGCCTTTCAATAAGGCATCTAGCGTGTGCCAGGGTAACGTCGCGCATTTTACACGAGCTGGATACTCACATACACCCGCTAATACGGCTAATTTACCCAATTGATCCATTTCTACGTGCTCACCGGTCGCCATATTGTGAAACAGTTCAAAGAGCTTTTGCGCCTCTTCTTCACTCTGGCCTTTAATGATGTCCGTCATTAACGACGCAGACGCGGTAGATATGGCGCAACCTTGCCCCTGAAAGCTAGCATCGGTAATTTTTCCATCGTCGATTTTTAAAAACAAGGTGAGGCGGTCACCGCATAGTGGGTTGAAACCGTCTATTTGACGATCCGCATCGTCCATCTTGCGGAAGTTTCTGGGGTTTCTATTATGATCAAAAATAACTTCTTGATATAGATCTCTTAAATCGTCCAGCATTATCCAAACATCTCTATTAAATTTTCAATTCCAGCCATTAAAGCATCGACTTCCTGATGCGTATTGTACATCGCAAATGAGGCTCTAGCGGTAGCCGGCACGCCAAAAAAGTCCATCACCGGCATCGCGCAATGGTGGCCTGCTCGCACCGCAATTCCCTGGTGATCCATCATGGTACCGATATCGTGTGGGTGTATACCATCCAGCGCAAACGACAAAATTGCGCCTTTATTGCTGGCCGTTCCAATAATTCGCAGCTTAGCGATCTTTTTAGATTGCTCGGTAGCATACTCAAGCAAGCTATTTTCGTGCGCTGCAATCGCTTCAATACCGATATTACTAACGTAATCTAGCGCCGCGCCCAAACCAATCGTTCCGGCGATATTCGGCGTACCCGCTTCAAACTTGTAAGGTACTTTGCTGTACACCGTTTTATCAAATGTCACCACGCTGATCATATCACCACCGCCTTGATACGGAGCCATCTGCTCTAACTGTTCCATTTTTCCATACAGCGCACCAATACCCGTTGGGGCGTACAACTTATGTCCAGAGAACACGTAGAACTCACAATCCAACGCCTGTACGTCCACCGCGATATGAGGAATCGCCTGCGCGCCGTCAATCAATACGGGTATATCGTGCTGGTGCAGCAAATCGATCAACTGCTTTATCGGATTTATCGTGCCCAATGCATTGGACATATGTGAAATAGCGGCAAATTTTGTTCTTTTGCTGATTAGCGCCTCGAACTCTTCAAGCATCAACTCGCCTTGCTCATTAATCGGCGCTACTTTCAGAGTGGCTCCGGTTTTTTCGCACAACATTTGCCAGGGTACGATGTTGGAGTGATGTTCCATCGTGGTGATGAGTACTTCATCGCCCGCTTTAATCTTTTCTGCAAATGCATTGGCGACCAAATTAATGGCTTCGGTTGCGCCGCGCGTAAAGACTATTTCTTTTTCCGAGTTAGCGTTTAAAAAGCGCTGAACTTTTTTACGTGCATTTTCATACGACAGGGTCGCGCGTTCACTTAAGGTATGCACGCCACGATGAATATTCGCGTTATCATTTTCATAATAATGAACGATGCTATCAATCACCGCTTTTGGCTTTTGACTGGTTGCTGCATTATCCAGGTACACCAGTTGCTTGCCGCGCACTTGCTGATCCAGCACGGGGAAATCCCGGCGGATGCTTTCTACGTCATAGCTCACTAAATTTTCAAGCACTTCGCTCATAACCACTCTTTTTTCATATCATTTTGCGGGAAACGTTTTAGCAATTCGTCCAACACCTTCATGCGAAGTGGTTCAAAGCTAATGCGTTCGACCATTTCATTTGCAAACGCAAAGGTCAGCATATTTTTAGCCATTTGCTCATCCGCACCACGAGAGCGCAGATAGAAAATAGCCGCATCATCGAGCTGACCAACGGTCACGCCATGTGCGCACTTAACGTCATCGGCATATATTTCGAGCTGCGGTTTAGTGTCCACTTCTGCGCGTTCTGATAACAGCAAATTGCGGTTATTCATTTTTGCATCGGTTTTTTGTGCGTCCTCTGCAACGATAATGCGACCTTGAAATACGCCGCGTGAGCTGTCGGCCATAACGCCTTTGTAAAACTCATTGCTAACCGCGTGCGGTTGACTGTGGTTAAGCCGCGTGTGGTTGTCCATATGCTGGTGATCCTGCCCCACGTATAATCCATCTAGCGTGCAATCGGCTGCAACACCTAAATTAGCGTGAACTTCAGCGCGTGATAGTACCGCGCCAAAGACGTAATTACATTGCTGAAAAATAGCGTTATCTTCTAAGCGTGAATACACGCCACCGATATGGTAAGCCTTTAAAGATTCAGCTTGCAGGCGACTGTGTGAGAGGTTTGCATTTGGCTCAACGACCACTTCTGTCACCACGTTGGTCAAATAACAACTATCGTCATAACCGGTATAGGTTTCAAACACCGTCGCTTTAGAAGACGCCATCGCGATAATCAGGTTGCGGCAATTCGTTAGCTTTAACGCACCGTCTTTGGATGAAATAAAGGCCAGCTGTATGGGCTTTTCAATGGACGTATTTTCTGCGATACAAACCAGTGCACCATCGGTAAATAGCGCCGTATTAAAATTAATAAATCCCTGCGCTGGCTCTTCAACAACCGAATCAAGTAAGGCTTTAAATAGGTCTTGCTGTTCTTCAATGGCGTTTAATGCTTCGCTCAATGGCATCACCGTTACGTCATCTGGCAAACCGCTTAGCGATGAATATGCCGCCTGGTAAAAACCATCGACAAACACCAGATGGTGGCAGCCTTCAAGTAATACCTCGTCTAACAAAGCCTCATCAACCTCTCCTGCTTTTTCAGATAGCGTGAATTGATTTTTTTCGATCGCAGAAATATTGGTATAACGCCATTCTTCATCGCGAGGCGCTGGGAATCCAGCCTCGGCAAATTCAGTCGAAGCGCGTTCGCGTAAGCTCACTAACCAGCTCGCATCACTCCCCATTTGGGGTGTTGAACCGGCGCTTAACAAGTTAGCGTAATGGGTATTGGGTAAGTGCGTTACAGACATAGTTTTAGCTCGCTAATTTTTCTTCGACCCAGCTATAGCCTTTCTCTTCAAGCTCGAGGGCTAGGTCAGCACCGCCAGACTTAACGATTCGTCCCTTTGCTAACACGTGTACAAAATCAGGCTTAATATAGTCCAGTAGACGCTGATAGTGGGTTACCAATACAAAGGCGCGAGAAGGATCACGTAAACGGTTAACGCCTTCAGAGACTATTTTCAAGGCGTCAATATCCAGCCCCGAATCGGTTTCATCGAGTACGCATAAAGTAGGCTCAAGAACCGACATTTGTAGAATTTCGTTACGTTTTTTCTCACCGCCTGAAAACCCTTCGTTGACCGCGCGGTATAAGAATTTTTCGTCCATATCGAGGTCTTTCATCTTGCCTTTGACCAGGCCAATAAAATCCATCGCGTCCAGTTCGGATAAATCATTGTATTTGCGAATACCGTTAAGCGCCGCTTTGAGCATATAAATATTACTCACGCCTGGTACTTCAACCGGGTATTGAAACGCCAGGAAAACGCCTGCCCAGGCGCGCTCTTCAACGCTCATTTCGAGTAAGTCTTTACCGTGAAATAGCACTCGGCCCTTGGTGATTTCATAACCTGCACGACCGGCGAGGATATACGATAAGGTGCTTTTTCCAGAGCCGTTAGGACCCATAATGGCGTGCACTTCACCCGCATTAACTTCTAAATTAATGCCTCTTAAAATCTCTTTACCTTCCACGCTTACGTGTAAATCTTCTATCTTTAGCATTCTGCTATTCCTTATAACTTTAAATTTTTAATGACCTGCAGCGACTGACGTTCTAACCGACACTGCCTTCAAGACTAATACCCAATAGGGCTTGCGCTTCAACAGCAAACTCCATCGGCAATTCTTTAAACACTTCTTTACAAAAACCATTCACGATCATCGATACCGCGTCTTCTGCTGAAATACCGCGTTGCATGCAGTAGAACAACTGGTCTTCACTGATTTTTGAAGTCGACGCTTCATGCTCGATGGTAGCGCTCGGCTGTTTAGTTTCGATATAGGGAAACGTATGCGCGCCGCATTGGTCGCCCAATAACAAAGAGTCGCACTGCGTGTAGTTTCTGGCGTTTTCAGCCTTACGACCAATTTTAACCAGGCCGCGATAGGTGTTTTGACCGTGACCCGCCGAAATGCCTTTTGAAATAATCGTGCTGCTGGTGTTTTTGCCGTAATGAATCATCTTGGTGCCCGTATCGGCCTGCTGATAATTATTGGTCAACGCTACGGAGTAAAACTCACCAGTAGAATTATCGCCTTTCAATACCACGCTTGGGTATTTCCAGGTAATCGCCGACCCCGTTTCTACCTGCGTCCAAGAGACTTTAGCGTTGTCGCCACGGCACTCGGCGCGCTTGGTAACGAAGTTATAAATACCGCCCTTGCCATTTTCATCGCCGGGGTACCAGTTCTGAACGGTTGAATACTTGATTTCAGCATCCTTCAAAATAACCAGTTCAACCACCGCCGCGTGCAACTGATTTTCATCGCGCATTGGCGCGGTACAGCCTTCCAGATAACTAACGTGGCTACCTTCTTCGGCAACAATCAAGGTGCGCTCAAATTGACCGGTATTTGCCGCATTAATTCTAAAATAAGTTGATAACTCCATCGGGCAACGTACGCCTTTAGGGATATAAACAAACGAGCCATCACTGAACACGGCTGCGTTTAACGCCGCATAGAAATTATCGTACTGCGATACAACGGTGCCCAGATATTGTTTAATTAATTCTGGGTGCTCTTTAACCGCTTCGGAGAATGAGCAGAAAATAACGCCCGCTTCATAGAGTTTCGCTTTAAACGTCGTGGCTACTGAAACGCTATCAAACACCGCGTCCACCGCCACACCCGCCAGGCGCATTTGCTCTTCTAGCGGAATACCTAATTTATTGTAGGTATCAATCAGCTTTGGATCGACTTCATCTAAGCTTTGCGGGCCATCTGCCATGCTTTTAGGCGCAGAATAATAACTGATCTCCTGGAAGTCGATTTTAGGAAATTCAACGAACGCCCACTCTGGGTGCTCCATCGTTAACCAATGACGGTAGGCTTCCAATCGCCACTCTAGTAAGAACTCGGGCTCGCCTTTTATCGCCGACAAGGCACGAATAACGTCTTCATTCAAACCCGGGGCAAATGAGTCGGACTCAATATCGGTCACAAATCCATCTTTGTACTCCTGGCCGATCATATCTTTTAAATTTTCATTAGATGCTGACATCTAGTTCTCCACTTTCAAATCATTCGATACCCGCCCTTTAAGACGGACAGGTAAGCTAATATTCACGTATTGTTGATTGGCCGGAGCCACTAAATCGGCCAATGTAACGGCTTCTAAAGCGGTGTACACGGCGCGATTGATTAAGTTCCAGTTACCTTTGATTTCACAGGAAGACTCCTGCTCACAAATTCCCTCATCGGTACTGCATTCGGTCATACTAATGGGGCCTTCTATCGCCATAATGATTTCAGCAATATTTGTTTCCGCGGGCGATTTAGTCAAAACATAACCGCCTTTAGATCCACGGTGAGAGGTCAAAATGGCTTCTTTAGTTAACAGCTTCAATACCTTGCTGACCGTAGGCAAGGCGACACCCGTGGCTTTTGTAATATCGGTGGCCGCGTGAATTACACTGGGTTGATGACCGATATGGGTCAAAATAACCGTCGCATAATCTGTTAATTTACTAACTCTAAGCATAAGCACCTCTCATATAGGACTATTTTAGTACTATATGGTTGCAGTGTATAGTTGCTTTTTAAGATAAATCGGTAAGGTCTAGAGAAAAATCCGGCTGTATACGGCTCAAAATTTTTAACTAACTCCAGATTCCATGCAAGCCAGGCAACGAGTTGACGTGGGTTCTAATGCCAGTCGACGAGAATCAATTTCATCGCCACAAACAAAACAAAATCCATACTCATCTGTTTCTATCCTGTTTATCGCGCCATCCACTTTTACAATTTGATGTTGTCGCCGTCTCGATGTCTCCAGTGACATTTGCTGCGCTTGCATCGCATCCATACGAGACAGACGTCCCAGACGAGCTTGATCCAGCTCGATCGGTTCATTCGATAACTGAAACTGTTCTTCCTGTAATTGCAGGTCTAACTTTAAGTCCAACAGTGCTTGCTTTAATCTATCAACGTCTATTTTATTCATCTTTAATTTATCGTTGCCCGGGCCACTATCTGCGGAATATTACTATGCAAAACTCGCTTCAGGTACGAGGCTTGTTGATCAATCTAGCGATTTTAGCCGTATCATGACCGTCTCATCGGCAAACTCAATCTGGTCGCCCTCCATAATCTTTTTCCGTTTTCTGGTTTCGACCTGACCGTTCACCCGCACCAAACCTTCAGCAATAACGGCTTTTGCCTCACCTCCGCTGGCTACCATACTTTCAAATTTAAGAATCTTATATAATTCAACGGGTTGCTTAGGGATTTCAACTTCTTTCATATATACGCTCGCTTAGGGACATAGCATTTTTGCTCTATCGTCGGGTAAATCGTAATACTGGTACAGGCATATCATACTTGTTTCATTAGAGGCCTCGACGTCCATCGTGCGAAGCAGTGTTTGCCATAGGCTGATGCGTTTGGAACTGCCCGCGTAGTCACCGCCTTTTTCGCGCTTCGCGAGCCATAAGCCTTCACCGTTAAAACTATACACCGGTAACAAGTCTTCCCTTTGTGGCGCAGGCACGATCCGTTCGTCTAAATTATCCAACACTAACGGCACCGAGTTTGGTTGTTCGAAGTAGCTCACGACCATATGCGGTTTGTTAATTTTTAACGCTTTAACGTAGGTCAGACGCAATTTACTTTCATCCAGGCCCATCGACGTTAAGGTGAAATATTTAGCGATGGACAAGTCTTCGCAATCACCGCCGTCGCTTACTAGCGTTTGCAGCGGTGTCGCCCAGTAGTCGTCCTTTCTCCAGTGCAGGATATCGTCAATAAATTCAACCCGATTAACAAAGTCGTTCACTGAATTTAATTTCTTAATATCGGACCAGCGAGAACCTGAATCGATCAACGTTTTCCACGCTTTAACGCGTTCGCGCGTTTGCTGATTTATACCATCAGAGAGGACGGGGTCGTCTATTTTCGGTGTCCCCGCACAGCCGATTAAACCGACTACACAAAACGTCAGTATGATTTTAATAAGACTACTCATAAGCTTCTTAGTCATAAAACCTCCCGTTTGATTATCATAAACCCGCGGATTATGGCAGCGAAGGCGCAACGGTTTTCATCTCAGCGTAAATTTTTTGCGAAATACGCTTAAAACCTTCTTCTGTCGGATGAATTTCATTTAACCAATCTGACTCAGACCCCGGTGTTAAGGTCCCTTGCGTCTGTACGACCCGCAATCGCTGGTTATTGGGTGACGCCTGAGAGAGCGCGATTAAGCGATTACCGAATGCCGTTAACATATACTCCAGAATTGGCGCGTGTAAGCTATCAGGGATGCCACGGCGCAGCAAATACGGTTTCACCCATGGCTTTGTTTTGATTAAACCCCAAAAGAACTCTGCGCCCTGATCCCAGGGCACCGCTATATCGTAGGTATGGGTGATTATTTGCGCTTGCGGAATGATATCCGCACAAAGATTTACCAAACGCTCATAAGCCAACAGAATGGATTGCAGCTTTTGTTCAAACCGCACGCTATTGACGCAGTCCAAAAAAGTCATCCCCGGCAGGTAATCGTTTAGTAAAGGCAACATATCGTTTTTTCCTACCATATCGTTACCACCAGCCGAAAACAAAAGAATGTCCACAAACTCCTTATTGCGTTTAAGCGTTCGATATAATTTTTTAAATTGTTTTCCCGACGTCATATCAACCGCCTCGTCACCGTTGGAGGCCAGCCGTAATAAATTCGCCTTATTCGTGCCGTGAATTTTATCCGAAACGTGGTGAACAATATTGATATCCGCACCAAACGCGATCCATTTTCTCGGATAAGCAAACCACGAGTCGCCTTCAGCCACGATGCCAACGCGGTCAGGCTTTCGTTTACAGATGTGCGTAAAATCGTACGAGTTACCCGTTACTCCACTTATGACGGATAGGCGACGACGGCGTTGTTGCGGTGTTTCAGGTGGCATAGATCTCTCCTTAATCTAAGGTCCAAAGCGTTCGACAAACTTCGTGCAGCGTCACTCCAGCAATGTTCACCAGTCCATTAGGTTTATCTTAATCGCCCAGCTATAAATGGCAATTATTTTTTACACATTTTGCCAGCCATTGCATAGGATGAAAGTTATAAAACATCCAGCTCTATATCAAGCTCAAAATAAAAGGTTGATCCATGGCCTGGAGTGCAATCAAAGTCTATATTGCCGCCATGGAAATCTATGATTTGTTTGGAAATTGCCAGGCCAAGACCCGTTCCACCTTTTTCTCGCGTGTCTGAGGAATCCGCCTGTGAGAAGTGTTCAAAAACACGCTCTTGGAACTCGACAGGGACACCTTTACCTTGATCAGTAACGGCTATGCGCACTTTATTATTTTCACATTGTGTCGTTATACGTACCTCGCCATTTTCTGGTGAATACTTAATCGCATTGGACATAAGGTTAGAAAAAACTTGTAACAAACGATTCTCATCAGCAGTAATAACACAGGTGCCACATTCATTCTTTTCGACTATTAAATGTACCCCATACTTATCTGCATAACCCTGATTGGCCTCCACCGCTTTGCTAATGAGTCTCCCAATCAGCACCTTCTCTTTATGGAAACGCATTTCACCCGATAACAGTTTTTCAAAATCAAGGATATCGTCTACCAGCAAGGCAAGGTGCTCGCTGTTTTGATCTGCAATTTTCAGTAGATTCTGAACTTTTTTTGGTAACTCACCCATGGCGCGACTAGACAACAAACTAAGCGAACCTCTAATTGACGTAAGCGGGGTGCGCAGTTCGTGACTCATAACCGCAAGGAATTCTGATTTTGCCTGATTGGCAGCATCTGCTTCCTCTTGAGCCTTTTGACGCTGCAAAATATTATCTGCTAAAGTGATATTTACGCTACGCAGTTTTTTAGCCGAGGCCTTAGTTTTCTGGTACATAGAAACCATAACCGATATAAGCACTATAAATAGCAAGCCGATTGCAGCGACTACCTCGGGGAAAAACTTTAACTTTTCTTCGAAAAAACGTTTTGTAGGAACCACGTGGATAGAAAACATTCTATCCATAATCTTTATTTCAGAAATTGTCTGCCAGTCAGAGTAATTATTTCCATCTGAACCGTATTGTCCATATACGCTCTGATTATCTATTAACACCGACAGCCTATAATTATCTTCCTCCTTAGTAGCACTCGGCAGCCTGAATACGTAGTCTAACCAATGTTCAACTTTAAAAACCGCGAGGATAAACCCGTTAAATTCATTATGTTTATAGATTGGAACGTAAATCAAAAAGCCCTGCCCACCCTGAACCAGTTCAATGGCGGAAGTCAAAACAGGCACTTTCTTATCTCGAGCAGACTCAAGGGCGAGACGTCGATTCGCTTCGAACGCTGAATTGAGACCCAGAGCTTCCTCGTTGCCTTTAAGCGGCACCACCCAGCGCACTTCAAGATTTTCATCCACCCACTCCAATGCCTGGAAACCGGGTAAATCGTCTATATAAGCTTCGGCATCATGAATAAAGGCTGCTTTTGTTGTTCCTCCCTGTTGCTGCCACCTGAGAGCCATTCTTTCTAGCGCCGGAACCCGGGAGCGCAGATCGGCCTTGATGTAAGACATATGTTCTTGCGTCTTATCTTCTAGTAAATTATTCAGAATTTCACTTCGCCGCCCATCAAGCAGCGACCATAAAGCAAAAACTATGGCGAACAATACGGCACCAACCAGGACAGGAAGCACTTTAATCAACAAAAAATCAGCTACCTGCTTCATGCCCTTAACCCTAATGTTAATCTAATGATTGTCGTTTATGGATAGTATCAATTTCAGCAGCCATCCGCGGCTTAAAGCGCTGATTTCCTGATACTTAATCGATCTTATTTTAATGGACAAGTAAATTAAGTATAACAAATTCACCCGCATTAACTATGGCTGCAGCTAAATCCTTCTTTTACAATCATTCAGGCGCGTGATCAATCGTTTTTCTTCTGTATATAACGTGATACACAAGACCCACCAACACGCTACCGCCTATCAGATTACCTAAGATGACCGGAATTAAATTAGTCAGTAATCCCAACCACGACACCGCATCGCTCGTTACCCCGGTACTGCCAAAGGTTTTGATTAATATCGCCATGGGAATAAAATACATATTCGCAATACTGTGTTCAAACCCGGCCGCCACAAAGGCAGAGATAGGAAAGATGACCGCTAAAATTTTATCCGTCACCGTTCGACCGGCAAACGCCATCCAAATGGCGATACAAACCAGCACGTTGCACAGCATACCTTTGAAAAAAGCACTCCAAAACGGCAACGAACATTTAGCCTCGGCGATCATCACGTATTTATCCGCAATCGCGCCGTTGTTCATATCGGTATGCCCGGATAAAAACACCAACGCGGCCAGGCCGACAGCGCCTATAAAATTGGCGAAACAAACGACCAGCCAATTCCTCAATAACTCGCGCGTTGTAATTTGCTTATCGGCCCACGCCATCGCGAGCAAATTATTGCCGGTGAATAATTCGGCCCCCGCCACGACGACCAGTATCAGCCCTAAGGAAAACGTTAAGCCACCCAATAGTTGGCTGCTGGCAAAACCAAGCGAAGCGTCCGATTTAACGATAACGAAATACAGCCCACCCAAACCAATAAATGCACCGGCCAAAACACCCAGTAATAACATCGATAAAAAAGGTAAACGCGCCTTGCTAACGCCAATCGTCTCAATTCTAGTCGCTATTTCCTTCGGTGAAAAAGCATCAAAGCCAAATACCTCAGACATAGTTATCTCCAAATAGTTAATCGAATTTATTTCATCGAGCGTCTAAACCAGTCGTTAACCAGCAAATACACTACTCGCGTAAAAGTATTCTATTTGAGTCTAAAACAGGCTTCGTTAGAGCGTAACGATATAGATCAGAAAAACTAAAAAGAACTTACTTAGTGATCTTTATTTCATTGAAAAACCACGGCGCGCGAGAAAATCACGCATATGCGGACGCGACTCCTTGCCGACCAAGGCACGCATTTCTTCGCTCCAGCAGCTGTCTTTTCTACCACCCGTGCGGGATCTATAATACGCACGGATATGCTCGTCATACAATTCGATGCCCGACACATCAGAGGGTTGGTCATACGTCTCTTCTTTCAGCACCGTCGACAAGGGTAAACGCGGTTTAATCTCAGGGTTTTGATCGGGGTAACCCAAACACAAACCAAAAACTGGGTACACCTGATCAGGCAATTCAAGCAGATCGGATACATCCTGTGGGTTATTGCGCAGACCACCGATATAACAAATACCTAAACCCAAAGACTCCGCAGCGACCACGCAGTTTTGCGCAAACAGAGCCACGTCAGCGGTAGCGATAATAAAGTGCTCAGTCATCCCTTCGCTGAAATCACCGCCTTGCAACTCACAAGCCAGTTTCGAGCGGTGTAAATCTGCACAAAATACCAGAAAAGCACCGGCGCTAGCGACATAAGGCTGACCACCCGCCAGCTCTGCCAGTTTAGTACGCTTCTCGCCATCACGTACACGAATGACAGTGGTCGCCTGTACGTTACTCGAACTCGCAGCCGACTGGCCGCAAGCGATAATCTCATTGATCAATTCATCACTTACAGTTTGGTCGGTAAATTTCCGAATAGATCGGTGGGATTTTAATAACTCAGTCACATCATTCATTGTTTTTCCTATAAGGCGATAAGTGTGTTATTTACATCAGGTATTAGTATTATTTTTTACTAGGTGCGGTTGCTGAAATCAAGCTGACTAGCCCTTGGACTTCGCATCAGAAAATAGCTCTTCCTGACCAGAGAAGTCAGACTCCTGAATGTCTTGATAATCACCCGCCTGACTCATTTGCTGTTTTATCTTGAGTAATGAAGCGTAACAGTCATCGCCCCGGTATTTTGCAAGTAGACCATCAATACCCACGCGGGTATACGCCATTGAATCGCCATCTCTTCGTATGATGGCTATTGGCCCCTCTTCTCCGTAGTATCTAAGTGCTTCGAGTACGTACAAGTTATTCATCCAGCTTTGAATCTAAAGTGGGTATTTTAGCTTAGTTTTATAAGAGTTATACCGATTAGGTAACGCTTAAACAGAAGAAATCAACCCCCCCCCTCGACAACGCGGCAACACTCAATTAATTCACCACTATTATTTGAGTATTAAGCTCGAACCCAAACCTATTTATAGATAAGCCCCCCCCCCCTCAATCACATTAATTGCTTACCCAATACGATAAATTATTTTTTTATATCCAGAACATAAAAACTTTAATAAAATACCGCGCCCGCGATCGGGCCACCTTATCCGTCGCCATTTTTCATGAGAACCCTAACGATGAATAACCAAACGATAGTTGAACGTTTTGCCGAAGAATCCCATCCGGATGTACTGGAGCTGTTTGACCGCGCCAGCCTGGAAGAGCTGGTTGCCAAGCACGAAACCCCCTTCATGGTGCTCGATTTAAGTGAAGTCGAATATCAATATATGTCATTACAGGCAGCGTTGCCGGGGGTTAAGCTTTTTTACGCATTAAAAGCACTATCGCACCCCGCGTTGATCAAACGCCTGAAAAGCCTCGGCAGTTATTTCGACCTGGCAACCATCGGTGAAGTGGAACTGGTCGAGTCACTCGGTATCAGCAGTGATCGCTGCCTTCATTCACACCCGATTAAAAAAGACAAAGAAATAAAACGTTCGCTTGCCTTTGGTTGCAACCGATTTGTCGTAGATAACATCGAAGAACTGAAAAAATTTATCCCTTACGCCGGTCAGGTGGAATTGATAATTCGCGTCAGTTTCCGTAGTAAACAGGCAGTCGTTGACCTATCGCGCAAATTCGGCTGTTCACTAGAAGAATTGCCCGTTATGGTCGAACTGGCTCAAAAAAATGGGATCGAGATAGTCGGTTTATCATTTCACGTCGGCTCACAATCACTGTCACCCATGACTCAGGCAAATGCTATTCGCTCCAGTGTTGCGGCAATCAAAGTGATGAATAGTGTCAACTGGAAGTTCCTCGACATCGGCGGCAGTTTTCCGGTTTCTTACCAGGAAGAAATACTGCCTATTGAAGACTTCTGCGCACCCTTGATGGAGGCATTAAGTGAACTGCCAGAAGGTATAGAAGTGTTTGCAGAACCAGGTCGCTTTATCGCCGCACCGTCGATGATCGAAGTAGTTTCGATTGTCGGTAAAGCAACACGCGGCGCTAAAACCTGGTATTACCTGGATGACGGCGTTTATGGTGGGTTCAGCGGTCAAATGTTCGATCACGCCACTTACCCATTAGCACCATTAAAACCTTTCGATCCAAGCGGTGAGTTTTATTCCAGTGTATTAGCCGGCCCTACTTGTGACAGCATCGATGTAGTCGCAGAAGATATTGAACTCCCAGATATGCAGATCGGAGACATCCTAATTGGAAAACAGATGGGTGCTTACACAATCGCATCCGCTACTGAGTTTAACTATTACCCAAAACCGCTAGTGGTAGTAGTAGAAGATATTTTTGACCCCGAAAGCAGTGAGTTTGAAAGCACAACAAGCAGTTAAAAAGTAATCAAGGGCTGATGTCAGGCTAGTTGGCCCTTGATTTGTGTAAGTTGTTTCACCGAGCTACTGTTTTGTCTTCAGCAACATAGCTGAAACAAAAGAGTAACTCGCCTACGGGTGCGAAAACCCGTGCTGTTGCTAGAATCAATCGACCCTGCCCCTTTTGATTCGTAACCTAAGAATTATTGAACGTATCACAAGTGTCCATGTTGCCACTTTCGAAACCAATTTTGAACCATTTCACCCGTTGTGCCGCGCTGCCATGGGTAAACGAATCCGGGCTTACATATCCTTGTGACTGTTTTTGTAAAGTATCGTCACCAATCGCGCTAGCAGCCACTAGACCCTCTTCTACATCACCTACTTCGAGCAGTTGCCGGGTATTGTTGGCGTGATTAGCCCAAACACCTGCGAGGCAGTCAGCCTGCAGCTCCTGTAGAACAGAGAGTTTATTACCTTCTGTTTTGCTTAGTTTTTTGCGAGCCGCATGTACTTTGCTAGAAGTGCCTACCAGCGTCTGAATATGGTGACCCACTTCGTGCGCAATAACATAAGCCTGAGCAAAGTCCCCCGGCGCTTTGAAGCGGTTTTTCAGCTGGTCAAAAAAACCCAGGTCGATGTAGACTTGTTGATCGCCTGGACAGTAGAAAGGCCCTATCGCTGATTGAGCCATACCGCAAGCGGATTTTACTGCGTCTCGGAATAGTACAAGGCGTGGTTCCTGATAGGTTTTTCCCTTTTGTCGGAACAAAGTAGTCCAAGTTTCTTCGGTATCAGCCAGGACCACTGAAACAAAATCGACCAATTCTTTTTCTTCTGCAGTTTCCTGAATCGGTTCTCTCGATACACTCTCTGAGCTGTCTTGTTGTAGACCAAGGCCACCACCTAACATATTACCAAGGTTTCCAGTCACTAGACCGTAAGCACCTACACACACCACCAGTATTGCAGTACCTTTGAAACCTAGAAACTTAAATACAATAGGAAGAAGACGTAACAGTCCACTACCACCCGCACCACCGCCTCCAGAGAAACGCGTACTACGTCGATCTTCTACATTGCTACTTTTACGATTTCCACGCCAACGCATTGATGCTCTCCCTATGTTTAAGTTAACCTTTTAATTTCACACTATTGTATACACTTAACGGCACAGATTAAGCGCGCGGTTTTTAAATCGACTCGCGTTGTTTGTTAGGCCTTATTAGCACGACACACCCAAAGAATAATGTAGCCGTCAAAGGAAGAAAGAAAGCTTGTTCTCCTACCAATCCGATCAGGAAGCCCAGTGGAGAACCATATCCGTCAGCTCTATCCATGCCACCATTTTCTAAGACGAAGAGTACTCTTTGAACAGTTCGCGCCAATAATGGCCAGCAAAACAAATTAACTAAAATAAAGGTAGGCCCAAAAGACCACTTAGCAACTCGCCACTGATACCAAAAAGCACACCACCATAGGAGCAGCATGCCTCCCCATAATAATATATGCGAGGAACTAAGGTTCACTACGCCAACTACAAAGAGGAGTGTACTGGGTAATGAAATCAGGATTACATTTATTAAAACGCTATTTTGTAGTTTTTCAGCGCGATCTAACGTCTCGCATCAACCGCGCCGACTTTTGGCGTCGGTTGGAATGCGATTGTTAGGTACACATTTATTGTGACATGAGCTTTTCACGTTGATACATGATCAAAGAACCAATGCGAAGCAATCCAAGAACCAGTAAGAAGACCGATAATGCATAGAGCATTTCCGGTTTAAGTTCATGCTTAAACAGAGAAATAAGGACTTCGCGTAATATAAAGACTATTGCCGCATCAACTATGAACGTAAGACGGAGTTTTTGGGTATTAAAGTACTCCACAAGAGATTTCGAGAGTTCGATTAATACATACAGCGTCAATACATCTGCAATAATATCTATGTAGTGCCCGGTAATACCCTCAAAAACTAACAGCTCCCAGGTTGTGATAAAAAGCTGCGCTACTCCAATGGCAATACCAACGATAATGAATACGAGAATTAGTCCAAAGACTAAGTCGATAGTTTTGTCAAAGCACCTCTTTATTCTTTCAGTTATCATCTTTATCTCCAAAATATAATGCCGATTATAAGGGCGCGAGCTTTTTGCGCATCCATTTTGAACGACCTGTTAGGGCTTTTCATTATTGTCTGTATTCTGTGAAAGCATTTTTTAACACACCTATTTTTTTGATGGAGACGAATCATTTCCAAATCTGTTTTTTTATAGCTTACTTTATAGTTTCCAGTGAAATCTAACCGAACTTTAGCAGTATTTCTATTATGTGGCATCATTATAATCGGTGCCTGGATAGCAGCGATTGTAGATAGCATGAGATTCAAAAGAATATATGAATAAGAATCGAAAACTTGTTTTGGGCTGATTAAGTAAAAAAATTAATTGCCACCCATCACACCAAGATAGATAAAAATGATTACAAATGTCCACGAGCCACCAAAATCAGATATTTTATCGGCCAGCCTTTGTCCTAACCTTAGCTGCTCGTGAAATAAATCGTTGACGTTTTCTACAATTGGCTCTGCCCCGGCTATACCGTTAATTACTGCTAGCTCTGGCCACTCTTACATATCCCCACGCCGCCAGTACTGGCGGCGTGGGGAAATTTATAAAGACTCAGGCCAGATCGAAACGATCCGCGTTCATCACCTTCGTCCATGCCGCGACGAAATCCTGCACAAACTTTTCCTTGTTGTCATCCTGTGCATAGACTTCAGCATAGGCACGAAGGATCGAGTTGGAACCGAAGACCAGATCAACCCGCGTCGCCGTCCACTTGACAGTAGCTGTCTCACGATCGCGGACTTCATACAGGTTGTTTCCGACTGGCTTCCATACGTAGTTCATGTCTGTCAGGTTTACGAAGAAGTCGTTCGTCAGTGCGCCTACTCTATCGGTGAAAGCCCCATGGTTCGTACCACCGTGGTTAGTACCAAGCACACGCATGCCGCCGACAAGCACGGTCATCTCATGGGCAGTTAGTCCCATCAGTTGTGTGCGGTCAAGCATCAGCTCTTCCGCGCTGACGACATAGTCCTGCTTCAGCCAGTTACGGTAGCCATCATGGAGGGTTTCCATCGTTTCGAAGGACTCGGTATCGGTCATCTCGTCTGTTGCATCCCCGCGGCCAGACGAGAAGGGAATGCTAATATCAACCCCAGCGACCTTTGCGGCCTGCTCGACACCGACATTACCGGCGAGAATAATCACATCGGCAACGCTTGCACCGGTCTCAGCGGCAATGGGTTCAAGAACGGCCAGTACTTTATTCAGGCGCTGCGGTTCGTTACCCTCCCAATCCTTCTGCGGGGCCAGACGGATACGTGCTCCGTTAGCACCGCCGCGCATATCCGAACCACGGAAGGTTCTTGCACTGTCCCAGGCAGTTGAGACCATATCGCTCACGCTCAGAGCACTGGCTGTAATTTTGGCCTTCACGGCCTGAACGTCGTAGTTGTTGCTCCCAGAGGGAACAGGATCCTGCCAGATCAGATCTTCTTGTGGCACATCGGGACCGATGTAACGCGCCTTCGGTCCCATATCACGGTGGGTCAATTTAAACCATGCCCGTGCAAAGACTTCAGAGAAGTAATCAGGGTCTTTATAGAAACGTTCAGAGATTTTGCGATACTCCGGGTCCATCTTCATGGCCATATCGGCATCAGTCATAATCGGGTTTTGACGGATCGACGAATCTTCGGTATCAAGCGGTTTATCTTCTTCCTTAATGTCGATCGGTTCCCACTGCCATGCACCAGCAGGGCTCTTCTTCAGTTCCCACTCATAGTTGAGTAGAAGCGTGAAATATCCGTTGTCCCACTGGGTGGGGTGTGTCGTCCATGCGCCTTCAATTCCGCTAGACACGGTATCTCGTCCAATGCTTCGCTTGGTCTTATTAACCCAGCCAAAGCCCTGATCTTCAACATCAGCAGCCTCAGGTACCGATCCAAGCTGTTCAGCATCACCGTTGCCGTGAGCTTTACCCACTGTATGACCACCCGCGGTAAGCGCCACGGTTTCCTCATCGTTCATCGCCATGCGCTCAAAGGTCACGCGCACATCTTTGGCCGTTTTGAGTGGGTCTGGTTTGCCGTCCACACCTTCAGGGTTCACGTAGATCAGCCCCATCATTACAGCCGCCAATGGGTTTTCCAGGTCGCGTTCACCGGAATAACGGCTGCCTTCGCTACCGCTAGGAGCAAGCCATTCCTTCTCCGAACCCCAATACGTGTCTTTTTCCGGATGCCAGATATCTTCACGGCCAAAACCAAAGCCAAAGGTCTTCAGGCCCATAGATTCATAAGCGATAGTGCCGGCGTAGGCAATCAAATCAGCCCAGCTGAGCTTGTTGCCGTATTTCTTTTTGATTGGCCAGAGTAGACGGCGCGCCTTGTCCAGGTTTACGTTGTCCGGCCATGAGTTAATTGGCGCAAAACGCTGATTACCAGTGCCCGCACCACCTCGACCATCAGCGGTACGATAGGTGCCCGCCGCATGCCAGGTCATTCGAATCATAAGACCACCGTAGTGGCCCCAGTCCGCTGGCCACCAGTCCTGGCTATCAGTCATTAGTGCATGCATATCTTTCTTGAGCGCAGCCACGTCAAGCGTCTTAACCTCTTGCCGATAGTTAAAGTCCGCTCCCATCGGATTGGTCTTGGCATCTTGTTGATGCAGAATATCGAGGTTAAGGGCCTTGGGCCACCATTTAATGTTCGACATGCTACTTTCTGTAGCACCACCGTGCATTACTGGGCATTTGTTATCAGACATTGTGTATCTCCTTATTATTGATTCGTGATTCGTTACCGTCATGGCCAGACAATCATGCGCAAGTGTTGGCCGGACTAATTAATTTGTTAAACCGTTTATTTCTTCAGATTGGCTTGGCTACCCACTATTAGTGATAAGAACAATATGAACCTACTCCAAAAAAGATGTATTAACTTTTTCATTAATTTTAAAAACGAGCTTTCTTTGGGTAACTCAAGTGCTCTTTTGACCTCTTTCACTACAAGAGCTATTCAATCACCATAGACCATTTTCATTATATATAACAACGGAACTAATTCGCGCCGCTTTTGGTCGTCGAATTAAGTGACCTGTTATGCTTCTTTGCAGCAATAAATCGAATATACAACACGCCGAGCATTGCAGAAATTAATGAAGCGACCAGAATCGACGATTTTGCGCTTTGGAGATGTACCGGTTGGGAGTCAAAGCCCAACGTGGCTATAAATGTGGACATAGTAAAACCTATCCCGGCTATAAGTGAGACACCGATGACATGTTGAAGATTAACACCGTCGGGTAAACAGCCAATTTTATAGCGCAGACCAAGCCAGCACGCACCGGAAATACCGATAAATTTACCGAGAACGAGTCCCGTAATTATGCCTAGGCCGGTTGGGTGTTGAAGGCTTGCGAGAAATGAGGCCAAGCTGAAGGGCACGCCGGCATTGGTTAGCACAAACAAGGGTAATATAAATAGAGCCACGGGTAATTCCAGCATATCCTCCCAGCGACGCAGTGGTGTGGTGGCACGTTCGGCAAAATCACGTACCTCTAGCACCTGTTCATGATCCGTACGACTGCCGAGAACATCGACAGGTTTTGACTGCTCCTGCATTGAGTTGATTGTTGTTTTCGCTTTATCGAGTAGTTTTTCCGATGTCAGCTTTGGACGTGCCGGTATAGTCAAAGCAATTGCGACACCGGCAAACGTAGGGTGTACGCCGGATTTGAGCATCATCCACCAGGTTGCTATGCCGACGACAATATAGAAATACGGCTGGCGTACGCCTGCGTAATTGCCTAATGCCAAAAATGCAATGAGTGCGAATGCGCTTAATAGATGAAATAGTGATACATCCTGAGTATAAAATATGGCAATAACCAATATAGCCCCGACATCATCCACGATAGCGAGACCTACAAGAAAAGCCAATAGACTGCCCGGAATATGTTTTCTTACTAGAGTGAGCACACCCAGAGCAAACGCAGTATCGGTTGCCATGGGGATACCCCATCCAACCTGTGAATCAAGTGACCAGTTAAACAATGAATAGATGACCGCTGGGCAAACCATACCACCGATGGCACAAAGTATTAACATACGTCGATGTTCGGGCTGAGCCAGATCGCCAGCAAGTACTTCTCGCTTGATCTCAAGCCCAAGGAAGAAGAAAAATATAACCATTAACCCATCATTTATGATGTGTTTAAGAGAAGCCTGCAGTTTAAAATCACCCAGAAAAAACCCAATCGGTGTATGCGTAAGGTTCTGGTAGGTAGAAGAATAGTCTGAGTTAGCCCACCACAGGGCCACGATTGTCGCTAACAGAAGAAACCAGCTGGTTGTTGTCTGCGCACGTATAAAGCTTGAAAAAGGATCGTGTATATTTTCAAGGCCACGTTGCAATACATTATTTGAGTTATCAGTCATTTTGTTAAACCACTATACGTCGTTAACCTGCCTCATGTTATTTTGTTTCTAATTAACAATGAATTTCACGATGCTAGACCGGTACTAGCAATTCAAGTATTCCAGTTTGAGCATGATCGAATGGCTCAAACAACTAAACTATTCAAACATCACCAAGTCTTAAATAATATTTTAGGGGCAGACAAGGTAGAAATCCAGCGAAATGGGTGACTGGACAATTGACTTACACTGCTGCTACCGAATACTAGAAGATTCTTAATAGATAACGAACTTGATTTGCGTCACTATCTCGGCTACGGTGACATAAGACTCTTGTATAGACGTTGGGATCAAGTATTCTCTGCCATGTTCCGGCGTGGAACAAAAAAGATGTTTTCAATTTAACCGGGTCGCTTCCAGTTAGGCAGCAAATGTGTTTGTATTTAATTGATTTTGATAGTGATGATGAAAATCTACTCGGCTTCAATCATCACACCAAATCAACCGCTTTGGCTTTCGACTTGATGATTATTTTGAGCCGTGGAATTTTAGACGATAGCTCAAATACTCTGATGAGAGTTCAAGACGATTCATTATATTAGTACCATTGTTCAGCATTTCAGTGTGTATGTTTTCGTTTGAAAACTCATTTTTAACTTAACCACTTTTTGCTTTACGTTGGATCAGTGCAACAGAGGAGTCATTCATGAATAACAAGGAGCTACCCCACTCAACTATCAGGAAACTGACTGCGGACGGCAAAACATTTCATTATTACAGTCTCGATGCATTGGCGGCACAAGGGCATCCAGAGATCAGCTCTTTGCCAGCATCTATCAAAGTGTTATTGGAAAACCAGCTGCGACATTTGGATGACCAGGTTATCAATAAGTCTCATGTACTGGCATTGATTAACTGGTTGAGTAGCCAGCATGAAAATAGCGAAATCATGTTCATGCCTGCGCGCGTCCTCATGCAGGATTTTACCGGAGTGCCCGCTGTAGTAGATCTCGCTGCAATGCGAGATGCAGTTACGGCTAATGGTGGTGACCCTAGCGCGATTAATCCGGTAAACCCCGTTGACCTTGTTATCGATCATTCAGTGATGGTAGATCGCTTTGCTACCGATACTGCCTATGCTGAAAATGTCGCGATTGAGATGAAGCGCAACAAGGAGCGCTATCAATTTCTCCGTTGGGGGCAAAAAGCATTCGACAATTTTCGTGTCGTGCCACCCGGTACAGGAATTTGTCATCAGGTAAATCTGGAATACCTTGCTCGCACAGTTTGGAGCGCCGAGAAGGACGGTAAGCAGTTTGCCTTTCCAGATACAGTGGTCGGTACTGACAGCCATACTACAATGATCAATGGCCTGGCTGTACTGGGTTGGGGGGTCGGAGGTATCGAAGCAGAAGCGGCGATGCTGGCGCAACCTATTTCGATGAATATTCCACAAGTTGTTGGTTTCAAGCTCAGTGGCAAACTAAACGAGGGTATTACTGCAACTGATCTCGTTTTAACCGTGACAGAAATGCTGCGCAAGCATGGTGTGGTAAGCAAATTTGTGGAATTTTATGGTTCCGGCATGCAACATCTGACACTCGCTGACCGTGCCACCATCGCCAACATGTCACCAGAGTACGGAGCAACGTGTTGTTATTTTTCGGTAGACGACAGGACACTTGACTATCTGCGCTTAACCGGACGCGACGCAACTACAGTGGCACTAGTCGAAGCCTACAGTAAAGCGCAGGGGCTGTGGCGTCGAGACGATGATAAAGTTGTCTACAGCAGCACCTTGGAATTGAATCTCAGTGATGTCGTTCCATGTCTAGCCGGGCCCAAACGACCCCAGGATCGAGTACCCTTACCAGATTTGCCAGCAGCACTAAAAACACTTCTTGGTGGTAGTGCGATCAAGCAAGCCGAAGTTGTTGGAGAAAACTACAACTTAAGTGATGGACATGTAGTTATCGCTGCCATTACTTCCTGCACAAATACATCCAACCCGGCAGTTATGATGGCCGCGGGTATAGTCGCGAGAAAAGCATTAGCACTCGGCTTACGGCGTAAACCCTGGGTGAAATCCTCATTAGCACCTGGATCAAAAGTTGTCACAAGCTATCTTGAGAAGGCGGGTTTGCAATCGCATCTGGATGAACTAGGGTTCAATCTCGTCGGATATGGATGTACTACTTGCATTGGCAATTCAGGCCCATTAGCAGCACCAATAGAACAAGCAATTGACGATGGAAAACTAACGGTAAGCGCTGTGCTGTCTGGAAATCGTAACTATGAGGGACGCATTCATGCCAAGGTGAGGGCTGCTTGGTTGGCGTCGCCGCCTCTTGTGGTCGCTTTCGCATTGGCCGGTACGACCAACATCAACCTGAACACTGACCCGCTCGGGCAGGGAAGCAACGGCGAAGATGTATTTTTAAAAGACATCTGGCCAAACTCCGATGAGATTGCTACGGCTGTGCGCTTTGTCGAAAATCAGATGTTTAACAAGGGTTATGCAGACGTATTCAGCGGTGATGCCGAATGGAATAGTCTTCCAGTTAGCCCCGGTAAAACCTACCCATGGGATAGCGCGTCAACTTACATTCAAAAACCACCATTCTGCGAACTGGAAGTCGCCGCTTGCGACATCTATGGTGCGCGTATATTGATGTTGCTCGGTGATTCAGTAACAACTGATCATATTTCACCAGCCGGATCGATTGCCGAAAAAAGCCCCGCCGGCGAATACCTGCTACAGCGAAATATCCCAAAGACAGAATTCAACTCATACGGATCCCGTCGCGGTAATCATGAAGTAATGATGCGTGGAACCTTTGCCAATGTGCGAATTCGCAATGAAATGTTGGGTGAACTAGAAGGCGGCTACACTCGCATAGCACCCTCCACTGAGGCCATCAGTGTTTATGATGCCGCTATGATATACAAGGAAGCAGCTACTCCGTTGGTTGTAATAGCAGGTAAGGAATATGGTACTGGTTCGAGTCGGGATTGGGCGGCAAAAGGATCTGCCTTGCTGGGCGTACGGGCAGTAATTGCAGAAAGCTTCGAACGTATACATCGCTCAAATCTCGCTGGTATGGGAGTACTACCCTTACAATTTGCTGCCGGCGTCACTCGCAAGACCCTAATGCTGAGTGGTGATGAGAGCATCAACCTTTTGGGTTTGAGTCACCTCAGTCCAGGCATGAAAGTTATGATGGAAATTATAGACACCGACGGCACCCAGCAGCACTGCGAATTGATTTGTCGCCTTGATACGGCGCTTGAAGTCGCCTATTTCACCAGTGGTGGCATCATGCCGTATGTTGTAGACAAGCTCTCAGACTAAAGAAACTGGTATAAAAATTATTTGATTGGTTGAATTCTGCATCATCAGGGAAGTACTACATGAATGACAAAGCTAAATTTCGCAATGAAACGGATAGTCAGGGTAGCATTCAGGTGGCTGCAGATAAACTATGGGGAGCACAAACGCAGCGCTCACTTCAATTTTTCGCAATCGGCGATCAATCATTTTCCATAGAATTTATTCACGACTTTGTGCTGGTAAAGAAGGCGGCTGCCATCGCCAATAACAAACTAGGTCACCTAGATTCGACAACCGCAGAACTCATTCAATCTGCATGTAACTCGGTCAGCAGTGGCGAGTATGACGACCAGTTCCCATTGTCAATTTGGCAAACCGGCAGCGGCACTCAGACTAATATGAACGTGAACGAAGTGCTTGCCAACATCGCGAACCAGGCAGCCGGGAGTCAACTCGGCAGTAAGTCCCCTGTTCATCCGAATGATCACGTTAACTTGTCACAATCCTCCAATGATGTGTTTCCCACGGTGATGCACATCACTGCAACTCGAGTTTTGCAACAACAGTTGTTGCCTGCAATAGCCCAACTGGGAAAAGCATTGGGGCGAAAAGCTGATCAATTTAAAGACACCTTAAAAATAGGCCGTACCCATATGATGGATGCAACACCTGTGACGCTCGGGCAGGAGTTTGCTGCATACAGCTGGCAGATTGAATTTATGCGACAGCAGCTAGCGGCAAGTGCCCCGTCTGTTGCCACGTTGGCCATAGGTGGTACTGCAGTTGGAACTGGTCTTAATAGCAGCAGAGCGTGGCCAGCAACCGTTATCGATGAAATCAGCAGATTATCTGGATTCGCCTTTGCGGAAGCAGATAACAAGTTTAGTCAACTTTCCGCCCATGACGTGCTGGTGAACCTGCATAATCAACTATCGTTATTGGCCAGTTCACTATACAAAATGGCCAGCGATGTGCGCTTGATGAACTCCGGGCCACGCTGCGGTTTAGGGGAGATCAGCATTCCTGCTAACGAACCTGGCAGTTCGATCATGCCGGGCAAGGTAAACCCGACTCAGGTGGAAGCGCTTACGATGGTCTGTATTCGTGTGATGGCCAACAACACGGCGGTAACTATGGCTAACAGCCAGGGCCAGTTCCAGTTAAATGTCTACAAGCCGCTCATTATCACGACGCTACTGGAGTCGATGCATCTGCTGGTTGACGCCATGACAAGCTTTCAGATCCATTGTCTGGAAGGCATCGAAGCCAACACAGATAAGCTGGAATACTACCTGGAAAATTCACTCATGCTGGTAACCGCCCTCACTCCGCATATTGGCTATGACAATGCGGCTGAGGCAGCGAAATATGCGCATCAGAAAAATATCAGCCTGAAGCAGGCCGTATCAGAACTGGGTTTTTTAAGCGAAACAGATTTTGACAAACATGTACAGCCCCGGCAAATGCTGAGCCCTAATAAATAACGTAATACCTGGATAAAGCAATGACACTAGAATCAATCAATCCCGCCAATGGACAATCCATTAAAACTTATCCTTCACATAGCGATGCGGAGGTAAAAGAAGCCATCGACAAGGCAATGAATGCGTTCGAAACTTGGCGCCATTCAGAGCTGGATCATCGGGCCACCTGCATGAGAAAGGCTGCTGACATCTTGAAGAAAAACAAACAGCAATATGGTTTGCTGATTTCACGCGAAATGGGCAAGCCTATAAAACAGGCTATTGCTGAAATCGAAAAGAGCGCCCAGGCTTGTGCCCACTATGCAGACAATACGCGAGAGTATTTGACTTGTGAATCGGTGCAAACGTCAAACAGCGAAAGCTTTGTCGCCTTCGAACCGCTGGGAGTTATTCTGGCAGTCATGCCTTGGAATTTTCCTTTCTGGCAAGTAATTCGTTTCGCCGCTCCGGCGTTGATGGCAGGAAATGCAGGACTGCTAAAACACGCGAGTAATGTCAGTGGCTGTGCTCTTGCAATCGAAGCAGTATTTATTGCTGCGGGATTTCCTGTTGGCTTGTTCAAAACCTTGCTTATAGAGAGTACACAGGTTGAGGCTATCGTTAAAAATCCCGCCATCAGCGCAGTGACCTTAACCGGAAGTGGGCCTGCCGGTTCGGCAGTTGCAAGTGCGGCGGGAAAGGCTTTAAAGAAAAGCGTTTTGGAGTTAGGTGGTAATGACGCTTATCTAGTGCTGAAGGATGCCGATCTGCCGCTGGCTGCACGTCTTTGTGTGCAAAGCCGGATGAATAACGCAGGGCAATCTTGTATCGCCGCAAAACGCCTGATCGTCGAAGCGACGGTGATGAAAGAGTTCGAATCGCTGGTGGCGAAAGAATTGGCTGATTATGTAGCTGCTGATCCTGAACAGGAAGACACCATGTTGGGACCTTTGGCGCGTCCTGATTTACGCACAGAGCTGCAACGACAGGTAGATGACAGCATTGCCATGGGAGCGACCTGCCTGCTTGGTGGAAAGATTCCCGAGGGTGATGGCAGCTACTACCCTGCAACATTGTTAACTGATGTAACAAGTGATATGCCAGCTTTCCGTGAAGAACTGTTCGGACCAGTTGCCTGTATTATTTCCGCAAGCAATGAAGCAACCGCTATTAAACTGGCAAATGATTCGTTGTTTGGCCTGGGTGCTGCTGTGTTTAGTCGTGATATTGAAAAGGCGAAGAGAATCGCGACGCATCAGTTAGAGGCCGGAACCTGTGTCGTGAATGATTTCGTTCGTTCGGACCAGCTGTTGCCTTTCGGTGGAATCAAACAAAGTGGCTATGGTCGCGAGCTGTCATATTTTGGCATCCGCGAATTCGTTAATGTGAAAACAGTGTATGTCGGCCCAGCCAGCCAGTGAAGCGTCTTTATTTCTGTCTCTGCAACCATTCTGAACGACGCTTCCTACTGCGAATTTCCCGCAACGCTAGAATAATTAGAGTGAACATAGTTAGCGGGATTACGAAATACAACATGGCTGTACTAAAGCTAGGTAATGCATCATGGTGAGATGCGGCTAAAACGAGGTATAAGGTGTAGGCCACGTAATACCCGAGAAACAACGCACCCTCTTTCCTACTAATCAAACCACCCGTATAGAATATGGGTAGGCATGCGAAGGCTACGACAACCATTATCGGAAGATCGAACCTGAAAACCGCCGTTGCCACCTCTATGCCCGCTGGTGCAACTATACTGGCACATCCAAGCACGCCCATCATATTGAAGATATTACTGCCAACCACGTTGCCAACAGCGATGTCTCGTTCGCCTCGAACAGCCGCCATGACAGAAGTAACAAGTTCAGGTAAGGATGTACCGGCCGCAACAATCGTCAATCCGATGACCAATTCGCTAACACCCAGATATTGGGCAAAGGCCACCGCTCCATTAACAAGCCAGCGCGAGCCAAGCACCAGTAGTGCAAGGCCGCCAAGGACCATAACTATGTTTATAACCCAGCTACATTCCACATTACTTTCAGTCCCAAATTCGTTCGCGTACCCCTCTTTCACTTTGGTATTTTCTTTGCGGCTTTGATAAATCAAAAACACAACGTAGGTAGCGAGACCGGCAACCAGCATAAGGCCATCATTGCGGCTGATGGTCCCATCTAGCGAGCAAATGAGTACAACAACCGACATCGCTATCATTAGAGGCACGTCAAACCGCACCAATTGTTGAGATACAACAAGTGGCACAATCAAGGCTGAAAGGCCGAGAATAAAGAGAATGTTAAAAATATTACTGCCAACCACGTTTCCAACGGCAAGACTCGCCTGATCAGATAACGCGGCTTTGATACTGACCGCAAGTTCAGGCGAACTGGTACCAAACGCGACGACAGTCAGCCCAATAACCAGTGGTGATACACCCATAACCGCCGCTAAACGGGATGCGCCTCGTACTAATGATTCCGCACCGACAATTAATAAGATCAGCCCAGTCAGGAAAAGAAGAATTGCCATACTGAACCCACTCAATTATGTATCTTTAGCTTACTCCTGAATTTTAATGAGCTAAAGTTTTTTATTATTTGGGCGCTATTTAAAAGCTTAGGTTTCAAACTAAAGGGCGAGTCGCTCTTTTGTCTTTAGCAACATAGCTGAGCCAAACAGTTTTATCGTTTGAGCGATAACTTGTTCCCTCGGCAGCAAAAGAGTAACTCGTCTGCGGGTGCTAAAACCCGTGCTCTTTTCTATAATCAAGCTGTCTGAACCCTTGCCCCCCAGAAGATAAAATAATTTAAGTTTTTAACTTCATGATTTACTTACCATTCTAATAGAGTATTTATTTTACTCTGACCCGAATTATTTCCCGCATGAAAACAGCAGCGCGAGTAGTTTGCTTACTGTCTCCATGGGCATCTCCAAATTAAATGCATTACGGCAACACTCTTTCAACGACTTATATCAAGCAGCCGACAAAGCTCTTTATCACGCCAAAAATTCCGGTAGAAATCAAACAGCAACCTATTGAAATAGGTATCCGCTACAGCTAAGTTTTGGCAAGATACTGGAGTTTTTACTCTGACCTCAAATATCCCGATAATTGCTGATTATAGGTTTGTTTTTTTAAAATATAACCCAATGCAAACCCAGTAATAAACATTAAAATACTATACGTTACCGCTGGTATCATCATGGTGTTATTACCAATGAGCGTACCAGCAACAAATAAAGCCAGCGTCCCATTTTGAATGCCAACTTCATAAGTAATTGATACAACTTGTGGTTGTGACAGTTTGAAAACCTTCGCTAACAAATAACCCAACCCCAACACTAAGATATTTAAAGTTAACGTCGCGGCCCCTGCTTGCACAAAAAAACCGACGATTTGGGATTTGTTTTTTAAAATAATCGCGACGATAATTAAAAACAAAAAAATGACCGAGAATATTCGAATAATGGGTTCAGTTTTATTGGCTGCCCCTTCCCACCTAAACAATATAAACATGCCAATCAATACGGGTATGACTGTAATAAGCAGTAATTGAACAATCGTTTTTAACAACGGCAGCTCAAAGGCTTCTGCTGGCCCTATAAAATGATTGATCGCGAACAAGGTAAACACCGGCAGAGTAAACGGCGTAATAAGGCTGACAACCGCCGTTAAGCTAATGGACAGAGCAACATCACCTTTCGCCAAATTGGTAAACATATTTGACGTAGCCCCACCGGGCGCAAATGAAATAATCATCAGCCCAACAGCCAACTCCGGTGCTAATTTAAAAACCGTGGCTAGTAAGAAGGCAATTAGGGGTAAGGCAATAAGTTGAGCCGATAGCCCAACCACCGCCGCTTTGGGTTGCGTTAAAACACGAGCAAAGTCAGTTCTTCTTAGAGACAGTCCCATACCCAGCATAATAATAAATAATGACGCCGGTAAGATAACCGTAGTCAGCAAGTCAGCTTGCATAATAAACCTTTAATTTTGATGTTTACAATTGATAGTTGGGGTTTTTACTCGGGATATTTGGGGTCGGATATTTGGGGTCGGATATTGATATTTGGGGTCAGAGTAAAAACTCCCGGTTATTTGGCGATCCATCGTGTTACTCCATGAACAAAATGTCTTATTGAATTAAACGACAATATAACTGATCTCAGACGTATTGGGAGTTTTTACTCTGACCCCAAATACTCAATTGCCGAGCGCGAACCCGAAAAATGACTGATTGTTGCGATCAGGGTTGCCTTTTCATTGGTTCGTAGCTTTTAGTCGAATAGGCGGATATCTTTTATCCGCATCTATGATGCTTTATATCTTTAGGTGATGGGAAAGCAAAAGAAATGAACGCCCTCGCGGCAGCGAAAACACACTCTGCAATTACTGCCCGTCATTGAAGGAAAAATTCGGGTCTAATACTAATTCTTTTACAGTTGCTTGAATCAATCCAGTCTGACCACTTTAATTTTCTAACCCCTTGATTTAGTTAGCCTTCTAATAGTATTATTTTACTCTGACCCTAATTATTCAAGCACTTTCACCCTCGCCTCGAACAAATAACCGGCAAGCACCTTTTCAAGAGCCGCAACAGAAACACGATCATCTTCCGACACCGTCACAGTAACGCACATCCCTCGCGAACCACCGTCAACAACCTCAACACCTGCCTCGGCCATATCAAAATCGTTCCGAACTAGACCTTCAATCATCATTTTGGCCGCCGTACAGCGCAAGTTGGGTTTATAGACCTTCCCTACTGCAGTTAGAGGAATGGTATCGATCATGTATATATGTTTAGGCCATGCGGGTCGTTCGTCGATACTGCCTTGAGCATGCTTATGCAGGTCTTCTTCGCTTACCTGCATACCTTCCACCAACTGGACAAAACAAACTGGCAGCTCTCCGGCATAAGCGTCGGGCATGCCTACAGCGGCGGCAATGGAAACCGCTGGGTGTGTGCTCATCGCATTTTCTATCATGGCCGGGTCAATATTGTGTCCGCTGCGGATAATGATATCTTTTGAGCGACCTGTAATGTAGATACGGCCCTGCTCGTCTTTGTACCCCAGGTCTCCAGAATTTAGCCGACCCGTATCAAACACACCATCATTGTGTTCAGGGTTACGGTAGCCAGGTGATACATGATCTCCTTTGATCGTGAGCGCGCCGATCTCGTTCGGCGCGCAAACGTCACCCAGGCTTTCATCTTTATTCAAGCGAAGAATTTCAACTTGTGTGTAAGGCAAAGCCCATCCAACAGAACCTACGCCGCCAGCACCGGAAAGCGGATCTATGCTGACCAATCCCGACGTCTCGGTCATACCAAGAATTTCATAGAGATTGCAACCAGTCACTTCTTTAAACTTCGTTCCAACTGCAGGAGGCAGAAGAGCGGCACCCGTGAGTCCTGCACGAACAGCGCTAATATCATTATCACCAACGGGCACTTGGAGTACAGCACCCATCGCGGTAGGAACCCCGCCAACAAGCGTGGCTTTATGCTGGGCCACCAAGCGCCAAAAGCCCTCGATAATCGCTGGATTGCGCATACCGGCCGGCGACATAACTAAAAGCTCTACTCCGGTCATGAAAGCACTTAGCCCGGCAACTATGGTCCCAGCGACATGAAACAACGGCATTGTTGCAGTGAGCGTATCGTCAGCGGTATATCCGCACATGAGCGCCCCACCGAACGCCGCCACGAGTTGACCTCGATGCGTATGTGCAACGAGCTTCGGCACACCCGTTGTACCACCCGTATGGAAGTATGCGGCGACATCATCACCACTGCGCGGTTCACCAAATATCAAAGAGTCCTGCGGCTGCTCCATCAAGGCAGAACTAAAATCAGTCACGCCCTCTTGTGCCGGTGTGCCAGAAGGAGACACGCGTACCAAGATCAAACCTGGAATCTGATCTTGCAATTGCAGGGCTTTTTCCCAAATATCTAGTTGAGGGTGCGGACCAAGAGCGACTAATATTTTCGCACCCGAAGCCTTTATCAATTCGGCAATGCTATCTGGCTGCAAAAGAAAGTTTATCGGAACCGCATAACCTGCTGTTTCAGCCCCCCACAACGTCACATGAGTTTCCACCAACGATGGCAGCATATAGGCTACACCCGGTGCCGGACCACCCAACAAGGAGAACAGGTTCGCAGCGCCTCTTATCATCCCCAACAACTGACTGTAATCCACCCGACGTGGCTGCTCGTCTTCCGCCCCCGATATCAGCATAGTGATAGCGGTTGCGCTAGGGTGCTGTTCCGCACTGGCTATAAATACATCTAGAATACTTTGTTCAGGCAGGCGTTGTTCAAGCGTTTGTGCAGTTTCAAAACGTTGAAGATTATCTTTAGTCTTAATTGACTCAATTCCGATATTGACCATCTTTGAAGCTCCTATAAACAATGTTATTAAAAACGGCTTTTGCGCGAACTTTTGTGTGCCCTTGCGCCACTCAGTCAATTATAAGGATCACAAAAGGCCGTTGCACATCCCTTCGTCTACAGGTGTATGCACAATTGGGCTACACATGAGAACCCAGAAACCTGCATAAAACAGCAAACGATAAGCTGAATTCCCAATTGCCGGAGTGCTAAGTTACAACGCTCGGTGAGAGAAAAGCTGGAAGGATGTAGGAGTGAGTTATCGGATCAAACCCAACGCGGCATGTAGATTCACTGCACTCACCTGACAGCTTCTAACAACGAGTAATGCACTAAAACACTGTCAGATAATCAAAGTAAAGCTCTCCAGAGCGAGTGAATTTAGCATTCTAATAGTATGTGTGTTTACGCACTACATTCAGTATAAATCTGGAGCTAAACGAATAATGCGAGCAACCGTTGAACAACGATTGAGGCTGCATAGTCACAGTATTCGTCCAGTAGTGCGTGTAGTTACTAAGCATAGAACGTTGATCCACTACTAAGAAGACTACTAAAACTCGATGGTGCACTTAATACATTATTTGTCCGTTTGAACGCCTTATTAGGCAGGATAACCTGAAGTAGTTTTTGCCTCAAAGTCCGTCACTATTTGACGAAAACTAGCACCAAACTCCTGTGCGTAGTTATCCCAAAACCACTTAAAACCTGGCGTAGTCATGACTCTTTCAAGAGTGGCCAGCTGTGCACCCCAAGTCTCCGAAGATAATCCTCCGATCTGAGCTTGGGTCTGCATGTTCCAGATCGACCAAAGAATATTATGAAGAACCAGACGATAGCGAACACGTTCCTCTTCTGAGAGGGTACTCGGGTCATTCGATCCCTTTAGGTAAATCCGAGCAACGTCAGCATTTTCCACGATAGCCTGTCTCGCCATTAACGTGTGGGCAATACTTGAGTCGAACGCCGCAGCTTGTGCGGCCTTAGTGTTTTCGTCGATCTGTCTGGTGTTCTGCCGTATCTGAAAGGCTAGATAGACGAGCGAGACTACGACAGCGACAGCACTCACGACTTCACCGATATTACTGAGTTCCTGCAAGTTCATGACTAGTATCCTTCTGCCTAACTTATTATTATGGTCACAGACCATAAGTTTCATTTAAGAGGTAAAAACATCCTCTTAATTCAACTAAAACAGCAATCACAATTCCCTTTAATTTTTATATAGTGGAGATTATTACTCTCCGACTTAGGTAAAGCTTACCAGAAAAATTTATCCGAATTAACAATCGTTCCATCAACCGCTAAACCCCTCCATATACCTCACCATCAACTGAGTACTAGACCGCCCCATATACGTATTAATATCCAACTGATACACCACCTTTACTTTCGCCAGGCCTATCAAACTATCCGGATGCTCTGGATTAAAATAAATCGCGTCTATTCTGCGTTTATTGCTGAGTGTTTCGAGTTCAAACTTAACGTGCTTTTGCCCGACGATTCGCGCATTCTTAACCTTATAAGTCCCTATAAATACGGGCTCTGGGAAGCTTTGTCCCCAGGGGCCACCTTGCCTAAGCGTTTCGGCTAGATGCAGGTTTAACTCAGCATCGGGTATTTCCCCATCGACCAGAAAGACGTTTTCCGGCAGTTCGTTATTGAGGCGTTTTTTTACCGCGCTATTAAAGGCTTCGGTGAATACGTCTAAATCTTTCGCCGCCAAACTCATACCGGCTGCCATGGCGTGACCGCCAAATTTCTTTAATAACTGCGGGTGCTGGCTGGCAATGTCGTCCAGCACATCGCGGATATGCAGGCCGGGGATTGAACGCGCCGAGCCTTTTACTTCATCGGCTGAGGCACTGGCGAAGGCGATAACCGGGCGGTTCAGCTTTTCTTTAATGCGCGAAGCGAGTATGCCGATAACGCCCTGGTGCCATTGCGGTTCGTATAAACAGACGCCCCATTGGTCGGCGTTATTGCTGCTGACTTTCAGCGTTTGTAATATCTTAAACGCATCCAGCTTCATATCGTCTTCTATCGACCGGCGTTCAACATTCAACAAATCAAGTTGCTCGGCGATATTATTCGCCTCTTGCTCATCATCGGTTAGCAGGCATTGAATACCGAGCGACATATCGTCTAAACGACCCGCCGCATTGAGCCTTGGGCCTATGGCAAAACCGAGATCACTGGCGACTATGGATTGCGCCTCGCGCTTAGCGATGCGCAGTAAGGCGCGGATACCGGGAACACATTTGCTGGCTTGAATTCTTAACAGGCCCTGGTGTACGAGTTTACGGTTGGTTTCGTCCATCGGCACGACATCGGCGACGGTACCCAGCGCGACGATATCGAGTAGCTGCGCTAAATTGGGTGCTTTGCTGCTGGCAAAAGCACCCTGTTCATTCAGCTTTGCGCGTAACGCCAGTAATACGTAAAACATAACGCCAACACCTGCCAGCGCTTTACTGGGGAATTCATCGCCCAATAACTGTGGGTTGACGATGGCGTGTGCATTCGGTAATTTTTTCGGCGGTAAATGATGATCGGTTACCACCACCTGACAGCCTTGCTCTACCGCGTAGGCCACGCCATCGACGCTGGATATGCCGTTATCAACGGTGATAATAAGATCTGGCTTGTGCTCTAGCGCGACGTCTACGATTTCCGGCGTTAAACCATAGCCGAACTTAAAGCGATCGGGGACGACAAAATCGAGATGTTTCGCGCCCAACATCCGCAAGCCTCTAATCGCCAAGGCGCACGAGGTGGCGCCGTCGGCGTCAAAGTCGGCGACGATAAGGATTTTTTGATCCGTTTGAATGGCGCGCAGAATAATATCGACCGCGCCGCTGATACCAGATAAATGCTGATAATTCGGCAGGTTTTTCAGCGTGCGATCGAGTTGATCGCTATGCGTTATACCCCTGTTCAGATAGACCTGACGTAAAACGGGGTGGATCTCGCTTAATAGCGTAACGTCGCTACTGATCGCTTCACGACGTTTAATTTTCGGGCTAGATGAGTTGCTTACTGAGTGATCACTCATCTAATTAGATGACCTACAGTTTATCGAGTATGGCGGCCTTTACAGACGCTAACGAAGCGTCAATCGCTTTTGGATTCACCTCGCATTGTGCGATGGCGGTATCAGGGTCTTTTAAGCCGTGGCCGGTTAGCGTGCAGACAATGGTACTGCCTTCGGGAATTTTGCCGTTTTTAATATCGCGTATCGCGCCACCAACTGAAGCGGCTGATGCCGGTTCACAGAAGATACCTTCTTTTTCTGTCAGTAATTTTTGCGTCGCTAAAATCTCTTCGTCGCTTAATGCGTCGAACCAGCCACCGGATTCTTTTTGTACCGCCCAGGCGCGGTCCCACGATTGCGGATGACCAATACGAATAGCGGTTGCGATGGTTTCAGGATCGTCGATCAGTTCGCCTTTGATAAACGGCGCTGCACCAGCGGCCTGATAGCCGACCATGATTGGCCGCTTGTCTATTATCGGCTGCCTATCGAACTGGCAATCGCCTTCACAAAAAGCGCAGGCATCGGTGACGTGTGTGCCAGCGGCTTGTGCCATTTCGCTATAGCCGATCCAGTGCGCGGTAATATTACCGGCGTTACCGACGGGTAGACAATGATAGTCGGGCGCTTTACCCAGCGCTTCTACGATCTCGTAAGACGCCGTTTTCTGCCCCTGTAAACGATAAGGGTTAATTGAATTAACGATGGTAACCGGCGCGTGTTCAGCTACTTCTTTAACCAGCTGCATACCTTCATCAAAATTACCCTTGATTTGAATGATTTCGGCGCCGTGAATCATCGCCTGCGCGAGTTTGCCGAGCGCGATTTTACCTTCTGGGATGAGTACAAAGGCTTTAATACCCGCGCGAGCGGCGTACGCCGCAGCAGAGGCCGAGGTGTTACCCGTTGAAGCGCAGATAATTGCTTTACTGCCCTCTTCTACCGCTTTGGTTACCGCCATCGTCATGCCACGGTCTTTGAACGAACCGGTGGGGTTTAGGCCTTCGTATTTGACATAAATATCTACGTTTTTACCGATCAACGCCGGTATGTTTTCCAGTTTGATAAGCGGCGTATTGCCCTCACCCAAACTGATAAAGCGCGTGCTGTCTGAAACGGGCAGTACTTTTTTGTACTTGTCGATTAAACCAATGTAACGATTACCTGCAGTCATGATAGTTCCTATTGTAATGATTCAACACGGATGCGAACGGCAGGGCCGACGGTTGTATCGAGTGATTCAATTTCTTCAAGCGCTGACATTAACGATTTTTCTAGCACGCTATCGGTAAGTAAAATAACCAACGTGTTAGCGCTGTTTTGTTCAGCTACTTTTTGTAACACCGCTTCAATGCTGATACCGTTATCGGCCAAAATAGTCGTAATAGCCGCCATAACACCGGATTTATCGGCAACCGAAAGACGTAGGTAAAACGCGGTTTTTACTTGTTCTATGGACAGTACCGGTAGTTCCTGTAACTGATCGTTTAAAAAGCCTAACGACGGTACCTGATCCTTTGCCGGGACGTCTAGTTGGCGGCAAATATCCACCATATCCGCGACCACCGCTGAAGCGGTTGCATCCGCGCCGGCACCTGGGCCGTAATACATCGTTGCGCCTACCGCGTTGCCTTTCACCAGTACCGCATTCATCACCCCATCGACATTGGCGATAAGCCTTTTATTCGGTATAAGCGTCGGGTGAACGCGCATTTCGATGCCCTGCTCCGTTTTTCTTGCGATACCCAGGTGTTTGATTCGGTAACCTAATTCCTCGGCGTAGGTGACGTCTAGTGGCGTTACCTTAGAGATACCCTCGGTGTACACGCCTGCAAAATTGAGTGGCGTACCAAACGCTAATGAAGCGAGAATGCAGAGCTTATGCGCCGCATCTATGCCTTCCACGTCAAAAGTAGGATCGGCTTCGGCGTAACCCAGCTCTTGCGCTTGCTGTAACACGTCTGCAAAGGCGCTGCCCTTGTCGCGCATCTCGCTAAGAATAAAGTTACCAGTGCCGTTGATGATGCCGACTAACCATTCAATTTTATTCCCGCTGAGTCCTTCACGCATCGCTTTGACGATGGGGATACCGCCGGCAATAGCCGCTTCATAGGCCAAAATAACGTTATGTTTAGCCGCTGCGGCGAACAGTTCGTTACCGTGTAACGCGATTAATGCTTTGTTTGCCGTGATGACGTGTTTACCCTGGGCTAATGCAGCCAGAATTAACGATTTTGCTGGCTCTTCGCCACCCATGAGTTCAAGTACTATTTGAATCTCTGGGTCGTTGATAATATCGTCTGGATTGGTCGTCAGTTGAATTGTTTCAGTGTTACAAATGCGTTCGCGGCTAATATCTCTGGCGCACGCTTTAGTGATGAGCAGCTGGCAGCCGCTACGACGAGATATTTCCTGGCCATTTTTTTGCAGTACATTGACCGTACCACCACCAACTGTACCAAGGCCTAATAAGCCAACTTTTACAACGTTCAACTGCTTCCCCTGAGGTAGTTCATTTAAAGGGGCTCATTATATAGGAAGACAGATGCCACTTAAATAACTGATAGCGGCTAGACGTCGTTTCAAGTTCCTTCGTTAGACGATACCGTCGTTTCGGAACATCTGTTTAATACCACGAACCGCCTGGCGTGTTCTATGGGTGTTTTCTATTAAACCAAAACGCACGTATTCGTCGCCAAATTCGCCAAATCCGATACCCGGTGATACCGCGACTTTAGCTTCCTTGAGTAATTTTTTCGAGAACTCCAGCGAACCCATTTCACGGTATTTTTCGGGCATCTTCGCCCATACAAACATCGTGGCTTTTGGCTTTTCAACCGCCCAACCAATGGCATTGAGTCCCTCGCACAGTACGTCTCTACGTTCTTTATACAGGGCTCTTATGTCATCCACGCAATCTTGCGGGCCCTCTAGAGCCGCAATAGCCGCTATTTGAATTGGTGTAAACATACCGTAATCTAAATACGACTTGATACGCGCCAGTGCAGCAACCAACTCTTTATTACCGCACATAAAACCCACACGCCAACCCGGCATATTGTAGGTTTTAGATAATGAATAAAATTCGACCGCGATATCTTTCGCACCGGGTACTTGTAGAATAGATGGCGCTTTATAGCCATCAAATACAATTTCAGCGTAAGCGTTATCGTGCACCACCCATATATCGTGTTCTTTAGCCATCTTGACGACTTTTTCAAAGAACTCTAAATCGACACACTGGGTCGTTGGGTTGCCCGGAAAATTCAGTACCAGCATTTTCGGTTTGGGGTACGAGGTTTTAATCGCTTTTTCTAACTCGCAGAAAAAATCCACTTCAGGGTTAATAGGCACGTGGCGGATATCCGCACCGGCAATAACGAAACCATACGGGTGAATCGGATACGCCGGATTGGGTACTAAAACGGCATCGCCTGGGCCTAAGGTAGCCAGGGCTAAATGCGCCAGCCCTTCTTTAGAACCAATAGTTACGATGGCTTCGGTGTCAAAATCTAGCTCTACGTCGTACTTAGTTTTGTACCAGCCACAAATGGCCTTACGTAAGCGTGGAATACCACGGGAGACTGAATAACGGTGCGTATCGCCTCGTTGCGCCGCTTCCGTCAATTTATCTACGATATGTTGTGGTGTGGGTTGATCGGGATTGCCCATGCCGAAATCAATAATATCTTCGCCCGCAGCACGAGCCTGTGCTTTTAAATCATTGACGATATTAAATACGTAGGGAGGGAGACGCTTAATTCTTGCAAAATCATGCATGGTAATTACAGTTTAACTGACACAGATAGGAGCGCGATACATTACTCATCTGTATTTTACCTGTCAATGTAAACCGTATAAAAATAAGCTATTTTAGCGTTTTTAATGCAATAGCAGCGACGGCGAGAAACCTTCGTTTTCAAGTATTACTCTTAACGATTTTAGCGCGCCCATCTGAACCTGTCTTACACGCTCCCGCGTGACGCCCATTTCCTTCGCCACTTGTTCTAGTGTAGATGCGTGATGACCACGAATACCGAAACGTCGTGAAATAACTTCTTTTTGTTTGTCGTTCAAAAGCTCAATCCAGTTTTCCAGGTTTGCTTTAATTTCTTCTGACTGCAGAATATCCGTTGGCTCAGCCGCGCCTTCGTCGGCCACCGTATCGAGCAACTGCTGATCGCTATCTTTAGAAGCTGAAACGTCCAGTGATGTAACGTTTTCAGCGTGCATACGGAACATTCTTTCTATCTCTTCAACCGGTTTACCCGTCACCGCTGCTACATCTTCAGCATTTGCTTCTCGATCAAGCTCTAAACTAAGTTCGCGGGCTTTTTTAAGATAGATATTCATCTCTTTAATAATATGAATAGGCAAACGAATGGTTCTGGTTTGATTCATAATCGCTCTTTCGATGGTTTGACGAATCCACCAGGTCGCATAGGTTGAAAAACGAAAGCCTTTTTCAGGATCAAACTTTTCAACCGCGCGTATCAAACCTAAATTACCTTCTTCGATCAGGTCGAGCATCGGTAGGCCGCGGTTCATGTATTTTCTTGATATTTTCACCACCAACCGTAAATTACTTTCAATCATTCGTTGGCGTGCAGGTTGGTCACCTTTTTGAACTAGACGACCTAAATAGATCTCTTCTTCTGCCGACAATAAAACGGACTTACTCAGCTCGTTTAAATAAATTTGCGTAGGGTCATTAACTGAAGCTTTTTTAGCTTTCACCGTACTTTTCGCAGAATAATCCATCGTCGATTCTTTGTTTGAACGTTTTAATTTAGTGGCCTGCATGTCTATCTCCCCTTTTTTGGCAAGTACTCGGTAACCGATACCGCTTTACCTCGTCGCCTAATTTCAAAAAACAGTGCCGGGCGGTTTTTATTGTCTTTGCCTATTTCGGCTATCGCCTGACCCTTTTTTACAACACTACCTTCTTTTACTAATAACCTCTTGTTGTAGCCATACGCCGTTAAAAATTCGTCTCTATGTTTTACAATCAAAAGGTTTCCATAACCTTTTAGACCATTACCAGCGTATACAATCTTTCCACTCTCGCTGCTACGAACCAGTTCCCCCGCCGTGCCAACTAAAGTGACGCCTGTTTTAACTACCCCTTTCTCCAGTCGCCTGACTTGTATCGGCCATTGCCAGGATAACTTTAACTCTTTTTGATAATTATTTGAAGTAGTTGCTGCTATTCTTTGTTTTTTAACAGTTTTTTTATTTGAAAAAACTTTTTTGGCGGCTTTTTTTCTACTAATTTTAGCCGGCACTAAGGTTATTTTTTGACCTTTGTAAATGGTGTAGGGGTGACTAATACCATTCCAACGCGCTAATTCTTTGTAATCACGTCCAATTTGCCAGGCAATGGAATACAAAGTATCCCTCGACTGAACGATATGCGATGTGGCGGATGGCTTAACTGAATGGCGGTTACTACCCACGGGAGCGTATACATTGGATGTACTACACGAGATGATAGAAAAGCTAAAAGAAATAAGCAGTATTAGCGAATAAATTGCCGATTTATTTTTCAAATTTCGCCGTTATTGAATTTTGTAAATTAATATACCCACGAGCAGGATCCCGGTGCAGCACCAGCCAATGATTTCTATATAGTCCTTTAGCTTATTGCGTAGTTTCTCACCGCCAAGCGATACCAGGCCAGCGAGCAGGAAAAAACGCGCACCACGGCCAATGATAGAAGCGATGATAAAAGGAATAAACGCCATACCGAGCAGGCCAGCAGCGATAGTAAAAAGCTTATAAGGAATAGGTGAAAAGCCGGCGATTAAAATAGCCCAAAAACCCCATTCTGCAAACCACAGCTTCACAAGCTCAAACTTTTCATCATATTTCAGCCACTCGATAAGTGGCGCTACCAGTTCGAAAGAAAACATCCCTATCAGATAGCCGAACACCCCTCCTAAGACCGAGGCGATGGTTGTTAATAACGCGTAATAGTAACCTTTACTCGGTTTTGCCAGGCACATCGGTGCCAGCATAACGTCTGGCGGAATAGGAAAAAATGAGGATTCAGCAAAACTTAACGCCACCAGAAAGCGATTTGCTTTTGGGTGTGCCGCCCATAATAAAACTCGATTATATAAACGCTTAAACACCCGTATTACTCCTAAGCACGACCTTTTAGAAAAGGAACAAAACTAACCGGCTCGATGGTCTCAACTTCATACGCCGATTCTGTTCGAGTGACTCGCTGTAAGACTTGCTGACCTTCTACGCCAATTGGAATAACCAATTTAGCGCCTATATCCAGCTGCTCCAGTAAATTAACGGGTATTTCAGCCGGTGCCGCTGCGGCCAAAATACCTTGATAAGGACCACAGGCCTTCCAGCCCCAACCACCATCAGAGTGTTTAAAACTAATATTTCTAAAACCTATCTCAGCCAGCACAGTTTTTGCCTTTTCCTGCAGTGGGCGTATGCGCTCAACGGAGAAAACCCGTGGGATCAAACTCGCCAACACCGCTGATTGGTAACCCGAACCCGTACCGACTTCTAATACGTTCTCGGGCATGCCGTCTTCGATCAGTAACTCGGTCATGCGGGCGACCATATACGGTTGAGAAATAGTCTGTCCCTGCCCAATGGGTAAGGAGTTATTTTCATAAGCGCGACTCGCCAACGCTTCGGCAACAAATAGGTGCCGAGGTATTTGCTTCATTACATCGAGTACGCGCTGATCTTTAATACCCAGTTTTTGCAACTGCTGGATAAGACGATCCCGAGTACGCTGGGACGTCATGCCGATGCCCAAATGACCACTCATAGCGTTATCCCTTTGAGCCAGCTATTCACGTCAACCAACCGCTTATAGTTAGTTAAATCAATTTGTAGCGGCGTAATAGAAACGTATTGCTGTTCTACGGCGTGGAAATCGGTACCTTCACCAGCGTCTTGCTGACCACCAGGTGGCCCCACCCAATATATTATTTTATTTCTTGGATCACGCGCTTCAATCACAGATTCTGATCGATGGCGTAGACCTAATCGGGTCGCTTTAAATCCCTTAATTTCGCTCAACGGCAGGTCGGGTACGTTGACGTTTAAAATAGTATCATTCGGCAGTTTCTCATTTAGCAGGCCTTTAAATAACTGAACCGCCACGTAGGCGCCGGTTTCGTAGTGTGCCGGCTGGCTAGAATTCATTGAGATGGCAATCGACGGTAAGCCCATAAAACGCCCTTCAGTTGCCGCCGCCACAGTGCCGGAATACAACACGTCATCGCCCATGTTTTCGCCATTATTGATGCCTGAAAAAACGATATCAGGGTCATTTTTAAGCAGCCCCGTAATGGCCAAATGAACGCAGTCGGTTGGCGTGCCGTCTACGCTGAAAAAACCGTTCTCCATTTGCTGAACGCGCAAGGGCATTTCCAGGGTTAAAGAGTTACTGGCAGCACTTCTATTTCTATCGGGTGCAACCACCGTCACCTCGGCAACAGTAGCCAAACTTTTGGCTAGGGCCAATAAGCCCGGGGCGAGGTAACCATCATCATTACTTATTAAAATATGCATTAAAACTATTTGTCAGTGATTTTAAAAAAATCAAAATTCATTATTTGCTAAACTCTTATTATGCCTGAAGATAAAAACAAACACCTGAGTTCAAACGATGATTCTAATTTATTTAGACAGTCTGTGGGTGATGTAAAACCGCTTTCGTCCGACAAGCACGAGTTTATTGAAAATAAACCTAAGCCTAAACCATTAAAAAAGCAGGTCCATCCGGTGCAAACAGCTCATCAAGCGGTTTTTCAGGACCTCAGCGAGATACAAAGTGATGATAGTTTATTCTTCGCCAGACAAGGCCTTCAAAACAAATTAATCAGGCAATTAAAGCGTGGCGCGATAAGGATAGACGATAAGGTTGATTTGCACGGCTTAACGCAACTCGAAGCACATCAGCTATTGGATGAGTTTTTAGCTCATCAACTAGAGCAGCACCATCGCTGCGTTCTAGTTGTCCATGGCAAAGGCATCGGTTCGTTAAATAACCGCCCCGTGCTTAAAAATTTAGTTTATAACTTATTGAAAAACGATCCTGCCGTACTGGCTTTATCATCTGCCCAACAACGAGACGGCGGAACCGGCGCGCTGTACGTTTTGCTGAAGAAAGAGCATTTAAGTGGCGTAGACATATAATAAAAGCGCGCCAAGAATTAATCTATAAATGACGAACGGTAACATACCGATTTTGTCGACCATCTTTAAGAATAAGGCAATGCAGGCAAAAGCGCTGAGCGCTGAAATAGTGACACCGGCGGCCATTGAAAACCAGTCGATAAGCAACGGGCTAGCCATCAATTCACGTGCTTTAAAGCTACCTGCTAAAAAAATCAGCGGGACGGATAATAAAAAAGAAAATCTGGCTGCAGCCTGACGAGTTAAGCCCAAAAAGAGCCCGCCTGTCATGGTAATGCCGGAGCGTGATGTACCGGGAATTAAAGCTAACACTTGAAATAAACCGATGATAACGGCGTCTTTCAACGTCAACGTGGTTTGCTCTCTAATGTGTAGGCCTTTAACGTCTGAGCGCCAAAGTAACAGGGCAAATATAATTGTCGCTGCAGCAATTACCAACGGCGAGCGCAAATAAATCTCGATCAGCTCAGATGCAAATAGCCCTACCAAACCGACGGGGATCGTGCCGATAATCACCAGCCACGCTAAACGGCCATCTTGTGTCTGTTGCTGTTTAAAAACGGAAGCCAACCAGCCGGTCACTAATCGGTACAGGTCTTTTCTAAGATAACTGATGATGGCTATTAAGGTGCCCACGTGCACCGCTATATCGAAGGCTAAACCCTGGTCTTCCCAGCCGAATAGAACGGGTAATAAGATTAAATGCGCTGAACTGGATATCGGCAAAAACTCCGTTAGTCCTTGCAGCAAACCCAAGCCTATAATTTGTTCGTAATCCAAGATAATTCCTTTATAAATTAACGTAGCGTCGTATTGACGAGCTCGCGCAGCACCGCCGTTGCATAACTTCCCGATTGCAATTTAAAACTAATATGTAGTCTGTCGTTATCCAGGAAATTTAATTCAAGGTTTTGCGGAACCACCCTCAATGAACGCCTGGCTGATTCAACTTTCTGTTTTTTTAATCCTTCACAAAAAACAATATTATCAGAAAAAACCGCTTCTTCACTTTCTTTAACGCCGTGCTTAACGACGCTTTCACCGATACCAAAAAGCGGCCCAGATGGATGTATATCGTGCTCCAGCATTCGAGCCTGTATTTCAGCCGAGACCGTTTCACCCTGGAAAAACTGCCGGCTGCCATCTAGTACGAACACGTCACCTTCAAGCGCTTGATCCCAGGTATGATTTGTTACGCGCTTAGAAAGAGCCTGATTGAATAAAAAAGATCTCGCCGATGATAAAAACAGGCTTTTGGTTTTTTTGTTTTTTATCGGCTGTTTTTTAAAAAATAGATCGTATGCGCGACTCAGGTTTTGACCAAGATAGCCAAACCGCTGCTGCATAAAATAATTGGGTACGCCCGACTTTATAATGCTTTTTGCGCGCTGTTCTATTAACTGTCTATCAGCGTCTAACTGAGAAATGATGATCTCGAATTGATTGAACTTTATCGCGCCTCTTTTGAGTTTTTTCGAGTGTCGGGTAATGCGCTCAAACTGTATATCTGCATTATCCAGTTGCTGCCAATCTGGCCCAGATTGACCCGGCAATTGCACGCTGAACCACTGCTTTGTTACCGCATGCCGGTCCTTCATGCCAGCAAATGAGACCGACGACCTCGGCACTTCGGCGTATTGCGCTAATATTTTTACCACGTCTTCTGTATTTAAGCCGGTTTTCTGAACATAAAGAAAAACGTGTTCGCCTTCGCCGGAGGGTTCAAAAGACAAGTACTCGTTAACCTTAAAATTTTCCGCTCGTTCCTTCAGTATCCCTGAGCCAACTGGGCCATCATGGGCATAAGAAAGCCCTTCGACGTGTAATCGGTAAGTCATCAGGCCTTATTGCTGAGTAACGAGTAAGACTACGGCGTGCGCTTCAATACCTTCTTTTCGACCAGCAAAGCCCATGCCTTCTGTGGTTGTCGCCTTGATATTTATTTGCGCCGCCTGGCTTTTTAAATCAGCCGCAATATTCAACGACATTTGCGGTAAATAGTTCGCTAATTTAGGCGCTTGCGCGATGAGGGTTAAATCTGCGTTGGCTAAGGAGTAACCCGCATTTTCAACCAACTGGTATACGCGTCGTAATAAAATTCGACTATCGATATTACTATAATCGTCACAGCTATCTGGAAAGTGCTGGCCGATATCACCCTGGCCAATCGCGCCTAATAGTGCATCGCACAAGGCGTGCAGAGCAACGTCACCATCCGAATGCGCCAGCAGACCAAATTCATGCGGAATTTCAACCCCGCCCAAGACTAATGTTTTGCCAGTTTCAAATCGATGGGCGTCATAACCATGGCCTATTCGCATTGTTGTTTTTCCTCTTCGTCGATATAAAAATTGGCAAGGAGTAAGTCGTTTGGCGAGGTGATCTTAATATTATCGGCGCGCCCTTCTAGTACTTGTACCGGCTTACCTAAGCTTTCCATCGCGCTCGCTTCATCCGTTACCACGAGTCCTTTTTGTTTCGCGTTTAACAAGGCTCGCTCCAGGTCCTTTAGCTTAAATATTTGTGGCGTTAAAGCGCGCCACAAATGTGATCTATCGAGCGTACGCGTAGACAGGCCGTCAATCACTTCCTTTACGGTGTCATTGACCGGCGTCGCTAAAATCGCGCCCGACTGGTTCGCTAATGCTGCGCTAATGAGTCGGTCAATATCAATGAGGGCAACGCAGGGTCGTGCGGCGTCATGAACCATCACCCAGTCGCCTTCTGTTGCCTGTGATTTAATGGCAGCGATGCCATTTAGCACCGAGTCTGCTCTTTCAGTACCACCTGTGGTGATGCTGATATTTTCATTCAATGCGTAGGTGCTATCTGGCCAAAACTCATCGGCAGCTTGAAGCACGACGACGACCTTTTCAATATAGTGGCTTGAAAGTAAACGAGCGAGCGTTACATCGAGAATCGTTGAGGAGCGAAACGGCAGGTACTGCTTAGGACGGCCAGCCTGCATTCTTGAACCGACACCAGCCGCGGGAACAATGCAAAAAATCTTTTCGCTATTACTTTTCATCCGTCGGCTCTATAAACTGAAAAAACGTTTCGTCTTTACCTACCCAGCCTAGTTCTTGACGGGCTTTTTCTTCGATAACGTCCAGCCCGCTTTTGAGGTTTTCAACCTCGGCCTGTAGCGTATTATTGCGCTGCATAAGATTTTTGTTTTCACTCTGCAGTGATTCAATACGCTCTTCTAAGGCCCATGAATCTTGAACTTTCCCTTCGGCAATCCACAATTTATACTGTAAAAAACCGAAAAGAAAAACGAGAATGACGAGTATCGCTCTCAACTTAGCTCAGGTATTTAAAGGCCTTTTTACCAGCGTATATCGCATTCGCACCAAGCTCGTGTTCGATACCTAATAGACGGTTGTATTTAGCGACACGGTCGGACCGGCACAGAGATCCCGTTTTGATTTGTCCGGAGCAAGTAGCGACGGCTAAATCAGCAATCGTCGTATCTTCTGTTTCGCCTGAACGATGCGACACCACAGAGGTATAACCCGCATCATGCGCCATCTTGATAGCTGCCAGGGTTTCGGACAAAGTACCAATTTGATTCACCTTAATCAAAATTGAATTGGCTATATTTCTATCGATCCCCTGTTTGAAAATTTCTGGGTTGGTGACGAATAAATCATCGCCCACCAGTTGAACTTTGTGACCTACTTTTTCAGTCAGGTATTTCCAACCGTCCCAGTCATTTTCGTCTAAACCATCTTCGATACTGATAATCGGGTATTGATCGACCCAGTTCGCTAAAAAGTCGGCCATTTGCTGCGAGTTGAAGCGTTTATTTTCTGACGCTAAGACATATTCGCCATTTTTATAAAATTCAGAACTCGCCACATCCAGACCTAAGGCGATATCGTCGCCAATTCTTAGACCAACTTTATCAATGGCTTGTAAAATAACCTCTATCGCTTCCTCGTTGGAAGATAAATCTGGCGCAAAGCCACCTTCATCACCTACTGAGGTGCTTAAGCCTTTGGCCAGCAATACTGATTTCAATGCGTGAAAAACTTCTGCCCCATAGCGTATGGCTTCACTAAAGTTTGGCGCGCCAACCGGAAGAATCATAAATTCCTGTAAATCCACGCTGTTATCGGCGTGTGAGCCGCCATTAATAATATTCATCATCGGCACGGGTAATAAAAAATCATTCGCACCCAGGTAACGGTACAGTGGAATACCACCTTCGTTAGCCGCTGCGTGTGCGGTCGCTAAGGAAATACCCAGCGTTGCATTCGCCCCAAGACGCGCCTTATTAGGCGTACCGTCCAGTTCGATCATTGCATTATCAATGGCAAGTTGATCTGTCGCATCCATACCCACTAAAGCGTCTCTCAACTCTCCATTAACGTGACTGATTGCTTTTAAAACGCCTTTACCGCCATAACGACTTTGGTCACCGTCTCTAAGCTCTATCGCTTCGCGTTCGCCGGTAGAAGCACCCGATGGCACCATCGCGCTACCCACTACACCTGATGCTAGCTCTACGTAAGCCTGTAGGGTTGGATTGCCTCGTGAATCTAAAATTTCACGCGCTCTTATATCAACTATCTCTGCCATGACTTCCTTAACTTATCTGTAATTAAAATTCGTTTTCCAATAACCCGGCCTGTTTGACCGCCGCATCAATCGTTTTCATGATGCTGAGTAATTCTTTCATTCTGCCCAGCGGTACTGAGTTTGGCCCATCACTTAAGGCTTTATCAGGATCTGGGTGCGTTTCCATAAATACGCCTGATATACCCGCCGCGATAGCCGCTCTCGCCAGGGTTGGAACAAATTCACGCTGGCCGCCAGAAGTACTACCCTGACCGCCGGGTAATTGAACCGAGTGTGTCGCGTCAAAGACGACCGGGGCGTTGGTTTCTCGCATGACCGCGAGCGAACGCATATCAGAAACCAGATTGTTATAGCCAAATGAAGCGCCCCTTTCACACACCATGATGTTCTGATTACCCGTGGAACGAGCCTTATCGACCACGTGCTTCATATCCCAGGGGGCAAGGAACTGTCCTTTTTTAATATTCACCGGTAAGCCCGTTGCCGCCACACGCTGTATGTAATTGGTCTGACGACATAAGAAAGCGGGTGTCTGTAATACATCGACCACTGAAGCCACTTCGTCCATCGGCGTATCTTCGTGCACGTCGGTGAGTACCGGCACGCCCAATTGATCTTTAACGGCCTGCAGAACTCTCAGTCCTTCCTCAATACCCGGCCCTCTAAAGCTGTCTATTGAAGAACGGTTGGCTTTATCGAAGGATGATTTATAAATAAAAGGAATGCCCAGCTCATTGGTCATTTCTTTTAAAGCACCCGCTGTGTCTATGGTCATTTGCTCGCTTTCTACCACACAAGTTCCAGCAATCAGGAAGAACGGCTGATCGATACCTACGTCAAATCCACATAATTTCATTGTTATTGAACCTTATCGTCTGATGAAGAATATTCAATGGCCGCCGAGATAAAGCCATTAAAAAGCGGGTGACCCGTTCTTGGTTTAGAGGTGAATTCTGGGTGGAATTGACAGGCTAAAAACCACCTGTGTTCAGGTATTTCAACTATCTCAACCAATCGTCCATCCATTGATTTACCCGATATTTTTAAACCGGCGGATTCAAACTGCTCTAAAAAAGTATTGTTAAATTCATAACGGTGTCTATGTCGCTCAGTAATCACGTCCGTGCCGTATACCTGGTGCGCTAATGAGCCAGGAACTAGCTGGCACTTTTGACTGCCCAGGCGCATCGTACCGCCGAGATCAGACGATTCGTCGCGTTGTTCAAGCCGCCCTTCTTCGCTTAACCATTCTGTGATCAAGCCAATCACCGGATAAGGACAGTCCGGCATAAATTCAGTGCTATTAGCGCCTTCTAGCGCCATTTTATTTCTCGCGTATTCAATCACCGCTGACTGCATACCTAGACAAATCCCCAAATAAGGTACGTTGTTCTCACGTGCAAACCGAATGGCGGCAATTTTTCCGTCCACGCCTCGCTCGCCAAAACCACCAGGGACTAAAATCGCATCGACACCGTTTAGCACTGAAGTCCCTTTCTTTTCGATATCTTCAGAATCAATTTTTACCACGTCGATTTTACTCTGGGTTTGAATGCCCGCGTGTATCAGCGCTTCTGTTAACGATTTATAAGCATCGGCGTGATCAACGTATTTACCGACCAAAGCCACTTTAACCGTGCCTGTTGGCGAAAATAAGTTTTCTACCACGCGTTCCCAATCGGAAAGGTCAGCGGGGCTCGCGTCCAAATGCAATTTTTTAACGACAATTTGGTCCAGCCCTTGTTCGTGCAGCATCATCGGAATACGGTAAATACTATCGGCATCGAGGGCCGTAATCACCGCATTTTCTTGCACATTGGTAAATAAGGCTATTTTTTTACGATCTGACAGCGGAATGGGCCGTTCTGAGCGACAAATTAAAATATCCGGCTGAATACCAATGGTTCTCAGTTCTTTAACCGAGTGCTGGGTCGGTTTTGTTTTGATTTCTTTCGCCGACGTAATATACGGCACCAATGTTAAGTGAATAAACAAACAACGCTCATCACCCAATTCAACGCGCATTTGTCGAATCGCTTCTAGAAAAGGCAGCGACTCGATATCGCCCACCGTTCCACCGATCTCGACTAGCGCCACGTCAACTCCCTCAGCGCTTTCAATAATTTTGCTTTTTATTTCATCGGTAATATGCGGAATAACTTGCACGGTTCCACCCAGGTAATCACCGCGTCTTTCTTTTTTTATCACCGCCTCGTATATCTGGCCAGTGGTGAAATTATTCGCTTTAGACATGGTGCTATTGCTGAAGCGCTCATAGTGTCCTAAATCAAGATCAGTTTCAGCGCCATCGTCCGTCACATACACTTCGCCGTGCTGGAAAGGGCTCATCGTGCCTGGATCAACATTGATATACGGATCGAGCTTGGTCATGGTTATTTTCAAACCACGAGCTTCAAGAATAGTGGCTAAAGATGAGGCACAAATGCCTTTGCCCAAGGAAGACACCACACCACCGGTAATAAAAATAAACTTAGCCATACGAACCTATGAAGTTAACATTAATTTGCGATAATTATACGTGATTAGAAACGGAAGAAAGTGCCCACATTAAATAAAAATACGGCTACCGTGTATTTCTTGCTTATTGGATCTTTAAATGCGGGTGCGTCCATTCAATCTTATAGCCTGGCTGATCTTTTTTTGCGGCAAACCGTTCATCGATCCAAATATCTGCGACGGCGGCTAACTTTTCATCCAGATAAATCAATGGGATAAGGTCTCGAACCCAAGGGTAAACCCCGTCTTCACGCAAAAGATCTTTTAATTTTTTAGTACCCGGCCTCGCCAACAGCCGTATACGCTCACCACCTGATCTGGGCCGTAGTGAAATATTAGACGAGCCCCACAGCGCTTTACTGATTCCCTCACCCATTACCTCTTTTATCTTGATCAGCCCCAGTTCATTAGGTAATTCAATACTCTCACTGGCCCATGGTGTCACTAAAAATGGGGGGCTCTCCTTCGTTTTATGAAATAGAAAAAACTTATTATTGAACGACCTTACTTGGTAACTATTCCACTCAAGCAACCCTGATTTCTCAGGATTCGTACTGATCATCAGCTGCATCTGTTCTAGCACTTTTTGCGATGGTAAGCGCACCGCGTTATTTGATAACCACTGGCGAAGCACCAGGCGCTGGGTTTCGTCGCTTAGTTCGGCGATAGACGAATGATCCAGCACGGCTCGTTTTTCATCTAGCAGATAGTTTGACGTATAGTCCGACAAGACTTGCGTCGCTTCAGCGCAATGCGCCGCGGTTCTTGAGGTGGTTTTTGAAAAGGCTGGCCACCTTTTTTGAATCAATGGGATGACTTGCTGGCGTAAAAAGTTTCTATCTAAAGATACGTCAAGATTACTCGGATCATCTATCCACTCCAGGCCTTCTTGCTCAGCGTAATTTAAAATAGTTTTTTTGCTGATAGGCAGAAAAGGACGGCCTAATAAACCGCCTCCAAATGGGCCCAACGCCGGCATGCCGGACAAACCTTTAATACCCGCCCCTCGTAGCAACTGAAGCATTAAGGTTTCTGCCTGATCGTCTTCGTGCTGCGCGGTGAGCACTACGGTAGATTCGTTTGCAAAGCTTAATAAAGCCTCATAACGAGCGTGTCTGGCAGCTTGTTCAGGACCCTCGCCTTTTAAATCGATTGCGTTTACCTTAATGGAAGAAAAATCGATGGCTAAATCTTCTGACACCTTCTTGCAATGATCTCGCCATTGCCCGGCGTCTTGGTGCAAACCATGATCGATATAAACAGATTCAACGATTAAACTATCGGATGTTTTTTGCAGTATTGCACAACTATGCAATAAAACGTGGGAATCGACGCCGCCGCTAAACGCAACAACAAGCCTGTTAATATGAGGGGTAGATGCAATAAGCTGCTCAACACTTTTAACGAGCTGATTCAATGCGGTATCCTATTAAAAATAAGCTAACTCTAAAGTTTAGAGACGTCGCTTATCGAGCTTAAAAGAAACTAAGATTCAGCAAATTGCCCATAACTCATCAAACGATTATATCGTTGCGCCAATAAATCATCCTGTGATTTGGATCTGAGCGTTTCAACTTCATCAAGCAGTGTTTGTTTTATTTGAGCTTTCATAAAAGGCAGGTTTCTATGCGCACCACCCAAAGGCTCGTCAATAACCCCATCAATTAAACCGAGATCTAATAATTTGCTGGACGTAATAGCCATAGCCTCGGCCGCTTGAGACGCTTTTTCGGCGCTTTTCCATAAAATGGATGCGCAACCTTCAGGCGAAATAACCGAGTAGGTGCTGTATTTTAATAAAAACAATTTGTCACAAACACCCAGCGCCAGAGCTCCGCCAGAGCCACCCTCACCGATAACGATGCTAATAATGGGCGTTTTTAATTTAGACATTTCAAACAAATTTCTCGCAATCGCCTCACTCTGACCGCGTTCTTCAGCGCCGACACCCGGGTAAGCGCCTGGCGTATCAATAAAGGTAATAACGGGTAGATTAAAACGTTCCGCCATATGCATTAAACGCAACGCCTTTCTATATCCTTCTGGGCGAGGCATACCAAAATTACGCTTTAGCTTTTCTTTGGTATCACGGCCTTTTTGATGACCAATCACCATCACTGGCAGGCCATCAAGCCGCGCCAGTCCGCCTACAATCGCTGCATCGTCTGCGTAATGTCTATCCCCATGAAGCTCGACAAATCCATCCAGTACGCCGTCAAAATAGTCCAAAGAGTAAGGGCGCTTAGGGTGCCGAGATAGCTTGGATATTTGCCAGTCAGTGAGTTTAGAAAATATCGACTCCGTTAAAGAAAGACTCTTCTCTTGCAAGCGAGTAATCTCTTTTTGGATATCTATTTCGTTATCCGTTCCGACGCGTCTTAACTCTTCGATTTTTTCTTCGAGTTCGACAATGGGTTGTTCAAAATCTAAATAATTTAAGTTCATGGCGTTTATTTTATCGTGACTAGTCTTTTTCAGCTAGCAGTATTCAGTATCGAACAAATGTTTGTTGTTCGGGCAATGATTTTTTAAGCTCATCTAATAAGTTATCTTTCGGCGAAACACGCCATTTTTCTGGTAATCGCATCACAGATGAAGCACCCTCCAATTCAATTTTCATTGTAACCGGACAGGAGCCACCGAGAAACTCAGTAAACAATGAGTGTAATTGTTTAATTTTTTGCTCTGGATCACTCACCGCTGGATTCAGTTCTATGACTAAATCTTTTACAAACCTTTCACGCGCTTGCTCAACCGTCATAACGGTTTCGATTGACACCCTGTTTTGACCTGCAAAATCGTCAAACGAAAGCCCTCCTTCAATTACCACAATTTGCTCGCTAACGAGCTGGTCGCGGTAGGTGTCGAATGTTTCACTATAGGCTACCGCCTCAAGTCTGCCGCTGCCATCATCTAAAATAACCGTGGCTATTTTGGAACCATTTTTTGTTGGTCGAGTTCTGACTTCAAGGATCAAACCCGCGATCGTAACGGGCTTGCCTTTGCTTCTGCGGTACTGGCCGCCACTATTCGGTGAGGCCATTTCAATCTCGAGCATCGTGGATAATTTACCCGATACAACCGATGACATCTCGTCTTTTACAGAGTCAAATGGGTGCCCCGTTAAATACAGCCCTAAGGTGATTTTCTCTCCCTTTAGGCGTTCGTGCTCGGTCCAAGGCTCTACTTTAACGTCTTGAATGGCTTTCGGCGGCTCAACGGCGGCTAAACCAAATAGGTCATTTTGCCCCGCCGAATCACTTTTATTTTGCTGTTCGGCAATTTGTAATACGCCAGGCAGCCGTTGCATTAATTTCGCCCGATTGGCGTCAAAACAGTCTAATGCACCCGATCTAATCAAAGCATCTTGCACGCGTCGATTGGCCCTCCTTAAATCGATACGCCGGGCAAGATTCTCATGATCGGCATAAGCCCCCGCTTCTTCTCGTTGCTCAATAATCGACTCAATCGCCGCTTCACCGACCCCTTTGATGGCGCCCAAACCATAAATAATTTGCCCCGCATCGTTGGTGGTAAAGTGATACGCGGAGCTATTCACATCGGGCGGCAGGATATCCAGGCCCATTTCGCGGCATTCATCAATAAACATCACGACTTTATCGGTATTATCCATATCAGAAGAAAGCACCGCCGCCATAAATTCGGAGGGGTAATGTGCCTTTAACCACGCCGTTTGATACGCTATCAGCGCATAAGCCGCTGAATGGGATTTGTTAAATCCATAACCGGCAAATTTTTCCATCAAATCAAAAATATACGTCGCCGTACCTTGATCAACCTGATTTGCCACCGCGCCAGTGGTAAACATTTCTCGCTGTTTAGCCATCTCTTCTGGCTTTTTCTTACCCATTGCGCGGCGTAATAAATCGGCCGAACCCAAACTATAACCGGCTAAGTCCTGAGCAATTTGCATCACTTGTTCCTGATACAAAATAACGCCATTAGTGGGTTTTAAAATGGCGACCAACGATGGGTGTGCGTACTCGGCTTTTTTGCGCCCGTGCTTGACGTTAATGTAATCGTCGACCATGCCGGATTGCAGTGGCCCGGGCCTAAACAAGGCAACCAAGGCGATAACGTCTTCGAATGAATCCGGGCGTAATCGACGAATAAGATCTTTCATACCGCGTGATTCAAGCTGAAAAACGGCCGTCGTCGCGTAATTTTTTAACAGCTCAAAGGTCTTTTCATCGTCTCTCGGTAAGGTGTCAATATTGACTTTTGCTTCGCCCCTGGCCTCGAGTCGTCGATTTATATTTTGTACCGCCCAATCGATAATCGTCAGCGTGCGCAAACCCAGAAAGTCAAATTTAACCAGGCCTACGGCCTCGATATCATCCTTATCAAACTGGGTGACTAAATTAGAGCCGCCCTGTTCGCAGTATAGCGGGCTGAAATCGGTTAATTTGCTCGGTGATATCACCACACCACCGGCGTGCTTACCGGCATTTCTAGCGATTCCTTCGAGCTTCATCGCCAGATCAATCAATTCTCTTACTTCGACTTCTTCCTTATACGCGCTCAACAAATCAGGGCTTTCATCTAGCGCCTTAGTGAGCGTCATGCCTATTTCGAACGGAATGGCTTTCGCCAATCTATCTACAAAACCGTATGGGTGGCCTAAAACCCTTCCTACGTCGCGAATAACGGCCTTTGCGGCCATACTGCCGTAGGTAATAATTTGCGATACTTTATCGCGGCCATAGCGCTCGCCAACGTAATCGATGACCCTGTCGCGGCCTTCCATACAAAAATCGACGTCAAAATCGGGCATGGATACCCGCTCGGGGTTAAGAAAGCGTTCGAACAGGAGGTCAAATTCGAGCGGGTCTAAATCTGTAATTCTCAATGCGTAAGCAACGATAGAGCCCGCACCTGAACCACGCCCCGGACCGACCGGCACGCCATTATCTTTTGCCCATTGAATAAAGTCGGCGACGATCAGGAAGTAACCAGGGAACCCCATTTGACATATCACGTCTAATTCGCGTTTTAATCGGGCTTGATAGACGGCTAGATTATCGTCATCAAAATTGATTCTGTCAGAAGTTTCTTCAATACGCTTAGTTAGCCCTTCTTGCGCCAAATTTGAAAAGTATTCATCCGTCGTTAAACCATCCGGTATCGGGAAGTTAGGTAAAAAGTTTTTACCCAGGCTCAACTCAATATTACAACGCTTGGCGATTTCAACTGAATTTTCAATCGCTTCGGGTAAGTCAGAAAACAATTCGAGCATTTCTTCCTGACTTTTTAAGTACTGCTGCTCGGTGTGCATTTTGGCGCGTCGGCTATCAGATAAAACCCGACCCTGATTGATACAAACCCGAGCTTCATGCGCCTCAAACTCGTCTTGCGTTAAAAAACACGAGCCATTGGTGGCCACCAGCGGTAGTTGATACTTTACTGCCAGCTCCACCATGCGATTGATGAGACCTTCTTCTCCTGCTCGCCCAACGCGTTGCACCTCAAGATAAAAACGGTCGCCAAAGGCTTGCTGCCAGGTTTCAACCGTTTTCTCCGTGGCGTCCATATCATTAGACGCAACACATCCAGCTAAAAGCCCATCGACTGAACCCGACAGCACAATTAGGCCTATATTTTTATCCAGGATTTTTTGCGTCGTTAAATACGGCACACCCTTGTCCTGGCCGTTTAAATAAGAATCGGAAATCAACTCAGACAACCCCAGGTAACCCTGCTTATTCTGTACCAGTAGCGTCACGATATAAGGCGTTTTTTGATCTGGCGTGTCTTTGATTAATACGTCCGCCCCTAAGATGGGTTTTACCCCTGCCGCCTGAGCCGCACGGTAAAACTTTACCGCCGCAAACAAATTCGACTGGTCTGTTACAGCAATCGCGGGCATCGACAACTCGGCAGCCCGTTTGGCTAATGGCTTTACGCGAATAATTCCATCGACCAATGAATACTCGGTGTGGTTTCGTAGATGAATAAATTTCACGCTGTCACTCATGCTAACAAGCCTTTTACTGGTGCGAATGATCGGCGATAAATGGCAATAACGCCTTTTTCGGCCAGAAGTTTTTTATGTTCTGGTGTCGGATAACCCTGATGTTTGGATAATTTATAACCCGGATACAGGGTATCCAGCAATAACATATGCTCGTCTCGATAAACCTTCGCGATGATCGAGGCGGCGGATATTTCGGCGATTAGCGCGTCACCACCTTTCACGCATTCACCTGGAATGTTTATTGTGGGGTAAAAAGTACCGTCTACCTGTGCAAAATCAGCAGCAACCGTCAGACCATTAAACGCCCTTTTCATGGCTAATAAGCTGGCTTGCAGGATGTTAATATCATCAATTTCAGATGCTTCGGCGCGCCCAATCGACCAATCCAGCGCCCTTTCCTGTATTAATGCAGAGAGTTCGTCTCTTTTTTTCTTCGTTAGTTTTTTTGAATCCGCCAAACCAGCAATAGGTTTTTTGCTATCCAGAATAACCGCAGCCGCAACGACTGGGCCAGCGATGCAACCCCTGCCAACCTCATCTAAGCCTACGATAATATTCACTTAAGCTCGCCTTCAATAACACGTGCAACAATGCTAGCCGCCTGTTTATCTGCATCACGCGTAAGCTTCACCTTCATCTTGGTAAATTCATTGACCATACCTTGAGCCACTGTGGGGTCCCGATGGATTCTCAACAACTCTTCCGCCAACACGTCTGCAGTCGCCTTATCGAGTAAATATTCTTTAACAATGGGTTTTCCAGCGATTAAATTTGGCATTGAAACAAAAGGCGCTTTTAATAATTTAAACGTATTAAAAACCCAGGCCGTTAATGCCGATAATTTATAGGCCACGACCATTGGTTTTTTTAATAACATCGCCTCTAAGGTCGCCGTTCCTGAAGCGACCAACACGTAATTTGACGCCGATATCATGATATTTGAAGCCACCTGACGGCAATCTAAATTCAGGTTTATAGCGGATTTTGCGTAAATATCCATAAACATTTTTTTCGTCGCTTCGTCCGGCAGAGGAACTAATATTTTCAGGCCTGGTATAGCGTCCGAGCATATTTTAGCCGTTTCAATGAACAATAAGCCGTGTTGCGTGATCTCACCCAGGCGACTCCCCGGCATAAGCGTTAACACCGGCGTTTCATCATTAATATTTAACGCCTTTCTGGCGCTCAATAGCTCTGAGTCATCGCTAAATTTATCCGCCAACGGGTGGCCTATAAAATGAGCGGGCACCGGCGTTTGCTCAAAATAGTCTTCTTCGAATGGAAAAATACACAGCAGAGCGTTCATCGTACCGATGAGTTTTTTTATTCTTTTAGGTCGCCAAGCCCAAACGGTTGGACTAACGTAATGCACCGTCTTAATACCACTGTTATAAAGATCTCTTTCGAGTTTCAGATTGAAGTCTGGTGCATCAATACCGATAAAAACATCCGGGGATTCTTCAAGAATAGTTTTTTTTAATGCTTTTCTGATACCCAATAATTCAGGTAGATGCTTAATTACTTCGAACAAACCGAACACCGATAATTTAGACATCGGATATAAAGACCGGAAGCCTTCGGCTATCATTCTTTGACCACCTATGCCTGAAAATAGCGCAGCTGGGTAACGCTCTTTTAATCGTTTAATCAGGCCCGCACCAAGAATATCACCCGAGTGCTCACCCGCTACGATAATTATTTTCATCGGTTTATCTATATCAACAGGCATTATTTATAAAATTGTATGTGTTAAAACTTAGAGCGATCATACATTTCGAATAGAAACTGTATGACTATTGAGTACTATTATCGCAATATGCTGCGATTAGATTTTTCAAAGAAATCAACCATGACCTGAAGCTCTGGCTCAATTTGAGCCATTTCAGTTAAGCGAATAGTCGCTTCTGATAACGTTAATCCCGTCTTGTAGAGCACTTTATACGCGCGTTTTATTTGTAGAATTGTATCTTGAGAAAAACCGCGTCGGTCGAGTCCAACAGAATTGATACCATGAGGTTTTGTGGGTCGCCCGCCAACCATCACGAAAGGCGGCACGTCCTTAGTAATCGCACTACCCATCGCAGAAAAACAATGATCACCGAGGTAGCAAAATTGATGAACAATCGAGAAACCGCCCAAAATAACGTGTGAACCAATCCGCACATGACCACCTAATGAAGCGGCATTAGCCAGAATCACGTGATCTTCGATAACGCAATCATGTGCCACGTGGGTATAAGCCATAAAAAGGTTATCGTTGCCAATAATCGTTGTATTTTTATCTTGTATTGTTCCTCTATGGATCGTCGTAAACTCGCGAATAACGTTATTATCACCAATTTCTAAAAAAGACAGATCACCTGCGTATTTTTTATCTTGTGGGTCTTCGCCAATAGATGAGAATTGATAAATATGGTTATCTTTACCAATCGTCGTCGTGCCATTAATAGTAACGTGCGGCCCTATTATGGTTCCAGCGCCAATCGAAACATTGGCACCGATGACCGTATAGGCTCCGATCTTTACGTTTTCACCAACCGATGATGACGGATCAATGATGGCTGTAGGGTGGATCATTTAGTCGATTCCTTAGAGGCGCACATAATATCTGCAGAGACTATCAATTGACCCTCTACAGTGGCCGAAGTTGCAAACGTCCAGATATTACGTTTATTTTTAATACACACCGCCTCTAGCATTAACTGATCCCCCGGTACAACTGAACGCTTAAATCTCGCATTATCCACGCCTACTAAATAGTATTCGCCAAAACTTTCACCGCGCTCTGTTAGCGTTTTCATAGACAGCAGGCCTGATGCCTGCGCAAGGGCTTCAAGAATTAACACTCCCGGCATAATTGGGTTATGTGGAAAATGTCCCGTGAAATGAGGCTCATTATAGGTAACATTTTTAACAGCCAATAGCCGTATACCCGCTTCGAACTCAACGACTTTATCAATCATCAAAAAAGGATAGCGGTGCGGTAAAAACTCCATTACTTTCCTTACATCATCCGTTGGCATCACGATTCCTTTTGAGAGTTTATAATTTGGTTAATTTTTTTTGTTAATTTATCCAACTGTTTAAAGCGAACCGCATTCTTTAACCATTCTCTATTGGTTTGGAATGGCGTACCAGAGGAATAAACTCCAGGTTCTTTTATCGAATGAGTCACCATCGTCATGCCGGTAATGTGTACGCCGTCGGCAATTTCAATATGTCCAACGAGCCCTACACCACCTGCTAGTGTGCAATGTCGTCCAATTTTAGTGCTACCAGCGATACCCGTACAGGCCGCTATAGCCGTGTGGTCACCAATAACGACATTGTGCGCTATCATCACCTGGTTATCTATTTTGACGCCATTGCCGATGATCGTATCGTCCAGCGCGCCACAATCTACCGTGCTGTTAGCGCCAATTTCAACATCGTCACCGATGACGACGCGTCCTAATTGTGGAATCTTAACCCAGCCTTGTTTATTGCCTTCAGGTGCATAGCCAAAGCCATCGCTACCAATAACAGCGCCAGGGTGAAGCGTTACATTATTGCCAATCGACGTATCTTTACCGAGTGTAACATTTGCAATCAAGGTCACGTTTTCACCCAACACGACTCCGTCATCAACAAAACAACCCGGTCCAATTTGACAAGCACTTTGCAAATTCACATTCTTGCCAATCACAACATTAGGACCAATAACACAATCTTCTGCAATAAAGGACTGTTCGCCTATCACGACTGAGGAATGTATGGATCCAGCGGGCCTTGGCACCTGGTGAATAATGCTCGCGGCTTTAGCGTACGCCAAATATGGGTTATCTACGATTAGCGCATTAACAGGGCAAGCGTTGGCAAATTCACTCGATAAAATCACAACACCGGCGTTGGTTTTTTCAAGCGCCGGGGTATATTTTTTATTATAAATAAACGATAACTGATCAGCCTGTGCATTATCTAACGTAGCACAGCCGTTCACCGTATGGTTTGGTTTACCTATTAATTCTGCGTCTAATTCAGCGGCTAATTCTTTTAGTGAAATTGTCACCCCATCAAACCGTCAAGCCGTCTTATTTAGACGTTAGATGTTTTTGAATTTTATCGGTAATGTCCACAGTTTTACTAGCGAAAACAACGCCATCAGCGAGTATAAGATCGTACTTTTCAGCTACGGCAAATGATTGTATTGCTTCACCAATCGTGCGTTGTATTTTTGCTAGCTCTTCATTACGTCTCAAATTAAAGTCTTCTCTGAATTCTTCTTGATCCCGCTTCAAGTCACGCTTTTTTTCAAGAACAGTACGTTGAAGATTACGAAGCTCCGTTTCGCTCATCAATTTTGCATCTCGCGCTAATTTTTCGTCTAATTTTTTAATCGCCTTTTGACTCTCTAACAAACGCGCATTCCTGGGTGAAAATTCTTTTTCCAGCGCAGCCTTGGCTTTTTCAGCCTGTGGTGCTTTTTCTAACAGTCTCGCCGCATTGACAACACCTACCTTAATATCAGCTGCTTCAACTGTACCAATTAAAGACATCGTTAGAACGCCAGCTACAAGGATTTGCTTAAAAATTTTCAATGTATTTCTCCTACAGTGTTTAATTATTTAAAATTTATATTCCCGATCCGAATGAGAACTGGAATGTTTGAACTTCATCATTTTCATCGTCGTTAAGTGGTTGAGCCAAACTAAATGATAGTGCTCCAAAAGGTGATAGCCATTTAGCCGACACGCCTAATGAATAACGTAATTCACCGATATCAATTTCGTTATCGTACACGTTACCGGCGTCGACAAACGTACTGATTCTGACCGATTTACTGTCTGGCATAAAGGGTACAGGGAATATGAACTCAGCGTTACCCACTATTTTTACGCTACCACCAATCGGGTCATCAAAGGCGTCTCTTGGGCCCAGAGTATTATCATTAAAGCCACGAACCGATCCCTTGCCGCCGCCATAATAGTTCTCGAAAAATGGCAGTGTATCGGCATCACCGTAGGAGTCTCCATAGCCTAGGTCAGCATTGAGATACAGGGTCGTATGTCGAGAAATGGGAATGTATTGTTTTTGGTTGTACGACAATTTATAAAACTCCAGGTCAGAGCCTGGAACCGTAATAATACCGGACAATCTTTTAGAGCCGCCTCGCGTTGCGAAAACAGCTCGATCTCTGGTATCCGTACCCCAAACTGCAGAAGCCTTTATATTTGTGTATGAATCGCCATTATCTCGAACAAAATTACTGATCTCTCCAAAAAATAAATTGTCATCTAAATCAATCGACGTAAACTCGAGGTCTAAGCCCAACCCGATCTTATCATTTTCATTTAATGGCAAACCAAAGTTCACGCCCATATTAAACGATTCGGTCGTATAGGCTGACGTATTCGCCTCATCGGAATCCGTCGTTCTATAACTGATATTATAACCCCGGCTGATGCCATCAATCGTGTAATAAGGATTGGTGTAGCCCAGGCTATAAATGGTATTAATAGAACTATTGTTAAAACTGGCACTCATTCTTTTACCTGTGCCTAAAAAGTTATTCTGACTAATACTCGCATTTAACACCAGACCTTGAGATTGCGAGAAACCAGCGCCGGCCAAAATATTACCCGATGACTTTTCTGTCACCGTGTATTTTACGTCAACCTGATCAGTAGTACCCGGCACAGCAGGCGTTTCAACGCCCACTTCATCAAAATGTCCCAAACGTGATAGCCTGCTTTTGGAACGCTCAACCTCTAGCGTTGAAATAGGCGCCGCTTCCATCTGTCTGACTTCTCTTCTAAGGACCTCATCACGGGTCTTGGAGTTGCCCTCCATAATGACACGACGAACGTAGACACGCTTTCCAGGATCGACGAAAAAGGTTACTTTTACCGTTGAGGTCGCCGCGTCAATTTCAGGGATCATATTCACGTTAGCGAAAGAGTGTCCTTCATGTCCTAACAAGGTCGTGATGTTTTTAGACGTTTGAGTCGCCTTTTTTCTTGAGAAAATATCGCCAGGCTGTACAACAACGAAAGGAATTAATTTGTCGGGTGACAAGATGAGTTCACCGGCGAGTTTGACCTCACTAACGGTATGTACCTTCCCTTCGTCAATATTGACCGTGATGTATATACCGTTTTTATCGGGACTGATCGATACTTGAGTCGACTCCACTTTGAAATTGATGTGCCCACGATCCTGATAAAACGAATTTAAACGCTCAAGATCGGCCGATAATTTCTGTTTCGAATACTGATTACTATTGGTATAAAAAGAAAACAGCGTTGGACCGGTTAATTCAAAACCGGCCAAAACCTCTTCGTCTGAAAAAGCATTATTTCCAACGATATTAATCTTTTTAATGCTCGAGGCAGAGCCTTCAACAACCGTAATCAACACAGCCACGCGATTACGCTCGAGCGTTGTTACTTTACTCTCAACTTCTGCGGAATATTTACCGTTATTATAGTATTGCTGCAGTAACTCATTTTTAACCTTATCCAACACCAAAGGGTTAAAAACACGGCCAACGGTCATGCCGACGTCCTTAAAAGCCTCTAGCAATTTCTCGGTTTCGATATCGTCGTTACCCTCGATATCTATACTAGTAATAGCTGGTCGTTCTTTAACGTTGATAATTAAGGCATCAACGTCTTGGTCTACATTAACGTCACTAAAGAAACCCATTTGAAATAATTCACGAATGACGTCTTCAGAGCGTTCATCGTCAAACCCTTCTCCCACCTTAACGCTAATCCCATTAAATACAGCACCGGCGGTAATACGTTGCAGTCCATTGATTCGAATGTCTTTTATAACGAAAGAATCGGCCGCGTAAACGAGACTTGAACAAAAAAGCGTAACGATTAAGGAAATGGCGAGGGATATAGGTCGGATTATTTTTATCACAATGTTTTTTATATTTTGAAGTCACCTTAGGTGTATCGACTCAGTATAGATAAAACAGCTACACGACTCAATACGTATTTTTGTTTAACCAATTAATCGGCCAATATCTATTGAAACCGCTAGCAGCATCATGGCCATTAGCACGAGCATACCCAGCCTCATAAAAAACCCTTGCGACCTGTCTGATAGTGGCTTTCCTTTAATCGCTTCAATTAAATAGAAAAACAAATGCCCGCCATCCAGCATAGGTATCGGTAATAAATTTATCACCCCTAAGCTGACACTAACGAAAGCCAGAAATTTCAAAAAAGACACCAGCCCGATCGACGCCGTTTCACCCGCGTATTGAGCAAGACTGATCGGGCCGCTTAAATTCTGTACAGATGCCTCGCCAATCAACATCTTGCCGATCAGCTTCACCGTTAACAAGGAGTAGCTAATCGTTTGTGTGGCAGCTTCGGCGATCGCCGGAAAGAGCCCTAACGAATACGTAGCATAAAAATGTTTAGCCAGCTCTTTATCAATGAAAGCTGACACCCCTATACGACCAATGGACAGCTCATTCTCAATAATCGCTTTCGGCGTAATCGCGAGGGCAACTAATTTCTCTTGCCTTAAAAGCTGTACGTTCATGGTTTTGTTCGGGCTCGAGCGCGTTACCTCAACCCATTCTCGCCAGCTTTCGACGCTTACCTCGTTCACCGACAAAATTAAATCGCCAGCTTCTAAGCCACCTTGATGACCCGCTCCACCGCTAACCACGTTGCCTATTATCGGTTTGATTGTAGGGGTGAGAGGCGTGATTCCGATCAGCTGTACTATTTCATTCGGTTCTGGTTGTTCATCAGCTTTAAAATTAAAGTCAACTTTTTCGAGTCGACCATCTGCTTTCCTAAGGCTGACCTCAGCGCGCCCCTTGTCTAGCATTTCGGTGGCCATTAGGCCGACAGCTACCCGCCAAATACTCACAGGACGATCATTAATGGCAATAATCTCGTCGCCAATCTCCATCCCCGCGTGCGCCGCTACCCCAGACTGATTCATGCCACCAATAACAGGTTTCAAGCCCTCTTCGCCAATCGTCAAAATAAGCCAAAACGCAATAAAGGCAAATATTAAATTAAATACTGGACCCGCCAATACGATGAGGAACCGACTAGAGAGAGGTTTATTATTAAACGCGAACTGCCTGTCCTCCTCTTTAACGGGACCTTCATTTTCATCCAACATCTTCACGTAGCCACCCAAAGGAATGCCGGCGACGACATAATCTGTTGGGTCGTCTTTTCTATTAAATTTAAATAGTGGCTTGCCAAAGCCAACTGAAAAACGCAGCACCTTAACACCGCATTTCCTGGCCACCCAAAAGTGCCCGAACTCGTGAATGGTCACAAGAATTCCAAGCGCGACAATAAAAGAGAGTATCGCAATAATAATCGTCATTAAAAAAGCTCCATAAATTGCGTCGCCATTTTTCGTGTCGCGGCATCGGCCTGCAGAACGGTATCTATTGAATCCACCGCAACCACATCAGAGTTTGTTAGCGTTTTTTCAATCAGTTTCGGAATAGCAGTAAAACTAATTTCACCCGTTAAAAAGGACTCAACAGCCACTTCATTAGCCGCATTTAAAATCGCCGGAGCCGTACCCTTTGCTTGCAAGGCTTCATACGCCAGTCGCAAACAGGGGAACATATCGTAGGATGGCAACTCAAAGGACAATTGATTATTGAGCATAAAATCTAAGGCGGACACTCCACTATCATGCCGTTCGGGCCAGGCCAACGCATGCGCAATGGGCGTTCTCATATCAGGATTGCCTAGCTGCGCCAGGACAGAGCCATCGATATAATCGACCATTGAATGAACGATGCTCTGAGGATGAATTAACACCTCAATTTGATCAGCGGGCATATCAAATAAATAACTCGCCTCGATCACTTCCAGCCCCTTATTCATCATTGTTGCTGAATCTACAGAAATCTTTCGCCCCATTGACCAGTTTGGATGAGCGCACGCTTGTTCAATGGTTACGCTTTCCAATTCGTTCTGAGTCTTATTTAGGAAAGGTCCGCCCGATGCAGTCAGTATTAATTTTCTAATGCCAGCGGCGCGCTGCCCGGCTTTAAAGTCTGACGGCATACACTGGAAAAGTGCATTATGTTCACTATCCAGCGGCAGCAAAACTGCACCACTGCGCTTAACCGCCGACATCAGTAAATCACCCGATATGACCAAGGCTTCTTTATTAGCCAGCAATAGTTTTTTACCTGCATTGGCCGCCGCCAACGTGGGTAATAACCCGGCTGCACCAACTATAGCGGCAACAACGATGTCTACCTGAGGCATTTGAGCGATAAGGTCTAACGATGCTTTGCCAGATAAAACCGTCGTATCGGCGGCGTCAGACAGCTCAATATTTTTTCTAAATTCATCAGCGATGTCGGCATTTGGAATGACCACATAACTGGGTTTAAATTCAATGCATTGTTGCAATAAGCGCTCGGTATTCTTATTCGCTGATAACGCGATAACAGAATAAGCCTCTTTATTAAGCCGTAAAACGTCTAGCGTGCTGAGTCCAATGGAACCCGTGGATCCCAATACACAGACTCCTTTCATATAAACATCCCGGACACTAAGATACTCAGCAAAAACACAGGCCCTGCTGCGACAAGACTATCTACTCGATCGAGCATACCGCCGTGTCCTGGCAAAATATTACCGCTATCTTTAACCTTAGCCCGCCTTTTAATCAGGCTTTCGAATAAATCACCATAAACTGAGATAAACGCAACGAACAGCGACATCAGCATAAAGAAGGTACGTCCATCAACGGCAAAATAACTCGCCGCGAAAAAAGAAAATATTAAGCAACTCATTAAGCCGCCTACAACCCCCTCGATTGATTTGCCCGGACTAATAAGGGGCGATAGTTTATGTCGGCCCAATGCTCTACCGGCGAAATAAGCCCCGCTATCGGTGATCCATATCAATAATAATAAATACATCAGTAACTCAGGGCCTTGTTCGAAGCCAAACCTTAATTGATGTAAGGAAACAAATGTCATGTTAATAACCGCCAAACCTAATAAGATCATCAATGGCACATTTAGTTTCATTGTTAGCAAATAAGACGGTAACACGATGATGAGTAAGGTTATCCCTAGCCAAAAGAACAGACTAACGCTCATGAGTTGCTGTAGAAAAGTCGAGCTTAGTGCGTTAACAGCAAAAGCAATGGCCAGCAGTATGACTGCGAGAAAGCATTGTTTGATTGGGTCCTTTATGCCACTCAATGCAGCCCATTCATAGGCGGCAATCAACACGATTAAACTCAACGCAATAACAAACACTTGCTCTGGCGAAAACAAGACGACCCACAAAACGACAGGAATAAGAACAACCGCCGTTAATATCCGCTGTAGCAGACTACTCATAATTTTGGCACGGTATTATTTATTTGTTCACTGGTATGTCCAAACCGGCGTTGACGCGAGGAATAGCACTTAATAGCCTCAGCAAGCGCTTCTTCATCAAAATCTGGCCATAGAACATCTGTAAAGTAGAGCTCACTATAAGCTATCTGCCAAAGCAAAAAATTACTAATTCTTTTTTCGCCGCCCGTTCTAATAAACAAATCTGGGTCAGGAACACCCGCCGTCGATAGGAAGTCCTTCACCTTAAGCTCTGTAGTAGACTGATGGTTATCTTCCGAGTGCTTTAATAAAAGCTGAACGGCCTGCTCAACGTCCCATTGTCCACCGTAGTTGGCGGCGATGATGAGCCGTAAACCCGAATTTTCATTCGTTAACGCTTCTACCTCTGCGATTTTAGTTTGTAAGCCAGATGAAAATCGCGAACGATCACCTATTACTTTTAATCGGATATTGTTTTTCTGTAGCGCCGAGGCCTGGCTTTTTAGTGTCAGCGAAAAAAGGCCCATCAGTACATCGACCTCTTGCTTTGGGCGAAGCCAGTTTTCACTACTAAAGGCAAACACAGTCAGTGTGTCTACCCCATGAGATACACAGGATTCAATCGTTTTCCTTAATGCATCAACCCCAGCTTTATGCCCAAAAGCGCGCGGTTTATTTTGTCGTACTGCCCAGCGACCGTTACCATCCATGATGACGGCTATATGTTTGGGTATACTGAGTTGGCTAGGTTTATTTATGTTTTCTTGCACAACAATTCTCTATATCTCTTTTATTGAAAAGAGCAACACTTATATTTTGAAGAATTATCGCTAACAAGGCAGGGTCAATAACTAAACACTACATTGACATCAAGTCGGTTTCTTTAACGCCAAGATGCTTATCAACGATCACGACGTGTTCGTCGGTCACTTTTTGAATGCGCTCTTCACCGGCACGGAGCTCATCTTCTGTGATCATTTTTTCTTTTAACGCTTCTTTGAACTCAGAATTAGCATCACGGCGTATATTTCTAACCGCAATTTTAGCGTTCTCAGCTTCATTACGGACAATTTTCACCAAGCTCTTACGTCTTTCTTCGGTCAACGGCGGCATTGGCACACGAATGACATTACCCGCTGTTACAGGGTTGAGCCCTAAATCAGATTTCATAATCGCTTTTTCTACCGGGCCGATCATCGTCGCTTCCCACGGCATAATCGATAAGGTTCTAGCGTCTTCTATATTGACGGTTGCTACTTGATTTAACGGCGTGTCCACGTCGTAATAAGACACAACTATCTGCTCTAATAAACTTGGGTGTGCACGCCCTGTCCGAATCTTAGCGAGGCTTTTTTGAAAAGCTTCTACCGATTTCCCCATGCGTACGTTGGCATCTTTAACAATATCTTCAATCATAATATTCTCTACTGTTATTCTACTAAGGAACCTATATCTTCGCCTTCGACCACCCGTTTAATGGCACCCTTATCAAATATATTAACCACCCTCAACGGCAGCTTATGGTCACGGCATAAAACTAAAGCCGTCGCGTCCATCACATCCAGCCGTCTATCAATGGCTTCATCGAAACTAATGCGCGAGTAAAATTCTGCATCAGGGTTTTTAACTGGGTCGTCGGAGTAAATACCATCAACTTTGGTAGCTTTAATCAGTAATTGAGCGTCCACCTCAATACCTCGTAAACTAGCAGCCGAATCCGTGGTGAAAAATGGGTTGCCCGTGCCTGCGGCAAAGATAACAACCCGACCTTTTTCTAGATGCCTAATCGCTCTGCGACGCTTAAAGTCTTCACAAACTTGATTAATTTGCAGCGCAGACATCACGCGAACAGACTGCCCCAACGATTCAAGTGAATCCTGCATAGCCAGTGCGTTAATAACGGTAGCCAGCATGCCCATATGGTCACTGGTGACACGGTTTAGCTCCTTAGACGCAATTTCCGAGCCGCGCAATATATTGCCGCCACCGATCACCAACCCAACTTCTACACCTGTATCGCAAAGCTCTTTTATTTCCTTCGCGAGCCTCAGTACCGTAGCGCCATCAATACCACCAGCAGCATCGCCCATAAAGGCTTCTCCGCTTAACTTCAATAATATCCGTTGATACGCTAGTTCAGTCATTAATTATTCGCCTCGTACTTGAGCCATCACTTCGGCAGCAAAATCCTCTTCTTTTTTCTCAATGCCTTCGCCTACTTCAAAACGTATGAATGAGCGTACGCTGGCATTATTAGACTTTAACAGTTGTTCTACCGTTACATCAGTATCTTTTACAAAAGGCTGTCCCAAAAGGGTCACTTCCTTAAGGTATTTTTTAATCTTACCAACAATCATTTTTTCAACGATGTCTGCCGGTTTTCCACTTTCAGCCGCCTGACCTCGAAAGATTTCTTTTTCTTTTTCAACTTCTTCAGCAGGAACTTCAGCCTCAGAAATACACAGTGGTTTAGTCGCAGCAATGTGCATAGCAATATCTTTAGCCAACTCAACGCTACCACCTTCAAGTTCAACCAATACACCAATTCGAATTCCGTGCATATAAGTTCCAACGAGACTGCCATCAGTTTTAATCGTATGGAAACGTCTTACATTAATGTTTTCGCCAATTTTAGCGATTAATGCGCGTCTTTTATTATCGACGGTTACAGAATCACCCGCCAGCGTCAGCTCGTTTAAAGTAGCTACTTCAGTAACGTCATTACAAACTACGGTATTCGCGACCGCAGTTGCAAAATTAATAAAATCATCTCCCTGTGAGACGAAATCTGTTTCGCTATTGATTTCAACGATAGACGTAGCGGAGCCATCGTCAGACGTTGCCACTTTAATAACACCTTCTGCCGCTATTCTGCCCGCTTTCTTATCGGCCTTAGCCATGCCTGATTTCCGCATATTTTCGATGGCTGTTTCTAAATCACCACCCGTTTCAACCAATGCTCTTTTGCACTCCATCATGCCAGAGCCTGTTCTTTCACGTAACTCTTTCACCATTGCAGCTGTAATACTCATTTCAAAAACCTCAATAAATAATTGTTTGTAAAAACGCCTCCATCAGGAGGCGTTCAATATTGACTTGCAAAGCAGTGATTATCCCTCTTTGCTAACTTCTTTAACAGCTTTAGCTTTTTTAACTTCTTTCACTTCTTTCACTTCTTTCACTTCTTTGACAGCTTTAGCTTCTTTAACTTCTTTAACTTCTTTAACTTCTTTAACTTCGGTCTCTACTTTTGCTTCAACTTCAGCTTTTTCTTCAACCGCGGCTGCTTTTTTCACCGCTGGTTTTTTCTTAACAGGCGTTTTTGAAACGGCTTTAGCCACTTCTTTGTTCTCTATGAGTTCTTTAATAACGCTCGCTTTACCTTCAAGAATGGCTCCTGCAAAGCTTTGGCAATACAGCGTTAACGCTCTAATTGAATCATCGTTGCCTGGAATAACGTAATCAACGCCAATAGGTTTATTATTAGTATCCACGATACCAATAACAGGAATGCCTAACTTAATGGCTTCTTTAATCGCAATTTTCTCATAGCCAACGTCCATAACTACAATAGCGTCAGGCGGGCCTTTTAAGTCTTTAATACCACCCACGCTACGCTCTAGTTTTTCTAGCTGACGCATGAATTTGAGACCTTCTTTTTTGCTGAAGCGGTTCAAACTACCGTCTTCGCGCATCGCTTCAAGTTCTTTTAAACGACCAATTGATTTTTTGATTGTGCCAAAGTTTGTCAACATACCACCTAACCAACGGTGATCGACATACGGCATATTGCAGCGTTTCGCTTCTTCGGAAATCGTTTTACGCGCCGCTTTTTTTGTACCAACAAACATGATCGTGCCCTTGTTTGCCGCCAACTTATTGATAAAAGTCAGTGCGTCATTAAATAATGGCAGTGTTTTTTCCAAGTTTATAATATGGATCTTGCCGCGCTCACCAAATATGTAAGGGGCCATTTTAGGATTCCAGTATCTCGTTTGGTGACCAAAATGAACACCTGCTTCGAGCATTTCACGCATTGTGATATTAAACATTAATTATTTCCTTCTTTGTTATAGCCCACCAGTTAAACTGATGCGACTCGGGTTGATAACTACCACGCATCCCCAAACGGTAACCTGAAATTACTCAAGCACCCTACCGGATGTTTTGATGCATGTGATCGTTGTTGCCGAAAGTGGCGACGCTTTATACCATATTTAACTGAAAACGACAATTTAAACCGCTATAATCGACAACTTATCTTCCATAAAATACACCTTCCTTGAGTTATGAGTATAACCTTAAAAACACCCGATGAAATCGAAAAAATGCGCGTCGCTGGTCGATTAGCCGCTGACGTGCTTGAAATGATCGCTGAATATGTCGTAGCCGGTGTTACCACCGAAGAACTAGACAAGCGCTGCCATGACTTTATGGTCGAGCATCAAAAAACCATCCCTGCGCCGCTCAACTACCACGGCTTTCCAAAATCAATTTGCACTTCCGTCAATCAAACGGTCTGTCACGGCATCCCTAACCATAAGAAACTTAAGAAGGGCGATATCGTTAATATTGATATCACCGTCATTAAAGACGAGTTCCACGGTGACACTAGTGAAATGTTTGTGGTTGGTGAACCGAGCATCCTTGCCAAACGGCTGATTAGTACCACACAAAAAGCCTTATACCTCGGTATCAGCATGGTTAAACCGGGTATAAAACTCGGTGATATCGGCCACGCCATTCAAACCTACGTGGAAAGTAAGCGTTACTCCGTCGTTCGGGAATACTGCGGTCACGGCATAGGTCGCGTATTTCATGAGGAACCCCAAGTGTTGCATTACGGTAAAGCAGATACTGGCATCACACTCGAAGAAGGCATGACATTTACTATTGAACCGATGATTAACGCGGGCAAGAGGCAGGTAAAATTACTCTCCGACGACTGGACCGTCGTCACTAAAGACAGAAGCCTATCGGCACAATTTGAGCATACCCTCGCGGTCACTTCCAGTGGCTTTGAAATCTTTACCGTACGTAACAATGAAGCTATTGAGCCGACCAACATCCCCTCAGAACTCTATACATCATGAGTAGCCCGACCCAGCCTCACACGACTTCAAGTAACATTGCAGAGATTAAATCCCTTATTGCAAACTTTAACGATGCACTTATGCAGCGCTCAAAGTCTGACGAAACGATAGAAACGCTGCTTAAAGGACGCAGTGATTTTATTGATAAGCTGCTGATTAATTGCTGGCGAGATTTTTTAGCCGAAGGCGCCGATGAATTCTCACTCGTTGCTACCGGTGGCTATGGCAGAGCTGAGTTGCATCCCTTTTCCGATATTGATCTTTTAATTATTTTTGGTGAAGCTAAGCTGGCGCAATACCAATCCAGCATCGAATCTTTCTCTACTTTCCTTTGGGATATCGGCATTAAGCCCGGTCTTAGCGTGCGCACTATCAATGACTGTCTGGAGCAGTCTCAATTAGATATCACAGTCATCACCAACTTAATGGAAGCCAGGCTGCTCACCGGCTCCGAAAATTTATTCAAGCAAATGCAAGAGAAAACTAGCGCCGATAAAATCTGGGCACCGATTGAGTTTTTTCATGAAAAAGTCAACGAACAACATAAACGGCACTTAAAATTTGGCGATACGGCCTACAACCTTGAGCCGGATATCAAAGAAGGGCCTGGCGGCTTGCGCGACATTCAAACCATCCAGTGGATTACCCAACGTTATTTCGGTTCAAACTCTTTAGGCGAATTAGTCAATAACGCCTTTTTAACTAAGCGCGAATACCGAACCCTTATAAAAGGCCTGCGTTTCCTTTGGCAAGTTCGCTTTGAGCTTCACTTGCTGGCTAACCGCCCAGAAAACCGTTTATTATTTGATTACCAAAAGAGTTTAGCCCTCGCGTTCGGTTTTGAGGATGGCGACAACAACCTGGCCGTTGAAGGTTTTATGCAACAGTATTACCGAACCGTGATGGATCTTGAGCGCATCAACGAATTAGTGCTCCAGGTATTTACCGAAGCGATGGAAAACAAAGTGCTCGACGTGCACCCCATCAATGAGTCTTTTAGGGTCGTCAATAGTTATATGGAAGTCACGCACCCTGATACCTTTAAAAAACACCCCACCGCCTTATTAGACGTATTCCTCCAACTACAAAAACACGTCGATATTAAAGGCGTTAGATCGGCAACGATTCGCTTAATACGAGAAAGTTTGCATTTAATTGATGATGACTTTAGATCTAACCCTGAAGCACAACATTTATTCCTCGATATCCTTCGCCAACCCCACGGCATCACCCGTCAATTCAGACGAATGAATAGATACGGCGTCCTGGGGACCTATATACCGGCCTTTAACGACATCGTTGGGAGAATGCAGTACGACCTATTCCACGCCTACACGGTCGATCAGCACACCTTGTTTATCGTTAGGAATTTACGCCGTTTCGCCCTGGACAAACACCGTGATGAACTACCTCATTGCAACGAGGTCTTTAAAAATATTCCAAAGCCAGAACTTCTTTACTTAGCAGGCTTATTTCATGATATCGCCAAGGGCCGCGGCGGTAATCACGCCGACCTCGGTATGGTTGATGCCATCGCGTTTTGTAAAAAGCACCATTTCAATAACTACGATAGCAATCTGGTGGGTTGGGTGGTGAAAAACCACCTTTTCATGTCCATGACCGCTCAGCGTAAAGACATTAATGACCCGGCGGTTATCCATAAATTCGCCTCAAAAATCGGTAGTCTGGAATACCTGGACTACCTGTACCTATTAACCGTTGCCGACATCAGGGCCACCAACCCAACCCTTTGGAACGACTGGAAAGGCTCCTTATTAAAAGAACTTTACTACAATACGCAAAAAGCTCTTCGCAGGGGTTTGCAAACTTTCAGCGAAGAAGAAGACGACGATAAGTACACAGAATTACAGTACCAGGCTAGATTGGGGCTGCACGCCCGGGGGCTCGAAGACGACAAAATCAATGCCGTCTGGCGCAATATCAGCAAAGACTATTTCTCCAGGTTTTCTGTTGACGACAGCATCTGGCACACGCTCGCCATCTCCTCTTGCAATGAAGATCAATTACCGCTGGTTTTACTGCGTCCGCAGACAAACCGTGGCGGCGCCGAAGTTTTTATTTATATCGATGATCGACACGGCACTTTTGCATTATGTACCGCCACGCTAGATCAGTTAGCCTTAAATATTCTCGACGCCAGAATCATTACCACTCACAAAGGTATAGCGCTCGTCAGTTTCCATATCCTGGAGGCCGATGGTTCTCCAATTGCCGACCTGCAGCGCGGGCAACTCATTGCCAATACCTTGCGTCAAAACTTACTCCACCCTGACCAGGCCCTACTATCAGTCAAACGCCACGAGACGCGTCAGTCCAAACACTTTGACACGGCAACAACCATCGAGTTTAAAGACGATCACCTGCAGCGTTATACCGTGCTTGAAATTAATACACACGATGAACCCGGCGTGCTTTCTCGTATCGGACAGTGCTTTAGTGAATGTAAGCTCAACGTTAGAAATGCAAAGATTTCAACCCTGGGCACAAAGGCCGAAGATATTTTCTACATCACTGACGCTAACGACAAAATGATTGAAGATACGGCTTTACTGGAGCGCTTGAAGCAGCTTTTAATCGAAAAATTACCTTCCGGTAAAAACCAACATTAACGTCATCTACTCCTGATTAGCTCGGTATTTTTTTGCCAATACGTCTGGCTCAACGTTAAAAAAGTAAGCCAGGCGTAATTGCCACATCAACAAAATGGTACGTAAAATGCCATTTTGTTGCCAACGGCGGCTAGACGTTATAACGGCGCTATGGAAACAAACCGGCCTACTGCGTTTTTTAAGAAGCTTACTGATGGCTACATCCTCCATCAACGCAATCGGTGGATACCCTCCCACCTCTTCAAATAATGCTTTTGACACAAAAATCGCCTGATCGCCTGTGACTATACCCGTTAAACAGGAACGCCAATTCATCAGCTTCTCAATCAGCCTAAACGCCCATTGTTGACCATCTAATCGAACGTCAAAGCGGCCCCAGCAAGTTTCTGAATTCGCCGCACCCAGCAACAAAACATGGGCATCAGCAGGTAAGCGCGTATCGGCGTGTAAAAAAACCAGCAATACACCCTGAGCTACTTCCGCACCTTTATTGAGCTGATTAGATCGCCCAGCTGGCGCAATAAGCATCTTGTCCACCAATGGCGTCGCCAATGCAACCGTGTTATCGCTACTACCTCCATCAACAACAATCAGTTCTACGCCTTGCTGCTTCAATGCTTGTAGAGATGCCAGCGTCTCCGGTAGCGTTACCGCTTCATTCAAACACGGGATAATGACCGATATTAGCGGCATACTAACGCCCAAACAAAACTCAAGTTAACAACAGGACCCGCCCGTTTTAGCGTGGCTGTGTTGCGAGCCTTTTGTTTCACTTACCGGTCTGAGGGTTCCAGCGGGTGCGCACCAAAGCTGACCTTCGCTTTCTTGCGACGGAGGGATGCCAATAAAGTCATCTCCATACGGCCCATCAATCAAAAAATTGTAAGTCCGCTCACAAACCGCCATCCGCTTACCACGATAATAAACGTGCTCTTCGTCGTCGGTTATTTCAGCATAAGGGCCCTTGTAGATAACCGCGTGGCCTTTATCTATACAGGGTACATCTGCACCCTTCACAGCCGTAATGGTTACCGAACGGAACTCGATACCTTCGACCACCTGCCACGGCTCTGCATCCCATTTGTCGCATTTAACGGCTAAAAATCCGGCTTGTTTGAAGCTCTCTAAGAACTCGTCTTCAAGGAACGAGCCCGAAATACAGCCCGACCATAATTCTGGGTCGGCCTTTAAGTGATCAGGAATCGTTTCATCCGCAACGATATCCGACATGGCGATACGTCCACCGGGTTTAACCACGCGAAATATTTCCTCGACCAATTGCTTTTTATCGCTGTCGTTGACTAAGTTGAGTACGCAATTAGACAACACCAAATCGACTGAGTTATCAGCAATCAGCGGCTCTTTGTTTTCTGGGTTATCCAAATCTTGCGCTAGATTTTGAATTTGACCTTTAACAAAACTAACTTTATCGCCACCTAATTTCTCCGCCATTTCGGGCTGATACTTGCGAGCAAGGGCGAGCATTTCATCATTCATATCAACGCCTATAACGCGGCCAGAATCACCCACCAACTGCGCAGCCATATAACAAATTTTGCCCGAGCCTGAACCCAGGTCTAATACCACGTCACCGTCTTGCACGTAACGCGATGGGTCGCCACAACCATAGTCTTTTTCGATCACCTCTTTTGGCAACATCGCCAGTAAGCTGGCGTCATAATCCACCGGACAACATAGCGCTGGCTGCACGGCTTCAGCTCCTTCGCTATAACGTTCTACTACACTGTTTTTCATATCCATTTTTTTACCCTTATGTAATGGTCACAGACCATAAGTTTCGTATGAACGGTACGGCCGTTCAACTCAGCTTTAATGCACCACCACAACTAGAACCGCTCCCCGCAGTACAGCCATAGCAATGGTCGGCAACGCTTATTGCCTGTTGTTTAAAATCCTGCTGCAAACAATCTGAAATATGCCTCTTTTTGCCATCGATGCCAGCGGGCAGGTCGAGCATTTGATTAAAATCACAATCGTACACAAAGCCTTGCCAATCAACGCTTAACATACTCTTACACATCACATTATCGAGATTAACCGCCTGATAAGCCGACTTTAAAACGTTCATATAGTCGTCAAACTGACCTTTAGAAATCAAGGTGCTACCAAATCGCTTAATCGGCATATTCGTAATCGTTAGCAAACGCGTGAATTGAATGCCAAAGTTATCGAACAGGTGCTCTTTGTATTCCAACTCTAAACTGGCCTGGTCTGGCGGCAACTGAGCACCCTGCGGGTTATACACGAGGCTTAATTCCAATTCTTTACCATAGCCTAGTGAATTTAACTTTTGCAGCGCCGTGATGCTCTTAGCGAATACACCGTCGCCGCGTTGCGCATCGACATTATCGCTCGAATAACACGGCAAAGAGGCAACGATTTGCACCTTATGATCGGCTAAAAATGTAGCGATGTGTTGATAGCCCGGCTCTTCAAGAATCGTCAAGTTACATCGGTCTATAACGGTTAACCCACGTTTCGTGGCTTCACTAACGGTGTATTCGAAGTGCGGATTCATTTCCGGCGCTCCGCCGGTTAAATCAAGCGTCTTAATTCCTTGCTGGTCAATAAACGTAAACAAGTCATCAATCGTCGCTTTATCCATTAGCTCCTTACGCGTCGGCCCCGCGTTCACGTGGCAGTGTAAACACGATTGATTGCATAAATAGCCTAAATTCACCTGTAGGGTTTCAAGCGTATTTCGGTATATCGCAGGAAAATCGGTCTGTTTTAATCTGTCCAGGGTCGGGTGCATATTATGTTCTTCTTGCTTTGTGGAACCGCTCAAGTAACTTGAGCAGTTTTTCCGGCTTATGGTTTTTCTTCCACACTCCGGCGGTATATTTATTCGCTTCGGCCCAGGTGGGGTACGCGTGAATCGTGCCTAATATTTTATTTAAGCCTAAGCCGTGCTTCATCGCCAATACAAATTCGGCGAGCATTTCGCCGGCGTGTTCACCGACGATAGTAACGCCTAAAATCTTATCTTTGCCGAGTGGCGTTAATACCTTGATAAAGCCTTCTGTTTTACCGTCTACGATGGCTCGATCTAATTCGTCTAATTTGAATAGCGTTGTTTCAGTGACTAAACCAGCGGCTTTGGCTGATTGCTCGTTATAGCCGACGCTGGCTATTTCGGGGTCCGTAAAGGTCACTCGCGGGATCACTCGATGGTCCGCTTTAAAACGCCACAGGTCACCAAACAGGCTATTAACTGCGCTGTACCAGGCATAATGCGCTGCGGTATGGGTAAATTGGTACGGTCCCGCCACGTCACCGCAGGCGTAAATCGTCGGCACGCTGGTTCGCATGTATTTATCCACTTCAATCGTACCCGAGCGCGTCGTTTGTACACCGAGTTCTTCCAGCCCCATTCCTGTCGTATTGGCCTGGCGGCCGATGGAAAGAAGAACCGCATCAAAACCAAGCTGCATACTAGCGCCCTGTTTTGTTTTGATGGAAGCAAATTGTTGACCGTTCTCAACACTAAACGAGTCAACCGAGTACTGAAGCTTTAATTCAATTCCTTCAGCTTCAAGCTGTGTCATTAACAGGCTTGCGACATCTTCATCTTCGGGCAGCATAACTCTATCAGCGATGTCTATAATAGTGACCTTGCAACCTAGGCGACTAAAGCTTTGGCCTAGTTCACAACCAATCGGCCCGCCGCCAATCACCAGTAATCGTTCTGGACGTTCGCGTAGCGACCAGATGGTATCCGAGGTATAAAAATTAACCTGATCCAAACCCTCAATGCCCGGCACGCGTGGTTTAGCACCGGTCGCAACAATGATGTTTTGACTAGAGATTTTCTTACCATTAACATCGACCTCCCATGGTGATAAGACGCGTGCTTCGCCTTGAAGGCACTCAACACCCAACTCGGTATAACGTTCTACCGAATCATGCGGTTCAATCTGTTTGATGACGGATGATACCCGCTGCATGACCTCGCTAAACTCAAAGTCCGCGCTGGCGCTTTTAATGCCATAGCGCTTGCTCTGAGTTAAATCGGCCAGAAAGCGTGAGGACTTAATGAGTGATTTTGATGGCACGCAGCCGGTATTCAAACAATCACCACCCATCTTATCTTTTTCGATCAATAGCACTTTCGCTTTAACGGTTGCGGCGATATACGAACTAACCAAACCCGCCGAACCGGCGCCAATAACGATCAAATTGTAATCAAACGTCTCGGGTTTTTGATGGGCTTTCAATACCTTGTAGCGACGTATAACGCATGGAATTGATTTTGCGATTAACGGGAACAGACCCAGCAAGGCAAAGGAAATGGCGATAGCGGGCGATAAAATATCTGACACTTGTTCTACTTTTGCCAATTGTGTGCCCGCGTTAACGAACAATATCGTTGCCGGAAACATCCCCAGTTGGCTGACCCAAAAGTAGGTTCGCAATTTAATCGGCGTTAAGCCCATCAGTAAATTTATTAACCAGAAAGGGAATACCACAATCAAACGAAGCGTGAACAGGTAAAAAGCGCCCTCTTTCTCTATGCCTGCATTAAGGTCGGCCAGTTTGTCTGAGAACCTGCCCTGCACGGTGTCTTTCAGCACATAACGCGATAACAAGAACGCGAGGCTCGCGCCGATGGTGGAAGCAAAGGACACCAACACCACGCCCCAAAACAGGCCAAAAACCGCACCACCCGCGAGGGTTAAGATACTCGCGCCGGGAATTGAAACGGCGGTTGAAATAATATAAATAAGGAAAAACCAGGCGGACGTTTGCCACGGATTCGCCTCGTAATAGACAATAAAATCCGCACGCTGTTCTTTTAAGAAACTTAAATCAAAGTAGCGCTCGAAACCGAGTAAATAAAAAGCCGTTAGCGCCACAGCTATTACAGCTACAACAAGCCATTTAGATCGCATCGCGTTTAAACTCCCAACTACGCCAGCCGCCGAACGCTGGGTAATAAAGCCCCAGCATAATGGGCCGTGGATCGATGGCCCCCATCAATTGCGCGTATTGTTCTAGTTGCGCTTTATAACGCGAGACTTCATCTTCCAAAAATTGCTCCTTATTATCGTCATCGTGACGACTGGTTTTATAATCAATAATCCAGCGCTGACCTTCCGCTACAAACGTACGATCCAGTCGGCAATGTACAATTTCATTATCAATAACGCCCGATAGCGCGAATTCGAATTCGCTAGCTTCATGACCCTTATTAAGAACCCATTGACCACGTTTATCTTGCAGGCAATTAGTTAAAATTTGCTTCACGCGCTGGACCGAATCATCAATAACTCGCGGCAACACACCCGCCTCTAGTAGCAGGTGAGCTATAAATTTTTCTGACGATAAAAGCGTTTTATCGTTCGTCGGACTGGCGCCTTTTTCACCTAATATCTGCATCATCTGGTGGCACACGGTACCGATAGCCGCGGCCGTATCCGTCGCCCAATCGAACTCAACAAGGTTCGTTTGCTGCTTAAATTTTTGTACACTCAATTGTTTAAAGTCTAATGAATGAGTATCCTGTTTTTCAATGTTATCTGAAATTAACTTATAGATATTACAATTAGTTACGGGGGGGTTCTTATCTAAAATATCACCTTGATTAAACGAAACATCCTGTTTTATATAAGGCCATAACATACCCAGCAAGGTATTAGACGACGGCGTTTTGACCTGCTCCGTTTTATCGTCAATTTTTAAACAAAAACTTAAGTGCAATTGTTTTTTTGCGCGCGTAGCGGCTACATATAATAAGCGCTGACTTTCATGCAGCGACTTTTGCTGTTCGATTTTATTCAAATACTGACTGATAGGTTCGTTTGCATCACCGCCTGATTCTTTCAACGGCGCTATTAGTAATTCACTCTCCCCTTCCATTTCCGAAGGCCGCTCTAACCACGCGAGTAAACGTTTATCATCGTTGGCCGATTTTCTATCTAAACCGGGCAAAATAACGTGATCAAACTCCAGCCCTTTTGCTTTATGAACGGTCATAATTTGCAAGCCGTCCGGCGCACTCACATCTGCCGCTGCATATAATTTTTCGACCCGTTCATTCAACACTTTTAAATCAAGCGATTGTCCCGCTCCGTCTAATTCCTTCAAGCACTCAAAGTAGCGCTGCGCGTCGTTTAGTTCGGCGACTGATCTTAAGCACTCAGGACCTAGCAATTCGCTCCATAAGCCAGCTATTATTTCTGCAACGCTCAAACGTTCGCGATGATTAAAGGCCACTGTTAGCGCGTTAATTAAGCGCCGTAGGCTCAGCTGCCCCGCTTCGCTTAGCATCGACAATCTAGCCTCTTGCTGCAATAAATCCCAAATATTCGCTTCGGGGCATTCTGCTAATAAGGCATGCATATCGCTTAAACTCATGCCACACCAGGGCGCTCGAAGTATCGACAACCAGGCAACCCGATCCGCCGCTTGCAGGTAAGCGCGCGTTAACGACATCAAGTCAATTACCGTTTGGCGTTTATTCAACGGATCAATATCGGTCGCCTGATACGCCACGCCCGCATCGTTTAAGGCCACCACTAAATCTGCCAGACTTTTCCGACCACGCACCAAGACGCCAATCGACTCGTCCGGCCGTTCTTTCCTGATGCGCTGAATCAATTCCCGTAACGCCTGACCTTCGGCCTGCCGATCAGCGTGGGCGTAATAACATACCGATTGATCCGCTAACAGGTCGTCTTTAAATGGCTGTGACGATTTATACGATATGGCCCCACTATACAAATTGTCTTGTTCAGGCATCACCCGTTCAAAGACCCTGTTCACCCAGTCCACCACACCTGCCTGGGATCTAAAGTTAACCGAAATAGTCAGCGGTTTAATATCCCGCACTTCGCCCAGGCCTTCTTGCTGGGTTTTTAAAAACAGCCCCACCTCCGCCTGGCGGAAGCGATAAATCGATTGCATCGGGTCGCCCACTAAAAACAGCGTTCGCCCATCGCCGGGTTGCCAACCGGCCACCAGATCTTTCATCAGCATAAATTGCGTTTCCGAGGTGTCCTGAAACTCGTCCAGCAAGATATGCTGTAGTTGGTAATCCAGCTTTAAACCGACGTCGGTAACGCCAGACGCATCGTGCAGCGCATGACTCGCCGATAAAGATACTTCACAAAAATCCACTTCGCCGCGCAGCTGGAATACCAGGCGTAAATGCCCTACTGCTCTGGGTAATACAACGTATAAGGCCTGAATAAACTGCCATTGCTGCTCTGAATAGTTCGCCGACGGCAAGCAACGAACCCAGCCCAGTGCATCGAGTAAAGGCTCGTTTTCTGCCAACTCTTCGAGCAAGGCCTTGTATTGCTTTTTCTTTTCATCAAACAGGGTTTTTTCGAGTTTATCTTTGCTGCCGCTCGGTGCAGGAAAGCCCATCGCTGCATTGGCCTGCTTGCGCCACGAGCCATCACTTGTTAATAAAAAGTCCACCAACATTCCCCATGCGTCAACTGATGACGCGCTGGTGTCGTTTAGATCAATGTCCTGTCCATACTGGCAAATCGAGCTATCCGTATCCGCTATATAGCCCGAGGCATAGTTTAATAAGTCGCTTAACTGCTTCTTTTGGTTCTCATCAATCGCACTCGATACCAGCATCAATACTGACTCAATCGAACGCTGCAATACATCTTCCAATACATAACGATTATCCGTCTGCTCGATAATGATATGTCGTAGCCATTGATCGCGTGAGGCCAACATCGCCGACAATAAACTTTCGGCGCGCGAGATTTGATTATCCACCTGCGATAACAATATTTTAATCGCCTCAGCTACGTCTCCCTGATCGTCCAGCTCTTCCAGACAGTTTCGCGCCGCTTCTATATACAAGGGCGTAGCATCCGGTAGAACCGCCGGCGTCGAGCCGAAACGAGCCGTTACTGGTAATTGCCTGGTTAAACTCGCGCATAAGGAGTCTATCGTTTGAACTCGCAGCCGATTAGGGTTTTGCAATAAGTGCCATTCGCTCTCGGCGTCGTGTTGCAGCACATGAGTGGCGATATCCCAGGTTTGGCCATTAAATTCATCGGCCGGTCTGGGGTGTTGAGCTAACTTTAGCGACTCAATAATTCGCTGGTGCATTTCGGCGGCGGCCTTATTGGTAAAGGTAATCGCCAAAATTTCTTCGGGGTTTTTAACGGTCGCCAGTAGACGCAAAAAACGTTGCGTGAGCAAACTGGTTTTACCCGATCCTGCGGGTGCCTGTACGATAAAGGACTGCCTGATATCCAGCGCCTCAAGTCGTTGTGCAATGTCTAGTGGTTTATTCATCGCCATCTACCTCCGCAAGGTACTGCTCGTTAATACGGCACAAACTGCTTAAATCACAATAATTACAGGCTTTTATCGTCGGGCTAACGCGAGCATCACCACTGACAAAATCATTCGCCAATTTTGTCGTTGTCGTTTTCCAATAAGCCATTTGTTCTGCCCAATCTGACTGGCTGCCTTTAACCTTAGTCAGGTCTTTTAAGGCGCTAAAATTTTCAGCCGTATCGCTGACACCGATATATTTAGCTTCACCTTTTTTAAGTTGCGCAAAACTGATACTACGCACACCGTCACCGCCAAATACGCCGTACAGCGGCAACTGCGGTTCTTCCGGGCGCTCACCAAACCAGCTACTCAACGAGGCTTTACCCGTTTTGTAATCAATAATGGCAGTGGAGCCGTCTGGTAGCGTATCAACGCGATCAATACTGGTATTAATTTGAAGCTGGCCGACGTTGAGCGCTTGTTTCAGCTCGGTGTCCTTCACTTCAAAGGGCTCGCGTTCACTATCAATCGACAACCAGTCCATTAACAATTGGCTAATCCGTTGCGACTCCAGCTGGCCCAGGGTATGCCTTAAAATCGGCGTAAATTGGCTTTGATGTCTCATCACCTCAACGATCACCGAGTCAACCAGCTCGCGCCTGTCTTGCATCGATAAGGCCAGTAGGTTTTGCTGTGTTTTAATCCGTTTCCAGACACCCTCGAGTGCGGCGTGCACAAGGCTACCGCGCAATCTCGCGTCTATGCCGGGTTCTGGTTCTTCCAGCGAGCGTGCTAATAAGCGTTTATGCGCGAAGGCTTTAAATGGGCAAGCCGCCTGATCTTTAATAATGCTAACGCCGCCGCGGCTTATACCTTGTGTATTTAATGTAGGCGCCAGTTGATCATCCATCGCAACGAGCCCCTCACCGCCCAACCGCTGTTGTAATAAGTTGCTTGGCAAAACGCGCAACACATCGCTCACTTCTACGAGCGGATAATCGTCCAATAAAGGACTACCCTGTCGCGGCGCACTGGCATCGGCAAGTGGGTAACTAAATACCACTTTTTGCGCGGACCGTGCCCATTGCTGAGTTTGCTGTTTAGCCAGTTGGTACTGCAAATCTGCTGACGATTGAACCAGACCCTGTTTGCGTTGTTCGGTGATCGGTAAAAATGCTTCGGGGTGTGGCGCAGGTGGCCAGCTCTTATTGTGTAAGCCACAAACCCATAAGGCATCAAAGCTATGCCCAGCCGCTTCCATTAAGCCCATAATTTGAATCGGGGTATCCGGCGTTTCTATTTGAAAAACGCGTTCATTCACCAAACGGCTCAGCGATGCCGTAGCCGCGCTGAATGTCATTAAGCCCTGCACCACATCAAGACTCGAAAACGCACGCAGTACCTCATCCCAGGCTTGAAATACCTGATATTCCACCGAACTCAATTCGCGGTCACCCTGTACACCCACCTTTGTTAATAGCCGTCTAAACAAGCTTGTCCATTCACAAGCGCTTGCCCTGTTCGGTTTACTTTGTAATAGCGTTAGCACCTCAGTCAAAGCCAGCGATAAACTCGGGCATAGGTCGTCTTCGTCATTACTCGGTATTAGCCATTTATATAATTGCTTTATTGAGAGCTTTAAAACGCCCCGCTCACGCAATTTGAATTCTAGTCGCCCGCGCTTGCTCCATTCCTCATTACCCGCCGCAATAAAAGGCGACCTGAGTAATTTATTCAGCTCATTCAATGGCAGGGCCTGGTTAAAAAAACTTAATAATCGCTGCGCCTGTTGAATAGCGGGGAAATTAGATAAGGGTTCGCCTAATGACACGTTATAGGGCTTGTTTAACGGTATATCTAAAGCATACGTCAGGCTCGGAAAAAAGGCGGTGTTAAACGCCGCCTCAATCGCATCACGCCTCGATTGCAACTCCGGCGCCACAATGCCAATACGTGCCGCCGGATTGTCCTGTAGCGTCTCTCGCGCCCATTGAGCCATGAATTTAGCTTCGACTTGTAGATCCGCCGCAGATAGCACCTGAACTTCTGCCTCTATTATAGAAGCCCGATACTGTTTAAGCTCAACGCCCTGGCTCTGTAAGAATTCCCAAAGTTTTTTTTGTGTCGTGCTAAATACGTCGAAACCTGCCAGCACAATCTGTTTTGGCGCATCGAGTTTTCGCCTTTCAAACAATTGAAACAGTACTTCAAATAATTGCGCCTGATCGACCCAGTTATTCTTAGCCAACAAAGATTGGTAGATGGATTGCCAGCTTGTAAACGCAGATAAATCGAGATTGTCGGCCGTTAATGGACCTTGCTTAATATGCCACTGCAGAGCCAACTGGTTTGCTTTATTGGCGGCCTTAGCGGTGGCTGATACGTTTAATAGTTCCGCACCGTTCGACTCCCGTATCACTCGCTCCCATATCGCTAAACTCTGTTCGGGGCTGAGCAAGGTTTTACTGGTGGCGGCTTCTACGTCTAATTCGAGATCGTCAAAACGCTGTTGCCATAAACCTAATAACCATGAATCGTACGATAAAATCGTCGGCGACAACCAGCTACTAGCCCCTTGTTCAAGGTATGCATGGTCGATCTTTGAGCTTAAGTGTCGCGCTAACCGTTGGTTAACGGTGATGACTAGTGCGTCATTTTTTACGGCGTGGAATAAATCGCTAAAATTCATCAGACAAGCGTATCAAAATCGGCCTGTCAGCGTTGAGAAAAAACCGTCTTAACTCATAATATATAGTGCAAAATATAAGCGCGTTATTTTGCTTCAGCCGACTTTTGGTCTTAGCTGGTGAGTAAGTTATTTGGTCTTATTGGACACATTATATTTTAACTACTTACGCTGTTTGAGCTTTTTGTAAATGTCATCTTTTTCTCGCTTACCAACGGCCAGTACATACACCATAATTTCGTCGTCAAATACCTCATATGCCAGGCGATAGCCAGCTGTACGTAATTTTATTTTATAGACGTTTTCATAGCCGGTCAGCTTGTCGCCGGTCACCCTTGGGTTAACTAAGCGCTCTTCTAACTTTTTCTTAAATTGCGCGCGAATAGGTGGAGCAATCTTTTTCCACTCCTTCCACGCCTTTGGTAAAAGCTTTAGCCTATAGATCATCTAAAGCAACTTCAATTGCTCCAGATTTATCTTTCCGCCTTTGCTCCACAATTTTTGCGAGTTCATGGTCGTCTAGCGCATCCATTAGCCATTCGTATGTTTCCGCAGGAATCAAATAGGCAGCAGGCGTATTGTGATTCAATATCGCCACTGGTGAGCCTTGCGCTTCGGCTATCAATGCACTCGGGTTCTTTTTTAGCTCCGAAATACTAGCCGAACATGCGGCTAAAACTTGTTTCATAAACTCCACCCCATTATTATTTAGGTCGCATTTTGGCTCTATATTTAGATCATTTCAAGACTTAATACTATTTAATGGTTATTACAAAATTTTATTTTTTTACCCAGGAGCCATCTGGTAACTGAACTAAACGACCCGTTTCGGTTTTTTCAATCGCCTTCTTTCCAGCCAGTTGTTCAACGACTCCCAATGGCTTGCCTACTTTCGCGGCGATTTCGGCGTATTTCACTTTGCGCTTCGCATTAATATCCTGCATCAAGGCCTTTACTTCAGCGGAAGCCGTACCAGCGGGGTCAGCTAAATAACCAGACGGCGTTTCGCCGACTAAACCCTTGCCTTTTGCGCTTTGCAAGTCGAGAGCAAAACTTGTGGTCGATACGCTTATCAATAAAGCCGCACATAAACTTAGTAAATATTTCATCTTAGCTCTCCTTAAAATAAGCCTGAATCTTCAGATAGTATCGAGTCGAGTTCTTTATCAACTTTCACTCTGATCTCGTGTTCAATTTTTACGTTTAAATTGATCGTAATAGGCTTATCCGATGCCTCGACCCTAACCGTTGGTGTACAGCCGATGCTGGATATCAACATCCAACATACGCCCGCTAAACCAGCTACACGTAGTATTTTATTCATAAAGCACCCTCCTGGGTTTTATTGGCAAAAGTATTGTTTAGTGTTTGGCGCCGCTTTTGACGCCATAAATTTTTCTATTCGGGAATCTATACCGGATTGTATTCGCATAACTTCAACCGCTCCTTTCAATCCCACTTCGGTATTCAAGTTTAAATTAATCGTTTGGCCATTTTTAATATCCGGGTTTTTACCCACGATAGATGACTCCAACAGCAACGTATCGGCATCGTAAACTATTTTGCTATTCAGCGAGCTATAGTCAAAATTTTCTAGCACATCAAGCGTCAGTTTCAATTGCTCGTTTAAATCGCCGCTCTCACTCAGCGCTGTCGAATAGCGAATTTTTCCCTTTTCTACGCTCCGCATCGTGCCGTCTAATACCTGGACTTGCCCGTTTGCGTAACGAATAGGAATACTGCCCGACATTTTGCCGGTGGTTTGCAGACCTTCCACTTGCTGGGTTGCGATCAGCTCCGACAAATCTACCTGCTTCAATAGCACGTTGATTTGAATCTCTTTATTGAAATTAATATCCTCATCACGAATTTCCATTGCTCCCGAAAATAGCTTAGCAGTCATCAACGGTAGCTTTAGCTGCCAATCACTATGTCTGTCGTAAATAACACTATTAAACGCAACATCGTTTAGCTTAACGCCCATATTTAACTCATCCACCTCGCCGTTCAGTGAAGCCAGTAAGGTATCAAACTTAATAGCCCCGTGTTGTGTTGATCGTCTCAAAGGTGAGCTTAACCGAAGCTGAACCCCTTCAAACGTTCCCATCGCATTGACGCCTTGAATGTCTTTTAGCGATACGTCTACTGCCCTGATGTTTGTTTTATTTTCATTAATATCAACGATCACGCGCCCAGAGAACGTTCCCTGCGTAAAGTCCACAGGAATCACTGAGGTATTCAGCCATTGACGCAGCGTTTTAGTGTGCGAAAACGTTCGTTTCCATTGTAACTCCAGCACTTCAGCCTTCTTTTTAACGGTTCGCCAGTTGACGTTTAGTAAAGGGTCGTTGCAAATATTGGCCAGCTTAATCGACGCTTTTTTAACGCTGGCTTTATCCAGTTGAATATTAGTCTTTACGACCAGCGGCGGAACATAGTGGTTTGCACCCGATACCTCCGCGTTCATCGCTTCTGTGGTTGAGTCGAGCACTAAATGATTGGCCTTAAAAGACACTTTGCTTTGCAGCGCCCACTTCTTAATATTCGCGTCGCTTAACACCAGCCCCTTACCGTCTAAACCTAACGCGATATTGCTAAACTCAAAGCTGTTTAAATCAACATCAATACCTTGCTGCGGAACATCCAGTGCTAACTGTTTCGCATAATAATCGTTAAAACGAAAATGACTCAGCAGAATACGGCTTTTTGACAACGGCTCTAGCCGTAAACGGTTAGCTTGTACGCTCACGCGGCTATTCAAAACGCCCTTGATCGAATCTAGCGAAAGACCGCTTAGCGCCACTCGTTCGCCAAGCTTATCAATATCTATCTTGCTATAAAGCGTTAAGCTGTTTTTCTGTTCATCGCTGCTATCCGGCGTAGCCACGTCAACGTCAGACAGACGCATATCAATCAGCTGCTTATTGCCTTCAAGATAACTCAGCACCATATCACCCGCGTCAATCGAAATAGCCGCATCGGCCGATAAGGAACCTTTGATAACAAGCGGTTTATTAATAGTAGCTGTCAGCGTGTCCGTTAACCCGCCCTTTTTTTTATGGCCTGTCGGATAAAAAGCACTGGCGAGACGACCCTTAGCTAATATAAAAGGTGTTTTATCCTGCGATAAACTCAAACGCCACTGCCCCTTATCAAGCGAAGCGTCCAAACTTGCATTGCTGCTTAGTTGGGTATCACCCAACTGTTTACCGACCGAGATATGCGCATTTTGTTGCAGCTGGCCATGTATTAACAACTGCGATAAATCATTCGGCGTTACACGCTGTTTAACAGGTAAAGAAAATTCTGCCGAAGCGTTTAATTGGCTGTTTTTAACGACCACCATCTCGTCGTTACTCATCGGCCACTCGACATTCGCCAGCGTATTATTAACATTCAACGTTCCGTACAGCCGGTCTTCTTTCGTCGAAAGGCTTAATCCAATACCAAGTAAGTGCGCTGAATTTGCATCGCTGACTTGAAGCTCTATTTTATTATCGGGCGAAATGTCCAGGGAGATATCAGACTTTAAAAACGGTGTTAGTAATCGATCATCACCCTGCGCAACAGTATTCAAATACACCTTCGCGGTTATTTTAGCCCTTGAAATATCAACAATAAGGTTATCAAGTTTAATCGCTGGAGCGTCCAGCGCTAGCGATTGCACAAACAAACGCGCCATGGGTAAATCGCGCATCAAGGTAGCTGGCAACAGCGTTAATAAATCAAGCTCTTCTACCGATTCGCTGTCTTCAACAGCCGTTCGCTGAACCGTAATAGATGAAATGTTCGCGCTATAAAAATCGTCATTTTCTAAGCTAAACCGCACACCACGAATAGCGACCTCGGTTTTATCTTTAAGCCTAAAAGCGAGCGATTCAAGTTGAATATTCCTCGTCGTTAACTCATTAAACGAAGGTCGAGGAACCTGTAATTCAATCAGCTCAATATCGTGCTCATTAAAGGTATTTTTAAGCAATGCCTCAGCGATCAAAGGAAACGCAAGGTATACACCAAGCAGTAGGATTGGCAAAAGGATTAATACGCTAAAAAATAAAGAGGTGGCTCGGTTTTTAAGCATGGGCTTTAAGCAAGTAAATTAAACGCAGATAAACCGCCGTAGCCAAAGGACCCTTTGTTGTATCAATTAAACCCGTCATATTCATACAGCCAGCGCACCAAAAATGGCTGTTTAGTCTATAGAAATAAATGTGTGCTTTTGCTGTGGCGAAGATAGCTTAATTTTTAATGCTTAAGTTAAGTGCCTCGCGATGCTTTTTCTCGCAAGTCCAGCTTGAATGCTTTGTTAGGGTTTTTGATTCCACGATATATCAACTTTACGATGTTGTGATACGCAGTCACGAAGGTATAAATTAATTAAACTTTGGTAAGGCACACCAGAGTCTTCAGCCATACCTTTAAAATAATTGATAACATCTTCACCAAGGCGCATTGTTACTGGTTTTTTAAGCTTGGAGGCATAAGGGTTTTTACGTGACTTCATTTTAACTAAATCATATTCTTTTTTCATAATCATTCACCTTTGTAGAGCTTACGCTCTTTAGTTGTTGCTTTGCGTGCTGATATGATTCGAATGAGGTTGCCAGACTCTTTTTCACAGTGGCAAATAAGTAATACCCTTGATTGGTTACTGTGACCGAGCATGAGAAACCTGTCCTCTAGCTGTGAGTTCTCTTCATCAAAGAACTGGATAGCGAAATCATCGTAGAAAACAGACTCTGCTTCCTCAAAGGTTACACCATGCTTTCTTTTGTTTGACGCGGCTTTTGCGAGGTCCCATTCGAATTTAACCATAAATACATTGTATGTACATTTAGCTGGATGTCAAATTGTTTGTTTTGCAGCCTTAACTTGCCGTCCAATTAGCTCATCAATCGCATTCTTTAATTGTTACCTAAGATCAAGAGTTTTTACTCTGACCCCAAATACTTTAAGCATTTGGTTTATTTGGTGATTATATTGGCGGCCTACTAAACCCAATACTCACCTTCTTTACCGTCGTTTTACTAATTTGGTCAATAAAAATCCAAATGAAAGAGCTAAGGGATAGCACAGCTGCGTTACAAGCAAGCCAGAAATCCCACCAAAAACAAGTTGAAGTAAGTACGGGACTACTCGATGAAGCAAAAAAAACAAATGCTGCCCAACTCGATAAAATGAGAGTCGATTCGATCAGAACACAGCTTACCCAAAATGCAGAAATGCTGACCAATGAATGCCGCATGTTAATGATTGAACCTTTCTTCGATCACGTCGGAGATAAACTAAAAATGGAAACAATTCTCTATTTGCAACGCCGAAAATTAAATAGTTCTGCTCAAGTTATTATTGATTCCATTCCCTGTCTTATGACAGAAGAGGAACCAAAGAATCCTAATATCAAAATACATTTGTTAACCATTAGAGATAAAGTGAATTTAGCCGCCGAAACAATTATTGACCTACTTCCAATGCTTGAACGCAATAGCCTACAAAGTCTTTGGCTAGAACGAATTCAAGATCTTATTGACGATTGCGAAGAACTACGGATATTCGATAACGAAGAGGCATTTTTACTTACCGGTCGACTAACCACAGCTATCAATGAAGAATCATTCTAGCTACCCCGACGTCTGGTAAGCAATTGCCATTGAACCGCTGCCCATAAACGTATCAATCACCACATCACACAACAATTATTAATTATTAGGGCCAGACTCGATTCCTTTTAATTTATCGCATTCTGAATTCCCCTTAATCGCGCTTAAAATAATGAGGGATTTAGGATAAGTGTGCGCGTTGTTTGAGCATAGCGAGTTTAGCGCATACCCTAAATCCTTCATTATTTTGCGATTGGGTGCCTTTTTCTTTGGTTCGTTTCTTTTGGGCAAGCAAAAGAAATGAACGCCTTCGCGGCAGCGAATTTAACTATCAAGCTGATCTATCCATTAAACCTACTTCGGAGCTCTCAAAAACTATCGAACAACACATCCATACTAACTATAAATATCCCCACCAACTTCCAACTGAATAAGGTAAAGCCTCATTTCAAATTCAAGCTGTCGATAATCCGGCAACATATGCTCACATAAACGATAAAAAGCCTTGTTGTGCTCCTTTTCTTTTAAATGCGCCAGCTCGTGCACGACGATCATTTTCAAAAAATCGGCGGACGCTTTTTTGAAGACGGCACTCACTCGTATTTCATTTTTACTTTTTAGTTTTCCACCCTGCACCCGCGACACGAAGGTGTGCAGCCCCAGTGCATTGTGTACGACGTGTAATTTGCTATCGTAAATCACCTTGCTTAGTGCCGGCGATTTCTTCATATATTGATTTTTAAGTGCCATTACATAGTCGCGCAAGAACTCGTCATTGCTAATATCGTGGCGATTGGGGTGGCGTTTGAGTAGAAAGCTGGCTAATTGATCCTGCTGAACGAGGTCGTTGACCTGCTTAATAATAGAAGGGGGATATTGCGCTAGATATTTATGAATTGGCATGTGGGTTTATTGGGCGTATTGCTGCTATAAAGCGAAACGAAACCAGCCAAAAAAACAGTGGGGCCTGTATTGAAAACATCAAGCCAGGACCCACAGTAGTGATCGTTATTACTGTTCGTTAAACACGTCAACCAGTTTGTTGACAACCACATCAGAAATAATGCTCTGTTCGGTGAGTATGGCGTCGATAGCCGCTCTATCTTCATCAGTCGCTGAGCCATAACGATCATGTGAAGTGACAAAACCTTCAAACATTTCGCCAATGTTATCAAGGCTAACAAACAGGTTTCTTGAATCTACCAGATCAGCGAAAGCTTCAATAAAGGCTTCGTATCCTTCATCTGAATCAATATTGATTTTGCAGGTGAAATCAAAACCCATAATGGCGAATTCGCCCAAATATAATTTTTTGCGCAGACGTCTGCTGCGAACTACTTCTTTAGCCATGATATTTATTGCCTATGTTAGAAATGAGAGATAAGAGAATGTGATCAGTGCAGCGCGAAATACTCCCTGAGGAGCGGTTCCAGCCGAATTGAGCAGGGCGCGCATATTACCATAATTGGGAACTTGGGTATATGGGGCGCTGCGGGTGGGCTATTTGAGCATAGCGAGTTGATTGGCCTTTAGGTGGCAGACAAAGAAAAGAAATGAGCACCCTCGCGGCAACGAACAGAACTTAGTTTTTAATTATCAAACTGGCTGACCATTTGAATTTTAGATTTCACCCTAAAAGGCGAGTCACTCTTTTATCTTTAGCAACATAGCTGAGCCAAACAGCTTTATCGTTTGAGCGATAACTTGCGCCCTCGGGTGCAAAAGAGTAACCAGAAAAATGCCACCCACTACCTCACCTAAAGGTGCCCTCAGAATAGATGCTTTTTCCAACCGCTGAGGAACTCGCCCGTAAAAGCAACGTGCTCAGGCAGCCACAGCGGAAAACTTTGTAAAAAGCATCGATTCTTCGGTGAGGTAAAAGGGGAGTTAAATCAAAAAAACGACCAGATAACGGCTCTTCTCTCCCCTTTATCGCGTTAATAATTAGTTGTTTTTCGGAATAGAGAGCGCGTTGTTTTAAAGCTGAATTGAAGTAGCTGTATCGCTTCAATGAAACTTATGCCCTGTGGGTAGAGCGTAGCGAGTTTATAAGCACATGGATGTGCTGTAGTAGAGCAATGCACGCCTACAAGGATGTAGGCGGTAGAAAGACTCAGGAGACAAAGTCGAGGAGCAATTGCCGAGCGCGAACCCGAAAAATGACTAATTGTTGCGATAGGGTTCCCTTTTCTTTGGTTCGTAACTTTTAGTCGAATAGGTGGATGTCTTTTATCCGCATTTATGAGACTTATGCCTTTAGGTGATGGGAAAGCAAAAGAAATGATCGCCCTCGCGGCAGCGAGCACTACCTTATTTATTCATTATCGTTATTTGCGGCATAGAATCCAGCCAGGGAGTCACTTCACCAATGGTATAGAACAGGCGATGAAAGCTTTTATCTAACTCGTCGTAGTTCTTAGCGGGTATACCGGCTAGTAAGCCGCCTGATGTCTGTGGATCAAATAACAGGTCAAACCGTGGGTTTTGAATAACATTTTCGTCCCAAGTAATCGCTTCAAGTGTTTGACGGTTTTGCGTATACAGACTACTTCTAATATTCTTTTCAGCCAAGGCTTCTGCCCCTGCTAACAGAGGAATCACTCTTAACTTTAACGTTGCAGCGCAAGCCGATGCCTGACAAAGTTCATACAAATGCCCTAATAAACCAAAGCCCGTTACATCGGTACAGGCTTGCACATCAAGTTCGCTCAATAGTTTGGCCGCTTGCTCATTTGCCTGCAACATGGAGGATAGTGCTTGATTGAACACCTCGCCATCACATAGACCTTGCATGGCCGCTGCTAAAATAACGCCCGTCCCCAATGGTTTTGAGAGAACAAGTTTGTCTCCCGGCATTAAACCTTGCTTATGGAATAACGGTGTCTGCTGTTGGGTGCCATTCACGACCAGGCCTACCGATAACTCAGCCGCCTCAGACGTGTGGCCGCCCAAGAAACGGCATTGCAGCGCATCCAGTTGCATAAAAATACCCTGCATGAGCATTTTTAGCTGTCTCTTTTGTATTGTTTGACTGGCGTATGGCAAGGTAATTAACACCTGCGCTGAATCCGGCTTGAGGTTCATTGCATAAAGATCGCTCAGCGCGTGGCTCACTGCTATTTGCCCAAATAACCAGGGATCCTGTATCGGTGATTTAATCGCATCGACCGATTGATAAATAATCTCGGAATTATTGCTGATCTGCACCGCATCTTGAGGTTGATAATGACCTTTCCCCAGCACCTCATCAAGCATTTGTTGTAAGACCTTCGTGCCAATTTTCGCCCCGCAACCCGCGCAACGCTTTAAAGGGTCGTGCTGCTCTGCTTGTTCATCGCCGTCAATAAGTCGTTGATTAACCGTAGCGCTCGAACTCATCAGCAAAGGGGGAAGTTGATGAAACTTCTGCATAAACTTTCGATCAATCGAGTCTTTCCAGCGCCAGACCCAGTCACCCGAAAAGCTAAAGAAGGATTTTGACCCCGTGGCTTTTTTTTCACCGAGCGCTAACAGGCTTAAAAAGCCATCCTGCGGTTTATAATCAACGGTCTTTTGATTAAGTATTACGGCTCGAAGATTAGCCAATAAAATCGGTGCCTGTCGCACCGCATAAACGCCTGCCTTAGGTCGGGGATGGGCCACCATATTAGCAATATCACCCGCGCCAAACACATAGTCGTAGCGTAAAGATTGTAGCGTTTGCCGCACTTTCATAAAGCCGTCATCATCACAATCTAACTGACTTTTCTGCAGCCAAGACGCCCCAGAAGCCTGCGTACACCAGATGATCTCATCGGCTAAAATCGGCTCGCCCTGCTGGCAATAAATAGTACCCTCACTCAAGTGCGTCACGCGTGCAGAGGTGTGTAAGTTAATATGATATTTGTCGAATTGTTGCTTCACCCGCGTTATAACTGCGCGGTTATAGCCGCTTAAAATATCGTCTGCACCGGTAATCAAATGAAATTGCAAAGTCGGATGTGTTTTTTGCAGTTTACTGGCCGCAGCCAAAATAACTTCGACGCTTCCAGCGCCACCACCGACGACGGCCAAGGAGTTAATTTTTTGCTGCCTGGCCCGTTCTTCAATGAGCTTCCAGCGCGCGTAAAAGTCACTGATTGGTTTTACTGACGTACTATATTCTGCCGAACCTTTAATACTTTGATTGGGCGTTGAGCCGGTATCAATAGACACCACATCGAACTCAATTTCAGGCCGATTTGCAAGCGTTAGGGTTTTCGCCTCAGCATCTATAGCGATCACTTTATCCTGAATAAAACGGACATTCGCCCATAGTGATAACTTCACCAGATCAATATGCGTTTGCTCAAAGCCGTAGTGGCCTGCAATTAAACCTGGCAACATGCCCGAATAGGGCGTCATGGTCTGAGGACTAATCAGCGTCAGCCTGACACCCGCTAAAGGCTTCATCGCCCAGCGGCGTAGAACCAGTGCATGGCTATGTCCTCCGCCCACTAACACCAGTTCTTTAAATATGGGCGCGCTTATCAATGATTCATATCCTTCAAATGCTCATTTACCCAGGCGAGAACATCGGCTTCAGGACCTTTAAAGGTGACCCGGCTTACTTTTTTTTCTAATTGATAACGGTACATGGGGTCATAGTATTTTTCTAATAGCAGCGCAATACCTTCATCAAATAAATCACTTTGCCCTGTGGCGAATAGCTTCTCCAGCGCTAAACGAAAAGAAGCATCAATTTTTGTATATAAGACGCCACCCAAACGTTTTTTTATTTTGAGCAGGTTATCTAGTACGAAACTGCTGAATTTCTGCCGCGCCTCCGTTTCATATTTCTGCTGATAAAGCGGCCAGCTCTTGGCAATATAGTCCTCACGGATAATGCCGACTCTCGCGTCCAGGTCACATTCCAGTAACACCACCGGTGCTTGCTTCATTTTTTCATAAAAACACAGCGGCATAACATTACGCCCTATTTGCTTGCCCTCATCTTCCAGTAACAAACCAGCCTGTGGAAAACGATGCCTATACTGCAGACAGGCTATCGATAATTTATTTTCCCAGTCAATTTGCATCGGTTGCAAACCGTTAACCTCGCCACCAAATGCCGACCCTCTATGATTCGACAAGCCCTCTAAATCCACCTGATATTGCGTTTGATACAGCAGTCGAGTTTTTCCTGAACCGGTCAGTCCGCTTAAAATAACGAAGGGAGTTTGTGCTGCGCTGACCTCTAGCTGCTGCAGCAGAAAGGTTCGCATGGCCTTGTAGCCACCTTGAATTAGTGGGTAGTCGATGCCTTGTTCTTTTAACCACGCTTGTGTCGTACGCGAGCGCAATCCACCGCGAAAACAATATAAATACCCCTCTGGATGCGTTTCAATAAATCGCCGCCATTGAGACAGTCTTTGTTCGCGAATTTCCGGCGTTGCCAGCTTTAAACCCAGAGCAATAGCGGCATCCTGTCCTTTTTGCTTGTAATGAGTGCCGATCATTTCGCGCTGCTTATCATCCAGCAGAGGCGTATTCTGGCTGCGGGGGAAAGCACCTTTTGAAAACTCAACCGGCGCGCGAACATCCATTAATGGAATATTCTCTAAAAATAACTTTTGATAATCCAACGTATCCTGCTTCATCATTCCGATAGTGTCCTTGCTATAAACTTCTTGGCTAACACGCTGTATAAAACTCATGGTTAACGTTAATCCAGACCATCATACGGCACCTACAACAATATTTTCCGCACAAAACGAAACAATGCTGTTGCTCATGTTTATAGCTCTAAGGGCTGATGACGTTTGCACTATCTGCGTCAGGTATTTAGCGTCTAAAATAGCTAACTACAAACGATGCAAGGGTTCCAACACATCATCCTGTTCGCCCTTCTTCTGCAATTTGCTACTGTGCTCTATCACCAATTGGGCTAATTTACTGCCACCCCAATTTGTGCCGTTTTTGGCGTACAGGCTTTGATTGAGTTGTTTTATTTCTGCCTGACAATCCGCGCTACACTTTAAGGCGATTGATTCAAGCTTGCTATCGTTATATTGCGCCCTACCCCAATCTAACAGCGCTAATTTTGCTTTTTTCGGATCGTTTGCCGCACAGGCTTTTTGCAGCTCTTTTATTGCCTGCTTTAGTGGTAGTTGTTGGTCTACCGCGTCTGATTTTGCCTTGCCCCCTTTAAACCGCGACCAACCTATCCATAACACGGTTAATAACCAGCCTAAACCAAACAGCAACGCTATCCACTGCCAATGATCATTATCAGCCTCGGCTATTGGCGCATCTAACGGTGGCGATTGGAATACCGGCACTTCAACTTGTGGCGCTGCCATGGTCGAAGTTGGGTTTGTTGAGGTATTTTTTGCTACCGCGGTAAGCGTTACCGCTGGAATGGTCGCCGTCTCAACCGCCCCTGTTTGAGTATTGAACCAGGGTATTTCAATCGCTGGTAATTGGTATTGCCCAGCTTGCGAAGGTATCAGGGCGATTTTTTGTTCCCTAAAGGCGATAATGCCATCAGGGTTCTTTTTATCCTTTACAACTGCTTGATCGGGGTACATTTTTAAAGCGGCGTGCGTGCCGTCGAACGAGATACTGGGTAACTGACTTGAGGTAACGCCTTTGCCAAGTAGCGTTAAGGTGCGCGTTAATGGCTCGCCCACGGTAACGCTTAGTTCTTCATTCGACCAGGTTTGCTGTAAATGCACTTGCTCGGCAGCCAGCCAGTGCGCCGCTTTAAAATTGCCAGCTGCCGCTAGTACGTCAAGCGTTAGGGCTTTAGAAAAAACCCGCTTGGTCTGCGTACGCTGTGAATCAAAAATGCTACCGAAACGCGAACGCGGGCTACTAATAACCACTTGTGCGTTTAACTCTAATGGTGATATATCCAATCGCCCACTTTGTTGTGGGAATATGGCGTAGTTACGTTCAGTTACCCTGTATTGAACGCCATTTACCTGCGTATTGTATTGCTTATCGTCACCCAGCTTTTCGACGATCGCATTACCCGCTTTCGGTTCGCTCAACGCCGCTTGCGTTATGTTTACCCGTTGAAATAAACGCACGGTATACAATACTTGCGCCTGAATATAGGCCTTTTCTGGCGTCGCGCTGACCTCTAAGTACAACTCGTCGTTGGGGTTTATATCGCTTTGCACCGTTGCCGCTAATACCTTGATCGTCAGTGGCGCGGTAACGTCATCACCAAAGGATATAACGGGTATTGTTAATTCACCTGCCTGTTTCGCCATCACATCCAACGTCCAGCTAATGGATTTAGTGGATTGGCCATTAACCCACGACGACTGGCTACTTTTCTGCTGATTAAGAACCTGAAAGTCCTTTTCTAAAGGATTGAAATCGGGGTCATCATCGGGTGATTCTGAGCTGCTAAAAATGAGTTTAAAGGAGTCGTTAATGCTGACTGGGTTTCTATCGACCGAAACATTAACAGTCGCTGCAAAGGCGTTTGTTGATAGCAACATTGTCAAAACTAAACACCAGCAAGAGGTATTGAGTAACGGTTGATAGAAGACTTTGTTTAACATGTTCAAATCCTGTTATTGCTGGCGGCGCTGGCCGTATTGATACTTGAATTTACGTTTTAGTAGGCCCGCAGGGTCATCCTTAATACGATTTAATAATTGCTCGTTGGCCTGTTCGTTTTCGTCCATTGGGCCTGATGGTGCAACGGGCTGTTCGGCTGCGTTTTCTTCCTCGGACGGCTGCTCAGATTCATCGGCCTGTTGCTGCGACTCTGCTTGCTCGTCTGATTCTGCTTCATCAGATTCTTGTTTGCTCGAGTCTTGCTCGTCAGGCTTCTGCTGTTGATCATTTTGCTCATCGGACTCGCCGGATTGAGGCTGACCATCTTGCGATTGCTTATCACCCTTCTGCTGATCTTGTTCTTCGTTTGAGTCACCAGACTGTTTGTCGCCCTGTTGATCATCCTTTTGTTGCTGTTTTTTCAGCGCGTCTTCGACCAGTTTTAGATTATATTGCGCGTCTTCATCGTTCGGCTTTAGCTTGAGTGATTGTTCATACGCCTTTTTCGCATCTTGTAACTGCCCGGCCTTCGCCAGTGCGTTTGCCTGGTTGTAATAGCTATCCGCCGTTTCGATGGGTTTTAGAGCCTCCACCGCCTGTTGGTATTGCTCTGCTTTATATTGCGCGGCGGCTTTCCATTGTGGCGATTGAAATTGCTCGGCGGCCTGCTCAAACCGTTGTTCATTAAATGCTCGCTGCGCCTGTTGGTTTTTGGTTTGCCATAAATCTTGCCACTCAAAAGCATAGCTAGGTTGCGGCAATGGAATTAAAGTTATCAACGCGAATACTAATATGCCTTTACGGAAACTGAGCGCGGCCAATGGCAAGACCAGCAATAACAACCAACCGCCCAGCTCATTCCATTGTTCAATCAGGCCGTTATTTTGTGAACTGTCGTCGTTTGAAAAGGGTTGGTCCAAACTCGCCATCAAGGAATCAATATCGCTATCGTTTGTAGTGATGCTTTGGTACACGCCGCTGCCGCCACTGGCTAACGATCTAAGGGCTGAAGGGTTTAATTTAGGTACTAAAATATTGCCTTCAGCGTCTTTTAGAAAACCACCTGCGGCCTGCTTAACCGGTGCGCCTTCGATGGTGCCCACCCCCAATATAGAGAGGCGATAAGAACCCAGTGCTTCGATAAGGCTCGCTGATATATCGTCAGCAATACCATCGGTGATAAGAAAAATATTACCCTGTTGCTGCCCGGCCTGTTGCAACAGATTGACTGCTAGCGTTATCGCGGCGGCTGAATTTTTGCCAGCCGACGGCATGATCTCTGGGCTGAGCGAATTGAGCTGGCTTTCAATTGTCGCGACGTCGCTGGTTAAAGGCGTGACGGTAAAAGCATCGCCCGAATACACCAGCATCGCGGTCACCCCGTCCTTACGCTGCCTTAAAATATCGGCAATTTTATAACGCGCGCGCACCAAACGACTGGGGTTGATATCACTGGCGTTCATGCTGGGCGATAAATCCAGCACCACCACCAACGCCGCATCATTACGAAAAGCAGGGGTTTCCAAACGTTCCAACGTTGGACCCGCTAAGGCAAGAATGGCCAACACCGCAGCCAGTGATAAGCCGCCTAACAACCAACGCGTTTGCGGTGTAGTTTTATCCTGTAGCAAGTAGGGTAGTAATTCTGCGTCGCATACCTCGGCCCAACTCCCCTGCTGTAGCTTGTTTTTTAACGATAGCGCCATCAGCACGACCAGTGGCAGTAAAGCCCAGAGCCAATCAGGTCTTATAAAGTGAAAATCGGCCAGGTTCATCTAAACCTCAGGCGCGTGACCACGATCAAACCCGCTAGCGTTAACGCGACGGCTAAGGGCCAGGGATAAAGTTCGCTCATCGGCCGGTAAAATTGCTTATCTTTTTCCACTGGTTCCAATTGATCCAATAAGGCATAAATATTATCTAACTCTTCTTTATTGCGCGCGCGAAAATAGCGCCCCTGTGTTTTTTCAGCAATGGCGGTCAGCGTCTTTTCGTCCAGGTCACGCGATGGATTGACCTTACGGTTGCCAAACAGGCTTCGCACGATCATTTCGTCGGCGCCGATGCCGATGGTATAAATCTTAAGCTGGTTATCAGCGGCTAATTGCGCCGCTTGCAGCGGTGTTATTTCACCGGCGGTATTCGCACCATCAGTCAATAAAACCAAGACGCGGCTATTCGCCTGCTCATTTTTCAGGTGTTTGACCGCCAGACCAATCGCATCACCGATGGAGGTGGCGGGTTCATCGTCGGTAATACCGATAAAGGCTTCATTCAACAAGGTGACCACAGTTTTACGGTCGAAGGTTAACGGCGTTTGTAGGTAGGCCGTTGTGCCAAATAAAATCAAACCGAGCCGGTCGCCCACGCGCCTGTCCATAAAGGCACTGGCCACTCGTTTGGTGGCGCTTAACCTGTCGACTGTCTTGCCGTCTAATACAAAGTCTTTTTCGGACATACTGCCCGACACGTCTACCGCTAACATCAAATCGCGCCCGCTGATCGCTTGTTCGATCGGCTCGCCCAGCCACTGCGGTCGACTGCTAGCCAATACTAATAATAACCAGGCGATAACGGCCAATAACAACGGCCATTGCCGTTGTTGCACGCTACCTTGCGAAGCCGATGGGCCAAAATCGTCTAAAAAAGGTACCTTTAACGCCGCCTGTTCTGCCGGTGATTGTGCCGGTAACCACCAGCGAATTAATAAGGGTAATGGGCTGATTAATAACAGCCAGGGCCAGGCGAATTGAATCATGTTTTCTGCCCCTTTAACCACCTTTCGCATAGCGAAATTAAGGCGTTAATATCCAGATCAGTCGGAGCTGTTTGGCGATAGTGTGCGTCGGCAAGAACGCGACCTATGCCTGTGCTAAAAGGCGAACCGTCGACAGATTGATCTAAATAATTCAGCCACTTTTCGCCCGTTAAAGCAGCCGTTTGATGACGCGAATCCCGGCTCATCGCCAGTCGGCGTAAGCAAGCGGATAATTGTTGCAGGCGTTGTAGTTTATCGGCCTGAGTGTTCTGCTTAATTTGCTGCAACAGACCCACGGCGGCTTTAACGGCGGTGCGACGCGTTAATTTTTTATACAGCCACCAGCAGGCAAACAGCGCTAACGGAATAATGATGAGTAATAACCACCAGCCGATAGCTGGCGGCCACCAGATAATGGCGTCTGGCAGGTGAATATCTCGTAACGGCAGTTGTTGGTCCATTAATTCAACGCCTCTAATGGATCATCGATGGTGCTGCACTCTAATAATGTCATTCGCCACTTTTTACACAGGCTTTTTAAGCGCGACTGGCGTTGCTGAAATTGTTGTTGGTAGCTTGTAACGCGTTGTGTATCACTGGTATCGATAAATGTGTCGCGCTCGCCGTCGGTAAATCGGTAGCGGCCTTTTGCAGGTAACTGGCTTTCCAGCGGGTCATAAATATGAATCAACACCAGATCACAATGGCGCGCTAATTTAGACAGATGCAGTTCGACTTTATCGCTCAAACCACGAAAATCACTGATGATGTACAACAAACTACCGGGGCGCGCGTGCTGGCTAAGTCGCGCCAGAACGTGTTCCAGGTTCATATCCGCTAGATTAGACACACTGGGCTTAACCAGCGCGTTGAAAAAATGTAATACCGATCGTTTACCAGAACCCGGTTTTAATTCCTGACAACCGTGTTGATTAAACACCTGCCCGCCAACGCGGTCGCCATTTAATTGTGCAGCCCAGGCGAATAGCGCGGCCACTTTGGCGGCCTGTACCGATTTAAAGACGCCTCGGGTGGCGAATTCCATCGCAGGTCTGGCGTCCACCGATATAAATACCGGACGTTCTCGTTCTTCACGAAATACTTTGCTGTGTGTTTTATCGGTGCGCGCGGTGACTCGCCAGTCAATGCTACGAATATCATCGCCGGGTTGGTACAGCCGGGTTTCATCAAACTCCATACCACGGCCTTTAAAGCGAGATACGTATTCACCGCTTTGCCCGGCTTTAATGCTTTTATGACGCAAGTTGATTAGTGGCGCTTTTTTTGCCAGATCAACCAGTGTTTTTAGCTGCACCGTTACCCGCGCGTCCTGTTCTACCACGGCGTTCATTTATGGCACAGCGACCCTTGCAATCAGTTCGGCGATAACGCGATCAGGCGTTATGCCTTCGGCTTCCGCTTCGTAGGATAGAATCAAGCGGTGGCGCAACACGTCAAACGCGATATCCTGAATATCTTCCGGGGTAACGAAGTCGCGCTGTTGCAACCAGGCTTTGGCGCGCGCGCAACGATCTAAGGCGATACTGGCCCGTGGGCTAGCGCCGTATTGCAACCACGCGGCGATATCGTCGCCGTAGGCCGCCGGTTCGCGCGTTGCCAGCACCAGTTGTAATAAGTAGTTTTCAAGTTCTTCACTCATGTACACGTCCAACACTTCTTTGCGAGCGTTGAATAAGGACTGCTGACTGATTTTATCGATGCCGTCCTGCTGCGCCACGTCGCCACGCGCTTCTGCTCGTGACAATTGAAGAATCTGCTTTTCGTGCTCGGCTTTCGGGTAATCAATATGGATATGTAATAAAAACCGATCTAGCTGCGCTTCTGGCAAGGGGTAGGTGCCCTCTTGTTCTAAAGGGTTTTGGGTCGCCATCACCATAAACAAATCCGGCAAGGGGTAGGTGGCTGAGCCTACGGTGATCTGCCGTTCGGCCATCGCTTCTAATAAGGCGGCCTGAACTTTAGCAGGCGCGCGATTGATTTCATCGGCCAGCACCAGATTATGAAATAACGGGCCTTTTTGAAATTCAAACGTACCTTGCTGTGGGCGATAAATATCGGTGCCTGTTAAATCAGACGGCAATAAATCGGGCGTAAACTGAACGCGGTGAAAATCCGCTTCGATGCCCTTACTGAGCACATTAATCGCGCGCGTTTTAGCAAGACCCGGCGCGCCTTCTACCAAAATATGCCCATCCGCCAGTAGCGCGATTAGCATTCTTTCTACCAACACCGCCTGACCAATAATTTGTTCGCTGATATAAGACTTAAGTTGATGAACAGCCTCTTGCGAGGCGCTTAAATTGACTTCTGACTCTGACATTATTTACAACCCTTCTACTTAGTTTGCGTTAGTGATCGACACCTTACGAAATTTAAATGATGCCGAATGCTAATAGTTCAAGTCCAACATGATAAAATTTTAATTCCGCGGCCTCGTGTTTCTCTTAGCGACCAGCGCTGTAGATTAACACTGAAAGCCCGAGAATATGACCGAAAATCGTCGATTATTCTAACTAAAGTTATTGATCGCTTTCAATAATGATTGAAACAAAATAGACGCCTGACGTCGCTACAATTCAAATAATAAATTTTCTTCTTTATGGCCGTAAAATCGATCGACGTTTTAATTATAGGTGCTAGCGCTTCGGGGCTTATGTGCGCGATTGAAGCGGGCAAACGTGGCCGTAAGGTTGTTGTGCTGGATCACGCTAATAAAGCCGGCAAAAAGATCTTAATGTCCGGCGGTGGTCGCTGTAATTTCACCAATTATGAAGTCAGTGCGGATAATTTTATTTCGCATAATCCACATTTTTGCAAGTCTGCGCTGAGTCGTTATAGCCAATGGGATTTTATTGCCCTGGTGAGTGACTACAACATCCCCTTCCACGAGCGGGATCACGGTCAGCTGTTTTGTGACGAGAGCGCTAAAGACATTCTAACCATGTTGTTATCCGAATGCGCGCACGCTGGCGTTGAGATTCAACTCAAGTGCGAGGTCCACGCTATTGAAAAAAATGCGCACGAACGGTTTAACGTTAAAACCTCGCTCGCTGAGTACGAAAGCCAGTCCTTAGTAGTTGCGACGGGTGGCTTGTCGATTCCTAAAATGGGTGCGACGTCGTTTGGTTATAAGCTGGCCAAACAGTTTGGCCATACGGTTTGGCCAACCTCCGCGGGGTTGGTACCTTTCACCCTGCAAGATCACGATAAAGATAAGCTCGCTGATTTATCTGGAATTGCGATTGATGCCCTGGTTAGTAACGAACGGATGAGTTTTCGTGAAAATATATTATTGACGCATCGCGGCCTGAGCGGCCCGGCTATTTTACAGATATCCTCATACTGGCAAGCTGGTGAGTCGGTAACGATTAACGTATTACCCGATCTGGACGTGCTGGAGTTTTTAAAAACAAAACAGGTCGAACAACCCAATAGTCACTTGAAAACCGTGCTGGCTGAGCAGTTAGCAAAACGATTTTTAACGGCCTTACTGGGCGAAGATCTTATTAATAAGCCCTTGCAGACATTCTCACATCAGCGGCTACAGGAAGTTGCTGATCAACTGCAGCAATGGCAAATTAAACCAAATAACACCGAAGGTTACAGAACCGCCGAAGTGACCCTGGGCGGCGTCAATTGTGATGAACTGTCTTCACAAACAATGGAATCTAAAACGACGGCCGGACTTTATTTTATCGGCGAAGTCGTTGACGTGACCGGTTGGCTCGGCGGCTATAACTTCCAGTGGGCCTGGTCGTCTGGCTGGTGCGCGGGGCAAGTCGTCTAGCGGCTATTGGTCGTCTAGTTCTTGCTGACGTGCGTCGGCACTTTGTTGTAACAGGTTTTCAATATCACGCGTTTTATCCAGCGCGTTGAGCTGACTATCAAATACGGTCTTTTTATCAGCAGCTGAAGACGTCGCGCTTTTATCGTCTGAGCAGCCATTTAAGCCGAATAAAACCAATAACAGTAATGGTATGGTGTATTTCATCTTTTTACCCCGCTAACCGTTGTCACGAATGCGTGCATAGACCTCTGAACCGCCGTCTTTCTTTAACAGCAAGACGTCATAGTCATCGCGCCGATCACCCATCTCCATCCCCGGGCTACCTACCGGCATACCGGGCACGGCTAAACCGAGCGCACCTTCAGGTTTCTCAGCCAAAAAACGCTGCATAATATCCGCCGGCACGTGGCCTTCGAACACATAACCTTCTTTAGAAACGCCGGTATGGCAGGATTGGTATTGGGGTGCGATAGCAAATTGTTGCTTCACCGCGTTTAAATCTGCCGGGTGGTGCTTCTTAGCATCAAACCCATTCGCTGCAATATGATCGATCCATTTCACGCAACAGCCACAAGTTGGGCTTTTATACACATCCAACTTGACCAGCTCAACGGGTTTAATATTCTCCGCCTTTTGTGACTCGACTGCCGTGTTATCGGAACACGCTGCTAGCGAAAGCATCATTAACAGACCGTATAAGCAGTTAGAGTTTCTTAAAATACCTTTCATATTTATCGCGTCCTTTTCGGTTTCAAACACAGTGGGGTTATGCCTTATTTTATACAGAATAAGCGAGGGGAATTGATAAACAAAGCAAAAAAATGATGGTTGTGAGTTAAATAGCGCTGAGGTAGTATCAATTAACTATTTCTAATCAGCCTATCTTTTCTGTATGAGCCTTCCTGCTGAACACCCACTACGCCAGCGTTTATTTAACGAGTCGCACGCCAGGCCTTACGCCGAGTTATCCGTTCCTTTACAGGTATCGTATCTTGTTTTATTAACCGGTGAGGTGTCTCCGGCTCAAGAATGTGAACATTTACGCTTGCTAGCCGAACGTTATGCGGTAGCGCCGCCGATTGATAGCGCCACGCACTTCGACGCTGATTTTGGTCCATTTACTATTAAATGGGAAAAACATACCGAGTTTTCGAGCTATTCTTTTTTTGCGAAAAAACAGTCCACCCTGCCCTTTGCGAGCAAGGTCATCGATGAAGTACCCGACGATTGGCTTGCGGCTATAAAAGGTGAGTTACTGGTCGCTCAACATATTGAAATCCTCTCTGCAACTGAACAGAAAATGGATCAACGAGCGGTATCGACGCTCTTCCAGGAAGATAGTTTAGTCGGTAGTTTCGTTGGTGGCACGGCAGCCGAGGCCTGGACTGACTTCAGGATGAAAAAAGATGGTTTCAGTCAGCTGCTGGTGTTAAACAATAGCTTAACGCCGCAGACGACCAGCCGCTTAGTGCAACATTTATTAGAACTAGAAGCCTATCGCATGTTGGCATTGCTGGGTTTTCCGTTAGTGGAAAAGTACGGCAAAACCATTACTGAAATGGGTCAGCGCCTAAAGGACTTAACCCAGAGAATGTCTAGTACAGACAGCTTAGAAGAAGATCACTCGCTACTACAGGATCTAACGACACTGGAAGCAAATATCGAGCAGATTATCGCTGCAACCTCCTACCGATTTAGCGCGACACAGGCGTATAAGTCGATAGTGATGGATCGCTTACGCGGAATTCGTGAACATAGGATAGAAGGTAGGCAAATGCTTTCGCGTTATCTAGAACGGCGCTTCCAACCCGCCATGAACGCCTGCGATTCTGTCTCGTCACGCCTGGAGAGCCTGTCAAGTCGCGTCGCTCGGGCCAGTCAAATTTTAATGGCCCGTGTTGACTTAGCTCTTGAGGCACAAAATCGTGATTTACTTAATTCCATGGATAGACGCGCAAAGCTTCAATTACGCTTACAACAAACCGTTGAGGGTTTATCAATCGCCGCAATCAGCTACTATATTGTTGGGCTAATGAGTTATGTCGCCAAGGCGCTAAAAGTGATGAATATGGCTATAGACGTTGACCTTTTCGTTGGCGCGTCTATTCCGCTCGTGGTAACCGGCGTTTGGTTCGCGGTAAGAAGGGTCAAAAAACGTTTAATTACTGACAACTAAAATAAGCTGGCTGAAACTACTTTCAGCCCAAATCTTTCCCGTTAAAAAACGTTTCCTCGATTGACGCTGGGCTCATGGGCTTACTGAATAAATACCCCTGTATTTGCTCGCAACCCATCTCTTGCAATACCACTTGTTGCTCAAGGTGCTCAACGCCCTCAGCGACGGTCGTTAAACCCAGGTTGCCTGCCAATTGAACAATCGTGTGCGCAATAGCGGCATCCTTAACATTATTGACGATCTCGTCTATAAACGATTTATCAATTTTCAAGGTATCAATCGGGAAGTTTTTCAAATAAGAAAGCGAAGAATAACCGGTACCAAAATCATCAATTGCTAATTTAATACCTAATTTTTTAAGATCGAATAACAGCGGTATCGTCTCTGAAACGTCATTAATAATAGCCGTTTCTGTTATTTCTAATTCTAATAAAGTTGGATCCAGACCAGAAACACTAATCGCCTGCTCAACCTGTGAGGGCAAACACTTTTTATTAAACTGTAAGGCCGACAAATTGACCGCCATTTGATAATCTTGGCCGTGTGCATCTTGCCATTTTTTTGCCTGACAACAAGCCTCTGTTAATATCCACTGACCCATTTCAACGATTAGGCCACTGGTTTCAGCCAATCCGATAAACTCCAATGGAAACAACATGCCTCTGGTAGGATGCTGCCAACGCACCAGTGCTTCAAAACCGTTAATACGCTGGGTTTTTGAGTTAATTTGCGGTTGGAAATGAAGTTCAAGCTGATTTCCCTCGATTAAGGCTTGTTTTAAATCCATTTCGAGTTTCAACTGGTCTTGCAAAAACTTATTCATCTCAGCAGAGAATAACTGATAATTATTGCGCCCTTGATCTTTGGCGTGGTACATCGCGGCGTCTGCGTGTTGTAACAGGGTGTTCACGTCAACTCCATCGTCAGGATAAAAAGCCACCCCGATACTGACTGATATTTGTGCTTGATTGCCCTCTATCTCAAAGGGTTCTTTAAAGCGGTCTATTATCCGTTGCGCGATAATCGCTACGTTCTCAACCGAGTCTATTTCACATAAGATGACAGTGAATTCATCGCCGGCTAAACGAGCCACTTTGTTTTCGTCCGTTGCCTCGGTATTCTTTGCGACGCCAACAACGTCTGACATACGAACACACTCTTTTATTCTATCGGCCGCCTGACAAAGTAATTCGTCACCCACGTGGTGTCCAAAAGAATCATTCACTTGCTTAAATCGATCGAGATCAATAAATAATAACGAAAGCTTTTCGTCATGACGTTTAGCCGTAGAAATAGCTGACTCTAATTGATTAATGAACAAGCGACGGTTAGGTAACTCGGTGAGCGTATCATAATAAGCATAATAGGCTATTTCTTGCTCAGATTTTTTACGGCTGCTAATGTCATGGATGATGCCACTGATTCGGCCATTCACCACCTCAGTTTTATCGTGAATGTACACGACGTCTTCACCGCGGTAAATTCGGTATTCTACTTCATAAGCTGTTTTATTTTTAGCAGCTGGAATTACCGTGCTCTTGAATTGTGCCTTATCATCAGGGTGCATTATTGATAAGACTATTTCATAATTAATCGGCGTAGTTTGCTGATCCAAGCCCAGCAAACGATACATTTCGTCTGAGCACTCTGCATATGGCGATTCAAAGTCCCATTCCCATGAACCTATGCGAGCGATGGTTTGGGCCTTCGCCAACTTATCCTGATTCGATTTCAATTCGACCAGGTTTTGGTTAGCTTTGAGAATATAGCGTACGCGGTGATTAAATAACGGCCATTTTAATGGCTTTGTCATAAAATCAGTCGCTCCACACTCAAAGGCTTTCTCAATATCTTCTGGGTGATCTAAAGCGGTCACCATCACGATAGCCTTCTGATTAATACTGGGTAGTTTGCGAAGTTCAACACAGCATTCAAAACCATCCATACCGTCCATACTAACGTCGAGTAAGGTTAGGTCGGGAGAGTGTTCTTTAAATAGTTCTATCGCTTGCTCCGCACTTTCGGCTTCAAGTACTGTAAATTGATTATCTGATAATGCGTGCCGCATTAATAAACGAATAGCCGGATCATCGTCAACAATTAAAATTACGTCAGACTTCACTCGCTATACTCCTTCATTTTTTCATTTATTGCCAATAACGTTTGCTGCAAGGTATCGTCAAGTTCTGCGATCATCTCCTCAGCGCTATCTATGTCACCTTCGCGGCCGTTCTGCTCGAATTGACTGGCCAATGACGCCAATCGCAAGGCACCTATATTAGCAGAACTCGACTTTAGCGAATGCGCCGCTTTAAAAAGGGATTTGGCGTCCCGCTCAGATAAGGCCTTCTTTATTTGTTGCATTAAACCAGGCGTATGCTCAAGGTATAAATCGATGATACTGCTAACGAGAGTTGAGCCAGAATCACTGGCCATATCGGCAATTTCATCTAAGTGTTGTCTCTCTAATATAGTTTCGTTGTTTTTTACACGTACGATTGCTTTTGGTAAATCTGTTTTTTCCAGTTTTTTGAATAGCCATTGATTTAAGCAATTATTAAGCGTTTGGCGAGTGAACGGTTTTAAAACAATATCGCTACCGCCTGCGCGGCGAAATTTACGCCGAACCGTTTGCTGAATATCAGCCGTCAACGCGATTATTGGCGTCGAATAATTGACAGAATTTTCACCTAGTTCACGAATTTTTTCTGTCGCTACTAAGCCGTCCATAATGGGCATATGATAATCCATAAAGATCAGGTCATACTTTGTAGTCGTGGCCCGTGCGAGGGCTTCTTCGCCATTATCGACTATATCGCAATCCTGGTTCAGGCTTGATAACAAGCTCCTGACCACTAACTGATTAACCGGGTTATCTTCGGCAACCAATATGCTCGCTTTTGCTGATAATGTTTCCACTTGTTGTGGTTCTATTTCAGCGATCGCGTGTATCTCCAACATTGGCACCATTGGAACAGTAAACCAGAAGGTACTACCGCTACCCTGTTCGCTGCTAACCCCCATTTTGCCGTTCATCAAATCACATAATTGCCGACAAATAGACAAACCAAGACCCGTACCACCATATTGCCGGGTAATGGTGCCATCGGCCTGGGTAAAAGGAGAAAAGATATCCTGTAGCTTAGATTTTTCTAAACCAATACCTGTGTCTGTTACTTTAAAGTTGATGTTCCACTCAGAACCTACCGAGTCACTCGACACATGCAGCGAAACAGATCCGGCATGAGTAAACTTGATCGCATTGCCGATTAGATTATTTAATATTTGTTTTAGCCTAACGGAATCGCCTATAAAATAATCGTGATCCAACTTAAACTCATTACAGTTTAGCGTGATGCCTTTGTGCCTGGCGTTACTTTCATGTAATTCGAGTGTTGTTTTCACAAGACTCGGGAGATCAAATTGATGCGCGTCTAATTCGAGTTGGCCCGAATCCAGTTTTGAGAAATCTAAAATTTCAGTCAATAACTCTAATAACGTTTGGGCTGAAGAGTTTAGTAATCGAACTTGTTCGTTTAAGATATCGCCAAAATCATGTGTTTTCAACACTTCGGCAAAACCGATAACGCCATTCAGTGGCGTTCTTATCTCGTGACTCATTACCGCTAAAAATTCAGACTTAGCCTTACTTGCTTTATTGGTCAACTCAAGCGCGTCTTGCAAATCCTTAGTACGATCGACAACGCGCTTTTCTAAGCTTTTGTTGATTCTCTCTAGTTGACCACCTCGGCTCTCAACCTCAGCGACCATCTTATTAAAATCGCTGGCTAATTCCTCAAACTCATCGCCCGTTTTTATATCGACGCGTTGGCTATAGTCTTTTTCGCTGATGATTTTTTGGATAACGCTTAACAATTGCGTTAAAGGTTTAGAAACCAGGCCCTGTATCCAAATCATTACTCCGAAGGCCACTATAACCGCTGCTAATGCGGCGGTCGTAACTACAATATAAAAACGTTGTATTTGCTCTGTTAAAGAGTCCATATTATCGGCAATATGCAAAACACCGACCAGTTCGTCGCCGGACAATACTGGGGTGTACGAGTGCAAGCCATGTTGGTCATAGATAATACGCTTCTCTCTTATCTGCATCATTACTGTTCCAGCTAGATGTGGGTGCTCTTCAACACCTTCATCTGACGGTTTTGAGTAACGCACAAAAGACGAGCCGCTGGCGTCGAACAACTCCGCGCTTACTATATCTTGTCTCGCCTTTAGCGCCAACAAGGTATGTTGAGCGGCTTCTTTATCAGCAAACATAAGAGCGGCTTGAATGTTATCAGCCACTACTTCGGCTAGTATCATTAAGCTTTCTTCGGTCTGGGTTTTAACCGCGCTTTGTTGTTGCTGAATAATGATGATTGAAAGCAGGCCTATCGTCACTAAAATGCCCATCATCATAGACAGCATCATTTTTGCTTTGATTGAATTCAGCATAAATGAACCCTCATTGCTTTACATCCAGGGCGAGTTTGAGCACTTTGGCGCTGATGTCCAGCCCAGCTCGTTTTAGCTGGGTTTGGTCGATCTTGAATTTCATCCGGTCATCTACTGCTACCAATTCAATCATGCCGCCAACACCGACAAATCCTTTGCTATCAGAAATAGTCAGCACGTTTTTGTCACGCGACGCTAATAATACTTTTTGAACTGACTCTGGATTCGTTTGATCAAGGTAGACTAATTGACAGCCATTAATATCGTTCACATCAGTTAAGTGATGGATTTTAATACTGCTGCCAGCCACTTTTTTACCGGCTAGTCGTGCAAAGCCTTCAGCAAAATCCTTATTGTAATAACAGAACGTTAAATCCTCAGCCGCCTGAGATGCCGGCCACTGGGTAAATTTTGCAAAATTATAGCTCAGCGCAACCTGCAGGTTGATATCAGCCCTAGCCTCTCCATAAGACAGGGCTGGAATCAATAACAATATCCATATACTCCATTTCATAAATCAGGACGATTAAAAGTTATACCTTACTGTTATGCGCGCATTAATTCCCGCGTCTGGCATGCGAACAAGAGGGCTATCACTACTATTTGGCGTATCAAAATCGCGATCAAAAACGTTATTGATTCGCATTTGCAAATCCAGACCCTTTATTGGCGTAATCGCTGTTAAGGCTAAATTAGATACCACATTACTGGAATAACTAAACGTTTCTCCGAACCAGTCCTGATTGTAACTATCGTTTGCCTGCGTCTCCCAGGCTAAATATAGTTTATCTTTTACAATAGGGCCGTCAATCATCATTTTAGCCATCCAAACTGGGCTAACCGCCAATCGTTTGCCAGCGTCATCCTCAGAGTGTTGCACGTTCAAATTGGCCGACATCGTCCAATCATTAGGTAACAAATATTTAGCGCTAGTTTCCCAACCATAGGCTTTAATATCACCGACATGTTGATACTGTAAATCCCCATCGTCAGTTTCAACCTGGCCAATTAAATCCGTTAATTTATAGTGGTAAAACGAATTGACCCATTCAAAGTTCTTTGACGGCTGCCAATGCACAATCAATTCGTTGGTCGTGATAGATTCTTCCTCAAGGTCTGTATTACCTAAATACTCTTCAGTGTAATCATCCTCTTGTGACGCCGGATCTATACCATAAATAGATTCGTATTGCACAGGAGAACGAAACGCCTTGCCACTGATCGCTTTAATAGTTAACTCAGGGGTTGCCGTCCAAATAAGCGCCACCCTGGGACTAAAATGACTGCCGTTTAGTTTACTATCATCGAGCCTTCCGCCGACATTCAGCCGCCAGTTATCTACAAACTGCCAATCGTCCTGCAGGTAGGCCGCAAAGGAGTCATCTTTAATATTTTTGTCAAAATAAACGTAATCGGGCTCGCCCTCACCCAGGTCAAAATTTGTGACCCTGGTCTTTGATGCTTTACGAACTTCTACACCCGCGATAACGATATGGTCTTGCCAGTTGGTGAACGTTAAACGCGATTCTGCGATCCAACGATGTGATTCGGTCTCGTCACGGTTCACTACTCTTGGGGCATCCTCATCCTCACCATACGAATAAGGAAATTCACCCGCATAATAAGCATCCTGATAATTGATACTGTTGAACCAATTGACGTTCTCGGCTAGTTGCATATCGTGACTTGCGGTTATGCTAGTGTAGCGGTCACGATTAAATAAGCCATCGTCGTTAAAGTTCGTCCAATACAGCGGGATTGAAGGCTCACTGATTCTATCACCGTAAGAAAAACTTAAAGTCAGCTTATCAATAGATACTTTAGCAAACAGTTCTTCATCACTTGCTTTATCACGGTCATTAACGTGGCCATCGATAATGACCTCGCCCTCTGAGTCCGTTAGCTCATTAAACACGGCTTCAGGATAGTTACTGTTCTGGCCTGAACGACGCATTTTTTTTGCCGCCACCAAGACATTAATCCCATTACCATAATCGTGCGAGTAATTGGCCCGGATGGTTTTACGCTGCTCGGTATCTACATCAACGGCCAGCTCAACATTATTTGATTGGCCATCGCCCGATTTGGTCAATACATTAATCACACCAAACATGGCGTGTGCACCGTAAATAGCCGAACCTGGCCCGGGAACGTATTCAATTTTATCGATAAGCGATAAATCAATCGGAAAACTAGCCTCGATCGTAGCTTGACCGTAGATCCCATCATTAAAAGGAACCCCATCGACCAGCAATAAAACGCGCGTATTGTAATCACCAGGAATTGACAGCCCTCGCGCGCCTAGATAGCTATAACTACCGTCATTGGTGAAAGATAAACCCGGCAAGGTCGCCAACGCCTGATCCAAATTACGCCAGCCGTAACGCCTGATATCATCCGAGGTAATCACTTTAACCGCAGAAGGCGCTGCTTTCACCGTTTGTGAGTACTTTGAGGCCGAACTAATTTCGACGTTTAGTAAATCTTCAAACGACATATCTAATAACTCATCAGCAGATACGGTTGCAGCACTTATCACAGGTATCAAACCGAGCGTCATCAACGCCATGTGTTTTTTGTTTTTTAACTTTTTCATTTATTCCAGCCCAATAAATTTGTGTAGTTAGTATTTGCCATAATGAACATCAATTTATTTTTTAATTGTTCTTCACTTAAGAGTGTAGTCGAGATTATTTTTTTCCTATCATTTATTTATTTATTTATTTATTTACTATTTAACCTCTAGAGCGAGCTTTAATACTTGCGAACTAATCGAGAGCTTTGCTCGTTCTAGCTCTACTTGATTGACTTTAAATTTCAGGCGCTGCTCGTTGCTGACGAGTTCAATCATTCCGCTCTGGTCAATAAACCCGGGGATATCGGAAATAGTTAGCGTAGGAGCATGTTGTAAGGTGATAAAAAGACGCTGCAACAACCGTCTGTTTTTTGAACCTATGAACACGCTATGACAATTAATCGCCTGCTCTACATTACGTAACTGGTCAATTTGTATCGGCATGCCTTTGAGTTTTTTACTGCTTAAAGCCTTAAATCCTGCCGTATATTCCTCGCCGAAATAACATATTTTCCAACTGTCCTCAGGCTGCGCATCGACCGGCCATTGTGTGAATTTGGCAAAGTTATGACTCAACGCGGCTTTAAGAGTGGGCAAATCCTTAGCAACAGCAGGGTACGACAAAAAGACCACGCTCAATAGGCACAGTCCTAACCCCAGGGTTTTGTTGCGGAAAAATTTCACCGTTATCGTCTAAGTTACGTAAAGTTAAAAATCTATCGTTACTTTGCCATAAAACGATGGCTCAACTCGATAAGGAATATGGAATATTTCGGGCTTATACTCAACGTGGTCGCCATAAAATAAATTTCTACCAAAGGCCGACAAACTCACCTTGGGTAATACTCGCCAGGTGACGCCGATATCAGCGCCGTGATAACTGTCTATCGTTTCACTTCCACCGTTAACTACATCTAGAATGCTGGCCTCATCAACGTAGCGCCACATCATATTTATATCGACGTTATCATCCACCAACCACTCTGCACTGAGTGACGCGATGTGTTTTGGAGCCTCAGTGTTTTGCGTTTGGTTCTTGCTAAAGTCGCTGTCAATAAAACCATAATTTAGTTTAAATTTGAGCTCTTCACTTGCCACCCACTGGTTAGATATTTCAAAGCCATAGTTTTGCCCATCCTCATCGTTACCAATTTCTAAGGGTAGAGTAAAATGATCAACGGGCAAAGGTTCATAACCAGCAGTGCCGGGAGAAAAACTACGCAACTGGTCATATTTATTATAAAACACAGTGGCATCGACAGAAATACGATCGGTCGGTGAAAAGCGATAACCCACTTCATAGGCCAATAGTTCTTCAGAGTCATATTGCTCACCGCCGCCAGTGAGCGCAATTTTAGTTGGGTAGGGTACGAAGGGGGGGGCCGGGGGAACAACTGCGGTAGTAACGCCCGCAGAGCTTTCTCCTTGCGATGGCGTTCTTACCGAGTAAGCCACCGACGACCACAGCTTATGTTGATCACTCAACTTCCACATCAGGCGGGCATTCGGCTGCCACTCCACACCGGTATAACTATTATGTTCGACCCGTGTGGCGAGCGTCAACCATAAGGCATCCTCAGACAGGGTTATTTCATCACGAAGAAAGCCGCTCCATAATGTTCTGTTCTTACTTACCTCGCTGACATCAATAGACGAGGAACCCTCAAGGTCGTTTTCAATAAAGCGGTAACCCAGGCCCCAAACTACGTTATGGCGCTGCCAGGCGTTAAATTGATGCTGAAAGTCGATATCAATCGTATCCATACTTGCTTCAACAAAAGATTCTTCTCTTTTAGTATGATCGAAGTAGACCTTTAGGCTGTATTCTGAGGTCGCTGATAGCGCTTTAGTGTAATTAGCAAGAACATTCCAGCCGCTCGCATTAAAATTACCGGCTGAATATTCAGTATAAGGAGCCGTTATTATCGGTTGAAAAGTAACCTGGTTCATTTCGCTACGATAAATATCTGCACTGACGCTTAAGGTCGACGATTGATCCAGCTTCATATCAATACGTCCACCCGCTTGTTGTTGCTGCCAGCCATTATTGGTATTAACACCCGTCATCAGCGTGTGCTGGGTTGGATTCATATCTTGGGCAGAGTGTTCAAGCGAATCGCGCTCAAAGCCTTTAGCGTAAGCTCGCGCCGTAATACCATCTGCTAATTTCACACCGTAACGAAAACCGGCGAAGCCCTGTTCATAATCACCCGCGCCCAATTCGGCATAACCACCGATGGTATCAGCGCTGTGCTTGGTGATGATATTGATTACGCCATTGACCGCGTTAGCGCCCCAAATAGCTGCACTGGGGCCGCGAATAATTTCAATACGGTCGATATCAGACATTAATGTGTCTTGCGCTTCCCAATAAACACCTGAAAACAGTGGTGAATAGAGTGCGCGACCGTCCATCAACACCAGTAATTTGTTGTTAAAACGACCATTAAAACCACGGCTACTGACCGCCCATTTTTGCGAGTCTATTTGCGCCACGTGCAAACCCGGTACACCGCGTAAGGCTTGCGGTATAGACGTAGCACCTGAACGAACAATATCTTTATTGCTGACCACGTAAATAGCGGCTGGGGCATTCGACAAGGGTTGACGCTGTTTGGATACCGACGTTACTTCAACGTTGAGTAATTCCATTAGGCTTAATTCGAAAGCTTGTTCGCTTGTATCCTCAGCGGAAACCGCATAAGAAAGTAAAAAAAGCCCCGTCAGTGCAACAGTTTTAATTATTTTATACATTATTTAATTCCCCAATCACGCTCTATTATTAAAACGCGATTAATATATTGACCGGCTAAAAAATCCATAATATTAGCCCTGCCATCAGTTATTTTCTCAAGCTATCTAGCAAGAAACGAAAAAATGAAATATCAGCTACTCATCAAGTTTCGTTAAATATAGTCGGTAATTAGCTTTTTGCTGCGAAATAGCACAAAACTTTAGCTACACATTAAAAACTCAAATTTTCCTTCTAAATGTTTTCTGAAGTCAGCATTATTCAGGTATTTCATACAGGCATAAAAAAACCACTTACATTGCTGCAAGTGGTTATTTTATATGGCGTCCCCAAGGGGGTTCGAACCCCTGTTACCGCCGTGAAAGGGCGGTGTCCTAGGCCTCTAGACGATGGGGACTAATTTCTTATCTTACAAAAGTGAATCGTCTAAATCACTTTATCACCAAAATTGGTGGAGCCAAGCGGGATCGAACCGCTGACCTCAACACTGCCAGTGTTGCGCTCTCCCAGCTGAGCTATGGCCCCTCTCGGCAGGACGCGAATTGTACTGAATGATGCCTTGAGTGTCTAGCCTAGTTAGCGATGAATTTTAACTTTTGTGCTGATAAGGCTGCAGCACAAACGAATTTACAAACTTTTTTCTAAGCCAACTTTATGTAATCAATGGCTTTTTTAATATTTTTAAGGCAACGCTCTTTACCCATTAAAAATAACGTTGCATCGATCGCTGGGGAAGCCGAGCTGCCGGATAAGGCAACGCGTAATGGCTGCGCTACTTTACCTAATTTTAACTCTAGCGCTTCTGCGGTATCTAACACCACCTGATGCAAGGGCTCTTTCGACCAATCATTTAATTGTTCAAATTTTTCCAGCATTATTTGCAAGGGTTCTAGCGCCGTTTTTTTTAAATTCTTTTTGGCGGCTTTTTCTTCAAACTCGTCATAATCCTGGTAAAAAAGCAGGCTTTTTTCTGCCATTTCTTTTAGCGTTTTAGCGCGTTCTTGTTGAGTTTTAACCAGTTCAAGTAAATCAGGCCCATTTTCCACGTCACAAGCCAGCATTTTCAATTGTTCCGTTAAGGGTTCAACTAATCGTTCCGGCTGGCTGCTCATAATATATTGCTGATTAATCCAAAGCAGTTTCTCGGTATTAAAAGCAGACGCGGTTCTATTGACGTCTTTAATATCAAACAATGCAATCATTTCATCTCGGCTGAAAATTTCCTGATCGCCGTGCGACCAGCCGAGTCGAACCAAATAATTTAACAAGGCTTCGGGTAAAAAACCCTCATCGCGATACTGCATCACGCTCACCGCGCCGTGTCGCTTCGATAAACGCGCACCGTCGTCTCCTAAAATCATCGGTACGTGCGCAAACAGAGGAATTTCCCCTCCTAGCGCTTTCATGATATTAATTTGCCTAGGGGTATTGTTGATATGGTCGTCACCACGAATGATATGCGTCATCTTCATATCTAAGTCATCGATCACCACCGTCAAGTTGTACGTTGGCGTACCATCGGAACGAGCAATAACGAGGTCATCCAGCTCATCATTACTGATCGTTATTTTCCCGCGAACGAGGTCATCGAATGTGACAGCACCTTGTTCCGGGTTTTTAAAGCGTACAACGGGCTTCACGCCTTCAGGCGCATCTGTACGGTGACGACAACGACCGTTGTAGCGCGGCTTTTGTTTATTCGCGCGTTGCTGCTCTCGGACGGCTTCTACTTCTTCTGCCGAGCAGTAACAGTGATAAGCGTCACCCTGTTCGATCAATTGTTGAATAACCTCCGCATAGCGCGGAAAACTATCCGTTTGAAAAAACGGTCCTTCATCGTGAGTTAAACCTAGCCACTGCATGCCATCAAAAATGGCCTGGACGGATTCTTCCGTTGATCGTTCGCGGTCGGTATCTTCGATACGTAAAATAAATTTGCCCTGCATTTTTTTTGCAAAAAGCCAGGAAAACAACGCGGTTCTCGCGCCGCCTACGTGTAAATAACCAGTGGGGCTAGGGGCAAAACGAGTTCTAACTGTCATGACATATTTCCGCGCTTAAAAAGGGGGCATTTTAACAAACATTTAGCTCAACCGTTTTGTTAAATCACCCTCTCGTGAGGAAACTTCAGTTGGCTAAGGCAGCTTTTTTTTCGTACAGAAGGAAGTCATATGGGCTTATTATTGATTCACCAATATCTTTAAGCCATCTACTTCGTAACTCCATGGCAGCTGACTATTTTTCCAGCCGTTAACGACGCGATGTCCTTTATTCGGCCCTGCTTTTTCTTTATCCCCTTCAAAGCCATCTATCACCGTATAAGCCTGCGTATAGCCTAATTTAGTGGCCAGGCTGGCAGCTCTTGAACTGCGTGTGCCCGCACGGCAAATAAAGATAATTGGAGTATTTTGGTCGAATCCTTTTGTAGCTACAAGGTCTTCAAAAACGATAGGGAAATCACCATTGATGACTTTCAAATAGCGACGATTCTCCTCATCCCATTCGTCAAAATCGTTGCTCATATAAGGAATGACCGCATCAACCAATGGCGTCCAACCGACGAATTCGACTTCTGACGGCGTTCTTACGTCAATAAACAACACTTCCTTGGCATTTTTTGTAACGATGTCGTACGCCTGCCGGGCCGTTAGGTACTTATTGGATTCTGATTGTTTCGTCTTATCAAGCTCCTCATTTGTTAGCGTTGTTTTTATATCAACGGCAACGCTTATGACTGGCATGGCCAGCGTCAGCAATAAAAGTACACCCAACGATTTATTTATATTGTTTTTCATTTAATCTCTCTGTTTTAGTCAGTTTATTCAATTGTATTATTGCTATCAGCCCAAACACACTGCCCACCCGTTATTTTTTTTATTGCCTCAAGGCGTTGATGGTGCTGTTCTATTTCTTCATTACTCGCCTTAATGACGGTTAATTTAGCTCTATTAACGTCGAACGTTTTTTGTTCAAACTCGACACTCGCCGCACTGTCTTCTACAAATAAAGAGTTTTGCCCGCCGGTCATCATCAAATAAACGTCGGCAAGTATTTCGGCATCCAACAAGGCACCGTGTAATTGACGCCGACTATTGTCAATTTCAAATCGTTTACACAGCGCGTCGAGGCTATTGCGCTGGCCGGGGAACATTTTTCTGGCCATATAAAGTGAGTCCGTCACCTCACACCACGATGCCATATCTGTATGTTCTGAGCCCATCAAACGAAATTCGTTGTTAATAAAGCCAACGTCAAAGGCCGCGTTATGAATAACTACTTCTGCACCGCTTAAATAACTAAAAAACTCTTCGGCAATATTTTCAAACAAAGGTTTATCGGCGAGGAACTCACTGGTTAAACCATGAACAGCAACAGCCCCTTCATCAATGTCGCGTTGTGGGTTGAGATAAAAATGGAAGTTATTGCCGGTCAAACGGCGGTTGATGAGTTCTACGCAACCCACCTCGATAACTCGATGGCCCTGTTTAGGCTCTAACCCGGTTGTTTCCGTATCTAATACAATTTGTCTCATAACGAGTCTATACCCAGGTTAGCTAACTCATCGGCCCGATCATTACCCGCGTTTCCACTATGGCCCTTAACCCAGACCCATTTAATTTCATGCGGTTGGGCTAACTGATCTATCTGCTTCCATAGGTCTACATTTTTAACCGGTTGTTTAGCCGCCGTCTTCCAGTTTCTTTTTTTCCAGTTGGGCATCCAGTCATTGATGCCCTGAAGCACATATTTGGAATCACTATTCAAGGTAACAGCACAAGACTTCTTTAATAAGCTGAGCGCCTGAATAACGGCCATCATTTCCATCCGGTTATTGGTTGTATCCTGCTCGCCGCCATAAATCTCTTTAAGCGTACCATTGTGGCTTAATGTCGCCCCCCAGCCACCGATACCAGGGTTTCCTCGACACGCTCCGTCAGTGTATATTTGCACGTTTTTTTTCGTCATAAATTGTTTTTACTGCGGGCTCCGCTAAAGGTGAAATGAATCGGCTTTTTAAGTCTTTGAGATGAAAAACGGCTGTGCCACCCGACACGCGTTTTACTCCCATCACAAAATAAACCGCGGGTACAAAAGGCAACCAGGCCGCCATTTTCTCAATTATTTTTTGCTTCTGTTGTTTTTTTTGGTTTTTAAGCAAGGGAAATAGACAGCATCCGCGACTGACTTCAATATCAAAATTTAGCAATTTGAGCCAATCAATCACCCTGTATCGGCTAATGAAACGGCCATTCCAGGGCGTTTTTTGCCAAGCTTTGGGTAAAAAGCGCGGCAAATGCCAAAACGACCACGGATTAAAACCCATCAATAATATGATGCCTTCGGGCTTTAAAATTCGATTTACTTCACGTAAAACCTGGTGTGGATTCTCTTCAAATTCCAGTGTATGCGGCATGATAACAATATCAACGCTATGCGTATCAATAGGTAAACTATCGGCCTCGCCTACCACACGGGTATATTTTGTCTTACCACTGGTTTGCTTATCTACAATCGTATAATGCGCAAAACGCATCGCTTCATGAAACTCGTCTTCCCAGCCGACAAAATCTAACTGCAATACTTCGGCGCGAAAATTTTCACTCAATTTTTGGCTTAATAGCGTTGATTCTGCACGTCGGTATATTTCACCAATCGGCGTTTTAAACCAACGACGGAGTCCAATTGCTTGACCTAAAGATGAACTTTTTTCATTCGACATTGTTTAAACGAACTATAATTAGTGGATCAATTAACTTCACTATCAATTCTTCTTAATGCAATATTTAATCACAAATAAAATGATTAAGTTTCTTTTATTTGCCTGCTTCCCCCTACTAGTTTCGTGCTCATTAGAACAACTTAGACCCACCACTCAGAGTGAGCTCACACAAACGATAGAAAACAGTCAAAGCGAAGTAATAATTGAAGAAAGCACTCTAACGAACAAGTCTCCCCAATCAGCCAATGATTTATGGCGACGCTTATTTGCCTCGTATCAATTCCCAGCAGTCGAGAACGAGCGAATTCAATCCCAAATTGACTGGTATCTCAAACACCCTAAGTACCTCGCTCGGGTACAAAAAAACGCAGCGCCGTATCTCTACTTTATTGTTAATGAAATCGAAAAGCGTCAGTTACCGGGTGAACTCGCCCTGCTACCGATCATTGAAAGTGCTTTTAGACCCTTTGCCTACTCTCATGGCAGAGCTTCCGGCCTGTGGCAATTCATTCCATCTACCGGGCGTTATTATGGTTTAAAACAAAACTGGTGGTACGACGGCAGGCGAGATGTGTACGCGTCAACCCACGCGGCACTGGATTATTTGGGCAAATTATCCAGGCGTTTTAATGACGATTGGTTTCTAGCCTTGGCGGCCTACAATGCGGGCGGTGGAACCATTTCTAAAGCCATCCGGCATAATAAACAAGCAGGCAAAAAATCGGATTACTGGGCGCTAAAACTGCGTAAAGAAACGCTTCAATACGTTCCAAAGCTCATCGCCATTACTCACATTTTATCGCACGCCAAACAATACAATATCGACTTATTAGCGATTCCCAACGCACCGTACTTTGAGAAGATCAACACCGTTAAACAAATCGATTTGGCGAAAGCATCTGAACTCGCTGAGATTGATATTGATGAATTATACGAACTAAACCCCGCTTTCAACCAATGGGCAACCGACCCGCAAGGGCCACATTACTTATTAATACCCATTGAACAGTCTGAGCGTTTTAAACAACGCATTGCAAAACTACCCGACGAGCAACGGCTAAAATGGCGACGCCATAAAATAAAACGCGGCGAAACGCTCAGCCATATTGCCAATCAATACCGCACCTCCGTTGCGCTAATAAAGCAAAGCAACCGCATTACAAACCACGCTATAAGGGCCGGTAAACATTTATTGATCCCTACCGCGAGCATTGATAATTCGCTATACACGCATAGCAAAAGCATGCGGGAAAAAGCTATTGTTGACTCGAAAAGGCAGGGGCAGCGCCTGCAATACCGCGTTAAAAAAGGCGATTCCTTTTGGTCTATCGCTCGGCAGCATAAGGTGTCTGTTCGCCAACTCGCCAAATGGAATGCGATGGCGCCCGGTGACACTATAAAACCCGGCCAAAAATTAGCTATCTGGCGGACAGCGGGCGCGGTCATTTCAGCTTCACCAATAGCACCCACGAATAAAAATCAGACCATCAGCTACACGGTAAAAAATGGCGACTCCTTATACCTTATTTCCAGGCGGTTTAAGGTCAGTATTAACGATTTGAGAGAGTGGAATACGCTGAATAAAAAATATTTAAAACCCGGGCAACGACTTAAAATTATTGTCGACGTTACGCGTTCTTAAATAAGAGACAAGCCACGCTATGCGTGCCATTTATATTGACTTTAGTGGGTACACTTTGGCCACATTCTGCCATCGCTTCTGGGCACCTCGGGTGAAAGTGACAGCCTTTTGGTGGGTTTGAGGGAGACGCCATATTATCCTGCAACTTAATCACTCTTTTCTCTAACGTCTTATCCCATTGTGGAACCGACGCAATCAGCGCCTTGGTATAGGGGTGGGCCGGGTTATTCAATACCTCGTTTACCGAACCGTATTCGACGATGCGGCCCAAATACATCACAGCGATGGTATCGGCTAAATAAGACACCACCGATAAATCGTGCGTAATAAATAAGTAACTAAGGCCTTGTTCTTTTTGTAAGCTTTTTAGTAAGTTTAATACCTGTGCTTGAACCGATACGTCGAGTGCGCTGGTCGGTTCATCGCAAACAATTACGGAGGGATTAACCGCTAATGCACGAGCGATACATAGTCGCTGACGCTGCCCGCCCGAGAACTCATGCGGATAACGCAGCCGCACATCTGCACCCAGTCCGACTTTTTCAAGTAAGCTTTCGCATCGCTGCGCCACGTCCTGATCGCTGAGAGTCGGGTTTAATGCCCTTATACCCTCTTCTATGATATCCCCCACTAGCATTCGTGGGTTCATGGATGAAAAAGGGTCCTGAAAAATAATTTGTAATTGCTCGCGGTAGGGGCGAAATGCCTGCTCGGACAATTCGGCCAGGTTATGCCCCTTATAGTGTATTGTTCCCGCGGTGATCGGCAATAATTTTAATAAACCTTTGCCTAGGGTCGTCTTGCCGCAGCCAGATTCACCAACCAGCGCCGTCGTGCCGCCCGGCACCAACTCGAAACTGACGTCGTCGACCGCCTTAACGCTGCCAACCGTTCGCTTTAACAAACCCTTTTTAATCGGGAAGTGAATTTTTAAATTCTTAACCTGCAGAGATGCATTAGTGCTCACCTCAGACTGACCAATCGCAGTCGAAACAGTGGGATGTTTTGACTGAAGCTGTTCACCAGCGCGTAAGCATCGCGCTTTATGCTTCTCGTCCAACTGCTGCCAATCAATCTCAGCGCTCGTCTTGCAGCGATCCTGCTGATAATCACAGCGTTCGGCAAAACGGCAACCGGTGAACGTTTGCGTTAGTTTTGGAACGGCGCCCTGCAAGGTAATTAACACCTCGTTTCGTTTATCCATTTTAGGCAACGCATCGAATAAACGCTGGCTGTATGGGTGCGCTGGCTTATTAAAAAAATCATCCCGCGTTGCTACTTCAACCAGTTGGCCGGCGTACATCACGGCCACTGTATCGGCGATATCCGAGACGATGCCTAAATCGTGGCTAATGATCCACAACGACATACCCGTTTTGCGTTGCAGGTCTCTCAATAACTCTAAAATTTGAGCTTGAATAGTCACATCTAATGCCGTTGTCGGCTCATCTGCGATCAACAAATCGGGCTCGTTTGCTAATGCCATCGCGATCATAACCCGCTGCCTCATACCGCCTGACAATTGGTGCGGGAACGTCGAGTAACGCTCTTCAGCGTCCGGTATACCCACCTGCTTGATCAATTTAATCACTGTTTCTTTAGCGCTCGCAGCTGACTGATTTTTATGCAATAAAACAGCTTCTGCAATTTGATCGCCCATACTCATCACTGGGTTGAGCGAGGTCATCGGGTCTTGAAAAATCATCGAAATACGAACGCCACGCACACCGCGCATCTGCTTTTCAGGCATGCGTAATAAGTCCGTACCACGGTAAATAACCTTACCGGCGGTAACCTCTGCGTTAGCTGCCAGTAAACGCAGCACGGAGAGCGCTAACACCGACTTGCCACAACCCGACTCGCCGACCAGAGCAAAGGTTTCGCCTTCTGCAATATCAAAACTCACTCCATCGACCGCGCGAACTGGCTCAGCGCTTTGATTGAATTGAGTCTTAAGTCCTTGTACAGATAGCAGGGGTTGGCGCATAGTCATCAGGCTTATTAGGCTTTCAACAAATCAATAACGGCGTCTAAGCCTGAGTGGTTCAACTGAATAGCCGTTTGCGTCTGTACTGTGGGTTTTGCGTGATAAGCCACGCTTAAACCAGCCTCGTCCAGCATCAATAAATCATTCGCGCCATCACCCATCGCTATGACTTGATGCTTATCGAGTGACAGTTCATTCGATAGTTGAAGCAACAAATCGGCTTTCGCTTGCGCGCCAATAATATCGCCTTCCACCCTGCCCGTTAACACGCCATTACGAACTTCCAGTGTATTGGCCAGGGTGTAATCCAGACCGAGCCGTTGTTTTAATTGCTCGGTAAAAAAGGTAAAACCACCGGACACCAACGCCAATTTGATCGAGGATTGCTTTAAGTAGGCAATCAATTTTTCCGCCCCCGGGTTCAGCCTTAAGCGTTCGTCGTATACGCGTTGCAAGCTACTCTCGGGCAAGCCTTTTAATAACGCGACACGCTGCGTGAGCGACGCTGCAAAATCTAATTCACCGCGCATCGCCGCCTCGGTAATCGCCGATACCTGCGCTTTTATTCCCTGCATATCGGCAATTTCGTCGATGCACTCGATTGAGATCAGGGTTGAATCCATATCGGTGACCAATAGTCGCACCTGATCGCCTTTAAAGCCGCCGCCTAAGGCGTTAACATCAATACCTAATTGCTGACGAACCGTTGATAATTCAATGCCTTCTGCCGACTCTAAAAAGTAAAAGCCATCTGCCTGCTGCGGTAATTGTTTGAACGTCGATTGAATCAGCGTCAATTGTTCATCTGACAACGCGTTTGAGTGAAAAATAAATTTATTCATTTTGTCCATTAGTTAAAAAAGTTATTCATTAGGTTAATTGTTAGCCCTTGGGTCAAATGCATCGCGTACGACATCGGCAAACAAATTTGCCGCGAGCACCAGGGAAAACATAAAAATAAAGGCCGCCGTTAAAGACCACCAGACGATCGGTTCGCGCGCCATTTCAAGCCGCGAGGTATTAATCATATTGCCCCAGCTGTACGTTGATGGGTCAACGCCTATATTGATATACGACAGCACGGCCTCAGCGAGCACCAGTCCGCTGAAGTCTAGCACCACCGTTATCATCACCAGATGCATCACATTAGGCAGCACGTGGCGCTTTAAAATCTGTAATCGACCGACACCCAGAGCGCGAGCAGCCACTACATAGTCCATCTCGCGTATCTTCAGCGTTTCAGCGCGTAATAAACGGCATAAACCGGTCCAACTGGTTAATCCTAAAATCGCGCATAGCAATAATAAACGCATATCGGCGCGGTCTTCTATCGTATTAAATAGTTCTGGGTTATTCGCCATCGTCACCTGAGCCATTAAAATAGCTGCGGCAATCAGCAATACTGAGGGTATTGAACTGAGCGTTGTATATAGATACTGGATAAGGTCGTCGACCCAGCCCCTGAAAAAACCAGCCGTCAGGCCTAAAATGATGGCGATGGGTAACATGATCAGAGTTGTTAAAGCGCCGATGACGAGACCCGTTCTGATGCTTTTTATCGCTTGATACAGGACGTCTTCACCGACCTTATCGGTGCCGAGAATATGGTAATAAGGACCGAGTGTTGCCACCATGCCCACTAAAGATAAAACGCCTAACAAGGTAAATAAGCCGTTTCTTTGACCTTTAGAGAGCTTTAAATATGAAGTGTGACGGCTGAAAAAGAGCAGACAACACACTAACAGTACCCAACTTAAGAAAGCATAGCCCAGTCCCTGTAGTGCTTTTAATGCAATGTCTTTTGCTTTATCCGATTCGGGGGCGGCCAAATGCGCGCCACCGTGAACTAAGCGAGGATAAAGCCATTGAGTCACAGCCTGTTCGTTCACTGTCATTTCTTTTGCGTAAGCGGTATGTGCAAAAGGCTCAGAGTAGGTTTTTTCAACCTGTGTTCGGATCGGGGTCAGGACGATATCGAGTACGCTGAGTGTGACGGCATTCGAGCTGCGTTCCCCATTGCTGGCTAAGTCGTGGTATTGCACTCGAGTAGAATCTAATAAACCCAGTAAAATGAACGACAGTAAAACGGTGAGTGAGATAACACCTACCGTACTATCGAACACTCGCGACCAGGGGCGGCGCAGGTGTTCTTTTTTACTTGCCCTCCAGATGATCATAACGACAGCTAAAACGAGGGCAAAAATCAGGCTATCTGTCCATAGTAAAGTTAACATCAATCCAACCTGACCCGTGGATCAACCAGCGTGTATGAAATATCCGTCAGCAGCAGACCAATTATGTATAAGAAGGAACCCAGAAAAACCATCGAGCGAACGATAGCAAAGTCCTGGCTACTGATCGCATCGATGGTGTAGCTACCCAAACCCGGTATAGCAAAAAATGATTCGCTAATTAAACTACCCATAAATAGCAGCGGTAAAATAACGACAATCCCGGTCAAAATTGGAATCATCGCATTTTTTAATACGTGCCTAAACAACACCTGCAAGTCAGATAATCCCTTTGCTTTTGCCGTCCTGACATAGTCTTTTGCCGCCTCTTCCAGAAACAGGGTTCTATACCATCGAACGCCTGAACCAAGCCCGCCGACAACGCCAATGAGTACGGGGAGGATAATAAATTTAAACGCGTCGATACCGGGTGCGTAACCAGAAATGGGCGTTAACGCGAGGAGCTTACCGATGAAATATTGACCAGCGATAATATAGAACAGTCCTGAAATAGACATCAGCGTAATGCAAATAAACAAGCCGCCAAATTCCAGATAACTACCGCGATAAAAAATCAGCAACAGAGCAAACGTGATATTCGCTAACACACCAAAAATTAAAGAGGGAATCGCTATCGCCAGGCTGGGCCACATGCGTTGTGCAATATCAGCAGCGATATCACGGCCGTTGTCTGACATGCCTAAATCAAATACAAAAAGACCCACTGACTTTTTAAAAAATATCGTCTCTGTGGCCGCCTGTAGACCACTTTTTCTTTCATTCCACAATAACGGCAAATCGTAACCACGTTGTTGCTTCCAATTATCGACAGCCTGCTGAGATACGTGCTTGTCACCGAGTTGCATACGCGCCATATCGTCTGGTGAATTGACGACAAAAAATAGCACGAAAGTGAGTACGTTAACGCCCATCAGTACGGGCAACACATACAGTAAACGACGGATAATATAATTAATCATAGCGCCGTTGCACGTTCGATGCGTCGATAAATTAAATACGCGGGTAACAGCAGTAAAGTGCCAATCAACAGGACTAAAACTAACGGCCAATAGACCGGCTTATTCCATTTGGCTTGATACTCTTGACGTAATGCTGGATCAATATTGATGTATTTCGTTGTATTATTTGCCATCAAGTTCGGATTAGCATTTTTGTACCAGGCGTGATGCAAGGAAAAGGCTTTAGGATGAAAACCCCAAACCCAGGGAGCCTCTTGCCGAACAAGATCAACCATTTGATTAATAATGGCCTGTCGCTGCGGTGAATCTTCCATTGTACTCATTTCCTCAAACAGTACGTCGAACTGGGCGTTCTGGTAATTCGCCGCATTTTCACCGCCATGAAGCGATTTTGAATTTTTTCCATATAACAAAAATAGAAAATTTTCTGGGTCAGGGTAATCGGCATTCCAGCCCCACATAAATAGTTGCGCATTACCGTTTCGCATCTTTTCCTGAAAACGATTGTAATCGGTACCGCGAATCACCAGTTGAATGTTTAGTTTATTAAACTGTTTACGCAACCAATTTAAACGCGCCTTGCTGTCTGGGCTGCTGTCCATCGTGTCGAAATACAGCACCAGCGGCTCACTATTTTTAGGGTCAATTCCGTTGTGATAGCCAGCTTCAGTTAATAGTATCTTGGCCTCATCAATAGAGCGCCTTAGTGGACCATTTTTCCATTGATAAACGACCGGGTTGATACCCTGCTCACCCGTTAGGTGACCAAAAATATCTGGCGGAATAATTCCTTGCGCGGGCACCCCTCGGCCATTTTGAAAGATCGAAATATACTCTTCATAATCCATCACAATAGAAATCGCCTGGCGAAGTTTTTTTGCCGCATCGGAAGAGCCACCGACAATCTCATCCAGCATGTTAAAGCCCAAATAATAACTAGACGTCGTGACCGCTGTTTGCAGCCCAATACCTCGTTGTAACATATTGTTCGTCAACGCCACATCGCCATCCGACGAAAAGCTCACCGCCTGGTCAAAACTGTCCGAGCTGATACCCGACACGTCGTAATAGCCCTGTATAAATTTATTCCAATAGGGAATACTTTCTTTTTCCAGCGAAAATATCACTTTATCGTTTAGCGGTAGTCGTTTACCCGCATCGCTTAGCAGGCCTTTACCCTCGGCTTCCTTATCTGCTTCAGTTGGATAGTACTCGAGATGGAAATTGGGGTTTTTGCTCAACACCATTCGCCGATTCGGATTGTTTTCTGATAAAAAATACGGCCCTGTACCGACTGGAAACCAATCCAGTGTGATGTTACTTGATACCAAGGCTGGATTTAAATAAAACTCGTCGGCCTCCCAGGGCATTGGGGAGAAAAACGGCATAGCCAGCCAATTAATAAACTGTGGGTATTTACCTTTAATTCGAATACTAAATCGCTGTTGATCTATTTTTTTGACCCCCAACATCGGTATAGATTGTAGGCGTTGCGCTTTACTCAGACCCGGAGTTTTCTTACGAAGTGACGACTGGTTTTTAGCAAACTCGTTAAAACCGACGATGTAATTCGCCATTAAGCCAGCGATAGGTGACTGCGTTGACGGGTCTGCTAATCGTTTGATTTGATAGATAAAGTCGTCTGAGCTTAAGCCTCTGCTAGCCAGAGGCAAATCGTACAACGACTTTCCATCCCAGTCATCGGGGAGTTTGTCGTGCAAATCAATATTAAAACAGGGGTGTGGTTGGAATTGTGTGTTTTCAGCGATCGTTATGAGGTATTCGGCATAAGCAATATCCGCTGTTGCTATATCGTCGGGGAGTTTTTCACCGTGCTTATTATAGTAACTAAGCGATGGCATAGCGCTCGCTAACAAGGGTTCTAATTGGTAAGGTTTTTTTAAATAGTGGTACTGAAATAGCGATTCGTAAACCTGCGCAATAATCGCGTATTCGTTTGAACTATACGCCTTAGCAGGGTCCAGGTGTTTTGGCCTTTCTGCGAAAGAAGAGTAAATAACCTTACCAAGCTCTTCGTTTTGCACGTAGGGGCTGTTCAACGCGCCATCTGAACAAGCCGATGCTAAAAGCAGTAATAGATATGAACCGGCTATCTTAACGACTTTAATCACTGTCCAAATCCCATGGCTTAATCTGAGCGTAAGACCTGATCCTCACCCTCACTGCGGGCGATAATGACTGCGCCACAAGAGTCACTGAATACATTAACGCTCGTTCTGCACATATCTAACACTCTATCCACCGCGAGAATCAAGCCAATGCCCTCTAGTGGTAGACCAATGGTCGTCAAAATAATGCTGATAGCCACCAAACTCGCGGCCGGTATGCCTGCCACACCAATTGAAGTGACCAGAGCTGTGATGACGATTAGAAATTGTTCTGTTAGGCCTAATTGCAAACCGTAAGCCTGCGCAATAAACATCGCCGCCACACACTCGTATAAGGCCGTACCATCCATATTGATGGTAGCTCCTAGCGGTAAGACAAAACTACTCGTTCGGTTCGACACGCCGGCATTTTTTTCAACGCACTCCAAAGTAATGGGTAGTGTTGCCGAAGATGAACTCGTTGAGAAAGAGGTTAATAAAGCCGGCAGCATCGCCTTGAAGTGACGCGACGGTTTCACGCCGCCCAGATACCTTAATAATAGAGGCATCACCACAAAAATATGGACGGCCAGCGCGAGCAAGGTCGTAAAGAAAAAATAAGCCAGTGGTAAAAAAGCCGCCAGACCGGTAGACGCAACCACTTTAGCCACTAAACCGAACACACCTAAGGGTGCGAACTTCATGACCCAATCGGTCATTTTCATCATCACGTCGAGTACTGCATTCCAGAAGGTCAATATCACTGATTTTTTTGCGACGGCGATTTGGGTCATAAAATAACCAAATAACAGGGCAAAAAAGATCAGCCCCAACATTTGACCATTGGCCGCTGCTGCGACAATATTGGTCGGCACCATGCGTAAAAATATAGCCGTTAAATCACCCGCGCCTTTACCTTCTACCTTTGCGGTAATATCGCTGATATCTTCGTTTAAGCCCACTCTGTCACGGACCGGCTCACCGTCGATAATGCCCGGTTCAATGACGTTAACCAGTATTAAGCCGATCAAAATCGCGATAACACTGGTAGACAGATAATAGCTGATCGTTTTACCGCCTAATCGCCCTAAACCACCCAGGTCGCCCATATTGCCAATACCACAAATGATTGACGCTACTATCAACGGCACAATCAGCATTTTTAGCGCATTAAGAAATAATGTGCCTAAAAATACGTAAACATCATAAAACGTAAAAAAACCTATTCCAGCGCTTTCACCCGATAGCGTACCGGCAACTATAGCCAAGCCTATCGCTATAAAAATTTGCCAGTGCAGTTTCATAGTATTTACTCGGGTTTATTCGCAAAAACCATGTCGGCGTCAATACTCAAATTCGCCAACGAAGCGGCGAGCGTAACCTCACCTGTTAATTGCGCCAGAAATTTCTTAAACGAATCACGCGAAGCATCTGTAATATCAGACGGATCGCCGTCGGTTATTTTAATCAACTCAATAATCGCAACGTCACCATTGTTTAGCGCGGCTTGCTTGTAAGTAGACTTTCCTTCTGTCGGATGAACCATTCTAAACGCGTCCCTTAAAAGTTCTGCAGGTACGTTACTATCATTACGGGTCACTGGGCCCACATCCACAATCGACATGCCGTCAACGTTTCCAATATCTTTTAGTGTTAGACCCGCGTTGATTTCAGCCAGTGTTGTATCGGCTTTAGAGCTGAGAAGCAGCATGGCTTTCTCCGCTTTAACCGATACTTCTACCGCCCATCTCACCTCGGCTAAGGGCTGAACCTGTTCAGGCTTATGTTCTTTAATACGAAGAAGAACGAGGCGCTCAGGGCCTAATTCTATTACTTCGCTATTATTACCCGCCAGTACATCCTCATTAAAAGCTGCTAGCCGTACCTTATCAAAAGAAGCTATACCCTCGCCTTTTTCTTCAGTAAACGTCGCCTGTTGTTGAATATTTAAATCTAATTCTTCGACTAAAGGATTCAATGAACTGGGATTTTCAAAGCCCAACTCGGCAAACCGTTCAGCCATTTGATAAAATTCATCAGCAGCCAATTTACGTTTTAAAAGCTCTTCGACGTTTGCTTTAACTGTATCAAAAGGCTCAGTTTTAGCCGCTTCCTGCTCAGTTAATTTAATAATTTGAAAACCATACGTCGTTTGGATAACGTCGCTCGATGCGCCGACTTGAAGCGAAGCAATTGCTTCTTCTAACGCTACATCTAACAAACCATCGGTGATGATACCAATATCACCGCCTGATTTTGCTGAACCAATATCATCAGAAAACTCTTTTGCAAGCTCAGCAAAATCGTCACCCGCTTTGATTTTCGCTAGTACACTCTCGGCCTGCGCTCGTTTTTCCTCAACTTCTGCCTCAGGAGTACCTTCTGCCGCTTCAAAAAGAATATGGCTAGCTCTACGACGACCAGGATCGGTAAAAGATGAAACTTCATTCTCATAAAAGTCCAATAACTCAGCTTCAGATGGCTTAAGCCCAGACATCAAATTATTGATGCTTAATTCGACGTACTCGATGGACGCTTGCGCAGGTGTTTTATACAAATGTTCATTTTGTGCATAATGTTCATTCACTTCATCATCTGTCACTTCAACCGTATCTATAACTGACGATAAGGGCAACGATAGGTAGCGAAAATCTCTTGTTTGGTTATTAAGGCGATAAAAATCGCTTATTTCGCTTTCATCGACTAGCGTCGTATCGACTATTGCGCTGATAAATTGATCACGCTCAAGACCCGCTTTTACTTGTTGAACAAATTCATTCGTTGTAAGGCCTCTCGCACGTAATAGCTGTGTGTAACTGTCTTTATCAAAACGCCCATTTTTTTGAAAAACATCTAATGCAGAGATGACATCGAGGATACTTTTATCTGAAACGGCGTAACCATCTTCATTTACTGTATATAAGATAAGTCGCTCTTGTACTAAACGATTTAATGCCTCACTTCGTACCGCTTCTTCGTTGAATAATTTTGGCGAAAATTGATCACCGTACTGTTTTTTTAATTCCCCCATCCGTTCTTGATAGGCGTTGTTTACGTCGGCTTGATAGATCTTATAATCGCCAATTTCTGCAATAGGGGCTTCGGAGCCGCCACTGGTATAATTCTGCAAACCAAATAATGCAAATGGAATTGAAATCATCACCAGAATGACCATTCCTAACCAACCTTTAACGTGCGTTCTTAGTCTATCTAACATATTTATAACCTACGTATAATTTTCAAAAAAAAACCCTAAGACCATACTGGCCTTAGGGTTGTTTTGGCGGAGCGGACGGGACTCGAACCCGCGACCCCCGGCGTGACAGGCCGGTATTCTAACCAAC
>JBALVF010000001.1:1102563-1363722 GCA_036961325.1 Cycloclasticus sp. | reverse complement strand
CCCGCGACCCCCGGCGTGACAGGCCGGTATTCTAACCAACTGAACTACCACTCCAATTTGGTGGGTGCTGAGGGGATCGAACCCCCGACATTCGCCTTGTAAGGGCGACGCTCTCCCAGCTGAGCTAAGCACCCCTAGTGCAGAGGAGGCGCTAGTTTACAGAGTCTTTTAAAGTTTTTCCAGCTTTAAATGAAGGAATTTTTGAAGCTTTAATTTGGATGGTTGCACCCGTCTGTGGATTGCGACCTGCACGTGCTGAACGCGCTTTTACTGCGAACGTTCCAAAGCCAATAAGAGAGACTGAATCGCCATCTTGAAGTGCTGTTGTAACTGATGAAATTGTTGCATCTAGAGCACGACCTGCATCGGCTTTAGTTAGTCCTGATGTTTCAGCTATTGCATTGATTAGTTCTGATTTGTTCATTTTACTTCCCCCAATAGGATTATTAATAATTTTTAAAAAAACGGATTATTTTTCTGTCGAAATACAAATCTAATTTCTATTTAGTTATCATCTCAACAGTATGAATTTATATCCTTCGGCCCCTTTAATGTCAAGCTCAGCAAGGCTTTTAAAGCTTTTTTTTGTAATAAAGCCAAATCCAGTAAAATTATCCGATTAATCTAGTTTCTAACTTAGTGATTTAGTGCGCTGTTATTGTTTTATTTTTTTCGGATTCTGATTTTTCGGCAGATTTTTTTTCAGATTTTGCAGTTACTTTAATAGGCGCGGGTAATCGCTCCAAAGCGACAGCAAAAACCTCGTCAATCCAACGTACAGGAATGATTTTAAGGTTTTTCTTTATGTTTTCTGGCATTTCAATTAAGTCTTTTTCATTCTCATGCGGAATGATAACCGTCGTAATGCCACCTCTTAAAGCGGCTAATAATTTTTCTTTCAAACCGCCAATTGGTAATACTTCACCTCTCAGTGTAATTTCACCGGTCATAGCTACATCCGCTAACACAGGAATACCCGTTAAAGATGAGACTAACGCCGTACACATGCCTATACCAGCGCTCGGCCCATCTTTCGGCGTCGCACCTTCTGGTACGTGTACGTGAACATCCTTTTTTTGATGAAAATCTGCTTTGATACCCAGCGCCACCGCACGACTTCTTACCACGGTTAATGCGGCCTGAATTGATTCTTGCATGACGTCACCTAGCTTACCCGTCAGGGTGAGCTTTCCTTTACCTTCGGTAATAGCTGACTCTATTGTCAGCAGCTCACCACCTACTTCTGTCCAAGCTAAGCCAGTCACCTGGCCAATCTGGTTGGATTCTTCTGCTCGGCCAAAATCAAAGCGCCTAACACCTAAAAACTTACTCAGGTTTTTACTCGTCACGCTGATTTTTTTCTTCGGTTTATTTAGCAGAATATCCCGAACCACCTTACGGCATATTTTTGACATTTCTCTATCAATATTCCTTACGCCCGCTTCGCGCGTGTAATAACGCACCGTGTCGCGAATAGCTGATTGATCAATGCTTATTTCAGAAGGCTTTAAACCATTATTTTTGAGTTGTTTTTCAATTAAATAATTCTCTGTAATGCTTATTTTTTCATCTTCCGTATAACCTGATAAATTAATGACTTCCATTCGATCTAATAACGGGCCGGGAATATTCATACTATTAGCCGTCGCGACGAACATGACCTCAGATAAATCAAAGTCCACTTCTAAGTAATGATCATTAAAGGTGTTATTTTGCTCAGGATCCAAAACTTCCAATAATGCCGATGCGGGGTCGCCTCTGAAATCCATCGCCATTTTATCAATCTCATCGAGCAAAAATAACGGGTTTCTGGTGCCTACTTTTGTGAGGTTTTGTAAAATTTTACCTGGCATTGAACCAATATAGGTCCTTCTATGGCCTCTAATTTCCGCTTCATCGCGTACTCCACCTAATGACATACGGACAAACTTACGATTTGTCGCACGCGCAATAGATTGCCCTAGTGACGTTTTACCAACACCCGGAGGACCGACCAGGCAAAGAATGGGTGCTTTCATATTTTTTACCCGTTGTTGAACGGCTAAATACTCCAGGATACGTTCTTTAACTTTCTCCAGGCCAAAATGGTCGGCGTCAAGTACTTGCTGTGCCGCAACCAGGTCGTGCCTAATTCGGTTGCGCTTTTTCCAGGGCGCACTGATCATGCAATCAATATAATTCCTGATAACGCTTGCCTCGGCGGACATCGGCGACATCATTTTTAATTTATTCAGCTCGGATGCAGCCTTCTCTTTTGCCTCTTTGGACATACCAGCTTCATCAATCTTTTTTTCCAGGTCATCCGTTTCATTAGCCACTTCATCCATATCACCTAATTCTTTTTGAATCGCTTTCATTTGTTCGCTTAGGTAATATTCGCGCTGATTTTTTTCCATCTGCTGCTTAACGCGACTACGAATTTGCTTTTCCATCTCAAGAATATCGGCTTCACCTTCCATCAATAGCATGAGGTGCTCTAAACGCTCACGTATATTATTGGTTTCCAATACTCTTTGTTTTTCTTCGACTTTTAAAACCATATGAGCCGACATCGTATCGGCAAGGCGGCCTGGCTCTTCAATACCAGACAAAGACGTCAGTACTTCAGGCGGAACTTTTTTGTTTAATTTGACGTAGTTTTCAAACGTAGAGGTGACCGTTCTCACCAAAACGTCTAACGCTTGATCTTCTAAATCCAGCACATCATCTAGCAAAGACACGTCCGCGCCGAATAATTTATCACTAAGGTTAATTTTATCGATTTTTACTCTTTTTTCGCCTTCAACCAAAACCTTTACCGTGCCATCTGGTAATTTAAGTAATTGTAAAATAGTCGCCAGGCTACCCACTTCGTATAAATCATTCTCTTTCGGGTCGTCCTGGTCCGGATCTTTTTGCGCAATAAGGACAATTTTTTTATTATCCTTCATCGCCAGTTCAATTGCCTGGATAGAGCGGTCTCGGCCAACAAAAAGCGGTAGTACCATATGCGGATAAACCACTACATCCCTTAGGGGAAGTACGGGTAAATTTGTTAAATTCTCTTGGTCACTCATTAGAATACCGCCTTGAAGATATAAATTTAGATTAAGTAAGGATATTAGGGCACGAGTCAGGTTTTACAAGCAATTTAAATAGAAAAAGGCGCTTAAAGCGCCTTATCAACTAAATAGCGTCAAAAATTAATCAGATGATGCCACTTTTTTTTCGTTTTCATAAATGAATAGCGGCTCAGATTCACCTCGAATGACTTTATCATCGATCACGACTTTGCATACATTTTCTAATGATGGAAGGTCATACATGGTATCAAGCAAAACGTGTTCGAGGATTGTTCTTAAACCACGCGCACCGGTCTTACGCAACATGGCTTTTTTAGCCACCTCACGCAAAGCATCTTCCCTAAACTCTAAAACAACGCCTTCCATTTCAAAAAGACTCGCGTATTGTTTAGTTAATGCATTTTTCGGCTCACTCAAAATCTCGATTAATGCATCTTCATCTAACTCTTCAAGTGTAGCTACAACGGGCAAACGACCGACAAATTCTGGAATCAAACCGTACTTTACTAAATCCTCCGGTTCAACGTCCTGTAATACGTCACCTATCGCTGGCGTATCTTCTGAACTAACCACTTCTGCAGAAAAACCGATGCTTGCGTTTTTTTGTGAGCGGTCTTGAATCACCTTATCCAAACCAGCAAAAGCACCGCCTACGATAAATAAGATATTCGCCGTATTAACTTGTAAAAACTCTTGTTGCGGGTGTTTTCTACCGCCTTGAGGAGGCACTGACGCCACGGTTCCTTCAATCAGTTTCAATAGCGCTTGCTGCACACCTTCGCCTGATACATCACGCGTTAACGAAGGGTTATCTGATTTGCGCGAAATCTTATCAATTTCATCGATATAAACGATGCCACTTTCAGCTTTCTCAACATCAAAGTCGCACTTTTGTAGAATTTTTTGAATGATGTTCTCGACGTCTTCACCCACGTAACCCGCCTCTGTCAGCGTCGTTGCGTCGGCAATAGTGAAAGGAACATTTAATGTTCTGGCCAGTGTCTCGGCCAATAATGTTTTGCCAGAACCGGTAGGACCAATTAATAATACGTTACTTTTGGCCAGTTCAACGTCATCGACGCCTTTACTCGCATTGATACGCTTGTAGTGATTATAAACGGCGACGGATAATATTTTTTTCGCCTGTTGCTGGCCGATAACGTACTTATCTAAAGACTCTTTAATTTCAAAAGGTTTTGGTAATTCGCCCTCGGCAGCAGAGCCGTGATTGTCTTCCAACTCTTCTTTGATAATGTCATTACAAAGCTCTACGCATTCGTCACAAACAAATACAGAAGGTCCGGCGATCAGCTTCCTGACTTCGTGCTGATTTTTGCCGCAAAATGAGCAAATTAAAATTTTGCTATCACTTCCATTATCATCGTTGTTACCAGACATACTTACCTCGTTTTTTTAGCTCTGTTGCTCTATTTTGACAGCTTTGACCCTTCTATACGTTGATAGTATGGTACAGAATTTATATCTGTCTAGTCAAAAGAGGCTTATTTTGTGGACTCTTCGGATATACGATGACTTAAAACGCGGTCAATCAAACCGTATTCAACAGATTTGTCTCCGTCCATGAAATTGTCTCTATCAGTGTCGCCCTCAATTACTTTCAAGGGCTGTCCGGTGTGGTGCGCCATAATTTTATTGAGCTTATCACGAATATTTAAAATTTCTTTTGCGTGGATATCAAAATCTGACGCCTGACCTTGAAAGCCACCTAGTGGTTGGTGGATCATCATTCTTGAGTGCGGCAAAGCGAAGCGTTTACCAGCCGCGCCGCCGGTTAGTAGTAATGCCCCCATACTGGCCGCTTGACCCAGGCACATCGTACTGACATCGGGTTTAATAAATTGCATGGTGTCGTAGATAGACATTCCAGCCGTCACAGAGCCACCGGGAGAGTTGATATATAAATGAATATCTTTATCTGGATTTTCGGACTCTAAAAACAACATCTGAGCCACTACCAGGTTAGCCATATGATCTTCTACCTGTCCCACCAAAAAGATAACCCGCTCTTTTAGTAAACGCGAGTAAATGTCATATGAGCGTTCTCCACGTGCAGTTTGTTCAACCACCATTGGAACCAAACCAAGTGCTACTGCCTCAGGTGAGTTTTGCATATTATTATCCTTTATATAGGGTTAGCTTGTTGCTTTCGCTGGACTCATTAACTCTTCAAAACTTATCGCCGTTTCTGTTATTTGTGCTTTTTCCAACACCCAGTCAACCAACTGATCTTCTAAAACTACGCTTTCAATTTTAGAACGCTCCTGAGGATTAGCCTTATACCAATCAATCACTTCTGTAGGATCCTGGTAGGTTTGAGCAAACTCTTCAATGCGCTGCTGAACTTTTTCTTCATCCGCTTTGATATCATTTTGCTTAATCACTTCTGATAACAGTAAACCTAATTTAACTCGCTTGGTTGCTTGCGCTTCAAACAATTCTTTTGGTAACTCGGGTTCATTGCTTTGAACTTGTTGTGTTTTTTCTTTCAGCGAAGCAATCATTTGATTGATTTCATTATCTACTAATGCCGTTGGCACAGAAACGGTATTGTTTTCGACAATCGCATCCATCACGATTTGCTTACGCTTAGTGGCTAAGCCCCGATCAAGCTCAAGGCTCATGTTTTTCGTTAGGTCTGCTCTAAAGTCAGCCATGTCACCACTGGGCACACCAAACTCTTTAATGAATTCTTCGTTTACTTCTGGAAGTTCGCTGGCTTCCACTTTGTCAACTTCAACCTCAAAGTGACCCGTTTGACCTGCAAAATCTGCCTGTTGATAGTCTTCGGGGAATGTCACGTCAAACGATAGTTTTTCGCCTTTTTTTACCCCTTTCAATTCATCCTCAAAACCTGGAATCATCTCACCTGAACCCAGGACGACAGGAAAGTCTTTAATGCGCTCTTCAGAAATAGGTTTGTCGTTGACGTTTCCTTCAAAGTTAATCGTTACGCGATGGCCTTTTTTCGCCTTCACCTTAACTTCACTCCAAACCGACTTTTGTGTGCGAAGCTTCTCTACCATGCCATCGATATCTGAATCGGCAATCACAGCGACTGGGCTATTAAGCTTCAGTTCTTCAACTGGGTTGATGGTAATCTCAGGATAAATTTCAAAACTAGCTGAAAACTCGTAACCATCCGTTGTGTCTTCGTTAGGAGTAATCACCGGAGGACCAACAGGATTAAGTTTTTCTTCCATAAGAGCTTTGTAGAAATTACTCTGCGTCAGTTCTGATAAAGACTCAGCTTTAATCCCGGCGCCAAATTTCTTTTTAATAACGCTCATCGGCACTTTGCCGTTTCTAAAGCCATCAATACGGGCCGTACGCTTAACTTCATCGTAACGTTTATTGATAACCGCATCGACCTCTTCTTGAGGGATCACAATCGTTAAAGTTCGTTTAATATCAGAATTAGATTCAACAGAAACCTGCATAGTTATTCTCTTGGTTTATTTAGTGAAGATTTTTTCTCAAAATTTCATGATGGTGCGAAAGGAGAGACTCGAACTCTCACATCTTACGATACTGGAACCTAAATCCAGCGCGTCTACCAATTCCGCCACTTTCGCAATTTGTGTTGGTAATAATGTGCGGTATCATACCTATTCTTTGATCAATATTGCACCTCTTTTTGAGACAATCTCCCTAAAAACCAATAATTCGTATGAAAGCCTCTGTATTTTTTATTTTTTACTTCCTTCTCGCCTCGGTGATAGCTGCTGTAATAACTTACCCTTTATTTCACCTTATTGATAACGACTCTTTTCGTTTTGAAAGCTGGGTCACCCGATCAGCGCTGTTACTTCTTATTCTTGGCGTCATACCCTGCGTTAAATATTTTAGCCTATCGCTTAACTCACTTGGTTATAACGCCTCTTTTAAGTCAGCATGCAAACAAATTGCCAAGGGCTTTGTTATTGGCCTAATCATTTTAAGTGTTGTCATTTCTGTTTTGCTGCTGCTTGATATACGCGTCCTTTCAAACCAGGGGGACTTTAATACTATTTTTGCTTTAAAAGCTTTATTAGCCGGCCTTCTTATTGCCTTGATTGAAGAAACTTTATTTAGGGGCTTATTTTTTAAACTCGCCCAACGCTGGCATAACGCATTTACCGCTGTCTTTATCAGTAGCTTTTTCTACGCCATCTTGCATTTCATTAAACCGGTAGAACATATAGACCAGGCTGCATTGAATTTTTTCAGTGGCTTTGAGGTCATTGTGAATGCTTTTTCAGGCCTGGCTTTAATGCAAACGGATGATTTTTTAGCCTTACTTTCTGTCGGCATTTTATTGGCTTTGGTTCGTCTTAGAACCCAAAGTCTACTATATTGCATCGGTCTTCATGCCAGTTGGGTATTTCTTCTCAAGACCAGTAAAGAGCTGACAGATAGCAACCCGCACTCGGATTGGCTCTTCCTGACTGGTGACTATGACGGCATCATTGGTTTATTCAGCTTTGCCTGGTTAGTGCTGATATCTATCATTTATTTGATCTACATCAGTAAAAAACCAAGCTCCCCACCCACATAATCATCATCACCTTGACAACACTTGCTTATAGATTAGAATGGGAATCATTATCATTAAGATTTGAGAATGCATGTCAATTAAGCCCTCTGTTGCAAACAGCATGTCATTGGCCGATATCAATATCGGTCAGAAGGTAATGCTGTGTAAAAACACGATGGACCAAAAGCTCGAAAAAAAACTGTTGGCCCTTGGTTTTTCGAAGCTTATTCCGCTAGAAGTCACGCAAAAAAGAAAGGGCGGCCTGGTGGTGGGCATTGGCAATGCCCGGATCGCATTAAACCAGGCTTTAGCACAACAAGTGATGATCAATCTCTATGACTAAACAATGCTGCGAGAGCGGCTCTCCATTAACGCTTTCAAACAAACGCCCGGTTATCGCTGTTATTGGCAACCCCAACTGCGGTAAATCAACGTTATTTAATGCCATAACGGGTATCAAACAGAAAACGGGTAACTGGCCAGGTGTAACCGTCGAACGCCGCGAAGGGCTGGCGAAAATTCAACAGCAAGACGTTGTATTGGTGGATTTACCCGGCGTTTATGCGCTCGATAGCGATCGGGAAGCCTTAGATGAACAAATCGCTCGGCAATATATTTTATCGGGTCAGGCCGACGCCCTGCTCATTGTCGCTGATGCTGCAAACCTTGAACGCAGCCTGTTCCTAACCAGCCAACTATTAGAGGCGGGCATCCCGTCTGTTTTAGCGCTAAATATGATGGACGTTGCCAGCTCCAGAGGAATGGAGATAGACATCGACGCATTATCTACTGCGCTAGGTTTCCCCGTTATCCCTATCATGGCGCGGCAAAAAAAAGGTATCGACGCATTATTAAACGAACTAATTGAGGTTTTACAAAATAACACCCAACATTCGCTGAGTATTGATTACCCAGAGCTTATCCAGTCGGCTATTCCGGCCATTGTAGCGACCTTGAATAATGAGCAGCAGTCACATTTCATCCAGCAATGGCACGCACTACAATGCCTGGAAAATCACTTTTCTCCTTCAACCACAGAGCATACAAAAGTACTTTGCCGGCAATTGCAAGCCGATATTAAAGAGCAGACTGGTGAAGACCCAGACACCCTGATTGCCGCTAGCCGATATGAATTTGCACATCACCTGGCTGCACAGGTCATTACACAATCTCAACACCAGGGCCAAACGTGGTCAGACCGAGTGGATAAAGTCGTCCTGAGTGATTATTTAGGTCTGCCCGTGTTTTTTCTCGCCATTTACCTGATGTTCAGTATCACTATTAATTTTGGTGGCGCGCTGATTGATTTTTTTGATATCACCGCCGGCGCACTGTTCGTCGATGGGTTCAAAATCCAACTGCAACACCTGGGCTTACCAAACTGGTTTCAAGTACTATTTGCAGACGGTCTTGGTGGTGGCATTCAAGTAGTCGCTACCTTCATCCCGATTATCGCCACGCTGTATTTTTGTTTATCAATTCTCGAAGATTCAGGTTATATGGCTCGCGCGGCCTTTGTGATGGATCGCTTTATGCGAAAACTAGGTCTTCCCGGCAAAGCCTTCGTGCCGTTGATTGTTGGCTTCGGATGTAACGTCCCTTCAATCATGGCGACGCGAACCTTAGAAAAACAGCGCGATCGTATTATGACCGTGATGATGGCACCCTTTATGTCTTGCGGAGCGCGCTTATCCGTATACGCCTTATTTGCCGCCGCTTTCTTTCCCCAGTCTGGGCAAAATATCGTTTTCTTACTGTATATAGTCGGTATTGGCGCGGCTATCTTTACCGCTTTATTACTTAAAAAAACGGTTCTCGAAGGCGAATCGGACGTTTTTTTAATTGAATTGCCACCGTATCACCGGCCCGCTCTTAAAAGCTTACTGATCCACACCTGGGAACGCCTGAAAGGTTTTGTCTTAGAAGCCGGTAAGTTCATCGTCATGATGGTCATGCTGATCAACATCCTTAATTCAATCGGCACCGACGGTAGCTTCGGTAACGAAAATAGCTCCAATTCGGTGTTGAGCGCTGTTAGTAAAACGTTTACCCCCGCCTTCGCCCCGATGGGTATTCAAGCAGAAAACTGGCCGGCTATCGTCGGTATATTCAGTGGCCTACTCGCCAAAGAAGTCGTGGTCGGTACGCTTGATGCCGTGTATTCAAATCTAGAAGGACAAGCCGCAACTGACGATGCAAACTTCAGCCTTTATAATAAGTTTTCCGAGGCGTTAACGGTTACTCAGGAAAACCTCAGTGACGCCTTTTTGAATATGGGTGACCCACTCGGTTTACGCACCTTAGATGCCAGTGGCGATATACAACTGGCCGCCGCAGAACAAGATGTTAGTCACGCGCTATTTGGAACCTTAGTAAAGTACTTTGACGGCAAAATAGGCGCATTTAGCTACTTATTATTTATTTTGTTATACGTTCCCTGCGTAGCCGCACTGGCTGCCGTTAAACGCGAAACCGGAACGCGCTGGGCGCTCTTTTCGGTGTTTTGGAGCTTATACCTTGCATACAGTATGGCCGCTTCTTTTTACCAAATCGCCACGTTTTCCAGCCACCCTACTCAATCCATTATATGGCTCGCCATTTTTACAACGGGCTTTTTAGGCATTTGGTTAACACTGCGTCAAATGGGTCAGCAATTACTCGCCGTCAACTTCGCAGTAACTAAAAACGCATGATCCTATTAGACATAAGAGACTATTTAAAAAACGCGGGTAGCGCGCCCGTTCGTGATATAGCACTGCATTTCAAACTCTCAGAAGACGACGCTAGATCAATGCTTGAGCACTGGGTAAAAAAAGGTTACGCAGAAAAACTAGCCGCTGGATCACTTTGCCAGGGTGGTTGTAGAAGTTGCGAGCCAAGTAACATTGAGATCTACCAGTGGAACCAAACTGAAAAAACCATTTTAATTAACTAGCGCTTTTAAACAGGCCTAAAAATAGATTCAACGACAAGATAACCATTCCAACCAGTAAGCCTGCCACACCGAGATAAGTAAAGCTCTCGGTTAACAAATGCCCATGCGCCGCGTCCCTTCCAATAATTGGAGCCAGATAAAACATTGAATACCAGGATAGCGGGTAGAAACCGCCCAAACCAATGGATACCGACACCAACGCTTTAAACGCATCAGCCATTGAAGAGAACATCGTCAACAAGAGTAAACCTAAAGAGAACGCCGCTATACCCGTCGCGTGAAAGTGCGCCCTCTGCGCGTAGCGCCATATTTTAGCCGTACTTTTTTCGTCATGCAGCTCAGGGTACTTAGCTACATTATCAGCCACGTACGACTTGTACGATTCCTCAGCCACGCCAAACGAAACGCCCATACCAATACCAAAAAAAAGTGACAACATCACGAGTGCTAAGCCTAACTTTACTGGTTTCATCGAATCGTTCATACGCCCTCCTTTTAAATTACTTTGCGTAAATAGAAGATGCTTGTAGCTTACTCTTAATAAGGGACGATAAAAAAATAAATCGTCCATTTCATTATTTCTCAGGACCGCACTTCAAGGTAAATAACTGCCAAAATTTTGCTTAACTTTATTAACTGGAATCGCAATTCCAAACCCCGTGTCTAGCGCCGACTCTTTTGCAACTTTAACGGTATTAACACCCACCACCCGTCCATCACCGGTTATGAGTGGCCCACCGCTATTGCCGGGCAATATTTGAGCATCGGTAGCAATACCGTTCGACGACACATTCGTTATCGTGCCTTTTGTCAACTGGTCGCGTAAACCCAACGGGCTGCCCACGGCATAAACGTCGACTCCCTGAGATAACACCCCCGTAGGGTGAAGCTTTAAAAAGGGTGACTGACAGGCATTAATTTTAAGTAAGGCCAAATCCTCAGAGGGAGACACCTTCACCAGGTTTGCCCTGGTTTTAGTGTTATCTTTTAAGGTAATCTCGAACGATTGGGCTACATTTGCGATGCTACTCGAAAAGTTAAAGTCGGACTGTTGTTGTAAAAATTTTTCCTCGTCTTTTATAAACCGCTCAGATACCGTTTCAATATGCCGTTTATCTTGTAGGTAACGCTGTTGATGTAAGGCGTGTTCTCTTTCGGCCGTCTCCCTTTCTTTGCCGGACGAAAGGCCGTTCATATACTCTCTAAATTGATCCAACTTTTCTTTATTGATATGCAGGCGTTCCTTCTCACCAGCGATTTGAGACCTCGTGCGTTGAAACGATGACGCATTTTGTTGCATTTTTGCCTGAGTAGCGTCCCACTGTTTACCTTTAGCTGGGCGTACCACGTGTTTGTTGGTAATGAGGTGGCAGTCTTTCGATACAAAAAAACCTGAGCCTGACCCCAGTTCGGTTTTAACCGTCACTACAGCGAGGGTTGCTTTTTGAACCGGGTTTTTCGGGTGATATTTCTTATTAAGCAGCGTAACAAAATTCTTAGACGCATTTAGCGCATCAGCACTTTTATAGGAGCGGTTAATAGCGGCACCCGATCCTTTTTTAGGCGTATCGGAAAATTGCCAATGACCATACTTATCTTTATATTTATAAATTTCAGCCAGAGCAACTCCGTAAAAAGCACTTAAACAAGTTAAGTACACAGCTAACGTTAACAAAAAAAACTTGGGATGTTTAGATTTTATTGCCATAGTTTATAGTCTTACCCAAGAAATACATTCTGGCAACTATTCTTAAACTATAGGATCATTTAAAAATATATATGTCTAGAAGTCATTATTGACGTTTTAAGAAATTTTAATGCACACCTTCTAAAGCTCACACAAAGAAAACAATCTCTCTAAGGCGCTACGACAGAGGCCTCGTTTAACGGTAGGTTCAATGTTTTAACCAAAATCCCCATGCTAGCGAGTAAGCGATAATAGCTAATTCGCTCCTGGTAATATCCATTTATATAGTTAGCTTTTGAGGTAAATTTTTCGTTTTCCATATCTAGCAAATCCAGTAAAGTACGCTTCCCTAAATCAAATTGCTGCTGATAGGCACTATGCGAATTCGCTGCTGATTCAGCATGTAATTTTAGATGAGGAAGGTTTTCAATCGCCGTATAGAGCTCATTCCAAGATAGTCTAACCTCTTCTTGAATGTTGCGGGCCATATCTAAGACGATTTCTTTTTGCTGGGCGGTTAGATATTCAGTTTCATTAATACGCGCCTGGTCTGCACCACCATTGTATAAATTATACCGCAGCTTTATCATCGCTAATACATCCTGATTCTTACCACTAATACCCTCTACTTCATGATTCATGTTACTTCCCACTTCAAGGTCTAATCGTGGGCTAAAGAGCGCATTGGCAACCTGGGTTTCTGCTAATGATGCTTCATATCTTGCATTAGAAGACCGTATAGTGGGATGGCCTTCGAAGGCAGTTTCGATCCCTTCATTTAACGTCAGGGGCAATCCATCACAACAACGTTCACCTAGTTTTTCTAGCTCCCCTTCAGGCAAACTACCTGTTACACGCTGGAAACTTGTTTTTGCATCGGCAAAATTTCCTTTGGTAGCCATTAAATTTGCTTCTGACAGGGCCACCCTACCTCGTGCTTGTTCCAGGTCGGCACCTCGATCAACCCCGCTACTGGAACGCGACTCAATTTGCTGGTAGATTGCCTGATGCGAAGTGAGATTTTCCTGTGTTATTACTAAAAGATCTTCATAGCGAAGCACCTCCAGAAATGCATTCGCCGCTTCAAAACCAAGGCGTTCTGACGAACTAGCTACCTGATAAGCAGCAGCTTCGACGAGTAATTGCGCTTTCTCTACCTCGTTTTTAGTAGCAAAGCCATCATAGATCATCTGTCTTAGCGCTATGCCTTGTTCGCGACGATTAAGGCTAACGCCTTCAGGCGGAGTCGAAGGGTTACGGCTCCATTCTCTACCGATACCCAGACTGACATCCACTTTAGGAAAGTAAGCCGCACGAGCTTGACCCACCGTATGATCAGTTGATAGTCGACGACTTATATCCGCCATTAATTCGGGATTAGTTTGAAGTGTTTGAGCGACCGTTTCATTTAACGTTAATGCATGGGTCGTTTGACTGAGACAGACTAAAACACCTATACAAATTCGTTCTAAATATACTTTTATTATTGATTTTTTAATCATTACTATCTTCCATAAGTTAGTGCAGAGTATTACTAATTAGCGTACGTTAATTTCAACCCGGCGGTTTTTAAGCTCATTGGTATTGTCATCCGTTTCTACCAATAACTTACTCTCACCAAACGCCGTAATCTTAATGGTTTCTTCAGAAACACCACGCTGGATAAGCCCCCTCCTGACCGTGTTAGCTCGCCGCTTTGAAAGTATTATATTGCTTTTTTCCGACCCTACGGTGTCGGTATGTCCTGAAATAGAAACTTCAACTGCCTGGCGCTGCACAATATTGTTATAAATATTCTCCGCCTCCTGCTTTGATGTTGCATCCAGTACATCGGAGTCACTGATAAAGTAGAGAGTCGCAGTAAAAGGCGCCTCCGGTAAGGCAGCCAGTACCGTACCGAATAATTCTGTCATTTCGGCAGAGTCGGAAACGTACGTTTTGGTTTGCTCCCCGGCAACAGTCACCGAACTATAATCACCGTGTAATACTAGCTCATCACCATTGTTGAATGCCACGTCAACCGTACCCACTTTTCCGCCTTCTTCAGGCATCACCATATACGTTTCTGTAATAGGACAAAGAGGCGTTACTTTGTCGCCATCAGGTGTCTCCGCATAACTCAAAACAATACCTGACTTTCTTTCTTCAGGTGAAAGTGTGTTAACACTAGCGCAACCCACTATGCCCAATAATAGCACCAGGCTTATAATTATTTTATATATCGAATTCATGACTATTGCTCTTCCTCTTCCTCACCAAGGGCATCGACTTTGACGGAAAACTCAGTTCCTCGAACGGCGAGAATAGCTGCGGGCGTTCTCACCTTCAAAGAGCCAGGGGTTTTAGCCGTTAGCTTGCCAGAAATAACTGACAAGGTCCCTTTTTGTATGGATACGCCAAAATTGCCGTCGTGTGATTTTTCATCGAAGCTAAACTGCTCAAGTAAAAGAGTAGAGAGCGGTCCCAGAGATAAGCGGGAGTCATCGTTAAACAAGAAGCCTATTGCGCTGTGTTCGTCAGTTATAATTTTATCCTGAGGATAGACTGGGCCGCCGAGTTTCGCAGCAATTGGTGTTCCAGAACGTTCAATGACAGGCGTGCCGGACAATGTTTTTACTTTACCAATAACTTCGTTGGCATGAGCTAGCGGCGATATAACAACAATTAAAAAAACAATAATTAGATTACAGACGTTCCTTCGCATGGTATCCCCTTTTATTATTTATAAATTTTAATTAATACTAGCATACTATTTTTCCTTAACAAGCTACTTTTACCTTTGTTTTTAAACGTTTTTTTAAGCAATCCAACCTAATTTTTATTTAATTACCCCTAACTGATCTCAACTATCCCACCTTTCCACAACACCCTGCGTACATCTATTGGTGTCTTAATAAATGATCTCAGTTTGACAAGTTAGCGACTGAACTGTTGTTATATCCAAACTTAGCAACATGAATTTATACTTTGAATTACAAACTAATCAGGATGATTAAACAGTGGAAATAAAGACAGCCCGATCTTTTTTATCTGCTTTTCTCGCACCAATAGGCTTATTGGTTCTCATCACCTTCCACCTTCTAGCCTTAATCCCCTACCAGGAAGATCTTCGCAACTCTTCCTTTGATCTATATCAAACCATCATGCCCAGAGAAAGGGTGTCTGCACCCGTGATGGTGGTTGTCATCGACGAGCCAAGTCTTAAAGAGTATGGGCAATGGCCCTGGCCACGAAGCCTACTGGCAACACTAATTAATCGCATTAATGATATGCAGCCGGCAGCCATAGCGGTTGATATCATCATGCCTGAAGACGACAGGACGTCGTTGTGCGAAGTGACGAAATACATACCGGGTATTGACGCAGTTCTAATTAAGCAAGCCTGTGAACTACCAACAAATGACGCAATATTAGCCCAAGCAATAAAAGACAGCCGAGCGGTGCTGGGAATCGCTGGAATGGAGGGTGATATTGAGCGGAGAGTAAAAGCGGCACCCATGCTGGTCATAGGCGATGACCCACGACCCTTAATGCGGAAATTTAGCTCCGCCTTACAAAATATTCAACAACTGGATGACGCGGCAGGTGGTCACGCCATTTTAAGCGCCGATATGGAGCGTGGGGTGATACGTCGCATCCCATTGGTTGCCAGCGTAGGCGATACGGTCTTACCTTCCTTATCATTAGAAGTTTTGCGACTCGCCAGCGCTAGTCCCGCCTTTAGTATCAAAAGTTCTAATTCGAGAATAGAAGGTGTCGGTATCGGTGAGTTATTTATTCCAACACAGGAAGATGGTTCAACGTGGGTTCATTATAGCCACCACGACCCTGGTCGCTTTATATCGGCTCTTGACGTGCTCAACAACACTGTTGACATGGAGCACTTGAATCGAAAGTTGGTTTTAATTGGTTTCTCTGGCTTAGGATTGGTTGATTTTCCAAGTACCGCTCTTGGGGAACGTGTTCCTGGCGTAGAAATTCACGCCCAGGTTCTCGAAACTATTTTTGATGGCACAACGCTCATTAGACCTTATTGGTCATTGTGGTTAGAGGCCGCTATTATGCTATGCCTTGCCGCTTTTGTGACTTTTGGCGCTACTCGGTTAAGAGCACGAATTCAGGTGCCTGTAGTGACTATCCTTCTGGCATCGTTAGTAGCGGCTGGGTTGCTAGCTTTTTCACGAGCACAAATTTTAATAGACGTCGCCTCACCAATCATGTTTTTCTTTTTACTTTACGGAACGATGTTGGCGGACTCACTGATACGCGATGAAGAGCAGATTGAGGTGCTGGAAGACGACCTACGAGCTCGACGCGAAGAAGCGGCTAAAGTTCGCGGTGAAATGGAGGCCGCGAAGCGCTTCCAAATGGGCATTATACCGGATGCAAAAACGACATTTATTAATGAAAATAGACTGGATATTGCGGCTAGCATGGAACCCGCAAAAATGGTGGGCGGCGACCTGTATGACTGCTTTATGCTAGACGAACACCGAGTATTCTTTTCGGTCGGTGACGTGTGCGGCAAGGGCGTTCCCGCCAGCCTCTTTATGGTCGTCAGTAAAACGATTTGTAAGAGCCTCGTATTGCGAGAAAAACAAGAGCTTATTGATCTTGGCGCCATTGTCAGCCAGGCTAATAAGGAAGTCTCCCGTGATAATCCAGAAATGCTGTTTGTCACCACATTCGTCGGCATAATGGACTTACGTACAGGCCAGTTAACTTACTGTAACGCGGGCCATGAAAGGCCATTCGTTAGTTCAGCCAAAACTAAGCCGTTTGAATTATCCGGCTTAGGTGGGCCGCCAATTGGTACAGTAGATGACTGGGATTACAAAACTTATAGCCATAAATTTTCCAGCGAAGATTTTCTTTGCGTCTATACTGATGGCGTGACTGAGGCCAACAATAGTTCAGAAGACTTATTTGGACACGATAGGCTGATATCCCTTTTAATGAACACAAATACGACAATGAGCGCCGAAAGCGTTTTGGAAAAAGTACGAGAAGACGTGTCCAGTTTTGTGAAAGACGCCGAACCTTACGACGATTTAACACTGATGGTACTCCGCTGGCGTGGCGTGCAAGCCAATGAGTCGTGATTTTTTAATGTTGAAGGTTGCCTAGCCAACTAAGAACATAGCTAACAAGAAGAGAAGATCATGGAAAAAAACGGCTCATATCAGCTCATTATTAAAAATCAGCTGGAAGATATCTTGCTGGTCGCGGCCTGGCTGCAAGACACCTTTAAAAAGCATGAGGTCGCGAAAAAACTACTTTTCAAGTTTGATCTTTGCGCCAGTGAAGCGGTAACCAATATCATCAGCTACGCTTACCCTGAGAATAGTGAACATGAGATCGTATTAAATTTAATCATTGAGCCGTCACAAATTACACTGCAAATTATTGATAGCGGCATAGCATTCAACCCCCTTGACAGGCCGGATCACGTTCACCCAAAGGATATCGACAGAATGCAAGTCGGTGGCTTAGGTATTTATTTGATCCAGCACTATATGGACACCTGCAATTATCTACGCGATGGTGATAAAAACATACTCACCATACAGTTTGACTGCGAATAAAAAATTCCGAATCAAAAACTAACACTAACACTACTGCATTAAAACGGGCTGTGACGCGAAGTCCTTGAAATCGTAAAACAATACCGGTGGGTTTTTATGAGTTTGAATAAGCGTCAGCTTATTATAGTTTGTCAGCTTTTAGCTTGCGGTTTGCGCTAATGTTTTATAGGTCTCACCCACTGAACCAAATAAAGATTTCAACCTATCCATATGGTTAGTAGCTGAGATCAACAGAGCTTTGTCGTTGGCCTCTAAGCCGTATTCCGCACTCAGATAGGTATTGCGTAATTTCGTTAAACCTCCACCTTCTCCCGACGTCATGCTTTCAAGCATCATCATATCGATATCATTAAAGTCTTTAGCAATATCCATCAAGGTCAGCAGTATGGTATCTAAACCCTCCACGGCCATATGAGAAAGAGCTACGGTTTTCTCGTTCTTTTCCATTTCCTTGAGTTCTTTACCTAATGATTCAAGCAAACCATTCATTGAAATAAGTTGCTCCTGATTATTCAGCAAGGCGTGAAGTCGATGATACTCATCCGAGGAGACAGATGCGCCAGCCATAATCGCTGAAATTGCGCTACCAATAATTTCACTAAGAACTTTAAAAGAATCATGAAATGCTTTTATATACATGATGTCTTTTTCTTCTCTCAATGCATTAAAAGATTTCGACATAATGTCGAGCAATCTCGCCTGCTCGTGTTCAACTTTTTTAATCGCGTCTGATGGGTCATCGACCGTGTAATCGCTTAAGAAGCGTAGCATCGATGTCTCTTGCGCCAATAAACGCGATCTATTGATCTGGTCCACCAGAAGCGACGCTGTTTGGCTGTTACCATCCAATAACAGCTCATGATTGAACTTCGATAGCTCACCCATTTCTTCTTCAGAAGGAGCTTTAGCGATCACCTTTAATTCTGGATCAATGAGCATAATCGCAGCGCTAGCCTGTTTTACCGCTTCAAAATCATCGAGCGCCAGTATCGTGTTCATGGCGTCCTTTATTTTTAATCGCTCCAATAGTATTCGATCTGATGGCTCACCGAATACAGCGGTCTTACCATCCTCTTTGGCTTTAACAAAGGAATCAGTGTTATTAGTCAAAACAATATGATTAATCCCTGATCTTTCTAATTTAGTAGAAACGACTTTACCGAACGCCCCATAGCCACAAAGAATGACATGACCACTGAGCATACTGGACTTATCTAGCACGGCCTCGGCTAAATTAATTTTAAAGACTAAATTTGCCAGTTTATCTACGTTATTCAGTAAGAACGGCGTCACCAGCATGGACAGTATAGTGACCACCATAAAAATTTGCGCCGATTCTGGATTTACTAATTGATTCACAATTAAAAGCGAGAATACAACGAGTGAAAATTCGCCTATTTGCGCCAGTGTAATCGCTGTTTTTAAAGCATCCTTTTTATTTCCATTAAGCGTCAGTAAGGAGAAAATGCAGAGCCCTTTGACGAACATAACACCGATGCACAGTAAAACAACCACAACAATATTCTCTAATACGGTGTTAATGTCAATTTGCAGGCCGATGGAGACGAAGAACACACCGAGCAACAGATCTCGAAAAGGGATCAAATCGGCTTCAACCTGGTATTTATAAATCGTATCAGCAATCATCATGCCGGCAATAAAAGCGCCCAAGGAATACGAAAAGCCAAAATGATGCGCAATATACGACGCTCCAACCACGGTCAATAATATGGAGCCCATATAGATTTCTTTTGAATTGGCATTAGAAATCACCTTAAAAAAGCGCGCCAATACAAACTTGCCGATAAGTATCAAAATGCCTACCGCGATCACCGCATTAATCGCAGTAGAAATCAATAATTCCGAGAGGTCTTTATCTTGATTGGTGAAAATAGTAATCATCAAAAGGATGGGTATAACCGCGAGGTCCTGAAAAACCAAAATGCCAATTGCGTTCTTGCCGTACTGCGTCTTAGTCCGACCCGTTTCATCTAACACCTTATGTACGATAGCCGTTGACGAAAGGGCTAAGCCCGCTCCAATGATAATACTGACCTTAAAGTCAACGTCAAATAACAGCTGACTGATGATTGTAACAGCGATTGCGGTAACGACCACCTGGAGAAGGCCAAATAAAAAGACCTCTTTTTTCATCGCATTTAGGTGGCTGACCGAAAATTCCAGACCGATCGTAAACATCAAAAAGACGATGCCAAATTCTGCTATATGCTCGAGCGTTTCATTGCCGTGGACGTGTATATCAAAGATCGAACCGACGACGGCGCCGGTAAACATATAACCAAGGACCGTAGGCATATTGAATCGTCTGATGATTACATTGATAACCGTAGCGATCGCGAACGTTGCGATAAGAATCGGTAAGATACTGTTCATTTTTTATCTATCCTTGACGCAACTAGATACTAGAAAATAAGGAACTGGGACGTGTGGGTTTATAAACTACTGAATACGTTTAAGCATTCATCTTAGTGAATGCTTCTTCGCGTGAATCATGCAAATTCATCAGCGCCAAAAAACCACTAATATCTAACACTTCCTTAATTTGTTGATTGGCACTACACAGCGCAACGATACCGTTTTTTGGCTTAAGTAGTTTGGCGGTTATGATGATAATTCGAAGGCCGGCGCTAGCAATAAATTCTGTTTCAGAAAAATCTACAATAATTTTTGATTCGCCGTCTTCAATGGCACTATTAATTAACTTCTCAGCATCCGGCGCCACCGTTCCATCAAACCTTCCATTTGGAATAAGAATGAAAATTCCATTTTCGTTACTCGTATTGATACTCAAGATCCGACTCCTTTTAAAGGATACATCAAATTAAGCCCACTTTGCTTGCGGGTCGCGTCAATTCAAAAAACTTAATCCTGCCATATACTTCTCTTGGGTTCAAGCAATAGACCCGTCTATCTGCGCTAAAGTTGCTATTTTCGTTTAGCTTGAGGCGAGACGTACCGATTACTTACTATGTAACATTCCACCCTATGTTACAAAATCAACCTAGTAAATTCAGATAAAAATATTTCATCTTGATCTATTAAATAATTTCTATCTCAAACCTATAATTTGATAATTGCCCTGCGTTTTCAAAACCAATGTTACTGGTGACCGAGTTGTGTTCTTCCAATACCAACCGTGTGATCCAGCAAATGGCGTGGTAAGTGAGCCTTTCTGCTGATTAGCCGTAGCTTCTTCAAAGCTTTTGAAGTAGCCCGTTTTATCGCCTTTCGGCTCGCCATGAAAATCAAAATACAGCTCGCCACCATCGGTCTGCCAGGAATAATTTAGCATCTCGGCTTTTTCTAGGTAAAACTTATACTCCAGGCCACTTTGCGCAGGCACGACTATGGTCACCGAGTCATCTTGTTCATACGCGCTCTCATCACACGTTCCAGCCATTGTTTTACTGGATTCCTCTGCAGGAGTAGCCAGCACCGTTAAGCCCATTACTTTACCCAGGCCCGTTGGGTCTATACCGTATTCAGCCGGTAACACCGCCGTGATTAAAATAAGCAATGCTAACAAGATAGCGGCTAACGTGGCCTTGATAAGTGATTTAGTGGACTGGATCGGATGTTCTATTTTATTCATAAGCTTTTAACCTACCATTGAGTAACCAACCATTTGGTAGCCAAACAGGATGAATCCGCCGGACATTAACAATGTATTGGTTGTTGTTGAAAAAGAATAATAACTGGCATGCCTACGCCAAAAGCTCAGCGCAATTAAAATAAACACCAGGGCAATAAATTGACCTAACTCTACGCCGACATTAAAGGCTAATAAGTTTTTCCATAAATCTGTTTGAGGCAGTGCGAAATCTTGTATTTTTGTGGCCAAACCGAAACCATGGAACAAACCAAACACCGCCACGGCTATTTTTGTATTCGGTTGAAAACCGAACAGTCGATTAAAACCACCCAGGTTATCAAAACCCTTATAAACGATAGACAATCCAATAATAGCGTCAATTAAATAAGGGTTAACGGCGATATCATTTAACACACCAAACAGTAGCGTCACGCTATGCCCCAGGGTAAATAAACTGACGTATAACAATACTTCACGTTTGCGAAACAAAAAGAAAATAACGCCCACTAGAAAAAGCAAGTGGTCGTATCCCGTGACCATATGTTTTGCGCCTATATACAAAAACGGCCCGATAGCCACTCCTTGATTAGCGAGTAAAAATCGCTCTGTATTACCATCCACACCATGCGCTAGTGTGTCGGCAGACCCTATTACGAACAAACACAGTCCAACAATAATTAGTCGAATCAGCTGTACCACTGTCAAAACCTCCGGCTTTACGCCACTTAAAAAATCAATTAAATCAGCCGCCCCTTTAAAGCATTAGTAAACCGTGCACCAGAATGGTTTATTCCACAACCCCACGGTTTTATAGCTATCTGTATGCTCGTACTAGGTAAGAAGAGCCGCTGAAAAATTAAAACGTGCCCAATTCCTACTTTACTGATCTATATCAAAAAATCCTGAGACGCATAGTAATACAATTCTTACAAAAATATTGAACTGGCAAGGGCAATAAGGCATTAAATTCTAAAGGGAGTAATCAACCATCATGAATAAATACACTGACTTCAATGAATATATCGACACCAAAGAGGGCTGGGTTGATCGCCGCATCTTTTGGGAACAAGACATCTACGAGCAAGAATTAAAGCAGATTTTTGCCAAGGCATGGCAATTTGTCGCGCATGACTCGATGCTGCCTAACGTCAATGATTTTTATACCACCTATATGGGTGAAGACGGTGTTATCGTCGCTCGCCAAAAGGATGAAAGCGTCAAAGTTTACTTGAACTCCTGCCCACATCGCGGTAATAAATTTTGTTACGCCGATGACGGCAACACTCGCTCATTCACCTGTAACTATCACGGCTGGAGTTTTGGCATTGACGGCAAACTGGGTGCCCTTGCCAATGAACACGTGTACGACAAAGGTGATATTGATAAAGAAAAATGGGGTCCAAGACAAGCCCGCGTTGATACCTATAAAGGCCTGATATTTGCCACTTTTGACGACGAAGCACCCTCATTAGAGGAGTGGCTCGGTGATTTTCGCTGGTATCTAGATATGATGCTTGACGGTGATGGCGGCGGTACCGAATTCATCGGTGGTGGTATCAAGTCCTACGTCAATGCCAACTGGAAGTTTGGCGTTGAAAACTTTATTGGTGATGCCTATCACGCACTGTGGAACCATGATTCTGGTCTTAAGGCCATGAACAATGGCGAAGGTTTTGGCCAGGCCGTCACCGAAGGCTCCTATCACGCCAGCATGAATGGTCACGGTTGGGAATTTGGTACCGATGGTTATGCTGATGTGATTATCGCTGGCCGCCCTAAATGGACCGAGTACGTGCAGAACGTAGTAAAACCACAGATGAAAGAGCGCCTGGGGGAATTACGCTCGACCATTTATGGCTCTCTTGCCTCTGTGTCCATGTTTCCTAACTGTTCTTTTTTACCTGGCATTCAAACCTTCCGCGTATGGCTACCGAGAGGCCCAAAAAAATTGGAGCTTCGCACCTGGACCATCGTCAATAAAAGTATGCCGGATGAAATTAAACAGGAAATTAATATCGGCTGTATGCAAACGTTTAATCCCGCCGGCGTCTTAGAAATGGACGATGGTGAGAACTGGGAAGGCAATACTCAAGTCAACAAAGGTTATCTGACTCGCCAGGAAAAATTGCATTACGGTTGCGGCATTAACAGAAAGATTGAACACGAAGAGTTACCGGGCACGATATACGCCGGTCAATTCAATGACGCAAACCAGCGACAATTTTACCAACGTTGGGCTGATTTGATGAATGCCGATAAATGGAGCGATATCCCTACGCGCTATACGCCTCGATACGCCGGAAAACCCACTGTTTAGGAGAAAATTATGAGTAGCGCACAAGAAACAATCAAACTGGCCACCGTATCAATTGAACTGATCAACGAAGTACAGCAATTTTTATATCGTGAAGCTCGCTTACAAGACAGCGAAGAGTTTCGTGAATGGCTCACCATGCTAACTGACGACGTGCATTACTGGATGCCCTACCGCTACCAACGCTATCGTAAAAATTACAAAGAACCCACGATTTACGACCAGGCTTACTATAACGACACCATGCCCGACCTTATAAAACGTGTTATGCGCACTGAAACGGGCACTTGCTGGTCAGAAGACCCCGCTACACGAGCCGCACATATCGTCACCAACATCGAAGTCGAACTAAGCGACAATCCGGATGAGCACACCGTTTATTCGCTCATCACGGTGCGTCGTAATATGAATGAGGACGAGGAGCACACCATGGTTGGACACCGAACGGATACCTTGCGTCGGGTAGACGGTGAACTGAAACTTGCGAAACGAAAAATAATTCTTGACCAAAATATTTTTATGAATAAAAGCTTGAACGTTTATCTATAGCACTAAGAAAATTTATTTACTATAAACCGTTAGGAGAAAAAAATGAGTAAGGTTATAGAATTGGGTTATGTCGGTTTTAATACCACTAAAATAGATGAATGGCACGACTTTGCAACACAGTGTATAGGACTGGAGGTTGCAAGTGACACCGATGAAAACTGCCTGTTCTTACGTATGGATAATCATCACCACCGTATAGCCATCCACAAATCTGATGAGGATGATATGTGCTATATGGGTTGGCGTGTTGATACTGAAAAAGATTTACACGCTATGGCAGAAAAATTTGCAGACGCGGGTATTGATTATCGTATAGCCAGCGAAGATGAAGTTCGCGAACGCCACGTTTTAGGTCTAATAAAACTTAAAGACCCCTCCGGCATCCCAACAGAAATTTTTTGGAGTCCGCAGGTCGATGTAATGAAGCCTTTCCACCCTTCTCGCCCTATGTACGGCAAGTTTGCCACCGGCACTCAGGGCCTTGGCCACGCGTTAATAAAAGCTGACGACAATGAAGCGACCTACCAGTTCTACGAATTACTCGGTTTAACGGGGTCAGTAGAATATCGTATTCAAATGCCCAATGGCGCCGTCGCCCAACCCATTTTTATGACCTGTAACGACCGCCAGCACAATATAGCGTTTGGCTTGCCTGGTATGGAAAAAAACATCAACCATCTAATGCTTGAGTATGACAATATTTATGACCTTGGCATCTCGCACGACGCCGTCCGAAACAAAGGAATTGACGTTGCTTTACAATTAGGTATGCACGCGAACGATAAACTTTACACCTTCTATTGCGCAACACCCTCTAATTGGCTGCTAGAGCTCGGCTTCGGCGAGGACTACAAGCCCATAGGGCAAGAACATTATATCGGTGATATTTTTGGTCACAGCATTGAGAAAAAAGGTTACGGTCTGGATCTACCTTTATAAGTCTTAGTGTTATTAACTATATAAACTGGTGTAATACCTTACAAACCAGCACTAGAATAATCAGTGCTGGTTTTTTATTTTAAAGAGGCCTATGAGTATGGAAAACTTAATAGCGGCGTGTTTATTTTTTCTTGCCATGCACTGGATAGTATCCGGCAGCCCATTACGCGCATTTTTTGTCCGTGCCCTCGGTGAAAACCTATTCAAAATATTATTTTCACTCAGTATTTTTATAGCATTAATCTGGATGGCTTTCGCCTTCGCCGCCGCTCCCTACCAACCGACCTGGGGAACCGCCGACAGCCTAAAACCACTCAGCCTGCTATTGATGTTTCTAGTTTGTCTAATGCTACCCTTGAGTGTATTTGACAAAAACCCCACCACCCTCGGCATCCTCCCTCCTGACCAGGTCACCGCGAAAGGTATGATACGCATTACGCGACATGGAGCACTTATAGCGCTTGGTTTATGGGGTCTGGCTCATTTTATCGTCAACGGTGACTGGGCCTCACACTGGCTTTTTGGCACCATTGCCTTTGAGGGTTTGATTGGACCGATGAATTTAGACCGAAAATACCGTGTTCGCTATGGCGATGCTTGGCAAAAATTCGCCACCCAAACATCGTATATTCCATTTTCTGCCATTGTTTCTGGCCGAAACAAATTAGTATTAAACGAATTGAATAGCTGGGCAATATTCGCGGGACTTACTCTATTCGCCATACTCGTTTATTTTCATCAGCACTGGTTCGGGGTATCCGTTTTACCGCCCAGGTTTTTCTGATCACTCATTGCGCCATATTCCCTTATTATCAGCATTGAACAATCATCACGATAAATTAGCATTTAATTATACTTGTGTTGTATTATTTCAGCGTTAAAAAAACACCGAACCCTTAGGATAATAAAATGAGCATACTCACCGAACAAAACACCAGTAAAAGCGTTTACATCAACAATTTGGATATGAACCTGCATTACAACGAAGCAGGGAACGGTGATGAAACCGTTATCATGTTGCACGGCGGTGGCCCTGGTGCCGCTGGTTGGAGCAATTTTTCTCGTAATATTGAAGTGTTTTCAAAAAAATACCGCACTATCTTGTTAGATTGCCCCGGCTTTAATAAATCAGACGCCACGGTGACAGACTTAGCGCGTGATGTATTGAACGCGCGCGCCACAAAAGGGTTAATGGACGAGCTCGGCATTGAAAAGGCTCACCTCGTTGGTAACTCGATGGGGGGCGCAACCGCACTGAGTTTTTCACTCGAATTTCCAGAGCGATTGGACAAAATGGTATTAATGGGCGCTGGCGGTGGTGGTCAAAGCATGTTCTCACCCATGCCTCTCGAAGGTATCAAACTATTGGTTGCGCTGTATCAGAACCCTTCCCTGGACGCCTTGAAAAAAATGATCGAAGTCTTCGTTTATGACCCATCCGGCATGAGTGATGAACTGATTGCTGGGCGCTTTGAAAACATGATGAGGAAGCCTGAACACCTCGAAAACTTCATGAAAAGTTTTGCCAGTTCAGGCGTTATCGTTACCGACTTCACACCCAGGTTGCAGGAAGTTCAAGCGGAAACGCTTATCATTTGGGGCCGAGATGACCGTTTTTGCCCACTCGACCACGGGCTTAAGTTCTTATGGGGTATTCCAAACGCCGACCTACATATATTAAGTAAGTGTGGACATTGGGCGCAATGGGAGCACGCTGAAAAATTTAACGCGCTCACCTTAGAGTTTCTTGCTGCGAAAAGTTAATACCGTTTCAAGGTAGACGACATAAAAAGGAGCGTTCCAACGCCCCTTTTTTTATTCAATATTTTTTTGGGCTACCCTGCTGCCCAGATTTTCTCAGGCCTCAACGTCGGTGGTACTTTCTGCCGACCCTGTGCTTTCAATAAAGGCGGCTAACTTCTCCTGCACCAGCTCATAGGTTTTATCAATATTACTGGCGATATCACCATCTAACACGCTTAAACCGCTCAATATGTCGCGCGCTTCTGCAAAGCCCGTATCAATACCACCTTTAATGAGATCCGTGAAAGAAATCAACGCCGCATCAGGCTCCAATTCTGGATGCTGTTCCTGGTAGGACGAAAAGAAGGCCGTACTTAACGAAACAATACGCTCGGCTGTCGCATCGGGGCTTACATCTAAACCCGAGTCGTAAGCGTTTTGAATCGCGTTATCACCGTGGGTAGCGCTTAATGCCTCGTTAATACCCTCAAGTGCCGTTTTTAACACTAGGGCTTGAGGCGAATCAGCCGCGCTAATGTTTATAGTAGATTCGAGAATTGCAGCGTTTAACTCTTTTTTTGCAGTATTTTTAGTGTGCGCCAACTCGGAAACCGCTAAGCCCATGGGGCCATTGGATTTTTTATCGTCCGCTTTGGCTAGCGTTTGAATTTGTTGACTGAATGTCGTTGATGATTGAATAGGCATAGGAGCTCCTAAGTTTGCAAGGGACAATAATAGTTATCGGCCATATCAGCAATAACTTAAGGATTTAAGTTGTCATAAAATTTTCAAGTTGACTGGCGCCTGCTCTCAAATAAACGTTTTAAAACAAATTAAGTCACTTAGTTATTTCAAACAAGTACCTATTGATACAGAAAAAATACTCACCATTCCGTCCAAGCTCCTGTAAACCTTTGATCCAACGATCCGCATCGGACTTTTCTATGCCATTACGTCCCACCGCAAACGCTTTGATAATGCTGGACAACCAAAAGCTAAAGCCATTTTCGTCATACACGGTATTGCTAATTGGAAGCGCCTGAACCTTCACGAGTTGAAGTCCAGCTGATTTGATAGCAGCCGGTAGGCGTAGCGGTACAGATTCTTGCATACAATGCCCTTTCCACGCTTCAACCATGCGGTCATGCAATGTAAAATCTATAGCATTCCAATAAGGGAAGGCCCAATCTGTATCCACAATCACGCCGTGCCCACCAGGACGAAGCACTCGTGCAAACTCAACCAGAGCTGCCTCAAGGTCAGGGACATATTCGTACACTTGTGTAGAAACGACCGCATCAAAACTATTGTCGTCAAAGGGTAACGACATCGCATCAGCTTGTTCAAACGTAACCCAGGGCGTATCCGCACAAAGCTCTCTAGCAGATTCCAGCATATTGTCAGCCAGATCAATACCAACGACAGCACCCGCCTCACCGACACCGGCGGCTATATCGCTCGCTAATAAACCGGGGCCCGAGCCAATATCCAACACTTTTTGTCCTACACGTACCTGAAGAGCTTGAACGACCTTAGCCCGTGCATCAACAATTTCTGGTGTTAGATACGCCATCTTTAAAGCGCGATTTATCGCATCGTCAAACTGCAAATCAGTAGCCATATAATAACTTCTTACGTTGATTGAATTTATGCTAATTCTTTTTGTTAAATTAGTTCAGTATAAAAACTCTTTTATACCGCGATTTTTAAACAAATAACCGAACCTACTCTTACCCTAAAGATTTATTCAAACCGTTTAACTACCAAAAAAACGCCCGCCGACATCAATACTAGGCCGATAATACGTTGCATAGAAATAGGGTAAAGCAATGAGCCCATTAGACCAAAATGATCTATCACAGACATAGAAATCAACTGTCCGAGCAACACAAAACAAATAGCGTTTCCAATGCCAAACTTAGGCCCAACGAAGGTAATACTGAACATATATAAAACGATAAAAACGCCAGCTAAATAGTATTGAATTGGAACCGGCTCAGCGGGGAATGAGTCAGGTAAACCTTCAACAAAAAACAAATAGACCAAGGAAATAACGCAGCCGACAAAAAACACTATAGTCACCGCTGAACCTGGACTTTGTAGTCTTCGCCCTAAACCTCCGCTCAACGCACCCATAATGGGAATGCCTATACCCGCTATCAACATGAGCATTGCATAAAAAACCGTATTACTTAGCATATCCATCTTAAAACTCTTGTCTATTAAACATATGTAATTTAATTATTTATACCTGGGAAGCTAGCGGGTAATGCCCTGATAAATGATGCGCGTTTTGCACACCTTAGATACCACCGTTGAAGATTATTAAATTCTTTATCAATAGTCAGGCCATAGGTCATTGCGAGTGCAAATCGTGGGATTAAAGCGCATTCAGCGACCGAAAAATCTGCGCTGAAAAAGTCTTTCCCCCCAAGTAATACAGATAGTTTTTCCTGGCACCCCGTCCATGCCACTGATGTTGTCCGCTTAACATCAGCGCCAACTGAAGCAGCGCCGTTTTCACGCACCTGTTTGATATACGGAAACAAAATTTTGCCCATGCTGTTATCGCTATAACTGTGTATTTGTCGGATGTTTGCCCTCTCTACCGGCGTGCCAGACATCAGGCGTGACTCGGGGAATTTATCCACCAGGTATTCAATGATCACGGCAGATTCAAATAAGATTAATGCCCCATCAATCAGTACTGGCACAGTAGCATTAGGGTTTAAAGCCACAACATCGGGGTGTTTCGTACCCAGTTCAACGATAACTTCCTGACAATCAAACTCTATTTCAAACAAAAAAAGTCGTACCTTCCAGCAAAAAGGACAGTCTGGGCGCAGGTATAGCTTCATCGCACTTGCCCAGCCATCGTTATATCTTCCTCAACCTTAATTCATGCAGGTGATCCTTAAGGGAGTCGATTCGATCATTTCCCCAAAAAATTTGCTCATCAACGGTAAACGTTGGCACCCCCATAACGCCTTTGGATTGAGCTTCCTGCCAGTTTTTATCCAGTTGTTTCAACAATATTTCGTTCTCGCTCGCCCCTTCGATTAAACCTTGTGCAAGGCCAATCTGTTCGCCCACTTCCAGCAAGACCTCTATCTCACCAATATTACGGCCTTCGGCCCACTCTTTACGCATGACTTCAATGACATAAGGCTTAAGTAAGCCTTGTTGTTCTGCCAGCAAGGAAACAACACCCGCCAAGCTAGGATCGGTATCGACCGGTGGCGGCACGAAGGGAATACCCATTTTTCTACAGCTACGCATCACGTCTTGCCGGGCCAGTTGCATTTTAATCCTGGCCCTTTCAGGTGAGGATCTACCCGCCCATCCGCCCAGGGATTTCCAGCATATTTTCGCGTGATACTCATCAAAAACAGAAAATATATTTTTAGAGGCCAGGTAACAATAGGGGCTTCTAAAATTAAAAAAAACATTGATGTCTGCAGCGACGATGGCGGAACTAACCGTCTCTAGATGATCTCCCATACGCCCCTCCCTATCTATTAATTTGATGCTCGCTCGAGAAACGACCACTCATCTATCTGTTTTACAACGTCTTCGCGTAAAGAATCGCCCATACTCATAACGCCTGATTGACGATGACTCCCGCCATGCCAAAAAAACATATCACTTGCACAAGATAGAAAATAAAACGGACTAGTACAATGGTGTTAGTTGGCGTTGCCGCAATATGGATCGTAGACTGCAGTATGCGAGCTACCAGAACGCTAACCGCCATGATGTCTACACTTGTAGAAGACTCGCCGCTGGCGAAGCTAACAAAAACGATAACCGCGAACACGGGAAGGTTTTCAATGCAGTTGGCGTGAGCTCGCATGGCGCGAAGATACCAATCCTCGCCTTCCACCTTGTCAGCACGAAATTCTTTAATGGCAACTTTTCCAGTTAATATACGACTCCAGCGATATATGCCCACACTGCCAAGCAATACGGCTAACGTCCACATAGCAAAACCAAGTAACATCCATATAGCCATCGTCATTTTCCTTACTCCTTATTTATTTTTTTCATTTGCTGTCGAGCTAATTTTCTTAGGCTTAGCCATCGACACCACTTATTCATTAAACGCCATGAACCTAAAGCTATACTAAAAACCTTTTACCACTAAAAAAACGCCCGCCGACATAAATAATAAACCGATAATTCGTTGCCTGGAAATAGGGTAACGAAGCGCGCCCATTAGACTAAAATGATCGATCGCCGACATTGAAATTAGCTGCCCCAGTAACACAAAGCAAACGGCGTTTCCGATGCCGAATCGGGGAGCAACCCAGGTAATGCTAAGCGTATATAAAACGATAAAAAAACCGCCTAAGTAGAAGTGAATGGGAATCGCTTCTGTGGGTAGCTTTTTGGGCAGGCCTTCATGCAACAACAAAACACCGAAGGAAATAACCACGCCCACAACACAGAGTATCAACGACGCCAATCCAGGACTTGCTAGCTTTACTCCTAGACCTCCGCTCAATGCACCCATAATGGGAATACCAAGACCGGCTATCAACATAATCATTGCGTAAAAAACCGCCTGATTAAACACCTTCATCGCAGTAACTCCGATAATTTAAACCTAAGCAATCCTAAAGTTAATGAGCGCTAATTGCACGAAAAAGTTATCATCGAATAAATTCAAAACTCCATAACTTAAGTCATGAGGGTTTTTACTACGTCGACTGATAATCGTTATTTCATTGAGATAAGCTAAAATTTAAATCATACAATGGGCCTTTCAAAATATCCTTCTAAACTTAGTTTGCCGCAGATCAACCCCGGCGTCGCGAGTGTCCTGGATTATTTAATACTTAAGTTCCCCGATATTAATCCGGCGGTTTGGCGGCAACGCGTTGCGAGCGGAAAAGTCCATTGGCACGATAAAAGTTTAATCAGTGTCGAGACGCCCTTTCGACCGCAGCAACGGGTCTACTATTATCGTGAAGTCGATCTGGAGCCGAGCATTCCATTTGAAGAGACGGTGCTATTTCAGGATGAGCATATATTAGTGGCCTTTAAACCGCATTTCTTAGCGGTCACGCCGGGGGGCATTTATATTGATGAGTGCTTGCAAAACCGTTTACGGAATAAAACCGGTATCGATACCTTACAGGCTTTGCACCGCCTGGATAGAGCCACCGCAGGCCTGGTATTGTTTTCTGTCAATCCAGCCACGCGCCATCTTTACCATCAGCTATTCGAAACTCGCCAAATACACAAAACGTATCACGCCATTGCCAGGGTCAACGACAGCGACAACTTAATAGGTCAGCAATGGGAGGTTAAAAACCGTTTGGTAAAATCCGAACCGCGTTTTTTAATGCGGATAGAGAAAGGTGACCCGAATAGTCATTCGGTCATTCGTTGCATCGCCCAGTCGGCTTATAAAGCATTATTTGAATTGCAGCCCATTACTGGAAAAACACATCAGTTACGACTGCATATGCAAACATTGGGCTGGCCGCTGTTAAACGACAAATATTACCCCGTATTGCAGGCAGAAGCCGCGGATATTTATTCTCAGCCGCTACAATTACTAGCGAAAGAACTACGGTTTATCGATCCAGTAACGCAATCGCATAGGGCATTTATCAGCAACACGGAACTGAGCTTAAATTAAAACGTTTCGCACCGTTAGCCATTATTGAATGAAGCAACGAGAATTTATTCTAAACTCCGTAGCTGCTGTTAGATATCGATGGTTTCCAAATACGTAGATTGAGGTGGCGCGGCTAGCAAGGCCCCCAGCTTGTCCAGATCACCGCGTTCGGCGCGCCAGGCAACGTAACGCTCATGATCAGCGCGCGAATCCCACTTTTCCAGTAAAAAAATATGGCAAGGGTTCGCTTCGTTGCAAGTAACGAGGATACTTTGGCACCCTTGATAAGCTCGCGTATCAGGTAAAATAGCTTCCAACGTAGCCATCAATTCATCACGGTTATCTAAACTAACGTTTAATTCTAAAATCACAGCAGTAGACATAATATTTCCCTTTTTCTATTCCATGTTCAGATTATCTAATAAACACTTTAACCATAGCTTTTTGAATAATCAACATAAAGTATGATTGGCCGATCGAAACCACCCTGCTCCCGTCCGGCCAATAAACATAACGACGAACCTTTATTAATGACTTTTAAACACCTCTTATAGTGATAATCTGACTAGCAAACTTAGCGCACATTAACGTTAGGGGCTTAAATTGTGTTCAATACCGAGGACAAAACGTACATTAACCTTTAAATGGAAACCTTTCGATGACTCACTTCAAACACCTCTTCTTGCAAGGCTTACTCGCCATACTTCCCATCACAATCACCTTGTCTATTCTTTATTGGCTCGGCTCCACCGCCGAATCAACACTGGGTTATTTGTTGACCTTATTTCTACCTGAAGGCTGGTACCGACCAGGGCTAGGGCTCATCGCCGGCTTCTTTGTTATCCTCGCAGTCGGCGTACTGCTCAACGCTTTTGTGTTTAAAAAAATAGCCAGTCTAACTCACCAATTGTTTGAACAAATTCCTTACGTCAAAACCCTGTATAACAGCGTCCAGGACATCGCTAAGTTTGCCCTCACACCAAAAAATAATACCGAGCAGCAAAAGGTCGTTTCCGTCACGTTAGACAACGATATTAAAGTGATTGGTTTTATCACCCGGGAGTCGATAAAACTAGGTGCGGATGGCCATGACCTGGTTGCCGTGTACGTACCAATGAGCTACCAGATTGGAGGCTTTACACTGATGCTTCCCGAGTCTCGACTGGAAAAACTAGATATGAATGTGCAAGACGCGATGCGGATGGTATTAACCGCGGGTATCAAAAACGATTAGATTATTTCAAATGAGCCCATAAAGATCAGTGATCAAACACTTCATTTATACACAAACCTTATCGATGTGCAGTTATTGAAGCGTAACAAACAACGACCCGTCAGGGCCCAGCGGAATACCGAGCGCCAACCAAATACTCAATAACAAACCCCAGCCAAATAAAAATGCCAGTGAGTACGGCAGCATCAAGGTCATCATCGTTCCAACACCCGCCTTGTCGTCATAGCGTTTCATAAAGGCGAATACCAGTGCAAAATAAGGCATCAAAGGTGTAATGATGTTCGTCGAGCTATCGCCCACGCGGTAAGCCGCCTGCACAACTTCTGGGGCAATGCCTAACAACATAAACATCGGTATAAATATCGGCGCCATAATGGCCCATTTAGCTGATGCACTGCCGATAAATAAATTCGCAAATGTGCAGAAGAAGATAAACCCCAGCATTAAAGGAATTGTTCCTAAACCGCTGTTTTGTAGAACATCCGCGCCATTGATGGCCAAAATTAAGCCCAGATTAGTCCAACTAAAATAGTTGACGAACTGAGCGGCAAAAAACATCAGCACGATATAAGTAGCCATCAATGCCATGGTTTTTTCCATGCTTTCAATGACATCAACGTGGCTCTTAAAACGTCCCGACAGCCAGCCGTATAGGCTGCCCATAATGCCCGCACTTATCGCGATCAAAGCGATCAAACCCGACATAAACGGTGATTTAATAATGCCCCCCGTTTCAGGATGGCGCAGAAAACCTTGCTCGGGAATTAAACCCCACAAAACAAACGCCACAATCAGCAAACCGGCTAGGCTTGCGACCCATAAGCCTTTGCGTTCAGCGGGTAACAAGGCGGCGTCCATATCGCTCGTTTCAGCCCCTTTATACTCACCCAGTAAGGGACAAATATAACGTTCGGTAACCCAGGTGGCTAAACCCGCAATCAATAAGGTTGACGCGATAATAAAGTAATAATTAGCGGTGGCCGTCACTTCGTAATCAGCATCCAACAGATGCGCCGCTTCGGTACTGATACCACCCAAAATAACATCGACCGGGCCAATTAATAAATTCGCACTAAAGCCGCCTGATACGCCCGCAAAACAAGCCGCTATGCCCGCCAACGGATGTCGGCCGGCGGCAAGAAATACCAACCCAGCCATAGGGATCATCACCACGTAACCAGAATCCACCGCGATACTCGACAACACCCCTGCCAGCACCACGATAAAGGTCAGCAGCTTAGCCGGCGCTTGTAATACCAATAGCTTTAAAGCCGTTCGAATCAGTCCCGATCGCTCGGCAATCCCAAGGCCTAGCATAGCGACCAATACCGGCCCGACCGGGGCAAATTGAATGAAATTAGTCACCATCTTGCTGAGCATTTGCTCTAAACCCGCAACACTGAGTAAGTTGACGACCTTAACCGCCTCTCCACTCACGGGATGGGTAGCCACTAGAGCCCAGTATTCACCCAACCACGACAGCGCTAAAACCAGCAGACTTAAATAAATAAACAGCATCGTCGGGTGCGGCAAGGCATTTCCCCACGTTTCAATTTTAAGCAAACAACGTTGCGTTAAAGTCGTTTTAGCCTGCTGCATAGAACCCCATCATTGCATTTAGTTCGCTGGCATAAATAAGATCAGTGAGTGACCAGCCTCAATTAAGCCTATTTATAAAAATTCGGCTCGCCTTCTGGGCGAGTTTTAAACCGCTTGTGCATCCAAAGGTAATCATCGGGGTGCTCACGAATTGCAGCTTCTAGCCAGTCACTCCATACTTGGGTGTCGGCCATATCGTCACCAGACGGGTAATTGTCAAGTACCGGTTCAAACTTTAGTACACAAGCATCACCGTCACGATAACAGCTAAACAGCAAAACATTGGCGTCGGTTTGGCTAGCGTATTGTGGAATAGTGCTAATCGTCGCGGCAGGAATACCAAAAAAAGGAATAAAGCCGCCCCGTTTTACGCCAAAATCTTGATCGGGCACAATAAGGGTCGTCCCACCGTCGGCCAGAGCAGCCAACATATCCCGAATATCTTTGCGGTGAATAACAGTAATTGGGTATTTTCCTAATCCACGTTGATATAACTGACTTTCAAATATTGGGTTATCCAAACGCCTATAAATCGCGTTATAGGGTCTCAACAGGGCTAACTTCATACACGCCTGAAACAACGGCGTAAAATGACCCGAAACTAACAATAAAGGCTTGTTTTTCGCTAATGCTTGCGACAGGTAGTCTTCACCAATAACGTTAACTTGCTCGGTATGAGTAGCCGCCGGCTGCCAAACCATATTGACCAGATCGAATATCATTAACACCGAAGATGATAAATTCGCGACGACCAATTTCTCCCGCTCCGCGTCTGATTTTTCAGCAAAACATACGTCTATATTACGGCGGATTGTTTTAATGCGGCTATTGCGGCTATTTGCGAGCCTACGAGCTAGCCAATCCGAGATGCCGCGTTGCCAGGACCTGGGTATCATTGCGAGCAGCCAGGTGAAGCCAACGATAAACCATGAAAGCCAATATTTGGGGTGTAAGTAAGCGGGTTTAAATTTTTCAGATGACATAGGGAGATAGAATTTATTCGGGTTTAACCGGCTAGTTAAAGTATCCAGTTTTTATTATAAAAGGGCATGCGAGCTGATTAGCCTATCGTTAGTAAGGCCCTATTACAAGATTTAAGCCTTGAAATTCCTTATCACGAAATAGCGAATGCTATTGAGCCGGGCGAATGCTACTAAAGCAATGACTACGTACGATAAATAGTTTCAATTAAGTGATAGCCGAACTTAGTTTTAATCGGCCCGTGTACCGTTAACAGCGGTTTTTTGAACACCACATTGTCGAAAGCCTTCAACATCTTACCTGGGGCAAACTCACCGAGGTCGCCACCGCGTTTCGCCGAATGGCATAACGAGTGCTTTTTAGCGAGACTGGCGAAATCCGCGCCATCCTTTAATTGTCGTTTCAGTGCTTCCGCCTGTTCTTTGCTTTTAAGCAAAATATGTCTCGCGCACGCCTTCGCCATTTTATTACCTATTGCTTTATTTACTTTACAAGGCACTAAACCTTTAATCCCAAGAAAAAACGTATTTCTCACGATAATTTTACTTTGACAACTACCTTAGCGGGCACTCGTTATGTCTAATCACTCGTGATTATTAGCCGAATCGCCCCCCCGCTTAATAAACCCTTCAAGTGCGCGCTTTAATAAACGTAGCGATCACCTCAATAGCGTGTTTACCCTCAGGAACAAACGCAGACATTAATGGCCACACGTGCATTTGACCATCCCAAACTTCTAATTTGCTATCGACACCGGCTTTAATAGCAGCCTTGTTAAGACGAATAGCATCGTCTAGCAGTACCTCATCGCTACCGACCTGAATCAGCAATGGTGGCAAGCCGGACAGATCAGCAAAAACAGGGGATACCAGAGGGTTGCTAGCATCTTGGCCCGCCAGATATTGTTCAGCAAACCAGGCTAGAGAATCTCTATTAAGAATGGGGTCAACCTTATCCTTAGTCATCACCGAGTCACCTGAAAAAGTCAAATCAACCCAGGGTGATAAACAAACCCCAGCGGCTGGCAACTCAATCCCCTGTTCTTTTAGTGACACCAAGGTCGCGATAGTCAAACCACCACCAGCAGAATCGCCCGCGATAATGATCTTCTCTGGTTTTTCCCCAGCTTCAAGCAAAGCCTTATAAGCGGCGACGGCATCCTCTAGTGCGCCGGGAAATGGCGTTTCTGGGCTGAGACGATAGTCGAGGATAAATGCTCGCGCCTGTGCTGCATCGGCTATTGAGCCAACCAGACCGCGATGCGTTATTGGCGAACCAATGACATAACCACCACCGTGCAAGTATAAAATAACGATATCCTTGCTACCGACTTTCGCTTCCTGCCATTCACCCGGCACACCACCGACTAGTGCCTTTGTGCCGACTTGTCGTCTTGACATCATCGCGGACATTTTTTCTAAAAGCCCTCGCTCCTTTGTTGCACTCCCACTTTTACAAAACATCTTTTTTAATGTCAGCTTCAAGATGACCGCCAATATTTGGCTGCGTTTACTCGCCATCGTCTTTTCTCCGTTTTTATCTGTATTGAATATTCAAAAATAATTCCTGTTGGGCATACCTGTAGCCAGCAGCATACAACTGTATCCTGCCCACTAAAACATAAACTTTATTCAATTGAAGAATATAAGTTAATTATGTATTAGTAAACGATTATTAAAGTAATCCGGCGTCCATCGGTGTTAGAATTTTATAGCTAAGTATAATAATTGAGAGAGAGCGAGAATGAGTAAGATAGCAGAAACAATTAAAGCCATCAGTCAGCAAGGCGCTCGGCAACCGCGCGTGATTATCATGGGTGCGGGTATGTCCGGCATACTGATGGGCATTCGCCTATTAGAAGCGGGCTTAAGCAATTTCACGATCTATGAAAAAAGCGACCGTATTGGCGGTACCTGGCGAGAGAACACCTACCCAGGAATCGCCTGCGATATACCCTCTTATTTTTATACCTATAGCTTCGAAGTAAACCCAAACTGGTCGCGTCGGTTTCCACCCGGTGCTGAAATTCAACAATATTTTGAGCGCGTATTCGACAAGTACAAATTAGCCCCACACACCGTCTTTAACGAAGAAATCACCCACTCTAAACAGATTGATGGTAAATGGCATATCGAAACCGCCAGTGGCATTAACGATTCGGCAGATTTCCTCGTTGCCGCTACCGGCATACTACACAAAATAAACCAGCCCGAATTTGAAGGCCTCGACATCTTCGAAGGCGCTAAGTTCCACACCGCCCGCTGGGATCACGACGTTGATTTACAAGATAAAAAAATCGGCATCATCGGCAGCGGCTCCACCGCCATACAAACCATCGACCCGCTATCAAAAGTAGCGGCAAAACTCACCTTGTTTCAGCGCACCGCGCAATGGGTTTTCCCCCTACCCGATAAGACCTATTCAAAACTCTGGATCAAACTAACGACGCGCTTTCCTATTCTAGGAAAAATGCTCTATCGTATCTATCGCTTTTCATTTGAACAATCAATGGGCGTGGCCGTCACAAAGCCCTGTTTACCCCGTACCCTCTTAACTAAGTTGTGCCATTGGAATTTATCACGCGTTAAAGACCCCGAATTACGTGCAAAATTGACACCTGATTACCTGCCAGGCTGTAAGCGTTTAGTGATGTCGATGCCCTTTTATGCCGCCATTCAAAAACCTAACTGCGCTGTAGTAACCGAACATATTGATAGGATCGAAGCCAAAGGTGTGCGCACTAAAGACGGTCAATTACACGAACTCGACGTACTGGTATTAGCCACGGGTTTCGATGGCTTCGCCTTTATGCGGCCCATGTCCATGCAAGGTCTTAATGGCTTAACCCTGGAAGAAGCATGGAAAAACGGCCCACAAGCCTTACGCGCGATGGCCATTCCGGGCTTCCCAAACTTTTTTATGCTGATCGGCCCACACAGCCCCATCGGCAACCATTCGCTCATCGCCATAGCCGAAACCCAAACTAACTACATCATGCAGTGCATCGAAAAATATATGCAGGGGGAATTCGACCTTATAGAACCCACGCAACAAGCCGTAGATGATTTTTACAAAACGGTCAACGATGCAATGCCCAATACGATTTGGACAACGGGTTGTAATAGTTGGTATCTAGACGATAAAGGCATACCTGGTTTATGGCCATGGTCGCCGCAGCAGTACACCAAGGAAATGCAAGTCGCTGATTTTAGTCAGTACCGCTTTAGCAAGGCTTAAAGTAATACCATCGTTTTTGCTTTAATCTCTTTCGCCATTTAAAAGCATTATTAACGAAAGGCTCTATAAGGTGTAAGCGGCAAAAGAATATTTTCTGCTGCTTATACCTTCATTGCTCGAGCAATAAGCTTTTACATATCCATTAACTGGTTGAAAGATTCAAGCGGGCTTTTATCAATACTCCAATCATCAAATAGCGCGAACAATGCTTTAATCGTCTCTATTGTTAAGCTGTTATCGAGCTCCAATAATAAATGCGTCCCCATCTCTTCAACGCCTTTATAAGCGTGTATTGAGCTAAGCGATTGATGAAACTTCTTTTCGCTGTCTTTGTCGGCAAATGGCGGAGCTTTAAATAATATCTTCATAGTCGAATAGGTGTTTACAAAAAAGGACTGATACTAGCATTGTACAAAATCGAATCAAACTCCAACTTATTTTCTTGTTTCATTCTTCCTAAACCCTTTTGAACACACTGAGGAACGAATGGCTTCATGGTTACAGACCACAAAGCACTTTGTAAGGAAGGAACTTGCGCTCATTATAAATTCAAACTGCTGGTGCTGAAGCTAAGGTTTTTTTTGTTAGCTAGAATAATAGGCTTAAATTACTTTCAATCGATTATTAGTATCTCTATTGTCACGGATCAATGCATTACTGGCATGAGAATCAGACGATTTAAGCAAACGATCATACAGCAATACATTCACCGAGGCGGATAGGTTCATACAGCCCACCGTGGGGACATAAACAACCGCATCGGCTTGGTCAATAATATCCTGATCAATAGAGCCATCTTCAGGACCAAAAATATACAGTGCATTATCAGGGTGTTGATACTCAGGTAAAGGAATAGCATCAATGGCAAATTCAATACACACGATTTTCATGTTGTCAGAAACGACATCTGTGAGACATTCAGTCTCAGACAACAACACGTCTTTACTCACTTTACGGCTCATATCGACGGTTCTGGCTTTACGCTCAATAGCCCGTGGATAACGATCACCAGTATAAAAAACCTTCTCCACCCGATAATTAGCCGCCGCACGTAAAACAGCACCCACATTATCCGGGCTTTTAGGGTTTATTAACCCAATACTAACGTGTGATTGTTTCATTTTTTCCTTAAGCAATCGCTTGAATATCCTCAATATGCTTGGGCTGGCATTTACTTAGGTCGTAGCTGCTTTGCAGGCTTACCCAATAGTCAGGCGTTGTATTAAAGTATTTAGCCAGCCTTAAAGCTGTATCAGGCGTGATTGACCGCCTCTCTTTTATAATATCGCCTACCCTTGTTGCAGGCATAAAAGTGTCTTTTGCCAAGCGGTAGGGAGTGATGCTCATTTCTTCAAGCAATTCTTGTAAAAAAACACCGGGGTGAAATGGGTTATTAATCATAATTTACTCCTAGTGGTAGTCTGTTATTTCTACATTGAAAGCATGGCCATTTTCAAACTTAAAACATAGCCTCCATTGTTGATTAATTCGTATGCTGTATTGACCCTTTCTATTACCACTAAGTTTTTCCAAGTGATTCGAAGGTGGTAGACGTAAATCATCAATGACCGCTGCATTGTCTAACTGTACTAACCGCATCAATGCGCGAGTTTTTAGATTAACAGGCAGTTTTTTAGGAAACTTACCATTAGCAACTTGCTCAGTTAACTTATCAGCAAAACTTTTAATCATGACCAATATAATAACGTCTTTCGTTAGTAATGCAAGCCGTTACTATTTTGCATTGAGCTTAATCATTGTTAAAGGAAGGTTTACTGCTTCGGCAATGTGGGTAGAGCGTTGCACGCCTACAAGGATGTAGGCGGTAGAACGACTCAGGAGACAAAGTCGAGGTGCAATTGCCGAGCGCGAACCCGAAAAATGACTGATTGTTGCGATTGAGTGCCTTTTTCTTTGGTTCGTAGCTTTTAGTCGAATAGGCGGATGTCTTTTATCCGCAGTTATGAGACTTATGCCTTTAGGTGATGGGAAAGCAAAAGAAATGAACGCCCTCGCGGCAGCGAAAACAACTTAATTTTTAACTATCAAGCTGGATACCCCTTGATCCTGAGTCCAACACCATTTCATTATCTTTCGTTATAAATTTCTTTACCTGGTTTAGAGCACGCGGGAATTTTTTCGTTTCTTCAACCCCAGTTGCAAACTCTCTATAGTCCTCTTCAGCTTTGACAAAATCACCCTTGAACTTTTCATTTAAAAGCCCCAGAAGAAAATTTAGAAGCGGCGCTTTATTTAGCACCGAATACCAGCAAATAAATTCTTCAAGTTCAGAAATTTTACTCAATTTCAATTCATCTTGTGATGCTTCATTTAGCTCTATAGCTTTTGAATATTGTTTTAATAATCCATTTTCATTTTCTTTACATGCTTCAATAAACCCCATATTCAAATGCCATAAAACATCACGGAACTTATTCTTAATATTTTCTAACGCTTTTCTAGCTTGATACAGGTCGTTATCTTTAACTACGTAAACTATTGCCTTTAAAGTTAAATAACCTGCGTCCTTCGTATAAGCGCCATAAACCTTACTTAGCAATACACCAATATTGTGCATACAACTTACTGACCTAGTGTTATTCCACCTTCTAAGCTCAATATTACAATTACTTAAATAAGTTGAATTTAAATAACGGGTTGTACCGACTTTTATAGATTTAATCGTTGCTAGGCTTTCATATTCACGTTTGAATTTTGGGAGCATGCTTTTTACATCCTCAAATATACCACTAGACATGTGATAATCAGACGAAGCGAATGCAGCTAAACCCAGAATATATTTGGAACTTAAAGAAACTAACTTAGAGGTAATTTCAAACTGTTCATAAAACTTTTCAGCATTTTCTAACTTATACTGTCCAGCCCATGCAGAAGAAATTTCTGTTTCGAATCTTTTATGCGACTCTTCCGATAATGAGGCATGTCTGACATAGGCTTTTACCTTAAGTTGATGCCTGTTGTCCCTTTTTTTAACCCTTCCATAAATCAACAAATGGCCATTCCAATCATTTAATAACTTTTTACCATTTTCTAAAGTCACAACTCTTTTAGCAATATGGCTCGGCGCTATTAAGATATCAGCGAAAGAGTTTATATTTCCGGATACCAATGAATCTCTTAATTCGTTAATTAAATCTTCTTTAATTTGTTTATTTAATGAGACGTCTTCACAACTAATGCAAATTAAAATACCAACTTTATTTTTCCTTATTTTTCGTAATCTATTTTTGTATGCCCATATTAATATCCAACAAGATATTAATAATGCTAAAAGAGGTGTCTTGGATAAAACTGATATTTCAGGTAAAGGCGTAATAAATATTGCAATTATGCCGACAAAAAGCCCTTTATATGACCACACAAAAAAGTCATCAAAAGAATAATTCAAAGAACCACACCTAACAATGAATTATCAACGGAATTGCCAATCATCCCCTACCCACACTTACTATCCCCACAATTCAAACACGTTAAACAACCATCCATTTGAATCGCTGCTTTGGTATTACACTTGCTGCATAGCTGCGAACCGGCTGGAAAAGCGCTGGACTCTGTTTCTTGCTCGGCGTTTTTAGCTAGTTTTTCACCTTCAAACTGGGCGCGTTTTTCGTCCATTATTTTTTGTTGGTGATCGCTGATCTGTTCGGTTTTGATCATGCCGATCATTTTTAGGTGCGATTCCACCACGTCGCCAATTTCGGCGACTAATGAGGGCATAAACTTACCGCCTTTTTTGAAGTAGCCACCGCTTGGGTCGAACACTGAACGCAGCTCTTCCACCAAAAAGGTGATATCGCCACCTTTTCTAAACACCGCAGACATAATGCGGGTTAGCGCAACTATCCACTGGAAGTGATCCATGTTTTTGGAGTTAATAAACACTTCAAACGGGCGACGTTGTTCGTGGTCGGTGTCTTGATTGAGCAGAATGTCGTTAATGGTGATGTACAAGGAATGCTCGGACAGCGGGGTTTTAATTTTATAGGTTGAACCCAATAGCATTTCTGGCCGTTTCAGGCTTTCGTGCATCTGGATGATATTGCTTTTTTCTTCAACCGCTTCTACAGGTTTTTCTACATCGGCTTCGTTATCTTTTTTTACCACTTCGTAGCCGATGATGTCTTGTGAAATTTTATGTGTCATTGTCATAGTCTCCTTCTGCCTAAAATTTTCCGTAGTAGCCTTCTTTTAAGGCGTCGTACAGGTTAGCGGCAGTATGTGATTCTCCTTCGTATTCAATCATTTCATTACCTTTTGCTTCTAATATTGTGCCGTCTTTCAGGTTGAAGCGATAGGTGGTGTTTTCCAGGTCCGAATCTTTCACTAATACGCCCTGGAATGCATCGGGGTTAAAGCGGAAAGTAGTGCAACCTTTTAGACCCTTTTCATGCGCGTACATATAAATGTCTTTGAACTCGTCAAAGGCGAAGTCTGTCGGTACGTTGGCGGTTTTCGAAATGGACGAATCGATCCATTTTTGCGCCGCTGCCTGAATATCTACGTGTTGTTTTGGCGAAATCGTTTCTGCTGTGACAAAGTAGTCAGGTAGTTTTTCGTCGGCCTGCTCTGAATACGGCATCGCTTTTTGGTTAACCAGTGTGCGGTAAGCCAGCAGTTCAAATGAGAACACGTCTACTTTTTCTTTCGCGTTACGGCCTTCACGGATGACGTTACGCGCATAGTGGTGCGCGAAGCTCGGCTCAATACCGTTACTGGCATTATTGGCTAACGATAAGGAAATGGTACCCGTTGGTGCAATAGAACTGTGATGGGTAAAACGCGCGCCCACTTCGGCCAGCTGTTCGACCAACTCAGGTGCTTCTTTAGCAATTTGCTGCATATAGCGGCTGTATTTTGCGTGCAATACACGGCCTTTAATGCTGTCACCCAATTTGTAACCATCATCAAGTAATTCTGGACGTTTACGCAGCATATCACCGGTAATGTCGAAGTCTTCGTCCATAATAGGAGCCGGACCTTTTTCTTTCGCCAGTTCTAGCCCAGCATGCCAACCAGTAACGGCCAGTTGCTTGCTGACTTCTTCGGTAAATTCAACCGACTTTTGTTCGCCGTAAGGTATACCCAACATGGTGAGCGTTGAACCCAGGCCTAAAAAGCCCATGCCGTGACGACGTTTATGTTCGATCGCGTCGCGCTGCCCTTCTAGCGGTAGGCCGTTAATTTCGACTACGTTATCGAGCATGCGAGTAAAGATGCTTACGGTTTTGCGGAAGTTTTCCCAGTCAAAGGCCGCGTCTTTAGTAAACGGCGCCGTGACGAACTTGGTGAGGTTAACCGAACCTAATAAACATGAACCATACGGTGGTAATGGTTGCTCGCCGCAGGGGTTGGTGGCGCGGATGTTTTCGCAGAACCAGTTGTTGTTCATTTCGTTCACTTTATCGATCAGGATAAAGCCTGGTTCTGCGTAGTCATAAGTGGACGCCATAATGGTTTCCCACATACGTTGCGCTTTGATGACGGTATATATTCTGCAAGCGACCAGACCGACGTCGTTCACTATATAACCTTCCGTAATGGGCCATTCGCGCCATAGCACTTTGTCTGTATCGTTTAGATCAAGCTCCGAAGCGTCCATTTCTTTCGCCAATATCGGAAAGACCAAGGGCCAGTCTGCGTCGTCTTTTACCGCCTGTACAAAGTCGTCGGTGATTAACAGTGATAGGTTAAATTGGCGTAAGCGGCCGTCTTCGCGCTTAACACGAACAAAATCGCGCGCGTCGGGGTGAGCCACGTCAAACGTCGCCATTTGCGCACCACGACGCCCACCGGCTGAAGACACGGTAAAACACATTTTATCGAATATATCCATAAACGATAAAGGACCCGAGGTATTAGCGCCCGCACCAGACACGTATGCGCCTTTAGGTCGTAAAGTTGAAAATTCATAACCGATACCGCAACCGGCTTTTAGCGTTAATCCCGCTTCGTGCGTTTTACCCAGAATATCGTCCATCGAGTCGCGGATAGACCCCGACACGGTGCAGTTAATGGTTGAAGTGGCTGGTTTATAGTCGCTGGCACCGGCATTAGAAATGATGCGGCCAGCGGGAATAGCGCCGTGTTTTAACGCCCAAACGAACTGGTCGTGCCAATACGCTTGTTTTTCTGCCGTTTCTTCCACCCCAGAGATCGCTGTTGCCACACGATCGTAGGTGTCCTGTATTGAGTTATCAACCGGTGAACCATCCTGTTTCTTTAAACAGTATTTTTTATCCCAGATATCCATCGAGGCCGATTGAAATTCTATATTGGGCACCTGCTCTTTCACTACTTTCAAATTAGCTGTCGTCATCACTTCCCCACTGCTTGTGTTTTTATATTTTTGAGTGACATATTCCTTATGCCCCATAGTTGCTAGATTAAGAGCTTTTCCGTCAAAACACAAGATGATGTGTTGTTTTTTTTCAAAACAACTATATCTAGTACTTTAGTTTTAACGCCTTATTTTAAAATTGTTTTTAATATCAAATTGTTAGCTCGTGGATTAGAAAATGACGTCAAAAAATTAACGTTTCTTTAGCATGAGAGGTTTGGGGGGAAACAAAAAAACCCTCCAAAAGGAGGGTTTCATGTATGGTGCGCCAGAAGGGATTCGAACCCCTGACCGCTCGGTTCGTAGCCGAGTACTCTATCCAGCTGAGCTACTGGCGCGTAAGGATGGGTATTGTATTAGCCTTAGGCTAAAGGTCAAGTAAAAGCGTAAAAAACTTAAACTATTTACCCCCGATAAAACGGTTAAAGATTGGCCCAACCAGCGCGTTTATTCGCCTCAGCTGCTAATGCCCGTTCTTGTTCATTTGCAAAGTTTTCATCCCAATACTTTAATCTGGGTTTTACTATGCATTTTTCCCATATCGGCGGTACAAACGCACTGACAAAACATAGCGCAATACTGGGCAGTTGAGGGCCCTCTGGGCAAGGCGTTAAGTCGGTGTAAAAACGCGTAGGTATTAAATGGTGTTCAGAATGATTGGAAATTTCGAACGATAGAGCGCGACTAAACGGTTTTAACTGATTCCATGAGTGCCTCACTTCAATAGGCTTGCCGATCTCTCGAATTAAGCCGTAATGTTGCGTGTAGTTAAAACCACCGAGCACCAGGTACAGGAAGACCATGGTTAATAAATATATCGGTAAGGCGGCGATACCCGCGACAAAAAACCAGATACCCAACCATAATGATACCGTCACCAAGGATTGGAAGAAACGCCCCGTTGGTGAAAGAAGAGATCTGTTTAACTTCACCAGGCGTTGCCTCTCCATCTTAAACGAGTCGGCCATCTGACCCCATAATGACCTAAAGGCGAAGGTATAAACGAGCTCCCCCCGTCGTGGCGTATCGCTGTCTTCTGAACTGGCCACTTTAAGGTGGTGCCCCTGGACGTGGCCAAGATCACTCATCGGTAACAAGAAAATTGTAATATAAAGGCTGCCATAAAAACGCGCAAAGCGTCCGTTTCGATGCATCAGTTCATGCGAGGGCGGTAAGCCACCTAAGGCGCTCAAAAAACCGAGTGACAATATCGCGCCGCTTATTTCAAATACGCTGCTATCTCCTTTAGCCAAGATTTCCGCAAACAGGAGCCAGAGAGCAATAATTAAGGGTAACTGCAAATACAGCACCATATTTTGCAAGCCACCTGAGTCCACCGAGCGAGGTGCTTCATCACGCGGAAAGCCCACATCCAGGCTGAGTACGACGATAAATGCCAACACCCCTAGCCAGTTCCACGGCCCAGCTAAATAGAATCCGTATAGGCCAATCGATAACATCAGACTGCCAACTAGATAGCGGGCATCCATTTTGTGTTTATGTTCAGTGTTCATATCAACTATTCCTCAATAGGGTGTTGAGTCATATCGTGCTCAGGCACTTTTCTCAAGCGCCGGTATTTTTTTCCATACCCAGACGCCAGAAACAATAATGATAAGGTGTATCACCAGCGTGATCACCGCCAGCTCCATCGCTTCGTAATACATCGCACTGTATATATCCCAAATACTGAATAGCGTTTCGGTTATAAGAACGATAGGCAACAGCGCAGCGTAGTAACGCAAGGGTTGACGAGAACCGACCAATAACACAACACCAATCGCAGCCAGGCCAAGGCCGACAATTAACCACGCATCTAATAACAGTTGAAAGATCGGTTCGCCTTGATAAAGCTCGACCCCGGGGTACATACCGGGTAATTGTGGTGCCCAAATGGATGGCCATAACAGCACTAGATTAAGTATATAAAACACGCCCACGGCGAGCATCCAGTTTTTTAATGCTTTCATCTAAACTTCTCCTGTTTTTGTTATCGTTTTTCGACCGACCAATGTTAGCAAACACGTATTTGCAAATAAACATAATCATAGTCTTATTTATTGCTAGCGTCCTGCTCAGAATATACAATCGGCCCACGTTCAGTTGAAAAATAATTGAAATAAAACCCACAATAACTTTGCTAGCAAGGCTATTAAACATTAATTTATTTTGAGGATGAAACCCTATGAAACTCTATTACACTCCAGCAGCTTGCTCTTTATCTCCCCATATCGCGCTGTGCGAAACGGGCTTACCTTATGAATTAGTGAAGGTAGATTTAGCCAGCCATACCGTCGAAGATGGCAGCGATTATTTCAGCGTAAACCCCTATGGCTATGTACCTGCTTTAGGTTTGGATAACGGCGAACTATTATTTGAAGGGCCGGCCATCGTGCAATATTTGGCTGACCAAGTGCCTGAGAAAAATCTCGTACCCGCGGCAGGAACTTTCGAGCGCGCTCGGTTACAGCAATGGCTAAACTTTTTATCGGCAGAATTACACAAAGGCGTTGCGCCGTTATTTAACCCCGCCATGCACGACGAGGCGAAAGGCATGTTCGTAGAAGCCTTTAGCAACCGTTTAAATCAATTGGCTTCAGCTCTTGGCGATAACGATTACTTACTGGGTAAACAATATAGCGTGGCCGATGCGTATTTATTTACCATCCTTGGCTGGTGCCCATACTTTGAGTTTGACCTGGCCCCATGGCCAACGCTACAGGCATTGCAGGGCCGTGTTGCTGCTCGCCCGGCGGTACAAAAAGCATTAAAAGAAGAAGGTTTAGCTTAAATCTTGCGAACGCTAACCGAGGTAGTCATTACGACGATTACCTCGGTTAGACTTATGCAAGAGCCTCAGAAAAACGACTGACTCAAATAATGTTGTTACAAAAAAACGTTTAAATTTTTGCTCAACAAACTACTAAAGTCGGGTGTTATTTTTCGTCTGGCAACCTGAAGTCGGCCGTCTACATCACGTAAAATATCTTCACGCTTAGCCAGCAACCAATACTCTTCACGCTCTAACCGGTTACGGTAAACGAGGGTATTAGAGCGCACCTTTAGCTCACCCTTTTGTTCGCCCAGTTCAACTTCCACATTAGAGACTATATGACGATAGCGAGTGCGTGGGTCTTCAGCCCATGCACTACCACTATAAAGGCGCGCAACGCGTAACTGCAGCGTTTGCAAGGTCTCATTGTAGTGATTCATATGCTTAGTTGTGTCGGCCTGTTCGTCTTTACGAAACAATGTTTCCCTCGACGGCATCCAATACTGCACATCTTCGCTTAACATGGAAAACCAGGTTTCATAGTCTTCATCATCCAGAGCCCGCGCTTCCTGGTTGTAGAATTGATTGACTCTGTACCAAAGCAACATATTTTCCGTGTCGGTCATCGTATCCGTGCTCATTTTTGAATTTGCCATCTGTTCGTCACCTAATTAGCGTTGCTTGGGAATATCGTCCCATGAATCTGCGGCAAGAAAATCAAGCCAACGTTGATAAAAAGCCAATTGATTAACGTCACTGTACATTGGCCTACTGATATTGCCCGGTAGTTCTGGGTCATCTCGGCGGCTAGTCCCCACTCTCAAACCATAGTGCAAGCCCTGTTTGCGCGTAATAACGCCTTCATTAGACAAGGTTGCATTTTCCCAGTTTTCGCCATCATCCATTTCAAATAAACCACTCGGAGAAAAACTGGTCATACAGGCATTTTGAATAATGTCCCTGATATTGTCGGGCATATTTTTATTCACCACCGTCCAGGCACGCAGCTCAAATTGACGCGGCCCTTTGGGCAACCAGGTTCGCATTGTGCTAATGCCCGGTAGAAATGAAAAATTAGGGAACACCGTTGCAGATATCACCGAACCAAAAATTTTGCGTGCGCGAAGATCGCCCAGCCGTTTCGCCATATCATCACGTTGTGATTGAAAGTATTCGATCAGCTCTGGGTGCCCCTTGGACATAATGCCCAGAGTTCCGATACCATCTATACCACCTTCCCAGCCGTGCCCATTTGCATTGGCGTGAAAAGAATTAGGATCTACAGGCATATACTCAGGAACTGCACCACCAGCGGTCATCGCTTTAGTGCCGGAATCATGCGTCCAGCCGACGTGTAACGAATCGCCAATGAAATTTTCTGCACCAAATTTCCAATTTGCGTTGTACACATTTTTAATACAGCCGCCAATAAACTCCGTACCTTCTTCGGTTTGATCCAGCACAATATCAAGGTACCAACGATAGTCACCGAGAAAATCTTCTAGCCCAGGCGCATCATTATCGAAACAGGCGAACACCAGTCCTTTATAGATTTCCACCCTGGCGTTTTGTAGACCCCATTTTGATTTATCTATCGACCCCTCATAGTGGCTTTCTTCGTGCATACCCATCAGCGCTCCGTCGGTGCCGAAAGCCCAGCCATGATAGTTACAATTGAATTGCCTAGTTTTACCACGATCGGCAAAACAAATACGGTTACCACGGTGGGTGCAGGAATTGGTGAAAACGTGAACCTTGCCGTCTTTATGGCGAGACACGATCACGTTATCTTGGCCCATATAAGTAGTGAGAAAATCGCCCGGCTTTGCTACCTGGCTTTCATGCGCTACAAACAACCAGGATTTGGCAAACAGTTTTTCCAATTCGAGTTGATAAATCCAATCTTCCCAAAAAATACGCCGATCAATACGGCCATCTTTTAAGTCGATCATTTTCTTTAGTTCTTCTACTTCGTCGAAACCTCTGCTCTTAAGCATTCTCAATCCTCACCTTATTGCTTCCATTTAAAAATAAAACTATCATTAGTTTTTTTTAAATACAAGCAATTTCTAATATAATGTATTTGCAAATAAAATGGCCTCTTAAATAATAGAAAGGATCAATAATGAGCAGCATTTGGACAGACCTAATGGGCGTTGAGTATCGCCAAACATACTATCTAGCAGATGGCATTAAAACACGCGTTATAGAAGCCGGTAGTGGCCCAGTGCTGGTGTTTTTGCACGGCACGGGCGGGCACGCCGAGGCTTACGTAAGGAATATTGAAGAACACGCCAAACACTTCCACGTGTATGCGATAGACATGATTGGGCACGGTTACACGGATCGACCCGATTGCGACTATTCGATGGATGATTTCGTAGACCACCTTATTAAGTTTCTCGATACCATCGGTGCCGATCAGGCCTACCTTTCGGGCGAATCATTAGGCGCAATGGTCGCAACGTGGACCGCCATTAAACATCCAGAAAGGGTCATTAAACTGGTGCAAAATACCGGCATCTTGATGCCGCCAAACGCACAAGGTAAAGCTGAGCTAGCTGATGCTTTGGAACGATCTAAAAAAGCCGCCGGGCAACTGACCAAAGAGATTGTCAGGGCAAGACTTAATTGGTTAATGGCCGAACCTGAAAAAACGGTGACCGATGAAATCATCGACGTACGTTACACCATCTACGATCAACCGGGCATGTTGCCCGTGATGGGGAAAATTGCAAACACCATTCTCGGCGGCGTGATCAATGATGAGTGGTGTGAAAGATGGGTTAATCCCACCTTTATGCGCGACATTCAGTGCCCAACGCTTGTTTTATGGACTCGCCATAACCCTGGTCAACCGGTTGAACTGGCAAAAGAAGCCATGAAAATGATTCCCGATGCACGCATGGTCATATTAGAAAACAGCGCACATTGGCCGCAATGGGAAGAGCCTGAAGAATTCAACAGGCTTCATTTGGATTTTTTGCTAGCCTAAATAAACTGTCACTAAGTGACTAAAAAATCATCAAAAAGCCGAGTACTTAACTGCTCGGCTTTTTTGTATTACAAACCTATAATGGCTACCAACAACGATCCAAACATCAATAAACCTCCGGCGAAGCGGCTCGTTAATTGTTTGCGCGTCAGCTGCTCTATATGACTAAAGCCGAATCGTGCCATCACATATACTACGCCAATGGCCATCAACCCCCGAGACGATTGCACGATATTAATCACCGTTACCTGTTGCGCCTGTTTAAAGGCGATCATCAAAATCACCAGGCCAATTAAATGCGTAACGGCATAAATCGCTAATGTTTTACTAAATGGTTTAGAAACGCCCCAGTCAGCTTTAAACACCCATGGCGACAACGGCATTAACAATATCGTAGGGACAATAAAAACAAATACCGCCAGTTCTAAGCCCCCCATTCCCCTGTTTAATAAGGTGACCACCGCGATATCCGCACAGCCAAATACAACACAGGTAACGAGGATATAAAACAACGCCTTGGGCGAGCCGTGTAACTTACCATCATTCAAAAAGAACAAACTAACAAAAGCGCCCAACGCGCCGAGGTAGACTAAAAAGTCATACGTCTCATTTAAGAAAATCACCGACAGCCCCGCCACGGCAAACATCTTACAACCCAGCATGGGTACAACGAATGACGCGTCACCATGACGCAAAGCGCTGAAATAACAAGTTTGACCAATCAACACTAGGGCGCACATCAATAAAACCATCCAGAGATCCGCCCACAATTGCTGCAACTCCACGAAGGGCAACAAGAATAAAGCCAGAATACCGACCGCGTATTGGCTATAAAAAGCTAATTTCGTACGATTTTTTGAGTGAGCCAAAAACTGCTTGGTATAGGTAAAACTAAAGGCGTGCAACAAAGACGCTATCAACGTCAACCAGATATAAGACGGTATTAAAGTAGTCAATTGAAGTTTCCTATAGGTGGTAGCTCTTCATACTATTACTACAAAAGAACAACCCTTGCTTTACAAAGCACGACGACTAGTCATTCATGCCTTTTATGAAATGAGTAAGCGCGAATCATACACTAATTCTAGTGCGCCCAAGCGTCCACTTTAAGAGCGTTTCGTCGCATAAACTCAGGTGGACAATTGCTTCGTTAACAATTATCCTTTCAGCAGATTAAATTTTATCAACTCGCCGCCTGGTAGCTCTTTAAACAAGCCATCATCGTTCGGGTTATCGCGCAACATTCATCAACATAACACCTTTAAATTAATAAATTTATAGCGGCTGGAGTATTTACCTATGAACACTGAAGACAATGCAAGCAACGGCTGGTCAAACGAGCAGATAAAACAGCTAGTTAGCGATGAAAACGGCGTCCTCGACGCTCGAATTTATTCAGATGACGCCTTATACCAGCTCGAACTCGAACGCGTTTTCGCGCGCTCCTGGTTATTGCTTGGTCACGACTCTCATATTAAAGAAACCGGCGATTTCCTCAATACCTATATGGGCGAAGACCCGGTGATTGCTGTTCGCCAAAAAGACGGTAGTATCCGCGTTTTTCTAAACCAGTGCCGTCACCGCGGCATGAAGTTATCGCGCGATGACGCCGGCAACGCCAAAGCCTTTGTCTGCACCTACCACGGCTGGGCTTATGATATTGCTGGCAAACTGGTTGATGTTCCTTTTGAAAAAGAAGGTCACTGTGATCGTCTTGATAAGTCCGAATGGAACCCTTTGCAAGCGCGCGTTGCCACCTATAGAGGCCTTATTTTTGCAAACTGGGATCCCGAAGCTCCCGAGCTGGATGACTATCTATCAGACTCAAAGCCTTATATTGATACGATGTTTAACCGCACCCCAGCGGGCACCGAGGCCATCGGTGGTATACAAAAATGGATTATTCCAGCTAACTGGAAGTTCGCCGCCGAACAATTTTGTAGCGATATGTATCACGCGGCTACGATGTCTCACCTTTCCGGCATTACCGCTGGTTTACCGGAAGGTGTAGGCCTGCAAGATATTAAAATACCCACTAACGGCTACCAATACCGTGCAAAATGGGGTGGCCACGGCACCGGTTATTATGTCGATGAACCTGGGCTGTTAGCGGCCATTATGGGGCCTAAAATTACCGAATACATGACCGCCAGCCCACAAGCAAAAGCGGCTTCTGAGCACCTCGGTAGCGATATGTTTGGCCAAAGAATGCTTGGTCAACATATGACTGTTTTCCCTACCTGCTCTTTTTTACCGGGCATTAATACCATCCGTACCTGGCACCCGCGTGGGCCCAACGAAATTGAAGTGTGGGCCTTTATTGTCGTTGACGCCGACGCGCCAGATGATATTAAAGAAGAGTTCCGCAAGCAAAATATACGCACCTTCTCTGCGGGTGGCGTGTTTGAGCAAGATGATGGCGAGAACTGGGTTGAGGTTCAAAAAGTATTCAAAGGCATTAAAGCCAGAAAAACCAAACTCAATGTACAAATGGGCCTGGGCTCGTCGGCAACTGATAACCCGGACTTTCCTGGTCGAATCAGCGACGTATACAGTGAAGATGCGGCGCGGGGCATGTATCAGCATTGGCTACGAATGATGACCGAGCCGAGCTGGGATACGCTAAAACCGTAACCCTTCATACCGACAAAAAAATAACAGCCTATTATTCAGGAGCAAACGATGTCCTCAGCAAGCCAACTAACAGATGTATTAAAAAAATCCAGCGCCGACCCCGCGCTACAACAAGAAATTGAACAATTTTTTTACCGCGAAGCGTTGCTTCTCGACAATATTCAATATGAAGAGTGGTTTGCTCTGCTGGACGAAGATATCCGCTACTTTATGCCAATACGCAGAAATGTAATGAGACGCAGTGGTAAGGCCAGACCAGGTGATATAACAGAATATTCAGCCAACGACGAATTTGCTCACTTTGATGAAGATATCGACGCCATGCGCGGCCGCTTACGCAAACTGCTAAGTGATTTCAGCTGGTCGGAGAACCCCGCATCAAGAACGCGCCATATGGTGTCGAACGTTATTATTCACGAGGGCAGTGAAGCCAATACGTATAACGTTTGCTCTTCATTTATCGTTTACCGTAATCGGCTCGAGAGACAGGTCGATATTTTTGCTGGCGAACGCCACGACGTACTGCGTCGTGCCGATAATGAACTAGGCTTTAAGATCGCTAAACGCACCATTTTGATCGACCAAAGTACGATTATTTCCAACAACATCAGTATTTTCTTTTAACGAAAAAACTACTCACTATCACCGTAGACCCTGTGTCGCCATGAAGACCAGGGTTTACAATGCAACTAACATCCTTTTTAACAACAAAACTGCCACCTCCCGCTGTATCGATAGCTACAAAAACTTCTTTTACGCCAGCCGCGTACACTCTTCACGCCTCGTACTTTCTATTTCGCTTGTAAGGCCTTTCTCAAGCCATCTGTTTAATAATTGATTTATATCAAAGCCCTGCCAGCTGTTTATCTTTACTATTAAATTTAGAAATTAAGGCTGGTGATTAACCTTTGAATAAATACAAGGTTGAGAACCTCATCACTATCAGTAATTAGCGGCGGGAGTGCTTTGCAAATGAACAATGAAAACAACACCTGGTCCAACGAGCAACTTAAAGAACTAGTGAGCGATGAAAAAGGCATCCTAGACGCGCGAATTTACTCAGATCAAACACTTTACGAGATAGAACTTAAACAAGTTTTTGCGCGCTCCTGGTTACTATTAGGCCATGAGTCTCACATCAAAGAAACGGGAGATTTTCTAACCACCTACATGGGTGAAGACCCGGTTATCGTCGTTCGGCAAAAAGACAACAGCATTCGTGTTTTTCTTAATCAGTGTCGTCATCGAGGTATGCGATTATCACGTGAAGATGAGGGTAACGCCAAAGCGTTTGTCTGTACTTACCATGGTTGGGCTCATGACATTGCAGGTAATCTCGTTGACGTTCCCTATGGACAACAGGCCCATGGTGACCGTTTAAACAAGGCTGAATGGAGTCCGCTACAAGCGCGTGTTGCCACTTATAGAGGTTTGATTTTTGCCAATTGGGACGCCGAAGCACCCGAGCTTGATGCCTACTTGTCAGACGCCAAGCCCTATATGGATACGATGTTTAATCGCTCTGAGGCCGATACGGAAGCCATCGGCGGTATACAAAAGTGGGTCATCCCCTGTAACTGGAAGTTTGCTGCTGAACAGTTTTGTAGCGATATGTACCACGCTGGAACGATGTCGCACCTGTCCGGTGTTGTTGCTGGATTACCAGCGGATATGGAACTTGAAGACGCCGAAATTCCAACTAATGGACACCAATTCCGCGCAAAATGGGGCGGTCATGGCAGTGGCTATTTTGTGGACGAACCCGGCCTTTTACAAGCCATTATGGGACCAAAAATTACCGAATACATGACCGCCAGCCCAGATGCAGAAGCGGCATCAAAGCGACTCGGCAGCGACATGTTTGGTCAACGAATGGTTGGTCAACATATGACCATTTTCCCAACCTGTTCTTTCTTACCAGGCATCAATACCATCCGCACCTGGCACCCGCGTGGGCCCAATGAAATAGAAGTATGGCTTTTTGTGGTCGTCGCTAGCGATGCGCCTGAAGAAGTAAAAGAAGAACTGCGCAAACAGAATATACGTACTTTCTCGGCCGGTGGTGTTTTTGAACAGGACGATGGCGAAAACTGGATTGAAATTCAAAAAGTATTAAAGGGGCATATGGCTGGAAAAATGACCTTAAATGCCCAGATGGGCCTAGGACAGTCTACGAATAAAAACCCTGACTTCCCTGGCCGTATTGGTGACGTCTACAGTGAAGACGCAGCTCGTGGCTTTTATTCACATTGGCTCCGCATGATGACCGAACCAAGCTGGGACACGCTAAAACCATAACATTTAAAACACAAAAAATTAATCCCTACATTATTTCAGGAGCGAGTCATGGCCTCACCTATTCAGTTAGCAGACGTATTAAAAAAACCTAACGCCGACGTATCATTACAACAGGAAATCGAGCAGTTTTATTACCGTGAAGCGCTGCTGCTAGATAATACCCAATACGAAGACTGGTTTGCCTTGCTCGATGAGGACATCCATTATTTTATGCCAATTCGTAAGAATTTAATGAAACGTAGTGGCCGAGCACGAGCCAATCAGGTCTCAGAGTATTCAGGTAAAAATGATTTTGCTCACTTTGATGAAGATATCACCGCCATGCGCGGCCGCTTACGCAAACTGCTAAGTGATTTCAGCTGGTCGGAGAACCCCGCATCAAGAACGCGCCATATGGTGTCGAACGTTATTATTCACGAGGGCAGTGAAGCCAATACGTATAACGTTTGCTCTTCATTTATCGTTTACCGTAATCGGCTCGAGAGACAGGTCGATATTTTTGCTGGCGAACGCCACGACGTACTGCGTCGTGCCGATAATGAACTAGGCTTTAAGATCGCTAAACGCACCATTTTGATCGACCAAAGTACGATTATTTCCAACAACATCAGTATTTTCTTTTAACGACCGACGAAACATGGCCTTAATGGAAGGCACATTCTGCCTTCCTAAATAGCGACTACAAAGGCATCGTAAAGCGTAACCAGTACACCTCGCCTTCTGGGCGGTTACGCGCCGCGAATTCATACTGTGCTTTAGCAACGAGGCTGATGGCACCCCATTGATAGCGAATACCCGGGCCAATAGAAAAAACCTTTGTTTGCGTATCAGCGACGCGTTTACCGTCAATACGATCGTCCTCAAGGTCATCCCAATAATAACCCTGCAAGCCAATATTTAAGTTGGGTGTGGCGCGCCAGGACGCGGTGTAATCCATATGGAACGCTTTACCGGAGCGGTGTTTCGATTCGAGACCCGTACGTGGGTCGATATAATCATTATTGCTGCCGTTAATATCTAAGTTAAAAATACCCGTCACTTCCCAGTTAGGTTTTACTACGCTAAAAATAGCGGCGGGTTTTACGGTCCAATGGTTATTGCCCGTATTAACGACTCGCTTCTTATCATAATCCCCCGTCGGTAAAAGAAAATCGACGTATAGAACGGCGTGCACATCGCCCCATTGATAAAAAAGATTAACCGGCGCTATTAATAGATCGCCCAGGCCTTTTTCTTCATACCATTTACCGCCTACTTTCAGGCGCTTATCCATGGCTACCACACCAAAATCTGGCGCCCAACGACCACCAAAAATCCGTATGTCCTTTTCTGGCATCCATAAAAAACGAAACACGTTGCCCGTAATATTGGCTGCAAAATCATCCAACGGCCCAGTTTGAATTTCTTTGCCGTTGCCGCCGATAAATTCATCGGCCGTGTAATGAAAACTGTAATTGAGCCAATACACGCCTGGAGGTGGAGCCATGCCCGACATAAAGCCATCGGCACCCAATGGAGCCGACGAAAACATACCGCCCGATGGGCCTATGGGCGATGTTCCACCCGCCCAGCTAGTCGAGTAAACAGTTAACAATAATAAGGCTATGCCAAGTTTTTTAACTATCATCGGGTACCTGCACCTTAATTATTAAAAATAATTTTTAATCCTAACTCAATGAATCAACGTTTATATTCGTTTAAGCCATCCTGAAGTAGGAACCCATTGATGGCCAACAGCCATGGGCTGCCTCGCTATTTAGTATGAAATCTGCTCAACAGACTATCGGCGGCGCCTTTCAGCAACATAGTATCCGCGGCTATCAAGAAAAAGCTGGCACCCATTGCCTGATACTTTTCAGTTTGTTCAGGGTCACCACAATACACGCCGACGGGTTTACCGAGCGCGTGAACGCGTTGTATCGCCTGCTCCACAACGCGACAAACTTCTGGGTGTCCGGGCTGGCCTAAATACCCCATAGCAGCGGCTAAATCGGCCGGGCCAATAAAAATTGCATCCACGCCGTCCACTTGAGTGATCGCATCAAGCTCGGCCAAACCTTCCGGGCTTTCTATTTGCAACACCAGGCAAATATTATTATCTGCGTGTTCTAAATAATCGCTAATGGCTCCCCAACGGGTTGCTCTAGTTAAACCACCACCCATACCACGAATGCCATTAGGCGCGTAGCGCACCGCTTTAGCTAGTTGCTCTGCCTGTTCGGCTGAATCGACCATGGGAATTAACAAGGTTTGCGCGCCCACATCCAGCACCCGTTTAATATCGGCTACGTTATGGTCTTGCAAACGCACCACGGGGTTCACGGCATACGCCGCTAAGGCCTGCAACTGTTGCATGATGCTTTTAATATCATTCGGGCCGTGCTCGCCGTCAATTAATAACCAGTCAAAACCCGTGGTCGCCATTAACTCTGCCGCGGTTGAGTCCGCCAGCGCCATAAATGCTCCCAGTTGTTTTTGATTAGCGACTATCGCTTGTTTAAACTTATTTTCTGTCATTGCTAATGACATAGCTCACGCCTCCCAGCGATTAAAATTATACGAAGCGGAAGCCAATGCTTCCTAATGGACCAAAATCTGCGTGGAAGGTGTCACCGCGTTCAACTGATAATAAACGAGTAAAGGAGCCGCCCAAAATAACTTGCCCGGGTTCGAGCGCAATGCCGTGGGGTGCAAAGCGTCGGGTCAGCCAAACGATGCCATTTCCCGGGTGATTAAGCACACCCGCAGAGACGCCGGTTTCTTCAATAATGCCATTACGCGAAACGATCGCACCAATCCAACGTAAATCCACGTCCGTCGGCTTTACCGGCAGACCGCCGGTAATAATTCCCGCGCAAGCGGCGTTGTCGGCGATGGTATCAAATACTTTGCGGCGTTTGCCCGTTTCAGGGTCTACTCGAATAACGCGAGAATCGACAATTTCAACCGCCGGGCAAACGTAATCGGTCGCCTTTAACACATCGGTCAAGGTGATATTATCACCCTCTAACCGTTCACCTAATACAAATGCTATTTCCACTTCAACCAAGGGCGCAATAAATCGATCAAACGGAATTTCTGAATTATCAGAAAACAGCATATCGTCCATTAAGGTGCCGTAATCGGGTTCGGTAATCTGCGCTACTTGTTGCATAGCACGGGACGTTAAACCAATTTTACGGCCGATGACCTTGCGACCTTGCGCCAGCCTTAACTTCGTCCACTCCGCCTGAATCGCATAACCATCTTCGATGGTCATTTCTGGATACAGCTGAGAGAACTGAGGGATGGTTTGACCACTGGCTAGCGCTTTATCCAGCGCTAGCGCAGAGGCTTTTAATATTTTCTGATCTAGCACCTGAGTTCTTTACCCAAAAAGTGAGACATAATGATAGGGTACATGCCATCCCAACGTTGTGTTTGAGCCCAGTGACCACAACGATCTAATATATGCAATTCTGCACGTTTCAAATGCTCAATGAAATATAGACTGGTTTCTAATGGAACCACTCTGTCTTGGCGCCCATGAACAATAGCCCATTCATGTTCCATGCGATTTAACACAGGGGCGGGGATAATAAGCTTATCCATATCTTCGTTCATCGCTTTGAACATAATTTCTTGAATAGGGCGAATTTTAGGATCCATCGCTTTATCAAAACGGTCTTGCATAACCACTTCCAAGTCTTCAAAAACGCTAGGGTCATAAACAAAGCTTTCAATCAATTCACGGTAACGCGCAAGACGTGGGTCATCGTAAAAACTCATCATACGCGCCAATGAGGCAGACTTTTTAAACGGGGCACCAATTGCGCCCATTAGCATGCATTTATCAAAACGATCCGGCATTTCAACAACACTCTGCAATGCAAGAGCGCCGCCCATTGAATTACCAATAACGTGTGTTTTTTCAATACCTAGTTCGTTTAACAAGCCTTTGACTTGCTCAACCCGGTAACCCATCCAACGCGCAATTTTATGTGGGATTTCTTTCGGCATTTCAGATTTTCCAAAGCCAATTGCATCGGGTGCGATCACGTAAAAATCTTTGGCTAAAATTGGGGCACATCCCTCCCAATTTGACATCGCGCTTGCACCAGGCCCTGCACCGTGTAATAGCAATAAAGGTGGGTTTTTAGGATCTCCACCAATCATGCAGTTACTGGCTAATTCACCAGAGGGAATCATTTTTTCTACCATATCAAAGCTCATCTGTTTCTTCCTCTTTAAAGTTTAAAAATTAACCGTTTATCGTTGCACTTATTCTTAATTACAAAACAACTTAACCATACTACATAAGCTTTTCATAATATCCTATGAGAATAAGCAACTTTTGTGCGTTTGCTCAATTTATCAATGTACTTCTGATGACACAAGGATTAAATCAAACAGTATAGAAACTTCTATAGCCTTACTTAAAACTAAAGAAAGAATAGATATTTATATTGCTTTGATAACGACACTACTCATAAACAAAAGAACTAGTAATAAATTTAGTTATAACTAAAAATTCTAGATTACTTAGCTTTACTTCTATAAGAACTAATGTATCGTTGACATCTGGATTATATCGACGAACGTAATAATCACGGGACCAATAATAAAATAAGTAAACCCACTCAAAGAAGAGGAAACATGATGAAAAAAAGCAATTTATTAGAACAAATAAAATTACCCGTATTTTTGCTCGTATTACTAGCCGCTGCTAGCTTGTTTACAAGCGTTAGTGCCATCGCTGAAGACGGCAAGGCCTTCGCTGAACAAAAATTTGTCCTTCAAATCACAGATAACGACCCAGCTAAACAAGCGCTTGTGCTCAATGTTGCTGCCAATATTATGAAGCATTACGGACCCGACAACGCTGATGTAGAAATCGTGGCTTTTGGCCCAGGTTTAAAACTATTGTTTGCCAACAATAAAAATGCTGGACGCATTGATGGTTTATCTGGAAACAGTGGTGTGCGTTTTGCAGCCTGTGCTAACACGCTAAGAAAGATGACCAAAAAAATGGGTAAAGAACCTAAGCTTAATAGTCACGCGACCGTGGTTCCCGGCGGTATTATTCGTATTAAAGAATTAGCCGATCAGGGTTACCTGCTCGTTAGACCATAGAACCATCATTAAATAACAGGCTTAACTGTTTAAAGAACCTATAACAATCCCAGCACACTGGGAGAAGGAGAACACATGAAAACTTTCAAATCGTCCCGCTTCGTCGGGCTTTCCATAGCAGCCCTGGCACTCAGCTTTAGCAGCGCAGCATTTTCTGCCAACTGGCTATTGCTTCAGGGTACAGAAAAACCTGGCTCCACTAACCCTGCTAATCTATGGGGCTTTATCCAGGCGCAGTATCAGGAAGATTTTAGTGATGCAAGTGCTGCTAACCAGTACATTCCGCCTAAATTAATCGGCCCGATGCTCGATGATCAATCAGAATTCAACATCAACCGCGCTCGAATTGGTTTACGCGGCGTTGCAACGGCGATTGACGATAAAATCAACTACTTCTTACTCGCCGAATTCGGCAGAAACGGTATTACCTATCCCAACAACAGCGACTTCGTCAGCTTAACCGACGCCAGCTTGACCTTTAACCACATTAAGGGCGCGCGAATTAGAGCCGGTTTATTTAAAACACCCGGGGCAGAAGAAGGCCTACAGGCCATTCACGTGTTTGATTACGTCAACTTCACCACTGTCACTAATCAGTTATTGCTAGAGCGCCATCCAAACAAACGTTATACCGCCAATATCGGCGCACAACCGCTGTCTGGAAAAGAGTTTTACGGATTTGAAGAGAGCGTAGGCGCCTTCCGCGACGTCGGCGTTCAGGTATTTGACGCCTTTAAAGTAGGTGAAGGATGGGAGCTGTCTTACGCCGCCATGTACGGTAACGGTAACGGGTTAAACTTTAACGATAACGATGACAATAAAGACGTTCACTTATACCTCTCTGCAGAAAAAATATTCGGTGGTAAAGGCCCTAAACGCAACGGTGTAAAGGTTTTTGCCTGGTCTCAGGACGGTGAACGCACCGCCGATTTAAGCGATGACTCTACGCATAACCCTGAAGAATATGACCGCGAACGCCGTGGCCTGGGTATTAAATACATCAACAAACCCTGGCGCTTCACCGCAGAATATATGGAAGGCGACGGCATGATTTTTCTGGGCCCTCATAACCCGAATTTCAGCCAAGGCAAGTCCAACGGCAACCCTAACGCTGGTGCTGGTGTTGGCGCTAAAGGCGAGGCTGAAGGTTATTACGTAGAGATGGGGTACAGAATCCCTAAGACAAAAATTGAACTCGACTTGCGTTATGATAATTACGTTCGCATGAAAGGCGATATGTTTGAAACTGAGTTCGACAAAATAACCGTTGGCGCGCAGTACTTCTTTACAAAAACTATTCGGGTCGCCTTAAACTACGAAAAGTCTGACGCCGAAGCCACTAAATTTGCTGGTGGTGCAGGACCCAACGCACAATTGGATGGTGTTGACGACCGCATTGCGATTCAGGTAACGGCGATTTTCCCGTAACGAAACGAGCCCATTCGTAAACTAAAAAAACGAGGCCTTAGGCCTCGTTTTTTTATGCGGTTTAAATTATTTTAAAACTTCAAGCTAAGTGAATTTAAAGCCCGCGTAATCATCCGCCGCTACGCCATCAATAATATCCTTATAATGCTTGCCACCGCCGAGATACACCATAAACACCCGCGGTTTACCGGGAATGTTAGCGCCCATATACCAGGACGTAGCCTCTGGCAGTAGTGTTGCATCGGCAATTTCTTTAGTTTCCGCCAACCATTCATCTTCACGGCTTCGCTCGGGCTCAATGGTCGTTAAATTATGGCTGTTCATATAATCAATACAATCGGCTATCCACTCACAATGTATTTCTATACCGAGTGGCATATTAAATAATACCGAAGGGCTCTGCGGGCCAGTAATAGTAAACATATTGGGAAAGCCATTCGCCGCCAGGCCAAGAAAGGTTCGCGGCCCATCTGACCAACACGTCTGTAAAGGCAGGTCATTACGCCCCTTAATATCCATCTTGAATAGAGAACCGGTGAAAGCATCGTAGCCGGTGGCATAAATAAGGCAGTCAAACTCGTAACTTGCGTCAGATGTCCGTAACCCTTCTGGGGTAATCTCTTCGATTGGAGATTTTTTTATATCCACCAAGCTCACGTTATCTCTGTTATAGGCCTCAAAATAACCCGTTTCACAGGGCTGGCGCTTGGTACCGTAAGTTTGCCCCTTGGGTGGGCACAGCATATCGGCAATTTTAGGGTCAGTTACCCGCTGTCGAATTTTTGAACGTACAAAATCGGCAGCCGTTTCGTTCGCTGCTTTATCGTACAAAATATCCTGATAACTACCAATCCAAAGACTGAAACCGCCCTCTTGCCAGAGGTCTTCGAAGTGTACCTTGCGCTGGTCAGCCGTATCGGCTAACGCCGATTCTTTCAACTTAGGAAAAGGAACGCCCGCAAACGAGTTCCAGGAATCTTCACGTATCTGATCGTAAGATGCTTTTAATTTTCGATCTTCTTCCTCCGTCATTGCTTCATTCTGCAGCGGAGCGGCATAGTTAGGCGTACGCTGGAAGACGATGAGCTGTTCTGCTTCTTCTGCAACCACTGGAATCACCTGTATGGCCGTTGCGCCGGTTCCAATAATAGCGACTTTTTTACCTTTAAAGTCAACGCCATCTATAGGCCATTTACCAGTAAAGAAGCTATCCCCTTTAAACGATCCGTGGCCTTTGAATTTCGGGATATTGGCAGAAGATAACGTTCCAACCGCAGGAATAAAATATTTGGCGCTATAACGCTTACCGTCGTTATTAGTGACGATCCAGCGCTGGCTTTCGTCATCAAAACGAGCCGAGACAACCTGGGTCTTAAATTGAATATCCCGTTTAAGATCGAAGCGCTCGGCCACATATTCAAGGTATTTCAATATTTCAGCTTGATCAGAATATTTTTCTGTCCAGACCCAATCTTGTTGCAGCTGTTTAGAAAAAGAGTAGGAATAATGGTGGCTAGGAATATCACAACGCGCCCCAGGGTAACGGTTCCAGTACCAGGTGCCGCCTACGTCGTCTGCTGATTCAAAAACGGTTGCTTTGAGCCCCAGTTTATCGCGCAGCAGGTGCCATGTAAAGACCTGCAAAACCCGCCCCTACTACAACTGCATCGACTTTGGTTAAACTGGTATCTTGTTGCTGTTCTACCTCATTAACCATTTTTAAAACTCCCTTTTAATACGGTAATGAAAACACGTAGCTATAAGTGCTTATCAATAAATAACGCTATCCGATCTATAGCCATATCGCTACTAGCCAAAACGCCCATTAAACCCAGAAAGCCGTGTATTTCACCCTTTACATCCAGATGCTCAACGGTCACGCCCGCCTGTTCTAGCTTATTTGCGTAGGCCTTATTTTCATCGTGTAGAACGTCGTATTCGGCAGATATGATCATTGCGGGCGGTAATTTGCTAAAACCACCTGAGTGCAACGGTGAAAGCTGCGGATCTAAACGATTAGTTGAGGAACCCGCGTAGTGGTTCCAGAACCACAACATATCATCAGACGTTAATAGCATTTGATTTTCGGGGTTGGTGTATGACGCTCTGGTCGGGTCAAAATCTATTACCGGGTACACAAGAATTTGTAGTGCAATCGCTGGGCCATTGCTTAAAGCGCGTTGCGCAAGCACCGCCGCAAGGTTTCCGCCGCTACTATCGCCTGCAATAATCAACGGTAATCCAGTGGCATTTAGTTCCGCACGATGTGCATCGACCCATTGCACTGCATCCCAGCCATCACTTAAAGGTATTGGGAACGGGTGATCTGGTGCCAACCTGTAATCTACCATAACGACCAGGCATGAGCTTTTTGTCGCCAATTCACACGCTACAGAGTCGTAGTCATCTGCTGAACCACAAACCCAGCCACCGCCATGGTAATAAACCATTATTGCTCGCGGCTCGACTTCAGGGCACGTAACACGCAATTTAACCCCCGTTTCTGGCAGAAAATAGTCGTTAACCGTTACCCGCTCATTAGCGATTACCGCCAGGCTCATAAGCTGGCTCATCGCCGCTCTGGCATCCTCAGGGCTTCCTTGATAAAACGGTTTTACACCTGCCTCCTGTAACATCCCCAGTAGCGCTTCTGTGTCGTTATTTAATTGCATAGCTGATTACCATTTAATTGGCTTAATGCTATCACATAATTAAATACTAGTCGTACAGTCAAACTCATAGGTCAAAAGCCAGCAGAACAGTCGCTGTATAGTGTTGTAAAGCCTTTAATCAATGGTCTTAGGGTTCACCGTGGGCTCCCGGTAATATATGCGCAATGCCTTTGTGGCAATCAATACAGGTTTCACCCTTTTCCGCCCGTCGTCCCATAGAATGTCTCTTGCTCGCACTTTTATCCTGGCTCGCAAGATCCATGGCTTCCTGAACATGACAGTTACGACACTCCAAAGAGTCATTTTCCTTCATAACCGCCCATACACTTTCGGCCAACTCTAAACGATGCGCTTCAAATTTTTCTTTCGTGTTTATTTTGCCACTGATAGTACGCGGTACTTCTTTCAGGGTCGCTTTGATTTTGCGCGCCATTTTGGCCGGCCATGCTTTAGGTACATGACAATCCGAGCACGTCGCTTGTACACCGCTGGTATTCTTATAATGCACAGAATCTTTATACTCTTCGTACACCCAAGACATCTCGTGGCAAGACGTACAAAACTCTTCCTTGCTGCTCATCTCGACCGACCAATTAAAACTGAGCAAAAATATAATACCTCCCACTGCACCGATAATTAACAATAAACCCAAAGAGTAACGTGAACTCGGGTTACGTAATAAATGAATGAGTTTTTTCAACATATTATTGGACCGCTAAACCTTGAAAGCTGCCGTAATAGTGAATTAATGCCTTAATGTCCTCTGCTGACAATTTATCCATTTTTTGTTTCATCTTTGCAGGCATTTGACGTTTACCTGCGGCATAATCATCGAACTGTTGTTCCATGTAACGCATCCACTGCCCAGCCAGAATACCGCTATCATCCTCGGCGGAACTACCGGCATTTTCATGGCATTTCACGCATTGCAGGTTGTGGACATCCTCTCCTCTTTTTATCAGGCTTTTATCGAAGGCTTGAACAGCGCTTACAAAGGGTTGGGCTGTGTAATAGTCGGCGAGTTGTTTAATCTCTTCCTGAGTCAACTTGTCGACCGCCTTGCACATATCACTCAATTCACCTAGCCGCGGCCCGCTGGGGTATTTTACCTGTTCGCAGGGTCGAATCTTGTCCTTATAGGCGGCAAAGGAATCTATCGTGTATTGGGCAGAAAGTCCGCCGATGATCGGGAATTCCGGGTCTCGACTAGCGCCTGCCGCGCCGTGGCAATCGTTGCATGAATTAACCAATTCGGTCAATTTGGCCGCGGATGATTCGACCGGGAAAGCAGTAACTAAAATCAATCCGAGGTAAAACGCTGTAACCGGGCCCATGATGTTTTTCATTTAACAATTCTCCTATTTTGCATAATGGTTGACTAGAACCTGTGAATATAACTCACGCCGACAAAGGTGGATGACTGATTTGGGTCTGCTATAACCAATGTACCATCTGAGCTCGTGCCGTAGCTAAAGTCTGTCCTGTCACTAAACTCCCAGCTCCAATCGTTGCTACGCCAGTTCTGGTGAACCAGATCGAAACGAAGTTCGGTTTTCTTTTCTAATTCATATTCAGCAAACAAAGCCAGCTTTGCGACAGTGCTCTTGACGTTTGGTAGCGGTATATCACTTCCGCTGATACCCGGATCATCGTTATCATCATACTGGCTTTTGGTGCGCGTCCACTCCAGGTTAGCGCCCAGCTTAAGTTTCAAGCTGGCTCGTCCCTTGAGCCCTAGGCCAAGAGAGGTACCTGTATCCTTAAGGTCACTCTCTCTCTCAAACTCAATAATTGCAAAACTGGCGCCAAAATCGGTCACACGTTCCGACGCTTCGGTTTCATCCCAGGAGGCCCAGGCGACCAGGTTCCAGTCTTTATTGAAAGCGTAATCTGCGTCCACAGAAAGTAGCATTGCACGGCCATCAGTCAGGCCGTTGGGATTTGAGCCGGGGCCATATTCGTCGCGCGAATACTCATAGTTAAACTGCAACCCAAGATCATAAGTCGGTACCCAGTCCAGACTCAAGCGCACCTTATTCCGATCGCGGTCAGCTATATTGATGGGATTCAGGACGTTTTCTTCTGGATTGTCTGCTGCTTCATAGTTAGATCCATCGCGTTCGCTGCGCATAAAGGCGAGCGAACCGTTCAGGTTCTCCGACAGCGACTTACGTAGTTGAATGCGGTAGGTGGTCTCGTCTATATCGGTTCGTGCTGGAACAATTTGTTCGTCGTCAAGGTTTAGTGGTCTGGTCCGATCCTGGTTGCGTTGATCAATTCCTGCGATCAGACTGTAGCCATCAGGCAATCGGTAAGTGCCCTCCAGCTTAGCGGTTACCGTTTTATAACCGTTAGGCTTGACGTGAACAGGTTCACCCGGCACTATCAGCGAAATTGGGGTTTGATCATCCACTTCGTGATAACGCAGATTCGTTACTAAAGAGAGGTTTTTTATTGGTCGTGTTGTAAGCCCTAGAAAGACCAGAGACGTGTTAACCTCACCATTGATGCTATTCGGTGCCGCAGGGTTTGCAAGGCCGAGAATACCGTCAGTCGGCAGACGTTCATCCATAGTAGCGTGCGTGTAGGACAGCCTAAAAGTTCCGCGCGTGGTCGGCGTGAAGCTGTATCCGCCATTCAGGTAAAGCTGATGCGCCTGATTGTCGAGTGGAGACGACAGATAATCGGTCGTACCGGTGTCGATGTTTGTAGCGGTCAATAGCGAATTATCTGTGCCGTATAGGCTGCCATAGTACCCCCCTGTCAACTGGAACTGCCTATCGGCATAATTCAGTTTAGTGTCTAACTGACGAGTAGTACTGTCTATAGGTTCTGCCAGGAAATTAACTTGACCGCCACTACTGGTCCGGTAGCCCCAGTGGCGGTCACCGGTTTTTTTCTCATTTTTTATATCCACATGGAAGCTGAGATTCGAGCTGAGGTATTTGAAGAAGTTCAGACCAATTTTCTCACGCCTGGTTCCCAGCTTGATATTCGCCCCAGTTGCAGGCGCAATAGTAGAGGGAACTGTCTGCGTTTCTGTGCCAACCCCCGTGATGCTTGTATTTATCGTATAAGGATCTACGCGTACCATTTCACCGTAATCGAGACCTACTCCCCAGTCACCCTGACGTTCGTAACCGATATCAAATTTCCGTTTATCAAGCCCCAGGTCCTCCACCTTAAAAGTAAACCATGAACCCTCTTCCTCATTGCGCCGTTTGATATCAGCATCCAGCAACCAGACTGTCTCGCTATCCCGGATACCATCAAACATACCGAATTCTTCGCGGTCTCCACTCCAATACCCCATTCCAACGGATACCTTACTTTCAGGTTGCGTCAATTCTGCAAGCGCGTCATCTACTTGATCTGAGGCTAGTGCGTTACCTAATGCCAGTGAGGCTGCCGTTGCCAGCTTTACCAGAGTGGCTCTATGCATGACTTTCTCCCTTTAAGTCGTTAGCGGACAAAACGACCTGGAGCCGTTGTATCCTCGCTGCTATTGCTGCCGTGAATATTGGTATGACAATTTAGACAGCCGCGGCCGACGCTGCTTAAACCTGAGCGACTCGTGGTCGGGGCACCGGGGATGCGAGCGGAATCTGTGGGGTGACGCGTATTGCTGTGGCATTGCTGGCACAAATACGGCGAACGAGATTTGAGCATCTTGGCGATAGTCGTACCGTGAGGGTTATGACAAATGGTGCAGTCCTCGGTCACTGGCTGATGATTATGTACGAATGGGCCGCGTTTTTCCGCGTGGCACTGGAAGCACGTTTCATTCACACTGTCCTTAACCAGCTGTTTGGTGCCCGCCGAGCCATGTGGATTATGGCAGTCCGAACAGCCCATTTCGCCTTCTAGTACTGGGTGGTGAGAAGGTCGGTGAAGCTGCGCGCGCTGTTCCTTATGGCAATTAAAGCAGAGTTCTGTCTGCGCTTTTTTATCGCTGACTCGGTCGTGAGCCGCGTGTACCTGATGACAGCTGCTACAGGCCACATCACGATTTGCGTGACTACTGCTATCCCAAAACATACGGTGTCCACCCTGGTGACAGCTCAAACAGACGGCGCTTTGTTCTGCAGCAGGGGTCTGCGGCCATTTGATTTCGCTATTCACCCGCTCGTGACGCGGTACGGCTGATTGTGCGTTGCGAAAGTTAATATCGGGGCTAGCTCGATCTTTATCGCGGCCACTTTTAATGTGTTCCGCGCTCTCACCGTGGCAACTGGTACAGGTCGGGGTGCGGCTATCAGCCGTCACGCCGTGCTTGGTCTTGCCAATTTGCAATACGGGGTAGGCCTGATCCTCGTCGTGGCACTTGGTGCAGCTTGCGTCACCGCGCATAACGACATCTCTGGACGACTTGCCGTCAAGGTCTGCAGTTTGCGCCCATCCCGTGTTAACCCACACGGTAAAACTAACCAGCAAAATTGCGAGCCTGAAAAAACGAGTTAAGACGACATTCCGATTGTCCATTCTTATTAAACCCCTGTTTTATTACCTTAATCAATTAAAGAATGCGATAGAGGAAATCTTGCCACACTTCGCACCTCCTCAATTTGATCTATATCAGAACCAGACTCTTTTTTATTAAAAAACCATTAAAACTATTTACCCGCACCTACTTTATCCAGCATTATTGATTTTCAGCATACCCTATTTTTCAATCTCTTCCCATTTAGTCTTATATATAACTAAAATGCTGTACGGAAATTGAAGCCTTTTTATGGTGTATAGTCGTACTGTTAAATAACTCAAACTTGAACTCTTTGTAGCCCGGATTTGTATGACGCTTTGTGTTGAAAATTTAAATTGTTGGCGCGGTAAACAAGCACTTTTTGAGAAATTATCCTTCACTCTAGAACCCAAAAAATTACTCCTGGTAGAGGGTTCAAACGGTTGCGGAAAAACGACCTTGCTTAAAATCATCGCTGGTCTAAGGCAACCGAATGGCGGCGGCGTGAGATGGAAGCAGAAACAACTAAATGAGGTTTTTGACGATTACAAAACACAGCTTAAATGGCTAGGCCACAACAATGCTCTCAACAGAAATTTAAGCGTTAGAGAAAATCTATCCGTGGTATTAAAACTGTCGTCAAGCCGAGACGCCGACATTGAAACGGCGATACAGAAATTTGGCTTAAGTTCACAACAGCACACCCTGGTTAAGCAACTTTCTGCTGGTATGAAAAGGCGTTTGGCGATAGCTCGATTAATCATCGGGCGTTCATCGGTATGGATTTTAGATGAACCACAAACGTCCCTTGATAAGGCCGGTATTAAACTGTTCGAATCTATGACGACGGATTTTCTTGATCAGGGTGGAATGGTCGTTATGGCCTCACACCAGCCTTTGTCTATACAGAACGAGTATATTCAACGCCTTAGTTTGTCCAGATAATTACGATGCCTGAACTTTCATTTTTTATTTTGTTACAGCGCGAATTTACAATCGCTTCTCGCTGTACTCAACAATTCTTGTTACCCGTTTTTTTCTTTTGCCTAGTTGTTTTGTTATTTCCTCTAGGACTGAGTCCTTCGCCTGAACTGATTCAAACGATAGCGCCTGGGATCATATGGGTGGCCACCTTACTGGCCGTTTTATTCTCACTCGACAACTTATTCCTTGAGGACTTCGAAGATGGTTTTATCGAACTGCTCATATTCAGTCCCTGTTCTTTACCGGTACTGCTCGCTGGTAAAGTAAGCGGGCTATGGTTAATTATTATCGCGCCGTTGCTGGCAATTTCTGCGCTGTTGAGCGTCTTCCTAGGGCTGCCCGTTGAAAGCCTGAGCACGCTTATGATTAGCCTGCTGCTAGGCACACCCATATTAATGTTTGTTGGCGCTATTGCCGCCGCACTAACAACCGGTACCCAGCAAAACAGCATGCTAAGCACCTTACTGATTCTTCCGCTTTATATACCGGTTCTCATTTTTGCTAGTAGCGCGGTGCAAAATGCAGCGACCGGCTTATCGGCCAGCCCTCAATTGTATATGCTATCGGCTTTATTGGTGTTAACGTTGACCCTGGCTCCTGTTGCCATATCATCCGCGTTAAAAATTGGACTATCTCAATGATATTAGTTAACTGGCTAAATAAAATCGCTTCACCACAACGGTTTTATTTATTTTGCGGTAAATGGACTCCGTGGTTATCGCTTTTGTTTTTCATCCTGTTATCACTGGGTTTATATGGTGGCCTGGTCACCGCCCCCGCCGACTACCAACAGGGCGATGCGTTCAGAATTATTTATGTCCACGTGCCCGCGGCGTGGATGTCATTATTCATTTATATCGTCATGGCAACAAATGCTGTGGTCGCCATTATCTGGCGAATTAAAGTCGCGGAAGTCAGCATCATTTGTTGCGCACATATTGGCGCCTATTTTACTTTTCTCGCGCTCGTGACCGGTTCTCTGTGGGGTAAACCGATGTGGGGCACGTGGTGGACATGGGACGCCCGTTTAACGTCGGAATTAGTCTTATTATTTCTGTATTTAGGTATTATTGCGCTTTATAACGCTTACGAAGACAAGCGTTCAGCTTCCAGAGCCATTGCGATTTTAACCCTCGTAGGCGTGATCAATATCCCCATCATCCATTACTCCGTTGTTTGGTGGAACACGCTTCATCAAGGTGCCACCGTTAGCAAATTCGATAAGCCATCCATTGACACCAGGATGCTGATCCCACTCCTTGAAATGGGCGTCGCTTTCAGCGTTTATTTTTTCATCTCGCTTTTTCAGCGCGCGAGAAATGAAATTCTGCAACGAGAATTTAATAGCCAGTGGGTTAAAGAACTGGTCAAGGAGAAATCTAATGCGTGATTTTATCGCAATGGGCGGTTATGGATTTTATATATGGACATCCTACGCGCTGACTTTTTTTGTGCTTGCGATCAATATAATCATTAGTCGCGTTAAACGTCGGCAAATACTAAATGAATTATCGAATTTCCATCAAACTCAGGCGCCTGTAAAAGATGAATAACAAACGAAAGAAGAGGCTTTTATTCATCATCTTATTGGTCTCTGGCGTCGCCATATCGGCCACTTTAGCGCTTCAATCATTTAATGAAAATTTGATGTACTTTTACCCACCCTCTGACATCAAGGCGGGGAAAGCACCGGTAGACCACCTGTTTCGCGTCGGCGGTCTGGTTGTGGAAAACAGCCTGAAACGTGAAAACGACAGTTTAACGCTAGAGTTCCTGCTGACCGACCAGGCCAACACTATCAAAGTACGATATACCGGCATATTGCCCGACTTATTTCGCGAAGGCCAGGGCATTATCGCCCGCGGAAAGCTCGATGCAAAAGGAGTTTTTATAGCCGAGGAAGTACTGGCTAAACACGACGAGAACTATATGCCACCCGAGGTAGCGGATAGTTTGAAAAGTAACCACAACAAGGTAAGCAATGACTCCTGATATAGGGCAACTCGCGTTAATCTTCGCTCTATTAATGGCTGTTTATCAGGCCATTTTGCCGATGGTCTCTTCATTTAAAGGTTTTCAGGCCGGCATTGCCACCGCTCGTTATCTTGCGTCAGGGCAATTTATCTTTTTATGCATTTCATTTGCCTGCCTCACTTACGCCTTTTTAACGGATGACTTTTCGGTTAAATACGTCGCTTCTACGTCCAACCTTAGCCTTCCTGTTCTTTACAAAATATCGGGAGTTTGGGGCGCTCACGAGGGTTCTTTATTGCTTTGGGCACTCATTTTATCTCTTTGGACCGTCGCCGTTTGTTTGTTTAGCCGTGATTTACCAGCCGTTTACCTGGCGCGTGTCATTAGCGTGATGGGCTTTATCAGTGTGGGATTTTTGATTTTTTTGCTGGCCTTATCCAACCCTTTTGAAAAATTACCCTTCACACCTGCTGATGGTCGTAGTCTTAACCCCTTACTGCAAGACCCCGGTCTGGCGATCCACCCGCCGATGCTGTATATGGGTTATGTTGGCTTCTGCGTCGCCTTTGCTTTTGCTATTTCGGCGTTAATCTCCGGGAAGATTGACGCCCTATGGGTTCGATGGGTAAGGCCCTGGACCAATATTGCCTGGTGCTTTTTAACTATCGGCATCACGCTCGGTAGCTGGTGGGCCTATTACGAGCTTGGCTGGGGTGGTTGGTGGTTCTGGGACCCGGTGGAAAATGCCTCACTGCTCCCCTGGTTGGTGGGTACCGCTTTAATACACTCGCTGGCCGTGACCGAAAAGCGTGGAGCCTTCAAATCATGGACGGTACTACTGGCCATCTCTAGTTTTTCATTGAGCCTGTTAGGCACCTTTCTGGTTAGATCGGGCGTATTAACGTCAGTCCATGCTTTCGCCACAGATCCTTCGCGCGGGTTATATATTTTATGTTTTCTGATTATCGTTGTCGGGACATCCTTCCTCCTATACGCCTGGCGTTCGCCAAGCCTTAAATCGGAATCAGGCTTTCATTTTATATCGCGTGAAACGGGGTTGCTGGTCAATAATATTTTTCTGGTTACCATCGCCGCCTGCGTTTTACTCGGCACCCTGTACCCGTTAATTCTGGATGCGCTGGACGCCGGAAAGATATCGGTAGGCCCACCGTATTTTAATGCTGTGATCGTTCCTATAGCCCTCGGTATGTTCGCCGTTATGGCGATAGGCTTCAGCTTACGCTGGAAAAACGATTCTTTCTCGCGAATTTTTAAACGCATTAGAATCCTGCTTGTTTTTGCTCTCATCGCGGGCTTAGTCTTACCTTCTCTGTGGTTGTCATCCTACAACGTCTATTCGAGCATCGGCCTGACCTTAGCCAGCCTGATAGCACTGGTGGCGGTGACCACCATCTATCAACAGAAGAAAAGTTATTCACAAATATCCGGCAGCGTATGGGGTGCTTCTATCGCTCATATTGGTATGGCCATTACTATCGCTGGTATCAGCATTACAGCCGTCTATAGCCACGAGAAAGACATCAGGCTGTCATATGGCGAAAACTATGAGATGGCGGGCTATTCATTCAAACTCATCGATGTAACACAACACGCGGAGAAAAATTACCAGGCTAGCACAGGGCTGGTTGAGGTATTCCAGAAGGGGCAACTCATTGCCCAGATGAAACCCGAAAAGAGGGTCTATGACATTCAAAACAACCCTATGACTGAAGCGGCAATCGACGCTGGCTTCTTCAGAGACCTGTTTGTGGCCTTAGGCGAGCCACTGGGAGCTAGCAGCTGGAGTCTGCGAATTTATCATAAGCCGTTCATTAGATGGATTTGGTTGGGAGCGTTATTAATGGCCCTGGGTGCCGCTATTGCGGTGGCCGACAGGCGTTATAGAAAAACTGCTGCCCGCACCTGAGCCTGATATGCTAAAACGATTTATTCCCCTTCTTATTTTCATTGGCCTGGTCGCATTTCTTGCTATCGGGCTGAGTCTGGACCCGAAAAAAGTACCCTCTCCGTTGATCAATAAGCCTGCTCCAGCACTTAATCTACCTCAGCTTTTTAATGAATCTGAGCTGGTTACTAACTCCGATATGCTAGGCGAGGTATGGCTTTTAAACGTCTGGGCATCCTGGTGTGCAGCTTGCCGGGCCGAGCACCAGGTATTAAATGCATTTTCCAACAACCACCACGTTCCCCTTATCGGGCTCAACTATAAAGACAGTCGCGCTAATGCAAAACAATGGTTAAGTGACCTTGGTAACCCCTATCAAAAAATTGCATTCGATATGGATGGTATCGCAGGCATTAACTGGGGCGTCTACGGGGTGCCCGAAACGTTTGTTATCGATCAGCAAGGTGTTATACGCTACAAACAAATTGGCCCTTTGAATGATGAAATTCTAGAAAAAACCATTATTCCTTTGATCAATAAGCTGCAAAAGGCCGCGTCATGAAAGCCTTGTTTCTACTCTGTTTCTGCCTGACGTTGTTTGCCCAGGCTGCTTTTAGCTCCATTGAATCGCATAGTTTTGATTCCGCAGAGAAAGAAAAAATTTATCTCGAACTGGTGGATGAATTACGCTGCCTGGTTTGCCAAAATCAAAATTTAGCGGCTTCTAACTCAGGGCTAGCAAAAGACCTCAGACGGCAGGCTTTTCAAATGGTAAGCGCAGGTCAAACTAAGGAACAAATCACGCAATATATGACCGAGCGTTACGGAGACTTTGTTTTATACGAGCCACCCTTTAAAAAAGTGACGCTGGTGTTATGGATAGGCCCTTTTGTCATTTTCATTATTGCGGCCTGGGCTTTATTTAGTAGCATCAAAAACTCGCAAAAATTATTAAACAGCAAGAAAAGCACGGAGGAAGATACATGATGTGGGTAACTATTATTGGCTTTAGCGCATTTAGTATGCTTCTTATTTCGTTGCCGTTCTGGCTTAAACTCAGAGATGCAACGAAGCATTCTTCAACTACAAATCCACAACAGTTACTACTAATTATTACCGTGGCCATTAGTTTGCCCTTGCTAGCTTATGGTATTCATCACTATATGGATGGCATGCCCGGCAATATTGCTTCACAAACTTCATCACAAGATACACCCGCTACTGACAATGTTCATATAGGTGATATGCAACAAATGATTCTCCGTTTAGAAAAAAAACTAGACCTTAATCCGAATGACAAAGAAGGCTGGGATCTCTTAGCACGATCTTACCTTTATATTAAAGACTACAAACGTGCCTTGAGCGCCTTACAGAAATTAGCCAATATCTCGCCTGACGAGGCTGGGCTTAAACTAAAAATCGCCGAGACAACATCCCTGTTAAATCAAAAACCGTTGGCAGGGGCTACTGTTCAAAAAATCATGCAGGGCCCGGACGGTCAAATGGTAAACGTAGGCGCGATGGTTGAACGCTTACGAACTAAGCTTGAGAAAGACCCTGGCAACTATGATGGCTGGATCATGCTTGGGCGTTCATATAAAAACCTCGGACAACTAGAAGACTCGCTTAACGCTTATCAACAAGCAGATTCTTTAAAACCATACGACCAAGACGTTACGCAAATAATAAAAGAATTATCCAGCGCATTAGCAAAAAAACACATTACAGCACCTTTGAATGAGCCCGTTAAAAACACGCCCATCGTCACGGAGAGAAAAGAACCGATCACACTGCTAGAAGAAAACTTTAACGAAGACCCTGATAATATCGGCAATGGAATGCTGCTGGCGCGTGACTATATGAAATTGAATAATTTCGACCAGGCCGTGATCACACTGGAAAAATTACTGGCAATGTCACCGAACGATATTCATATCATCATCCCGCTTGCCGACGCCCTCGCCATGTCCAATGCAGGCAGCTTTAATGCTCGAGCCAGAGAGCTCATTAAACAAGCCTTAGCTATCGAGCCAAACCACCCCATTGCACTGTGGCTCGCGGGTATGGTTGAACAAGAGAACGAAGATTATGAAGCTGCTTTAGTACACTGGAAAAAACTGATTGTTCTCCTTAAAGAAGGCAGTCCGGATAGCATAGAGCTGCAATCGATGATCGAGCGGGCAGAACAAGCATTGAAATGATTTTGCTCAGGGCGAGAGGATTTTAACAGCCAGGCAGCAGAAAAAACTGTTCAATTATCACCTCGTCGCCAGGGATTGCCCGCTATAGACAGTCCTGCTCGTCGCGGCATGTTTAACCTCCTTGTCAAACAACGGCCTCAATAAATCTTTTGAGCGCTAACAGGAAGACCTAGCCTAGCCTGTCCTGTATTTGACTATTTGCTACTGGTCAGCGGTGTTTAAAATTGTTTTCATTATTTAGGGTTTTCTTATAGGGCTACTTTAGGTTTAGGGCTGTTATTAAAAGTAAGCATCCGCCAGTAAATAGCCACCCAAAATAACACCAATCCACAACACCATACTGCCTGTCGGCCAACTGCTGGCTAAATGATATTGCGATAACCTGCTGGCCTGAAACACAGATTGAAAACCCTGCCAGCTTCGTTGTACAGCTTCTGTAGTAGCGCCATTAAGGCTTTGAAACGCCTTAAAGCTTACACGACCAGTTGCAGGCAACAGTTTTCGATAGACCCATTCAAAATCAATATTCACTGAACGAAGTTCAGGTGGGTAAAGGCCTTGTTTGTTTAACCATACAAAAGCTAACGCTGAGAAGAACAATATTTGTAATTGTGCCAACACGTGAGTCATATCATACGGCCAGTATTCAACTTTCCACGGTAATAAGGCGTAAAGATATTGCGGTTGCGAGCCAATGAAAACACATAAAAAAGCTGAAATAGTCATCGCTATCAACATGTTAGTCGGTGCTTCTTTAACACGGATACCCGAATCATGATGGAAGAAAGCAAAGTAAGGAATTTTAATCCCCGCGTGGTGGAATACCCCAGCTGAAGCAAATAACAGCATCAGCCATAAATAGTTATGTCCTTCTTGTAGCATTGCAGACATCACCATGGACTTACTAACAAAGCCACTAAAGAGCGGGAACGCTGAAATAGATGCTGCGCCAACAATACAAAGCATCGCCGTCTTTGGCATGGACTTATAAAGCCCGCCTAAGTCGGAGCCGTTAATATGACCCACACGATACAGCACCGCGCCCATACTCATGAATAACAGCCCTTTAAAGATGACATCATTAAACGCATGCGCCACGGCACCATTTAACGCAAGAGCCGTACCGATACCAATACCGCAAACCATGAAGCCAACCTGGTTGATCATGCTATAAGCTAGCACACGGCGCAGATCATTTTCGATGACGGCATAAAAAATTGGGAAGCACGTCATTGCCGCACCAATGTAAACCAGTAAATCTGTGCCCGGAAAACCCCGTGCTAACGCATACACCGCCACCTTGGTAGTAAAAGCAGATAAAAATACCGTACCAGTTGGTGTTGAATCCGGGTAACCATCGGTTAGCCAGCTATGTAAAAAAGGAAAGGCTGCTTTAATACCAAAGGCGATTAAGATTAACCACCCTGCCGTACTTTCGATACCAATAAAATTAAACTCAGTTGATCCTGTTTGTTGAAAGTGAATCAAAGCACCGGCCAATAACAATACACCGGACATCACCTGAAAAACCAAATAGCGTGTACCCGTTTTTATTGCCCGCTCAGTACGGCTAGCCCAAATTAAAAACACCGAGCTCAACGCCAGGCCCTCCCAAAAAATAAATAGACTAATTAAATCACCGGCAAAAACCGCCCCAAGTGCACTACCGGCGTAAAGCAGGCTTGCAACCTGTTGCGTGGTGTCGCGTACATGCAAGGCATAAATAATGGCGATGAAGCTGGCGATATGGAACAAATAACCAAATAACAAACTCAGTTTATCGACTCGCATAAATTCAAGTTGATAACTAAAAATAGTTAATTGGTAAGACAGCTCTTTTGCGCTGACTAATGCATCGGTAGCCACCATTGGCACAAATGGTTGCACATCTAACCATAAATGCAAACCACCCAAAACAGGGGTTAGCAGTAATATAATATTGCGCAGTGTGCCGCGCGTGACCAGCACCAGCAAAGCGGCAATAAAAAAAGGAATAAATGGTGGCAGACTACTCGTCCAAATCATGATCTTTTTCCTTTACATCGTAATAATCTTCTTTTCGCATCAATACCTTGCGCATTTCTTTCGCAATAACAACCAACACGACACAGGCAACAAAACCATAAATAGCATAGAAGCCAGGGAAACCTTCCCATGGATGCACCAAATGACGGTGCACAACAAAGTCGGCAACAAACAAGCCCACACAAATAATATAAAAACCTAATAACAGACGGGACACATTACGCGGCTTATCAAATAGATAGGTTTTTTCATCAGTCACTTTATTTGACATACCTGTTCCCCTCAACGGCCTGTCGCTGCATCAACAGCAAGGTTATAAAACGGGTCGGGATAAAAGAATAAAACGATGCAAGCCAGTGATGTTAAGCCAATGGCAATTAACATACTGAGTGGCGCTTCTTTTACTTCTGTATACACGACGCCCTCTTTTGGTTTAGCAAAAAACGCACGAACTGAAATCGGTAACAGGTAGGCAATATTTAGCAATGAGCTGATCATTAATACCGCCAATAATATCCATTGTTCCGTTTGCACCATACCCAAGGCCAAGTACCATTTACTCCACATACCACCAAACGGCGGTAAACCAATAATACTCAAACTGCCAATGGTAAACGCAATAAAAGTAAAGGGCATGGCACGACCCAAGCCTCCCATGTCGCTAATGTTCTTTTTATGTGCAGCCACTAAAATTGCACCCGCGGCAAAAAATAAGGTGATTTTGGCGAACGCGTGCATCGCAATATGCATGGATGCGCCGACCAAACTCATTTCTACCGCGATAAGCGCACCCAGTACGATGTAACTGAGTTGACTGATGGTTGAGTAGGCTAAACGCGCTTTGAGGTTGTCCTTGGTCATCGCGATAAGCGAGGCCAGTAAAATGGTCACTGCGGCAAACCAAATTATCCAGTCACTCGCACCCGAGCTGGTAATAAAATCACTACCAAATATATAAAGGGTCACTTTTAATATCGTAAATACGCCCGTCTTTACCACCGCAACGGCGTGTAACAAAGCGCTGACCGGTGTCGGCGCGACCATAGCAGCGGGTAGCCATTTATGAAACGGCATGATGGCTGCTTTACCCACACCGAAAATAAACAAGGCATAAAGAATACCGGCGTAAGCAGGGTCTAATTTACCAGCGAGGATACCCCCCTGCTGAAAGTCGAGCGTACCGGCCACTGACCAGGTAATTAAAATCGCTAATAATTGAAAGCCAATCGACGTACCCAAAAGAATACCCAAGTAAATTCGCCCACTGCGCTTGGCTTCAGCGGTACCTGCATGGGTCACTAAGGGGTACGTTGATAGGGTTAAAATTTCATAACATAGAAATAAGGTGAACATATTGCCGGAGAAAGCGGCGGCCAAGGTACTGCTGATGGCAATCGCAAAGGCGGCATAAAAGCGGGTTTGATTTTTTTCATGATGACCCCGCATATAACCAATGGCATAAATAGACGTCACTAACCACAAGGTACCTGCCACTAAGGCAAACAGCATACCCAGCGGTTCAATCGAAAAGCTTACGGTGATACCGGGTACCACGTCAAACACATCAAAGCCCGGGCTTTCTCCTGCATTAATCCGTGTTGCCAGGATAATAACCAGCAGGGCAACAACCGAGGCGCTAATCAGGGTGATCGCTTCGCGCAGATTGGGGCGTTTATCTGCCAGTACAATTAAAACCGCTGCGAGCAGCGGCAATACAATAGCCAATATGATTAGTTGTTCACTTGCTAGGCTAATCATCTATTCAGTCTCATTAGTTCGCACCCGGCATTAGAAGTTTGACCGCCTGCTCGGCTGTACCAACGGTAAGCTCCGTATTAAAGCCAAAGTAAACATTGGCTAATACCAATACCCACATAGGGATAAGCATCATCAACGGCGCTTCTTTTACTGCGGTGTTCTGTTGTTCCCTTTCATCCGTTGCATTAAAGTACAACACCTCAATCATTTTCCAAACGTAAGCAACGGCCAACAACGAGCCCATCAAAATTACGCCGACAATCAGCCAGTGTTGTTGTTCAATCGCCGCAAGCACCAGATACCATTTGGATATAAACCCGGCTGTCCCCGGCACACCAATTAAACTAAGCCCGCCAATTACAATGGCTGCAAACGTCCACGGCATCTGTTTACCTAAACCGGAGAAATGCTCCAGGCGACTCGAACCCACTCGATAAATTAAGGCACCAATCGCCATAAACAAGGCGCCTTTCATTAAGGCATGATTAAACAAATGCACCAGGGTTGCGGTAACACTTAACACGCTGCCTAGGCCGATGCCGAGCATCATATACGCGATTTGGGCCACACTGGAATAAGCCAGTAAACGTTTGCTGTCTTTTTGATAAATGGCATAAAACGACATGGATAAAATGCCTGTTACGCACAACAGTAGGAACAATTCGTCCGTTGGTGTGTTTTCAATAAATGAAAAACCAAACACCGTAAACACCATGCGTAACATCACATACACCGCAACCTTGGTTGCCGTTGCAGCGAGAAAAATCGTTACCACTGTCGGTGCATAGGTATACGCATTCGGTAGCCAAAGGTGTAACGGGAACAGCGCCAGCTTTAAAGCAAAGCCCACCATAATAAAGGCAAAAGCGGTGTGGATAGTGCGGTGCTCATATAACTCGGGCAATCGTTGCGCTAAGTCTGCCATGTTAAGTGTGCCCGTCATGGCATATAACAAGCCGACGCCAATAATAAAAAAAGTCGCGCCAATCGTGCCCATAATCAAATATTGATAAGCCGCAGTGAGCGCCTGACGTTTTTTACCTAAGCTAATTAATGCATAAGATGACAGCGATGAAATTTCTAAAAAAACAAACAGATTAAAAATATCACCTGTCTGAGCAATACCTAACAAACCAGTTAGGCACAGCATAAAGGCCGCATAAAAAAGTGCGTGCTGCTGTTGCGGGATTTCTTTAATTACACTTTTCAGTGCATACGGTAAGGTCAACGCAGCAATACCCGAGACGATTAAAGCCACTAAGGCATTGGCTGCATCAATGCGATACTCAATGCCCCAAGGTGGCGCCCAGCCACCGAGTTCATAACTAATAACCTGACCGCTGCTGACATTCATTAATTGCCACGCAGCCAGATAACAGACAGACCAACTAACTAGGGTGCTCAGCGCCCAAGGCAAGCGTCCATTTGGTAGCGCAGCAACGATAGGAGCCGCGAGCAAAGGTAGCGCAACCAACAGTAGGCTTAAATGGTTTTCTATCACAGCGATTGATCCTGATTATGAATATCGTCTTCTTCAATGGTGCCGTAGGCTTCCTTAATACGCACCACTAACGCTAAACCCAGCGCTGTGGTTGCCACGCCCACCACAATAGCGGTCAGGATCAACACATGCGGTAACGGGTTTGAATAAAGATCAACCCCTTTTTCTATGATGGGTGTTGCACCGCCTTTCACATTGCCGATGCTGATATAAAGCAAAAAAACCGATACCTGAAAAATATTCAAACCGACAATTTTTTTCACCAGATTGCCACGGCTAATAACCGTATAGAAGCCTGCCATCATAATAATGATAACCATCCAGTAATTGTAATGCCCCAGAATCATGTCCATATAACTTACCCCCGTTCCGATTCAGCTTTCGTACTCAGAACAGCTTGTCCACGTTCCGCAAAGGCAAAGAAAATAATCAACATCACTGACATCACAGTAATCCCCACACCCAATTCAATCACCAGAATCCCAAGGTGTTGACCGGCCACTTGTGACGAAGCCAGCACACCGTACTCTAAAAAATTACCGCCCAATACTATAGTCGCAACACCTGTGCCGGCATAAATCAGCACCCCTAGGCTTGCAAGTAGACGTAAAACATACGGTGTAATAACTCTTTTGGCCTTATCAGCGCCAAAGACTAGCGCATACAAAATAATCGCAGCACTAAAAATTACACCGGCCTGAAAACCACCGCCGGGTCCAAAGTCGCCATGAAACTGCACATACAGTGCAAATAGAAAAATGAGTGGGATAATGAATTTTGAAACGACACGTAAAATTAAATTATGCTTCACGATCACCGCCGTTCTTTTTAACGTTAGGTTTTACACGACGACGGCCACCGATCAGTAACAATACCGCAATGCCCGCTGTAAAAATCACGGTCACTTCGCCTAATGTATCGAAGCCACGGTAGCTAGCCAATACCGCAGTCACCACATTCGGCACACCGGTATCTGGCATACTGTTTTCCAAATAATACGGTGCCACGTGTAACTGAGAAGGCGCATCAGGGTCACCAAAGGACGGTAAATCATAGGTGCCATAAATTAACAGTGCCCCCGTTATGACTACCACACTTAGAGGAAGCCAGGGTTTATGTGCTGTCGGCTTCTCTTCTTTATCAGCGTTTTTAGAGGAATACGTTAGCGCCAGCGTGGCTAACATTAGTACACTTGAGATGCCGGCGCCCACCGCCGCTTCGGTAAAGGCTACATCGGCTGCATCCATCACCACAAATAATCCTGCTGATAAAAAACTAAAGCCACTGAATAACATCACCACAGCAAATAAACTTCGCATACGAATAATAGCCAGCGCAAGAATCACAAGAAAACTTAATAACGTGATATCAACAATATTATCAATCATGGCTTATCCAACTGTTCAGAATTAGCCACATCATCACCTGAAAGCACCGGCTTAAGACCACCCAGCATGGCGGCATTAGCCAGTAGGTGTGAAGCAGTTGGACTGGTGAAAAAGATAAATGCAAAAATTAAAAATAATTTAAAACTAGCTATTGTTAAGCCCGCTTGAAAAGCCAGTCCGATTAAAAATAGCGCCGCGCATAAGGTGTCGGTAATCCCAATGGCGTGAAGTCGGGTATAAAAATCCGGAAAACGGTGCATGCCAATACCACCGATAACCCCCAGTAAACCTCCTAAAACTAGGCACAGCCAACTCAGTGTTTCAAGAATCATTTATCGTTTACCTCTGGCTGATTATCATCTGAGGTTTCACCATCTGTATAAAGATTACCCTGCTCGATTAGTTTTAAAACGGCAACAACACCAATAAAATTAATGAGGGTATAGACAAGTGCAATATCAAGCAAGTCATGCCGGTCGGTAAAAAAGGCATACACGGCAATCAGTAAAATGGTTTTAGTGCCGACCATATTCATCGCGGCAATACGGTCGTAAACCGTTGGTCCCGACAAGGCACGCGCCAGTGCCAGCAAAATAGTAATCAAAATGGCAATTATCGCGACGGTATACATTATGAAGACAGCTCCACATTATCGGGTACTGCTCTTGCCATCTCACCTGTTTGTAAATCTGCCGCGCCTTTTTTGCTTAAGGCATGCACTGTGATTTTATCGTCTGACAATTCCAAGGTAACGGTTCCTGGTGTCAATGTTATCGAGTTGGCATAAATCATTTGGCTTAAGTCCGTTTTTTTAACGGCTGGAAGCGTGATTACTTGCGGGCTAATATCAACGGGTCCCAGGGTGAGGATTCGTTTGATCACGTCCACGTTAGAGATCAGAATTTCTTTGCCGAGGTATAAAAAATACCTCAGTAGACGCACACTCAAATCAAAGGGATAACCTTCATGGTCAATTATGTTCATCCGTTTTGCGAGATAAACACTTAGCAGTGTTGAGAGTACACCCAGTGCAATCAATAAGGTTCCAGTATGTCCTGATAACATAAACCAGAATAAAAAAATCAAAGACGCCGCGGTGATTGTTCTCATTATTTTAACTTCCCATGCGCGTTAGTTTAAACAAGCTTTAAGTTGCATTAAGTATAGCAGTTCATTTTAAATATTGAATAGACGATACATCATATTTAGCGTTGAAGAAAACACCAAGTCAAAGTCACTTTACTTTTTCACTTCACCGCTTTCTGACTGTTCGTAAATACAGTCCAACTTGGCTATAAACTCTTGCTCTACCAAGCGAGCATCATGCAGGTTTTTAACCACTTTCGGGGGTAGTAATACAAGCAACTCAACACCAGTACGCCACTTTTGCACTACTCTATTTGCTCCGTGATAAGGCCGTTTAGCACAATTGTTTCTCCGCTTTGATGGCAACTGAACTTTTAATTTAGCGTTGCTGGATCGTCAGCGAATAGATTAAGATTAGAAAATCTCTAATCGTTAAAAAGCATTAAACCTTAACTCGTTGAAATATAATTGAAGTTTGGTCGGGGCGAGAGGATTTGAACCTCCGACCACCAGCACCCCATGCTGGTGCGCTACCAGGCTGCGCTACGCCCCGATGGAAGCTGTGTTATTTTAGAATGTCGAGAATTTCTTGCAATTCAGCTCTTATTTGCTGAATCTCAACCCTAACTTGAGAGTTGTCTTGCTGGGTATTGTCCCCTGATAGGAGAGTTCTAGCGCCACCAATCGTATAACCATCTTCGTAGAGTAGCCCACGAATTTGTCTAATTAATACGACGTCTTGCCGTTGGTAGTAACGTCTGTTGCCTCGGCGCTTAACTGGCTCGAGCTGAGGAAACTCTTGTTCCCAATAACGCAGTACGTGTGGTTTTACCGCGCATAATTCGCTTACTTCACCGATGGTAAAGTAGCGTTTTGCCGGTATAACCGGTAATTCGTTATTGTGGCTGGGTTCCAGCATATGCTTCCACTCGTTCCTTTAGTTTTTGTCCCGTTCTTAGTGTCACCACTCTTCTAGCAGAGATGGACACATCCTCGCCTGTTTTTGGGTTTCTACCAGGCCGCGGGGCTTTATCTTTTAGTTCAAAGTTGCCAAAACCCGAAAGTTTTACTTGCTCACCCGTCTCTAAAGAGTTCTTAATTACTTCGAACATTTGTTCAACTATTTCTTTGGCTTCACGTTTATTGAGGCCTAGCTCATCAAATAATTGTTCGGTTAAATCAGCTTTTGTTAATGACATTTTTTTATTCTCTTAGCTGAGCATTAAATTGATTTTTTAAATTTTTGAGTAACTCATTTATGAATTCCTCAATTTCTAGTTCTTCTAGTGTCTTAGAATTATCCTGTAAAATCAAGCCTAAAGCGACACTTTTTCTACTGGTTTCTATGCCTTTGCCTTGATATATATCAAAAACAACGACTTCTTTAATAATTCCTTGCTGCTGATAAATATAGTCGATGATTTCATTTACGTGCAACTTTTCATCAACAATGAGCGCTAAATCACGTCTGACGGGCGGATATTTCGAAATTTGCTCGAAAACGGGGATAGCTCGCGTTTGTATCAATGCTTGCTTCAATTCCACCAGGTAAACGGGTTTCTTTATATCAAACTCACTTTCTAACGCCGGGTGAAGCAAACCGATATAGCCAAGCTGCTCACCTTCTTTATTAATTAACTCGGCCGTTTGACCTGGATGCAGGGCTTCATGGCTGGCTTTTTTAAATTGATAATCCGAAGCTAAGCCATTGAGCGCTAAAATAGCCTCAACGTCGTGCTTTATATCGTAAAAATCTATCGCTCTAGAAGCTTCGCCCCATTGCTCGGGTCTTGCTCTACCGGTTGCGATCATGGATAACATTTGATCTTGCTGCAACTGCCCGTCTTTAATCGTAAATTTCAGCCCTGTTTCAAAAAAGCGAACCGTTTCTTCGTTTCGTTTTAGGTTACCATCCATTGCTTTCAGCAAGCCAGCCCAGAGGGTGGTACGCATGACAGACAAGTCCGATGAAATTGGGTTTTTTAAACGATACATTTCATCTTGAGGAGTCAGGCTTTTTAAAGCAGACTCGTCGGTAAAGCTATAAGTAATCGCTTCCTGGTAACCTAGGTCGACGAGTAAATCCTTTATCCTGTCCAGAGGTTGTATTTTTTCTTCAGCCGATGCTAATGAACCAGAAATAGATAAACTATTTTGCGGTAAATTATCATAGCCATACAAACGCGCGACCTCTTCAATCAGATCAGCCTCTATAGCTACATCAAAGCGGTAACTAGGGGCCGTAATACGCCACTCATTAGCCGATTTTTCAACCTGCATACCTAGCGCAAGGAAATAAGCCTCAACGCTCTCGGCGGCCAACTCAATACCGAGCACTCGTTTGATTCTTTCTAATCGTAGAGGGATTTTATGACATACAGGTAATGACTCGACTGAAGATACGTCAGTTAACGGGCCTACCTGCCCACCTGCTATTGATATTAGCAATTCCACGGCGCGGTCTAACGCACGATAGCAAAGCTCAGGGTCCACTCCCCTTTCAAATCGGTGCGAAGCGTCTGTATGCAAACCAAATTTTCTTGATTTTCCAGCAATCGATAAAGGAGAGAAAAAAGCACACTCTAGAAAGATATCGGTTGTCTCATCATTAACGGACGACGACTCACCACCCATAACACCGGCAAATGCGAGTGCTTGTTTGCTATCGGCTATTACCAGCACATCTTCGTCTAGCTCAATAGTTTGCCCGTTTAGCAGCGTTAATGGCTCTTTGGCGCTAGCTCGGCGAACAATAATATCGCCGTCTATTTTATCCAGATCAAACGCGTGTAGCGGTTGACCTAGTTCCAATAGAACATAATTTGTTACGTCGACGAGTGGTCCTAAGCTTCTTTGCCCGCAGCGCCTTAATTTTTCCTGCATCCAAATCGGTGTTTGCGCCGTTCTATCAATACCTTTTATAACTCGACCTAAATAGCGGGGGCAATCTTCTGCTGCGTGTACGATAACGTTTTGCGTGATATCCAGGCTTGCCTCAGGAACAACGGGCTTCGTATTGATGAGCGATAGACCAGTGAAACAGGATATTTCGCGTGCGACACCTTCAACACTCAGGCAGTCTGCGCGATTTGGCGTTAAATCTACTTCAATAATGCTGTCGTCTAATTTCAAGTAATCACGAATATCAACGCCAATTGGCGCATCTTCAGGCAGCTCCATCAGGCCATCGGCCGCGTCTGCCAAGCCTAATTCTTGCTCTGAACACAACATACCATTGGATGTTTCGCCGCGCAGTTTGGACGGTTTTATTTTAAAATCACCGGGTAAAACAGCGCTCACTATAGCAACCGGAATACGTAAGCTAGTGCGTACATTACTCGCACCACAAACGATATCTAACGGCTCAGCCTTACCAATAGACACCTTACACAGGCTTAATTTATCGGCATTGGGGTGTTGCTCTACGGACAGAACCTCGCCTACTACTACGCCGGAAAAAACGGCCGCTGCGGCTGACACTGAGTCTACCTCCAGGCCGGCCATTGTTAATTTTTCAGATAACTCATCAGTCGATATTGAGTAATTGACGAATTCTTTAAGCCACGCTTCATTCACTAACATTTTGAATACCTATCCAGCTTAATTAAACTGTCTTAAAAACTTAAGATCATTTTCAAAGAACAGACGCAAATCATTGATTTTGTAACGAAGCATCGTTAGTCGTTCTACACCCATACCGAAGGCGAACCCGGTAAATTCATCTTGATTTATATTCAGATGGTTAAACACTTCGGGGTGGATCATTCCACAACCAAGAACCTCTAACCAACCGGTTTGTCCGCATACACGGCAACCGGAACCTTCACACATAACGCACTCGATATCGACTTCTGCGGAGGGCTCTGTAAAGGGGAAATACGAAGGTCTAAATCTTACTTTTACGTCTTTTTCAAAAAACGCCTTAAGAAACTCGCTGATAACACCTTTTAAATCGGCGAAGTTTACATTCTTATCGACTACAAAACCTTCAACCTGATGAAACATCGGCGTGTGCGTTAAATCAGAATCACAGCGGTACACACGACCCGGGGCGATGACTTTTAACGGTGGTTGTTGATTTTCCATCACTCGTATTTGTACCGGCGAAGTATGCGTACGCAGCAAGGTGTGCTCGTCAAAATAAAAAGTATCGTGCATCGCACGCGCAGGGTGATGAGCTGGAATATTAAGCGCTTCGAAGTTATGAAAATCGTCTTCTACTTCTGGCCCCATCGCGACTTCAAAACCAATTCGACTAAAAATTTGTTCTATACGGCGCATCGTTCGTGTAACAGGATGTACACCGCCGACGGCCTGGCCGCGACCCGGAAGCGTCACGTCTATCGTTTCTTCAATCAGTCGTCTATTCAACAGCTCACATTCAAGCTGGCTCTTGCGTTGCTCTAATAACAGCTGAAATTGTTGTTTAGCGTGATTGATTGTTGCGCCGACTTTCGGTCTTTCTTCCGCTGAAAGACTACCAAGCGTTTTCATTTGGCGGGTAAACACACCCTTTTTTCCGAGATAAGAAACGCGAATTTCTTCCACTACGGCTAAGGTGTCAGCTTGCACTAATTCTTTTTCAGCCTGTTCAACGATGTTTTCTAAAGAATTTTCCACGTTATTTTCTTTTATGCTTGGCCCAAATAAATAAGGGAAAGATCAATTGACCTTTCCCTCACGACTTATATCTGAATTGCTAATAGTTGCTTAAGCAAATTCATGAGTAATTACACTCTAAAAAGATACTGTTCTTATAACTTAGATTTTGCGGTCGTTACTAACTGCGAAAATGCGTCTTTATCGAACACGGCAATATCAGCCAGTACTTTTCTGTCTAAACCGATCGACGCTTTCTTAAGGCCGTTCATGAAACGACTGTACGACAAACCACAGCTACGAGCGCCGGCATTAATACGCGCAATCCATAACGCACGAAATTGACGTTTTCTTTGACGACGATCTCGGTAAGCGTACTGACCGGCTTTAATAACTGCTTGTTTGGCGACACGATAAATTCGACTACGAGCGCCGTAATATCCTTTCGCCTGCTTTAATACTTTTTTGTGTCTTGCTCTCGCAACTACACCACGTTTTACTCTAGGCATTTCTTTTCCTCAATAACTCTAAAATTAGCTGTAAGGCAACATCCGCGTTGCGCTTTTCATATCTGACGCATGAAGCACTGATGCTTTACGCAATTGACGTTTACGTTTAGTGGTTTTTTTGGTCAAAATATGACGCAAATGAGCTTGCTTACATTTAAAAGCGCCTGAACCCGTTCTTTTGAAACGTTTGGCTGCTCCACTGTTTGACTTCATCTTGGGCATTACAATACTCCGTTAATTAATTTTTCTTCGGCGCCATTACCATGACCATCTGGCGACCTTCAAACTTTGGTCGTTGTTCGACCAATGCTAATTCTTCTAAATCTTTCTCTATACGTTTCAGCAATTCCATACCCAACTCCCTATGGGCCATTTCTCTGCCACGAAAACGCACGGTGATTTTGGTTTTGTCGCCATTTTCTAAAAATGAGCGCAGATTACGTAATTTTACATTGTAATCACCAATATCAGTTCCAGGTCGGAACTTAATTTCCTTAACCTGAACAATTTTTTGCTTCTTTCTTGTTGCCTGTAATTTCTTACTGGCTTCAAATCTAAATTTACCGTAATCCATAATCTGAACTACAGGAGGTGAAGCCGTTGGTGACACCTCTACTAGATCTAATTCCACTTCAGCCGCTGAGCTCATCGCTTGCTCTAGAGTTACTACACCTATTTTCTCACCTTCATGATTAATAAGCCTTACGTTCTGCGCCGTTATATCTTCGTTAATTCTTACTTTTTTTGTTGCGATTTTACAATCTCCAAAATATAAAAATCCTTAAGGCTCTAATTTATTACGCTCGGCTATATTTTTTGCCAATAGCGTAATAAAGTCCTCAGGAGTGAAATTACCCATGTCTTTTCCACTTAAAGTACGTACTGCTAATTCGTTATTGTTGACTTCTTTTTCGCCAACGACAACGAGATATGGAATACGCTTTAAAGTATGCTCGCGAATTTTAAAGCCGATCTTCTCATTTCTCAAGTCTATTTTGACTCTTATGCCTTGTTTTTGAAGGTTTTTTGCAATTAACGCTATATATTCGTCACTTTTGTCCGTTATGGACATCAAAATGACTTGGGTCGGTGCTAACCAAACTGGAAACTTACCGGCGTATTCTTCGATCAAAATTCCGATAAATCGCTCAAGTGATCCTAAAATTGCTCGGTGAAGCATCACCGGCGATTGTTTCGATCCGTCTTCGGCAATATATTGCGCATCGAGACGATCTGGCATAGAAAAATCAACCTGAATGGTTCCACACTGCCAAACGCGATCCAAACAATCTTTCAATGAGAATTCGATTTTTGGTCCGTAAAAAGCGCCTTCGCCTGGTTGCAAATCCCACTGCAGGTTTTTTGCATTCAGCGCATCTTCCAGTGCTTTTTCTGATTTATCCCATACCTCATCAGCACCTACGCGTTTTTCAGGTCGAGTGGATAGCTTGATGATAATGTCGGTAAATCCAAAATCGGCGTATACCTCGTGCAGAAGATCAATAAACGAAGATACTTCCGATTGAATCTGATTTTCCGTACAAAAAATATGCGCATCGTCCTGAATAAAGTTTCTTAAACGCATCAAGCCATGCAAGGTACCCGATGGCTCGTTGCGGTGACAGGAACCAAACTCGGCCATTCTTAACGGCAAGTCGCGGTAACTTTTCAAGCCCTGGTTATAAATTTGCACGTGGCAAGGGCAGTTCATTGGCTTAACGGCGTATTCACGGTTTTCAGAATCTACGGTGAACATATCATCGCGAAACTTATCCCAATGTCCCGATTTCTGCCAGAGGCTTTTGTCGACTAATTGAGGTGTACGAACTTCTACGTAGTTATTTATTTCTAGTTTTGAACGAATATACTGTTCAATCGTGCGGTAGATACTTAAACCCGCGTCGTGCCAGAAAATCATCCCGGGTGCTTCTTCTTGAATATGGAACAGGTCGAGTGATTTAGCTATTTTTCTATGATCGCGTTTTTCTGCTTCTTCGATACCGTGCAGGTATTTCTTCAGCGCTTTCTTGTCGCCCCAGGCCGTGCCGTAAATGCGTTGAAGCATTTCATTGTTCGAATCACCGCGCCAGTACGCACCAGCAATTTTTGTTAGTTTAAAGGCCTTTAAACTAGCTGTATTAGGAACGTGTGGGCCCCTGCAAAGATCGGTAAATTCTCCCTGACGGTAAAGAGACAACACTTCGTCCGAAGGAATACTTTCAATAATTTGCGCTTTATATTCTTCGTCTTTCTCTCTGAAAAAGGTAACGGCGTCATCACGTGAAATTTCAATGCGCTCGAGCGGAATTTCTTGCTCTACCAGCTCCGACATTCTTTTTTCAATCAACTCAATATCAGCTGGCGTAAAAGGACGTTCAAACGCAAAGTCGTAGAAAAACCCATTGTCGATAACCGGACCAATCGTTACTTGCGCCGTCGGGAATAGTTGCTTAACCGCCTGCGCTAACAGATGGGCTGCAGAGTGACGAATGACGTCAACGCCCTCTTCGTCTCTTGAGGTAACAATTGATAAGCTTGCATCGTTTTCAATCAGGTAAGACCCATCGACCAGTACGTCGTTTACTCGACCCGCTAGAGTTGCTTTCGCTAATCCAGCGCCTATATCAGCAGCAACGTCGAGTACGCTTATGGCTTGCGCAAACTCGCGCTGACTTCCATCGGGTAGTGTTATGACTGGCACGTTAAACCTTTAAATTAAAAGTTGAGAGTAATGGATCTTTTATTATTTAGTATGCTTGGTAGGCACGAGTGGATTCGAACCACCGACCTCATCCATGTCAAGGATGCGCTCTAACCAACTGAGCTACGCGCCTTCAAATCAAGCATCTTAAGACCGGGCATTGTACTTAAACTTAGTCATTTAGTGAAGCCTTCTAAGGAAGTTATGTTGATTTAGTAGCGCAATATAGCAAGCACCCGCTTCCGGCTGTGCTGAGTAAATTTTTGCTTATTTTATGCCCGTGCTGCTAGCTTTCTAAAACCAGCATATCACGCAATTTATTGACTTCGTCACGTACCGTTGCTGCCTGTTCAAATTCCAAATCACGCGAATGTTGGTACATTTTTGCTTCGAGTTCTTTAATCTTTTTTGTCATCTGCGTCGGTGAAAACGTCTGGTATTTTGCCTTATCTTCGGCTATCTGCTTTAGGTTACTTCGCTGCAAGCGCGTTGAGCCTTCCATAATATCGGTGACCTTTTTAATGATACCAACGGGCGTTATACCGTGGTCTTCATTATATTGTTGCTGCGTTATTCGTCGCCGATTCGTTTCGTCCATTGCCCGCTGCATGGAGCCGGTTATTTTATCGGCGTACAAAATCGCCATACCCTTTACGTTTCTGGCTGCTCGACCCATGGTTTGTATCATCGACACTTCTGATCGTAAAAAACCTTCTTTATCGGCGTCTAAAATAGCCACCAGCGATACTTCGGGAATATCCAAGCCCTCTCTTAATAAGTTGATACCAATGAGTACGTCAAATACGCCTAATCTAAGGTCACGAATAATTTCAACCCGCTCGACGGTCGCTATATCCGAGTGTAAATAGCGCACCTTTATACCGTGCTCCATCATGTAGTCGGTTAGGTCTTCGGACATTCGCTTGGTTAACGTGGTAACTAAAACGCGCTCTTCGAGCTTTACGCGTTTATTGATTTCTGACAATAAATCGTCCACCTGCGTGGTCGCTGGGCGCACCTCTATAATAGGGTCTAGTAAACCAGTCGGCCTAACGACCTGCTCTATGATCGCGCCGGAACGCGCTTTTTCGTATTGCGCCGGGGTCGCTGAAATAAACACGGTTTGTGGTGCTTTCGCTTCAAACTCTTCAAAACGCATCGGCCTGTTATCTAGCGCCGACGGCAACCTGAAACCATACTCAACCAGGGTTTCTTTTCGCGAACGGTCGCCCTTATACATCGCGCCTATTTGCGGCACTGTTACGTGCGACTCATCAATAAACAGCAGGGCATTATCGGGCAAATAATCGAACAGGGTCGGCGGTGCATCGCCCGGGTTTCGACCCGACAGGTAACGCGAATAATTTTCGATGCCTGAACAGTAGCCAATTTCTCGCATCATTTCGATGTCGAATTTTGTGCGCTCTTCTAAACGTTGCGCCTCCACCAGTTTATTCAACGAACGTAATTGCTCAAGGCGAATAGCGAGCTCCGCCATTATTTTATCAATCGCGCCGAGAATGGTTTCCCTTGGCGTAACGTAATGCGAAATAGGGAAAATGGTGTAGCGAGGAATACGCTGAACGATTTCGCCCGTCAGGGGGTCGAACAACGACAGGCGCTCAATTTCATCATCGAACAGTTCAACCCGCACCGCGTTTTGATCTGACTCGGCGGGAAATATATCGATCACGTCCCCTCTTACCCGGTAGGTCGCGCGGAGCAACTCAAGATCATTGCGCTTGTATTGCATTTCGGTTAATTGATGGATGATGTCGCGCTGACTAACCCGCTCGCCGCGTGACAAGTGCAAAATCATGCTGAAATATAACTCAGGGTCGCCAAGGCCATAAATACACGACACACTGGCAACAATCACCGCGTCTTTGCGCTCCATCAGGGCTTTTGTTGCCGACAGCCGCATTTGCTGTATATGCTCATTCAGCGAGGCATCCTTATCAATAAAGGTATCCGACGCGGGCATATAGGCTTCGGGCTGATAGTAATCGTAATACGAAACAAAATATTCCACCGCGTTGTCCGGCAAAAATTCTTTTAACTCGCCGTACAGCTGGGCCGCCAGCGTTTTGTTATGTACCAATACCAGCGCGGGACGCTGCAGCTCTACGATAGTATTCACCATGGTAAAGGTTTTACCGGACCCCGTTACACCCAATAAAGTTTGATGCGACTCGCCATCCCGTATACCTTCGACGAGCGCTTTAATCGCCGCTGGCTGGTCACCGGCCGGTTTAAATGGTGAATCAATTTCGAATTTTTTATTCATAGGGATTTTGCATACACGCCGCATCAAGTAGAATGCACGGCTAAACGTCATTAACCGTTAATTTTATTCTAAAAACACGGCCTACACCCAATTTTGAGTGATTTTTATTTAAAGGGATAGCATACAAATTATGAACATTAAACTGTCACAACGCGTACAAAGTATAAAGCCTTCACCCACCTTAGCCGTTACAGCTAGAGCCGCAGCGTTACGCGCAGCTGGCCAGGACATCATTGGCCTCGGCGCAGGCGAGCCAGACTTTGACACCCCTGAACATATTAAACAGGCAGCCAGAGACGCCATTAACAACGGTAAAACAAAATACACCGCGGTGGATGGCACGGTTGAACTCAAAAAAGCGATTATTAACAAGTTTAAAAAAGATAATCAATTATCTTACGAGCTGGATCAGATTTTGGTGTCTTGCGGCGGCAAGCAAAGCTTCTTTAATATGGCACAGGCCTTTTTAGAAGAAGGCGATGAAGTCGTCATTGCTGCGCCTTATTGGGTCTCGTATCCCGATATGTGCCTATTGGCCGACGCCACGCCCGTGATTATTCAAGCCGGGCAAGATCAGGCGTTTAAAATCACCGCTGAACAGTTGGAAGCTGCGATCACAGAAAAAACCAAAGTGGTCGTGCTCAACAGCCCATCAAACCCTAGCGGCAAAGCGTATACCCGCGCAGAGTTTGTAGCACTCGGCGCCGTGCTTAAAAAATACCCGGACATTCTAATCGCCACCGACGATATGTACGAACACATCCTCTGGTGCGATGAACCGTTCAGCAACATCGTTATGGCCTGCCCAGAACTATACGATCAAACCATCGTATTGAATGGCGTATCTAAAGCTTACTCAATGACCGGATGGCGCATCGGTTACGCAGCCGGACCCGCAGTTTTGATAAAAGCAATGAAGAAAATTCAATCGCAAAGCACATCAAACCCAACGTCTATTTCGCAATACGCCGCACAAGCCGCTTTAGAGGGCGACCAATCGTGCATCGGTGAGATGCTGATCGCTTTTAAAGACCGCCACGACTACGTCGTTGAGAAACTGAATGCAATCAATGGCGTCAGCTGTATCGCGTCAGACGGCACGTTCTACTGCTTCCCAGACTTCAAAGCAATTCTTGCTCGAATGGATAGCATCAACAACGATGTTGAATTGGCCGAATATATTCTGGAAAAAGCTGGCGTTGCCCTAGTACCAGGGTCAGCCTTTGGACTGGAAGGCCATATGCGTATATCGATTGCCACCAGCATGGATAATTTAGTAAACGCAATGGAAAGAATCGCGAACCTGCTGAACGAAAAATAATTAACCGATAAGGTCGAATATCTATTGACCATAACGGCCTCGTTTCGTAAGATACGCGACCTGAACAATTCCTCTGTAGCTCAGTTGGTAGAGCAAATGACTGTTAATCATTGGGTCACTGGTTCGAGTCCAGTCGGAGGAGCCAAATATCAAAGCCTTAGCATCGAAAGACGCTAGGGCTTTTTTATTGGGGCTACTTTTAAAATCTCCCAAGCCTAAAGAGAGGAGCGATCTGCTTTAATTGAATTTGACGTTTTAATAATAGATAAGTTTATGGATTTAGTTAGCTAAGTATCTCAATAATCATTATTTTTTTAGTTATTGGCTGAACGGAATATAGTGGTGAACTTCCTTTTTCGCTGCTCAATCAGTTCTACTATTTTTGCTATTTGCTCATTCTTGCCGCGCTCTTGTTGGAATTCGGAGGCAAAATCAACTGCAATATCCGATAGTTTATCTGACAATTCCAAACACCTTTTTCTGACCAGTTTGAATTTAATACCTGTCTCTTCTGAAAACCGTTCCCAAGATCGTTCAATTATCCACTCTGGACGATCTTCGCCGCCTATTTTCATTGCCATTTTTTGAGCCAGACCAGGATAAATAGCAGTACTCATAAGATCATAAAAGGGTGCCAGCGTCGGCCCTTCTGGTGTAAGCATTAAGGACACATTTTTACCATGCGCATCGGCATTACCTATTAAGTAGTTGAATACCACCCAACTCAATAATTCATTTAAGTCTTTGGCAGGCTGAACGCTACGGTTTCGCACTAATTCAAAACAGGCCTTCAGACTTGGTCCACCCTCTTTTTCATACTTATTGTTGGGAGAAATTGCCATCGCCTGACAAAAGTCTTCTTGAGGCAATCTTACTAAGTTACCGTTCGCATCATAAATACGGTCATAACGTGCAACAAGATATAAGGCTACTGCCTTATATAAAACCTGTGTTTCTGGCACGTTTAAATTTATTTTTTTAGCCAGCTGCATACAGAAATATTCATTCTCAACTGAATTAGCGTAATGCTTCATTGGGGGTTTCAAAATATGACTACTTGCCGCTACTCCCGTTGGTATGCTGATCTCAGCACCATTATAATAAACGGGCAATTTATTTTGTGCACCTGCCAGCGATAGCCTGATATCTTGCTCACCCGCCATCATCGGTTGCGCAGGCAAATCAGCGATCAATTTATTTAGCCCATCATCATCAAGTTTTTTATAGTTACTATGCGTCGGAATTTTTGTTCCTTCAGGGAATAAACTCACCGCACCAGCACACTCCCCTCCGATGGCTTCTAACAGGGCAAAATCATTTTTTTCAGACAGACCTAAGCTTTTCGCTATGAAGCGCCTAATTTCCGCTTCAGGCAGTAAATTAGCAAAAAATGGTTGTGCACGCGCATCGTCATATGCCTCTTCACGTACGGGTAGACTTAAAGATAAGGGCTGTGATTTATGACCTGCAACCCAGTCAGGAAGGTATTCAAATACAAAACGTCGGTCACCATCTAAGTACAACTTCCCTACACGTTCTGTTGATAAGTACACATCAAGCACCTGGCTCACGATGGCCCGCCTAATGTTTCAATGATGACTGGGGGTTCCGCCCAGCCTCGCGGTTGAATAATTAACTCCAATCCCAAGCTATTAAGAACCTGTAAGACTTTACCCACCTCAACCGTTGGTTTACCATTTTCCAAATCAGAAATAAAACGCACACCAACGCCACATAACGAAGCAAATTCAACTTGCGTCGCAGCTTGTGATTTCCGCTGCCGTCGCACTATATCGCCTAACAATTTAGTGTCCAGTATTTTCCCGCTCGGTAATTTTTTCATTTTTTAATGATCTTTCCTAGTAAATATTCCCGTTCGGTAAATATATATAAAGAATCAGTCAAACACAAGGATAATATTCCCTGTCGGGAATATTATCCTTGTGTGGCTGAAAAATAGCCGTCAGCAGCCCTAAAGGTAGAGCAGACCCGAGAATAAGAGAACAACCCCGCGCATTAACAAGACCGAGATGGTGATAAGGGCTATTAAGCTAACTGAATATCTATAGTAGCAATTGAAAAGCTTTAGACATTCGTAAAAAAGGCGCTTTATAAGCGCCTCTTATCACTAACTTACTATGAAGTAATTACAGTTCAATACTATAACTCAGCTCAAACGCCGTTAAGCTAATACCCGTTTTGACATCCGTGCCCAAATAAGCGGTATTCTTCGCCGTTAAATCATTACGGAAAGCTTGCATCACAGCAAACGACCATTCTGATGTTTGGTTCGGCTTGTAGCTAAACCCTGCGGTTAGGTGTTTAGATGAAACAGCCGGCGTTATAACATTTAAAATGGCGGCATTTTTTGGCGTTTGCTCTTGACCATAATTGACTCCTAACCTTAGGGTGATTTTATCGTCAACGATATAACGCATGCCCAGCTTAAACACCGTAATATTATTCCAGCCAAAGCCTACACCTTCGCTACGCCCTAATAACCTGTCTGCCGCGAAACCGCCGGTAAACTCGGCTGCGGTTGGCGCGGGGTTAGAAAAGGCGTCTATTTCATTGTAATTGATACGCGATACGTCAAAGGCTATTGAAAACGTGTCCGTGGGGTTAACGGCAAGGCCTATGCCGTAGTTTGAAGGGATATCGAGCTCACCGTTGTTCGCTAATAAGCCCGAATATTTTTTCATTTTGGTCATTTTTGTACGAGGCGTGTAGTAAGCACCCCATTGATACGTTTCGTTCGGCTTATAAAACCAACCAAACTTTACACCCAAACCATAAGATAACTCATCACCTCTATCGGTCAGGCTACCTGGGTCTGATGAAAGGCCCTCAAAAAAATCTAAACCGCTGGCACCAAATTTTTGAATGGAAAAAATCGGTGAAATACCCAGCACGTGCTTTGATTCAAATTCATGGGTATAAGTAGCTGCAATATTGAGTTGTGCGAAGTCTGCACCTAAGTGGCCATTCGTCGTTATCGGAGACGCCCCTACTACTCGCTCAAAGGTTTCAGTGAATAAACGCCGGCGAAATGTTGTATTTAGTCCATTCGCATACACACTTACGCCTACTGTATTTTTATCATTCAAACGTTTGTTCCAGCCAAAATTAGGCAATAAAAAATAGTCTCGCCTGCTGCGACTACTGACAACTTCTGTACAAGCACCGATTCCACGACAATCAAATTCGGAGTCCCTGGATGCATATAAAACCCTTGTACCGAAATCCATTCCTTCAACCTGTGACATAGCCGCTGGGTTTAATGCCCCAGCCAAGGTGTCTTGCGGAAACGCGATACCGACACCGCCCATGCCCATCATTTTGGCGCCATAGCCAATAGAGAAATAACCATTAGTTGCACTGACGCTTTGGCTTACTAATGCTAAGGCGCTTAATGCCGCCATCAATACCCAACGACCTGTTTTATTTTTCATATAAGAATTTTACGTTTAAATGATTTGAATTTATCGAACAAGCCGACCGCCTATAGCCTCGACTCAAAGATTATTATGTCTGTTTTCCCCAGGAGTCTCGTAAACCCACGACTCTATTGAATACCAGCGCACCCGACAAGGAGTCTACACTGTCCTGACAGAAATAACCCTGCCGCTCGAATTGGTAGCAACTCGTATCGCTGACTTGCGCCATACTCGCTTCGAGCTGACAGTTTTTCAATATTGATACCGATTCGGGGTTCAAGAACTCTTTGTAATCGCGTTCTTTTTCTGCCGCAGGATCCGCGATGGTGAATAAACGATCGTATAGCCTAACTTCCGCGCTGACCGCGTGTTTCGCCGATACCCAGTGAATAGTACCTTTTACCTTACGGCCGTCTTCTGATTTGCCACCGCGTGTTTCAGGGTCATAACTACAGTGAACTTCAATCACCTTGCCCTCATCGTCTTTTACGACGTGCGTACAGGTGACGTAATAAGCAAAACGCAATCTGACTTCTCTGCCTTCTGTCAGACGGAAGAATTTTTTTGGCGCATCTTCCATATAATCGCTTCGTTCGATATACAGTTCTTTCGAAAAGGGAATATCGCGCCGGCCCATTTCTGGGTCCTTCGGGTGATTGACACCAGACAATATTTCTTCCTGCTCATCTGGATAATTGTCGATGATCAGCTTAACTGGGTCGAGAACAGCCAAGGCTCTTGGTGCTGTTGCGTTCAGGTCTTCACGCAGCGAGTTTTCTAATACGCTCATTTCGACGATATTGTCTTTTTTAGTGACCCCTATACGAGAACAAAAATCGCGAATGGCCGCTGCCGTGTAGCCTCGGCGACGCATGCCACTCAGGGTAGGCAATCTTGGGTCATCCCAGCCGTTAACGTAACCGCCTTCGACCAATTCGTGCAGTTTACGTTTACTCATCACCGTGTAGTCGAGATTGAGCCGCGAAAACTCGATTTGCTGTGGATGCGCAGGGGTTTTTAATTGCTCCAGGAACCAGTCGTACAAGGGGCGATGATCTTCGAATTCCAGCGTACACAGCGAATGCGTAATGCCCTCAATTGCATCTGACACGCAATGCGCGAAATCGTACATCGGGTAAATATGCCACTTATCGCCCGTCATCGGGTGCGACATATGTTTAATGCGGTAGATAGCTGGGTCGCGCAGATTGATATTAGGCGCGGCCATATCAATTTTAGCCCTTAGCAGGTGTTCGCCTTCGGCAAACTGACCATTTTTCATTTTTTCTAGCAGCTCGATATTTTCGTCAACCGAGCGATTTCTAAACGGGCTGTCTTTACCCGCTTCGGTTAAATTTCCACGGTACAGGCGAATATCTTCAGCGGATAAACTATCGACGTAAGCTTTATCTTGTTTAATCAGTTGAATCGCGTAAGCGTACAGCTGATCAAAATAGTCAGAAGTATGGTGCAGGTTTTCACCCCAGTTAAAGCCTAACCATTGAACGTCTTCTTTGATCGCGTCGATATATTCTGATTTTTCTTTACCTGGATTGGTATCGTCGAACCGTAGGTGACAGGTCGCGTCTGGGTAGTCTTGCGCGATGCCAAAATTCAAACAAATGGATTTAGCGTGTCCAATGTGCAGATAACCGTTCGGCTCAGGCGGGAACCGAGTAATAACCTTTTGATGCTTACCGGATTCCAGGTCCGCATCAATCATTTGACGAATAAAATTTGTAGCGGCTGGCTCTTGGCTGTTATCACTCATGGGTAGACATAGTCTTAAACCTGTTGTTTAAAAGTGGTCGATTTTAAAGCATGTCATAGCTCAGGTGTGTACAAATCAACAGATAGCGCTTTAAATTTACGCAGACGGCTACCTTGTTAAGTCGCTAACGGTTTTCCCCGCGATAGCGCTTTCAATCGCCTGATCAATCAAATTTGCCTGTTCAGCAACGCCATCAGGCAGTGCGATCCCTGCTACTGATAAAAACTGCCCCTCCTCCGCACTACGTACAGCAACGATAACGTCACTTACTAACAACTTATCGATTGATTTAGCGGGTAGATAGCCCTTCGGTGGTTGACCGCTTTCTATCACGATGTTTTTTGCTATGAGCCTGTTCAACACGTAGACCACTATCCGTTGCGGCACAGCGGTTTGTGTCACTAACTCGTCTACCGTAAAGGGTGTATCACCTTCGTTGTGCCGAACGCCAATTAAGTGCATAAGCAATAAGGCCAGGCGTTCTTTTACTCGGTTGCTAACTTCAAACCCTTCCCTGCTGTGCTGTTGTGCCGATGGGTTTTGAATATAAAACGCTAAACTTGAGCCAAATAATAAAATTAACCAGCTGATATACAGCCAAATAAGCAACATAATAACCACCGCAAAACTAGAATATATCGCGGTGTATTTAGTGGAGTTAACGACGAATGTTGCGAATAAAAGCCCCGATGTTTCCCATAAAAAACCAGCCACAACAGCGCCTATCAAGGCAGCGCCTAAGCGCACACGCGTATTGGGCACAAACATATATATAAAAGCGAATACGCCCATCACCATGATATACGGCAATAATTTAGTCGCTAATATAATGAGGCTACCAAACGGTTCGATGGCGGCAAAATAAGACACCACAGACGAATTCATCACCGTGGCCGTTAAACCCACCGCTGAAACCATCAGCACTGGACCAATCAAGATAACGCTTAAATAACTGCTAAAACGCTCGCCCATGCTTCGCGTTGCTTCGACGTGCCAGATCATATTGAAGGCATTTTCGATCTTTTTGACCAGCGATAAAACGGTATAGATGAGCAGCCCTAAACCAAGCGAGCCCAATACACCCACTTTTATATTGTCGATAAAGCCGATGATGTTTTCGCCAATACCAACCCCTTGATCGCCTAATGGGGCGAGGAATTGGAACAAAAAGGGTTCAATTTCATTATGTGCGCCCATCGCTTTTAACACAGAAAAACTCAACGCCAGCAACGGTACTATGGACAATAGCGTCGTATAAACTAGGCTCATAGCTCGTAAGCTTAACTCACCGCTGGCAAGGTCTGATATCGCCGCATAAATAACGCGTAACGCTTTAAGCAAGCGCAATTTAATTGTTGGCATCCTTTTGTCAGTCGGCCAGAGCAAACTCTCCAGCCTGTACTGCAAATCAAACGGTTTCACTGTCACCACTGCACCCCTCGCGAAAAGTAAAAATCAAACTATATATACCTTAAATATCCTACAGGTTTCGTTTTTCTTAAACAAATTAAGGTATTATTTGCAGCTAAACATTAATTTCATAGGGCCTCATGTCAGATCAAGAAAGTATCGTATTAAATAGGAATGTAAACGCTATCGTTATTCCTGCTGGTGTGCACGTTACCCTGAAAAAAGATGACGTCGTCACCATTATGCAATCACTCGGCGGTTCCTATACCGTGTCGAGTGAAACCGGCATTATGGCGCGAATTTCTGCTATTGACGCCGACGCCTTAGGTAAGGAAGTTGAAGTGATTCACGCCTATGAAACCGGCACCGACCCCGAATCAATTCGTGAAGCGGCATGGACATTTATGAAAACGGTTTATGACCCTGAGATTCCCGTCAACGTGGTAGACCTTGGTTTAATCTACGACTGCACCGTTCGCGCGCTAACTGACGGCCTTAACCACGTACACGTCACCATGACATTAACCGCACCCGGTTGCGGCATGGGGCCCGTTATCCAGGCCGATATCGAATCGGGCATCAAACGCATGGATGGCGTAGAAACCGTTGATGTGGAAGTTGTATTGGACCCACCTTGGAATCAAAATATGATGTCTGAAGCGGCGAAACTACAGCTCGGCATGATGTAAAAAATTGTAATCGCGTCATTTTATCGTGTCAGAAAGCGCTTTTTATATCGCCTTTATTATTGGTTTTTTAGGTTCCACGCATTGCGTTCCTATGTGTGGCGGCATCGTGGGGATTTTGAGCTCGAAAGGTGAGAGTTCTGATCACCTAGCCCCAGTCAATGCTTTATCGGTAAGCCTTTCTTATAACGCCGGGCGAATTTTAAGTTATAGCTTTATTGGTTTGCTGGCCGGCGCGGTTGGGCAAGTCACGATGGCGCCGTTTGATGATGACTCGCTAATTCTTTTTTCTCGAATCATCACCTCTATCTTTATGCTGGCGTTTGGTTTTTACCTATTGGGCTGGCTCAACTTTTTAAGCTACCTGGAGCGGTCGGGGCAACGCTTATGGAAGCATATTTCACCCATTAGCCGCCGCATACTGCCCATTCAAAATAAACGCGGTGCTTTTTATCTGGGCTTGATATGGGGCTGGTTGCCATGCGGACTCGTGTATTCAGCGCTGGCCTGGAGCCTGGCCAGCACGCAGCCTATTAGTGGTGCGCTTATTATGTTGTGCTTTGGCCTGGGCACCTTACCTATGTTGTTAGCGATGGGCGTTTTTTCAAAAAAACTCGTTCAACTGAGAAACTCTGCCATCGTTCGCCGCACCTCTGGAAGCCTTATTATTGCTTTCGCGATTGTTAACTTAATCAACCCGAGCTGGCTTCATCACGGATTACACTAGCTCGTCGGGCTTTTTATTCACTTCGCCTTCGTCTTCGTCTTTATCTTCAACATCGTTCAGCAGTTCTTCCTCTTCGTACAAAATATTGTGCGCTGGACCGTCCAAATCATCGAATTGACCTGATCTTACCGCCCACAAAAACAGAGCGATAACGATCGCCACTAAGATTATCGACACTGGTATTAAAAAATATAAACTATCCATTATGACCTACCCGTTGAATTAGAGACCTTCGCACCAAATGACTGTAGCCGCAGTCTGAACGAGTTCAATACCACCACTAATGAGCTGACTGACATCCCTAGCGCCGCTTGCCAGGGTTCAACGTGGCCGCCCATCGCCAGCGGTAAAGCGCCTATATTGTAGACCAGCGCCCACACCATGTTTTGTTTAATAATCGCCCGCGTTTTTTTTGAAAATTGAAACACTTGTTGCAGGCTATTCATATCATCCCCCATCAGCAAAATATCGGATGAAGACCTCGCTAATTGACTCGCGCCCGATACCGAAATAGACACGTCGGCCTTTGCCATAATTGGCGCATCATTAACGCCATCGCCCACCATTGCCGCTTGCTCGCCATTGGCTTGCAGGCGCTCAATTTCACTCAACTTATCCGCTGGTGAGGCGTCAAATTTATACTGCCGAATAGCCAGTTTTTTTGCCACCCACGCTACGGGCGCTTCGCGATCTCCACTCACCAGGCTGACCGACTGGCCCTGCCCTTTTAACCACGCGATGGCCGAGTCTGCACCTTTTCTGATGTCATCGTGGATTTCAAAAACAGCGAGCAGCTGTTTGCCATCTGCTAAATAAACCTGGGTTGCTTTCGTATCTTTTGAATTAACGGATATTCCAAGTGACTCAGCGACATAGTTTTTTGAGCCTAAATAATAGTTCTCGCCCTCGATAATGCCCTTTAAGCCAGCGCCGCTTTTATGCTCTACGTGGAGCACCTGGTGATGTTGAAGCGCCTTTTCTCGCTTAAAAGCCCGAGCAATGGGGTGGTCAGAAAAACCTTCCATACTGATCGCGATATCCAGTACTGATTGGTGATCTAACGATGAGTGTAAATGACACTTAAATACGCTCATCGAACCCTGGGTGAGCGTGCCCGTTTTATCAAAAATAACGTGCTTTATATTCGCTAATTTTTCTAAAGCCTGGCCCTTTGTAATAATGATACCCCGTTCAAATAAAGCACTCATGGTAGCGGTATAAGCGGTTGGTGTTGCTAAAGATAGCGCACAGGGGCAAGTGACCACTAACACCGATAAGGCGGTTGAAAACCAGTCGGCGTCGCCTTGCCAAAACCCGTACCAGGCGGTTCCCGCCGTCAACAAGATCACCATGGAAATAAATAGGCTGGCATAGCGATCTGCCAATTCTACCCACGCCGGTTTTTCGCCGTGTGCCCTGTCGATTAAACGCGTAATTGTCGATAAGGTACTATCCTCGCCTACGCAGCTTACTCTGGCTATTAGCGTATTGTTTAAATTATGACTGCCGCCCAATAAGGCATCGCCCTCGGCTTTATCTAATGGTTCGTCTTCACCGGTCAGGATGGATTCATCAACCTGTGAGCTACCTTGTATGATGATTGAATCCGCAGGAATAACTTCGCCCGGATTGACTTGAATTTGATCATCCAGCAATAGGGATTTTGCCGAAACACTCTCAACCCGACCTTCGCCTATCACTCGTTTAGCGATAACCGGCGTTGCCTGAGTGAGTCGTTCACTTGAGCTGATGGCGTACCAGCGCGTTAAAAACTCCACGTAACGCGCCAACAAAAGGAATAGCACGAACATACAAACGGATTCGTAATAGGTGTCTCCCTCAGCCCGGTAAGTATTAAAAAGGCTGGCTAGAAAACCCAAACTAATGCCTAGTGCAACCGGCACATCCATGCCCGGCATTTTATTTTTTATATCACGGTAAGCCGCTCGTAAAAAAGGCAGCGCAGAAAATATAATCACGGGGAACGTCAGCAAGGCGCTAATCCACTTTAAAAAAAGCAGCATCTCAGGGTCTATTTCGTTAGCGCCTGCGATGTAAATCCCCAGCGTAAGCATCATCACCTGCATGCTGCAGAACACCGCCACGCCGATTCGAGCTAAAAAGTCCTTACGCTCTTTTTGCAGGGCCGTAAATTGTTTACTCGCATCATACGGTAAGGCTCGATAACCAATCGATTGAATCGCCTCCAGTACCTCGCTTAGTCGTACAGCATTGCGATCAGTTTTGAGCTGCGCCCGCCGCGTGGCGTAATTAACATTAAAAGATAGAACGCCGGATAACTGACGGACGTGCTTTTCAAGCAACCAAATGCAGGCCGAGCAAGTAATACCTTCTATTATCAGTGAGCTTTCAATGACCTCGTCTTTCGGGAGTGAAGGCGCAGCGGTTAGCGGATCATGGTCATAACTTTTTAACTCGTCGGACAGCGCCAGCGAAGGCGGCGTATACGCCGTTCTTTTCTGGTAAAAACTGGATAGGCCATTATCAATAATAGCCTGCGCCACCGCCTCACAACCGGGGCAGCACATAACGCGCCATTGACCGTCAAAATTGAGGCCATAACGACTTTCTTGTGGTACATTAAGACCGCAGTGGAAACAGACTGGACGGTGCTTTACTTTATCTTCCAACGCATTGACCCAAGATTTTATTTTGACGACACATCACGTAATATACTGTTAACCAAAATTTATTAATAGCGATGAGCACAGCAGCCAATAATTTATTCAGAGAACTGAGCGTATCCTGCTCAAATTGCAGCCTGGGTGAACTTTGCATACCGCACGGACTCAACCAGCAAGATATTGAACTGCTAGACGACTCTGTTAGCCATACAAAATTATTGCGTGCTGGAGATGTTCTGTATCGCCAGCACTCACCGTTCGAGTCACTCTACGCCCTTAAATCAGGCTCCGTTAAAATCACCACCTTAAATCAGGAATCCAATGAAGACGTCATGGGCGTTTACTTGCCTGGCGAAATTATTGGCTTCGACGGTCTCTCAGAAGGCCAGTATCAATGCTCTATACAGGCCCTCGAAACAAGCAATATCTGCGAAATAAATCTAGATAAACTACAAAGTAGCATTCCTAACATCTATAAACAGCTGCTAAAACACGCCAGCAAGGCTATCAATGATAGTAATAATAATGCTGCTACCGGCAAAGTAAGCGCCGAAAAAAGAATCGTTTCTTTCCTACTCGATTTGGCTGAAAGGTATCGCGTAGGCGGTTATATTTTTACCGAATTTAATTTCTTTCTATCTCGCACTGAAATGGGCAATTTCCTTAATCTTTCGCCCGAAACGGTCAGTCGCGGCATACGCAAACTTGAACGCGACAAGTTAATAACACTTCAACACCAACGTCGAATCAAAATAAACGACCTCGACGGTCTAAAAAGCCTCTTAACGACTCCTTAGTTATCGCGGAGTATACCCGCCAAATTTGCGCATAAAATTGAATTCACTTATTTGATATTTAAACCTGATATAAGTCAGTTTTGCTGCACCTCAGCATGACGCGCCTCAGTTAAGCAAGTAGACTACCCATGCGTATTTAAAAATGAGATTCATATATGAGCAACATCACTTTTAACGACACCGTCGTTCGGCAATTTTCCATCATGACTATTGTTTGGGGCATAGTCGGCATGCTCGTTGGCGTCATTATCGCCGCGCAGCTCGTCTGGCCCGCGCTAAATTTTGATGTCTCATGGCTTAGTTATGGCCGCCTAAGACCCTTACATACCAATGCAGTTATTTTTGCATTTGGTGGATCAGGGCTTATGGCCACGTCATTTTACGTCGTGCAGCGAACCTGCCAGGCGCGATTATTTGGTGACGCACTGGCCAGTTTTGTTTTTTGGGGATGGACGCTAGTGATCGTTCTCGCCGCCATCACCTTACCGCTCGGTTACTCTCAAGGTGGCGAATACGCTGAACTTATTTGGCCGATTGATTTACTGATTGCCGTTGTATGGGTGTCTTACGCGATCGTCTTTTTTGGCACCATCATGAAACGTAAGACAAAACATATTTACGTTGCCAACTGGTTTTTTGGCGCCTTTATTATCGCCGTTGCCTTATTACATATCGTTCGCTCACTCGCTATTCCGGTCAGCTTAACCGAATCTTACCCCTTATACGCTGGCGCGACCGACGCGATGGTTCAATGGTGGTATGGGCATAACGCCGTAGGCTTCTTCTTAACCGCTGGCTTCCTCGGCATGATGTATTATTTTGTGCCAAAACAGGCCGAACGCCCTATCTATTCGTACAGGTTATCCATCGTTCACTTTTGGGCGTTGATCTCTGTGTACATGTGGGCTGGGCCGCACCACCTTCATTACACGGCGTTGCCTGACTGGATTCAATCCGTCGGCGCCGCTTTTTCTATCATCTTATTAGCGCCTTCATGGGGTGGCATGATCAACGGCATTATGACCTTATCCGGCGCATGGGAGAAGCTTCGTACCGACCCGATTCTTAAGTTCCTGATCGTTTCCTTGTCTTTTTACGGCATGTCGACGTTTGAAGGCCCGATGATGGCTATCAAATCGGTGAATGCTTTATCGCACTATACCGAATGGACCATCGGCCACGTCCACTCCGGCGCGCTGGGCTGGGTAGCGATGATAACCATCGGCTCGTTGTATTATTTAATTCCCAAGTTGTTTGGCAAGCAGGATATGCACAGCATGAAACTCGTTGAAACGCATTTTTGGATCGCCACCATTGGTATCGTTCTATACGTTACCTCTATGTGGATTGCCGGTGTTATGCAAGGTTTGATGTGGGGCGCTATTAACGAGGACGGAACACTAACGTACAGTTTTGTTGAGTCTCTATTGCGCATGATTCCCTTCTATATCATACGTTTAATGGGTGGCGTGCTGTTTTTAGTCGGCATGCTCATTATGGCCTATAACGTGTATAAAACCACTCAAGGCGCCGAGCCGTCTCGCGTACTTGTGCCACAAACTGTATAGCTGGAGCAGATAAAATGAGTCACGAAAAAGTAGAAACAAATATCGGGCTGATGATGGTATTGATCATCCTAGTTATTTCAGTTGGTGGATTGATAGAAATCGTTCCTTTATTTTTTATCAAAAAAACCACCGAACCCGTCTCCGGCCTTATGCCGTATACCTCATTACAGCTAGCCGGACGTGATATCTATGTTCAAGAAGGCTGCTATGGCTGCCATTCTCAAATGATTCGCCCCTTTCGCGCTGAAACCGAACGTTATGGCCATTATTCGCTCGCTGGGGAATTTGTCTATGACAGGCCTTTCCAATGGGGTTCAAAAAGAACGGGGCCTGACTTACAACGCGTCGGTGGTCGTTATGGTGATGATTGGCATCGCTTACATTTGACTAACCCTCGCTCGGTGGTACCCGAATCAAATATGCCGGGGTATCCATGGCTTGCAGATAATTTTGTCGACGGTGAATTGGTAGCCAATAAAATGCGCGCACTTCGCATGCTCAACACGCCTTATAGCGATGAAGATATTGCCAACGCTCCTGCTTCGGTTGAAGGGAAAACTGAAATGGATGCGCTAATAGCTTACCTGCAGGTTCTTGGCACTCACGTGAGCACAAGGAGATAAGCCATGTTTGATATTAATACCATCCGTTCCATTTTTACCCTGCTATTGTTTGTTATGTTTATCGCTATCTGCATCTGGGCGTACAGCAAAAAACGCAAAAAGGAGTTTGAAGACGCTGCCAATATTCCCTTTCAAGATGATGAAATTAGTCAGCCCTTAGAAGGGAGCAAAAAATGAATTTATTTTGGTCCATCATTGTTGATATTGTTATTCTGTTAAACATCGTCGGCTGTTACTGGCTTATTAAATGGGTCGCCAAACCAAAGAAAGGCGATGTTAATCAAGGCGAGTCTACAGGCCACGTCTGGGATGGCGACTTAACCGAGCTGAACAACCCGATGCCTAACTGGTGGCTTTACATGTTCTACATCACCATCGTTTGGGGCTTAATATACCTTGTGGTATATCCCGGTTTCACTACGTACTCTGGTGTATTGAACTGGACATCTGACAAGGAATATAACGAAGAGGTCGCCGATGCAGCAGAAAATTACGGCCCACTCTTTAGCCAATTTTCAAAAACGTCTATCGAAGAACTGAGTAAAAATGAAAGCGCGCAAAAAATGGGCCAGCGTTTATTCGTTAACTATTGCTCACAATGCCACGCATCAGACGCTGGTGGTTCTAGGGGTTATCCAAACTTAACGGATAATGAGTGGATTTGGGGCGGTACCCCGTCCGACATCCATCAAAGTATTCTGAATGGACGCGACGCCACCATGCCAGCGTGGGAATCGGTCTTAAAGCCACAACAAATTGGCTACCTGACCGATTATATATTTAGTTTAAGCGGCAGAGAGCACAAAGCGACCGATGCGCAGCGCGGTAAAGCAATTTTTGCAAGTTACTGTGTCGCCTGCCATCAAGCGGATGGAACTGGAAATTCATTGCTTGGCGCACCTAATTTAGCCGACAAAGTATGGTTATATGGCGCATCACGTAAGAAGGTGACTGAATCCATCGCTAAAGGTCGCAACGGTCATATGCCGGCGAACAAAAACTTTTTAGGTGTGGACAAAGTGCACGTACTCTCAGCATACGTCTACGGCTTATCGAAAAAATAGTTATCCGGTGGAACTGAGCAAAAAGCGCATTATTATCGGAGCATTATGGCCATCTTTCTGGATGGCCTGTGCGCTCAGCGGTATTATTTTCAGTGCCATTGACCCACTTTTGATTGCCGCTGAGATGGGATTTAATGATCTATCCTATTTAGCGGCTTACTCAATTGGTTTCTTTTTCTTTTGGGGCGTTTGTGCCTGGAGCGGTTTGTTTTCTATTATTTTTTCACGCGCTGCATCTAATAAATAATGGCTACCGAGCAAAACGGCTCTATAGAGTCGACGCTTTTCGAAAAGCGCAAAAAATTGTACCCACGAGAAGTTCATGGTTTATTTGCCAAGCTCCGAATTCTAGGCATTACGGTACTACTCGGGCTGTATTACCTATTACCCTGGATTAATCTAAACGAGCATCAGATTGTTCTATTGGATCTACCCGCTCGTAAGTTCTACATTTTTCATTGGATATTTTGGCCACAAGACTTTATTTACCTCGCTTTACTACTGATTTGTGCTGCCTTCGCCCTCTTTCTCTTTACCGCCTTAGCCGGCCGTCTCTGGTGCGGCTACGCCTGCCCTCAAACCGTATGGACTGAAGTCTTTTTATGGATTGAACGTAAAGTGGAGGGAAGCCGTTCCCAACAAATGAAGTTAGACAAACAGGCCAATAGTTTAAATAAGTTTCGCATTAAGGCCACTAAACATACCCTGTGGGTTATTTTTGCCGCCTTTACTGGCTTTACTTTTGTTGGCTTCTTTACCCCGATAAGAGAACTATCAACCAGCATTATGAATTTTCAGTTGGGGCCATGGGAAACCTTCTGGTTAATTTTTTATAGTCTGGCGACCTATGGCAATGCAGGCTGGTTGCGCGAGCAAGTTTGTATGTACATGTGTCCCTATGCCCGCTTCCAGAGCGCTATGTTAGACAAAAACTCGCTGGTCATTTCGTATGACGCGCTCAGAGGCGAACCTCGTGGCAGCAGAAAAAAGAGGCAGGACCCGGTAGCAAAAAATCTTGGCAGCTGCGTCGATTGCACGCTTTGCGTTCAGGTCTGCCCTACCGGTATTGATATTCGAGATGGTCTGCAATACGAATGTATTGGTTGTGCCGCCTGTATAGACGTTTGCGACGACGTGATGGAGAAAATGGATTATCCATCGGGTCTTATTAAATATACCACCGAAAACAGCCTGGATGGTAAGCCGACAAAAATACTCCGTGCGAGGGTTATCATTTATACCCTCTTGCTGATCAGTATTTTAGCCGGCGTGATCTATTCCATTGAAACTCGCGATTCAGTTGCACTCAACATCTTAAGGGATAGAAATGCCTTGTATCGCGAAGGCTATGACGGCACTATTAGCAATAGTTACACCATTAAAATACTCAATATGGACTTGATAGAGCATCGCTATAAAATAGACGTCAGCGGAATTGATGGCCTTGAGTCTTCTATAGTAGATCCCATTTACGTTGGAGCTGGCCAGGTGCTAGAAGCACCTCTACTGTTATCCGCTCAGCCAGAAGCCTTACATAATCCTTCGATAAAAATTACTCTATCCCTTCGAGCCTCAGAATATCCCAGCATCACGACGGAGTCTGAAGGCCGCTTTATTGGACCTCTGGACCCCTAAAAAATGATTAAAACATCAGAATCAACACTTCCATGGTACAAGCAGTTTTGGCCATGGTTTTTAATATTACTCCCGTTGTCAGTGGTTATTGCCAGCGTCATCACGTTTGTCATTGCACAAAATAATCAACCCGCGCTGGTGTCGGGGAATTATTATAAAGAAGGCCTTGCCATCAACGCCAGTAAAAAACTGGAACAAAATGCCAAACAGCTCGGGCTAACCGCCGACCTTATTGTTAATGGCACCACGCTGACTGTTCATCTAAATGGCTTGAAAGTTGAACCGCCGAACTTAATCGTCGACTTAAGGCACTCCACCATCAGCCAGCACGATAAGTCCTTAACGCTGACAAGAATAACTAAAGGTGTTTATCAATCAGCCTTTATCCTGCCGAAAGCCGGCAAATGGTACGTCGGCATAAAAGACGTGGATCACGAGTGGGAAATAAAAAAAGCAGATCACTTTCGCTCTATCGAATAAAAATCAGCACTTCAATGGCCCATTTAATTGCGTCAATAAACCGTCGAATTATTTAAAAATAATACCCTTAGCGCAAACAAGATCTTATAACATATTGTTTATTAAGGTTTATTTATTATTGGCACGCTTTTAGCTCTATGTTTACCAAAATTAAATAAAAAAGGTGAACCATGGCCACATCAACGGATCAAATGACGATGGAGTTAAAGAAAATTAGAACAGGCATCGCTAATCAAGATTTAACTCTTGAGCAGTTTAGCGACCCTGTTAATCATCAAAGGCTTATCAGTGCGTTACAAACCACGATAAACCTCGATGAGTTATTGCCTATATTTAGCACAGAGCTTTCAAATACCGTCGCGCATAGTGGATTCACTTTTGAGCACAGCGAGGTCGGCGTCAACATTCAACACGGTCAACGTACTAACCATACCTGCGAATACACCCTGGCGATCGGAAATACCTCGCTTGGAAAAATGACATTTATGCGTCGACAACGTTTTAACGAGGACGAGTTAAAACTGATCGAAAACCATTTAAGCGCTTTGTTATATCCTTTAAAAAATACGCTTTTATACCTCCAGGCTATCCAGTCTGCCCACACCGATCCGTTAACCGGGGTTTTAAATCGCTCTACACTGCAGTCCGTATTCCAAAAAGAAACGGCTTTAATCAAACGTTACCCCGCCGATTTAACGCTGCTAATGTTGGATATAGACTTTTTCAAAAAGGTCAATGACACTTATGGCCACGTTATGGGAGACAAGGCACTCATTGCTCTAACTCAATGTATTACAGAAACCGCCCGTGAAAGCGATCATATTTTCCGTCTCGGTGGCGAAGAGTTTGCGATATTACTGAGCAGCACCGATTTAGAAGGCGCTAACTTATTAGCAGAGCGATTAAGAAAAGCCGTGCAAAATATCGATATTCAACAGGACGAAAAAAGCTTTAACTTCACCGTTAGTATTGGTTTAACACAACATCAGGCAAGCGATACGCTTGAGGCTATTATGCAGCGTGCGGATAAAGCCTTATACGAAGCGAAGAATACGGGCAGAAATAAAGTAGTGAGCGCTTAAAGACTGGTAATTCGCTTGAGCTCTGTCACTTCTTTTTTATCCAGGAACTGGTGCCGACCAGCAGGTAAGCCCGGCGGTAAAAAGACGGTACCATAACGAACCCTGATTAAACGACTTACTTTACAGTCCTGTGACTCCCATAATCGTCTGACGACGCGATTACGCCCTTCTGCTACTACCACGTGATACCAACGATTTATCCCCGCGCCACCGGACTCATGAATATCCTCGAAGCGCGCCTTTCCATCTTCTAGCTCTACCCCGTTTACCAATCGCTCAAGCATTTCATCGTTGACCACCCCCATCACTCTGACGGCGTACTCACGATCAATTTGTTGTGAGGGATGCATCAGTTTATTGGCCAGCTCACCATCGTTGGTAAATATTAATAAACCCTGGGTATTTAGATCAAGCCGACCCACTGATATCCAGCGTCCACTTTTCAACTTGGGTAAGTGTTTAAAAACGCTGGGGCGACCTTCTGGGTCTCTTTTGCTGACAATTTCACCAGCTGGTTTGTGATAAATAAGAACCTGCGTGTCAACCTGTAGCTTGCCTTCTAATTTAACCGGCTTACCCCTGAGTCTTATCTCATCACGGACGCTAATTTTATCGCCTAATTTTGCCACCACGCCGTTTACAATAATGGAGCCATCCGCTATCCACTTTTCAACTTGCCTGCGTGAGCCTAAACCCGCTTGCGCTAACAGTTTCTGTATTCGTTCGGGCTCTGCGCGTTTAGGTTTATTGGATGTTTTCGGTGGTAGGATCTCTAGCGGGTTCTTTTTCATAGTGGTTAACTTCTTTATTTGTTGGGGCATTGTCACCCAGGTTTAATTGCACGTCTTTGTTCGGCAATAAATTGATATCCATTAAACTAGCCAATGGTGGCAAATCCGCTAGTGTTTGCAGATTAAAATAATCAAGAAACTCTTTGGTCGTGGCGTACAAAGCTGGGCGTCCTGGCACTTCTTTGTGGCCAATAACACGAACCCAGTCTCTCTCTTGCAAGCTTCGCATAATGTTGGTGCTGACCGCAACGCCACGTATTTCTTCTATTTCACCGCGTGTTGCTGGCTGTTGGTAGGCAATAATGGCTAATGTTTCTAGCAGCGCACGGCCGTATTTTACAGGTTTTTCTTCCCATAATCTTGCTACCCAGGGTGAATATTGAGATTTAACCTGAAAACGGTAGCCACTGGCCGTTTCGACCAACTCAATCGGTCTATCTGAATATTCTTCTAATAACTGCTTAATCGTTGCTCGAACCAGGTGCTGATCGGGCCGCTCTTCTAGAGCAAACAAGTTCTGTAATTCACTAACAGATAGCGGCTCATTGGCGGCAAACAATGACGCTTCGATGATGCCTTTTATTTCAATATCCATTATTCAGCCACCGGTTTGATCCAAATTTCTGACAGCGGCTCGCCTTGAACAATTTCAACCAAACCCTCTTTAGTTAGCTCCAATACGGCCAAAAAAGTGACCACTGCCCCCGCTCTGCCTTCTCGCAACGAAAAAAAACGATGCAATTCTAAGAACTCTTCGGTTTCGCTCAACTTGGCTAAAATTCTCGACATTCTCTCCCTGACAGATAATGCTTCTCGTTGAATTTGATGGTGGGTAAATTTTTCTGCGCGCTTCAGTACGTCCTGGAAGGCGATCAAAATCGCGCTTAACTCAACATCGGGTAAGGGCTTATCCATTTTATCTATCACCAATTCCGCGGTGGCAAGAAAATTATCGCGATACAGCCGAGGAAGCGCGTCAATATCCTCCGCCGCTCGTTTATAACGCTCGTACTCTTGCAGACGCCTGATCAGTTCGGCACGGGGATCTTCTTCACCCTCTGCCTCCTCTTGCTGTTTAGGCAGCAGCATTTTAGATTTAATTTCGGCCAGCATGGCCGCCATAACTAAATATTCGGCCGCGAGTTCCATGCGTAAATTTTGCATTAATTCAATATATTCGACGTATTGCTCGGTGATCTTTAACACCGGAATATCAAGAATATCCAAGTTTTGATGTTTAATAAGATAGAGCAATAAATCCAACGGCCCTTCAAATGTTTCTAGGAACACCTCCAACGCATCGGGGGGGATATATAAATCGTCGGGTAACTCATAAAAAGGCTTACCATCAACGAGCACCAGAGATTGCTGGATTGGCACTACATTATTAGGCGTCTGTTCCATTCTGATGGCCGATAATTAGGGCGGTTAAATTACGATAAGCCTACCATAGCAAAGTGAAACAAATAACTCACTAAAAGACTGACAAGCTCTTTTAATTGGCCGAATGAATATCATTCAATCTGCATAATTTTCATGGTATTTGTGCCACCGTGGCTACCGATTAACTCACCCTTTGTGATAATGACCAGGTCGTCCTTATCTACAATCTCAAGTTCTTTTAGCTTCGTCATTGCCGCCTGATTAACGTTCACTGTACTACCAGGCTCGACCTTGATTAAAATCGGCACAACGCCTCTGTATAGCGTGACACGACGGCAAATTGTCTCATCGGGCACCATCGCAAAAATAGGGATACCCGAGCTGATCCTGGACATTCTCATCGGTGTAGAACCGGTTTCAGTAAACGCTGCGATGGCTTTTATATCGGTATGGTTGGCCACGTACATAGCCGATAACGCTATCGACTCATCGATCCTGGTGAACTGTTTGCCCATACGGTGTCTTGAGACAGTAGACCTCGGTTGGCGTTCGGTTTCCTCACAAATACGCCCCATCGCTTCAACCGTTTTAACGGGATATTTGCCCACCGACGTTTCCGCCGAGAGCATAACGGCATCGGTTCCATCGGCCACCGCGTTGGCTACGTCAAATACCTCTGCGCGGGTCGGAATTGGATTTTGAATCATCGATTCCATCATTTGAGTAGCCGTTATAACGATCGTATTTTGATCTCGCGCTAAACGAATAATATTCTTTTGTACGGGCGGTAAATTAGCGTCGCCTATTTCTACGCCTAAATCGCCACGAGCGACCATCACCACGTCAGAGGCATCAATAATTTCTTCCAGTACGTCGAGCGCTTCTGCGCGTTCAATTTTCGCCACCAGAAACGCATGACTTCCAGCCGCTTCAACCAGCGTTCTAGCGTGATTCATATCGTCTGCATTGCGCGGAAAAGAAACCGCAATAAAGTCCACACCAATGTCAGCGGCCGTGACAATATCCTGCTTATCTTTATCGGTAAGAGCGCTAGCCGATAAGCCACCACCCTGCAGGTTAATACCTTTGTTATTGGAAAGTTCACCACCGACGACCACCGTACAGTTAATTTTTCCAGCGTCGACTGAATTCACTTCCAGCACAATACGCCCATCGTCTAGCAATAGTCGATTACCAGTCGTCACGTCGTCAGCCAATTGCTTGTAGATACAGCCAACTTGAGTAGCATCGCCATCAGACACGGATAAATTTACATCAATGATGAAGTCCGCGCCTTCGGCTAACAGCACTTTTTCATTCTTGAATTGTGCAATACGAATTTTAGGCCCTTGTAAATCCGCCAAAATTCCAACGTGACGACCTATTTTCACCGATAACTCGTGTACAAGACGCGCGCGCTCTCTTTGCTCGTCCGCGTGACCATGCGAGAAGTTTAAACGAACTACGTCAACACCCGCTCTTAGCAACTCTTCCAATACGGCCGGATCGTCCGTCGCTGGGCCTAATGTCGCAACAATCTTAGTTCGTCTCGGTTTTCGATAATGTGTCATGTCTGCCTTAATAATGGGTAAAAATATAAAGTATCACCCTTTGATTACACTACGGTGTCAGCTTACAAACTCGCACGCTGATTAATCGATATATGAACAGCAATAATCAGTTGCTTGATGAATTTTTATATCAAAATTAGAATTCGCCGGCACATCAAAAGACTCCCCCGCCTGAACCGTTAGCCATTCTTGCGAACCCGGCAAGCGCACATCAAGTCGCCCCGCTAAAATCTCCATCACTTCAGCCGCCTCGGTACCAAAGTTATAATCACCTGGCATCATATAGCCCAGGGTCTTGATGGAACCGTCTTCAAACTTAACCGTTCTGCTCACGACCTTGCCATCAAAATACACATTGGCTTTTTTTATGATATTTACATTTTTAAATTCAGACATTATTTTTCTTCTCTCGATAATAAATGGTTTTAATTGTAACTTAATTAGAAAATTATTAAGTATCCTTAAACCCTTAAGTTACGCAAACCAGAAGAGCTAATTCATCAATAAACACCGGCTCTCAGCGTAAATTAAACATAACTTGATTTAGATCAACATAACTAACGTAACAAAAAAGTATGATGCCTCACAAGAACAACAATTCAATCCGAAATGGAGTAACCAATGAAACTTAAAAAAAATATTGCCTGTTTACTAGCAGCACTTGGAGTTAGTGTCGTAGCAACACCCGTTATGGCGTATGAGGCCGGAGATATTCTCGTTCGTGCCCGTATTATTAAGGTCGACCCTCAAGGTGATAGCAATGGTATCTCAGTTGATGGTTCCAACACTGGCGTAGAAGCTAGCGCTGATACGGATACCATGCCTGAGCTAGATTTCACCTATATGCTTGAACGTCATTGGGGGCTTGAGCTTATCCTCGCCTATACAGAACATAACGCAAACACATCCTTATTAGGCCTAGGTAAGTTTGCAAACACTAAAGTTTTGCCTCCTACCTTGACGCTACAATACCATTTTTCTCCTGATTCCAATATCCGTCCTTACGTTGGCGCTGGCGTTAATTACACCCACTTTTTTGATTCAGAAGTTAAGGGTGCACTAGATGGCCCTTCGGTAGATCTTGATATTGACGACTCATGGGGCCTCGCTGCTCAAGCAGGTGTAGATATCGATGTGAATGAAGACTGGTTCGTAAACTTTGATGTTAAGTATATCGATATCAGTGCAGATGCCCACATTAAAGGTGGTGTTGGACCTAGCGTTAAAGTGGATATCGACGTAGATCCTATCGTTTGGGGTATCGGTGTTGGCCGCCGCTTCTGATAGATAACTCTGTTGAAGTAAAAAGGCTGCTTTATAGCAGCCTTTTTTATTGCTTAAATAATATAGCCTTCGTGTTAGATTAAAGTACGTTAATACCCATCACGGACTTAACTTCTTCTAGCGTCTCTTTCGCTACATCTCGAGCTTTTTCGTTACCTTCATTCACTATTGAGCGTACTAAGTCTGGCTGCTCCGTGTATTCCTTTGCTCGCTCTTGTATAGGCTTCAACTCACTCAAAACGGCCTCAATAACGGGTTGTTTGCAATCCAGACAACCTATACTCGCCGAGCGACAGCCCTGTTGCACCCACTCGCAGGTTTTTTCGTCTGAATACACTTCGTGAAATTGCCATACCGGGCACTTTGCGGGGTCACCTGGGTCTGTCCTGCGGACTCTGGCAGGGTCTGTAGGCATGGTGCGCAATTTTTTCTCAACGTCTTCCGGGGCATCGCGCAAGGCGATGGTATTGTTATAAGACTTCGACATCTTTTGACCGTCTAAACCGGGCATTTTTGACGATTTAGTCAATAGCGCCTTTGGTTCTGGCAGCACGACGCGGCCGCAGCCTTCTATATAGCCGTATAAACGCTCTTTATCGCCAACGGTAATGTTTTGTTGCGCCTCTAATAAGGCTCGGGCAACGCCTAACGCCTCTTGATCGCCCTCTTGCTGATAAGCATTGCGCAATTTAATGAACATTTTGGCGTTCTTTTTACCCATTTTTTTGATCGCTGCTTCAGATTTTTCTTCAAAATCGGGTTCGCGGCCATATAGGTAATTGAAGCGTCGAGCGACCTCGCGGGTTAATTCAACGTGCGCCACCTGATCAGCGCCTACCGGTACTAAGCCTGCCTTATACATCAGAATATCGGCGCTTTGTAGCAAGGGATAACCTAGAAAACCATAGGTCGCTAAATCCTTTTCTTTTAATTTTTCTTGCTGGTCTTTATAACTGGGAACCCGTTCTAACCAACCAAGCGGAGTGATCATAGACAGCAATAAATGCAGCTCTGCGTGTTCAGGAATACTGGACTGTATAAATAAATCCGCCAAGCCATGGTCTACCCCGGCAGCCAGCCAATCAATCACCATATCCCAGGTGCTGTTGGCAATAATTGAGGGGTCTTCATAGTGCGTCGTTAACGCGTGCCAATCGGCGACGAAGAAATAGCACTTGTAGGTTTGCTGGAGTTCAATCCAGTTTTTAAGAACGCCGTGGTAGTGGCCTAAATGTAATTGACCCGTCGGTCGCATGCCTGATAAAACCCGGCGATATTGTGCTGGTACTTCTGAACTCACCTTTCCTCCTAGAGACCTATCATTTTATAAATAATGGTTTGTAAAAAATAAATCGGCGGGCTGAGTATTTTAGACAGCCAACCCATTGCAATTATAACGATTAAAATGGGTATGCCGAACCGTTCTAACTTACTAAATTGAAAACTGGCCTTATTGGGCAGTAAACCCGCCAGCACACGTCCACCGTCTAACGGCAAGATCGGTAGTAAATTTAATACCATCAAAATGATATTAATATGGATACCGGCGTAAGCCATATAAATGAGCGGAGTTGAAATAAATTCGTTAGAGCTACCTAACAAGTAACCAATTTTCATTAACACGCCCCATACGAGGGCCATTAAAAGATTCGCTAATGGTCCCGCTATCGCGACATAGACCATATCCCGCTTTGGTTTGTTTAAATTGCGCCAATTCACCGGGACGGGTTTTGCCCAGCCAAACATAAAGCCGCCCATCACTAACAGAACTGCTGGGACGACAACCGTTCCGATCAGGTCCATATGTTTAATAGGGTTTAAGGTTAAACGGCCCAAACTCTTCGCCGTTTGGTCACCCAGTTTACTGGCGACCCAACCATGAGCCACCTCGTGAACGGTAATAGCAAAAATAACTGGCAGTGCCCAAATGGCTATACGGCCCGCTATGCTCAATTCATCCATCGGCATTAATTAGCATCCTTTTTAGCAATAAAATCAGCCTCGCCTTTGCCCTGGCGTACGATTTCAGGAAAGTCATTATCCCACACCACCATCGTCGTCGGCTGGTAGGGAATCACCCCGGCGTCAACGACTAAGTCTATCAAACTCCCGATGCTGTCATTAATATCATAGGGATCGGCCATCGCCTCGCTTTCACCCGGCAAGATGAGTGTGCTGCTCAACATGGGCTCGTTGAGTTCTTCCAGAATTTTTTGCGCCACTAAATGATCTGGCACTCTGATACCGACGGTTTTTCTTTTTGGGTGCTGCAGCCTGCGCGGTACTTCTTTGGTCGCCTTTAAAACAAAGGTAAACGCGCCCGGTGTCAGCGTTTTTAGCAAGCGATAGGTATCGTTATTGACCTGTGCGTAGCTGGAAATTTCGGTTAAGTCACGGCACACCAGGGTGAAATTATGCTTATCATCAATACGACGAATTTGTCGAATCCGATCAATCGCTTGCTTATCGCCTAAATGACACGCTAAGGCGTACGATGAATCGGTAGGGTAAGCAATAACACCGCCACGACGTACAATATCAGCTACCTGCTGAATTAAGCGTTGCTGCGGGTTTTCTGGGTGAATTTCTATATATTTGGCCATCTCTATTGTTGTGCTTTTTTCTTAGCCACATTATCGCGCAAATAAACCGGCTGTGCGTATTCTGCCGCTACCGTGTGGCCATTTTTCACCGCTTCTTTTGCTAGTAAGGCCACCTCTTTTGCTGCTGGCAATGCATCGACTAATAAAAACAAGTCCTCGGCTTTCACTAATTGCGACAATTCTGTGGCGTACGTTCTCCAGCCGTGGCCGATGCCGACTGCCATTTTTCCGTGTTCAGCATGAATTTTATCGGGCGCTATAACCGCCTCATCACTGACCTGTTGCAAGACTGCATTACGCACGATGTATTCACACCAATACACTTCGCTCATCCTGGCATCGAGCGCGGCATAAATTGTTTTACCTTCGTGAGCTGCCACCGCTTGTTGCGCCAATGCGGCTAGTGTTGATATCGGCGCAACGGGCAGGTCTGCCCCATACGCCAAACCCTGGATAACCCCCGTAGCCATCCGAACACCGGTAAACGAACCTGGGCCACGACCAAAGGCCAACGCGTCCAGCTGTTGTAAGCTGACGCCCGCCTCCGCCAACAACTCATCGGCCATCGGGAGGATTAAATTTCCGTGTTCCCGCGGCGCTATCTGAAAGCGATCGATCACTTCGTCACCGATTAATAACGCTGCTGAACAGGCTTCAGTTGCGGTTTCTATGGCGAGTATTTTCATGCGCTTTTTGCTGACTTTGTTGGGCTATTGATACGTTGAAAAAAACGATTCACGTCATTTATATCTTGCGTAATAGGCATCGATGGTAATGATTTAACAAAAATTTTACCGTAACCTTTACTCGACAACCTTGGGTCGCATAATACCAGTACGCCTTTATCTTCCACGTCACGAATAAGTCGACCGACTCCCTGTTTTAGGGTCAGCGCCGCCGAAGGAAGTTGAAACTCGGAAAAAGGCGATTGTCCATTTTCTTCCATGTATTTCAATCTGGCTTTTGTTACTGGGTCACCCGGCGAGGCAAACGGCAGTTTATCAATAATCACACAAGACAGTGCTTCACCTCGTACGTCTACACCTTCCCAAAAACTGGCGGTTCCCAGTAGTACCGCTCTATCGGAACGCCGAAAGCTTTCCAGCATTTGCTGTTTAGGCAAATCACCCTGAACCAAAAGTTTAAAATTTGTTTCTACCAGCAAAATAGTGGCCGCTTCCTGCAGTGCCCGATGACTGGTGAAGAGAATAAAAGCGCGGCCTTCGCTGGCCTCTAGTACAGGAATAATTTTTTCGATCATCGACGACGTATAGTCTCGATCTCGTGGTTCGGGTAAACCTTTGGGTACGTACATCAATGATTGATTCACAAAGTCAAATGGGCTTTCCCACATTCCCGTTTCGGCTTCTTGCAAACCCAGTCGTTTGGTAAAAAAATCAAACTTGCCATTAACCGACAGCGTGGCCGAGGTAAAAACCCAACTGGCTTCTGTGGCGAAGGCAAAGTTTGCGAACGTTTTCGATATATCGAGTGGCGTTCGGTAAAAAGAAAAACTTCGGTGAAAGGTTTCAAACCATTGAATCCAGTCTTCCTTATCTTGTTGTAGAAAAAGCCTTAAGCGTAGCAATATATCTTCACACCTTTTCCAGCACGACTCTAATCCTTTAGAACGAACCGCCGACTTAGTTAGCACCTTAAATAACTGCTCTAATCGATCACACAGGCAATTCAGTGCGTGCGAAAAGTTGTTTAAGCCTTCGAGCTCGTCCCACGAACCTTTTACTGACTGGTCTGGCATTAATTTACGCAGTTCACGTATATCCTCGCTGATCACCTGTGCTAAATCGATCAACGCCGGTGTATCCGATGCCACCTTCAATTGTTCCACGCTGATATCACCGAGTAACGATAAAATTTGACGCGCGCTCAGCGAGATACCTAAAAATCGAGAGGCGGTATCAATTAACTGGTGCGCCTCATCAATGATGATTAATTCTGCTTCGGGTAATAATTGCCCAAAACCATCGTCTTTTAACGACCAATCCGCACAAAGTAGGTGGTGATTCACAATCAACACATCAACTTCCTGCGCCGTCTTTCTCGCTTTTAGCAGGTGGCATTCGGCCACCATTGGACATTCTTGCCCTAAGCAGTTGTCCGCGGTAGAGGTTACTTGCTGCCAAACGGCGGAATCTTCTGCCACCGAAGATACTTCTACGATGTCACCGTCTGACGTTTGATTTGACCAGCGTTGTATTTCTCTGAGTTCAGCTTCCAACTCTTTATCAAAACCTGAGGTTTGAACTTGCGCCTGATCCAGGCGATACAAACACAGGTAATTGGAGCGGCCTTTTAACATGGCCGCCTGTACGGGCACTTTTAGAGCATCGCGAACTAAGGGAAAATCCTTTTCAAAAATTTGATCTTGAAGGTTACGCGTGCCGGTTGAAATAATCGTTTTTTTGCCCGATAGAATAGCCGGTACGAGGTACGCGAATGTTTTACCCGTACCGGTTCCTGCTTCGGCTACCAGGTGCGTTTGTCGTTCAATGGCCTGCTCTATCGCTTGCGCCATAGATAGCTGCCCCTCACGCGGCTGAAAACCTTTGATAACTTTAACCAGCTCACCGTTGGAGCCGAATATTGATTCGAGATCGTGCAAAAGAGTATCCGCTTTAGAGTCAGTGAGGTGATTTATTCATGCCAGGCAGAACTGTCCAGGCCTTCTTCTTGCGTCCAGACCAAGGTGGCTATATTGCGGAACTTCGCAACCGACATGGCTCCTCGTTTCATACGTCCAGAGTTATCATTCAAATTATCGAAAATATCCTGCCGCGTCGCTTCAAATATTTCAACCGGCATATAGTCATCATTCATTAACACCAACACCACCGAATCCCATTCTTTGTCGAGTTTAAGCTGTCCTAACCGTTGGCCGCGATAGTTGTCGTTGAAAATGGTTCTTGCTTTGATTTGAATACTTTGAGGTCCTGTCGCTGAAATACGCTTCGCATCAAAACCAGCGGAACGATCCTTACAAAGTTCCAAACCTATTAGCTTTGCAGCGTCGTGTTCTGCAATTTCATTACTGACACCAGGCAACGGTTTATCGGTCATCCTTTTGTAGTCAGCCGCCAACTGCCGAGCTTGTTCTATCAGCTTATCAACGGAATAAATATTAGTCGACACCGGCATAAAATTAATACGGCCTGTTAGCGTTAATTCGGGCTTGTCTTGCTAACTCTACATCACCTTTACGCTCATAACTCTTTGCCATTAAAAGCCAGTTATTGTGTTGAAGGTTTTTATCATTTTCTATTAATGAATTAGATTTTTTAGCCAGGCTGATAGCCATATCAAATTTATTTTGTTGCAAGCGTACTTTTGCTAACTCATGCCACACCACAGGGTCACGAGGCGCAATACGCACCGCGCGTTCTAATTTAGACACCGCGACGTCTAACTGCCCTTGATCACTTTGTTGCAATGCCCTATCTAGTAAGGCAAGAACGGCTGGGTTTTGCTTCTCAGGGAGTGAGTTACTTTGATCGCCGTAAGCGCTGTTATCGTCCGCTTGTGTGGCGTCATCCATCGGATACGTTTTAACCGTACTCGGCGTTTGTTGAGATGGGTACGTTGCAGCATCACCAGAACGGCCCACCGGTGCGGGTACTTGTTTGTACATGGATAAATCTGCGCACGCCGACAGACCCAGCGTCAGCAAAACCATATAAATTAATTTTATCTTCATTTATCTGTCATTTATCAAGCCATCAAGCCATCGACTCGCGCGTTCCAATGTCCCCCCAATGGTCCCAACACACTGAGATAAATCCGTTGGAGCGGAGCCTTTTATAAACGGATATTGTACAGCATTCGCACAAAACTCATTAGCCCGATATCCCAGTGGGTCAACCCAAACATATTCAACATCTTCAGGTTGAGTAAGCCGCACCTTTTGCTTTGAAATAGCGCCCATAACGCTCGACCACACCTGTAATGCACCACTGGCACCGGTCAGTTTTGATGGCTTATTATCGTCTAGTCCTAACCAAACAACCGCCAGGTAATCGCCACTGAAGCCAGCAAACCAACTATCCCTAAGTTCATCCGTCGTACCCGTTTTACCAGCAAATTTAAAGTCCGATGATATTTGCCGATAGGCAGAGCGGCCGGTACCATTCGACATAGCTTCTTGCATGGCGGTATTGACTAAATAAACAGCAGATGGGTTCGCCACCTGGCGTACCGTTAGTGGGTAACGCTGCAGCGCAGAATGCTCGCTCGATGTGACCGATTGGATCGACCTTAGTTGACTATAGAAGCCTTCGCCAGCCAGGGTTTGATAGATCTGTGCAACCTCAAACACTGACATTGGAGTTGCACCCAATAGCAATGATGGATAGGGCTTAAGAGGGCGTGTCGCGCCAAGCGCTTCTAGGGTCCGCTTAACATTGGGTACTTTCAAATCCATTCCCAAATTAATCGTGGCTAAATTATAAGATTGCGCCAGAGCGTTATGTAGCGGCACTAGACCGTGTTCGACCTTGTCGTAATTTTTCGGTGTCCAAAGCTCTCCAGATCGTTGTTTCAAACTGATCGCCGTATCATCAAGCTGACTGACCAGTGTGTAATTTGACGGCTGAGATAAGGCCGTTAAATACACTGCCGGTTTAACCAAAGAGCCAATCGGTCGTAACGCATCTAATGCGCGATTAAAACCACTAAATTGCGGGTTTCTATCACCAATTATCGCAACGATCTCACCGCTTTCGCGACGAGTAATCAGCATCGCGCCTTGCAACATTCCCGCCTCAATCGCGTATTGTTTATTCAGCGACGCCAGCTTTTGTTTAAACAATGTTTCGGCTGTCGTTTGAATCTTGTAGTCTAAGGTCGAAAATATATTTAAGCCCTCTGAGTTGATATCTTCTTCCTTGTAATCACGAGCCAGCTGGCGTTTAACCAGATCTAGCAAGGCTGGAAAACGTGAACTTTTAACTTGTTTAAAGGGAGATATATCAATACCAAAACGCTGCGCTAATATACTCTGTTGCTTAGGCAATAAAGCTAAGCCAACCATCTCGTTTAGCACTAAGTTGCGTCTGGCGATAGCGCGTTCAGGATGCTTGCGAGGGTCATAATACGAAGGCCCCTTAACCAAACCAACCAGCATTGCTACCTGATGTGGTTTTAGCTCAGACAATGGTTTATTGAAGTAGAAGACACTGGCCATACCAAAACCATTGATTGACCGCTCACCATCCTGACCGAGAAAAACTTCGTTTAAGTAAGCCTCTAAAATCTCATTTTTTTCATAACGGCTCTCAAGAATTACCGCCATCACGGCTTCTTTTAGCTTGCGCCAAAGCGTTCTTTCAGGGGTTAAATAGAAATTTTTAACGAGCTGCTGCGTGAGCGTACTACCACCTTGTACAACACCACCGGCTTTAAAATTTGCCCACATCGCCCTGAGGATGGATTTAGCAGAAACACCATAATGCTGATAAAAATCTCGATCTTCAATGGCCATCAAGCCGTCAATTAAGGTGCGCGGGACCTCATCAATTTTCACTAAAATTCGATCTTCTTTATGACTCGGGTAAAAACTACCCACTTTGACGGGGTCTAACCGGAGTAGAGCTATTGTTTTACCGGAGGGTGACTCTTGAATAGTTGAAATTTCATTCTGTTTAAAATACAGCTTAACCGCTTTAGATTTCTCTTCACCGTCCCAGAAACTAAAGGCGCGCGTTTTGATGTTAAACACCTGACCTGAACGGTTATATGAACCACCAGAGGTTAGATTTTTAGTTTTACGATAGCGTAAATCGGCCAGTAATGATTCGAATTGACGTACGGTGAGCGGTAAACCTTGATAGAGTTCAACGGGATTCGCATAAACGTGTGCAGGCAATTCCCATCGCTTACCCTCGAACTGAGTGCGTACGAGGTGGTCCAGGTAAAATACGTACGCTGTTCCAATTACTAGTATAAACAGTAACAGTTTAATGAAAATCTTGCGGCTAAAAAGGTTGGCCTTGCCTTTCGATTTTACTTTTTTGACGGATTTTTTACGGGATTTTGGCTTGGCCATATATTCGACATTTTTAACTAGATCAAATGACAAAAGCCATAGGATACGGGCCGATATAATGTCACAGAAAAACTTTTATATGGTGATTAATTTCTCAATATCGATGGGTTCATTCATCAAGTCATTTATTGAAATGTACGGATCTTCTAACAATTCTATACTCGGCATACCTACCAGGTAACCTTGAATATAATCAACGCCAAACTCTTTTAACAGTCTCAATATTTCAGCGTTGGACACGTATTCTGCAATCGCCTTTTTACCTAAACTATGGGCCACGTCTATCATTGATTTAACGAGCACTTGATCGGCCTGATCTATGGCGAGGTTGTTAATAAATTGCCCATCAATCTTCAAATACTCAACCGGGAAGTTTTTAATATAATTAAAAGAACTGAAACCAGCGCCAAAATCATCAAGAGCAAAGTGGCAACCTAGCGCTCTAATTTTCGAGACCATTAATCGCGTTTTTTCAAAATTGGTAACGGCAGCGGTTTCTGTTATTTCAAACGTTAGCCGTGAGGGTGAAATCCATGTTGATTCTAGTTTCTTCTTTAACATGGGCAACAAATAATCGCCTTGCAGAGCATGACTAGATAAGTTGACCGTAAAACAAATATCTTCTTTAGTTTTTGGTAACGCCGCGATGTAATCGATGATGTGTGAAACGACCCATAAATCTATATGGTTGATGAGCCCCATCCGTTCAGCGACTGGAATGAAATGTTCGGGGCTTAATAACTCATTACCCTCACCGACCATGCGTAACAATGTTTCGTAGTGAGAAACGTGTCCATTTGACACTTTCACAACGGGCTGGAACACTAATTGAAATAAATCCTCGCTTAATGCACGACGAATTTGAGGCACCCATTTAGCGTCATCTCTTAAGGTGATAAGTTGCTCGTTATCTCCTTCAAACAAACTCACTCTATTTCTACCTAAGGTCTTTGCGCTATAACACGCGTGATGCGCTTTAGACATCAGCTCACTTGGGCGTCTGATTTTTTCAAGTGGTGCCAAAATGGCCACACCAATACTGGCTGAAATATTGTAGGTATTCTCAGCCGATTTAAAATCAAACTCATCAATAGTCATGCGCAATTGCTCAGCAATATCAAGCGCTTTGTCTTTTTGTACTTTACTCAGTAGTACCTGGAATAAATTTGAACCCACGCGTGAAATAAACGCTTTACTGTCCAAAGTGGAGCGAATTAATACGGCCATTTCAACTAGCAAACGGTCACCCACTTCATGTCCCTCAATATCATTGACCACTTTGAATTGATCTAAGTCGATATCAAGCAATGCACCGTGTTGCTTAAAGTTATTACAGCGTAAAATGGCAAAATCCAAAGCTTTCTCAAGTCCGCTCCTATTGGACAAGCCCGTCAGTTCATCGTGCGCTACTAAATATTGCAGCCGCGCCTCCATAATACGTCTTTCTGATAATTCACTGACTAGCTTCTCTTCATTCGCTATTCGATCATCACGCTCATGTTTTAACGCCAACGCGAGGCTGATTAATGGCACAATGTCACAGTCTTTGCTTGGATGGTGGATGATGGTCGCGGCGTTTGCTTCATGGCATCTGCTCAACAATTCATCGTCCAGTTTTATCGTTTTATCTGCTAAAAATATTAACGGGATTGCGTCGTGACCATCTAAAGTCGTTAATAATTGACTGAATTTTAACGTATCACTTTGTGGTAATTGGTAGTTTAAAAGAATAGCGCCGATTTGATCTATTTTCCCTTGAAAAGGACGAATAGCTTCAAACACCTGTTCTTGATCTGAGGCGCAAATTAATTTTCTATATCCAGCCTGAGACAATATATTTTGCAGCACAGATAGCTGCTTATCATCTTGCTCAATAATTAAGATACTTTTTTCTTTTAATCTATCTAACTGGCTCATTTTTAACCATCTCTTCCTTTTATCAGCTGAATCTGGCTCCAGCTTTATACCCACTTAGCCAACAATTCTTATAACTAATTCTCTTTGCTATCAATCACTTTAAGCCTACTCTTAATACAATGTCAACAATAATTTCATAACGGATTGAAATTACTAATAACATGCAACTAGAATATCTAACGGAGGATATAATGAATTCCTCCCAACAAAACATACAGGAAAGCCATTAAAAGCATAGTTTATTTTCGTTATTTTACTAGGGAGGGCAATAATTTTATTATTTTCTGCTAGGGTTACGTCATGACACGCTCAGCTGTAAACATTTTAACGATCGATGACTTTTTAACCGGAGACATAGACCTGTGCTCAGCGCCAGAGATTTTTATGCGCGTGACACAAACGCTCGATGATGAGACAAAAAATGCCAGTGATATTGCAATAATTATCCAACAAGATCCGTCGTTATCAGCTCGAATGCTGAAGATAGTTAATTCAGCTTTTTTTGGCTTTCCCGCTACGGTTAAATCTATCGATCAGGCTATTACGGTTCTAGGCAACCGCGAAATTCGCTTACTGGTTATAACGACCAGCGTGGTTGAAAAGTTCTCTAGCATGCCAAATTCTATACTCAATATGCGCGAATTTTGGTCTCACAGCTTAAGGGTCGCTTTATTTGCCAAACTCCTTGCCGAGAGACATCCGAAAAAAAGACAGTTCTCTTCCGTTTTTATCAGCGCTTTACTACATGATATTGGCCGTTTGGTTTTATATACAAAAGCACCCGACCTGGCCCGTGCGGCGGCATTGCTCGCCAAAACCAATCAAGTCAGCGAAGTCGATGCAGAAAAATCGACCTTCGGATTTAGTCACGCTGACATTGGTGGTGCCTTGCTAGAGATGTGGAAAATACCCGAGTCCATTCAAAGTGCGGCTTATTTTCACCATCAGCCTGAACTAGCAACCATCCATCAGGATGAAACTATGATCGTTTACCTGGCCAATAAACTCGCCCACGCTGATACCTCATCGGAAGAAAGTATCTTTGAAAACATATCGCCTGACGATAGCGTATGGACGCACATAGATTTACCGTACAGTGTTATTACGCCCGTTGCAGCCGAGGTTGCGGAACAATTCAATCAAACGTATTCGCTATTTTTTAGTCACTAGCAAAGACTGGTAAATTGCTTTTTTCCTAGATGGAAAACGCTGAATTCTCCCTCCGCCATTTTCGTCCATTGTTCGTTTGACGTTAGTGGCTCAGTTGCTATCACCGTGACCACATCGGTATCGGAGGTTTCTTTTTTAAAATCCACACTCATATCCGCATCTAATAACCGGGCTTCTTCGAACGGTGCCTGCCGCGTTAACCAGGACAACTTAGTATTACAGTAGCTATAGAGGTAACTGGCATCACTCATCATCACATTAAAAATACCGTGTTTCGCCAGCTGACGAAATAAACCCTCGATAGTTCGCCTAATTTTAACGTTACTCGTTGGTTTAACCGGGAAAGCTTCTCGCAGCTGTCCGAGTACCCAGCAAAAAGCGTACTCACTGTCGGTCGTGCCTACGGGTAAATAAGCGCTCAAGGCTTTTTTCTTTATTCCTTTTAATTGCCCATTATGCGCGAAAGACCATATCCCCCCCCAAAGTTCTCGAGAGAAAGGGTGCGTATTTTCCAAGCAAACACGGCCACGGTTTGCTTTTCTGATATGACAGATCACTTGTGTGCTTTTTATCGAGTATTGCTGAATGAATTTGGCCACTTCAGAGTTTGCGCTCGCTACTGGGTCATGAAATGATCGATAACCCTTACCTTCATAAAAGGCGATACCCCAGCCATCTTTGTGCGTCCCTGTTTCGCCGCCTCTTTTCACCAAACCACTAAAACTAAAGCAAATGTCCGTCGGTACGTTGGCGCTCATTCCCAGCAGTTCACACATAATAGTGAGTTATAGTTCTTCGATGACGGTTCGTGCTATGGGTGTTTGTACGTACTTCTTCTTTCCAGCCTGTTGAACCCAGAAATAGTAATAACCCTTTTGCGGGTCAGAAGTGACTTTGCCGTCCATCACCAGCCATTCTTTTTTATGGCTGCCTTCAAAAAAAGTAACCTTATAGTCACCTTCTAACCAACTGACGCCTAATCGGGAAATCCTATTTTGTTGCTCTTCAGAACAGCCACTGCTGAGCAGAAGAACTGCCATTAATGTTATGTATTTCATTTCATCTCTTTTCAATTTTTCTCATCACGATAAAGACCATAACAAATGCGCCAGCTACGGCACTCATCCATACGTCTGACTTTTGCAAATCAAATAAGCTCCCAATCCCCGCACCCATCGCCGCACCAATGCCGCTAAAGGCCAGGCTTCGCATCATTCTACATAAAGGACAATCTGAGCCCGAACCAAAAAATTTCGCCATTATAAGGCCTCCTTGATTACGTCCGAATCGTCAGCATTATTTTCAACTAACAATGAAAAAAGAGCCTCGATATGACTATCATTATCATTCAAGGCGGCAATGTAACGATAACTTTCACCACCCGCCGCTAAGAATAAATCTTTATTTTGGAGTGCCATTTCTTCCAGCGTTTCCAGGCAATCAGCCGAAAAGCCTGGGCAGATTACGTCGATACGTCGAACCCCTTCATTGGGTAACGCCTGGAGAACATCCACGCAATAGGGTTGAATCCATTTTGCTTTACCAAACCGCGATTGAAAAACCAGTCGCCATTGCGAGCTTTGCAGGCCCAGTTTGTTGGCTAATAATTCAGCCGTTTTAGTGCAATGCGATAAGTACGGATCGCCTTGCTCAATAGTCCTTTCTGGAACCCCGTGAAAGGACATCAGTAAGCACTCCGCCTGTCCGTTATCCGCCCAATGTTTTTTAACGCTACCGGCCAGAGCACTAATGTAGGCCTCGTTATCGTGGTAATCCATAATGGCTTTACTTTGCGGAGCATCCTTCCACTCTCTAAGCGCCTGCTGGAACGCGTGCAAGGCCGTTCCCGTGCTAGAGGTTGCGAATTGCGGATAGAGCGGCAACAAAACAATATCATCAGCTGTACTAGTTTTTATCTGCTCTAATGCAGAGGCGATCGAAGGTGAGCCGTAACGCATACCGAGGAAAAACTCGTACCGGCCTTTTTCATTTATATTCGCTAAGGCTTGCAGCTTATGTTGAATACGTTTTGAATAAACCATCAAAGGCGAGCCATCTTCGGTCCAGACTTTTTGATACGCTTCGGCCGATTGCGCAGGTCGTGTTCGCAATACGCCCCAATTGAGTATAAACCACCAAATAAAACGAGGAATTTGAACCACGCGGGGGTCCCATAAAAACTCTTTAAGGTACACCCTGACCGCTTCTTCTGTTGGCGCTTCAGGCGTTCCCAAATTAACTAATAATACCGCTGTTTTTTTCATTTCAAATGCTTTTTAAACGTTTATTGACCCATCTTAAGCAAGCTTAAAAACTCCGCTCTGGTTTCAGAGTTTTTGCGAAATTGACCGAGCATGCTGGACGTTGTCATCTGTGAATTTTGCTTTTCTACGCCTCGCATCATCATGCACAAATGCTGGGCTTCAACGACCACCGCCACCCCTTTTGCACCGGTAACTTGAAGTATAGAATCGGCAATTTGCGTCGTGAGCTGTTCCTGGATTTGCAAGCGGCGCGCGTACATATCAACGATGCGTGCGACCTTTGATAAACCAAGTACTTTCCCATTAGGCAAATAAGCAACGTGACACTTGCCAATAAATGGCAATAAATGATGCTCGCACATTGAGTACAACTCAATATTTTTAACGATCACCATATCATCCGCATCAGAGTCAAAAATAGCGCCATTGACGATACCATCAAGGTTTTCCTGATAGCCACTGGTTAAGAAAGACATGGCTTTAGCCGCACGCTGAGGCGTATCAACCAGCCCCTGGCGGTCGACGTCTTCACCAATGTCAGAAATTATTTGTTTGTACAGTTTTTCCATGTTCGTAAAGGCTTAAAATAAAGTTTAAGAAGTATACCGTTATATTAATTCATATCCGCTAAATAATTGCCTCATGCGGCTTCATTGCGTCTAGCGCCGCGAACAAAACCTCTATTCCTGCCTTTTTATGTCGTGCATTTTCGCTTAAATAACGCCGCCAATATTTACCCCCCGGCTGCGCAGCAAAAAGGCCCAATATGTGCCGGGTAATGCTCTGCAAAGCAACACCTTTGCTTAATTGATCTTCTACATAGGGTAAAAATTTATCCAGCACTTGAGTCCTTTGCTGTAAAGGGCTTTGAAATAACTGCTGTTCAACGTCAACTAAAAAGAAAGGATTATGATAAGCCTCACGACCAATCATCACCCCATCGACGCTTTGCCAATGCCGCTGAATATCCGACACCGTTTTTATACCACCATTAACGACAACCGTTAGGTGAGGGAATTCTCTTTTTACCTGGTAGGCCCGGTCGTAATTTAATGGCGGTATGGTTCTGTTCTCTTTCGGTGAAAGGCCTTTTAAAATGGCTTTTCGCGCGTGAATAATAAACGTATCGCAACCCGCTTTAGCCACCGTTTCGACAAAGCTTAATAAAAACTCTGGCGAATCAAAATCATCGATACCGATACGCGTCTTGACGGTGATAGGAATCGCCACCTGATCACGCATTTCTGACACACATTGCGCGACTATCGACGCCTCTGCCATCAAACATGCCCCAATACGTCCACTTTGCACGCGATCACTCGGGCATCCTACGTTAATATTCACTTCCTGATAGCCAGCATCTTCAGCAAATTTTGCACATTGAGCCATTTCCAAAGGCTCACTTCCCCCCAATTGTAGAGCCAGTGGTTGTTCGAAGCCATCAAACGCTAGAAATCGCTCTTTGTCACCGTATAGCAACGCGCCAGTAGTCACCATTTCTGTGTACAACAAGGCATTAGGCGATAAAAGCCGATGAAAGTATCGACAGTGCCGGTTCGTCCAATCCATCATCGGTGCTATAGATAGTTTTCTATTCATGGGAAATTCGGCTAAAATAAAAAATCGTGCCCAGCTTAAAATGGATTTGTTGGTTTGAAAAAATAAAAATGCCTCGCTCTATTAAAAAATTGAGTAGGAAGCGATATATTATCGCACTTCTTTTTCTCTGTTTATACACGGGGTGGGAGGTCTATTGCACGACTATTAAGTCAAATGAACTGTATAAGCAATCAGAACTTTCTATTCTGGCTATGCAGGAAAAAAGCCGAGCTATCTCTGAAATGGCCCAAGTTATCCAAAACCGCACAATAATTTTACTAAAAATGCTCAATGAACGCGACGCTTTTATTAGGGATTCTTTATATCAAAATCTGTTTACTGAAGCGGCTAAGTTCAGAAAATTTCGTGACGAGCTCAAAAGCTATTCCTTAACAGAGCGGCAAAATAACACCCTAAAAGACTTACTCGCACTCACTGCTAAAAATTCTGAAATTCAAATGCTCGTGGCAACTCAACTGTTAAATGAACAAACCACTGAAGCAGCAAAAAAAATATTCGATTCGGCAATTCCCAACCAAAAACCCATAATCATTACGATAAAATATTTTATCGATTTAGTCGAAAAAGAAAATGCCATTTTCTTAATTGATTTACAAAACCAACTAGCTGCAAACCAAAAAAAAAGTACGGTCCTAGCCACACTATTTAGTTTTTCAACTATTTTCTTTCTTTATATTCTAATGATTTGGCTTAAAGAAGGCGAACGTTATCTGGCGCATAAAAAAACCGTTAATGACAACATTATTGATTCTGCTTTAGACGCTATTATTTCCCTCAACGACGATGGCCTCATTACACAATATAATCGAGCCGCCTCAATGTTATTTGGATACGAGGCTGCAGAAGTTATTAACAAACCCATTAAAATATTAGTTTCAACCGGTTTTGAAGAACTTCTAGCGCGACTTGATGAAGACACTCACGAAAACAAAGGCTCACCACATGAAAATTTTGCCAACCATAAAAGTTTAATTAAAACACCCATTCTAATCACCATCAAAGATACCGGGGCAACGGGTGATAATCGCTACAACTTGTTTATACGCGACCTTAGCCAAAGCAAGGAAAACGAGCGTCAAGTTGTAGAAAGAACACTTGAAATTGAAAGCGCTAAAGAAGAATACAAACGATTAAGCGAGACAGATGCACTAACCCAAATTCCTAACCGCCGGTCTTATGACAACCGGCTTGCCGATGAAATAAATACCGCTAAACGATCGGGTCAAAAACTCGCCCTACTGCTTTTTGATATCGATTCATTCAAGCAATACAACGACTTTTACGGTCACGACCTTGGAGATTTAACACTCAAGCGCGTCGCCGAAACTATTTCAACCACCTTACCTCGAAGTACCGATTACGTTGCACGCTTTGGAGGTGAAGAGTTTGTTGTGTTATTGCCATCTACTGACACGACTGGGGCTTATGAAGTAGCCGAACGAATCCGTATGTCTGTCAATTCACTCGCCATACCACACGAGGCATCAACCGTTGAAAGTATTGTTACCGTCAGTGCCGGGCTATCTTCTATGCACACTGATGAGTTGACCGGCGGCGATCTATTTAAGCAGGCTGATGAAGCACTTTATGTCGCTAAAGCAAGTGGAAAAAACAGAACAAAAGTCTTCAAAGCAAACTTATCTAAACACTTGAGAAGCGTTTAACTAGCCGACAATAGCCAGCAACACACCCGCCGCTACGGCAGAACCAATAACGCCCGCTACATTTGGCCCCATCGCGTGCATCAATAAGAAATTATGCGGGTTAGCTTCCTGCCCCACTTTATTCACGACCCGGGCAGCCATCGGTACCGCAGATACGCCCGCCGCGCCAATTAAGGGGTTCACCTTTCCGCCCGTTAACTTATGCATCAGCTTGCCCATTAACAGGCCGCCAGCGGTGCCCATGGAGAAAGCGACCATACCCAGTACCAAAATACCGAGCGTCTCAGCCGTCAAGAATTTTTCTGCCGACAGTTTTGAACCTACCGCCAGTCCCAGAAAAATGGTGACGATATTAATGAGCTCATTTTGTGCGGTCGAACTGAGTCGATCCACCACGCCACTTTCGCGTAATAAGTTACCGAAAGCTAACATACCAATTAGCGGTGCCGATGCGGGCAAGAACAAAATAACGACCGCTAAAATTAATAACGGAAAAATAATGCGTTCTTTTTTACTCACGTGTCGCAGGTGCTTCATTTCCACCTTACGTTCACTTTCCGTGGTTAAGGCACGCATAATGGGAGGTTGGATAATCGGTACCAGTGCCATGTAAGAATAAGCCGCCACGGCAATAGCACCCAATAAGTCTGGCGCTAATTTTGACGCCAGAAAGATAGCGGTAGGCCCGTCTGCGCCACCAATAATAGCAATCGCCGAGGCGTCTGCCAAACTGAACTCCATACCGGGGATCATATTCATCGCTAAAGCGCCCAGCAAGGTCGCAAAAATCCCTACTTGAGCTGCCGCCCCAAGAACTAATAAACTAGGCATCGCAATAAGTGCACCAAAATCAGTCAACGCTCCGACACCCATAAAGATCAACAACGGGAACAAGCCCGTATCGACGCCCATATGGTACAAAATACCCAGCATACCATCGGGTCCACTGATACCAGCGACCGGAATATTGGCTAAAATACCACCAAAACCAATCGGCAGAAGCAATAACGGTTCGAAGTTTTTAGCTATCGCTAGATAAATTAACAATAAGCCAACGCCTATCATCAATATATTACCCCATTCGAAATTGGCAATGCCGGTCGATTGCCAAATTTGTAGTACGCCACTATCCATTATCTAATACCTAGCAAATTAGAATCAAAGGTGCGCCTGCTGGAACAGACTCGCCTTCTTTCACAAAAATATCCGAAATTTGGCCTTCAATATGCGCCCTGATTTCGGTTTCCATTTTCATCGCTTCTAGAATAATAACAACATCACCCCGATGTACATCATCACCCCTTGCGACTCCAATCCTTATAATATTGCCGGCCATTGGCGACAATAAAGGATCATTCTGACAATATGACCCCTCTGCCTCTGCTTGAGCCGGGATAGGCGCAGCAATAGGCGCTTTAACCGGACTCATTTTCTGAAGATTTTCTATTGATCCCGCAGGCCCTACTTGTACAGAATAAAGTTTGCCATTCACCTCAACGTCGTACGTTTCACTCGTATTGGAAACTGATGGTGCGGCCATCACTAAACCTGTTGGAACGGGCTCAAACGCGTCTGGGTTATTTCTGTTTTTGATAAAGTCCAAACCAACCTGAGGAAATAAAGCGTAGGTTAAAACGTCATCAATGGCTTGATCTGCCAACTGTAAACCTTCGGCTTTTGCTTTAGTCTCAAGTTCGGCTGTCAATTTATCCAGTTCATCGTCAATTAAATCGGCTGGGCGGCAGGTAATCGCCTGCGCTCCATCTAAAACCCGTAACTGAAGCTCTGCATCGACAGCAGCGGGGGTTGAGCCATATTCACCTTTGAGTACGCCAGCCGTTTCTTTACTGATTGATTTATAACGCTCACCCATTAAAACGTTCATGACGGCTTGAGTACCGACGATTTGCGACGTCGGTGTGACTAATGGCAAATAACCCAGGTCCTTTCGAACGGTAGGGATTTCAGCCAGCACCTCATCAATCTTATCGGCCGCATTTTGTTGCTTCAATTGACTTTCAAGGTTCGTCAACATGCCTCCGGGCACTTGAGCTATCAAAATTCTCGAGTCTACGCCTTTTAGCGAACCCTCAAATTCTGCGTACTTGGGTCGTACCTTTCTAAAGTAGGCGGCAATCTCTTCGACTAGATTAATATCCAATCCAGTAGCGCGCTCTGTTCCTTCCAGCATGGCGATAAACGTTTCAGTCGGTGAGTGCCCATAGGTCATACTCATTGAAGAAATCGCCGTATCTAGCATATCCAGGCCAGCGTCAACCGCTTTAAGGCAAGTGGCTACGCTCATGCCCGTCGTTGCGTGACAATGCAAGGCAATCGGAATATCACATTCTGCTTTTAAACGTTTCACAAGCTCCGCTGCCACGTAAGGCTTCAATAAACCCGCCATATCTTTGATCGCAATTGAGTGGCAGCCTTGATCTTCTAGCTGCTTACCCATAGTCACCCAGCCTTCGAGCGTATGCACGGGGCTTTCGGTGTAAGAAATGGTGCCTTGCGCGTGCTTACCCACTTCGACAGTCGCTTTAATGGCAGTTTCCAGATTACGAATATCGTTCATCGCATCAAAAATACGAAATACGTCCATGCCATTATCCGCGGCGCGTTCAACAAATTTATGTACCACGTCATCGGCATAATGCCTATAACCTAAAAGGTTTTGGCCGCGTAACAGCATTTGCTGCGGGGTATTTGGCATCGCTTTTTTAAGTAGCCTCAAACGCTCCCATGGGTCTTCACCTAAATAGCGGATACAAGAATCAAACGTGGCTCCACCCCATGTTTCAAGTGACCAATAGCCGATCTTATCTAATTTCTCAGCGATAGGTAACATATCTTCGATTCGCAACCTCGTTGCAAATAGAGACTGGTGAGCGTCGCGCAACACGACATCGGTAATTTTTAATGGATTCGTCATAAGTTGTCTATTAATTAGAGCGGAAACGCTGAACCGCAATCGAAATAGCGGCAACAATGTCTTCGTCAATTTGAGAAGCGCCTTGGCTTTTAACGCTATCGGCTACCACAGCGGGTTCGTATTTCATTATCAAAGCCGATAACGCTTTAATAAGGATCACCAATAAACCCAGGATGAAAAAAACCATTCCCATCCCAAGAACCATCAGCTCCAAACCTTGTGAAAGTAAATCTGAAATATTCATAGTGGCGAATTATAGTGCATAAACCAAGATAAGATAAACGAAAAATAAACTTGGCGTTTCTCCATCATATGCCAGCTATGCCATCTAACTAAAGCGCCACCTTAAAACGTCTTCTCGAGAGCCGCCGCCTGAAGGCCTATCGTCCGCTTCATTTTGCTCTTTTCGTTGCTCGATAATAGTTTCTTGCTTGACGTTTTTATCAATCAATTTTTCAACCGCTTTTTTTCGGCTATTGGTTTTTTGAAAAGCCTGCTTGTGCTCATCCACCTGATCATGCTTACCTTGAACCGCCCGAATTTGCTCTTCTATTGCGCGGTCTAGCTTGTGCACAAAAGCTTGGTAGTCCTGAAGCCTTGATGCGGACATACCACCCAGCCCTTTGGTTTTAAACTGAACGATATAGTCATCACGATATCCCCGCAGTTTTTCCAACTGATCGAGGCTAGCCTCTTTCTCTGAGACAGATTTCGCCACCTTAATAGCCGCCGCGGTTTCTTTGTTTTCAGCGATTTTTTTGACTGGTTCCAGTCTTTTTGATTTCTTCAACGCGCCTCCAAATTACATTTTCCCCGATTGATCATTAGCTGGTTCCTTGTAAAACCTGCTGTAAATCGTCGAGGCTTTCATCAAAATCCACCGCCTCATTCAAGCCTTGCTGAAGAAAGTCTATCATCGATTCATGCATATCAATGGCCTGATCCACAGCAGCATTTGCACCTGGTTGGTAAGCACCCACATTAACTAAGTCTACATTCTTTTGGTAGGTCGAATTTATTCGCCGAAATTCCCGCGCCAGATCCTGATGATCTTCTGGTACGACTTCGGTCATTAACCGGCTCACCGACGCTTCCATATCGATGGCAGGAAAATGTCCCGCCTCGGCCAAACTTCTCGATAAATGTATATGGCCGTCTAAAATGGCTCGACTCGCGTCGGCGATGGGGTCATTAGAGTCATCCCCTTCTGTTAAAACCGTATAGAACGCCGTAATGGAACCACTACCCTCATCTGAATTACCGGCGCGCTCGACCAGGCCGGGTAATTTACTAAAAACTGATGGCGGATAGCCCTTTGTGGCAGGAGGTTCGTTGATCGCTAGAGCAATTTCCCGCTGGGCTTGTGCGTACCGGGTTAACGAATCCATTAACAATAAAACATTTTTACCTTGATCACGAAAATATTCAGCGATACTGGTCGCCAGCATCGCGCCGTGCATGCGCATTAAAGGTGGGTGATCAGCCGGCGTTGCAACGACAACTGCGCGCGCCAAGCCTTCTTCGCCTAAACTTTTTCTAACAAATTCGTTTACTTCTCGTCCACGTTCGCCAATTAAACCAACGACGATTACGTCTGCGCTGGTATATCGCGTCATCATGCCGAGCAATACACTTTTGCCCACACCGCTACCAGCAAATAAGCCCAGACGCTGGCCGCGACCAACCGTCAGCAATGAATTAATCGCCCTGATCCCCACGTTTAGTGGCTCCGATATGGGTTTTCGACCCAATGGATTTATCGGCCTGCCGTGCAATGGCATGGTATCCGTTGTATGAACCGGGCCTTTGCCATCGAGCGGCTTGCCCCCACCATCAACCACTCTACCTAACAGGGCCGATCCTACGTGCGCCATACTGGTCAGTCCCAACGGGATGACCCGGCAATCTTGTTCAAGCCCTCTGATTTCACCCGTAGACATCAGAAACAGGCGTTCTGCTGAAAACCCCACTACTTCGGCCTCGGTGCGATTTCCGTCGACCGTTTCAATGATGCATCGACCGCCAATCGTCGAACGGCATCCGACAGCTTCCAGGGTCAGACCCACCATTCTTGTGAGCTTGCCTTCTACTAACATGGGTTGCCCAGCCTGAATCCTTTTCTTATACAGCTTGAGCCGATTCAACCATTTATTTGAACGCTCTGTTACGAAAGCGGGTTCATTCATGGCGTCGTTCTTTCATCGCCTAGTGCTTGAGCAATAATGGCCGATAGTCGATTTTCAATCGTCGCATCAATGGTCGACACATCCGTCACAACACGACAACCACCGCGACTAAGAACAGGGTCTTCAATCACCTGCCAGCGCGTTTCGTCTGCCTCGCCCAAGGATAGTGCTGAGATGACGAGTTTTGCATCTTCTGGATGTAAGAATAACTGTATATTTTGTGAACTCGACGGTAAAGCGGCGAGCGCCTCTTTAACCACGGCGATCACCTGCCCAGAATCAAATTTTATTTCGCGACGAATGAGTTGTCTTGCAATTTGAATCGCCAGCGCGGCAATTTCACTTTCCACCCGTTCATCAAATTCATCAAAAGGGCCTTGCATCGCTTGAAGTACAGATTCTAGCTGACTCACTTTTTGCGTAATTTGAGCATCGCTGGCTTTTAGCCCTTTTGCAAAGCCTTCCTCATAACCTTTTTTTGAAGCCTCTTGCGTCACTTGCTGCTGGAGTTTGTCGAGCTCGCCCGCAGTAGGCACCTTGACCTTCCCAATGTCGACGTCAACCGAAGTTGACCCTGCAAAAGAGGGAAACTTCCACGACGTAATATCTTCTATTTTTGAGGGTGACTTAGACAAAATCATCGCCTCCGCCGCCACCTAAAGAAATCTCACCTGAATCAGATAAACGCCTTGCAATAATCAATATTTCTTTTTGTGCCGCTTCAACATCACTCACTCTGGCCGGAGGTGCGGCCTCCATGTCATCACGCAACATTTCGGCAGCGCGTTTAGACATATTGGCAAACACTTTCTCTTTTAGCGCATTATCTGCACCACGTAAGGCAACCGTCAGTACATCTGTTGAAACTTCTTTCAGCAAACCCTGAATACCCCTTTCATCAACGTCAATAAGGTTATCAAAGACAAACATCTTATCTTGAATTTGTTGTCCAATCTCTTCATCTACTTCGCCGATACTATCGATTAACTCGGCGCTGAGCGAGGATTCCATAAAATTCAAAATATTAGCAACCGTTTTAATGCCACCCATAGAAGCAGATTGAACACCAGAATTTCCGGACAATTGTTTTTCCATAATCACATCTAGCTCCTGAAGAGCAGCGGGTTGAACGCCTTCCAATACGGCAACACGCATTAAAACATCGGGTCTTAACCTGGCGGACAGGTGGCTCAAAGTTTCAGCTGCCTGGTCACCATCCAGATAAGAGATAACAATCGCGATGATTTGTGGGTGCTCCAAACGGATTAAATCCGCAATAGAGCGTGGGTCCATCCATTTCAACTGCTCTAAACCTTTCGAGTTCCTACCCAACAAAATACGGTCGATCACACCACCCGCTTTGTCGGCACCCAACGCATTGGTTAAAACATTTTTTATATAACTATCAGAGTCTATACCTAAAGCAGTCTGACCACCAATGGTACTAATAAATTGAGCCACGACTTTATCTAGTGTTTCGGTGGTAATATTTTCAAGCGTCGCCATCGCCGAACCCACCATCTGGACCTCTTTCGGCCCCATATGCTTCATCACGCCAGCCGCGTGCTCTTCGCCTAAAGATAATAGTAGAACAGCGGCCTGCGAGATTCCGTTTAATTCTTCATTTTTTGCTTGTGCTTCGGCCATTATTCTTGTATCCAGGTTTTCATTACTTGGGCCACCCGTTTAGGGTCTTCTCCAGCAATTTTTTGAGCCATTTCCAGTCTTTGTTCATAGCTTTTGGGCGCTTCTAAGCGCATTAATTCTTCGTCAGCTTCTAGAGAAAATTGCCCACCGTCGCCTGATTGTGTCGTCGGCTGACCGTCTTCTCCAACCATTACACCCTGAAGCGCTGCCGGCAACGCGCTAGGCGTTGGCTTTGCCAAGAGACTCCTGATGGTTGGTTTTAACACCACAAAAATAAGCAATAGCGCGAAAATACCACCGACCGCCTGCTTCGCTAAATTTAACACCCAGGACTGCTCCCATAAAGGTATTTCTGGCAAAGGGGCCAGCGCTTCTGGTAGTTTAAATGCCAAATTAGTCACCGTAACACTGTCTCCGCGTAGTTCATTAAAGCCTATCGCTTCTTTCACCAGGCTAGTAAACTTTGCCAGGTCATCGACAGTATGCGCCTCAGAAGTGGCTCCTCCTTCCGCAGAAGCCCCCTGTTTATTATCAATAACGACCGCCACAGTTATGCGTGTCAAGCGCCCTGTTGATAATTGAGTGTGACTAATTTTCTTATCGAGTTCGTAATTTTTAACCGCGCGTTTATTGATGTTCATTGATCCCGAGGTCGCACTCGCGGCCGCCCCTATAACGGCCAGTTCGGGCGCTATACCCGTTGCCGGTGGTTGATTTGATAATGCGCCAGGCACGCCTTGTGCTCCCGCTAAACTACTTTGCTCCTCGGTCACTTGCTCGCTTCTTAAGGACGGTAGATCGGGGTTATATTGTTCTTGCGTTTGTTCGGTTATTGTAAAGTCAACGTCCGCTGATACCGAAGCCCTAATCGCCCCCGCTCCAACAATCGGTAACAAAATACTTTCTACGCGGTTGATTAAGTGCTCCTCCACGCCCTGCTTATACTGAAATTGATTGCTGGTCATTGACATCGAATCATCTGATGATCTCGAGCTCAGCAAGGTTCCTTTTTGGTCGACGATAGTGACGTGTGTAGAGTCAAGTTGTGGCACGGCTGAAGAGACAAGGTGTAAAACCGCGGCCACTTCGCCTTTTTTAAGTTCTCGCCCCTGGTGCATATCTACTACCACAGACGCACTGGGGGTGCTTCGATGCCTTAAAAAGACCGACTGTTTAGGTATCGCCAATAAGACACGCGCTGACCGAACGCTTTGAATAGTAACAATCGAACGCGCAATTTCACCCTCGAGTGCGCGTTGGATACGAACCTTCTCAATAGAGTGACTGGTACCAAAACCAGACTCTTTCTCTAACAGTTCAAAACCTTGCCCGCCTCCTCGCGGCAAACCAAGACCTGCAAGCTTTAAGCGCAACTCATCGACCTCGGTAGAAGGCACTAAAATAGCGCCAGAACCGGCATCCAATTTATACTCGACACCCGATTGCTGTAAACCAGACACCACGGCGCTGAGCTCTCGGTCGCCGAGGTTGCTGTATAGCAGGCTGTAATTAGGCGTTTGCGACCATAACACGACCGCAACCCCGAGCGCGACGCTGACGGCCAGAGCTAGCATAACGCCAACTTGACGCAGCATCATATTGGTTTGGGGTGATTGCATTTGCAAGGTTGCTTGTGATGCCGGTGTTGCCATAAATTTATACCTTTGATTATCTTAATAGTTGTTGCGATGAAACCGCAAATTACATCGTCATCCGCATCACGTCTTTATACGCATCAATGAGTTTATTTCTGGTCTGTAACACCGTCTGAAAAGACAAATTAGCCTTTTGCAGAGACACCATCACTTCGGCCAGGCTGGCGTCTGTTTCGCCTTTTTCAAATGCCGTTGTTAACGCGCCTGCCTGTTGTTGCGTTTTATTAACCGCTTCGATAGATTGGCTCAGCATGCTCGAAAAATCTGTCGATGTCGTAGATTTAGTTTCCGCAATGGGGCTTTGGGCTTGAACCGACATGGCGCGCATTTGGGCTAAGACACTATTGATTTCCATGTTACTCATTTGATTTCCCCTGTTTGATAATTAAGACTGCTTAAATAAATCATTGAATTCACGCTGGTATCTCTACGCCAGCATCGCGCATACGAGCAATCTTGTAGCGTAACGTTCTTGCGCTAATACCCAGCCGTTCGGCCGTATTCTTTCTACTGCCGTTGGAATGCACAAGTGTTTCTAAAATCAACTTATCTTCAACGGCTTTAACGCCTTCATTCAGCCCATTTTCGCTATTCGCATCCATATTTGCTATCGGTGAGACTGGCGATTCACCTAGTTCGAAAATCAAATCCGCTTCACTGATTTCGGAATTTGAAGTCATAATTAAAGCGCGCTGGATAACATTTTCTAGCTCTCTGACGTTGCCTTGCCAAGGGTGCCCTTCCAGCAGTTTAATCGCACCCGCTGTTAAGCCAGGAACCGACTGTTCGCCGACATAATGTCTCGCTATCATGGTTTTTGCTAAGGCTAAAACATCCGCTTTACGCTCTCTAAGTGGCGGGATATTAATCGGGAAGACGTTAATTCTGTACAACAAGTCTTCTCTAAACTTGCCTTCATTAACGAATTCTCGCAAATTTCTATTTGTTGTTGCCAAGACGCGTACGTCTAATGGAATCGTTTTTCTACCACCCAAACGCTCTACTTCCTTTTCTTGCAAAACGCGCAATAATTTGGCCTGTAACAAAATATTCATTTCTGAAATTTCATCCAGCAAAATGGTCCCACCCTGAGCTTGCTCAAATTTTCCCGGTGCAGCCTGGTACGCGCCGGTAAAGGCTCCCTTTTCATAACCAAACAGCATCGCCTCAAGCATGTTTTCAGGAATCGCCGCGCAATTAACGGCCACGAAGGCTTGTTTGCTTCTAGCCGAATTTTTGTGAATAAAGCGCGATATCACCTCTTTTCCGGTGCCACTTTCGCCCTGAATCAACACCGTCACTTCACTTTTTGCCACCCGACCCGCTAGCGCTACGATGTCTTTCATACAACTGTCGTTACTAGGCAGTTCACCAAACGTCGTGGCCACAGGTGCAATCGTTTTCTCAACATTTTTAATCAGTGCGCTGATCTCGAATGGCTTTGTCATATAGTCGGAGGCGCCGGCTTTAATCGACCTCACCGCTTTTTCGACGCAGGCGTGGGCGGTCATTAACAAAACAGGAAGGTTTGGGAAACGTGACTTTAATTCTTCCAGCAGTTGCAAACCGTCCATCTGCTTCATTTGAACATCACTGATAACGAGTCGAGCGTGGTACTTCTCTAGCGCTTTTAAAGCTTCTAAACCGTTATTGACGCACTTTGTGCTATAGCCGTAATTCGACAAGGCATCATCTAACGCTTCTTGTAATGGCATATCATCTTCAACGATCAATACATCTATATCTTTCATCGGTTTAATAACTCCTAATTGAAGGTTGAGCTGACGCTGAGATAACGACGGGCAAGATTAATTCCATAGTCGTGCCAACCCCTATCTCCGACGTGCATTTTATTTTTCCATCGTGCGCATTAACGACCTCTTTAACCACCGCCAGGCCTAAGCCCGTACCATTGGTTTTACTGCTGTAAAAAGGCTCAAAAATTCGTTGCTGCTCTTGTGTTGTTATTCCAGCCCCTTCGTCCTTGATACTGATTTTTAAATCGTTAGGACCGTATACGGCAACGTCACACACCACTTTTGTATGACCAACCTCGGCGTCTAATGCGTTATCAATAAGATTTGCGAGCGCTCCAATAACGGCGTCTTCGCTAATAAAAATTTGACCACTTAAATTAGCTGGATAATGAAATTCCACTAATTTATCCCTATAAAGGTCCGTCAGACGATCGAGAAAACTCGCTAATTCGACCGATGTTTTCATGAAGTGCCCGTTATGTGAGTAACTCAGCATATCTGTTACTTGTGAATCCAGACGTCTTAAGCGCTCGAGTAGCTTTAATGAAAATTTTTGTTGCGATTCCTTCGTTAAAACATCTGAACTTAATTGGGACGCGTATAACAACGCAGACGCTAAGGGCGTTCGGATCTGATGCGCCAGACTCGCTGAAAACTCGCCCATCTCGGCGAGCTTCTTTTTGTGTTCGAGTTGTTGATGTAATTTTTGTTGTTGAGTGATATCGCTCAACAAAACCACGTCGCCCGCTTGCCCCATTAGACGAGTAGTTGAAAGCGCTATGACCTTGCCATTTTGTAGCGTAAATTGATCATCAATATGATCACTATCACTCAGGCACGTCGCTTTTAGTGCGGGCCATTGTCGACCGATAAGGTCTTCTTGCAGCCAGAGTCTTGCGCAAGCATTCGCCTTAACGATGATTTTTTCAGCATTTAAAACAATCACCGCACCCGGTAAAGCTTCTATCAAACCTTCCAGTTGTCCTGCTAGTGCTTCCTTATCTGAAAGGTGTTGAATTTTTTCGGCGTTTGCTCTTGCGAGTTCCTGGCTTAGTACAACAACTTGCTGTTCTAGTTGTTGATAAGAGTCCGTCAGGTGTTGCGAAATTTGATTGAAAGCATGGAACGCTTCTTCTAACGGTTGGCCCTTATGAGTCAGTTCTGTGGTCGCGTTTAGGTTCATTAGCTGCAATATCAATAAAATGTATTACAACTAATGCTAAAAACATGCCAAGTATATTTTTACTTATAAAACAATAGGTTAAAAATAATTGATTTTTAACCGTCAAATAATGGGCGTTCAATCCATTCTTTGGAGCCCATGTTTACGCATTTTTTCTACCAGCGTCGTACGGCGCATATTCAGTTTTTTAGCCGCGTGGGCCACTACACCAGCTGAATCATCCAACGCTTGCTGAATCAAGGAGTATTCTAAATCGTTTAAGTGTTCTTTTAGGTCCATTCCCTGTTCTGGTAAAATACCCGAAGAAAGATTGCTATAGGAAGGCGACGGCGCGACACCCGTGGATACTTTAGGTTCTTCGAATGAATCTGCTTCTAAGGTCAGTTCCTGCTGAATATCTGCAGACGCATTAATATATTGATGAAATTTATCCGGCAAATCTTTAAGGTCTACAACACCATAAGCATGAATAATGGCGAGTCTTTCGACCATATTCGCCAACTCTCTTACATTGCCAGGCCAATCATGCTGGCACAAGGCCATTAAAGCGGCTGAGGTAAAACGTACGGTGCCTTTTTTATCGTGTTCGATTCGTTGCACCAACTCACTGATCAATATAGGAATATCTTCAGCTCGATCCCTTAATGGCGCAATAGTAATTGGAAAAACGTCTAACCTATAAAACAAGTCTTCTCGAAAATTCCCTGCCTCTATTTCTTTTTGCAGATCTCTGTGTGTCGCCGCTAGCACGCGTACATCACAGCGAATGGGTTTATTACTACCCACTCGCTCAAATACCTTTTCTTGCAGCACACGCAGCAGCTTAACCTGCATTTGCATCGGCATATCACCAATTTCATCTAGAAACAGGGTGCCGCCTTCGGCTAATTCAAAACGACCCTGTCTGGCCGTTAATGCACCGGTAAAGGCGCCTTTTTCATGGCCAAATAATTCGCTTTCTAGTAGTTCGCCGGGGATCGCGCCACAGTTAATAGGAACGAATGCTTTTTGTCGGCGTGCCGAATGGTAATGAACATTACGCGCGATCACTTCCTTACCCGTACCCGACTCTCCTAAAATTAAAACCGTTGCATCCGATACACAGACTTGTTGAATCAGCTGCCTGACCCGTTTTACTTCCTGGCTATTACCAACCAAACTTCTAAATAATTCAGAAGCCCGTTGAGATACCTCTTCATTTAACGCGCTTTCGGCTAACTGCACCTTGCGGATACAGTTAATAAAATTTTGGTACGTCGTTGGCCACTCTAATGGCACAAGGTAGCGTAAAAGTGTTTTAGAAATTTTTGCTGCTTTACCTTTATTATGTATGTATACAAAGGGTTGCTGGCTTTTATATTGGGCAAAAAAAGCAAAAATATCATCTTCAGAAAACTTCACCCCTTCAGCCACTATAATAAGTGGTGACTCTTCTTTATTGACGGCACCTTGCAACTTGTCAAACGTTATCGACTTTGTTTTATAGTCCAAGAACTCCATCACTGTTTCAATTTGAGAACAGCGCTTTTCCTCACTATCGATTACCAATACTTTTTGTAGCGCCATAAAATTAAAAACTCATTACCGTTAAAAAACCGAATTACGATTAGTATGTCAAAAAACTGGCGCTTTAGGCAATTTTTTTACCCATTCGCCAATTTACGACCCTCATATCTAGATTTAACTTGACAGCTATCGAGGCAAGTCTTAGAACATATTTATATCATTCATTACAAACCATCAATGTGACCGAACTTTCTTTAGAATTCCTTTTTGGCCTGCTGGCCGTACTCATACTTCTATCTGCTTTTTTTTCAGGCTCTGAAACCGCCTTAATGCGTGTTAATCGGTATCGATTGCTGCATTTAATGAAAAGTAACCATCTGGGGGCGAAAATGGCCCACAAACTGCTCCAAAAACCAGACCGCTTGCTTGGCCTTATTTTGCTTGGCAATAACTTTGTAAATATTTTAGCCACCTCTATCGCCACCATCATTGCACTGCGATTATATGGTGAAGCAGGTATTGCTATTGCCACTGGCTTATTAACATTTGTTATTTTAATTTTTTCGGAGGTCACACCAAAGACCTGGGCCGCTATCCATCCTGAACGTTTAGCTTTCTTTGCTTCGATCATTTACACACCGTTGCTGAAAGTTCTATACCCTTTCGTTTGGTTCGTTAACACACTATCGAATCTACTGCTTAAAGCACTCGGTATAAACGTACATCAAGACGCGGATGCCTCCATGAGGCACGAAGAACTACGGACCGTTGTTACCGAGGCAGGCACTCTAATTCCCGAGGCACATAAGGACATGTTGTTAGGAATTTTAGATCTTGAGGAAGTGACCGTAGAGGATATTATGATCCCCATCAATGAAATTCACGGGCTCGACCTCGATGATGATATTGATGAAATAAAAAAACAATTATTTAGCTCGCCGTATTCAAACCTGCTCGTTTTTAAAACCAATATCGACAATGTACAGGGTTACTTTCGGATAAAAGACCTTTTTAGCTTAATCAATAGTAATGGTTTTAATCACGAAAAACTGCTATCCGTTAAACGTGACCCCTACTTTATTCCTAATAATACGAGCCTCTATCAACAACTCATTAACTTCCAACAAAACAAGCAGCAATTGGCTCTTGTCGTTGATGAGTATGGCAATATTCTCGGCCTGATAACCTTACACGACGTTCTCGAAGAGGTGATTGGCGAATTCACCACTGATCCGTCAGATAGCTCCCCCGATATTCAAAAAAAGCCTGATGGCTCGCTGTTTATCAATGGCAACATTACCATTAGAGAGCTGAATCGTTCCTTACACTGGTCCCTGCCTACCGGAGGCCCTAAAACGCTCAACGGCCTGATACTCGAGTATCTGGAATCCATTCCAGAACAGGGCACCAGCCTTAAACTGTATGGTCACCCGATTGAAATTGTGCAAATGGATGAGAACTCCGTCAAACTTGCGAAGTTTCAATCCAACAAAATCATATAAATACAACAGAGCTTTTCAAAAAACTCTATACTTAAGCCTACTATTGAAACTACTTTCTTTATGGCGAAGTTAACCCTTTATTTTAACAATAGACCGGTCGATGTTTTTCATCTCGACGGCGACGTATTTAGCATTGGCCGAGAAGCCTCAAATACATTTGTAATAGACAGCCTTGCCATAGCACCATCGCATATCAAGGTATCCCATCTATCCGGCAAATATTTTATCGAAAACCTGTCAGAACAATTTCCAACTTCAATCGATAATAAATTAGTTCGTCGCCAACTGCTCCATCAGGGTGACGTTATTAAACTCGGCAAACACGCGCTTCACTTCTCAGATAACCCTGATTCTCTAAATTTGGATAACAACCAGGTTAGTGACGTATATGCTTCAACTCAAAACACAGCCAGCCGAAACGCTAAAGCTACTAGTGCCATTTTACAAGTGATGAACGGAGCGGATATTGGCCGAATTATTAGCTTAAATAAGGCCGTTAATGAGTTGAAAGTTGCCGACGCTATACCGGCTATTATTGCCAAAAGGCCAACGGGTTATTATTTTTCAAGGCTGATGGATAATGTCGATATCAAGGTTGATGGTGTAGCTATTGCCGCTGAAACGAAGTTAGACGACGACACAAAGATTCATATTTCTGGCAACAACTACACTTTCTTTATTGAATAAAATCAACCTATGGATACATTAGATGAAGACAAAAGGCGATTTAAGCGTATCTTTCACGATGCCTACAGCTGCCTAATTACTCCAGAAAACCTTTCAATCCCATGTCAATTACTTGATATATCACTTAATGGATGTTTAGTTGAGGGCGATACTGAGACAAAAATGTTTAACGCTGGAGATTCGTTAAAACTTGAAATTATTTTGCACGAAGACCTGGTTATTGGTGCTTCAACGAATATAGTTTTCATCGGCGAAAACGATCAAATTGGCCTGCAATTTAATGACATCGATATCGATAGCATCACATCATTGAGAAGACTCGTTGAGCTTAATATGGGCGACTCAACAATGTTAGAAAGAAACTTGCACGCACTAAGCGCTCTCCTTGCGGCCGAACTACCTTAAAAAAACTCCAACGCATCTTTTAATACGCTGACTGGGTGTATCTTAAGTCCATTTATCCCACCTTTTGGAATATTGCCCTTGGGCGCCAAGGCAAAGGTAAACCCGTGCTTTGCAGCTTCTCTCAATCGTTCTTCACCATTTGGTACGGGGCGTACTTCACCCGATAAACCGAGCTCACCGAATACGACCCAGTCTTTTGGGATATTTCTAGCTTTAAAGCTAGAAAGTAAGGCCGCGACAACCGCCAAGTCACCACCGGTTTCAATTATTTTTAGGCCGCCAACGATATTCACAAAAACGTCCTGATCTAACAGTGAACATTGCCCATGACGGTGCAAAATAGCCAACAACATAGCCAGCCTATTCTGGTCCATTCCAACCGTTACCCGTTTCGGGTTACCCTGCCGGCTTTCATCAACCAGCGCCTGCACTTCAACCAATAAAGGCCTGGAGCCTTCCCGCGTCACCATTACAACGCTGCCGGGCACCTCTTGCTCGTGTCGTGATAGAAAAATAGCAGATGGGTTAGTCACTTCGCGAAGCCCCTTTTCCGACATCGCAAATACACCCAGCTCGTTAACCGCACCGAAGCGATTTTTTATTGCGCGAATAATCCGGAAACGGCTACCCGAGTCGCCTTCGAAATACAGCACTGAATCCACCATATGTTCAAGCACTCGCGGCCCTGCTATAGCGCCTTCTTTGGTCACGTGACCGACTAAAAATATGGTCGTATTTGTGCGTTTCGCAAAGCGCACTAAGCGAGCCGCACATTCTCTTACTTGTCCAACCGAGCCTGGAGCAGACTGTAGTTCATCGCTAAATACCGTTTGAATAGAGTCAATCACCAACACATCGGCCGAGAGTTTTTCAGCGGTCGCTAAGATAACTTCAAGCGATATCTCACATAGGATTTTGACTTTATCGACCGATAGCTGCAGCCTATTGGCGCGCATACTAACTTGTTGCGCAGATTCTTCGCCGCTAACGTATAAGGCGTTTGAGTTCTGACTTAAGCTGGCCAGGGCTTGTAGTAATAAAGTTGATTTACCAATGCCTGGATCACCACCGATTAAAATAGCCGAACCCGGCACAATACCACCGCCTAATACGCGATCTAATTCATCTAACCCGCTCTTCGTCCGTTCGATAAGTCCCGTTTTGACGTTCGACAGTATTTCTACTTCGGCAGAATTCGTTTCGCCAGCGTAACCACTAAAGCGGTTAACCGCTGACGAACTCGACATAGTTGATTCTTCAAGCGTATTCCAGCCGCCACAATCCTGGCATTGCCCGGACCACTTTGAAACTTTAACGCCACATTCGCGGCAACTATAAAGAGTTTTTTGTTTACTCGCCATCGTCCTTTTCTCTAACTATTCTTCTCACTCGCTCAGTAACGCCGCACATTAATTCATATGAAATGGTACTGCTTTTTTCAGCGATGTCATCAATCGGCAGCCCGTCACCCCATAAAACGACCTCATCGCCAACGCGGATATCGTGGCAATGGCTCACGTCCGCATTAATAGTATCCATTGAAACACGCCCGACTAAATGGGCTTTTTGACCGGCAACAATCACCGGCGTACCCGTTATCGCGTGACGTGGGTAACCATCACCATAGCCAATGCCAATCGTCGCGATTAAACTGGTTTTAGCAGCCGTCCAACTACCGCCATAGCCGACGCGTTCTCCTTTCTTGACGGTGTGCAGCGATATGACCTTACTAACTAACGTCATCACCGGCTTCAGTCCAACTTCTGCGGCTGTTTTATCGATAAAAGGACTTCCGCCATAGAGCATAATACCCGGTCTGACCCAGTGTCGTTGTGTGTATTGCCAGCCTAAAACCCCAGCAGAATTAGCGATACTTTGCTCGCCCGTTAAGCCTTTGATACTCTCATCAAATACCTGAAGCTGTTCTTCCGTTGAGCTTGAAGCCATATCGTCAGCGCAGGCTAGGTGCGTCATTAGTTTAATCGGCTGGCGAACTTTACCCGATAGTAATAAGCGGTCATTAATACGGCTGACGCTAGAAGCCTCAACGCCTAAACGATTCATACCCGTATTAATTTTTAACCACACACTAATAGGCTTAGATAGGGTGCCCGAGTTGAGCAGCTCTATTTGATATTCACTATGAATAACCGCGTCTAAATCATAATGAGAAAACTCGGACACTTCGCCCTCTTCGACGAAGCCCGCTAACACTAGAATGGGTTTGGTAATGCCGGCGTTACGTAAGGTAATCGCTTCCTCTAATCTTGCCACCGCAAAGCCATCAACGTTTGACAACGCCTTTGCCACCAGCAGCAAGCCGTGCCCATACGCATCTGCCTTAATAACCGCCATCAGCTTGGAATGGCTAGCCGCGCATCGAGCGACATCCACATTATTCTGTAGCGCCGCTAAATCAATAATGACCTGAGTATGACTAGACACGATGCCCTTTACCTACGGTTAGAGTGCAATAAAGCAAGTTGTGACGTTATGCTTAGTACTCATCATCAATATAGCCATCATTCGCGTAATTCTCAAAGCGAGTGTATTGGCCCAGGAAGGTTAAACGACAAGTTCCAATCGGCCCATTACGCTGTTTGCCGATAATAATCTCAGCGACACCCTTTGACTCGGAATCTTCGTTGTACACCTCATCCCGGTATATAAAGATGATCACGTCGGCGTCCTGCTCGATACTGCCCGACTCCCTTAAGTCAGACATCACAGGCCTTTTATTAGGCCGTTGTTCCAGGTTACGGTTCAACTGCGATAAGGCGACCACAGGTACATTTAGCTCTTTCGCTAAGGCTTTCAATGAACGCGAAATATCGGAAATTTCAGCCACCCGGCTTTCGCTTTTTGACGGTGACTGCATCAGTTGTAAATAATCCAGTACGATAAGGCCTAATTGGCCGTGCTCTTTCATTAACCGTCGAGCACGCGCGCGTATTTCGATCGGGCTGAGCGCCGCCGTATCATCAATAAATAATTTAGTTTCTGCCAACAGGTTGATGGATGACTGCATACGCGGCCATTCATCATCGTCTAGCTGCCCCGTACGCACCTTATGCTGATCGATCCGGCCTAAGGAAGACATCATCCTCATTGCCAATGAATCACCCGGCATCTCCATACTAAACACGGCAACGGGAAGTCCGCTTTGGATGGCGACATTTTCTGCCATATTCATAGCAAAACTGGTTTTACCCATAGATGGCCGCCCCGCCACAATAATCAAATCTGCCGGTTGAAGACCCGAGGTCATATCATCTAAATCAGCAAAACCAGAGCTCACGCCGGTAATGGTGTTCTGGTTTTCGTGCAGCTCGGTAATCCGGTCGACCGCTTTACCGAGTAAGTCCTTAATCGGCTCAAAACTTTTTTTGCCCTTAGCGCCTTGTTCGGCAATTTTAAAAACCTTACTTTCAGCGTCGTCGAGCAACTCATTAATATCGCGCCCTTCGGTGTCAAAGCCTGAATCGGCGATATTGTTACCAATATGAATGAGCTGGCGGCGAACAGAACGCTGGCGAACAATCGTTGCATAGCTAACGATATTCGCTGCACTGGGCGTATCGTTGGCTAGTGCGCCAAGATAGGACAAACCGCCGACGTCCTCAAGATGGCCTGATTGCCCGAGCACTTCAGAGATCGTGACCAAATCAAACGGCTCATCCTTTTTTGCTAGGTCTGCGATCGCCTCAAAAATCAATCGGTGATCCTTACGATAAAAATCTTCGGCATAAACCTTGTCGGCAACGGAATCCCAACACTGGTTATCCAGCATTAAACCACCTAAAACTGACTGTTCCGCCTGTAAGGAATGCGGTGGTACACGAAGAAAGTCCTCGTTATCAGACGTATCATAATCAAATTGTGGTTCAGCCATAGCGAGTAGTAAGAGTTAAAGATTGATTGATTGTACAGGAAGGATAATTCTCATCGCAAAAAAAAGCCGGTGTCAAAAGACACCGGCTTTTTGTACATTACGACAAATTAGCCTTCAGCAACAACCGCTAATTTAAGGTTAACGATAACATCGCTATGCAGGTGTACGGGTATCTCGAACTCACCAGTTTGTCTAATCGAACCATCAGATAATTTAATTTCTAATTTATCGAGTTCAACGCCAGCATCTGCACAAGCTTTAACGATATCTGACAGGCCAACAGAACCAAATAATTTACCTTCCTCACCTGCGAGGTGAGTAATCGTTAAGCTTAGTTTTTCAACTAATACAGCTTTTGACTGAGCCTCAGTTAAGCGTTCAGCGGCGGCTTTTTCAAGTTCAGCTCTGCGTTTTTCAAACTCTTCAATTCGATCTGCAGTGGCAAGAACTGCTTTACCATTTGGCACTAAGTAATTACGCCCAAAACCTGCTTTGACAGAGACTCTGTCGCCTAAATTACCAAGATTTGCTATTTTTTCCAGAAGAATAACGTCCATCGCTCTTAATCCTATATATTTTAAATTTAACCCAGCGTTACGTTTTAGCTAAAAAACGTAGGCGCCAATTCATCCAAACATCCGACAACCCAATAAGTATTATGGGGAACATCAAATGTGGCACAAAAAAAACTGCAATGTAAAAACTAAACAACAGGTATCGACTACCACTTCTATTTTTTACGATTACGTGTACAACTGATATGCCCGCTATTAAAAACAATAACAGAACTTGCATATCCAAATTCCATACTAACTCAGCTAACTGCCCATCAAATAAAAAAGCCAGGCCAATAAATACTACAAACACTAAGGCATCGCGCGGTAACAAACGGAAATTTCTGAACTCTTCTTCAAACCCGTCTGGGTTAAATAACAACCCTTGCCACCATCGTCCTAATAACAAACTCATCAGCAAACTAATCAAGGTACCAGCGACCACCATGCCCGTTATATAGTGAGACCAAAACTCCAGGCCTTCACGTAACTGATCCTGCGATACGGCTAAATCTCCTTGTTCACTAAGACTTTTAATAACGTCTTGTATGCCAGCCACCCATAGCTCGGCTGGATTACTTAGTGATAAATAGACCGCTATCACGGCCGTCATACCCAACAAAACTAAACACTCTAGCGCCTTATTCAGCTGCCCGGTTTCACGCAATACCAGTGACACAAAAAATGCAGGTAGCCACATAATACAAAGGTAGCTCATTGAAACTAACGGCGTTCCAAGTAACATATAACCAATTAACGCAGTGGCTACAGTGGCCCCTATGATCAGCCGTGCCCCATCTGCAAAGCCTTCTCTTAATGTAACCAGGCAAACCGCCGCGGCACTAATAATAACGAGCGGCGGCATTAACAAAGACAAAATCGCCATGGTTGCCACTACAATGGTGGCCTGTCGGCCGCCTTGCATGATAAATGATGCCACTGCTTTCATAATCACGACTTATCCGCGATAACTCGCGGTAACAAATTTAACGTTCGTGCGCGTCGCAATATGGAATCAACGATAGAAAACGAGCTTTTTTAATAGCTGTCGTTAGCTGGCGTTGGTACTTTGCTTTTACACCCGTAACACGTGAAGGAATAATCTTTCCCGTTTCGGTCATATATTCTTTTAATGTATCTAAATCTTTGTAGTCAATTTCTTTTACGTTTTCTGCAGTAAAACGACAGTAACGTGGACGTCTAAAACCTTTATCAAATGCCATGCCTATTCCTTATAATTGTGTGATGCCGAGTCTTACTCTTCTGTTGCTGCTGCAACATCAGGCTCTTTAGCTGTTTCTGTAGAGGCAGCTGCTTCTTCAACAACTGGTTTTTCAACTGGCTTTACGTAGGGCTTAGCACTCGTCGTTTCTTTTTCGTTTGATTTGGCAAGTGGTGTCGTATCCGTCTCAGCCGCATCGCGTCGTATAACGATATTTCTGATAACCGCATCATTGAAGCGAAATGTTTTTTCTAACTCATCAAGAACATCTTGACCACATTCGATATTCATCAATGTGTAGTGAGCCTTATGGATTTTCTTTATTGGGTAGGCAAGCTGTCTTCTGCCCCAATCTTCAATGCGGTGAACTTTACCCTTACCTTCCTCAATGATCGCGCTATAACGCTCTACCATCGCAGGAACCTGCGAACTTTGGTCAGGATGAACCAAAAATACTACTTCGTAATGTCTCATGTTTTTCCTTTATGGATTAATAGCCTCCCTGAAGTCAGGTGAAGCAAGGATTGTAAATCTTATGAACCTACAATTTAGAACGCGTGATTCTACAGCGTAAGTACGCTTAAATCAAGCTAGGCCGCGTTAGTTTTCGCATCCTTTATCGCTTCGACTGCCTCGTTATAAAACGCGCCAAACTGACTGTCTTTCGAAACCGTCTCTTTAGGAATAATAATCGCGGCCAGCTCCGTTAGGTATAAATAGACGTGACGCTTGGAGTCTTCTACCCTATCAATAGTGCCCCACTCGATAAGCTTCTCACCCCTGGGGCTATTTTCTAATAAGCCTTCTGGCGTGGCACTCAAACGATACTCACCCACTATTTTGGCTAAACTTTCTTCTGGCAATTGCTTATCAACCTGCCGTTTGAACCTTCTTTTTAGCCAGGCTGGAACTATTAATGACCAGACAAAAGCGCCTATAAACATAAGCATCGCGATGACCATATTTCCAGTCGACATTACTACAAACAAAGCCACCACTACCGTGACTGTTGGCCAGGTCATCTGGTGTCGCGTCATGCTCTTTCCATACGTACTATTCATTCGGGCGTGGTATTCATTAAACTCAAGGATATCGGCTTTTCTTAAGCCATAACTAATAGAAGACATATTTATTCCAAATAAAAATTATTGTTCATCTTATTACGAAGTCTGTCGGTTCTGCCTGACCACTTCATATAATATGATACCTGTAGCGACTGATACGTTTAGACTTTCTACCGCCGTAGACATGGGTATCTTAATCAACTGATCGCACTGCTGTTGGGTTAATTGCCGTAAACCTTTCCCTTCCGCGCCCATAACAATAGCGACTGAGCCGGTTAGCTCGGCGTTAAAGACGTCCTGCTCTGCCTCACCTGCTGCACCGCTTAACCAAACCCCTTCCTCTTTTAGCCACTTCAACGTTCTCGATAAATTGGTCACTCGGTAAACCGGCAGCACTTCCGCCGCACCACTGGCCACCTTGCACACCGTTGCATTAATTCTACAGCTATTATCTTTCGGTACAATCACGCCCTGCACGCCCGCGGCTAGAGCGGTTCGCATACAAGCGCCCAAGTTGTGAGGATCGGTCACCTGGTCTAACACCAGGTAAAAGGCATCGCTTTGACGATACTTTATTGCTTTTTTTAACGCCTCTTCTGTTCGCTCTTGCGGCAACTTTGCAGCGATCAATACGCCTTGATGGTTGCCTCCAGCGGCTAGTTTTTCCAGTGTTTTTTTATCGACACTTTCATAACGAAACCCAAGTCGTTCAATCGTGGTTTTTATCTGCGTTAATTTACTATCCACCCGTTCGCGATCCAGCCAAATATTAATAATTCGGTCTGCACCTTTTTCAAGTAGTGCCTCTACGGCATGAATACCATAGATAGTCTGCGACTCAGCCATTAGCGTTTTTTTCTTTTATTGCGTTTAAACGAAGGTTTTTTCTTTGACGGTGTGCCAACCAGGGCCAGATCAATTTTTTTATCGTCCAAATTGACCTTTACTAACTTAACCCTCAATTCATCGCCTAGTCGATACGCCTTATTGGTGCGCTCTCCTAGTAAACGATGTTTGGCCGCATCAAAATGATAATAATCATCCCCCAGAGCAGTTATATGCACCAGGCCGTCAATGTACACATCTTTCAACTCAACAAATAAGCCAAACGACGTCACTGAGGACACGACTCCGTTAAACTCCTGGCCGACCTTATCTGCCATAAACTCACATTTTAACCAGCTCTCAACGTCTCTGGTCGCTTCATCAGCCCGTCGGTTACACTGCGAACAATGCTCTCCAAACTGCACCATATCCGCCTCTGAATAATTAAAGCTCTCTGGCTTTAAACCTTTGATGGCGTGTTTAATCGCTCTATGGGTTAATAAATCTGGGTAACGACGAATCGGCGAGGTAAAGTGCGCGTACAAATCCAACGCTAAACCAAAGTGGCCCTTTTGTTCCGGGCTGTACATCGCCTGTGACATCGTACGCAAAGTGACCGTTTCTATTAAGTGCGCATCGGGTCGCTCTTGGACCCGTCTAATCAGCTCTTTAAAGTGGTGGGGTTCTGGCTCTTCTCCACCGTCAAGGGTCAAGCCAAGTTCCGCTAAAAAGTCTCTGAGTTTTTGCAGCCTTTCTACACTTGGCCCATCGTGAACGCGCAATAAATTGGGTATTTTATGCTTTACTAAAAAATGCGCTGTCGCTGCATTGGCAGCAATCATGCAAACTTCAATTAAACGATGTGCGTCATGACGAACGAGCGGCTCTATGGACTTAATTTTTCGCGATTCATCAAAAACAAAACCCGTCTCAAATGTATCAAACTCTAAAGCGCCGCGTAGATCAGCCGCAGTTTTTAGTATTTGAAATAAATCGTGCAATTCATTTAGGTGTGGAATGAGTTTCTTATGCTGTTCAATCAAGTTCGGTTCAGATTGGTCAAAGATAGCGCCCACCTGATCGTACGTTAAGCGAGCGTGTGAATGCATAAGCCCCTGGTAGAAATTCGAGTCGATTACCTTACCCGTCGGGTCAATTTGCATTTCACAAATCATGCATAAACGGTCAACGTGGGGGTTTAAACTACACAAGCCGTTAGAAAGCACTTCTGGTAGCATCGGTATCACTTTCTCAGGGAAATAAACCGAATTCCCGCGCTCATAGGCTTCTTTATCTATTGCCGCATCGGGCCTAACATAATGCGCCACGTCGGCGATCGCTACGCTCAAGGTCCAACCTTTACTGGTTTTTTTACAAAAAACAGCATCGTCAAAGTCACGTGCATCTGCACCATCAATGGTAACAAAAGGAAGTTTTCGCACGTCCTTACGGTCGCTTAAATCCACGTCTGACACATCAACTGAAAATATTTGTGCTTCATCTAGCACCTGTTGCGACCACTCATACGGCAAATCATAGGAGCGAATCGCCATATCTATTTCCATACCCGGTGCCATATGGTCGCCCATCACCTCGATGATTTTACCAATCGCCTGCGTGCGAGAAGAAGGATAACGCGTTATTTCCGCCATCACGATTTGGCCATCTTTCGCGTCAAGAGTAAAATCAGGCGGAATAAAAATATGCTGAAAGATGCGTTTATTTTCGGCCTCAAGGTGAAAAACACCCATCACGTCAAAGAAGCGCCCTACCACGGTTTTAACCCGTCGCTCAAGAACTTCAACGATCCGCGCTTCAATCTTGCCTTGTCGATTCATCTCTCCATGGCTAGCAACTACCCGGTCACCATTCAATAAGGCGCGCATTTCTCGTGGCGGTATAAATAAATCGTCACCTCCGCCGTCACGCTTTAAAAAACCGAAGCCATCCGCATGGCCAATAACTACGCCCGTTTCAAGGTCGCTTTGCTGTACTAAACAGTATTGTTCTTTGCGATTAAATAACAACTCTCCAGATTTCAACATGGCCGACAAATGACCGGACAGGGCTTTTTTGGCTCTTTTGGAACTTACGCCCAAGCCATCAATAATATCCACCCAGCCCAGTGGCGCTTGATGCTTAGCTAGAAAACTGGTTAGTTGGGGTTTAGCGATCAGACCGTTATCGTCTTGAATCGTCTTGTCGTTATTGGGAGTTTTGTTAGGGGATTTCTTTTTAGGCACAACGCAGTATGTTTAGTATAATTGAATTGACAAGCCTAATACCCCTTAGTAGAGTTTGCAACCTAAAAAAATCGTTAATGCCCAGGTGGTGAAATTGGTAGACACGCTAGCTTCAGGTGCTAGTGACCTTATGGTCGTGGAGGTTCAAGTCCTCTCCTGGGCACCAGTTCAAAAAACTCGCATAGATATTTAGACATCAGCAAAGACTCTGTAAACCATAGTGCCTTTCTAGCGCTCTAATTTCTTTATAAGTAAAAGGATTCTGCAGTACTTTTTGGGCAAGTGCGCTAAGCGCGAGCTTCAAGTAATCATATGCGGGAAGCTTTTATTTTGGAGCCTTCACCATTAACAATTAAATTTTTGTATTTAACTGCTAGTCTCGTCGTTATCGGAACTAAAAACCCCACCACACGATCATTCCTCCATTTGTTTTTCTTGACATTTACCAAAATATCTATTGCATCGAGTTTCGCGCGTAGTTAGTATCAATGTGTCTGAATTCTGCAAAGTGGAATAAATCAAGTAATAATAACTTCAGACGAGGCAAATGTAATGCATCTTTAATCGGCACATTACAAATAGTTTGGCTCAATAACTTACATCTCTTACTTTAGGAGGAGAGAAATGAAAAACAAAATCTTTTTAAAAAAAAGGCCCTTGAATATTTTTAGCGCGACCATCGTCACGTTGGCACTGGGTATAATAACAACGGCACCAACGGCATTCGCTGTGCAATTCCAGACAGACAATGGTATCAGTGGTACTTTCGATACGACCATGTCTTATGGTGCGCAATGGAGTATGCAAGATCCAGACTCTGCCAACATCGCCATTGTCAACGGCGGCACTTCGCGCGCTGCAACTAACGCTGATGACGGTAAATTGAATTACAAGAAAGGAGATCTTATCTCCTCATTGTTTAAAGTGAACCATGATCTCGACCTCCGCTATGGCAATTTAGGTTTTTTTGCCCGCGGCTACTACTTCTACGATGCGGCGGCGGAAAATCTGGATTCAACCTATTCTGAGGCGCGCGATAGGTTTAGAAATGGCGGCAAGATACTCGACGCCTTCCTTTACACCCAAGTTGAACTTTTTGGTAAACGCGCGACTGGCATTCGAATAGGAAATCAAGTCGTCCGTTGGGGCGAAAGCACCTTTTTACGTAATGGCATTAGCGCCACCAGCCCTGTTGATCTGCAACGATTGAGAGCACCTGGCAGGGAATTAAAGGAAGCTTTTATACCCACACCCATGCTGTATATCAGCCAGGAAATTAGCGATACTATATCCTTTGAAGCGTATTACGTAAAAAGCTTTGAAGAGACCATAATTGACCCACATGGCAGCTTCTTCAGCACCACCGATATCTTGTCTGATGGTGGCAGCAAAATTTTTGCTGGCTTTGGTCGTCGCTATGACGACCAAACGGCTCCTGTGGTGGGAGTTCCTGGCGATACCCGGCAACTGTGGATGAACCGGAGCGGTGATCGGCACGCAAAAGACTCAGGACAATTTGGACTTTCTCTGCGATTTGAGGTGCCCTCGCTGGATACGGAATTTGGCCTGTATCATATTGTTTATCACAACCAAACACCCAACCTGAGCTTTGTACGCGGAACCCTGACTGGTTATACGAGCCCTACTACCGACTCTGGAGGCTCAGGCAGCTATTTTGCGGATTACGCAGAAAGCGTTCGCTTATACGGCATCAGCTTTAATACCCTCGGCCCGGCTGGTATAGCGCTACAGGGTGAAATATCACACCGCCCCAACCAGCCTTTGCAGCTCCCCGGCGGAGACTTGTTTATCTATTCCGCTGCTCTTGGCGGACTAGAACATACCACCCAATTTGGTCTTGCGCCAGCGCTCGGAACGATTGTAACCGGTTATGAGCGAGTGCCGATGACGCAGCTACAAATGACCGCGACCAAGTCATTCGGCCCACAATTCGGTTCCTCGCAACTGGTGGCACTTGCAGAAGTAGGTTACACCCACCTGTCTTTGGGCAATGACGGCCCCTTTGCTGGCCCAGGCGTAATTCTACCTCATAACCCTGCCCCCGCTAGCTTCTTATCCGGAGGCTCAACTCAACCCGGCGGATACATGACGCAGGATTCCTGGGGTTACCGCGTGCTTGCTAGGATGACGTATTCTAACGCTATCGGCGCTATCGGCGCGAGCCCACGCATTGCCTTCGCACACGATGTCAACGGAATTGGACCAACGTTCAACGAAGACGCCAAAGCGCTGACTCTGGGGGTAGGTTTCAATTACAAACAGGACTGGCAAGCTGATATCGCCTATACCAGATTTTCCGACGGACGTAACTTTAGTGGTTCTGATCCAATTCCACCTACTGCAGGACAGGCTGCTGCCGGACAAACATCGGCCTGGAAAACCAGCGCTAATCCAGCCACAGACCGTGATTTTCTGGCTGTTAACATCAGTTATTCTTTCTGATCAGCGGCCCGCTACAGGTATTTGTAAAAATGACGGATTAACACCATACATATGAGGAACTACAGAATGAAACAGATACGCATAATGCTCACGCTGGTGACAGCGATTGGAACTGCAGCATCGGCCTCGTTTATTACGAGCGCTCACGCTGAAGTCAGTGCCGCTGAAGCGGCCAAACTCGGCACCACACTAACACCTATGGGTGCAGAAAAAGCCGGTAATGCTGCCGGCACCATCCCAGTCTGGAATGGTGGCATCACCCAGGTACCTGCTGACTACAAAGGCGGGCAGCACTTAAATCCATTTGCCCAGGACGAAGTTTTATTCACTATTACCGCGGCTAATGCCGAGCAATATAAGGATAACCTCACGCCTGGACAGTTAGCAATGTTAAAGAAATACCCTAGCTGGAAAATGAATGTTTACTCCACCCGCCGTACCGCGTCCTTCCCCAAAGCGGTGTATGACGCGACCATCGCCAACGCCACCAAAACCAAGCTGACGCAAGATGGTAATGGCTTTAGCGGGTCTACTGGCGGGGCTGCTTTCCCTATCCCGCAGAACGGTCAGGAAGCCATCTGGAACCACATTTCGCGCTACAGAGGTGATGCCTATGCCATGGCGTGGAGCCAGGCTGCTGTCACCCGTGACGGTGACTACACGCCGGTACGATTCGAGTATGAGTACCAGTTTCACTACGGCAGCCTGAGCATGGCGGAAAAAGATAAACAAAAAAACAAGCTGTTCAATTTTAAACAATCAGTGACCGCACCTGCGCGGCTAGCTGGGCGAGTATTATTGGTACATGAATTTGCCGATCAAATAACCGATCCACGCAAAGCCTGGACCTACAACCCTGGCCAACGCCGCGTACGCTTAGCACCTCAAGTTGCTTATGATAACCCGGGCACAGCGGCAGATGGCTTGCGCACCAACGACGATTTTGACATGTTCAATGGGGCAAATGATCGCTACGACTGGAAATTGGTTGGCAAAAAAGAATTATACATTCCCTACAATGCCTATAAAATTGTCAGCGATAAAATCAAAATGTCCGATGTACTCCAACCCGGCCATATTAATCCAGATCATGCGCGTTATGAATTGCATCGCGTATGGGTCGTGGACGCTACTTTAAAGGAAGGCAACAGCCACCTTTATAAGCGGCGAACTTTTTACCTGGATGAGGATTCCTGGATTATCGCAGTAGTAGATAAGTACGACAACCGTGACCAGCTTTGGCGCACAGCCGAAATGCACTCAATGAATGCTTATAGTGTCCCCATGCAATATGGCGTTCTGGAATCGCACAACGACCTTCAGTCGGGACGTTATCTCGCCATGGGGTTGCGTAACGAAGAACCAAAATTTTATGAGGAAATCGAACGCAGCGCATCAGATCTCTCGGCGGCTGGTTTGCGTCGCTCTGGGATTCGCTAAGCTAAAGTTTTTGGGTTTTGGGTCCCCGTTATAGGATTTAATCCAAAATCACCCCCTTCTCATTTCGAGGGGGTGATTTTTTACTATCTTAGCTAACAAATTTGTCATAATATTCAATAATGGGTCACGCGCTAAGTAATTTCAAAAACTACTGTTTATAGTCTCAGTTCATGCAAAAAATCATCGCCCCAATTTTTATTCTCTTTGTGAGTGTGGCATTAGCTTATGCCTTCTCCCCTCGACCCGTCCCTCAATTTCATGATAACGATGTACGAATTGAAAAAACACTGATACTGGATGCCGAACATGCTGGGGACCAAATAGTGGCAATAGGTGATGGCGGATTAATTTTTACCAGTGTGGACCATGGCTTTAGTTGGCAAAACACCGCCAGCCCAACCAACTCAACGCTTACTGGTCTATTTTTTCTAGACGAAAAAAACGGCTGGGCGGTGGGCCACGATAGCGTGATCCTGCACACAACCGATGGCGGCAACCACTGGGAACAAGTATATGCCGCGCCGGCAGCAGAAACACCACTGATGGATATCTGGTTCGCAGATGCTTCGCGCGGATATGCAGTGGGGGCGTACGGCCTATTTATGCAAACAACGGATGGCGGTTTGAGCTGGGATACCCGCCAGATAATCGAAGATGACCGACACCTTAATAGCATTATTTCAAGCGCCGATGGGACACTTTTTATTGCAGGCGAAACGGGTACACTACTGCGCTCAGCAGATAACGGGCTCACCTGGGTCAAGCTGATGACACCTTACAACGGCTCTTTCTTTGGTATGGTTGCCTTAACAGACAATAGTCTGATGATCTACGGTATGCGCGGTAATATTTTACGCACAGAAAATCTCGGTGCATCCTTTGCAGTGGTCAAAGTCGCCACTAAAAGCTCCCTGTTTGGTGGCCAGACAGTCTCTGACACTAATCAACCGGAGCTCGTCATCGTCGGCCAGGCGGGAACCCTACTGACCAGCAACGATGAAGGCCAAAGTTTCTCGATTCAAAAAATGCCTGGCAACGTAACGTTAACCACACTGCTTTCAACTAAAACTGGAACCCTTGGTTTTGGTCAACGTGGGGTAACTGTGATTCCTACACTCAGTATTGATACTTTATAAACACGGCTGAAAGAAACACACATGAAAAATAATCAATTAGTTGCTCAGCTCGGCAACATACTCTTTTCCTGGCGTCCTGCGCTGCTAGTGTTATTTGCCCTGATTACCGTAGTATTGAGCGTGTCTGCAACACGACTCAAAATGGATGCCGGATTTCAGAAATCTATTCCGTTACAACACGAGTACATGAAAACGTTTACTGAATATCAAAAAACATTCGGTGGAACAAATAAAATTATTTTGGTGTTGCGACAAAAGAATGAAGGCGATATTTACAATGCCGATTTTCTTAATACGCTCAGAAAACTCACTGATGATGTGTTTTTTCTGCCAGGTGTGGAACGCCCTTCTGTTACTTCGTTGTTTACCCCTAACGTACGTTTTATCGAAGTCGTCGAGGAAGGCTTCTCAGGAGGCAATGTCATTCCAGCTGGTTTCACGGGAACCGCAGAAGAACTCGAAAAAGTACGCATTAATGTATTAAAGTCCGGTCGTGTAGGACGAATCGTTTCGAATGATTTCAAAAGCGCGATGGTCAATGCTGAGCTACAGGAAGTTGACCCCAATACCGGCGAAAAGCTTGATTATGCGATGGTGGCTGACAAACTGGAAGAGATACGCGCCAAATACCTCAACGAACAGTATGACGTGCATATCATCGGCTTTGCCAAAGCGGTGGGCGATGTACATGAGGGCGTAAAGGGCGTACTACTGTTTTTTTTACTGGCCTTTTTGATTACTTGTGTTTTGCTTTACTGGTATTCCGGCTCGCTCAAACTTTCATTGCTGGCGCTAGTCTGCGCCATGATTCCAGTCATCTGGCTACTTGGTTTACTGCCCATCCTGGGCTACGGCATTGACCCCATGTCCATTCTGGTACCGTTCTTGATTTTCTCTATCGGCGTGAGTCACGCGGTGCAAATGACCAACGCCTGGAAGCTGGAAGTGCTACAGGGTGCAGATGGGCTGACCGCAGCACACTCGGCTTTTCTAAAACTGTTCGTGCCTGGCGCCATGGCATTACTCGCTAATGCACTTGGTTTTATGGTCATCCTGCACATAAAAATCGCCATGGTACAGGAACTAGCCATCACGGCCAGTCTTGGTGTGGCGCTCATGATTATCACCAATAAAATGCTGTTGACTATCTTGCTTTCCTACACCAGATTTGCTCCACAACAGGACCTTACAAACACCTCGAAAAGTCTTAGCTCCGCTGATGAACCTGGCCTGAAAGCCCCCGTTTACGACAAAAACCACTCTCCAGAAGCAACCCCTTCCATAATGGTGATAGAGACCAAAGGTGAATGGTTGTGGCAACACATCAAAAGCCTGACTGAGCCCAAACGCGCCGTAAACGTTCTTGTCATTGCTGCCGTACTACTCGGCGCAGCGGCCTATCAAGCGCGAAACATGCGTATTGGCGACTTGGGCAAGGGGACACCTGAGTTTCACGATGACTCGCGCTATAATATCGACACCGCCACCATCGTTAATTCGTTTTCTATCGGAGTGGATGTGTTGTCGGTGATCGTCAAAACCCAGGGCGTAGATGGCGCATGTACCGATTATGACATCATGAGCTCCATCGACCGTTTTGAGAGACACCTGAAAAATATGCATGGCGTACAAAGCACTTTGTCTTTGGCGGGCATGGCGAAAAACATCAATGGTGGCTGGAATGAAGGCAATCCACGCTGGCAAGTACTTTCACGCAACTCCTCTGTCCTTGCTCAGTCGGTCACACCTGTCGACACCAGTAGCAGGCTACTTAATACTGATTGCAATCTCATGCAGGTTTTTGTTTTTACGCGCGACCACCAAGGCACTACGATTGCCCATATCATCAATGAAATTAAACTATACTTGGCTGCCAACAAAACTCCCAACGTGGAATTTTTACTCGCCAGTGGCAACGTTGGCGTAATGGCTGCGACCAACGAAGCCGTAGAAGATGCCGAAGTAAGTATGTTATTGCTGCTGTTCGCCTCAATCAGTTTATTATGTTTATTTGAATTCAGGTCGATACGCGCAACGCTTTGCATCATCGTGCCGTTGGCAATCGCCGCCGTTTGCAGCAACGCCCTGATGGCCTGGCTCGAAATTGGCTTAAAAGTATCCACTTTACCCGTGGTGGCACTCGGTGTCGGCGTGGGAGTGGATTATGGCATTTATTTATTTGAACGCATCCAACGTGGCCTGAACGATGGACAAACGCTGACGGAGTCTTTTTACCAAGCCTTGTGCCAACGCGGTACTGCCATTTTATTCACTGCCGTCACCATGAGTATTGGCGTGGGCGCCTGGGCGTTTTCTGCGCTGAAATTCCAGGCTGACATGGGTCTTTTACTGGCTTTTATGTTTTTGGTAAATATGCTCGGTGCTTTGCTGTTATTACCCGCGTTAGCAGCTGTGCTACTCAAACCGCAAACTTTAAAAAAATCAATAATCGCGCTTGATTCAAAATCAAGGTAGATGTTGATGACGCTCGTCGGATTAATTCCATACAACAAAACGTTTGGGATAAGGCTCAGCTACGTACAAGATGTGTAAGTACTAGCGCTATCTTGCCGCGAGGAATTGATCGACGGTTCCATTTAGCCAGCGTTTTAACAGGCGCTTCGCCGAATGCCAGTAATTTCACCTGTTCCGACCTATGGACTACACCACCTTGCCAAAGACTATTAATTTCAATTTGGATTATTTACGCTCAGGTAAACAGCAAGACACCCACGCGAATATTTATATCCTTAACTCGGACAAACAGTTTGCAATCGCCCACCGAGATTTGCCGTTACAGACAGAATCTAAAACACTTCAAATACCCCAGCTGCACCCATACCAACACCGATGCACCCGGTGATTTTAAAACTACCACCCTCTTGAGGTTCGGCTTTGGTTCTGAGCAAACCGAGATTGGTGCCGCAATGCGCTTCAGTTAGAAACATCGTGCCGGTCCATTTCCCGGAAATCAGCTTCGGCAAATAGATATCTTTCTGTGCGTCGCTGCCGTGCGCGTCGATCGTGCGTTTAGCGCCAATAGACATGCTCCACGCCCAGTTGGCCCGTCCTACAATTCAGCCAAACCTAAGACCAGCGATTGTGGCAACTGCTGGCCACCAAATTCCGACGGCGAGGCCAACCGCCATCGATCTAGTAACTCAAGTCCTCTCTTCGGCACCATAAAAATAGTTATTATGGATACCTATTCAAAACTCATTCTTATTTATGCCTAAATCTGCTGTATTTGGTTAGCAAGTTACTACAGGTTTTATATTAAGTGCTTGATTAAATGATAAAATTCAATCCTCCCTTTAGATCGTTTGGAATACAATCTTCGTATAAGCAGCATAAATTTTTAAGGAAACCTAATGGCCGACAAGAAAGTCTTTTATACCAACATTGAAATCAATACCGCCTATAAGCAACTGTGCAATGCAAAGGAATTGTCAGAGAATGGACAAAAAGCCACCGCTGAAAATGCTTATAAACAGTTATTACTTCAATTCCCAAAATATTACGCGGCACACAGAGGGGTTGCTGGGCTTTATATTGAACAAAAACGTTTCTATTTAGCCTTTGAACACCTAAGTATCGCTCTTGGTGGTGATAACCTAGATTATTATTCCATGGTTAACCTGGAAGCATTAGCATTTGAATTAGGGATGTTTGAAACCGGTCGTAAACTTTCTGTAGATATAGAAGCTGTAGGAAGTAAACTGGGGCTGAAAAAACACTCTGATGTTCATTACTTCAACAAAGGAAACCTTTTGTATAAAACAGATAGCTACCAGGAGGCTATCGTTGAATTTAAAAAATGTTTGAAATCAAAACCTGATAACGCACAATCCGCACTCAAATTAATTGAATGCTATAAAAGGATCGGAGAGTACCAGCAAGGGCTGCAGTTAATAGAAAAATTTCTTAGTAAAAAACATAAAAAAACGAATGAGTTTATTTATATGCTATCCGACTTTCCTGCACAATTAATACTAAAAAATATACGTCGTTACGTAGCTATAGCTGAGAAAACTGTACCTGCTAATGAAGAAGAACGCATAGCAAAATTGTTAAGTTTGGCAAGATACTACCACGCAAATAAGGACTTTAAAAAATCATGGGATAGCCTCAGCGGAGCAAATAATATAGTTAAGGGACAAATTAAAGAGCAATACGCTAATGATTCACAGTGGGAAAAAGATCTTTTAAGCTGGGCAAAAAATACAAAATTTAAAAAACCGCTTGCAGATAGTAATTTAAAAACACTTCCACTATTCATATTAGGGCCTTCAAGATCTGGCAAATCAAGCTTAGAGACGGCTTTGGGGTGGTTACCGGGATTAAAAGAAGGCCTTGAAAGTAAGCTGCTATCAGAATCAACGAGTCACGCCTTTAACGTAGGTAATCGTTTGCCTTCTGGCTACCTACCTTTCCTACCAGATGATTTAATGCCTGAATTTACCAACTTCTACCGGAGTGCTTTTAAAGAAGAAGCCCAAAACTCTAGCATCTTTACCACAACAACGCCCGGACTAGTCGCCAGCGTGCCCACCATTATCCATGCACTGCCTAATGCAAAATTCATATTTTTAATTAGGGATTATCAAGATATCGCGCTACGCATGTATTTTACCCATTACAACAATTCAAATCATCATTCGTACGATTTTAAATGGAGCTTGAATTATATTAAGTGGTATTACGAACTAGTGGATACCTGGAAGAAAAAATTTCCAAGTTCAGTGATGACCATCAATTACGAGTCATTAATCGCTGATCCAGCAGAGCAAATAAAAACCATTTTGGACTTTCTTGACATCAAAGAAGCCGTACCTGAAAGCATAACGCTACCCAATGATTGTGGTTTTTCAACACCTTACGAAGCACTAATCAATAATATAAAATAAAAAAAGGGCCGATTAAATCGGCCCTTTTTTATATTTACTGCAAAATTTATCTAATAACTAAAATTCCGCTGTCATTCTCAAGAACGGGCCATGAGTAATGGCACTACTCTCATCATCCCCACAGCTGGGATTATACGGCTTAACATCGTCATAATAGTCATCCGTACAAACTGAGCCCAAAAGAATAATATCATCCTGATAAGACGCCGTGTAACCAAGCTCAAGCGAAATACCCTCTTCGATATTGTAAGCAAAGCCCGCTTCGGCATCCATAAACGGAACCCACTCACGGCTACTGCGATCACGGAGGTCATCTACTGCATCCGTATCTGCTGTTACGCTGAAATCACGCTTGAGCTTACCGTACATAACCCCACCGGATACGCTACCAATAAGCGCGATGTTTTTAGAGGTGCCAAGGGGTTTCTTAATAGAAACACCTACACGAGGACCTATACCAAAAAACTCTGACGTTTCTTCGCCGTTATAAACATTAGATGAGGATAAGTCTTGTATAGCATTACGCTCATACTCCATAAATTGGGTTCTTAAACCTACGTGATACCGAACATCCGAGTTACCGTGCTGGCGGTTCCAGCCCAGTTCTATGTCACCCGTAGCGAACCAGACTTCGTCCTGGTTTTTACCATTTGCGCCCGTAGATGAACTGTCAATCGTTCCGTAAGGGGTACCAATATTACCACCCGCTTGATAGTTTGCAATCATTGTTGTCGTCTCGGTTTCTTCGGTAAAAAAACCGCCTCCAATCGCTATATCGTCTGAACCCCATAAACCTCTACCACTTAATTCGTGAGTCCATTTAAAAGAAGCAGAGAAGGTATCCTCAAATTTACTCTCATAATCCTTATTTGGAAATGCCTTAATATTACTGGTATCAGAGCAATCAGTACATTCAATTGCATAGGTTCTCGCATCGTCACCTGGCTTAAAATCCAACCATGACCCTTGTACACTTAAAGTGTCCGCCGAAGCTGCACCCGCAACACCCATTGATACCGCTAAAGCTAGCGCTGACAGTGCAAATGGCGCACCGCTATTCCTTCTCATTAATTTATCCATTATTTTTCCCTTTTTTGTTTAAACGCAAATCCAGATGCAACTTAACTAATGCTCACTAACGAAGTCGAATATTGACTTGCAAAGTTATTATTTATCTACACCGTAATTTTTAAAAATTACTTATTGCTAAATATAAAGCATTATTTGCATAAAAACAACGAGTTTGAAGTAATACTTAAAAACTTTATGAATGGAATTCTGCGGGAGTAACATTAAGGTTTATTTAAAAACAAATCTTCACTAGACATGTGACTGTTCTTAATTTTCAGCTGGCCTAGAAAACGCAACCTTCCCCTTAATAGTATGTTGGTTTGCACTTTACCCTTTTATAACCGCCCATCCGTTTCGCTTGAATCGAGCAAATACTTAATGTCGTAAAGCACGTGGTTCGCCTTGCCAAAAGCATGAATACCCCCCGCACCCAATGCTTTGAATTGATCGTGTGCTACGGCAATAATGATCGCATCGTAGTCGCCATTAGCGGGTTGCTCGACTAAATTCAATCCGTATTCAGCTCGAACGTCTTCTGCGTTAACCCAGGGGTCACATACATCGACCGCGGCGTTAAACGAGGTCAATTCATCCAGCATTTCAATCACGCGCGTATTTCTTAAGTCGGGGCAGTTTTCTTTAAATGACAGCCCTAGCATTAAAATTTTTGCGCCGACGACGCTGATTTTTTTCATTGCCATCAGCTTAACCAGTTCGCCAACGACAAATGACCCCATATTGTCGTTAATCCGCCGGGCTGCCGAAATCAATTGCGGATGATAGCCCAGCGTTACCGCTTTATGCACGAGATAATAAGGATCAATGCCGATACAGTGCCCACCCACCAGACCTGGCTTAAATGGCAAGAAATTCCACTTTGTGGCGGCGGCTTCGAGCACTTCCTGCGTATCAATTCCAATTCGATTAAAGATCAGAGCCAACTCATTGACCAAAGCAATATTGACGTCGCGCTGCGTGTTTTCGATTACCTTAGACGCTTCTGCAACCCTGATACTGCTAACTTTGAACGTTCCCGCCGTAATAATTGATTTATATAATCCATCGACGATGTTTGCTATTTCTGGCGTTGATCCTGAGGTTACTTTGGTAATCGACCTTAAGCTGCGCTGCTTATCTCCAGGGTTAATCCGTTCGGGGCTATAGCCGCAAAAAAATTCCTGGTTGAATGTCATCCCGGATAGTTCTTCAAGAATGGGGACGCACACCTCTTCTGTCGCACCGGGATAAACCGTGGATTCGTAAATGACGATATCACCCTTGCATAACGAAGCCGCTACCGTTTTTGTCGCCTCTTTAATGGGCGTTAAATTTGGATTATTACCGTTATCGATCGGTGTTGGGACGGTAATGATGTAGATATTAGCTCGGCCAATGTCGGCAGAATTTGTCGTAAAGCGTAATCGCTTTGCTTTAACCAGTTCGTCGACGGAGACTTCTAAGGTGTCGTCCTTACCCTCATTTAAAGCGGCTACACGCTCTTTATCGATATCAAACCCTATCGTCGGGTATTGCTTTGCAAACTCCACTGCCAGAGGCAGGCCCACGTATCCGAGCCCGATAACTGCTATATTAAAATCCATTTCGAACCAACGACTAAATGATTAAAGTAGCCCTATTCTCTACTAATTTTTAATCTAGAAACAGGTCAACTTGTAGGGGTTTTGTAGAATCGACGGCGTATTGATCAAAATTGTTAATCCCACGTTCGCGCAAAATTTCTTCATCACTAAAAAAGTTACCCGTACAAACCGCGCTGTCTTTTAGAAGGATCCCGCAAGCGGCTTCGGCCACAATAGCTGGAATACGGCAGTTTTCGGCTTTAACCAAGCCTGAAAACATGGCCAACGCAGCCGTACCAATAACCGTACGAGGCCAGAGCGAGTTAACGGCAATACCGAAAGGCTTAAATTCTTCTGCGAAGCCCAGCACACACATACTCATGCCATATTTAGCGATGGTATAAGCGGTGTGATTTTTAAACCATTTAGGCTGCATATTCAATGGTGGGGACAACATCAAAACGTGCGGATTTTCGGCTTTTTTTAAATACGGCAAGGCCGCCTGAGTACAGGCAAAGGTACCGCGCGTATTAACATCCATCATCAAATCAAAGCGCTTCATCGGCGTGTCTAACGTCCCCGTTAAACTAATGGCACTCGCGTTATTCACCAATATATCTAAGCCACCAAAGTGTTCGGCCGCTTGCGCCATGGCTATGGCAACACTCTGTTCATCTCGAATATCCAACTTAATGGCGAGCGCTTGGCCACCCGCCTCTTCAACCGCTTTAGCAACGGTATGTATGGTTCCAGGCAACGTTGGGTGTGGCTGATCTGATTTTGCGGCGATCACGATATTGGCTCCTTCCTGAGCCGCGCGTAATGCTATCGCCTCACCTATGCCTCTACTAGCGCCTGTAATAAATAATGTTTTTCCTTTTAAAGTAGCCATTCAAGCTCCTGTTTATACTAAGTATTAAATTTTGCTCTACGTTTCTCACAGAAGGAGGTAACACCTTCTGTAAAATCAGCTTTGAGCATGCTTTGTTGAAAGTTATTCGCCTCCTGATCCAGGCGTTCAGTTAAGCTGACTTCATACGTTTGGTTCAATAAATGTTTGGTCCTGGCCAACACATCACTGGGGCCATCGCAGAGTAAAGTCGCCAACTCAAGCGTTTTTGTTTCTAGCATATCTGTTGCGACGACCTGGTTGACCATCCCCCATTGTTCGGCTTCTTGTGGTGAAAATCGTTTACCCGTTAAAGAAAGCTCCATCGCTTTTTTTTGCCCCACCGCGCGCGGTAAGAAATACGTCATACCACCGTCCGGTGTCGTACCAATTTTGCAATAGGCGACGGAAAAAACACTGCTTTCAGCAGCCACTGCCAGATCACAGGCCAACATTAAACTTAGACCGAACCCCGCGACGGCGCCTTGTACACTGGCGATAACGGGTTTATCCATAGATTGAATATTACTTATCGCCTGGTGTAAAACGCTAAACATATCTTTGGGGTACGCCGATACTCCCTCCTTCGCGTAAGCATCGGCTAGCGATTTAAAATAATCGATGTCGCCACCGGCCATAAAATGATCACCGGCACCTTTAACGATAACGCACCTAATTTGCTCATCATTTTTGAGATCCTCAGTACAACGTTTTAGGTCTGCTGGCATATCTGCACCTAAAACATTCATTTTTTCCGGGTTATTTAAAATGAGCCACGCGACACTTCCTTTTTTTTCGAGTTTGACTACAGGCATTATTTTTCCTTATCTTATGTGGGTCTAATTTATGTTTCTCTCACTTGGAGTATTACAACAATAGTCTTGCACCTTTTCTCGAGATGCGAATGCGTTGAAACAAACTGACTTAACAATGGAGTTATACTACTTTTTTAAAATTTGTGTCAACTTTAGTTAACGTTAACGTAAAGCTATAGCGCATTTGGTTAAAAAAACACCTAATTTATAATATTATGGAGAGCTATAATGAAATTTTTCTTTCAAAAATAATAGCTTTATCACTAGCCTCATCACTTTTATTTTTCACCTGCCTATCCTTTGCCACCGCTTTTGCCGCAACTAAGTAAAACGCGCTTGGCCTGGGTAATGCCTTTGAGTGAACTGCGGCTTCTGCGTATGACGCGTCGAGCATTTGGTTTAACCCGGTGCTTATGATGTGCATTAAAAGCAACCAAATGGTAGCTGGCATACAAAATTAATCATCTCATCCCAACAACAAAATCTGTAATCGGCTAACATGAATCGGACGCATATATCTTAAGCCCTCAAATTCACTAGGAGGTGTAAGCAAATTATGATTTAACTTTTTAGCATTAAACCCTCTTTATAGAATCTTTTTTATATGCGATTATTACAACACGAGCCTATTTAAACCTACAGGCCAAACAGGAGAGCACCATGGACCGACCTTGGTTAATCAGCTACCCAAAAGGCATTAACGCCGATATTGATATCCACAAATTTAACTCGGTCGTAGAAATTTTTGAACATAGCGTAAAGACCTATTCTGATCGACCCGCTTTCAGCAACTTCGGCAAATCACTGACTTATTCAGAGTTTGAACGAGCAACCAACGCCCTGGCCGCCTATCTTCAACAAACTCTCAAACTTGAAAAAGGCGATCGTGTAGCGATTATGATGCCTAATTTATTACAAAACCCGGTCTCTATTTTTGCAGTTCTTAGGGCGGGGTTAACCGTGGTTAACACCAATCCTTTATACACCGCGCGTGAACTACGCCACCAGTTAAAAGATTCCGGCGCAAAAGCGATTATCGTCGTTGAGAACTTTGCCCATACCGTTGAAACCGTTTTAGCGGATACGGAGGTTGAGCACGTTATCGTCACAAAAATGGGTGATATGCTCGATTTCCCTAAATCCATGCTGATTAATGTAGTCGTTAAGTACATTAAAAAAATGGTCCCTGGTCATACCTTGCCAGCTGCCATTCCATTTAAAACGGCCTTATCAGAAGGCTCAAATCTTAAATTAGAAATCACTCCATTAACGCATGAGGACATCGCTTTTTTACAATACACCGGCGGCACAACGGGGGTTGCTAAAGGCGCAATACTAACCCACAAAAATATGGTAGCTAATATGCTACAGGCTTCCGAGTGGATTAAAAACGACATAGTGCCTGGTAGCGAAGTCATTATCACCGCACTACCGCTGTATCACATCTTTTCGTTAACGGCGAATTGTTTAGTCTTCATGAACGCGGGTGCGCACAATATTTTGATTACTAACCCACGCGATTTTAAAGGTTTTATTGCCGAACTTAAAAAGACGCACTTTACGGCTATAACGGGAGTCAATACGTTATTCAATGCGCTTTTGAACACCGAAGGTTTTACCGACATAGACTTTTCGGCGCTTAAATTAACGCTCGGTGGTGGTATGTCCGTACAACCAGCCGTCGCCGCGCAGTGGAAAAAATTGACCCATTGCACTCTGATCGAAGCTTTTGGACTGACTGAAACATCACCCGCCGTTTGTATCAACCCGTTAAACCTGAAGGACTATAACGGTAGTATTGGCCTACCTATTTCATCAACCTACTGCCAACTCATAGACCTGGACGGTAACACCGTGACCGATGGTGAGCCTGGCGAATTATGCGTTAAAGGCCCGCAAGTAATGAAGGGTTACTGGAACCGTCCAGAAGAGACTACCAACGCATTTACAAAAGATGGTTGGCTGAAAACAGGTGATGTGGCGAAAATGGACGGCAATGGTTTTTTTTATATCGTTGACCGGATAAAAGACATGATTTTGGTTTCTGGCTTTAATGTTTATCCTAATGAAATAGAGAGTGTAATCGTTGAGCACAAAGGCGTTTTAGAATGCGGCGTTATTGGTGTTCCGGATGAGAATCGAGGCGAAGCCGTTAAGGCATTTGTCGTTAAAAAAGATGAGTCCTTAACTGAAGTCGAGCTATTAAATTTTTGTAAAAAACAGCTTACTGGCTATAAAACGCCCGATAAAATTGTTTTTATTAATGATCTCCCAAAAACTAATGTCGGCAAAGTATTACGGCGTGAACTGAGGTCTCTTTAAACGCAAACTAATTTTATATTAACATTCAACCTAATTTATATTGACGTTTGCGTCAACTTAATGCATATTACGTAAAAAGGAATTTTAAATGAACGAAGAATTATATACCGCAACGGAATTAGGCGACGTTCTTGGTGTTTCTGCTCGCACCTTGCGCTTCTACGAAACCAAAAAATTAATCAACCCCATACGAGTGGGCAACCGACGGATCTATAACTATAAAGATAGCGCTCGGATGAAACTCATACTTCGTGGTAAGCGGATTGGCTTTTCACTCGACGAAATTAAAAAGTTTTTAGATTTATACGACGCCGACCCAAGCCAAATGGAACAATTAAAGTTACTTCAAGACGGCGTTGAACAGCGGGTTGCACAGCTTAACCAGCAGAAAAAAGATATTGCCCAAACCTTAAAAGAACTGAAGGAAATACAACGCGCTACAAACCAAGCGCTCAATCAACAATTAGCCAAATAACGGAGTCATCATGAAAAATGTCGTCATCGCCGCTTATGCAAGGTCCCCACAAACATTTGCTTTTAAAGGCACCTTAGCCCGAATTAGACCCGATGATATCGCCGCGCAGGTAATTGCAGGCCTTATCGCTAAAACAGGGATTGATCCCAATACCCTGGAAGACCTGATCCTGGGCTGCGCCTTTCCAGAAGGCGAGCAAGGCTTCAATATTGCTCGGCTAGTAGGTTTAATGGCCGGCTTACCGCAATCGGTCGGCGGCGTTACCGTTAATCGTTTTTGTGGTTCATCTATGCAGTCGATTCATATGGCTGCAGGTGCCATTCAAATGAACGCGGGCGAGGCTTTTATTTGCGCCGGCGTGGAATCAATGAGCCGCATTCCTATGGGGGGTTATAACCCAATGCCTAACCCCGAATTATTTAAAACGCTTCCCGCCGCGTATATCGGCATGGGCGAAACGGCTGAGAACGTCGCCAGGCTCTATAATTTAACGCGTGAACAACAGGACGAGTTCGCGGCCCTCAGTCAACAAAAAGCCACGTCCGCCCAGCAAAAGGGGAACTTTACCGATGAGATTATTCCGATTGTCAGCAAATATGGAACCATCGACACCGACGGCTGTATACGCCCCGGTACCTCGAGTGCCGACCTGGCGAACTTAAAGCCAGCGTTCATGACTGATGGTACGGTAACAGCTGCTACATCATCACCGCTGACGGATGGCGCATCTGCCACCTTAGTTTGTAGCGAAGACTACGCCCGGCAACACGGCTTAACGCCACTAGCACGTATAAAAAGCATTGCCGTGTCTGGCTGCGCACCGGAAACAATGGGTTTAGGGCCCATTTTGGCGACCAAAAAAGCCCTCCAACGCGCCTCATTAAAAATTGAAGATATTAATATTATCGAAATAAACGAAGCCTTTGCCAGCCAGTCGATCGCATGCATCCAAGACCTTAAGATTTCAATGGAGCGCGTCAACCTCGACGGCGGCGCTATCGCTCTAGGTCATCCTCTTGGGGCAACGGGTGCGCGCATTACCGGCAAGGCGGCGGCCTTATTGCTGCGTGAGAATAAACAATATGCCTTAGCCACGCAGTGCATTGGTGGCGGCCAGGGTATCGCTACGATTTTGGAGTCACTGCAATGAAAATAGAAACCGTTGCCGTAATTGGTGCCGGCGTCATGGGCAGCGGAATAGCCGCCCAAATAGCCAATGCGGGTAAAAAAGTGTTGTTATTAGATATCGTGCCCGATGGTGCAGAAAACAGAAATATCATCGCCGAAAGCGCCATCAAAAAACTGTTAAAACTTAAACCTGCGGCGCTAATGCATAAACGCAATGCAAAAAACATTCGAGCAGGTAATCTTGAAGACAATATACAAGACCTCGCCGATATCGACTGGATTATTGAGGTAATCATAGAGCGCCTTGATTTAAAACAAGCCCTGTATAAGAAAATTGATGCGGTACGTAAACCCAATAGCATCGTTTCGTCTAATACATCGACCCTGCCACTCGCCGATTTAACGGCAGAAATGTCGGATAGCTTAACGAGTAACTTTTTGATTACGCACTTTTTTAATCCGCCCCGGTATATGCGCTTATTAGAAGTCGTACAAGGCCCCGATACACGACAAGAAACGGTCGATACGCTGGCTAATTTTTGTGATTACGAACTCGGCAAAGGCGTCGTCAAATGTAACGACACGCCGGGATTTATCGCTAATCGAATTGGCCTTTACTGGATGCAAACCGCCATTCTTGAAGCCATGCGACTCGGCTTAAGTGTTGAAGAGGCCGATGCTATCAGCGGCAGACCAATGGGCATACCTAATACGGGGATTTTCGGTTTAATGGACCTGGTGGGTATCGACATCATGCCGCATGTGCTTAACTCGATGATTCATTCGCTGCCCAAAACCGATTCCTTTCAGCAACAAGCCATTATGCCAGAGCTGATTAAGAAAATGATCGCCGACGGCTATACCGGCCGAAAGGGTAAAGGTGGTTTTTATCGTATCAATAGAGCCGGTGGTAACAAAGTAAAAGAGTCTATCAATCTAAAGTCGGGCGATTACGCTACTAGCCAAAAAGCTCGCTTAGCCTCGTTAAAACCTTCCGTTGCCAAAGATTTACGCCAATTAGTCAGCTTTGACGATAAAGGCGGCCAATTCGCTTGGTCCGTGTTATCGAAAACATTGAACTATAGCGCTGGACTGGTGCCAGAAATTGGCGACAATATAGAAGCGATTGATCGTGCGATGAAGCTCGGCTACAACTGGAAATACGGTCCATTTGAATTGATCGATAAGCTCGGTGTTGACTGGTTTATCGAAAAACTTGAAGCCGATAAACAAACGATCCCTCCTATCCTGATTGCGGCAAAAGGGAAGAAATTTTATCGCTTCGATAATCAACAACGCCAATGTCTAAACCTTGCCGGAGAATATCAGAACATACAGCGCGAAGAAGGCGTTCTATTATTAAGCGATATCAAACAGCGTCAGAAACCCATACAGGCTAACGCATCGGCGAGCTTATGGGATATTGGTGATGGCGTGGTTTGCCTTGAATTTCATAGCAAAATGAACGCGATCGACCCCGATATTTTAACGATGGTTGCTACGGCTACAGGCATTATTCCCGGCCAATACAAAGCCCTGGTTTTGTATAACGAAGCAGACAATTATTCTGTTGGTGCCAACATAGGACTGGCGCTATTCGCCGCCAACGTCGCCGCCTGGCCACAGATTGAAGCGATGGTGAAGTCTGGCCAGGATACTTATAAAGCCTTAAAACGCGCGCCGTTCCCCGTTGTTGGTGCACCATCCGGTATGGCGCTTGGTGGCGGCTGCGAAAGCCTGCTGCATTGTGATGCCATCCAGGCTCACTCAGAAAGCTATATAGGTTTGGTTGAGGTGGGCGTAGGCCTTATTCCCGGCTGGGGCGGTACGAAAGAGATGCTGAGCCGTTGGATGACCAATCCTATCCGACCTAAAGGCCCCATGCCGGCGATTAGCAAAGCGTTCGAGTTAATTAGTACAGCTACGGTTTCAACCTCAGCCGCCGAGGCAAAAGAGCATTTGTTTTTATCAGCGTCAGACGGCATCACCATGAATCGCGAGCGCTTGCTATTTGATGCAAAAAATAAAGCCTTATCACTGGTGGTCGATTACACAGCGCCCAAAAGCGCTGAACTATCATTACCGGGCGCTACTGCTCGAACCGCACTCAATTTAGCCGTCACAAGCTTTATACAGTCTGGCAAAGCAACTGCCTATGATGGTGTGATAGCTGACCAGCTCGCCATCATACTCAGTGGGGGTGAAACCGATATATCAGACGTTCATAGCGAAGAAGATATATTGCAACTTGAGCGAAGTGCCTTTATGTACTTGATAAAAAAGGAAAATACGCTCAACCGTATTCAACAGATGCTCGAAACCGGCAAACCGCTGAGGAATTAACTATGGCTATTTTTAAAGCACCCATCGAAGACGTCAAATACCTGAATAATGAATTTCTCGACACATCCCAGCTTAGTGAGCTCGCAGAGTTTGCCGAGATGACGACTGATCTGACAGATGCCATCTTTGAGGAAGCCGCAAAAATCAGTGAGTCATTACTGTTCCCCCTTAATCGTACGGGCGACGAACAGGGTTGCACACTGGCCAACGGCGTCGTTAGCACGCCCGATGGCTTTAAGGGCGCTTACCTGGAAATGACGGCAGCTGGTTGGGGGAATTTAATCTGTAAGCCCGAGCATGGTGGTCAGGGTTTACCGCACTATATTGCCAATGCCGTCGATGAAATGATGGTTTCTAGCAATATGTCCTTCAGCATCTACCTAGGTTTAACCGTCGGGGCGTATAACGCGATTGAACGATTTGCGATAGAAGAACTGAAGAATAAATTCTTACCCAATATGGTGTCTGGCAAATGGAGCGGCACGATGTGCTTAACCGAACCACATTCCGGTACCGACCTCGGCTTAATTAGAACAAAAGCAATACCGCAAGACAACGGAAGTTACCTCATCAGCGGTAGCAAAATTTTTATATCAGCCGGTGAACACGACCTCAGCGAAAACATTATTCACCTGGTGCTTGCAAGAACGCCGGGCTCCCCCGCGGGCATCAAGGGTATTAGCTTATTTCTAGTACCTAAAATTAATGTCGCCGACGACGGTTCTCTAGGGGCTTCAAATGCCGTTACTTGCAGCGCTATTGAACACAAAATGGGTATTAAAGCCTCTGCTACCTGCGCCTTAGAATTTGAAGATTCGACTGGTTACCTCGTAGGTGACTTGAACAAAGGCATGAAAGCGATGTTTATTATGATGAACAGCGCCCGAATTCACGTTGGCATACAAGGTCTGGCAGTCGCGCACGCCTCATATTGTGGCGCCGTAGATTACGCTAAGGAGCGGCTTCAAGGTCGTGCTTTAACTGGGACTAAATACCCCGACAAAGCCGCCGATCCATTAATAGTACATCCAGATATCAGACGCATGCTATTAACGATGAAAGCTTATACGGAAGGAGCACGCGCATTGAGTACCTGGCTTTCTTTTCAGCTCGATGTATCTCAACATGCGACTGACAAAAATAAACGCCAGCAAGCAGACGAACTCGTCTCTCTATTAACACCGGTGTTTAAGTCTTTTTTAACCGATATGGGCGAAACGGTGACCAGTTTAGGTATGCAAGTTTATGGCGGTCACGGCTATATTCGTGAAAATGGTATGGAACAGTACCTACGTGACGCTCGGATTTGTCAGATTTATGAAGGCGCTAATGGTATTCAAGCCTTAGATTTAGTCGGCAGAAAATTAGCCGATCATCTGGGTAGAAATCTTCGTCGTTTCTTTCACCCTTTATCAGAGTTTATTGCTCTACATAACGACAACAAAGCAATGTCAGCCTTTATTAATCCGTTAGCGAAATCATTTTCGAGATTACAGAACGCGACACTAATGATCGCGCAAAAAGGGCTTTCGAATCCTGACGAGGCAGCCGCAGCGGCCAGTGATTACCTGAAGTTATTTGGCCTAGTAGCCATTGGATTTATGTGGGCAAAAATAGCCGACAACATCATCCATGATAGAGGCCAACTGTCGGATGAGTTCTATGACGGCAAACTGAAGACCGGCTTATTTTATATGCAGCGCCTATTGCCACAGACGGGTTCTTTGTTATCCAGTATTATGTCCGGTTGCGACAATACAATGAGTTTGACTGAGAGCCAATTCTAAAAAGATGGACAAAAAAGCCCTGAATAATCAGGGCTTTTTTTAACACTAACGAGTCATAAACTTATTATTCAACGTCTAGCTGAATATGTTCACGATTTTTATCGATCGTCGCCGCACCGATACCCTTTACGTTTACCAGCTCCTCCAAGCTTTTGAACGGGCCCATCTCTTTACGATACCTTACAATCGCTCCAGCTTTGGCTGCGCCAATACCCTTAAGTTCTTCAGCAATTTCTTCAGCTGAAGCGGTATTTACGTTAACGGCAAAAGTTGAAAATGAATAAAACAAACACGATAAAACAATAAGCAACGCTATAAAATTTTTCATAAATATCCCTATTTTTAATTAATGAAACTTCCTTGCTCTACAAGCTACACCAGTATCACTAGCTAAAAATTACAGGTAAATACGCATTTGCCTAATCGAGTGTAAGTCTTTACTGACAAAAAATAGGCTTTAAACTGAAATAGGATCTGTTACACCCCATTGTTTACAGCTTGGGCAACACCAGTTTAAGTCAACCGAACTAAACCCACATTGGTGACATTGAAAACTTAATGGCACCGCTTCAAGTTTATTTAGTACCTCACAAAAGAAATTTGCATCACCCACGTTAACTGAATCTTTTTTTATTTTTGCATACAGTTTTAGCAGGCTTTCTTTCGGAGCTTTTATTAATTGTTCATGCATATAAGCCGCCGCTTGCTCTGCCCCTTTCTGTTCTACTAAAACATCAAGAAAACGGCTGGTTACAAACGAAGATTCATTGTTGACCTGTAATTCCGCTAAGAAATTAAATTTTTGTGTTGGCTGATTGAGCTTATCAAAACAATCGATGATTAAATCAAGAAAGACCGGAACAAACCTGGTGTCCTGGTTTAATAAATTCAATAATGTTTTTAATGCCTGTTTATAATCTTCATTTTGTATATAAATTTGAGCACTCATAACGCTTGCACGAACGCAATTAGGATCAATTTTCAGTGCTTTTTTTAAGTGGTTTCGTGCTGCATTAATATCATTCTGAGCGAGATAATCGGCTGCAACTTCGCAATGTAAATGTGACAAAACAGGCGTTTGCTTTTTACCTTCTATTGAGCCTAATTTAACGACATACTCAATCGCGGTTAGCCATTCTTTCTCTTGCTGGAAAATAGATAATAATTGTTTGGTAGCATTTAATTTATGTTCTATATGTTTCTCAAGCTCAAGAAAAATGCTTTCTGCTCGATCTAGTAAGCCAGCACGCATATAATCCAAACCCAATTCATTCAGCACATCAGTGCGCATGGCATGACTCAGTTGTGGACGTGCAATCAAGTTTTGGTGCAATCTTATAGACTTTTCAACCTCACCCCTCTGGCGGAAAAGTGTACCGAGAGCCAAATGAATTTCAATCGTTTCGTCATCCACTTCTAATAAATCAACGAAGACGTCAATGGCTTTATCTGGCTGTTCGTTTAATAAATAATTAAGCCCTTTGAAATAGCCTCTATGCTCAAGCTTGTTGGTACTTTGTTTTTTCTTATAGTGCCGGGAGGAAAAATACCATCCACTTGCTGCCGCCACAGGTAACAGCATGAATGAAATCTCAAACATTTAATTAATTTGTTTTGCTGGATAGGTTCTTAGGTTAGATACTTCTTTTTGTGTCACAGCGGCCTGTTTCGATAAGCTAGAATATCGTCGGCGCAAAACAAAGTTGCTCCAAACTTTAGAGCTTAAACCAATTAGGATGCCTGCGACAAAGACAGCTAGAAGTGCGAAGGATAGTGGCAACTCAAGCCAACCATAATAATAATTTATTTTTATTGGTGCTGAGTTCAGTATTGCTAGCACAAACCCAAGTACTAGAAAAAAGACGAACAGTAATAAATAAATAAATCTCATATCAATTTTCTCAACTGAATATCATCCGTGTCTATAAACATTGAATAACGATTATAGCAAGCCCTATAGTTTAATATTGCATTTGTTATGCTAATAAAAAAGCCCCTATTAAGGGGCTTTTTTATTTAATTTTATAAGCGTCTTTTGCTTCATCAACCCTGACTCGTAACTCTTTTCCGGGTTTAAAATGTGGTACATATTTCCCTGATAAGGCGACAGGTTCACCATTTTTGGGATTCCTACCAACCCTTGGGGGACGGTAATGCAATGAAAAGCTGCCAAACCCTCTGATCTCGATTCTTTCGCCAGAAGCTAGTGATCGGCTCATTTTTTCAAGTATGCACTTTATTGCTAACTCAACATCTTTATATGGAAGATGTATTTGTTGTTCCGCTAATTTTTCAATCAATTCTGATTTTGTCACGTCTCACCTTTATTGAAATTAGGCGGGAACCAATTCGTTCCCGCCCTATTTTAAACCGTGTTACTTATCTTCCATTGAGTTCTTAAAGATATCACCCAAGGTAGGTGCGCTAGCATTTTGTGACGAGTAATCACTCAATACAGCTTTCTCTTCATCATCGTCTTTCGCTTTAATAGACAAATTAATGGTTTTGTTCTTACGATCAATACCAATAAATTTCGCTTCAATTTCCTCACCTTCGGTTAGGATATTTCTAGCGTCGTCTACGCGGTCACGATTTAATTCTGAAGCACGTAAGTAACCTTCGATTCCGTCCGCTAACAAGATCACTGCGCCTTTAGCATCAACTTCTTTTACGGTACCCTTAACGAGACAATTTTTCTCATTGCTGCTGAGGAATTCCTGGAATGGGTCTTGTTCGATCTGTTTAATACCCAAAGAGATTCTTTCACGATCTGAGTCAATGGCTAGAATAACAGTTTCTATTTCCATGCCTTTTTTGTAGTTCTGCAGATCTTCTTCACCTTTATCGTCCCATGAAATATCAGATAAATGAACCAGTCCATCGATCTCGCCATCTAAGCCAATAAATACACCGAAATCAGTGATTGATTTGATCAGGCCTTTAATTTTGTCACCTTTTTTATGGATCGCAGAGAAGTCTTCCCAAGGGTTACCTTTACACTGCTTCATGCCCAACGAAATGCGACGACGCGTGTCATCTATTTCAAGCACCATCACTTCAACTTCATCACCCAAAGAAACAACTTTCGCTGGGTTAACGTTTTTATTAGTCCAATCCATCTCTGAAACGTGAACAAGGCCTTCGATGCCATCTTCAATTTCAATGAAACAACCGTAATCAGTTAAGTTGGTCACTTTACCGCTGAGTCTTGAGTTAATTGGGTAACGATTTAAAATATTCACCCAAGGATCTTCACCAAGCTGTTTCATACCTAATGAAACACGTTTTTTCTCTTCGTCATAACGTAACACAATGACTTCGATATCCTGGCCGATCTCAATAACTTCTGAAGGATGCTTAACGCGTTTCCAGGCCATATCTGTAATATGTAGAAGACCATCCACGCCACCTAGATCGATAAATGCGCCGTAATCGGTCAGGTTTTTAACCATACCTTTCAGTACCGCACCTTCTTTTAAGTTTTTCAGTAAGGTTTCACGTTCTGCGCTGTATTCTGTTTCTAAAACCGCACGACGTGATACAACAACGTTATCGCGTTTCTCGTCTAATTTAATGATTTTAAATTCTAAATCTTTACCTTCTAAGAAAGACGTATCTCTTAGAGGACGAACGTCAACGAGTGACCCCGGCAAGAAGCCAGTCAAACCACCCACTTCAACTGTGAAACCACCGCGTACTTTGCCAGTGATAACACCAATAACTGTTTCTTTCTCTTCGGCTGCCTTTTCAAGGAATCTCCAAGCGGCGGCTTTTTTAGCTTTATCTCTCGATAAAAGAGTCGCACCCAGGCCGTCTTCAACCATCTCCAGTACAACTTCAACTTCATCGCCAATCGCGATTTCAAGTTCACCGGTTGCACTTACAAATTGCCAGCGTGGGACGTTACCTTCTGATTTAAGGTTTGCATTAACGATAACTGAATCGTTAGTAATATCAACCACTTGTCCTACTATCAGCGTACCTGGAGTTAACTCGGCTGATTTAATGCTTTCTTCAAATAATTCTGCGAAATTTTCGCTCATATCGTTCTCTTTGTTTTTTTTTTAAGCATACTGCGCTTAAAAAGGGTTAGTTAAAAAAAGGCTTGAGTCAGTATGAGCTCAAACCACCTTACTTTTCTCAATATTGAGATTTATTTGTTTTTCAATGCATCTAGAATCAGCTGAACCACTTCATCAATGGTGTTGAACGATGAGTCTATATAGACCGCTCCTTCAGGTACCGTCAGTGGAGAGGCCGCACGATTTTTGTCTCGTTCGTCTCGTTTTTCGACATCTTGAATAACATCGAGCAGATTAGCACTAATTCCTTTCTCAATCAACTGCTTATACCGCCTTTTCCCTCTTTCCTCTGCACTAGCGGTTAAGTATACCTTATGTGTCGCATTGGGAAACACGACGCTCCCCATGTCTCGACCGTCTGCCACCAAGCCCGGTAGTTTCTGAAACTCCAGTTGTTTAGCCAGCAAACTTTGCCTAACTGCTGGGAAAATGGCGATTTTAGACGCTATATTACCCACTTCTTCTGTTTGCAGTTGCTGACTAACATCCTCACCATTTAGAAACACGGCCCAGTCGCCATTAAATTTAAACTCTAAGTTGATGTTTTCGACTAATTCCACAAGCGCTTTTTCATTGCCGAGATCAATCTGATGATTAATCGCCGCGATACCGAGCGCTCTATATAAAGTACCGCTATCGAGGTAGTTCCAACCTAGTTGTTTCGCAACGATTTTTGAAACCGTACCTTTTCCTGAGCCACCCGGTCCATCAATCGTCAACACGGGCGCTGAATCATTAACGCCCATCATGCTTGAAGGTTAAAACCGCAAAAAGACGCCAGTCCTACAAAGTCGGGGAAAGATGTTTTCACATTTTCGCAATTTTTGATTTCAATAGAGTTTTCTGACTGTAAGCCGGCCACCGCAAAAGCCATCGCTATTCGATGGTCATCCACGCTTTCAACTACGCCGCCCATTACTCGTCCGCCCGTTATAATCATACCGTCTTCTGTTGCTTGCGCATCCACGCCCAGGGCTTGCAACCCATCTGCCATGGCTTGAATTCTATCGCTTTCTTTAACCCGTAACTCCTCCGCTCCAGTAACCACCGTCGTACCGACCGCATAGGCCGCCGCAACAAATAGCACCGGGAATTCATCTATCGCCAGCGCGACTAACTCTTCAGGCACGTGTATGCCTTTTAATTCACTGCTTCTTACGCGAATATCGGCGACTGTTTCACCACCCACGGTACGTTTATTTAACAACTCTATGTTTGCACCCATTTTTAACAGGATATCAATCACTCCCGTCCGCGTTGGGTTGATACCAACGTGCTGCAGAGTGATATCAGAGTTAGGCGTAATTGACGCCGCTACCAAAAAGAACGCCGCTGATGATATATCTGCCGGCACGTCGATGGATGTTGCCGTAAGCCGACCGCCACCTTTCAAAGACACGACATTAGCTTCCGTGTTGACCTCGTAGCCAAAACCCCTCAACATTTGCTCTGTATGATCTCTTGTTACCGCTGGCTCTACCACGGTAGTTGTGCCTTCGGCGTATAGCCCCGCTAATAGCAAACAAGACTTCACCTGAGCGCTACCCATTGGCATAGTGTAGTTAATACCAGACAAGGCCTCGCCACCCTTTATTTTTAATGGTGCTGTGCCATTTTCACTGCTTTCAACGTTCGCACCCATTAGTGCTAATGGGTCTAACACGCGCCGCATAGGACGTTTTGTTAATGAGCTGTCGCCGGTCATAACACTATCGAATTTTTGTCCGGCCAAAATACCCGATAATAAGCGCATAGATGTGCCTGAATTCCCTACGTACAGATCAGCAGCTGGTTTTTGCAGTCCGTGCAAGCCAACGCCGTGAATGCGTAGTTGCCCGGGGCCCAAATGCTCTATATTAACGCCCATGTTTTGAAACGCAGCCAGGGTAGCCAATGCGTCGTCCGCCTCCAAAAAACCACTGACCTCAGTGATGCCTTCAGCCAAGCTGCCTAACATCACGGAACGGTGCGAGATAGATTTATCCCCTGGAACGCGAAACTCGCCCTTTAGCCCAGTACTCGGGCTTGAAATCATTGTATTCATTTTATTTACTTATTTTGAAGGCTTAAAAAATATTGCCGCGCGTCTTGTGCGGATTTGAATATGTCACATAAACCTTGTTTATCGCCCTGCTCAATCAACGAAGATATTTTACGATTTTGCTGCTCTAATTCTTTCATTACGTTTATCAATTGTGCTCCGTTGGCCAAACAAATATCCGACCACATCTCAGGATCACTCGAAGCAATACGCGTAAAGTCCTTGAATCCACCCGCGGCAAATTCAAAAATTTCTCGTTCGTCCTGCTTGTTTTTTAGCAATTCAACTAGAGAGAAGGCTAAAACATGTGGCAAATGACTGGTCGCGGCGAGCACTTCGTCGTGATGATCAGCGCTCATCTGAGAGACTATAGCGCCCATCCCTTGCCACCACGTTTGACACTGTTTAATCTTAATCGCGTCAGTTTGTTTAATCGGGGTAATAATGATCCGCTTATTAACAAACAAGTTCTCGATTGAAGCGGCAACGCCATTGTTTTCGGATCCAGCGATGGGATGTCCCGGCACAAAATTTGTTGGAATATCTGAAAAAACTGATGTTAGTGTCTTGATAACGCTTTCTTTTGTACTGCCCACATCGGTGTACAGGCACTCGTCCGACCAGACCTCTTTCAATTCAGTGAAAATACGCTCAAAAGACCCCACCGGCGAACAGATGACAACAAGGTCTGCGTTCTTTACCGCTTCAGCGATAGACAGCTCATAGTCGTCTATCACGCCTAATTCAACCGCCTTCTTTAAATTGCTTTCCTTCCTGCCTGTGCCAACAATTTCTAAGCACAGTTTATTTTTTCGCGAGGCTCTAGCTATCGAGCCCCCTATCAAACCGACGCCAATGATGCACATTTTTTTAAACATTTTGTAACACCTTTCTAAGTGCGTCTAAGCATTTCTTATTTTCACTTTGTAAGCCGACAGAAACCCTTAAATGCTTGGGCATGTTATATGCGCCGATGGGTCTGACAATGACGCCTTCTTTTAATAAGCGGTGATAAACGTTTTGTGCATTATCACCCACATTGACGCTAACAAAATTCCCTACTGAGGGTATATAACTCAAACCTAACGCTTCAAAACCACTCACCAGTTGCTGTAAGCCTTGCTTATTTAACTCTCGCGTTTGCTCAATGTATTGTTCATCTTTTAATGCCGCTTCAGCCGCCACAAGGCCTAAAGAGTTGACGTTAAAAGGGTGCCTCACTCGATTGAGATAATCAGCGATATCAGGATGACTGACCGCATAACCCACCCTCAATCCCGCCAGGCCATAGGCTTTTGAGAATGTTCGAGTGATAATCAAATTCGGATATCGCTGCAACCAGTTTATGGCATCTGGATAGTCCGTTTGTTCTAAATATTCACCGTACGCTTCATCCAGCACCACAATGACCTGTGGAGGCATTTGGCTAATAAACGCTTCAAGTTCGACTGGTTTCAGCCACGTACCCGTTGGGTTATTTGGGTTGGCAATAAACACCACCGATGTTTTCTCATTAACCAGCGCTTGCATCGCTTTTAGATCGTGTCCGTAAGCCCTTTCTGAACCTTCAGGATAGGCCTTCGCCACACGAGCCGTTGCGCCAACCGCCTGGGTGGCTATCGAATAGACGACAAAGGCGTATTCCGAATACACCGCCTCACGCCCAGCGGTTAAAAACACACGGGCGACCGCGTCTAACACGTCGTTAGAGCCATTTCCTAAGGTGATCATATCCGCAGAAACGCCTAGCTTCTCTGACAAGGCCTTCTTTAAATGAAAACCGTTTCCGTCGGGGTACAGCGATACATCATCGATTGCATGCTTAATGGCCTGCTTTACACCGTCACTTGGGCCTAGAGGGTTTTCATTTGAAGCCAATTTAACGACGTCTTTAATACCCAATTCTCTTTGCAATTCATCGATCGGCTTACCCGGTTGATACGCGTGCATACCATTAATGGACTCAACGGCTAAATCGCAAAAGGAATTTAAAGTAGACATAGTTTTTTATATTCACCACAAAGTGGCTCAAAGACCCATTGTATTAAATAACGGCTTTGGGATAGGACCCCAATACCTTTAACATATTTACATTCGATATCAATTCTTTCAGAACGGAAGCGACTTTTACATCATCCTGGTGCCCATCAATATCGACGAAGAACACGTACTCCCAAGCACCTTGCCTTGATGGTCGAGATTCAATTTTATTTAAACTAATACCAGCATAAGCAAACGGCGCCAGCACAGCCTGTAAGGCACCAGCAATATTTTTTGTTGAAATCATCATGCTGGTTTTATCCTCGCCACTGGATGGAACTTTTTGCTTACCTATCACTAGAAAACGCGTTGTATTGTGCAGCTCATCTTCTATATGTGCGGCTAATTTATTCAGTTTATAAATGTCGGCTGCCACTTCACTCGCTATCGCAGCGGCACCCGCTTGCTCATGTGCAAGGCGAGCCGCTTCTGCATTACTGCTAACGGAGATAGTTTCTACGCCGGACAAATTAGCCGTCAACCACTGACGGCACTGTCCCAAAGATTGTTGATGAGAGTAAATCACCTTTATTCCTTCTAGCGAATCTTCTGCCGATAAAAGGTGGTGATGGATACGCAGTTCGACTTCACCACAAATGTGCAAAGGAGAACTCATAAACCTGTCCAGGGTGTGGCTAATGACACCTTCGGTTGAGTTTTCAACCGGCACGACGCCATAATGCGCCTCACCATTTTCGACTTCATGAAAGATATCTTCAATGGTGGCCGTTTCAATCGTCATCACCGCATGACCAAAGTGCTTTAAAGCCGCTTCTTGAGTAAACGTACCCGATGGGCCTAAAAATGCAACGGTTAACGGTTTTTCTACCGCCAAACAAGCCGACATCAACTCACGATAAATGCGCGCGACGTGCTCACCCTTGAGTGGACCAGGGTTACTATTTTTCACCCGCCTTAAAACAGACGCTTCACGATCTGGTCGATAAAAGTCTGTTGACTCCCCTTCGGCCAATTTTACTTCAGCCACGTCTTTTGCCAAATCAGCTCGCTGGTTAAAGAGTGTCAATAATTGGTTATCCAGCTCGTCTATCGAAACTCTTAGCTCAGACAATGACTTATTAACACTCATTTAATAGCTCCTAAAGCGCCCTAACGGACAACACACCGTCAATTTTTTTGATACGTTCAATCACGTCATCGGTGACTTCAACGTCAACGTCTAATAGCGTGTAGGCCACGTCACCTCTAGACTTATTTAATAAATCTAAAATATTATGATCGGTTTCTGCCAAGATACTTGAGATCTGTCCAACCATATTAGGCACATTTGCATTTGAGATGGCCAGGCGATAACCCGCTACTCTAGGCATTTTCACAGCAGGGAAATTCACTGAATTTTTGATATTGCCGTTTTCAAGGAAGTCCTTTAATTGATGAGCAATCATAACGGCGCAATTCTCTTCAGCTTCTGCTGTAGAAGCACCCAAATGCGGCAAGGTAATCACACGCGGGTGATTTTTCAATAAATTACTCGGGAAGTCACAGATATACGCATAAAGCTTACCCGCGTCCAATGCAGCAACGACGTCTTTATCGTTGACGATACCGTTACGAGAAAAATTCAAAATGATCGCGTTATCGTTCATCGTCGCTATACGACTGGCGTTAATGAGGTCTTTAGTCCCTTCATTCAGCGGTACGTGGACGGTAACGAAATCGGACTTCGCCAACAATTCATCTACGGTATTGGCAGATTCAATTGACGATGATAACTGCCATGCACGCTCAACGGTAATGGCTGGATCATAGCCAACAACATTCATACCCAACTCTTGTGCGGTATTTGCCACCGAGGTACCAATGGCCCCAAGGCCAATAACGCCTAATGTGCGACCCGGCAGTTCAAAACCGACGAAATTCTTTTTGACTTGCTCCACTTCCTTGCCAATAGCTTCATCGTCGCCTTGAAGGTTTTTCGCGCATTCCCAGGCCTGACAAATATTACGAGAACCAAGCAACATGCCCGTTAAGACGAGTTCTTTAACTGCATTTGCGTTAGCGCCAGGGGCATTGAAGACTGGGATACCCAGCGCGGTCATTTTGTCCACTGGGATATTATTCACGCCAGCGCCGGCACGGCCAATCGCAAGTACGCTTTTAGGGATTTCGACGTCGTGTAACTTCAAAGAACGAAGCATATACGCATCTGGGGATTTAAGCTCGGAAGCCACCTCATATTTATCCCGTGGAAATTTATCGAGTCCTTTGACGGAAATATTATTCAAGGTCTGAATTTTGTACATTTTTTACTTACCTTTAAGTTTATTAACTGTTTTGATTTAAGCTTTAGTTCTTTCGAATTCAGCCATCATACTGATCAATGCATCCACACCTTCTTCCGGCATTGCATTATAAATACTGGCGCGCATACCACCGACTGAACGATGACCTTTCAGTGTAACCAATCCGGCTTCTTTAGCGTCGCTCAAAAACACCGCATCTAGCTCACTGTTAGCCAGCGTGAATGGAATATTCATGCGTGAGCGAGATGATAGCTGCACTGGATTCGCATAAAAACCAGAGTTATCTATCGCCGCGTACAGCTTGTTTGCTTTACGGATGTTTTGCGCTTCAATCGCCGCCACGCCGCCTTGCTCCTTCAACCATTCAAAAACCAGACCCATCAAATACCAGCTATAGGTCGCGGGTGTATTGAACATGGAATCCGCATCTGCATGATTTTTATAATCCATCATTGAAGGCGATCCAGCGCGAACATGGCCGATCAAGTCTTCACGGACAATCGTTAACGCAATACCCGATGGCCCCATATTTTTTTGTCCACCGGCGTAAATAACGCCAAATTTACTGACATCAATTTCCCTTGAAAGAATATTTGATGACATATCTGCAACCAACTCGATAGCACCGACATCAGGAACATCTTGAAATTCTACACCACCGATAGTTTCATTACTGGTGTAGTGCAGGTAGGCCGCATCTTGGTCTATATCCCAGCTATTAACCGCCGGTATAGTGGTGAAATTATCAACTTCAGAACTAGCTGACAGCTGCACATCGCAGAATATTTTAGCTTCTTTGATCGCTTTTTTAGACCAGGCACCCGTATTGACGTAGCAAGCTTTGTTTTTATCACGCAGCAAATTCATTGGCAGCATTGAAAATTGCGTCGTCGCACCGCCCTGTAAAAAAAGCACCTTATAATTGGCGGGAATATTCATCAACTCTCTAACATCTGCTTCTGCTTTTTCAGCGATAGAGATGTACTCTTTTCCACGATGGCTCATTTCCATCACAGACATGCCGGAGCCATGCCAATCAAGCATTTCACTCTGAGCTTTTTGTAATACTTCTAACGGTACCGCAGCAGGGCCGGCACTAAAATTATAAACACGGGACATTCAATACTCCTAAACTATCAATCTTCAGTTTCATTACTAGATGAGGCGTCTTCAGATGAAATCTCTTCGCTTTCAGCCGTCGTCATATCGTCCTCATCATCATTTTCTTCATCGCCCAGACTGGCGATACGATCTAGGCCGATCACTTTTTCATTTTTTCCTGGTCGAATAACGCGAACGCCCTGCGTATTTCTACCTAAAATAGAAATTTCTTTGGTACGTGTTCTAACCAGGGTTCCGCCATCGGTAATCAGCATTAATTCATCTGTTTCATCGACCAATACCGCGCCAACGAGCACGCCATTTCGATCACTAGTTTGCATTGCGATAACGCCCTGACCACCACGTTTATGAATCGGATACTCTTCAATTTGAGTACGCTTACCGTAACCATTTTCGGTTAAGGTGAGGACGGTGCCCGGCTGTGAAATAATGAGTGAAATAATCCGCTCATCTTCTTTAAGACGCATCCCACGTACGCCGCTAGCGGTACGTCCCATGACCCTTACGTCAGACTCGTTGAAGCTGGCCACCTTGCCCGAGCTCGCGAACAACATAATATCTTTCTTACCATCGGTTACCGCCACGCCTACCAGCGCATCATCTTCACGTAAATCGATGGCTATTTTTCCGTTAGCACGAGGCTTCTCAAATTCTTTAATCAAGGTCTTCTTCACGGTGCCAGACTCTGCCGCCATAAACACGTATTGATCATCAATAAATTCGCGTATTGGTAAAATGGCGTTGATGCGCTCATCGGCGTCTAGCGGCAATAAGTTGACGATCGGCTTACCGCGGGCAATTCTACTGGCCACGGGTAAGTTAAATACGCGCAACCAATACACCTTACCTTTACTCGAGAAGCACAACATCGTGTCATGCGTATTGGCGATAAACAATTTGTCGATAAAGTCTTCATCTTTTGTATTAGCCGCCGTTTTACCCTTACCCCCACGGCGCTGCGCCGTGTAGGAGGTCAAAGGTTGCGATTTAATATAGCCCTCGTGCGACAAGGTGACCACCATGTCTTCTTCGGTAATTAAATCTTCAGCGGTTAAATTCAAGAACTGGTCTAAAATTTCCGTCCTGCGATCCTCTTTATATTCTTCAACCAGCTTAATCAGCTCGTCACGAATAACAGACATCAATCGCTGCCTATCCGCCAAAATATCCAGGTAATCATCAATAGCCACCAACAGATCTTTGTACTCTTGCAAAATTTTATCTTGCTCAAGACCAGTTAAACGGTGCAAACGGAGTTCTAAAATGGCTTGTGCTTGCGCCGGTGATAAATGGTAACTATTGGCTACTAAACCATATTGATCTTCTAACTTATCTGGGCGCGAGCGACCTGAGTCCGCTTTTTCCAGTAATTCTGCCACTAAACCTGGCTGCCACGCTTTTCCTAATAAACCAATTTTCGCTTCAGCCGGTGTTTTGGCCGCTTTAATGATCGCAATCATCTCATCAATATTTGACAAGGCTACCGCCAGGCCTTCGAGGGTATGAGCGCGCTCACGGGCTTTACGCAAATCGTAGATCGTTCTACGCGTAACGACCTCACGCCTATGGTCAATAAACGCCTCTAAAATTTGCTTAATATTCAAGCACTTTGGACGCCCATCGATTAGCGCGACCATATTGATGCCGAACACGTTTTGTAATTGTGTTTGCTGATACAGGTTATTAACAATAACCTCAGGCACTTCGCCACGCTTCAGCTCAATGACCATACGCATGCCATCTTTGTCTGACTCATCGCGCAAACCAGAAATACCTTCTAACTTAGCGTCTTTAACGAGGTGAGCAATTTTTTCCAATAAACGCGCCTTATTCACCTGATAAGGCAGCTCGGTAACAACGATGGACACTTTAGTACCGACACCCTCTTCGCCTTCCACGTGATAACGAGCACGCAAGTAAATACGCCCCCGCCCGGTATGATAGGCTTCTCGAATACCATCAGAACCGTTAATAATGCCGGCTGTTGGGAAATCAGGCCCTGGAATAAATTCCATCAATTTGTCGATGCTTGCGCTGGGTTCATCTATCAAATGCAAGCAAGCGGTCGTTATCTCCGCCAGGTTATGCGGCGGGATATTAGTCGCCATACCGACAGCGATACCAGACGAACCATTAATAAGCAGCAGAGGCACGCGCGCTGGAAAAACAGCGGGTTCAGATTCTGATTCATCATAGTTGGCATTAAAGTCGACCGTTTCTTTGTCGATATCGGCTAACATTTCGTGCGATAACTTGGCCATTCTGATCTCGGTATAACGCATCGCCGCCGCCGAATCACCATCGACCGAACCGAAGTTACCCTGACCGTCTACCAACATATGACGCATTGAAAAGGGCTGAGCCATACGAACAATCGTGTCATACACGGCGGTATCGCCGTGCGGGTGATATTTACCTATAACATCACCGACGATACGTGCAGATTTTTTGTAGGACTTATTCCAGTCATTGCCCAATACGTGCATGGCAAATAACACACGGCGATGCACCGGCTTTAATCCATCACGTACATCTGGTAACGCTCGACCAACAATGACACTCATTGCGTAGTCCAGGTAGGACTGACGCATTTCATCTTCAATGTTTACCGGTATCGTTTCTTTTACGAGCTCAGCCATTTAGCAGTATCTCCTCAGATGCCTAATTATTCAAAAAACCACATAATTTGGATGCCCAGATGCGGCTCATAGACCACCTCTTAACCATCTCAAAATGTATGAAAAATAAAGCCGAAATTATACCCTAAAATAGCCTCTTCTTAATAGCTTTGTTTAAGCCTCAAACAGAACGATTGTAAGCTTAAACTATCGCGCTATTTACGAATAGAACGGCTCGGTGGTTTTAGACCATGCGGCTAGCAGATTAAATGCGCTATACACTCAATTTTTAGCCGCAGAGCGCGCCTTAGAAGTCGCAATTGACTTCACCTCGCCGCCACTGATCACTTGATTACGCCCGGCATTTTTTGCCGCGTACAAGGCCTTGTCGGCCACTTCGATTAAAACCGCTTTATCAATTGCTTTTGAGAGACCCGGCTGTTCGACGACAAAGGTCGACACGCCAATTGATACGGTGATTTCCAACTGTTTGCCTTTCGCCACCTTAAGAACAGATTTGGCGATGACATTACGCATCCGCTCCGCCACTTCAACCCCTTTCTTTTCGGCCGCGGTCGGTAAAATAGCGACGAACTCCTCGCCGCCGTAGCGCGCCAAAATATCATTACTCCTTAGTTGGCTTCGTAACTGCTCAGCCACGTGCCGAAGCGCCATGTCGCCGACCTGGTGACCAAAACTGTCGTTTACTTTCTTAAAAAAATCAATGTCGATAAACAAACAGGACAAACTATCGCCCGTTCTTAACGAACGAAGAATTTCCTCGTCCATGCGTTGCTCGAAAAAACGGCGGTTATTAACGCCCGTTAAAGTATCAAATAGACTGCTTCGCCTCAGGTGTTCGTAATTCAACGTGTTTTCCATACAAACGCTCAACACCTTGCCTAAACGATCTAGAAAATACGTCGCCATATCCGCCTGAAACCGAGTTTTGTCGTTGCTACCAAAAACCAGACAGCCTAAATACACCCCGCGCCTTAACAGGGGAATAATTGCCACCGTATGGGGAATAGCCGTTTTAGCAGGCCAAAACTCTTTTGTCAGAACCTTTTTAGCGTCACCTAATAAAATTCGTTGCGACAAACCAAGTTTTTCTTTGAACAAACCGACCTTAGACAGCAAAATAACGCTTCGATAATCGTCTGAGCGAAAACCATCTTCGGCGATAAATTGGCGAATTTCATCATTTTCATCCGCCAACACGAGCGACAGAGAGTCTAAATTAAAGACTAATTTAGCCTCATCATGAATGTTTTCCACTAATTCACATAATGAGTTAAGTGACAATAAGCGCATTTCCAAGTCCTGGAAACGCTTTAGCATCTCCTCATTTTTCTGAGCGCGCGCGATCATGCCGTCCATATGGCTTTCTAACATACAAACCTGAGTTTCTAAGTCCATTTCCATCTCTTTGCTCATGCTTGCTTTAATCAGCGCCCAGCAGCCGAATCAACTCGTCCTCTGATAACACAGCGACCCCCAGTGATAAGGCTTTTTTTAGTTTTGAACCCGAATCTTCCCCCGCCACGACGAAGTCAGTTTTTTTTGACACGCTAGCGGTCACTTTTGCGCCTACGGCCTGCAAGGTTTCTTTTGCCTGATCTCGCGTCATCGTCGATAAGCTTCCCGTTAAAACGATGACTTTACCTGATAATTCATGATCCCCATAGCTGATCGAAGTTAAATCCGGCCAATCCACCCCGCATTGTTTTAATCCAGCAATAACTTCAAGATTATGTTCCGACTGAAAAAAAGAAATGAGGTGTAGCGCAACAATGGGGCCTACGTCTGGAACGCGTTCTAACTCTTCAATAGACGCTTGCTGCAAGGCGTCCAAGTTCGCAAAATGATTCGCTAAATTAGCCGCCGTCACTTCTCCAACCTCACGAATACCTAAAGCATATATGAACCTTGACAGGCTCGTGAAACGACTTTTATCCAGTGCGGCCAGTAGGTTATCTGCCGACTTATCCGCCATTCTCTCAAGCCCTGACAGCTGCTCACGGGTTAAACGATAAAGGTCCGCGGGGGTTTTAATTAATCCCTGCGCAACCAATTGTTCCACCAGTTTATCGCCCAGGCCCTCTACGTCCATCGCCTTACGGGATGCGAAGTGCTTTATTGATTCCTTAACTTGCGCGGGGCAATACAAGCCAGCAGAACATCGAATAATCGCCTCACCTTCTACTCTTTCGACTGCTGAACCACAAACAGGACAATTCGCCGGCATCTTAAATGGAGCGGAGCTCTGCAGCCTCTTTTCACTGACCACCGAGACAATTTCGGGGATCACGTCACCCGCCCGCCTAACAACAACCGTATCACCAACGCGCACGTCCTTTCTACGTATTTCATCTTCATTATGTAAGGTCACATTGGTCACCGTCACGCCACCCACAAAAACCGGGGATAAACGGGCAACCGGGGTAATGGCGCCCGTTCTACCGACCTGAACGTCAATACCAATCACCTCAGTCATTTTTTCTTGTGCCGGAAACTTGCGCGCAATAGCCCATCGCGGCGCTCTGGAAACAAAGCCAATTTCTTCTTGCAGCGCAAAGCTGTTTACCTTGTAGACCACACCATCAATTTCATAAGCCAAGCGAGGCCGTTTATGCGCTAACACTTGATACGCTGCGTGGCATTGAACGACCCCTTTGGCGATCACTATTTGATCACACACCGGCAGACCCCAACTTGCAAACAAACCAAATAAATCTTTCTGCGTAACCGGCAGCTGCATGCCTTCGACGACGCCCACACCATAGGTATAAAAGGCCAGCGCTCGCTTGGCGGTCACTTTTGAGTCTAACTGCCTCAAACTACCCGCCGCCGCATTTCGAGGGTTCGCAAAGGGTTTCTCTGCTAATTCGGCTGCTTGCGCATTGAGCCGATTAAAAGCAGCTAGCGGCATAAACACCTCACCTCTTATTTCGACTAGCGACGGCCAACCTTTGCCTTTAAGTTTTAGCGGTATCGAGCCGATGGTCTTAACGTTTTCGGTTACATTCTCACCATTTTTTCCATCGCCTCGGGTCGCGGCGCGAACCAGCAAACCATCGTTATATAACAGAGAAATGGCCAGGCCATCCAACTTTGGCTCGACCAGGTATTCAACGTCACCGGACAATTTAACCCTGTCGCGCAGCCGTTTATCAAATGCCTGAAACTCATCATCACTAAAGGCATTATCGAGAGACAACATAGGAACGTGGTGCTGCACTTGTTGAAATGCCTGCAAAGGCGCCGAACCTACGCGCTGGGTTGGGGAGTCCTCACTTATCAGCGTAGGATTTTCGTCCTCCAACAGCTGCAGCTCGCGCATTAATTCATCGTAATCGGCATCTGGAATTTGCGGTGCGTCGAACTGGTAATAGTTTTGATTATGCCGATTAATATCTTCGCGCAATTGTTGAATGCGCTGCAGTACAGAATAAGCTACCGTCATATATTAGATAGTTTCATCAGCTGCGATTGAATCGCTTCAATTTTATTCAAACTCAGCTCTTTCATTTCATTATCCAGCAAGCTTGCATTGAGCATCTGACTTAGCTCGCGGGCCGTATTTAACATACTGTCAAAGGCAGACTCTGGGTGGGTAGAGGCGTTGACCTGAAAGAATAGAATGATTCCCGTTGATTCAAAATCACTCATACTGCCAACAGGAAAAGTACCCGGTTCTAATATATTGGCAACATGAAAACACTGCGCTTCATCACCTTCTTGCCTTTCATAGTAATGAAAAATTCCCATCTCGCCAAACTCAAGATCCAGCTTAGTAAACGCGTCTAATAATGCGGGCCCAGATAATAGACTACCTTCGGCCGGCAAAATGGCCAGCTGAATAACCTGAGCCTGCTCGGCAGTCGGCACCGTTTCATCTGCGATAGACGGTTCATCATGCGTTACGCTTTCGGCTATGGTTTCAGCCGTTTCAAAGTATTCTTCGTCTGATTGAGCGGCCATCGAAGCTCGTGAAATATCGGGCTCATTGGAGATCACCGGTTCAATCTTTTGCTGCCGTATTTCATCATCAAACCGACCTTCACTTTCACGCCTTTTCTTTTGAACGAGATCATAGACATAAATACCGACCAGGATAACAACCCCCGCCACAAGCAGTATGAGCCTTAACGAATTTTCTTCCATTTTGTTCGTTCCTTAAAAATTAATATTTCCATATCTAAAGTAGCCCCCTCCCTAAAAAAGGAGCCTGTATTATTCACCCTTTAACTGGCAACCATTTTAACCGCTTCTTCTATATCTACCGCCACTAATCTGGACACGCCCGGCTCTTTCATCGTGACACCCGCTAGCTGATTAGCCATTTCCATGGTTGCCTTATTGTGAGTAATCAAGATCATTTGAACGCTTTCAGACATCTCTTTGACCAAGGCCCCAAAGCGATCCACATTGGCTTCATCTAGCGGCGCATCCACTTCATCCAACATACAAAAAGGTGATGGATTTAAATCAAAGATTGAAAACACCAAGGCCACAGCGGTTAACGCTTTTTCGCCGCCGGATAATAAATGAATCGAGCTATTGCGCTTACCAGGGGGTCTCGCCATGACCGTCACCCCGGCTTCAAGCAAGTCTTCGCCGGTTTGTTGCAAATACGCGTGCCCGCCACCAAATAATTTTGGGAAGCGTCGTTCAAAACCGGCATTCACTTTATCAAACGTTTGCTTAAACAAAAAGCGGCTTTCTTTATCAATTTTTTCTATCGCCGTCTCCAGCGTTTTTAATGCATCCGTTAAATCATTCTGCTGGCTATCCAGGTATGTTTTTCTTTCTGACTGCGTCTCGTATTCTTCAATCGCGGTTAAATTAATAGGCCCGAGTCGTTCAATCTTTTCAGCCAGACGGCTTACTTGCTCTTGCCAGGCTATCTCATTGGCCTCATCCGGTATATTCGTCAGCGTATCCGACAAGGCAACGCCAGTTTCTTGCAACTGCTCTACTAACGTCTGTTTCCTGACTAGTACTTCTTGATGGTCGACCTTGGCTTCTGAAACGTTTTCTCTCGCTTGCTGCACTTGTTGCTCAGACTGATGACGTTTTGTTTCAAGTTCACGAATCATTTGCTCTGTTGTTTCGGCGGCTAATCTGACTTCCGCGAGTTGAGATTCTATAAGCAGGCGTTTTTGTAGATTTTCTTCTAACAGCTTTTTTTGTCCGTCTAAGGGGTCATTAATAAGGCCTAGCTGGGCCGTAAATTCGCTCACTTTTTCCAACGCCAGACTAATACGCTCTTCCACCATTTGAGTGTTTTGCACCGCCAGCGCCTGTGAAGAGCGTATTGATTCAAGCTTTAGCATCAAGCCATGCGTCAATTCACGTGCGCCATGAACTCGGCGTCGCGCATCATCCAGCGATAATTTCTTTTCATCGCGTTGCTGTTGCAGCGTTCCGCGTTGCGTTTCCAATTGCGCAGCCTGCTCGATAGCCTGCTCTAATGCTAACCTACATTCGGCCAGGCTAACGGTAGATTGTTCGGACTCTCGCCTCGCTTGAATTGAGTCGTCGTCAATTTGTTCTAGCCTGTGCTGCGCCTGCTGTGCTTTTGTACGACCTTCGTTCAGCTGCATCGTCAGTCGTGACAATTGCTTCACCACCTCGCCGTCTTTTTGAGCTAAATCACGAATCTGTTTTTCGCCTTCGGACAGCTCAATACGCGCCTTCGTTAATGCTTGCTCTTTTACAGAAATGGTTTTTGATAAGGCTTCCAGGCGGTGACTCAGCTTGTTTTTCTCTTTTTCTAGCAACAGCACGCTGTCATTATTATCGTCTGGCTTAAAGCAAACGCTATCAGCGTGTAGCCATACGCCGTCTCGCGTGATCACCGACTCGTGTTCAGCCAGCGTCGTTATTAACGTTCTAGCTTGCGCTATCGATTCTGCAAAATGCACGTGTTTTAACAGCACCATAGCCGGCATATCCCCGGTCAACAGGCTAGCCAACGACGTTTTACTGAGTTGAGTATTTTTATTTAACACGCCTGAGTTAAATAATGTCAGGCCACCACTCGGCAACTCATCAGCGCGATTCAAAATGGCCGCCATATCGTCTACACAAATCGCTTGTAATCGTGCACCCAATACAATTTCAAGCGCCTTTTCCCAGCCCGTGACGACGTCTATCTTTTCAACCAGCGTAGCTGCTTTAGTCAAGCCCATGTCAGCCAGCCATTGACTCGCACCCTGGTAAGAGTCAGCCGAATTGGAGCGTAAAAGAACGACTATCGACTCAAGCCGTCCCGCCAGTCGCGCATACTCTGAACGCAACTCAGATAATAATTCACCTTCCGTGTAAATAAATTGCTGAGTAACGGACGCATCTTGCTGGCTCGCCACTAATAAAGCCTGGTCTTTTTGCTGTTGGCTATCGAGCACATCATGCTGTTTTTGCAATACTACAGAGCCAGCTTCATTTAGAATTGTTTGCAGCCTAGCTCGCTCCTCATTGGCTGCAGCCAAACCTTGTGTCGATTTAAGCAGTTGTTTTTCCAGTTGATCTATTTTTATCTTTTCAACATCAATGGCCCTTTTTGGCTCGGCCACTCGATAGGTAAAATCATCCCATTTTTTTTGCCACTCACCCATCGAGGATTCCGCTTCCATTAGCGATTGAGCTACTAAATTCTCTTGTTGTTTTGCCTCTTTAAGCGCTTGCTCACTGCTAGCAATTAGCCCGTCAAGTTCCGTCGACTTGCTTTCACCGTCGGCGAGCTCTTGCGTTGATGACGCGAGCATATGGTTGTAGCGCTCCAACTCGGCATGAAACTGTTCTTTTTTTGATTGCTGGTGCTGTAGCACTTGCTCTGCTTTAGCAATATCCGAACCGACCGAGTAGAACGTGGCCTGCACCTGATTTAAGGTGTCGCGCTGCGCATTATACGTTTCACGCTGCTCGGTCATATTTTTTTCAAATTCACGTTGAGTAGCCAGCGCCTCATCGATCTTGAGTTGCAGCGTTTGTAGCTTCTGATGCTGCTTTTCATCGTGTTCGTTTAACGCTTGCCAACGCAAAGCGAGCAACTGGGCTTTTAGCTTGCGCTCCTGCGTTTTTAATTCTTTGTACCTCTCAGCGGTACCCGCCTGGCGTTTCAGATGACGGCATTGTTTTTCAATTTCCTCGCATATATCGGCGATTCGTTCGAGATTTTCTCTCGTACGCCTGATCCTGTTTTCGGTATCGCGACGGCGCTCTTTGTATTTTGAAATACCGGCGGCCTCTTCCAGAAACACCCTTAATTCATCCGGTTTGGCTTCGACTAAACGGGATATGGTTCCCTGTTCGATAATGGCATAACTGCGCGGGCCAAGCCCCGTGCCGAGGAATAAGTCCGTGATATCTTTGCGGCGACAACGCGTGCCATTAAGAAAATAAACCGATTGGCCTTCACGGTTGACCTGTCGCTTCAGCGAAATTTCGCGGTAGCCGGCAAACTCTCCGGTTATCGTGGCGTCGCTATTATCAAAAAACAATTCTACGAACGCTTGCCCAACGGGTTTTCGCGTCGTCGACCCGTTAAAAATAACGTCAGCCATTTGATCGCCGCGCAGGTGTTTGGCAGAGCTTTCTCCCAGCACCCATCTAACTGCGTCAATAACATTCGATTTACCGCAACCATTCGGACCCACAATACCCACCAAATCACTGGAAAAAGGGATCGTAGTCGTATCAACAAATGATTTGAAACCGGATAGTTTTATTTTTTCCAAACGCATCGGTTAACGATACATGATTGTGCTTTTTTCATAAAGATTACTAACCATTTTTTATTACTTATAATCGGCTATTTAACTATCAATTTGATATTCGTTGTAAAATTACCGTTTTATGACAACCTGATAAAACACCATGAGCACACAAGCCAGCACCGACCTTGAAACTTTCCCAAACCCAAATACCGAACGCGATTACACGATTCGGATAGATACGCCCGAATTTACCTGCTTATGCCCAAAAACTGGGCAGCCTGACTTCGCTACTTTATCGCTTGAATACGTGCCTAACAACAGCTGTATAGAACTGAAGGCTTTTAAGCTTTACGTTTGGTCTTACCGGGACAAAGGAGCGTTTCACGAGGCCGTTACCAACCAGGTCCTTGATGATTTAGTTAAGGCTTGTGAACCACGCTTTATGCGCTTATCGGCTGAATTTAATGTGCGCGGCGGCGTTTACACGACCGTTGTAGCTGAATATAAAGCCGAAGACTGGCAGCCTGACACCCCTGTTCAATTGCCTTAACAGGAGAATAGGCTCGCTGTCTTTCATGAGTCAAAAAAAATATTAATCCATTCAGCTTCGATTCATCCGCACCCATTATCCTGTCACTGTACGCTAACAACACTGCCTTTGCAGTTAAGGATGATAACCATGAATAGATTAAGCACATCAATAATAGTTATTTTTTCTGCCTTGTTCTTTATGAGCACGTCAGCATTAGCCGAAAGAAGGCATAGCGATAATGATCGCCGCTCGACTTATTCACATAATCAGCAGCACGATCAACATCAAACCAGATCAAGTGGTAGGCGCTCTTATAATCATCAACGAGATCATCGCTACCAACAAAAAGACCATCACTCAAATTTTGGGCGTAATCAACACCACTATACAAAGCGCCATCATCGGTCTAAGCATTACAGCCACGGCTATAAACACAAGCAAGTAAGGTATTCAAATTATTATTATCCAAGAAACTACACTCAACGGATCGTAAGAAATCAACACGCGTTAAATCGTGGTTTAAATATTTACTTACATTTTTAAACGACGATAAACTTTTAATCCCTCCCCCCGTGAGATTCATTCTCACGTTACTTAAAGGCGGACTTATGTCCGCCTTCTTTTTTTCATCGTTATTAAGAACTTAAAGCCCCGTTATTTATAACAGTGATTGCAGTAGTTTGTTCAAACGATGCACAAATGTAGCGGGGTCTTCTAATTGACCACCTTCGCTTAACAACGCCTGTTCAAATAATAAATGCGTTAAATCTGAAAAACGTTCGTCATCTGCTTCGTCTTTTAAACGCTGAATGAGTGCGTGCTCCGCATTTACTTCAAACGTAGGCAAACTCGCCGGCATCTCTTGTCCTGCCGCCTTCATGATGCGCTCCATGTGTGCGCCCATTTCATGCTCATCGGCCACTAAACAAGCAGGAGAATCGGTTAAGCGAGAGCTAAGGCGAACCTCTTTGACTTTACCGTCCAGCACTTTCTGGATTTGTTCCAGAACGCTATTGAGTGTTTCGTCGTCTTTTTTATCGGCCATCTTTTCGTCTTTCTCATCGTCCTTTTTGATGGCATCGAGATCCAAATTACCTTTCGCGACAGACTGTAGCGACTTACCTTCAAATTCAGGCATATGTTGCACTAACCATTCATCTACGTGGTCAGTTAATAACAGCACTTCAATACCTTTCTTTTTGAATACTTCAAGGTGCGGACTGTTTTTAACGGTGCTGTAAGCACTACCCGTCAAGTAGTAAATTTTATCCTGGCCTTCTTGCATATTCTCGATGTAATTAGGCAATGTAACGGTTTGTTTACCGTCTGTATTAGTCGTCGCAAAGCGTAAAAGCTTCGCTATACGATCTTTGTTTTTTGCGTCCTCAATCGGCCCTTCTTTTAAAACGGCGCCAAATTCGTCCCACAAAGTATCAAACTTTTCTGGCTGTTTTTTAGCTAGGCTTTCGATTAACGCAATCATCTTTTTAACCGCGCCAGACTTTAAGGAGTCTATTTGCTTACTTTGTTGTAATAACTCACGAGACACATTCAGCGGCAAGCTATCAGAGTCAATAACACCCTTAACAAAGCGCAGGTAGCGCGGCATTAACTCACCGCCTTCCATAATAAAGGTACGCTTTACGTAGAGTTTAACGCCACCTTTTGCGTCCCTATCCCACATATCGAAAGGCGCTTTTGAAGGAATATACAGCAGCATGGTATATTCATTTGTGCCTTCAACCTTGCTGTGTGTATGCGCCAGTGGATTTTGATAATCGTGTGACGTTTGTTTGTAAAATTCGTTGTAATCTTCTTCTTTTAGTTCGTTCTTGGCTTTCGACCATAACGCCGTTGCGCTATTGATAGCCACTTCGTCAGGCTCATCCTCTTTCTCTTCATCCTTATTCTCATTTTTCATCAAGATGGGAATATCGAGGTGTTCCGAAAACTTATGAATAATGGCCTGTAAACGATGACTTTCGAGGAATTCACTTTCGTCTTTTTTAAGGTGCAAAATAACGTCTGTGCCGCGCGTGGATTTTTTCGTTGTTTCGATGCTATATTCACCTTCGCCAGCGGATTCCCATTTTACTGCTGAGGCTTTATCTTCGCCCGCTTTACGCGTGACCACCGTGACTTTATCGGCAACAATAAAACTTGAATAAAAACCTACACCAAATTGACCAATCATTTGGCTGTCTTTACTTTCATCACCGGTCAGTGATTCGAAAAACTTTTTAGTGCCTGAATGAGCAATCGTGCCGATATTCTTCTTAACTTCATCCGCCGTCATGCCAATGCCGTTATCAGAAATCGTTAGCGTGCGCTTTTTTTTATCTACCGTTAATCTAATTTTTAACTCGCCATCGCCTTCATAAAGGCCGTCGTTGGACAGCGCGGCGAAGCGTAACTTATCGGCGGCATCGGATGCGTTTGAAACTAATTCACGTAGAAAGATTTCTTTATTGCTGTATAAAGAATGGATAACCAAATCCAGAATCTTTTTTGTTTCGGTTTCAAAACCTAGTGTTTGCTTATCGCTTTTTTGTTTTACTTTGCTCATTAAAATTAACCCCATTAAATCAAAATTATTATCTAGTGTTAGATTATGGGGCCGTGTGGATGCTTTTCAAGTGTTAAGTTCAAACAGTTGAGAGTTTCTGACTCAATGTCTATAGTAAAACTTTACTCCAGACTGGCGCAGCAACAGGAATAGAACAGATTTACATTCGACGACTGATTTGAAAGGAATACGTCTTATTCATCGAGCTTTGTGACGGGGGTCTGCAGCCTATTATTGGTTACTTAAGTTTTTAATTAGCCCATCAAAATTCCTTAATGATCGACTAATCCCAAGGATGCTATAACTCCCCACCTGATTTTCTAAATCGAGTGCGTACTCTTCAAGTAATGAAATGGGGTAACGGCTAGAAATTTCTTGAACATCCCTAGAAAACTGGTTGATCTCCGTTAAGTCATTGCTCTCTTTCAATAGGTCACAGCTGTCGGCCAATTCAATCAGCTCACTCACGGCGGGAACGAGGTATTCGATTTCTTTATCTGAAAAATGGATCTCACCTAAGACTTGATTGTTAATTAGAGTTTTCTCGATAGGTAAAAAACGGGCTACTTCCTCGAACAAAGCACTTCTTAGAATAGGTTTTCTTAAGTAGCCATCAAATAAATTCGTTTCTTCTTTAAAGTTTGTTGTGACGGCTGAAGCGGATAATACGATAAGCGGCGTGTTTGAAAATGCTTTAATTTTTTTTGACGCTTCATAGCCGTCCATCACAGGCATTTTAATATCCATTATAATAAGGTCAAAATGCCGATCTTTCGCTAAATTGACCGCTTCCAATCCATTTTCTGCTTCTGTCGTTTTTAACCCCGCGGTTTCGAACAGGCTCGTTAATAAGTGCCTATTATCTGCCACGTCATCGACGATTAACACGTCACTCGGACGAAACCTAATATCCATATCGGTATCAATATGATCACCGGAATCAGGGACTCTAACCGAGGCAACGTCTACGGCTCTCAGTCGAATTAAAAAGCTTGTGCCGACACCCGGCTCACTCTTTAATGAGATATCGCCACCCATCACCTCTACCAAACGCTGGCTTATGGATAATCCTAGCCCCGTACCACCATAACGATTAACGTCTTGACCTTTGGATTGCGTAAAGTCTTCAAATATTGCTGACTCCTGCCCACCAGCAATGCCGATACCCGTGTCTTCTACTTCTATCAGTAAATCAAACTTACTATGAATAGCGTCTTCATTTTCAGCCACTACGTTAATACGGATATGGCCGTACTCTGTAAATTTAACGGCATTGCCAACGAGGTTCAATAAAACCTGCCTTAAACGCGTTGCATCAATATAAATGCCAGGCGGCACTTTAGGGTCAACCTGCAGAATGAAATCAAGGTTTTTCTGCCTTATTTGCACCATAAAAATATTGCCAATCTCGCTAAAAAAATGCTGCGGGTTACACGCCTTTTTTTCTAGTCTAAATTTTCCCGCTTCAATTTTAGATAAATCTAGAATATCGTTAATGATGGTTAATAAGTTACTACCCGCTGAGCGGATAGTTTTAACATAAGATTTGAGTTTTGGCTCTTCGATTTCCCTTTCAAGGAGCTCCGTGAAACCGATAATGGCATTCATCGGCGTACGTATTTCGTGACTCATATTCGATAAAAAATCAGATTTCGCTTTACTAGCCGCTTCAGCGTTTTCTTTAGCTTCAGACAGTTGTTGCTCGAAGATTTTTTGTTCGGTGATATCGATCATTGAGCCGCTGGTTCGATAGGCGCTACCATCTTCATTTCTTAACGATTTTGAACTACCGCTAAACCAACGCCATTCACCTTGAGCAGTGCGCATACGAAAATTGATTTCATAAGGAACATCTTGCGCCAGATGGGCATCAAACACGGCAAAAGCCTCGTCCCTATCATCTGGGTGAATATTTTCCTTCCATGTCCCTGGAAGATAAGAAACCTCTGCAGGGTCGTAGCCTAATATTTCCAAAAAGCGCGTGGAGAACCAACCCTTTCTAGTTTTCGCTTCATATTCCCACAAGCCAACACCTGAGCCAAGCGCCGCTAGTTCAAACCTCTCATGGCTCTCTTTTAATGCCTTTTCCATTTCAATCCGCTCGGTCATAACGACGCCAAACGTTAATAATGCCGGTTGCTGTTCGAATTGCACTGGAATGGCAGACACCATCAGCGAGAGAACCTCACCATCCAATAGCCTGTAGGGAATAATCATTTGGTTCACTTCGCCCTTCAACTTTAATTCATTGATCAAAGCCTCTCTATCAGCTGGATCCACATAAAACGATGATATGTTGTACTGCATAAACTCATCTTTTGGGATTTTAAAATTCTTTATCGTTTGCGGGTTTACAGATAAAATTCGCCCGTCATATGACGATATTAAAATTTGCAAAGGCAAAAGGTCGATCAAAGACTGTGTTTGCGCCTCTAAAGCTTTGCGCCTTTTAACCTCTCTGGCGAGTTTCCTATTCCAATAGATAAAAATGCCGATGACATACAGCAGTATCGCAGCAACTTGAAGCACTAGAGGATAGTTAATATTGTCGTAAATGGCCAGACTCCTCAGTAACGTTTAATACAAACCTAAGAATGACTTAAGCGAAGATAAGCGCGTGCCACACCTACGTTAGCGAGCCTTCAAAGAAGGCGCTTACCTTATCGATACAATTTCTTTAAACCTGTCGAGATTATTCATCATGATATCGACCAGTTCTGGATCAAACTGGGTCTCTCGATGATCGGTTATATAAGCGATCGCGTCGTCAACCTCCCAAGCATCTTTATAACAGCGCTTGTGCGTTAGCGCGTCAAACACGTCAGCGAGGGCAACGATGCGTCCATAAATATGAATATCAGCGCCTTTTAATTGCCTGGGGTAGCCACTTCCATCCCACTTTTCATGGTGTTCGTGCGCAATAATGGCCGATGCTTTCATTAGCCTTCTTTCCGAATGCCGTAATAATTCGTAACCATTGCTCGTATGACCTTTCATGATGCAAAATTCTTCTTCCGTATAACGACCCGCTTTATTAAGAACCTCTGGTGGAACGGTCATTTTACCTATGTCATGCATTGGTGACGCGTAATACAACGTATCAGCGTCTTCATCACTTAATGCTGGATGCAGTTGCGCTATCAGTGCACTCATCTCAGACACTCGTCGGATGTGTTTACCCGTTTCGTCTGACGTCGCCTCCATCAGCTCAGTTAACACCTCTATTATTTCTTTCTGGTTTTCTTCGAGCTCTGATAATAAACGTCTATGCACGCGTTCAACTTTATACTCTAAAACAATGTTGTGGTATTGCAGTAACTGTTTAGCTGCAAATAATTGAACGTGGGTACGAACACGGGCCAACAACTCGTCTGCATGAAAAGGCTTAGTAATAAAATCCACCGCTCCGAGCGAAAAACCTTTGCTCATGGAATCCATATCTGATTTTGCGGTCAAAAATATAATGGGGATATCTTGCGTATTAGGCGTGGACTTTATTTCTTTGCAGGCCCCATATCCATCAAGTCCTGGCATCATGATATCAAGCAGAATTAAGTCGAACTTCCCTGGACTTTGCTTAACAAGAGAAATAGCTTGTTCTCCATTGGTAGCGAAAGAAAAATCGTAACCATCCTCTTCGAGGATACTCATCGCAACCTGAATATTATCTTCAGTGTCGTCAACAATCAATATATGTTTTCTACTTGGCATGCCGTCCCCTGTTCGCTTAATTTCCTTATTCTGCATTTAGATTTAGAACGCCTAACAATTAACACACTTACACGACCAAAGCAATTTAAAAAATTCAGCTAGTTTCAATAATACAACGTCTCCATCTAGATACACATAAGTTTGACCCGCCCACTCAAAAAGATGCTCTAGCTAAGTATAAGGAGCCAATCTGAACACAAACTTAATAAGCAGATATAAATTTCAATGCTACAGTTGAATCCGCTATAAAACCACGTCCGGCCCAATTAGTTTTTGGGGAACTGACTATTACGACTAGCGATTAAGTAAAGAGGGAGGATAGCTACGGCGTTTCAATTGAAGCCGTTAAATTTAAATTCGCTTTACAATATGGAGCAATAACGCTGTACGTAGCGGCTATTAGTTTGCAACGATGGTGGAGAGAGAGGGATTCGAACCCTCGGTACCTTGCGGTACACACGCTTTCCAAGCGTGCTCATTCGGCCACTCTGACATCTCTCCAATATTGGTCGATAAACGCATTAAGGCTATACGTTTTAGGCGATGCATTATATCAGCTAATACACGCGCTTTATTCATTTATTATGACGAGGACTCTAGCTCGTCCCAGCGTTGATATTTATCTTGTAACAGCTTATCAATAGCGGTTAACTCATCCATTTTTGCCTGTATCGTTGCACGATCAGCGGAATGAAACTCTGTTGTACTGGTCAACTGCTGTAATTGGGCCAGTTGTTCTTCGAGCTTTTCAATTTGCTTCGGTAACTCTTCGAGTTCTTTTTTAATTTTAAAACTCAATTTGGGTTTTGCGGCTGGTTTATTAGCCAACGCAGCCACTTTTCCACTTTTATTAGCTTGTTCTGCCTGCGCGTTATCTTTAATTATTTTCGACCAATTGGGTATCTCACCCACGTATTCGGTAATTTTCCCATCGCCCTCAAAAAACCAGAAACTGGTGGCTACATTTTCTAAGAATTTACGATCATGACTAACGAGAATAAGCGTACCGGCGTAGTCGATTAACAGCTCTTCCAATAGCTCTAGCGTTTCAACGTCTAAATCGTTGGTCGGCTCATCCATCACGATAAAGTTGGCCGGCTGGCTGAATAGTTTGGCCAACATGATGCGATTTCGCTCGCCGCCTGATAATACCTTGGCGGGAGAACGCGCACGCTCGGGAGCAAAAAGAAAATCGCCCAGGTAACTAATAATATGGCGGTCTCTACCGTTGATGGTGATGGTATCTCGACCATCGGAGACCAGGTCGATCACCGTCTTTTCCAGGTCCAGCACGTCGCGATGTTGATCAAAATAAGCCACTTTTAGCTTTGTTCCGTGCTTAACGAGCCCTTCGTCTAGCTCGATTTCTTTCAGCAAAGCTTTTATCAGCGTACTTTTACCAATACCATTTGGGCCAACCAGGCCGACACGATCTCCGCGCATTAAACGACAAGAAAAATCATGCAGCATTCGCCGACCGTCATAAGCGATGGAGATATTTTCTGCTTCAATCACTAATTTACCCGAACGCTCGCCTTTATCCACTTCCAGCTTGGCTGGCCCCGCCAGGTTTCGGCGCTGCGCGCGTTCTTTTCGCAAGCTTTCTAAAGCCCGAACTCGTCCTTCATTGCGCGTTCTTCTGGCCTTTATACCTTGTCGAATCCATACTTCTTCACGCGCCAGTTTTTTATCGAACTCGGCGTTTGTTTTTTCTTCAGATTCTAATGCGGCCGCTTTGCGCTCGAGGTATTGCTGGTAATTACAAGACCAGCTGGTCAATTGCCCTCTATCAATTTCTATAATGCGCTTCGATATATTCTGCAAAAAAACACGATCGTGGGTGATGCAAACGACCGCGCCACGGAACGTTTCCAGCTGTTTTTCTAACCAGACGATGGTTTCCATATCCAGGTGATTGGTCGGCTCATCGAGCAACAGCACATCGGGTTCTACCACGAGTGCGCGAGCCAGGCCGACACGACGCTTCCAGCCACCCGATAACTCATTTATTTTTTTATCTGCCGGTAAATTCAAACGACTTAACACCGAATCGACGCGTTGTTGTAATGACCAACCGTCTAGCGCCTCGAACTGGTGCTGTAACGAACCTAATGCGTCGAGGTCTACATTGGGGTCGAGCAGCATATCGTGATAACGAGAAATGAGGTGTCCGACTTCGCCCAGACTATCGGCTACCGCTTCGTATATAGTCGAAGCTTCTGGCAACTCGGGGGATTGTTCAAGCGTTGCGACGATCACGCCGGATTGTCTCCAGACCTGACCAGCATCGGGCAATACTTCGCCCGCCAACACCTTTAACAGGGTCGACTTACCCTCGCCGTTACGACCGATTAAGCCGACCCTTTCCTGCTCGTCTATTTGCAGGTCAGCTTTGTCCAGCACGGGTTTTAGACCGAAAGCAACGCTAACGGTATCGAGTTTAAGTAAAGGCATAGTTTATGAGTCTTGAAGGAGTTTTCTTAATAAATTGAAGGCCAGAGCCGAAGAAACTAGTTGTTGTCTTAGTGTTCGGCCCCAAACATCTTTGCTGCTAGAGATACAACGTTGATCATTAGCGACCGCAGTATAAACTGTTAGCGTACTGTCGTTCACTCTTTTATACAATTGAGCGATGGTTAAATCGGCCATCCCCTGCGCCTGTTCTTTTTTCGCGATATCCATCACCGCCGTTTCATCAATAGTTTGCTGCTGCATTCCAGGCTGCGACATAAGGTCAGACAGCTTTGGAAATACGACTGATTTCAGCAACCAGTCTGCCTGGCATTGGCGTGCTGTTTCACCCTGCGACACGGTTTCAATTAAACTGAGCGACTGCTGTTTTTCGCGCATCAATTGATCCACGCAATCGGCTAAATTACGTACCGATTTATCGAAACCATCTACCGCAAAAACACTACCACGCAGGGCGATTTCAACATCGTCGATATATTGCTGAATGTGTTGCTCGCTATAAGACCCTGGAAACAGTAGTTTTAGTTCGTTTTCTGGCATACCCGCTCTAAAGCTTATGCGAATATCGCTAGCAATAGACAAATCATTCACCGCTTGCTGAATATCAGACTCGCCCATCCCCATACTGCGAAAAACGATTAGCCTTGGTCGTTCAATTTTAAACTGACGCTGTAAGTCATCTAGCACGAAAGCGTCCATCATCTGTTTCATTTCATACGGTACGCCGGGCATAAAATAAAATCGGCAATGCCGACCTATCGCTGTAAAGCCTGGAGCAGTACCCCATTTATTATCGATGCGGATTGAGTTTTCAGGCAACATCACCTGTTTAATATTAACCTCCGCCATGGGCATTTTTAATTTCGCGAAAAAATCGCGCATCATCACCAGCGCCTCATTATCTAGCTCAAGTTCAACTTGAAATGCCTTGCTAAAGGCTTCGGTGGTTAAGTCATCTTGTGTCGGCCCCAAACCACCCGTACATAAGCAAATATCGGCCAAACCATCAATTTCTTGCAGCACCTGCACCAGATCATCCATATCGTCAGCCACCGTAATATGCCGAACAATATCGAAACCGAGGGTGCGGCAATGATCGGCTAAAAAAGCGGCATTGGTATCTACCAGCGCGCCCGTTATCACCTCATCGCCTTGCGAAAAAATGATCGCTTTTGGCTTGGCTACATTAGGCATCGAATCGAATGTTATAGCTGGTGAACTTGCGAATATTTAACACCCCTGTATCCAATATAAGGTACTGGCCTTTGATCCCTAATAAAACGCCCGAAATATCCGGCGTTTTATCAAAATTTAATGACGATACCTTTTCTGGGTATTGAATAACCGGATACTCAATTTCAACCGGCTGGGCGTCTGTTAGAAATTCAATTTGGCCCTCTTTATTCGCTGCTTGAATCTCGCTTAATTCGGTCTTCGCTTCTAGAATTAAACGATCTCTTTCTTGTAACATATCTTTAGCCTCAGATTGTCCTTTCAGCATCTTGCGCCAATCGGTTTTATCAGACACGTACTTTTTTAATGCCATTTCGACTTGACCAGATTGCAAACGCGTTTTAACTTTAAAGATAGGCAAAGCTTGCGTAGCTCCCTGATCAATCCAACGGGTTGGCACCTGGGTATGGCGAGTAATGCCCACCTTTAAGCCAGATGAATTCGCTAAATACACGTAATGATCTTGAAAACAATGCGCCTCGCCCCACTCTGGTTCACGGCACGTACCCAAATGATAATGACAGGTCTCTGGCTTCATAATGCATAAATCACACTGCGCCAGTTTTGTCATACACACGTAGCAGAAACCCTGACTGTAGCTTTTTTTAGTTTTTTTGCCACAGTTCGAACAGTTGATAAGGCCTTGATATGAAAGCTTAATGGTTTTTCCTAAGTAAGGGTTTAATGCTATCAGCTGACCATCTATCGGTAAGGCGTACTCAACCGGCGACTCAAGCCTGGCTTGCATTTTTTTAATCTGCCCTTCAATCATCGTGTTGTCCTGTTAAAAAATTAAATGTTTTATCTAGATAGTTTTCGTAATCATCAAAACCGTGACTACCTCCCTCAATAACCAGCTGCTCGCTGCCCTGATAATAATCAATGCCTTGCTGATAGTCTAATACCTCATCAGCCGTTTGAGTGAGCAGCAATAAGTTTTCAGGCTTTTCAAGCCGCGGCAAATACAAAGCTTGTAACTGCTCAAGGTGTTCGCGAGTGAAAATAAATGTCTCAGCCGAGTGGTAGTTCTTATTTTCGCCCAACGTGGCTTCTAGTAATTGATGAGCCCTAACCGCTGGGTTTATTAGAACGCCCCTTTTATCGTACTTTGCGCAAAGATAGGTAGTATAAAAGCCACCCAGTGAACTGCCAATAACGCCCCAATCTTGCTCATCCAACTCAGCGATATGAGATTCGACCATTGCCATCGCTTGCGCCGGGGAATGGGGCAAATCGATTAAAAACAAAGAATGTTGCGATTGGTGTTCTACGTGTCGCTTCACCAACTGCGCCTTAAAAGACTCGGCCGAACTACAAAAGCCATGTAAATAAATAAAATGCACTGCGTACCCGTTACTATAATAAAGCGCTAGGATAACCGACCCTTTGCAGGCTCGCCATCTTTACAGAACGTTGAACGTCTATCCAGGTCGGCTGAAAATTCCTTCGGCAACTCTTTTATACATCGTTATAATACTTGCCAACCTTAATATTTATTGGAGTAACGCATGGTGTCATGGATTTCAAACAAGCCTATCCCTGTTGATGAACGGCTTATTGTCGCCTTAGACGTACCGGATATTCCGGCTGCTAAAGAGCTGGTTAACAAACTCGGCGATAGCGTGGTGTTCTATAAAATCGGCCTGGAGCTTTTTATGTCCGGCGACTACTTTGAGCTGATTGACTGGCTGAATGAAAAAAATAAACGCATTTTTGTTGATCTCAAGTTTTTTGATGTGCCCGCGACCGTGGGTCGAGCCGTTAAACAACTGAGCACTAAAAAAATAGATTTTGTTACCATTCACGGCAACAACGCCATTATGCAAGCCGCCGCTGAACAAAAAGGTTCTTTGAAAGTACTGGCAGTTACCGTTCTCACCAGCCTTGACCGCGGTGATTTAGACGATTTAGGGTTTCAATGCGACGTTGAAAAATTAGTCACCTCGCGGGCTAAACGCGCCATTGAGCTGGGTTGTGACGGCGTTATTTCTTCTGGTCTGGAAGCGCCAGGCCTTCGAGACGCGCTAGGACAAAACTTCTTAGTAGTATCTCCTGGCATTCGCCCTGTTGACAACCGCCCGGAAGACGATCAAAAACGCGTCGTTAGCGTAGAGCAAGCATTTCATAATGGCGCCGACCATATCGTTGTGGGTCGCCCAATTCGTGACGCAGAAGATCCTCGTCAGGCCGCTTTAGATATACAACAAAGCATTCGAAACGTTTTTTCATAGTTATTATTTAGTACGGCGAAGAAGTAAAAACTTTAACGAAGGTATGGCTACTTTTGCCACAAAAAAATAAAGCACGCGTAACCTGATTCATATTAATAAGCCGCTAATGTTCAACTAGCGGCTTATTAATGTCTGAAACTTTATTTAAAATAGAAACTAACTGTTATAAAAGTTAAACTAACGTCATCAACGAATTTTACTCATTCGTCAGCAAACAACTTACTTAATAAGGAGATTTCAAATGGCTTTAATTTCTCTACGCCAATTACTCGACCACGCAGCAGAAAACAACTACGGCGTTCCCGCATTTAATGCCAACAACATGGAACAAGTTCATGCGGTAATGCAAGCGGCTGATAAAACAAACAGCCCAGTCATTATTCAAGGCTCGGCCGGCGCTCGAAAATACGCTGGATCTTCATTCTTAAAACACCTAATTATGGCTGCGGTTGAACAGTATCCACATATTCCCGTTGTGTTTCACCAGGATCACGGCACCAGTCCCGCCATTTGCCAACGCTCAATACAACTTGGCTTTACCTCCGTCATGATGGATGGTTCTTTAGAAGCCGATGGCAAAACGCCGAGTAGCTATGAATACAATATCGCCGTTACGCAAAAAACCGTAGAAATGTCACACGCTTGCGGCGTCTCCGTTGAGGGTGAATTAGGCTGCCTGGGCTCGCTTGAAACGGGTGAAGCCGGTGAAGAAGACGGCGTTGGCGCGGTTGGCAAACTGACACACGATCAAATGTTAACCGACCCAGAAGAGGCCGCAGACTTCGTTAAGAAAACCGGCGTTGACGCACTGGCTATTGCCATTGGAACGAGCCACGGTGCTTATAAATTCACCAAACCACCTACCGGTGATACGCTCGCTATTCAACGTATTAAAGAGATTCATCAGCGTATTCCTAACACCCACCTCGTTATGCACGGTTCTTCATCCGTGCCGCAGGAATGGTTAAAAATCGTCAATGATCATGGCGGTGATTTAGGCCAAACCTACGGTGTACCGGTGAAAGAAATTCAAGAGGGAATTAAACACGGTGTACGTAAAGTCAATATCGACACCGACTTACGCCTTGCGAGTACGGGTGCCGTAAGACGACATTTAATTGAAAACCCAAAAAACTTCGACCCAAGAAAATTCCTAAAGGTTTCAACCGATGCGATGATGAGCATTTGCGAGGCTCGAATGAATTCTTTTGGCACTGCAGGCCAAGCCAGTCATATAAAGGCCATTGATCTAGAGTCGATGGTACTTCGCTATGAATCGGGTGAACTCGACCCTATTATCAAATAATAGGCAACTATAGGCTCAATAGATCAGTTTTTCGGAGGTATCGGTGCGCATTACTCTCATCTTTGCATTGCTACTATTTATCGTTGCCTGTGGCACGCCGGTCGACCCTGTTTTATTACAAGCGGCGCCCTTCGAATACTCGGATACTGTCAAAACCAGCTGCGCCAGCGATGAAAAAATGGGCGTTGCGGGTTCTACTGATGAAAACAAAACTGCAACTGGTGCCAGCTACAACCTCAGAACTCCCAGCAACTATAACGCCAGCGTAGCTCACCCACTCATTGTGGTATTCGCTCCCGCTGGTATGAATGCAAATCGCTCGGAACGGCTCGTGCACCTCACCAAAGAAGCGACCGAAGCGGGCTATATTATTGCCTATGCCAACAATATACGTTTATCGTTAAAAGCCATTGAGCGTCTGTCGGCGATTCCGCAAGACGTGGTAAATAAGTGGTGCGTCGATTCATCGCGAATTTATTACACCGGGCACTCCGATGGCGGAACCATTTCAAATGCGCTCGCTTTTTTGCCGTCATCTACCGCTAAACCGACTGCTATCGCCCCCAGTGCTGCCGGTATAGACGGTGAAGGCTTAAAGCAATACGATTGCCCTGCACCCTTGCCCGTGATGGTTTTGCACAATGTCGATGACTCACACTTCGAGGGTTTTGGAAAACAAGCCGCCGATTGGTGGGCGAATTGCAACCAGTGTAGTAGCGAACTAAGCGAAAAGGACAGCAACGGCTGCCAGGTTTACAAAAACTGCACCGCCGAATCTGCCAAAACTTATTTTTGCGAATCAGCAGGCGGTCACGCCAAGTGGCCTGACAAAAACCATTTATTGATCGACTTTTTTAATCAACAATAAATGGCCGGCTTGATATGAAATTTCATCATACAGGCCTTTTATTTTTCGTCCTTATCGCCGTATTTTCTGGCTTTTTATTGCTGAAAAAACATTCAATCAATCCGCCTAACCCATTAATTAAGCCCCTTACTGAACAACACAGCCTAGACCATTTAAAGGTCGCCGAAGGCTTCAAACTGTCTATTTACGCCGACAATATCCCCAAAGTACGAACAATAGTGATTAGCCAAACGGGGGACTTAATCGTTTCGCAACCGAAATTGGGCAGCATCCAGCTTATTTTAAAAGATGACAATAACGATGGCCGCTCTGATGGCCGACTATTGCTCGCTGAAGGGCTTAATGGCCCCTATGGTTTAGCGCTGCACAAAGGTTGGTTATATATTGCAGAAACAGACGCCGTACTGCGTATTCGCTATGACGCCAAGCAACGTAAACTTATCGGTACGCCACGCACCATTGTCAGTAATAAATTTCCCGGCGGCGGCAATCATTGGTCACGAAATATTAAAATTAGCCCCGACGACAAGCTATTCGTCAGCGTCGGTTCAAGCTGTAATTCATGCATTGAAAACTCCCCCAAAAGGGCCAGCATTCTTCAATATGATTTAGATGGAAAGAATGAGCTGATTTTTGCGACCGGGCTTCGAAATACCATGGGGTTTGATTGGCAGCCAGAAACGAAATTATTATTTGGTGTAGATAATGGCCGCGATTATTTAGGCGACGATATGCCGCCTGAAGAGCTAAATCAGATTAACCGCGGCGCTCACTATGGCTGGCCCTACGAATACGGTGAAAAATTAGTCGATGCCGATTATGCCGAATACCGACCCGAGCTACTGTTAACATCGTCGCCCATCCACCAATTAACAGCCCACAGTGCGCCCTTAAGCCTGTTATTTTTAAAACATAACCCTCAACTCTACGGCACCGCTTTAGTCGCCTTACACGGCTCGTGGAATAGATCAAAAAAGTCGGGTTATAAAGTTGTCGCGCTGTCTTTTTCAGCCGACCATCAAATCGTGCAAAGTGATTTTATCAGTGGCTTTGAGCGCAACGAACGCGTCACAGGAAGACCCGTTGATATTGCAGAGGATACAGATGGAAGTATCTATCTAAGCGATGACTATAATGGCAGGATATTTAAAGTGAGCCCTACAAAGTAAGGTTGCCGAGCTATTGCTACGAATCCTTATAAGACTTAAGGCTTTTTTGCAGAAAAAATTCCATAGCAACCTATGCCGTCGTGTAACACGTGGTATTGTCCAAAACAGGCCTTAAAATTACCACTTTGAACCGAACTTCTTAGCCTCAACCAGCTCATAATTTTTTCCATTGGATAGGTCAATAACGCCGTGTAATAAAGTCGTTTCGAAGACGGTAGCGTATTTTTAGTGATATCCGTAAAACTTACAGCAGTAAATCCATCTGCTAGCATAAAGCCTTCAAACTCAGCAGGTGTTGACATGTTCGGCATCGACCAGCCATTTAACACTTTTAAAACGTGCTGCCACTGCTCTGGTTTTAGTTCCCTCGTATTGGCGAAGCCATCGGCTACGGCAAGGCCGCCGCCTTCTTTTAACACTCTAAAAGCCTCTTTGACGAAGTCTGATTTCTTTAGCGCATAACAAATACTTTCAAGCCCCCAGACGTGATCAAATGAAGCGTCTTTGAAAGACGTCTGGGTGTAATCTTCAAGTTTAAAGTTGACCAGGTGATCAACGCCTCGTTTTTTAGCATTCTTTTCAGCCTGTTCAATTTGTGTTGCTGATATCGTAATGCCGGTTACTTTAACGCCGAAATTTTCTGCCAGCCAAATCGAACTGCCGCCAATACCACAACCCGCGTCCAGAACGTGATCTCCGGCTTTTAAATTGAGCTTTTTAGCCAACATCTCATTCATTTCAAACAAGGAATCACTGTGTGACTGCGTACCTTCAGACCAGTAACCGTAATGAATTGCTAAGTTTTTACTGTTTAACCAGGAGGTTCTGTAATCCCAGTAACTTTGGTCGTAATAGTCGGCTATATCAGACCTTAGATCATCGCCATTATTAGTACGGTGATCAATATCTACTGCTACAAAAATGCTCTCTGGTGAACCTTTAGACATAATGGATTAGCTCAGTGTGAGTGAAATTAGATAATATCGAGCAAATTTCCCGAGGGTAATAAAACACAGTGATTTTAGAAAATTCAATTTGACCCAGCCAGCCGCTAAACAAAGTACATCTCCGATGACCGGTAGCCAACTGAATATTAGTGCCACACTACCGTAGCGTTGAATCAGCTCGTGTGCCTTGTCGAAATGCTTCTTTTTGGATTTTTTAGCCTGCAGCTTAGACGAGGCGATATAACCGAGGTAATACGTCGTTAAGGCGCCGAGCGTATTACCCAGCGTAGCCAACGATACTAGATAAAATGAGTTGTATTGTCCATCAACAATCAAATACGCTAAGACGGCTTCAGAGCCACCGGGAGCGAGTGTTGATGACACAAATGCGCTAATAAACAGCCCAATAGCACCCTGATTTTCAAGCAACTCATCGAACATCAAAAATCTGTGTTATTTTTTGCGCCAAATGAAGAAAAACAGGCAGCTCGCAAAACCTAGCAATAGCAAAATAATCGTCAGTAGCGTATTTACAAAACTCGTATCAAACTCATAGATATCACGGTTTAATTGTCCCGAAATACCTGGAATGGACGGCAGGTTGCCATTGCCACCGCCAACTTTTACCTGGGCCTTCATACCTTTTTCCATATGCTGCGCTACGTCGCAATGTGCTAAATAAGTTTCTTCCGTATTAGGGGTTATAAACGTACCCGTTGTTTCACCTTCGCCGTATAACTCCATATGGAACATGCCCTGAGGGTGCAGGTAAGCAGGCAAACCATGAATCATAAACTGGTGACGGATTTTATCTTCGTTAATAAAGGTAACGTGTACCCGCGTGCACTTTGGAAAACTAAACTCGTGCTGGCTATAACCAAAAATAGTACCCGGAAATTCTTTCGCGTACTCCCTACCAGCCTTTATGGTTATTTTTTCTTCACCTGCAACCGACTCGCAGCCCTGCGGAAGTTGCTCTATATTTTCATTCATCACCATGCCCCAATCACCCATCCGCATTCCCGCGTAGGACGACGTGATAAATAAAGAAAGCAGCAATAAAAGTACCGTAGGTCTCATAGATCAGCTCTTGTTTTTTAGCTTTGCCACGACTGTCTGTAAACAGCTGTATAGGGCTTTGCATAATAGTAATAATACAGCCAGTAACATGCCCAGCACTATGACCAATATGACATCTTTGTATGTTTCTATGCCACGCTCGCCTACGTCATCAAAAAAGCCAAAAACATCCGAAGCCATCCAGGTCGGAAGGTTTCGCTTGTAATACTCCGGGCTGAAGTAGGGCATGACGTCTTCACCTTCGCCGCTAGCCATCGCGTTTTTATTCAAGTACTTTCGATACACTATTTGCGAAATATTACCACCCGGTGCTATACCATCAGTGGTAATAGCGCGTTCGGCATGATCGTGCATTAACCAAACACCCTCTCCATAACTATGCAGCCCATCATCTTTGGTATAAAGGTCTAAATCTATGCGTTGAGCAGGGGCAACGTCATAAACATCACGGGTTATTTGCGCCAATGGATTTACATCCACGCCATCATAAGCCGTAATCGTGGCCTTATGTCCGTGAGTATGAAGCGCAAGCATTTCTGGTGTACCGTTCAGCACGCGCAGTTTGGTATGCTGATTCGGCTCAACCGTAATGAGTGACTCCCTTAAGGTATAAGGAAAAGAACGACCGTTGAGCATAAAATAATCGTCGGTACCATCGGTAATATCGTACAGGCGGTTCATTTTTTTTGCCAATTGACGCGGGTCATTACTGGTCTGAATCAAATTGTTTAACGAGGTATCAATGCCTTGATAGTGTAGATCGTATTCTTGCTCATAACCTTCAAGTACGCCTACCGACGGTTTTCTAACTTTTCCGGCACCCACATTAAAGGTTTGAAGCCAATTATTGGGCTTATTTTCTTCAACAATAAACAGCCCTTGTAAACCCATCATCATATGAACTTGCACTTGAACATGACAGTGATACATCATCGTTCCTGCGTGTCGTGGTTTGATTTTATAAATGTGTTGCTCACCCGGCATCGTCATTTTTTCACTGGTTTGCGGCACACCGTCGTTATTTGAATAGGTATGGTCAACGCCGTGCAAGTGAATGGTATGCGGGAAATAATGCGTGTTCTCTAAAATAAGCGTGACGTTATCGCCTTCTTCAACTCGAATAGGTGCCGATGGCAATCTCAATAGGTGGTTTGCCGTCAAATCGACTCGATTAACCGTCGCCATACCACGACTTTTAGGTGCAAAAACCCACGCGCCTGGCGTTATACCTGGTGCTATTTCGTAACCTGGTATCAGCTCCTTTCCATCAGGTGAACGGCCATTTAGTTCGGCCACTTCTACCCTAATGGTAATGTCGTCAGGGTCGCCATCACCATCAATATCATTGCTTTTCACTACCGCGTCATCTGCCAGTTGAGTACGCATCAATACCGGCATAATGACGTTATTAGTACCCCTCACAAACGCCGCTACTTCATAAGGGTTATCTGGGTTACAAGCGTCGGAAGCTTGAATGTCTATGCCGCCAATCGTATAGGGTTTACGCCACTCGGGGTATTGTTCATCACACACTGTGATTTCGCCAATATCGGGTTTTGGCTTGGAGTTTGGTGCTGCCTGATAGTTCGGCATGCCCATATACTCATAAAACCTGGAATACAGCAGATAGGGGTCATAAAGAAAAGTCGCAATAATGCTCAACAGTATGGCGCTTAAAAGTAATACGGCTATTGAAGAACGCTTCATAAACATCCCGTGCCGGCTTAACTTTCTTTCTTTTCAGTCACTACCGCTGGTTTTTTTCGTGCAAACCAAATCATAATGATAATAACCACGGTGAACACTGCGATGGGAAGACGTAATGCTTTAGGGATACCGTCGTCTTCATAACCTACTGAAAATGGAAAGCGAGATATGAATTTCTCATTTTCGTCCTCTACTACCACGTAACCAACGAAGTGTCCTTTCTCTTTAAATTCTTGCGTAATCGTCATCGTTCCTGATCCGTAACGCTTGGAAGGCATTTCAAACAAAGCATCTTGCGCCAATTCAGCTTCATTAACCTTACCATCATCTGCTGTACCCAATGGCGCAGTATCAGAGTTAATCACCCTAAAACTAACTGACATATCACGTAATTTATTATCAATAAAATCCAGAACGATGATCGACTTACCCACAGTAGGCATATCATCACAAAATCGTTTAGAAAGGTTACCAGAAGGCTGGTAGCCCGAAAAGTTCATCAAATAAGGGCCGACACTTAGTCGACACTGGTTGCCGTCATTGGACACACCACCATGGCCCCAGGCTAGTGACGAAACAAAAAACATTAATATTCCATAAATTACTTTAATCACAAATATTCCTCTTTAATAATAGTTTTAGCTTGAAAGGTTACAGCTTGAAAGCTTATGCCTTGATTATATGTCATTTGACCCTAGTGGCTACAAAAAATCCCGGGATTGTGCGCGCTCTATATAACCTATACGGGAATTCATCAACAAACTGCAAAATAGAAAATACTACTGTGTCGTAGAACAACTCGAAGAGCTTATCAGACAACTCCTACTTTTCTAAGTAAAGTTGGCTATATCATATTAAATTTATTTTTTCACTTTATTGGTTTCTCAGTGTTAAAAAACGGCACTATTTATATTAAGTAGGCTAATCTTATAAGCATGAATAAACGTCTTTTTTGCCGCCAAATTTTTGCCCTCGGCACGCTCATGTTTTTATTTGGTTGCAACCAAAAAATATCCACCCTGGATGCGGTGATTGAACGAGGTGAAATAGTCGTTCTTACACGCTCCGACCCCACAACTTTCTCCATTAAGAATGGCGAAACCAGTGGCCTAGAGTATGAGTTAGTCAATTTGTTTGCCGAAAAATTGGGCGTTAAGGCTCGTTTTATCTTACCGCCCGAGTTCAAAAGTATATTGAAATTAACCCCTGAACATGAAGCTGACTTCGCAGCCGCCGGCCTTAGTATTACCCCAGAACGCGAGCAAACACTAAGCTTCACACCGCCTCATTACGAAGTGACACAGCAGCTTATATACCACTATAGAACGAGGCGACAGAGGTCTCTTGACAAAATTACGAGTGATTTTCTTGAAGTACTCGCGGGCTCAAGTCACGCCGAAAACCTTCGTGTATTACAGCAGTCTAAGCCATCATTAGACTGGATAGAGTCGGATACAAGCCCTTTAGAATTACTCTCGATGGTTAATGAGGGTTTGCTAGATTACACCATCGCAGATTCCATTCAGTTTCAAGTATTTCGACACCAATTCCCCAAATTGAACGTTGCTTTTAATATTTCCGAACCCGAAAAAATTGCTTGGGCTTTCCCTAAAAGTGATGACCATAGCCTTTACGATGAGGCCGTTAAATTTCTAGCTGAGATTAAAAATAATGGCGTACTGGAACAGCTTCAAGATAAATATTTTGGACACTCTAAAAATTTAAACTACGTCGGCATCTGTACTTTTAGACGGCACGTAAAAAGCAGATTACCTCAATTAAAGACATATTTTAAACTAGCTGCAAAAAAATACGCTATCGACTGGAAGTTGCTGGCCGCAGTCGCTTATCAGGAATCTCACTGGGATAAAAACGCGGTATCACCCACCGGCGTTCGCGGCATCATGATGCTGACCAATTCTACGGCCAAACAGATGAAAGTCACCCACCGACTTGATCCCGAGCAAAGCATCGAAGGCGGCACTCATTACTTGTCAACGCGGATAAAAAAAATTCCCGAACGCATCGCTGATCCCGATAGAACCTGGATGGCTCTCGCGTCTTATAATATTGGCCTGGGTCACTTAGAAGACGCCCGTATTTTGACCCAACAGCAAGGTGGCGATCCAGATAAATGGGTTGATGTAGAACAACGCCTACCACTGCTTGAAAAGAAGACGTGGTACCAAAAAACCAAGTATGGTCGTGCGCGAGGTAAAGAATCGGTTATTTATGTTCGTAATGTTCGAAAATACTATAAACAGTTAAGCCAACTGGAATTCAGCAAAACCCCTGCCAATTCTTTTATCGAAACCGACGAGCTATTTAATATTGAACTTCCAGCCTTATAACTACTGTTTCATCCAGGCCACGCTGAAACGAAGCGCTTCTTTTTTGATGCGTTCATGATGTAACTGGTGAAACGCCCATGGCCGTTCCGCCAGACGTTAATCATGGCATCTCGATAGCTTCACCTTTAGAATTTATTCCACAGCCCAATAAATCAGCGCCGTTTTTTAAAGAACTTCGTCAACAATGGTGAGCACTCGCTTTCGAGTACGCCGCCGGTCCATTCGACGTGGTGATTGGCATAATCTGCCTTAGCGAGCGATAGCGCGCTACATACTGCGCCGCGCTTTTTATCTACAGCGGCGAAAACAATTCGTTTAATACGCGCGTGTTGTATCGCCCCCATGCACATCACACAAGGCTCTAAGGTAACGTATAAGGTGCAATCTATAAGACGATAATTGCTTATTCGTTGACTGGCTTCACGCATCGCTATTATTTCGGCGTGCGCGGTTGGGTCGCAATTTTTTATCGGTAAATTATAACCTTCTGCGATGCACTCGCCGTCTTTAACGATAATCGCACCAACGGGGACTTCGCCAAGCTCTTCTGCTTTATGCGCCAGAGCAATGGCTCTGCGCATCCAGGCTTCATCGCTCATAGATGAAAACTATTCCCATTCAATGGTAAATGAGCAGTTTTTTTTATTATCATATCGTTACGTTTTCCTCTAATGTTAATATCATGTTCAGAAATTCCTTCAAAAATTTTTCTTTAGCAACTGGATTCCTTGCCTGATGGCTTTGTTGTGTTACTTGATTTTACGCAATAACTAATCGTCGCTCAGAGACTTGCGTCTTGGCATTCTCCAATAACTCCATGACTAGATAACACTTTTCATCATCGATATCACCTTCATATATCTTAATGATGTTCGGGTGGTTTAATGCGCCTGCGGCATGCGCTTCATTAAAAAACAGTTTTTTAAAACGTTCACCCTCTTCGTCATCACCGGTAAACTGTGGATGCGCGAGTTTGATAGCAACCAGCATATCCCGAAAAGGATCTTCAGCAGAGTAAACCGAGCCCATACTACCTTTCGCGACTTGCTCTCGAATGATATAACGACCAATTTTCTTAGGCATTTCTGATATGGTTTTCGTTGAATACTTAATATTGAGAGGAGTACTAAGGTAGGTCTATTTTCAAACTAGATTCAGGCATCTATGCCTAGATAAGGTGTGACTACGTCGCTACTTTTCACTAGGCAGCCACATCTTGTTATTTCGGCTCTAAAAGAAATAGTTTCTGATCGCGTCTCAAAGTCAGCAAGGAATTGGTTTGCTATTCTCCGGTGCATTCATCAAGACGATCCTCAGCCGCCCACTTTCTTTCTTCAGCTTCAACATGAAGGTCATCAGCTTTACGTAACTCTCTCTCTGTTTCATGAGTGCGATTATTGTTATTTAGCCAATTCGCTCCTTTCAACCACTCGTATGCCTTTTTCTCCGCTTTCTTTGCGGAGTTATATTGTTTTTCGAATCTATCACAATCCTTTGCAAATGCAATGCCGGAAAAGGATATAAAGGCATTTACAATAATTAATATCACCAATGTTTTTTTATCTTCATCTTTCTACTACCTCAATATCTCTCAAAACAACCTGAGCACTTACAATTTTAATTTCTCTTGTATTTCGTTTTGACGCTACAATAATACGTCTTATCTCTTATCTCAGAACAATCACAAGACCCTTTGCGAGTTATAGTGGCGTCTGAGGGCACATTATCTTCGGCTTCAGCTTTTGCAGATTCGCAGGCATGACTACGATTTTTATCAATCCCTTGGCCAGTTGCTTTTCCATAATCACTGGCAGCAAAAGAAGAAACAGAAACGAGAGAGAACAATATTACTAAATATTTCAACCTATTCATTAGAGAACCTCTTAGCGTATTTTTAATGTTAAAACATGAATCATATAGCCGTGCATAATAATTGACAAGGGAAGAAATACTAGTCTAGAACAACTTGCCAAAATAGGAATTCATATTACTGTGACTTGTTATATGAGTTAACTTGTCAGGGCCAACATCTACCATCTTCAATTTATTTTTATTTATTTTCACTACATAATTAAGCTACACCTTGCTCCAGTCTTTGCAAAACATAGAATAAACACCCACCTTAAGTACAGAGATATAATCAATGCCATCATGTATTTCCCCACTACCTCTCTCAGGCATAGAAGAATCTATATCTTGCTCTCTGTTTGATACAATTTGCAAGATTCGCCCTCCGTCAATTAATTGAAGCGCTATTAAATCATCCCTATATGAATCTGCTAGTACTTGTTGCCACTCTGACCACTCCGCAGCAACCCGGCCATTTTGCGGCCAGACGTAGTCAATCTCATCTGATGCAGTGGCTTAATTCGCTAAATCGGCGGGATTCCGGCCAGTGCCAGATATTGCCTGCCAGTGCCAGGTCACTCCCACTCAATAGTGGCGGGCGGTTTACCTGAAATATCGTAAGTTACGCGGGAAATGCCGGATATTTCATTAATAATGCGGTTCGACACGTGACCCAAAAACTCATACGGCAAGTGAGCCCATCGAGCGGTCATAAAATCGATCGTTTCAACCGCACGAAGCGCAATAACGTATTCATAACGACGCCCATCACCGGTAACGCCGACCGATTTTATCGGCAAAAAGACGGCAAACGCCTGACTCGTTTTTTGGTATAAGTCGTGTTTATATAATTCACTGATAAAAATGTCATCCGCCTGACGCAATAAGTCGGCGTATTCTTTTTTAACCTCACCAAGGATACGCACGCCTAAGCCCGGTCCAGGGAATGGATGGCGGTACACCATATCGGCGGGCAAACCCAATTCCACACCCATTTGACGAACCTCGTCCTTGAATAATTCGCGCAGCGGCTCGACCAACTTCAGCTTCATATCATCGGGCAAACCGCCGACGTTATGGTGGGACTTGATTAAATGCGCCTTACCCGTCTTAGAACCCGCAGATTCGATAACATCGGGGTAAATGGTACCTTGAGCCAGCCACTTGGCGTCGCTTAGCTTAGCGGCTTCTTCATCAAAAATATCTATGAAAAGATTGCCGATAACTTTTCGTTTCTTTTCCGGGTCAGAAACACCTTTAAGCGCAGCTAAGTAACGCTGTTCCGCATTAACTCGAATAACTCGAACGCCCATGTGTTCGGCAAACATAGCCATCACTTGATCGCCTTCGTTTAGCCGCAGCAAACCCGTATCGACGAATACACATATCAGCTGATCGCCAATGGCTTTATGCAATAAAGCCGCGACAACAGACGAATCCACGCCACCGGATAAACCGAGAATAACCTGATCTGTACCTACTTGCTGCTGCACGTTGGCGATGCTCGTTTCGATAATGTTTTGTGAGTTCCAAAGCGCCTCACAGCGACAAATATCGAGCACAAAACGCTTTAAGATCCTACCGCCCTGTTTGGTATGGGTAACTTCTGGGTGGAACTGTAAGCCGTAGAATTTTTTATCCTCATTCGCCATGCCGGCGATAGGTGCGCTATCTGTACTCGCCATCAACTTGAAGCCTTCAGGCAATTCAACCACCTTATCGCCGTGGCTCATCCAAACGTCCAAAATACCGAAACCCTCTGCGGTGACGTGATCTTCGATGTCTTTTAAGAGTTCGGTATGACCCCTCGCACGAATACTCGCGTAACCAAATTCCTTATCCTCAGACGCCTCAACACGGCCGCCTAATTGGCTCGCCATCGTTTGCATACCGTAGCAAATACCTAAGACGGGCACCTTGAGCTCGAAAATCAGCTCGGCTGCCTTTGGCGCATTGCCCTCAGTAACCGTTTCCGGCCCACCCGACAAGATAATGCCGTTGGCTTTGAAATCGGTGATCGCCTGAGGATCGACGTCATAGGGATAAATTTCACAATAAACGCCGATTTCGCGTACTCGTCTTGCGATCAACTGCGTGTATTGTGAGCCAAAATCTATAATCAGGATTTTATGAGAATGAATATCCTCATGATGTTGTTTATTCAAACTAAACCTCGTTGCTTATCGTTCAATACGATAATTAGGTGCTTCTTTGGTGATGGTAACGTCGTGTACGTGACTTTCACGCATACCCGCGCTACTAACACGAACAAATTTTGCTTTATGGTGCATTACTTTAATGCTTTCACAACCGGTATAGCCCATGCTAGCGCGCAAGCCACCCATTAATTGGTGAATGATATTCAGCATCGAGCCCTTATAGGCAACGCGACCTTCAATACCTTCTGGCACCAGTTTTTCAGACTCGCTGGATTCCTGGAAATAACGATCACTTGAGCCTTCTTGCTGAGCCATCGCGCCTAATGAACCCATGCCACGGTAGCTTTTGTACGAACGACCCTGGAATAATTCTACTTCGCCGGGCGCTTCTTCTGTGCCGGCCAACAGACCACCTAACATAACGGCGCTGGCACCCGTTGCGATAACTTTTGCCAGGTCACCGGAGAAACGTATGCCACCGTCTGAAATAACAGGAATACCCATTCCTTTTAGCGCTTGTACGGCGTTATCAACGGCAGTAATTTGTGGTACGCCGACACCAGCAACAATTCGCGTCGTACAAATTGAACCGGGGCCAATACCGACTTTAACCGCGTCAGCACCCGCTTCTACCAAGGCTAGCGCGGCTTCAGCAGTGGCTATATTACCGCCAATAACCTGTAGGTCTGGATAATTCGTTTTCACCCATCTAACCCGGTCCAACACGCCTTGCGAATGGCCGTGAGCGGTATCAACAATCACCACATCCACACCCGCAGAAACTAACGCAGCTACCCGCTCTTCAGTGCCTTCGCCGGTACCTACCGCAGCGCCAACGCGCAGTCGTTCCTGGCTGTCTTTACAGGCTTGCGGGTAATCTTTTGCTTTTTGGATATCCTTCACGGTGATCATACCGCGAAGCTGGAATGCTTCATTCACCACTAATACTTTCTCAATTCGGTGCTTATGTAGCAGGCCAACCACTTCTTCTTTACTGGCTCCTTCTTGCACGGTGACCAGTTTTTCTTTTGGCGTCATTGCCGAATCAATAAGTGCATCCATGTGTGTTTCAAAGCGTAAGTCACGACTGGTAACGATGCCGATTAACTCACCCCCGTTTACCACTGGAACGCCTGAAATATTATGTAGTCGAGTTAACGCGATAACATCACGAATAGTAGCATTTGGAGAGACCGTAATCGGGTCCTTAATCACCCCGCTTTCAAAGCGTTTCACTTTAGACACTTCGCTCGCCTGCTGCTGAACGGTCATATTTTTATGAATAATACCAATTCCACCCTCTTGCGCCAGCGCTATTGCCAGACGAGATTCTGTCACCGTATCCATGGCGGCAGAAAGAATAGGAATATTGAGATAAATCTCGCGTGTCAGCTGGGTTTTAAGATTGACGTCTCTAGGCAATACCGTTGAGTGCGCGGGTACCAATAGAACATCATCAAAGGTTAAAGCTTCTTGTTCAAATCGCATGTTTTCAGGGCTTATCGTAGAAAAAGCAGGTCATTATAAGGTATGCTCCATTAATTATCATCTAATAGATATTTTTCCAAACCATTATGTCCAATGTCGAACAAATTTATACCGTTTCAAGGCTATGTCGAGAAACCAGACTGGTGTTGGAAGGTCATTTTTTAAGTCTAGCCATTGAAGGTGAAATATCAAACCTGTCTTGCCCGGCATCAGGTCATATTTACTTCACGTTAAAGGACGATAAAGCGCAAGTTCAATGCGCGATGTTTCGCACACAATTACGTAAAATTGGTTTTAAACCAAGCAATGGTATGCACGTTATTCTTCACGCTCGCGTCAGCCTGTATGAAGCGCGAGGCAATTTCCAGTTAATTGCCGAACAGATGGAACCCGCTGGAGAAGGCGCTCTTCGTCAAAAATTTGAAGCCTTAAAAAACAAACTATCTGTTGAAGGTCTATACGATCAGGCGGCTAAAAAACCGTTGCCTTCATTGGCAAAAAGAGTGGCCGTTATTACATCGCCAACCGGCGCCGCCATTCACGATATTTTAAGCGTACTAAATAGCCGTTTCCCAGCCCTACCGGTACTCATTTACCCGGTCACCGTGCAGGGAGAGACGGCTAAGTTTGACGTTGTAGAGGCTTTACAACTCGCTAATGCACGACGTGACTGTGACGTTATCATCCTTGCTAGAGGTGGTGGATCACTTGAAGACCTATGGGCGTTTAATGAAGAAATCGTCGCCAGGGCTATCTACCAATCGGAGATCCCTGTTATCAGCGCCGTCGGTCATGAAGTTGATTTTAGCATTGCAGATTTTGTCGCCGATTACCGAGCACCTACGCCCTCTGCCGCGGCAGAAACCATCAGCCCCGACCAACATCAATGGTTAAACCAACTGGATTATTTAGCTAGTAAGCTATCAACCATTTTGTCTCGCACGCTACGCGATAAGCGCCTGCGTTTAGAACGGCTGCAACAACTTCTTGAACGCGCGCACCCTGGCTCACAGCTACAATTTCACGCGCAACGACTAGATGAATGCCGGTTGCGACTGTTACAAGCACCCGATCACTTTATTCAAAGCCGCCGGCTAAGCCTGTCCGAGCTAAATGCAAAATTACTGAGTGATAGCCCAAACAAGAAAATTCAACACTTTCAACAACGCGTTGAATCCTTGCAATATCGGCTGTCTAGTAACATCCAGCAAAGCTTGCAGAGCGCGCGTATCCGCTTTACTAACTGCAACAAAGGATTAGAAACGCTGAGTCCCTTAGCGACGCTATCCAGGGGCTATAGTATTAGTAAACGGCAGTCCGATGATTCTATTATTAATAGTACCAGGCAAGTTGCCGTAGGTGATCTGCTTAATATTCAATTAACTGATGGCTCGCTGCAAGCGAAGCTAGAAGGTATTTGTGAAAATACTTAATTTTTCTATCCTGTTTTTATGCCTCGCGTGCAGCTCGCTTGCCGCCGCATTTCCTCAACAAAGTCGAGTACCGGGCGGCATTGCCATCGTTAGTATTGACGGTCAAAAACAACCTAACATTTATTACGATAAGCGGCGCGTACTCACCGTTCATCATGATGGTAAATGGCACGCTATTGTCGGCATTCCGCTTAATGCAAAAGCTGGCACTCACACGCTTAGTCATAATGGAACGTCTCTCTCAAGTACTTTTGAAGTGACCGACAAAGAATACCCTGCGCAATATATTACTCTGAAGAAAACGCCAAAAAACAAACGCATGATCAATCCAAATAAATTGGATATGCAGAGGATTAATCTTGAAAAGAAGAAACTGTCTAGCGCCTTATCAACGTGGACGAGCAAACCACCACAGGTCAACTTTATTCTGCCCGCTAGCGGACGTCTAAGCAGCCCTTTTGGGCTGAAGCGTTTTTTCAATCAGCAAGCCAGAAAGCCACACAGCGGTTTAGATATTGCGGCCGCTAAAGGATCGCCTATTTTCGCCCCAGCGGACGGAGTAATTATTGATACCGGGCTTTATTTCTTTAACGGCAACACCCTATTAGTCGACCATGGCCAGGGCTTAATTAGTGGCTATTTTCATCTCAATAAAACGCTGGTTGATATTGGTGATGAGGTGTCCCAAGGCCAACAAATTGCCGAAATAGGTGCGACTGGGCGCGTTACTGGACCACATTTACACTGGAACGTCTATTTGAATAACACCAAGGTTGACCCCGCCTTTTTTATTGGCGACTATATACATCAATTAAGAACTAGCGAAAAATAAACCACTATGCACATCAAAGATCTATGCACCAGCTGCGACTGCTGGACGATTACCAACATTGAACACGACGACAAAACCGCCACTTTTACCTGCACCCATTGTAAAAATGAATTTGAACTACCGTGGGACACGAATACCCGCTTTCTAATCCGCTCCATTCGACACAGTTTAAAAAAACGCACCAAACAATACCCTGAGCTTAAAGAGCTAAAACTTGCCGGTGATTTCGTAAAACTTGAGCCTAGAGAAAATAAAAAAAGCGGCTCTGCTGGTTGTAAGTAGCTTTTTTATCGGTGCTTTGCCGGTTTAGGTTTATTTCGCTTTTTATCGTGCGGCCTGGCATCTTTACCCTTCGCGGTATTGGTCGCTGATTTCCTGGTTTTTTTCGCGTAAGGGTTATCCGGTGATTTGAACTCTATTCTTATAGGCGTCCCTATCAAACCCAGTTTTTCTCGAAAGAAATTCATCAAATAACGCTTATAACTACCCGGAACCGCGACCGTTTGATTGCCATGAATGATGACCACAGGTGGGTTCTGCCCGCCTTGATGGGCAAATTTAAGCTTAATTCGACGACCACTCACCAACGGTGGTTGGTGCGCGCTAATGGCTTGCTCGAGAATTTCTGTTAAACGCGGTGTTCCCATATCTATCATTGCAGAGCGGTACAAAGCATCAACAGAATCGAACAATTTGCCAACGCCACTGCCGTGCAGAGCAGAAATAAAGTATTGTTCAGCGTATTCTAAAAAGCTCAGCTTGACGTCAATCTGGCGTTTAACTTTTTCTCGTTGGTCTTCGCTTAGGCCATCCCATTTATTTAAGCCAATAACTAATGCGCGCCCAGTCTCTAACACCATACCGAGGAGACTAGCGTCTTGATCGGTAACGCCTTCACTGGCATCAATCAGGTAAATCACCACGTGCGTTTCATCGATTGCGCGTAAAGTTTTTACGATGCTAAACTTTTCAACCGTTTCCGATACTTTAGAGCGACGGCGCACACCGGCTGTATCAATCAGCGTATATTTTTGTCCGGATCGTTCAAAGGGTATAAAAACACTATCCCGCGTGGTTCCAGGTTGATCAAAAACCACCACCCTTTCCTCACCCAACAGGCGATTAATTAACGTCGATTTGCCTACATTTGGTCTACCGATAACGGCGACTCTAATACCTGATCCTGGTAATGCGTCATCAAAAAACTGACTCTTCGGGACGACTTCAAAAACGTGCTGTAGAAGCTCGAGTATGCCACGTCCATGCGCCGCAGCAATTGGCCAGGGCTTGTCAAAACCCATTTTATGAAATTCAGCGATATGAGTAGTGGCATCCAGTCCGTCAGTTTTGTTAGCCACCAAAACGATCTGTTTACCCAGCTTACGGAGGTTCTTGCCAATTTCTTCATCAATAGGGTGTATCCCATGACGCGTATCGACCAAAAACAAAACCACATCGGCTTCTTCAAGCGCGCGCTGCACTTGCTCAACGGCAACGCCATCTATACCTTCGGATGTGGCCGTTATACCACCGGTATCGACCACCAACGACCTAATCTCGCCGCGCCTTACGAGGCCATACTGGCGATCACGGGTCAGCCCCGGGTAATCGGCAACTAGCGCGTCACGTGTACGCGTCAGGTAATTAAATAACGTGGACTTTCCAACGTTTGGCCTACCGACAAGAGCAATAACGGGTAACATATTTTATTCTTTATCTTCCGCAGCCGTTTCAGCGCCTAATCGAATGGCCATTACTTCACCTTCAACGTCCTGTAAGTAGATCAAATCGCCATCAATTAATGGCGCTACAGTAATAGCCGCAGAACTCACTTTTAAACGAGCCATTAAATGTCCATCAAACGCTGACAATACGTGCAAATAGCCCTCGAAATCGGCCGTTAGTAAGTAATCACCCGTTTTCGCCAGGGGAGTTAATTGTCTGTTTTCCAACTGATCTTGCTGCCAGTTGATCGAACCATCATTTTGATCAGTGGACCAAATATGATTTTTAACATCGACCACGAACACGGACACCCAATCGGCGACCATTTTTTTAAACGATGACATTTCTGATCGACGCCACGCAATTTCACCCGACCTGACGTCTACTGCAACCACCCCACCATTAAACGTCGCAGCATAAATAAAGCGTTCACCCGCTAGTGGGTCAGCGTCCACGTCTACCATACGCGTTAGTGCACCACGGCCTCTAGGAACCGCAACGCTGGTTTCCCAAATCTGCAAACCATCTTTTAGCCGCAACACGACTAGTTTGCCGTTGGCGTAGCCAGTGATCACGCCACCGCTTTTGATAACGGGCGAACTGGTTCCGCGCAAACTCAATGCTGGAACGTCCCTGATATAGGACCAAGCTTCCTCGCCATCGCTGGCGTCTAATGCGCTGATTGCCCCGTCAATACTTCGTACGATGACAAAACCATCCGAAAACCGAGGAATAGACAACACTTCGCTAGATACCTGTGAAGTCCATACGGTATCGCCATCAGTCAGTTTTAAAGCAACGACTTCTGCATCCGTTGTACCAAAAAACAGGTTTTCACTGCCTACCTCGATACCACCAGAAATTGGCAAGTTTGTTTCTACTTCCCAAATTTTATTACCGGTTTGTTGATCTAGAGCGACGACTAAACCCTGGTCATCCGCCATGAAAAGTTTGCCATTAGAAACCGCCATTTCTAGCTTTAGGAACTTTTCTTTTTGTCCTTCGCCCGGCTTGTTTTGCCAAACCTTAGTAATAGCGACCTCATTTGTAATTTCTTCAAGTGCTTTTGCTAGTTCCGCCTCATCGTTACCATAGGGGTCCATCATACTGATAACACTACTCTCGAGGCTTTTACTCGCCGATTTAGTCGTTTCAATAAAGCTGGAACACGCCGTCAGCGTAAGCGTTAAAAAAAGAATACTGATACTGACTCGAATCATTTTTCCGCCTCAGCATTATTTGCAGACTCAGTAGTGTTGGCAAAGCTGGCTGGGGGTGGCCCCAGATCATCTAACTTCAACTGGATTAAACGTCGATCCAGGGTAGCCGTTCCCAAAGCTCCAATATAGCCCAATCTAGCTTTCTCTACATCGCCTAGTAAACGGTAGGCGTCTCCTTTTAGCGCTTCGTATTGACCAATAAATTCGCCTGGGTTAACGCCGTTTTCTTCGTTAATAACAGAGTCTATCGCAGCAATAACATCTTCCATCTGGCCATCACCAATCCGAAGTCTCAATGAACGAATACGTGCTATGTGTTGAATAGAATTGTTGTCAGCGCTTGCCGCTACTTTTTCGAGCGTATCAATGGCTGCCTTACGATCGCCAGTTTCAATTAAAGCCCGCGCTTTTTGCAAACCAGCTAATGCGGCATATGGCGTAGCGCTATAGGTATTATCTATCTCATCGGCTAGCAATAAAGCAGCGTCGTATTTTGACTCTTTCATCGACTTTACAAGTTGCTGGTAACTATCTGATGCTTGTATCGTTTGCGTATGGTTCCAGTCTTTCCAGCTCTGCCAGCCAAAAATGGAAATTAAACCAAAACCAACACCAAAGATGATTGATCGTGAATTCTCAGCCCACCACTTTTTAATACTTTCAACTTGTTCTTCTTCTGTTTGATTAACGTCCATCATATTTCCCGTTTAACTATTGTTTTGTAAAAATGCGCTTAACTCATCTTGCGAAACTTGTTGCTGCTCTTTTCTTTCACGCAAAAATTTAATCCCAACTTGTTTTTGTTCCACTTCCTGTTCACCCAGGATCAGAGCGAGTGTTGCTCCGGTTTTATCCGCCTTCTTAAACTGGCTTTTTAAACTACCTTCACCGCAGTGTAAAACAAAACCTTGTTCGGGCATTTGGTCGCGCAAGCTTTCGACCAATTGCATGGCTTTTTTCTTTGCTTCATCACCCTGGTAAACGATATAGGCCAAAGGTTTTACTGCAGACCACTGTTTTTGCTCGAGCAATAGCACCAACCGCTCAACGCCCAGCGCAAATCCAACCGCAGGCGTTTGTTTGCCGCCTAATTGCTCAATAAGCCCATCATACCGACCACCGGCACAAACGGTTCCTTGAGCGCCTAGTGATGCCGTCGTCCATTCAAAAACGGTGTGCGAATAATAATCTAAACCACGGACTAATCGTGGGTTATGCGTCACCTTAATTCCAGCATCGCTTAAATAAGTGTTTAATTGTTTAAAGTGCAGGCTAGACTCTTCGCCCAACGAGTCTGCCAGACGCGGCGCCCGTTCAATTAATTCTTGCATATCGGGATTTTTGCTATCGAGGATACGCAGAGGGTTGGTATGCAAACGACGCAAGCTATCGGCGTCTAATTGATCCGTGTTTTGTTCAAAAAACTTAACTAGATCCGCTTTATAACTGACCCGTTCTTCGCTCGTTCCCAGCGAGTTAATTTCTAACGATAACTCATCCGCCAAACCTAGTTTTTTCCACAAGCGATAAGACATAAGAATAATCTCAGCCTCAATCTCTGCGCCTGACATACCGAAGCATTCGACGCCAATTTGCTGAAACTGTCTATAACGCCCTTTTTGTGGACGCTCATGACGGAACATAGGACCCTGATACCACAGGCGTTGAATTTGGTTATAAAACAAGCCGTGTTCAAGGCCGGCTCTCACGCAACCAGCCGTACCTTCCGGGCGAAGGCTTAATGATTCGCCATTTCGGTCAGTGAAGGTATACATTTCCTTTTCGACGATATCGGTCACTTCGCCTATCGAACGGCAAAATAGATCGGTACTTTCTACCAACGGCATACGAATTTCAGAATAACCATATTGTTGGCAAATATCTGACATTGATTTTTCCAACAACTGCCACAAGGGTGTTTTATCAGGCAAAATATCGTGCATGCCTCGAATGGCTTGTAACTTTTTACTCATAATTTCTTTTAATTTGCGAGCGCGCTTTTAAACTTACTTTTTTCTAACAAGCCCATCTCATAGGAGTCAGGGTAGAGTTGCCTCAGCTGCAAAACATAACTCGCGACGGCACTTTGATTACCCAATTTATCTTCTGCCTGAATGCCTAGCCACAAGGACGACGAGCTATGCCTGGCGACCTCTCTAAGACGTTGTAAGTACGCCCTGACGGATAAATAATTTTTCGTTTCAAATTTTAATTTTGCCATTTGTAATAACGCACTCGCGAACCGTTTATTACGCTGTAACGCCGTTCTATAATACGCTTCAGCCTTATCTAAATGCCCCGCTTTCCATGCACAGGTACCCGCATTTGTTAACACGATATAAGGCGTCTTATACAATGGGTTCTTTAGCGCCTGATTAAAATGATGATCGGCTAAATCGTATTGCTTAACCCCGCATAAGTAACGCGCGTAGTTGTTTTGTGCGCTTGAGTTTGCCGGACTTAATAACACCGCCTTCTCATAATGCTGACCCGCTAATGACGCTTCTCCAAGACGGTCATAAAGTACCGCTAGTACGTTATGCGCATTGCTGGAGGAATTATCGATTTGAATGGCCGTTTGCAGTTTCTCAAGCGCCACTTCGTTCATGCCCCTATTCATATATTCCATACCCAGGGAGACATAAACATCGGCCGGGCTCTTTTCGCTACCTTGTATGAACGGTGCATCACTTTTAATGGGCTGAGCTTGGCAAGCAATAAGAAGCAGTGCCGTTATCAAAATAATCAAACGCGAGATTAATAATTTCATGTGGCGGCTACCTGCTTTGATTGTAATTGGCGCTTAGTTCTATCTTTAACTTTACCGACCAACTGCCCGCACGCCGCGTCAATATCGTCGCCCCGCGTTTTACGCGTCGTCGTGATCAAACCAGCTTCTTTCAACACCGCCGTAAAGCGATGAATCGCATTATTACTGGAACGCGTATATTGTGTATTCGGGAAAGGGTTAAACGGAATCAAATTCACTTTAGAAGGAATGCCTTCAAGCAATTTACTCAACTGATGAGCTTGTTCAACCGAATCATTAATGCCACTCAGCATCACGTATTCAAAGGTTATTTTCCGGCGTTTTTCGTCTTTTATGTAGTACTTACAGGCTTCTAATAATTCGGCGATGGGGTATTTCTTATTAATCGGCACCAATATATCGCGCAATTCATCATTCGGCGCGTGCAATGAAACGGCCAAACTGGCCTCACTAACGTCCGCCAACCGTAATAAAGCGGGCACCACCCCAGATGTACTAACGGTCACTCGGCGTTTAGCCAGCCCGTAGGCAAAGTCATCCATCATCAGGCTCAGCGACGCCACGGTATTATTGAAATTGAGCAAGGGTTCGCCCATACCCATCATCACAACATTGGTAAGATTGGCCTTACCTTTAAGCGCTTTCGCCGCGACCCAAACCTGGCCAATAATTTCTGCCGTTGACAAATTACGGTTAAAACCCTGCTGCCCGGTCGAACAAAAAGTGCACTCTAACGCACAGCCCACTTGCGATGAAACACATAAAGTACCACGACCTTCTTCAGGAATAAAAACCGTTTCTATGCGGTTTTGTCCGTCCAGTTCCAGCACCCATTTATAGGTTCCATCCTCAGATTTTTGTTCAAAAACAATCTCGGGCAAACGTACTTCAGCAATGTCAGCAAGACGCGCTCGTAGCGCCTTACTGAGATTACTCATCAGCTCAAAGTCGGACACCCCTTCCTGGTGTATCCATTTCAAAACCTGCGTCGCGCGAAAAGGCTTTTCGCCCAGCTCCGCGAAAAAGGCCTCAAGGCCTTTACGATCAAAATTTAGCAGGTTTAGTTTTGAGCTCATTCGTTATTAGCGCTTACGCTCACACAATTCAGCGTCGTTAAAGAAAAACTTAATTTCTTCGGCGGCCGTTTCGGGCGCGTCAGAACCGTGCACGGCATTCTCATCGATGCTATCAGCAAAATCAGCACGAATCGTACCGGCAGCGGCTTCAGCTGGATTCGTCGCACCCATCACTTCGCGGTGATTAAGAACAGCGTTTTCGCCTTCTAGCACCTGAACCATAACAGGGCCAGAAATCATAAACTCAACCAGGTCCTTGAAAAAAGGACGCTCTTTATGCACACCATAAAAACTTTCTGCTTGCTCACGGCTTAGCTGCACCATTTTAGCCGCCACGATGCGTAAACCGCTAGCTTCAAAACGCGCGTAAATTTGACCAATAACATTTTTCGCAACGGCATCCGGTTTTACAATAGAAAAAGTACGCTCAAGCGCCATAGTATTACTCCAACAATTAAATTAATTTAAGAAAAAACCGTTTAAATTCGCGGCATTAGGTTATCTGATAGCCAGCTATCATAATATGTGTAGTTTACAGATTGCGGCCTGTACTGGCAATCAAGTAATGACTACCAAAGCGCAAAGAAATCAACGCGATTGTTGATATTGGGAAAGCGTTTAACTAAACGGTGAAACTCTCACCACAGCCACAAGCGTCTTTAACGTTAGGGTTATTGAATTTAAAGGCAGAATTAATACCTTCTCTGGCATAGTCGAGTTGTAGGCCTTCTAAAAAGCTCAAGTCGTTTTGATCAATCACAACCTTTACTCCAAAGTCTTCATGAACCGTGTCAGTTCCTCTTATTTCATCTGCAAAATCAATGATATAGGAATAACCTGAGCAACCGGACTCACGAACCCCAAGGCGCAAACCCATGCCTTTACCGCGCTTGTCTAATTGATTTTTAACTTGTGCTGCTGCACTTTCGGTTATCGTTACTGACATAATGCCCTCGAAAAATTATTGAATGCTGACTAGTTAGAACCACTGAATATTATTAGGTTCAATTGTCCTATTTTCACCAGCATAAAAAACCAAACCTTTCTGCTGATAAGGTTATTCGCCTAGTTTACCAAGATAGATTGGAATTGTGTTGAATTCTTATTCATCTCTGAATGCCTGCAAACACAGGTTTCATTAAACTCAGACGCTTTGTATCCGTACAATCAATACCCTATACTACGCTGCATTGCTCGACTGAAGACTGTTGAATTTTTTTAAACTTACTTTTTAACCTATGTTTGATATCGGTTTTTTTGAAATATGCCTTATCGGCATTATCGCTTTATTGGTGATTGGCCCTGAGAAATTACCTCGGGTGGCTAGAACAGTGGGACTCTGGCTAGGTAAAGCACAAGGCATGGTAAAAACCGTTAAATACGAAATTGACGAGCAGTTACGCGCCGAAGAATTAAAACAGTCCATACAAAAAGCACAGGACGACGTTAAAAGCAATTTCTCAGAAAGCATTGAGGATGTCGAAACGGCTTTTGAAGACCTTCAGTCCGAGATAAAAGAAGAACCAGCAGAAGATATCAAACCAGCAACCGTCAAGCCGGAAGAAAAATAAGTTCGCGGCCTTTCGCTACGCTAAAATCATCAACCAGACCGGCAGCGTTATAAAAAATAGCGCCGTACTGAGCACTAAAACCGTCGATAGAAGCTCCGTATTCAAGCCATACCGTTCGCTCAATATCATTGTCGCCATCATAGACGGCGTAGCCGCCATCAATACCGTTGCCTGAATACTATCCACGTCGCTCATCGTTAAATTTGCAGCAAAGTAAACAACCGCTGGAACGATCAGCAGTTTGATCATCGAGGCCAGCATCGCGATACCTTTATGCTTATTCAAACTAGCAATAGAAAGCGACATACCTACGACGAGCAACATGCCCGACATCGTGACATTACCCAGCATGCTGGTTCCTTTTTGCAGGAAATCAGGCAAACTAATATCATAAATATTGAGCCCGATTGAAAAAACAAACGCCCAGATAGGCGGCAGGCTCAATAGGGATTTTACAAATCTCAGCGGCGTTTGGGTTTTCTCATTATTGTCACCCCATTCGATCGCTATCCACAAACCCACCACCCAGAGCATCGGGGTAATCGCCATAATGTCGATATAAATCGCAAAACGCGCGGCGTCATCCCCCTGAATAGCCTGTAACAACGGCACACCTAAAGAAATAATATTCCCCAGCCCGCAGACCAACATCAAGGTACCCAGTTCCGGCTTACCCCAGCCCTGTCGCTTTAACCAGGGGTAAAAACCCCAGCAAGCGAGCATACCAACGGCGATACCCAAATTGGAAACCAGCGGTGAACTAAAAATATCACCCGTCAATGTTACGTTTGGAATGACCGACAAAATCAGCGCTGGATAAAAGAGATTCAGCACCAGGGTGCTAATCACCCGGCGAGTTTCAGCCAGAGTGAGCCCCGCAGGTTGCCAAAACCTCAATAGCACACCCATTAAAATAATGAACGCGCTCGGTAATAAAGCCTCATTAATCTGATTAATTATCTCAACATTCATCTCGTTTGATTCAGTTAATTTATCCAAGCGGGGCATTAATTAAACCATACAGAACTCGGCCGATGATTTATTTAAAGCAAAAAAAACCCCGCATTAAGCGGGGCTTTTAAAACGTGCAGAAATTAAGCAGTTACGTTAACAGCTTGTGGTCCTTTAGGGCCATTTTCTACGTCGAAGTTCACTTGTTGACCTTCGTTTAATGTGCGAAAACCTTCGCTAGCAATAGCTGAAAAATGTACGAATACATCTTTGCTGCCATCTTCTGGAGTGATAAAGCCGAAGCCTTTTGATTCGTTAAACCACTTAACGGTTCCTGTTGCCATGATATTACCTCAATAAAATTAAAAAAATGTTACAAGTCTTACAAGGAAATTCAAGAGCAGATCTTACAAAAACCAGTTAGAAAATGTAGCGGCGTTAATATTAACGCACTTTAAAACATAAAAACACTATTATTTAAGCCTTAAAGAAAACTAATCCAACTATTTAAATCATCCTCGGGTATAATGCCGGCCTCATCATGGTGGTGCTGATCGGTCTGCACCCACCCTCAATTGCGCTAATCTCTTTATTTTACCCAGCGTTACAAGCAAGTTTCCGCCTCGACCGTCCCCTATTTACATAGTGGTGGCTGGACTCATGGAGAAAAAAACATGTCATTCGATTCCCTCGGCCTTAGAGCCGAATTAAGCCGTGCTGTATCAGAAAAAGGTTACACCACACCCACCTCTATTCAACAGCAGTCCATTCCCCTTATTTTAGAAGGTCGGGATATTATGGGTGGCGCGCAAACGGGCACCGGCAAAACGGCCAGTTTTACACTGCCTGTTTTACAACGCCTAATGGAACACGGCAAACCAGCCAATAGGCCATCAAAAATACGCGCACTGATATTAACACCAACGCGCGAGTTAGCAGCCCAGGTCGCAGAAAGCGTATCGGATTATGGCAAACACCTGCCTTTATCTTCATTCGTCATCTTCGGCGGCGTTAACATTAACCCGCAAAAACAGAAGCTTCGTAAAGGCGTTGATATTTTAATCGCCACACCGGGCCGACTACTCGATCACGTCAGCCAAAACACCGTCGACCTTTCTGCGGTTGAGATTTTAGTACTGGACGAAGCCGACCGTATGCTCGATATGGGCTTTATAAGAGACATTCGTAAAGTGTTAGCACTGCTTCCTAAGCAAAAACAAACGCTGTTATTCTCCGCTACCTTTTCTGAAGATATTAAAAAACTGTCTAGCAGCCTGCTACATAACCCTGCGCTGATTGAAGTGGAGAAACAAAACACCGCCTCAGCATTGATTACCCAAGTCGTCCACCCAGTTGATAAAAAACGCAAACGCGAATTATTATCGTTCTTGATTGGATCTAATGACTGGAAACAAGTTTTAGTGTTTACTCGCACAAAACACGGCGCCAATAAATTAACTGAACAACTCAATACCGATGGCATTACCGCCGCCGCTATTCATGGCAACAAGAGCCAGGGTGCGCGAACTAAGGCGCTCGCCAATTTCAAATCAAATGATGTTCGCGTATTAGTGGCGACCGATATCGCAGCGCGGGGATTAGATATTGATCACCTGCCCCACGTAGTTAACTTTGAACTACCTAACGTGCCTGAAGATTACGTCCACCGCATTGGTCGTACCGGTCGTGCGGGTACGCCTGGCGAAGCTATGTCGCTGGTTTGCGTTGATGAATTGAAGCTGCTGAAAGACATTGAGCGACTCATTAAAGAAAACATTTTAAAGGTGCAGATTGACGGTTACGAGCCTGACCCAAGCATTAAAGCTGAACCGATAAAAAATGGCCGCAACAATCAACAACGTTCGCCGAGAAAACAAAATGGCGGCAGAAGCGCTCCTGCAAACAACCAATCTCGTTCAAAACCTAAAGCGCGACCTGCGGCTGCCAGTCGTTCAAACGGCCGTCCAGAAAACTTTGGCAATCGTTAAACCTTAACAATACAGTACGGAATATACCCATGTTAATTAGTGCAAACATCACCATGCAATTTGGCGCCAAGCCACTTTTCGAAAACGTTTCTGCCAAATTTGGTAACGGCAACCGATACGGCCTTATAGGCGCCAACGGCTGTGGCAAATCAACCTATATGAAAATTTTGGGCGGCGATTTAGAGCCCTCTGCCGGTAACGTGTCGAAAGACCCTGGTGAGCGCATCGGTAAATTGGGCCAGGACCAATTCGCCTTCGAGCAGTACTCCGTTATCGACACCGTCATTATGGGTCACGAAGAACTATGGGAAATTAAGCAGGAACGCGATCGAATTTATTCCTTGCCTGAGATGACTGAAGACGAGGGCATGAAGGTCGCCGAATTAGAAGTAGAATTCGCTGAGTTAGATGGCTACAGCGCCGAAAGCCGCGCCAGCGAACTGTTAATGAGCGCCGGTATCGCTCAAGAACTACACTTTGGTTTGATGAGCAACGTCGCCCCAGGTTGGAAACTCCGTGTACTTCTCGCTCAGGCATTATTCTCCGAACCCGATATTTTGTTGCTCGATGAGCCGACAAACAACCTGGACATCAACACCATCCGCTGGCTAGAAGGCATTATTAATCAGTCAAAAAGCACCATGATTATTATTTCGCACGATCGTCATTTTTTAAATGCCGTTTGTACGCATATCGCCGACATTGATTACGGCGAATTACGTCAGTACCCAGGTAATTACGACGATTTCATGACCGCATCAACGCAGGCGCGTGAATTGCTGCAATCTGAAAACGCCAAGAAAAAGACCCAAATCGCAGAACTTCAGAGCTTCGTCAGTCGTTTCTCTGCTAATGCCTCAAAAGCGAAACAGGCCACCTCTCGCGCTAAAAAGTTAGAGAAAATTGAACTCACTGACATTAAACCGTCATCGCGTATAAGTCCCTTTGTTCGTTTTAGCCATAATAAGAAACTGCACCGCGAAGCCGTTACCGTCGAAAATCTTGGCCACGGTTTTGACGATGAAATCCTGTTTAAAAATTCCAGTATGATTTTGCAGGCCGGTACCCGCCTCGCCGTTATCGGTGAAAATGGCGCGGGTAAAACGACTTTTCTACGCTGTTTAATGGGCGATCTGAACGCCAACCATGGCGAGATACGTTGGGCAGAAAATGCAGAAATAGGTTATTGCCCACAGGATGCCAGCGCCGACTTTAATGTCGATATGACGTTATTTGACTGGATGAGCCAATGGCGTAAACCCAGCCAAAACGACCAAATCGTTCGCATGACACTGGGCCGTTTGCTGTTTTCTTCAGACGACTTTAACAAGAAAGTGAAGGTCTGCTCGGGTGGCGAAAAGAATAGATTATTGTTTGGTAAATTGATGCTGGGTGAAACCAACGTGTTGCTAATGGATGAGCCGACAAACCACCTCGATATGGAATCCATCGAATCGCTCAACCTGGCGTTAGATAATTATGACGGCACCTTGGTGTTTGTCAGCCACGATAGGGAGTTTGTATCATCGCTCGCCAACCGTATTGTCGAAATCACAGCAAACGGTATCGTTGATTTCCACGGCACGTATGATGAGTACCTTAGTAGTCAGGAATTAGAGCAACAGAAAAACGGCACTCGTTAGGCTTAAGGTTTAACAAAAAATCACAAAGGCCAGTTTCGAGGTATTCGAAACTGGCCTTTTTTATACCCGAGAATAAACGCGCGATCTAATTAGTTCTGGCGGCAGGTGTCCAGTAAAGCGCGCATTTTTTCCAGTCCTTGCGCCCTTGCAAAGGCAATATTCTTTTCTGGAATTTTGTCGGGATTCGGAAAGCTTTCCAACGCCTTTTCAACGCTGTCTTCACGCAAAATATGCAATATCGGATACGGCGAACGATTCGTATAGTTAGCCGCGTCGTCTTCTCCTTGGCCTTCAAAACAATAATCCGGGTGAAAGCTGGCTAGCTGGAAAACACCCTCATAGCCCTGGTCTTCAATTAGGGCATCTGCTATCGCCACCAGTTCCAGGTAATCGTCAAATGACTCAAAACCATTGGGATAAATCACTAAGCTACTTTCAATCTCGGACGACTCACTAAGGCGTTGAAGTTCTTCGCTCAGCGCCATCAAACACGGTTCAAATAAGTGTTCATTCACCACCACGTATTCAAGCCTCTCCGCCTCCACGACCGGCTTTGCAAACGGACAGAAGTTTAAACCAACGATAACCGTCTCCACCCAGCGGCGACAGCTTTCAATAATCTGGCTATCTGATTTATTCACTAGCTCTACCACATCAAATCATCGGGTACTTCAAAATCAGCGTACTCATCGTTACTACTGGCTGCTATTTTGTCTGCCAAATAGATCACTCGGCTTTTATCTCGCAGCTCTATTTTTCCGGCGATAGGCGCCGGAACGACCTCGTAGGTTTTAACAAATTTAACGATAACCGCCGTGCCCTTCACCAAGCTTTCACGTAAGGCTTCGCTGATATAAATGGATCTTATTTTATTATTATCGGTAAAGTTAAACGCCACTCCGTCATCATTTTTAGCCAATTTATGCAGGTTAATAAGCTGGTTAATTTGCCCCGTTATCTGCTTTTTTTCTGCTTCTTTATTCAGCTCGGCATTCAGCAGCTTATCTTTCTCTAATTGTTCAGCTTTTGCCTTATTCGCCAGCAACGACGCTTCATCGAGCACTTCTACCTTATTTTTTTGCTGCTTTATCGTTTGTTTACGCTTATCGTGCTTTACCTTATGCGCTTTATTTTTGCTGGTTAAACCGGCTTTTAGCAGCTGTTCTTGCAGGGAAAGAGTTTTCATAGTTTGAAGAATGGAATAGCTATTTAAAAAAACGCATCATACAAGGTTTCTGCTCAACTGCACATCGCGCAGCCGTTTCGCATCACTCACAAGGCCATCGTGTTTAATACGCTTGAACGCCAAACTTTAGAAGCAGTCGCGGCAATACATCGTCTAAGTTCAGAACGTCTTTATCGGTTAATTCAATTAAATTGAAATTGTATTTTTTATACACATCTTGTTTAAGCTTTTTCGGCGCTAGGTATTTTTCGTCATTATCGTCGCCCCAAAATTCGATATAAACTTTTCCTGCTGGAATATAAAAGTCGCTGTAAACCTCTTCTTCTATCGGCAGTTTTCGTTCGTAAGCGTGCACAATTTCGGCCATATACAGCCAATTATCGATCAGCATTTCGGCCTTAGAACGGACAAAATGGCCGTCTGTCGTGCGATGTGTCGCTTCAAATTTATGCCTGAAGCTGTCCATTGTGTCCGAATGCGTTCTGGGTGTTTCTGCCCCGGTCAGATTATCGATACTATCTTTTAAAATTTTTGCTTTAAGGGTTTTTTCTGGCCATTTCGCGTATGGAATGCCCGAACGCGAATCTTCACCCTGAACAGCGCCTTGTTTCTCCCCCTGTTCGGTAATCAACCAGCCTTTTAAGCCACGCTTTATCCAGCCCAGCTCAGATAAAATATAATTTACTTTTTTTGAAGGCAGGTCAAAGTGTTTACCAATAGCCGTAGCGGTAATTAATTTATCCGTGTTTGCTGGCGCAGAAATGGCCGCACTAAAATTAACATTCTCAGGCCAGGCGACGTATTGCCCGAATTTACCCGTTAACAACACGCCACCTATACTTTCGCCTGCTTTGGTGAGCGTCCACTTATCATCGTCCTTTTTAATAAACCCGGCCGCGTCTAACTCGGCAAATAGATCGCTCTGCGCGATGCCCCGCTTCTTAGCCAGCTGTGTGGTTGAAAGTTTTTTTTGCTCTGTCATCGCTATCGTCCCTGTACCGGTGAAGTTCAACTATCTCAAATAATTCTAAATGAAAAACAGTTAGCGCGGCTTTAATTCAGATCACATTGCGCAAACCCAAATCTTCTGGGTAAGGTTGTAAATAAGCCTGCCGCGTAATGTACTCGTCTGGATGCCTGGCGAAATGGTGTTTTAACATCACCATCGGCACAATCAGAGGTACATGACCCAAGCGATATTGCTCGATAATTTTACTTAATTCCTGCTTCTCTTCAGGAGACAAGGACGTTTTCAAATAACCCTGGATATGCATCAATGCATTGGTATGACTTTTACGCGTGGCTAACTGACTCAGTGCCGCCATTAATTCTGCAAAGTATCGTTCGCCTAATTCAAGCGGGTCATGTTTTCCTGCATCTGCCAGCAATTTACCTAGCTCAGAGTATTTCTGTGGCGCGTGAGCCATCAGGCAATATTTGTAGCGCGAATGAAAATCGATCAATAGTCGCGAACTTAAGCCCTGTCGGCGTAGTTGTTGCCAGTTTGAATACGCAAAAACGCGGGTAATAAAGTTTTCCCGTAACGATGGATCCATCAGCCGGCCTGACTCTTCTACTGGCAGCAAAGGATAAGCTTCGGTTATAACATTAGCGTAGATACCACGGCCACCGTCTCGATGCGGAATATTATTCTGCTGGTAAACCTTCACCCTGAACAGGCCACAGCTGGGTGAGTTTTTCATAAATATATAACCAGACAAGTCGGTATGTTCACGCGCCTTAGCCTGGCCAAAGGCCGCTAAATCGTCGGTGAAATTTACCGAATTATCAGAGTTTAAAACCGCCTGCGGTTTGTTCACGTCACCAATCAAGCGTATCGGCGGACGCGGAATAGATAAACCGATGCCGACCTCCGGGCATTCGGCAATGAAGTCAAAATAGCGCGAAAGAGTGTCTGTACATAAACTCGATTGTTTATGTCCTCCGTCAAATCTGACTTCCTTACCTAATAAACAGCTACTGATACCTACTTTTATTTTTGAATCACTCATCCAGATAAACCTTTGAAATTTTGCGTTTAAACTTACCGGGCCACTACTTATGTTCGTATCGCTTTTATGTGATGATAATAGCACGTCAATTAATTAAGAGAATGACTTGAGCTGTACATTAATCACCGGAGGCACAGGGCTTATAGGTTCGGCACTTTGCCGATATTTAACGTCGTTACATCAACCGGTTATCGTTCTTAGTCGTCGGCCAGAAACGGTGGCCGAGAAGTGCGGGCCGACGGTCACCGCTGTCAAATCACTGGATGAAATCAGCGACGACGTGCATATAACGTGCGTCTTTAATCTAGCCGGCGCTCCCATCGCAGATAGGAAATGGACGAGCAAACGCAAACAGGAGCTTTACCTGAGCCGCGTTGATTTAACAAAAAACCTGGTCTATTGGTTGGCTCACCGACAGCAGAAACCCGAGTGTTTAATTAGTGGCTCGGCGGTTGGCTGGTATGGTGACAGTGGTTCCACTATCGTTACAGAAAACAGCAAACCGCACGATGAATTTACTCATCAATTATGCGACGCCTGGGAGCAACAAGCCAAAAAAGCAATTGCCTTGAACATCAGGGTTTGTATTGTCCGTACCGGCCTCGTTTTAGCTAATAACGGCGGCTTTCTAGCCAGGCTATTACCACTTTTCAAATTAGGCTTAGGCGGCCCATCTGGTGACGGGCAACATTACATGCCCTGGGTACACATTAATGATCTGGTTCATTTACTTTACACACTATCAAGCAACCTAAACGCCCACGGTATTTATAATGGCTGCGCACCGCAGCCAGTGACCAATTTAGAATTCACAAAAACTTTAAGCCAGCAACTGAATAGACCCGCCTTATTACCGCTACCCAAATGGTTATTAACGTTCCTGCTGGGAGAAATGGCGCAGCTACTGCTGAGCGGCCAGAACGCTGTACTTGAAAGGGCAAAAGAAATTGATTTTAGCTTTAAATACACCCAACTAGATCAGGCACTTGCTGATTTATTGCCTGCCAAGAGTTAGCGCAATATGAAAAACAGAACCCTCTCCGTTATCAGCCGGGTTACCTTCATAGTTCTAACCAGCTTCTTTTTAAATGCCTGTACCGGCGCTCCTGATAAGGTCACCGCCGTTAAGGATTTTAACGTCGACAGGTATTTAGGCACCTGGTACGAAATTGCTCGACTCGACCATTCATTTGAAAAAGGCCTCTCGCAGGTAAGCGCCGACTATAGCTTACAAGCAGATGGCGGAATCAAGGTCATCAACCGCGGTTATTCTGCAGCAAATAAAAACTGGAAGGAGGCGGTTGGTAAGGCTTACTTCGTAGCAGATAAAAACAAAGGGCACTTAAAAGTATCTTTTTTTGGCCCATTTTATAGCTCATACATTATCTTTAATCTGGACCAGCAACATTATCAGTACGCATTCATCTCCGGCTATAACACCGACTACCTTTGGCTACTGTCTAGAACGCCTACCGTTAGCAAAGAGCTGATTGGTAAATTCACCAGCGAAGCTCAACAACGGGGCTTTGATACCAGCCGATTAATTATTGATAACCACGCCAGCTAACGACCCCTGTTATTAGTTTAAACATCGCGTAACACCTGCATCGGTGGTTGGTTAACCGCCTCTTTAACGCCCCACAAACCCGCCAGCGTAACGCACACCGCGCTGATTAGCGGCACGACTAGCCACATCATAATATTCAACTCGAAATCCAGTTTCAAAACGTAGGTATAGAGAGCGAAGGCGATCAATTCCGACATCAATACGGCAATAACACCGGATGCCAAACCTATTAACGAAAACTCCACCAGGTGCGCCTTTCTCAATAAGCTTCGGTTTGCCCCCAAAGTTCGCATCAAGGCGCCTTCGGATATTCGGCTATCGAGCGTCGAATACACCGCAGCAAACAACACGGTAAAACCCGCCAGCAAGGCAAAATACAGCAGGTAATTTATCGCCGCCGTAAGTTGCGTCAAGATGGTTTTAAACTGCTTCAGCATCGCGTCCACTTCCAGCACGGTAATACTGCTAAATTGCTTCACCAGATCATTCAGCACATTTTTATTCGCCGCCGACAAATAAAAGCTGGTGATATACGTCGTGGGATAATCCACCAGCGTTTGCTCTGAAAACACCATGTAAAAATTCGGCTTCATGGTATCCCACTGCACGCTACGGATATGCGACACCACCGCCTCCACCTGTTCGCTGCCAATGCTAAACGTTAGTTTATCACCCAGCCCCACGTCTAAACTTTTCGCCAACTGGCTCTCAATAGAAACCAGTCCCGCATCCGCGTCGCCCCACTGTCCGCCAATGGTTTTATTATCTTCTGGCAGATCATCGCCCCAGGTCAGGCTCAGGTCGCGGTGCGTCGCCCGTTCTCCCTGCGAATCTTTACTTACCATTTGTTGCACGGGGATATCGTTAATACCCACCAAACGCCCGCGCACCACAGGATAAAACTGCGCGGCAGGAATATTTTTTTGTTTTAGCAGCTGTTCAAACGGCACGACCTGTTCGGCAAAAATATTAATCGCAAAGTGATTCGGCGCGTTATCTGGCAACTGTTGTTGCCAGTCGGCCAATAGGTCATTACGCACCGTAAAGCTGAGTATCATCGCCAACAAGGTAATGCTGAAGGCTAGAATTTGGCCCACACTCGCCACCGGGCTTCTTAACACCCCTTGCAAACCAATGCGCCAACTCAAACCCACGTGCGGCAATACTTTACGCAACTGCAGCAATAACACATACAGCAACGCGCCGGACACCAGCGTCGTCGCCAGCGCACCGCCGATAATGGTCAGCATCATATTCAGGTCTTGCGTATAACGCCAAATCAACAGCGAAATAAGCGTCAAGGCCAAACCATATACCAGCCAGGCGCTGTTCGATAGCGGCTCCAGGTCGCGCCGTAGCACGCGCAACGGCGACACTTTTTTCAAACGCAATAAAGGCGGCAAGGCAAAGCCAATTAAAATCGCCAGGCCGGTTAAAAACCCTAAGACAACCGCGATGAAACTCGGGTTGGCGACTTTCGCCGGTAGTAAATCTCGTAATAAGTGAAACAGCGCTTCCTGAGTAAACCAGCCCAGCGTGGAACCAATCGCGCAGGCGACCAGGCCCAGCGCTAAAAATTGATACAGGTACAGGGCTAAAATTTCATTCTGTTTGCAACCCAGGCAACGCAATATCGCGGTCGCGTTAAAGTGCCGTTCACTATAGCGGCGGGTAGACATGGCGATGGCGACGCCAGCGATTAAAATCACGATAATGCTCGATAAGCCTAAATAGCGTTCTGCTCGACTTAACGCGCTGCCCAGTTCAGGCCGGTCTTCGTGTATATCCATCAGCCGTTGCGACACGCCCAACTGGGGCTTCACCCACGCACTAAAGTCGGCCAATGAGTTGGCGGCTCCACTAAACTGAAAAAAATAATGTACGTGGCTGCCGGGCTGTAATACTTTCGTCGCTGGCAAGTCTGCGTCGTTAATCATCACCCGTGGCGACAGGCTATACAGGTCGCCCCTTTTATCGGGTTCGTAGGTAATTAACTGACTGATGCTCAAAGATTTCTCACCCACGACCAGCGCATTACCCAGCTCCAGCTTTAACGCCGACAACACGCGCTTATCCACCCACGCCTCACCCACTGCCGGGCCCTGCGTTTTAAGGCTTTCTTTCGTGTAATCGGTTTCGATGGTTTTTAAATAGCCGCGCAAGGGGTAGTTATTGCTCACCGCTTTTACGCCGGCCAATAACACTTCTTCATTTTCAAGCAGAACGGTTGAAAACTCAGCGGTTCTAGCCTGTTTTAAATTTAATGCCTCGGCTTTTTCAAGCCAGGGCGCTGGAATTAAAGACGAACTGGTAATCACCAAATCGGCGGCTAAAAATTCCGCCGCCTGCGTGTTCATGGTTCTATGCAAACGGTCAGCAAACAGACTAATCGCGGTTGAGCTACTGACCGCGATAATTAGTGCAATCACCAATAAGCTCAACTCGCCGCTGCGAGCGTCGCGCCATAACAGACGTAGTGCCAGACCCAAGCGACTCATGCGGCGATTCATGCAATACGACCTGCATCCAGACTAACGGTGCGCTGGCAACGCGCTGCGAGCGCCTTATCATGCGTAACCAGTACCAGCGTAGTGTGCTTTTCCTGGTTCAACTCAAATAACAGCTCAATAATTTGCTCACCAGTTTTACTGTCCAAATTCCCGGTGGGTTCATCGGCAAATAAAATGGCCGGTTCAGTAACAAACGCACGCGCCAAAGCCACGCGTTGTTGTTCGCCGCCAGATAGTTTCACTGGCGTATGGCTTAAACGATCGCCCAAACCAACCCGTTGCAACAGCCCCGTCGCCGCTTGTTTCGCTTGCTTATCGCCTCTTAGTTCAAGCGGTAACATCACGTTTTCCAGCGCCGTTAAACGCGGCAATAATTGGAACGACTGAAACACAAAACCTACCAATTCATTACGCAATTCGGCACGGCCGTCTTCATCCATCACGGTCAGCTCGTTGCCGTTTAGCTTAACCGTACCGTCAGTTGGGCTATCCAGCCCCGCGAGTAGGCCCAACAAGGTGGATTTACCCGAGCCAGACGCGCCGACAATCGCTATACTTTCCCCACGGTTAATCGTTAAATCGACGGATGATAGAATACTCAGGTCGCCGTCCGCGATGGGAACGGTTTTTCCCAGATTGCTGGTTTCGATAATCAGGTTTTCTTTCAACATAGTTTGGTTTTCAGCATGTTTAGATGGTATTTAATAATAGCAATTGCGTTGTTTTCAAGCACGCTATTCGCAAAATCGATCATTGTCTTAGGCGATAGTATAAGCGCTAGCTACGGCATGCCCGTCGAAAAAGGCTGGGTTAATTTATTACAGCAAAAATTAGAACGACAAGGCCAGGCTTATACGCTGATCAATAAAAGCATCAGCGGAGACACGACATACGGTGGACTGGCGCGAATAGACAAAGCCTTAGAACAACACAAACCCGACATAGTTCTATTAGAATTGGGTGCAAACGACGGTTTGCGTGGTATGCCACCGATGTTGATCAAAAAAAACCTGCGAGAACTCATTAATCGTTCAAAAAAATCCGGCGCTCAAGTGCTATTACTCGGTATGCGCATTCCATCTAATTACGGCAAACGCTACACCGATATGTTCTACAACAACTATCCCGATCTGGCCGACGAAATGGACATCCACCTGGTGCCGTTTATTTTAGAAGACGTAGCGCTAGCCCAGGGCATGATGCAAGCAGACGGCCTACACCCGAATGAGCAGGCACAACCGATAATTGCAGAAAGAATTTGGCAGTATTTAGAGCCGGTGTTAGGGGTTTATTAACGGCCACCTCTTAGGCTCTTCTCTAACTGTTCTTTTATTCGAGCAACCCTGGCTTGTTCTCTTTCAACCATTGATTCACATCATGTAGTAGGTTTTCTGCGTGCCTAACGCATTCATCAACAGCACTGGCCGGCACAATGTCGCCTGAGTAATCGGCAACATTTCGTTGCTTTCTCAAGGCGTCCAAAACAATAACCGTCTGTTTGTCTAAGCCCATAGTTTGACTGAGTGTTTGAATCATAGTCATATGATGACCAGGCTTACTCGTCAGGGTCCTGAATCCGTTAGCCTGCAATGATGCGTTTGATAATTGCATGATGGCCTTATAAGCCGCATCAAACCGGTTTTCGGAACTCACTTCCATAATGTGTGAGTCTGCAATATTACGTTCAGCCGCAGCTAACAGCCGCTTAATAACAGAAGCATCGGGATCAACTTTTGCTAAACTTATACCAACCAAATTATCTAAGCTCATTGCCTCCACCCATCACATCCAGTTGTGGTTTCGACAGTACTTCTTGTATGAAGCCATCTTTGTTATTTATCATTTGAGTCCATTCTTCTATGCGATAAATTTTAGGGTTAATTTCCCGTCCTAATGTTTCTTGCACAAAGTAAAGCGCATTGACGGCTTCAGAGTACCCGACATTACCAATAATCAGCAAATCAATATCGCTTGCCGATGTTTCTTTACCACTCGCCATCGAACCAAAAACGAAAGCCCTCTCGATATCAGCTGACAACGGAGAAAGCGCCTGACGAATAACATCCGCTACGCCAAACGTTTTCTTAGCAATCCCAAGTAACTCTTGAAAAATAGGACACTCAGGTTCAGCCTGATAATGGTGCTGGTTCCCGATCTTGGTCATGCTCAAAATACCAGCAGACACCATTCGATCCAGCTCACGCTTAACGGTAGCCACCCCCATCCCTGTCAAACGCAGAATTTGATTGGTGTAAAAACTTTTTTCAGGTTGCGCATACAATAAGCCCAACACCTTTTGTTGAGTCGTTGTAAATAACGCATCAGCTAATTGGCTCATGACCTTTTCGCCCGATAATTCATATTAAGTGAACTATAGTTCATATATTATGAATTATCAATGTTGAGTTTGGACGTTCATCCTTCACTAAGGGCATGATGCAAGCAGATTAAATTATTACTTAAGGTAATGCCGCCAAAACCATTGGGTAAGCCATAATTTATTGCCCTTAAGTAAAATTGTAGCAATATGCTACAATGCCAACATATTTCTGCAACCACGAGGTTCTTATGGCAAAAGCATCATCTCCAATTCGTCTGCAAGATGACTTAATGCAGTCTGCAAAGTTAACGGCCAAACGCTTTCACCGTAGCGCCGCTGAACAAATAGAATACTGGGCTGAGCTTGGGCGCTCTGTGTCGTCTACTCTTGATCCAGATGTATTATTGTCCGTCGTCTCTGGCTTAACTAAAATCAAGACAGAGCCGGTACATAGCCCAAGAATTGACCCTAGCAATGTGTTCAATGCGTTAGAGCGCGAAAGAAAAGGTGGTCAGCTGTCAAACGCCGTCAGTCAAAGTGTCCTTAGGTATCAAGCATCATCAACACACCCCGGTTTTCTTGAGCGTATAGAGCGCAACGGCGCTATCACCATTGGCCTGTTTGAAAACGGACAGTTTATCCCTAAGAAAATTTGAAACCCGGCAACAAAAAACAACTCTGGTTGTTGGCCGGTGGCAATGGCTCCGGTAAAAGCACCTTTTACAGAACTCGCCTGGAACCCCTTGGTATGGCCTTTATCAATGCCGACATCCTGGCAAAGCAACTGTTTCAGGACGAGGCAGTTGAGCGCAGTTACGAGGCGGCAAAAATTGCAGAAAGTATGCGCTTAGACTTACTCAATGAAGGGCGCACCTTTTGTTTTGAGACGGTGTTTTCACACCCCTCTAAAATTGACTTTGTGGCCAAAGCCAAAACATTGGGTTATGAAATTGTACTGGTTTATATTCACCTGGAAACAGCCGCCCTTAACCAGGCGCGTGTATCGCAACGCGTCAGCGAAGGTGGCCATCAAGTGCCTGATGAAAAGGTCATCAGCAGAATCCCCAGAGTGATGGAAAACATAAAACAGGTTTTCCCCCTGTGCGATTACAGCTATATATTAGACAACTCCCGCTTAGACAACCCGTTCCAACAAATTGCCGCCATAAAAAATGGCCAAACGAACTGTAATAAAAAGCACCTGCCATTATGGGCCGCGACGTTGTTAAGTAATTATTTGGAAAATTGATAATTAATAGCTTTCAGTATCTAAAACATCACTCCATCTGTCTCAACCACTGGCTACCGCCCAGTCTTTTTTGTTGTTGAAGGTTCCATATCGCTCTGTCTCGCAGATGTTCGGCGGGTTGAGCAGGGTTGTAACGCAATGGACTAGGCAGTGTTGCCGCTAGCAATGCGGATTCAAATGCTGTTAATTGAGTTGCCGATTTAGCAAAATGATAACGACTAGCAGCCTCTAATCCGAATACACCCGTCCCCCACTCGGCAATATTCAAATATACCTCTAAAATACGTTGCTTATTCCACGTCACCTCAATTAATAACGTGAACCACACCTCAAGCCCCTTTCTTATCCAACTGCGCCCAGTCCACAAATAGAGGTTGCGAGCGACCTGCTGACTGATAGTGCTAGCACCCCTTAATTGACCACCATTTTCTGCATCGCGTAATGAGCTGATGATGGAATTAACATCAAAACCTCGATGCAATGGAAACAGCTGGTCTTCTGAAGTAACCACAGCCAGTGCCGCTTGTTTTGGGATCTCATCCCAATTGAGCCAGGTTTTCTTTAACTTATAGTCGTCATTACTCGCACTTAACCATCGGTCAGCCATCACCATGGTTAAAGGAGGGTTTATCCAACGAAAAGGAACGACTACCAATAAACTCAGTACTGTAACAACCAATGAAAGCAGTAAAAAATACTTAAGTAATAAGCGTTTAATTTTAGACACCGACGAATTTTAGCAGAATCGTTTAGAAGACGTAGTGTTAGCTCAGGGCATGATGCAAGCAGATGGCCTGCACCCGAACGAACAGGCACAACCGATAATTGCGGAAAGAATTTAGGGATATTAATTGCCCTAGGTTTTCTTAAATTACGGTATATAAGTAAAATCCTTAGAATCGTTATGTGGCAATACAAGACCTGACCCTATGGATATATGAGATTTATACTTTTAAGTGATGGGCAATCAAAAGAAATGAACGCCCTCGCGGTAGCGAAAACACCTTAATTTTTAACTATCAAGCTGGCTGACCCCTTGGTTTGGCTGACCCCTTGGTTTGGCTGACC
>JBALVF010000001.1:229605-1102463 GCA_036961325.1 Cycloclasticus sp. | reverse complement strand
CCTTGGTTTTAGCTGGCTGACCCCTTGGTTTTAGCTGGCTGACCCCTTGGTTTTAGCTGGCTGACCCCTTGGTTTTACAAATAACTAACTATCAAGCTGGCTGACCCCTTGATTTTTTCGGTAGTGGTTTTCGGTAGCGAAAACAACATGATCTTTTATAACTTATGTTAATAGGTTATCTAAAACAGGGGGATTCCCATTCATCATTATCATCTATATCTACTTCAGGAATAACCAGAAGAGTCATCCGTCTATCATATTTTTTATTATAAATAGATTGGTACTGAATTAAGTCAGGGATACCTTTAGGATTTGTAAACCAGTCACTAGCATCACACTCTTCAAGCTCACTCGGATATGTAGCATTAGTTTCATCTAGTGACTCTTCAAGATAATCAGGAAAAGGAGTTATACCGACATAGCCATTAAATGAGGTAGATCGGATTGGGGTCCACATCTGCCCTTTTTTATGGATTACTAAGGCACATTGTTCACGTGACAGTGTTACAACTCGCCTTGCAGTCGCCTCTAATGAAGTGGCGCAGTCTAGGGATAACTTATGAATTAAGTCCCAAGACAAATCTGTACTCGTAATTCTTTTTCCAATTAGTGATTTTGGCATTAATAGAGATGATGCAAATTCATTCGCCTCTTTTTCATATACTGAATTTGCATCATTTTTACCGTAGAGGTCTTTATCTGAACAATTGAATTCAGATTTTATGCTTGTTTGAATATGTAAAACAACATGTCCAACTTCATGAGCACCAGTAAAGTTTCTTCGGCCATTATTTGTAATATCTGAATTAACGATAACGATAACTTTATTGCCTTGTCCAACAGATAATCCACAAATATCGAGAGATTGAAATTTTTCTTCTCTATACTCAACTAGTAGCTCATCTTCTGAGATATGGGCACAGACTTCTTCGGGGATGATAGGTAGTGTCAGTCCTAAATCTTCAACTAATTGCTCGGCTTCCGCTTCCGATGAGGTCATTACTTCCTTTCCTTCATCCTATCCACAATTCCTTTAATCATTTCTTTATCCTGATCATTTAGATTTGTTATATCACCAAATTCTCGGAAAAAGACTTGGGCTTTGCTGTTTAGATCTGTAGACGAAGGTACTTTATCGCCTGTAAGCTCGTTGACCGATACGTTTAATGCGCTTGCCAGTTTCCTACTGACAACCAGTGACGGGATCCTATCACCTTTCTCTAACTGACTTATTGCGGCGCTGGTAACCCCAGCTTGTCGAGCCAGTTCAGATTGGGACCAACCTACAGAGCCACGCAGCTCTTTAATTTTTGATGCTATTAACTCGGCGCTTGCTTTCTTTTCGCTCATATATAACTCTTGTTATAGGGTAGATGTAATTATAGTTGACGTTATTCATTTTGTCACTTAAACTGTAACTAAGATTTAAGGCTGCCTGATACCATTGTTATAACAAATTGATGGCTGGACAATTGAAAATCGTAACTAACTCACATATAGGTAAATAAAATGCATAATTCAAACGGTAACACTCCTGAAAACCCAGGACAAGGCCATCCACCTGAAAATCCTGGGCATGGTCATGGAAGACCTGACTCTCCTCCTAAACCACCAACACGCCCTGTAGGGTAGAAATTTAAAATGGCTTGGTTTCAAGATCATCCGCATTATCTTCAAGATGAAGAGAATGCTTTAATGAAAGAGGGGTTTACTTATACCATTGATGAAGCGGCTCGCTCAGAGGGCCGTCTAATCATCACTATAATATACCCTATCGGGTCAGAGAATCATGATCTTACCTGTCATTACCATGCTGCTTACCCATTTTTTGCACCAAAAGTTATAGCTCCGACGCTTCCATCCGGCAGACATATAGACCCGTATTCTCATGGATTATGTTTATTTGAAGATGAGCAATCTGTTTGGAATACTCACGACACTCTTGCCAAGGTTCTAAAAGAGCAAATTCCTAAGGTTTTAAAAGAACATGAATATGCCGAAAATATCTCAAAAATAGAGGGTGCAGAAGGTTATCAAATAACTGGACAAATACCATATGAACCGGTGTCAGTAATATTTACGGGCGATTGGGTAATACCTGAAGAAGTGAATTCTGGTGAAATCTGTATTAAAGTCACCAAAAACTCTAATTCTGGAACGCCTGTTTTGGGTTTTGTTGATTCATTCAATGCTGGAAAAACACCTCCACAATCATCATCAACACCATTCTTAGAGGATTTTTTTCCATCAAAACTACAATGTAAATGGGTTAAATTGGATGGTCCACCAAAATCTATTAAAGGTGACGATGTTCTGAATGAAGCTAAAAAAATTAATCCAGCTATAAAAAACGCGCACTTCCAAAAGAAAGACTTTGATATTGTTGGATTAGTATTCCAAGAAGATGCCAGCAAGAACAAAAAGGTACTTAACTGGATATTTGTTATCCGAAGAAAGATAAAACTTAATAAAATTCAAAAGTCCAATGGACAAAAACACTACGTTACTGAGATTATCCGTAGTGATAGATACACAATAGAAAACATACAACAACGTGTGCCTAGGCTGAGGTTTATTGCAGACAAGAGCGTTTTAGTTATTGGTGCTGGCGCACTGGGTTCTAACGTTATTTGGCAGTTAGCTCGAGCAGGAATAACATCCATTACTTTTGTTGATTTTGACTTTGTACAGGCGGGTAATATTCCAAGGTGGTTACTGGGATTTTCCGCTATAGGTAAACTCAAGACAGAAGCACTCAAGTCTCATCTACTAGTGAATTTCCCTAACATACAATGCACTTCATATAACTTCCATATCGGCGCACCCCAAAATATTACGCTGGAAGATGGTTCGATAATCGATACTCACGAATTTCTCATGGGCATAATCAAAAACTCAGATCTTGTAATCGATTGTACTGCGGAAACAAATGTTAATAATTACTTATCAACTTTCTCAAATATAAATAACACGCCATATATATGGGCAACAGCAACACAAGGTGGCTGGGGTGGAATAGTCGGTAGAGTCGTCCCTCAATCGACAGAAGGTGACTGGATAGACTTTACCTATTTAAATAAATTAGGTGAAATTCCTATTCCTGCTGCCGAAGAAGGTTCAGATATTCAACCAGTTGGGTGTTTTCATCCAACTTTCACGGGAACAGGATTCGACTTAGATCACGTATCTCTTATGGCAACACGGCTATCGATAGCAACGCTATGTCAGGGTTCAAATGAAGGATACCCCGACTTTGACTGGGATGTAGGAATACTTCATTTGTGGGATAAACAAACTGGCAACCCGATAACCCCACATTGGGAAACTAATAAGCTACATAAATATACCGGAAGTAGAAATGCAGATTTCACAAACACTTTGGATCAATAATTCAATGTTTCTTCAAATGGTAGCAGAAGCTGAAAAATGGGAACCCTATGAAACTGGTGGTGTTTTTATGGGGTACCAAGCAGATAATAATGACTTAGTTGTAACAGATTTAATTGATGCCGGGAAAAACTCTACCCACAAGCATTTTAGGTTTTCCCCAGATCAGGACTATCAATTGAAAAAGATAGCGGATGTATATAAAAAATCTGGAGGAGCAATAACTTATCTTGGTGATTGGCATACTCACCCAAACACAACACCTGAGCTGAGTTGGGTAGATAAAAGAACTCTCACCAAAATAGCGTTAACACCAGAGTCTAAAAACTTACACCCCATAATGGTGATACTTGGCGGAGAACCTGAAAAATGGACATTAAATTCAGTTCAGTTTATTACGGGTGCCATGAGGCCATGGCTATTTTTAAAATGCACCTGTCTCCAGCTCCAACATAAAAGCTACAACGAAAAAAAAGAGGTCAGTTAAATGAAAGACTATTTTTTTGAAATCGTATGTGTAATAGCAATATCCAAACGTACTCAATGGGCAATAATTCTAGGAGGCGTATTCTTTTTTGGGATGTTGCTAATTGGTAGTTATATGGCAGAAAATCTCCATTTTTCTGGTTCACTTAAAGGTTTAGAAAAAATCTTTACTCAAAAAATACTTCATCAATACGATAAAGCGGCTCTATTTTTTCTGATCTCTTTTTGGGGGTTAGCGTTTAAGTTCTATCATCGAGATAAAAAACGTATGCGGTTATTTTGATTACAACGAACATTTAAAAAATCAAGGGTCAACCTGAACCTTATGTATTTGACCTCTTATATTGAAATATCAGTTTTATTTGTCTCGAGCATTAATAATTCTTTGTTCTAAACATTTCTTTCAAAAACCATTTCACGGTGATATTGAATGTATTCCTGATGTGGGTCTTCTAGTTTTATCTGCATATCAGCCCTAACCCCGATAATGTCTACCTCTTCTAAATAACTAGATATTTTAATCATTCCGCTTTCTTCGAAGCTAATAAAACCAAGGTCGAATACTTTATCAAGATTGGGTAGTAGTAAAAGCCCATTGTATGAATCAAGTCTTTCTTTGTGGCTGGAAACCTTCCATGGTTTGATGTGAGAAGCTACTAGGAAGCGTGAATCGTTGAAACCTGTTAAGGCGCATGCTTCCCATTTCCCTATTAACTCTCTTCTGTATCTACCCTGCCCGATTCTGGCGTTGATGAAAGTGCTTTTTTCCGTGACACTGATAGTGTCATCTTCAATAATATGATTAAGGTCTTGCTCAAGCTCTTCGGATATTTCTGACTTGCGATATTCAATAAAAGCATTTAAAGCGCAACTATACATATTGTTGCCCTTTTTATTTCTATCCTGATAAATCGCTACATTTTGCAGCCCATCCGATATTTTTGTTAATTCGGTTAAAGCAGTTACATCATCAAGCGCAGCACTGGACAAGCCTTCATCCATCGCCCAGTTTGTTATAACACCTGATACTGCACTGGAGTATTTATCAGCTGTTCCTGATGATTTTCCAATCTGCATTAACCAGTCTTTGAAGTCCATTATGAATACTTTTTTAAATAGATCGAAATAGCCAGACTCTTTTTAGTCTGCTGATGAAACTATTCCTGTTACAGCAAGTAAAACTATATCATTTTTAATAAAATTAAATGCTAGGAATAATTGTCAGGAAAAGCAGAATTGGGAGAAACAAAAATCCCATCATGATTCACTAACAGCAGCTCATGTTTTAAAAAGCTTGTTCAATCGACACATCATAAAAACGTGTCGATTAATTTGCATTTTATCGACACGTTATTTTATGGTGATCAAACTATTAGCCAAACGTACCGTTAGCTGAATACGTTTGAAATAAGCGGTTTATATACTGTTATCTTTTGCTTCTTTACGCTCTTTCTTCGCCGCTTTTTTTTCTTTTGGACTTAGTACTGATTTTTTCTTCACTTCTTTATTACTCTTTTGTTCTCTGCCCATGGTGTTACTCCCTATGATGGTTAAAACGGCTTAAGGCTAACAGAGGATGTTAGCTGCATTAAGTAAGCAGAGTCTATCACAAGCCTACGAAGTAATTAATACCCCTGTGTAGCGTTTTAGCCGCCTTTTTAATGCGCCTCCACGTGCTATGCTGCGACTTTAATTTCAGCCGACCGAATAACCCCCCCTTGTGAAAAAAATTGCCCTTTTTGCCGACGTACAAAATATTTATTACACCACCCGGCAGGCTTATGGCCGCCAGTTTAATTACCGGCAGTTGTGGAAAACCGTTAGCGAGCTGGGCGAGATTACTCAGGCCACCGCGTACGCCACCCACCGTGGCGACGATAGCCAGCAGAAATTTCAAGATGCGCTTCGGCATATCGGCTTTAACGTAAAGCTTAAACCGTTTATTCAACGTAGTGACGGCAGCGCCAAGGGCGACTGGGACGTGGGCATTACGATTGACGTGCTGGAAGCGGCAAAAGACGTGGATACGGTTATTTTGCTATCGGGCGATGGCGACTTTGATTTGTTATTGACGAAGATAAACCAGCAATACGGCGTGTCTACTCAGGTGTATGGCGTACCGGCGCTGACGGCTAAATCGCTGATTGATGCGGCCGGTGTTTTTCACCCCATCCAAGCCGATTTATTACTGTAAGGCGTATTTTTTGGCCCGCTTAATTGCCTTGATCAGGGTCATTAGCATTGACCCGAAACCAACCTGCTATAGAGTACCGATCGCGCTGCGCGGCTAATACTTCGTGCGGGAAATCTTCGCTCAAAAACACGACTAGCGTACCCAGACTGGGCGTGACCTTTATGCCATCTAGTATGCCGTCTTCTGTAGTGAGCACTAATTCGCCACCATCTTCCTGCGCCCACTCGGGATTCAAGTAAGCGACGAGAGATAATACCCGGTTCGCCTCGCCTTTGAAGGCGTCCTGGTGCTTTTTATAAAAATCGCCGGGGGCGTAGTGCGCGAAATGGCTTTCGAATGAAAACAGACCGAGGAACAGGCGCTTATTTAAAAACTCTTGTAGCGATGCGGCCCACGCCAGCCAGCTTTTGCTAGCTGCTGTGTCGCCTGTCATCCAGCAAATGGCATCGCTGCGTATGGTGGTGTCGACGGTATGCTGTTGTCCCCTGCCGACACCGGCCTTTTTGAAGCTGGATAGCGGCATTTGACGCGCTTCGCTGGCTAACTGGCGGGCCAGTTCAGCGGGTAGCGCGTTAGCTTGAATGCTGTAGCCTGTTTGATAAAGATCATTCGCTATCGTTTCGAATAAACGCGCGCTATCGCTGTCTAGCTCATTGGTCTGGCTTTGTGGTTCTATCATCGGTTAATACGATTAGTCTTAATGGGATAGATGGATGGGCGCGTAGAGTAAAACTAAACAACGCGTATTACAATCGGCCTTCACACGCCAAGCGCTTATCCACGGACAGCCGATAAAAATAACTGAGTATCGGCTTGATAATGGGCAAACAGATGATAACGCCCAGCGGCATTAATAACGGTATTTGTTTCATCATTAAGCTGTAGGCGTCCATTTCTGAATACAGCGCGCCGTCGGTATCTGTTACGTGTAATTCGCGCAACGCCTTGAATGGGTCAATGCCGAGTTCGCGTAAGGCCTTATCCTGACTGGTGATATCGAACCAACTAAATAGCCCGGCCCTTTTACCAGCAAGCCGTTCAAACATCGCCCGGTCTTTAACGCAACTGGGGCACGACTGGTCGTAAAACACGGTAATTTTCTTTTCGCACGCCGCGTTGTTCATGGCTTGACTGGTTTTAGCCGTTATTACTCTGTTCGATGCGCATTAAACGCGACTGCAGCGTTTCAATTTCATCCAGTAGCTCTAACGCCAGCGCAACGCCTGACAGATTAATGTGCAGATCACGTTGTAGACGCATCGCTTTATGCGCTCTATCCAGACAGCTGCCAGAAAAGCGCCATAGCGTTTGCTGGTAGCCGATTGGTTCTAATACACCCTCTTCAACCAGTTCGACCACCCATTCTGTGCTGCTTGAACAGGCCTGACACAGTTCGTTTAAAGACAGCTCGACGCTTTCATCAAGCAAGTCGCCTTTGAGTATTTCGTTTGTCATCACTATTACACTCCCATTTTGCTGCGCGGGTTATACGCCATTTTCTGTTCCATTTGCCTATACAGCTCTTTCGCCTCGTCGCTATCGGCGGCCGGTAAGGTGATTTGAGGCACCACGTAAAAATCTCCGGGTGGGTCACTGGGAATGCCGCGGCCTTTCAAACGCATCCTTCCCCCGCCCTTGGTACCTGCGGGTATTTTTAGATCCACCTGGGCATCGGGCGTTGGCACTTTGATACTCGCGCCCAGCGCGGCTTCCCACGGGGTAATGGGTAAATCGAGGTACACATCGTGGCCATCGACGCGATAAAGGCTATGCGTTTTAAATTCGATCTCAAGGTACAGGTCGCCCTTTTTACCCTTACCCATGCCCGCTGAGCCTTGACCCGCCAGCCGAATACGCTGCCCCTGTTTGACCCCTTTGGGAATCTTCACATTCAAGGTGCGGTGCTTCGTGACGAGGTGTCCACTACTATCAATTTCTGGCGCGGTCAGGGTAATGCTGTGCGTGGCCCCGTGATAGGCATCGCTTACCTCAATACTTACTTTGGCGTGATGATCCTGTCCACGCGCGCTGAATTCGGCCCGGCCCTGGCCTTGTTGCGCCTGCCTAAACTGTTCACCGAATAAGGATTCGAAGAAGTCGCTATGGTCAGCCGCGCCATCGTGAGCAGGCCCGCCGCCAGTGAATTCATAGCCCTCATCCCAACCGGGTGGTGGGTTGAAATCCTGACCCGATTTCCAGTTGGAACCAAATTGATCGTACGCGGCGCGCTTTTCTGGATCTTTCAGTACTTCGTAGGCTTCCCCTAGTTCTTTAAACTGGGCTTCGGCATTCGCTTCTTTATTGACGTCTGGGTGGTATTTACGCGCTAATTTTTTATACGCGCGTTTAATTTCAACCTGGGTGGCGTCTCGTTTAACACCCATTATGCTGTAGTAGTCTTTAAAATCCATTCATATCCCCAGGCAACGATCCAAGTATTTAATCTTCTAGTCTATAACCAATTTTAATGGTCACTTGCCAGTGCTTAATGTCGCCGTCGACGATATGCCCTCGGGTTTCCATTACTTCAAACCAGTCCATGTTTTTGTTGGTTCTAGAAGCGGCTTCGATGGCATTTTTAATTGCATCGTCAGACCCTACTTCTGAACTGCCCGTTAATTCGATATATTTGTAAGTATGATGGCTCATTCTTATCTCCTCATCGTGTAATGGAGCGTTAAGCATATACTTGTAAGCCAGCAGCGACAATATTTATAAGGCTACATTTAGGCCGTGAGCTTGCTTTAATATTAAGGTAAAATTCACAGCACATTAAATCGTATAACAAACAATAAGACCGTTTAATATGAAAACTTTAGAGCATCTTTTTAAAAGTAACCGCGCCTGGGCTGACGCTATCGTGCAGGAAGACCCGGAGTTTTTTCATCGACTCGCTAAGTTACAAGCGCCGGAGTATCTTTGGATAGGCTGTTCGGACAGTCGTGTATCAGCCAATCAAATTATCAATCTGGCACCTGGCGAAGTGTTTGTGCATAGGAATATTGCCAACGTGGTTGTGCATACCGATTTAAACTGCCTGTCGGTTATTCAATACGCCGTTGAAGTACTCAAGGTTAAACATATTATTGTTTGTGGCCATTATGGTTGTGGTGGCGTTAAAGCCGCGCTTGAGGACGTTGACCACGGGCTTATCGATAATTGGCTGGGCCATATCAAAGACGTTGGCCGCTTAAACCGTGATGAATTGAACGCGCTGGATGACAGCGCCAAATTAGATCGCTTATGCGAACTCAATGTGATGGAACAGGTGACCAATGTGTGCAATACAACGATCGTGAAAAATGCGTGGAAAAAGGGTACCGAGTTATACGTTCACGGTTGGATTTACGATATCAATAATGGAATTTTAAAAGACATTAAAACGATGTCCTAGAGCCTGCCCTCTTAGGTCTCGATATCTTCCAGTTCAATATTTAAGGCGTGGCCTGAAATTTTTAGTTCGTACAATGATACGGCCAGTGAAGACAGCATTAAGACCAGGCTGACAACGAAGGTTACCTGCCCAAACACGGGGGATTGCAGAAATAAAAAAAACATCGCCAGTACACAAAAGCTAATGCTGAGTACGCCCAGTATTTGCATCCCAATGATTAACTTAATACGTAAGCGCAGGCTGATAATTTGACGCGCAATAAGGTCTTTATTTGTGTCGTTAAGCTGCTGATGCAGGCCTCGAATAACCGCCGCCAAACCCATAAACCGATTGGTATAGGCCAATAACAACAGCGATATCGCCGGGAATAATAATGCGGGTGTAGATACGTCCAATTTAAACTTGATACCGTTGTTCAATAAACGCGTTTATTCTACACATTTTTAGCCTTTAGCCGAATCATTTAAAACTCATACTACATTAATAAACGCCGTTCTTCTTCCTTCAGCAGGCTGTGATACGTCCCATCTATCATCGTGTAACACTCTTTCAAACTCAACCAAGGCTGTCAGCGTCTAGTTTGAAATACGCCGGGCAAGGAAAACCTTCTTCGCTAAAAAGTAATTAGGCTGGCGGCAAAAACTGTCTTATTATTATAAGTAACTATTAAGACTGACACCTACTACACCTATGGCTGAATCTTTAAATAGCACTTCAGAAAAGTCCGGCTTACCACCCGGCTCCCTGGTTCATGTAGGCAGCGTTCTGGATACCACCACCAGGATGTCCGTTATTGATTACAACGAAGACACCGTTAACGAACATTCAATCCAGTCTATGGATGAGGTATTGAAATATAAAGATACCGATACGATGACTTGGGTGATCATCGAAGGGCTTACGAATGTGGCTGTGATAGAACACATTGGGACACTCTTTGGCATACACCATCTAGCACTTGAAGACATTCTCAATACGCATCAGCGGGCAAAATTTGATGAATTCGATGACCACTTATTTATCGTACTTAAGTGCTTGATGCTAGAAGACGAAAAATTTAACCTTGCTTATGAACAAATCAGCATTCTCGTTCTTAAAAACTTTGTTTTCGTCTTTAAAGAAAAAACGGATGATCTGCTTCAGCCCATAATCAAGCGCATTAAAACCAGCACAGGGATCATTACAGGACAGGGGCCTGATTACCTTGCCTACGCCATCTTAGATACTATCGTTGACCAAAATTTCATTCTAATAGACTCATTAGACGACGCTATTACTTCACTTGAAGATAATTTATTAAGCGCCGAAGGCTCACTGGAGTCGCTTAATTCAATTCAACATCTGAAGCGAAAGCTAATTAGTATCAGAAGGCATATTTCTCCCGTCAGGGAATTGTTAGCGGGCATGATGCGCAGCGAGTCCAGCTTGATTGACGCAAAAACGCGTATCTATCTCAGAGACGTCTCGGATCACGCTATCCGCGTGGCAGAATCCATTGAGTCTTATCGGGATATCCTAACGGGCTTACTGGAGATACATATTTCCAGCGTCAACAACAGGATGAATGAAGTGATGAAAGTACTGACGGTATTTGCTTCAATTTTTATCCCCCTCACCTTTATTGCGGGCATCTACGGGATGAACTTTGAATACATGCCCGAATTGCAATGGAAGTGGGCGTACCCAAGCCTTTGGATCGCCTTTATTGCTATTCCCGTCGTACTACTCATCTATTTTAAAAAAAAGAAATGGCTATAGGAGAACGTTAAAGCTTAGGCCTCATATTCATAAGTATTACCATCAAAAACATAATGTTATATACTACCTGCATTAACTAGTATTCGATATACGCTCATAATTGCCGGAGAGTTAGCAAATGCAACGCACCGCTTCTGATTTAGTAGAAAACATCCATTCACTGATATCGATGCCAGAAGTATATCTTCGGGTCCAGCAACTCACAGAAAGCCCTACTTCCTCTATTAATGACTTCGCTAAAGTTATTCAGTTTGACCCTGCCCTGTCAGCTCGGATTCTGAGCATCTCAAACAGTTCCTTTTTTGGCTTTCCAGCTAAAATTGAAACCTTAGACCGAGCTGTAAATTTATTAGGCATTTCACAAATACACGACCTAGTTTTAGCAAGTTCAGCTATTCAATTTTTTTCAACCGTGGAAATTAACGTCCTTAATAAAATGGACTTTTGGCGCGATAGCATTCACTGCGCCGTTCTGTGCAGAATGCTAGCCCAACAAGCCAACATTCTTGAAAACGAACGTTTATTTGTTGCCGGCCTATTACATCAACTGGGTTATTTGGTGATCTGTTTAGAAGAACCCCAAACGGTATTACGCATTATTGAAAAATCAGAAAAGGATCAGAAGCCACGCTATCTCATTGAACGTGAAATTTTAGGGTTTGATTACGCCCAGGTCAGCGGCGCACTACTACGAAAATGGAAATTGCCCGCAGCTTTTCACGAAATTGTAGAATTTCATATTGAACCGAGTAAGGGAACGCAATTCCCACTGGAAACTTTAATTCTGCATATTGCACAACGACTCGTAGAAAAGACGAACCAAGAAAGAAAAGGCATCATTGCACCATTAGATATCCCACCTGAAACACTGGAGTTACTCAACCTTGATGAACATCAGCTTGGGAAACTTAAAAATGAATCTAATCAGCACTTAATTGAATCAATGAAATTATTACTGACTAGATCTAGCCCAGTTGCGGCTTGAACGACACAGCCGGCAACTGTAGCCATAAGGTTTTATATTAACAATAGCCTTCCATTAGTTACCGAAGCGAGAACTTCAACACTACTCATCTAATCAGCATTTTGTTTAAACGGGTATTCCAAATCAACTTGTTGATCTAATGTCTGATTTACTCTAATCGCACTTTCCCCTGCAACGCGGTCGAGCTCAATGAAACTTGCTGGCGCTGTAAACCCCATCCGTTCGCTTTCTGTTCGAATAATATGCGGGGTAATAATGACCACCGTTTCAGTATTCGTTCGGTTATCACTATCATTTGAGAAAAGGCGCCCCAACAAAGGCAGGTCACTTAAAATTGGTACGCCGGCTGTCGACTCCGAAACTAAGGTTTTAATTAATCCGCCAATAAATACTGGCTGGCCATCTTCAGCCAACAGCTGTGTGGTGACCGAGGTAGTGGTCAATTGAGGAATGCCGTTAGATAAAACACCATCACTTATTTCGGGGCGAATATCTAATAAAATACGACCGGCGTTGTCAATCGAAGGCGTCACCGTCAAAATAATACCCGAATCAATAAACTCTACTGTTTCAGTGGTGATTTGGTTCGTGGTTGTCGTTGTTAAAAAACCCAATTTTTTACCAATAATAACTGAAGCCTGGCGGTGTTCTAAAGCCAACAGTTTTGGCGTTGATAATGTCCTAGTACGGCCTTTTTTAGTTAACGCATTTAGTGTCAAATCAATATTGTTATTAAGTAACGTAAAAAATGCACCGGATGATGGCCCACTTACACCAGAGACTCCAAACGTACGATCACCCGTTACTTTAGTCCAATCAATTCCATACTCATCATCATCAGTAAGACTTATATCTAAAATTTTAGCTTCAATTAAAATCTGAGCGGGCTCACGATCAATCTCTTTCAGAATCGTTTCTATCTGGGCAATAAATTCCGGCTGATCATCAACTATCAACATTTTACGTTCGGCTAGACTGGTGAGCTTGCCATAGCGCGATAAATAATTTTTTAGAATAGACTCTACGGCCGTCACGTCGCTGTACTGCACTTTAAATGCCCTCACCTCGGTGAGCCCATTTATTTCAGCTTTACCGACATTATCTTGCAAGGTGATTAAGTATGAATTTTTTCGTCGTTGAACAGCAAATCCAGCAGAAGAAGCCACTATATGAATAGCGTCATCCAGTGTCACATTATATAAATTCAACGACACTTCGCCGCTTACTCCCGCCGATAACACGATATTGACTTTATTTTGTCTCGATAATATTTCATATATCTCGGATATATCCGCGGCTTGATAGGACATAGACATCAACTCATCGGCCTTCACTTTTGCCTCTGCATTTACAGTCCCAACCATCACCAACAAACACAGCCATACAATGCTATTGCGCATTATTTTCTCCCCCAAAAGCACCATTTTCAAAACTATCTTCTAATCTCAATACCACCTTTTCACCATCTTTTAAAAAGGTCGCAGAGCGTTCAGATACCGCTACTAAACTAAATCCCTCAAACTCTTCGCCTACTTTTATTATTTTACCGTCGAGGTTAGCAAAAGACCCAGATGCGCTACGTAATGTTCCTTTCAAAAAAGGAGACCAGCTGGCCGCAGATTCTTGATTAGAGCCTACTCGTTCATCTTTTACTAACCTGCTCAAATCAGGCTTTTGAAACGGGTCACGTTGCAAATTATCGGCACCAGCGGTGAAACTGTTAAGCAGCAATACAATTGTAGTCAAAATAGCACTAGATATTCTCATAACTCACCCCGAGACATATAGGACACTATCACACTATTCATTCGCCTTACTCCCGTATTGCCATTGGCTTCTAATTTAAAGGACTTAATGACCATCGGCCCAAGTTGCTTCTCGACATCTTTGAGCCAGTTATAAAGATCGCCATATCTACCATGAATTTCGATATTAAAAGGCAACTCATCAAACATGAATAATTGACTGGCACTACCGGGGTTCACACTCACCAACTTCACATCATGTTGAGCCGCAATCAGATCAAGTTGGCCAATCACGTAAGCAATCATTTGGTTCTGTGGCAGCTGCTGCCCACTCGCGTTAACAAGCAGTTTAATGCTATCGGCTTCTTTCTGAAGCTCTTCGAGCTGCTGTCCCAAGGGTATTCCACGATCGTTTTCGGCCTTTAATAGTACTAATGTTTGTTGGTTTTGTTGCAGTAATTTAATAGGCTCTTTAAACACATATAAATAAAATGCCAGCAAGGTCAGTATCGTTAGCGCAGCTAAAATAATAACTAGCAGTCTTGTTTCAACGTTTTGAATAATTCTATCCATTATGGTTTCACTTTAAATTGATTATTGATGATAATCGCGAGTGAAAAATCAACCACACTAGTTGAACTATATTTTCTCAGGTTTGTTTTTTGAACCGTCACGTCGTCCACTTCAGGCTGCAGTAATAAAGCCTGAACAAACTTAGCCAGGCTAGAATGGTCAATCGCCTGGCCTTTTAATGCCATATGCGTAGTTAAGCGCCACGCTTGTTTCTTTTTATTATTACCTTCCGGCACCACAATCATATAACCCATATTAACGCTTTCTGGTTTCGGCTCGGTCCATTCACCTGCACGAGAAAAGTCCCAAGACTCAATCCAAACGTCCTTATCGATGACGCGTTCTAACATCTCGAAAATAGCCATCGCGCTTGGACCACCACGCAAGCTAGCTAACACATCAAGTCGCCTTTTTAAATCGATGATATTGCCAGATAAATTATTGTATTGTTGCTGCTTTTGCAAAAAACCCTGTTTATCCGTTTGTTGTTGCTGCACCTGGATGTCGACCTTTTGGATCTCATTATTAAGCATGATTTTAGCAAAAATAATAAGCATAACCACCAGCACATACATCACTATAAAAAACTTTATTCCCGCTTTTAGCTTTGCGTGTTTTCGATACTCAGCGGGTACTAGATCAAATTCAGACATTGGATACAAGCCCACGCAAAGCCATGCCGGTAGCTACAGCAATACCACTGATTTCTTCTTGATTAATGTCAACACTTCCTTGCTCACCTTCCATCTCAAAACCATACAAAGGATTAATCACCTGCACGGGCACAGACAACATTTGTTGTAAAAGAGTATCTGGCCCTCGCAAATGGGCAATACTGCCTAATAGAAAAATGGAGTCGATGCCCTCACCTCGTGTTTCAGATGCCATATATAACAGCACATCATGAACCTTATTCGATAATTTAGTGACTAAAGGCAAAACAATATCGCGTAACACACCGACCATAGCTTGCTGATCCGCAGCCAAGTCTTTTGATAGTTCAAAACCATGCTTGTCCAACAAATCACTAGCATCCTCTTCGGAAACATTCAATTCAGTTGCCACCGCATTGACCAGGGTCGTCAATCCAAACAAAACTTCCCTGTCTAATAAAATACGTCTTCCCCAAATGATCGTCAGGAACGTTTTTTCCTGGCCAACATTCATCGTTAATATTTTTGACTGTTCTTCGTCTGGATTCATAGCCGTAATTAACCGTCTGATTGCAATGGGCCCGACTTCTAAGGCATCAACCTCAAGACCACAACCAGCTAACAAACCTAAGTAGTCTTCTACATCCGCGCGATCAGCAATCGCGACAATCGCTGAACGCGACAGCGTATTTGCATATTCAGCTCTTATCGGAATGGTATCAATAACCGACGATTCAAGCTTCTTGCCCAACAACTCGCGTAAACTTGGCAATATAGCCTGCATATGATCCTGATTCGGTTTCTGCTCATATGCAATATGTTTAAGACGTACTTTATGAGCTGGCAACGTGCTTACGCACCGCTTTCCGACAAATGGGTGCGCCTTTAAAGCATCCGCAATCATCTTTTTGAACAGCGCTGGCGACGCTAATAGCTCTTCATAGGAACAAGTTAGCGGCAAAGAAACAGCCGCAAGAACCTTCGGCTTGGAAGAGTTTCCATCCAAAAAAACTTGTACTATGTTTAAACTATGTGATCGGATTTCAAACCCAATCGGACCACGCTGATTATGTTTAGTCGGTAGCGTTATTTTGCTAAACAATTTAGCCCACGCACTCAAACCGCCAACCTCCAATTACTGCCCTTACCTGAAGGTAAATCTACATCGTAATTAAATTTCTTTTCAGTAAAATCATCAGCTTGAATATACCGCGAACGCTTAATCTTATACAAAATATCATCCGCCTGTTTATATAAATTTTGCAAATTTACAGCGCCGTCTAACGGCACGTTAACCCGGCCCAAGGAAAGCCCAAAGTCACTATTTTTGATTTTATTTTCATTTTCTAATCGCTGGCGTATACGATCTCTAATAGCTGTCAACGTAGTCTCTAACTCGTCAGCTACCACCAATAGTACGAACTCATCACCACCCAAACGAACCAAAAATCCATTTTCAGCCAAATTATCGTTAAAGCTCTCAACGATTAGCTGCAAAATCTTATCGCCATAATTGTGGCCGTGCGTATCATTAAGGTTTTTAAATTCATCTAGATCAAAGATTGCATAATGCAATCGGCCTGAAGGGAAGCGCTCTTTAAGCATAGCCAAGCCAACAGGTAAAAAGCGTCGGTTCCAGGAACCGGTCAAAGGGTCCATGTTCGATAAGCGATGCATCTTATCGTGGGACTTTTCCAATTCAAAACGCGCTTTTAGGTCGTCTTTACGCACCGCTACGTTAAAACCTACCAATACTGAACTAATGACACCAGCTGCCAACATAAAAAATTGTAGGCTCAACAGTGTATCGACATTAAAAATATCTAATCGACCTCCGATTGACAGCGTTATCATAAAATAAACCACCAAAATAACCGCCATGGCCTCCCGCAATCCCCAGGGAATTAACGGCACAAGCATAAAAAGCAACACCACATTTGAAAACAATAACGGCGTAAAACCACCTGTTTTATGGGCAATAGAAACGAAAGCCGTTGCGCTTAAAACCAACAGGGTGATAACTAGCATATTGAGCGTTTTAAGCTCATTGATGCTACGAGCAGAAAAGAATACGTGAACGGCCAAAAAAGCGACCAACAAATAGGTATAAAGATAAACTGAATCGAGGTTTAACTCTTTATTCATGGCCATTGCAGCCATAACAATAATAAATAATAAGCAGCTCGTGCTCATCACACCTATGCGTGTTTTATCAAGCAAATGCTTTTCAGCGTACAGGGCTAACTCTGGCGAATAAAACCCCGTTGCTGACCAAAGCTGTTTAAGTAGTTGAAAAACCTTATTCATAATAGTTTTTAAGTAAATTCGCTTTAAGTATAGACACTATATTTAAAACATCTCAAATGAGTCTAAAAACTTTAACTTATTCCTATAAGCTATTGATTAATTGTCAATTAGACCTCGTCACGATAATGTCTTGGGGTCTGTGTAACGTAATGAGCAACTACTTACAGTCAGGGCAATAATCTTAATGTAAATTAATACCACTTAATGATCGTTTATAAGTCTCAAGGGGAATCGTGGTGCTGCCTAAGCATAAATTCGCTATCACTGTATAGTGCCGCGTTATTGCCTGAGTATTTAAACCGTCACATTGATGCCAACTCAAATCAAGGTGGCGTAAAATCAATCACCAGCTCGGGCTTATTTGTGCCTTCCTTACTGTCTATTTTTAGTAAATTGTCCTTGGCCACTGTGGTATGTATTACGATAAGCCCTTGATTTGCAGAAACAGGCGGATCCTCTACCCACTCCTGAACTAATGGCGCTATATTCCATTCATACCAACCCGTAGCAGCAGCCGGAATACTGTCTATAACGGTAGCGCCATACGTGCCACCACCACCTGCCGTCCAGGCTATTGGATCATCGGCATCACTCCAGTTTGAGCCTGATTCGGTCCAGTCTTGCGTTACTTGATGAACCTTCAGGTTAAAACTATCAGCGCCATTACGGGCAGCTGCATATAAGCGCAAGCTAGCAGAATTAATAAGCGAGCCTGCCGGTATGCCACTAACATCAAACATAAACAAGGCATGCATATCACGCCCAGCACCGCCCGTTCGGCCAAGCTGAAGAAGCGTGTCGGCCCCATAGTTAGTCGTCTGTCCCGATATAATATAGTTGTCAGCGGATGGATTTAAGGTAGCTGGGCTTTCCAGTGCGCCCTCCCCCGTTTGATTAAGTACAACGGTTTTATCGAGTTCATCATCAGCAACTACGTGGTCACACGTTAGGGGATTAATGGCTACACCAACGGTACGCGATATATCAAATGAAGCAAGATCGTACTCACCCGTCTTTGTACCGTCTAAGTCTACGATAAAGACCTTCTTAGCCTGATCTAATACTAATAATTTATCGCTATTCGGGATATGTGCAACATCCCTTAAATCGATTACAAATGCTGTAAGGTCCAACGTTGCTTGTAAGGCGCCGGCCTGATTGATAATATAAATTGAGTTACTGTCACCGTCAGAAATCGCGAGGTGCCCTTCATATAGTCCACTACTGGTCACATCAATAAATGCGGCTCCATTTCCATTTAATGCAGAAGCCGGTAGATTAAAGGAACCGTCCATCGTGCCCTCAGGGGAATAATACCGCACGTCATTAGCAACAGAATCCACCGCCGCCACATAGCCCGCCCAGGTACCCGATCCAATAAATGCCACACCACGCATACTACTCGTACCCGCAAGCGTGGTAATTAACCCACCGTCCATATTATTTAAATAAAATAGTTGGTCATCACGGTCAACGCTCACCCAAGCACCTCCAAACGGTATAGTGTGATTATGAAAAATCGACCCTTCAGGCATATAATCTAAATCTTTTTGAGCAAGTGAACCATAAGCTCCCGCACTAAATTCGCTCACGACCCCATTTGCTAAATAATCCGCATTACACGGCTCCACCACCGTACTGCCTTTAGCGATGCCGATATGCAAGGCATCCAAATCGGCGGCTATATCGGTAAAATTGGTTTCTGCAAAGTACAACTCTGCTGTATTGCTAACTGGGTCGTATTTAACGACGTCGCCATCTGCAAAGCTAAGCCCGCCTAAAATGGCGTCGGTTTGTGTCGATAGCGCTATTTGCCCATCGTCAAATATATACACTGCGTCTATGTCTTCTACCGGGTCGGTAAAGAGCGCCTCACCATCAAACAGGAGAGTGGCTTTATTGCTTAAACGGTTATATTCAACTAAATCACCATCACCAAACGCTAAACCCCCTAAGGTGGCGTCAAATCTGGTGGAGAGCACGATAAGGCCATTACTGCGAATGTAAACCGCATCAATATCAAAATCGGTAGCGCCAGAAAAAACGGCGCTACCATCAATTAACATGGTGACATTACCCGTTGAAGGCTCGTAAACGAGCAAGTCATCGTCATCAAAACTTGTACCACCGAGTGTGGCACTGGCGGTTGTCGAAAAGGCAATGTTGCCGTTTTCTAACACGTGTGCCGCATCGATATTAACGCTGGCATCAAATGGGCTGGGCTGAGGGAACAGTGCTGCCGATGGCGTATTAGGGTCGTATTCAACCAGCTGATTTGCTGTAAAGCTTACACCCGCTAACTCGGCTGCTACATCGGTGGACAAAACCAGCTTATCCACCAGCACCACAGCACAACCCCCACAAGGGCAGCTGTAATTAACGGTTAATTTAGGGTGTAAGCTGGCTGTTGCATCGTCGGTACTGGCAAAACGACCGGTTCCATATTTCACTACTGTGTCTTTCGCGGCTAACAGTACGCCTAGGTTATCTTCTTCATCAGTATGCCAAGTTTGCACCAGACTGGTAATATCAAACGGAATAACGGTATTTGTTAGCGCTTCAGATACTGGAGCGCTAGCAATAATGGTGGTGTTGTAATTACCCCCTGCCCAAGTTAGGCCGGTTTGTGGGGAGTCCCACGTTACCTGTGAATTTATCCAGGCCTCAGTCACGCGATAGGCTTCAATCACCCCATCATTTGCCGTGCCACTGCTTTTATAATACATGTCAAGCGTTGCCGACGTAACGATTGCATTGCTCGGTATCGCTGCTGTATCAAACCGTAACAGCGCACGCTCGGTGTTTGTATGCGTACCAATAATGACTTCAGGCTTAGTACTAAAGTTAGTGGTTTGTAAACCGGCTTTATTACCAATAGCCATATAGGTATCATCAACCGGGAATAGTTCTTTACTACTCGCAGTACCACCCGAGCCGCATTCGCATTGATAGCTAATGGTTAGTTTGGGGCGTAATGTGACGTCACCGGTGTAATCACTACTGTAAAAGTAAGCGCTGGCTCCGGGCGCGGGGTTCAGCATAAAACCCTGATTGGGGTATTTGCCGTCAACCCAATCCTGTACCAGTGCAGCTATATCCCACTGGGACCAGCCTACTGTTCCCGCCAGGGTTGTTATCGTAACTGCTGTCGTATCATAATCCCCCCCCGGCGTTGTCCAGCTAATCGCGGTATCACTTTCAGTCCAGTTGCTTGCACCCGTCCCGTTAGCGTTTACGCCTTGCGCCCATGCGTTCGTGATTCGATGTGCCGAGATCGCGCCACCGTCTGCACTGGTTCTGCTTTGATAAAGTTCCAGCGTAGCGGTCAGAATATGCGCAGTCGCTGGCAGCCCGGTGAGATCAAATTCAAGCAAGCTAAGGTAGGTTGAATCAGAAGAAACATCATTAACCCAAAGTTCGCTGTTGAGTCCATAATTCCAGTCGGGTTTCCATTCATAGATATAGGTATCTTTGCCACCTGCGGCATCGGGTTGCAAAATGACTGTGCTGGGAGTGGGTTCATAGATTCTTTGCCCTGTAAGATTTAGTGTATGGCTTGCACCTAAGGCATGCGTACCCACCGTTTGAACTGTCACGGGTGAGCCTGTGCTGGGCGTAGTCGTGGTGGAGTATGCATGCTGGCCCAACGCGACATTAGTTAAATTACTATAACCGGTGCAATTTGCTTGATTGGCTTGCCACAACGCATGGCTCAAACCGGCTTCTGCCACATAAGCAGCGACATCGGGCTGGTGTTCGCGCACCACACTGTCGGCATTGATTGCCCCTTGCCGGCTGAGCATAAAGGCAATAGCGGCTAATAAGGTTAGCGTTAAGACGACTGGAATTAAAATAAAACCACGGTTTAAAGTAAAACGGCCCATCACCTTCACAAACGACCCCCCACCCGCACTCGAGTATTCAAGTTGATCGGCTCTACAGTCGGCGGACTTATTTGCAGCGTAATATCCACCAGCACGGTTGATCCGTCATTGCCCAGTACGCGTTCGATCTGTAATTGCGTGATATTGTCGGCAATCGGGTATTCGGTGTAATCGGTGCCATCAACAGGGTCGATATTGGGAATACGTTGCATTAAGGTGGTGCCATTAAGAAAAAAGACGACCGGGTCTAGCCAGTCTTCAGACCTTAAACCATCCTCGTCATCATCATCGTTATTACCTTCATCGACTGTTCCATCATAGTCGTCATCAACCCCTAAAAAGCCAGGGGCATTGTCATTACTCATATCAAATGAAAGGTCTTCGTCTTCCGTTCCATCGCCATCTTCATCACCATTTCCTTGTTCATCTTCATTCGGGGCTCCATCTTCATCGTCATCATTGACATTACTTTCATCAACCTCTCCATTGTTATTATCATCAATACCAATAATTCCTGACACACCGTCATTAGTCATGTCATGCGAGACATCTTCATCGATTCGTTCACGCTCACCTATATCGCGTACACCATTATTATTAATATCCAGATAATCTTTATCATTATTGGCATCGGCCCAGCCGTCGTTATTTCTATCTATGGTGGGGTCTAGCGTAACGGCCAACACATCGCGTACCGATTCGCTCCAGGCCGTCGCGGGGTTTTCACCCAGTGGAATCATTAAACGTTGAGTCCCCGCTACCGCATTGACCATTGTTTGCATCGCAAAACGAGCTTGTTGCAGGCCATCGTTACGTGCTCGCGTGTCATCTTCTGCATCAAGCGCCATAACAATAAGCCCTTGCATACCGGCAATGATTAAACCTGCTATCGCTACCGCCACTAATAATTCGATCAGTGATAGACCTGTTTGAGGTTTTAATCCTGCGTGCGGGGTCATCGGTTCCTCAAACTTTCGACGGCGACGGCTGTGTTTTCTATTTCAACCCTTATCCATAACAGATTTGACGTGTCGCCTGTGTAGATATCGCCATCGCCATCGCTATTGGAGTCTATGATGGTAAAAGGGTCGTCGTCACCGGCGTCATACAAAGAGAGCAAAACCACCACCCTGTCTGCTGGGGCGGCAGGGTCTGAAAAACTAGTGGGTGTTGTGGCATTGGTTGCGGCTTCGGCCGCAGATAATAATGGGCCGTAGGGCTCAGCCATTAACTCTTCCATACGTTTGTTCACTGCGTAGTGTTGATGCGTTAAAGATTCATGAATGTCCGCGCCTTGAATGCCAGATTGCAAGGCTTCCATTGCTGGCACAATGGCCACAGCTAAGATAAAAACGGCCACCATTACTTCAATATAACTGAAACCGTGGTGTCGTTTCTGCTCAACGCCGGGTTTCATTGCACACTGACCCGACCGGTCATGGCTGCAACATTAATGATGCGTGTTTGGCCGTCATAACTCAGCGTTATCGCTGCGTCAGGGTTTAACATATAGTCAACGCCAGAAGAAGCGAGTGTGGGGCTGCCGTGTACATTAAATTCGAGTTGCTGTTGGTTGCCAGTAAGGCCCTGGTAGCTAATGCTATAACTTTGTAATTCAACACCCTGAGTTGATGCGTCGGTTTTTAGGTTCAAAGTATAGATTTTTTTATCAACCGGATGATAAATATCATAAGTTGGCGTACCGCTTATCAACTGATAGACTTTGACGCTATGACTAGCGTTGTCAAAAATAACGCCGTGCTGAATAGTCGTTCGCATTGATTCTGTTCGAGCAAAGCGCAAGGCATCGACCACTTGCTCGCTGGCAATATCCAATTTTTTACTATCCCCAGAAAACAAACTGGGCACTGCCACGACTGCGACAATGCCCAAAATTGCGACCACCACCATCATCTCTAGTAAACTGACCCCACATTGGCGAGTCATTGAAGCGATGGTACCTAACCGTTACTTAATTCCTTTAGCAGCTCACCTTAGTGAGTGTAATACGCATCGCCCGATGCATCCGAAGTGGCGTCATCGGCAATGAATTGACCGGTCTTATTATCATATTTCCAACCAAGGCCTGGATCTTCCGCACTAGTCATCCCTAATACGCCTGCCGTTACGATAGTAGCTAGCGCTGAGCTATTAGTAATGGCGTTTGTTGGGATTTCACGTTTTTGAATATAAGGCCCAAATGGAAATTCATTACTCGCGCCTCGATGAGTACACGTTTGACCCGCGGCATTACTGTACTGCGCTAATTGATCAAGGAACGCGACATCGGTATCTATAAGACCCGTACCAGCAAGGCCACCTGGGGTGGTACAGGTAGTACCGCCGCCGGTGGCTGCTACAGCAGAAGGATAAGCAGTGTGTTGTTGCCTATATAACGCAATGGCACCGCGCATCGCTGCCAGGGTTGAGTCTAAAGACGATACTTTCGCATCATCGGTAGAACTGGCAAACTGTGGCACAACGATCGCCGCTAAGATGGCCAAAATAATCACTACGATTAATAATTCGACCAGGGTAAACCCTTTTTGGAGTTGTTTAATCATTGTATTCCTTTTCATTTTTTTACCTATTCTTTTTTATCAATTTATCGGGATTTAAACACGTCATAAAACCTTTATAACTAGACTATAGTTCAAATTTTGTATTGTTCAACTATTCACAAAGTATTTTTAATGCACAGCGCTGGATAGTTTGAATATCGGCAAAATTAATGCGCTAACGAGTACACCGACCACTAAACCCATAACCACTAACATAATCGGCTCGATGGCTTTGGATAAGGCTTTTAATTTATTAGCCAGGTCTTTTTGGTATTGCTCAGCGACACGGTTCATCACTAAGGGTAAATTGCTCGTGTCTTCGCCGGTCGTTATCATTTGCTTTAACATCGGCGGAATGAAGTCGACGGTCATAAAACCACTGGAAAAACTACGTCCTTCTAGAACATTAGTTTTTAAGTCCTCTAAAAAACTTTTAAAGAGACTATTGTTTACTACGCCCTTAGCCGATTCTATCGCGTCAATAAGTGGCATGCCATTTTGTATAGATAAACCTAGAATACGCATGCTTTGGATCAAATAAGCCTGTTGAAAAACATCACGCACCAGTGGTACTCGTAACTTACCGCTATCGATTAATTTAACACCCACGTCACTGCGTAACAGCCTCACCGCGCCCCATATCATTAACAATAAACAGGGCACAATCAGCCACCAATAATTAAGCATTGCGTCACTGAGCCACATCAATACTTTAGTGGTTGCCGGCAATTGGTCGTGGATGGAAGCAAACAGTGTTTTGAATTTTGGAAAAACCACCAACAGCACAAACACCACGACGGCAAATGAGAAAAACAATAAAAACGCGGGGTAGGTAAACGCAGACTTTATAGTCGTACGGAGTTCTTCCTGTTGCTTATCCATTTCGTAAATATGGTCCAGCACACGATAGAGATACCCGCCTTCTTCACTAGCCTTAACTAACCCTACGTAGGTTTGTGGAAAAACATCTGGGTGTTCAGCTAACCCCTGGGCAAAACTGAGGCCGTTTTGGATAGAGTCAGAAACGGCGTCTATCACCTTTCGCATCGCTTCGTTATCACTTTGCCTGGCCAGGGCTGATAAACTGGCACTCAAGTCCGTTCCTGTTTCCAGCATTAAAGAAAGCTGTTCAGTAAATAGCTGTACGTCTTTATCACTGATCCGTTTTTCACCCAAACCAAACAACGTTGATGAAGGTTTTTGGACGCTGGCTTGCGTTTTGCTTTTTGTCTGTGTTGAAAAGTCAAGAGCCATAAATTAACCTCAATCAGACCTCAACACACGAGAGACTTCACTGAGTGTCGTTTTATGTTCGAGCACACGATCCAGGCCATCTTCATAAAGCGTTTTCACCTCGGCTTTTTTTATATAGTCGGCTAGCTGGTCGCGGGTTGGGTCGGTCATCATTAAGCGTTGTAGGCTGGCATCACACTCTAAAATTTCATGTACCGCCATTCGGCCTTTATAGCCTGAGTCGTAACAATTAGAGCAACCGCGGCCTTTACTTAGGCGTACCTGCCCTTTATCTTGCCAGCCAAACTGTTCAACGATGGCGGGTGGGGCAACGTAGCTCGTTTTGCACTCAGGACAAATGGTTCGTATTAAACGTTGCGCAACCACACCCACAAGTGCAGATGCCAACAGATACGGTTCAATACCCATTTCCACCAAACGGGTAATGGCGCCTGCGCTGTCATTAGTATGTAGGGTTGATAGCACTAGGTGCCCAGTCAATGCGGCCTGCACAGCAATTTCAGCGGTTTCTTTATCGCGAATTTCGCCGACCATGACGATATCTGGATCTTGCCGCAACACATGCCGTAATATGGTGGAAAAACTAAGCCCTATTTTGTCGTTGACCTGATTTTGGTTAATGATATCTAACTGGTATTCAACCGGATCCTCGATGGTAACAATGTTTTTTTCAATGCTGTTCAGCTCATTGATCCCAGCGTATAAAGTGGTTGTTTTACCACTACCGGTCGGCCCCGTAGCTAGAATCAGGCCATGATTACGACTCAGTAATCCTTTTAGTTTATTAAGGTTATTACTTTGCAGCCCAAGGTTTTCAATATCGAGAATACTTTGGCTTTTATCCAACACGCGCATCACGATTTTTTCGCCAAAAATTCCAGGCAATGAACTGAGTCGCAAATCAATACTTCGACCCTGGGTATTCACTTGCATCCGCCCATCTTGTGGCAAGCGCCTTTCAGCGATATCGAGGTTCGCCATAACTTTTAGTCGCGACACGATGGCTGAGTGCATGTCTGCGGGCTGACTCATAAATTCGTACAGGACGCCGTCAAGACGAAACCGCACTCGACTTAATTTGCGTGATGGTTCGATGTGGATGTCACTCACTCCATCACGTATGGCGCGTTGAACAATCGCATTAACTAGGTTAATTACAGGGCTGCCCGATGCCAATTCATCAATGAGGTTATAGTCTTCATTGACCTGGGCTTCAACCACTTCGAGATCACTTTCCATATCAACGATATAAGAGGTGATGTCGTAGTCGTCCTGATGATTGGCCTGAAGGTGCGCGTGAATGTCTTCTTTACGCGCTAGTAGCGGGATAACAGTTAAGCCCGTCAGATCAAAAACTTCATCTTGAATGTGGATCGACTGCGGTTCAGCGGTGGCAATAAAGAGTTGTTCTTTTACTCGATATAGCGGTACTATTTTCAACCGTCGCTGCACAGTAAGTGAAAGAACATCCTGGATATCAAGATCAAATATTCCAGTTCGCAACTGAATAAAATGAATACCCAACTGCTTGCCGATCATTCGGTTCATATCAATATCTGATACCCAGTCCTCTTCAACGATGATCGTTCCTAATCGCTTACCCGTTGTTGATTGCGTCTCTATCGCTTTTTCAAGCTGCTCCGCGGTTAATAAACCTTCTGTGATTAACATATCGCCCAGACGTTGATTTGGCTGACCAAGTTCCTGGTTACTGTTATATGTATCATCACTGACCACATCAATTGAACGGCTTAAGCCGGTCATAAATAACACTTCATTAACCAAGGCATTCGTATTAATCAAGTGTAGTTGGCCACCCCTAGGCGCTAGCTTGTCATAACATAAGGTTAATGTTTCGAGTACCTCGCTATTGATAACGGGGACCGTAGAGAAATCGAAATAGAGGTCTGATTCGTGACTGGCTATGCATTCATCCACTTTGCTAATCAGTGCCTGCTGCATTGTCTTGTCCAAGAGCGATGACATCAGCGCGAGATAGCTCGCCACTCCTACGCGGGTATGAAGGATATCCTGCTTATCTTTAGTGTCTTTTTGGGTTGCAGCCATAAAGTTCAGTAAATGCCTGGTGTGGCGTTAATTACAATGGGTGTCATTATTTTTATGTCCCGCTGATTCTTCAATTCACTTGCACTTCAAAAGGTTCTGGTTTGCCTAATGCGTAACCTTGCACATAGTCAACGCCAAGGGTGCGTAATACTTCAATCATTTCTACGTCTTCAACAAACTCAGCTATCGTTTGCAAGCCCATTACATGGCCAATACGATGAATAGATTCAACCATGGCCTTATCTACCGGGTCTTGCAACATGGTTTTAACGAAGTGCCCATCAATTTTCAAATAATCTACGGGGAGACTCTTCAAATAGCTGAAGGAACTCATTCCACTGCCAAAATCATCCAGGGAAAACTCGCAGCCAATTGACTTCAATTTTGCCATAAACTTAAGGGCATAAGATAGATTAATAATGGCCGCTGTTTCTGTGACTTCGAAGCACACCCTTTCTGGCTTTATTTTATATCGCTTTACCGTATTGATAATAAACTCGGCAAAACCATCTTCGCATAAGGATTGCCCAGACAAATTAATAGATAGATAAAGCTCTTCGTTTCCGACTTTTTTATCGTGAGCCACCATGGTTTCAAGCGATTTACTGATGACCCAACGGTCTACCTTGGTCATTTGATCATAACGTTCTGCAGCAGGAATAAAGCTCACTGGTGAAAGAATATTACCTTCTTCATCAACCATTCTTAGCAGTATTTCATAATGCTCTTGATGCGAGGTACCTTCATGAGTTGACTGGATTAATTGACGATAAAGTTTAAATCTATTTTCTTCAATGGCATTATGAATTCGACTTACCCATAACACGTCATCACGACGTTGCGTCATGATTGTATCTTTTTCTTCATAGACTCGAATTTGGCCTCGTCCTAACTCTTTAGCCGTGAAACAGGCCGACTCCGCCGCCACTAGAACTGCATCACCATCCTCGTCTTTTTCACCAAACACATAAAGGCCAATGCTCACGGTAATATCAAATATTTTATCCAGAAAAACAAATCGGAATGACTTTACCTGGTCTGATATTTTCTCGGCAATCGTTAATGCCTTACCGGGCGGGCAGTCATTTAATATAATTGTAAAATCATCGCCGCTCAGCCGAGCCAGTGAGTCCGTCACTCTAATATGTTCGGGTAATAATGAGCCCAACTGGCTCAATAACACGTCTCCAGCATTATGCCCCGACAGTTCGTTAATGGATTGGAAGCGATCAATATCGATAAAAAGTAGTGCGCTACGCTTTGATTGCTCATGGCTTTGGCGAATACTATGGTTTAACTGTTGCTCAAATCCTTTTCTATTCAATAGGCCGGTTAAAGCATCATAACGCGATTGGGTAACTTTTGAGATTTCTGCCGCCAGCACCTCACAGAGTTTTCGATCACTATTGGTAAAGCTTTTGCGTTTGTCATCGTTCGCTATGATCAGTATACCCGCCATTCGACCTGCGGCTTTAAATACGGGGATCGCAACGTATTTATAGTCAATTCCAAGCTGTAGATCCGCCCAGTCTACCACTTCGTCTTTATTAACCACGAGGGTTTCCTGTTCTACTGCTATAAACGAATAAAGCGGTCCTTGAAATTTATTTAGCACCGTATTTAAACGTTTTTTTGAAAGGCTGTCGCTATTCTTGACCACTAATAAATGCTCGTCTGGTAAGATTAAACACGCTATATCGACACTCATGTATTCAAAACAAGCTCCAACAATCTTGTCATACATTTCATAGCTATTATCCGCAGCGCCTGAAACGAAGCCCGAATCAATACCGTACAATAAATTAAGCTCTTCGTACCGTGCGGCTAATTCATCAGACATTCCATTAGTGAGTATGCTGGTGTTGTAGTCAAGTTCAATAAAGCCGGCAACATCGCTAATGGCTGTAACGACTGTTTCATCTGATAAATCGACGCTAGTAAGATCTGGGGCTGAGATAAGAGCGACAAGCTGATAACGAAGCGGCTCTTCAGCGCCTAGCTTAAGTTGGGTGACATTTAAAATTTCTGAGGCTGATAGCGCATAATTCGCTTGCTGGGTTTCTTCGTTACGCGACTGAACATCGTGATTGTCAATATTCCGAGTCCATTTTAAAAACGGCCGGTTTACGTCATCACTTTGAGAGAGGACCTTATTGTCGAGCACATCCACGATGGCCAGGGCAAGGTCGTAATTCGTCGTCTGCTTAAGCAGCGAATAATATTTAGAACAATCAAGACCTTCCTCAATCATGAGTCTTCCCCGCTACCAAAGAAATCATCAATTTTTGCAGATAAACGCCTCAAACTGAGCGGCTTCTCAAGAAAATCAATTGAGGGGTAGTTCTCGGCCCAAACTCTCAGGTCTTTGTCGGTACGTGATGTCATCACATAAATTTTTGCGGTCTCTTGTTGATAATTTTGTAACAATTGCTCGCATAGCGCTTGCCCACCCATAATGGGCATTTGCACATCAGTAATCACCACGTCGGGTTTTGATTCTTCATAAGCCTCTAATGCGCGTTGACCATTGCATGCGGTGGACACCGAATAGCCCTTACGTTCAAGAAATTGTTTCACTACATGAATAACGTGTGGTTCATCATCTACAATCAATACCTTTTTACTCATTAGCCCATCTCACTTTGGAAAACCGCTTGTTTATTTAGCGTAATGTTGAACGTGGTGCCTTGCCCAACAATACTTTCTACCGTCAGTTTGCCGTTATGCATCTCGATGATGTCTTTAGATAAGGACAGACCTAGGCCATGACCGCTACGCTTTCTAACTGTCTCTGAATCCGCTCGGTAAAACTTTTCAAACACCCGTGATAGCTCTTTTTCGGCTATACCGACGCCATCATCAATAACGCTCAGTATATATTGCTCATCATCGTCAATCACTTGCAGTGTGACATGGCCATTTGGCTCGTTGTATTTAATTGCATTGGTTAACAGGTTGTTCAATGCGATCCGCATCAAGTCCTTATCCAATCGCACCGCACCTAAAGTATTTGGTATTTTAAGATTGAAATTTATTTGGCTGTCTTTGCCTGATCGAGAAACAGTTTCGAAGGTATCTCTAACAAATTCATCCAACTTCACTCGCTGCTTATTAAGCGTCATGTTTCCCGATTCAATTTTAGAAATATTGAGTAAGTTTGAAATCAATAGGTTCAGACGTTCAACTTCATCCACGATGACATTGAGTGATTCAACTCGTTTGTTTTTATCCCCATCGATCTCATCTAATAACGTTTCTGTATACATATGGATGATATTAAGCGGTGACTTCAACTCATGGGATACATGGTTGATAAATTCATCCTGCACCTTCGCTGATAAGGCTTCTTTGGTCATATCATGAAACACCACTAAAGTACCCAAAATACTGTTTGAATCTGAAGGAGTAAATAGTGGGTAAGCACTAACGGATATAGTTTTATCGGGCATGTCTTCCGGCGTGAATACCACTTCTTCTGTACGCCGTAAGCTTTTGATATTTGAATGATATTTTGAGAGCAAATTACTGAGCTCTGTATTGGCACACCATTCATGAGGCATTAAACCTTTAATCCTTTCACACGAGGTCCCAATCATCGCTTCTAGTTTAGAGCTCGCGTATGTGGTAGCGCCTTTTTCATCCATTACTACAATGGCGTCTGGAATAGATTGTAAAACGGATTCGATCCGTTTCTGCTGGTAACCCAGCACTAACGTTGATTCTTGATACTGTGCCTGTTCACCCTTAATGTCGTCCATGCGTTGACCAACCGCCAATACAAACTGCTGCAAGCTATCAATGATGTCTCTATGATCACTCGTCGAGTCGAGCTTCATATTCTGCGTGTTCAAAAAAGACTGCATCTCCGAGCTTGCCTGCCTTATGGGGCGAGTTTCTCTCCTCAACATGTAATAGAAGATAGGCACTAACAAGAAGACGGGTAACGCCATTTGTGCGTACAAAGAAATATCTGATAGCGGTAAATGAATCTTTGGTTCTTCATAGCCCAGTCGGGCGTATGCTACCAATTCATTATTTTCCAGTATCGGCGCACGATACTCGATATAGGAATAGTCACCTTGCTCTACTGTATTTTTGCTTATCCAAAGTTTTGGCTCGGCATCAATAACGATGTTAGGAATAATGGCACTTTTTCCTGTCACCGAAGCCAGGGGGCGGCCGGACAAGTCCACCAATACGGCATAGGCGAAATCGTTGACATTATCGTTACGGGATAGCAGCTGTAGCACATGGTTATCACCACTTTTCTGCATTAACTGCCCTAATGGCATATTAGAAAGTAACCTGGCCAGGGAGTTACCATCCTTAAGAATTGTATCTACTCGCCCCTTATAGTTATCATTCGCGGCCAGGGTAGCAATTATGAAAATAACGGTCAATGTGACCGCAATCATAATCAAACCCGCGCGTTCCCCAGCAATTTTTTTTATCACGTTTCATCCATTTAACAAAAAGGTTATTTTTAAATAACTGTCCAAAATATAGCAGAAAATTAAAAAATAACCTTTTGTTGGTAAAACATTTATTACAACCACATTTTTAGCCGTTACCAACTCTAAAATAATAAGTTGGGTGGTTAGAAACTAAAAATGTCTATTAACACCCCACGGCCATGTCCTACTTAATGCGCCAACTCCCCATTATAGGAAATTGGAGAATAGATCAGAACGTGATGCTTTTACATGCGAAGCGACAAAAAAGCATTAAATTGGAGACTGTAAATTGAATCGCCGCGGGAACTATCAGCTTTCATAAACCTCCCCAATATAACTAAAATTATATAGCGTTAGAGTATCTAAGCTCTCATGGCAACTCACTATATCCATAGTCATTACCTTCAACGACTTGAGCATTTTTAATCAGGCTTACTCCACGTTTCAAACAAGCAAAAAAAAACCAACTAAAGTAGTTGGTTTTGATATTGGAATGGTGGGTCGTGCGCGATTCGAACGCGCGACCATCGCATTAAAAGTGCGGTGCTCTACCGGCTGAGCTAACGACCCTCCAAGAGGTCGAGAATGATACCGGATTAACTCAGAAAGGCAAGTCCAATGTGCCTTTTAGAAGTGATTTTAGGGTAAAAAAGTTTTCTTTAACTTTGGTAGCGCGTTGGGTCTTTCATTTTAGCTTTATCGAAACCCTGTTTGCGTAAACGGCATGACTCACATACACCGCACGCTTCGCCTTTCGCATTGGCTTGATAACACGAGACTGTTGCGCTGTAATCGACATTTAACGCAACGCCCTTTTCGATAATTTGCGCTTTGCTAAGATCGATAAGCGGCGTATGAATTTTAAAGCCGCCCTCTTCCACGCCCGCTTTTGTTGCCAAATTCGCTAATTCTTCAAACGCTTTTATAAATTCTGGTCGGCAATCGGGATAGCCGGAATAATCTACCGCGTTGACGCCGATAAATATGTCCCACGCACCGATGACTTCTGCCCAACCTAGCGCAATGGATAGGAATACGGTATTTCGTGCGGGTACGTAGGTGACAGGGACGCCTATCCCCTCTTTTGTAGGGACATTGATGCGGTCATCCGTTAACGCTGAGCCTCCAAACTCGCCCATGCCTAATTTGATCGTTTTATGATCACGAACCTTATATATTTTAACCAGCTCGCTGGCCGCCGCTAATTCTGAGTTATGCCGCTGCCCATAATCAAAACTGAGTGCGTAGCACTCGTAACCTTGTTGTCTGGCAATAGCCAGTACGGTGGCGGAATCTAAGCCGCCAGAGACTAATACAATTGCTTTCTTTACTGTCATCGTTATAAATTTCGTTAAATGGATTACTTACCGGGCGTGTCGCCCCATAGGTATTTATGGAGTTGAATTTGAAACCTGACGGGTAGCTTGTGCTCTAACACCCAGTTTGCCAGGTCTTTTGCTTCGAGTTGACCTTGCACCGGCGAAAACAGCACCTCGCACTTTTTATCCAGTGCGTGTTCACGCATATGATCTTTAGACCAGTGAAAATCCACCTCATCGCCGATGACGTATTTTACCTGGTCATCTGGCGTTAGGTGGCTGTAGTTGGAATGTTTGTTTTTAGCCATTTCGCCAGAACTCGGGGTTTTCACGTCCAGTACTTTGATGACGCGAGGGTCCACTGCTGAGACGTCTAGCGCTCCGCTGGTTTCCAATGACACGTGATAACCTTCATCGCACAACTGCTGCATCAGTCCGTGAACGCGTTTTTGCGCCAGCGGTTCGCCACCCGTTACGTTGATATAACGCGCGCCGAGCTCTTTTGTTTTTTTTACTATATCGTCAATCGACTGCGTTTTGCCACCGTGAAAGGCGTACTCTGTATCGCAATAATGGCAGCGCAACGGACAGCCCGTCAAACGGATAAAGGTGGTTGGAAAACCCACCGTTTTACCTTCGCCCTGCAATGAATAAAAAATTTCTGTGATCCGCAAACTATCTATGGGCATAACGATTAAAACTTAGGGTTAAAAACTATTTAGCGCTTTTCTAGACGCATTTTTTCGAGCCGTTGTCCGGCGAGTTGGGCGACCGTTGTATCGGGGTATGATGCCGACAATTTTTCCAACGTTGCTCGGGATTGTTGCCACTGCTTATTTTCGTATTGAATAAAACCGATTTTCAATAACGCATCTTTAGCTTTTGAGTGTGCAGGAAATCGTGAAACGACCTCATTAAATTCCTTCGCTGCGCGCTTAAAATCACGCGTGACATAACTCGCCTCGCCCAGCCAATATAAAGCGTTTGGTAAATAAGTGCTCTTTGGATAAGCCTCGATAAAAGCTGAGAAATCAGTAATGGATTGTTTATATTTGCCAGCCCTTAAACTAGAGAACGCAGCTTCATAAGCGAGCTTATCTTGCCCAGGCTTAGTTGATACTGGCACTACAGCAGGGGCAACAAGGGTTGCTTCAGAGGCTGCAGGTGAATTAACGGGTAACTCAACTGAACTTACTGGCAAGCTGGTTTGACCCGTTTCTAGCTGTTGAATACGCCTATCGGTATCGAGATACAAATCACGCTGGCGTTTTTTCAGCGATTCGATGATATACGCCTGTTCTTCAATTTGACCACGCATTTGCTGCACTTCATTTTGCAATTGCTGAAGGCGGTTATACATGCCCAGCATACTGGACGTTGATGCGGGCGGCGAAGCGACCTGCCCTCTACCATCAATAACTGGCGGTAGGGCTGCCGAAGCAGCCCCACTCATTAACAGCAGGGCAGCTAGCTGCCCGTTTATTTTTTTAGTCATCAATGCGCTGGGTAAATGAGCTCAACTCGGCGATTTAAACTCCAAGATGATTCATCATGACCCACTGCTACGGGTTTTTCTTCGCCAAGAGCGACAGCTTCCGTTTGATTAGCCGATGCGCCTTGTAATGATAATAAATTTTGCACTGTATTAGCACGTCGCTCACTCAGCGCGACGTTATACTCGCGAGTGCCTCGTTCATCAGCGTGGCCTTCAACGATAACCGAAACGCCTGAGTTGGCTGCTAAATAAGCACCATGCGCCGCGATAACAGCTTCATATTGTGGTTCAACGGCGCTGCTATCGAACGCAAAGTAGATGATTTTTGTTGCTAATGGGCTGGCTGGGTTATCCAGAGGGTGGCCAGTGTATTTGTTGCCATCCATCATTCCTGATGTCTGGGCTCCATCGTGCATACCAGACATAGCACCTTCAGACGATTGCTCATCACCACCAAACATACTACAACCCGCTAGCGCTGTAGAAAGTAAAAGCCCCGTTAGTAAATTTTTATACATTTTCATTTTATATCCTATCGTTATTTAAAAGGTGACCACGCCGGTTCTCTCACTTCACCACCTTGAAGACGAAGCTTTTGCCGTACTTTGCCATCAGATGATACCGCAGCTAGTATAGATTTCAAACCATCATTTGTTGAATACAAAATCATACTGCCATTGGGCGCATAACTTGGTGATTCATCCAGCTTACCATCGGTTAAAATACTGATAAAACCGGTCTTTAGCTCTAGCGTCGCAATGCGGTATTGGCCGTTAACTCGGTGAACCATCGCAATATTTTTACCGTCTGGGGAGTGTCTTGCCCGCGCATTATAACTACCTTCATAGGTAACGCGAGCGGCCTGCCCGCCATTAACAGAGACTCGATATATTTGTGGCTTACCGCCGCGGTCCGAGGTAAATACAATTTGTCGCCCATCCGGCGACCAATCAGGTTCCGTATCAATAGCATAACTAGTCGTTAAACGACGAAATGAACGCGTAATCACGTTATAGATATAAATATCGGCGCTACCGTCCTTGGATAAGGTGAGTGCTAATTGAGTGCCATCGGGCGACCACGAGGGGGCGCCATTAATACCTTTAAACGACCTTAATTTCTCACGCGCGCCCGTTTTCAGGGTTTGCGTGTAAATGGATGATCGCCTTTGCTCAAAAGAGACATAAGAAATTTTATCGCCCGCCGGTGACCACGTTGGCGACATGATGGGCTCTGACGAGGTGACGATCGTTTTAGCACCAAATCCGTCTGCGTCGGCCACCTGAATTTTATATTCGTGCTGACCATTCAAATCCTGCATTGACGTCACGTACGCCATGCGCGTACTAAAGGCACCTTTTTGCCCGGTTAATTTCTCGTATATCAAGTCACTAATTCGATGCGCCACGGCCCTTAGATCCGATCTGTTAGCGGGGATACTAAAACCCGTTAACTGTTCGCCTTTATACACATCAAACAACTGAAATTGCACCGTCAACTGCCCGTTCGCGTTATCGATCACCTTGCCAATCACGAGGTTATCTTGACCCAGCGCTTGCCAATTACGAAAATTCACCTGCTCGGCTGATGAGGGTTTATTCAGCATATCGAATCGAGACAATGATTTAAAGCGGCCGCTGCGAACCAGGTCATCACTGATAATTTGGGCTATATCGACCGGTAAAGCACTCGTTGATTGCGTGTTTAAAAAAGGCACGACAGCAATCGGCTGGGCAGACGATACGCCTTGAGTAATTTCAATTTTCAGCGCCTCACTCAACGCAGCAGAACTGATTAAGAAAGTGAGAATTAATGCTGCTCTAATCATTCTTTTCATTCGACACTAGCCTCCAGGCCTAAAATAAAACTCCAGGGTTCTAAAGTAATTGAACATACTTGGATCATTGGGCAAAGGCAAGGGAGACGCTTTTCTCGTTGCCAGCTCTACGGAACGGTCAAAAAACGCATTACCACTGGATTTAATGACTTGAGCATCAATTACCTCACCGCCGGGTATCAATCGAACGCGAACAACACACGACAATCCTGAAATATCACCCGTAGGTTGTCTCCAGTTCCGCTCGACCTTTTGCCTTATCAAATCGCTATAACTGCCGATCGCTTCTTGCGCACGCATTTCCAGCTCTTCTTGTTCTGCCATCTCACGTAAAGCGCGTTCTCTTTGCGCTTGCTCTTTTGCCACCTTATCTCTGGCGATTTTTTCTTTCGCCGCTTTTTCCTTTGTTGCCGCGTCTTTTTTAGCTTTTTCTAACTGCTTTTTTTTCTTCGCCGCTTTCTCTTTCGCTAGTCGTTGATGCTTCTTTTTGGCGTCTGCTAGTTTTTTTTGTTTAGCCGCCGCTTCACGCTTTTTCTTTTCTAGCTTTTTTTTCTCTATTGCCTTCTTTTCAAGCTCTTGTTGTTTTTTAAGATCCGACAGTTTTTTTTCTTCGGCCAGGCGTTTCTTTTTTAACTCTTCGAGCCGCTTTTTTTCTTGCCTCTTCTTCTGTCGATCAATATTCTTTAGCTTTTCGGCCTCTGCTTTAATTTTTGATTCATCTATAACCGTAGCTTTGACGATATTGACGGCTGGTTTTGTTTTAAGCTCATCGTCGCTAAAATACGACCCAAAGATAAAAAAACCAACCAGCAGTAGATGAAAAATAAGCGATAAAATACTCGCCTTAGGGTGTTTTTTAAATATTTCAAACATGATTAAGCGGTCTAATTACTGGGCTCAGTGAGCAGACCAACGCTAGGCACGCCAGCGGCTTGTAGCGTAGTCATCGCACGCACTACTTCACCATAGGCCACGCCCTTGTCTCCACGAATCATCACCGGTGTTTTGGGTTGATTGCGTAAAACGGCCGCCACCTTTATTTGCAAGGTTTCGGTCGACACGGGTTGATCGGTATTTTCACCCACATCCAAGAAATACTGCCCTTGCTTATCAACGCTGACCACTAAAGGTTGAATATTATTGTCTTCAACTGGGTTGGCGTTTGCTTCGGGTAATTCAATCTCTACGCCTTGCTGAATGAGCGGCGCGGTGATCATAAAAATAATCAGCAACACCAGCATCACGTCGATATAGGGCACGACGTTAATCTCGCCCATTGGGCGACGTTTTGAACTACGCGGCATTATTTTTCCTCGCCCATCGTAATGTGCGCCTGGCGTTGTAAAACAGAGGTGAAGTCATCCATAAAGGTTTCATAACGCGTCGCCAAACGATCAGCATTGGTTGAAAAACGGTTATACGCCACCACCGCTGGAATGGCGGCAAATAAACCCATGGCAGTAGCTACTAAGGCTTCAGAAATACCCGGTGCGACCAGTGCTAGTGTCGCTTGCTTCACATTAGCCAGCGCCTGGAACGAACTCATAATTCCCCATACCGTACCGAATAAACCCACGTAAGGACTGGTTGAACCCACCGTTGCCAGAAAGGGTAAGTGGTTATCCAGTAAATCCATTTCTCGGGTATATTGCGCTTGCATGGCGCGTCGAGCACCTTCTACCACGTGCATTGGCTCCATGCCTTTTTGCTCTTTCAGTCGTTTGTATTCCTGAAAACCCATATGGAAAATACTCTCCATACCACTTCTGTCGTAATGATCTGAGCCGACCTGACGAGACAGTTCAGTCAAATCAATGCCGGACCAAAAACGTTTTTCAAACGTATTAGTTACTTCAAGCGCGGTTTTAAATTCTTTGTATTTAGCAAAAATAAAGGTCCAGGAAACTATAGACGCTACCGCTAGCATCAACATCACCAGTTTTACGATAGGCCCTGCTTGCATTATAAGGTGGACGATAGATAAATCTGTGCTCATATCAGTTGCTCAATCATTTTTGTTGGAATGGCTTTAACCTTCATACTGTGTGCATCAAGGCAGGCGACCTTAATAGTCGCTGTATTTATTATTTCATGCTTTGGCGCAGAGCGTACCACCGTTTGATGAAAAATTAGCGACGCACGTTTCAATTCGAGCACTTCGGTGGTCACTATCAGCTGATCATTAAATTTTGCCGGTTTCAAATAATCCATCTGGATCGCTCGAACGGCAAAAGCAACACCTTGCTTATCAAGCAAATCGCCTTGCTCAAAGCCTTTTTCGCGTAAAAATTCGGTACGCGCTCTTTCCAGGTATTTCAGGTAATTGGCGTAGTAGACGATACCTTGCATATCGGTATCTTCGTAGTAAATTCTAATCGGCCAGTGGTGTGCGCTTTGCTGCATACGATGAACTAGGGTGCTTTACGCGTCTGTTGGAAAGTCATCGTCTGCCTCAGCTTCGGTTTGATGATGAGCTGGTACTTTGAGACCCAGATGCTGATAGGCGTGTCGCGTAGCCATTCGGCCGCGCGAGGTTCTTATAATATAGCCTTTTTGGATCAGATAGGGTTCTAGTACGTCCTCAACCGTACCGCGTTCTTCACTCAACGCAGCGGCCAAACTATCGACGCCAACGGGACCGCCGCCAAACGTGTCTATCAGTACACTCAATAAACGACGATCTAACTTGTCAAAACCACTTTCATCAACATCGAGCATCTTCAGTGCTTTCTTAGCGATATCGGCGGTGATGATGCCGTCGCCTTTTACGTCGGCGTAATCCCTCACCCGTCTTAATAAACGGTTGGCAATTCTGGGGGTTCCGCGAGATCTAACGGCAATTTCCTCAGCGCCATGCCGGTCTGCTTTCAGCGCCAGTATATCCATTGAGCGCTTAACGATTTGTGATAAATCCTCGTCATTATAAAACTCCAGACGTTGCGTAATGCCAAACCGGTCGCGTAGTGGTGACGTCAGCAAACCCGCCCGCGTGGTCGCGCCGACCAGGGTAAACTGCGGTAAATCCAGTTTGATTGAGCGTGCCGCGGGGCCTTCACCAATCATAATATCCAGCTGAAAATCTTCCATCGCCGGGTACAATATTTCTTCTACCACCGAACTGAGACGGTGTATCTCATCGATAAACAAGACATCACCTTCTTCGAGATTGGTCAGCAATGCGGCTAAATCACCCGCTTTTTCTAAAACCGGGCCCGAGGTTTGACGTAGGTTAACACCCATTTCATGCGCAATAATATGCGACAAAGTGGTTTTTCCTAAGCCCGGGGGGCCAAAAATAAGTACGTGATCTAGTGCCTCCGAGCGCGCTTTCGCGGCAGACATAAAAATTTCCATCTGCTCGCATATAGCCGGCTGACCAATGTAATCGGCGAGTGATTTCGGACGAATGGCCCGATCAATCGCCTCATCATTCGCAAGGTTATCGGAACTTATTAATCTGTCGCTTTCTATCATATGCTGGGGCCTTATCCTTTAGCCGCTGATTGTAAGGCAGAGCGAATAATTTGTTCGCTGTTATCGCCTTCTTTGCTGACTGCGCGTACTCGTTTTTCGGCATCCTGCGGTTTGTAGCCAAGAGCTACCAACGCGCTAATGGCTTCCTCTACTGGGGATACTGGTCGATCTAACTCGCCTGCGGACATTAGCGCCGAACCGCCCGTTTGATCGGGTAATCGGTCTCGCATATCGATAATGAGTCGTTCAGCCGTCTTCTTGCCGATCCCTGGTAAACGAACCAGAGCCGTCAGATTGTTATCCTTGATGCACGAGCAAAAATCAGCCGTGCTCATTCCCGACAAAATTCCAAGCGCCACCTTAGGGCCAACGCCGTTGACCTTAATTAAATTTCTAAATAAGGCGCGCTCGTGTTCGGTTAAAAATCCAAACAATATGTGCGCATCTTCTCGCACGACCAGGTGCGTACGGAGCGTTACTTGCTCCCCCAGTGCGGGTAAATTAAAGAAACTGGACATCGGCGTTTCCACGTCATAGCCGACACCGTTCACATCAATCACCAACAACGGCGCTTGTTTCTCATGGACCGTTCCGCGAAGAAAACCAATCACGCTAAGGCCTTTGTAGTCGCCTGATGGGTCTGGTCGGTATGGAAATGACACAGCGCCACGGCCAGCGCGTCACTCGCATCCATTTGCGGGTCGCCTTGTAGCTTTAATAAAATCTTCACCATATGTTGCACCTGTGTTTTATCTGCACTGCCCTTACCGACCAATGCCTGTTTAATTTGTCTCGCCGCGTATTCATACACCTTGATATCGTCGTCATAGACGGCGCACATGGCGGCCGCCCTGCCCTGACCTAACTTTAAAGCAGAACCCGCACTCTTGTGCATAAAAACTTGCTCTATCGCCAGTTCTTGCGGCTTGAAGTGCTGGACGATTTCGCGCACGCCCAGGAAGATTTTTTTCAACCGTTCGGGCAAGTCCCCAGCGCCCGTTCGTACACAGCCGCTATCGACATATTTAACGTTACGGCCGGACACGTCGATTAAACCGTATCCGGTGACCCTTGAACCTGGATCAATACCTAGAATTCGCATTTATTCTTCAACGGCTTGCATTACTTGATCGGGAAAGTCCGCGTTTGAATAAACATTTTGCACGTCATCCAGGTCTTCTAGTGCGTCGAGCAAACGCATTATTTTTTCTGCATCCTTCATATCCACCGGCGACAGAATATCCGCGCGTAGGGTCACTTCAGCGTGCTCGTGAGGAAAGCCCGCTGCCACTAAAGCATCGCGAACTGACATAAAGTCTTCTGGCTGGGTAGTCACTTCGAATGAGCCATCATCGTGCACGATCACATCATCTGCGCCTGCTTCGAGGGAAGCTTCCATCAGGCTGTCTTCATCCAGTTCGTTTGCGAGGTTAATAACGCCGAGTTTTTTGAACATATAATCGACTGAGCCAGTGGTGCCCAAATTGCCACCGCTTCTACTAAACGCGTGGCGGACTTCGGCGACCGTTCTATTTTTATTATCGGTCAAACAATCAACGATGATAGCGATTCCTGCTGGTCCGTAACCTTCGTAACGAATTTCATCGAAATTGTCGGCGTCCGTTAAGCCACTACCCTTTTTAATAGCGGTCTCGATGGTGTCCCTTTTCATGTTATTGGACAGGCCTTTATCTATCACGGCCCTTAAACGCGGGTTGTTTTCGGGGTCAGGCCCCGCCGCTTTGGTGGCCACCGTAATTTCACGAATCAGTTTAGTAAATAATTTACCCCGTTTAGCGTCTTGTGCGCCTTTGCGAAACCGGATATTTGCCCACTTACTATGACCTGCCATGACCCAACCTCTACGCACATGATTCTAAAATGAAGAGTGTATCACTACAGTGAATTTTGATTAAGCGAAACCCGCTATGATTTAGCTCCCCATGCGGATGCGCGTTCCATGCAGCAATGAAAGATTGATTTCTTCTGCGCTGATACTGCTGGGGAAATACACGCCGCTTATTTTGGCGTTAAAGAAACTGCAGCCTTCTAAATTACAACCACGCAAATCGACGCCCCTTAAATCGGCATTTTTAAAATAACAGCCCGATAAATCTAAACCGGCCAGGTTTGCCTCGCGCAGATCAAAAGCACGAAATTTTGCATTGCTTAGATCAACATCCTCACCTCTTTGACGGCCTTCATTAAAAGCGCCAACATCATCCATCTTAAGAAACATATACATCGTATTTGTTTTTTCTTCCAACATAATCCATTACCTTTTTATTATATGAACTAGTTCTAAGTGTAGCCGATACCATACAAATAACTACCGTTAGCGTTTACGCATAAAAAAGCCCCGCTAAATGCGAGGCTTTTTAAACTAACGTCGGGGGGGTCGACTTACATCATGCCGCCCATTCCACCCATACCGCCCATTCCGCCCATGCCGCCCATATCTGGCATTCCACCGGCAGCTGCACCGGCTTCAACAGGTTCGTCGGTAATCATTGCTTCTGTGGTGATCATTAAACCAGCAATAGATGCAGCATTTTGCAGTGCTGTTCTAGTGACTTTAGCTGGATCAAGAATACCCATTGCAATCATATCGCCATATTCGCCAGTTGCAGCGTTGTAACCGTAGTTACCTTTGCCCTGTTTCACTGCCTGTAAAATAACTGACGCTTCTTCACCGGCATTGGTAACGATTTGACGTAAAGGCGCTTCCATTGCGCGTAGCGCAATTTTGATACCAATGTCTTGATCGTGATTAGCACCTTTTGCTTTGCTTGCGGCTTCCAATACGCGAATTAACGCGACGCCACCACCAGGTACTACGCCTTCTTCAACCGCAGCGCGAGTAGAGTGCAGCGCATCTTCAACGCGTGCTTTCTTCTCTTTCATTTCAACTTCTGTCGTTGCGCCCACTTTAATAACTGCAACACCGCCAGCTAGTTTAGCCATACGCTCTTGAAGCTTTTCTTTATCGTAGTCAGAACTCGCGTCTTCAGCTTGTTTGCGAACTTGAACAACGCGCGCTTCGATGTCTGCAGCTTGACCTGCGCCATCAACAACAACTGTGCTGTCTTTAGTAATGGTCACACGCTTAGCAGAACCTAAATCTTCCAGCGTTGCTTTTTCAAGCGTTAAGCCTACTTCTTCAGCAATAACAGTACCGCCAGTTAAAATAGCAATATCTTCTAACATCGCTTTACGACGATCACCAAAACCAGGGGCTTTTACAGCCGCTACTTTTACGATACCGCGCATATTGTTAACAACCAGGGTGGCTAACGCTTCACCTTCAATGTCTTCGGCGATGATCAATAATGGACGGCCCGCTTTTGCAACGCCTTCTAATATTGGAAGTAAATCACGGATGTTTGAGATTTTTTTGTCGTGTAACAAAATAACCGGATCTTCCAGGTCAACACTCATGCTTTCCTGGTTATTAATAAAGTACGGTGATAAGTAACCACGGTCAAATTCCATACCTTCAACCACGTCTAGTTCATTTTCTAAACCAGAACCTTCTTCAACGGTGATAACGCCTTCTTTACCGACTTTATCCATCGCTTCTGCAATGATTTCGCCAACAGACTCATCAGAGTTAGCTGAAATAGTACCGACTTGAGCAATTGCTTTGGTATCTGCACAAGGCACTGATAACTCTTCGATAGCCGCAACCGCTACAACAACGGCTTTATCAATACCACGCTTAAGATCCATTGGGTTCATGCCAGCGGCAACAGATTTCATGCCTTCAACCAGGATAGCTTGAGCTAATACGGTCGCTGTTGTTGTTCCATCACCAGCAACATCTGATGTTTTAGCGGCAACTTCTTTAACCATTTGCGCGCCCATGTTCTGGAATTTATCTTTTAATTCGATTTCTTTCGCAACAGACACACCATCTTTAGTGATCGTTGGGCCGCCAAAACCTTTGTCTAAAACAACGTTACGACCTTTAGGGCCTAATGTTACTTTGACTGCTTTTGCTAATATATTAACGCCTTCAACCATTAAGCTGCGTGCGTCATCTCCAAATTTAACTTGCTTTGCCATGTTCGTATTCCTTAAATTATGTTCTTAAATGATGGTCACTGACCACTTGTTCCCCAAGGGGTATAAGCTTCATTGAAATGGGGTTAAACCCATATCCATCTAATTCAGCTTTATTCGACCACCGCAATGATGTCGTCTTCACGCATCACGAGTAATTCGTCGCCATCCACTTCTACTTCTGTACCGGAGTATTTGCCGAATAAAACGTTATCGCCAACTTTCACAGACATTGCCTGTAACTCACCTTTGCTGTTCGTTGCACCGTTACCAACAGCAAGTACTTCGCCACGGCTTGGTTTTTCTTTTGCAGAATCCGGAAGCACGATACCACCTGCACTCACAGCTTCTTCTTCGACGCGTTTGATAATGACGCGATCGTTTAATGGACGTAAATTCATATATAAATCTCCTTGTTGTTTAATTCGTAAGTTAGGACCAGAAAGATATGGGGCGGTGTACTTTTAAATCAACCCCTGCGCATGAAAAATCTAAAACAATTTCTTCTAAATGATTAGCACTCTGTCTGAGAGAGTGCCAATAATAGCGATAGATAGAGCCGTGTCAAGTATTTAGCCGCAGCCAAATTAATATATAATCGAAGAAAACACGTTTAAACCCACATGAATGATGAACAGCTTTTAAGGTACAGCCGACAAATCATGCTGCCTTCGATCGATATTGAAGGCCAGCAAAGCCTGCTCGATTCTCGTGCACTTATAATAGGTATGGGCGGTTTAGGTAGCCCCGTTGGGCTATACCTCGCTGCGGCGGGTGTGGGCCAACTCGTTATCAGTGATTTTGATGATGTTGACCTGTCCAACCTTCAGCGACAAATAGCGCATACGACCAACAGCATTGGCCAATCTAAAGTAGCCTCCGCGAAACAGACGTTTGAGGCCATCAACCCGCTCATCGATGTCATCGCTATCAACGAAAAATTAATCGGTGACGCGTTACTAGATCAGGTTCGCCAGGCCGATATAGTGATCGACTGCTGCGATAACTTTGAAACCCGCTTTGCCATTAATGACGCCTGCTTTGCCGCCAAAACACCGCTGGTGTCTGGCGCGGCGATTCGATTTGAGGGACAAATTTCCGTTTTTGACTCTCGGGACGAACGTTGCCCTTGCTATAACTGCCTATACCCGCGCGAAGGCGCAGTCGCCCAGAGCTGTTCCGAAAACGGCGTTATTGCACCCATCACTGGTATTATCGGCAGCATGCAGGCGCTGGAAGCGATAAAAGTGCTTACTGGCGTCGGCGAGTCGCTACAAGGCCGCGTCCTATTACTCGATGGTTTATCCATGCAGTGGCAGAATATGCAGTTACCGCGCAACCCTAATTGCCCAACCTGTTCAAAGGCTGGTTGAACATTAAGAACTTGCATTAAACCTTAAAAACAATATACTTAGATTCAGACGATTTAACGCCATATCAAGATATTGAAATATCTGCTTAGAGGAGACACAACATGAAATGGGAAACACCTACCTACAAAGACTTACGTTTCGGTTTTGAAGTAACGATGTATATCTATAACCGATAGATTACAAACAGACTTTTATTAAAGGGGTTCCACGTGTGGAGCCCCTTTTTTATTTCTACCCACTATTGTAAATTAAGCATTATGTATATTCGTATTTTAGGTTCAGGGGCTGGTGGCGGTTTCCCGCAGTGGAATTGCAGCTGCCCAAATTGTAAGGCTGTGCGAGCAGGTACAATGAAAGCCTCTACCCGCAACCAATCTTCTATTGCTGTTTCATCTGATGGTGAACATTGGGCTTTGTTTAATGCCTCTCCAGATGTGCGTGCGCAATTAGAAGGCTTCCCAGAGATTCACCCGAAAAACAAAGTACGCGGCACCGGTATAGAAGCCATTGTGATGTTCGACTCGCAAATTGATCACGCAACGGGCTTATTAATTTTACGTGAAGGCGACCCGCTGACGATTTATTGCACAGATATGGTTCGCCAAGACCTAACAACTGGATTTCCCATTTTTAATATTTTGGAGCATTTTTGTGGTGTAGAAGACCACCCGATTCCCTTAAATGGTGACGCCTTTACTATCCCTAATATTGAAGATTTGGAATTCACGGCTTTGCCATTAAAGAGCAAGGCGCCTCCCTATTCGCCGCATAGAAATGATCCGCACGAAGGCGACAATATCGGCATGATTATTCGTCAGGTCTCGACAGGAAAAACTACTTTTTACGCACCGGGTCTGGGTGTTATTGAACCACACGTCGAAAAAGCAATGAGAGAAGCGGACTGCGTATTAGTGGACGGTACTTTTTGGACCGATGACGAACTCGCCTCCGTTGGAAGACCGTTGCTGGCAAGAAAAATTGGCCATTTACCGCAATCTGGCGAAGGCGGCATGATTGAGTTTTTAGATACGCTCGACAAACCCCGCAAAATTTTGATTCACATCAACAATACCAACCCGATTCTCGATGAGGAATCTAAAGAACGCGATATACTGACCCAACACGGCATTGAAGTGTCGTTCGACAATATGAATATCGAGCTGTAAATATGACAGAAAAAGCACCCTGGTCTCTGGATGAATTTGAGACGCGCATTCGTGATATGGAGCGTTTTTATCATATCAATCACCCGTATCACGTGATGATGCACGAGGGGCGGCTCAACAAAGAGCAAATTCGTGGCTGGGTCGCCAATCGTTTTTATTATCAGGTCAACATACCGCGTAAAGACGCCGCGATTATGGCCAATTGTCCAGACCGTGATACACGCGCCCAGTGGGTTCAGCGCATTATTGACCACGATGGCGCGCCGGGGGAAATTGGCGGCATTGAAGCCTGGTTACAATTAGCCGAAGCCGTTGGTCTTAATCGAGAAGAAGTGATCTCTGAACAACACGTATTACCCGGCGTACGCTTCGCCGTCGATGCGTACCTTAACTTTGCCCGCCAGGCCGACTGGCATGAGGCCGCTAGTTCATCACTGACCGAACTATTTGCGCCAAAAATTCACCAACAACGCCTGGATAACTGGCCTGAACACTACCCCTGGATCGACCTAAAGGGCCTCACTTACTTTCAAAAAAGACTCAGCGAAGCGCGTCGTGACGTTGAGCACGGCTTACGAATCACGCTAGATTGGTATAAAACACGCGAACAACAAGAAAAGATGCTGCGAATCTTAAAATTTAAACTCGATATTTTGTGGTCCATGGCCGACGCGATGCATATGGCTTACGTACACGAAATGCCACCGTATTTTACCGTTAAGTCATGAGTCTTATAACAGACCAGGTCATTCATCTATCAGCAACCTATCGTTTGCAATGGGAAGAAGCCCAGCAGATGTTTGTTTTGCTATACCCCGAAGGCCTGATTGAACTGAATCAAAGCTCGGCAGAAATTCTGCAGCACTGTGATGGCTCCAATAAGCTCTCTGATATTGTGCAAATTTTAGAGAATAAATTCGCCACCACTGGACTCGAAAACGACATCGCCAGCTTCTTAAACGTTGCCCTGGAAAATGGCTGGATCAATCAAAGCGCCTAGCCCACCACGCTGGTTATTGGCAGAGCTGACTTACGCCTGCCCGTTGCAGTGCCCGTATTGTTCCAACCCTCTGGATTATTCTAATATCGAAGAAGAATTGTCCACCGATGACTGGAAACGCGTACTAAAACAATCGCGAGAAATGGGCGCCGTACAACTGGGGTTTTCTGGTGGCGAGCCCCTGGTGCGCAAAGACCTGGTTGAACTGGTCGATTACTCGCACGCCTTGGGCTATTACACGAATTTGATTACATCCGGCTACAACATGGATGAAGCTAAAATCATCGAGCTTAAAAAAGCTGGGCTAGACCATATTCAAATAAGCCTGCAAGCCAGTTCTCAGGAACTGAACGATTTTATCGCCGGTACTGAAAGTTTCGAGCACAAAAAGGTCGTCGCTAAGCTGATTAAAAAACACGGCTACCCGATGGTGTTATGCGTGGTGTTACACCGCCAGAATATCCATCAAATGAAGGACATTCTGGAAATGGCTATCGAGCTGGGCGCAGACTTTGTAGAACTCGCCAACACGCAATATTACGGCTGGGCGCACCATAACCGCGACCAACTGATGCCAACGCAGGAACAACTAACCAGCGCTGAAGCCATCGCCAATGAGTACCAGGTCTCGCAAAAAGGCAAGATGAAGATTTATTACGTGGTGCCCGATTATTACGAAGGTCGGCCGAAAGCGTGCATGAATGGCTGGGGCACTACTTTCCTTACGATCGCACCCGATGGGCTGGCGCTACCCTGCCACTCCGCTCGCTTGTTGCCGAATTTTGATTGCCCGAATGTTAACGATTATTCAATTAATGACATCTGGAATAAATCAAAAGCATTTAATTACTTCCGTGGCGACGACTGGATGAAAGAACCATGCAGAAGCTGCCCAGAAAAAGACAAAGACTTCGGCGGTTGCCATTGCCAGGCTTTCTTATTAACGGGAGATGCAAGCAATGCCGACCCCGTGTGTGATTTATCGCCAATGCATCACACCGTTACCGAAGCGATTGAAAAAGCCAGTCAAACGGTCGAATCACCGTTAACGTTTAGAAACCCAAAAAATTCAAAAGCATTTAAAAGCTAGTAGCAAAAGGAAGCAATATGAAAGTAACAGCCGCTGTCGCCTGGGAGGCTGGCGCACCTCTATCCATCGAAGACGTTGATTTAGAAGGGCCAAAAGCTGGCGAAGTGCTTATTCGTCACGTAGCGGCTGGGGTTTGTCATACCGATGCATTCACCCTGTCCGGCGATGACCCTGAGGGGATTTTTCCGGCTATTCTGGGGCACGAGGCAGGTGCTATCGTGGAAGAAGTTGGCGCTGGCGTCACATCCGTTCAGGTCGGCGATCACGTTATCCCTTTGTACACGCCCGAATGCGGCCAGTGTAAGTATTGCTTATCCGGTAAAACCAATCTTTGCCAGGCCATTCGCGCCACTCAGGGCAAAGGCCTAATGCCAGATGGAAGCTCGCGTTTTTCAAAAAATGGCAAAACCATTTACCACTATATGGGCACTTCATCATTTGCCGAATATACCGTGCTGCCTGAAATTGCCTTAGCTAAAATTAACAAAGCCGCGCCCCTCGATAAAGTTTGCTTATTAGGCTGCGGCATCACCACCGGTATCGGTGCAGTACTCAACACAGCCAAAGTGGAAGCCGGTAGTACCGTAGCTATTTTTGGCTTAGGTGGCATTGGTTTAAGCGCTATTCAGGGCGCGGTCATCGCTAACGCCTCACGCATAATTGCGGTCGATATTAACGAAGATAAATTTGAATTCGCCAGGCAGTTAGGTGCTACCGATTGCATCAACCCTCAGCGCTTTGACGACCCCATCCAGGATGTTTTAGTCGATATGACCGATGGCGGCGTTGACTATTCTTTTGAGTGCATCGGCAACGTCAACACCATGCGTTCCGCCCTGGAGTGCTGTCATAAAGGCTGGGGAGAGTCGATCATCGTTGGCGTCGCGGGCGCTGGTCAGGAAATCGCCACCCGGCCCTTTCAATTAGTGACCGGGCGAGTCTGGCGAGGCACCGCCTTCGGTGGCGTTAAAGGGCGTAGTGAATTACCCGATTACGTTGAACGCTATTTAAAAGGTGAAATAAAAATTGATGAAATGGTCAGCTATACCATGCCGCTAAGCGATATTAATCGCGCCTTCGATTTAATGCACCAGGGCAAAAGTATTCGCTCGGTAGTTATTTACTAGGCGGTCACTTCCTGCAAAAAATCATCAGCCGCAACAACCAGAGCGTCGGTCATTTCATCGCCGTGTGCCAGGTGTCCAGCATTCGGCAGGCTGATCATCTTTGCTTTTGGCAAGGCCTCGGCTAATTCCAACGACGACTGAATAGGACACATAAAATCCTTCTGCCCGTGAATAATCGTGCAGGGGATATCGGCTAAACAATCCGTATTATTTAAAATCTGGTTCGCTGCTATAAAATAATGATTCATTCCATAGTGGGTTTCAATGCGCGCCTGAGCGACCGACTTATCGGGCACATCACCCTCTAATTCGCTAGCATTAAAATCATTTCCGAGTACTATCGCACCGCCCCAGGCATCCCACTCGCGCGTAGCCTCTTGCCGCGTTTTTAAATCGTCACTGTTTAATCGCTGATGATAAGCCGCTAATAAATTATCTCGTTCATTTTCCGTCACGTGCTGAATAAACCGTTGCCACGCTTCGGGGAACAATCGATTAGCGCCTTCCTTAAAGAACCAGTCTGCATCCGCCTTACGCGCTAAAAAAGACCCACGGAGAATAAGGCCAGAAACGCGTTGTGTGTGTTGGTGCGCGTACAGCAATGCCAGGGTAGAACCCCATGAACCGCCAAACAATAACCACTGATCAATGCCAAGCCTTTTACGGATCAACTCCATATCCGCTATTAAGTGCGGCGTAGAATTATTCTTTAACTCGCCTAAGGGTTTTGAACGCCCAGCACCCCGTTGATCCATCAGAATGACGTGATACTTTTCTGGGTTAAAAAAACGGCGGTGGTGTTCTTTACAACTAGACCCCGGGCCACCGTGTAAAAAAATAACCGGCACACCGTTGGGATTACCCACCTGCTCAACGTACACCTCGTGCCCATCAGCCATATTAATCCACTCCTTAGCGAAAGGCTCGATCTCTGGGTACAGTTTTTTATACATAACACAATTCCTTAATAGGTGGCTTAAAGCTAATTCAGATCAAAAGTTAGCGCACTAGAATACGCTATACTTAGGCCTTTTTAAACTCAGCTTGATATGTTCGATTTTATTATTATTGGTGGCGGTATTATCGGTTTATTAACCGCCAAAGAGCTACGGCAAACAGGCGCTAAGGTCGCCATTATCGAAAAACATAGCCCCGGCCAACAATCTACCAGGGCGGCGGGCGGTATTTTGTCACCGATGCGTCCCTGGCATTACTCCGAAGCGGTTAACGCGATTAGCAACCTCAGTCAGTCTGTCTACCAGGCGCTATCGGAAGAGCTACACCAACAAACAGGTATCGACCCCGAGTGGGTATTATCCGGCATGCTGGTATTAAACGACGACGAAACGCTAGAAGCCATTCAGTGGTGCCAAGGGCATAAGGTTCGCCATCAACTGATGTCGGTCAAACAACTGGCTGAGCGATTTAATTACCTCAAACCACTCGATCAGCCGGCTCTATTTCGCGATGACGTCGCCACCATTCGCCCACATAAATTATTAACCGCGCTCACGCAATACCTTACCGAACAAGGCGTTACGTTTTACCCGCAAGAAGCCAACGAGCTGGTCATTAAAGACAACGATATAGTCGCCGTTAAAGCTAACGGCCAAGAACTTAAGGCAAACGAATATATTATTTGTGGCGGCGCGTGGAGCGCTGAATTAATTCCACAAGACGCCGAAAAACCAGACATAATTCCCGTAAAAGGGCAGATGATCTGTTTTCCACCGGTTATCGTTTCCGACCCCTGCATGGTGATGGATGGAAACCGTTATATTATTCCTCGAAAAGATGGCCGAATTGTTGTTGGCAGTACCCGTGAACAGACTGGCTTTGACGCCAGCACAAGCCAGCAGGCGTTTAAAGACTTACGCGATTTTGCACAAGGGCTTTTCCCCGCCCTGTCAGGCATTGAGCCTGATGCTCATTGGGCCGGTTTACGCCCCGCTTCACCCGACAGTATTCCTTATATTTGCCGCGTAGAACCTTATCGCAACCTAAGCTTAAATGCCGGGCATTACCGCAATGGCATTGTCACCGCCCCCGCCAGCGCAGAACTGATGGTGGATATTTTATTACAGCGCCCAGCCAGAGTAGACAGTTCAGCCTATCAATTAAGTCGATAATATTCCCGTTTAAAAGCCCTGTGCTATACTTTCCCAAGGTATGGATATGAAAACAGCAGCAGACAATACGAACACTCAACTCTTTAGTAATTTATTGCTAGAGCGCGGTATTACGCCTACACAACAGCGGCTTGAAATCGCCAGCTTCTTATTCAAAAAGCAGCAACACGTCAGCGCCGACCAAATCTTATCCAACATCAATCAGGGGCAAAACCCTGTCTCAAAAGCCACGGTGTACAACACACTAGGCTTATTCGCCAGCAAAGGTCTACTGCGCGAAGTGATCATCGACCCCAGCAAGGTTTTTTACGACACCAATACCGAGCACCATCATCACTTTTACAACACCAACACCTGTGATTTAACCGATATTAATCACGACGAAATTCACATTGATAAGTTACCAGGCCTACCAGCAGGTACCAACATTCAAAGCGTTGACGTCATTATTAAGGTCAGTAATAAATAGACTTCTTGTCTCGGCGCTCATAATTTCTTATACTTCCACGCCCCTGGTCACCGACCACGCGTAAGCAAGGGTGTATGCTTTCAATAAAGCCGATGTAGCTCAGTTGGTAGAGCGGCTCATTCGTAATGAGTAGGTCAGCGGTTCGAATCCGCTCATTGGCTCCATTTCAGCATCCAATCCTTTAATGCCCTAAGAAATACCCCCAATGTAGAGGTATATTTCAATTATCTTCGATGACCCTAAGCTATTTAATTTTTAGTAAATTTGGTTTAAATGTATGTATAGCCAATGGAATTAAAATAAGAGCACCTAAACAATTGATAATCATTATCAAAGCAAGTAGCAGCCCCATATCTGCTTGAAAACGTAAATTAGACATGAAATACCATATGCCGACGGCAAAGACCATGGTAATTGCTGTAATAAAGATAGCCCGGCCACTTGTTAAAATTGCATGATGAACGGCGTCATTCGTGGTTTTATGAACTCCCCGTTTGCTTTCTTCGATTGACCTACTGAGCAAGTAAATGCCGTAGTCAATACCTATGCCCATACCAACTGATAAGATTGGGAGAGTATTGACATTTATACTCACGCCTAGTTTGACCATAATCGCAGCGACCACAATATCAGTGAACAACAAAGGTGTAATTAAAATCAATACGGCTGAAAAGGAGCGATACCCCAGCCATATCGCGATAATGATAACGAGTGTCGTTAATAAAAAATTTAGTGCTTGAGCTTTAGACACCTCATTATTTATAGCCGATGCTATCCCGATGCTTCCTGCAGCCATACGTAGTTTGCCAGGACTACTGTCATTAGACTCCATACCTGCAATGACTGTTTTTGCCTTTTCAATCACCGCATTTACGGTTTCAGCTTTGTGATTTGGAACAAAAAAACGAACGCTGGCGTTTTTATATTCTTTATCGAATAAGTGATCAAAATCTCCGGGGGCAGAATTTGATTGTAGCAAGCTGGTCAGCTGGCCGGCTTCTCGTTGATCAATAGGAAACACTTCGAATTTAGGGTAATTGCCCGACAAGCTTCGTTTGACGCTGGGTAATAAATCTACAAATGACAAGCTACCTTTAATTTCAGGCGTGTTTTGCATCCTATCTTGAAACGTTTGTATTTTCTTTATAATCCCTAAATTACGCACATCCACATAGTCATTTTTTTTGTCCGTATTATTTTCATTTGGCATCGCTTCAACAACAACCAATAGTTCATCCGGCCCAATAAATTTATCTGTATGCAGCTTAACGGCCTGGTTGTAGCTCGAATCAGGCCAGAGCAAACTAGTTCCTGGTTCAACTTCGCCAATTTCAAGGTCTTTAGATATCCAGAATGAGCTTAGTGTTATGACAATAAAACAGAACCAAATTAAAACCCGACTTACTTTATGGTCTGAAAGATAAAAAATACTCGTTAAAACCTTCTTTGTCAGACCATAGCGATGATCTTCCGCAATCAGGTTCTCCTTTGGCACGTGTCCCATAAAACTAATCATTAAGGGCATCATTACCACTACCGTAACAACAACACTTAGTGACCAGACCCCTGCGAAAACAGCTAACTTTTGCATCATTGGAATATCTGCGACAGCTATCAAAAATATGCCAGCCGCATCGGTTACGATGCCCAATACACCAGGCTTAAATTGTCTCTTTAATAATAAAACACAAGCTTCTCGTGTCGACGAGGTCGTCCTTACAATTTCTAAATAACGCATGCCCATTTGTACCGAGTGACTCAACGTTCGAGCCATCACCAGCATGGGTATGACTAGTATTAACGGGTCCATCGACCAGCCTAGTACACCAACAAACCCCAAGCCCCATACAGCACTAATGATAGATGTAACGCCAGCGAGTAAGACCATCCTAATGTCTCTAGAGAAGCTCCAAAGCATCACGAGCATTAAGATAAAAGAAGCGATTAAAATTTTTATAACTTCTGCGTTGTATGTATACACCCAGCCCGTCAGCACGGGCTGACCAAACATATGTAATGTCATGCTGTCGTTGGTATATTGATCAGATAATGTATTTAAATAATTAAACACCGTTAAATAATCTACCTCACCTGGAACCAAACCAGCTTGAAAATAAGCTGACGACTTATCAAATGAAACATAGCTACCAATAACGCCCGGTGTACTATCGACCAGTTCAGAAAAATTATCGAGTTCTTGCTTTGAAGCTGGTAACGGCATATCCCCCGGAAAAAGCGGGATACTCGTCACGCCATATTCATCAATTTTAACTCTTCTCACTTTACGAGATGCTATGGAGAAAACCTGGTCATGATTGACGTATGGTGTAGCATCAAGCGCTTCTGTAATCGCCTTAATATTTTTTATTGTTTCCGCCTGATAAATAGTTCCCTTCTTCGCCTCAAGAATTAGCTTTATTGATAACGGACCACCATATTGACCCTCATAAGCCAGGTGCGTATCTACATATGAATCGTGTTGAGGAAGAATTTCTTTATACACCGTTTTAAATGAAATATTTAGCGCATAAGAACCTGCAATAACAGTAATAATGGCTGCTATTGATAGAAACACCACTCGCAATGATAGTATTTTTTCAGCCCAATTATTCACAGCTAACAAACTCCTCTGACTGTTCTAATTGATTAACTGCCTTCAAAAGTGATGAATGCCTGGCTAATTTAAATGCCCCATTACTACCTACAACACCCATACTTTCATCATCAACAGCCATATCAACAAACCACCCCAGTGGCCTATCTTTAGCAAACCGTCTACACAACCAGGCAGACGACTTTGATGAAACATAGAGGTTTTTTTTGTCACCAATAATTATTGAGAGACCTTTAGCCTTGTGGACTTTATATAGATCTGCACCTTTGGAAATATTGGCTTCAAGCCAGGAGAGGCCTGCGTCACTGGATTGATAAACCAGCCCTTTTTGTCCGACCAATATAATGTCTTCGCCATTATTTGAGATATCACAACCATAAATTGCCGGCTGAATTGAACCACCGTGTATTTTGTTCCACTGCCCTGTAAAGTCGCGCTTAAGAACAATGCCAAACTCGCCAACGATGAGTAAATCACCCCGTTCATTATGGCAGCCTGAATATAAATGAGCCTCCGCTTCACCAAATTCCTGCCAAGCTTCTTTCAAAAATTCAGCCCACGGTAACAACACTTCTTTCCATTGCCTGTAGGGTGGTTCACTCGACATTAGCAAGCCATAACTTCCTGACAGGATAATTTTGCCCGCTGGCAACTCGATGAAGTTAAAAGTAGCTTCACTTTTATCTAACGAAATAGCTGACCAGTTTTTGAGCTCGTCATCCGCTATAAATAACTCCCCGTTATCCGCTCCTAATAATACTTGCCCTGATTGCGTCGCATGCACACTAAATAAATCACTAGCCGTGTTTACAGTAATTTTTTTATATTCTTGATATTTATCCACCTGAACAAGGAGCCCATTATTCCCAGCTAGTAAATGCGATTTATCGTCTAGCAACGTGATGGCAAACAAACTATCCCTAGCTTGAAGTAAGGAGTCTTGAGGTTTGGGTAATTGGTTTGACTTTATATGGCTAAGTGCCATTGAGCCTTTTACTTTATTACCCGCGCCTTCTTTTTCATCAATAGCCGATGCCATAGCAGCAAATTGGATTAATCCTACTATGGCTAGCAAGCTGACAATCTTATATCTTATTTTTGTTCTTTTTATTAGCATAAAAAATCTAAGCTTTGCATAACATCATGACTCATGTATTAGTGGGAAATCGACAGTTCTTTCTTTTTCTCAGCCTTTTTTGTAAACGACTACACGAGCAAGCTATTTACAAATTTTCAGTCCACCTGGTCTTGGACAGGTCAATTATTTTATTTTTCTCCCAGCCCTCTTTATAGGTACACAACAATTTTGCATCGAGTTGCATTTTTGAAATTTTCCATTCCCCGTTCGGCGTTTTTCGATAACTATCGTGATAGACACCGGCCAACCACATAGCCGTTTCAGAGCCATCAACTGGGCTTGGCGTAGTCGCAGGTTCCCATAAATACCAAATGCCTGTTGCCGTTTTCCCATCTGCCGCCACTTCAATTTTGCTGGGTATCATGTAGTGAACCGTCCAAATAAACGGTGTGTCTTTTACCAATTCCCTGAAAACCTCGATACCTTTGTGGACCCCAAATGCTTCACCGTAATCGAGTTCAATATCGTCTGTTACGATGGCTAACAGCCTTTTTGCAAGATTTTCAGGGTCATCCGATGCTAATGCATGCTCAGCTTTTAGGTTTCTAATCGCTTCAATATCATTCAGCCGTTTCAGTTCTTTTTCTAGCGTTTCGAGTCGTTTAATTATTGTTTGATCAACCACTTAACCCTCCTCAAATTTTAAATAAGGTTTACATCCCACTTATAATTTCTAAAAACACCCCATCGGGGTCTTTAAAGCAAACAAATGAAATTTCATTACCCTCTTCGCCTTGCATTCGTTCAATAGGTGCAACAAAGTCAACGTTCATTGCTTTTAACTTTTCATACACCTGATCAACATCATCCACCTTAAAGGCAATGCGACATAGGCCTCTGTTATTAAGTGTTTCGTATGGTGCACCTTGCGTGGGTGGATCTATGAACTCAAGTAAATCAATGACCGTGGCATTAGGGTCATCGCCTAATCTAATAAAAACTACCCTGAATTTAGAGGCATCCAGCCCCATTGATCGTCCAACATCGGGGCCTTCAAGAATAAAGTCATTAATAACTTTAAAACCTAATTTCTCATAAAACGCAATTGACCGCTCTAGATTCGTCACACAAATATTTACATGAAAAATACTTTTCAACATAGCCTTTCCTCGTTACTTTGAGTCAAATATTCTGATTCAATACCATCGTGTTAATCTGTTTTTATTTATTCAGAAGCTTTACCTATCCATGCATTTTGCCCTTTCAGAATTACTGAGTAAGTTTTTAACGGCGAGCTAGATGATCCTTCACTACTCATCAGTTTAGAGCCACTCGTGAAAGGTATACTCAAACGAGGGGGTTGTTTAGTCCATATTTAATATTGCGGCGCCGTACTCATCTTAGGCCGTTTCAAGACGGGCTCGTGCGTCGGTAAGAAATCACGGGCATCAAAAGTTGACGTCACATATTTTTGACCAAACATCTCTACAGCGGGAGCAATTTCTGCTACGGCGTAAGCTAGTTCAAGTAATGTTTTTTCATTGCCTTTTAGATTTTCGATAGAAAACGTATCGAGGTAATCTAAAATTTCTTTCATCCTTGGCTCTATTGCAGCATAGAAGGCTTTGATTTCATCCATATTGCTTTCCTGGCGCTCATTTGTTCTTTCCATTTGCGTTGGGAAACACCATTTATCAAGAAACACTTCGAGTTCTTTAAATTGCTCGGGCAATTTTTTATCTGCTTTACTCATTTATATTCTCCATTGATATAGTCACTAACCACTTGATGGAAATGACGGCAGAGCACTTCTTGATCCTGTAGGTTTACCTCAGTAAATGCGCCAGATTTAGCCACTTCTGCTGTCGCTTCTAATGTACTAAAGTCTTCTAACCAAACATCTCTAGACATGCACCTTGAGTATTGTCTCGCCCATAATTGGCTTGGTTTTTCAGGCTCAGTCGCTCGCATCGTAATGCGTTGATACATCTTATCTACTTGCCCCATTGGCCAAAAATTATGCGTTTGATACATTCCATTGAATAAGGCAATCCAGAAATTTGGGAAAATAACGTAAATATCAGCGGCCCAATTATCAGAACGTGAAGGGTTTACGCCTGTTGGCCATTCGCTGAAATCCTGCCCTTCTGAGTAGCTTCTTATTGAGACGGTATTTTCCGCAGCCAGCGTATCAATGGGCTTTCTTGGAGGTTCATCGCCCGCCGGCATAGACAACATGCGATGGCGGCCTAAATTTTTATAATCTAAACAATGAATGTACGGGTTTTCTTTTCCGCCCAAGGCTCCATTCAATGTCCTGCGATGCAGGTAAGCTGCGTGATAGGCCTCTTGTTGAGAGTCAACACTGATTTTCCAATTACAGTTAACTTCACCTTCATACCCAAAAATAGGCGTATATCTATCAAACGGGTAGCCCTTCAGTAATGGAACCACTTCACCCAGATACTCTTCTAATGTTTCTTTAGGGTTTTCTTCCATATTGATGAAAATGAACCCTTCCCATAAATCAACCGAAACTGTTTTGAGGTTGAGTTTGGATTTATCCAGGTTAAAAAAGTTTTTTTCATCGGGTATATCACGCAGCATCCCTTTTCCATCAAAGGCCCAGCCGTGGAACTCGCATAGATGAAATTTAGAGTTACCAACATTTTCCTGGCAAACCTTATTGCCTCGGTGCGAACACATATTATGAAAAGCGTTAATCTCTCCATCTGCATCGCGCGTTAATAAAATAGATGTATTTAATATCGGTATATCATGAACAACGTAATCACCTTTATTCGGCATATCGTCTTCACGCCCCACATTGAGCCAGCAATGCCTAAAAATCATGTCTATTTCTTTTTCGTACTGTTCCTCAGAGGTATAGATATCAATATTTAATGGCTCTGTTCCTAAACCAAATTCTTTGGTCCAATTTCTACCTTCAGTATTTACATTCGCCATTTATTTCACCCTGTCTAACTTTTTAGCACCCTCATACCCTAAACAGGTCATACGTTTGGGGTCCAAGTAATCAGATCTCACGTCTAATTGATTCCAAACTTCAAATATTCGTGACACTTCCACACAAGACATTGCCATATTCAAAAGGTTTTTATCTTCCTGCTCACTGGGCTCTACCTCTTTATCTTTTAAATACGCCATGATGTCAGGCATTTGTTGGATAATTGCATCGTAAAAAAATTTAATCTCCTCAACCTTTCCACTCGTTCTTTTATCAAACCTTGCTTGCTCAGTATCTAGAGCCCACTCAGCTACAAACTTGCTTAAGCCTTCAAATTTATTTGGTAAATTATTCATTATGATTGCCTCCTTATTGATTATTGGCTAACCAAGTTTTCACCATGTCGTCTATCGTCTTATAGCTGTGGCGAACAGCTATTTCCTGATCAGAAAAAACATACTCCTTGATAGCGCCGGACTTCACCATAGTGGTCGAGCCTTCAGCCGTATTGACATCCTCTCGGATTACGTCACGTAAGGAAAGCAGGCCATACTCCAACGCAACGCGTTCTGCAGCATTTTTAGGTTCAGACATATACACATCCGTTACCTGCAAACATTCCTTTTCTGATGATGGCCATAATCTAATCACCGCATATAACGGTGCACTAACAAAGAGGATAATATTTGGGAAAAACTCAACTATGTCAAACGCCCAATGCGGGTCTTTGTTTACATTAATTCCAGGAGCCATATCAGAGCCAGCGGCCCTAACATCGTAGGGTGTCGTTGCTCCATACTGGAAAGATAACGCCTCTATGGGAGAAAGTTCTCTCTCGCCAAAACCACTCGGCAGCCCTAAAACTCTGTGTTTTTCGTACAGCCTAACGGCATCTTTATCTACGTGGAGAATGGTTCCAGATTGCGCATTTTGACCTGTATTATTTTGGATATGCACCACATTCGCGTGATAGGCCTCAATTGAACTATCAACATAAAATTTCCAGTTCATTTGTGTGTCCATCTCATAACGATTAACAAGTTTATATTTATCATCGTCAAAGTAGCCTTCAAGTCCTTTATATAATTCACCAAGAGACTCTTCGAGTGTTTCTGCCGGCTCAGAGTCCAAATTAATAAAAATAAACCCTTCCCATGTAGCCAATGAAATTTTAGCTAAGGAAAGACCTTCCAGGTCTTTTTCATCAAAGAACTGTCTATCGGGTACATCCACTAATTGTCCATCTGCGTCATAAACCCACGCGTGATATGGGCACGCAAAGTATTTTTTGTTGCCCGAATGTTCGTGCTTTCCGCACAGCGTCATTCCTCTATGTACACAAACATTATGAAAAGCATTTATCTTTCCTTCTTTATTGCGCACAATTATTATTGATGTATCTAAGGTATCAATGGTCTTAACAATAAAATCGCCTATATTCGGCAGATCAGATTCTCTTGCAATGTTTAGCCAGCTTTTTTTAAAAATACCTTCTTTCTCGGCTTTAAAGTATGCCGGACTGGCAACTGCATCATCGATATCGACACGTCCCTGGGGCATATCCGAAAATTTTTCCGTTATTGGTCTGAGTTTATCCTTCATCACTGTGCTCATAGTGTGTCTCCTAGCTCGTAATTACCGAACATTTGTTCTATAAATAATTAAAAAAACGTTCTAATTTAAAAAAAACACCCCCTATAGCTCGCTGGTATAGGGGGTGTTTAAATCTAGCGTGCGAAGTTTTTCATATTTGATTTTTCAAATAAATCGGCTGAAATCTCAGCATTAACTTTTAAACCATCGTTTGAAAGAACGGTCGCGCCTGCGGTCTGGAAATTATATATAAGCAACCAGGGCGCCACGTTATAGGGGCCGGGGTCTTGTTGAATATTCCAGTCCTGTTGAATTGCTTTGTACAGCTTGCCCTGTAGATCATAGGCACCCACATCTGAGAGGCGGAAAACCTCAGCATCAAAAGTAATTATCTTTTTGCTATAAATAGTATCGAAACGTGGCGTTGCTTCAATAACAAAGGTCTCTCTTAACTGCATTGGGCGTTGCTGCTCCGGAAAGTAACCATTAAGAAACGTTGGTGGCTCAGGGTGAGGCGGCGCATACACCGCATCAGTAACGCTAACCAACATTTTCTTTTTTTCAATAATTTTATATTTCCATAAACCAAGTGGATCCGAGAAGCCGCCCAAATCACTTTGAGATAATTCAGAACCCGCGACTGAATCCGCCCTATTAGCCGCAGAAACTTGTCTAACCCGTCTAAATGATGGCAGATAAACATACGCTTCTGGCAACTTGCTCTGGTCACGATACTGGATATCTAATGTAACGATGCCTTGAACATCATAGGGCGCAAGAAAGTATAAATAGCGTCTTAAGTACTCATCTTCATGGCCCGGAACTGAAGGTACTGGATCAATAACCATACGACTGGTCATTTGAATTTGACCACCCGCCATCAGGGCTGTTTTATATACTTTCGCATCAGAGTTGATGTAAAAAAAACGGCTGACTGGTTTATAAGGGCCACCTTTAGAAGACCACTGATCAGCTTCCGTACTTAAATTACTAAACTGGAAATTAACCATCAACTCAAGTGCTGTTTCAGGTTCAGGGAATGGTGCACCACCTGGCCACGGCGATCCATCTTCAAGACCGACCGTTCCGTACTCATCTAACAGCTTAGCTTTGCCTCTGTTTTTTTCAGTTAGTTCGGCAAAGTACGGGTTGATTAACGATCCTTTTTTTGACGTTGGCGTAACCTTCAGAACTTGACCTTTTTTCACTAATTCAATCGCCGCCTCAATCATATAATCGCTATAGTCATCGACATTACTGGCATCAATAACGTCACCGACCTGTGGCACTTTAGCAAGTACTAATGTGGATGCACTGGCTAATACGAGTGCGCTTACTCCATATTTAAATAATTTACTTATTTTCATTTTAATTACCTATATAGATTTTGTTGAATGGTTTCTTAAAACTGGTAAGAAATCGCTAAATTCAGTTCATCGGCGTGATCAAAAACGGCGATACTACGATTAGTTTTAACTAGAGGGTTACTAGACGTTGCTTGTGACTCAGACCCACCAAAGGCATTGTAATAAGCCCATACGCGCCAGTTATTACCCGGTTGCCACCTCACTTGCGGCTGAATCCAATAGGCATCATCCAGGTCATACAAACCAAAAAACTCAACAAAAAACTGGTCATTATTGAACGGCTGACTCAACAACAAAGTGAGTTGCGTTTCGTTATCGCGAACCTTTGCGCCATTTAAGTCAGTGATTAAATCAATATTTTCACGTTCGGTATAAATAACCTGCGCTGAGATATTCATCGTTCTGGTTTTAGAGAAAACAAACGTCGGCCGATCAATACCCAACATGACCTTCACTTCATCACGTTCTGCAACGCCCAAAGCATCCCCGGGATTGATAGGCCCAAACATCCCAAATACGAGATTTAACGGAGATTTTGCAAACGGCTTATCGAAGGTATAGGTCATTTCACCTCTAAAAACTGTGGCTATACTGTCTGAATACCAATTAAATGAGGCACCGGCAATATCTAGGCGCTCATGAGTGTTTTGAAGAACGGGCAAGGTTACCACCGGAGGAGGAGGAGCAAACGGATCAAAAAGCGAAACACTACCTGAAGCCGAAGTAACACCATCCTGGTCAATGAGGCTAAGATAATTCAACGTATAATTGAAGCTACCCACTGAGCCTAATAACCGAATACCCCATTGGTCATCACCTCGTCTATCATTGGTATCATCCGCAATAAGAAAGGTGGTACCAGGCGCTAACGGAATATCAGCAAAAGGAGCTACCGACCGGCTTCCTAAATAAAAGTCATTGGCAGGATCCATCACACCATTTCGTGGTAATGGGTTTACGTTCCAGGGTGAGCCGATATCGGCTTGAACCGTGGGAACGAAGTCACCCGGATTATAAAACGCATCAATACTCATGTCTTTAATGGGTAATTGATAGGTAAAACGCGCCATCCATAAAGGAATACGGCGGTGGTCAAATAATTCGCCGCCCCCTTCGAAAGGGTGCCATGAGTTATCTAGCGGATTCACAATATCAAGCAACCTAACACCGTCAGATTCACCCCAAACAATATTTTGACGGCCGATACGTGCCCACAAATTGCCCTTTTTAAAATCAGCAAACAACTCCCATATTTCTGCTGAGCTCGTGTTATTGCTCGCGTTCATCATGGTGCCACGATCTTTCAGGTTGTTTGATGCGGAAAAGGCGTCGTAATTATCAACACCACCGCTCGAATCTGCGGTTAGGTCGTAGGCTAATTTGATGCGCGAAAAAAACCTAACGTTATCAAAGAGGCCATTCCTTAAACTGGATGGTCGATAGTCAAAATCAGTGACAGCCCAAACACGGTTCAGGTTGAAATCTGGGTTATCTGATTTACCTAATGCGGTATTTGCCGAATTTTTATCGTTTGTGGTTGATATGGCGGTTTGTGCACGCACAAAACCTGATACACGTAAATCGCCATTTAAATATTCTGCAGCAACAGCCATTGGGCCATTGGACAAAAGAGCAAAACCTAAAAATGGTAAGAAGAAACTGCAGTTAATTTTAATTTTTCGAAACATATCTCCACCCTCATAGTTTATTTTTTTACAAAACACTTTAAAAACGAACATTTGTTCTGTAAATCTAACGCTAAGAATTAATGCCTGTCAATGCTTTTATTTATGCAATAGAATTCAACAAATTTTTAAAACTACCGTCTATAAATATGTCAAAAGCAGCTCGAACCAAAAAATTGGTTTTGTCTACCGCTTACAAAGCATTTGCCAAACAGGGCTACAAGGCCCTAACCATGCGATCATTAGCCACAAAATGCAGAATGACCGTCAGTGCGCTTTACCATCACTTCCCGTCAAAAAGCACTTTATATGATGAGGTTATGGAGGATATATACTCTGAAAACTCAAAGTATTGGAGCACGCCAATTGAAACTAAAGGCACTACCTGGGAAGAACAACTAAAAAACTACATCAGTAATTTTTGCCGCATTCTCCATAACAATCCAGATTTCACCCAGTTAATGAAGCGCGAACAGTTAGAAGCAGACCCTCTCAGAATGAAAAAGCTCGCTAATTCCGTATTAACTTCTGAGTACCTGGGTTTTGAACAACTAATCCAAAAAGTAAACCCAAACTGCGAAGCTCATATTTACGTCATGGTGATACTCGGCATGGCTTTACATTATTATGAAACCAACCGATTTAGGCAGCACTTACCTGATTATTCACTCAAACTAGACAATCCTAACTTGGTTGCAAGCCAAATAACCAACATCTTAATAGGCGGCATAAGGTATCAACCGACTTAGCTAGCCTGGTTTTTTATTGCCTGCTATTCCTATACAGCCCCAACACGCCCTAATAAATAGCCCACTTTTGGGAGGATATTTTGAGGTGTTTTCCACCCGCCTCTTAACGCAAATGAAGTACATAATGCCGATGGCGCTTATATGGGTTAAGCTGATACGTAATAGGCGTTGTTACAAGCCAAGATAACTAGAATTGGGCTTTTTAAGGGATACTTAATGATTATCAGTTTTTTATTTTTTATGGCTTTATTTGTGGCCATTGGCGTTAGCTCTTTAGTTAAAAGTCGAAATACCAAGGAAGATTATTATCTCGCGAGTGGTTCTATTTCGCCTGGATTAGTCGGTCTGTCGGCGGTAGCCACCAATAACAGCGGCTATATGTTTATCGGTGTTATTGGCTACACTTACGCGACTGGGCTTGCTTCTATATGGTTAATGCTGGGCTGGATTGCTGGCGATTTTCTAGCGTCGACTTTTGTGCATTCACGTTTACGTACCGCAACTGAAAGGACAGGCCAAGTCAGTTACGCTGGCATATTAAGCCATTGGCACGGCGAGAGATACAAAGTATTACAGCGCGCTATAGCGCTTATTTCACTGTTGTTTTTATTAGCCTATGCCAGTGCTCAATTGGTGGCGGGTAGCAAGGCATTACATGTTTTGTTCGACTGGCCTCTGTGGGCGGGTTCTGTATTAGGCAGCGTGATGGTGGTGCTTTATTGTTTTGCTGGTGGTATTCGCGCATCCATTTGGACGGATGCTGCACAATCCGTGGTGATGATATTTTCCATGGGTTTATTATTATTCATTGCTATTAGCTCGTTGGGTGGCGTTTCCAATGCAGTAGAGCAAATGGGCGCCATTGACGGCTTTCTTGATTGGTTTCCAAAAGATTTAGCGTTGCCAGGTTTAGCCGGTGGTATTTTATTTGCGGTTAGCTGGATGTTTGCAGGCTTATCCGTTATTGGGCAACCGCATGTGATGGTGCGCTTTATGGCATTAAACGATGCTAAAAAAATGCGCCTGGCTAGGTTCTGGTATTACTGCTGGTATTTACTTTTTTATAGCATGGCAACAGGCATAGGTTTGCTCTCTCGTCTCTACTTAGGAGATGTTGGCTCATTCGATGCAGAATTAGCGCTGCCAACTATGGCGCAGCAATTATTATCACCGACCTTCGTTGGTTTAATTCTCGCCGGTATTTTTGCGGCCACGATGTCTACCGCGGATTCGTTGATATTAAGCTGCTCAGCCGCAGTGACGCACGACATATTGCCGCATAAAATTGAAAGTACCCACTTACTCAAAGGAGCCACCGTTTTGATCGCAGCGGCCGCTTTAATCTGGGCCTTACTTAATAGTCAAAGTGTTTTCAGTTTGGTGATTATGGCGTGGTCTGGTTTAGCCAGTGCTTTTGCTCCTTTATTGATCGTCTTATGTCTAGGCAAAAAACCAAGCCAAAACAGGTGTTTATTGGCCATGTTTACTGGCTTATCGCTCGCTCTTTTATGGCGTTATATGGGCTTTCATGGCGCTGTATATGAGGGAATGATTGGTATTATTGCAGGGCTATTAGTGTTTTATATACCCGTGACTTTTAAGAAAGAGGCTATTTTAATACCTTAAAAACTCATAGATTTCCAAGGCTTTGCTCGAAGGGTCAAGCCCTTCAAGGCCAGTGAATCATTTGTAGTCTTATCAATAAATGCTTCGTCTATTTTGGGTTTAATGCTTAATATTGGGTTATTAGGGATTAGCATTCCTCTTTAGTTGAATTAAGAAGAAGTTCTACCTCTTATAATGAAACTTATACCCTCCCGGGCACAAGTGCTCTGTGACCATAATAACCAGCTAGGCATATAAGGAAAACAATCATGAATGAACATGAAAAAATAAATTATGTTGAACTGCCAGCAAAGAATTTGGAGGCCACAAAAGAATTTTTCATCCAATCCTTTAATTGGTCATTTCAAGACTTCGGAGCAGAATATTCAGCACTTTCGAATCAAGGCATTGATGGTGGCTTTTTTAAATCAGACTTATCATCTTCAATAGATAATGGATCTGCACTCATTGTTTTTTACAGCAATGACCTTGAAGCAACCCAAGATAAAATAATAAAAGCCAACGGTGTTATTGTTAAAGCAATCTTCCCCTTTCCAGGTGGTCGTCGCTTTCACTTTACTGAACCAAGCGGTAATGAATTTGCAGTGTGGTCAGATAAAAACATATAACAAGGCGTTCAAAATGGACGTGAGACTTCCCCCTTCACTTAATCGTTATGTTCCGCAATCAACCTTAGAGGTGTAAGTTGTCACAGATATATTTCGATAATGTTCAGCTGTACCATTTTAAATGGTGCCCGTTCTGCATAAAGGTCCGTATTGCGATGAAAGTTATGGGCATTGAAGTAGAGTGTAAAAATATATTGTCGAATCCCATTTATAAAGCTGAGCTAATAGAGGGGGGAGGCAAGAAACAAGTTCCGTGTCTTCGTATTCAAGAAAATGGAAGTGTGCGCTGGCTCTATGAATCGAGTGATATAATCGATTACATGAAGCAGCAATGTAATTAATACCGGAAACCGAACATATCAAGGCCATGAAATTGACGGCATTAGGTTTCCAAAGACCGATAGAATAATTATAGTTTTCAATTTATATAGGAAGAAAAATGGACTTGAATGTATACCTCTCTGGTGAAATACATACTGACTGGAGACAACAACTAAAAGATGGTTGTGAGAAACATAATCTGTCTATTATTTTTACGTCTGCTGTTACAGATCATGAAGCTAGCGACAGTGCTGGCGATTTACTTGGTGCGGAAGACAACAACTTCTGGCGTGATCACAAATCCGCGAAAGTTAATGCGATACGAACTAAAACGCTTATTGAAAGTTGTGACGTAGCGGTAATCCGTTTTGGCGACAAGTATAAACAGTGGAATGCCGCATTTGATGCTGGTTATTGTGCTGCGTTGGGGACACCCTACATTAGCCTTCATGGCGAAGATATAATACATCCGCTCAAGGAAGTCGATGGTTCGGCCATGGCATGGGCTACCACTCCAGAGCAGGTTGTCGACATATTAAAATACGTTGTTAGTAAATAATAAAATCTGACAAGGCAATCAAGTTTGCCAGCAAAGTGCGTTGGCTGGACGCGCGAAAAACATCGCGCGCCACTTATCTCAAACGTTTAAAGCTTACCTAGAGCGTTTTGTATGTTTCTCCACGCTATGCTAATCTGAAACGCGCAGTCTACTTAATACCTGATAGGCATCAGCCCTTAACGGCCATTTTTAACCAAAACCTTAATTTCTTATTATGAGATATAAAAATAGACTATCTGTCCTTATAAGTTTGTTAACTACTCTAGTTTTAATAAGCCAAAGTGCCGGGGCAACGAATGGCTATTTCGCCATCGGTTTTGGTGCCAAAATGATGGGAATGGGGGGTGTTGGAATTGCTTTTCCGCAAGACACTTTAGCTGCCGCGGTTAACCCAGCAGGCATGTCTCAGGTGGAAGGCGTGGACATTGGTGCAAGATTTTTATATATCCCAAGGGATGCCGAGTTTGACTGTACTGGGAATGGTGATTGTACGCAGGCAGTAAAAGATGACAGCAGGCGAGATTACTGGTTAATTCCTAATTTTGGCTGGAACAAACGCTTGAATGATAAGAGTACTTTTGGTGTAAGTGTTTATGGAAATGGCGGCATAAATACGACATTTCGTCGTCGCCTATACACAGAAACTTTTGAACGATTCAATGATATAGAGCCAGTAACAACAGACGGCCACTTAGGCGTGGACTTCGCGCAACTTATCATCGCAGCCACCTATACCTATCAGTTTGAATCAAAGCATATTATTGGCATATCACCCTTATTAGGCATTCAAAAATTTAGTGCCCAGGGTTTAGATTTCTTTAGCGTGGCTTCATCCGACCCCGGCAGCCTCACTAATAGAGGAGATGAGGTTTCTTACGGTTTAGGCATCAAATTAGGTTGGTTTTATAAACCCAATGAAACGTATCAATTTGGCGCTTACTATACCCCGCGTATGCAAATGACTAAAATGAAAAAATACTCGGGGTTATTTGCTAACAATGGCGATTTTGACATTCCCTCAAACTTTGGTGTTGGCATCGCCGTTTCCCCAATTAATGGCTTATCAATTGCTTTTGATGCTACACGCATTAATTACAAGGAAATAGATTCCATATCTAACCCAACACCAGCAGCAAGCGAACTCGCATTCGGTTTTTCACCCGATAGGTTATTAGGCGCCAAAGACGGTGTTGGCTTTGGTTGGAGAAGCATCAACGTCTTCAAATTAGGGGTTCACTACCTACTTGACGATAAGATAACGTTACGTGCGGGTGCGAATTATGGAGAAGAACAAATACCCCGAAAATCAGCCATTATGAATTTAATTGCCCCCGCTATGCCATCTAAGCACCTGACGGCCGGTTTTAGTTATAGGCCTAATAAAACATCCGAATGGTCCTTTGCTGTTATGCATGCTTTTCGTAATGATATGACGGCAGATAACTCTGCTTTTTTAGGCTCAGACGTTAAATTTGGAATTTCAGAAACTACCCTAGACATTAGTTATAGTTTCGACCTATAACGCGTTTCTGTTAGAAAATATATTTTATATCTCGACATAAAAAAGCCACCTCATTTGAGGTGGCTTTGCTTCTAGCAAACTCGTTTCTATTTTACCGGCTTACCGCCTCCTTTACCGCCGCCACCTTTTTTGCCACCTGTTACAGTCACATCTTCCGACCAGCCTGACCAATCCGTGGCGCCGTCCGCATTTGACGCACGAACTCTATAGCCGAACGTTCCTTTTCCGCTACTATCGGTATAGCTCAAAACGTTTGATGGAACTGTCGCGATGAGTGATGCGCCACTCCATCTATCTTTGCGGCTATTGTATTTGCGTCTTTCAATATGGAACTCTGTTGCCGTACTGTCTGAATAATCCCAATCGATGGTCGCTGTACTATCCGCATTGTCGGTCACGCTATAAATGCTGGGAATTTCAGTTGGCGGCGCGCCTACCAGGGTGATCAACTGGGAAGCTGAACTGACCGCACCCTCGTTGTCCGTAACCGTTAAGCTGACCGTGTAATCGCCTGGGGCGGTGTATTGATGATCAACCGAGGCCGTTGCTGTGTTCACTAAGGCTGAGCCATCGCCAAAGCCCCATTGATGATTGTCAATGGATCCATCATCCGTAGAGGTGGATGCGAAGCTACAAAGGAAGCTGGCGACACAATCAACCGTAAAAGAAGCGACGGGTGACTCGTTGCTAGGAACGCTTAAGCCGACTAATGAGTCAGCCGTTTGGATCAGGCCGTGTCCAAACACGGGGTCGGGGCCCGCAGCGCCCAGATCAATCGCGCTGGATTGCAATTTACTTAAAACGTCCGCTCTGTTTAGGGAAGTATTCGCTGAAATCAATAAAGCCGCCGCCGCTGCCACGTGTGGCGTAGCCATTGACGTTCCCTGAAAGAAATAATAGCCCCACTTCATTGAACCATCGGAAAGCAACCGCGTTTCTTGCAAAATGCCGTCGCCATAGCCGTCACCGTTTAGATCTACACCCGTGTTACCACCCGGGGCAACGATATCCAGGTCATCACCCTGGTTGGAATAAGGCGCAATCGCATTATCAAAGCCAGTTGCTCCTACCGATAGCGTATTAGGGTGACTAGCAGGATAGCTGACGCCGCCAGTTGCACCATCGTTACCGGATGCGACTGCAATTGTTACATTATCATTAGCTGCATCTAAAGCGTTATACGAAGCGCTGCCTGCAAAATCGCTTAAAGAATACTGGGCTGGATAGCCCAAGCTCATATTTAGCACACGCGCACCATTGGCTATAGCCCAGGCGATGCCTTCAGCCACGTCGGCATCGGTACCACTGCCACTATCATCCAATACTTTGACTGGCATAATACAGGCGCCATGAGCCAAACCCGCCACACCTGCTGCATTATTCGTTCTTTGTGCAATGGTGCCACTTACGTGAGTACCGTGGCCATCACCATCGGCTACGTTGTTTGATCCGTCGATGATATTTTTACCTGCAACGACACAATCAATGCCGTCTGGGCCGCCTGAACTAAGCCCGGTATCAAGCACCGCCACTTTAACGCCTGAGCCCGTTGTAATATCCCAGGCTTGCTCGGCTTGTACCGCGCTCATATTCCATTGATAGGGGAAATATGTATCGTCGGCTGTGGCAAACTTTCTAACGACGAAGTTTAAGCTGACCTTTCTACCTTTATCACGCAGTTTTCTTATTTGCGCCATTTCTTTACCGGGCGTTACTTTCAACACCGTATAACCCGAATTAGGTAAGTGTTTAACGACTTCGTAATCTGTAAATTCTCGGGCATCGCCTTTAACGACGAGCTCACCGGGCTTAAACATCGGCTTCGCTGCGTTAGCCGCGCCTGTTGCAAAAAACAGCACGCACAAAATAATAAAAAAGAAAGTAAAGGATGTTTGTCGAACGGTGGTTTTCATGGAGACTCCCAGATAATAGTCAGTTTACATACCTGTTCCATTGTATGTATTGTGGTTAAATACTGCTGTGACACGCCTATCACTTTAGAAGTATAGGTATTATTTAAAATAATACTAATTTTTCTCCAGCTGATGCAACACCGCTGACTGTAACCAGAACTCAATTTCTCCTGTCTGTGTTCTGCTTAAAAATCCGACGTGGCCACCTTTCGGCGTGAGTAATAGATCAGTAGTTTCAGATAGCTGGTTTTTATCTGGTAACACCAAAGGCGTCATTAATGGGTCGTCTAAGGCGTGAATCAGCAGGGTGTCGGTTTGTATGTCTTTTAAATAATTTATCGCGCTACTTTGCTCATAATAATCGTGCACATCGGCAAAGCCGTGTAATGGAGCGACCACGTGGTTATCAAATTGCCAAAAAGATTTTATCCAGTTTAAATTACCCAGCGCGTTTAGCTTGTCCAGTTCAATATTTAATTTATTGTCTTTGAAGAATTTTCGTTTATTATCCAGTTTCTTTTTCATATGACCGATCAAGTGGCTGCGGTACATTTTAGCCAGGCCGGTATCCACTTTATCCGCACAATTGGCGAGTTTATAGGGCACAGAAATGGCCACTGAACTAGTGATATGTATTTCCGCAGCCCGCTCAGCCAGCCATTTGAGCATGATATTACCACCCAATGAAAAACCAACCGTAAAGATAGGCGTAGTTGGATTTTTGTCACGTATCTGTTGATAGAGCTGATGGATATCTTGCGTAAAACCTGCGTGGTAGCTGCCTGCTTTTAAGTTCGGTTCGCCACTGCAGGCGCGAAAGTTCATCGCGGCGGTCGTGTAGCCTTCTTGTGCCAAAACGTCTTGCAGCCCCAAAATATAATGCGAGCTAGAACAACCCGTGAGGCCGTGCAATAAAATGACGATGCCCTTTTCACCCTGGCCGTACCAATCCACGTCAAAAAAGTCATTATCGGGCGTTGTAAAACGCTCCCTGACGCGTTTTAAATTAGCTGCTTTTCTAAATATAAAAGGCCATATTGTTTGCACGTGCGCATTCGATAACCAGCTAGCAGGAGTAAACGTTTCTGCCATCGCTACGTTTTACTTGCAGCAGGCTTAGGCGTAAATACCGCCTTTAAGATTCGCCACCTAAACGCTAATAGAATGCTCAGTATTAACGCGTAAATAAGTGGCTCCTGGTAATCCAGTTTGGTCAGCCAGAAAAAGTGAATAACGCCGAATACGGCTATCAGGTATACGGCTCTATGCAACACAGTCCATCGACGGCCTAAGCGGCGCATCATTCCTGCGGTTGATGTGATCGCTAACGGAATAAGTAAGCTATACGCCGTTAGGCCCAGGATAATATACGGGCTTTCGGGAATATCTTGCAGCATATTATCTAAGCTTAATGACTGGTCTAACACTAGCCAGACCATCATGTGCGTGCTGGCGTAAAAAAAAGTAAATAACCCGAGCATTCGCCTAAATCGAATGGGAATAGGCGTTTTTAGAAATCGCTGTAGTGGACTCATCGTTAAGGTGATCAGTAAGAACCGAAGCGTCCAGTCACCCGTTCTAAAGTGTAATGTCTGAATAGGATCTGCCCCCAATAAATTATTAACTGCGTCCCAGCTAATGGCCATAAACGGCAGCAGGCAAAGGATAAAGACGGCCGTTTTAATGACCGCCCATTGAATGCGCGAGAGCTTTTTTCTTACCACGATAAATTGTATCCCTTAAAAAAATGTTCTTAGGTTCATTCCTTTGTATAACTCGGCGACCTGTTCGCCATAGCCGTTAAACATTTCTGTGTCTCGTTTAGGTGTAAACAGGGGAGCGCCGATGATTCTTTCTCTGCTTTGGCTCCACCTGGGATGCGACACATCTGGGTTGACGTTAGCGTAGAAGCCATACTCGTGCCCCGCCGACTCGTTCCATGAGGTTTTTGGCATATGTTCTGTTAATCTAATTTTTACGATCGACTTGATACTCTTAAAGCCGTACTTCCACGGCACGATCAAGCGTAAAGGCGCACCGTTTTGATTCGGCATTTCTTCACCGTACAGACCCGTCGCCATTAAGGTGAGTGGGTTCATCGCTTCGTCCATTCGCAAGCCTTCCGTGTACGGCCACTTCAAGGTGCTCCTTTTCTGACCCGGCATTTGTTCTGGGTCGTACAAGGTCGTAAATTCAACGTACTTGGCTTTTGACGTCGGCTCCATCTGTTTGATTAAATCGGCCAGTGAAAAACCAATCCAGGGCACCACCATCGACCACGCTTCCACGCAACGTAAGCGATAGATTCGTTCTTCAAGTTGTTGGCGCTCCAGTATATCTTCCAGGTCATATACCCCGGGTTTACCCACCTCTCCTTCTATCGTTACGCTCCACGGTTTAGTTTTCAGCAGATGAGCGTTGACGGCGGGATCGCCTTTTGAAGTGCCAAACTCATAAAAATTATTATAGGTCGTCACGTATTCGTATGGCGTGGGGCTTTCATCTAGCGACAAGGGGCTTTTTTTATAGTTCGCAATTTTATCGCCGGCCCATAAGGTACTCGGGGCTAAGCCGCCAGCCAACATAATCGTAGAGCTTTTTGTTAGAAATTGACGGCGAGAGGTCGATATCAGTGCCCGACTGTCGTTGAAAGCATCTTGCGGAGTGACATCATTATCAACCAGCGAAGACGGTTTTTTAATTAGCATATGAATTCCTTTTTAAACATTCTATGCCTTCTAGACCTGCTGTTGAAGGCTTTACTTTCAGCCATAAAAAAACGGGGCAAATGCCCCGTTTACTGACCGCTTTATAAGTACTTAACCATCGCTACTTTTAGCTCCTGCGTTTTAATATTTACCATAGCTCATGCCTTACTTAATGCCATATTATTTCGCCTCTACCCTTGCTTACAGCCTGGAAGTTTGAATTGGAAAATTATTTTAACGCTTAATTAGCCTTTTTTTCATGGTTTGTAATGAAGAAAGAAGCCGTTGCAGTGATTAAACATAAGACACCGAATACGATAAAGTTTACGTTCAAACCAAATGACGCGGTGACTAACGCACCCGCTAATAAAGGACCAAAAATTGACCCCGAGCGGCCAATACCATTGGCCCAGCCAACACCCGTTGAACGAATATGCGTGGGGTACATATAGCTGGATAATGCATTTAGGCTAATTTGCCCGCCGACGATAAAGAAGCCCGCAAAGAAAGACAAGATCATCACCAGGTTAAGCGATGAACCCAGCTGGCCTACTGCGATCATGCTGATGGAACCTAATAAAAAACAGCTGCTGAGGACTATTTTCGAGCCGAAAGATCGAATCAGTTTTGAAAACAAAAAAGGCGCTAATGCCCCGCCCACATTTAGCACCACCACCGTTCGCGACGCCTCAGCGAGATCATAACCCGCTTGCACCAACAGGGTTGGAATCCAGCTATATAAAAAGTAAACGACCATCAAATTAAAGAAGAACACCATCCAGATTAACGCGGTGTCTTTTGCGCGTCCTTCCATAAACAGGGCCTTGACCGGAAAATGTTTTTTTTCTTCGATATGGTGAGCAAAAATAGCGCTGTCAGATATCGTTTCTTTAACTTCAATTTTTCTCGCGATAACGCGCAACACCTCATCATTGTCATCGTCGTGTTCCACCAAAAACCGTGGCGACTCTGGCAACCAGAACAACAAGATGGGCACCAATAGCAACGGCATAATGCCACCCACATAAAATAGTGATGACCAACCAAATACAGGGATAATTTCCGACGCCAGCAAGCCACCCGTTATGCCGCCAATAGGCATACCTAAAAAGATAACGGCGACGGCGATATTTCTATGTCGATTAGAAACGTACTCGGTCATCAAGGCGGTTGCATTCGGCATCGCACCACCCAGGCCAAGGCCAGTTAGAAAACGCAGCAACACTAACTCGTCATAGCTTTCAATAAAGCCTGTTAATAAGGTACATAGGCCGAATACGAAGACGCTCGCAATAACCGCGTAACGCCGCCCATATTTATCGCCCACCGGCCCTAAGACTAGCGCACCCACCATCATGCCAACCAAACCAGCAGAGAAAACATAGCCTAGCTCACTCTTTGGAATATCCAACGCAGCGCTTAAGGCAGGTGCCGCAAAGGCGATAGCCAGTACATCAAAACCATCAAATACGATAACTAATGCGCAAAAAAACATCACTAGTTTTTGAAATCCACCGAGGCGATTATTTTCTATGATATCGCTCATTTCTAGTGTTGCTTCAGCCATTACTCTGCTCCTGATAAGTTTTTAGCGTTTTCTAGTGACGCTTCAACAATATTTAAAACGACGTCCATCTCTGCATCATTACGCGGTGCGTACACCAGAACAATGGTGTCTGGAATCGAATACATACCCGCCAGCGGGTGCTTTTCGCCCCACTGTTTATTGATCACCTCATCGAAATCTCGCTGCGATAGGGCCATATGCAAGCTTCCGTCATAGGCAGGATGAATATGCGCAAACTCACGGCCTATCATAAAGCCATTCTTGCAATTACAAGCGATGTCTTCATTCAACCATAAGGCTTCCGAACCCGGCACTGAAATAATGCTCGGCCGTCTGCTGGTGTCATTGAAGTGAAATAATTTGGACTTAAAAGACTCGTAGGTCTCGCTATCCGGGTTTTGGTTTAGTTGTTCGTGCGGATTAGTATTGGTGGTTTCGGGGCGTTCGCCCTCTCTTATAGGTATGCTTAACATGAGTCTGACTTTATAATTATCGTTTAACAGAAAATTTAACACACTTTGCCCCATGAGTCGCTATCGTCCACCCGCTCCGCCAAAATCGCCTTATATCACCGTGCAGGGTTTCGCCATTTTGCAACAGGAAGAATTGGATCTTTGGACTAAACGTAGGCAGGTTGTTATTGCGCTATCGGCAGCCGCGGCCGAAGGCGACCGCTCGGAAAATGCCGAATATATTTATCGCAAAAAAGAACTACGCGAAATTGACTGGCGAATTCGTTACCTGCAAAAACGCCTGCCCACGCTTAATGTCGTGCAACAGGCGCCGAGTAATCTCGAGCAAGTATTCTTTTCTGCCATCATTATGCTGGAAGATGATGAGGGCCGTGAAGTGACTTACCGTATCGTCGGCCCAGATGAAATTGACCACCAACCGCATTACATCAGCATGGATTCACCGGTGGCTAAAGCCCTGTTTAAAAAAAAGCTGGATGACGAAGTCGAGGTGATGACACCGGCGGGGAAAATTACTTACTGTATTTGCGATATTCGTTATGAATTTACCCAATAGTTTATGTCGATGCGGCTCGGGCATAGCCTATACCCAGTGCTGCGAGCCGTATTTGCGGCAAAAAAGTCAGCCACAAACGGCCGAACAACTCATGCGTTCGCGCTTCAGTGCGTTTTGTCTAGACGATTTCCAATACCTGAACGATTCACACCATCCAACTAAACGCAGCGCGTTAAGCCCTGAACAACTCAAGCAAGAATCGCGGCAGACTAACTGGGTAAGCTTACGAATTATTAATACAGAAAATGGCCAACCAGAGCAGGATATCGGGCTGGTTGAATTTGCCGCCCGCTTTGAAGAAGACGGTCGCTATTATGAATTACGCGAAAAATCGAACTTTCTTAAAGAGGATGGCCGCTGGTTTTATCTTGACGGCGACACACAGGTCAACGCCATTACCTTAAAATTTAACCGGAACGAAGCTTGCTGGTGCCAGGCCGGTAAAAAATACAAACACTGCCACGGCGCGTAATATAAACTCGTTAATAGGCTTGAATTAAAAAGCACCGGATTTAATAACCACCAGATTCAATAACTATAAGGGCGTCATATGGATAGTCAAGATTTCGGCCTGTGGGCCATGTTCGCCTTTTGGACCAGCGCCATCGGCGGCATTTATCTCGCGGTTAAGTGGGCGAATAGAAGAAGCAAGAAAAGCCCCGCACCGCGTGAAGTGATACTTGCTTCGCTGAAAAAACGCCTTGATGACGGCGAAATAAGCGAAGAAGAATACCAGCGACGCTTAAACGAGCTTTAATTCAAAACGCCTAGCTCTAGCCAACCCATTTACGTGCGTTTCTAAACATTCTTAGCCACGCACCATCTTCGCTCCAATCTGCCGGATACCAGCTATTTTGCACGCTTCTAAAGCAACGTTCTGGGTGCGGCATCATAATCGTAAAACGCCCATCATCCGTCGTTAAACCGGTTATACCCTGCTCCGAGCCATTCGGGTTAAAGGGGAATTGTTCGGTCACTTCGCCTTCATGATCAATATAGCGTAACGCCACATGACCTTTTTCATCTGCACTGGAATATTCTGCACGCCCTTCCCCATGCGCGATGGCAACGGGTAATTGCGAACCTTCCATGCCAGCTAATAAAATAGACGGCGACGATTGAATTTCCACCATCGCTACACGGGCTTCAAATTGCTCGGATTCATTTCGTACAAAGTGTGGCCATGCTTGTGCGCCGGGGATTAACTCACGCAAATTCGACAACATTTGGCAACCGTTGCAAACGCCTAAACCAAAGGTATCAGGTCGATTAAAGAAATCACTAAACGTTTTTCTGGCCTTTTCATTGAATAAAATAGACTTCGCCCAACCTTCGCCCGCGCCTAAAACGTCGCCATAAGAGAAACCGCCACAGGCAGCTAAACCAACAAACTCAGATAAATCCTTTTGCCCTGAGACTAGCTCAGTCATATGCACATCAACGGCTTCAAAGCCCGCTTTAGCAAAAGCGGCCGCCATTTCTACGTGGCCGTTAACGCCCTGCTCGCGCAAAATAGCCACTTTCGGTTTGACGCTTAAGCCTGCAAACGCTGCCGCGATATTTTCTTTTGGATCAAAACTCAGTTGTGCAAACAAACCCGTGTCGTCATTATTACTAATGCGATCAAATTCTTCTTTTGCGCAATCTGGGTTATCACGCAGGGCTTGAATTTTGTAGGAGGTTTCTGACCAGGCTTGCTGTAAATCCGCGCGTGATTCATCCAGTACCAATTGCCCCTGATGTTGCACGACGATACGCTGGCTTTGATTAACCGAACCAATAACCGTAACGCATTGCGCCAGGCCTTGCGCGCTTAACTGCTCCATCACGGTCGCCTCGTCAGCTTTGCTCACTTGAATAACCGCACCGAGTTCTTCATTGAACAAGCTACTTAAAATATCACCCTGAATATCCAGGTTCACACCACAACGGCCGGCAAAGGCCATTTCTGTAACGCAGGCCCATAGGCCACCGTCAGAACGATCGTGGTAGGCCAACAAATGGCCTTCTTCGTTCAGTTGTTGCACCGAGGTAAAGAAGGTTTTGAATAAGGCTGCGTCGTCTAAATCGGGGGCTTGTTCGCCCATCATTTGCTGAGTTTGCGCGAGCACGGAACCCGCCATACGGTTTTTACCGACGCCCAGATCAATTAGAATTAAGCTCGATTCAAGGCCAGTTTGTAACTGCGGCGTAAGGGTTTTACGAATATCTTTAACCGGAGAAAAGGCGGTAATAATCAGCGATAAAGGTGAGCTGACTGTTTTTTCACTGCCCTCTTCTTTCCACGCGGTTTTCATCGACATAGAGTCTTTACCGACGGGAATAGCTAAACCTAAAGCTGGACAAATCTCCATACCGACCGTTTGCACGGTATCAAATAGCGCGGCGTCTTCACCTGGCTCACCACACGCTGCCATCCAGTTTGCCGACAGGCAGACTTCATCCAAGTCTTTGATATTGCTCGCGGCCAGATTGGTTAAGGCTTCACCGATGGCCATACGGCCAGATATCGGGCCATCTATTAACGCTAGTGGTGTACGCTCGCCCAGCGCCATCGCTTCACCGCTGTAATGATTAAAACCACTGGCGGTAACGGCGACATCGGCCACGGGAACTTGCCACGGACCGACCATTTGGTCACGCGCCACTAAACCCGTCACAGAGCGATCGCCGATATGAATTAAGAACGATTTATCGGCCACCGCCGGAAAACGCAATACATCGTAAGCGGCTTGTTTTAAGTCAATAGCGTCTGCGCTGTAGCCAGGAACGTTAACGCCCTCGTGCTTAACGCTTCGTTCCATTTTCGGTGCCTTGCCAAACAATAAGGACATCGGTATATCAATCGGCTGATTATCGAACAGGCGGTCATTTAGCACCAACTGCTCTTCAGCCGTTGCATAGCCAATATGTGCGTATAAGCAGCGTTCACGCTCGCATAATGCTTTAAATTCGTCTAAACGGTCGGCTTTTAGCGCGATAACGTAGCGTTCTTGCGATTCGTTACACCAAATTTGCATCGGCGATAAACTGCTATCGGCGCATAAAATATCGCGTAATTCAAAGCGTCCGCCGAGATCGCAATCATGAATAATTTCAGGTACTGCATTGGATAAACCACCCGCACCCACGTCATGAATAGAGATAACCAGTGTGTTCTCGCCCATCGCATTACAGGCTTCGATAACTTCCTGGCAACGACGTTGCATTTCAGGGTTTTCGCGCTGTACAGAGGCAAAATCCAGCTCTTCAGAACCTTCGCTTGAGGTTTGTGATGAAGCCGCGCCGCCGCCAAGGCCAATCAACATCGAGGGCCCACCCAGCACAATAATCGGTGAACCGGGTTCAATTTTATGTTTTAGCGCGAGCATTGGGCGTACCGAGCCTACGCCACCCGCTAGCATGATTGGTTTGTGATAACCGCGCGCTTTTGTGGCCTCACTGTTTGGTACGCGTTGTTCGAAGGTGCGGAAATAACCGGTTAAATTAGGCCGTCCAAATTCATTATTAAAGGCCGCGCCACCAAGCGGACCTTCGAGCATAATATCCAACGCTGAGGCAATTCGATCTGGCTTGCCGATGCTGTCCTCCCAGGGTTGGGCGAAGCCGGGAATATTCAGGTGCGATACGCTAAAGCCGGTTAAACCCGCTTTGGTACGCGAACCGCGACCGGTTGCGCCTTCGTCACGAATTTCACCACCCGAACCCGTTGCTGCGCCAGGGTATGGGGAAATGGCCGTTGGGTGGTTATGCGTTTCCACCTTCATTAGATACGGCACGTGTTCTTCTACAAATTGGTAAGCACGGCTTTGCGGATCACGAATCAGCACGTCGGCATCGCTACCTGAGGCCACCGCTGCATTATCGCTGTATTTTGAAATAATGCCTTTAGGGCTATGTTTGGCGGTGTTTTTTATCATGCCGAACAAGGTTTCTTGCTGTTGCTCGCCATCTATTTTCCAATCGGCGTTGAATATCTTGTGTCGGCAATGTTCAGAGTTTGCTTGCGCGAACATCATCAATTCAATATCGTTGGGGTTTCGGCCCAGCGCCTGAAAATTCTCGACTAAATAATCAATTTCATCGTCGGAAAGCGCCAGACCCATGGTTTGATTCGCCTCAACTAGCGCCTGTTTACCGCCAGTACTTATATCCACCGATTGTAAAACCGCTGGTTCGGCGTACACGAACATATCGCCTAACGCTTGCCCTGGCAGTACCACGCGTTCTGTCATTCGGTCGTGTAGCTGTTCGGCGACACGACTTAATTGCTCTTCGTTTAACTCGCCCTGCACGTAATAAGCGATGCCGCGTTCGAGCCGGTTAATCTTTGTCAGGCCGCAGTGCTGCGCGATATCGGTCGCTTTACTCGACCACGGCGATATCGCACTCGCGCGCGGTAACACCAATAAACGCGTTCCCGTGTGAGTTATTGCCTGGCTTTTTGGCCCATAGCTGAGCACCTGCTTTAGCGTATCTAGCTCATTATCTGACAATTCTTCGGACACATCGACAAAGTGGATATATTCCGCGTTAATATCGCTGACGGCAGCGACGATTTGCGTCATTTTATTGAGTAAGCGTTTTTTGCGAAACACGGATAATGCCGCGTTGCCAATGAGTTCAAGCATGTAGAGTCTCTTTACTATTAATGTTTGCTGTTAATCCACACCACGCCAGGCCTTCGTTCTGGTCGATGACTTTTAGCCACGCCCGGTCGCACTCCATGGCCTGACTGACACTGTCTAAAACGCGTTCGTGGGAGTTGTTTTTTTCACTGATGTGGGCCAGCACCAGGTGTTGTAATTCGTCTGTTTCGAGCTGGTGCAATAATTCAATCGCTTGCTGGTTATCCAGATGCCCCCAATCCCCTAACACGCGACGTTTTAACGACTCAGGGTACGCGCCGTTAAGCAGCATATCTCGATCGTAATTACACTCCAGCAATAAAGCGTGGCAACCGTTTAGCGCATCGACCATATGTTGGGTGATGGAACCGGTATCGGTCATGATGCCAAACTTTAATTCGTTTGATTGAAATACAAACTGGGTCGGCTCTCTCGCGTCGTGCGGTACTGGAACTGGCTCTACGTCTATGCTGCCCAATTTAAAACTCTGATGGCTGTTAAAACGCTGTAGCCCTTCAATGTTTTCAATCGCCGCAGCGGTTCCATGACTAGCCCAAACGGGAATCTTATAGCGCTTCGAATATCGAGCAACACCGCCAATGTGGTCCGCGTGTTCGTGGGTCACTAAAATAGCGCTGATATCATGGCCGCTAACGCCCAGTCTAAGCAGGCGTTTATCGGTCTCTTTTGTCGAGAAACCATTATCAATCATCAACAGGGTGTCGCCTTGTTGCACGAGGGTTGAATTTCCCCGGCTGCCGCTGCCAAGGGAAGCAAATCTCACGGTTGTAACTTACCTAGCAAGTCAGCGAGAATTCCTCTTGAAAGTGCATTGTCTATACGGCTTCTTTCTTCATCCAGAACCCTTACCGCTATACCACTTTCAATGCGTTCTATACCAACAATGTAGACCACCGTTTCTGATTTCTTCCAAAAAGACAGCGTTGCCAACATACTGCCTTCTTTTTTCCCTGCCGTAACGTTCAAATAAATCAGGCTACTTTCGCGATTTTTATCTTCAATATCGTAATCTAGCTCTTCAAGGGCTTTCACCGTTTTACGCCAGACATTACTCAAGCTATCGTGCATTAGCAAGTGGCTGTCAACGCCATTGTCTATCCGTTCGATAGTCGGTGTTTCCTCTGCTAATGGTGTAGTCGTTACCACGGCATTTTTATCCGCAACGGATACCGTACCTTTGGCCGCGCCGTCGTATTCATCTTTAATTTTCGTCGTTAAAAGTTCCGGTGGAACTTCCAACGCTGGTAATTCATGCGCCCTTTTATAAGCTTCTTTTTCATCAGAGAAAACCTCATCCACCTTGGGAAGGCTGCCACAAGCAATAAGTCCTGATGTGATCAATACCAATCCTAAGCCTTTCATCATTCCTGCTTTTACATTCATTACGATATACCTTTTTAATTTAACTCGGCGGTTGCCATTGCGTTACGTACGATAGACTCGCATTCTGGTGTTAACCAGGTCATCGGTAAGCGGATTCCTTTTCCAATTAAACCTAGTTCACACACCGCCCATTTCACAGGAATGGGGCTGGATTGAACGAATAAATCACGGTGTAAAGCCTGCAACTTTGCATCAATTGCCCGTGCGCCATCGGCGTCCCCTGCGAGTGCTTTATCGCACATCTGATGAAGTTTTTTGGGCGCAACGTTGGCAGTAACGGAAATTGAACCTTTCGCGCCCATTAAAATGAGTTCACAAGACGTCGCGTCGTCGCCAGAATAAACGGCAAAATTATCGTCACTCAGGTCGATTAATGCCTGACCAACGGCTAAGTCACCCGTGGCATCTTTAACGCCCACAATATTTGGCACGTCTTTTAATTGCGCCACCGTTTCTGGCAACATATTACAAGCCGTTCGGCCGGGCACATTGTATAAAATTTGAGGAATATCCACCGCCGCTGCAATCGCTTTATAATGCAGCACCAGGCCTTCCTGAGTCGGCTTATTGTAATACGGCGTGACTAATAAACAGGCATCGGCCCCCGCCTCGACGGCACAACGCGTTAAATCAATAGCCTCTGAGGTTGAATTCGCACCCGTACCGGCAATCACCGGAATTCGGCCCGCGACCATCTCGACTACCTGACGAATAACACCGCAGTGCTCTTGTTCGTTTAAAGTAGCAGATTCACCCGTCGTACCCACCGCCACGATCGCGTCAGTTCCCTGCTCGATATGAAACTCGACTAGCTTGCGTAGATTTACTTCGTCTAACGAGCCATCTTCGTGCATGGGGGTGACGAGCGCAACGATACTGCCTTGAAACATAGTTGAATCCAATTTAAACAAAATAAAAACGGTTATTGAGTCGTATTCTGTCGAATAACCAAACTGCACTTATTATACATACATCAACGCTACAACTAAAAAGCAGTCTGTTAAAATAACAAATAATTACTCCACAATTAAAGGGCATACCTCAATGAGCATCGTACAATTGAATCAGGCTGTCGCTGAATTTTGCTGTCAAACAACGGCTAAAGAAGCGCTTAGCCTTTCTAGTCTGAAAGGAAAAAATATCGTTATCTATTTCTACCCAAAAGATAATACGCCGGGCTGCACCCAGGAAGGGCAAGATTTTCGCGATAATTTTGAGGCTTTTCAGGCGGCCAATACGGTTATTTTTGGCGTTTCTCGCGACTCAATTCGAACACACCAAAACTTCAAAAAGAAATACAGTTTCCCCTTCGAGCTGATCAGCGATCCCGATGAATCCTTATGCAAATTGTTTGACGTCATCAAACTAAAAAAGCTGTACGGCAAAGAATATATGGGTATTGAACGCAGCACCTTCTTAATTAACAAAGAAGGCGTGCTAGTTCAAGAATGGCGAAAAGTTAAGGTTAAAGAACACGTCGCAGAGGTATTGGCCTCGGCGAGTGCTTTATAGCGCCTCAGAACCTAAATAGCGGTACTACTTTTTTCGCCTTGCTCATGCCTTCAACGAATGTCGTCGCTTTTTGCGCCGTCGCCTGACCGAGCTGGTCGCCCAATAAGTAAACGTACTGGTCTGATACTAGTACTTTAATAACATCGGCTTTATCAATAATAGCGGCGTGTAGCAACTTGTTAGTAATCGTTGCCCTAAGCACGTCATCGTCACTTCGTGCGATTTCGCTCATTGGCGTTGATACGCGTACCTCGTTATAAAAACGATTAACGCTGCTGCAATCCTGCGCCGTTTTCAGGTTAAAACGACGTCTATCATTGGCCGCCATTTTTGATGCTTTCTCACCGCAAACCTGTGCATTAGAGGGTTCGACGTGATTAACGTCCCCTTGCGTCCATTTCAGATGGGCCGCATCTAGCACTACGCGCAGAACCTTATCTTTTAGTTCTTGTGAGCTGGCTTGCCCAGCAATGAGTACAGAATTACGATTTCTCGACACCAAAATATGGCTGTTTTTTCTCAGCACTTCATCTAATAAAATAACCGAGCCCACCTTAAATTCAAATTCCGCATCTTTTATCTGCCCCTCTACTCCGCTGACATTGTCTCCGAATATCCGCTCGCCAATATCTGAAAACTCAAATGCGCTAGCCGTACTCGTGGCAAAAAATAACGAGCAAAGAATGAATTTAATCGACCTCATGTGTTTTCCTTTTAATTGAATTTGATTTTTAATTTAACTAGTTGTAGCTTCGCGATCAGTAGGCCAGGCGATCATCACGGCCTGCACTAAAGTGGCTAACGGTATCGCAAAAAAGACCCCCCAGAACCCCCATATTCCACCAAAAAATAATATCGCCACAATAATAGCGACTGGGTGGAGGTTGACGACCTCGGAAAATAACAAAGGAACCAGCACGTAACCATCCAGCGCCTGAATAATTAAGAACACGGTCATCAAGAAGATAAACTCATTCCCCCAGTTCCACTGCACGTATGCCACTAACAAAACGGGGATGGTCACCACCGTTGCGCCAACATACGGTATCAGCACCGATAAACCCACTAAAAAACTGAGCAATACCGCGTAATTCAATCCTAATAAACTAAATGCGATATAGCACACTACCCAAACGATCATAATTTCCCAAACCTTACCTCTAACATAATTCGCTATCTGCAAATTAACCGTTGCCCAAACTTCTTTAGTTAAACGTCTGTTAGTGGGTAAATAAGCGGCGAACCATTTAATAATGTCATCTTTATCCATTAGGAAAAAGAACACCATCATCGGAACCAATAGTAGATAAACGATCAAGGTGACAAAACTTAGCACCGAAGCCGCAGAAAACGATAACAATTCCTGACCATATTTGACCGCTTCCGTACTTGCCTGACTAAACAACAGCTTTACTTGTTCTTCAGAAATAAAATTAGGGTATTTTTGTGGTAACGCCATAAATAGCTCTACCCCATGGTTCAACATAGTCGGCAATTGTTGAGCCAGCTGAACGGTTTGTATCGAGAGCAAGGGAATCAGACCAAATACCATATACGATAGCAGCGCCATAAAGAAACTAAATGATACGATCACCGCGGCCTTTCTAGCCAAACCTATGGATTTGAACCTGACGACCATCCCCTCCAGCAAATAGGCAATAACAAGGCTGGCTAGTACCGGTGAAAGCATCTCGCCGACCCATAAAATAACCAATAATCCGACCAATAAGGTACCTACCAACGCTAAGGCTTCGGGGTTGGACAATAATCGATTAAACCACTGCTTTATGTTTTCCATTTAAATTTTGTAGGTCATTAATTAATGATTAAAAGAGCCAACCATTTATTCAACACGAAGTACGGGTAGCCCTGCACATAAGCCGACAGCCAGGCCGTGATCAGCGCCGTTATGGCAAAAGCCGTCAAACCCATACTGACGCGTTTGATAAAGTCTAACGCGGCCGAAGTCTGTCGCCATCCATCTAAAGCTGAACCGCGCATATCATAACCCGATTTTAGCTGCCTGATTGCTAACAAAAACCCCATTAACACCGCCAGCCCAACAGAGAGCAAGCCCGCAAAAGTCGATGCGCACCACGGGCATTGATGCAACGCTTCAGGGTTATGAATATTACAATGACTTTCAAGCCCAGCCCAAGGCCAGCTACAACCGCAATCAAATAACCATCCGCAAAGTGGCGTTATTATAATAAGCGCCACTAAAGCGACAAAAAAACCCGCTTGATATCGAACCGTCATGAAGTCACGCATTATGAAGTTTTCGTTAATATTTTAAGTTTTCGTTAATATTTCAAAGTCCAATCCTACGCTATATCATCGTAGTTTCAAGCCTGAAAACGTTTAACATCAACACAAAATATAATCACACTGATAGTTTAATTTCATTAAACTGGGCGTCATGTCATCTGCTTCTAAAAAAGTTATTTACGCCGCCCTGATTGGCAACTCGCTAATATCTGTTACCAAGTTTATCGCCGCTTTTTATTCGGGTAGTTCCGCGATGCTATCGGAGGGCATTCATTCACTCGTCGACACGGGCAATCAAGTGTTGCTGCTGTATGGATTAAAACGCGCGCAACAACCCGCCGACGAACAATTTCCTTTTGGTCACGGCAAAGAAATCTACTTTTGGAGTTTTGTCGTCGCTATTCTTATATTTGCCGTTGGCGCAGGCGTTTCAATTTACGAAGGCATTCACCATATTATGGCTCCCACGCCCATGGGCGACCCAACACTTAGCTTCTACGTATTAGGCTTGGCCATGCTGTTCGAAGGCGCTGCCTGGTATTTCGCCTTTCGAGAATTCACCCGCAGCAAAGGAAAATGGGGGTTTGTTGAAGCCGTGAAACGGGGCAAAGACCCCTCAATGTTTGTCGTGCTTTTTGAGGACTCCGCAGCCATGCTAGGCTTAATGGTCGCCTTTGTTGGCATTGGCATAGCGCACTATACCGGCAACCCTTTATACGACGGTATGGCCTCCGTTGTTATTGGTTTAATACTTGGCGGCACCGCCATTTGGCTGGCCTACGAAACTAAAAGCCTGCTGATTGGCGAAAGCGCGAACCCTGAATTAGTCGCACAAATTCGTGACATCACCTCTCAACACAGAGCGGTCGATCGCATAAATGAATTATTAACGATGCACATGGGACCCGATTTTATTCTAGTGACAATGAAGGTAGACTTTAAAGACGACCTGACGACTGGCGAACTTGAACAAAACATCGCCAGCATTGACTTACAAATTAAACAAACTTGCCCCGAGGTTAAACGGGTATTTATCGAAGCGGAGGCCTGGAGCTCGTTAACGGCGAGGCGTCAGAAGAATTAACCCATGCACGGCTTTGCCAACAGTATAAAAGAGGCCGAAGCCTGGCTCAGTAAAAACGACCCCTCGCTCGGCCAACTGATAAAAAATGGTTCATCTCTGGACGTCAGGCCTTTTAATAAGCAACCCTTCGAAGCGCTCGTTCACGCGGTGATTGCGCAACAATTATCGGTAAAATCCGCCGCCGCTATTCGGCAAAGAGTACAGGCTTTATTACCCCCGAATGACGTATCAGCCGAAGCTTTCAGCCAAATAAAGCCTCTGCAATTTAAGCAGGCGGGGTTGTCTCAGGCCAAGACCAATACGGTCAACGGCCTCATTGAGTTTGCCTTAAACGAGAAAAATACCTTTAACAATTTACAGCGTTATCCAGATCAGGACGTTAAACAACGCTTATGCCAACTAAAAGGTATTGGCCCGTGGACCGCCGATATTTTTTTGATGTTTGGTCTAAAACGATTAGATATTTTTGCTTCCGGCGATTTGGGCTTAAGAAAAGCCCTTCAACTGCTCAACGAACTGGACACTTTACCCTCGCCTACCGAGTGCGATGCTATCGCGAAAAAATGGCAACCCTATAGAACCATCGCTGCCTGGCACTTATGGCGAACCATCGACTAAGCATAGCCATTACCGCTTTATAATATTCGACTGTAATAACAAGCCACCCACGATAAGCGTCGTTCCTAAGCCCAGGGTTAGCGTAAAGTCTTCGCCCAGCCAAATAGAAGAGAAGAAAATACCCGCAATAGGCACCATTAAAAAACCCAAAGACACGGTAACCGCCGGCAGTAATTGTGTAACGCGTAGAGAGGCCCATTGCGCCAAAGCGGTCGCCATAATGCCGTTATATAACAAGATAATAACTAATTCAGAACTCCATATAAGCGGGCGCGTTTCCGAAAACCAGGCTATCGGCACAACGATGGTCAATGCGATGAGGATCTGCCAGGGCGTCAACTCGAGAACACTGCCTTTCCACTGGTGTTTTCTAATGTGCAAAATAGACAAGGCCCAAATCAAGGCGCCCACCAATAAAATCGCGTTACCCTTAACGACCGACGCGTCATTCCAATCAAAACCTAATGGGTTAAACAGCACAATTAGGCCGCAAAGGCCTAAGCTTACACCCATTAGTTTGAAGCGCGAGACGCTCTCCTTCAGAAAAAAGTGCGCGCCCGGCGTCACCCATAAGGGTGTTGTATAGGCCAGTAAAGCAGCTCGTCCGGCGTTAACTTCGGTTAAGCCCAGGGTGATCAGCGTCAAAAAAGCTGCAAATTGCATGATCCCTACCCCGAAAACGATCGGGATGTCTTGCTTATGCGGCAGCTTAAAACGACGCAAAAAAAGAAGTAATATTGAAATGGCTAGCAAAGCAATGAACAACCTCCCTGCTATAAACCAGAGTGGGTCGATATAACGCAGGCCGATTTTCATAATCGGCCAGTTTGAGCCCCAAATGACGATCACCAATATCAGCAAAACCCATGCAGGGGATAGATTCTTTTTCACTCTGTTTACTTCTCTTTGTTGACGCCTTTTTAGCAAGTTTTAATATATCACCTCGTTAGCCATTTCATTATCTTAATCAACAAAATTTTTAGCTAGCGAAATCGCATGACCGCTGGTCACTTAAGCCTATTGACCATGCTTTTTGGCGATGTTAATAACGACCAATCATTTGTTCGCTGCCCCCCCCTTGCACAAACGTTAATGAAATAGGTGTTTAAACTCACATTTTTATCATAATAGGCTAGTATTTACATTGGGCAGCGCTCCACACCATACAAAAACTGATAGCCCAGCTGTCAAATCATTTAAACTCGACGGTATTAACGATTTCTTAACGGAGTTAGTGGATGTACAAAAACTTTCAAATAGGGCTCAGAGGTAAAACAACGCTGGTGTTAGGCGGGGTTATTATTTTGATGCTGTTTATTATCTCTTCTGTCAGTTACTTCCAATCAAAGAGTGTTATCGAACAAAAAATCATCGAGCTAGAACTCAGCAAGCTTTCTTTGCTTCAGCACGAGATTGAAGGCATATTGCATGGTCACCGCAACAATCTACTGTCGCTACACGACTTCCCTCCCATCGCTGCCATCATTCGCGCCAGGGCCAATAATAATATTGATCCGCAAAGTGGTAATACTCTTCAAACCTGGCGTCAGCGCCTGATTACAACTTTTGGTGCTTTTCTGCAAAATCATTCTGAATATTTTCAGATCAGGTTTATTGACGCCTCTGGCAATGAGTTAGTGAGGGTTGAAAAGAACCTTGATGGCGATATTGAGATAGCTGCCGAGGATACGTTGCAAAATAAAGCCGACTCGCTGTATGTCAGTGAAACGCTTAAGTTACAACCCAACGAAACCTACTATTCTGATGTCAACTTGAACCGAGAGAAAGGTATTATCCAGCTGCCGCACGTGCCGGTATTGAGGATGGCAACCCCCGTCCACAATGTGGAGCAGCAGATTACTGGCCTGATTGTGATCAACCTTTCTGCCGCTCAACTGTTCACTCATATTAACTCTGAACCCAACGGTATACAGCGGAATATTATTGATCAAGATGGTTACTTTATAAAACATCAGGATGCTAGCAAAACATTCGGTCTGGAACGGGGTGTTGATTTCCGGCTCAAAGACGCTAAACCGGCGCTAGCCGAAATCGTTAAGCGCAAAGATAATTATATGGCCCTTAATGAGGAAAATGAAGAGCTGAATGGCTTCCAGAAGATCTTTTTTTCACCCCTGGATCAAAACCGTTACTGGGCATTAACTCTGGATATCCCTGAAAACGTAGCCTTATCAGAAGCCACTTCGGCGCTCAATAAAATACTATTTATCAGTCTTTTTAGTGGCCTACTCTCACTTGCACTTATTGTATGGTTTGTCTCTAGAAAAATTCTGACGCCCGTAGTGGATTTAGCAACGGCAGCGCAGCAATTGCAAAATGGTGACTTGAGGATGCGTGTTAATCCAAAATCAGCAAAAGATGAGTTTCTCACGCTGTATACGGCCATCAATGCTTTTGCTGAAAACCAGCAATACGCTACCAAACAATTGAATAAGGAAGTTGACGCGCAAACAAAGAAGCTGACCGCGGTCATCAATCACGTCGTTGATGGCATTATTAGCATCAATGCCGCTGGCATCATTGAGTCGTTCAACCCAGCGGCCGAGCGGATTTTTGGCTATTCTGCCGCCGAAGTAAGCGGGCATAATATCAAAATGTTAATGCCCAAACCTTATGTCGACGAACACGATGGCTATCTGAAAAACTATAGAGATACCGGCGAGAAAAAAATTATTGGTATTGGCCGTGAGGTACAAGGTAAGCGCAAAGATGGTTCCGTATTCCCAATGGAGCTAGCCGTCAGCGAGATGAATATTGATGGTCAACAAATATTTTCTGGCTTAGTTCGCGATATCACCGAACGTAAAAACTTTGAAAAAGATATTCGTAATAGGGAGGCGCGTTATCGTTCGGTTATAGACGCTGTACTCGAAGGTATTATCACCATAGACGAGCAAGGGACCCTCGACAGCATGAACCCGGCCTCAGAAAGGATCTTCGGCTACGAAGAAAAAGACGTTAAAGGGCAAAATATAAAATTGCTGATGCCTGAGCCATACCATAGTGAACACGATGGCTACCTGCACAATTATATGACTACAGGAGAGGCTAAAATCATTGGTTCAGGACGCGAGGTTAAAGGCCTACGAAAAAATGGCGAGATCTTTCCGATGGAACTCTCCGTTAGCCAAATAATGGTCGATGATAAACGTATGTTTATCGGTTTAGTCCGCGATATTACTGAACGCAAGAAAATCGATAAAATGAAAAATGAATTTATTTCTACCGTTAGTCATGAATTGCGCACACCACTGACGTCTATACAGGGCGCGTTGGAACTCATTCTTAGCGGTGCTATGGGTACCATTTCTAAAGAATGCACGCCTTTATTGCACATAGCCAGTAACAACAGCGAGCGTTTAATCCGACTGATTAATGATATTTTAGACATAGAAAAAATTGAGTCTGGACATATAGAACTGCACATGAAGCCCGTTGAAATCATGAACATCGTGCACGATTCAATACAAGCTAACCAAGCTTATGGTGACGAATACGGTGTTACATTCCAACTCGTCCATCAAGTGCCAAACTGTTTTGTTATGGCTGATAGCGATCGTTTAATCCAAGTGCTGACTAATTTATTATCCAATGCGGCTAAATTTTCGAATCGGGGTGACACGGTCGATGTGGGCATTGCGCTACGCGAAGGTAGGGTCCGTGTCTGCGTGACGGATTATGGCTCAGGCATACCGGATGAATTTAGAGACCGTATCTTTAACAAATTTTCCCAGGCGGATGCCTCGTCAACCAAGCAAAAAGGTGGCACCGGTTTAGGCCTGAGTATTAGTAAAACGATTATTGAAAAACTAGACGGCAACATCGGCTATGAATCCGAAATCAATAAAAAAACCAGCTTTTATTTTGATTTACCCATTTATCAACAGGAGTTGCTGACTACTAGCCCGGCGATAGAAGGTCAATCTGGCACTATTTTAATCTGTGAAGATGACCCCGATATTGCCAACTTACTGCAACTGATGCTGGAAAAAAAGGGATATTCAACCGATATCGCCGCGAATGCGGAACAAGCAAAGCAAAAATTACAGGTCAACAGTTATGCCGCGATGACCCTAGATTTAATGCTCCCTGGACAAAGTGGGATTGATTTCTTTAAAGAAATAAGGCAAACCGAAGGTCTAAAAGAACTGCCGGTCATCATCATTTCCGCCGTTGCCGACGAGGCAAGGAAAGAACTCAGTGGTGACGCGTTATTCGTTTATGACTGGTTGAGCAAACCGATAGACCAGAAACGTTTAGACGTGGCTATTCGCCAGGCAATGGGCAACAAGCAAAACAAGCACTTCCGAATATTACATATAGAAGATGACCCCGATATCGTGACCTTAATAGGCGCACTATTACAAAACACAGCGACGGTAGACGTCGCCATTGATTTAAAAATGGCTAATGAAAAATTGAAAAACGACTATGATTTAGTCATACTCGACTTAATGTTACCAGATGGCTCTGGCAGCAGTTTATTACCGGTGATGGCCCAGAGAAACCCACCCATACCCGTAGTTGTGTTCTCCGCACTGGATAAAACTGAAGAACTTAAAGACAGGGTTGACGCGAGTTTAGTCAAATCAAAAACCAGCAATGAAGACCTGATCCGATCGATTGATTTCATTCTTCAACAGCAATTGAAAACCACTAAGGATTAGGACTATGTCAGAACAAAAAAAAGTACTTTATGTTGAAGATGAAGTGGATATTCAAACTATCGCCCGCATCGCATTGGAAAAGATAGGTGGGTTTAAGCTGGCGATTTGCAGTTCGGGCCAGGAAGCGCTTGATCAGGTCGAAGACTTTAATCCCGACATCATTTTACTGGACGTCATGATGCCAGGAATGGATGGTTTAGAAACTTTCCAGGCGTTAAAGAAAATACCCTTTTGCACAAAAATTCCCGTGGTGTTTATGACCGCCAGAGTGCAGACCCATGAAGTAAAGCACTACCTTGAACTCGGCGCGATAGGCGTTATTGCTAAACCATTTAGTCCGCTGACATTAGCCGACCAGGTAAAAGAAATTTTAGGCACTACTACCGGTGGATAAAAATCAACAGCTTAAGGCTTTATGCGATGAATATGCCGCGCAGCTGCCAGATAAATTAACCGCAATAAGGCTGGACTGGTCTACATTAATAGAAAAAAATGACCACCACCTATTAAAAGAACTCATTAGAAAAGCGCATAATTTAATCGGTTCTGGCGCTACATTTGGCTTTTCTGAACTCAGCGAAGTCGCTGCTCAACTAGAAAACATATTACGCCAGTATCACGAACACGGTATGGACGATGCGTTCAGACCTGATGATGTTGAGCGGCTATTGCTCAACCTGGAACAGGCAGCACTACGCCCTCCTAACTATGACTTCCCTACAACCAGAACGCCATCATTAATAAAAGCGCCTACAGCTCGACACGACTCCCCCTGTGTTCTGTTCATCAGTGACAACGAGGAGCTTAGTTCTGAGCTGGCTTCAAAACTTGAACCCTACGACATCAAGATCGAAGTATTGAGTCCAGAGACTGACTTGGTCACTCATATTAAAAAAACTAATTACCGTTGTGTTCTCGTCGAAATAAGCTCGGCACACACTAGAGAGCATGAAATAGCTAGCTTTAAACACTTCAGAGAATCCCTACCCCACCCACCCGAACTGGTCATCATCTCTGATCGAGATGATATGCCGACACGCTTATCCGCGGTTAGAGCGGGTGCGCTAGACTGTTTTATTACTCCCGTTATCATGCCCAAGTTGATTAAGTTGATGCGAGACCTCTGTAAGCCCCTTATTAAGCCCCCTTACCGTATTTTACTGGTCGATGATGACGTTCAATTTGCCCACCACACGGCTTTAACACTGCAAAACGCAGGGATGAAAACGATAGTCGTCACCGACCCGATGAGTTTATTAGGTCCGCTGGCTTCATTTCAACCAGAACTTATTTTGCTCGACCTTCATATGCCAGCGTGTAATGGTCTTGAATTAGCGGCCGTTATTCGGCAGCAAAATATGTATACAGGAATCTCGATCGTATTTTTCTCAGTTGAAACCGATATAAACCGACATATTGATGCGTTTCGCTCGGGGGGCAATGATTTTTTTATTAAAGGAATGCCTCCTCAACAACTTATTGCCAAAGTCGAAGCTAAAGCAGTTCACACACGAGCGGTGCAAAGTTTGATGCTAAATGACCCCCTAACAGGCCTGTCAAATCGCACTTATTTTACTGCCATAATAGGAAAACAGATGGCCTCCTGTCTACGAAATCAGGGTCGTTTTTCATACGTAATGCTGGATTTAGACCACTTTAAACAAGTGAATGACCAATTTGGACATCAAGCGGGTGATGAGGTACTTCGCACCCTCGGCTCACTGATCACCCAACGATTGCGCTCGGTCGATACCGCCGTTCGTTTTGGAGGTGAGGAATTTGTCATTTTGTTAGCTGAAACAAAACTCGAACAGGCGCTTATGGTCATTAATGACTTACTAGAAAAAATAAGCGCCGTAACATTTACCGCTAACAAACGTTCGTTTTCTGTGACCTTCAGTGCAGGAATAGCTGAATACCCTGGTTATCCCGATCAGACCAGCTTAGCCGAAGCCGCTGATAAAGCCTTATATAGGGCGAAAGCCGACGGCCGCAATCGGGTGTACCTCGCGGAAACAAACTCTTAAAGCATGGATAAATGATTAAAAATTCTTTAACTAACGGCCCACAAAATGCTTTCAAGCCTCTGTTATCGGCGTGAGAGAGTTACGCCCTACACCTTTAGACGATAAGAGGCATATAGGCCTAATGGTATCAAGCTGTTAGCGCAATCGTTCAACAAAATAATCTCTTAAGTGCATCCCCATTTATATGCGTTACAATATAAGCGCTGTATTAAACAAGCCCTTTTGACCTTTAGAAAATAAGCATAAATTTGTCTCTGCATAAAAAACCAACCACATACTCTCTAAGCGAACTTGGCTTGTCCGTTAACGACTTGGAAAAGTACGCCGTTTCAATCACTGATCGCCTTGCCAAGGCCGGTTTTCAGGCTTATTTGGTCGGCGGTTGTGTGAGGGATTTATTATTGGGCATGCACCCAAAAGATTTTGACGTTGCTACCAATGCGGAACCCGAACAGATCCAGGCCTTATTCAAAAATTGCCGCTTGATTGGACGTAGGTTCCGTCTCGCGCATATCCATTTTGGTCGTCATATTATAGAAGTAGCGACCTTTCGCGGACCTCACGTCAAACAAAACAAAGACACTAGCCGCGCGCACGAAGGCGGCCGCCTCTTACGTGACAACGTTTACGGCACTCTGGAAGAAGACGCCTGGCGCCGTGATTTCACCGTCAACGCTCTGTATTTAGACGCACAAAACTCCACCGTTATAGATTACGTCGGCGGTATACTAGATCATCGGGCGAAGCTAATCAGGTTAATGGGCGACCCGGTTACGCGCTTCAAAGAAGACCCGGTACGGCTAATTCGCGCGGTTCGATTTAAGGCAAAACTTGGGTTTCAAATAGATGCCGAAACCGAAGCCCCTATGCTGAAATTGGCGCCTCTTTTAAAAGATATACCGTCTGCACGCTTATATGATGAGGTCCTAAAGCTGTTTTTAAATACTCACGCCAATCAAGTATTCGAAAACCTGCAGCAGTACGGCTTATTTAAAGCGCTCTTCCCTCAAACTGAAATTTGCCTGCAAAACGCCAGCAGCGATGAACCCTTGGCGCTGATCAAGCAAGCCATGGAAAATACCGAAAGTCGCTTAAAAAACCATCAACGGATTACCCCTTACTTCTTATTAGCCACCTTATTGTGGGAACCCGTACGCCGTTTAAGCGAAAAATACAGGCCATCTCTCAATAGCGATACTCAGGCTATACACGCTGCCGCTAATGAGGTCGTTGCACATCAAATCAGCGTGGTCGCTATTCCAAAACGCATCACCACACCGATGCGCGAAGTTTGGGCCCTACAACCCCGTTTTCATAAGCAGGTAGGCGTTCGCTGTTTGCGGTTTTTAGAACACCCTCGTTTCCGCGCAGCGTATGATTTTATGCTCCTGCGCTCCCAGAACGGTGAAATCGATCCGAGTATCGCCGAATGGTGGACGCATATTCAAACGCTGGATCCAGCTGAACAAAAGTTATTGGCAAGGCTCAATCAATTCAAACAGCACAGAAAACCCCGTAGTAAATCTACTGGCAATAAATCGCCCGCTAAATAATATGCCTACGAGCGCTTTCATTGGTTTAGGGAGTAACTTAAACCAGCCCGTGCAACAAATATTACGGGCTATCGAACGTATCAAGGTATTAAATGGTGTTTCGCTTGAGGCTATTTCAAGCTTATATGAAACACCACCTATGGGTCCGCAAGATCAGCCGCATTACGTAAATGCCGCGGCTAAAATAATGACCTCGCTCGAACCCTTAGCGCTTTTAGAGGCGTTACAAACGATTGAGACGACGCAAGGCAGAACGAGAGAGTCTGGAAGGTGGGGCGCTAGAACCCTCGATTTGGACATATTACTGTATGGCGATAAATGTTCTATCGACCCCAAACTGACGCTACCCCACCCCGGTTTACACTTACGAAGCTTTGTCCTCTACCCCTTGTTCGAAATAGATAAGCAACTTGATATTCCACGCTTAGGCCCCGTTCAGCAACTGATTGAAGAACTCAATGAACCGGCCCCTTGTATAATCAGCGCTGAAACTCTCGAAAAACACCTGTCTGTTTGTTAAAGTGTTTCGCCCCTATTCGACGACTATCACCTACAGTTAAAAAATCACTTTGGAAAACACCACATTAGAAACCAGCAAGCCACCTAAGTTCATCGCCGTTGAAGGCCCCATAGGTGTCGGTAAAAGTAGTTTAGCAAAACGGCTCGCTAAGAGCTTTAATTGCGATCTTGCGCAGGAGAAAGCCGATGAAAATCCATTCTTGGAGCACTTTTATAGCAATACACACCAGTCGGCTCTTCCCGTTCAACTGCATTTTCTTACCGAACGCGTTAAACAATGGAATGAATTAAATCAAAACGATCTATTTTCAACCGGTATCGTGTCGGATTTCATGCTCGAAAAAGACCCCATTTTTGCCAAACTAACGCTGACCGACGAAGAATATAAACTGTACGAACAAATGTACCGGTCATTGTCTGTACAAACGACAAAGGCCGATTTGGTCGTCTATTTACAGGCACCCGTAGACGTTTTAATGAGCCGCATTAGAAAACGCGGCATACATCACGAAAAGAATATCAGCGGTGAATACCTGGAAAAATTATCTGACGCTTACACAGAGTTCTTTCACCGTTACGATACCAGCCCGTTGTTAATAGTTAATGCAAGCGACATTAATCCCGTCGATAATGACAGCGATTATGAACAACTGCTAAAACACATTTGTTCCATCCGTTCGGGGCGGCACTTTTTAAATCCGCTTCCCCTTTTATAATCGATTTTGAGGTCGTTATGAGCCAACAATCCACCACTAAACAAATAAGCAATATCGAACTTCTGGCAATGAAGGCGCGCCACGAAAAGATCGCCAGCCTCACCGCCTATGACGCCAGTTTTGCGCATATTTTAGATAGTGCCGGCGTTGATATGGTACTGGTTGGTGATTCGCTCGGTATGGTCGTACAAGGGCAGGCGAGCACCGTTCCTGTCACCATTGACGAGATGGCCTATCATTCAAAATTAGTGTCTCGTGGGCTTAAACGCGCCCTGTTAGTCACTGATATGCCTTTTATGAGTTACTCAAACACCCATGACGCCGTTAAAAATGCAGGCAAGCTAATGCAACAAGGTCGCGCGCAAATGGTAAAACTCGAGGGCGGGCAAAAGATTCTGGACAGCGTTAAGCAAATCGTCGAGCAAGGTATACCCGTATGCGGGCATCTAGGTTTACTCCCACAATCGGTAAACCAACTGGGCGGCTACCGCGTTCAAGGTAAAGATGAGGCCCAGGCCAATATTATTTTAAACGACGCAAAATGTCTCGAACAAGCTGGTGCCAGCGCCATTGTGCTTGAATGTATTCCCGCCGCCTTAGCCAAAAAAATAACCGCTTCGGTCAATATTCCTATTATTGGTATCGGCGCGGGTGTTGATTGTGACGGTCAGGTACTGGTTAGCTACGATATGCTAGATATTACCGTTGGTAAACGACCCAAATTTAGCAAAAACTTTATGCTGGAAGCCGGTAATATTTCTGCTGCCGTCAGTGCTTACGTTGACGCTGTTAAAAACAAACGCTTCCCATCTGCCGAACATTCTTTTTAGTGATGATTGTTGTACATACGATTAAAGAGCTGCAAGATCGCCTGAATGAACACAAAAAGCTAGGGCATTCTATTGCCCTGGTTCCCACCATGGGCAACTTGCACGCAGGGCACCTTCAATTAGTCACGAGCGCGCAACGACACGCCGATATTGTGGTGGTGAGCCTGTTCGTCAACCCAACACAGTTTTCAGCTAACGAAGACCTCGGTAACTACCCTCGCACACTGCAAGATGATATCGACAAACTAACCTCGTTAAACACCGATATTCTTTTCGCCCCCAGTATTACTGAGATTTACCCACTAGGCGGCGACAATACGACCCACGTTCACGTGCCCGGCCTGACCGATATACTCTGCGGCGCTTCTAGAGCGGGGCATTTTGATGGCGTGACCACCATCGTTTGCAAGCTGTTTAATATAACGCGCGCTGACGTCGCCATCTTTGGCGAAAAAGACTTCCAACAACTCGCGGTTATTCGTCGCATGGTGGCAGATTTAAATATACCCATCAGCCTTATCGGCGAAGCCATCGTTAGAGAGCCGGATGGTTTGGCGATGAGCTCAAGAAATGGTTATTTATCTGAAGTAGAACGAGAAACGGCAGCATCGCTATATAAAACCTTATTGCGCGTTCAACAAGCTATTCTAGATGGACAGGATGATTTTGCGACCATCGAGGCCCGCGCCAAAACTGAATTGACCCAGCAAGGCTTTAAACCCGATTACCTCCACGTTTTTCAACGTGATCAACTGAGACCCGCCGTTTCAGGCGATAAAGAATTGGTTATTTTAGTCGCCGCTTTTCTTGGTACTACACGACTGATTGATAACCTCAACGTTAACACTCCGTAAGCAACGAATTTTATGAATAAACATCTCTTAGTTCTTCTTTTACTCCTATGCTCTAACCTCTCATTTGCTGAGCAGGACACTGATCAGACTGGCTCAGAAGCAGACTCTGCTCAGGCAGATGAAAACATAGGGCTTAACTCCCCTAAAGAGACCTTTGCCACTTTTTTGCATAGCATGAATGACATTAAACGAGGCAAACCAGAACGCATTAAGAATGCTATAAAAACACTGGATTTATCCGCCATCAATCCGCTTATTCGCGAAGAAAAAGGACGTGATCTAGCGTGGAGTCTACTGGAGGTCATTGATAAAACTAAAATTGTAGAACTGGATACTATCCCTGCTAATAAAGAAGGTAAAACCTATGTCTTCTCTCGTTATGAAAGTGGTAAAGTCAGCATCCATCGATTAAATGACGGTCGGTGGTTATTTAGCCAGGATACGCTGTCGTCACTGCCGAGCATCAGGGAAGAGCTATCCTCGCAAAAAAGCCTCAAAATAAACGATCAAAAATCCATTTACTTACCTTGGTATATTCAATTACGCCAACAATTACCTGAGTCTCTAAGAACTCGTTCATTCTTACTTGAAAACTGGCAATGGCTAGGCATATTACTCACCATTGCGTTCGGTGTAATTGCCGACAAAATGACGTCGTTCACACTACAACTATCAATTAAAAAATTCCGTCTTAAAACCCAAAACGTTGTACTTAAAGACACGCCTGACGATTTACTACGACCACTGGGTATGCTGGTGATGGCTAGTATATGGTGGGGCGGGCTTAACTTATTAGGGCTTCCCAGCCAGGCCATGATCATTTTACTGGTGGCTGTCAAAATTCTAGCCGGCTTCGCTGGTGTTTGGGGTGCGTACCGACTGGTCGATTTGGTAACGCTTTATTTACGCCATCACGCCGACCAAACTGACAACAAAGTAGACGACGTCCTGGTGCCTTTAATTAGTAAGACACTGAAGGTTTTTGTCACCGTCGTGGGCATTACCTTTGTCGCTGCTAATTTAAATCTAAACGTTTCAAGTTTGCTCGCCGGCCTTGGACTGGGCGGGCTTGCTTTTGCCTTAGCCGCCAAAGACGTCGTGCAAAATTTATTCGGTTCCATTACCGTCATTATGGACCAGACTTTCCATACCGGTGACTGGATTGTGGTGAATGATGTGGAAGGCAGCGTTGAAGAAGTAGGTTTAAGAAGTACAAAAGTTCGCACCTTCTATGACTCCTTAATCACCCTTCCTAATGCCGTTTTCATCACCGCAAAGGTCGATAATATGGGGCAACGTCGCTACAGGCGTTTTAAATGCCAGCTTTCGATCACTTACGACACAGCCCCCGATAAAATTGAAGCTTTCTGCGAAGGGATTAGAGAGCTCATTCGACTACACCCGTATATGAGAAAGGATTATTACCACGTTTACCTCAGCGAGCTAGGAGCCTCATCACTAGATATTTTAGTCTATGTGTTTTGGGAGACACCCGATTGGAGTACTGAGCTTCGTGAACGGCAGCGGTTTTTACTGGATATCTTACGTCTAGCTAAAGCACAACAGATCGATATGGCTTTTCCAACACAAACCCTGCACGTTTTGAACTCGGAAGATAATCAACGAATAGCTGAGAACTCTGGCGACGAGCCTTCTATAGAAAGTCTATTTCAACAGTCAAGAGAATCCGCGAGAAAGGTCGTGTCGGAATCGACCGGAATTGATAACAAACCACCACCGGTTAAATTTTAAATGACCAATATAAACATCTCCCCTATGCTTTTAAAAAAACATTATTGCGTTTGCACATAAATGTTGATGGAAGCCCACATATCAGGCATAATTCCCAGCCGTTTTGTTAAACTCTAAGTAAGTATATGCGTTCAACCATGTTACAAACGAAATTGCACAGGGCCACTGTGACTCATAGCGAGCTTCATTATGAAGGTTCGTGTGCAATTGATGGCAGCCTGCTCGACCTTTCAGGTATTCGCGAATACCAGCAAATTGAAATTTATAATGTAAATAACGGCGAACGTTTTACTACGTATGCGATCCGTGCTGAAAGCAACAGTGGTGTTATTTCTGTCAATGGAGCCGCCGCACGCCGCGCTGCAGAAGGTGACATTTTAATTATTTGCGCTTATTCTGAATACAACGAGATGGAACTGATCACCTTCAAACCGCGTTTGATTTATCTCGACGAGAACAACGGTGTTAAAGAAACCAAAAACGCCATTCCTGTTCAAGCAGCTTAAAAACCATGCTTCTCTAGAAAAACCTGATGAGAGATCTTCAGGTTTTTTTATCCTCGAATAATATCGCCCGACCTCTTCCAGCCCTTTTTTCAAACGGCTTTCAAATTTTTAGCTATTTATTTCTGTTTTCTTTAATGGCTTTGCCAAGCTTGGCGTTTGCCGAAGAAGCGACCTTGGTCAAGGTTGATTACGTCAACAACACGTATCGCAGCGAACTTTCAACAAAAATCCACGCGGCGCCTGCTGTTTTATTTGAGTTATTAACCTCGTACGAGAAGCTCAATACGTTTAGCCAAACAATTCATAAAAGTCAGTTGTTAGCCAATGGAGATTTACTCCTTGACCTCAGGGTTTGCTTCGCGATTATTTGTTTTGAAAAAAAGCAAACGCTTAAACTAACGGTTAATAACCATACCGTCACCGCCCGAATTATCCGCGAACAGAGTGACTTTGAATCTGGATGGATGCAGTGGCAACTCGTTCCGGCTAAAGAAGATGGCAGCACTCTCTTTTATTTTTCAAGCGAAATGGTTCCTGATTTTTGGGTGCCACCATTAATTGGCCCTTTGTTGATCCGGCATAAACTTAAAAAAGAGGCCCGTTATAGTATTCACCAGCTTGAAAATTTAGCCCAAACAATAAAAAACAGATAAAAAACTTAGCGCTCGACGGGAAAGCCTAGCTTGTTCCACGCCAACATCCCATCTTTTAAGTTTTTCACGTTTGCAAAACCTAGACCTTTCAATATAGCCGCTGCTGTCGTACTTCTGACACCCGAACGACAGACTAAAATAATCTCCTTATCCCTGACAGGTTCTAAAGAATCAAGTGAGGCTGGAATCTTTGCCATCGGTATTAATCTACTACCTTTAATATGCCCCAGCTCGCCGCTATATTCTGACTCTTCACGCACGTCAATAATGACAGACTCGCTGCTACTATCTATTTTATGTCTAACGACATCTGGATCCATTTGTAGCACTTTATTCAACTCTGCTAGCAGGGGAAATTTAAGTCGATCATCATCCACTTCGCTTTGATTGATTTGCAGTACTTCTTGAATGCTTTCCGGCAAGGGTAAATTCAGGTTATTCATAATATCGATATACTCCTCGCGAGTCTTACCGGCTACTCGTGGGTTGCTCGCCTTTTCAACAGCGACGGTTGATTCTGTATTGCCTCGATAATCGTGCCCTGGGAAAATAATAGTACTATTAGGTAAAGTGAATATCTTTGATGTAATCGAATCATACTGATCGCCCGCATCGCCACCGGCAAAATCAGCGCGCCCGGTTCCCTGAATCAGGATAACGTCACCCGTCAAAACGCGGTCTTCGTTAACGTAAAAACTGATACTATCGGGCGTATGGCCAGGGGTGTGCAGTACTTTAATACCAATACTGCCGACGGATAGTTCATCGCCATCATTTAAACGCCCATCAACGTGTGGCTGCGGTGATAATTCGTGCATTAAAACGTCTGTACCCGTCAAACGTCTAAGAGCCGTACAAGCCGAACGGTGGTCTGCGTGTGTATGCGTATCGGCGACGAATTTCAATCTCAGATTGTGATAAGCCAATACGGCGAGGTAACGATCGATATTGCTTTCTATTGGATCGATAATAGCTGCAACGCCAGCCTCAAGGTCGGCAATTAAATACGATTTACACTGGATATGATTAAGTTCTTGAAAAAACATCAGCTTATCTCCTTATACCTTTAAATTATTAGCTTATTCTAACTGATTTTTATAAATCAGTCCTGATTTAGATCATATCCAGCCAATTTCAGTCGCTGTTTTATTTCCTATCACGCAATGCCTCAAGGTTTCCGCCATGACCGACTCGTACTCACTCAGAGGAATTTTCCCTGCCATGATTTCAGCCTTTGATTGCTCATATAATGCATCAGAGCTAGCGAAACCTTCAGGGTAAATGGGTTGCCCTGACTTTAAATCATACTTATCAGATGCACCGACCGTGTGTAACAACTCATGAGCGAGGACTATATTATTCTGCTCCTGATACTGTTTTACAGCATAGGCGTTGACCACACCAATTAAGCCTTTTTGCAGGCCTAATGAATGCGCCATCGGTTTATTTTCATCCGCTTGCTGATAACGAACAAATATATTGACTGAGTTATTATCGCTATCGATCGCATGTTGATATGACCAAAACCTCAAACGTAGACTCCAAAAGATAATTTTTAGCGTATTACCATCGCTTGGGGGTTCCGGTGGTTGGGAATAAATCGGATCCATGAGCTGGACATTAACGGGAGTAAATCCATACTCGCTATAATACGACCATTGTTTTTCAAAAAAAACCTCAACGCTTTTAAAGTTACTTTTTGATAAGCCTGCGATGTAACGACTCGTTGATTGCAGGCCATCTGCGTTAATAGGGTAGATTGAAACAGACAAAGGGTCGACCCAGGCGGTGCTCTCCAAGCGCTGCAGCTTCGTATAAAAAGCAGCTACAACGAAGACAGCTAGTAAAAATACAATTCTAATTATTTTCATGAATGACTAGGGCCTACAATAGCTATATTTACGTCAAAACAATAAGTCTTTATAATCAAATTTCATTCACTATGGAGAGTTCGAATGAATATTATGCTTATTGTTGTCCTACTAGCAACCGTGTTGCTATTTTTCTATTTTAAAAAATTGCGTGGAAGCAGCGATACAAAGCCAACAAAAACCAAATCGCCTGACCAGCAAACAAGACTTCAATCGCTCATAGAATCCGGAGAATACTTTGGTTTAACAATTGATTATGTTAACCAAGCACAATGTTGCCCCAGAGCTTTACATCTTAAAAATGAAGTGTTTTCTTTTAATAACGTCCCCATACTTCCATTAGATGGCTGTACTAAAAACACCTGTCGTTGTAAATATATTGGATTAAAAAATAAAAGAAATTTTCATCGACGTGAAAATATTCAACGGCGTGAAGAAATAAGGTTTGAAGAAAGTTCAGATCGTCGGTCTCACAACGAGCAACGATCAAATGTTTGGTTTACACACGAAAAATAAAAATATTTATTACTCATGTTCTAGCTAAATGTATTTATATGCTGCTTTCCTGAGCAGGGTTAACTACGCTATTCCAATATTAAAACAATTCAACGCCATACTTGTTAGGTGCATAAGGGCTCATCTTAAGTCTAGTAGTGGCATCAAAGTCTTTCACTAGGCTAAGACCAGCTTGGGCGCAAATAGGCAGTGATCATAAAGTCTCAGCGCAAGTAAAATAAACTGGTTTATAATGTTTTCACTAACCACCTATCCAGACCACTGATATGACTTTTAAAACCGCAGACTTGTGCGACAATTTTTCTGATACCTTGCAAATCGTAACACCGATGTTTCAATCATTTGGTGGCAATAAGCGCTTCAGCGGCAAGATTCAAACTGTAAAGATTTTTGAAGATAACGTATTAGTCCGAGAAATGCTGTCTGAAAAAGTTAACGATACCGTTCTAGTCATTGATGGTGGTGGCTCGTTGCGCTGCGCCCTACTCGGCGATATGCTCGCAGAAATGGGCTACCAAAATGGCTGGCAAGGCGTTGTCGTTTACGGCTGTATCAGGGATTCTGCCGATATAAATGATATGCCTATTGGTGTACGCGCATTACAAACTAATCCTTTAAAGAGTATTAAAAAAGGCTGGGGCGATAAGAATATCCCCGTCACGTTTGCCGGCGCGACGTTCACTCCGGGAGACTATTTATATACCGATGAAGATGGCATCATCTTATCTAAACAGGCAATAAGCTAACGACTATGGGACATAGACTTTCTAAAATATACACACGAACTGGCGACTCTGGCACGACAGGCTTAGGCGACGGCAGCCGTGTCGATAAGGACTCTTTACGCGTTGAAGCCTATGGCACCGTAGACGAAGTCAATAGCCAGATTGGTTTAGTGATTGCCTTTGGCATCGACGAACTCATTGCCAATCAACTGCTTGATATCCAACACGATTTATTTGATTTGGGCAGCGAGCTTTGTGTCCCAGGCTATAACGCCATTGATGATGCGAACATCGTATCTTTAGAAAAGATATTAGATTCACACAACGCAGACCTACCCGCCTTAAAAGAATTCATTTTACCTGGCGGCAACCTTCCCGCGGCCGCTTGCCACGTTGCAAGAACCGTTTGTCGTCGCTGCGAACGCATAGTGGTCAGCCTTGCCCGAGAAGAAAGCATTAATCCCCCGGTAATCAAATACCTTAACCGTTTATCAGATTTATTATTTGTCTTATGCCGAGTGCTGGCTCGACAAGACGGACAGACTGAAATTCTTTGGGATAAAAATCGACGTCAAACACAACAAAGCGATAATTAAATGAATATTTTATTAGCTAACCCACGCGGATTTTGTGCTGGGGTCGATCGCGCTATCGACATTGTAGAGCGCGCCCTTGAGTTACTCGGCGCGCCTATATATGTCCGTCACGAAGTGGTACATAACCGCTTCGTTGTAGAAAACTTAAAGAAGAGGGGCGCTATTTTTGTCGAAGAACTGGATGAAATCCCCGATGATTCAACCGTCATATTTAGCGCGCACGGCGTATCAAAAGCCGTTGAAGAAGAAGCCAAACGCCGCAAGCTTAATGTATTTGATGCAACTTGCCCATTGGTCACAAAAGTTCATATGGAGGTCATCAGTAACGCGAAAAAAGGTCGATGCGTTATTCTAATCGGCCACAAAGGCCACCCAGAAGTAGAAGGTACGATGGGGCGTTATGAACAGCAACACGCTGGTGTAAATATTGTTCTAGTTGAATCACCGGAAGACGTTCCATCATTAGAAATACCGAGTAATACGGGCCTTTCCTACGTCACCCAGACTACCCTGTCTATGGACGATACTGAATCAATAATAGACGCGCTGCGCGAAAAATTTCCGCATATCGCCGGCCCTAAAAAAAGCGACATTTGTTACGCCACACAAAATAGACAGGACGCCGTTAAAGAACTGGCTGATAAATCCGACCTGGTGTTTGTCGTTGGTTCGCCTAATAGTTCTAATTCAAATAGACTGCGTGAAATTGCAGAAAAACTTGGCAAGCCCGCTTACCTGATTGACGGCGCTGAAGATATCGATAAAAACTGGTTGGCAGGCATCCAAAATATCGGTGTTACCGCCGGTGCTTCCGCTCCAGAGGAACTCGTAAAAAACGTAATTACTCAGCTAAAAGAATGGGGTGGTATCACGGTAACCGAAAATCACGGCATCCAGGAAAAGGTCACGTTTTCATTGCCTAAAGAACTTAAGTACTGAAATTAGTAGCGGCATAAAAATACTCAGTTATTTCAAACATAAAAAAAGCGGGCCCGATATTACAAGGGCCCGCTTTTTTGTACTTGGAAAGAACTTACATTCTTTCCCAAATGGTTGCGATACCTTGACCGCCACCGATACACAACGTTGCTAGAGCATATTTACCTTGCACACGTTCTAATTCGTGAAGCGCCTTAACAACGATAATGTTTGCTGATGCACCAATAGGGTGACCCAGGGAAATACCACTACCATTAACGTTCACTTTATCCATTGGAAGTTTCAGTTCACGACACACGCTCAAAGCTTGGGCTGCAAATGCTTCGTTCACTTCAAACACATCGATATCTTCTATCGTCAAGCCAGTATCGGCGAGTATTTTATGCACCGCTGGCACCGGACCAATACCCATAATGGAAGGGTCTACGCCCGCGTGCGAGTAGGCCACTAAACGCGCCATTGGCTTTAAACCTTTGGCTTCTGCCGCACTCTTTTCCATCAACACCATCGCTGATGACGCGTCGTTAATACCCGATGCGTTACCCGCCGTAATAGAACCCTCTTTTTTGAACGCAGGACGCATAGCGCTCAGTTTCTCAATTGAGATGTCTGGGCGGACGTGTTCGTCTTTATCAAATACAGTAACGCCTTTACGCGTTTTGATTTCAACAGGAACAATTTGCGAGTCAAAACGACCTTCAGCCTGTGCTCGCGCTGCATTTTGATGACTGCTTACCGCTAGTGCGTCCTGATCTTCACGCGATACGTTGTACATGTCAGCCAGATTTTCTGCCGTCATACCCATATGCCCTGTACCAAAAGGATCTGTTAAACCCGCTAGCAGCATATCTATCATTTGACCATCACCCATTTTGTGTCCCCAGCGAGCACCGGGTAGCGCATAGAATGAATTACTCATCGATTCAACACCCGCCGCGATGGCGATATCGTGATCACCCAACATAATACCCTGCGCCGCATTAACGATAGCCTGCATACCACTACCACATAAGCGATTAACGGTTATGCACGACGTTTCACAGGGGATGCCCGCATCAATTTGTGCGACCCGAGCGGTATACGCCGATCTTTTTTCTGCTGGGATCACTGTGCCCATCACCACCATACCTACATCAGATGGTTCTACACCCGCTCTGGCAACACTTTCTTTAAGCGTAATCGCGGCCAAAGCACTCGGCTCTATTGATTTCAAACCACCGCCAAAATCACCAATCGCCGTTCTTACAGCGCTTAATACAACAACTTCTCTTATTTCGCTCATGTTTATCCCTACCATTTGGGTTATGCTTAAATTTACAAATTAATTATAGCTGCGTTGCAGCAAAAAATCACCCTAAGAATGATGCAGACACGTTACCTGACTAGTTGTTCCGTCGGCGGATTACATAAAATCGCCTATACCGAATGGGGCGACAAGGACAACCCCAATGTTATCGTCTGTGCGCACGGACTAAGCCGCAACAAACATGACTTTGATGTCCTCGCAGAACGCTTATCGTCTAAATACCGGCTCATCTGTTTTGATTTTCCTGGTAGAGGTGAAAGCGATTGGCTGGTCAACAAAAACGCGTATGACTTCGCTCAATATATCGTCGATGGCTTAATTGTTATTGCCCACTCAAACGAAAACAAAGTCGACTGGTTGGGAACCTCCATGGGAGGGATAATGGGCATGCTACTCGCCTCAATGGATAAATCACCGATCAGACGATTAATCCTCAATGATGTCGGGCCTTTTATTCCTAAAGCCGCCTTAATTCGCATCGCGCAATACCTGGGGAAACAGCCTAACTTTGACACCATTGAGGAACTCGAAGCGTATATAAGAACGGTGCATGCCGGCTTCGGGGACTTATCAGACGAACAATGGAAACACTTGGCCTTATACGGCCAACGCAGATTGGAAAACGGGCAATTAACGCTACATTACGACCCCGACATATCACAGGCGTATGCCAATAAGCCGCTTGAAGACGTTAATTTATGGCCCGTTTGGTCCGCGATTAAACAACCCACCTTATTAATTCATGGGCAAGAGTCTGACCTACTAGATGGGATTACGGCGGAAAAAATGACCCGAACTGGCCCGCAAGCGAACCTCATTAGCATTGCAAAAACGGGGCACGCACCTGCACTAATGAATCATACCGATATCGACTCTATTCAACGCTGGTTAAATAAAACGAGTTAATAGCTGGGCTAAAATCGCTTTATTACGAACACTTAGTACACCGTTTTCTTAGCGTTAAGCCACCTAAAGAAATAACTTCGAACCGGTTCTATCCCTGTTTGCAAATAACCTAGCGTGTGAACATTGCTTATGTTCGCTTCAAAGAATATTTTGTCACTTGGTTCCATACAAAATAGCACCTCATCTTCTGTCATCAGTTCGAGATCATCAGACGGCAATACCTTGATCACCTTCCCGCGTCTATGAACTAAAGGCACGGCCTTGAGGAATTTTTTTCGATCTGACGAGTCGCGATACATATCTCCCAGCGTAACGGCCGTTTGTTGAAATAGTTTTTGATAAATAGCCGGGGTTTTTTTCTGACTAACCGTATAGGTCTTAACCGAGGGAAACTTCCCTCCCACCTCAATAGCGAGTCTTTTGGTGATATCTGCAAGCTTCGCTGGGTCGTTTTCGTAAAGAAGTCGCAAATGGCTGAAAAACGCCTTCAACAAGGGCGCAGTCAACATAAACAGGACCATCCGAGCGATCACCAAACTGGGTTGCATAATATAATCAACGTCAGCTTTTTTAAATAATACTTCATTGGTATGTTTATTTTGCCGAACAATTGAAAATAACGAAGGATTGACCTGGTTTGCCTGGTGAATCATGCTCAAATTGAAGGTATCGTTATCCGTCCCCGCGATAATTCCAACACACTCTTTGAGCCCCGCTTTTTCTAAGTTCTCCAGATTTGCCCTGCCTAATACGGCGTGCTCAGCGATATCTTCGATCTTTTCAAGCAATGGTTCGACCACCGTAATATCAATCTCTTTTTCAGACAATTTATGATAAATAATACGCCCCATTCTGCCGTGCCCACATAAAATCCATTTGCCACCTTTTAGCGGGCAAATATTTCGGTCCAATGTTGCCCCCGGCGCACCCGACATCCATTCATTCAATATTTGAATCGTCGGATTGTAGATCATCATGCCTAAATAACTGGCGAATACACGAAATGGGTCGACCACGTGAATATCTCCACCTATCGCTAAGATCTCACTTTCATTTTCAACTGAGGTAGAACGACAAATAATTTTTATATCGGGCCTTAATATTCGAGCCGAAACGGCGACTTTTAAATTCGACTCCTCGTCGTTTGACAGTATTAATACACCTATGCACTTGTCTCTTTCTATGCCAGCATCCAATAAATAACGTGGAGTAGTCGCATCGGCGCACAGGCCCAGTACTTTTGTTTTGTAGTCGCGTAGATCTAATGCTTGTATCCTTTCATAATCTTCATCAATGACTACCGCGGAAAGCCCAGCGTCAGTCATTCCTCGTAATAGAAGGCTTCCCGTATCTCCAAAACCGCAGACTAAGTAGTAATCGCTAGATTTTTTCCTAACGGATCTTGTGAACGATTCCTCGGCAAAGGCAGACTGTAAATGAGGGTTTTTAATCAGCGAAATTATTTTGCCGACCGTATATATCCAGGTAATGATACTAAGGTACAAACTCACAATAGCCCAAACCCTTTGTGCCTCGCTAAAAGGGGACGGTAACTCACCGAAACCCGTGGTAGTCGCGGTATAAGCTAAAAAGTAATAGGCGTGAAAAAATGACATATAGGTCGTTTGCCCATCTGCGTCAGGTAAGCCCGGCACCAGCACCATACCGAGTATACAAATAGCATACACACACACGAATACGATGATGGGTGTACGCATATGGCGCAAAACGATAAATGAAACCCTACCCAGCTTTGAGTCGGACATACTTGAAGCTCTAACGACGAGACATGAGTGTTTCAGAGACTAGCATCACAACAGAGATGACATTGGCAATCAGTGCACCTCCAGCTAGAGAAACGATCACCGAGGTGTTTTCTGGGTTCAAGCCCACACCTGAAATATTATTAACATAACCCCAAACGAGTGCTGCGGCGATCAACTGTAAGTTTGCTACTAAACTAGTTGATAATAAAACGGCTCCCACCTGGGTTCGATCACCCAACTTAAGCCCCATCGCAATCAAATTAACAACGATGGTAGCAAATAACTCATAAATATTATGGTGCGAGAAATCATCTAGCTCTCCCATAAAAAAACCAAAATTTAGTGTTAAGGCTAAAACAATAAAAAAACTAAAAACAACTTTTTCGGCATTCATATGATCCCTCAATTTTTATTTTAATGCTGCAAGTTTACCTCTTAGGCCCGTGGAAACAAGACCCAACAATTACTAAATTCAAATGTTTTTTGCAAAACGCCTTCTTGCCGCTTGTAAATGAGGTGAGCTTTTATCAAGCTCTGCCATTCTTATTTCGCATTGCGCCGTGGCCTCCTCTCGTTGAAGAGTAGTAAGCGACGTCCAAGAAGTAATTTCTACTAATAGGCGACCACAACCCAAACAGACGTCGTCTTCATTCAGCGTACACATTTTTATACAGGGGGATTTCATATCACCTAGAGATTAATAATTAAACATAAAAAACCACTATAAATGTAGTGGTTTTTTATGTTTGAAGCAACGAGATTAGATTAAAAGAAAAGCCGTCACCAAATAAAACTAATCGCCTTTTGCAAAAACAAATGAACCGGGTGCGGGCTCAAGCTCTGAATAGTCTTTATTACCTAATTCCTTAGGCGCATCAATCAATTCTCCACCCTGGTTTTTCAACCAGACGTCCCAATGTGGCCACCAGCTACCGGGTTCTTCACTAGCCGTTTCAAGCCAATGGTCAGCGCCCTGCCCAAGTTCACCTTGCTTCCAAAAATGTCGTCTATTTTTGGAAGCTGGATTGACAACACCAGCGACGTGACCACTCGCGGTGAGTACAAATTCAACCGGTCCCTTAACCAGTTCGGTGCCAATAAACGTGGTTTTCCATGGTGCGATATGATCTTCAATCGCAGACAGGAAGTAAATGGGGCAGTCGATTTTACCTAAATCAATTTTCACACCACACAGCTCAACAGCACCGGGTTTTGCCAGTTTATTCTCCAGATACATATTGCGCAGATACCAGGTATACATAGCGGCCGTCATGTTCGTAGAATCACTGTTCCAGTAAAGAATATCAAAGGGTGGCGGTGTTTTACCTTTTAAATAATTATTAACCACATAGCTCCAGATAAGGTCGTTAGCGCGTAGCATCGAAAACGTACTAGCCATTTGCTTACCTGGCATAATTCCACCTTCTGCCAGCTTATGTTCATATTGCTTCACTTGCGACTCGTCAATGAAAACCCCCAGTTCACCCGGGTCTGAAAAATCCAGTAGCGTGGTGATAAAGGTTACGCTGGCAATGGGTTTTTTACGTTTCGTTGCCAATACGGCCATCGTTGTGGCTAACATGGTTCCACCTATACACCAGGCAACCGCATTGATTTTCTTCGCGCCAGAGATCGCTTTAACCGCGTCTATTGCGGGCATCGTTCCCTCAGATAGATATTCATCCCAGGTCACGTCACCTAATGTCTCGTCGGGGTTTCTCCAGGAAATAATGTACACGTCATTGCCTTGCTCTAAGCAATAACGGATGTATGAATTATCCTTTGACAGGTCAAGAATGTAGTATTTATTGATGCACGGGGGAATAATTAACACTGGGCGCTCATTCACTTTTTCGCACATCGGTTTGAAATGAACCAGCTGGATCAGTTTATTTTCAAACACCACCGAACCAGGCGTCGTTGCTATATTCTCACCCAATACAAATGCCGATTCGTCGGTCATGCTGATACGGCCTTTCTCCATATCTTGCATCAAATTCTCAAGCCCAGCCATCAGGTTTTGGCCTTTTGTCTCGATCGTTTCTTTTAAAACTTCTGGGTTTGTTAAAGCAAAATTAGAAGGCGATATCGCGTCTATAAACTGGCGCGTGTAAAAATCACATTTCTTTTTAGTTACGTCATCCAGGGTTGAATCTTCGACCATACCCGTCAACCATCGGCTGGATAACAGATAAGACTGCTTGAGATAATTATGTACCGGGCTTTCTTCCCATTCATCTCCAGAAAAGCGTCGGTCACCGCGCGCGGCTTGGACAGTTGATTTTTTTTCTGGGTTAAACATATTAAGCCAAAGATTGAACTGCTCTTGATAGAAGCCCGACACCGTTTTAACCCACTCGTCAGGGCTTTCCATCGCACGCGTCATAATGGTTGACCACGAATTAGCGAACTGAGACATCATTTCCTGTGATTCATTCTTAGAAAAATCTTTGAACATGCCGTGGCCTTTTTGTGCCATTTTTTCAAATAACTCTTGCGGGGTTTTATCCATCATTCCATTGCCTCGGTAAATTAATTTTTATATTGCAGTGCCGCATTATAGGCATAGTTTTCAGATTTATCCAAATGAATACGCCAACAATATATTCAAATGCGACTATTGATCGTAATCTTTTTCCGCCAACAAGACGCCCGCATCAGACCAGGATTTAAAGACCCCAACGCGGTCACCTTGATGCAACTGACCTTCCTCTCTTTTTTCGCCGCTCGGCCAGTACGTTGTAAATAAACCGTGATAATTACCCTGGACAACGACGGCCTGCAAAGCGACCTGCCCCGTTAAATACCATGAGATGTGCTGCCCGTCCATTGCGTCACGAACGAAATCTGTTTCGGAAATTTTTACTCCCGATGGATGCCATATCCTACGTTTACCGTGCATCTGTTCGCCGACGTATTCACATTCTTCGACGAGTTGACCTTGTTCGTTCTTTTTAATTTTAAGCGTGACCTCTTGATTCATAGTCTCTCCTGTTAATCATTAGGTACAAAAAAACGCGCAGAATATGCGCGTTTTCTATGCAAACAGGCTTTGCAGCCCATTTTTATTTTTTTAACGTCTTTAAACCGCTTTGCTGAGCAAAGTAAGCCGCTAAATTTACGATATCTTCATTACTCAATGAAGCGACATTGGCCTGCATAATAGGATTTTTGCGTGCGCCAGATTTATAATCGTTTAATGCCTTCACCATGTAATCTGCGTGTTGACCAGCGATGGTTGGAAACATTGGGCTGGCACTGACGCCATCGGCTCCATGACAAGCCGCACAAGCGGTTGATTTTTCTTTACCTGCTTCTATATCAGCTGCTGCAAAAGCGCTAACTGAGGCGACGATAAAACTGATTGTAAAAATTAGCTTAATTAACTGTTTCATTTTTTTCCTTAATTGACCGGGTGTTATAGCAATTATTTGCCGTCTTGTTCAAAGTACGCTGCGATATCTTGCATATCTTGTTCGGACAAATCCGCCACATTGCCGTACATCGTTGCATGTTTACGCAAACCGTCTTTATAGGCTTTCATAGCCGCTACCAAATAGTCAGCGTGTTGGCCGCCTAATTTTGGCACGTGATACGTTGGATAAACATTATTATAGTTGGCGACACCGTGGCAGCCCAAACAAGTTTGTCCTTTAACCATACCGGCTTCAATATCACCAGCCGCATGAACTGTTATAGAAAACACTAGCCCAAAACCCAATAAACTTGCTAATAATCGCTTCATTACTTAATTCTCTCTTGGTTTTAACTAAAAAATATTTTGAGGCGTAATTCTACTGAAAACAACGTCTTTGTGCCAGTATAAACCCTTGATTCAGCCTTTAAATTATTAAAGTCTGTTAAAATTCAGCGTTTCAATAACACCTACTCTCATGTCTAAGATCACTATATACACTACCGCATATTGTCCTTTTTGTGTTCAGGCACTACGCTTACTCGATGGAAAAAACGTCCCCTATACTGAAATTTCTGTCGATAAAGAGCCTGAAAAAAGAGCCGAAATGATGCGCAAGAGTCAACGCAGGACCTTACCGCAAATATTCAATGGCGACGCGCATATCGGCGATTGCACGGAACTTTATGGTTTCGAAAGCGAGGGTAAGCTCGACGACTTGCTCGCCTAACGACGTGGCCGGCGAAAAACAAATTCTACTTAAACAACGTTTAGATAAGTGGTTATGGGCCGCTCGTTTTTATAAAACTCGACGCCTAGCCACTGATGCCATTGCAGGTGGAAAAGTACACGTCAACGGCCAACGCGTAAAGCCGAGCAAAGAGATTCAACCCGACGATAGGGTACAAATTAACAAAATTGGATACCAGTGGGAATTAACCATCGTCGGCTTAAATGCGCAGCGCCGACCCGCCACTGAAGCCATTCAACTATACTTAGAAGACGAAAAAAGCCTTAAACGTAGACAAGCTTTAATCGCTCTCAACAAAGATATGAATGCATCGGCTCCGCAATCTGAACGGCCTAATAAAAAACAAAGACGTCAAATCCACCGCTTTAAACAGGCTGATTAACGACTCTCTAGATACACGAAGGTGGAATCGGCAATCCTGCGTACTTATTGGCGTGCTTAAGAGGCCCATTTGGAAATAATTTATACAGGTAAATAGACGCGCCCTTTTCAGGCCCTAAGGTTTTTTTTATCGCCTGGCCAAAAAGGCGAGCATTGGGCTGATGGTTAAATTGATCGTAATACCGCTGCATAAACAAAATGATTTCCCAGTGCGCGTTAGTCAAGCTTACGCCGTCGGTTTCTGCCAACGCTTCAGCGACGCTTTCATTCCACTGCGTGCGGTTTTGCATAAACCCAAATTCATCCAGCTCAATACCATCTAACACCTTCATTAAAACCAGGATCTAATCGGTTTATTGCTTTCAACGAGAGCCACAAAACCCGCGTAATCAACGTAGCGAACAAAACTAAAATACTGGCTACAATCAAGTCCTCTAGCTTGCATATCAGGCGTTAAAGCATACACGCCCACGCCATCGGCTATTCCTTGCAAGGTCGATGTTTCTGGACTTGAAATACCTGCATATACCGCGTTTTCTATTAACAGTATCGCATCTCCATCACACGCTCTTTCAACGCAGTTTTTTAGCGCCGTGCTATCGCTACAGCTTTTGTTGACGATATATAGCATTAGAAACTAAACACCTGATCGGCTGATGCCATTTGACGCTTAATGTCGCCACGAGAAACGATGTTTACCGGCATCACTAACTGTTTTGCCACCATCGCTCGCGCGTCCATCGACTCTTTTTCAACCGAAATATCATTTATATCGTAAATGGATAAGGCCTTAAGAACAGGCGACACGTCTTTTAAATCGATCACTTCGGGCCGTTGGTTTTTCATTAAGGCATACACGCCATCACCTTCAAACAGCAACACGACGCGTTGATCAAAGGCCGCGGCCATCAACGCCATATCCAGAAACTCCTGCGCACAAACATTACCGTGCAAAGGTTTGTCGATGATAAAAAAAAGGCTCTTCATATTAAGCACCAAAGGTAATATGACGATCTGCTTCGATAACCGCCTCCATTAACAAACCCAAGCCCGCTATACGAAACCCATCGGCTAAGGCATTTTCATATCCACCTACTTTTTCCGCCACAGAGTGTTCAAGCAGCCCCCTGCGTTGGGCCGATGATACGCAAACCACCAAATCAACGCCTTGATCTGCGTGCAATGTAGACCACCGCTTCACGATATCTCTCTCATCTGCTGGCGGTCTGGCGTCACGAAGTGCGTTATAAACACCGTCGTGATAAAAAAAAACGCGGTAAACTTCATGCCCAGCCAGAATCGCCGCCTGAATAAAATGCCAGGCGCTGTCTGCGGCTTGATGCTGGTAGGGGCTAGCGTTAATTTGAATAGAGATTTTCATTTGACTTGCTTTTAAACTCAATTAGACTGAATCATCAAACCGAAAAGGATTAGACCAATATAATACCATGCGTAGTTTTTATGCCGCACTCCTAGCCTACACATTGACCTTTATTTTTATCGGTAACGCACTACTTTGGCCAAATAATAGTTTCGCCAATAACCGGATTAAACTTCCTGATATCGGCAACACCTCCAATATTATTATCTCAGGAGAACTTGAAAAAAAATTAGGCGAGGCATTTCTCAGAAGTATTCGACGTAGCGTCCCTTTGAGTCATGATCAGGAAGTGAATGATTACGCCCAGCACCTTGGCGATAAAATCGCCAAATTTAGCGAACAACCCGAGCGCCATTTTAATTTCTTTGTCGTCCAGGATGATCGCATTAACGCTTTTGCTGGCCCTAACGCCAATATTGGCATCAATACCGGACTTATCTTGACGACTGAGTCCGAAAGTGAGTTAGCGTCTGTTTTTGCTCACGAAATTGGCCACGTCACACAACAGCATTTGCAGCGCGCCATTGAAACCGCCAGTCAAATGTCGTTACCTAGCGCTGCTGCAACATTAGCCGCCGTTGTCTTAGGCATAGCCGTTCCGGGCGTTGGACCGGCCGCGATTTTAGCCGTACAGGCTGGGCAGGTACAACAACAAATTAACTTTACCCGCAGCCATGAGGCAGAAGCTGACCGAGTGGGCGTGCAGAACCTAGCCGACGCAGGTTTTGACCCGCGAAGCATGCCCGTTTTTTTTGGTCGACTACAAAATGCTACGCGTTATTACGGCCAAAAGGTCCCTGAGTTTTTACGCACCCACCCCCTACCTGTATCAAGAATGTCTGATACCTCCGCCAGAGCGGCAAAGTACCCGTACAAACAAGTTGCAGACTCGCAAGATTTTCGCTTGATTAGAATGAAACTGCGCGTCAAACAGCACCAAATGCCAACCAAGGAAGTGATTAAAGAACTCGAAAATGAAACCCGGCAGGGCACGCAAGATCAAAAAGACGCCGCAACGTATGGACTCGCTTTAGCGCTAATGAAAGACCGGCAATTTGATAAGGCGCGTAAACTACTCGTGCCCCTGAGCAAACGTAAGCCGCAACAATTGCACTATTTAACGGCCCGAGCACTGAACGAGTATCGCGATGAAAAACAACAAACGTCTTTATCCTTATTCCGCGAGGCCAAACAACTATTTCCGAAAAGCCGCTCGGTTAATTTACTCTACGCAAAGGTTCTTTTACACAATGGAAAACCAGAGCAGGCCTTACCGTTTTTGAACCAGGATTTACAGCTTTACAAGCCAACCCCCGGTGTATTTGATCTCTTATCAATCGCCTACGGCCAAATCAATAACCCGGTTAGAGGATTTCAATATAGAGCCGAATATTTTTATTCCCTTGGACATACAAAAGATGCCATCATTCAGTTGGAACAAGCGCTACGCGCAGCCAATAATAACTTTTACCTGAGCAGTCAAATTGAAAATCGTATCGGTCAATTGACCGCCGAATTGAATGCTCCCCCCCTGTTCTAAAGGACCTTAATACAGCATGAAAAACTTTGAAAAACCTCCTGGCCTGTTTAGGCGCCTGGCCGTTATCACCTACGACTTAATGCTACTGATCGCGGTACTATTTTTTGCAACGCTGATTCTATTGCCCTTCCAGGAAGGCGACTCTTTCCAGCCAAACTCCTGGCTGTATCCACTGTATTTATTAGCCATCAGTTTCTTTTTTTACGCCTGGTTTTGGACTCGCGGCGGCCAAACGCTCGGCCTAATAGCCTGGAAGCTTCGTATTGCTAATGCAGATGGTAGCGATATCGGCTGGAAACAGTCGTTGATACGTTTCAGCTGCGCCCTTTTTTCATGGGCGTTTTTCGGACTTGGTGTTTTTTGGATACTGCTCAATAAAGAACGATTAAGCTGGCACGACATCGCCTCGAAAAGCCGCCTGATCTGGAAGGACCCACGATAAGCTAATCCATTCGACGAATTTTAAAAATAGACAGACCTAGCGCCAAAATAAACGGCAATGACGCGGCAACAACTGGGTTTAAGCCATACACGACACCCACGTTACCAAATAGCCTATCTAGTAAATTAAATCCTATACCAATTAAGGCACCAATAAGAATACGCGTACCCGTGCTGCCAGCGCGTTTAACGCCAAGCACTAACGGTATAGCTATCAACAGCATCACTAAGATCACAAATGGGCGTACTAGTTTACTGGTGATGGCCACTATAAAGCGTGTAGCATCCTGCCCATTTTTTTGCAGAAACTGAATATAGTTTGCTAAACCCATTATCGATAAACGCTCTGGTTTAACGACGATAATATCCAGCAAACCTGGATCTAATAATGAGTCCAACTGCGCTGATTCGGAACTAGACACCTCGACACGATCGGTCGAAATAGTCGTTTGTTGCATACCTTTTAACTGCCACTTATTGGCCACAAAGCTTGCACTCGTCGCGTGTGTCGCATACCTCAATTCATTGTTCTGAGCCATCTCATAAATACTGATGTCTTTAAGTTCTGAAGAATTTAAAATTTCTCGAATATTTAAATACGTATCGCCATCGCGCGTCCAAAAACCATATTTTGTTCGAAGGGCTACTTGCTCATTTTTTGCCGAAAACTTTAACATTTGCGCAGCCTGCTCAGTACTCGGCGCAATAAATTCACTAACAAATAAAGAAACGAACATCATCAAAACGCCGACACGAAGGGTTGCTGCAATAATCTGCCAACGGCTGATACCGGCTGCCCTCATTGCGGTCAATTCAAAATTATTTGACATCCCACCTAAGGTGATCAGCGCACCCAGCAACGCGGCAGATGGGATCAGTTCATAAAGGTTTCGCGGAGCTGTTAGCGCGAGGTATTTAAAAATTTCAATTAGGCCGTATTGCCCCGTACCCATATCATCCATCTCATCAGCGAAGGTAATAATCAACACGAGTGACAATAAAAACATCAGCGCAACCGCCGTGCTTTTTAGCATTTCTACAGCAATATATTTATTGAGAACTTTCATCCTTTCGATAACCACTGATTTTTAAGGTAATTAAAGCCGAGCATTTTCATCGCCATCACAGCGGCCAGTCCCATCATCACAACATGTACCCACCAAAGCCCAAACCATGTAGGTACTAAACCTTTCAGCAGCCACGAATGAGAAAGGCTCATGAAGTTTTCGAAAATAATGTAGATCAGTAACGCCGTTAACAAATTGCCATACATGCCAGCCCGGGGTGAAACACGGCTAATGGGAACCGCCAACAGAACAAAGGTAATAATGGCCAGCGGAATAGACCATCTTCGTTGTAGTTCGCTCATGGCTCTTGGAGAATCCAGCTGCATTAAGTCAACGGTGGGTAACTCCTTAACGCCAAAAACCGCCTTAATGTCCGACTTTTCAGCCACCACCACGCCGTATTCCTTAAACTTTGTCACCTTATAGTCGGCTTGCCCTGGAACGCCTTCATAGCGATTACCGTCTTTAAGAATAAGAAATCTATCACCCGTTTCGGGATCCAGCTTTATTTCACCACTCTTAGACGAGGTAATACCTAATTTTCCGTGCTGACGATTTTGAATAAAAACGTTTTGCATTTTATCGTCATCGGTTATTTTTTCGACATAAAACACCAAATCTCCACGACTATACTCGTTAAAACGGCCATCGGTAATACCGCGAATATCTAGATTAGATTGGTCATTCGTTTTAATCCGTTCAATCTCTTGCATCACCGAGGGTGTCGACACTAACGACAAGTACAGCGTTAGCAAAAATAACGGTAGGGCAAAAATAAAAATTGAACGATAAATCTGATTAAGCCCTACGCCTGCGGAAAACAACGCGGTCATTTCCTGATCACGGTACATCCTGCCTAAGACCAACATAATCGATAATAATAAGGCTGCAGGGATGATTTTAATGATTAACAGCAACATATTAAACGTAATGAGCGACAACACGGCGTCGGTCGATAATTCACCCGCTGTCACTTGAGAAAGCAATCGAACGAGTCGCTGGCTTAATAAAATGACAGATAACACCGTCATTACGCCAAACATCATTTTACTCAGTTGGACAATGAATAATCGGTCGATAATTTTTAATTTAAACGCAGACATCAAGGGTTAAATTCGCTTATAGTTAGAGGCTAAATATAGGGGCAACAATTGTTGTATCCTAACGGAAAAAGCAAACAAAAACATTACTAATCAATGAGGCTACTGCATGCAATTCGTTTCTAAATCTGGGGCCATCGCCACCATCAGCTCTCCTTGTCTTATCCTGCCGGTCTATAGCAAAGGCAAACAAGCCGAGCTAACCGAGACATTTGACCAAGCAAATAACAAGCAAATTGCTCGTGTTTTAAAACAAGGTGATGCGTCTGGCAAAGCCGGTAATACCTTGTTGCTGCAAATGCCTGCGGACAGCAAAGTAAAACGTGTTCTATTGGTTGGTCTGGGGGAACGAGGCAAAACAAGCACGGAAAATTTCAATAAAGCCGTGAGCGCAAGCTTCAACGCCCTTAAAAGCTTACCCATTAAATCCGTTTGTAGCGCTTTATTAAACGCCGATGTGACGGCTAAAGACGGCGAATGGAAAGTTCGTCAACTGGTTTTAAAGGCGCGAGAAGCGCTATATCAATACACCGAAACCTTAACCACTTCTGCGCCAGAGGCGAGTCAATTGGTGACATGTCAATTACTTGCTTGCGACGACATGGGCGCGACCGCTATTGATAAAGCTGCAACGACGGCGTCCAGTATTGCTAACGGTATAGACAGCGCGAAAAAATTATCCAATTTACCCGGCAATATATGCACGCCCAGCTATTTAGCCGATACCGCTAAAACGCTCGGCAAGCAGCACAAATCTCTAAAGGTAACCGTACTGGATGAGGCTCAAATGGAAAAGCTGGGTATGGGTTCATTATTGTCGGTATCTCGCGGTTCGCGCCAACCTGCCAAGCTTATCAGCATGGAACATAAAGGCGGGCCTGCGAAACAAAAACCGATCGTGCTGGTTGGCAAGGGCCTAACCTTTGACGCCGGCGGTATTTCTATCAAACCCTCTTCTGGAATGGACGAGATGAAATACGATATGTGCGGCGGCGCGAGTGTTTTCGGCGTAATGCAAATGTGTGCAGAACTGAACTTGCCGATCAATGTAGTCGGCGTTGTTCCTTCATCAGAAAACTTGCCAGATGGCGATGCTAACAAACCCGGCGATATTGTAACCAGCATGGCCGGACTAACTATTGAAATTTTAAACACCGACGCAGAGGGTCGTTTGATCCTGTGCGACGCGTTGACCTATAGCGCTAAATTTAAACCCGAACTGGTGATTGATATCGCAACACTGACCGGCGCTTGTGTCGTTGCTTTAGGAAAGCACGCAACGGGCCTGCTCGGCAATGATGATGAATTAGCAAATGAAATTCTCGACGCTGGCAAAAAGTCTGGTGATAAGGCCTGGCAACTACCATTATGGGACGAATATAAACCGCAGCTAAAAAGTAATTTTGCCGACCTCGCCAATATTGGCGGCCCTACTGGCGGCACCATTACTGCGGCGTGTTTCTTGTCGCGCTTCACGGAAGATTATAGATGGGCACACCTCGATATTGCCGGCACCGCGTGGATATCAGGGACCGACAAAGGAGCCACTGGTCGTCCCGTTCATATGTTGAGCCAATTTATTTTGGATCGTTGTTAGTATTAACGAGGCCGCATCGTGACCCGAATTGATTTTTATCTGCTTCCCGATGCGGATATCGAACAACAGCACCTCTACGCCTGCCGTTTAACTCAAAAAGCCGTAAAACAGGGCCATCGTGTTTATATTCATACCGAATCGAGCGAGCAATCAAAAAGACTGGATGATTTACTCTGGTCTTTTTCAGCGACCAGTTTTGTGCCGCATACCATCAAGGCCGACGAGTGTGGTAGCCACCCCGTGTATATCAACCATAGCGGCGACCCACTTGATATCCATGGTGTATTGATCAACTTAAGCCAACGGACGCCGGACTGTTTTGGTCGCTTTGAACGACTAGCCGAACTCGTCAATCAAGATGAGGCTAACAAGCAAGCCGGGCGTGAGCGATTTAAGTTTTACAAAAGCCGCGGCTATCCCTTAAATACGCATAAGTTATAAAAAAACTTTCCAACTATTCCGATAGCCTTTGTGACAACGCTATAATGGCGGCTTTTAAATAGACGCAATGCATCATGATGGATAAAACATACGCCCCCCACGACATAGAATCACGTTGGTATAGCCAGTGGGAAGAGCAAGGCTACTTCGAACCCAAGGGTGGCGACTCAGCGTATTGCATCATGATCCCACCTCCGAACGTAACCGGAAGCTTGCATATGGGGCACGCCTTCCAGGACACCATTATGGACGCCCTAACGCGCTACCACCGCATGCAGGGCAATAACACGCTCTGGCAAGCCGGTAGTGATCACGCGGGCATCGCCACACAAATGGTCGTGGAGCGCCAACTAAATGCCGAAGGTAAAACACGCCATGATTTGGGCCGCGAAAAATTCGTCGAACGCATTTGGGACTGGAAAGAACACTCCGGTAATACCATTTCAAAACAACTTCGCCGCATGGGTTCATCGCTAGATTGGTCGCGCGAACGCTTTACTATGGACGAAGGTTTATCGAAGGCCGTTAATGAAGTCTTCGTAAAATTGCACGAGGAAGGCCTTATTTACCGTGGTAAACGCCTGGTCAACTGGGATCCAGCGTTACACACGGCGGTGTCTGACTTAGAAGTCATTTCACAGGAAGAGCAGGGCTTTATGTGGCATATGCGCTACCCACTTGCAGATGGTAGCGGTGAACTGATAGTCGCGACTACACGGCCAGAAACCATGTTGGGTGACGCCTGCGTTGCGGTGCATCCAGACGATGAGCGTTACCAACAGTTGATCGGCAAAAGTATAAAACTACCCTTATGTGACCGTGAAATACCGATTATTGCTGATAACTATGTCGACCCCGAGTTTGGTACCGGCTGCGTTAAAATAACCCCGGCTCACGACTTTAACGATTACGACGTCGGCCAACGCCATGGCATGCCGTTGATTAATATTTTCACCATTGATGCCCGCATTAACGACGAGGCGCCCATCAAGTATCGGGAGTTGGATCGCGTTGAAGCGCGCAAGCAAATTGTTAACGATTTAGACGCTCTCGGCCTGCTCGTTAAAGTAGACGATCACCGCTTAATGATTCCTCGTGGCGACCGCTCTGGCGTCATTATTGAGCCCTTACTCACCGACCAATGGTTTGTTAAGGCAAAACCTCTCGCAGAACCCGCGATTGAGGCGGTCAAAAGCGGCAAGATTAAATTCGTACCGGAGAACTGGGACAAGACCTACTATAACTGGATGAACGACATTCAGGACTGGTGTATTTCTCGCCAAATATGGTGGGGCCATAGAATTCCTGCCTGGTACGACGAAAGCGGTAACATTTATGTCGGCCGCAATGAAGCCGAAGTTCGTGAAAAACACCAACTAGCCGATGACCTTGTCCTTAATCAAGATGAAGACGTGCTCGACACGTGGTTTTCGTCCGCGCTTTGGCCCTTTTCAACGCTGGGCTGGCCGGATAAAACACCCGAACTAGACACCTTCTACCCAACCAGCGTGCTGGTCACCGGTTTTGACATCATCTTCTTCTGGGTCGCCCGTATGATTATGATGGGCTTGAAATTTATGGACGACGTTCCGTTCAAAGAAATTTACATTCACGGCCTGGTGCGTGACGCCGAAGGGCAAAAAATGTCAAAGTCCAAGGGCAACGTCCTTGATCCTATTGATCTGATAGACGGCATCACCTTAGACGCATTAGTGGAAAAGCGTGTAAAAGGGCTTATGCAGCCAAAAATGGCCGCTAAAATTGAAAAAGACACGCGCAAGCACTTTCCTGACGGCATTGCATCATTTGGAACCGATGCGTTGCGTTTTACTTTCGCTTCGCTGGCGTCAACCGGTCGCGATATTCGATTCGATTTAAACAGAATCGAAGGCAACCGGAACTTCTGTAACAAACTATGGAACGCCACTCGCTACGTGCTAATGAACACTCAAGACGAAGACACAGGGCTTGGCAATGAACCGTGCGATTACAGCTTGCCTGATAGCTGGATAACATCTCGTTTGCAAAAAACCGAAAACAGCGTTATCGCGTCTATTGAAAAATATCGCTTCGATTTAGCCGCGCAATCACTATATGAATTTCTCTGGAACGAGTATTGCGACTGGTATTTAGAATTATCCAAACCCATTCTATTAGACGAGAATAGTTCTACTGAACAAAAACGAGGTACGCGCCAAACGCTTATTCGAGTACTCGAAACGGTATTACGTTTATTGCACCCTCTTATGCCGTTTATTACCGAAGAAATTTGGCAACAAGTCGCGCCTTTAGCCGGTAAAACTGGCGATACGATCATGTTACAAGCCTTCCCAAAACCCGACGACAGTAAAATTTCGGCCGCCGCAGAAGAAGAAATGAGCTGGGTGATGGATTTTGTTATGGGCGTACGGAAAATTCGCGGTGAAATGAATATTGCTCCGAGTAAATTACTGCCCGTTCTGTTAAATAATGCGTCAGCTATTGACCTACAAAGGCTCGATAGCAATCGCCTTTTATTAGAAAAACTCGCGCGACTCGAATCAATAAGCATTATTAGCGCAGCAGAAACCGCCCCGCAATCGGCGATGAGTCTGGTAGGCGAAATGCAGGTGCTTATCCCAATGGCAGGGTTAATTGACAAGCGGGCCGAGCTCGCTCGACTCGATAAAGAGATTGAAAAATTAGAAAAAGAAGTATCAAGAATTGCTGGCAAATTATCTAACGCCTCATTCGTTGATAAGGCGCCTGAAGCCGTCGTCGCAAAAGAAAAACAGAAACAACTCGATCTATCATCTAAGTTGAGCAACTTAATCGAGCAAAAAGAAAAAATAGCCTCGTTATAAAGCGTTAGAAAACTGTATTCGTCACTAATTTCTCGTACGCCTTCGTCTAAGCCTAAAACGGCTTAGACGCTGGTTTTTAGTCAGCCTGGCAACACCAATTTGACCACGGTTACGATCAGCATAATAAACAAAAAAGCCATGATAAACCCCGTCACGATAAAGACCTTTGGATTACCGTGCTGAAAATCACGCCGACGGCGAGATTCTTTAGAAACCCCCAAAAACGATAACATCGTACTGCCAACCATTTGCCAAAAAGAGGGGGCATCACCCTCTTCCGAATTATTATTCTGCATTTATTACCCCTTAATCAACGACTTAGGTATTTTATCACCCTGATTCATTTTTAAAGCTGTAAATCTGTAAATTTACACTAGAATTATGATAATAAAATGAATTTTTGGAAACGTTATGGATTTTAATTTAAATGATTTAGCCGTACTTATTGTTGAGCCTTCTGGCACTCAACAACGCATTATTGAACGAGAACTCAATAGCTTAGGCATCACCATAGTTGACTGCGTAACCACGGCGAAAGAGGCTTTAGCGTACATTAAAAGCGGCGCGCCCGACGTCATCCTTAGCGCCTATTATCTTAGCGATATGACGGGTAATGAGCTTTTACATATTTTGAGAGAAGACGACACTAATCATGAGATCTGCTTTGTGCTCGTTTCCAGTGTCACCGACATCAGGCAACTCGACGCCGTTCGCCAGGCTGGCGTGGTGGCGATCCTGCCAAAACCTTTTGCCGCTCAAGACTTAAAACTGGCTCTTAAAACAACGCTTAGCCATCTTAACCCTGAAGAGCTTTCGTTAGAGGACGCTGAAATTGATGATTTGAAAGTCTTGCTCGTTGATGACAGCAAACTGGCGAGAAAGCATATCAGAAGAACGCTGACAGCTATGGGGCTTGAAAATATAACTGAAGCCGTGAATGGTCGCGAAGCCGTTAGCATCTTAGACCACACGCTGTTCGACCTGATCGTAACCGACTACAACATGCCAGAAATGGATGGGCGTGAATTATCGGCTTACATCAGAGAACAAAGCAATCAGTCGTCCGTACCTATTATTATGGTGACCAGTGAACACGATAGTAGTCGCCTGGCCGCGGTTCAGCAAGCAGGCGTTTCCGCCATTTGCGACAAGCCCTTTGAACCCGAAAATGTGAGACAATTAATCAAACAATTAATGGTCTAACCCTTACTCAACTATGGCAAAACGCAAATCTTCAATTAGTATCGTTATGCCTTGCTTGAATGAAGCAGAGAACCTGGGGCAGTTACTACCCGCCATAAAAACCCTTCAGCCAGACGCCGAAATCCTCGTGATCAACGATGGTTCAACAGATTCATCAGCTGATCTTTGTCGTAAACATAAAGTTAAAGTCATCTCACACCCGCATTCATTGGGCAATGGCGCGTCCATAAAAACTGGCGCAAGAAACGCCAGTGGTGAAATTATTGTATTTATGGATTCTGATGGGCAACACGACCCAGAGGATATTCAGCGCCTACTCGATAAGCTTGACGAAGGTTACGATATGGTCGTCGGCGCCCGCCAATCGAACACCCACGCTTCACACTTACGATTACTCGGTAATAGCATTTTTAATAAACTCGCTTCTTTGATGACGGGACATAAAATAGAAGACCTCACGTCTGGCTTTCGAGCGGTTCGTACAAACCATTTTAAAAAATTCCTGTACTTACTACCTAATGGTTTTTCGTACCCTACTACCTCAACGATGGCATTCTTTCGCTCTGCCTTACCCGTTGCCTACATTCCGATAAAAGCAGGCAAACGCGAGGGCAAAAGTAAAATAAAACTCGCTAAAGATGGCCTTCGCTTCTTCGTTATTATTTTGAAAATTGGCGCACTGTTTTCACCCATGCGCTTATTCTTACCCACCAGCGCTATCTTTTTTCTATTAGGCCTGATTAATCACGTGCATTCCTACTTCACTTCAAACAGTTTCAGCAAAGGTAGCTTGTTGATGTATGTGTCCGCAATATTTATATTTTTGATGGGTATTCTTTCTGAGCAGATTTCGTCATTACATTATAAGAACTCTCAAGACTCCTAAAAACTGGAAATCTCATGATCTACTGCATCATTGGAACGCGTGCCCAATTAATTAAAATGGCACCAATTATTGTTGGCATAGAAAAAAAGAGTTGGCCTTTAAGGATTATTCATACCGGCCAACATATCATCAGTATGGATGATCTTCGTAAAGATTTTTCTCTACAAACGCCTTGGGAGTATTTGATCAAGAAATCTGAAGCAAAAACAATCTTCAGCAGTATTAAATGGTTAACTAATATTTTATATTTGGTACTTTTTAAAGCAAAAATACTTATTCCCAATGCCAGTAAAGAAAAAGACATTGTCTTAGTTCATGGGGATACTTTTTCTACCGTGATTGGTGCTTTACTAGGAAAATTCAGTGGAGCCTCTGTAGCACATATAGAGTCGGGCTTGCGTTCATTTAATGTTTGGAACCCTTTCCCTGAAGAGGTCAATAGATTAATTACCTTTAGACTATCAAACAAAGCCTTTTGTCCAGGTGACTGGGCCGCCAATAATCTAAGCTCTTATCAAAATCTCGAAATAATAAACACCCATCAAAACACATTACTCGACTCTCTTCATATTGCCTTAGAACAAATCAATAAAGCAGGGAAACACGAACCTAAAAAACCATATGGTGTTGTATCAATTCACCGATTTGAAAATATTTACAATAAAAAAAGAATACAATTTATTATCGACTCAGTTTTATTAGCATCAAAAAAAACTCACCTTATTTTCGTTTTACACCCAGTAACACAAAAACGTTTAACCAAAACCGGCCTGCTACCCTTATTGACATCAAATAAAAACATAGAGCTTAAGCCCCGCACTGGCTATTTGGAATTCATAAAGTTATTAGCCCAATCTAGTTTTGTCATAACCGATGGTGGTAGTAATCAAGAAGAGCTCACTTATTTAAAAGTACCAACTCTCTTAATGAGAAAAGCCACCGAAAGGCCTGAAGGGCTAAATAAAAACGTCATTCTGTCGAACTACTCTACCCAAATAACCAACGATTTTCTTTCTTCAGTAAAAAGTAAGTCAGAAAACACTTTAGAGATTGAGTATCCTGAGCCATCCCCTACAAGAATCATCATAAATACCCTCGAACAATATCGTTTTGAAGGAATAAAAAGAACCTAACAATTATTCATTTCATGCAAGTATGCAAGACCTGATGTTTACTAGAAGTGGCCTCACAAAAGAGGGCAACCTGCTTAGTAGTTATTTTATTAGAGGCTATGGCTAGCCAAACACCAATTATCGCAGCTTCTGTCGGCGGCATACCGGAGGTTATAACTCATAATGAAACTGGATTATTAGTTGAATCAGCGTGCGCGAGTGAATTATCTAATGCCATCAAAATATTACTTAGCGATCCCACTTTATCAAACAAGCTATCTGCAAAGGCACTTGATGAATTAAAGAAAAAATATTGCTGGGGAAAAATTTCGCAACAGTTTATTTCGCTATTCAACCAAGCACGCGTTTAATAATACTTAACGCCCTAGCACTTCTTCAAATAGCTGTTGATACTCAAAAACCATCCTTTTTAACGTAAACAACTGTTCTACTTTGGATCTATTGTATTCACCCATATCTTTGCGTAACACAGCGTCATCGGCCAATAAGTTAATTTTATTTGAAAAATCGTCAACGTCGCCCAAGCCGCATAAAAACCCGCCCACACCATCATCAATTAATTCCGGTAGTGATGAGCAGTTTGTGGCGACCACAGGTAAGCCGCAGGCCATGGCTTCTGCTGCTACCAAACCAAATCCTTCTCTTACTGTAGGAAATAAAAGTATGTCTGCTGATTGATAAAGGCTCGGCATATCTTTATATTCAACTCGCCCTACATTGACCAAACGCGGGTGTTTTGGTAAACCATTATGATCCCTCAACCCTGCCGTGTATAAAATTGAGATATTTGGACTAAGCTTTTCTAAAATAGGTACCAGCCATTGCGCACCTTTTGTTTTTTTTAGGTTCCCACTAAAAAGGACTTTTATAGTCTTTCTAGGTTTGCCTTGTCCTTTATTAGGAATAAAAATAGATTCATCTACACCATTGTATATAACACGGGGGCGTTGGTGTAGACTCAAATCACGCTGAATCGAGTCTGCCATGTACTCACTAACTGCTGTTATTTCATTGGCCAACTTAATGGCAATCTTAGTGAACCATCTTAAATCTGTTTGATAATGGATACGCTGTAAAATACTGCTGTAATACCGCATATAGCTATCTATCGTGTACCCATGAAACGTCAAAACTAATGGAACGCCTTTTTTTGCATGAAAAAAAGCATAATCTGGGGTTGTATGAATCAAGGCTGGCTTCAATTGACGCCCAATAGGGATTAATGAAGGTGGAAAAAGCGTACGGTAAGGATTATAAGGCACAACTTGATAGCCTGTTATTAGCTTTTCCAAACTACGATGAACTACGTAAGCTCCATTACCCGTCGCCATCGGACTCACAATACGTTGATTACCCAACTTTAGTCTCTTTATCGAATCGCATTCAAGTAAGCCTGATAGGTTAACTCCAGGCCATCACTCAATTTTGTCGTGGCAACCCAACCCAAAGTGGCTATTTTTTCAACATTTAACAATTTCCTGGGCGTGCCATCGGGCTTTGACGTATCCCATTCAATTTGACCCTGGTAACCAATAACACCTACCAGCAAATCAACTAATTCTTTGATTGCTATATCCTGACCCGTTCCCACATTAATCTGGCTATTTCTAACGGGGATTTTGGCCTGATATTCATTCTTTTCTATACCCATCATTGACACACAGGCAGCCGCCAGGTCATCGACGTATAAAAACTCACGCCGAGCAGCGCCTGAACCCCAGACTTCCACGAAGCCTTCTCCAGTAACTTTGGCTTCATGAATTTTTCTAATTAACGCAGGGATAACATGACTGTTTTGTAAGTCATAATTGTCGTTAGGGCCGTATAAATTGGTCGGCATAACAGAGCGGTAATCAGTACCGTATTGGCGGTTGTACGATTCGCACAGTTTAATGCCGGCAATTTTAGCAATCGCATACGGCTCATTGGTGGGTTCTAATTCACCCGTTAACAAGGCCGTTTCTTTGATCGGTTGTTCTGCAAATTTTGGGTAAATGCACGAGCTGCCTAAAAACAGTAGCTGCTTAACATTTGCCTTATAAGCCTGATGAATCACATTGCTTTGTATCATCAGGTTTTCATAAATAAAATCTGCTGGGTATTCATTATTAGCAAAAATACCCCCAACTTTTGCCGCCGCCAACACCACATAATCGGGCTGCTCTTGCTGAAAAAAGGAGCTGACGGCTTCCTGATTTAATAAATCTAGCTCTCCGTGTGTACAGCTAATAATATTAAGATAACCCTGTTTGTTTAATTCTCTAATGATTGCAGAACCCACCATTCCCCGATGGCCAGCCACATATATTTTCGCCTTTTTATCCATCAATTATTCTTGCGTGGTAAAGGTGTCGTAGCCGTGCGTATTTAATAACTTATCCCGCCGCGCCTGCTCAAGGTCACTTGATATCATTTCGCTAACTAATTCGTCAAAGCTTATTTTCGGCGTCCAGCCTAATTGTTTTTTCGCTTTAGAGGCATCACCCAACAAAGTTTCCACTTCAGCAGGCCTGAAATATCGCGCGTCAATTCGTATAATCACATCACCCACCGACTGCTGACAATCCGCTGCAACAGAAACCAGCACGCCTATTTCATCAAGTCCTTCACCTTGCCAACTAATGGAGAGTCCCAGCTTATTCAACGCGGCATCTACAAACTCTCGTACGGAATATTGTTTACCCGTGGCAATAACATAGTCTTCAGGTTTTTCTTGCTGGAGCATTAGCCATTGCATTTCCACGTAGTCTTTCGCGTGGCCCCAGTCGCGTTTTGCGTCCAAGTTGCCCAGATAGAGGCAGCTTTCAAGACCCAGATAAATATTGGCCAAACCACGGGTAATTTTACGCGTAACGAAGGTTTCACCACGACGTGGCGATTCATGGTTAAACAAAATACCATTGCAGGCATACATACCGTAGGCTTCGCGGTAATTCACCACCATCCAATAGGCATACATTTTAGCGACAGCATAGGGTGAACGTGGGTAGAAAGGTGTTTTTTCAGTTTGTGGCGTTTCCTGTACCAGGCCATAAAGTTCAGAGGTAGACGCCTGGTAAAAACGTGTTTTATTTTCCAGGCCTAATAATCGAATGGCCTCAAGTAAACGAAGTGCCCCTAAGGCATCAACATCGGCGGTATATTCCGGTGCTTCAAAACTAACCGCTACGTGCGATTGAGCGCCTAAGTTATAAACCTCTTCTGGCTGAACTTCTTGCAAAATACGCGTTAAGTTAGATGAATCCGTCAGGTCACCATAATGCAAAATAAAATTCTTATTATCAACGTGCGGATCCTGATATAGATGGTCCACACGTTGCGTATTAAATGACGAAGCACGACGTTTAATACCATGAACTTCATAGCCCTTATTAAGCAGAAACTCTGCTAAATAAGAACCATCTTGACCTGTAACGCCTGTTATTAGTGCTTTTTTCATTTTCCTTAATATTCTTTATTCAAAACTGATGCATATAGCTCAATATAACGTTTTACAACCACCGCACTATCAAATTCACGCTTAACTTTATTACGCGCATTTTTTGAAAGCCCATCATAATTTGTGGCATTCAACACCCACTGAATACCGTTGATTAATTCATCAGTATCATATGCCTTGGCAAGGTAGCCAGTTCGTTTATGCTCTATCATATCGCCATTACCGCCTACATCAAACGCTACCACCGGGGTACCGCACGATAAACTCTCCATAACTGCATTAGAAAGGTTTTCTTGCAGACTGGGCACAACCACCACATCAGCCGCGCTATAAAGTAAGCGCAAAGACACATCATCGTGTAAGTGTCCTAGGTAATGCGCCTTATGCTTGAAACCTTGCGACCCTTCCGGCTGACTACTACCAAATACCACAAATTCCACATCATCTCGATCTAATAAGGACAACGCTTTACTCAGTTCTTTAAAGCCCTTACGTGGGTCACTGGTTGCGCCCATCGCTCCAAATAAAACTAACTTCTTATCCACTGGCAAATTTAGCAAACTTCTAGCTTTCGACTTATCAAAAGGCGAAAACACAGTCGTATCTATTGGATTAGGTAGACATTCAACTCGTTTATTAACTAACAAGCTACTTTCTTTTGCACATGTAGCAATCCATTGGCTCAAACCAATGACCGTTAAATTCCCAAGGTTTTTGAATATTTTGACCTTCTTATTGTGAATACGTCGGCTTAAATCACTTTCTTTTACGCTTGCCAACACTTTGCAATTTCCACAATTTTGTTTATAAGCGCCACACTGTTCGTCGTAATGGCAGCCTCCAGTAAATGCCCACATATCATGTAAACTCCAAACTATGGGCGCATTAATTTTGGCCAACTCGTCCATCCGTAACATGCCCCCATTAACCCAATGCAAGTGCACCACATCGGGATTTAGCGCATTAATCCTTTCAATCAAGCCTAAAGAAGGCAACCAAGCTGGAGAAAATAGGGTTTTAGTTCGGTTTTTGTAAAGCAGGGCAGGAATAGCATCTATATGCGGCCTGAATATAGCAAATCCTTTCTGAATTTTTGTTTCACTAGTTATGACAGTGTAATCATCACTAACTTTCTCTTGTACCAGCATTTGGCTATTAATACTTGCATTCAGCAAAGCACGATGTAGTCGGTAAGCAGCTCGGGCAGCACCGCCGTTAATATCTGAAGTGTTTATAATAAGAATTTTCATTCACTTAAAGCTTTTTTAATCGGTCTCAATACAGGGGAAAGGAACTTTATTAGTGAGAAGCATACTCTTGACACAACTTCCATTGGGCGAATAATCCACCAACTAACCTGTTTATTTTCAACTTTTTTAAATATTGTTGCATGCGAACCTTCTAGCAAACCTTCAACCTCTAGGCCCATCATCTTTGCAAATAAATTAAAGGTGAATCTGAAGTGAAAGTTTTGGGGTAAATGGCACTTTATAACGGGGTGAAAACAGTTTGCTATCACTAAATACCCCCCCTCTTTGACGCTATCAATCATTTTAGAAAAGTCAGCTAAAGGATCTGGAACGTGCTCTAAAACATCGGTACTTAGCAGACACTCATACTGCCCCCCCAAAACATCTACTATATTAATGTTCTGAAACTCTTTCATTCTTTTAACCCCGAATTCACTAGGGTGAGGTTCATAAATATCTACAATTGCTTGCCTATTGGATGTAGCCACTAACCTTGCTAAGGTTCCAAAGCCCCCCCCGTAATCAACAATGTTAATAAGCTTGTTTTTAAAAACCCATGCAGAAATCGCATAGCGATGCCCCATCGAAGTTTCATCTTGCTCTATAAATAAACCGTTTAAAAGCCATACCGGGTGAGAATAAAACCCTGCCATATTACCCAGGTTTAAATTTTTGTTATTGCAATGAAGGTCATCCCAGATTAAATCCATTAAAAACCACATTTGTTCCAAATCTGTTTTTAAGTTTTCACTTTCTCTTTCAAGAAGCTTATTAAGCTTATGTCTCTCAAGCTCCGTTAGGGCGCTATCTTCCAAACTTATACGCATACAAGCTCCGCTGAACCCTCTGAACAATCTTTTTCCAAAGAGGCTTTTTTTGTTTTTTAAAAAAACATTCCAGTTTCTTCGTCGCTTCCATACAATTGTTTACCTCTATTAATTTTGCAGTAATTCTTTCGGAAAACAGCTTCCCATCCATATCGGATGCTCTCAGTGCACCACCACAATGCGTACCTACATCAAACCCTATATGTTGTACCAGTGATTTTGAAGGATAAAAGGTAAGTCGGTTTTTTAAAAAAAATGATGCTTGCACACGAATTGCCCACGAAGAATTGATCCCTTCAACCTGCTCACTTAGCATTTTCGTAAATGGGTAGGTATCATTTATATCAAAATCATTTTTAAAACCTTTCCTTTTTATTTCTTTAAGTAAAAAGCTGCCATCAAACGAAACTTCACTCCATGCACTATCCCACGTGCCCCAGCCAAGACAGCCGGATTTTTGAAGGAAAAAAACTTCGGGTAAGCCCTCTATATAATAAATATGCCCATGGATCATTCCCACGTTCGGATTACCTTCATAAAGCGCTAAGGCATCATTCATAAACCCTAGAAAATAATGACTCGTTACCAAGTCATCTTCTAAAACAACAATTTTGCCATATTGCTTCACAATAGCGGTCACACCATCAATAATAGAACCGGCTAGCCCCCAATTTTCTTCTCTTTCAATGATTGTTATTTTTTTAAAACCACCAATTGAGTGAATATAATTCCGAACCTCTTTTACTTTCAAGCGATCCTGTTCGGTTTTAGCGGCATCGCTATAAATAAACAACTCGCTTTCACTAGCCAATTCATTTTTTTGTAATGCTTCTATGGTTTGTTGGACATGCCAAGGACGGTTATAAACAAATAAAACAATGGGGGCGAGAGTTGTCGATGCCAAAATATCCACTTCTAGCAATAATACTTAGTGCCGTTCTGCGCCAATACTATTGATACCTGATTACCACCAATTGGGATGCGGTTCACCAGAAGGGACATTACTTTTTCACTTATCAAATCTAATACCTTCATTTCCTATTCCTGTAGTCTCTTTTTTATTAATCTACTAGACCTTTTTATGCTTTGCTTGGTTTAACGATAATGCATGTTAAGTGTATTTGTGTTTTCGCAGTGGTTTAACCTTATTCAATAACAATCTAGTTCGGTCAAAAAATCGCCTTACTGCCAAAAAAATTCCTAACGAAATTAATAGCCTTTTGTACCAAGAAAACTGCCCACTGTCTTGCAAAGAATTTTGATTACTCACCAACTCTTTTCTATCCTCCATAGAATGATAGTTGTCGCTTAAATCGTCAGCAATCTGTATGGGTGCAGGATCAACAGCATAAAGATTCACATGGTCACTATCTCCAGTATAGTGATCAATCGGTTTAACAATACATTTCAAATCATTCAATAATTTGACCGCCCCTTGTTGATTGATAAGGTAACCATATGTGCCACACGCCACCTCACAAGGGCGAATTGTTTTATAGACCGACGATAAATATTTTCGCCCCCATAAGCTCCCATTAGTCGGACTATGTCTTGATGCGCCTCCATGATGCCCGAGGAGTACGACCTCCCAATCTGCAGGAAATTCGTCTACTAATTTCAATACTTCTAATAGTTCTTTATCAAATTCAACATCGTCCTCCAAAACCAAGGTTAGTTCGATATTTTCATCGACTATTTTTTGGTAAATTCCCTTATGGCTAAGTGCGCAACCTATCTCGCCTGCTGATAGTTGACGGCCGATAGTTTTAATTACACTCTCCTTTGAACAAATTTTATCGACATCATCCCTCTCAATACCGCTCCCATCAATGGCTCCAACAAAAATAGGGTTTAGTCTAAGTTTTTCGCACAGCCCTTGCATATGTGCTTTTCGCTCAACGCTGCGTTGCAAATTAATTATAAAAATTGACAGCTCGTTCAAATGACTAACCATGCGAATATCTTATTAAGCACTTAGTAAACAGTTTTATATGCGCGTAAAATGAAAAAGGGATAACGCTTTTCATTGTAGAGTTATGGAACTTTAACCAGGTTATTAGGCCTCTATTAGCCCTCTGGTTTACTAAAATCCAAAACCTCGCTACCAGTACTTTTTTCAGAGCTTTTTGTTCAAAATACCCAAACTCCCTATTTGTTTTTAATATTTTCATTAATAACAAGTCAGCCTTTTTTATTGGCACGGATTGATAGTTCGAAATTGCAAAAAAATTACTTAACTCTTCGTCGCTAAACTCACAACCTACTTTACTAAGAATCTCTTCTCTAATGCTGTCAGTACTTTTTCGCTGAACAACTTTTTCTGTTTGTTTGCCGTGCAGACGGTATCGGTACAAAACTTTGGGGATATTAGAAAATACCTTATGGTCTATTGAATTAATCCATAAAGAATAATCTTCAGCACCTAAATATTTATCTGAGAAGCTAAAATCAGAAAACATACTCCGTTTCGCCATAATTGATGGGTGAGCCAATGCAGAATTTAACAGTAATAATGCTTTTATTTCATCATGTGATAGAGGGTATTCCCAGGTCTCTTCTCTATCCTCAAATGTATGCACCCAAGTACCACAAACATCAATTTCTGGGTGGCTCTGCATAAACCTTACCTGCTCTTCCAACCTCATCTTTAGGCTTATATCATCTGCATCCATTCGAGCAATATATTGACCATTTGCTAGTTCAATACCTTTATTTAAGCTTTTTACAATCTGTAAATTAACGTCATTTTTAACGTACCGAATACGCTCATCGGCATAAGATAAAATAATACCTTCTGTGCTATCGCTAGATCCGTCATTAATAATGATAAATTCAAAATCCGTAAAGGTCTGATTTAATACGCTGTCTATCGCCTCTCTTAAGTATTGTTCTCCATTGTAAACGGGCATTACGACTGAAATTACAGGTTGTCCACTCATAAGCAAACCCATGGTTCAGGTATAAGGTCTTTTGTAATAATAGAACTATCTTTAAACCAGCGTTGTGGAGCAATAACTATTTTATTAGGGTTTTTATTTAGCCATGCTCCCCACCAACTAAATGAACTATTAGCAATAATATTATGCTGGCACTCACTCATCAGCCACATTTCTTCATGATCAAGACTACCCGAACCCAATTCAACAAAAACCGCCTGATCAATAAAGTCTATATTTTCTTTTGCCCACCCCATGTCATCACTAAATATAAAAAAATATGGGTTATCCATGGCCTTTTTTATTGCTGAAACAGCTTCACGGTAGTAATCAAGGCCACACGTACCGTGCACCGCATTAGCCTTTGCATTGGTAACATAATCACCCCGTCTTATATGCAGGCTTACTGCCTGATTAGCGAGTATTTTCTGTTGATATTCTTTGCTTTTAGCGTGAACAGGTACTTTTAGGCTAAAGTGCTCGAGCAGATCGGTTCTATAGCTACTAAAATATTTTTCACTTTGCCAATAACCGTCGAAATAAACATCACCTTGCCGCTTAAAAACATTGTTGTCATATTGAAAATAGGGTTCTTTATAATAGCTTTTGGCAAAAGGTTTCGTTCCTCTATTTAGTCTTCTTAAAAAAGCAGCCACCAAGTTCTCTGTTTCATACTTTAATTGCCTTGCTTCATCTCTATTTGCAATTTCAGCATCAATATAATAGTGATTTAAGGCATACTTTCTTTGCTCATAAAATTCAAAGCCACCAATATCTAGTTTTAATGTTGAGCCTTTTTTTTGAGAGATACCATAAGCAAACGCATATTGAAACATTTGATTACCTAGACCACCGATAATCTTAACTATCACTTTATTGCCTTTTTTTAGCCGCTACATGATAGCCAAAACAAAGCAATTCTTCGCTTCCTTTATCTTTCTTCTTAAAACGACTTAAAGCACCTAATAACACTTTAGCTGCTATTCGCTCCAATCGTGAGAGCTTCATAGAAGAATAGCTATCTGCTATAGCAGGAATCCTTCTAATTTCCTGAGCAAGGTAGTCGAAATAATTACCATTTGTTGATATTTCAGTTATCTCGAAACCAATTTTCTCTAAATGATACTCATAAAAATATCGATTGAACCCTGTACTGTAATGATAAGGAGAAAAATGCGTCAGACTACAAAACGGAGCCGTCAAAATTAATGTACCACCACTCTTTAAAAGACGTCTAAATTCCTGCAAAGCTAATACTGGGTTCGGTAAGTGCTCTAAAACCTCGGAACATAAAATTACATCAAAAGACTCATTACCCTCTGAAATATTTGTAATATCGCAAACAATATCAACCCGTTCAGTATCCCAGCTACCTCTTTGTAACCCTCTTTTATCTCCGGAACCCTCATATTGACAAAAGTCTTGAGAAACGTAAGTCAGGTGAGAGCAATATTTTTTATTGGCCAACTCTCCTGCCCCAGCATCTAATAAACGAAAGCCTTTTGGAATAGCCGATAGCGTTTTATGGAGCCACTCTTTGCGTACCATTTCATTTGTAGTTCCTACTAGCATTACTCCTCCTTTTGAAACCAAAAACAGCCACAACCATAATTTTGCATATCTGATTGCTCCTTTGTTGCATTCACAATAAGGCCGTCAGTTGATTGATCCGGAATTAATGTAAACTCCTTAAGCGAAAATCCTTTGAAGTAAGAAAGAATTTGTTCATACGCATAAATTCTATGCGCGTTAAACATAATTTTTGCCTTTCCAATAGGCACAACAAAATACAGGTCACCATTGCCAGCAACAACTCGCTTCAATTCTTTTATTGCTTTTAAATCACCATCTACATCAAGCTTATCACCATAACGACCCAAACCAATATGCTCGACTACATGCATACACGATAGCGATTGAATTGAGTTACTTTTAAATGGCAATCCTATTATGTCTGCATGACCACACTGAAAATTTTCTAATGCTATCTGAGCAGGGCGGTAGTCATAAAATTTAACAGGTATAAATGCTGATACTAAAGTTGAAAAATAGGTCAGAGAAGATATATCAACATGTTCTGTTGGATTTACAGCCCTTAATTTTCGAGCCGCCCATGCAGTATGGTAGGTATAATGCTTGTCAAAACTTGTAGTGCTAACCTCATCATTTAAACACGGAAATTTATCATTATCTTTTATTGAAAACCTTTCTCCGTGAGTAGCTTTAAACAAGCCGAATTCTTTTTTATAGCGTATATATTTCTTTACTAAAGATACATTCTTAAAAAAAAATCTGCTTACTTTTCTTAATAATTTCCACATTTAAATATCTTCTGTAGTTTCGATTTCAGGCTCTGTCTAAAGTTCGTTTTTTTTCTATTTTTCGATATCACCCCTTCAGCACAGAGCTCTTCAATATCACTTGTTTTAATCATTACAATCTCATTTTCCCACTCAAACCCTTGAAAGAAATATTCTTTATTCTCTCTGATTATTTCATCATGCCCACACTCTAAAGTTTTATAGAAAAACTTCTGTATTGAAAAAAAACTATCTAAACGGCTTTGGTTTTTGCCCATATACCAAATAGCATTGCTTTTAAAATTTAAAAACGTCGTATGCACTTTGAAGTTATATAAATATTCATAGTAAATCGTTGGGAATTCTATATAACCTTTATTTGCAACTCGCTCTAACTCAGCAACAAATTTCTCAATTTCATCTGATCGAATATGCTCAAGCACATGAGAACAAATAACATAATCAAATTCTTTATTCTTAAATGGAAACTGACCTCCCTCATAAAATACAAGCTCTTTTTCTGTATTAAGTGATTTAGCGTGTCCTCTTTGCTCTCTAGCAACTTCTTCGTCAAATATTTTTTCCAATAAAACATCTGACCGGTAAAAAGGCGTGCCCCCAGGCCCAATTTCTAACACCTTATCAGACGCTTTTATTGATTTTATTCTTTCAGGGAAAAACACTTCAGAACACCTTAAGCTCTTTATCGATCAACAGAGCTTGCCTTTCTGTCAAATAATTCTTCCAATCATTAATATCACCACTTCTAAGAAACTTAACATTAAATTCCTTTCCAAAAGTCAAATCCTCTGCCTTTGAATTTATAATTTCTAATTTCCTTCTGCCAAACTCCTCAGACTCAGCCGCCTTACTTATATCAGAGCTATCAACTTGTAATTTCAGAGTAGAAAATAGATTTTTTAATGCTTTTTCTGGATTAGCTATTAAGTCATTGTAATCCACCATAACAAACTTATCATTACCCTTGCCAAAAGAACTCCACGCATTAATATGCATCGAATGCAATCCATATGTATGAAGACCTTGCTTTAAAAATGAGTCTAAAAATAACGATAACTTATACCTACCAATAATCCACTTTAAACAGTCTATAGGGTTATTAAGTAACATTTTTTTCATTACATACTTTCCAGCTCCCTTGTAATTAAAATAAAAAAATGAAGATATGAAAACTGATTTGGGGTCTCTGTATATATAAATTACGTAAGTATTACTTTTTTGATACTTCTTTTTAAATTCATATGGGTATAAATGTAATTTATATACTTTTGATTTAGATTCTTTTATTAAGGTATTAATGTCCGCAGCTACTTCTGGTACACCTGAATCATCAACAAATATTTTCACCTGAATTTTTAATGCTTTTGAGACCATTCTCGCAAGCCAAGTATTACCAGATTTCGGATAACCAATAATACATATATTCTTGTAATTCATGAGTCGCTCATTACTATAAAACCATTATGCTGTAAGTTTTTAAATGTCCAGCCGTTTTTCATTTTCGTTCCTTCACAAATTAAAGTAATCTTAAAGTCCAATTGCGCTAACGCTATATTTGTTCGCATATCCATCAAATATATATCAAGGAAAAACACTCCAGCATTCAAATCAGGCAAGTTAAATCTTTCACTTAGCGAAAAAAAACCTGCATCTATGGTTTTATAACTAGTGTTGTAATATCTAGTTGTGAATAAACCAATGCATATATCTTCACTTGAGTACAATCTACATTCCAAAGATAGCTCCCTTGGAAACCCCATTTCACCCGATAAGGAAACCTCAACCTTATTTTGCCCAGATACAATGTTAACTATAGCTTCTTCCCCATTATTAACCATTGCATTACTTATCGATATATCACCTGAAAGGCAATTAAAAGCTTTAACTATTTTCCCTCTTGCATATGTTGCACCACTAACTTCTTGATATAAATTGATAACATTAAGTATTTCACCAGTCTCACCGACTGTTCCTTGTTCTAAATAAACCCCCTTGTTACACAAACTCTTTACCGTAGGCAGATTATGACTAACAAATAGGATGGTCCTCCCACCTTTACTCACCTCATCCATTTTCCCCAAACACTTCTTCTGGAATTCGGCATCGCCCACGGCTAACACCTCATCAATAACTAATATTTCTGATTCCAAATGAGCTGCCACGGCAAACGCTAAGCGAACATACATACCACTGGAGTAACGCTTTACAGGAGTATCTAGAAACTTTTCAACTTCGGCAAAGGCGACAATTTCATCAAATTTTAATTTTATTTCTTTGCGACTCATGCCCAGTATTGCGCCGTTCAGGTAGATATTTTCTCGCCCCGTAAGTTCTGGGTGAAAGCCTGTACCTACTTCTAACAAGCTGGCAATTCTGCCGTTGATATGGATTTTGCCGCTGGTGGGGTCTGTAATGCGTGAGAGTACTTTTAACAGGGTGGACTTACCCGCGCCGTTACGCCCGATGATGCCGACTTTATCGCCCTGGTTTATTTCAAAATTAATGTCTTTTAGCGCCCAAAACTCTTCTTGCGTTTGCGAATCTACTTCTGAAGGACTGAAAGGGTGAATAATTTTATTCGCAATACGTTGGCCACCTTGCATAAGCGATTCGCTCAGCGTTTTATAGTCCTGCGCTTTTTTCTCATGACTAATGATGTACTTTTTACTGAGGTTTTCTACTTTAATAGCAATAGTCATTAGATAACGTCCGCGAAGAGTTTTTCGGTTTTCCTGAAGTGGAGAATACCTACCAGGCACATCGTTAAGGACACGCTGACCGATATAATTAATTCCGTTTGATTTAATGCCGTTGTGCCCCCGCTGAGCGCCCAGCGAAAACCATCTATAACGCCGACCATGGGGTTTAAATAGTAAAAAATGCGATATTGTTCCGGCACAATGGTGGTACTGAAACCAACCGGAGAGATATAAAGCCCTAGCTGAACAATGAAAGGGATAACAAAGCGAAAGTCCCGGTATTTAACGTTCAAGGACGCAAAAAATAAGCCCGCCCCAATAGTTGCTATAAAGCTGATCAATAAAAAACCGGGGAGCGTAAGTACCTGCCAACCCGGCCAATAGTTATACCAGGCCATCAGGGCTATTAAAATAGCAAATGAAATGAGGAAATCCACCGCAGAAACAATTACCGAGGCGGTGGGGATAATCAATCTCGGAAAATAAACCTTTGAAATAAGGTTCGAGTTGCTAATCAAACTATTACTAGCATCAGCAAAGGCGGATGAAAAAAACATCCATGGCAGCATCGCGGCGAATACAAAGATAGGGTACGGCACCCCTTCACTCGGTAATTTGGCAATTTTTCCAAACACCACGACAAATATCATCATCGTTAATAGCGGCCTTAAAACGGCCCATAGCACCCCAATAACGGTTTGCTTATATCTAACTGATATGTCACGCCAGGCCAAAATATAGAATAACTCCCTGTATCGCCATAGATCAGCCCAGTAGTGCCGTTCTGACTTGCCGGCTTCTATAGTAAATTGAAACTCCTGATTCTTTTCCATCTGTCCTTAAATCACGTTTAATAAACGATTTTTTATGTTTCCCGCTTTCCTATAAGGCAAATACATTGCCCAATACAATTTATAAACGGCCTGCATGAGTTTGGTTGGCCCGTTTTCAATATGCACTCTTTTTTCTTCCATAAAACGCTGCTTTAAGCTTTGCCAATCTTGACGTGAGCTGATGCCCGTATCCCGCATCACAGACAAAACTTCGTCTATATATTTTGCTGTAGCTGAATTTAAATACGCTTTCATAAAAAAATTATAATCCATACAAATCTTAAAACTCTCGTCAAACCCGCCTAATCGCAACAACAAATCTCTACGGCATAGTACGCCCTGATGACAAATACCTTTGAATAGGATTCTTCTCCCGAACGAACCTGAGTGTTTGCGGAGATTCCCTTTTTTCATCGAAAATATTGTATCGAATATATAGATATCCTTCTGCCCCTTTAAGTAAGGCACGGCCATTTTCAGTGCATCGTCCGAATATAAATAATCATCGGCGTGTAAAAACAAAACATAGTCACCTGTGGCAAGAGCGACCCCTTTATTCATTGCATCTGCGATGCCTTTATCTGATTCTGAAATATATCGATCAATAGACGGTTCGTTTCGCTTGATGATATCGAGCGTTGTATCGCTAGAGCCTCCATCTACTATGATGTATTCAAGCGCTATATTTTTTTGTTCAAGAACACTTTTTATCGTTTGTTCAATGTATTTTTCTGCATTAAAACAAACGGTGATCACTGTTATTGTTGGCATTTATATAACGCTAATTAACTTCTACCCTGCTAAGTATAGGTTAGCTTGAACAAAGTGTCAGGCAAACCCTGTTTTGAACTATACTTTATTTGCCTTAAATTTTTATTCGCGTAGTCGTATCAATATGAAACGGAGTTTTCACTAAATCAGTTATGAATAAAATAATCCCTGTTGTTCTCTCAGGCGGTTCTGGCTCTCGCTTATGGCCCTTGTCTCGTAAATCCCGCCCGAAACAATTTTTGGCTATTTCGTCAGATAAAACGATGTTTCAGGACACCTTATTGCGGCTTGATGCGCCTAATATATCAAGCCAACCGATGGTTATTTGCAGCGACGACCATCGGTTTATGGTCGCCGAACAACTGCGTGAGCTGGATATAACTGCTGAATCAATTATTCTGGAACCCACAGGGCGCAACACGGCACCCGCTCTCACGATTGCCTCACTGGCCAGTGATCCTGAGGCTATTTTGCTTATTTTGCCGTCCGATCACGTGATCGCTGACAAAGAGGCTTTTCATCAGGCCATATCAATCGCCCAACCGCTGGCCGAGTCAGGGCAAATAGTCACCTTTGGTATTGTTCCAACCCACGTTGAAACGGGTTTCGGTTACATTGAGGCCGGCGATTCGTCTAATAACGATTGGCTTCCTGTTGCTCGCTTTGTTGAAAAGCCGAACGCTGAAACGGCTCAAACATATTTGGACTCTGATCATTTTTTCTGGAACAGCGGTATGTTTATGTTTAAGGCGTCGAGACTGCTTTCTGAAATGAAGTCCTTTCGGCCCGATATTGTAGATGCTTGCTCAGATGCGTTTAACAAGGCTATCAAGGATATGGACTTTACCCGTTTAGATTCAACCACCTTTGGACTGTGCCCTTCTGATTCTATTGATTACGCGGTGATGGAAAAAACTGATAAGGCCATCGTCGTTCCACTGGATGCCGGCTGGAGCGACTTAGGCTCCTGGGCGTCACTATGGGAAGCGGGCGTAAAGGATAGCAACAACAATATTATCAAGGGCGACGTTTTGCAAAAGTCATCAACCAATTGCTATATCCACTCTGAACACCGACTGGTAACGACCTTAGGTCTGGACAAAGTGATCGTGGTGGAAACGGCCGATGCGGTGATGGTGGCACATCCGGACCACGTTCAAGACGTTAAAGCTCTGGTTGACCAGTTAAAAGATGAAAATCGTAGTGAATCTGAAAGTCATCGCCAAATTTACCGTCCCTGGGGAAAGTACGACTCGGTAGACGCTGGCGAACGCTACCAAGTAAAACGCATTACGGTAAACCCTGGCGCTAAGCTGTCTGTGCAGATGCACCACCATCGGGCTGAGCATTGGATTGTCGTATCGGGAACCGCTAAGGTAACGATAGACGGTAAGGAACAGTTGCTCGCTGAAAACCAATCCACTTACGTCCCCATTGGCTCCATTCACTCTTTAGAAAACCCCGGCAAAGTGCCCGTAGAGATGATTGAAGTACAATCTGGCTCTTACCTGGGTGAAGATGATATTACACGCTATGAAGACCTTTATGGCAGGCATCAATGAAAATCACGAGTCCATCACACCTTTAATGCTTTTTCACAGTATATACGCTGGACAAAACCTCAATTTCTACTACTATTAGCAAATGGGTTTTATCAAGCGTTCTATATAAGGATTTATTCAACTAAAGATGGCTATACCGAGAGAAAAAAATTATTTAAGTGGCCTTGCAAAACGGCTCGTTTTGGACGGACTACTGACTGAAGAGGCGGCTTATACGCATTTCGACAACGCGCGTACGAAGAAAAAACCATTTGTTGCATTTTTAGTGTCGCAAAAGGTTCTGGATAGCCAAATAATTGCGGTCGCCGCTTCAGAAGAGTTTGGCATGCCACTGTTTGATATTAACGCCTTAAATCACGACGTGATCCCGAAAGGCGTTGTTGACGAAAAACTGATTCGTAAGCACCACGCCCTACCCATTTTCAAACGCGCTAATAAATTATTCGTTGCCGTTTCTGATCCAACAAACCTCCAGGCACTGGATGAAATAAAATTCCAGACGCGGATGAGCACCGAAGCCATTCTAGTCGAAGAGGATAAGCTAACTAAGGTGATTGAAGTCGCTCTGGATGCTGAAGATTCGTCCATGAGTGATCTATTAGACGAGGACCTTGATAATATTGATTTTGAGGACGCTTCAGATAACGCGCCAGAAGATGATAAAGACAGTGAGATTGATGACGCACCCGTCGTTCGTTTTGTTAATAAGATCTTATTGGACGCTATCAAAAAAGGCGCCTCTGATATTCACTTCGAACCATATGAAAAAAGCTTCCGAATACGAACTCGTCTTGACGGCATCCTCAAGGAAGTAGCATCACCCCCGATGAATATCGCGAACAAACTGACCTCGCGTATTAAAGTTATGTCACGAATGAATATTTCTGAGAGGCGGATACCTCAGGATGGACGTATCAAAATGGCGCTATCTAAAAATAGAGCCATTGATTTTCGTGTTAACACCTGTCCTACCTTATACGGGGAAAAGATCGTTTTACGTATTTTGGACCCCACCAGCGCGCAAGTTGGAATTGAACAACTAGGCTTCGACCCTGAGCAAAGAAAGAACTTCCTCGCCGCCATTGAAAAGCCTTACGGCATGATTTTGGTCACTGGGCCGACGGGTAGCGGTAAAACCGTTAGCTTATATACGGCGCTTAATATTCTAAATGCGCCAGATGTCAATATTTCAACCGCTGAAGACCCCGTCGAAATTACGGTGGCCGGTATTAACCAGGTGAACGTCAATCCTAAAACTGGCCTAACCTTTGCCGAAGCACTGCGTGCTTTTTTGCGTCAAGACCCTGACATCATCATGGTGGGTGAGATTCGCGATCTTGAGACCGCTGAAATCGCTGTAAAAGCGGCACAAACAGGCCACCTCGTACTATCAACGTTACATACCAATGACGCACCTCAGACACTGAACCGTTTAAATCAAATGGGCGTCCCTGCTTATAATATTGCTTCTGCAGTATTACTGATCATGGCGCAACGTCTCGCTAGAAAACTGTGCGAAAAATGCAAACAAGAAGAAGATCTACCTGTTGAACTCCTCATTAAAGAAGGGTTTACCGAAACCGATGCAAAAAATCTTAAAGCGTATAAGGCAGTAGGCTGTGATAGTTGCGTCAGCGGATATAAAGGCCGAGTGGGTATTTTTCAGGTCATGCCCATTTCTGAAGCCATGGAAAAACTGATTATTGTGGGTTGCTCTACGAAAGAACTTGAAGATCAATCGGCTGAAGAAGGAATTTTGACATTGCGGCAATCTGGTTTAGAGAAGATCAAGACAGGTATAACGAGTATTGAAGAAATCAACCGAATCACTAAAGATTAAATATTATGGCCGCTAATCCATCAAAAATTACATTTCTGTGGGAAGGAACCGACAGCAAGGGTAACCGCAACAAAGGTGAAATACACGCCCGAAGTGAAGCGGTCGTTAAAGCCGAGCTACGTCGTATTGGTATTCGTCCTATCAAAGTTAAGAAAAAAGCAAAACCGATACTTGGTAGCTTTGGGCAAAAACCTATCGTACCCAAAGATATTGCCATCTTTAGTCGCCAACTAGCCACCATGATGGCATCCGGCATCCCATTAGTTCAATCCTTCGACATCATTGGCAAAGGACATGAAAAACCCGCCATGCAAGACATGCTGGCTGCCATTAAGGCAAACATCGAAGGCGGCTCAACGCTAACAGAAAGTTTAGCCAAGTTCCCTTTTCATTTTGATGACTTATTTTGTAATTTAGTTGAAGCTGGCGAACACGCCGGCATCCTTGAAGAACTATTGAACAAAATTGCTGAATATAAGGAAAAAACCGAGAGCTTAAAAGCCAAAATCAAAAAAGCACTCACTTATCCAATAGCGGTGTTGGTAATAGCTATGATTGTCACGGCTATTTTACTTATTTTTGTGGTGCCGCAATTTGAGAGCTTATTTAGTGGCTTTGGCGCCGACCTTCCCGCCTTTACCCAAATGGTCGTCGAATTATCACGCTTTATGCAGGAATCTTGGTGGATTGTCTTTGGCATCATTGGTATTGCCGTATTCGCTTTAATGCAAATCAAAAAACGTTCACGAAAATTTAATCACTTTATCGATCGAATGGTACTAAAATTACCAATTATTGGCGATATTATGAATAAGGCGGCCATCGCCCGTTTTGCTCGAACCCTATCGACTATGTCTGCTGCCGGCGTTCCATTAGTGGAAGCATTACAGTCGGTTTCTGGTGCTACCGGTAATATCGTCTATTCTGAAGCAGTGCTTCAAATGAGAGAACAAGTTGCGACGGGCATCCAGCTCCAGCAATCCATGAAAAATGTCGAATTATTCCCGCATATGGTGGTTCAAATGGTCGCCATTGGTGAAGAAGCTGGCTCCGTAGAAACCATGCTCGGAAAGGTCGCCGACTTTTATGAAGAAGAAGTCGATAATGCAGTCGATTCGCTGGCTAGCCTCATCGAGCCCCTTATTATGGCTATCTTAGGCGTGCTGGTTGGTGGTTTAATTATCGCCATGTATTTACCTATCTTTATGCTAGGTTCCGTTTTTTAACGCCCAACATACGACCGTTCGACCTATGAGCCTTATACAATCGCTCGAACAGAGTGCATCATTTTTCTATCTGTCTGTTGCCATACTGGGATTAATTGTGGGTAGCTTCCTGAACGTAGTTGTATACCGACTACCGATCATGCTGCAAAGAGGCTGGCGGCACGAATGCTTGAATTTTCTTGAACAAGAAGATACGTCCCTTGAAACAACTGAAACATTCAATCTATCTACTCCACGTTCACGCTGCCCCTCTTGTCAGCATTGCATTAGCGCAATCGAAAACATCCCTATCCTTAGTTATCTCTTTTTAAAAGGTCGATGCAGGAGTTGTCTGTCGTCTATCTCAATCCGATATCCAATCGTTGAGTTGGTAACCTGCGTATTGTCTATTATGGTCGCCATTAAATTTGGCGTCACTTTTCAAGCAGGAGTCGCCTTAATTTTTACCTGGGTATTAATTTGTTTAACCTTGATCGATTTTGATACGCAACTACTACCCGATTCGATCACCCTTCCGTTACTTTGGTTTGCCCTGTTTATTAGCCTTTTTAATATTTTTGTCGACCCAACAACCGCTATTATCGGTGCCTTAGCGGGTTACCTTAGTCTGTGGTCGGTATTCTGGCTATTTAAACTGGTCACCGGCAAGGAAGGCATGGGCTACGGTGATTTCAAGCTGCTCGCAGCCATTGGCGCGCTACTAGGCTGGAAAATGCTCCCTCTCGTGGTCATGTTATCTGCTTTTGTTGGTGCCGTTATTGGCTTAATGCTGATTGTTATTAACGAACGCGACAAAAATACTCCCATCCCATACGGCCCTTACCTGTCAGCTGCGGCTTTTATTGCATTACTCTGGGGTGATGAAATGAACGCTATGTATCTACACTTCGTTGGGTTATAAAGCGCCGTGTTAACCATTGGGCTAACGGGTGGTATTGGTTGCGGTAAATCCACAGTCACTGACTTATTTAAACAAAAACACGTGCCGGTCGTAGACGCCGATGAAATAGCCCACGCCGTCGTTCAACCACAACAACCGACGCTTAGTATTCTAATAAAAACGTTTGGGAAACATATAATCGCTGCTGATGGCTCGCTCGATAGGCGATTTCTACGCGAGCTTGTTTTCAATGATCGTACCGAGAAAAAAAAGCTAGAAGATATTCTGCATCCAATTATTTACAAAACAATGCATGAGCAACTGAAGAAACTTGATTCTCCATACGGAATTCTCAGCATTCCTTTATTATTAGAAACCAGGCATCAAGATAAAGTAGACAGGGTGTTGGTTATTGATTGCCACGAAGCTACTCAAATTAAACGCGTGAAGGCGCGAGATTGTCTCAACGATAAAATGATAGATTCGATCATGAAAACCCAATGTACTCGCTCATTCCGATTGCAACACGCAGACGATGTCCTGAATAATAATACTACCCTAGAAGCATTGGCTGAACGAGTGCAAAAACTGCATGATTTTTACCTGCAAATGAGCACTGGCAATAACGGATCATATCCTGCAAAATAACTTATTTAACGCCTTACTTTAAGACCGTGTCAGAAACAATAACCTACGAATTGCCGTTAAGCGAACGTATCCGCACTTTTTTAAGGCTACAGCACTTATTTCAGCAGATGCAGTATTTTTCTCTGCATGATGACGAGCACCATAATAGGGCCGAATTAAATTGCCTACTTGATATTCTCGTTATTGCAGGCAGAAGCGACCTTAAAAATGAAATTATTAAGGAAATTGAGCGACACACGAAAAGCTTTGCTATTTTTTCTCAAAACCCTCACGTCGATGGCGCTAAACTTCAGCAAAGTATCAATCAGCTAAAGCAGTTAAGTCTTAACTTATTCTCTTCTACTGGTAGAACCGACCAAAAATTAGGTCAGGTTGAACTATTAAAATGTCTGGCTCAACGTAGCAGCATTCCAGGCGGCGCATACGACTTTGATCTACCTGCTTATCACTTTTGGCTAAACAGGCCATTGCAAGAAAGACGAGAGCAAATTCAAAACTGGTGCGAAAACCTCATACCGATACAGCAATCAATAAATTTATTACTACAATTTATTCGCACTAGCACAACGCCCATGGCAAAAACTGCGCAAGCTGGTTTTTACCAACAGAATTTAGACGCCAACCATTCGGCTCAATTGTTACGCGTGTCTTTTGAGCAAAGCAAAAATTATTACGCAGAAATAAGCGGCGGCAAGCATCGTTTTACCGTTCGCTTTATGCAAGCAAATGAATCCGAAAGAGCCACTCAGGTAACTGACGATATAAACTTTACCCTGAACATTTGCCAACTTTAATTCTATGAGCGCATCAGTTAATTGCCCCGTTTGTAAAAAGAAAGTGCCCTGGGAGCCAGCCTCAATATACAAACCTTTTTGTAGTGAACGCTGCAAAATGATAGACCTCGGCGACTGGGCCTCAGACCAACACGCGATCGCTGGAGAAGAGGTCTACCTGACCGATGAAGATCAACCCTTTGAACATTAAAGTATCTGAGCTAAAAAGCACGGATACCTGATACTCCCTGAGCACCGTTTAATAGCGCCGTTTCAATATCATCTGGGCCAAGCCCACCCAATGCAAAAATGGGGATCGTAGATGAGCCTGCCAAAGTTGCAAAAACATCCCAACCTAAAGGTTTCTCACCAGGGTGGCTTTTAGTCGCACAAACCGGCGATAGTAAGGAAAATAAAGCACCTACATCGTGCGCTCTTTCGAGCTCTTTGGCCGTATGACACGACGCTGCTAGCTGAATACTATCTGGCACTTGTTCGCGTTTAAAAGTTAGATTATCTGCGCTTAAATGAACGGCATGGGCGTTTAATTCAATCGCTAGATCTAGCCGCGTATTTAGAAATAAACGCACACCTTTTATCTCGCACAATTGCATCGCCCGTATCGCCAGCTGTTTATAGTCCTTATCATTCAACGAATTCGCCCGCCATTGAATCATCGTGTAACCACGATCAATTAATTTATCTAAATGCGCCAACATCGTTGCAGAATCCCCAAGAGTCTCGTCTACGATGGGATAAAAGCGGGGTAGCTTTAAGGTATCGATAATTCTTTTGTTAGCGGCAGGAAAAGAATAATTTTTTAATTCAGAGACAGCAACCCACCTAATGGCTTGATTTTCCATGCCTCGAGCTTCGCCCTGGAAATCATCCACTGTATACACGTCGAGGAGAACAGATAAATTTTCATACTGATGGTATATTTTAACCAGCGGCTTGGCTGATGATATTGATATATTCAGCTCTTCAAAAAGTTCTCTTTTTAGTGCTTTATAGCTGCTTTCACCGGGCTCTAGTTTGCCACCAGGAAATTCCCATAAGCCACCCTGATGAACGTGACTTGGGCGCTCACTAATAAGAACATCTCCCTTTTTGTTCCTAATAACACCTACCGCGACCTTTAGCATAGACGACGAATAAATCTACACACTCAGTAACGGTTTAGGATCGGTATTCTGCATTTATCTTGACGTAGTCGTACGATAAATCACAGGTCAATATAACGGCTGAAAAGTCACCCTGAGCCAGACAAATGCGAACAAGAATTTCATCTTGCTTCATAACGCCTTGCCCCTTTTCTTCGGTGTAATCCTCGGCTCGCTTACCCGCTTTTACAATGCAGGTATCATTAAGGTAAATTGCAATATCACCCGCCTCAATATTTTTAATTTTGGCGCGCCCCACCGCCGCTAAAATTCGCCCCCAATTTGGATCAGCGGCAAAGAATGCGGTTTTCACCAAAGGTGAATGCGCGACCGTATAGGCCACTTCTCTCGCGTCTTCTAAACTACTGGCCTGCTCAACACTTATCTTAATTAGTTTAGTTGCGCCTTCGCCGTCTCTGACAATAGCTTCGGACAAATACTGGCAAACGTCTATTAATACGGTTAAAAATTCTGCATACCGTAGGTCTTGCTCGGAATCTATACACGCTATATCAACGGCGGCCGTGGCCATTAAAACGACTGCATCATTCGTTGATGTATCGCCATCCACCGTAATGCTGTTAAAAGAAAGATCAACCGCTTGTTTAAGCATCGTCTGCAGTACCGGTTTACTAATTGGCATATCAGTTGCGATATAGGACAGCATTGTCGCCATATCCGGCTTTATCATACCCGAGCCTTTTGCAATTCCCGTGATCGTTACTTTTTTACTATCTAGCACGAACGTTCGACTACAGCCTTTTTCGCAGGTATCTGTCGTCATAATGCCTTTTGCAGCCTTCGACCAATTGTCCTCATTTAGCGAATTAAAAGCCGCTGGCAAACCAACCAATAATTTATTCACCGGCAGCGGTTCACCAATGACGCCCGTTGAGAAGGGTAATACCTGGGTTTCATCAGAAGTTTGAGATAAACCAGCCAATCCTTCACAACACAGTAGTGCAGACGACAAGCCTAAGTCGCCTAAACCCGCATTTGCATTGCCTGAATTAATTAAAAGGTATTTTGGAGTAGCTTCGGCCAGGTGTTTTTTGGCCAGTGTAACCGGCGCGGCACAAAATTTATTGCTGGTGAACACCGCGGCAAGCTGGGTGCTATCGCTCAATTCAAACAGCACAAGGTCGTCACGTTCTGTCTGATTGATTCCCACCTTTGACGTACCAATGCGAATGCCAGAAATAGCGTCTAAATTCGCTGTCGTCCAACTTCCAACAGACATGTCTTTTCTCTCCTACAATAAGCTAAAGCTTGCCGTGACATTGTTTGAATTTCTTGCCCGAACCACATGGACAAGGATCATTACGGCCTATTTTTTTCTCTAGACGTTTGAATGGCTGGTCTTTTTCCTGCTGCGATTCATCATCTAGTGCATTCATACCCGCGTGCTTGAATTCCATTTTTTGCTGCTGACGACGTTGCTCATCGACCGCTTGCACGTCTTCTTCAGCACGCACCTGGACCTTGGTAACCACCATAACTACTTCACGCTTTAATGCATCCAACATAGTCGTAAACATTCCAAACGCTTCGCGTTTAAATTCTTGTTTTGGGTCCTTTTGTGCGTAACCACGCAGGTGAATACCTTGCCTTAAATGATCCATCCCACCCAAATGGTCTCGCCATAACGTATCGAGCGTTTGTAACATAACGGACTTTTCAAAGTGACGAAGCACCTCTGCACCCGCTAAGATCTCTTTTTTAGCGTAGTCATCAGTAATCGTTTTTAAAATTAATTCCCGCAAATTATCCTCGTGTAAACTACTGTCTTCATCCAGCAATTTTCTGATCGGCAATTTACAATTAAATTCATCTTCTAATGCCGCTTGAAGGCCCTCTATATCCCACTGGTCATCCATAGACTGCGGAGGAATATATTGTGCAATAAGCTGATTAACTACGTCCTGACGAATTGAAACGATGGTGTCAGATATATTATCTGCTTCCATGATTTCATTCCTTTGTTCATAAATGACTTTACGCTGGTCATTAGCGACATCATCGTATTGCAGTAATTGCTTACGGATATCGAAATTATGCCCTTCAACTTTTCGTTGCGCATTTTCAATCGCCTTGCTGACCCAAGGGTGTTCAATTGACTCACCTTTTTCTAAACCTAACTTTTGCATCAGACCTGAGACGCGCTCAGAGGCGAAAATTCGCATTAGGCTATCTTCCAGGGATAGATAGAAACGACTGGCACCCGGGTCTCCTTGTCGACCTGAACGCCCCCTGAGCTGATTGTCGATACGCCTGGATTCGTGGCGTTCTGTACCGATAACGCGCAAGCCGCCAGCGTCTACCACCGCTTGATGGTGTTGCTGCCAGGCTATTGATGCCTGCTCATCCTCATTTTTACCGCCTAGTACGATATCAGTTCCCCTACCGGCCATATTTGTCGCAATGGTTACTGCGCCTAAAGCGCCTGCGTTAGCGATAATCTGCGCTTCTCTTTCGTGTTGCTTGGCATTAAGCACTTCGTGAGGCACATTCTTCTTCTTCAGGCTTGCTGATATGAACTCAGATACTTCAATAGACGTTGTACCCACCAGCGCAGGTTGTTTGCGCTTATAACAATCTTCAATATCTGCAATAACCGCTTCATATTTTTCCGTCGCGGTTAAATACACCAGGTCACCGTCATCTAATCGACTCATCTTGCGATGGGTAGGAATAACGATCACTTCTAAACCATAAATTTGCTGAAATTCAAACGCTTCGGTATCCGCCGTACCCGTCATACCTGACAGTTTGTCGTACATTCTGAAATAATTCTGAAATGTAATCGACGCCATGGTTTGGTTTTCGCTCTGGATCTTTACATTTTCTTTCGCTTCAACGGCCTGGTGAAGCCCTTCACCCCAGCGACGACCTGGCATGGTGCGGCCGGTAAATTCGTCAACAATAATAACTTGGGAGTTTTGAACGATATAGTCCACATCTTTCTGGTATAGCGATCGCGCGCGTAATGCGGCATATACGTGGTGCATCAGGCCAATATTAGACGCGTCGTATAAACTTTCGTACTCACTCAATAAACCGCTATCAGTGAGTAATGTTTCAATTTTCTCATGACCCAATTCTGTCAAATAGGCCTGTTTCGTTTTTTCATCGACGGTATAGTCGCCTTCTCCCGATTCCAGCTCTGGCGTCAAGTCTTCAACCAGCTTGTTCAGTTTGACGTATAGCTCGCTCTTATCGTCCGTTGGGCCAGAAATAATTAATGGGGTTCTGGCTTCGTCAATCAGAATAGAATCAACTTCATCGATAATCGCATAATGCAGACCGCGCTGCACTTTCTCTTCAACGCTGAAAGACATATTATCTCGAAGATAATCAAAACCAAATTCATTGTTAGTGCCATAGGTAATATCAGCAGCATAAGCTGCTCGACGTTGATCTGGGCTCATCGAGTTAGTAATAACCCCTGTCGTCATCCCAAGGAATGAAAATAATTTTCCCATCCATTCGGAATCGCGCTCTGCCAGGTAATCATTCACCGTAACCAGATGAACCCCTTTTGATGGAAGGGCATTCAAATAAGCAGATAGCGTAGCAACTAGCGTCTTACCTTCACCGGTTTTCATCTCGGCGATTCGCCCATCATTGAGCACCATGCCGCCTATTAACTGTACGTCAAAGTGGCGCATGCCAAGGGAACGAATACCCGCCTCTCTTACCACAGAGAAAGCTTCTGGTATAAGAGATTCAAGCGTTTCGCCGGCTTCAAGTCTGGCTCTAAATTCTAGCGTCTTAGCTTTTAATGACGCATCGTCTAAAGACTGAATGGCTTCTTCAAGCTCATTAATTCTTTTAATTAATTTTTGCTTTGTTTTAACGAGCCGGTCGTTTCTGCTGCCAAAAACTTTTTTTACGATATTTGAGATCATTGAGGGTAAGCTTTAATCAAAACGAAAGGCAGAATGATACCTTAAAAGTCACTAAAACTGGTATTTGAAAGCGTTAATTTATTGATTTAACGCGAGCTATATAAGTATTTACGCGGATTGACATCTCTACCATTGCGAAGCACTTCAAAATGCACGTGAGGACCGGTCGAACGACCCGTTGAACCCATCTTAGCGATGACATCATTTTGTTTAACGACGTCGCCTATTTTTACTACTATTTTTTTATTATGGCCGTAGCGGGTTACATAACCAAAACCATGATCAATTTCTATTAAGTAGCCGTAGCCGTTTTTTTCACCGACCCAAGTCACTAAACCCGAAGCGGCGGCTAATACGTTTGTGCCACTTTTTCCTGCTATATCTACGCCATGATGAAACGATTTTTTACCCGTAAAAGGGTCAGCTCGGTAGCCGTAATTGGAGGATAACCAGCCTTTAGCAACAGGTAAGCCAGCTGGTCTAACTTCTTTAGAAAGCCGTTTGTTAGCTGAAAAATAATCGAGCAATTTAAACTGTTTTTCGCGCAGAGAGAACTGCTCACCAAGTGACTGAATGTCTTGTAGCAATTGACTTTCAGTAAAGCTATTCGTTGGCGTCATAGTTTCTGTGCCACCAACCGCGGCTGGCCGATCAAAGTCAAACTCACGCGAATTTAGTTTGGCTTTATTTGCAAGGTGATTTCCAACCGCATTTAACCTCATTAATTGAGCCTGCATTTTGCCAACGCGTAAGGCGATACTATCGAGGGTGTTACGTGTTTTCTCGCGCACTCTTTCTAACTCTGCGCGCTGCTCCATTAACTCATTTACAAGGTAATCTGACTGGGTTTCTTTTACCGACAGATCATTCAAAAACAAAAAATACCCCGCCAAAATGAAGACAACGCCACACGTCAGAGCCATTATTGTCCTGCTATGGGAGATGGAAAAGCTGAGTGTTTTCCTTTTACCGTTTGTTAGTAGTATTATCTGCATCTGTTTTAATTAACTCTTTAACGCTGGTTTATTTATTTTTATGTTCAAACAACCCTTTAAAAATGACTACTCACCGCTTCAAGCGTTACAGCATACCCAGCAAAATCTGGCCCAACAACGTCAGCTACTGCATGTTGTTCAAACCTGTCTACCCGATCACTTAGCGTCACACTGTTTATACGTTGTGGCAAAAAAAAACAGTGTCACCGTATTTACCGACTCATCCGTCTGGGCGTCTAAAATCCTTTATATGCGCCAAACTATCCTAAAAACTCTCTCAGTTCATCTCAATGACCGTCCTTATACTTTAAAAGTTAAGGTGATGACTAAGCAAATACAGGCCCTTCAACAAAAACCAAAATCACCTTCAGATAAAACGCTTCAGATGCTTTCTGATGCCAATGATTTTAAGCCAAAAGACAAACTTAATGAGTCCATCATGAAGCTCATATCCACACTTAAAAAAAACAAATTAGCTGATTAAACCGAAGCTGGTAACGGTTCCATATAAGATATTGGAAATACATCACTTTCTTCAAAAACGACTTCTTCCCAGGCGTCTTTTTGCGCGAGCAATTCTCTTAATAATTTATTGTTCAGCTCATGACCCGACTTATGGCCTTTAAATTCGCCAATAAGACTGTGTCCCAGTAAATATAAATCGCCTATTGCGTCTAAAATTTTATGTTTTACGAATTCATCTTTGTAACGCAAGCCATCTTCGTTGAGCACCCTAAAGTCATCGACGACAATCGCGTTATCCATGCTTCCACCCAAGGCTAAATTACGCTGGCGAAGCATTTCAATGTCTTTCATAAAACCAAACGTGCGCGCACGGCTAATTTCTTTGACGAAGGATGTTGATGAAAAGTCGATAGTCGCTTCTTGAATACGTGATTTAAAAACAGGGTGTTCGAATTCAATGCTAAAGCCTACTTTAAAGCCTTCAAACGGAGAAAAGCTCGCCCATTTATCATCGATTTCTACGCGGACTTCCTTTTTAATTCGTATGTATCGCTTCGCCGCATTTTGCTCTTCTATTCCAGCCGACTGAAGCAGAAACACGAAGGGGCCCGCGCTGCCATCCATAATCGGCACTTCAGCAGCACTCAGGTCAATAAATATATTATCGATTCCTAAGCCCGCTATGGCAGAAAGCAAATGTTCTACAGTCGAGACTCTCACGCCATCCTGAATTAACGTCGTAGATAATTGCGTATCTCCAACATTTTCAGCTTTTGCAGGTATAACAACGGGCTCATCAAAATCAACTCGCCTGAATACAATTCCAACATTTACTCCAGCTGGTCGTAACGTTAAGTAGACCTTTTCGCCGCTATGCAAGCCCACGCCAGTAGCCCGAATCACATTTTTCAGCGTTCGCTGTTTAATCATCTAAAGACTCCAAGCAGGTATTTTGTTAGGGATATTATTATTTTTGTATAGCAATCGTAACACATCACCCCTATTTAACAAAAAACCTTCCATCAATTTCCAACAGAAACCCTTTACCTTTTTCACTTTAAATAAGCTACAAAACCCACGCCAGTTAATCAGCTTGTCTGCGGAGAAATGCCGGTATATCAAGGTAGGCAGGATCCATCGTATCAGTATCCAGCCCCATTACATTCTTTGCCGCTATTTCGGTTTTATTATCCCGCATAATGGTTGGTATATCGTAGTCCTCTTGTTGCAAACCTTCGACGTTAGCCGGTGCTCTTTTAACTTGTACTATTGGCGTTGCTTCAGAGGCTAATGCATTGGCTTTTTTACCTAAGCCCGTCGCAACTACAGTCACCCGCATTTCATCCGCGAGGTCTGGATCAATCACCGTACCGACCACTACATTGGCATCATCCGATGCAAACTCTCTAATCGATTGACCAACTTCTTCAAATTCACCGATTGACATATCAAGTCCAGCGGTAATATTCACCAAAATTCCTCTTGCACCCTGGACATTAATATCTTCTAAAAGTGGACTGTGAATCGCCGCTTCAGCCGCTTCCCTTGCGCGTGATTGACCTCTTGCGCTACCCGTGCCCATCATCGCATCACCCATTTCAGACATCACCGTTCTTACGTCAGCAAAATCGACATTGATCAAGCCTGGACGAGTTATTAATTCGGCAATACCCTGTACGGCACCCAGCAAAACGTCATTGGCCGCTTTAAATGCATTTAATAAGCTCATTTCTTTGCCTAATACGTGCAGCAACTTTTCATTCGGTATGGTTATTAATGAATCTACGTGATGACCTAATTCTTCAATACCTTTTTCAGCTATTAATTGACGTTTTTTGCCTTCAAATGGGAATGGTTTTGTCACCACAGCCACCGTTAAAATACCCATTTCCTTAGCAATTTCAGCAACGATCGGTGCTGCGCCCGTACCGGTACCACCACCCATACCCGCAGTGATAAAGACCATATCTGAACCCCTGAGGATCTCTTGAATACGTTCTCTATCTTCCAGCGCCGCTTGACGACCCACTTCAGGATTTGCACCTGCACCCAAACCCTTTGTATGGTTATTGCCCAGTTGCAATACCGTTTTGACCGTAGAATTTTTAAGCGCTTGCGCATCCGTATTTGCGCAAATAAATTCCACCCCATCAATTGAACTACTCACCATGTGATTCACCGCGTTACCACCACCGCCGCCAACGCCTATCACTTTAATTACCGCGTTTTGAGTATGTGCATCCATTAATTCAAACATATTATTCCCCTTATATTATTTATCTATAAACTACTATTTTTAAAAATTACCCTGAAACCAACTTTTCATTTTTTCCCACATCGCCTGAAAACCACCCTTCATTTCACTACCGTTTACCACCCTGTTTTGCTGACCGAACAGCAATAAGCCCACGCCCGTTGCGTAAATTGGATTTCGTACCACGTCACTCAAGCCCAAAACAAATTGCGGGGAACCTAATCGAACGGGCATATGAAATACTTCTTCCGCCAATTCGACCAAACCCTCAACTTTGGCACTGCCGCCGGTTAACACAACACCAGCCGCCACGATATCTTCATAGCCACTTCTCCTTAATTCAGCTTGCACTAGCATCATCAATTCTTCATAACGGGGCTCTATTATTTCTGCTAAATTTGCGCGTGAAATTTTCCGTGTTGGCCGGTCGCCAATGCTCGGTACGTCGATCATTTCATCTTCTTGAACCAACTGTGTGAGTGCGCAGGCGTACTTCAACTTTATTTCATCCGCGTGTTGAGTAGGAGTTCTGAGCGCCACGGCAATATCATTTGTTACTTGATCGCCCGCGATAGGTATAACCGCCGTATGGCGGATAAAGCCATCACAAAATACCGCGATATCCGTCGTGCCACCGCCGATATCTACCAGGCAGACACCGAGTTCTTTTTCGTCGTCCATTAAGACTGAACTACTCGACGCGAGTTGCTCTAGAATAATATCGTCCACTTCTAAACCACACCTACGTACACATTTAATGATGTTTTGCGCAGCACTAACGGCACCCGTCACGATATGTACTTTTGCTTCTAGCCTGATACCGGCCATACCAACGGGTTCTTTAATACCCTCTTGGCCATCAATAATGAATTCTTGCGGCATAATATGAAGGATTTTTTGATCCGCTGGTATCGCTACCGCTCTGGCGGAATCGATTACTCGTTCAATATCCGATGGGATCACTTCATTATCTCTAATCGCCACCACACCATTGGAATTCAGGCTGCTGATGTGGCTACCCGCTATGCCGACGTAGACCGAATTAATTTGGCAACCCGCCATTAACTCCGCCTCTTCAATCGCGCGTTGAATCGAGTGCACCGTGGACTCTAGATTAACGACGACGCCTTTCTTTAGCCCCCGTGATCGATTAGTACCTATACCTATCACTTCAATACCGCCGTCTGGCGTAATTTCACCAACAATCGCCGCGACCTTTGAGGTGCCGATATCTAATCCCACAATTAAATTTTTATCGTTATTTTTTTTCATATTTTCTAGCTTTCATTTAGCTGATATTTATTAATTGTTTATGACGCCTGGCTTACTGTCGAACTTCCTGCTTCATACCCTTCTTTCCATACAACCGACACGCCGTTCGGATAACGCAAATCAAGCGTCTTTACCCGTTCCACTAAGTTTCCTTCGAGCGAAGCCAACACATTTAACGATTTAGCAATCATTCCCTTAGAGGTTAAGCGTCCCGCTTTCACCTTAATGCCATTACTCAATTGCATAGACCAACTACCGTGTTCAGCCAGATTGAGCTGTTTAACAGTCAACGCCGAACGACTAAGTGATTTGTTTATTCTTTGCTGTTCTGCCAATACGGCTCTGCTATCACTGTCTATTCCAGATAAGGCCGGCAATTGCATTAACGCTTCATTTAAAGTTGCGTCAAACAACTCGCCTTTTTCGTTTAATAGTTTTTCTTTATTCCATACGGCTATTGGAGTTTGCTCCCTAATTGAAAGCTCTATCGTATCTGGCCAAATTCTCCTGATATGCGCTTCATACACCCAACCCAGGTCAGTTACTTTGTTCACTATTGCGCGGCTATCTAATGCGAAATACCCTGTTTGCACGAGCTTACTAAGCGCCCCGGAGACTTCCTCGTGAGACAAGTTCTTTAGTTCGCCTTCGATGCGGACTTGCTTAATGGGTAACGTGTCTGGCATAGTCATCCATTGTTGTAATTGCCAAATGGCGAAACCAATCAGCAATATAAACAACACGGTTTTTATCGTTGTCATATAGCTCGTTAACGCGTCTACGGCCAGGTCTTTCATTTTGCCTCCTCGCTCGCCACTAAACTGGTTTCTAATATGCGCCAAACCAGCCCTTTGAAATCTATACCTGCTTGCTGTGCGGCCATCGGAACCAAACTATGATCAGTCATGCCAGGCACGGTATTTATTTCTAAGAATTGCGCAATGCCGGCTGAGTCCATCATGATGTCTACTCTTCCCCAACCGTGACCGCCTAATACTGCAAATGCCTTCAGTGCTAGTGCTTTCAATGCTTCTTCTTGTTCAGCCGCTAAGCCGCATGGGCAATGATATTGCGTCGTATTCAACTGGTATTTCGCTTCGTAATCGTAAAAATCATTCGGCGTCTCAAGTTTAATAACGGGCAGTGCAACGTCGCCTAGAATCGCCACCGTATATTCATCTCCTGCAACCCATTGCTCGGCCATTACGTCACAATCGAAGGCCGATGCATTTTTATAGGCTGCGTCAAGTTGCGCGATATTGTCGGCCTTCGCCATACCAATACTCGAGCCTTCCAGCGCCGGTTTAATCATCAGCGGAAAGCCCAATTTTTCTGCGCATAACTCGATATCAGAAGACTCTTTTAGCGCCATCCACTTTGGCGTAGGGATACCCGCACCTGACCAACATAGCTTGCTCCTTAATTTATCCATACCCAAAGCGGAACCTAGAACACCGCTTCCGGTATACGGAATGCCCACTAACTCAAGTGCACCCTGTAACTGCCCATCTTCACCACCCCGGCCATGCAGCATATTGAATACACGATCCACGCCGAGTTCGCTTAATTCATTTAAGGTTCTTTTTTGCGTATCAAACTCTATCGCATTGATACCCTGTTCTTTTAGCGCTGATAACACCGCCTTACCGCTGAGCAATGAAATTTCTCGTTCTGCAGCGTTACCGCCTAAGGCGACGGCTACTTTGCCAAATTGATTTGGATCTTGAACTAAGCTCATCCTTCTAGTTCCTCACCAATAATTCGAACTTCTGTTTGCAGCTCAACGCCCTGCATTTCCAGCACCGTAGCTTTTACCAGCCCAATCAGGCTTTCGATATCTTTTGCCGTGGCGTTACCCGTATTTAATATGAAATTCGCGTGCTTCTCCGCGACTTGCGCACCGCCTATTCTCCGGCCTTTTAAACCAGACGCTTCGACTAAACGCGCCGCGTGATCTCCTTCTGGGTTTTTAAACACCGACCCACCACTGGGCATATTCGTTGGTTGGCTTTGTGAACGTTTCGCCAATAGTTGGCGAATTTTTTCTCTACCCTCTTTGTCTTCAGCTGTTGGAATGGTCAGGTAGCAGGCGATAAACCACTCGTCTTTTGCAATGGAAACCGAGCGATAAGCCACATCAAAGCTAGCCGCATCCCGCTCAATCAACTCACCCTGCCGATTAATCAATATCACTTTACTGACTAAATCCCACGTTTCGCCGCCAAACGCGCCCGCATTCATTGCCAGTGCTCCACCCATCGTGCCAGGAATTCCTGCAAGAAACTCTGCGCCAGCTAAACCTTTTTCTGCCGCTAATTTTGCTACATGAGCGCACGCTACACCCGCCTCAACGTATAGTTCATTCGCCGCCACTTCGTTCAGTTGCTTTAAGCAACCACGGGTATAGATAACAGAACCTCGCAAACCGCCATCACGAATCAATACATTACTGCCTAAACCGAGCCATAAAACTGGTTCATCGGCTGCCAATGATCGCAAGTAGCGCTGGGTATCTTCAATACTGGCAGGCTTATATAGACGATCCGCCAAACCACCCACACGCCACGAGGTATAACGAGCTAGCGGCTCCTTCTCCATCAGTGTTCCAGTGAGTTGATTAGGTGTTTGTTTCATCACTTGCATTGTCCCTATTGGTCCGTTTTCTCTGTAGCCATCAGAGCCACCATTTGGGCTTTTAATTTTGCTGATGCCGCGCCAATATCTCCCGCGCCCAGGGTCATCACAATATCGCCCGGCAAGGCAACGTCTACTAGGATATTGGCTAACTGGTCTATCTCTTTGACAAAAATTGGAATTAACTTTCCACGTTGACGAATGGCCTGACTTAGAGCCGGCCCATCTGATCCACTAATTCGTTTTTCTCCAGCGGGATAAACGTCTAGCAACACCAACACATCGGTTTCATTCAATACGTCCACAAAGTCTTCAAATAAATCGCGCGTTCTTGAATAACGGTGTGGTTGAAACGCCAGCACCAGTCGCTTATTTGGCCAGCCTTCGCGTACCGCCTTGATGGTGGCGATGACTTCGCGCGGATGGTGAGCATAATCATCCATTAATAGTGCGCTGCCGCCTTGAAGCTGAACTTCACCATTAACTTGAAAACGCCGTCCAACGCCTTTAAATTGATTCAGCGCAGTAGCAATCGCCTGGTCAGACACACCCAGCTCACTAGCCACCGCAATAGCCGCGAGTGCATTTAAAACGTTATGTTTACCAGGCATATTTAAGGTGATCGGTAGCAAGTCGTCTTTGCCCAAACGTTTTAATTTAAACTGCGTCCGAAAACCCTCTTGTCGAATATCAAGTGCTTGAAAATCTGCCTCAACGTCAATACCATAACTCAAAATAGGCTTGCCTATTAACGGCGTTAATTCTCGAATATTTTCATCGTCAACACACACCACCGCCAGACCATAAAACGGCAGTTGGTGCAAAAATGATTTAAAGGCGTCTTTGACTTGCTCGAAGTCACCGCCATAGGTACTCATATGGTCTTCATCGATATTTGTAACGACCGCTATCATCGGCTGAAGATGTAAGAATGACGCGTCACTTTCATCGGCCTCGGCTACCAGGTAATGACTTTCACCTAGCTTCGCGTTCGTTCCAGCACTATTGAGCAAACCACCAATCACAAAAGTTGGATCCAGGCCGCCCTCTGTCATCAGAACCGCTAATAGGCTCGTCGTCGTGGTCTTTCCGTGCGTACCTGCAATCGCAATTCCAAACCTGAAACGCATCAGTTCAGCAAGCATTTCAGCGCGAGGTATTACCGGTATGCGCTGCTCCAGTGCCGTTATAACTTCTACGTTTTCTTTGTTAACGGCGGTAGACGTCACTACCACATCACAACTACCAATATTATCTGCTGCGTGCCCTATATAAACCGTCGCGCCTTGCGCCACTAAATGCTTGGTTACTTTACTTTCACGAAGATCAGAGCCCGACACTTGATAACCAAGGTTTATTAACACCTCGGCAATACCACTCATACCGGCGCCACCGATACCAATAAAATGAATTTTATTCAACTTGCCAAAGCCTAGGTGCGCTGAGTAGTGCTTATGTGAATCTGGCATCATAACGCCACCTCCAAACAGGTATCGGCGACTAACTGAGTCGCCTCGGGTTTTGCTAATGAACGCGCTTTCGAGCCCATTTCAGCCAATCTCTCAGGCTGAGATAATAAGACTCTTAAGGTAAGAGACAAGGTTTCTGTCGTTAACTCTGATTGACGCAAAAGCACCGCCGCGCCCTGGTCAGAAAGATACGTCGCGTTCTTTGTTTGATGGTCATCAATCGCGTGCGGTAACGGTACCAAAATTGAAGGCAAGCCCATAATGGCCAGTTCAGAAATAGTCATCGCACCCGCTCTGCAAATGACGATATCCGCCCATTGATATACCCGCTTCATATCCTCAATAAACGGACGAATATCAGCCTTAACCTGGGCCTTTTGATAAGCCACTTCAGCCCTAGCTATGGTCGCTTTACCCGCCTGATGAATGACTTCAAGATCGTAATCCGCCTGCAGCTCTTTCAATGCACTAGGCACGATCTCATTTAATATTGACGCGCCCAGGCTGCCACCGACGATTAAGACCTTATTCGCGGTATATTTTTTCTCCGCTGTATCCTCAATCAATTCTTTACGCACCGGATTACCGGTAAACAGGGCACCTGAGGCCTGATCAAAACTATTCGGAAAGGCTTCCAACACGCGCGTTGCTATGCGTTTCAATAATCTATTGGTGGTTCCAGGTACACGATTTTGCTCATGAATAACCAACGGTTTGCCGTGCACCCAGCTCATCAAACCGCCTGGTCCTGAGGCGAAACCGCCCAAACCCAGCACCACGTCAGGCTGGCGTTGACGGATAATAATTGATGCCTGCCAGCACGCTTTTAGCAGCATATAGGGGGCCAACAATAAACTCAGTAAACCCTTGCCCCGCAGGCCAGAAACGCTCAACCAGTCGATAGGGAACCCGGCCTCGGGTACTAAACGCGCTTCGATACCTTTTTTTGTACCTAGCCAACTCACCATATGACCGGCGTCTCGTAGCCGATGAGCAACCGCCAACGCTGGAAATACGTGGCCACCCGTGCCGCCCGCCATGATCATTATGCGCACTACCACGGTGACGCCCCTTTTATCTGGTCTTCAAAATCCAGCTTCGTCTCATGATGAATGCGGCACAACAAACCAATCACCATACACATGATAATCATACTACTTCCGCCATAGCTCATCAGCGGTAAGGTAAGACCCTTGGTTGGCAACGCGCCCATATTAACGGCGATATTCACGAATGATTGAAGCCCAATCCAAACGCCTAAGCCATACGCCAACAATGAATAGAACCGCAAGTTCAATCGCTCTGCCGCTTTACCCATTTGAAAAGCGCGCCACACAAGTAAGCCAAATAACAAAATCACTGTACAAACTCCGATAAAACCGAGCTCTTCACCCAATACGGCAAAAATAAAATCGGTGTGTGCTTCTGGTAAATAAAACAGCTTTTGAATACTGCTGCCCAGGCCTACACCAAACCATTCGCCTCGACCCATCGCGATAAGTGATTGCACCAACTGAAAACCAGATCCTAGATGATCTGCCCAGGGATCCATAAAAGCGGTCACTCGTTCCATCCTGTATGCGGATGAAGCAATAGCGACGACCCCTAAAATAATCGCCATTAGCACCAGCGTGGCGAATTCGATCAAACGAGCTCCGCCCAAAAACATCATGCAAACCACGCTAAAACCAATCACAAAGGTTGCACCAAAATCGGGTTCCGCCAACAGTAAGCCAAACACCAGCCCTAACGGCAAGATGGGGCGAATAACGCCTTTGATCGATTCGCGCACGTCATCCACGTGCCTGGTTAAAAACCCGGCGATATATATGATGCAAATTAACTTAACGATTTCTGATACCTGAAAACGCGTGATGCCTAGGTTAATCCAGCGATAACTGCCGTTTACTTTCACCCCTATACCTGGAATAAACACCAATACGAGCAAGCCAATCGCAACTAGAATCAAGCTGGGCCCACTTTTTTCCCAAATTCGTAATGGAATAATCGCCATTGAAAAGGCCGCTAAAATACCAATGGTGATATGAGCTGCCTGACGGACCGGGTAGTGCCAGATATTTTCAAACACCTTCTCACCCAGGTGCAAAGACGCCGATACCACCATGATATAGCCGATCAATAATAAACTTGAGGCTGCAAATAACAACCATCCATCCAGGTAATAACGTCCACGTCGTGGCGTCATCGCGGAATCAACTGAGTCTGACATCATTGAGCTCATCGCTTAAGCGCCTCTACTGCCGTCACAAATCGCTCGCCACGCTGTTGATAATTTAAAAACTGATCTAATGACGCACAAGCTGGTGACAATAGAACTGTATCACCCCTTGTTGCGCTTTCAGCCGCCGTTTTGACCGCCTCTTCAATACTTTCTGCTAACACATAGGGCGTAGATACAATCGCCTCTTGTTGAAATCTTTGTGCATCGCTACCTATTAAAATCACCAATGAAACGTATCTTTTAATTGCTTCGGTCAACAAGCTGAAATCAGCCCCTTTTCCGTCCCCGCCGGCTATAAGAATAATAGGCGACGGCAAGCCTTCCAGTGCAGCCAAGCAGGCACCCGGGTTGGTCGCCTTAGAGTCATTGATCCACGTTACACCGCCAATTTCTGCCACCCATTGAGTTCTATGCGGCAAGCCAGAAAATATCTTTAACGCACGCTTCTGCGCCGCTCTAGGGATTTTCAATGCATCTGCCAGCGCTATCGCCGCTAATGCATTTTGAACGTTATGAGTGCCTTTAATTTTAAGCTCTGATGAGGCTATAATCACCTCATTCCCTCTGGCTATAAAGCTTTCCCCATCCATCGATACGAGGCCATAGTCGTTGAAGTCTGGCTGATCTAAACCAAACGAAACCGCCTGCCGCCCGACCGGAAGAGGCATAGCTTTAACAATTTCATCCTGCCGGTTCAATACCGCTATTCCCTCACCATAAAAAATGCGTTCTTTTGCGCCAACGTAACCAGCCAAATTGTCATAGCGATCCATATGGTCATCGCTAATATTAAGCACCGTTACCACCTTAGCTTTTAATTGCGACGTCCTTTCCAGCTGAAAGCTAGATAGCTCCAGTACGTACAAATCTGCCACGCGATTTGTCAACAGATCGAGCGCCGGTATCCCCAGGTTACCGCCCACCCGTACGTCCCAATTTGCATTGCTCGCCATTTCACCGAGTAAGGTCGTTACCGTGCTTTTGCCGTTTGAACCGGTAATGCATGCCACAGGTGCATCCGCGCATACGGCAAACACGTCTATATCACCAAAAACTGGAATCCCGCGTTCTGCAGCCGCTTGAATTTCTTTTTCATCCAAACTCACGCCAGGGCTCACAATAATATGCGTAGCGGCATCGAATGCCGTACGATCAAATCCACCGGTGAACACCGCAATATCACGGAAATCCTCTTCGAGAGTTTGCAGCTTGGGTGGGTTATCGCGGCTATCTACCACCGCCACTTCAATGTGGTTTTGTTGCATAAATTTAATCACGGACAAACCCGTAACGCCTAAACCAACCACCAATACACGCACGTCCGCCTGATCCAGCCCTAAGCGGGTTAAACCTTGACGTTGCTTTGTAAATTCGTTGTGCATCAGTGCTTCCATTACCTTATTTTTAGCGTTGATAAACCAATAAGCACCAAAATAACGGTGATAATCCAAAAACGAACAATAATTCTTGGTTCTGGCCAACCCTTTAATTCGAAATGATGATGAATGGGGGCCATTCTAAATATGCGCTTCCCAGTTAACTTAAACGAAGCCACTTGAAGTATCACCGATAGCGTTTCCATAACGAAAACGCCTCCCATTATGACCAACACCAATTCTTGCCTAACCAGTACGGCTAATATGCCTAAGGCGGCGCCTAAGGCCAACGCGCCAACATCACCCATAAACACCATCGCGGGATAGGCGTTGAACCATAAAAAACCCATCCCCGAGCCCACTATTGCGCCACAAAACACCACCAGTTCGCCGGTTCCTTTTAAATTGGGTATGCCAAGATATTGGGCAAATTGCACGTTGCCAGATAGGTACGCAAAAATACCCAACGCTCCCGCCACCAATACGGTCGGCATAATCGCTAATCCATCGAGGCCATCGGTCAAATTAACCGCATTACTGGTACCCACAATGACAAAGTAAGTCAGCGGGACAAACAACCAGCCGAGCTGCACGCTTACATCTTTAAAAAACGGTACAAATAACGTCGTTTCTAGCGGTGAAGTCGCGGTATAAAACAAAAACAACGCGGCGCTTAGTGCAATAACCGATTGCCCCAAATATTTCTTGCCAGCCGATAAGCCTTTAGGATCTTGTAAGGCCACTTTTTTATAATCATCTATAAAACCGATAACGCCAGTGAGCAAAGTCACCAGTAACACCACCCAAACGTACCGATTATTTAGGTCTGCCCATAACAATGTACTCAAACCCACTGCTACCAATATCAGCGTTCCACCCATCGTCGGTGTGCCAGCTTTTTTGAAATGCGTCTCCGGCCCGTCATCACGAACCGCCTGTCCAATCTTGTGAAAGGTAAGGCGGCGAATCATCGCGGGGCCGACCAGAAAGGCTATAAACAGCGCCGTTAAGGTGCCCAAAATTGAGCGCATTGTCAGGTACTGGAAAACCCTGAAGCCACTTTCATACTGGGAAAGCCATTCTGCGAGCATTAGCAACATGCGCTGCCCTCCTTCTTTATTATTATTTTTTCGACCACGCTTTCAAGCCCCTGTGAGCGAGAGCCTTTTACTAAAACAACGACGTTTGAGTGCAGCGCCTGCCGCAAAGCCAGCGCCATCTCTTCTTTACTGGCAAAATGTTGTGCTCGCCTTTCATTCGACCCGACTACCTTATTAAAGGCGGCAACCGCGAGTTGCATTTTTTCGCCGACCGCAAAAAAATTCTCCACCTGACTATTGGCAATTTTTTCGCCTAATTGTTGGTGAATTTGCTGGCTATTAACGCCTAATTCGGCGAAATCACCCAATGCCAACCAAACAGGACGATCTATATTTTTCAGGCTACTCATAGCCGCTTCGAATGATTTTGGGTTTGCGTTATAACAATCGTTAATAACCACGCTACCCGCGAGCCCATTAAGCGACTGCATACGTCCTTTGACGGCCTTAAGTTTAGCCAAGCCCGTAGCAATACTTTCCAGCGAAACACCCAAAGTAAGGGCCGCGCAGGAGGCCGCCAGTGCATTCAACGCGTTATGCTGACCAATAAGATTCAAATGAATCACTACGCTTTGCTGTTGATAATTCAACACAAAACTTGTTTTGAATTGGCCATCGACCAGGCCCGTTTTAACTGAACTAATATCCGCCCAAACGTCTGCACTATCTGACCAACCGAAACTCATAACGCTTCTGCCGTTTGCTAACGCTAGCCATTGATCAAACCACGGTTCCTCTTTATTTAGCACCGCGGTACCGGACTCACTTAGGCCTGAAATAATTTCGCCTTTAGCCGTTGCAACGCCGTCGAGATCACCAAAACCTTCGAGGTGCGCCGCAGCTACATTATTTAAAATAGCCACCGTAGGCTTTGCGATAGTACATAGATGCGCGATATCGCCCAGATGACTAGCACCCATTTCGATTACGGCTAGCTGATGATCTTCGCTTAGTTTAAGTAGCGTTAATGGCACGCCGATTTGATTATTTAAGTTACCTTCTGTCGCCAGCACGCGCGATGACTGAGATAGGATGCTGGCCAACATCTCTTTCACGCTGGTTTTACCGTTACTACCGGTGATCGCCACCAGAGGAATGTCTGCTCGCTGTCTCTCGGCTGTAGCCAATGTAGTGAGCGCTTGCAAGGTATCCTCAACTTTGACATAAGGCATATCAACCGTTACATCTGCACTGACTAGAGCCGCTACAGCACCTTTTTCACGGGCACTAGCGACAAAACTATTGGCATCATAATTCTCACCTTGCAAGGCCACAAACAAGTCGCCTTCTTTAAGGCTTCTGGTATCGCTACTGATTGCACTGAAGCTCAGGTTTTCGCCCACTAAATGGCCGTTTACGGTAGATGCTAATTGTTGGAGGCTCATGACTCGCATCCATTCTCTCCAGTAGCGGCCAGAGCCCTTTTGTTTAAGGCCTTACGCGCTTCATTAGCATCGCTAAACGCTATCTTTTCTTCACCTATTTGCTGATATTCTTCGTGCCCTTTTCCGGCCACTAAAATAATATCGCTTGCTGACGCTCCAGCGATTGTTTGCTCAATGGCACGCTGCCGATCTAACTCGATCGTCAGATGATTTGCGCCTGGTGCGCCGGCTTTAATTTGTTCTGCAATTTTTTCAGCCAATTCATCACGGGGGTTATCATTGCTAATAACCACGGCATCCGCGTATTCAGCGGCTATCGCACCCATAACAGGACGCTTAGTCGCGTCACGATTACCACCACAACCAAAAATTAGTTTTATCTCGCCTTCGCAATGCGCACGTAGGCTTTGTAACGCTAGCTTTAACGCGTCGGGGGTATGCGCATAGTCAATGATGACCATAGGGCCAGCTGAATCCTTTGTTATCGTTTGCATCCGCCCGGCAACACTTTTTAGTCCCTGCACCTGGGCAGCGGACTCTTCAAGCGTTGAGCCCATGGCGATCAGCACGCCCATAGTGGCGGCGACGTTGTCCACGTTAAAAGCACCGAATAAACCAGAACTAATAGAGACTGTTTGATCTGCAAAAGTCACGTCAAATGACAGGCCCGTTAATATTAATTTTTCGTTTGAAATAACGAGAGCGTGCTCACTTAACTCTGGGGCTTGCCTTACAGAACGGGAAAATGAAAATACCTTAATCGTTGGCGCCAGCACATCAATGATTGTCTGGCTAAAAACATCATCTGTATTCAAAACAACGAATTCTAACGAGGCGCTTTTAAAGAGCTCTAATTTAGCCTGCCCGTAAGCCTCCATTGTTTGGTGGTAATCAAGATGATCGTGGCTTAAGTTTGCAAATACGGCCCCTTTAAAAGCGACCGCTTTGACTCTATTTTGCTCTAATCCGTGCGATGAAACTTCCATCGCCACCGCGTCAGCCTCTTCATTCATCAGTGTTGCTAATTGATATTGCACGCTCACCGCGTCGGGCGTGGTATTCATAGTTGGCTGCAGCTTATCAACCGATCCCCAGCCTAACGTGCCTATAACGCCGCAATTATTTTTTTCAGCACTGATCGCCTGGGCAATAAAATGACTGATCGAGGTTTTTCCATTGGTACCGGTAATACCAATGACCGATAAAGCCAATGATGGCTTATTATAAAAGCGCGCCGCAATGTCACTCGCATTAGCGCTCAAGTTACCCAGCTCTATCAAGCGAATATCATGCTGCTTCTTAATTTTTTCTGCTAAAAAATTTCCGCCTGAAGATGGATCGTAAACTATCGCCTTAGCACCACGGGCAATCGCTTGATCCGCGTACATTAAACCGTGAGAATCAGTCCCTGATACGGCAAGAAAAACGCCATTTAATTCAATATTTCGAGCATCGACACTCGGCTCAGCCACCAATACATCCAGCTTAAGACTCTTCATACCTTTTAGTAAGTACTGCAAAGAGACCAGCGGGAAATTTTTCTGAGCCGGCATCATTGGATACCTCTTTCGAGCGCCGCTAGTACCGAAGGCGTTTCAAGATCATCAGGCGTAATATTCATTAACCGTAACGCACCACTCATCACCCTTGAAAAAACAGGTGCAGCCACTAAGCCACCGTAGTAATCTCCAGCCTTAGGCTCATCAATCACCACAACCATAACCAGTTTGGGGTCGCTAGCGGGTGCCATGCCAGCGAAAATTCCCAAATAATTATCTTCTGAATATCCGCCCGCTATGGCTTTTTTAACCGTACCCGTTTTGCCAGCAATTGAATAACCGTGCACCCGCGCTCTGGGCGCCGTACCAGCTTTACTCACCACGCCCTTTAACATAGTTCTGACTTGCTCAGCGACCTTCGCGCCCATCACTCTCTCACCCGCTGGATACTGCTTATTTTTCACCAGGCTAACCGGTTTCATCAGGCCATCATTTGCGATTGCGCTGTAGGCGTGGGCTAGTTGCAAAGTAGAGGAGGACAAGCCATAGCCAAATGATAAGGTCGCGCGTTCTATCGGCCGCCACTGCTCATAACCTACTAATTTTCCTCTCGCCTCGCCCGGGAAACCATTGCCTGTTGTACGACCAAAACCCAGCTTATTTAATAACTGCCAGAGACCCTCTGGTGGAATGCTCAAAGCAATTTTACTGGCCGCCACATTGCTCGATTTAAGTAGTAATGTCGCCAGATCAACTTCACCGTAATTACGATGGTCACGTACCTGGCTGCGGCCTACTTTCATATATCCCGGGTTTGTATCAATCATTGTCGTCGTGTCGAATAAGCCCGACTCCATGCCGGCAGCCACCGTAAATGGCTTCATCGTTGAGCCTGGCTCAAATACGTCAACAAACGCGCGATTGCGTACGTGACTTGCGGTGAATTTTGAGCGGTCGTTGGGGTTAAACGCCGGCTGATTGACCACCGCCAATACTTCGCCTGTTTCAGGGTTCAATAGAACCAGTGAACCGGACTTGGCTTTTTGTTGCGCTACCGCCGCTTTAAGTTCGCGATACGCTAAATACTGCAACCGCCTATCAATCGATAAGGCTAGGTCTTTGCCGGGAATAGGCGCACGGATCTTATCGATATGCTTGACCATTTGCCTTTTGCCATCGCGTAACACACGCTCTACTCCAGCAATACCTTTTAGATGATCATTAAATGACAACTCCAGACCTTCTTGCCCTTCGTCGTCAATATTAGTGAAACCAACCAGGTGCGCGGCTACTTCACCGTCAGGGTAGTAACGTCTATATTCTTTTTGCAGATAAACCCCTGGTAGCTGCATATCGGCGACCATTTTCGCCACATGAGGATCCATATGCCTACGCAAATATACGAAGTGCCTGGCGGCTACTTTTTTTAATTTCCGCTCGAGGTCTTTAATATTCAGTTCCAATAATTTAGCGAAATCTGCCGTTCTTTCGCCTAAATCAAGCTCCTGAGGATTAACCCAAACAGAACTAACCGGTGCGCTTATAGCTAATGCGTGCCCATCTGTATCGGTAATTTTCCCTCTATAAGCGGGTAACTTAATATCCCGAAGATAGACCGCCTCCCCCCTTTCCTGCAGGTAGGCATTGTTCAATATTTGCAAATCAACCGCGCGCCAGATTAATGCGCACATAACAGACATAAAGCATGCCAGAATAAAGCGTCGACGGCCGGCCAATTCGGGCACAACAACCTTATGCGCTTTGTCCTTTGGGTGTTGATTACGCGCTTTCATTTAACTCTGACGTAAATAATTTGTTCGGGGAGCGGCGCTTGTAGATCTAACTTTGTGCGCGCTAATTTTTCTATCCGGTTACTCGACGACCAGGTGTTTTGCTCTAACTGCAAACGACTCCATTCAACATCCAATCTATCTTGCTCACGAAACTCTTGCTGCAGGCGGTTAAAGTTTAAGCGCGAATCATATTTCACGTAAACAACGGTTAAAGCCGACACCAGGGTTAGCGCTGCTAGTAAAAAGACCACTCTAGTTAAATTATGTTCCTGCATCATAATTTCTCCGCGATCCGCAGTACCGCACTTCGACTACGCACATTAGTCGACACTTCATCTGCCGTCGCTTTAATCGCCTTACCGACACATTTAAAACTTAAGGCGTCCATTTCTAACGGCAACGGCAAGTGACGCGGCACAATGACACCGCGTGATTGCTCACGCATAAAGCGCTTAACGATTCTGTCTTCTAATGAATGAAAACTAATCACGACTAAGCGGCCACCTTTTTTGAGAATAGCGGCTGACTGCTCTAGCACGAGCTCAAGATCTTCTAGCTCTCTATTAATTTTAATGCGGATGGCTTGGAAACTTCTTGTTGCAGGGTGTTTGCCGGGCTCACGTTTTTTCACAACGCTCTCTATCAAACTCGCCAACTGCGCCGTCGTTTCAATCGGTTTTTCTTCTCTTGCCAAAACAATTTGCGCCGCTATTTTTCGTGCAAATTTTTCTTCGCCGTATACCCGCAGCACCTTTACTAACTCGTACTCTTCTACGCGCGATAGCCATTGCGCAGCCGATTCACCTTGCGTTGAATCCATCCGCATATCTAATGGGCCATCTTTCATGAAACTAAAGCCGCGCTCGGCGACGTCTAATTGTGGTGATGAAACGCCCAGATCCAGCAGAATGCCATCTACTTTTCCTAATAGCTGCCTATCTGCTACCAATTCTTTCATCTGTGCAAAACTACCATGCGCCAACTCAAATCGTTCATCGGCCAATAACACCTTAGCCTGCGATGAAGTCACGGCGTCCATATCCTTATCAATAGCGAGCAACTGACCTTGCGCCGACAAGGCCTGCAAGATTGCGCCACTATGTCCACCACGACCAAAGGTTCCATCGATATAAACCCCATCCGTTTGCCGTATTAGCCCGCTTAACGCTTCATCCAATAAAACGGGTTTATGCTGATTTTCGTCAGCCATTACAGAGACAATGATCCCAGTTCAGGCGATAATTCACCGTCTTCTGCATTCTCCTCTTCAAACCATACGTCACGCTTAGTGACCCAGGTTTGCTCATCCCAAATTTCAAATTTATTACCTTGACCAATCATCACAACTTTTTTATCTAATTCTGCAAATTCACGCAGCGGTGGAGATACCAACACCCTGCCTTGCCCATCTAACTCGCATTCTGTTGCGTGACCGATCAGCAAACGCTGTAAGCGTCTTGCTTGTTTGTTTAATGTGGGGAGCTTAATAAGTTTGCGCTCTATGTCTTCCCAAACGTGTAACGGATACAATAAAAGGCTATGCTCTCGATCCACCGTCATCACCATTTGCGCATCACAAGAGGATTTTAATTGCGCACGGTATCGCGTGGGGATAGACAATCTCCCCTTCGCATCCAACGTAACGTTATTTACCCCTCTAAACAAAAGCCATCCCCTTTATTAGTATTTTCCCTTTTATTCCACTTTTCCCCACTATTTTGCACTATAAGGATGAAAATACCACTCTGTCAAGCTTCTAATTCCATAAATTCTTTCTTTACGAACAAACACTTAGCTGTGTATCGCAACATCAAATTGACAGCACATTAAATGAACCAAGAAAGATAATTAAAATCATAGTGTTGCGGCATTTAGTTAAAGAGAATGCTAAAAATACAGGCCGCTAGCTAAGATATCCATGAATTTACCGGCAACACAAAAAACATCGGCAAGCATTGCCGAAAAAGAACAAACTATTGATAATTAAGACTTTTATTAGCGAAATAACACGGAATGAATTTACCGTACGAAACTCATTAACTTTTGATGTTTTTATGCCCGCTTTTATGCTAATTAAAGGTAACAAAAAACCAGCGGTTTTCGACGAATAAATCGCTCACGCTGATGCCGAGATCATTTGATAATAGTGGCAAGAAGATTACGGTTAAAAACAATGAGTCGGTCGCCACGTGTTTGACGACGGCCGATTCTGCGCTAGTTAATTCGAGCGGTTGAAAGATAAGGTGGAGTTGGCCGATAAGCCGGGTTCTGTCGAGAACAGTCATTCATCTGGGATACACGTCACCGTGTACCTCGAGCGACCTACCCAGAAGCCGTGTGGGCCACACGATGTAACTTACGTTACTGCTTCTCTATTTGGTCTTGCTTCAAGTGGGGTTTACCATCGCCGTGATACGTTGCCGCACACGCGGTGCGCTCTTACCGCACCGTTTCACCCTTACCGGTCTACGAATAGACTTAGGCGGTTTACTTTCTGCTGCACTTTCCGTAGGCTCACGCCCCCCAGGCGTTACCTGGCACTTTGCCCTATGAAGCCCGGACTTTCCTCCCTGCTTGCGCAGAGCGACTGTCTAGCCAACTCCGAGTGCAGTGTACAAACTAACGACCCTTCGAGCAATTTTTAATTACTCAATCGGCTGCTTTTTCGTCATTTAAGTCTAAAGCCGCCTGGTACAGCGTTTTTTTCGATTGCCCGGTCAGCTGCACCGCCAGTTTTACCGCCGTTTTCACAGAACACTCGGACATCAATACAGCTAAGGTCTTTAGGTCTTCATCTGATAAGCCATCGCCCTTGTGCTGCTTTTTGTTAAAGCCTTCTATTAACACGACGAATTCGCCGCGTTGCATATTACTATCTGAAGCCACTAGTTGATGCAGTTCCTCCACCGTTCCGCTGGCGATGGTTTCAAAGGTTTTGGTCAATTCTCTCGCGATGGACATTTTATGCGTCGGCTCATAGACCGCCATCACGTCGTCCATACACTTCATTATTCGGTGACTGGATTCATAAAAAACCAGTGTTCCCGGTTGTTTAATGTACGACTCAAACACGGCTTTGCGCGCACCGGATGTTCTGGGTACAAAACCTTCGAAACTAAATTTATCGCTAGCGATACCTGAAGTACTTAAGGCCGCTATTAGCGCACAACAGCCGGGAATCGGCACGACCTTAAAGCCCGCGCTTTTCACCCTAGTAACCAACGAATAACCAGGGTCGTTGATCAGCGGTGTGCCCGCGTCAGAAATTAGCGCTATCGACTCCCCTTTATTCAACCTCTCGATCAGCACTTTACTTTTGCTGTCTTCGTTATGCTCGTGATAGGCTGTCATCGGAGTGTTTATCGAGTAATGATTTAATAAAACCTTACTGTTTCGCGTATCCTCGGCGGCAATTAAATCGACCGTTTTAAGAACATCGAGTGCGCGCAGGCTAATGTCCGCCAGGTTCCCGATCGGCGTCGCCACAATATAAAGCGTAGCGTTAAGGTTTGACATCATTGGCCCTTGAAAAGATACTGCACGATAGATTAATCATTTTTTAAATACGCGGTATAGATAGTTCATTTATGGCTCATAACAAAAACAGTTTATTGCTTGCTTTAAAGCTCACATTATTAATAGCGGCAGCCTTTACTTTAATAAATTGCGCCAATATTCAGCCCGCCGGCAACCAGCTCGCTGCTCAGTCTAACCCATTGCTACAACAAGCCCAAGCGGCATTATCTCAACGTCAATTTTCTGTTGCAGGGCAATTGTTTTTTCAATTAGCTAATGCTAGCCAGGCGGCTGAAAAAGATCAGCATCTCCTCTCTGCCTTTGATGCTTATACAAAAGCAGGTGACTCGGTACAAGCCAATGAGTTAATGCACTCTTTGCTTCAGCGAGCTTCAAGCCTCTCGCCCAATCAGCAACTGGCCTTAGCTCAAACCGTGTTGGATCAAGGTAAAGCTGAACGAGCAAATCAACTGCTTGATGGTATTGATAAAAGCCGCTTAACGATCGAGCAACGCATTCATTTACATACGATAAGTAGTTCTGCTTTCTTTCAAGCGGGTAATTTAATCGAAAGCGCCCGTGAAAGGGTCATCATGGATCCACTTATTTCCCAGGCCGATGCAAAACTGAACAATCAAACACGATTAGTTGAAACGCTCTCATTACTGTCTGAACAAGCGTTAAATTTCATGCGCCCCAGCGTCGATAATGCCATGGCGGGCTGGATTGATCTGGCGATCATTGTAAAAAAACAAACGACCTTTGAGCCGAACAGCCCCGACATTATCGCCTGGGAAAGTCGGTATCCTTCGCATGCAGCTAATACAAGGGTTCTTTCCGCCATATCAAAGCAAGCGCTGAGGGGTTTTATTACCGCCAATAAAGTCGGTGTTTTTCTGCCCACTGAGGGGCCTTACGCTAGTGCGGCGCACAGCATTCGGCAAGGGATTGTCGCCTCTGCCTACGCAATGGCAAAGCGCTGGCGACCCAATATTACTTATTACGACACCTACACCAGCCCCATCGAAGCCCTTTATGATCAAGCCATAAAAGACGGGGTTGACGTTATTATTGGCCCATTGGATAAAGCAAACGCGGCCAAAATAACGGCCATACAAAACCTTTCTATTCCGGTTATTTCATTAAATCAAAGTGGCACTCAAAACCGTCCCAATTACTTTGAATTTTCACTGAGCCCCGAAGAGGACGTGAGCCAGGTATTAAGCCTCGCCTGGTTAAAAGGCTACGAAAAAGCACTGATACTGACACCGCAATCGAATTATGGTGAACGCCTGGCGAGTCACTTTTCACGTAGCTGGCAACAACTCGGCGGGGATATCGTAGGCGTTCAAACATACGACCCCCTGCAGGTTGATTTTTCAGTCCCTATTAAAAACTTGCTACAACTAGACGAAAGTATTAATCGATTTAAAAAGCTACGCCAAAGACTCAACTTAAACATTAAATTCGAGGAAAGGCGACGCCACGACGCTGACTTTATTTTCCTATTATCTTCACCGCGTGAAGGGCGATTAATAAAACCCCAGCTACGCTTTCACCGCGCCGCCGATTTAGCGGTCTTTAGCACATCAAGAATTTATGAAGGCGAGGTCAATACCGTCGCTAACCGTGATTTAGACGAGGTTTTATTTTGTGATATGCCATGGCTCATTGAACCGGTCATAGGCAGTGAAAGCCAACTCGAGGCCGCGATAAAGCTTTGGCCTAAAGCACATGGCTCGCTTTTACGCCTGGTCGCTTTTGGCTACGACGCCTACCAATTGGTTCCCCATCTAAAGCGATTACGCTCGAGTGACTTCGCACGATTTAAAGGCAAAACGGGTATTATATCGATCAATAATGACGGGCTCATCAACCGGCAATTAAGTTGCGGGCGCTTCAATCGCGGCGTTCTACAATCGCTTGGCTTAGCGCCTCAGCTTAAAAAAATAGTGGATATGCCGCCGTCCACTTCGATTGAACAAGCCATTGGAAAAAACACCAACCCGCTGTAATGGATAGTAGCAACACCGTAGGCCAACAAGGTGAAGCCTTAGCGCTAGGGTTTTTGCAGCAACGAGGCTTGATCCTATTACAAAAAAACTACCGCAACCATTTTGGTGAAATCGATCTCATCATGGAAGATAAAGAGCACATTGTATTTGTCGAAGTACGCTTACGCTCGTCGGAGAATTTTGGTGGCGCTTTAGGCTCTGTCGACCATCGAAAACAATCTAAACTTATAAGGTGCGCGCAACACTATATCGCGGATAAATCCACTCGACTTGGGTTTCGTTTTGATGTTATCGCAATTTCACCCTCCGCCCACCAGCATGAGATACAATGGATAACCAACGCATTTGATGAGTTCTAACATGAGTTTACAAGAAAGAATCTATCAACATTTTAACGATAGCATTCAAACAAAACACGACGCCCTTGAGCAATTGCCTCCGCTAATTGAATCTGCTGCTACCAGCATTGTTCAAAGCTTATTAAATAACGGCAAAGTATTGACTTGCGGCAACGGCGGCTCCGCTGGTGACGCACAACACTTTTCATCAGAAATGCTGAATAGATTCGAGCGTGAACGCCCAAGTTTGCCGGCTATTGCCCTCAGTACTGACACCTCAACGCTTACCTCAATAGCGAATGACTACTCGTTTAACGAAGTGTTTTCCAAACAAATACGCGCGCTAGGCCAAGCGGGGGATATTCTGCTGGCGTACACCACTAGTGGCAACTCTGGAAACATCGTTGAAGCCATCCGCGCTGCGCACGACAGAGAGATGATCGTCATCGCGGTAACCGGTAAAGACGGCGGACAACTTTTCTCACAGTCTCTTTTAAATGAACATGATATTGAATTAAGGGTACCGTCAAATTCAACTGCGCGTATTCAAGAAGTACACCTCGTTATTACGCACTGTTTATGTGATCTCATAGACTTTCAATTATTCGGATAAACCTTATGCACATTAATAAGATAGTTGTTTTTTCAGTTCTGTTAATCGCGTCTTTACTGTCTGGCTGTGCGGCGGTCGCCGTTGGAGGCGCTACAACAGGTGTCGCCGTTGTTCATGACAGGCGCAGCACCGGCACCGTTATTGACGACCAGGGCATCGAATTTAAGGCACTCGGCTTTTTATACGGCGTTGATAAAATACGCATCAATACCCACATTAACGCAACCAGTTATAACGGCATGTTATTACTCACTGGCGAAGCACCGACCGAGGAGCTACGCCAGGACATTGCCAGTCGCGCTAGTCGCATACCCAATGTCGTCAAGGTTCATAATGAAATTATCTTAGCTGCCCCTAGCTCCGTAGTCTCTCGCAGCAGTGATGGATATATCACCAGCAAAGCCAAGGTCGCGCTTTTAAATATTAGCAATATAAAAGGCTTCGACCCGACACGGGTTAAAGTCGTCACAGAAAACGGTGTGGTGTATTTGCTAGGCCTATTAAAACAACACGAAGTATCCCCTGTTACTGAAACGATTAGACGCGTTGGCGGCGTACAACGCGTTGTTAAATTAGTTGAAATTATTGGCTAATGCAAAAAGGAAATAGCGATTTTCTTCTACAACTACAAACACTCTATAACGAAAAATCGCTATTTTTAGACCCCGCCGACTGCTGGAGTTATGGTTACGATAACAGCCGCCGCCACCGGCAACCCATCGCGGTTGTTTTTCCCACCAGCCACCAACTAATAGCCGATACGGTTAAGTTATGTAACACGCATAATATCGCCATCACGGCCCGCGGCAGCGGCACAGGAACGACCGGTGCTAGCGTCCCCCCCAGCAATGCGATTGTTTTATCTACCGAACAAATGGATAACATCATTAAGGTTGACCCGAATAATCGCGTTATGGTGGTTGAGCCGGGGGTTAGCAATCAGGCGGTTCAACAAGCGGCGGCGGAACACGGCTTTTTTTGGCCACCAGACCCGACTAGCTCGGCCATTTGCACCATTGGCGGTAACCTGGCTTACAATTCAGCCGGCCCCAGGGCCGTTAAATATGGCACACCACGAGAAAACACCCTGGGCCTGACCTGTGTCACTGGAACTGGGGAAACGCTTAAGACGGGCGCGTACACGACTAAAAGCGTCGTCGGTTATGATTTGACACGGCTCATTATCGGCTCCGAGGGTACCCTGGCTATCATCACGCAAGCCACACTCAAGCTGACGCCAATAGCCGAAACCAAGCGTACGATTCAGGCCACTTACCAATCGGTTGACTCAGCGGCCAAGGCTATTGCAAACATCATGGCGCAACCGATTACGCCTTGTGCCTTAGAATTTATGGATGGTATGGCGATCGCTCTGGTGAAAGAAAAAGCCAAACTTGAATTACCAGAAAACGCCCAGGCCTTGCTAATGATCGAGGTCGATGGAGATCTATTTGGCATTGAAAAACTGGCCGAAAAATTGGCACAGAGCGCGTCTGTTGACGGACTTATAGACGTCCATATTGCTACAACCGAGCAGCAGGTAAAGCAGCTTTGGCAAGCTAGAAAAGCACTATCTCCTTCATTACGCAAAGTTGCGCCGAAGAAAATAAATGAGGACGTCGTGGTACCCGTCAGTGAAATACCCGCGCTTATCAACGGGCTTCAAGCGCTCTCCAGGCAATATCAAATACCCATCGTTAATTTTGGCCACGCGGGCAACGGTAATATTCACGTCAACTTACTCGTTCAAACAGAGCAGCTCGATATCGCTAAAGCCTGCTTGGCCGAGGTGTTTGAACTGGTGATGAAACTAAACGGCAGCCTGTCCGGTGAACACGGTATCGGTCTTGAAAAACGCGATTACATCGGCTTAGAACTGGACGCAACGGCGATAGCCATCATGAAAAAAATAAAAGCTCAGTTCGACCCCGCCCACTTATTAAACCCTGACAAGGTGTTCCCTATTTCAGACGCGTAATTAAAAAAATGCTTGCCATGTTATGAGCTCGCCTCTTATCCTCAATACAAATAGTTTAAAGCCAACAATGGAGAGTTTATATGAGCCACTATCAGCATATCCTCGTCGCATTAGACCTTAGCGAGAACACCGATCAAGTTCTTAGTAAAGCTAGTTTACTGGCGCAACAAAACAATGCCAGGCTTTCTGTCGTTCACGTTATTGAACCTATTATGGAACCAGTTGACTATACGTTTGGTAGCCCTGCCAGCGTGACTTTATTATCTATTCAGGAAGAAATTCAAGAAACGGCTGAAACAAAACTCAGCAAACTAATGACACCGGAAGACGTTTTGCCAGCAGACCAATATATCGTTTATGGGCGGCCCGCCGATCAGGTTCATCAATTGGCAAAAGATAAGAACTGCGATCTCATTGTTATTGGCAGCCATGGCCGGCACGGTTTGGCCTTACTCCTCGGCTCTACCGCGAATGCTGTTTTGCACGGCGCCAGCTGTGATGTGTTGGCCGTGCGATTTAAAGAATAAATCAGTCTGCTAAATCAATCCGCATAGATAGATCAACCGCCTGGACGTTTTTCGTTAACGCACCAACCGAGATAAAGTCCACGCCCGTTTTAGCGATATCGCGTATGCTCGATAAATCAACGTTACCGGAGGCTTCGAGCTTTGCCTGAGCGTTATTTAAGACTACCGCCTGGCTCAATTGATCCAGATTAAAATTATCTAAAAGCAAAATATCTGCCTTGGCGTCCAGTGCTTGCTGGACCTCGTTCAGGTTTTCCACTTCGACTTCAACGGCTACGCTAGTACTAATAAGACGAGCCGCTTCAACCGCCTTAACAATTGATCCGGCGGCCATGATGTGATTTTCTTTAATCAAAATACCGTCATACAAGCCGACCCGATGATTAGACGCACCGCCGCATCGTACGGCGTATTTTTGCGCTAAGCGTAGACCCGGGATCGTTTTACGGGTATCTAAAACAACCGCCTTAGTGCCCTTTACCGCTTTTGCAAATTGGTTTGCCAAAGACGCGGTCGCTGATAATGTCTGCAAAATATTTAATGCCGCCCTTTCGCCGCTCAATAAGGCACGCGCCGAACCCGATACATAACACAACACGTCACCAGCAAATACTTGCTCGCCTTCTTGTTGTTGCCAATCTATTTTAATACCCGAGTCGAGACTTTTAAAAATAGCATCGAACCAGGGCTGACCACAGACTAAAGTTGCCTCGCGCGTAATGACCGTTGCTTTAGCTTGCTTCTCTGGAGGAATAACGAGGGCGGTTAAATCACCAGCACCGACATCTTCAGCCAGAAAACGGCTGACCTCGTCTTGTATTATTTTTGCATCTAACATGGCATTCAGTTTTCTAAATAAGTAAAAAGCCTCCGCAAGGAGGCTCTTTATTATCACACAATTTGATCTTTAGAAGAACGTCATGCGGGGTTAGGCACTGCTTCATTCGGCACCATCATTTTCTTCATACCGAGTAGCACCCTTTCCACCAATGGCGTTTTTTCCTGCCCGACGATGCTCATTCTTTTTTGTCGTAACTCTTCGGCCAGTTCAGCGATCGTAATATCCATCGCTTTAGCTCCACGATCATTGACAAATAAACACGTCAACGTAACTGGGCTTTTCCATGATAACTTAGCTCGCAAAGCCGCCCCGGCCTCATTGTTATATTCAAGCCAATCACCTACTTGTATATTATTCGCCAGTTTACTAAATTTATCTTTCGGCATTTGTTTCAGTTCGCCCTCGAGTTCTTGCAATAATTCCTCTTCTAAACTCGCCTCGCAGAAGTCTTTATCAAAATCGACTAAAGTAACCCTTTCGGCTACTGGAATATCATCAACATCAGCTGTTTTCAAGGCCAGTATTTGTCTGTGCCAGGACTCGAGCTCCTTAAAAAATGGTATCGCTTCATGGAAGTCATACGATATATTTTCCAGGCCTACTTTAATATCCTTCAATAATCGCCCTAAATCTTCCTTTATAAGGTTCTTCGCGGACTCGTTCTCTGCTGCAATGACACTGCTCACTAAGCGTTCAATCACTGAGATGCTTTGCTTTGTTTCTTCCGGCTCTTTCTCTCGTCTAAGCAAGGCCAAAACCAGCACGTCTTTCCAGGCCTCATCCAAAAACAAATGAACAAATTCAGGTATTGATTTGCCATTTAACCTGAGTGCAATTTCGTAAGACGCCTGGCGCCTGGTTAACTCCAGCTGTTCAGCCCCTTGCGTCACTTTTCGTGAACGTTCCTCGATAAGATTTATTTGTTGCTGTTGTTGATCCAGAAAAATTTCGAACTCTTCGACCAATTCGGCAAAAATATCAACGTCATCTTCAAATTCCATTAATACTCGCTCAACCAACTCCTCCATTTTTTCGAAAATAGTGCTTTGAATTTGTTTATTTTTTGCACTGACTCCTAAGCCGGCGTTCGATAGTGCATTCAAAAAGCGTCTAGCCGGGTGGCTTTTTTTCGCGAAAAACTCTTTGTCCATCATCGCTACTTTTAAAATGGGAATTTGCAACTGGCCAATCATCGCTCTTACGACGTCGGGCAGGTGTCGATCCTGTAAAATCACGTCAAAGAACATCGCAACCACATCGATCAAAATATCATCTTGTTCTGAATAAGGTTGGCGCTGTCCATCTACTTGAATTTTCGAACCGATTTGCGAACGCACGCTATCTTCTAGGTCCACGCCGTCAATCGTCCCTTGTTTCTGAATCTCGTCCAAGGTATTAATCAGAGCAGTCGTTGCTAATTGTTCGCCCGCAACAGTCAAGCCATCTGAAACCTTTGTTCCATCCTTAACGCGGTAAGCTTGAGCCATTTCAACCAAAGAGCTGTATAAAACGGGCTCTATCTTTGTCGCCACCGCATTTGATACCTGATCTACTTGCGGCAGCGTTGTTTTTTCCGCTTTGGCCGGCTCTGGAGTCATAGCCTTTTTAGCTTCTACTGGCGGATTGACGTCTTTTTTAGCCACCGAAGCGCTTCTTTTGAGCTTTGGTTTTGGCAGCTTAAGTAATATTCCAGCCTCTATAAACAACTCATTAATTTCTTCAAGTGTATCGCCTATATTTGATAACACCGTCTTGTTAAACGATCCACATAAAATCTTATGCGTTATTTTGGAGAACGACTCACCCTTAATTAATTCAACGTACGTTTTCATTAAAACGGATGGACCAAAGGGGTTTCTGCTTGCGGGTAAATCGTTAACGTTAGCAACAAACTCTATACGGCGTTTCAACGCGTATAAAAGCTCTGTTAAATGACTCTCAGAGGCTGATACATAACCATCAATCAATAATTGGTTTTCAACCTCATCTGTTTCTAATAACTGAAGACCGGCCCAGCCCTTATCTTCCTTCGAAGAAAAAAAAGTGCTCTCAGCGCTAATATCCGAGTCTGCTGAAAAACTCAATAAATTTTTGCTAGCACTATCGATATATAACGACGATAAGTATTTAGATGCTTTCTGCAATTTTTTAATATCGATATGAATGGCGTCCGTATTTTTAGAATCCACCGTATCGTAAAGCTGCTGCTCTACCTGCTCCAAGTGCAGGGCAAATGCTTTTTGAAGGTGCGTTTTTAACACCTTTGCTGACGATTGAATGATTTTTTTCTGCTTCGAAACCTTGTCATTCATTGGCGCATAATTTTCTGTTTGCCTAATGTCTACGACTGCTGCTTTGGAGTTTTCCATGATCTAAGAACCGTTTATGTACACTGATGTTTAGAGTATAGTCAGCGTACTAAAAAAGTTGTGCGCTACGGCACAAATTTAAAACTCCTTTCATTTTTATGAAAAAATTCCACAATAAGATTCAATCTGGTTTACTCATTGGTGTAACTCAGCTCAATTCACCCAATAAAAATGCTCGCCCAGTAGCCGACGATATTCGGCTTATTATCGTACACGGCATAAGTCTTCCACCCGACCTATTCGGCGGCGGCTGGATAGACGATTTTTTTCTAAATCAATTAGACCCAGAGCAGCACCCTTACTTTAAAGAAATTTGCGAGTTAGAGGTGTCTTCACATTTACTCATTCGACGTGATGGAAGCGTCACCCAATACGTGCCGTTTGATCAGCGCGCGTGGCACGCGGGGGTTTCGTACTACGCGGGCGAAGAAAACTGCAACGATTTTTCCATTGGTATTGAGCTGGAGGGCGCCGATCATATCCCCTATACCGAAGAACAATACGCAGAATTAGCGCGTTGTTGCAAAGCGCTGATGGGTATTTACCCCAAGTTGTCTAAAGACACCATCGTTGGACATTGTGATATAGCGCCTGGGCGAAAAACTGACCCCGGAGAAAGCTTCGACTGGGAGAAGTTTAAAGGCTTACTCGTCGCTAGTTGAGTTTTTGCTGAAAAAGGCATCAATCAGCATCATCACGATACCAACGGAAATAGCAGAATCAGCCACATTAAACACCGGCCAATGCCAGGTTTTATAATACACGTCTATGAAATCGATGACGTAGCCATACGATATTCGGTCATACAAATTCCCTATCGCACCGCCTAAAATCAATGACAAAGTAACCGCCATCCATCGCTCAGAACGCTTTAAACGACTCAACCAAATCATTAAAATCGTGGTCGCGATCAACGCAATAGCAATAAAAAACCAACGTTGCCAACCACCGGCAGAACTCAAAAAACTAAACGCCGCGCCGGTGTTATGCACGTAAGTTAAGTTAACTGACGGCAGCAAAGCCACCGATTCATATAAATCAAAATGTTTCACCACCCACAACTTACTGATCTGGTCGAGCACAATCACCAGCGCAGACAACCACAACCACTTAAACATAGGCATCGCTTTAAGCAAAACGTCTATCTTCCCCAGCGCCGTCTACATTTTCTACGCAACGACCACATAATTCGGGGTGCGAGGTGGACGCAGCCACGTCGTGGCGATGATGCCAGCAACGGACGCACTTTTCGTGTTCACTAGCCGCCACTTCAATAAACAACTCAGCATTATCCGTCGCTTTCGCTCGCTCCGGTTTATCAGACAACGGCTTTACCTGCGCGTACGAGGTGATCAAGATAAAACGCAGCTCGTCGTCTAGTTGCTTGAGTTTTTCATACAAGCCGTCTGCACAATATAGCGTTACTTCCGCGTCGAGGCCAGAACCAATAAGTCCTTCAGCTCTTACCCGTTCAAGCTCTTTGCTGACCAGCTCACGTGTTTCAATAATGTCCTGCCAGAACGTTAATTCAGTCGAAGCATCTGCATCTGATTCAGGAAACCCTTCGTAAGCCGTTGCTAAAAACACCGACTCATCACGATCGCCCGGCATCGCCAGCCAAATTTCTTCCGCGGTATAGCTCAATATCGGCGCTATCCAGCGCACGAATGCCTCGGCAATATGGAACATCGCCGTTTGCGAAGAACGCCTCGCTACACTGTTTGTTTGCAGCGTGTACTGACGATCTTTAATCACATCCAGATAAAAACTACCCATATCCACCGAGCAAAAGTGGTGGATCTTTTGGTGTACCTGCAAGAACTGGTATTGATCGTAACCATCCAGCACTTCTTTTTGTACTTCACGCGTTTTCTCAATCGCCCAACGATCTAGTGGCAACATATCGTCAAACGATAAGGCATCTTTTGTAGGGTCGAAATCGTTTAAATTGGAGAGTAAATAACGTGCCGTATTTCTTAACCGACGATACACATCCGAGGCGCGCTTTAAAATTTCATCCGATACCGTCATCTCGCCGCGGTAATCGTTGGCTGACACCCAAAGGCGTAAGACGTCCGCACCCAGTGAATTAATCACTTTTTGAGGCGCCACCACATTGCCCTGTGATTTCGACATTTTCTTACCTTTAGCATCAACCGTAAAGCCATGCGTCAACACCGACTCGAAAGGCGCGCAGCCATTCATCGCCACAGAGGTTAACAAAGAAGATTGGAACCAGCCGCGGTGTTGATCAGAGCCTTCCAGGTACATAGCCGCTGGAAAGCTGAGCTGCTCTCGTTTATCTAGTACGCAGGCGTGAGTAACGCCTGAATCAAACCAGACGTCCAGGATATCGTTAATCTTAGTGTATTGCTCGGCTTCATCACCCAGTAATTCCGTTGCCTCTAATTCAAACCAGGCCTCTATTCCCGCTTTCTCGATGCGTTCAGCGACCTGTTCGATTAATTTAGGCGTATCGGGGTGCAACTCGCCCGTTTCTTTATGCACAAATAAGGCAATTGGTACGCCCCAATTTCGTTGACGAGAAATACACCAGTCTGGGCGACCTTCGACCATGCTATTAATGCGCGCTTCGCCCCATTCGGGAATCCAGTTCACGCGTTTAATTTCCTGCAATGCTTTTTCACGCAAATTATTCTTATCCATCGAGATAAACCACTGCGGCGTCGCTCTAAAAATAATCGGTGTTTTATGTCGCCAACAATGCGGGTAACTATGGTTTAAGGCTTCCTCGTGCAGCAAGGCACCTCGTTCTTTTAAGACCTCGATAATATCGCCGTTAGCACTAAACACGTGCTTGCCTGCAAACATCGGCGTAGTCGCTAAAAATACGCCATTATCGCCGACTGGATTATCCACTGGAATATTGTACTGTAAGCCAACGACGTAATCGTCCTGACCGTGCCCTGGCGCCGTATGCACCGCGCCCGTACCCGCCTCAGCCGTCACGTGATGGCCTAAAATAATCGGCACTACACGCTGGTAAAAGGGGTGGTTTAGCGTCATTAATTCTAAATCTTTACCTTTGCAATAAGCCACCACTCGATAGTCCTCAATGCCATAGCGAAGCATCGTGTCCTTTAATAGCTTTTCAGATAAAACGAGTCGTTCTTCGCCACTTTGAACCATCACATAATCGAATTCAGGATTTAATGAAACCGCCTGATTTGCCGGCAAGGTCCAGGGCGTGGTGGTCCAGATAACGACTGAAATGGGCCCCTCTCCAGGGTGTCCATCGCTGCTATGAAAGCGTTCCACGAATGCGGCTTCATCAGTCACGGTAAAGCGCACATCAATCGCGGGGGATCGCTTATCTTCATACTCAACTTCTGCTTCTGCTAAGGCAGAGCCGCAATCGGTACACCAATGCACAGGCTTTGAACCCTGGTGCAAATGGCCATTGTCTATAATGCGGCCGAGCGAACGAACAACGTCTGCTTCAAATTGAAAATCCATACTCAGGTACGGCCGATCCCAGTCGGCAAACACGCCCAGTCGAACAAACTCTTCTTTTTGCATCGCCACTTGTTTGGTCGCGTAGGTCCGGCACGCTGCTCGAAATTCAGCCGCTGTGACCTTAACACCCGCCTTGCCTATTTTCTTTTCAACCATCAATTCGATTGGCAAGCCGTGGCAATCCCAGCCGGGCACGTAAGGCGAGTCAAAACCCTGTAAGGCCTTGCTCTTGATGATGATATCTTTTAATACTTTGTTAACCGCATGGCCAATATGAATGGGGCCGTTTGCATACGGCGGTCCGTCGTGTAAGACAAACTGAGGTCTACCAGCAAATTTATCACGAATTTTTTGATATAAACCGATCTCTTGCCAGCGTTTCAAGGTGGCGGGTTCGCGGTTAGCCAGGTTTGCCTTCATCGGAAAGCTGGTTTGCGGTAAATTAAGTGTCGTTTTGTAATCCATGATGCTCTTAGGCGGTTCGTGTTTGATTAAAATATGTTTTAGCCTGCGCAGAATCTATTGAAATTTGCTCAGTTAATTGATTCAGGTCGTTAAATTTTTTCTCATCTCGAAGTTTTTCACAAAAGGAAATAACCACACGCTGGCCATATAAATCCCCGCTAAAATCGAATAAGTGAGCTTCTAATAAAACCGCCGTGGTGTCTTCAATTGAAGGTCGTGTTCCCACGTTGGCAACCCCGTTAAAACGCTGGCCAGATTCAAGCGTTATTGTAACGGCAAAAACACCTTTTAACGGAGTTTTTCTATTTTTCACGCGTATATTGGCGGTAGGAAACCCGAGCTCTCTGCCTCTTTTATCTCCGTGCATAACACGGCCAGACATCGTGTAAGGTCGATTCAAATACAGCGCCGCTTTTTTTAACTCCCCGCGTTCTAAGGCATGACGAATTAAGGTACTGCTGGCTCGTTCATTTTCAATCTTAAATGAATGCGATTTTAGAACGCTAAAATCCAATCTTTTGCCCGCTGCCGTCAAATAGTCAAAATTTCCCTGCCTGTTTTTACCAAAACAAAAGTCATCGCCAACGATTAAGAGCTTTATTTTTAACCGCTGGTGAAGCATTTCTACAAACTGCTCTGCCGACATATTTGCCAGCGTATGATCAAAGCGTACCAGATACAGAAAATCCACCCCCGTTTGCGATAACTGGGTTATTTTGTCTCTCGCTGTTGAGATTCTTGCTGGCGCGGCAGCCGCCCTAAAGTACTCTATCGGCTGTGGTTCAAAACACATCACGATCGTCGGTAAACCTTGCTCTTTGGCTTGGTGTGTTAACGCATCTAACACCATCCTGTGCCCCGCGTGAACGCCATCAAAATTACCAATGGTCAATGCACTACCATTTGTAAAGACTGCCGCGTCGGCTAAGTGTCGTATCAATTTCATCGCCAACCTTAGTGCTTCAATAATAAATGACGCGGGCGAATTCCCAACATGAGAAGAGCCGCCACATACAAAATGACGACCGCTAAAATTTCCAGCCCTAAGTGTAATACCCTGTCGAATGCACCCCAAGCAAACCATTGTTCAAGGCTGTAGTCGTTGAAGTATATCAAGCCAACCAGCAAATTTGCCATTAACACTTTAACGGCGAAACCCAACCAGCCTTTTTGCACCTTAAACGCCCCCGTTTTAACCAGCGCTCTAAGTAATAGCCCAGCGTTTACAAAAGCCGCCAACGAGGTTGCTAGGGCTAAACCCGTGTGTTGTAAAAAAGAAACCAGGCTGAGGCTCATGATCAGATTGGCTATCACCGCGATCACACCAATTTTCACGGGGGTTTTCATATCTTGCCTTGAAGTAAAACCCGGCACCAACACTTTAACCAAAATAAACGCCGGCAAGCCAATCGAATAGGCCATTAAACTTAAGGCCGCATTATTAACATCTTCGGCAGAGAAGGCGTCGTATTGAAAAAGGGTCGTTAACATCGGCGCTGCTAAGAAATACAAACCAGCCGCTGCGGGTATTCCGATCAGCATCACCCAACGTAAACCAGAGTTTAAGCTGGCAGAAAACTCGTCGTACTTTTTTGCCGCATGGCTTTTAGACAGATTCGGTAAAATGACCGTTGCCAACGCAATACCAAAAATGCCCAAGGGGAACTCCACTAGCCGATCCGAATAATAAAGCCATGAGACGCTTCCGGCCACCAAAAACGACGCCAGCAAGGTATCTACCAGTAGATTAATTTGGGTCACCGATACGCCAAATAAAGCGGGCAACATCAGCTTCATGATTTTTTTCACGCCGGCGTGCTGGCGATCAAACTTTAACCTCGGCATCAAACCGAGTTTATTCAAATAAGGAAATTGAAAAATCAGTTGCACTATACCCGCTAACAACACTCCCCAGGCTAGGGCCATAATGGGTTGGTCAAGCAATGGCGATAACCAAAATACCGCCGCCAAAAATGAAAGGTTTAAAAAAACGGGCGTTATCGCAGGAATGGCAAATTTGCCAAAGGTGTTTAACACCCCACCCGCCATCGCCGTGAGTGATATAAAAAATAAATACGGAAACGTCAGTCGTAGCATATCAACGGTCAGATCGAAACGCGTTCCATTCATCGCAAAACCCGGGGCAAACAAATAGATTAAAACTGGCGCGCCGATAACACCCAACAAGGTGATAAAAAACAAGATCGTCGCTAGAGTGCCGGCGGTTTTTTCAATCAGTTCTTTTAACGCTTCTGTCGATTTGTTTTCTTTATAGTCCGACAGCACGGGGATAAACGCTTGCGAAAAAGCCCCTTCAGCAAAGAGCCTACGCATAAAGTTTGGAATTTTAAAGGCCACAAAAAAAGCATCTGTAGCCGCATCAGCACCAAAAAAACGAGCAATAACAATATCTCTGATAAAACCTAAGACACGTGAAATCATCGTCATACTACCCACAATAGCAGTCGATTTAATTAACTTATTATTCAGCGTCTTCACCCCAGAGAGTCCGTAGATATTTTCATTATAAGGCGTGTATGAAACATAGGCAGCATAGATTCAACTAAAAGATTGAATCTACCGCTCGTCGCCTCTAGAATTCATTAGCATCTAAGCGCAAGAGGTTAATGATTTGAATCGGAAACAAAAGAGCTGGTTAAAGCGTTTATTATTTGCCGCTCTATCCGTGGTTACTATCATCATTGCCCTGCCCTACGCCATCCAATACGGCATTCTTAAAGGTTTAACCAATACTGGTAGCAAAGAAGTTTCTATCGATGACGTAGACTTCAATCTTTTTTCCGGCGAACTGAGTATAAAAAATTTACGCTCGCGGCGACTGGAGCATCCTGAACTGATGGCATCATTGATAAACATCAATGTCGACTGGCTACCGCTTTTTAGTAAACGGCTACTTATCACGTCGTTATCACTAAAAGATTCGAGCATCAACATTCAACAGCTAAATCCAACAACTTTTTTTATCGCTGGCATTGAAATCCCTTTCGCCGGCACCGAGAAGGATGACACAAAAATTGTAGAAAATACCGACGAGCGCTGGGGTCTAGGCCTGGGCAGACTTCACCTCGTCAATAGTAGCCTTGTTTATCAGTCAGCTGAGTTTTCAGAAAAATTACTCATTAAAGACTTTGAAATAACTGAGGTCTTTAGCTGGCAAGCAGGTCAATCTTCGAACTTTACTTTCAACACACAATTAGATGACGCAAGCATTAACGGAGAACTTAAGGTCTCAGTTTTTGCTGAAAAACCATCGATTGATGGCCAACTGAACCTCAAGCGATTAAATTTAGAGCGCTTTCAACCACTGCTTAAAAACCAACTAGCCGCGCTAGCGGGTCAATTAAACGCCGATATTAAGTTTTCTATGCTATTGGGAGAAAACAGCTTTAGCTACCAACAAAACGGAGCCGTTTCTATTGATCAATTATTAATCAGCGATACTAAACTTAAAACGACGCTTTCATCCATTAACTGGCTCGGCGATATTGATTTTGACAAAAGTGCTGACCAGCAGGTTTTAAATCTTACGGCTGACATTGGCATAAGTGACGCACTAAGTATCAACCAGCAAACAGGGTTCACCCTTGCTGAAATAAAAAAAATCTCTGTGGATGATATCGTAATCCGCAATATCGAAGATATTCAGATAGCTTCTTTGCAACTCGAAGGTTCGTCAGTGGCAAAAAAAAGCCCGGACACTAGTTTGGCTGACAGTAAAAAAATCCTTATCGATCATATAAAGATCATGGACCTTAGCTCTATCGATATTAAGCGAGTCCAGATTGATTCATTAATGAGTCAAATCGATATTGATCGACAGGGTGATATTTTGTTAATCAAACGACTACAAGAAAACCTGCCCTTTTCAAAAGCCGCACAAGCCGAGGACACTAATACTACCGAGACGGAAAAGAAGCCTGTTCAAATAAAACTGGGGGCTTTATCTATCTCAAAAAACAGCGTCATTAAGCTATCGAAAGACAACGAACAAGGCCTCATTAAAAAGTCGATCAACATCGATGAATTTAAACTGGGTACGATGGATACATCTGCTGAAACAAAACCCACACCCATTAAATTGCTAGCCAGCATAGACAAGTTTTCAAAAATATCGGTGAATGGCAGCATCAAGCCCTTGGGCGCAAAAACCAATATAGATATCCTGAGCACCCTTTCCGCTGTTGAGCTGCATGAATTTTCCCCGCTTATCAGAGAACATCTGGGCTATAACATAAAAAATGGTCAACTTAATGCTGATTTAAATATACGTATTAAGGACAATATTCTCGACGGCAAGGCGGAATTAAATATTAACCAACTGATACTAGAGCCGGCCGATGAGGGGAAGATGGCCAAAATGACTCAGCAACTTTCAATGCCTCTGGATTCCGCTCTTTCTTTATTGCGCGATGATAATGACGATATAAAACTCAGTATCCCAGTAAAAGGTGATATCGACTCGCCGAGCTTTAACACGAGTGATGTCATCAACACCGCACTTGGTAACGCTATGCACGGTACGGTAATAAATGTACTTAAATATGCTCTCCAGCCCTATGGACTCATCTTTATGGCGACAGAGAAAGTCTATGGCGCAGCAACAGCCATTAAGCTAGACTCTATTACATTTGCCGCAGGAGATGCCTCACTATCCGCCGACGCGATAAACTACCTTGAACGGATCGGCGAACTGATGCAAAAAAGGCCTAATTTAAGGATTCGTGTTTGTGGTGTATCAACAATGCAAGACCGAACCTCATTACAGCTTACAGCCAATACGCCAACGCAAGCTCCTCAGGGTGCTGAAACAGCGCTTTTAACGTTGGCCAACAACCGCACTGATACAGTTAAATCTCTTTTAATTTCAACTTACAATATTAACGCCACTAGATTATTTACTTGCGCGCCAAAAGTAGAACTTTCTAACGATGCAAAAAGTCCATCCCCACCTCGAGTCGACTTTTTCATTTAAATTAGCTGAAACCTTGTTATTTAAAAAAAGATTTTAAAAGATTTTTTGCAATTTTCCGACCGACGCTCGAACCGATACTCCTTACAATGCTTTTAGTCACCGACTCCCAAATAGTTTGTCGCTGTCGGCCCTTGCTCTTGGGCTTATCTATTGCTTTATTTTCCTTTAACGATTTTTCTTTATCGGCCGCCGCTGATGCTTTCTTTGCGGCATCCTCTGACTTTTTTATTAACCGTTCGTGAGCAGAGTCTCGATCAAGCGTTTCGTCGTATTTTCCTAGCACCGGGCTATCATCCATCACCGCCTGGCGTTCTAATTCTGTTATTGGCCCTAATTGCGAAGATGGCGGAATAATCAACGTTTGATCAACCATCGTTGGCACACCTTTGCCATCTAACACCGAGACCAGCGCTTCGCCAATTCCCAATGACTGGATGGCCTGCTCTATATCCAGCTTAGGATTTACACGAAAACTTTGAGCCGCTGCTCGGATAGATTTCTGATCTTTAGCGGTAAAAGCGCGTAACGCGTGTTGAATTTTATTGCCTAACTGGCCTAACACATCATCTGGAATGTCAGCTGGGTTTTGAGTAACGAAATAAACACCAACGCCTTTTGAACGGATAAGGCGAACGACCTGTTCGATGCGATCAACTAATACCCTCGGCGCCCTATCGAACAACAGGTGTGCTTCGTCAAAAAAGAAAACCATCTTAGGCTTATCGCTATCTCCTTGCTCTGGCAGTTCTTCAAACAGCCTGGAAAGCAACCACATCAAGAAAATGGCGTATAGCGCAGGACTATTACGCATCAACTTATCTGCCGCTAGTACATTGATATAGCCGCGTCCATTTGTCGTCGTTCGCATCATATCCTTGAGTTCAAGCTCTGGCTCACCAAAAAACTGGTCCGCACCTTGTCGATCTAATTTTAATAGTTGCCGTTGAATCGCGCCTACAGATTGAACGCTCACATTGCCATACTTTGCTCTAAGCTCTTTAGAGCGACCAGCTATATTACTGAGCAACGCGGTTAAATCTTTAAAGTCTAAAATAGGCAGAGACTCATCTTCAGCCACCGTAAAAGCTACATTGAGTATGCCTTCTTGCACCTCATTTAGGTCCAGCATTCTGGCTAGTAATAACGGCCCCATATTTTGAATAGTGGCTCTAATAGGGTGGCCTTGCTCTGCGTATAAGTCCCAAAAGACCAAAGGGAACGGCTCTGTCACATAATGTTCATAATTGACAATTTTTGCTCGTTCTTCAAATTTAGGCTTAGCGCCACAAGCTTTAGCCATGCCGGACAAATCTCCCTTTGCATCGGCCATAAAAACTGGAATACCTTGGCGGCTAAAACCTTCCGCAAGAATTCGTAAAGATACCGTTTTTCCGGTTCCTGTCGCGCCCGCTATCAAGCCATGACGATTTGCTTGTTTTAAGAGCAATGATTGAGCTTGCTCCCCCTTACCTAAAAAAATAGACAAATCAGTCATTTAAAGCCTTTTTCTTTTTACGTAGAATTTTTTATAGGCGTTAAATAAACGCTTGTCAAGTTATCCAACCCGTTCTAAGCTTGCATGAGTCACCTCCGATGAAGGTTAACTTTGCATATAATCTGCTTTTAAGATTTAAAAATTCATCGATAAAACACACACAGATGCGTGATCTGCTTGACAAATCACCTATAGTTCATCAAAATGCGCAATCTTTTTTACATCATTCAGAGGATTTACCTTGGCTAACAGTGCACAAGCGTTAAAACGCTCAAAACAAGCAGAAAAAAGTCGTCAACAAAACATGACTTTACGCACTAGATTGCGTACATACATCAAACGCGTTACTAATAGTGCCGAAGAAGGTAATGCCGAAGGAACAGCCGTTGCTTACAAAGACGCTGTGCCTTTTATTGATTCTGCGGTTAATAAAGGTTTGATTCACAGAAATAAAGCCGCTCGTTTAAAGAGTCGCTTAAATGCTCGCATCGTTAAATTACAGCAAGCATAAAGAACACAGCCTATTTAATAAAAAGCCGACCTTAGGGTCGGCTTTTTTATGTCTGAGTAAACGCAGTCCTACATCAGCACCATATTATCTCGATGAATAAGCTCTGCTTCAGCGACAAAACCAATCAAGCGTTCAATGTCCGAGCTTTTACTTTGCTTTATCTTCTCAATATCGTCGGAAGCATAATTCACCAAACCTCGAGCAAACTCGGTACCAGTCTGGTCAACGCAAGTAACGAGGTCACCGCGTTCAAACGTACCTTTAACCGCCAGCACCCCAGCCGCTAATAAACTAACGCCTGATTTTTTAAGCGCATTAACCGCGCCTGAATCAAGAACGAGCTGACCTTTAATGTCTAAATGAGCCGTTAACCACCTTTTCCTGGCGGATACAGGTGCCTCATTTGGCACCAACAATGTTCCAATTGCCTGCCCTTCAAGGACGTCTAAGATAACTCCTTGCTTAAGGCCCGGAGCGATAATAGTCGCAGAACCTGATCGAGACGCAAGTCGTGCCGCCGTTAACTTAGTCCGCATACCACCTCGCCCTAGGGCACCAGCTCCGCCACCGGCTGCCTGATCTAAGATCTCATCGTCCACATTAGCTTGTGTTATCAATTCCGCCTTCTCAGAAACCCCGGGGTCAGCGTCAAACAGACCGTCCTGGTCGGTTAAAATCATTAATAAGTCGGCGCTCATTAAATTAGCAATGATAGCCGCTAAGGTATCGTTATCACCGACTCTCAGTTCTTCATTCGCGACAACGTCATTTTCATTAATGATGGGGACAACAGATAATTCCAATAATTTTTTTATCGTCGCGCGCGCATTGAGGTATCGCGTCCTATTGGCCAGGTCATCGTGTGTTAATAATACCTGCGCCGTTTTTGAACCCAGCGCTTTGAAACTTTGCTCGTAGGCTTGAATTAGCCCCATTTGTCCAACTGAGGCCGCCGCCTGTAATTCGTGCAGCGCATGTGGTCGTTTACTCCAACCCAAACGAAGCATACCTTCCGCCACCGATCCTGAAGAAACAACGATGACATCGATGCCACGAGATTTTAGCTCGCTAATTTGAGTGACCCAGGCATTTATCGCCGCGTGATTTAAGCCTTGACCGTTATCCGTCAATACGGCACTGCCAATCTTAATGACGCAACATTTAGCCTGTTTTAAATCTGCTCTTGATTTCATGGTGATACTTTAAATATCTTCTTCGCTCTGCTCTTGTTGGTTTAATTCTAATTCTTTTTGTAAATCCAGGTAATCCATAATCGCGTGCACGAGGCCTTGAGTACCTATTTTCTTCATCGCGGATACTGCGAACACGGGGCCTTCCCACTCCAATTCGTCGACGATCATTTGACAATAATTGTCGACTTCATCTTCTGGCAACAGATCTATTTTATTGAGCACTAACCAGCGCGTTTTTTTCGCTAACTCGCCACCCCATTTTTCTATCTCTAAAATCGCGGCTCTGGCGGCAGCAACGGGGTCGAGATCAGATTCGTATGGCTCCACATCAACAACGTGTAGCAATAAGTTATTACGCGCCAAATGACGTAAGAATAAATTACCCAAACCCGCACCTTCAGCGGCGCCTTCAATAATACCGGGGATATCAGCGATTACAAAACTGCGTAGTTCATCCGCTCGTACCACACCCAAACTTGGATGCAAGGTTGTAAATGGATAATCTGCCACTTTCGGCTGAGCTGAAGAAACGGCGCGAATCAAGCTAGATTTACCTGCATTTGGCAAACCCAGCGTGCCGACGTCTGCGAGTACTTTTAATTCAAGTCGCAACACCCTTTGCTCACCTGCTGAACCAGGCGAAAACTGCCTGGGCGCTCTATTGGTGCTGCTCTTATAACGCGCATTTCCAAGACCATGAAAGCCACCCGATGCGACGAGCAGCTTTTGTCCTTCATTTGTTACGTCGCCGATCAATTCATCGGTGCCATCATCGTAAACAATGGTGCCTAAGGGAACAGGGACTATGAGGTCGTCACCGCCTTTTCCAGTGCAGTCTTTACTCATACCTTTTTGGCCGTGTTCGGCCCTTATTAAACGATTAAAACGCATATCAATCAGGGTGTTTAGCGCGGCTGTTCCCTGCAAATAAACGCTTCCACCATCACCACCATCGCCGCCATCTGGACCACCCCATGGAATATATTTCTCGCGCCTAAAGCTTACGTGGCCTTTGCCGCCATTTCCCGCTTCTACTCGAACACTCGCTTCATCTACGAATTTCATGTTTAATTTTCCGATTACCTTTTTTAAATTTTTTAAGGTCGATTATCACGATAACATTCTTTTTGTGACACAATAAAAAACCCTGTCATTGACAGGGTTTTTTAAAATGAGCACCTGCCATTACCGCAGCGCACTGTCCGTTACTTTAGGCAGTTTCGATGCGAATATATTTTCTACGTTTCGGGCCTTTAACTTCAAATACTACTCTACCCGACTCGGTTGCGAACAAGGTGTGATCTTTTCCACAGCCAACATTTTCTCCCGGGTGGAAACGCGTTCCTCTTTGGCGAACAATAATGTTACCCGCTAGGACACTCTCACCACCGTATCGTTTAACGCCAAGACGTTTTGATTCCGAATCGCGACCGTTTCTAGTACTACCACCTGCTTTCTTATGTGCCATGAATCTTTCCTTTGTTTATTTTCCTGCAGAAATACCCGTAATGAGAACTTCCGTATAGTACTGACGGTGTCCCATTTTTTTCATATGGTGTTTTCTGCGTTTAAATTTAATGATATTGATTTTTTTGTGACGACCTTGAGATCTAACCGTTGCCGTTACTTTAGCGCCGTCAATATTCGGTGAGCCAACTGTAAGTCCAGCTTCGCCGTTTACTAATAATACTGAATCAAACGTGAATTCACTACCTGCTTCAGCGTCAAGTTTTTCGATCTTAAGAAAATCACCCTCGGCGACTTTATATTGTTTACCGCCTGTTTGGATTACCGCGTACATTATCTAGAGACTCCCTAGTTTGGTTGGGTGGTTTTAAAAAGAGGCGAATTTTAGCCTTTCGCGCGCGGTTGGTCAATCATAAATAAACAATGAAAAGCATTTTCTTAACTGCTTTTGCGTCTACATTATTGGTATTATACGCTATTGATTCAATTTACCTTAAGCTATTCTTCCCATGAGCAGTACAGATATACAACAATCTTCCCCATTAATAGACTTTAAAGCTATTCAATTTTTGATGGCCCCCGCTATGCAAGCGGTGGATAAAGAAATTTTAAAACAACTGAATTCGGACGTTGTTTTGATCAACCATATTGGTTTCCATATCGTTAATAGTGGCGGTAAGCGCCTTAGACCTATGCTGGTTGCTTTAAGCGCCTGTGCATTGGGCTATGAAGGTAATGAACATACCACACTAGCGGCCATCATCGAGTTCATTCATACCGCCACCTTATTACACGACGATGTCGTTGACGAATCCGATATGAGGCGCGGCGAAGATACCGCCAATGCAATTTGGGGAAACGCCGCCAGCGTATTGGTCGGTGATTTCTTATATTCGCGTTCCTTTGAAATGATGGTAGGCATCAATAATATGCGCGTGATGGATCTTTTATCGCACACGACTAATGCTATTGCCGAAGGCGAAGTTCTCCAGCTACTCAATATCAACAATCCCGACACCACTGAAGCTGAATACCTTGAGGTTATTCGTCGAAAAACAGCCAAACTGTTTGAAGCCGCCACACAACTTGGTGCCGTGTTGACCAATAAAGAAACCGATATCGAGAATGATCTGGCCACCTACGGCTTGCATTTGGGTAACGCCTTTCAAATTATGGATGATATGTTGGACTATGTGGCAAACCCTGATGAATTAGGCAAAAACCTGGGCGACGACCTGGCCGAAGGGAAACCAACGCTTCCGTTAATTCACGCCATCGCTCATGGCACGGAAGAACAAGCAAGCTTTATCAAAAAAACCATTAAAGAAGGCAATCGAGACGCCTATTCAGAAATTTTGAGTATTATCCATTCAACCGGTTCTTTAGATTACACCAAGCAGTTTGCTGCAAAGGAAGCCCAAAAGGCCATTGATGCCTTAAGCAATATTCATGACAGCCCGTATAAAAACGCTATGCAACAACTGGCTTTATTTTCCATACAACGCAGTTACTAGAAAGTTTAAATAACCAGCTCTCATTAATATTTCCACAGCTGTAGCGTGGCTTGCCGCGCACAAAGCTGGTTAAAATTTGTTATAATCGCGTTTTAAAACCAACCATTTTTATAGGCATTATTTATGAGCGTTGAACAACACGACCAATATTTAGCTGAGTGGGAAAGTCGTCAAGAAATTGCAGAGGCAATGGTTCCCATTATTGGTAAAATCTATCGCAGCAGCGGCGTCGTCCTTAAAATTTATGGCAGAACGCTGATTAACGCCTCCCCCGTGACTATTCTTAAGTTGCACCGTTATGTTCGCCAATTCGAAAAAACAGATTTATCCATTCATGACAGCTTTAAGGTATTAATTGCCTTACAAAAAATGAAATTAGGGCCTGTGCGTATCGACCTCGGACTCTTAGTCACGCAATATAATAATGATACGCGCGGTGTAGAATTAGAGGATTTTCTGGCTGACAAGTTGGGCGAAGGCATTCGTCAGATCCAGGAACAGTCTGCGTCAGCGCCAAGAGACGTAGTGCTATATGGCTTTGGCCGAATTGGCCGTTTATTAGCCCGCTTACTCATTGAACGAACCGGCTCTGGAAATAAAATGCGCTTACGCGCTATCGTGGTTCGTAAAGGTAGCGACAACGACCTGCAAAAACGCGCCAGCCTGTTGCGTCGTGATTCTGTCCACGGCTCCTTTCAGGGCACCATCAAAGTGGACGAAGAAAATAACACCATCATGGCGAACGGTAATTTGATCCAGGTTATATACGCTAGCCACCCGAAAGAAATTGACTACACCCAATACGGTATTAATGACGCCTTGATCGTAGACAACACCGGTATTCGCCGTGACGAAGCCGAACTCAGCGAGCACTTTCTTTCAAAAGGCGCTTCAAAAGCCTTATTAACCGCGCCAGGTAAAGACGTCAAAAATATTGTTTTCGGCGTAAATACCGATGACATTAAGTCTGAAGATAAGGTGATTTCCGCCGCCAGTTGTACGACCAACGCCATTGCACCTACGCTTAAGGCTATTAACGACGAATTTGGCATCATCAAAGGGCACGTTGAGACGGTTCACTCGTACACCAACGATCAAAACTTAATCGATAATTACCATAAAGGTGAACGTCGTGGCCGGGCTGCAGCGCTTAATATGGTGCTGACTGAAACAGGTGCGGCAAAAGCTGTTTCAAAAGCCCTGCCTGAACTCGAAGGCAAACTCACGGGCAACGCGATACGCGTTCCAACGCCAAACGTTTCGATGGCGATACTCAACCTTAGATTAGAAAAAGAAACCGATAAGCGTTCTTTGAATAGTTTTTTACGTGAAACTGCCTTGCATTCTTCTATGCGCGAACAGATTGATTTCACGACATCCACTGAAATCGTTTCTACCGATTTGGTCGGCGCTCGCAAAACCGCGACGATCGATTCAAAGGCAACGATTGCCAGCGGTGATTCTTGCATTCTTTATCTCTGGTACGATAATGAATTTGGCTATAGCTGTCAGGTCATTCGAGTGATGCAGAAAATGGCCGGCCTGGACTTCCCTTCGCTTCCGAGCAAATAATAAGGCCGTTTATTTCAAAAAAAAGCCCACTGCATAGTGGGCTTTTTTCTTTGCCTTTAGTAACTTACTTATGCGGACGATGAGCCACTAAATCATCGACCACAGAAGGATCTGCGAGTGTCGACGTATCCCCTAGCTCATCAATTTTATTTTCCGCAATTTTGCGTAAAATGCGTCGCATAATTTTACCCGAACGCGTTTTAGGTAAACCAGGGGCCCACTGAATAACATCGGGTGAAGCAATCGGTCCAATTTCATTGCGTACGTGTTTGACGAGCTCTTTTTGCAGCTCATCCGTTGCTTCGACACCGTCCATCAAGGTGACATAGGCGTAAATCCCCTGCCCCTTGATCTCGTGCGGATAACCGATTACCGCGGCTTCTGCAACGGCTTCGTGAAGCACCAGTGCGCTCTCGACCTCTGCGGTCCCCATACGATGCCCTGAAACGTTTATCACGTCATCAACGCGGCCTGTGATCCAGTAATCTCCATCTTCATCTCGACGCGCCCCATCGCCCGGAAAGTAATAACCGGGGTAGTTGGCAAAATAGGTGTCGATAAAACGCTCGTGATTTTTATACAGGGTTCTGGCAATACCCGGCCATGGCCGCTTAATCACCAATATACCCTCGGCGGGATTTCCCACGACGTCATTGCCCTCAGCATCTACCAAACCAAGCTCTACGCCAAAGAAAGGCTGCATAGCGGAACCCGGCTTGAGGTCTGTTGCTCCGGGTAATGGGGTAATTAAAATACCGCCCGTTTCTGTTTGCCACCAGGTATCAACGATGGGACAACGGTGACCACCCACGACGCGGTGGTACCATTCCCAGGCCTCAGGGTTAATGGGTTCACCGACACTGCCTAAAACCCTTAAGCTGCTTAGGTCACAGGCATTGACGGGCTCTTCACCTTTCGCCATCAACGCACGAATGGCGGTCGGCGCGGTATAAAAAATATTAACCTTATGCTTTTCGACCACTCGCCAAAAACGCGACGCATCGGGATAAGTCGGTACACCTTCAAACATTAACGTTTGTGCACCATTGGCCAAAGGACCGTATACGATATAAGAATGCCCAGTTACCCAACCCACATCAGCGGTACACCAGTACACATCCCCATCGCGATAATCAAACACGTATTTATGCGTCATCGCGGCGTGCAGCAAGTAGCCGCCAGTTGTATGTAAAACGCCTTTCGGTTTTCCAGTTGAACCTGAGGTATATAGAATGAACAACGGATCTTCAGCGTCCATTTCTTCCGCTGGACAATCCTCAGATGCATTATCTACGAGGTCGTGATACCACACGTCGCGCCCTTCAGACCAATCAACATCAGCGCCAGTCCGTTTAATGACGACCATATGTTTAACTGAGGGTGCATTCTGTATCGCTTTGTCTGCATTAGCCTTTAGGGGTGTATTTTTACCACCACGAACGCTTTCATCAGCGGTAATCACCACCGCCGTTTCTGAGTCTAGTATTCGATCTTTTAGTGCATCAGCCGAAAAACCGCCGAAGACAATCGAATGTACGGCGCCAATTCGTGCGCTGGCGAGCATCGCGATGGCCGCTTCTGCGACCATCGGCATATAGATACAAATGCGGTCACCTTTTTTTACGCCCAATGATTTTAAACCATTGGCAAAGCGGCAAACTTCCGCGTGTAATTCTCTATAGGTGTAGGTTTTATCGACCTCTGGGTCATCACTTTCCCAAATAATTGCTGGTTGGTTTCCACGCGTTTCTAAGTGACGATCCAGGCAGTTAACGCTGACATTAAGCTTACCTCCAGCAAACCATTTAATATCGCCCTTTGGGAAATCGTACTCCAGTGTCGTGTCCCAATCCTTAGACCAGGTCAAAAACTCTTTAGCTTTTTCAGCCCAAAAACCTTCGGTATCGTCTAATGAACGCTGATACTCAAGTTGATATTTTTCTTTATTAATGTAAGAACGAGCGGCTATATCACCGCGAACTTTATAGACCTTATTCTCTGTCATGTTCCTTTCCTGATATTTTTTATATTACGAAAAATCTCTTTAAAAATCTCTGACCCGCTTTAGTGCATGAATAGGCCCTACATTGTCTTCGACCCATTTAATGACAACGCCACAAGCATCAAAATTTCTTACCTACTGTTTCACCAACACCGTCTTGTACCAGCCGTCACTAATGCAACCCTCCTGCTCACCATCATTCTCCTGAAAAGCTCTATTCTGGAAATCGACCGACTTAGTTGCGAAACAATATACTTTTTATTAAAAATTTCACGGTTAAGATACTGTCAAACATAAGGACATTTTACAAGTCTTATCCGCTTCTAGAAGGTTGTTGGCACAGCTCAATTCAAGCATTAGTTGAAATCGCTTTTTCTTCGACATCTAGTTATAAACTAAATCATTAACAGGTAAATATCTACTCCCCTACTAAAAAAGCAGTGCTTAAGAAATGAAATGTAATGGTTTTATTGCGCAATCACCAACACCTTTTTTTAAATTTTAAGCTAAACTGATGTTTCTGGCTTTTCACTCATAACGAAGGGGTTTTATTATGCTTACATCAACGAACCAACGGAAATTTATACGTATGAATGCTGAATGTCATATGGAATTCTTTCACCCTAACTCAGGAGAAAAAGGAACGGCACATAGCATTAACTTAAGCGCCGCTGGCATTCTTTTTAAAACCAAACATAAGCTAACCCAGGGTAGTTCGATAGAAATATCAGTGATGCCAGTTAACACCTTAACACCCCCTCTGAATGCCTTAATTGAAATTATACGTGTGGTGCCAGTAGAAGACGATGAATACGAGGTAGCCGCAACGATTGAAGGCATAAAAGGCTCTTAATATTTTAAATTTAGGATAAAAATTGTACACAATTACTAAAAATTTAAACTTTTGTTACGGTCATCGTTTAATGAACCACCCTGGCAGATGCAAACACCTACACGGTCATTCTGCCCGAGTATCTATTACACTTGCATCTGATACCCTAAATGATCAAGGTATGGTTTGTGATTTTTCCGATATCAACGGCTACGCTGGCAAGTGGATAGATGACAATCTGGACCACAATATGCTTTTACATAAAGACGACCCTATCTTAGCCTCGCTGCAACGAGCTGGTGAGCGCGTGATGGTCGTTGATGATCACCCAACGGCTGAATTTCTGGCAAAAATGATATTTGAATACATGGAAAAAGGCGACTTTCCTATCAAAGAAGTCTCTATTTGGGAGACCGAGAGCGCTTACGCCAGTTACTCCAGGCCATAATGCTCAACCGCGTTAGACCACTCAACAAGTCCTTTTGCTTGCAAATGCTTTGCGAAGAAAATTACGCTTTACTACTTAGGTTAATACCTGGCTTTAAGCAAAATAGCTCAAATACCTACATCAATTTTGAAGTACTCGATGCCGGCCCCTTTACCTACACCCTTGCGTTAAACAACCATGAATCAGGGCAAAACTCGCCCAGCCCCAGTTTTAAGTGCCGCGTCTATCTGGACACCAAATCGGTTGAAGTTATTAGTATAGAAGGCCATTCACTGTCAGTCTGTCGGCGAAATGAATCGCCACAAGAGACGCTAAATAAAAAATGGACCTTGAATTATTTTCTAGAAAAATGGTTAACTTTTCAGCTCAATATGTCGGCCGCAGAACGCTCGGCGCAACTCGCCATCAACGCATAAGCTTATTGTCAGGCTTTCTTTCTACTCAGCTTAAAAACAACCGGACTCAGCAATAACAAAGCAATCAAGTTGGGTATCGCCATCAGGCCATTTAATACATCTGCCAATAACCACAGGAACTCTAAATCCATCATCGCCCCCAACGGTATCGCCAACACCCAGGCTATTCGATACCAGGATATAACGCCAACGCCGCATAAATATTCGGCGCATCGCTCACCGTAATAACTCCAGCCCAGCAACGTCGTTAGGGCAAAAACAGCCAAACCAAAACTCACCACGTATTCACCATAACCCGGCAAACCCATTCTAAATGCATACGCTGATAAGGATGCACCCGTCTCACCACTTGTCCAACTACCCGTTAAAATAATAACCAGAGCGGTCATTGTGCAAATAATAATCGTATCGATGAACGTACCTAGCATCGCTATTTTACCTTGCTGTACGGGGTTATTCGTTTTTGCCGCCGCGTGGGCGATGGGCGCTGTGCCAAGCCCCGCTTCATTAGAAAATATACCGCGCGCAACGCCAAAGCGAATTGCCGCCATAATCCCCGCACCCGCAAAACCACCCGCCGCCGCGGTACCGGTGAACGCATCATTAACAATCAATTGAAGCGCCGTTGGCACCGAATCTAAGCGCTGAATAATAATGATGCCTGCGCCTGTAACGTAGGCTACACTCATAAACGGAACCAATTTAGACGCCACTTGACCGATGCGTTTAATACCACCCACTAACACCGCATAAACGATCACCGCCATGCTAATACCTGTTAACCAGCTCGGGATATTTAAGGTACTACTCATCGCATCAGCGACTGAATTCGCCTGTATCGTATTACCAATACCAAACGCCGCCACTGCACCGAATAGTGCAAAGAGAAAACCCAGCCATTGCCAGTTTTTACCCAAACCATTTTTGATGTAATACATTGGGCCGCCGACATAAGCACCGTTTTCATCAACCTCTCGATAATTAACGGCCAATACGGCTTCGGCATATTTTGTCGCCATCCCAACTAGAGCGGTCATCCACATCCAGAAAATGGCGCCGGGGCCACCCAAAAAAATCGCCGTAGCGACCCCTGCGATATTACCGGTTCCAATCGTCGCAGCTAATGACGTCATCAATGCGCTAAAGGGACTGATTTCACCGTCGGCTAAAACATTCCCCCGACGGCCTCGCCATAATAAGGAAAACGCCGCCGGTATTTGCCGAATCGGCATAAATACCAGGCCAACCATTAAATAAAGACCGACGCCCAACAGTAGGACTAACATGACCGGACCCCAGACAAAACTGCTGATTGAATTAAGCTGTTGTGTTAATGTTTCCATACGTTTTCTCAGTCATCATCGCTAAAGTTAATAGGGGCTCACAGAGCACTTGTGCCCAAAGCGTATAAGTTTTATTGAAGTGAAGAATGCTTCGCTGCATACTCCACTGTATTCGGTTTTATTATTACAGCTAAAACCCGTTCAATCCATGTATTCATTTTAAGAAGGAATATTATTATGTATAGCAAACAATCTCCGCATATAGTCCCCGTTAAGAATGACGAAGAGGTATACCTGTGCCAATGCGGTAAAACGGCCAAAGCGCCGTATTGCGATGGCAGCCATAAAAAAACCGATGGCGTTCGCCCTTATATTTATAAGGCAAAAAAAGACGCAGACCTGTACGTGTGTGGCTGCGGGAAGTCCGCCAATATGCCCTGGTGTGACGGCAGCCACAAAAAATAATCCCCTTTCACAAACACCCTATATAAATATGAACCTTCTGATCGATTTTTTTAATTCCGATGAGTTAGCCGAAGAGGCCATGTATTTTGTTGAAATGCACGGATTCTTAACCAGTCTGGTGATTCAGCCCGGAACGTTAACGCAACAACAAATACTCGCTGAAATTTTCGCAGAAAGCCCCGTTGACGATTCTATTTCGCAGGCCATTAGCACGCTGCAAAAAGAAATAGAACAAGCTTTATTAAACAACGATTTTCCAGACGTTATCAGCGCGGAAGATGATGAAGACTCCCTCACGTTGTGGGCTAGCGGCTTTATGCAAGGCGTTTTCTCGCAACAAGAACTCTGGTTCGAGGCATACCCTGAGGTAGTGGCGGAATTAACCCTGCCCATCCTGAGTTGTTCAGAATTATTAGACGAGGAACTCGACGACATCAACCAAAATGACGAACTATTGGATGATATGGCAGAGACCATTCCTGACTGCGTGATCGATTTATACCTATTATTCAACGCGCCTGCGGACAGCTAATTTTCCTTGAATAGTGGACCAGCACTGCACGACTCTGTCGTCCGGGATTTGGCCTGGGTTATTGCAAGTCCGCCACTTATTCAGGGTCATATCGATATTTGTAATTGGACAGATAGTGCCTATTGGCAAAATGAACGTTGCCACTTCCAACCTCACTTATTAGACGTTGATACTAAGCCAACCGGCCTGCATCAATTTTTATATCAACAGCGCGACCAGCGCTTAGGTCATCGCTTCGAAACGCTTCTGAGTTATTGGTTTAACAACAACGATCGTTATCAAATTATTGCGCAGAATTTGCAAATACAGGACGCAGAACGCACGATCGGAGAATTTGATTTTATCGTTTACGATACCGTCAACAATACTCATCAACACTGGGAAGTGGCCTGTAAATTCTATTTAGGCCTAGGCGATACGAGAGAGATAAACAATTGGCACGGGCCGATGTTGCAAGATCGTTTGGCCGTCAAATACGAACAAATGCAAACTCGACAAAGCCAGCTATCTATACTTCCTGCCTCATTCGCGAGTTTAGAAAAACTTAATATTCAAATTGATCAACACATCTGCTTAATGAAAGGGAGGTTGTTCTACCCGATTAGCCAGGAGATCAGGCATTCACCCACGCTTATTTCTGCGGAGCACCAACAGGGCTGGTGGGCTAGGCCTGAAGAATTTATTCAATACTTTAAACGGCACAACCTTCGTTGGTACCTACTCAACAAAAACCAATGGCTGGCCGAGCTATACTTTAAGCCCGACGATCCAAGCTATAGCACAGACCAATTACTCGAACTATTTTTATCAGAACCCTCCAATCGCCCTATCTGTATTGCTGCTTTCAACCCCGAACAGGCCAGTAAAAAAGAAATAACGCGCGGATTTTTAGTCGCAAAAGATTGGGCGAGCGAGCTTATTATCGACGATAATACGGGCTAATTTTCATAATAACCTAACAGAGAAAAACGTGAGCACCCCAATCGAACAACCGACCGAAAAGCTAGTCATCAACCATTGCGAAATCACCTTGCTTGGAACCGCCCACGTTTCTAAAGCCAGCGCGGATGCTGTTCAATCATTGTTGGCCAGTGATCAATTTGATGCGGTTGCCATTGAACTTTGCCCCGGACGGTTTAATGCGTTGATTAATCCTGATAGCCTGGCTCAGCTAGATTTATTCGGCGTTATCAAAAGTGGTAAAGCCGCCATGGTAACCGCCAGCTTGGCCATGGGGGCCTTTCAACAAAAAATGGCTGACGAGCTGGGTATCGAACCGGGCGCCGAGATGAAGTTAGCAGCGACACTGGCCAAAGAAAAACACCTACCGGTGCTATTGATTGACCGCGACGTGGGTATAACCCTTAAGCGCGTGTATCGAAATGTTCCCTGGTGGAAACGCCTAGAGCTTTTTTCGGGACTATTGGCCAGCGTGATGTTTTCGGAAAAAGTCAGTGAAGAAGAAATTGAAAAACTGAAAGAAGGCGACGTGTTAGAGGCCACTTTTTCGCAATTTGCTGAATCATCGAGCGAAATTTACGACCCTCTGGTAAACGAACGCGACCAGTATATGGCTCATCGTTTATTTAACGAAGCCAGTTCAGGTCAACACAAAAACCTGCTCGCGGTTGTCGGGGCCGGTCATTTAAAGGGCATAAAAGACTACCTTGAAACACAGTTGCAAGACGCGAAAAGCCTGCAAGAACTCGATAGCATTCCAACACCCAGTCGTTGGCCAAAGTTCATTCCCTGGGTAATTGTTGGGCTTATTTTTATTGGTTTTGCCATTGGCTTTAATCGCGCACCCGAACTTGGCTGGCAACTGGTTATCGAATGGATTGTGATTAACGGCGCATTATCGGCATTAGGCGCCTTATTAGCCAATGCGCACCCTGTCACCATAATAACCGCATTCATAGCGGCGCCACTCACTTCGCTCAATCCAACAGTGGGCGCTGGTATGGTGACCGCCGCCGTTGAGGCATGGATTCGCAAACCGCGCGTGGCTGACTTTTCCACGCTCAGAAAGGACACCACAAAATTAAGCGGCTGGTGGAAAAACAGGGTTTCTCGAACCTTGTTAGTTTTCTTTTTTAGTACCCTGGGCTCTGCCGCAGGAACCTATATCGCGGGCTTTAGAATTTTCGAACAACTTACTTGATTAATTGCTGAACGCTTCGCCTGATTTGCGGGCTTAATACCAGGCCAGCATCATCAATGATCACATCAAGCTCAGCGCCAAAAGTTAGCTTGCCCTTTTCATTAGCCCAAATTATTCTTTGCTCAAATAGCATCTCGATAAAGCCTTTAAACAATGCTTTGTCAAAAAACTCGGGGGAATTGAGCTGATATATCATCATTAAGCGCTCGGCCATCTGACTGCACAACTTTTCTAAATCCATTCTTGTTAACACACCAGGTCCTTTAACCTTGAGCACAACCAACGTTAAGTAGTAGCGCTCTAGACTGAGTAAAACGCCCTTCGACAAGGCTGCCATTTTCATAATCTCAGCCGGTACGGTAGACAAGGTCGTGCCATTGTCTTCTAACAAACCCTCTTCAGTTAAACACGTTAATGTTTTGCTGGTCACCGCATTAAGCTGTCTCGAGTTCCAGTGTATTGAAAGCTCGGTTTTTAAGAACGGATAAACCAACTTAAACCAGTGAATGACCTGCTTTTTATTTAGTGTCGAATTACTCAAGAAACAACAGGCTATAAAGGAAGGGAGCACAAATAAATGTACGATATTATTCCTAAAATAGGTCATTAATATGGCCTGATGCGCTTCCACCGTAATGATATCGCCCAACTCATTGAGGTTGCGTTTAATCAAACCAAATTCTTCGCCGTAAGCAACAACGCCCGCACCATCCAGCTCGGTCATGGTCACGTCTTTGGAATACGGTACCGTTTTTAGTAGTTTTAAATAAAGATCAATTTGTGATACCAAATCATCTTCTGTCATCGCTTGTTTTGGTGCGCTCAACACCGTCATCGCTAGTAAACCAACAGCATTGACGTGGGTTGCCTGATTGATCCCCGCCATTACCTGACGTCCGAGTTTATTCACCACGCGTGGAACCCAGGCTTGTTTCTCAGCTGAAGTCTCACGACGCCAGTTTGGTGCCTGCTTATCTAACAAATCATTCAGCATAATGGGTGTTCCGAAATTTACGTGCACCTCACCAAAATGTTCTTTCAAGCCTTTTATTGAACGCAAAAAACCCGCGATAGATTCGGTTTTTTTAGGCTTACCGCTTAATTCATTAATATACGTCTCACCTTCCACCAACTTTTCGTAGGCAAAATTAACCGGCATAAAAATCACCGAACGCTTATGGTCACGCAGATGATTTCGAACACTCATTGCCAGTAAACCCGGCTTTGCTTTTAAGCGTTTACCGGTTCGACTACGGCCACCTTCGATAAAATATTCTACCGCGGTTCCTTTACTCGCTAAATACCCCATATAGGCTTCAAACACGGCACCATATAAAACATTACCCTTAAATGAGCGGCGTAGAAAAAAAGCCCCACAACGCCTCATCCAGGGGCCGGCAATAGGGATATTTAAATTAAGACCCGCCGCCACGTGAGGTGGCGCCAAGCCCTTATTAAATAGTACATACGACAAAACCAGGTAATCCATATGGCTTTGATGGCTTGGCACATAAACAATCTGATGTTCACGAGATAAACGTTCAACGCGATCAAAGTGATGTAACACGATGCCGTCGTATAGTTTGTTCCAGAGTTTGCTGAGCAATTTTTCGAGCAACACCGCCGCGCGCATATTAATCACCGCCGCAATTTCCTGCGCGTAGGCTTTAGCCTGTTTTTCGACATCAGCTTGGGGTGTTTTCTTTACTCTTACTTCACGCTCGATAGCCTGTTGAACTAACGGTTGCGCCAACAAGTCATTGGCTAATTGTTTTGCCGAAGGCTGATCCGGCCCTATCGTGGCCAAACGCGTTCGAGCAAAGTGCAAGCGTAAAACACGCGATAATTTACGCGTTAAAAAGGGTACCGTTTGCGCGTCATCGAATAACGCTTTTAAAGCGACCGGCTCGCCAAACTGCAAAACGGTTCGACGGCCATTAAATAAAATAGACAGGAAGCGAGAAAAGAGATTAGAGCGGACGCCTTCATCGGTAAACATACTGCCTAAAAGGCTATCTGACTTACGCGGTGATCTGCCCCAAAAGACGGACACTGGTACGATCAGCACGTCTTCTAAATCAGCTGAATTTACCGCTTCCATCAGGCGACTTAAGCGCTTTGGCGCCGGATCATAAAAATTATCCTTGATCCGGTTTAACACAAACAGAGCGACGCTTTCTTCACCGTTTGGCCATTGAAGCCCCGCAGAAGGCAGCGGCAATTCAAGTTCTTTACAGGTTTGTTCTAAAACAATTTGCTTTGAACACACGTCACTGTAGGTGACGTAACAAACCTTTTGACCCTTCAGCTTATCTAGCCGGCCGGTCTCGTTAGGTAATACCGTGACCTTTACCCACAAGGACAGTAGCCAACGTAATATAAATGAACCCGCCATGCTTAATCGTTTGCCTGCATGGCACGGAAGACCATCGGTTGCGGTGGTGCAATAGCATCTAAAGGCTTATCGGTTTGACTTAAAGATTCAAAATCAAATAAGTTAGGATCCATCAATTGTGATGGCTTTATATTGCTTAAACTTTTAAAAATGGTTTCGATGCGACCGGGGAACTGCTTATCCCACTGGTTCAACAGGGCCTTCGTGGCAACCCGTTGGAGGTTATCCTGGCTGCCGCATAAATTACAGGGAATAATCGGGTAGGCCTTGGCCTGAGCAAACTCAGCGATATCTTTTTCGCGCGAATACGCCAGTGGCCTGATGACAATGTGCTTGCCGTTGTCACTTTTCAGTTTTGCCGGCATCGCTTTTAACTGACCACCATGAAACATATTGAGGAAAAAGGTTTCAATAATATCGTCGCGATGATGACCCAGAGCAATTTTGTTATAACCGTGCTCTTCGGCGTAGGCATACAGCGCGCCGCGACGCATTCTAGAGCATAGGCCACAGGTCGTTTTTCCTTCTTCAACTACCCGCATAACGACGCTATAGGTGTCTTGCTCAATCACGTGATACGGTACGCCTAGAGACGCTAAGTAATCGGGTAAAACGTGCTCAGGAAAGCCGGGCTGTTTTTGATCTAAATTAACCACCAAAATATCAAAATGGATCGGCGCGCTTCGCTTAAGATTCAACAAGATATCCAGCATTGTGTAGGAATCTTTACCGCCCGACAAGCAGACCATAATTCGGTCGCCGTCTTCGATCATTTTATAATCGGCAATCGCCTCACCCATCTCGCGACGCAGGCGTTTATGCAGCTTATTAAAGCGAATTTTATTTTTATCTACCTGACTCATTCGGATATTTTATCAGAGATGCACCAAATTACTCTAAGTAGATGCGGATTCAGCAGCAAAATGCTATAACAACTATCAGTAAAAAAGGAGCCGAAAATGTCAGAAATTAGTATGCAAAGTCGCGCGACCGGCGCCATCATGGGTGCCTACATTGGCGATGCGCTGGGTCTGGGCCCACATTGGTATTACAACCTCGATGAGTTGCACGCAGCGTATGGCGACTGGATAGACGACTATAACGACCCAAAACCCGAGCGTTATCACGGTGGAATGACGGCCGGTCAGCAATCCCAATCCGGCTTGATTTTAAACATGCTGGTTGACTCTATGCTGTCGCATGACGACTACGATGAAACGGATTTTTGTAAGCGTTTAGATAACGAATTATTTCCACTGTTAGATGGCACGCCTAGCATTGGGCCCGGCGGCTTTACCAGTCAATCTATTCGTGAAGCGTGGGCGCTGCGAACAAAAAACCAACTACCCTGGGGCGAGGTAGCTGGTTTTACAGACAACACCGAAGCCGCCGAACGAATTCTAGCGCTGGCGGTTCGTTACGCAAATAAGCCCAAAAAACTAGCTGAAACCATTTCAAGTAACACACTCCTTACCCAGTGCGATGAAACCATCAACGCCATGACCGTAGCGTATGGCGCGGTGTTGGGCATGCTCGTGCAAGGACACCCCTTAGACGAAACCTTATCGGGCAAGCTGATGCAATTGGTCAGCAGCCACGATCTACCCTTCCACGCCATGTCGATACCCGGTGCCAAGCCGTCTGGTGCGGGTACCTTTGCTTCACCCGACGCACTACTCACGCCATCGAGTATCGCTCGTGCAGCGCATGAAGACCTCATCAAACCCGCATGGAAAGTATCGCTCGTTTACGGTATGCCCTGCGCCGTCTATCACCAGTTTCCGGCCTGTTATTATTTAGCCGCACGCTATTCAAACGATTTTGAATCCGCCGTTTTACACGCGATTAACGGTGGCGGACAAAATATGGCCCGAGCAATGCTAACCGGCGCCTTAGTCGGTGCTCAAGTTGGTATTGAAGGTATTCCACGGCGTTTTATTGATGGCCTGGAAAATTCGGCTGAGCTACTTGAGCGAGCAGAAAAACTCGCGACTCAAATAAACTAATTAAGCTATGCCTCTTTCAAACGCAAAAAGCTGGAAGCCTTTCTTAAACGCCGAGCTAGAAAAGCCGTACATGTTAGTTCTAAAAGAATTTTTACGGCTAGAGAAAAACGATCACAAAATTATTTACCCGCATTCAACGCACTGGTTCCACGCACTAGAAATAACGCCTCTGGAAAAGGTAAAGGTCGTTATTTTGGGCCAAGACCCCTACCACCAGACACACCAGGCGCACGGCCTATGTTTTTCGGTTCAACCAGACGTCAAAATACCCCCGTCATTACGAAATATTTATAAAGAATTACAAACAGACTTAAATATTCCGCACGCCCTGCATGGCTGTTTAGAAAGCTGGGCAAAACAAGGCGTATTACTGCTTAACAGTGTACTCACGGTTGACCATGATCAGGCTAATTCGCATCAAGGCAAAGGCTGGGAAGAATTTACCGACAAGGTCATACAGACCGTAGTCGAACAAAACGAACACGTGGTGTTCTTACTCTGGGGTAATTACGCACAAAAAAAAGGTGCCTTCATAGATGCCCATCGCCACCTCGTGCTAAAAGCCCCGCACCCATCACCACTATCCGCACATCGTGGTTTTTTAGGCTGCAAACACTTCAGTAAAGCTAATCAATACCTGCAACAACAAGGCAAAACACCTATTCATTGGGAGCTGCCTAAAATTGCCAGTCCGGTGTGTTAATTATCTCCCCCCTTAAAAAGCCAATAGTGGCAAGATTTTAAACCCAACCTTTGCTTGGAGGGCGGGTTAAAGCCATTAATTATCGATGCATTCTCAATTAAATTATTTGATTACTATTTCAACCAACTCGGCTATTGTTCTTCAAAACTAATAAGGCTTGGCTATGGTTAATGCTAAAGAGATAACCGTCATGATAGTGGATGATGATGACTTAGTCCGCGCCTATTTACGCGTAATGTTGCGTGACCTAGGAGTGATCAATATATTGGAAGCCAGCACGGGAGAGAAAGCGCTTCGTGAAATGAAGTTAAAACCGATTAGTCTTATCTTTCTTGACATCAATTTACCAGACGCCGACGGTATTAGGTTGACTAAAACCATTAAAGACGCTCAACCGAATTGTGAAATCATCATGATAAGCGCGGAAGTGACGATGGAACGCGTCAAACAAATCACCCAATCTGCCGCTAAAGATTTTATTGCTAAACCCTTTAATGCTAACGTCGTCGAAAAAAAACTTAGCAATATCCTGGCGGAATTAACGAATTAACTGGCAACTTAGCTAATAACTCGTTTAGCCCCACTGACTGCGCCATTGCGATCTATTTAATGCCTTTTCTGGTTAAACCACACATCTTCAACCCTATTCAAGTTATTTTAAAGAGCACCGTTCCAGCAAAAAATAATATCCCTGGTTCACTGTAAACCAACCAAAACCCTCTCAACCAAAAATTAAAAAAAACCTCTAATCCTATTGACATTTAATTATTTTTTTGCTTAAGAAGTAGTATTTTTTATTTTACATGCTATATTTTATTCGAGACATTATCGAATAAAGGAACTTTTGAACTGTCCATTCGGTCGTGTTGAGAGTGTTTTTGTCTATGGAGGACATTATACTTATGAATACGATAAAAGAAGTTACAGTCATTTTAATTGAAGAAGACGACTCGACTCGCGCCTATTTACGTTCGATGTTGCGCGATTTAGGCTTTATTAACATACTGGAAGCTGGGAACGGAGTAAGAGCGCTCAGAGCCATCTCGTCAACCTCGGTCGACCTCGTGTTCTTAGATATTAACCTACCAGACGGCGACGGCATTGAACTGATCAACAGCATCAAGACTAAAAGGCCGCATTGCGAAATTCTGATAATTAGCTCAGAGGTGACTCAGGAGCGCGTCCAACAAATTATAAAATGCCCCGCCAAAGGTTTAATCCTGAAACCTTTTACAGCCTCCGTGATAGAGAAAAAAATATCCAAACTGCTACCCAGCTTATTATCTGCAAAACCGGCGCACTCGATGCCACAGATGATTTAACCATGCGGTAAAGACTTGCTACCCTGCTGCTGTCGAGCTGGCTAGTCGAATTTAATACCCGTACCACCCAAACCGCAATAACCAGCAGGATTCTTCGCTAAATACTGTTGGTGGTAATGCTCCGCGTAATAGAACGCTGGCACAGGTAATATTTCTGTCGTAATCACACCATAATTTGCGTCATTTAACTGCTGTTGAAACGCATCGCGCATTTGTTCTGCTAATTGAGCTTCATCATCCGTTGCGTAGTAGATGCCGGAGCGATACTGCGTACCACTATCATTCCCTTGTCGCATGCCTTGTGTAGGGTTATGTGATTGCCAAAAAACCTTTAATAATTCCCAATAAGAAATAACCGCCGGGGCATACACGACCAATACGACTTCATTATGCCCCGTCATACCAGAACACACTTCTTCATACGTTGGGTTCGGCGTATAGCCGGCTGCGTAGCCAACGGCCGTTGAATACACGCCGTCGAGCTGCCAGAACTTACGTTCCGCGCCCCAAAAACACCCCAGCCCAAACACCGCTGTTTTAAGGCCTTCAGGGAATGGGGGAACTAAAGCATGGTCACGAAAAACATAGTGCGCGCTCGGCACGCGCATCGCTTCACTACGCCCCGCTAATGCTTGCTCTTTGCTGGGTAAAATAAATTTATCATTAAACATAGGCTTGAATTTTACCTTATAAAACTGAATGAGAACCCACCAATTATTGAAATCATAGGCCTCTCAAAAGAAATGAACGCCTAAGCGGCAGCGGCAAGCCGTTACATAATATAATAATCCAACAAACCTACCTGTACACGACTAAACAATGAGCAAACCAAATAAAGACCTACTTTCACGCTTTCTTTTTGAAGAATTAGGCGTACGCGGCGAAATAGTCACCTTAGACGCCAGCTGGCAAGATGCATTAGCCATACATAACTACCCTGATGTGGTAGCCGAGCAATTAGGCCAGGCCTTAGCGGCATCGCTATTACTATCTGCCACGTTAAAATTTGACGGCTCGTTGATTCTGCAAATTCAAGGAGATGGGCCTATTCGCATGCTAGTCGCTCAATCTAACGACCAACAAAACGTCCGCGGTTTAGCTCATTGGGATGGTGATATTGCAACCGGTGACTTAACCTCTTTATTTGGCGATGGGCGGCTGGTAATGACCATCAAACCGACCAAAGGTAAGGCTTATCAGGGAATTGTTAGCCTGGAGGGCGAATCACTTTCTGAGCTGCTAGAATCTTACTTCGCGCAGTCTGAACAACTCAAAACTCGGCTTTGGTTTGCCGTCAATGGTGAACGTGCCGTAGGTTTATTGTTACAGGAGTTGCCAGCGCAAGTTGGTGAACAGGCTGATTGGCAACGCGTAGAGATGTTAGCCGATACGATTACAGATATTGAATTACTTAGCCTACCAACTGAAGACGTTATCCATCGACTTTTTCACCAGGAAGCCGTTCGTCTCTATGAGCCTCAAGCCGTTGCATTTCGGTGTGATTGCTCAAAACAAAAAGTAGAATCGAGCCTAATAACGCTGGGGCAAGAGGAATTACTATCTCTTCTGCAAGAAAAAGGCGCTGTTGACGTTAATTGCGATTTTTGTAATCAGCATTATCATTTTAATGCCGATGACATAGAGCAGTTATTTAACCTGGGGAAAAGTGGCGGATCGCCTGTTCGGCATTAACCTACTTTAGCTAGCGTTAATGGATCTTTAAATTCGTAAAACTAGTGAAGTATTAGCAAATAATGGTATAAAAGCATTGCAAGTGAACTCCCTATTAAAACTAACAAGAGGATGTAGCAATGAAATTTTTAGCTGATTATCAAGAACAATCGTATGCGCTATTAAGAATTACCACTGGTTTTTTGTTTATATGGCACGGCGCTCAGAAGTTTTTTAATTTCCCCATTGATTTTCCATACGGGCCATTGAACCCTATGATGAGCACGGCTGCAGCTGTTGAGTTGGTAGGTGGCGCATTGATCATGCTGGGTTTATTTACCCGCCCTGTCGCTTTTATTGCTAGCGGTACGATGGCGGTAGCCTACTGGATGGCGCATGGTAGCAAAGACTGGTTCCCCATCGCCAATGGTGGCGAACTAGCCGTTATGTTCTGTTTTATCTTTCTATTTATTGCGACGCGTGGCGCGGGTATTTGGAGTTTAGATAAAAAAGATTAGCGGCTAGTCACTACTTAAGCTAATGGCTTAAACCGCTAGGATAGATGTGGTTTAAGCCATGCTTCAAACTGAGACAAACTCATTACTCCCGCCTGTCTGGCAACTTCTTTACCATTTTTCATAATCAACAAGGTGGGTATACTCTTAATTTGAAAGCGTGCTGCCAGACGCTGTTCATTCTCGGTATCTAATTTAGCAAAACGGGCTTTAGGTTCAAGTTTTTTGGCCGCCTGATCAAAGGTCGGGGCAAATGATTTACATGGGCCGCACCACGCCGCCCAACAATCCACCACGACAGGAATATCGCTTTGTTCAAAGTGGCGCTGCGCGGTGGCTGCTTTTAAATTAACCGCCTTAGCCGCAAAAAGTTTTTTCTTACACTTGCCGCAGTTTCCACCGGCATTTAATTTATCGGTGGGGAGTTTATTCACCGCATCGCAGTGTGGGCAAACAATTTTTAGCGAATCTGACATGGCTTTAGCCTGACTTAGTTGTTGGTAATACTAGTATGGCGGCGGAGCGCAAAAAATCAACGTTTGATCAACTGTAGTTTTTCCTGCCGCGTTAGTTTTTTTATTGCCGCTTCTCGAATACTGGCGCTACTTCTATCGTGTTCGCCCTCGGTATAAACGAACCTTTGTGGCGTTCTGCCTTTAAAATATTTAGCGCCCGTACCGGTTAAATGCTGCTTAAATCGTCGATCCAAATCCGTCGTTATGCCGGTATACAGGGTGTCATCGCTGGCCTCTATGATATATACGTACCAACTCATACCGCTTTTAGAACATCACCACACTGGCGACAAAAATAACGGCTGCTGCGTTTAATTACCTTGTTGTGCCTACGAATACCCAGTTGGTGAGCCTGACAGCCGCAGTGGTACGGTACGGTCGAATAAACTCGCTTGGGAATATCGCTTAAATCGTAGTTTGCCGTTCGACTCGCATCTGCACCTAACTTATCCATCAACGAGCGCCATTGAACGCCGTGTGGTCGGACGTTTTTACCGCCGTACTGCATATCAATAATGTAGTGCGCCACTTCATGAGGAATGGTATCTCGACAGTTTTCGTCAAAATATTTGGCAAATATAAGCGAATTATAGCGAATGACTTTTCCATTTCGTGAATACTTATACATGCCAATGGTATGACCGCTTAGGTCGAATTGCACTGGAATCACGGAGAATTTTTTATTGAAAATAACGCCTGCACGGCGTATCTGACTGTTGGTTTCTTCAACTACAAACCGTTGCTGGCCTTCGCTTAAAACCGCCATTTTTCTAGCTCAGGTTAAGGCTATCGATCAGTGACCTTACTTCCTGCCGAGCCGCCACGTGTGACAGGCTATTAACTTTTTCAATATCCAGCACCGTTAAACCTTTTGGAAATAGTTCTTTGTAAATAACCCTCTCGTACAAACCGGGCACGTAACGAAACATAATGCGCTTCTGTAGTGCGTCTAAAGCGTCATGGACTCGTTTATTGTTTCTAGTATCCAACGAGGCTAATCGCGTACGAACGACCACCCAATCCATCGGTGGCTTCCCACTGGCCGAACGAAATTTTCGGCTATCCCACACCATTTCGCTATAAAAACTGAGTTTTTTAACCTCATAATTTATCGCTGACACTTCACCTAAAAGGTCCAGGTCGACAAAGCTATCATTCAATGGCGTGACTAAGGTATCGGCCAGAGCGTGGGCTAAACGGGATAGATAAGTATCGTTGCCAGGGCAATCGATAACAATATAATCCACCGAGTTTTTAAACTCTTCAAGAACCTTCTGCAGATTTTGTTGGTCTTCTTTTTCACGGTCTTCAGTTGAACTCGCTGTAGATTGGCTAACGACTTTGAATTCTGGCATGGCGACCTGAGCGCCTCCATTTTCCATAAATGTTTGTCTGTTTTGCAGATATCTCACCACGCTTTTTTGACGCGCATCTAAGTCGATAACAGCCGCTTTCTTACCCGTCTCTAATAAGCCAACGACTATATTCATCGCCAGGGTAGATTTTCCCGTACCCCCTTTTTCATTGCCTAAAACAATAATACCTGCGTCTTTTTTATCCATAGTTATATCGCTTTGTCGTCCAGACTAGAGTGGCACAGTTGAGTTATTAGTTTTCTAGTGCCGTTTAAAGGGATTCGACGTCGAAGTTAAGTTCAGTATCGACTTCTTTTTCGTAATCAACCGATGAATTATTAAAGCCAAACAGCTGTAAAAACTCATTTTTATAACTGGCGTAATCCGTCATTTCAAAAAGGTTTTCAGTCGTCACATTCGGCCAAATTTCACGGCATTTTTGTTGCACGTCATCGCGCAATTCCCAGTCATCTAGTCTGATTCGATTGCTATCGTCTAAATTTTGCTGTCCATCAGCGTTGTATAGCTGCGTTCTGAACAATCGGTTGATTTGTTCTATACAACCTTCGTGGATACCTTCTTGTTTCATTATTTTGAATACCATGGAGATATACAGAGGCATCACCGGAATGGCTGAACTGGCCTGGGTGACCACCGACTTTAGCACCGCCACGTTGGCTGCACCCTGTACTGACTTTAGCTGAGTATCGACAGCCGCTGCCGCCCGATCCAAATCCATTTTTGCTTTGCCTAAGGCGCCATCCCAATAAATAGGCCAGGTAATGTCGGTGCCGATATAGCTGTAGGCGACAGACTTGCACTTCGGTGCAAGTACATCAGCTTCTTCCAGCGCATCCATCCAAAGCTCCCAATCTTGCCCACCCATCACCGTAATGGTGTCTTGCACTTCTTGTTCGGTCGCTGGCTCGACTTCCGCTTCGATAATGATGTCTTTATTGGTATCAATGGCGGTTGAGCGGTACGTTTCACCAATAGGCTTTAGGCATGAACGAACGAGCTCACCAGTTTCAGGTAATTTTCTGACCGGTGAGGCCAAGGAATAAATCACTAAATCCACCTGTCCCAGGTCTTCTTTAATCAATTCAATGGCTTTTTGTTTGGCTTCATCCGAGAAAGCATCGCCGTTGATATGTTTAGCGTACAGGCCTGCTTTTTTTGCCTGGGCATCGAATGCTGCCGTGTTATACCAACCAGCCGAGCCTGTTTTCTTTTCTGTGCCTGGTTTTTCAAAAAACACCCCTATCGTCGCGGCGCCTGATCCAAAGGCCGCCGATATACGCGACGCCAAGCCATAACCACTAGAAGAGCCAATAATCAGTACCTTTTTAGGCCCGTTCTCTATAGCACCCTGCTTTTGCGTGATGTCAATTTGCTGCTGTACGTTTGCAGCGCAACCGTCCGGGTGGGAAGTGGTACAGATAAAGCCACGAGTTTTTGGTTTAATAATCATAAGATTGCCAGTTAGTTATTGTAAATTTAAGTCCTTATTTTAAAGGTATAACGTAATATTTTATAGCGTTCAATTAATCAATCTTCTTGCCCTTTATTTTTGAGCATCGTCTGATTTGAAGGATCGGTATTGAGTAAGCTATCTGCTTGCTGAATGACTAACGCTGAGACAGCACTGTTGTTCAACGAGTTTTCCAACCACTTAAGCAGCCGCAACCAATCGTCTTTCTCCAAATACATCAATAATGGAATATTTAGCCTGAGATATAAATCACCCGCGTTTAAAAATACCGTTTGATCTACCCCCGCGGTCGGCACGCCTTGCGACAACGAGTCCCAGTTAATTAAATAACCCTTATGCCTGGCCCTTTTTAATTCCATTAAAAATGCATTCAACTCATTCGCCGCCGCATAAGCGACACGCTGTTTGGCGTCTTTTTGGCTAAAGTTTTTAAATATAAACTGAAATTTTCTCGCCACTTCAAAAGTTGGCGCTTGTTTTTGGCTAAAAACCCAGACGCCTTGATGAGCGCTCGTTGACTCGTCTTCTAAGCTAATGCTTTCCTGCGTTAACCAATCGCAATCGTGGAGTTGGCAATATTCCGACTTGATTTTTAAGAATATAGCCACGTCGTTGGCCGTTGGCCCAGACAGTAAAACCTGTTTGCCCTGAGCAATAATCAATACCCAGTTTTCTCGTGTTACCGAGAGACTAAAGTCTTCTCCTTCCTCAATAAGCAACTGAAGCTCAGCTATTCGTCCGATATAGTCGCGCGTAGCATGATGCCAACGAGATAACTTTTTATTTTTTATTAGCTCTTCATCACTACTGGCTGGATCTAGTACATCGACGTAGGATTGCCGAAGGCTTATCAACGCCAGCAGTGCAAAGTCGCGTTTCCGAGCATCATCAGCCTTAGATAAATACTTCGCCATAAGCGCTAACTCAGGAGGATTTAAGGTAACTTGCTGTGCATTCTGTAAGTCGGTATTAGCTCTCGCCGCTTCTAGCAGAAAAAAACACGCCAATAACAACGCAGCGGCGTACAAATTGGTTTTAAAACGATAATGTATACCGTGCTGATTCACTCAAGTAGCGTCTTGCCTAAAAAACCCCGCTATCGCCGACCAGCGATTTATGATCAATGATAGGAAAATAAAGACGCAACCGACTAAGTCGTAACCCGACAGGTTTTCACCGAACCACGAGGCCGCCAACAATGCCGTCCAAATAGGCTCAACGACCATAATAACGACACCATGACTACTAGTAGATAAGCTCAACGCGTGCGTTTGAATGAAAAACCGAGCCGCCGTTCCAATGAAGGCGCTGGCCAATACCCAAAACACCATATTCGCAGAAAAATCACTAGCAACGACCGCCCAACCTTCCAGCATGAACGATAAAATACCAGCCATGATGCCCACCGTCACTAAGGTAATGGCCGTGAGTGATAAAGCTGGGACTTTTTCACTGATATCCATAATTTCATCTAAACCGCCGATTTCTCGATGATTAGCGGCGCGTACATTTAAAATGAAAAATAGCGCAAAAAATAGTGATGCTATTAGAAATAGCAGTTGCCCCGTTTCCATAACAAGCCCGGTCTTTAACGACAAAAAAGCAAGGCCAATAGCCGCAATAGGCATGGCAAGCCAGGCGCTCCATGGCGCCTGCCCTTTAAAAAAAAGTCTATCAAGAACTGGCACGATAACGACCGACAGGCTGGTTAAAAAACTGCCAACACTCAGGCTGACGCCCGAATAGACGCCCATAATCCAAAAACACATACCGAGGGCAAATATGATACCGACGCCTATTGCCTGTTTGAATTGCTGTCTATTGAGCGCCCTTATCTGACGAAAGCCGAGTATTAGCAACAAAAGGCCAGCCAGTAAAAATCGTAGACTAACAAATAATAACGGCGGCATGATTAATACCGCTTCTTTTGAGAATATCCAACTGATGGCGGCTAATAGCGTGACCAGCACCAACCATAAGTCCGCCTTCAAAGTATTCGACAAACCCAAAACGACTCCTTGTTAAAATAAAGCAAAGAAGCGGGTTATATAGCGTTCATCCGCTCGAAAAAATATTCTCTTAAAATAGCCTAGCTTTTATCTGCCGCCTGATTTTTTATTTCTGCAGCGATATCGCTAGGCATTTCAACTTCACCCGCAAGAGGAATTTCATGATCATCATCTGATGGCTCTATGTTGGGTTTAGTTTCATCAGAACTATCGTCAGCTGGACGCTCATCCGAAACAGCTTTTTCAACCGTTTTTTTAGGCTCTACATCTTCAATTTCATGCGCCAATAGCGCCGTTTCTTGTAGATTAATATGTAGTGTTTTTGCCTCTTCAGAACATAACTCTCCGGCACCTTTAGCAATATGACGATAAACCTCACGGTATTGATCCGTTAAGCCCTTAAATAGGATGCCGGTATTTACAAAGTGATCATCGACTTGCTTTCGATATTCGTCACGTTCAGCTTCTAGTTTTTTTACCTTATCGACATTTTCATTTGCGTCAAATTTTCTACGCCAAATATACAGTATAAAACCCAGAACAAAACCAATGATAATGCCCAGTATTAGATCTATCGACATGGCTTAAATGAAACTATTTGTAGTAAATGGATAAACATATCTGTGATTCTCTTCGTTATTTTGACTTATTCTATCTCACAATAAGAACAAGAACCCGACAAAAAAACGTTCTATTCGTTAACAAACGATAAGCCAATAATGGCGTAGAATAGTCCATCGACTAGCCGTAACGCTATTAATAACACCCATTAACTTACTTATAAAGAATCAAATTTGTCCACCTTATTAAAAAAACAAACAACGCCTCAGCTGAGAAAAACTCCCCGCGTTGCGTACCAGTGGCAAACACTGTTTGATCTTGCAAAAGTACATAAAAAATCATTAATAAAAGCTAACACTATTGCCGTTTTGGCCGTTATCGCCAGCGTACCCGTTCCTTTATTAATGCCGCTATTGGTCGATGAAGTATTACTGAATCAACCAGGTTTTGCGGTTCATGGCATGCAGCAAATTTTTCCAGCTGACTGGCATGGCCCAATGCTATATATTTTTGCATTATTACTATTAACGCTGTTATTGCGCGGTGCTTCTCTAATTTTTAATGTTATTCAAACGCGTTTATTCACCCTGACTGCCAAGGATATTACGTTTCAAATTCGGCGAGATTTATTAAAGCGTTTGCAGTATATCTCTATGGCTGACTTCGAAACCGTAGGTAGTGGCACGGTGGCCAGCCATTTCATTACCGACCTTGAAACGATTGACCACTTTATTGGTAGTACTACCAGCAAATTATTAGTCGCTATATTAACGGTACTCGGCACCTCGGCCGTTTTACTGTGGATGCACTGGCAGCTCGCTCTGTTTATTCTATTTCTTAACCCAGTGGTTATTTATTTCACCACGGTTCTCGGCAAGCGCGTTAAACATTTAAAGGCCAGAGAAAACAAAGCATTTGAAATCTTCCAACAAGCATTGACTGAAACGCTCGATGCGATTGGAGAAATTCGCGCCAATAACCGAAGCAAACATTACACAAATCTACTAACTAAAAAGGCTGACGATATTAAAACTCATGCCAGTAATTTTTCCTGGCGAAGTGATGCCGCTGGTCGACTGAGTTTTATGGTGTTCTTATTTGGTTTTGACGTGTTTCGCGCCATCGCCATGCTGATGGTCGTATTCTCAGGCCTGAGTATCGGTCAGATGTTCGCGGTGTTTGGTTATCTGTGGTTTATGATGGGGCCAGTGCAGGAGATACTAAACGTTCAATTTAGTTTCTTTTCGGCTAAAGCGGCGTTGGGAAGAATTAACTCACTCATTTCTTTAAAAGAAGAACCTCGTTATCCGCACCTTATAAACCCTTTTGAAAATAAGCAAACCGTCGCTATTCGCATGGAAAACATTCATTTTTCATACGACGATCAGCTCGATGTTCTCAACGGAGTGACGCTTAACATCAAAGCCGGTGAACAAATTGCGCTGGTAGGCGCTAGCGGTGGCGGAAAATCAACCCTGGTGCAGGCATTATTAGGCTTGTACCCTATTAGCCAAGGGATGATTTATTTCGACGATGTGCCCTATGACCAAATTGGTTTTGATACGGTGCGTGACAACGTCTCTACCGTCCTTCAACACCCGGTTTTGTTCAATAATTCGGTACGCGACAATCTATGCATGGGACGCGAGTTAGACGATGAAGATTTATGGCAAGCCCTAAATATTGCCCAACTTGAAGCCACCATTAAAACCTTACCCAAGCAGTTAGATACACTGGTGGGCCGGCAGGGAGTACGTTTGTCTGGTGGGCAACGCCAACGATTAGCGATTGCTAGAATGATTCTTAGCAAACCCAAAGTCGTTATTTTTGATGAAGCGACCTCGGCGCTCGATAGCGAAACAGAGTTCCAATTACACAAAGCAATGAAAAACTTTTTACAAAATCGCACCACTATTATTATCGCCCATCGATTAAGCGCCGTGAAACAGGCAGATCATGTATACGTGTTTGAAGATGGTATGATCAGCGAGCAAGGCAACCATGAAAGCTTGATCGAACAACAGGGGCTTTACGCTAAGTTGTACGGCGACAGACAACATTAAGAGCGAATCACAAAAAGCAAAAAAGCCTCTTCAAAAGAGGCTTTTTTATTAAACCGCCTACGCGATTTGAGGAAATTCAGCGAGGCCGTTAACGAATATTACTTAATCCAGCCTTGTAACGCCTCGATAATCCCTTCAGCTTGCGCCGCACTGGAAATATTAAACTTAGATTTTTGCTGATACTCGCCGTTGCGTTTTTGATAGCGACGAATAGTATATTTATCTGGACCGTATTCTTCTTTCGTACGATTCCAGTCCTGGTGTTTATAAATAATAGTCGCCCAGGCACCTTTTGAAAGAACCACTTTATCCAGTTCTTTTACGGTTTCAATACCGCCATCGGTATAACTAACGGTGAGTTCTTCTACTGTTTCAGCCATGTTTGTTCCTGTTAATTGCGTTATCTAGAAATGATTTGATCGCATTCTATCAATAAATTCACCACGGTATCCGTTTGTTGCTTTATTAGTTTGAAACTTTCTGATGCCATCGGCGCGATATCACAACAGCTGGGCAGTTGCTGACCGTTTTCGATTACTTCTTTCATACGCGCTAAAAATATAAATTGTAGCCATTGTTGAAAACTCAGCGTATCCACACAGAACGGCTGAATACTGCTTAGTAAGTGTTCGGCGGGTTGTTCCTTTGACCATAACTGTTGTCGACGAAGCTCTGCTTCAAGCATTAATAATACGTCAGCGAGCTGGTGGTATTTATTGTCCACCGATTATATATCCAGACTATCGGCCAGCTCTTCACCATACGCCACTAAATTTTCGAGTAAGGTTTGCTGTTCTTCCGTCCACCCTTCTTGCACGATGAGTTCATCCAGCCGTTCGAAATAAGCCGCCAGGTTAAGTCGTCCATCACCGTGTTCTGTCATAAGACGCTCTAAGCGTTGCGCTTGCCATAGGCTTTGCTCGTCTTGCATCAGTGTTTCTGGATAATTCCGCGCTCGATAACGAAATAACATCTCGGCCAACCTCTCATCTTCAAAGGGCAGATCAAGTGTTGCCAACTTTTCTTTTTCACAATTGCGTATTTGAGACATATTTCTAGCATCCGCTGAGCTAAAAAACCCTCCGCCATAAAGCATTAAATCAGGATCAGACGGCTGTTCAAATTCATTTCTTGAAAAGACCTTAGACAGCTTATCGGCAATATTGGCATTGATTATTTGTTGCCGATGAATCTCGCACTGCTCCAAATCGATGCGTAACTTTTCTTTAACCGCAGGGCTTAATGTACCTAGCGGCGCTAACATGGGTGATTTATTCAGGTGTACCGTTTTCAGGGGAATGCGTTTTTCCCCTTCAGCCAACTGGTCTGTTGGCGTATATAAGCGTTTATATAACTCGTCTGGCGTGAGATCAATCAGCGCTTGAGGGTCTATTGATAGGTCAAAAACTACCACGCCATTCTTATTAACCGGATGCGGTATAACGGGAACAACCACTGCTAAACAATCCTGACTCGCCGGATACATACTCGATATATGCACTACGGGTGTTTGACTGAGAAGGTCGAGGCTTTGTGAAGCCACTTTCTTATCTCGCAAACCAAAGGCCCATGAGTATAATTTAGGCTGTTTTTGTTTGATTAACTTTGCCAACGCGATGGTGGCACGCACGTCAGATAAGGCGTCGTGAGCCGACTCATGCGCTATATCGTTGGCTTTGGTCAACTCTTCTAATTTGAAACTAGGTAAATGGCCTTCGCGTGTAGGCCATACAATACCATCCGGCCTTAGTGCGTGGGTTAAACGCACCACATCGATTAAATCCCATCGCGAATTACCCGATTTCCATTCTCTAGCGTACGGGTCAAAAAAGTTCCTATACAGTAGATTGCGGGTGAATTCATCATCGAAGCGAATACTGTTGTACCCCACAACGCAGGTCTGCGGCGTACTAAATTGTTGATGGATGCGTGCTATAAAATCGCATTCCAATAGGCCTTTCTGAGCCGTTTGTTGAGGCGATATTCCGGTGACCAAACAGGCCTCAGGGTGGGGTAAAACGTCGTCGTGTAATTTGCAATAAAACTCATCGGGCGAACCTATCGGATTAAAATCCAGATCGGTCCTTATGCCCGCAAATTGAACCACTCTGTCGCGGGCAGGATCGACACCCGTGGTTTCGTAATCGTACCAATAAAACGTGTCAGCCAAGATTTACCACAGTATATCTAATGCTCTAAGCACGTCACTGCGGCTGATCTGACCGACCAGGTCACCATCTTCATCGAGCACTGGGAAACGCTTGTAGCTTGATTTTAAAAATTTATCGGCTAAATCAACGATACTGGCGGTATCCGAGACCGTTTCGACGTTTGCCGTCATATATTCTGACACAGAGCCACCCACCCAGTCTTCATAGTACGTTGACTGTAGCGCCACTTTAAGACAATCTTTTTCTGACAACATACCTACTAAGTCACCCTTATCGTCCACCACGGGGGCACCGGAAATCTTATGTGTATTAAGAAACTTAATCGCTTCAGAAATCTGCATTTCTGGCGTGAACTTAGTTAAGTTTGTCGCCATGTAATCCTTGATCAAAACTGACTTAAGCATACATTTACCTATATTGTTAAAACTCTATCAAGACAATCCGTCGTTAGATTGCCTTCTTTTTTTCGCACTTCTTATTGCTGCAGAGTAAACAGTCACCCTCCAGGCCATCGACGTTATTTAAGCCGCCGCAACTGCCTTTTATTTTTCTATTACTAAAAATAACGCCGACGGCCATCGCCGCGACAAATAGTAAAAAAAACGCAAAGGTTATAAAGAAAATATTCATGGTGAGGGTCTCTCGATTAATTTCTGAAAAGAGGGCGTCATAAGTTCCGTCAAACTACCACCCTTGTTAAGCAAAAACAAAACGGCTAATTTATTCTCTACGGCTAAATCGTACCCTTTTTCCTCACCTAACACCATAAAAGCCGTTGCCAATGCGTCTGCAGTCATACTGCTGGGCGCCAACACGGTAACAGAGGCTACATTATGCTGTACCGGCGAGCCCGTCGTTGGGTCGATCGTGTGTGAAAATTGAACGCCGTCTTTGATAAAAAAGTTGCGGTAATCCCCCGACGTTGCCATAGCTATATCGCTCAGGTTTATCACGCGTTGAACGGCTCTTTTCGACGACTCCGGTTTTTCAACGGCGATACGCCACTTCGTTCCGTTCGGGTTATTACCTCGAAGTCGCATCTCACCGCCAATCTCGACCATATAATCGGTAAAACCCTTTGACTCTATAAGATTGGCCACTTTATCTACGCCGTAGCCTTTAGCAATTGACGAAAAATCAATATACATCTCAGGCTTTAATTTTTTAACAAGCCGCGTCTCTTGCTCGAGGCTAATATTTTTATAATCCACGCTGCTCATTGCCCGCGCAATATCGTCGGCACTGGGTGGATTATCTTCTTTAAACGTTGGCCCAAACCCCCAAAGGTTAACTAATGGGCCGACAGTAATATCGTAGGCACCGTCAGTCAATTTACTGATACGCAACGCTTCGGTTAGCACCTCTATAAACGGTGCTGATTTAAGCTGGCCGTCTGTTCCTTTGTATTTATTGAGCTGAGATACTTCGGATGATTCTATATAGGTAGAAAAGGATTGATTAACGCCGACTAGTAATTGATCAATTTCCTTTTTAAGCGCTTCGCCCGTAGCGTCCGTTTGAATATTGGCAATGGTGATGTGATACGTCGTACCCATCGTCTGCCCGCTTAAAGCTATCGGATCAACTTTTTGCGATCCACACCCCGACAGCAGAAAAATGAGTATAAAAAACCCCGTTAAAAACCATGCGTTTTTAACGGATTTACTAATAATACTCAATTAGCCACCGAAATCATCCAGCATAATATTGTCGTCTTCAACGCCTAAATCTTGCAGCATTTTTACGACCGCGGCATTCATCATCGGTGGTCCACACATATAGAATTCACAATCTTCTGGCGCCGGATGATTTTTTAAGTATTGCTCAAACAGTACTTCGTGAATAAAGCCGGTTAAGCCATCCCAGTTATCTTCTGGTTGCGGATCTGATAACGCCACGTGCCATTCAAAATTGTCGTTTTCTTTTGCCAACATGTCGAAATCTTCCGTGTAGAACATTTCTTTTAAACTTCTTGAGCCGTACCAAAATGACATTTTACGCTGGGTTTTTAAACGGCGTAGCTGATCAAAGATATGTGATCGCATCGGAGCCATACCAGCACCACCACCGATAAACACCATTTCTGCTTCGGTTTTCTTCGCGAAAAACTCACCGAACGGGCCAGATATAGTCACCTTGTCACCCGGCTTAAGATTAAAGATATAGGAAGACATTTTGCCTGGTGGGATACTGTCTGGGCCACGCGGAGGTGGAGAGGCAATACGAACATTCAGCATAATAATCCCTTCTTCCTCGGGATAGTTAGCCATTGAATAGGCGCGTAACACGTCTTCTTCTACGGTCGATTTATAACGCCAAACGTTGAAATGGTCCCAATCGCCACGGTATTCATCTTCAATATCGAATTCTTTATATTCTACGACGTGTGGCGGGCACTCAATTTGAATATAACCACCAGCCCGGAAGCCAACGTCTTCACCCTCTGGTAACTCGAGTACTAACTCTTTAATGAAGGTAGCGACGTTATGATTTGACTTAACCGTGCATTCCCATTTTTTAACGCCAAATACTTCCTCAGGCACTTCAATTTTCATGTCCTGTTTTACGGTCAACTGGCACGATAGTCTTTCACCAGCGCGCTGCTGGCCTTTATTAATATGCGTACCTTCAGTCGGTAACATTGAGCCGCCGCCCTCGCTTACGCGGACTTTACACTGACCACAAGTACCGCCACCGCCGCAGGCTGAAGGGACAAAAAGGTGCGCGTCTGCTAATGCTCCAAGAAGCTTACTGCCTACGGGTGCTAACACTTCTTTTTCGCCGTTAATTAAAATTTTAACGTTGCCTTCTGCAACCAGTTTTGCTTTTGCGGCTAATATTATATAAACAAGTATTAATACAATGGCTGTAAAAAATGTAATACCTAAACTAATTTCTAACATGCTGAGTTCCTAATTACAGTTGAATACCTGAAAATGCCATAAAGCCCATCGCCATCAGGCCCGCGGTGATGAAGGTGATACCTAAACCTTGCAAACCGTCTGGAACATCAGAGTATTTAAGCTTTTCTCTAATGCCCGCGATAGCCGTGATGGCAAGCGCCCAACCCAGGCCACTACCAAAACCAAAGACAACGCTTTCACCGAGGTTATAGTCGCGTTCTACCATAAACAGAGAACCACCCAAAATAGCGCAGTTAACCGTAATTAAAGGTAGGAACACACCTAGTGCGTTGTACAAAGCCGGCGTGTACTTATCCATCGCCATTTCTAGAATTTGTACCACCGCTGCAATAACACCGATATAACTGATCAAACCGAGGAAGGTTAAATCCACCTCAGGCAATCCTAACCAATCTAAAGCGCCTTCCTTAAGCAGACCCTGATAGAGGATATTATTTAACGGCATCGTCAATGTCTGAACCAGAATGACCGCAACACCTAAACCCATCGCCGTTGAAACCTTCTTAGACACCGCCAGGAAAGTACACATTCCGAGGAAGAAAGCTAAGGCGAGGTTTTCAACAAAAACTGCGCGAACAAATAAACTGATATACGCTTCCATTACACCGTCTCCGTGCCGTTAACGTTTTCGATCTTAAAGTCAGCATCTTCTACTTGTGCAGGACGCCAGGTACGAATACCCCAAATCATTAAGCCGATAATAAAGAATGCGCTCGGTGGTAGTAGCATTAATCCATTAGGTAAATACCAGCCGCCATCATTCACTGTTGATAGAATTTCCACACCAAACAATTTGCCTGAACCCAGTAATTCGCGGAATGTGCCGACAAACATCAACACCAACGAATAACCAAGTCCGTTACCGATGCCATCGAGGAAACTCAGTCCTGGTGGGTTTTTCATCGCAAAGGCTTCTGCACGTCCCATCACGATACAGTTGGTGATGATAAGGCCGACAAAAACCGATAGCTGCTTACTCAAATCATAAACATACGCTTTCAGCACCTGATCCACCACGATGACCAATGAGGCGATAATGGTCATTTGAACAATAATACGGATACTGCTCGGTACGTGATTGCGGATCATGCTGATCGAAAGGTTAGAAAATGCCGTCACTGACGTTAACGCCAGACTCATCACCAACGCCGTGCCAAGGTTAGTCGTTACCGCCAAAGCGGAACAAATACCTAAAATTTGCAAGCCAATTGGGTTGTTATCAATTAACGGGTCTAATACAATTTTTTTTGCTTCGTTACTCATTTCTATACTCCGTTTGCCTGAATTTTATTCAGATACGCCTGGTAGCCTTCAGCGCCCAACCAGTACTGCAGCATATTACTCACGCCACGGCTGGTGAGCGTTGCACCCGCTAAACCATCTACTTGATACTCTGCACCCTTTGAACCTGGAGCAACCGAGCCCTTAATCAGTTTAATAGCAACATCGTTAGCTGAACCGTAGATTTTTTTGCCTGCCCACATTTTTTTCCACTTAGGGTTATCAACCTCGCCACCCAAACCTGGTGTTTCTGCGTGCTCGTAATAACTCAAACCCACGATGGTCTGACCGTCGTTTTCTACCGCAAGAAAACCGTAGAGCGTCGACCACAAACCATAGCCATTAATAGGGAGGATCAATTGCTTAACAACGTCGCCTTCTTTTACCTGATAGACGGGCATAAACTTAGGCCGCATTCTGATGCTCGCCAAATCCTTATTTTTCGGTATCTTCACATTAAGCGCCGGATCTTTTGCCGCTCTTCTAGCGTCGTACGACGCAGCATCAAGCTCAGTCGTGTATTCACCCGTTTCCAGGTCAACCAGTTTGATTTCGATCTTCGCAAAAGCCGCTTCAATATCATCACCGTCTTGATAAAGGCCGACCACCTGGAGGATATTCTTTTTCTTGTCCAGTTCTTTATTGAGCTGCTGCAAAGGCCTTAATGCCACCGCTGAAACCGATACAAAAATTGCGCAAACCAGACACACCAGGGTCGCCATAATAAACGTTTTCGCCGTGCTATTATTTGGTAGCGCTAAGAAGTTCCAGGGGCTAGCTGATTTGGCGTTATTTTCACTAGGCATTTCTCTTCTCCCTTCTTTTGATGTTTGACTGAACGACAAAATAGTCAATCAACGGTGCGAACATATTGGCAAACAGAATAGCTAACATCATCCCCTCTGGAAAAGCAGGGTTCACTACGCGGATCAGTATCACCATCAAGCCAATCAATATGCCATAGATCCATCGCCCTGTATTTGTCATCGCGGCACTCACCGGGTCGGTAGCCATATAGATAGCGCCAAATGCAAAGCCGCCCAGTACGGCGTGCCAATACCAAGGAGTTGCAAACATCGGGTTCGTGTCACTACCAATAAAATTTAATAAGGTACTGGTAAAAATCATACCGCCTAGCACGCCTAACATAATCCGATACGAAGCAATGCGGGTATACAGTAGGAAGCAAGCGCCAATCAAACACGCTAGTGTCGATGTTTCACCAATAGAACCTTGAATCGTTCCAAGAAACGCGTCCATCCAGGTGATGCCTGAGGCCATAACGGCATCAATGCCGCCCTCTGCCGCCAAACCGAGTGCGGTCGCGCCACTGAAGCCATCGACTGCAGTCCAAATAGCGTTTCCTGACATTTGCGCTGGGTAGGCAAAAAATAGGAAAGCACGGCCTGTTAACGCTGGGTTTAAGAAGTTTTTACCCGTTCCGCCGAACACCTCTTTACCAATAACAACACCAAAGGAAATACCTAAGGCGACCTGCCATAGTGGCGTTGTGGCGGGCAAAATCAAAGAAAATAGCATCGAAGTGACAAAGAAACCTTCGTTTACTTCATGTCCACGAACGATAGCGAATATGATTTCCCAGATACCGCCGACGATTAAAGTCACCAGGTATATCGGCACGTAGTACATCGCGCCGTGCACCATACAGGCCAATATACTGTCAGGATCATAACCGACTAAATTAGTTACCAGCCCACGCCATGAGTCAAGCGAAGTAAGGCCTAGATCGGCCATTGCCATATTAGCAAGGTGACCGGTGTTCCACATCGCCATGATCACGCACGGTAACGCAGCGATAAACACGTATGTCATCACGCGCTTTAAATCAATCGCATCACGTACGTGGATTGAACCGGCAGTAACGTCTTTCGGTGTGTACAAAAAGGTATCGACCATTTCATAAATGGCGTAATACTTTTCATACGACCCGCCTTTTGCGAAGTGCGGGTGAATTGAATCTAGATAATTCCTTAAACGAGACATTAACCCTCCTTCTCGATGTGTGCTAAGTTGGCACGAAGCGCCATACCAAAATCGTGTTTGCCGGAATCGACAAACGAGCATAACGCCAAATCTTCTTCATCCAGCTCTAACGCGCCAAGTGATTCTGCGGCGTCTACGTCCATAACGACTAAGGCACGTATAAGTTGTGTTGGTAAAATATCCAACGGCATCACGCCTTCAAAAACCCCAATCGGCACGATCGCACGCGGGCTACCATGGGCCGACGTATCTAACGGCATTTTTTGTTTACGATTGAAACTTGATAATAATGCGTTGGTAAATGAGAACTTCTTTCCCGCTGGGTTTAGCCAACCGAGTAACTGGCGTTCACGGCCTTCCTGCAGTACCGACACCTGGACGTGATAACGACCCAGATAAACGGCCCAATGGTGGGCTTTCCTACCAGACAAGATAGAACCTGAAATAACCCGAACATTAGCCGTACTGTTCAGCTCATTACTGACCAACTCTTCCGTATTGGCGCCTAATCTTGTTTTAATTAAGCGAGGATTAGTAATCATTGGCCCAGCCAATGCGATAACCCTATCAACGCATAAATGCCCGGTTGTAAACAGCTTACCAATAGCAATAACGTCTTGATAACCCACCGCCCAGGCAATTTTTGTCGCGCTAACGGGGCTGATGAAATGCATATGCGTGCCAGATAAGCCTGCTGGGTGCGGACCGGAAAATTCCGTTACGACCACCTCAGCGGGAACGTCAACATCCGCATCAACCGACTTACTGACGTAAACTTTACCTTCAGTCAGTTTCGTTAAAATAGTGAGACCATTTTTAAACGCATCCGCATCGGCCGCAATAACGACCTCTGGGTTAGCCGCCAATGGGTTCGTATCGATAATAGACACGTGTATCGCTACGGGCTTTGTTGTCGGTGAAGGCACTTTACTAAATGGCCGCGTTTTAAACGACGTCCACAAGCCTGATTCGGTCAGGTTTTTTACTATATCCGCCGCTTCTATTCCTGCCAGCTTTTCAGCAGGGTATTTAGCAAATTCGATTTGCTCATCGCCATCCAGTTCTATAACGACGGTACGCAAGGCCCGTTTGGCACCTCGGTTAATTCCTTTGACGATACCACAACCAGGCGAGGTGAAGTTGACACCAGGGGTCTTCTTATCGGTAAATAATATCTGCCCTAACTTTACGCGATCACCTTCTTGCACCAACATCGTCGGCTTCATATCTATGTAGTCTTTGCCAATAACCGCAACGCTTGACACCTGGTTGCCGTCTGAAATTATCTGATCTGGCGAACCTGTAATAGGTAAGTCCAGACCTTTTTTGATCTTAAAGTGTTTCATTAATTAAGCTTCTTGTTGATTGAATTCGTTTATTTTACGAGCTGGAGCTCGCTCTCGAGTCGGTATTAATAGAGTAAATCGAGAAAGATTAAGTCTAGTACAAAGGACAAATAAAACTTGTCGAATTTTAAAGGATTGCGCTGCAACATTCAATAGTATCGGCTAGTTCTTAAGTCCAATACCTTTATTCAAAAGCCTTAAGCTTAGCGTGAGAAGCGTAACTATAAATAATATAATAACGCTAAAGCCAACGAGCAGCGAAACATCAGATTCGCCCAAAACGCTATACCGGAAAACGTCTATCATATAAAACACTGGGTTCAGTAACGATACCTTCTGCCAAAATTCCGGCAGTAGTTCTATCGAATAAAATACCCCTCCTAAATAGATCAAGGGCGTTAATACAAACGTCGGCACAATCGAAATATCGTCAAAACTTCGTGCGTAAACCGCATTTATAAAGCCGGCCGCAGAAAACAACACCCCCGTTAGTAAAAACACCACCACCATCATCACCGGGTGGGCAATCTTCAAGTCTGTAAAAAATAAGGACACGATCGTGACTAACACGCCGACAATCAAACCTCTCATCACACCACCGGAAATATAACCAGTAAGAATAACCCAGCTAGGCATTGGGGCGACGAGCATCTCTTCGATATTATGCTGGAATTTGGAGCCGTAGAATGATGACACCACGTTCGAATAGGCATTACTGATAACCGCCATCAATATCAGTCCGGGCACAATGAAGTCCATATAGTCATAACCTTTCATTTGGCCAATTCTAGAACCGATCAGTGTGCCAAAAATAAGGAAATACAAGGTGGTCGTAATGATAGATGGCAATAAAGTTTGCACCCATATTCGCAAAAATCGCCTAACTTCTTTGTAGGTGATGGTTTGCAGAGCGATAATATAATCTTTTCTAATCACCTTATAGCTCCTTCTTATTGGTTAGCAAGTTAAGAAACAATTGTTCGAGTCTATTGGACTCGTTACGCAGGCCAGACACCCTGATACCCAAACGATCCAGACCAACAAACAAACCATTAATGCCATTTTCTTTTTGCACACTGACTTGCCAGGTGGTTTCATCGATAGGGATGATATTGCAGCCCAAAATGCTCGGAATGACCTCGACTGGTTTTTCCAGGTTCAATACAAATACTTCTTCGGCCGCATTTTCTAGCAAACTTTTCATATTGGTGTTTTCGATCACTTCGCCTTTATTAATGATGGCGATGTGCCGACATAAACTCTCGGCTTCTTCCAAATAATGCGTGGTTAAAATGATCGTCGTGCCGGCCTTATTTATCTTCTTGAAAAACTCCCACATTGAACGGCGTATTTCTATATCGACTCCAGCCGTTGGTTCATCCAAAATAAGTAATTTAGGCTCATGAACGAGTGCGCGGGCTATCATTAATCGCCGTTTCATGCCACCCGATAGTTCTCTAGAAGCTTCGTTACGCTTATCCCAAAGCTCAAGCAACTTTAAACAGATCTCCGCTCGTTCAAGCGCTTTTTTGCGCGGGATACCATAATAACCAGCCTGCGAGACCACGATATCAAACACGTTTTCAAACTGATTAAAATTAAACTCCTGTGGCACCAAACCGATGCATCGCTTAACCGCTTCGGGCTCTTGGTCTAAATCGTGACCAAATACCGTTACCGAACCCGATGTTTTATTGACCAGAGACGCGATGATGCCGATCGTGGTCGACTTACCAGCACCATTCGCACCGAGCAAGGCAAAAAAATCACCCTGTTTCACCTCAAGATCAATGCCTTTTAGCGCTAACAAGCCATTGCTATAGTATTTCTTTAACTGCGTGATTTTCAGCGCATTCATATTTTAAGATTATCCATTCGTGTATTTACACCCCAAAGCTGTTAACCGAAGCAAGCATTTATCGCTTATAGTTTAACGTATAATGCAACTCAATCCTTCTTCCGCCTTTAAAGATTATCCCAACTATGCCTGATAAACCCATTAAAAACGCACTGCACTATCATCAGCACCCAAAACCCGGAAAAATCGAGGTCGTAGCGACCAAGCCACTCAGCAATCAAAATGACCTGGCGCTCGCCTACACCCCCGGCGTCGCCGAACCTTGTCTGGAAATCGCCAAAGACCCTTCTACCGCGGCCCTGTATACCTCTCGTAGCAATTTAGTCGCCGTTATAACCAACGGTACCGCGGTTCTGGGCCTGGGAGATATTGGTCCCTTAGCATCTAAACCGGTTATGGAAGGTAAGGGCGTTCTTTTCAAAAAGTTCGGTGGCATCGATGTTTTTGATATAGAAATCGACGAGAAAGACCCTGATAAATTTGTCGATATCGTTGCCAGTCTGGCTCCCACTTTTGGCGGTATCAACCTGGAGGATATCAAAGCACCCGAATGTTTTTTTATTGAGCAGCAACTCAGTGAACGGATGGATATCCCGGTTTTTCATGACGATCAACACGGCACGGCCATTATTACCGCAGCCGCCATCATCAATGGCTTAAAGGTCGCGAATAAAAAAATTACCGATGTAAGGCTGGTTGCCTCAGGTGCGGGTGCCGCGGGCATTGCCTGTTTAGATATGCTAGTAAAAATGGGACTAAGGCAAGAAAATATTTTAGTCAGCGATAGCAAGGGCATTATTTACGATGGCAGAACCTCCGGCATGGATGAACGTAAGCAACGCTACGCGGCGAAAACAAGCCTAAGGACACTAGCCGAAGCCATCGTTAATGCGGATATCTTTTTAGGGGTTTCACGCGCCGGCATGATGACGAAAGAAATGGTCAAAAACATGGCCCCCTCACCGATTATTTTCGCCCTCGCCAACCCAACGCCTGAAATTTTACCGGAAGAAATAAAAGAAGTCCGAGATGACGCGATTATTGCAACCGGGCGTTCGGATTACCCAAATCAGGTCAATAATGTACTCTGTTTCCCCTATATTTTCAGGGGCGCGCTGGACGTCGGCGCAACGACCATTAATGAAGAAATGAAACTCGCCTGTATTCAGGCGCTATCTTTGTTAGCTCAAAAAACAGTCAATGACGACAACGATAATTACGCCGGCCAAACACCTGTATTTGGCCCTGAATACTTAATCCCCCGGCCCTTTGACCCTAACTTAATTATCGAAATACCGATCGCCGTGGCTAAAGCCGCGATGGCTAGTGGTGTCGCTACCAAGCCTATCGAAGACTTTGAACACTATCGCGCCTCGCTAGAGCGCTTTATTTATCGTTCCGGTATGGTCATGAAACCTATTTTCGAACGCGCCAAACTAACACCCAAACGGGTGGTCTACGCCGAAGGCGAACACGAAAAAGTACTGCGCGCGGTGCAAGAGTCCATTAACGCCGGTATTTCTAACCCCATTTTAATCGGCCGGAAAAAAATTATCCTACAGCGCATCCAGACACTGGGCCTATCGCTAAACGTCGATGAAAATATTGAAATTATCGAACCAGATAACAACCCCTATTACGAAGAATGCGTTAGCGTCTATCATCAACTAAAAGAGCGTAAAGGCGTTTCAATTGGTTTGGCGGAAACCTATGTGCGCACAAAAAATACAGTACTCGGCGCCCTGCTCGTTAAATTGGGCAAGGCGGATGCACTGATATGCGGCATGGTGGGCCATTACCACAAACACCTTGACCATATCACCGACATTTTAGATAAAAAACCAGGTGTTAAAAAAGTAGCCGCGCTCAACGCTATTGCGGTACAAAAAGGCGTTTACTTCTTCTGCGACACCATGGTCAACAACAGCCCTAACTGCGAAGAAATTGTTGCGATGACGAACCAGGCGGCCGATTATGTCAAACGCTTCGGCATCACACCCAAGGCAGCTCTGTTATCACATTCGAACTTTGGTTCAGGACTCAGTAGCAACGATCAAAAAATGTCGAATGCGGTGAAGTTTTTGCACGAAAACCACCCTGAACTTGAAGTAGAAGGTGAGATGCAAGCCGACGCCGCGTTAATGGAAAAACTGAGAAAAGAAATGATCAGCGATTCCAGGCTGGAAGGTGAAGCCAATCTATTTATTTTCCCAAACTTAGACGCCGCTAATATTTCATTTGATCTCGTTCGCATTCTGAGTGACGGCGTGACGATTGGCCCCATCTTATTAGGCATAGAAAAACCTGCGCATATTTTAAATCACTCCGCGTCGGTTAGACGCATACTTAATATGACAGCCTTATGCTCTGCGGAGCACGAAACGAGCTAACTTACCGACATGACCTCCCATACTGTGAAGCAGTTCACAGTATGGGTAAGGCTTTGTTAACTATAATTCCCACGACTTAACATATAAAGATAACTATCATGGACGTAGGATCACTCACTTATAGCGCTACTACAGGCATTAACAGGGGGCTTAGCCAAGCTAACGAAGCCAGTGCGAAGCTAGCCAGCGCCGATCAATCATCTAACGATCAAAGCAATAAAGATACGACTCAAGCATTAGTCGAATTAAAACAGGCCGAAATACAGGTTCAAGTTTCTGCTAGAGTTGCTCAAACCGCGGGTGACGTCATCGGTAGCATCATTGATATAACCGCCTAATCTAATCAGACACCCTCCTCCCTATTCAGTCGGAGCTTTTCACTGCCTAGCCGATAGAGACCAGATACTGTAAAATAACGCCTTTATACATACCAAAGGACAGTATTTTGAAAACCGAAAAAGAGAAACTCAGCTACACCATGGGCCAACAAATTGGCGAAGGTATTAAACAAGACAAATTAGACGTTGATACCGAAACGCTTACTTTAGGCCTAACTCATAGTCTTAATGGCGAAAAGAGCCTATTGGACAACGCTGAAATGAGAGCCGTTATCGAAGACTTCCAAAAGAAAATGCAAGCCCAAGCGGAGAGTGCAAAGCAAGGCAGTTCCGATATTGGTGCTAAGTTTCTAGAAGAAAACTTAAACAATGAAGGCGTACTCGTTCTTGAAAGCGGTATGCAGTATATTGTTATCAATGAAGGGACAGGCGAAAAGCCTGCTGCAACGGATACCGTTGACGTCCATTACGAAGGCAGTCTGATCAATGGCACCATCTTTGATAGCTCAATCAAACGTGGCGAGCCAGCAACCTTCCCAGTAAATGGCGTAATCCAGGGCTGGCAAGAAGCGCTGCAACTGATGAACGTAGGCTCTAAATGGAAAGTTTTTATTCCTTCTGAACTCGCCTATGGCGAAAACGGCGCCGGGGGTGCGATTGGCCCTAATGAAACGCTGATTTTCGAGATGGAATTGTTAGACATAAAATAACAGTTATTTTGAACACAAAAAAGCCGGTCTTTGACCGGCTTTTTTGTGTTCGTTAGGTTATTACTTACCCTTCAAAGCGTTTAAATACTAACGTTGCATTCGTTCCACCAAAGCCAAAACTATTCGACATAACGGTGTTTAACGTAACGTCATGCTGTGTTTCTTGAACAATATTCACGTCGTTAGCGGCTTCATCCAGATTATCAATATTAGCTGAAGCGGTGATGAAATCACCCTTCATCATCAATAGACAATAAATCGCTTCCTGTACGCCCGCAGCGCCTAATGAGTGACCGGACAATGATTTTGTTGAACCTATCGGCGGTGTGTTAGCGCCAAAAACGGCTTTCACCGCTTTCAATTCTGCCACGTCACCAACCGGTGTGCTGGTTCCATGTGCATTAATATAATCAATCGGTGCGTCAATATTTTCTAAGGCCATTTGCATGCAGCGCGTTGCGCCTTCACCCGATGGTGCGACCATGTCGTAACCGTCAGACGTTGCGCCATAACCAACTAATTCTGCGTATATTTTAGCACCGCGTGCTAACGCTACGTCCAGGGCCTCAACGACCACGGTGCCACCGCCACCAGCGATGACAAAACCATCGCGGTCGGCGTCGTATGCGCGTGATGCAAGTTCAGGGGTATCGTTTCTTTTCGTCGACAAGGCGCCCATGGCGTCAAACATCATCGTCAATGACCAGTGCTCTTCTTCACCACCACCGGCAAACACGCGGTCTTGCTTGCCCAATTGAATAAGCTCCATCGCGTTACCTATACAGTGCGAGCTAGTAGCACAGGCTGAGGTAATTGAATAATTAACGCCTTTAATTTTATACGGCGTCGCCAAGCCAGCAGATACCGTACTACTCATCGTTCTAGGAACCATATATGGCCCAACGCGACGAATACCTTTTGTATTTAGCAGGTTTATCGCTTCATCGACATTTTTAGTCGATGCGCCACCAGAACCCATAATCAATCCCGTTTTAGGGTTTGAAACTTCTTCTTCGCTTAGCCCTGCATCATCAATAGCTTGTTGCATGGAAACGTAGGCGTAGGCCGCTGCATCGCCCATAAAACGGCGTGCTTTACGATCTATCAGCTCATCAAGATTGATTACTGGTACCCCAGCAACTTGGCTACGAAAGCCTTTTTCCTTATAAGCTTCTACAAAACTAATGCCTGATTTTCCAGTTTTGAGAGAGCTTGCAACACTATCCACATCACTTCCTAGTGAAGAAACTATTCCCATTCCCGTTATAACAACACGTCTCATATTAACCTTTCTCCTAAAAATTCTCAGTTGAAGCAAACAAACCAACGCGGAGGTCTTTAGCTTCATAAATGACTTTGCCATCTACTTCCATGACGGCATCAGCAATGCCCATCACCAGTTTTCTCATTATCACGCGTTTCATGTCAATTTTATACGTTACTTTTTTAGCCGTGGGTAATACTTGGCCAGTAAATTTCAACTCACCAACACCCAAGGCTCTACCCCGGCCTAAGCCTCCCTTCCAGCCAAGATAAAAACCGACTAATTGCCACATAGCATCAAGACCTAAACAACCTGGCATCACTGGGTCTCCCGGGAAGTGACACTCAAAAAACCATAAATCCGGTGTTATATCTAATTCGGCAATAATCTGACCTTTACCAAAAGCGCCACCATCCTCTGTAATTGATGTCACACGATCCACCATCAACATATTAGGCATCGGCAGCTGAGCATTACCCGGACCAAACAACTCGCCTCGTCCACAGCTTAATAACTCTTCCCTATTAAATGAATTTTGTTTTTTATTGTCTGTCAAAACGATAAGTCCTTATATTTTATTGCAGAAGCCCTGCTAATGATTGATTTGGAATGTATATGATACTTGTTCTGGCTCAAATGGGCGAGTACCTTACAACCCAAGTAAGTAACTGGCGAATAACAACACGACACAAGCTACGCCATACATCTTGATTGCATAGCCTAAATTCCAGCTAGAAATAGACCAGCCCGACACGCCGTAACGTCCTTGTAGCGCAAGGCTTACACCTGAAATGGGGCTCGCCGAAGCGCCTATCGCCCAGGACATCAAAAACATGATCGCCAGTAAAGTTTGATCTGGTTGTATATCGACCAGCCAGTGACCAATCACCGCGATACTAATAACCGGGTGAACGCCAACGATCGCCAACACCAATGTGAAGAACAATATGACGAGTGCCGCGACGCCATCAAAGTGCGTTATAGGGACTGCTATTGAAAGTCCATCTAAAGCGGCCGCCACACCCGCTCCTAATACACCCGCTATTAAGAAGAGTAATAATTCGCTTTTCATATTTGGCAATTTAGTCCGCAGGTGACGCTGAAAATCTATCGCCGCTGCTGCCACTCCTTTGCGCACGAGCAACACCAATAAACTGACCGATAATGCACTGAGTGCGATTAGCAGTAATACTTTTATTGAGGGTAGCAACTGATGTAAAACGAATACCACCGAGACCAAAACGACGATTAGCCACAGCGCTTCAAAGTGCATCGGGTAGCCGACAAAACTTTCAAGCGAGCCATCCTCGTCTCTTCTTACTTCAATCCAGGTCAGCAAGAAAGCGGCGAAGGCCATCGCCAGCCCTAAGGGTATGACGAGTGACAGTGATGCGTTTGGCGTGAACACCATTGCCGCGGCAAAGGCTGCAAAAAAAGGCGACCAATGCGCCGCCGAACAAAAGCCCCGGGTGAGTAACTTAAGCTGGTTGCGCGAAAGCCCGCCCTTTTTAGCCCAACGATCAGCCACCAATAAGACCACCGATAAATTGATCACCGAACAGAACAGATGAACGCCTAAATAGCTCTTAATAAACCCCCGTTCACCCACGGGCAAAATTTCATTTTCATCGCTGTCAGGTAAGGCGACTAATTGCAGAAACTGCACGCCGATCAACATAACAATCATTGTTTGATTGATAGAAATCACCTCGATGAAATTGCTCAGTCGGTCCGTTTGCCAGGCAATAAACCAACTGACGCTCGCCAGCGAAGCGATCGTTAGAATAATTTTTTTCTGGTTTATCGCTAAGTCGAAAAATAATATGAGCCCAGCCAGCCAGACCGACGCGCCGCCTAACCAATAAGGGAAAAAAGGTATGAATGCATTAGCGAGCGTCACGACAAGCCCTAAAAACAACAGCACACCCGATATTGCTCGAAGCTGGTACATCTAGTTATTTTTTTGCCAGCGTAACGTCCAATAAGGTAGCGATGCAGCGGTTATACGGCGCATCTTTTCCTAATGATTCGCAGCCACGAATGACCACCCCGCAAATCTCTTCAATTTCTAAGGGTCGACCCTTTTCTCGGTCTATCAGCATGGATGGTTTGATCGAATCGAAGGTAGAAATCAATTCAAACATTTCATCAACGTCGGCCTCTGTAAATTCTACGCCGTGCGCTTTTGCCGCCAGCGCCGCCTCCTGCATAGCGCCTTTTATCAACGGCGTTAAAGCGGGGAATAAGACGGTTTCTCCCGTTTCTATTTGCAGCAAGGTACAAATGGGGTTGAAGCCATTGTTGATCATGAGTTTACGCCAGAGCTCTTTATTAATATCCCCGCTCACCTGCGTGGGTATCAGCGCCTGATTAAAGCTTTCGGCAAGGGCTGTGATCTGACCCAGACGATTAGCTTCGATGTTTTGATGGTTCGGCCATAGGCCAAAAATAACCTGTGCGGGCCCAACCGCTTCTACCACACCGGGCTTAATGATATTCGCCCCTATTCGGCGAGCTATACCGCCTAAAATCAGCCCTTTAGGCACGGCATCATTTAGATATTTCTCATTCTCAACGCCATTTTGTAGCGATAGCACTAGGGGTAAATTTAAATTCTGCCCTTCGTAGCGCCGACACCATTCGCCTAGCTGCTCTGCAAATAACGCCGTATGCATCCCTTTCAGGCACACTACAATGACGTCGACCTGAATAGGTTGATACTGCGCCAACCACTCATCGGTAGCGCAGGCTACAACCGCCTGGTTAAACGTTAATTCGGGGTGGGTTACGCTTAAACCCTCATCACGCATCGCTTGCAGGTGTGCGCCACGGGCGGTTAAAACGACCTCGTGACCGGCTTTAATTAGCCGTGCGGCATAGTAACAACCTATACCGCCAGCACCGATAAACGTAAATCGCATGAGACTTTAATCCGCTTGCTTTTATTCTGCGAAAAAGTCTTTAACTAATTCATTAAAGCGCGCGTTGTGTTCAATTTGCGTCCAGTGGCCGCAGCAACCAAACATGTGTAATTGCGAATTTGGAATTAAATCAAACAATGTCGTTGAGGTAATCGGCGGTACGATTAAGTCTTCACGGCCGTGAATAATCAAGGTTTCATGCTGAATGTTCTTAATGTCTTCGTGATCACTCGCTAAGGCATCGACGCATTGCTGACGTGGCGCTGGGAACATTTTGCTGAATGACTCCTGAAAACCAGGCTGGATACTCGCTCTATAACGAAGTTCCGCCAACTCATCGCTTACCAGGTTGCGGTTATACGCAAACAAGTCCATCATTTTTCGCATATTTGCCACTGATGGTTGATAGCCCCACACTTCATCCAGTCCTGGCGTTAATGCAAATTTAACGCCTGCTGCACCCATTAGCACGAGTTTATTAACGCGCTCAGGGTGCGCAATGGCTAACGCGATAGATAAACCGCCGCCAAAAGAATTACCCACTAAATCTGCTTTCTCAATATTTAACGCGTCCATTAAATCAATCGCGTGCTGTACCCAATTGGCCATCGTGTACTCGTAGCCTTCAACGCGTTCGGTAAAACCAAATCCGGCCATATCGGGTGCAATAACACGGTGATGTTTGGCTAATTCAGGAATCACTAAACGCCAGTTGGCCCATGCTGTGACGCCCGGCCCCGAACCATGAATCATAAAGACCGGCGAGCCTTCACCCACATCGTGATAGTTTGTTTTAAAAGCACCTGTTTGAATGCTGTTTGCAATTTCTGGGTTATTACTCATGGAAATCTCCTTGGTTTAGTTGGATAGACCGAATTGTTCGGCCAGCATCTTATAAGATTCTATACGTGGATTAAATGAATAGGTCACATTCACTAGCATTAATTCATCTACTTGATACGTTTCTGCAATTTTTTCAAGCTTTGCCTGACATTCTGCTGGCGTTCCTGTGACCATCGTCGCCAGCGTTTCTTCATAATAAGCCTGGTCCGACAACGACAATTGTTTCTTTTTTTCCATCACCACCTCTGGCGGGAATAAAGCATCCCGCGTACCGTGCCTGAAGGCTTGCACCTTCCAGTACACGTGGCTACTAGCGATATATTCAGCTTCTTCGCTCGTTTCTGCACAAATGGCGGCCACCGCGATAATGGCCTGCGGTTCAGCAAGACTACCACCCGCTTGAAAAGCGTCTCGATAGCGCTGAATAATCTCAGCGGGTCTATCGTGGGTTCCAATAAACAACGCCAACACAAAGCCGGCTCCCAACACGCCCGCTATTTCGGCGCTACCATCGCTCGAACCCAACATCCAGACGCCCGGCGCACCCACATCCATCGGCCTGACAGTCGCCCGACTATAGGGGTGATCAGCGGGCAAATTATTATTCAAATAGCCGATAAGGTCACGAGTTTGACCCGGGTAATATTCAGAAGGAATGGTTTGCCTTGGCGCTGAAATAGCGGCTGACAACACGGGCGTTCCACCTGGTGCACGCCCTACACCCAAATCAATACGCCCTGGGTGAAAGGCCTCTAACATCTTAAATGTTTCTGCCACTTTAAACGCGCTGTAATGCGGCAACATCACCCCGCCGCTACCCACTTTGATTCTTTTAGTCGCATTGGCGACGTTACTTACCATTATTTCTGGGCAAGGACTGGCATAGCCCGGCGTGTCGTGATGCTCCGCCAGCCAGTAACGGTGGTAGCCTAATTCATCACACTTTTTTGCCAACTCAATGGTGCTGAATAAACCAGATGATTCTGGCTGTCCATCGTGCACTGGGGATTGATCTAAAACGCTTAACTTTAATTGACTCATCTAAATTTGGCTTAAATTTTATGGACTGGCTGTTGTTTTATAGGGCGCAGCAAGCGGTACATTATATAAGTCATGTCTAATTATTTCGATGCGCATTATCATTATTTGCGGACATAAAAAACCGCGCATTTAATTAACGACGCGGTTTTTTACTTTGCTTTAATTATTTGAATCCGAAAGATTGCCTCGTTGCCGTTGCATAGGCTTTAGCTTCTTCCACCGCATCGGGCAGGTCAGTTAACGCTGCACAATACACCTCAATAGCTTTATCGGCCAAGGGTTGCCACTTATCAACCCAGGCCTGAATGATAGCTTTGTTGTCTGCATTGGTGAGCGCAAAGTCCATTAGCGCTTTCGTCTGACGTTGATGCCGTTCGGCGTCGCGCAATTGTGCGTCGCTTAATAGTGAAAGTAAGGTATCTGCATTTTCTGCGCCGGCTAACCCAAGCTGTTTCTGTACCGCAGCTGAAACAGCCGGCTTTAAAATAACATCAAATACCACCGTAGCTTCTGCCCAGTCCCAGGTGACCAAAGCTTTTTCGGCTAACTCTCTAAAGCCCTGCCAGGCTGCGTCATTTTCCCAGTGCTCGCGTTCTTTTTCAGCTAAACCCACGTCGCCCCAGGTTTTAGCCAACTCACAGGTTCGATAAGCACTATGCGTTAGCCAACGTAAATGATCCCCCGATTGATAGGTGGCCATGTTTGAAATAGTACTGGCTGGAGACATTTGGTGTAAATACGACGCGCCCATTTGCAGCGCGTGATATAGGTAACGCGAGGGGGCGTACAAACGCGCAAGGTCTGCCGCCCATTGTTTAGTGATCATCTGATCGTTGCCGCGCTCACTAAACTGTTCAAGCAAACCCGTTACATACGCTTCCTGACCATCCTGTAAAATATTATACGTTCTATAAACCAATTGTTCTGGGTCTCTAAAGGCATCCCAGTCATCGTGCTTTAACGGGCTATTATTACGGTGCTTAATGTACCAATCGTTCATCTTCGCATCGCGACCTATCTCAAACGGTTTATCCGGGTTATTGGTATGAAAATGCAAATTCGTCGATACGATTTCGTACTCGCTCGGTTTCTTCCTTTGTTTAGAAAGGTGTGACCAGGTTTTTAATGGTTTTAATTCTTCTACTGGAATATCACTCATGATTTTTTATCCTAACTTAAAGCGTTTTTTCAAAGTAAAAACGAATTTGTTCCGGCGTCACCTCAATTTGACCCGCCATTGATCCCAGGTGGATTTCTATTTCACGCATTTCAAAAGCACGACCTAACGCCTCTTCCATAGACGCTCTGGTCAGCACTAACTCCCCTTCTGCTGAAATACGTACATAAGCGCCTTTATCATCCACGCTAATTTCTTTATCCGGGTTATCCCACTCAGCAGCCTCAATCGCCGCCTGCGCAACGTCACCGCCATTTAAAATGGGGCCCACTTTATTTTGTTTATATGCGTCTTTAAGGTGTGAACTCGTCATTATAATGTCCTATCTATCCAATCATTTTGCTGAAAGATTTTTCTATGAATGCGCTGTAAAAGGCTTTATTCCTTCAACATCAACCCAAATATCTTCGTCTACGACTTTTAACGGATAGCCAGCAATCTGACAATCTGTCGGATTAAGTCCTTTGCCGTTTAACGCGTCAAATTGCCATAAATGCGCCTTACAGGTGAGTACTTTGCCGTCAAATTCGCCTTCCACCAGGTCTATTTCCTGGTGCGGACAGACCGCCTGATATGCTTTCAAATCACCGCCATCAACACCTAAAACGAGTACTTGCGTACCGCTTGACGTTTCGAAGGCATCCATATCACCTTCCCATACGTCATCTAAAGTACAAATTTTTTCAAAAGCCATATCTTTTCTTTATCTTATTTATCCGCAAAAATAATATCTAGCGTTTCAGTCGGTCTCCAACCCGCATCTGACACTTTCATGTCCCGAGGGTAGGTTTTATCGGTTTGGTGAAGCCGTACCCTCATTACTTTTTTTGGTTGAGGAGCTACCCGGCGACCGACGGAATGATAAGCACACTTTTCCGCTACCTGATCCATCGTATCGTCAGTGTCCACTGCCACGAGTTGCACAACAAAATCACCTTCAAAGTTTGAACTAATTGGAAATACAGCCATTTTTTCTCCTAATCTATAAACCTGAAGCTAATCGGAAATTTGTAGATCTAAGCTACTTGAGCCCGTTTCTTAAAAGCCGTAGCCCATGCGTAGTTATGCGCGTCCTGGCCCATTTCACCCGGACCTAAACCCATATAAGCAAGCGCACCGGGCAAATCGGCTGGTTGAATTTGCCCACTGAGAAACCGGTCAATCAGACTTTGATGCTCCTGATGACGAACCGGATCCTGCTCGAAACACCAACGATCTGCTTTTGAACCAAAGTGATATAAACGGCCTTCGTGCTCGAGGGTGTAATCTTTTACCGCCCAGTTATCACCTGGCGTGCCAACGATGGGAAGCTGACACATATTACAGATATACGGCAGCGTTTCTGGCAGGGTAAGATCTTCACGATCATTGTTAAGGTTATCGGTAATAACGTCCCAACACCTACCCCAGGTTTTATTCCAACCAGGGTATTTTTCTTCTAACCATTCACGATCTTCAGCTGAAGCTCCCGCTGCAGGGTTCCACCAGACCGTTGGGCGCCAATACCATACACCGAGGTGCATTCCGTGGTGTGTTGTATCTAAATCATTGGTCAAATCTTCCCAATACCATGGCGCATCAAGGCCCAAATCGATCAATTGGCGTTCGAATTGGGTGATAATCCATTCCACCATGAATTCTTTGAAAGACTGGCTTCGATGCTCTAACGGTGTGTAGTAATCCATAATCGGCCCCGTTAACACGGAAAACAACTTCCACGCACGCCAAATAGAAATATCAACCATTTTTTGTGCTTCTTCTTTATGGCCATTTTCAATCAGGATTTTTAATGACGGCCCGCCTTGTTGGGCGTGCCGAGCTTCATCCGTTTGCACGCTGGAAATCAGGCTGGCAAAGGTATGATCACCCGCTTCAGATGCATCAGCCGCCAAACCTAAGAACTGCATATTGGTAAAACCGGTTTCAAAGCTAAATGTCAGCATAATTGAAACGGCGATCGCATCACGACAGAGCATAATGTCGTCGAAAAATGCACGTGCGGCAATCGCGGCCCATTCATTCGTATGCATCGCTTTGTGTGCCCAGTCCCATTGTCGACTGCGCTTTACGTTGGCGTGTGGAAAAAATAATTGAATCTGTCCGTGGCGGTTTTCATCCAAGGTGCCGAACACCGCCATATTTCTGTTACCCGGGGCTTTTGAAAATCGCGCCATCCTGGCTTCAGCCACACTCGCCGCGTATTCATTTACCGCGATCGCTCCGTAGTGCGCCATCATGGTTGAAATCCAGCCTGGGTCGGCACGATCGACGTAGGCGTCACGTTCTAGCGCCGCTTTTACAGAATAGGCGCCCGCATCTTTTTCACGTTGAATAGTAACGTACTCGGGGAATGTTACTTTATACGGTTCGTCATAGCTATCCCATACGTCCATAGGAATACCTCTACCTCCACTCATTTCCTCAGGAAATAGCTCTTCTTCGCTGACGTACTTCGGCGTCCAGTTGGTAGTACGCGTAAGGTCGTACCATTCTGCTCTCGGTATTTGATACATTCAAAGCTCCTACTCTATGGGCCTTATATTTATCGGCATTAAATTGATATCAATCATCTAGAAGATTACAGCATATTGCGTGCCATTAACTATCCCTTGAACCTTATAGACTCCCCTTGCTTTTATTTACTCATTTAGTAAAAACGACTTTGTATCTTTGATCATTTAATAAGCCACCAGGCCGTCAATTAACACTCGAAAGCGATTTTAATGATTTGTTATAGGTGTTTTTGCTTCGCTTATAACAGGCAGCGATGTTCGCTTCAAATAAAGTATCTCATTCGTTTCACCCTATTGAAAGGCTAATTAAGTTGATCGCTAGTTAAAGGAAATGGAGGGAGAATGATCGGGAGTCGGATGTGCAGACCCGCTCACCAACGGGGGAAGACTTAGGGCCAATAAAAACACGTGGTTGAACCCCTATTTTAATTACCCTGGCTAACAAAGGTTAGCCAGGGTAATTAAAGGGTACTTTAACGACCTAACGCTTTGGCCGTTTTGCCACCGATACCAAAATTTGTATTGGGCATTTCTTGGAGGATGACTCGCACCGCTTCTCGTGGCGCACCCACTGCCTCACAAATAGCGTCGGTTACTTTCTCGATCAAGGCCGTTTTTTGCGCCTCGGTACGGCCTTCCATCATATGTATTTGTGCTATTGGCATAATGGCCTCCTATTACTCTACGAATCTCATGGTGACGCTGCCTAAGTCCTGGTAACGCACGGTTACGCAGTCACCCGCTTCAACGGCTACTGCCGCCGTCATACCGCCCGTCATCACAAAGGTGCCCGCGGGCAATACTTCACCGCGTTCAGCGAGCAGATTAACCAGCATTGCGACACTAGCCGCCGGATGGCCTACGACCGCTGCACCCGCTGCTAATTCAACGACCTCTCCATTCTTTTCCATCACTACACCGAGCGTTTTAAGGTCTAACTCGTCGACATTACGAGAACGTCCACCGGTGACAAAACGCGACGAAGACGAGTTATCCGCGATCACACTTTTTAGATCGAATTTAAAATCCTTGTAGCGCGAATCAATCACTTCAACGGCTGGCAACACAAAATCTGTCGCCGCCAATACATTACCAATATGGCAACCCGGTCCGCTGAGCTCCTTATTCGTGACGAAGGCTATTTCCGCTTCTACTTTAGGGTGTATTAACTCCGACATTTTTATCTCAGCGCCATCTGGACAGCTAAAGTAATCGGCTAAAAATCCGTAGCAAGGCGTTTCTACACCCATTTGACGCATTTTAGCGATAGACGTTAAGCCCATTTTCATACCGACTATTTTATTGCCGCGCGCCTCTTTACGGCGACGAATTTCCCACTGCACATCCAGGCATTCATCCCACGTAATATCAGGGTAATCATCGGTAATTTTGGTCACCTCTATGCAATTTAATTCTGCATTTTCAAGATGCTCTGCCAGTTTTTCAATCGTTGATTTATCTAAGCTCACTTTCTTCCCCTTAAGCTGATTTCTTTTTAATTTCTAATGCAACGTCTTCGATCATATCTTCTTGACCACCCACTGCACCCATACGCCCTAGTTCCATCAAAATTTCTCGTGCCGGAACGCCGTGATTTTTCTCGGCGCGTTTCGCGTGCAACAAAAATGACGAGTAAACACCAGCATAACCTAGTGTTAGCGAATCACGATCAATTCGAGTCGGTGTTGGCATCAGAGGTAAGGCAATATCTTCTGCGACGTCCATGATTTTATCAACGTCCACGCCCGTTATAATGCCCATCCGATTACACACCGCGACCATCACTTCAAGCGGTGTATTACCCGCACCTGCGCCGAAGCCCGCTACAGAACCATCAATGCGCACCGCACCCGCTTCAATCGCGGCCAGTGAATTTGCAATGCCCATCGCAAGGTTATGATGACCGTGGAAGCCAATTTCTATTTCATCGCCCAACTCGGCGCGTAAAATACCAATTCGCGAGGTCACGTCATCGGGCAATAAGTAACCCGCTGAATCGGTGGCATAAATACAATTAGCACCGTAATCGACCATTTTTTTCGCCTGTTCGAGCAAGGCCTCTGGCGGCGTCATATGCGCCATCATTAAGAAACCGACGGTATCCAGCCCGTACTCACGCGCTTTTTTGATGTGCTGTTCCGATACATCTGCCTCGGTGCAGTGCGTGGCTATACGGATAGTCGAGATACCACAATCAACCGCCATTGCGAGGTCGTCAACCGTTCCTAATCCAGGCAATAAAAGCGCCGAAATCTTGGCATTTTTCATTTTAGGTACAACGGCTTCAAGGTATTCACGATTAGTATGTCGTCCAAAACCATAGTTGACCGATGACCCACCTAATCCATCCCCGTGCGTCACTTCGATCAGCGGCATACCCGCTTCGTCTAGCGCTACCGCCATGCGTACCATATCGTCAATCGAAAACTGATGACTGACCGAGTGCATACCATCGCGCAAGGCATTGTCGTGCAATTTAATTTTTTTACCCGCTAAATTCATCATCGGTCTCCTAAACTAATTTTTTTAACGTCAGCGTGCCGTTTTCAATTTCTTCGGCAAACATTTCAGCTGTTCGTGTTGCAGCAGCGGTCATAATATCGAGGTTGCCAGCGTACTTAGGCAGATAATCACCCAGGCCTTCAACTTCTAAAAAGATACTGACGCGGTTACCGTCGAATATCGGTCCGTTTTTAAGACGGTAGCCAGGTACGTATTTGTTCACCTCGGCCAACATAGCGTGTACCGATTTAGTGATCGCTTCTTGATCTGGCTCTGTTTCCGTTAAACAGTGCACCGTATCGCGCATCATCAAAGGGGGTTCAGCTGGATTAAGAATAATAATTGCTTTGCCCTTCTTTGCTCCACCAATTTCCTCAACGGCACGAGCCGTTGTTTGCGTGAATTCGTCAATATTTTTGCGCGTACCGGGACCCGCAGATTTTGAGGCCACTGTGGCAACAATCTCACCGTACTCAACTGGCTGCACTTGGCTAACCGCCGCTACCATTGGAATGGTCGCCTGACCACCACAAGTGACCATATTGACGTTCATTTCCTGCTCGCCGACGTGCTCTTTTAAGTTCACTGGAGGTACGCAGAAAGGGCCAATAGCGGCCGGTGTCAAATCGATAACCAGCACGCCTTTTTCTTGTAATTTACGGTTATTTTCACCGTGAACATAAGCAGATGTCGCATCGAAAGCGATCTGAATATTATCTTCTTCAATATGTGGTATTAAGCCATCAACGCCTTCATGCGTTGTTTTCAAGCCCGCTTCGCGCGCTTTTAATAAACCATCCGATGCCTCTTCTATACCAACCATCCAAACGGGATTTAAGTTAGCACTACGCATTAGCTTTGCCATTAAATCAGTGCCAATATTACCCGAGCCGATCATTGCACAATTAATTGCCATTTATTTTTCTCCTAAAATTTCGTACTTATACAAATCGAACCGAAGTGGAACCAATACCACCTACGCTGACTCGCATCGAATCGCCGGCTTTTGCATCAACCATGGCGCATAACGCCCCCGATAGAATAACTTCGCCAGCTTTTAAGGTAACGCCTAAGGCGCCCATCGTATTAGCCAACCAGGTCATCGCATTCACTGGAGAGCCTAAGGCCGCCGCGCCCGCGCCGGTGTACATTAGTTCACCATTTTTCTCCAGAGTCAGGCCGCACACGCTCAAATCAATTTTGCGTGGATCGACAAAACTCCCACCCAACACGAGATAACCACATGAGGCATTATCAGCAATCGTATCTTGAATTTTGATTTTCCAGTCGGTAATTCTTGAATCCACGATCTCAAAACACGGCATTACGGCGTCTGTTGCACGCAAAATATCAGCGTTAGTAAGCCCTGGCCCACAAAGGTCGCGTTTCAAAATAAAGGCTATTTCGCCTTCGGCTTTTGGCTGAATCATTTTTTCTGAAACAGGAATATCCTGACCTTCTGAATACACCATATCGGTTAATAAATATCCGAAGTCGGGTTGGTTCACGTCCAACATATTCATCACCGCTTTGCTGGTGCAACCTACTTTTTTACCAACGATGCTTTCTCCCGCCTCAATGCGGCGAGCTATCATTTGATTCTGAATTTTATACGCGTCCTCTATAGTGACTTCTGGAGAGCGCTCCGTAATCGGTGCGATTGTTTGACGCGTGATTAAGGCGTTATAGAGTTCATCGCCGTACTGTATTATTTTTTCTTGATCCATTTTCAATCCCTATAGTTTTACACAAATATTAGTTAGCTCTGAATAGAACTCTAATGAATAATGACCGCCTTCACGGCCCGTTCCAGATTGTTTTGAGCCACCAAATGGTGTGCGTAAATCTCTTAGGAACCAGCTATTGACCCAACAAATTCCTGTTTCCATTTGCGCCGCCACGCGGTGTCCCTTCGACATATTCTCTGTCCAAATAGCTGAGGCCAAACCGTATGGCGAATCATTTGCTAACTCAATCGCTTCTTGTTCTGTATCGAATGGACAAATATGCACACAAGGGCCAAAAATTTCTTCTTGTACTACGCTGGCCGTTTCTGGCAAACCGGTCCAAATCGTTGGCTCAATCCAGTAACCGTTGGCTAAGTCTTCAGGCATATTAGGAACGCCGCCACCCGTTACCACGGTCGCACCCTCATCCACGGCAGCCTTGTAATAACTCAATACTTTCTCACGATGAGACTTACTGATTAAAGGCCCCATATTCGTTTCTGGATCTTCTGAACGACCCAGTTTAAGCGCTTCCGCGCCTGCTTTCATGCGCTTAACAAATTCATCAAAGATGGATCGTTCAACGTACAAACGCTCTGTACCTAGACAAACCTGACCACAATTAGCAAATGCGGATCTTAAAGACCCTTCAAGAGCTTTATCCATATCGCAATCAGCGAAGACGATACCCGCATTTTTTCCACCGAGCTCTAACGACGAATCACGAACACCCACTGAAGCAGCCGCTGCAATACGTTCACCCGTTTGCGTAGAACCAGTAAAAGTAATCGCATCTAAGCCTGGATTGGTAATGAGCGCTTCACCAATTTGCGATCCTTTACCTAAAATTACGTTATAAACACCCTTAGGTACTCCGGCGTCATTCATCACCTCGCCCAGTAAACTGGCCGTCAATTGCGTCTCTTCTGAAGGCTTCACCACCACGGTATCACCACACGCCAATGCGGGGCCTACCTTCCAGGTCATTAGTAATAAGGGCAAATTCCACGGCCCAATCACACCAATCACGCCTTTTGGCTTACGTACGGTATAGTTTAATGCGCCGGTTCCATCGGGGGTTGGCGTATGAAACGCTTCGTCTGCAATATTTTTTATCGTGTCGGCAAACACTTTAAAGTTAGCCGCGCCACGAGGAATATCAATATGACTCGCTAATGAATAAGGCTTGCCGGTGTCTAAACACTCGGCCGCTAAAAACTCATCAAAACGTGCATTAATACCATCGGCAATCTTGTATAAAATATCCACTCGCTGTTGCGCTGGCATCGTACCCCAGGGGCCTTTTAAAGCCGCGCGTGCAGCCTTTACCGCCTGATCAACTTGCTCAACACTGGTTCGGTGATAGTTACAGACTAACTCACCTGTCACCGGCGAATAGACCTCACCAAACTCACCCGAACTGACGAACTCGCCATTTATAAAACCTTTTACTTCTCTCATAGTTCCCTACTTAACCTTTTAAAATTCAAATTATATGATCGCGTCTATTCCTGCTTGGGCGCAGATCACATCTTCTTCTTCAGACCCACCGGAAACGCCAATAGCACCGATTAAATCTCCACCCTCAGAAATCGGTAAGCCGCCACCAAAGGTGATAACCCGTGGGCGCGCAACGATACCGGCTTGTAATTGCGTATTACCCTCGAGAATATTCTTCCATTGCATCGTGGGCAATCCAAAACCCGCGGAGGTATACGCCTTATCTTTAGCGATATCCATAGACGGCAAAAAAGAATTATTCATCCGTAGAAAAGCCATTTCTATGGCCGAACTATCGACCACGGAAACGTTTATGGCAATGCCTAATGTTTTTGCTTTTTCAACGGCTGCTTGCACGGCCGTGCAAGCAGCTTGAGTTGAAATGTTTTTTTTAGTGATGCTATTCGACATGTAACTTATGAGGTAACACCCATAAAGCTATCTACCAAAGTCCGTGAGTGGTAAAAAATAGCCTGCCCAATATTATCCGCTGTCCAGGTCAAAACGGGCGTATCAGGATAATGATAGCTATCTTCAGCAAATACTTCGTTTCTATTGCCCGATGGGTCATAGTAATAAATTGTCATACCGCGCGTTAAGCCGTGACGCGTAGGCCCTACATCCAATGGAATATCTTCCATAGAGATAATATCGGCTGCGTGTAGCACCTGCTCCCAGGATCCTAGTAAAAATGACGCGTGGTGCAGTTGCCCAGGCTTATCCGAACGGATAAATGCAACATCGTGCGCCTTAGTGCTACAAGTTAAGAATGCCGCTAATTGCAGATCACCATCAACAATTTGTTCGGTCAACTGGAATTCCAGCGCTTCGACAAAGAATTTAATGGTCGCATCGTGGTCATCTCCATACAGCAAGCAATGATCAAAACGAATAGCTTTCATCCCTTTTATGCCTTTCGGCCAGGGCCCTGGGTTGGTTGTAGAAATACCATTACCCACCTGTTCTTTCTGGGCGTATAAGTCAAATGTATGCCCGCCCGGCGCCGTGAAACGAACGCGCTCACCGCAGCCATTTAATTCACCCGCTGGTACGCGCTTGGTATCGATACCAAATTTTTTAACATTGGATTCAAAGCGCCAAAGATCTTGTTCTGAAGCCACTTTAAACGCCATATGATCCATGCCAGAACGATCTGATGGCTCTAGAACGACAGAAAACTTATCTTGCTCGTCCCAACATTTCAGGTAAACACGTCCCTGATCATCACGGTCGGTTTCGATCAACCCCATATTATTACAATAGTGATTAAGTGATTCGTCCATATCTAGCACTCTTAATTGAACGTGCCCTGGACGCAATATGCCTGTCATTGCCATGTTAATTCTCCTATGTCGTTTATATGTTTATATGTTTATAACACTCTTATAAATCTACTTCTGAACACCCAACTAACCCTGCACTTTACCGCATCATCGCCTTATGTAAATGACCTATGACACTCAAACTTATATTTTCTTTTGGTAATACCCGACAAGCCAACACTACACCCTGAGCCTCCTCTTCAACAGAGACGTGATCGCGGCTCATTTTCTTGGTAGCGTACTCGCCGCTATGTATTTTCACCTTACAAACCCCGCAGCCACCACTTCTACAACCGACTGGAATGCCTTTTTTACCTAACTGCATCATACCCGCCAGTAAGTGCTGCGTTTCCTTACAGCTATATACCTCACCAGAATCTTCAATTGTAATTTGAAACGACATAGTGATGATTTAGATATTTCTAAACAAAGGGCTCTTCTTACTTTCTGCTTCGGCATCGGCAGCGTTGAAGAATTTCTCCATAAACATATCTTTCTCGAATAAACGGCCGCGCATCAGCGCCGTTATGCAAGCGTCTATCATCATCGGTGGACCACACATATAAGCACGGTAACCTTCAAATTTTCCATTCATTTTTTCAATGGCGACTTCGTGAATATAGCCCGTTGGGCCTTCCCATTCAGGCTCGATACCTGGCCCAGATAAACCCGGCACGTAGCTAAAGTTTTCGTGTTTTTTCTCCAACGATTCGAACAACTCTTTGTAATACAGCTCTTCGAGATTTCTAGCGCCCTGAAACAATATTATTTTACGCGTATCTCCGGCTTCTAACAAATCCAGGATCATCGATTTTGGACTGGCCAAACCAGAACCACCGCCAAAGAATAGCATCGGTTTATCGTCTGACTTTCTTAAAAAGAAGTGCCCGTAAGGCGCGGAAAAATCAAGCTTATCGCCTACTTTCAGTTCATTATGAATCCAGCTCGTTCCTACGCCTCCAGGAATCAGCGCGATATCAAACTCTAGTATCGTCTTTTCATTCGGCGACTGCGCCATCGAAAACGGACGCGGCACATCCAGCCCAGGAATGTGCAAATTGGCGTATTGACCCGATTGAAATTCGACTTCGTCGCCTTCCACCTCAAGGAATACCCCGATGATTCTCGGCGTTAGCTTTTCCAACTTGACCACCTTGCCAACAAAGTCACGCACTGGAATATTCTCAGCGTCAGGCTCTTCTTCAACGTCGGCTTCTATCACCAAGTCAGACTCAGGAACCGAACAACAGGTCAAACACTTACCTTCATCGCGCTCAACGTCCATTAATGCAAATGAGGACGCTTCATCGCCTATTTCTACTTCACCTTCTAACACATCGACCTTACAGGTACCGCAAAGTCCGTGCCCACAAGCATGAGGCAGATATACACCCTGCCTTAATGCCGCATCGAGTATTGTTTGGCCTTCTTCGACTTCAATCGTAACGCCTAAGGGCTCAATCGTAACCTCATAACTCATAAACGTGTGCCGTTAATCCCCATTAAGCCCGGCGTTTTAAAACGCATCAACGATTTGTGCCCTATGCCATTCTCTTTAAGCGATTTAGCCATATCAGGCGAAAATGAAACGCCATCTAATACCCATTCAACACTAGCCCAGTCGATATTTTTAAAATCTGGATGGTCGTTAAAAACTGATGGCATTACCTCGGATACCAACGCCTGAAAAGGCATCTCGGGTGGTAACGGGAAGGCCTGCGCCGCCGAGAACAATAAATGGTCGTCCCAGCCCAAGTAAACCAACTGATTGCCGTGAAAATTTTCTACTCTGTCTCTTACCAGGTCTACGTAGCCATCTTTTGCAATTACTGCCATCTTAATCTCCTAAGTCTAATTATAGGGCTATCAAGCCATCAGGCCTGCCGCACCTTCGGCTTCTCGCCTTTCCATTCCTGCCAGCGCGCGTGATCCTGCGATCCTATATAGTCACCACAATCTTCTGGCTTAAATTTATACCAGTCGAGTACCTCAGGAATCGTTGGTCCACCACAATTACCCTGGAAAATTTGATGCACGGGCAACCAGGCCTGTACATATTTTTCTGGCTCAAATTCGAAAATATCTTTACAGCCATCTGAACAGAAGTGATATTTATCGCCGCCGTGCTCGGTCACCCGATAACTAAGCTGCATCGGATCAGTTTGTACCTCGGTAAACACCATCGGAATTTGGCAAACCTGGCAAAGCTGCGGCAAACCTTTTTGATATTCAAACGTGCCCGCTTTTTTCTGCTCGGCCCAATATTCAAAACGCGGGCGGTAGTATTTATCGAAGGTATCGGGATACTTCTCGGATAACCAGGCCATTTTTTCTTCGCTTGGCAAAAAGGTATGAAAACCCGTGACATTGCCCAATGAACAAAATACCGACCAAATTTGATGACTGATATGGTCCGCCTCTGCCGTCGCTAATTCGTGGTATTTAGGCATCCTTAGGCCGTAACGAGATAAGTCCTCAAATAAAGCGCCGCCGTTTTCGACAAAGTACACGTCCCACGCTTCTTTCCACGACATCGGACTGTTCGTCAACATGTAGTCTTGCATGGCTGCAACGAGGCCTAATAATCGGTAGGCGCGCCAGAAATGTTTGTCCATCCAGCGCTGCACTATAGGAAGGTTATCCTCGTGCTGCTCCAGCATAAATTTAATAATTTCAAGCCCCAGGGTCATATGACGAGACTCGTCTGACTGCGCCGAGAAACCAAAGGTCACCGTCGCCATATCTCCGTTGTATGCGGCACCCGACATAAACGGTACAAACAGTAAGTTGGTCAGTACGTACTCAAAGGCGAAAGAAATTGAGGTAATAAACTCGAATGGGCCGGCCGTCATAGCGTCTTCTGCAAATGATTTTGGCACAGACAAATACCAGACTCGGTCAAACTGATGGAAAGGGTCATGCAAACCATTAAAGTGCTTATTGTAATGACTGATCGTGTGCACCTGCGTTTGCTGATGACGTAACTCGTCAATCGCCTGCATTTGACAGGCGATGCGCGCGCCATCTCCACGGAAATGTCGCCCGAGGTGAGCGAAACCTCGATGCGCTGCGTATTCAATAGGCGTCACACCCGTAATAAATAATTTGATTGCACTGAGGTAACTGGCACACGCCAGATTAGTTTGGCCATTATTTTGCGCAAAACTATCTATAACCGCGTACAACTTTTTCTCTTTTTCAGCCTGATATTTCCAGTACGAATCCATCGTTAAACGAAAAGGATCTTCCCATTTATCCCAATCCGTTATTTTGATACCCTCGAACGAATCATACGGATAAACGTCGTCCATTTTTTGGTGGCTCGTTTCCCAACCCATTCCACGGGTGAGTAATTCGTATCGTTTACGTAAATTTAGTTTTTTTGCTGGCATTCTTCTATCCTCTTTAATAGCTGGCGCTTAGTGCCAGCTAATTTCAAATTTATCATCATCTTCATCAACGTTACCGGCTAATGAAATGAGATTTAAATGCAATTCTTGAACGTCCCACTCGCGGCCCATTTTTTCTTCAACGGTCTGGCGATTGACGATCAAACGGCCGGCCGCCTCCATACGCACCATACCTGGCTGATACTGTATGTTGGCGTCTGGGTTATCCTCTTCGACCGACTCGATGATAGGACGCGCGTCTTCATTATCTTGTACGATCAAAAACACCGTATTCTTTTTACCTGACATACCCATCTCCTGTTTAAACCGTAACGCCCTGTTTAGCGAGTCGCTCTAGTAGTTCACTTTTTACTTCAGCCAATTCATTAACGCCGTCTTCACCAAATGCTTCAATCGCGATAGGCTCTACGGCTACAGACAAACGATCTATCCACTTTGAAACCCAGCCCGATAGCAGCGCCTGGTTCGCAGCGGACTCTTTTGCCGTTACTTTTGCCAGCGCATTGGTCCAACGAACCGTTTCTTTGTACCAGTCGTCCATAAATTCCGTCAGCATGGCGATTGTTGCACCGCCCTCTTTGGTTAATTTTTTCTCGAAACGGTCGTACAAAAGTGGAAACAACAGGCCGTCTAGCACGAAGTTTTGCGCCACCATCAATTCAAACCAGTCGTCCAATACGAACATATCTTCTATCGCGTGTCGAAGACCTTGCCATTCAGCGGCCTCCATCCAGGCTTGTTTACCGGCAACGAGTGAGGTGTCTTCATTACCATCCAGCAATAAGCCAATACGCGTGATGTACTGCGCCATACCCAGTCTATCCATCGCGTTAAACATCGCAATTGAACTGAAATTAGCGCCATAACATTCGTCGGTAATCTGACAATTATTCATGTTTGCCGCCCATTCAACGTGGCGAAGAGGTACTAGAATATCCCGCACTGATTGCTTTACGCTATCTGGCACAGAGTCGAATAAATCTCTCTGATCAACAAAACTAAAATTATGCTCGGCGACTTCTTGCTGCTTTGAACGCGCAATCGTATACGAGCCATAGTAATATTGACGAGGATCGGCGAAGCTATACCAATCTTCCATAACGATAGCCGTCCGACTGGCATCGTAGAGCTCGTGGTTTTTGTCCCATAGCGGGCGATATTGAAAGTTAGCCGTCGGCTGAACGTCATAAACGGCCTCCTGGTAACGAGACGCAGGCTTTTTACCGCCGAACCTTTCTTCTAAATTTCCATACGTCAAGCGAACGGGCGTTATGGATTTTGCCGAAATTTCGATACTCATTTATTCATCTCCTAACTCTAATTTAGCTGTTGATCCTAGATTATTCATACTTCATCAAATCCCGGTACACCAAAGCGCCATTTCAGCTTATCGTATTCAACAGCAGCTTCTTGCTCTGGTGTTAAATGCTGCACCTCGTTGGCTTCACAAAAATTTTTAAAATGCTCAAAGGGGAGCACCAACTCAACGTGAATGGTCGGGTCATTGATCGAAAACTCAAATTCAACGTATTTGTCGTGCAGCACTTTGGTAACGCGAACGTATCTTGAGCCTTTAATGCCTGCGATTTCAGTAATTGTCTTTTCAGTCATAGCCATAGGTCTCGTAAGAAAAGCAATCTTCATGCCAGACCATAAACTATGGCTCCAACGAGCGTTTTAGTTTGTTGAGCTACTTTTTTTCATTAAAAGAGAACCTTTCCTTTTATCAAATGATAAAACAACATTTCTACCGATGAGACTCCGTTCAACATTGAGGCCTTATGCTGCTGCAGATAATGCTGTTACAGCATTTCATCAGCATAGCCATAAAGTAACTATTAGCTGTCGGCAACGTACAAATCGGAATAAAAGCAATCCGAGCGCAAACGTTTGTCGCTGATCAAGGTGTTAGCGACTGCCTTCACCATCGCGGGGGAACCCGCAGAGTAGGCCTCCCAATCTGACAGATCGGATGGCATCACTCGCTCAATGACTTCAGTCACCAGACCTGTATGGCCTTCCCAGTCCTGCTGATGCGATAACGCGGGGATAAAATGAAAACCGCTATATTTTTCAGCCAACTGATGCATATACTCGGGCTCCATCAGTTCGTCTTCTTCACGCGTACCCAAAAAGTAATAAACCTGTCTATTCAGCAACAAATTCGATTCATCCAGATAGTGGATCATCGAACGGATATAACTGGCACCCGATGCGCCAGCGACAAAAATAATATTCCGCTCGCTGTCTTCTCTTAAATAGGCATCGCCCATCGGCATATGCAAATCGATTGGGTCCCCTTCGCTTAGCGAAAACAGATAAGAAGCGCCCACACCGAGCTTATCTTCTTTTACTAACAGTTCGACCGTATTTTTTTTATTTGGCGAAGAGGCTATCGAATAATAAGCTACTTTTTCTTCCTCGGGCAGCAATACGGCTAAATATTGGCCGGCCCTAAAATCAACAGCGTCTGGTTCGGTTAATTTGATTTTAATTAAAATAATCCCTTTGCTAACGGACTCTGTAAAAACGATATGACCTGTGTGTGTTGATTTCATTAAATACGTATCCTTCAAGACCTGTCGCCACACCGAGGGCAAGCCTGGTCGCAGATCATTTTACTGATTAAAAATTATAATAAAGGGTGACCCGTTAATCCAAACTGGGTTCGACCATAAGCCATCATATTATCTTCGTAAATTTGACCTAAATGAATATAAACCATAAACGCGTCGCGTGCCGCTATTTCCATAGGGTCGCCACTACCCGTGGCAGAAGCACCCAGTAAATTCATCGCATGAAACGCCAAGTCTGAGGCCTCCTTGCCAATATGCGAACGCCAGGCACCCATTTTATTTTTCTCCTGATCTGACACCAGAGGGGTAGCCGCAGCTATCCATTCTTCAAGCTGATTGACGTATCGCTCGTTCATCGCCTCAATTGCATCCACCTTCACCATCACTTCGGCGAGATTACGTTGTGCAACGGGAGACTCCCATTCTTTCATATTGTATAGAATACGTTGGCGCGATTCGACGCGTTGCTTTAAATCTCGTGCAACCCGTTGCGCGATACCGGTTGAAATAGCTGGAAAACCAAGGCAGAAAAAGGCCATAAATGGAGCGCGAAAAATTGGCTCATCCGAATAGTGCCCACCGACTGGAATGCCGTTATTTTTAACGCTAACAACGGGTAAAATTTGGCACCAGGGCACAAACACATCGTCTACTTTCACGCTATGGCTGCCGGTGCCACGAAGGCCAAACGGATTCCAGTCGTGAATGACCTCTAGCTGAGATTTTTTAACATTAACCAAACAAGGTTGAGGATCTTCTCCCGGCACCTGAACAATCGCACCGAGACCCATCCACTCATTCCATAACACACCGCTACCGAATGCCCATTGACCTGACATTTTAACGCCGCCATCAACGTATTCAATTTGCCCCAACGGCATAAAAATGTCGCCGGTAAACTTATCGCTGTCATACACTTCCTGACGACCCTTCTCCGACAAAAAAGCCACCCACTGCTCGTGTAAAATAACAAAATAAACCAGCCAGGCCGCTGACGCATTATAATTAGCTATCGTACGTACGATCTCAGAGAAGGTGAAAGCGCCTATGCCTGAGCCTCCATACTGCACTGGTCTTAATGCTTTATGCATTTCATGCTCATGAACAAAGTCGCGTAACTCTAATGGGAAACACCCTGCTTCCTCGGCCTCTGCCACCATGGGCTCGGCTTTTTGACCGATCAATTCCGCCCTTCTGATCCAATCTTCATGCGCTATAACAGCCATACCCGCCCTCTTAAATTTATTTTAATTTTAGCGTCAACAACGTAGTTCAATTTATAAAATGAACCTTCTTGCTAAGAAGCTTAACCTAATAATAAGCGTACAAGCCAGTATTTCTATACGCTTGATCATACTATGTTTGATGCGTTCCCAATACCTTCTGCGATAGGGTATTATCGAGAAAAATATAAAAAACTTTAACTGCCAGGAGAACGTTATGAATGAAGAAAAAGCGCCCGTAAAAAAACCAATGACCGGTGATGAATACCTTGAAAGCTTAAATGATGGCCGCGAGGTTTATATTTTTGGCGAACGCGTTAAAAATGTAACCACTCACCCGGCGTTCAGAAATTCCGCTCGAATGACGGCCCGCCTATACGACGCCATGCACGATGAATCCAAAGCTAGCGTATTACGCACGCCAACCGATACCGGAAGTGGCGGCTATACCCAACCTTTCTTTAAAGCCCCCAGGTCGGTCGAAGACCTGGTTGCTTCGCGCGACGCCATCGCCGAATGGCAACGCATCGGCTACGGCTGGATGGGGCGCGCTCCCGACTACAAGGCCAGCTTTATCGCCTCGATGGGCGCCATGCCAGAATTCTTTGGCGAATACGAAGGTAATGCAAGACGCTGGTACAAAGAAACCCAGGAAAACCTGCTGTATTGGAATCACGCCATTGTTAACCCACCGATAGACCGCCATAAAGGCAGCGCAGAAATTGAAGATATTTGCATTCACGTTGAAAAAGAAACCGACGAAGGCATTATTGTTTCCGGCGCAAAAGTAGTCGCGACCAATTCCGCGCTCACCCATCAAAATTTTGTTGGCCTTTACGGTGTGCCCGTGAAAGACCCCAAATACGCAGTCATTTTCACCCTGCCGATGAATTCACCCGGGCTAAAAATTATTTGTAGGACTTCCTATGAATACGCCGCGGGCGTTATGGGTTCACCCTATGATTACCCGCTCTCAAGCCGTATGGATGAAAATGATTCCATCCTGGTTTTAGACAAAGTGCTCGTGCCCTGGGAAAACGTGTTTGCTTATCGGGATATAGACGTTGTAAACCGCTTTATCTTCGGCTCTGGTTTTATGATGCGCGCCTTATTCCATGGCTGCACGCGCCTCGCGGTAAAACTCGACTTTATTACTGGCTTATTGATGAAGGCCGTTGAAACCACTGGCGCAAATGAGTTCCGCGGCGTACAGGGTAGAATTGGTGAAGTCCTCGCCTGGCGTAATCTATTTTGGAGCTTGACCGATGCAATGGCGCGTAACCCGTCACCCTGGGGGGAAAACGGTAATGTGCAAGTAAACGCAGAAGCGGCCAGTGCCTACCGCGTCTTTGCTCCCATGGCTTACCCGATGATTAAGGACCTGATTCAAAAAGACCTTGGCGCCGCGCTTATTTACCTTCCCTCACACGCCGCAGATTTTAAAAACCCTGAAATCCGACCTTTTCTGGATCGTTTTGTACGCGGTTCGAATGGCATATCTGCCGAACAACGCGTAAAAGTTCTTAAACTGCTATGGGATTCCATAGGCAGTGAATTTGGTAGCCGCCATGAATTATATGAGCGTAATTACGCGGGTAACCACGAGGACCTTCGTTTGCAGTTATTGGGAAGCGCTAAAATGTCTGGCCTGGCCGATAATTTAACCGGTTTTGCAGATAAGTGCTTGAGCGAATATGACCTCGACGGCTGGACGGTTCCAGATTTAATTAATCCGAGCGATATTAGTATTTTAAATAAAAACCGTTCTTAACTATAATTTAAACCCTAAAAAAGCCCGCTCAGTTAACTGAGCGGGCTTCTTATAACTACCTAATTTACACGTTATAAATATCTAATACGGTATCTACCATATCGTTATGTAGTGTAATTTTTCTGAAACAGATTTTTAAGCCATCGTCTGTTTTACGCAAATGATGTTCCTGAACACCAAATGCTTCACGCGACACTTTCAAGCTATAACAATGAGTAACCCAGGATGAATGAACAACCACTTCACCCGCTTCATTCTCTGACACTCGAAAGTTTGTATTAATATGGCAAGTACGAGGCAGCGGCGAGGTTGCAAATGAAAGTCCAGTACGAATCCTGAAAACCCTGTCTTCGATACCTGAACGAGCACCGTAATAAATCAATGAGATTTCACGCTTAGGGTCGCTCGTTAAATTATATTCATCCACCCATGCCGGCATCCAATACGTCGCATCTTCGGTGTATAAATCAATCCATTCATCCCATTGCTTATGATCTAAAGCAGCGGCTTCATCAATAATAAGAGCTACAGCTTGTTGTTTAATCAGACTCTCCATTTTATTTCTCCTCCGCCTGAGCTTCTGTCATCATTCTTGCCCAGTTCCTATGCTGCGCAACCATTATTCCTTCGTCTTCAAGGTTTATACCTGATTCTACAGGGTTAATACCCAGGCCTTTCGCCACTTTTTCTGGCCCATCAATGGTATTTTTGGCACCCCGGCACATATCGCTCCAGCGTGACTTTTCACCCATAAAGCCAATCTGGCTATTATTGAAAGCCGTTAGATCATCGGGCGTCGCCATACCCGTTGCGTTAAAGAAATCCTCATACTGTCTGATACGACGCTCACGAGCCGCATCAGATTCACCCACAGGCGCTATGCAATACGTTGTTACTTCGGTTTTATCAACTGAAATGGGGCGGAAATGACGAATTTGCGTACTCATCTGATCCATTATAAATACATTCGGATAAATACAGGTGTTGCGTAAATAACCCCCCATAAAATCTGCTTTTTCAGCGCCAAATTTTTTCTCTATCTCAGGCATTCTTCCACCAACATGAAGAGGTCTGTTAGACGCATCCGGGAACTTTGCCCATAAGGTCACATGGCCTTTGCCTAAATCGTAATAACCTGCTGGTAGCTCCGTTGTGCCGCCGGCCAATTTGCCAACATCAACGGGTTTAACTTGATCTTTAGCGCCCAGGAGTTTCTTGCGGTTCTCAATAGTCATTACATAATTACCGTGAATAGACTCAAGGTGATAACCATCTACACCATTTTCAGCTTGTAGTTTCCAGTTACCATTGTATGTATAGGTAGTTATACCTGGCAGAACTTCAAGGCCTTCCTCAGATTGGTCAACCAACATGTCCATCATATACGTCGCTTCACCCAAAAACTCTTTAAGCGTACAAGCATTATCATCCAACACGCCAAAAACAAAGCCGCGATAACTTTCAATGTTGCCGATTTTTTGTAGCCCCAGGTCGTCTTTACTAAAGCTTTCACTATAACCAACATTGCCTTTGCTTTCGCCGCAATCAAGGAGCTCACCTTTCATATCAAACGTCCACATATGAAACGGGCAAACCAGTTTTCTTTTGTTGCCACAACCTGTATTAACTAACTGCGCACCGCGATGAGTACAAGCATTAATAAATCCATGAATTTCGCCATCTTTATCGCGCGTAACGATAACGGGTTGACGCCCCATATAGACCGTAAAGAAGTCGTTCGGGTTTTTTATTTGACTTTCATGACACAGGTAAACCCAGTTTTTTTCGAAGACGGACTTCATCTCCATTTCAAAAATCTCAGGATCGGTGAACATCTTTCTATCACAACGATAAACACCCTTCTCTTCATCGTCTATTAGATATTTTGAAAAATCTATTTTTTCTTGATTGCCCATAACTTAAGTCCTCACTCTAAATTTCTGATTGTCCATATTCTATTCAATCATTCTGATGAATATACTATTAAACACAACTAACCTCATTTCCAGTTAGCAGAATAGTTTTAAAAAATGATTTATGTCATAAGTCATATATTAACAACAAACTCTAAAGGGCAGACCAGTCCGCTTTTTTATTGGCTTCATTAGCGAGCTTTCGCTCAACTTTTCTTGCGAAAGCCCTGCCCCAAATTTTCAACTATTCATGCATTTTTAAATTAGCATAAAACACTTTTTACCGATATATAAAAAAACCGGCTTAAAAAGCCGGTTTTTCACTACTCCCTAACTCACGGGCTAATCCCGATCGTTATTTACCAAACGAGCGCATGTACTGTACGCTAAACTGTTTTTGTTTAACCAACTCAGGATCAACAATACCTTTGAACTGGCCGGTCGTACAATGCATGGATTGAACGTCCATCATGCCAAACGCATCATCAATTGAAACACCCGAACCCTTATTAATGGGCAGGTGACTATCCGGGTGTGCCTGACCGATCATCCAGGATTTCCAGTATTTACCCTGGCGGTCATAAATGATGGTTCGTGGCAACGTGAATGTTTGCGCGTCGATATAGTGAACGCGCTTACTGATTGGATGATTTGGATCAACCGGATCAGACTCAAGAACATACACTTTTCTTAACGAGAACGTCACGTTGGGGAAACAACCGCCTTTGCCATGAAAATCGGTGTATGTATAACCATCACTTTCGTTGAACTCATCAGTACGATTTTGCTTAGACGCATCATACATGGGCAGCAACATATTTCGTGTACCTTTGTACGTCCAGTTCATATCTGAAATACGGCCGTTATAGCCTTCAAAATCTTCGATCATAAGATCAGAACCGAGGAAAGAATCCGTTACCTGGCCCGTCGCTAAACGACGCACTCGACGTTGGAAACCAAGGTATAACCACGCATTATCGCGTTTAAGATCATCTTGATTGCGCTGTATCAACAACTGGGTATTCTTAACATCAAACGGCTCCTCCACATTCAGGTAAATACCACGAAACAAATTACTTGGATTAGGTAGTATTTCTGGTTTAGGCTCGTGGTTCACACGATGGGCAAAGTTTAAGAAATAAAAATTAAACTTAATATTTCGTTCAATTTTACCCGTAGCCATATTGCGGTATTTCCAGTAGAAAGGTGAGATAGCGGCGCCATCACCCCAGTTATAACCGTACTGGTAGTTCCAGGCTAATTTTTCACCCGCACGAGGATCATCCAGACTAGGCTCTTCAGGGAACGCACGCCCAGCTATATAACCTTCAATCTCTCCAACTTTGGCACCCAATTTTACGTTTTTAGCGCCCGCTTTAGTCGCATCGATATAACCCTGGTTTAATACGAAGTCTAACGATTCGCCAACAGTAATTTCAACCCAGCCGTCTTTAATATGCTGAATCATTTCGGGGTCTAATACATCTTTTACTGCATCCACATTAGCCTTGTTGATAACCATACCCGGCGTAACCCCAGCTGCGGCTGGAAAACCTGCCGTATAAGGTTTAAACGAGTTATTGATATCCGCATCGGTCACCGCCGATGCACTCGCAGCAACGCCTAATAAGGTCGCGGCGAATAAACTTTTTGAAAATATTTTCATTTTAAAAATCTCCTTAAATCAATTCTTATCTCATGTTGAAAACTTCGTTAAAGCGGCCTCAAAGAGGCCGCTTTATCTCGTCCTAGAAACGATAACGAAGTGTCACTTGAATTTCGTCTTCTTTTTGTGCCATACCGATAGGACCAGAGCGGAAACGACCCAGTGGTTCGAAACCACCTAACCCCGTATCATACGCATCTGGAAATGGGTCAGCGTCCGGCCCATCTACGTGCCCAGCAGCTGTAAAGGGAGAGAATGGGTTGCAGGTTCTGCAATCAGAAAACTCACGCGCACCTGTTCCAAGCTTTATATTAGCAGCTACTTGTAAACGCCAATTATCGCTAATCAACCAATCCACTGAAGGTGACACAACATAGGCTTTAGCACTCCAGTCATAGGCTGAAATAACCTGTGGGCTTAAACGATCATTCATCCACCACCCTTTAATCAATAAGGTTGAAATGTAGTTATCTTTCCAATCTGGCATACCTACCGGGCCAAAAAGCCCATCTTCACGATCATGATCTAAGATATGTTGACCAAATGTTTGGAAAGAAATCAAGAACGCTTTGTTTTTATTGATTGAACGAATAAATAAATTATGATCCGCTCCAATCACCCAACGAGCCACTTCAGATTCTGAGAACAGCCGTGGTTTCAAGGTGTTAGCAAATTCTTCACCTTTAGTCCAAGCCGCTTCTACACGAAAGGCCGTATTAATCGGTTCAGAAAAGTAATCCAATGAACCACCTACCAACACGACGCGTGGGAAATGCATATCGAAAGAAATTAAGTATGGGTATACCTGCGGTTCGTCTCCGAAAGCACCTTCAGGCGGAAATGGACCACCGGCTCCAGTAAACGGATTATTTGAAGGAATTCCGCCGCGTAACGAAGGCAGTTGTGAACGCGTGTAAAAAGCATTTAGCGAGAAACCAATATCACTATAAACACCTTCGAATTTCGCACCAAATTGTGAATTAGCCAACGACCATTCAGGCAGCTCTACATTTCGTAGCCCTAATACACCTGGACCAAAATCTGTAGCTACACCACCTCCTGCAAAGTTAGATACGGTACAGCCATTTTCCCAACAGTTATTCATACCGCGGAAGAAGGAACCGGCGTCAAGAATTTGATTCGGCGTACCCGCCTGGCCCAGTTTACTGGGACGGAATTTATCAAATATCCAAACAAATTGAAGATTCATATCATCCAATAAATTATTCGCGCCAAACTGCCACTCAGCGGTCGCCATCCAAAGCGGTATACGAATATCTTCCAATTCGTCATAGATATTGTTTCTGGAGTAATCGACCGGATTCAAAACATCTAATACGCGGAATAAATCGGTGCGACCCCAGACTTCTTGTTTTTTACCTACACTGAGGTTAAACGTCGTACCGCTATCCATATCAATCGCCGCGCTAACGTATAACTCACGAATAAAATCCCAACGATCATTAAAGTCTGAATAACGCAGATCATTCAATGTGTCATCCATATAACCACTAAGACAGCCACGTGAGTCTTTATCGCAGGGACGAACGGGCACGCCGAACGTCACGCCACCATCAGCGTCATGCAAATGCTCGCCCAATACGATCAAGCCGCTGTTGGGATTACCCGCTCCACCTATTCCACCGCTATCCTGTAATGCAAAGCCGGCACCCCACGGCACTTGCGCAGCTGGTACTGCTGGTGCACCAGGGCCTAACACACCAGGGCCCACACCAATTTGTTCCAGTAAGATAGAGCCACCCGCTCCATCACCATATTCGTCGGAATTTAAGTCATACACGCCATCGTATGTCGCACGGAAGGTTCCGTTAATGCTCACTTCGCTAAACGCACCAATATTACCGAGTATTTTTTCGCCTTCTAATTGAAGCGTATTACGAAATTTAGACAGACCTACTTCGTCACGAAAGTACGTTGCATTTTCGACGAAACCACTGATTTCCAGCGTATCATCCCCCGTATCAATGCCCGCTAACGCTTGTTGCGGTATGGATATCACCATCAGCCCTGCGAGTGCAAAAGCGGCCGTTAATGGCTTAAACTGCCATTTGTTATTTTTCATAATATCTCCTCTTTTTTATTAAATACATCATTCACAGCCAAAAATTATGGCCTAAAAAATCTACATTACGTTGCTTCTATACTCCTCCATACAAAACAAGCAACAATTTCGCATGGTTTTTAAATATTTTAAATCAATGGCTTACGAAACAAACCCTCGTTATTTTTCCTGAATAAATTTAGGTTTAAAGGTCATCACCCACGCCGGTACTAAAAACATAGCCGCTAATGCATTGAGCAATAACATGACGATCAGCAACATCGCCGCATCTGCCTGGAATCGCATAGTAGATAACAATACCCACATAATGACGCCAGCAATTAACGAGAACGCAGTAAAGCCAATAGCGACACCCGTGGTATTGATCGCGATTTTAATCGCTTCTTCGAAACTACCCACTTTTGCGTATTGCTCTTTGATTTTATCCATAATATAGATGGAGTAATCCACGCCAATACCGATACCCGCCGCAAGAATCGGCACCGTATTAACATTGATGCCCAAACCAACGATGCCCATATAGGCGTAGGTTAAAGTGGTTGCAAAGGACATCGCGATTAGCATCAGCCATCCTGCGTGTAAAGACCAATAGAAAGCCGTCACAAACACGAGAATCAGTAGGAACACGAGTGGAATAACGATGATATTCGTCTGGTAAGAGGCTTCGTTAACCGCTGCGGTAACACCAATTAAGCCACCAGCCAATTTAAGCGATAAGCCTTCGACCTGGGCGGCGCTGCTCGCGGTCCATTCTTTGACCATATGAATAGCTCGACGAATAGTTTCACCTTTATGGTCTTTATAATAAAAGACCATATTGGCATTTTGCTCATCGGGGTCAATGAACTCCAATAAGGCCCCAGGGATTGGGCTCGACATCATATAAGTAAACATCAAGCCACCCGATTCAAATTCATCTTTTGGATAAATGAGCCAACGCGGATCGTCATTATGAATAATCCGGTTCACCTGCGTTAACAGGTCGGGCAAGCCTTTGGTTCCACCGAGATCGGGATCCAGCATCATGCTATTTTGAAAATCCGCCAATGCTCTGATAGCCGCTGGATCTTTCAGCCCATGCGGCTTATCTGAGTGCGCCAGAATGAACATTTCTTCAGAACCCGGAAAGGCTTCGTTAATGGCTTTAGATGAAATATTGTAGTCGTGGTCTTGATATAACAGCGGCGAACCCGCTTCAGATTCACCAATTTGCACTTTGGAGCTTAAATAGCCACCGCCGATCACCAGCCCCAACGATACGAATAAGGTGATTAATGCGCCCTGGCGGGTGCACGAAATTCTAGACACAACCGGAAATATTTTTTCCAGCAAAGCATGTTCGGTTTTTTTAGACGCCGTTTGTGGCAAAATTTCAAGCAACACCGGCAACAGGATTAATACCGTAACGATCACACTGCCCGCCCATAAAGAGGCATAAATAGCCAGATTATCGTTGATCGGTACCGAGCCAAGCGAAATGAGCAATAGGCCAATAGCATCTGAAATGACGCCTAATGAACCCGGTCTAAATAAGCCTTCAAAGGTGTTTCTTGCGGCAATTTGTTTGTCGTTGCATTCGCCGAGTTCGGTATAAAATCGTTCAACAATCTGCACCCCGTGCGACATGGCACGTGCCGATACGAGAAAAGGTACCACCAACATCAACGGATCAAGGTTATAACCTAACAATGACAACATGCCTAAACCCCAGGTCGTTGTCAGCAAAATCCCAACGAAGGGCAATAACAGGCCATAAAACTTTCTAAAGTACGCCACTAGCAAGAGGAGCAAAATAGCCAGCGTGTAGCCAAAAATCTGAATCACTTCACTCACATAACTGGTGACCCAGCCCACTAATACGGGTTGGCCGCTGGCAAAGATAGTGAGGCCTTCGGCCTTTTCCTCGTCTCGTAGTTGACTTAAGGAAGCAAAAACTTCTTCGTAATTTAAGTCACCCTCGTTTAGAGTTCCTTTGATAAGCGCCGATTTTAAATCTGGAGAAACCAATAAGCCGTACACGCGCGGATTGGACACCACCTGATTTTGCATGGCCTTTAACTCTTGCTCAGTGTAGTGCTCCTGAAGTGGGTCATAGTAAGGCGCAGATTTCATCGTGCCATACTCATTTAACCAAACACGGCGCGTGTTTCTATGCGTTAGGCTGTTCACCAGGTTATGGTTAACGGCGGGCAAGGCGTCTACTTTATCGGTAATCCGTTTGATTCGCTTCAGCACGTCGTTGGTAAAAATAGTTCCTTCGTGCACCTGTAGCGAAACGATCACCGTATTCGCTCCGCCAAATGTTTCCGTCAACGTATTATGCGTTTGAATATAGGGGTGTTCTTGCGGTAATAAATCGGCAAAATTGGAAACCATTTTGACTGCGGGGATTTGCATTGCAAAAAAAGCACTAATAAGCAAAATAACAAACGCTGTGACTTTTGGATGTGCAAAGACGACGCGATCTATCTTTTTTAATTGATTGGTTAACACGCCCACACTACACTCCCTGTTCCAGGCTCGCGGCTATCAATTGCCCCGACCCATCATCAATCAATGATCGAAGCGTACCCGCGCCCCCACCCAGCAAGACTTTGTTGTTGCCTAAAGGCGTGATAGCGCGTAGGTAAAAACGCGTGGAAACGGCGCTGGACTGCGTCCATGCCACCGTTCCATCGTCATTAACTTTTCTTTCCAGGAAGGTACCAAAACCACCCACGGCATAGACACCGGAGGTATTCGCCAAAAGACCATAGATAGGCGCTTCTGACCCTGTTTCTTCTTTTAACCAGCTATTTCCACCATCTGACGTATGTAAGATGACGCCGTTTGAGCCCCCTATCCAACCGTGTTGACTATCCGCGAAACTCACCGCCATAGGGTAAAACTCATTTGCAATAGGCTGTTCTTTTGCAACCCAGCTTTCACCCGCATCCTCGGTGCTGTAAACGCTACCAAACTCACCTATCGCTATACCGCGCTGCACATCGAAAAAGTTAATGTAGGTAAAAATTAAATCTTCATCTAGAGACGTTTGTTGCCACGTTTGACCGTGATCCGAGCTACTTAATAGCGTACTGAAACTTGCGGCAACCCATAGTTTATTACCCGGCCCGCAACTGATGTATTGTGGCGATTCTTCGGTACCCAGGTCATTTGCCCGCCAAGTTTTACCGTTATCCGTCGATACCCAGGCTTGTTTTTCTGCTGAAACTGCCACTTGCGTTTTATCAGCACACAGCGTTACGCCAATAAATGTGGGGAGTCCATCCGGTGAAGTTCGCCGCCAGGTTGTACCCGCGTCACTAGAGTTCAACAATAAACCCACTCCAACAACGACGACTTCATCGCCCATTGACGCAGCCGCCTGAATACGATCGGTTCGACGAACAGGGTCGGCCTTAGCATCCTCCACTCTATCGAGCACCAAGGGTGCTTCACATGCCGCCAAGACAATACTCAGTAGTAATGTATATAAAATACGCAAATTCATTTATTCCTCTAAATAAAATGACTTATCTAAGAAGGTTTAGCATCTTTTGTGCCAAAAAAAACAAACTTCATCTTTTACTTATATTCCTCCCTGAACTATACGCTTACGCCTCAAATTGGTACAAATCATTTTTTGCTAGACTTTAAGCTTGCGCTACGTTATTTTTCATCAAATCATCAAATCATCAAAAAAAATTAATCTGGAGGACAAAATGAGAACAGCCATTTATTACGGCCCGGAAGATATTCGTTGCGGCGACAAGCCTGACCCGACTATTACCGAAGACCACCAGATTTTGGTTGAAGTGAACGCCACCTCTATTTGTGGCTCCGATCTACATTTATACCGCGGCGCCTTGGATCCTATTATGGAAAAAGGACGTTCACAAACAGGGCACGAGCTTATTGCTCGGGTAAGCGAAGTTGGCCGCAGTGTTGGGAAGTTCAAAGTAGGCGATCGCGTTTCAATGGCATATTCCTGTTCTTGTGGCGAGTGTTATATGTGTGAAGTGGGGCAAACCGCGCATTGCGAAACCACACAAAAATCAGTGTATGGTTTTGGTGTGCCTTTTGGTGATTTAAATGGCACCCATACGGAAGCTTTAATTTTGCCTTATGCCGACGGTCACGTTATTAAAGTTCCCGATGCGATTGATGATGCGTCTGCACTGACGCTGTCGTGCAACTTACCCTCAGCGATCATCGCCAATAATCTGGCTGATATTCAACCCGGCGAAAATGTAGCGATTATTGGCTGTGGCCCTACTGGTTTGCTCGCCATGGATATCGCACTGGGCAAATCCGCAGGGCAAGTAGTGTGTATTGATCAACTTGATTACCGTCTGGCTGTGGCCGCCAAAAAAGGCGCTATTACCATTAACTCTAATAAAGATGGCTGGAAAGATCAGGCCCTTGCTTTAACAAAAGGACGAGGCTTCGATAAAATTGTCGAAGTTGTCGGTTACCCCGAAACCTTACAAATGTGCCTGGATTTAATTCGACCTGGCGGCACAATTGCAGCGATCGGTGTATTTGCCGATCAGGAATTTAATTTAGTGTTGATCGATGTTTTCTTGCGCGACATTAGCTTGCACATGAACGGCTTTGCCAACGTACAGCCTTTTATGTGGGAAGGTATTCGTTTAATGGAACGTGGCGTTATCAATCCCGCCGACTATTTCTCTCACGAATTTAAGCTCGACAATATTGATCAGGCGTTTAAAACATTCTATAAGAAATCAGACAATGCGCTGAAGATGATGATTCGCCCTTAACAGCTACATACAACAAAGCCCCTTAATTAAGGGGCTTTGTTGTTTCCGAATAAGCCAACTTATGCTTGAGGGGCGTGTTTGGAGTGGTCAAAGTTTCTATGCGACTCCATATTAGCGGGCTCTAAACCAAAGGCCGTTTGAACGCTAATATTTTGAGCATTAATTTCATCGTACTTCAAATACCATACCTTGTGCATTTTATAAAAAGGTATTTCTGGGTATAGATGATGAATTAAATGATAATTCTGGTACACCAATAAAGGCGTTAATAACCATTCCCAACCCATGCGCATCGTCGTTGCCATATAAAGGTCTTCCTCTTGGCCAACTGTCGCTGGGTGATGAGGCAAAATAACAAACACCACCGCTATTAAGAAAAGAGAAATACGCGTTGGTATAAACCAGAGCATTAATACTTCATAGCTATAACCCGAATAGACAACAGTAGCGATACCAAGCACCAATAAGGTGTAATACACAATTAGATAGGTCGCGTGTTTTTTCATCACTTTTCCACCGTATTTGAAAAAGTAATAAATATAATAACCGTCAAAACACGACCACCTAAAAGGCACCTGCCACCAAGGGGACTGATGCTCGAATAGATCAGGGTCTAATGGGCCGTTAGCATGAATGTGGTGTTTATTATGCACCCAGCGTAACAACACCATCGGCGCGTAAGGGAACAAAAAGAACAGGGCAACACCACCAATTCCTTCATTAAGAAAACTGTTACTAGAAAGAGAACGGTGCGAGCTATCGTGGATAACGCTAAATAAGCAATAGCTCAAAAAACCATTGATGATGGCGCCTTGCCAAAACGGCAACGACCCTTCCAACGCGTAATACCAAACTGCGCCCATACTAGTCATCACCGCTATGAACATCAGCGTCGTCGGAATAGCTAACGTTGGTGCTTTTATAAGCGAACGAAAATATTCTTCGCTCGTTGGGGTCGTTTGTTCTGTACTCATCTTTATCTCCTAGCCTCTAATTTCATAACCTAATTAGAGGCCGCTATTTAAAAGTTTCAAATAATTTCCAAGCAATTATGCATTAGAACAAGAGGCTGAGCGCTAAAGAAGTGTCATTATTTGACAGGAGGGTGTCATATTGTGACAAATAAATAATGCCTGTATAATCTCGGTTCATATCAAGGCGAGAGCGTATTTATGTCTACATTTAACACACTGCCGGTTAGTTATATTCAAATTGCTATTCGAGCACTCGCCAATAAAGGCATTTCTGCCGAACAGATTTTAAAAGATACCGGCCTAAGCGCTGAATCATTAACCGATGGCGCGCATATCTCTGTAGATCAATTTGTTAACGTCATATTGAATACTAAAACGGCCACCAACAACCCAGCCATTGGTCTATTACTGGGCTCGTTATTGCATCCATCTACTCACGGTTATCTGGGTTGGGCCGCCATTAATAGCCCGTCACTATCGGATGCTATTGGTATTTTTCAACAATACAGCTACATCCGCACGCCGTTTATTTTATACAGCACTGCCACACAAGAAGATCAGTACATCATAAGACTCACTCTTACCGAAAACCTTAAAACTGCACACACTATTTTTGTCGAAGCCATGTTGATGCTGCTACAACATATTATTGAGTTTATTCTGGGTCGCCCGATGACTGAAGCAACGTTATACATCAATAGCTCTGCACCCAGTTATGCCAATACGTATCGTCAGTATTTTCATTGCCCTATTTATTTCGATTCGGATTACCTTGAAATACACCTTCCTTTGGCATTAAAGGATACCGTCAATCCAAGCGCCGACAGCCATATGTACCAACTCGCACTTGAACAGTGCCAGGAAGCCGCACATCAATTACAACGTGACATTGATATCAGCACAGAGGTATATGAATACTTATCGTCGAATCTCGGCAAATCACTGACCTTAGAACAAACTGCCAAGCAGCTCAACGTATCTTCGCGCACCTTAATTAGAAAATTAAAAAAACAGCACACGTCGTTTCAAGCGATTAAAGATGAAGTGTATGCTTTTCAGGCCAGCAGCTACCTGAAGCGAAGTTCAATTTCAATAGACACGTTATCGGTCATTTTTGGCTATAGCGACCCGGCTAATTTTCGGCGTAGTTTTAAAAGGTGGTTTGGTTTAAGCCCGCAACAATATAGGAATAAACAGTGATCGCACTAAATCAATCTAAAGAAAAAATGCCTGGGCTGAAACACTTTATTCAGTTTCTTCAATTTTTCCTAATCGATACGCGAGTTGTGGTCTGGTCATGCCCAGCGTACGAGCCGCGCCAGACAAATTACCCTCCGCCCGCCTGACGGCCTCCCTTAGAATCGTATCTTCAATTTCAAACAGGTTATTCTGTGCTTCAAAAAACAGATCAACAAATTGATTGGACAGGCTATTATTAACTTCCTTCAATTGGCCTTTCTCATTGATTGATGATACCGGGCTTTGCTCATTATTGACCATCGCGAATAGGTGCTGAAATTCAATTTTACAGCCTGCTTCACATAACAGCACCCCCCGCTCAATGACGTTCTCTAATTCTCTAATATTACCCGGCCATTGATACGCTTCCAACTCACTTAAGGCGTGCTCGGATAGGCCTTTAATATCCTTATGGTATTTCACTTTAAAATGATTAACAAAACTGTCCGCCAGCAAATGAATATCACTGTTTCTTTCCCGTAGCGATGGGATCAGGATGGGATAGACATTTAATCGATAAAACAAATCTTTACGGAACTCACCTTTTTCGACCTTTTCAAGTAAATCTGAGTGCGTCGCAGCGACAACGCGGACATCCACAGGAATAACGCAAGTGCCACCAACGCGCTCTAACTCTCCCTCTTGCAAAACACGCAATAATTTAGCCTGCGCTGGATACGACAAGTCACCAATTTCATCCAAAAACAAAGTGCCTTTATTAGCGCGTTCGAAACGACCTTCTCGTGATTGGTGCGCCCCCGTATAGGCGCCTTTATCAACGCCAAATAATTCAGCTTCTAGCAAGTCATCTGGAATCGCGGCGCAATTAACGGCTATAAACGGTTCATTATTTCTATCACTTTTTTGATGCAAAGAACGCGCAAAGAGCTCCTTTCCTACGCCCGTCTCGCCCAACAAAAGAACCGTGACCGGCCCTTGTATGGCTTTTTCCAATAACGCTACGGCTTTTTTAAACGGTTTCGATTTGCCAATGATATGACTATCTAAAATTTCGCTCTCAATCAACGACGAACGTAAACTGGTAACCTCATCTCGTAAGTTAAGAATTTGATCAACTACGCTATCGGACTCATAGTATTTAGATAATTCTTCCGGTTTATCCCACTCGGCAACGGGCTTACCGATAATGACACAATATTCGTCCTCACACGCGCGGCAGGCTGCTTCAGAAAATAAGATCGATTGCCCAGTAAATTCGCTACTGTAGCCACTGGCATAACCCACCTCCATCCAGCAAACGGGTTCGTCAGATGCACCAAAAGCCTTTTGGTGGACCTCGCTCTCATAGGAGTTTTCCCAACGAATTTCCATAAAGAATGTTTTTGCTTTGACGTCCATCTCAAAACGAATCGGTGTCACGCGGACTATGCCTTCCAATTGATGCAATTGGGGCCCTACCATAAACTGGTCTTTTTCACTGGCGTCCGGGCGTAATTTTCTTGCTAATTTGGCGTCTTCTACACCCGCTTTAAAGCCTGTCCGCATGATGATGCCCTTCGCGCGCTCCATGCCCATGCTTTCTATCAACTCGCGGCGCATCGACCCCATCGCTTCGCTGTGCAACAGCAGCATGCGTTGTTCGTCTAACCAAATGTGCCCGGTATCAGAAGAAAACCGAATACGATCCCTTAGATCATCGCTCGATGGGTATTCATAACTTGTATCTTGTGTCACTTAATCGACCTTAATACTTACGTAGTGAGCTAAGCCTACAAGAAAAATTTGATCATTTCATTAAAAACGGCTGTTTTTAATGAAATGATCAATCGTTTATTCGAACCAATCATCGAGTTGTTCGCCCTTTAATTCCTCTATCGCGTAGTCATTAAACTCACGATAAGTCGTCCAGTCGTGAATCTTCTGCTTCGCAACTGCGGCACCTTCTAAATCACTCTGGATTAATTGCGTCGAGTACTTATCGAGCATTTGCCCGCTATAACTATTACATTGTTTAAGAAAATCAATAATGATCTCTTTTTTATCTTGCCGGCTGATTGTGCTGTTTATCATGTTTTATACTCACATTAAATTGACGAGAAAAATGTTTAACGATATGGTAAGTGCCATATTTTTATTACTAGTGACCATTACATGAAGAAAAAAATCATTGTCGCTATCACGGGTGCCACTGGTTCAATTTACGGTACTCGTTTGCTCGAAATTCTGCAAACGGTTGATGACGTTGAGAGCCATCTCATCCTATCAAGCGCCGGCGCTTTAACCGCGCAATGCGAACTTGGACTCGATAAAAAAGCCATTATGGCCCTGGCCGACGTGGTACATAACCCAAAAGATATTGGCGCAACGCTTTCCAGCGGTTCGTTTATTACCCACGGTATGGTCATCGCCCCCTGTTCGATGAAAACGCTCGGCTGTATCGCCAACGGCATCGCCGATAACCTGGTTTCCAGGGCCGCAGATGTGGTTTTAAAAGAAAGAAGACGCTTAGTATTAATGGTTAGAGAGACGCCATTAAACCTGGTACACCTTAGAAATATGACCACGCTGTCCGAAATGGGTGCCATCATCGCCCCTCCGGTTCCAGCATTTTACACCTTACCAAAATCTATAGACGACATCGTTAACCATACGGTTGGGCGCGTACTAGACACATTAGACATTTCTACTATAGACTACGTAAAAAGATGGCAAGGCATTAAGGAGTAGTCGCTCGCCGTCTATCTAATAAAAATCACAGCAATTCAGGAGAGAAGTCCATGCTAAGCAGACGCACATTTATTAAAACGGCTTTAGCGTCTAACGCCGCACTGTTAACAACACCATCGCAGGCACTGCAAATTTTATTTGATAACCGTCAGCAGCAACCCTTGCTGGTGTTTGCCGACGAAAGTGCCTTGAATGCCAGAAACTTCATCTCAGGAATCGAAAACGACGGCGCAAATCTCGGCCTTGATATTGGTCGGCACTTTGACTTACTGGCTACGTTTTGCAAGGACTCGCCCAACGGCCAAATCATGGGACTGACCAGGGACTCTGACTTTTTTGTGCTGGAACAGCTGGCTAAAGACTTCGGTTTTTACACCAGTTATTCAGCCAGTCATCGTTACGACGGACAAACTCTCACCCATCAGATCACCGCCGCTGAAGAGCCCGCAAAAATCATCACCAAATCACTGACCAAGGCAGGCGAACAGTGGCCAGCCTGGTTAGCAAAAAACCTGCACGCTTTGCCACAAAAACACCAGCAAACCATCACCACAAAAAGTCAGCTCAACGTAGCAAACGCTGAACCGCACGACTTTTTAGTTTCTTGGTCGCTCAGCACTTCAAAAAGTATTTAAAACGGAATAAACGATGACTAAACCACTCCCACAAGGCATCTCTTTAGGTCAATTCAATGCCGCTATCGCAGAAATTGAAAAAGTAGTCGGCAAGCAATACGTTTTTCTGGATGACGTAACAGAACTTCGAAGCTACCGCGACGCTTACAACACGACTAATGATGCCGATTTTGCCCCCTCAGCGGCCATTGCGCCGAAAAATGTAGAGCAAATCCAGAAAATTCTAGCCATCGTCAATAACTATAAAATACCCATCTGGACTATTTCGACCGGTAAAAACTTTGCCTATGGTGGCCCTGCACCACGCAAAGCGGGTTATATCGTGCTTGATTTAAAGCTCATGAACCGAATTATCGAAGTCAACGAGAAGCACGGTTACGCCATCGTTGAACCCGGCGTGAGTTATTATGATTTATATAATTACCTGCAAAGCAAAGGCATAAAACTTTGGATTGATTGCGCCGCGCCTGCCTGGGGCGGCTTTGTCGGCAACACCTCAGACCACGGCGCGGGTTACACGCCTTATGGCGATCACTTATTAATGCAGTGTGGTATGCAAGTGGTTCTGGCCGACGGTACCGTTGTTGAAACGGGTATGGATACAACAGCAAACAGCAAAAGCGGCGCACTATATAAGTATGGGCAAGGCGCAGCGATTGATGGCTTATTCACCCAGTCAAATTTTGGCGTTATCACGCGCATGGGTATGTGGCTTATGCCAGAACCTCCCGGCTATACGCCATTTATGATTACGCTTGAAAACGAGCGCGACCTTGAAATCGTAACCGACCTCACCTTACCGCTAAGACTCAATCAAGTTATTCATAATGCACCGATGACCGTCGATCTATTATGGGAATCGGCTATGTCGGTTAGCAAACGCCAGTACTACACGGGCACAGGCCCGATGCCGGACAGTAACCGTAAGAAAATGGCTAAAGATCTGGATCTGGGTGTCTGGAATTACTACGCCGCCGTGTACGGCCCAGAGCCGATGATGAAAAACAATATGGAGATCATTCGCGACACCTTTAGCCAAGTTCCTGGCGCTAAATTTCACTTCGATGATACCCGTAAGGGCGACCCCGGCTGGGACTATCGGGTAAAACTGATGAAAGGCGAGCCGAATATGACCGAATTTAGCTTACTCAACTGGATCGGTGGTGGCGGACACATCAACTTCTCACCCATTTCAGCTGCCGATGGCAAAGACTCGATGAAACAGTACGAAATGATTCGTAAAAGAGCGCACGAATACGATTTCGATTATATCGGTGAATTTCTAATTGGCTGGCGAGATCAACACCATATTTTCATGTTGATGTTTGACCGCATGAACGCCGAAGAGAAAAAGCGCGCGCACGAGTTATTTGCCGTTTTAGTAGACGATGCCGCGGCATTGGGCTATGGCGAGTACCGCACGCATTTATCCTTTATGGATCAGATCGCTGGCACTTACTCCTGGAACGACAACGCGCTATGGGATACCCACCACGCACTGAAGGATGAGCTTGACCCTAACGGCATTCTTTCGCCAGGCAAAATGGGGATTTGGCCAAAGAATTTAAGGGGTAACTCATGAAAAAACAACTAATAATAGCCCTCAGCTTATTGGCGCTTACGGCTTGTGAGCAACAAACCGCTGAGCCCGTAGCCGCCGTTGAGCATGAATCCACAGCCACAGCAGAAACCGTTGCGCTAGCGGATGATAGTAGCCATCGCCCAGGAAAGGTTCTTTTTGCGTTACATTGCGCCGGATGTCATGACCCAGGACCCGCACACGCCGCGACCAAACAGCTCGCCTTAGTTCGTGGCGAAGATATGGCCGTTATTATGCAGCGCAAAGACTTAACCCCCGCCTATATTAAATTTGTCGTTAGAGATGGCTTATTAGAAATGCCTCCCTTTCGTCCCACCGACATCAACGATGTCGAGTTAACCAATTTAGCCACTTATATCGTTGATAGCGCGCAAGCCTATCAAGCCGAGGAGACAAAATAATGAGCACAGTAAAAAAACCGTTATCTGACACAGCTAAAGCCGTCGGTGAGCGCATCGGTTGCCTACGGGATTTTCTGGAATTTTTAGAAGAAAACGGCCAATGCATTACCTGGACTGACGAGATATTACCCGAGCCAGATGTTCGCAATATTGCCGTTGCCGCAGGCAGAGATTCAATGAATGGCCCCGCCGTTATTTTCAACAATATCAGCGGTTACCCCGGTAAAAAACTCGTCTTGGGCGTGCACGGCAGCTTTACCAACCTGGCTTTATTATTAGGCCACCCGAAGGGAACGACGATTAAAGAGTTGTTTTACGACATTATTTCTCGTTGGGGTGACGACGCACCACTACTGACTTTTATTGAGCCAGAAGACGCACCGGTCAATGAAAACCGCATCACTGAGAACTTTAATTTATACGACTTACTGCCGCTTTATCGCATTAATGAATACGACGGTGGTTTCTATATTGGCAAGGCCAATGTCGTTAGCCGTGACCCGCGCGACCCAGACAATTTTGGCAAGCAAAACGTCGGCATCTACCGTATACAAGTGCAATCCCCCGGCGAATTTACCCTGCTCAGCGTTCCCGCCCACGATATGGGCCGCCACATCATGGCCGCCGAAGAAGAACAGGTGCCATTAAAAATTTCCGTGATGCTGGGTAACCACCCCGCCATGTGCATGTTTGCCGCAACGCCGATTGGTTACGACGAGTCTGAATTTGCCTACGCCTCGCAAATGATGGGCAGCCCATTACGCTTAACCAAATCCGGTAATGGTATGGATATTCTTGCCGACTCAGAAATGGTCATCGAAGCCGAACTGATGAATGGCGTTCGCAGTTTTGAAGGCCCGTTTGGCGAATTCCCAGGTAGTTATAGCGGCGTTCGCAAAATACCTCGTTTTAAAATCACCGCCATTTCACACCGAAATGACCCTATTTTTGAAAATATTTACATCGGTAGGGGCTGGACCGAACACGACACCCTGATCGGCCTTAATACCTCTGCGCCCATTTACGCGCAACTGACTAAAGATTTTCCCGAAGTAGTCGCGGTAAACGCGCTGTATCAACACGGCTTAACCGGCATTATTTCTGTTAAAAACAGATTTGCAGGTTTTGCCAAATCGGTTGCGATGCGCGCACTCGGCACACCGCACGGCACCATGTATCTGAAAAACCTGATTATGGTCGATGACGACGTGGATCCATTCGATCTTAACGAAGTGATGTGGGCCTTATCCACCCGCACACGCGCCGAAGACACTATCGTTATACCGAATATGCCGATGATTCCTATTGACCCTGCCGCTGAAGTCGCGGGTAAAGGCCATCGCTTAATCATTGATGCCACGAGCTTTATGCCACCGGATAAATTGGGTTCCGACTCAAAAATTGTTACCCCACCTGCTGGCCCGGAAATTGATGCGTTGGCAAAAATGATTCAAGCCTTACAAAACGGAGAAAAACCATGAGTTTATGCCCACGATGCCAGGCGGCGAAAGAAAAAATTCGTACCGAGCACAAAGGTTTGAATGCACAGGGTGAATTGGTCTGGACTATTTTTCACTGCGTAGCCTGCGAATTTACCTGGCGCGATAGCGAACCCGCTACGACGATAGATTACGACAAGCGCGAGGCCTTTTTTAGAGTAGACACTGAAAAACCCTATCCTGTCATTATGCCTCCCGCTCAATATAAATAGGCCCCTTGATCATGAAAGACATCATTGAAAATCTAAGCTCCCTATTCACGGCAGACAACATTATTCCACTATCAGGTTCGGACTCTGCCGAATACCAGTTCTTATCCGACAGAATTAATAACGAGCATCGTCAAGCCGTCGCTGTTGTTACACCGAGTAACCTTGATGAACTACAAAAACTGCTGGTTTTTTCTGCCGACCAGGCCTTCTCGTTATTTAACTTATTAAACCCCGGCGAAATTAATACCGCGCCCATTCCAGCAAAAGGTCCGATTGTTATCATTGACCTTAAAAAGCTCAACGCCATTATTGAAGTTAATACGAAGGCGGCCTATGCGCTGATCGAACCCGGCGTTAGTTATGCTCAGCTAAATCAGCACCTTGAAAGCAACGGTATTCCCTTCGTCGTTGATTTTGATAAAAACTCAACGCAATCGGTTTCCGGCGGCATCAGCAACAGAAGCTACGGCTACACGCCCTATGGCGACCACCTGATGATGCAATGTGGCATGGAAGTGATGCTAGCCAGCGGGCGCTTAATTAGAACCGGTATGGGTGCCATGCCAAACAGTGACTCATGGCAGCTGTTTAAATACGGTTTCGGCCCTTATATCGACGGCACGTTCACCCAGTCTAGTCTAGGTATTATTACTAAAGTGGGCATTTGGTTAATGCCAAAAGCCCCTGCTTATAAACCTTTTGCTCTGCAACTACCTAACGAGGCTGCGCTTAATCAAGCGGTTGAAATTATGCGTGGTATGAAAATTAATATGCTGGTTCCCAACACGGTCACCGTCGCATCAGCGCGATCAGACGCGTTGCAGTTTGCCGATGAAAATGTAGACGCCATTGGCGATAATAACGCGATGGCAAGCAAGCACTCATTAGGTCAATGGAATATGTATGGCGCCTTGTATAACATTCCAGCCAACGTTGATTTTTTATGGCAGGCGATCAACGGTGCCTTTGGGCAAATTGAAGGCAGCAAATTTCTATTAGATGACGCCACTGCAAGCAACACCGTTTGGGCGCAACGCGAAAAGAAAATGAACGGCCGATTTAACTCCATTAATAAAAACCTGGCGGGGTATTCATCTATTAACGTACATTTCGCCAGCCCGATTGATGGGGATGACGCCGTTAAAATGCAGGGCTTAATCGAGCAAGTTAGCAACCCTGGGCAACTGAAAATGATTAGCCAGTTCGCTTTAACCTGGCGAACCATGATGACGCAAATTCAAGTTTTATACCCGAGCGGCGACGCCGAAAAATTGGCTCAAGCGCGTGCGTTAACACAGCAGCTAATTAACGACTTTTCAGCACAAGGCTACCCTAGTTGCCTGGTCGATGCTGATATGCAAGAAGCCGTGGATGCGCTGAGTTTAGATGGCCTTAAAACACTCAAGCAACGCGTTAAAAAAGCCCTCGACCCACAATCTGTCTTTGGTTAATACCTTTTAATTTAGCAATCCTGACTCGAATCGTCAGGCTTGTTAACCTTTATTTAATCATGAAACCCTAATGTTTATAACGAACGATCAGGAATAAAAATATGACTACAACACATGAGCTCTGGATTAACGGACAAGATACCAAACCTTCATCAGGAAAATATTTTGACGTTCTTAACCCCTTAGACGACAGCTTATTTTGCAAGGCTGCTGAAGCGAACGAAACCGATATCAACAAGGCCGTTGACGCGGCCCACGCCTGCTTTCAAACTTATCGCAAAAGCCTGGCAAAAGATCGCGAAGCGATGTTGTGTAAAGCCGCCGATTTATTAGAACGCGACCGAGAAGAGTTTCTTGACCTATTAATTGATGAAGTGGGCTCGCCCATGAATAAAGCCCAATTTGAAGTGAACCAAACGATTGGCCAGCTACGCGCTGCTGCCGGCAGTGCTCGTCGCGTTACGGGGCAAACGATGCCCTCCGATACACCGGGCAGACTCAGCATGAGCATGAGAAAACCACTCGGCGTTGTTGCCAGCATTACGCCATTTAATGTGCCATTACTTAAAGCGGCAAAATTGGTTGCCTCACCTTTAGCAACGGGTAACACCGTCGTATTACTGTCATCTGAAGAAGCACCAGCGGTATCGTTTCGCTTTGCCCGATTAATTGAAGAAGCGGGGTTTCCTGCAGGTAGTTTAAATGTCGTCTCCGGCTTTGGCGTAGATATCGGTGATTTTCTTACCGGCCACCCTTTAGTGAAAGCCGTTATGTTTACCGGTTCTAGCGTTGTCGGTAAACATATCAGCGAAATTTGCGGTAGAAACATGAAGCCCTGTGTTCTTGAATTGGGCGGCAAAAGCCCCTTTATCGTCCTAGCTGACGCCGACCTTGGCCTGGCCGTTCAAAATGCCGTCATGGGCATGTTCTTCTATCAAGGACAAGCTTGTATTGCCTCCAGCCGTATTATTGTAGAAGCCGCCATCTATGATCAATTTGTTGAAATGTATAGCGCCGCCGCCAAGCATTTATCAATGGGCGACTTGCGTGACATGTCTACCATTCTAGGCCCGATCATTTCAGTCCGCCAACGCAACCGCGTTCGTACTCATATTGAAGACGCTGTTGCAAAAGGCGCAACGCTAGTGACGGGTGGCGAATGGGAAGGCAACCGTTGCCAGCCCACCATTCTGACTAATATCAGCAAAGAAATGACCGTTTGTCAGGAAGAAACCTTTGGCCCGGTGACCTCCATTTATTCTGTTGCTAATGTTGAAGAAGCGCTAGAACTGGCTAATGACACGCGTTACGGACTCAGTGGCGCTATTTGCACCAATGACCTGAATAAAGCCCTTATGCTTGCTCATGAGGTTAAAACGGGGATGATTCATATCAATGCACCGAGTGTTTATGATGAACCACACGTGCCTTTTGGCGGCGTTGGCGACAGCGGCTTTGGACGTGAGGGTGTTGATGTAGATATTGATGCCTTAACGCAATGGAAATGGATCACGATTCAGCTACCTGGATTTGATCAGGCGCATTAATCGCATTGCCAATTAGCACGTACTTTTAAAAACACATACAAACAAGGAGCACCCATGACTACGAAACATGAACTATGGATCAATGGCGAACAAACTAAGCCCGAAAGCGGCAAATATTTTGACGTACTCAACCCATTAGACGACTCTGTCTATTGCCAGGCGGCAGAATCTAACGCCGCTGATATCAACAAGGCCGTAGAAGCCGCTCACGCCTGCTTTCAAACCTATGGAAAGACACTCGCCAAAGACAGAGAAAGAATGCTTTGCAAAGCAGCCGATTTGCTAGAAAGAGATAGCGCTGAATTTGCCGATATTCTGATCGACGAAATTGGCTCGCCAATGAACAAAGCTAACTTTGAAATACAATATACTATTGGCCACTTTCGTGCTGCAGCCGGTGTAGCGCGTCGCGTTACGGGGCAAACCATGCCCTCTGACACACTGGGGCGCTTAAGCATGAGCGTACGCAAACCAGTAGGTGTTATAGCCGCTATTACGCCCTTTAACGTTCCTTTGATTAAGGCGGCAAAACTAGTCGCTTCTCCACTGGCTACCGGTAATACCGTCGTACTTCTTTCATCAGAAGAAGCCCCTTCCCTGTCGTACCGATTTGCACAACTGCTACACGAGGCTGGCTTCCCTGCAGGTTCTGTCAATGTGGTTTCAGGTTTCGGTGTTGATGTCGGTGACACGCTAAACAGCCACCCACTCGTCAGAACAGTAATGTTCACCGGTTCAAGCCGTGTTGGTAAACATATTGGCGAACTTTGCGGTCGCCATATGAAACACGCTGTCTTAGAACTTGGAGGCAAAAGCCCGCTCGTTATCCTAGCGGATGCTGATCTTGAACTTGCCGTAAAAACCGCCATTTTCGGCATGTTCCTGTATCAAGGGCAGGCTTGCATGGCTTCAAGCCGTATTATTGTTGAAGAAGCCATTTATGACGAATTCCTGGCAAAATACAAGGCCGCTGCTAGTCACCTGTCTATGGGTGATTTGCGCGAGATGTCGACCATTCTTGGCCCCATTATTTCGCCGCGTCAGCGTGATCGCGTTCGTACTCATATTAAAGATGCCGTTGCAAAAGGCGCAACGCTAGTGACGGGTGGCGAATGGGAAGGCAACCGTTGCCAACCCACCATTTTGACTAATATCAGCAAAGAAATGACCGTTTGCCAGGAAGAAACCTTTGGCCCGGTGACCTCCGTCTATTCTGTAAAAAATTACGACGAAGCACTGGCGATGGCCAATGACACACCCTATGGCTTAAGCTCTGCCATCATCACAAACGACCTCAATAAGGCCTTAGACTTTGCTGAAAATATTGATGCCGGCATGGTGCATATTAACGCACCTACCCTGCACGATGAACCACACGTTCCCTTTGGCGGCACGGGTGAAAGTGGCTTTGGCCGCGAAGGGGTAGAAGTAGACGTAGACGCACTCACCGAATGGAAGTGGATAACTATCCAGCTACCTAACGCAGACGCCGGGCACTAATACCAACGGTAGTTAAAAAAGAGCAGCCAATAGGCTGCTTTTTTTCTGCATTCGATTTACTATGAATAACGTCAACCAACAAAGGGACTACAACATGATTAAACCCGCCAGCGAATTTATAGCCGAAGCACAACAAAACTGTCATTGCGCCGACGTAGCCAGCGCAAAAAAACTATTTGACGAATCAGATGATGTCCTTGTTATCGACGTGCGCGAGCCCGCCGAATCCAACGCATCAAAACTCAACTGTTCCGTTAATATTCCGCGTGGTTTGCTAGAAATGAAAGTTCCCAACCACTGCACCGACCCGCATATGACCATCCTTCTCCATTGCGCCGGTGGTGGTAGAGCATCGCTAGCCGCCGCTCGGCTAAAAGAAATGGGTTACACCAATGCACACGCGATTACAGCCAAGTTTGATGATATAAAAAAGGCGTTTGATTAGAATCTGCTGACTCATTGGTTGTTCCTTTGAGTCACCATTCAACATCAGGTTTCACCCTAAAGGGCGAGTTACTCTTTTGTCTTTAGTAACATAGCTGAGCCAAACAGCTTTATCGTTTATGCGATAACTTGTGCCCTCGGGAACAAAAGAGTAACCAGAAAAATGCCACCCCACTACCTCACCTAAAGGCTCCCTCAGAATAGCTGAGGTAAAAGGTAAAAAAATCCAAAAAATTGACAGTGTTGCGCAACGTGCTACACTAAAGCTATGATCAAGTCCTTCAAACACAAAGGCTTAGAGGTATTTTATACCTCTGGTACTACAAAAGGCATTCAGGCCAAACATGCTAAAAAACTTCGTATGCAACTTGCCGCTCTGGATACTGCCCATCAAATTGAAGACCTTGATATACCGGGCTATCGGCTACACCAACTTAAAGGTGACCTTAAGGGTTTATGGTCAATTACCGTAAATGCTAATTGGCGTATTACTTTTGAGTTTTCCGATAGCAATATTTACATTGTCAATTATAAGGATTATCACTAATGGCTATGCACAACCCTCCGCACCCTGGCGAGTTTATTCAAACTACTTATATGGAACCGTTTAATTTGAGTTGCCGATATATAGCTGGGCAACTTAATGTGGCGGCGTCCACCCTCAACAGGGTACTAAAAATGCAAAGTGGCGTTAGCCCAGAAATGGCACTACGACTATCAAAAACCCTCGGACGAAGCCCTGAAAGCTGGCTGTCTATGCAAGATGCTTATGATTTATGGCAGGCAAAAAAACGTATTAAACTTGATACCGTGCAAAAAATTAATATTAACGCTGCATAAAAATCATGCTGGACCACATTATCGTTATTAGGGCATTAAATTCGAGTCTAAACCCGTTTCTTTCGTTGATTTAGATTTCACCCTAAAGGGCGAGTTACTCTTTTGTCTTTAGCAACAAAAGAGTAACCAGAAAAATGCCACCCCACTACCTCACCTAAAGGTACCCTCAGAATAGCTACTTTTTACAACCGCTGAGGAACTCGCCCGTAAAAGCTTTGTGCTCAGACAGCCACAGCGGAAAGTCTTGTAAAAAACATCTATTCTTCGGTGAGGTAAAAGGGAAATAAATCAAAAGCATTCAAGCAGTTCATGGCTCGTAAAATCTCCCTTTATCGCGCTAACAATCAGTTTTTTTTCGGAATAGAGAGTGCGTTGTTTGAGCGTAGCGAGTTTAGCGCGAACCCGAAAAATGACTGATTGTTGCGATTTGGGTGCCCTTTTCTTTGGTTCGTAGCTTTTAGTCGAAGAGGCGGATGCCTTTTATCCGCAGTTATGAGACTTATACCTTTAGGTGATGGGCATACAAAAGGAATGAACGCCCTCGCGGCAGCGAAAAGCAAATAAAACTCTCGGATTGTTTTTAAAGGAAAAACTTGAAATGGTGGACTTGAATCACCGAACCCAGCACCATTTTTTAAGAGTCGCGTAAACTCGCGTAATTTGAAAGTGGAAGGCTTGAAATGGTGGTCATGGGTGGACTTGAACCACCGACCCCGGCATTATGAATGCCGTGCTCTAACCAGCTGAGCTACATGACCATCTTTTGAAGGTCGTGAATTTTCGATGTTTCAAGCCTTTTTGTCAAGGTTTACGGCTACTGAAACATTAAAAACTTAGTTTTTTATACGTTGAACCTAAAGTGGGTAACATCGCCATCTTGCATGATGTAATCTTTACCTTGTACGCCTAGTTTTCCGGCTTCTTTTGCACCTTGCTCGCCGTTGTATTGAATAAAGTCTTCGTAGGCGGTTATTTCTGCGCGGATAAAGCCTTTTTCAAAGTCAGTATGAATAACACCGGCTGCCTGTGGTGCTGTTGCGCCTTGTTTGACGGTCCATGCACGAACTTCTTTAACGCCGGCGGTGAAATACGTTTGCAGACCAAGTAGCTCGTAACCAGCGCGTATAACGCGGTTTAAACCGGCTTCCTTTAGACCCATTTCGGCCAGAAATTCTGCTCGTTCGTCTTCTTCTAGCTGCACGATTTCTGCTTCTAACGCGGCACACACTGATACGATTTGAGCGCCCTGCTGTTGTGCCAGCTCGGCTACTTTATCCAGATAGGGATTGTTTTCAAAGCCGTCTTCTTGCACATTGGCAATATAAAGCATCGGCTTAAGGGTCAAGAACTGAAAGCCCGCCAGCATTTCCAACTCATCGGCTGATAAGTCGAGTGTGCGCAAGGTAATCGATTCATCGAGGTGCTTTAAAGCCTTTTCGAGTAATACTTTTCGTTTCAACTCGTCTTTATTGCCGGATTTGGACGCTTTGGTTGCTTTTAATAAGGCCTTATCAAGCGACGCCATATCGGCCAGCGCTAACTCTGTTTGAATCACTTCGATATCGGCTAATGGATCAATTTTTCCGGCCACGTGAATAACGTCGTCATCTTCGAAGCAACGCACTACGTGGGCGATCGCATCGGATTCGCGGATATTGGCCAAAAACTGATTACCCAACCCTTCACCTTTTGACGCACCCTCGACCAAGCCTGCGATGTCTACAAATTCAAAGGTCGTTGGGATGACACGCTCTGGTTTTACGATCGCAGCCAGTTTATCTAAACGTTCATCGGGCACGGGTACGATGCCTGTATTCGGCTCGATGGTGCAAAACGGATAATTTTCTGCGGCAATTTCTGCCTTAGTTAGTGCATTAAAAATGGTGGATTTACCCACGTTAGGTAAACCGACAATACCGCAATTGAGCGCCATAATATGTTCTCTTTGAAGACCTGGAAAGATCGCGATTATACGTTAAACGGCGTCATATTTAAAAACTATCCAGTCAGTTATGCTGCAACGCATGGCATCAAACGCCGTACTCAAGTAAAATATGACGTTTACATTCGATACAAGCAAAGGATTTTCAATGAAGAATTATAAAATTGCCGTCATGGCCGGCGACGGTATTGGCCCAGAAATTATGCAAGAAGCCGTTAAAGTTCTTAAGCTGGTTGAAGAGCGTAACGACGTGACGTTTGAACTGATGCCAGCGTTATTTGGCGCGGGTGCTTACTTTGAAACCGGCGATGCGTTTCCTCAGGCCACCAAAGATATATGCGACCAGGCCGATGCGATTATTAAAGGCCCGATTGGCTTAAGCCATGAAGAGTCAAAAAAAATTCCGATTGATAAACAACCCGAACGCGGCGCTTTGCTACCGATGCGTCGTCGCTATAACACCTACGCGAACTACCGCCCGGTTTCGTTGCCTAAAGCCCTGGCGCACTTTTCACCCTTAAAACCTGAAATTATTGGCGAAGGCATTGATATTATTATGGTTCGTGAGCTGGTTGGCGGTCTTTACTTTGGCGCAAAAGAAGTGGGCGTTAACGAACAGGGCTTGCGCTATGTTAAAGAAACGCTTGAATACGACGAGGCGCAAATTCGCCAAATCATGCACCACGCTTTCAAGCTGGCTAGCAAGCGTAAAAAGTTATTACACAATATTCACAAGAGCAACGTATTAAAATCTTCTGTATTGTGGAACGAAGTGATGGAAGAAGTCGCCACTGAATACCCGGAAGTTACTGTCATTAATATATTGGTTGATGCCGTTGCGACGCTACTTTGCCTAAAACCCACACAATTTGACGTGATGGTGATGGAAAATATGTTTGGCGATATTTTAAGCGACCAGGGCGGCGGTATTTTAGGCTCACTAGGCCTTATGCCTTCGGCCTGCCTGGGCGATGATAAAGCGTATTACGAGCCGTCACACGGCTCTGCGCCTGATATAGCGGGGCAAAACATCGCCAATCCGTACTCTATGATCGGTTCTGTCGCAATGATGCTTGAAAACAGCTTTGATATGGAAGAGGAAGCAAAAAACGTATGGGCCGCGATGCAGGGCGTTTTTGCTGATGGTTACTCAACGGCTGATCTGTCTAAACCCGGCAGCGGCGTCAAGATGATTGCTACCGATGAGTTTGGCGACAAGGTGGTTGAAAAATTAAGAGCGATGCCCAAGGTTAGTTAACTTAGGCGCTTTAAAACTAAAAAGGCTTACATTATCGTAAGCCTTTTTTTTGTTTGTTGTATGCGTGAGACTTAGCTCACGCTCTTCTCGTGTAACTGCGTATTACTCATCCTTAATGCTGCTGAGATAGACGCAAATACCTGATTGGCGTGTACGCCGCGCGTTTTATGTTTTTTTCCTTCGCCATCCCAGGTGATCACGCACTCTGTTAGCGCGTTAGTATGGCCGCCCTTAGGAATTCTGACTTCATAATCTAGCAATTCAGGTAACTCGGCGCCATATTCTTTTAACACCTTATTCACCGCGACTATAAACGCATCGAAACCACCATTGCCCGTTCCAGATGACTCGTGTTCCTTGCCATTAACATCCACTTTGATATTTGCCAGCGACGATTGATCCAGTCGACTAACGATTGAGCAGTCTAGTAGTTTGATGTGCTTGTAATCCTCACTTTCCAACACGTCCGCGATAATGAAGGGTAAGTCTTCCGTAGTGATGGTCTGTTTGGAATCGCCTAATTGCACGATTTTCTCTAGCACTCTTTTTTGGTTTTCTACGGATAAGGTAATACCTAAACGCTCTAGATTTTTACTCAGCGATGCCTTGCCGCTCATTTTTCCCAGCGCATAACTGCGCTCTCTGGAAAAACGTTCGGGGCTTAGTTTACTTTCATATAAACCGCCCTTCTTGTCCCCATCGGCGTGAATACCCGCCGTTTGAGTAAAAACGTCCTGGCCAATAATCGGTGCGTTCGCCGCCACCCATTTGCCAGAAAAATTTTCCACCATATTACTCAGGCGCATAATATTGCTTTCATCGATCGATAATTGCATACCCATCTTGTCGCGCAATACGACGGTCACCTCAGATACTGATGCGTTACCAGCGCGTTCACCCAGGCAGTTCACCGTACAGTGAATTGTATTAATCCCCGCGCGAACGGCAGCCATAATATTGGCTGTTGCCAGGCCATAATCGTTGTGCGGATGAAAATCAAATTGCAGCTTCGGGTAACGCGAACACATATCGCTCAGGCTATCGAATACTTCTTCTGGCGACATAACACCCAGAGTATCCGGCAGCATAAAGTGACTAATGCCGCTGTCTTTAATGGCGTCCATTAAGCCGAATACGTAGTCGCGGCTATCGGCGTAACCATTCGACCAGTCCTCAAGGTATACGTTGACCTTAAGCCCTTTTTCTAAGGCATAATTAACCGTCGCTAGCACTTGCTCTGTGTGTTGCTGAAGGGTTTTACCGAGCTGTTCGCGGCAGTGTTTTTCGCTGCCTTTGGTCAGCAGGTTAATCACCTGACCATTTGCCTCGACGATCCAGTCGACACTGCGTTTATGGTCGGCAAAACCGAGTACTTCAACCGCGCCGTCAAAGCCTTCGCTCTGCGCCCAATCGTTAATACTACGCACCGCTTCTTTTTCGCCATCGGAAACACAGGCCGAAGCCACTTCTATCCGATCAACGCGCAACGATTTAAGCAAGGCTTTGGCGATACTAACTTTCTCTGCCGGTGAAAACGAGACCCCCTGGGTCTGTTCGCCGTCACGCAGCGTCGTATCCATTAACTGAATATGTCTTGAGTTAGTCGCCATTATTTTGCTACTTTTTTATCTACTTATTACGCCCAAAGCCATGGGAAACGCTGTTTATTCTGCTCTTCAAACGCGCTGATTTTCTCTTCGTGCTTTAGCGTTAAGCCGATATCATCCAGACCATTCAGCATATTATCTTTACGAAACGGGTCTATTTCAAACTTAAAGCCATTACCCGCAGGGGTGATGACTTGCTGGTTTTCAAGATCGACGATAAATTTAACGCCTTCGTTATTTGCAATTTCCTGCATCAACGCGTCTGACTGCGCCTGACTGACTTTGATCGCAAGAATGCCGTTTTTAAAGCAGTTGTTGTAAAAAATATCGGCGTAGCTGGTTGAGATAATAGTATTAAAACCAAAATCGGCAATCGCCCAGGGCGCGTGTTCACGCGACGAACCACAACCAAAGTTATCGCCCGCCACGAGGACTTTTGCGCCTTTAAACTTAGGGTTATTGAGCTCAAAGTCTGGATTTTCTGTTACCCCATCGTTCTCAAAACGCCAATCGTGGAAAAGGTGAATACCGAAGCCACTGCGCTCTACTTTTTTTAAGAACTGCTTTGGAATGATTTGATCGGTATCGACGTTATTTCGCTTCATCAACGCCGCGATACTTTCGTGCTTTTTATATGCTTCCATTGTATTAACCTAATTTAGTGATATCGACGAAGTGGCCCGCTGCCGCAGCCGCTGCCGCCATCGCAGGTGAAACCAAATGCGTGCGACCGCCTTTGCCCTGACGACCTTCAAAATTACGATTTGAGGTGGATGCGCAACGTTGACCGTCTTTTAATTCATCACCATTCATCGCCAGACACATTGAACAACCCGGATCACGCCATTCCCAACCTGCGTCTATGAAAATTTTATCGATGCCCTCTTTCTCGGCTTGCCACTTCACGCGATACGAGCCGGGTACCGCTATCGCGGTAACGCCTTCTGCGACTTTAGTTCCTTTGGCGACGCTCGCTGCATCACGAAAATCTTCGATGCGGCCATTGGTGCAAGAACCAATAAACGCGTAATCGATATTGATATCCGTCATTTTCGTATTCGGCTTTAGGTCCATATATTTTAATGCGCCTTCACAAGCCAAGCTCTTACCGGCGTCAGCGAATGACTCTGGCGCTGGCACAACAGCATTCACACCCACCACTTGTTCTGGCGAAGTACCCCAGGTGACCTGCGGTGAAATATCAGCGGCATCGAGGGTAACTACCGCGTCGAACTGCGCGCCTTCCTCGGTGACTAAAGACTTCCAATACTCAAGCGCTTGCTCCCAGGCTGAACCTTTAGGCGCAAACTCACGACCGTTTAGGAATTCATAGGTTTTTTCATCCGGTGCAACCATGCCAGCGCGAGCGCCCGCTTCGATCGCCATATTACACACCGTCATACGGCCTTCCATAGATAGCGCTCTAATCGCTTCACCGGCGTATTCAATTACGTAACCGGTTCCACCCGCGGTACCCGTTTTACCAATAACGGCCAGCGCGATATCTTTAGCGGTACAGTATTTAGACAGTTCGCCGTCCACTTGAACGAGCATGGTTTTTGACTTTTGTTGCGGTAAGGTTTGCGTCGCCATTACGTGCTCGACTTCTGATGTGCCGATACCGAAAGCCAGCGCACCAAAAGCACCGTGCGTTGCGGTATGGCTATCGCCACATACAACCACCATTCCTGGGTGCACGAACCCGTGCTCAGGTACGACGATATGAATCACGCCATTATCTGGGCTTTCCATATTGTACAAATTCAAGCCATTTTCTTCGCAATTAACCGCCATGGTTTCAATTTGCTTTTTCGCGATTGGATCGGCGATGGGTAAATCACGGTCTTTGGTTGGCACACAATGATCCATTGTCGCCAAAATACTATGTGGGTTGCGAACCTTTCTATTTGCCACGCGAAGACCTTCAAAGGCTTGCGGGCTGGTGACTTCATGCATCAAATGTCTGTCGACATAGAGTAAAGGCGCCTGACCTTCTGCCTGATTGACGAAGTGGCTATCCCAGATTTTTTCGTACATTGTTTTTTTCATATTTCTACCCAAAGCTTGATTCCCCTAACGAACTTAATACGTCAAAGAGGAAGTGATAATTGACCTAAACCGAATGAACCTTGTATTTTCGCTAAATTAGCGACATTTTGCAATCAATGGCTATTTTTAATAGGCATAAAAAAAGGCGAAACGTTGAAGTTTCGCCTTTTTGAATCCATCTAAAAAATGGAGCTGGCAATAGGATTCGAACCTACGACCTGCTGATTACAAATCAGCTGCTCTACCAACTGAGCTATGCCAGCGTCAGGGCGAGTATTCTATGCTAAATGAAAAGCCTCGGCAACGATTAACAACTAATTTTACTCATACCGCTTTCCTTAAACGCCTGGGATTGATTTGAAAGCGATTCAACTACATCCACCTCGTCACTCGCTTCAATTTTTAGTGCGAAACGCGATTTACTTCTGACAACAATTTTTGCGTTAATTTGTTTCTCGGTCAATTCTTTCAACCTGTTGGTCGCCCGGTCAATATCGACAAACAAACCCAAGGAAATGATGCCCTTACTCTCCCCTTTAGGCAGTAACCATAGATCAGACACGCCCTTATTTTTTATCATGGCTTCGTTTCGCAATGACTCTTCCCAAGTGGCCGCCGCAGGATATATGACCCAAAACTCGTCAACCGTTCGTATAGGAATAACGGCCGCTTGATTAACCTCGACGTCCAGACTCGACTTAAATTGCTCCGCCTCTGCTTGTGTGGCAAAGTCGCCCAAAACATAGCAGCTATTACTTGGGGGCTGCGCGGGCTGCTCGATTTTATCGACCACATCTTGCTTACTCTCTATCTTAGAGATTTCTAAAGCAACTTGTTCCATTGAGATTAACCTCAGTGTTTCCACTTTATTTGCATCATATAACGGCGCTTGTTGCTGTGAATGGGCCATATTTTGTTTAACCGTCGTCCCCCAAAAGAAATAAGCCACATTGATGAATAGCAGCAAAAGAAACAATCGCTTCATGCTGACTGCTCAGACAGAAGTCGCATACCTTGAAAAACCAGATCGCTTTCGATGTGCCCCGTGACTGACAAATTTTCCGTCAGCTCTTTCGCGTGACCTCCCGTGATAATAAGTGTGATCTTTTGCTGATGCTTTATTTCCATTTCCGCCAGTTGTTGCAACACGAAGGCTCGTAGCATTTGTTGAATACCTAAACTAACAGCAGCCGTTGTGTTTTTCCCTAATTGCCCCGCTGGGTGAGTAACTTGCAGGGTAATTTTTTGCGTATTGTCCAATAAACTACTTTTCATTAACTCGGCGCCCGGCACTATAAATCCGCCTAAATGCAAGCCTTCGTTGTTTATAAAATCCATTGTCAGTGCGGTACCACTATCTACAACACACAGCATGCCTGAGTATTTATTGTGCGCGGCTATCATCGCCAACCAACGATCAACGCCTAGCTGAGAGGGTTCGTCATACGCATTCGCGACGCCACACGCTTGAGGCGAGCTTTTAAAAAATACGGGGCTTGCGTGCCCCTGGTCAGCGGCCCATTTACTGAGGTTTTTACAAAAATCATCTTCGCCTACGCTGGAAACAAAGACCGCTGAATAATTAGAACCCGATAATTGACCAAGCGCCTCGCCCAATGGGATGTTGTTATTGGCGGCACCGGCAACTCGCAACGCACCGCCTTCCAGCACTTGCCATTTAAGCGCCGTATTGCCTCTATCTATGAATAGTTCGCTCACTTAATTTTCATCCAGCCTTAAACTGACTTCACCCGACATAACGGCTTGAGTTTCACCATCAGACCGCAATAATTGAAGCTCACCATTGCTCGAAATACCCATCGCGACACCGTATTGGGTAGAGCTTCCTGAAATAATTTGAACCTTCCTTCCCCGGTAGTCATCGTAATCGTTCCATTGATCGACGTAGGGCGTCAGGCCCTTTTCTTCATAACTATCGAGAATATCCAATACGCGTTCTATCAACTGAGCGATTAACTTATTTCTTCCGGGAACATTTTGCTGTGCATTATGTAGATCAGCCCAGGGTTGATCTATTGCAGCCGACGAGTGTGAATTCATTTTATAGTTGATGCCTATACCGATGATGGCGGTATACTCTCCCTGGCTTTCACCCTGAATCTCAACCAAGATACCGCCTAATTTTTTACCCTGCCATAAAATATCGTTCGGCCATTTTAAGCCGTGCCCATCCAGACCCAAGTCTTTCAATGCGTCACAAACGGCTACACCACAGGCTAAACTCAAACCTGACAAGGCGGATATGCCGCTTTTGAAACGCCACAGAAAAGAGGCATAAACATTTTGCCCAAACGGAGAAACCCACGTTCTTCCGAGGCGTCCTCTACCCGCCGTTTGCATTTCAGTTATGCAAATTGCGCCATCCGGTAAAGACTTTAAATTATTTTTTTCAGTCAGGTGCTGATTTGTTGATGAGCAAACATCGAGTATATCCAATTGAACTGGATTACCGCGTTGACTCTTTATTAGGTCTTCAAGAATGAGCGACTTATCGAGTAATTCAATGGGTGACTCAAGACGCGTACCCTTTCCTTTCACAGCGTGCAGCTGAAAACCAATGCTTTCAAGCGATTTAAGATAATTCCAAATCGACGTTCGGCTAACACCCAGCTCATCCGCCAGTTGCTGGCCAGAAAAAAACTGACCATTGGCCAGTTTTTTTATTAATTTCTTTTGTGTTGCAGATATTTCCATTTAAAAAGCATAGCAGCTTCAATCCAACCGCAACAGATGATCGCTCAACAAAACTTGGTTAGTCCTTATGTTCTCGAATATCGTTCATCTGTTTTTTTACCACATGACGAATTAATAGGTCCCTGTCATCATCAGTCAGCTGGCTATATTCAACGGCTACCTTAAACTGGCCATCTTGAGCGTGACAAGACACTACTTTTGAAAAAGTCTGAATACTCGTTAGCGACGGTTTTAAAATAAACTTTAGCTCTATCAAATCACCAATACTTAACGATTCACTCGCTGTAAAAGCTAGCCCGGAACCACTTATACTGACCGATTGCGTATTCTTTATAAACAAATCATTCGCGCCCAGCATAATATGGTGCGCCAACAAATCAATTTTCTTTTCTATAAAGGTAAAATAACGCGCGGCTTCAGGTGATTCTTTTTCCACGTGGCGAAAATGTATACGCGACACCTCGCGCATCTTTTCAAGCTCATTAGCCAAAGGCACTGAGTCATTTTCATTAATTCGTAAAACGTCGCTGCTTTTATTCTCGTCAGCCGACACTAAGCGATAACTTAAAGCGACCTCGTCATCTATTCTAAAATAACCCCTGCGTTCTTGTCCTTCTGGTTCACTCATCGTCATCTCACCACGTTTAAAATTGGTTCACTTGAATCCTGAGGCATTTCGCCTTGAATCAGAATAATTTCCACTCGCCTATTTTCTGCCCTACCTTCTGGCGTGTCGTTACCCGTTAATGGGACGGTATCAGCGTGCCCTTCAATTATCAACCTGTTTTCATCCACTGTACCATCAGTTAACAGCGCTTGCGCAACACTCACCGCTCTAGCGGCTGAAAGCTCCCAGTTTGATCGGTACAAACCTGCTTTAATTGGAATATTATCTGTATGACCCGCCACCTTGACCGTTCCTCTGCTGCCGTTTACCACGGCCGTTATTTTATCCATAATTGGTAAAAACTCACGGTTAAATTCTGCGCTGCCCGAAGGAAACGAGCCATTTTCATGTATACGTATAACCACTCGATTGACGTCGGTCTCTACACTAACCATACTTTGCTCAATCTCATGAATCATGAACTCTTTTATTTCTTCAGCTAGGTCTTTAGCTTCATTAATCTTTTGCTCATTCGCTTCCACGTACTCAGTCACAACTTGTACTGCCTCTTGCATCTCTGACAATTCTTTAGCTTGTTCTTGTTTTTTTTCTTCGGAGTCCGTATCAGAATCCTTGCCCAAGGTTGCTTTTTCAGAATCTGTCGTCTGCTGTCGAACCTCATCAAGAACAGTGGGATCACCTGCTGCGGGGCTAAAGTGTTGAGCCACTACACTGGTACCCATAACTATTTCGTAGGCGACCACTTTGCGTTGCACACCAAACGCGTCGTTGAGCGAGTCGGCCATCTTTTTAAATCTGTTTGCGTCCATCGTTGCCATCGACAATAACAACACGAAAAAACACATCAATAACGACATTAAATCGGCGAAGGTCGCTACCCACGGCGGTAGTCCTTCTTCACACTTTGGACAATCGTCAGCCATCGTTACTCGTCGTCAGGCTTGCCAATAGCACTACGCTTACTTTCTGGCAGATAGGTTTTAAGAAGCGTCTCCAATACGCGCGGATTCATCCCTTCTTGAATACTTCGAATAGTTTCAAGAATAAGCGCCTTATTTAGACGTTCGTTATGGCTCACAATGCCCAGCTTAGCAGCCATTGGTAAGGCAAAAGCATTAGCGATAACGGCTCCGTACAAGGTGGTTAACAACGCTACGGCCATCGCAGGCCCAATCGCTGCTGGATCTGACATATTAGCCAACATTTGTACCAGACCCACTAGTGTTCCGATCATGCCCATTGCCGGCGCCATATCGCCTACCGACTTCCACATCGTCGCACCCACTTCATGGCGCTCTATCGCCAGGTCCATATCGCGGCCAAGTAATCGTTGAACCATCGCTGCGTCGTGGCCATCCACACACAGGCCTAGACCGCGTTTGAGAAATTCGTTATCGACTTCCTGATCTTCAAGCGCTAGCAAACCGTTTTTACGCGCCACGTCAGATAATTCAACCGCTTTTAAAATCAACTGGACGGGGTCGTCATTTTTATTCATGAACGCCTTTAATGCGATTTTGAACGAACCGAAAAAATCTGACAGGGAAATTTGCATGAGCGTTACCATAAAGGTTCCGATCACAACAATTAAAACGGATGGCACATCGACAAACATCATGACGTCGCCACCGGTCGCGATCGCACCAATAATAATACCTAAACCGCCCAAAAAGCCTACGAGAGTTGCTATATCCAAAATTAAGACCTCAGTATATTTTACGGTTGAAAACCGCTTCATTCATATACTTATGACTTTAGCAGAGATTTGCGTTTTTTAAAGGGCCACCCAGATATATTTTTTGCTCGTTGGTCATTCAGCAGTCGTCACAAATACCCTGGTAAGCAATGACTAGTGCATTTCCAAAAAAATTAACTCTCTAAGTAAATATGTTTTTTAGAATAAAGAAGAAAATAATCGCTAAACCCGCACCAATCGGCAAGGTGATTATCCAGGACATAAAAATACCACGAACGATGCTTAAATTTATTGCGGAAACTCCTCGAGCCATACCAACGCCTAACACGGCACCTACCAGGGTATGCGTTGTAGAAATAGGCAAGCCAATTCCAGATGCTAAAACAACCGTCGTCGCCGCTGAGACTTCACAGCAAAAACCACGGCTCGGCGTCAGTTCCGTAATTTTTGTACCGACCGTTTCGATCACTTTACGCCCATACATTGCCAGGCCAAGTACGATACCTGCGCCGCCCACCAGTAATATCCATAAAGGTAGTGGTGACTTTTGAGATAACTCACCCGTATCGACAATACTCACGACCGCAGCCAAAGGCCCTATCGCATTGGCCACGTCGTTGGAACCATGAGCAAACGCCATCGCACAAGCCGTTAGTAACATCAGAACACTAAAAATTTTCTCTACGTTCGTGTAATGAAAACTAATATCTTCATTCATTTCAAATTTCAAACGGCTTATTAGCACCTTCCCCAAAAACATCACCACCACACCAATGGTGATAGCAATATATATCGCATCCATTCCTTTGATGTCTAACCCAATATGTTTCAGCCCTTTCACCATGGTGACCATCGCCAGGATAAAACCTACGAAAAAGATATAAATGGGCACGTATTTTTTTGCATTCTCTAACGGCTTATCTGTTTCTAATATCAGTTTTTGTACGCTTCTAAAAATTAAGAACGATAAAACCGCTGCCAATAAGGGTGAGCTGACCCAACTCATCACAATCGTTGCTACTTTGCCCCATTGAACGGCATCCATACCTATGCCGACGATCGCAAAGCCAACGATAGAACCTACGATTGAATGCGTGGTTGATACTGGCCAGCCCATGTGTGATGCGACCAGCAACCATGTTCCGGCCGCCAGCAAAGCCGCCAGCATGCCGAACACCAGCACTTCTGGCGTGGCACCCAGGCTCGATACGTCAATAATACCTTTACGAATAGTCGATGTGACCTGCCCGCCCGCTAAAATGGCGCCAGCAAACTCAAATACCGCGGCAATAAGAATGGCCTGTTTAATAGTAATGGCTTTTGAACCTACAGACGTAGCCATCGCGTTGGCGACGTCATTTGCGCCGATACCCCACGCCATAAAAAGGCCAAAAATAACCGCTAATATTAAATAAGTTGTTCCATAATCCATCGTGAGAACCCCTTATTTTGCCAGCATCAGCTGGAAACGACGGCCTACGCGTTCTGCGTCATCTGCAATTTCCGCAATAGACTCAATAATGCGATACATAAACATCACATCTACCGCGTATAAATCGCGTTCTACGGCGAATAGATCTGTACGTAACTCCACCTGGATACGGTCCGTTTCAGATTCGAGGTTATCCAACTTAACCAGCATTTCTTCGACCACCTGTACTGCGCGGCCTCTAAAACCTGTTTCTACCAATTCATCTAACTCATTGACCACCCTTAATGCCTGGTGGCACGTTTCAACCGTTGCCTTAACCAACTCTATTGCACGCTCGTTCGCTTGTTCTGGAAATTGCATTTGTCGACCGACGACAATGCCCGCGATATCGCGCGCGCGATTAGCTAAAAGATCCTGGATACGTAACGCATCTAGTAAATCTTGCCGCTCAATGGGCATAAACAACCCGCGGGGAAGGTGTTCTCGTAATAAATGTTTTTGGTCATCCGCTTTTTGCTCCAGTGCGGCGATTTCGTGATAAACCTTTTCTACTGCTTCGGTATCACCTTTCGCCATACATTCAAATAAAGCGATTAACTTAGTAACGCATTCGTCGACCAGGGTCATATGCGACTGAAGCGGGGCAACGGGAGACGGTCCAAATAGACCCGATAAATAGTTTTTTGACGCCATAGCGATCTTCCCTTATCTTTTTAATTTTCAAACAATATAAAGGGAAATATTAAAATCGCCTAGTATTAGGCATAAAAAAGCCCAGACATCCTGTCCGGGCCAAAACGAAAATACGTTTTAGTAGTTAGAATTTAGCGACTAAATCAATTTGCCAGGTGTCAGCATCTCCTTTATTCTCGCCTAAAGTACCAATTTCTGTATCTAGATACGTAGTTGCCAAACTGAAGTTTTTATTGATTTTATATGACAACTTCCAACGGCTACCTTTCGAGTCTGTGCTGCCTCCAGCAAAATCTGAATCATTGAAAGAACTATTAACCGCATTTGCTTCCGTATCACGGTAATCATAGCTTGCCTTCCATTTACCCATTTTGGTTCCAACGCCCAATAACCAAGCAGTATCTTCACCACTGTTAACGCCTGACGCATCGTTATTTATCACATATTGCCCATACAATTTAACCGGCAACCCCAGGTCAATATTTGTTTCAGCAAACACTTCAGAAACATTAAACTTAGTATCATCTGAATTACCCAACCCTGTTGTAACGTCCTCACCATCTTCAGCATCAAAATCAAATATAGAAACACCTAATTTAGTTTTCGCGCCTGCGACTTTAAATTTTGCAGCGAGCTGGCCAAACGTCACTTTCGCATCCTCTGAAACTGTATCATTGCCGTCTTCACCCTGTACCAAATGGCCGGCTGATGCAATCAATTGTGCTCCAGCTAGCTGTGTAGAGTAACGAAAAGCCAAACCTTCAGGATTTAAATCACCATCCCAAATCAGAGCGCCACTTACTTGCTCCCACGGTTGTTTGAATTTACCGCCTATCACCTCTAAACCATTCAATGGTTGCCAATTAATATAGGCAAGATCTAAAAAGATGTCTTTCATATCAAAATCGTCTTCTAAGGTGGTATTAGCAGAAGTAGTAGAGCCACCTGTAGCTAAACGCACACCAGCCTGAACATTATCGGCCACATCAGCATAGACACCTATACGCGCACGAATACGCTGCCTATCTTTATTACCGTCTTTTCCTGCTGTACCTTTATTATTTTCTTGCCGTAAACGCAAATCACCTTTAATTTTGATCTTGCCAGCCCAGGCCATTTTTTTAAGCAATGCATCAGACGGCCTGTCATTTTTAGACATCATGTTAGACATAGATAACTCTGTGTACTGAGCCTCTGTAATAGCACCGTTGGCTTTTAAGATATCCAGTAACTCTTTGTCTGCGGCAAGCGCGGCAGGCGCTATTACAACTGAAGCACCTAATAACGCTGCTTTGATAGCCATTGATAATGTTGTCTGTTTCATTTTCTTCCTCGTTATGTAATGAGATTAATTTGTAACACGGATGAATTCTATGCCTTAAAGATGACAGCCTTGTGACAGACAGGTGACAGTTGTTATTTTTTGCCGTCAAACAGCAAAAAACCCGCTATCCGGCGGGCTTTTTGCTAGATGGTTTTACTATAATTTACTCTTCGAGTTGCTCTTCTAGCTCTTTAATATCAATGTGTCTGACGTCTTTCCCCTTAACCAGGTAGATGACGTATTCGCAAATATTACACGAGCGATCACCGATGCGCTCAAGCGATCTGGCGGACCATAATAAATCGATAGAGGCTGGGATTTTTCGCGGATCTTCCATCATATGAGTGATTTGTTGACGCGTAAGGTTTTCGTAATCCCTATCAACCTTACTATCCAGGTTGATAACCGAAACGGCCTCTTCGATATTTTTTCGAGCGAACGCATCCAGGCTTCTATTGAGCATATCTTTGACGCGCTCGGCCATTTGTTCAATGCTAGCAAACTGCTCTGGAACAGTACCCCTGGCAGAAATATCTATCGCCTGACGGGCTATTCGCTTTGCCTCATCGCCAATTCTTTCTAAATCATTGGTTGTTTTTATAATCGCCATAATCAACCTTAAATCTGTCGCTGTTGGTTGGCGCATTACAATAATGCGATTGCACTGTTCATCTATCTTTACATCAAAGGTGTTCACTTTTACGTCACCTTCTATGACCGATTCAGCCAACGCTTTATCGCGAGTCAATAAGGCGGTCACCGCCATGCCAACTTGTTGTAGCACCAAACCACCCATGCTCAAAACGTTGCTAGTGACTTCCTCTACTTCTTCGTCAAATTTGTGCGAAATATGTTGTCGTGTAGCCATTTTCTTTCTCTCCTTAACCAAAACGACCACTGATGTAGTCTTCTGTCTGTTTAACGGATGGTTTCATAAAAATAGTATCTGTTTGGTCAAATTCAATCATTTCACCGAGATACATAAAACCGGTGTAATCGGAAATACGCGCCGCCTGTTGCATATTATGCGTGACGATACAGATGCTGTATTTTTCCCGTAGCACCGAAATCATTTCTTCGATTGCCAAGGTTGAAATCGGATCTAGCGCGCTGGTCGGCTCATCAAACAAGATGACTTCGGGCTTTAATGCTATCGCGCGCGCGATACATAAGCGCTGCTGTTGACCACCACTTAGACTACGCGCATCTAAGTTTAACCTGTCTTTTACTTCTTCCCACAAAGCGGCGTCTCGAAGCGACCTTTCAACTACTTCTTCAATGTCAGAGCGTTTTTTAACACCCGTTAACCTGAGCCCGTAAGCAATGTTTTCGAAAATAGTCATCGGGAATGGCGTGGGTTTTTGGAAAATCATACCCACCCGCTGGCGCAAACGAATTAATTCCGCCTCTTTTTTAATCGTCAGGATATCGGTATAACCTTGAGCGTCCGAATTTAATAAATTAATCGTGCCATCGTATCGATGCCCCGGGTATAAATCATGAATACGATTCATTCCACGCAATAAGGTTGATTTACCGCAACCACTGGGCCCGATCAGCGCTGTCACCTTATTTTTTTCAATCGGCAATGTAACATTCTTTAACGACGGCTCAGACGAGCCCTTGTAAGTAAACGTCAACGCTTGCACTTCCATCATATTCTTCATTTTTCAGCGTCTCTTTTTATTACTGGCATATCTGCCAATTAAGTTAATAAATAACACCATGCTGGTCAGCAAAAATGCGCCTGTCCAGCCTAATTGAACCATCTTATCGTCAGGCATAGTCGCCAGGTTGTATATCGATACCGTTAACGACGGGAAAGTGCCGGTTAAATCCGTTGACCAAAACTGACTAGAACCACTGGTGTAAATCAGCGGTGCTGTTTCGCCTACAACTCGCGCGAATGCGAGCAAAATACCCGTCAAAATACCCGCCTTGGCGTAGCGAACAACGATATTCATGGTCACGTGATATTTCGATGCACCAATCGCCATCCCCGCTTCACGTAGCTCAACAGGCACTAAGTTAAGCATATCGTCTGTGGTTCTAACGATAATCGGCACCATTAAAATAAATAAAGCTAGTACGCCAGCCCACCCGCTGGTATGACCCGTTGGAACGACCACAATCGCGTACACAAACGTGCCCACTACAATGGATGGGGCCGACATCATCACGTCGCTCAAATCGCGCATGAACTCGGTTGTTTTTGAGTTTTGACCGTATTCTTGCAGGTAAATACCCGCCAGAATGCCCACAGGAATACCAATAACGGTCGCCACGCCCGACATCATTAATTGGCCAACAATAACATTGCGTAAGCCACCGTCTATCAAGTCTTTAGTGAACACGTCCACACTTATGCCCGCTATGCCTTTTGAGCACAACGTATATAAAATCCAGGCCAAAAAGAACAGCCCGATCAACGCCGTTATGGTGGAAAAAACGAGGAATAGCTTATTTATGAATAATCGCATTATTTGCGCCTCAAAAAGTAAAATTTAGCGACCGCTATGACGATAAAGCTCATCGCAAATAATATCAGCGCCAGATAGAACAACACCGACAAACTTAAACCGCTGGACTCTGCAAAGCTATTCGCTAGCACAACGGGTATTGAGTTGGTTGGGTCGGTTACTTTTCCTGCAAATTGATACACCCCGCCGATAACAAAAGCCACCGCCATCGTTTCGCCTAAAGCGCGGCCAAAAGAAAGAATTATTGAGCCGATAATGCCCGATTTTGCGTAAGGAAACACCACGTCCTTAATCACTTCCAGTTTAGTAGCGCCCATCGCGTAAGCTGACTCTTTTAGCAGGTCCGGCACCGTGCTGATCGCATCTCGGCTAAGCGCAGCCATAAAAGGAATGACCATGATACCCAACACTAAACCCGCAACGAGCAACGACACCGTGTTGCCACCGAAAATACTGGCGATAAACGGCCCAAAATAAAACAGCCCCCACATGCCATAAATAATACTGGGGATGGAAGCCAGTAACTCAATCGCAACGCCTACTGGCTTAGCGAGTGAACCTGGGGCTATTTCTGATAAAAAAACAGCTATACCCATCGCAATAGGTATAGAAAAAAGCATCGCTATTAAGGTTGAAAATATAGTCCCGACGATGGGAACTAAGGCACCGTAGATAACTTTAGACTTATTTGAGTTCCCCTCTGTATCATCATCTGTCACAAAGTCTTCATCATCCATAACGAAATCTTCATCGTCCATCACGAAGTCCTCATCATCTGTTATGAAGTCTTCATCATCAATGCTGCCAGTCACAAGCTCTTGTTTGCTTTGTTCAATCGCAGACGGCTCAACTTTCTCTTCAACTCCCCAACGTGACTCGAATAAAAAATGTACGCCAAACTCTTCAATAGCAGGCTTTGCAGACAAGTACAGAACGATAGCCGTTGCGGCCAAAATAAAAAATACGAGGCTGGCGCTGAACTGAGCTAGTTTTTTAAAAATTGATTCCATTACCGCCTTCTATTTAATGAATAACCTCCCCAATGCAACACTGGGGAGGTTATAGACACGTCTAAAACTTAGATAAATATTTGGTTTATTTTAAACCTTTTTCTACCCAGTAGCCCTGGATTTTCTTAATAACAACCTCTGGAAGCATTACATAACCCACTTCCTCAATTAATTTATTCTTTTTAGTCAGCGCGTATTCAAAGAACTTAATCACTTCTTTAGAATTTTCGCCCTCTTTAGGAACAAGAGCAAACGTTGCCGTAACGACTGGGTAACCTTTGGGAGGATAAGCAATATTGGCGTAAAAATCTTTTTTCGGGTCTAAGTTCGCGTAAGTCGCTGCTGCCTCAAATGAAGCGGGCTCCGGCACGATAAATTTCTTTTCGGCATTTTCTATAACGGCCATATCCAGGCCATTTTTCTTAGCATCGGCGTAATCTACATAGCCAATTGAGAATGCATTGTTTTTAATCGCGGTAGCTACGCCGAAATTACCTTTACCAGCGATGCGGTTGGTAGATGGCCAGTCAACGACTTTCTTAGCACCAATCTGCCCACGCCATTGGGCGTTCATTTTGCTCAAGTAATAGGTGAATGCGAAAGTAGTACCCGATTTATCGCTACGGTGAACAAATAAAATATCCTTATTAGGTAAATTAACAGCCGCATTGTCTTTTTGGATCAACGCATCATTCCACTTGGTGATGCTACCTAACATAATGCCTGAAATAGCCGCTTCGCTTAGTTTCAAGCCTTTAACACCCTCAACATTATAGGCAAATGTTATTGCGCCGATAGCCGTTGGAAACATAATTAATCCGGCTTTTGCTAACGCTTTCGACTTTAAAGGCTTATCTGTACCACCAAAATCAACGTGACGAGCTGCCACTTCTTTAATGCCTGAACCACTGCCTGTTGGCGTGTAATTTACCTGGTTGCCCGTTTCATCGTAATACGCCTTACTCCACGTTGTGTACGCTGGGTACGCAAAACTTGAACCAGTGCCTTCAATTTTAGCCGCGTGGGCTGCCGTAGCGGCCGTTAAACCAATGAGCCCTAATGCTAGTATTTTCTTCATTTTCATTTGTATCTCCAATTATTTCGATCATGGATAAAGCCACGCTCTACCTTGGGACTCAGTTTATGTTCGCCATGTGGCATTATAATGAACGATATATGACAGTTTAATGACGGTAATAAATCTTAAATACCGTTAACTATTCATTAACTCTGTTTGCAGAAAAGAGACACTGAAATCGACTTCCTTCCCCCACCTTACTATCAATAATCAGCTGTGCTTCGTGGCGTTCTAACTCGTGCTTAACGATAGCCAAACCGAGCCCCGTGCCATTTTTATGCATAATATTGTTTTCTGGTACTCGGTAAAAACGTTCTGTTAGACGGCCTAAATGTCTTGCGGCGATACCTTTACCGCTATCGTTTACGCTAATAACGCCCTCGCCTTTATCATTCAACGACCAGGTCACACGAACCTCACCTCGTTGCTCGGTATAATTAATAGCGTTGCTAATAAGATTGCGCAAAACGGTAAGAATAGAGCTTTTATTACCCTTTAGATCAACATTGGGCTGCGCATCAAATCGTAGCGTTTGTTTTCGTTGTTGGGCAACGGGCTGAAACTCTATATCAAGTTGCTCGAACAAATCGTGCAGGTTGATTATATTATTCGAATTTTCGACCTCACTGTCTTCAAGTTTACTCAACTGCAACAGTTCGTCGATCATCGTTTGCATTTTAAGCACCTGTTGATCTACTTTTAGCAGTGATTTTTCTACCCGCTCTTTTCCGGCTGAGCTATCGGTCAATAACATTTCAACGTAACCCTTCAGCACGGTTAAGGGCGTTCTTAATTCGTGCGAGGCGTTTGATACAAAGTCTTTACGCATCTGGTTCGTCCGCTCTACTTTCGTTACATCGCGCACCAAAAGCAAACGTTCATCAGAGCCGTACGGCAGCACTCTTATCTCAATTTTTTCTGCCGTCCTGCTCGATTCAATAACGGGCGACCCCATCACCAACACGCCATCTTTTTGTGGTTGGTTGAGTAATCTTGTGAAATGCGGGTGACGAATCAAATGGTTTAACAACTGCCCTTCATCCTCTTTTTTTAACCCCAATAATTTTGAGGCCCTACCGTTAAACCATTTAATTTCATTCGATAACGATAAAATAACAACCCCGTCCGGAAAAATAGAAATCAGTTTTCTAAAGCGCTCCAGCTGTTCGCCGACGCTGGCTTTTTGCGCCAAACGTTGCTTTTTACTTTGATACATCTGATACGCCAGCTGACCCAACAAGCCTTTCTCAAACGGCACGCTCTTCAACTCACTCCCTTGCGCCCAATCATGAAGTCGCTGCAAACGATAAAGTTGAAAGATGATATAGCCCAATAAAAATACTGCCATAAACCATGCGCTATAACCCACCAAAGCACCTAATACGCCCGCGATTACCAGGTATAGCAGCACGCTATTTCGTTCAAATTTCCAATCCATGTCCACCCTAAATAGCCGTTAATTTGTAACCGAAGCCGCGTACCGTTTGCACCAGATCCGCACAACCCTGGGCTTCTAAAATTTTCCTTAAACGCCGTATATGTACGTCAACCGTACGGTCTTCCACGTACACATTATTGCCCCATACGTTATCTAATAACTGATTGCGTGAATAAACCTTATTAGGGTGCGTCGCCAAAAAATAAAGTAGTTTATATTCTGTTGGGCTCATCATCACTTCAACGTTATTGAGAATGACGCTGTGCCCCTCAGGGTCAATCACGAGAGGGCCTATTGATAACAAATTGCTCTCATCCGTCGGTTCAACCCGCCTGAGTACCGCCTTAATTCGTGCGACTAGTTCGCGCACCGAAAACGGCTTGGTCACATAATCATCTACGCCCGTTTCCAGGCCCGCAATTTTATCGTCTTCTGACCCTCTGGCCGTTAGCATGATAATGGGGATATGTTTATTTTCATCCTGACTTTTTAAAAATTTAACCCAATCAGGGCCGCTGATACCCGGCAGCATCCAGTCTAATAAAATAATATCCGGCGCTCTATCATGCATTGACTTCTGCGCTTTCATCACATCAACACACCAGACCACATCGAGGCCATTTGAAAGCAGCGCAAGCTGCAACATTTCGCCAATATCTTCGTCGTCTTCAACCAGTAAAACTTTTGTTTTCGCCATAAAAATAATCGCTTATTAAATATAATTGGTAACGATACGGTATATTTATTACCGTATCGTGACAAGTTGAACGTCAAAACCGTCATCTTGGCTCTCTTCTGCAGGGCACGTTAATATGAGGAGACAAGAAAGTGAGTCGCTATCAAAAAATATTTTCTATTTCTTTAAACAGGCTTTACGCTTCACTTTAGGTGTTAGCCACTTAGTTGGAAACGAATATGATTTTCATTTTTCCTGATCATGGACTTTAGAGCATCCCTATTATTTTTTCTTTTAAGTTATTTGCCTCTCGCACAAGCGGAAACTATTATTGTTGGCGACTTTTCAAATAGTGATTTAACGGGTTGGATTTCACAAGTATTTGAAGGGGAAACAAGGTATCAACTTGAACACGTGGAGGGCCTAAGTGTATTGAGTGCTAGCAGCTCAAAAGCTGCCTCTGGTTTATTTACAGAAGTCGATATTGATCTGAACAAAACGCCTATTATTCATTGGTCCTGGAAGATTAAAAACACACTCGCTAGCGCTAATGAACGCGCTAAATCGGGCGATGATTTTAGCGCCCGAGTTTATGTCGTATTTTCTGACGGGCCCTTCTTTTGGCAAACCAAAACCTTGAGTTACGTATGGGCTAACCAGTCAGCCATTGGCCAACATTGGCCAAACCCTTACACGGTAAACGCACAAATGCTTGCGGTTCAGTCAGGTGAAGAGCTATCCAATCGGTGGCGCAGCGAAAGCAGAAACATACTACAAGACATTCAACGGGTATTCGGCAAAACGATAACGACGATAGAAGCCGTCGCCATCATGACGGACACCGATCAAACGGGTGCCGTCGCTCAGGCCTGGTACGGTGACATCTGGTTTAGCGATTAATCATCACGGCGCTTTGTTAAACACCAATGTCATATCTTCATCTTTACCTTCTACATCCACCTTTATCACGTCGCCCGGCATAAAGTGACCGGATAAGATATCTTGTGCGAGAGAGTTTTCTAAACGTTGCTGAATCGCTCTTTTTAGTGGTCGCGCACCGTACACTGGATCAAACCCCGCTTCGCCGAGTTTATCCAGCGCGGCCTCTGATACGAGTAAATCCATATCTCGATCTTGCAGGCGTTTACGTAGCACCTCCACTTGTATCGTGGTGATGGCTCTGATTTGCGAACGACCCAGCGGGTGGAACACCACCGACTCATCGATACGGTTGATAAACTCGGGGCGAAAATGATTACCCACCACTTCCATCACGGCGCTCTTCATTTCCTCGTAATTCGCTTCACCCGCCAGTTCCTGAATGCGATCTGAACCTAGGTTAGAAGTCATCACGATTACGGTATTTCGAAAGTCTACCGTTCTACCCTGGCCATCGGTTAAACGGCCATCGTCCAGTACTTGCAACAAGACATTGAACACGTCTGGGTGTGCTTTTTCTACTTCGTCCATCAAAATAACGGAATACGGTTTGCGACGAATCGCCTCGGTTAAATAACCACCTTCTTCATAACCAACGTAACCCGGAGGCGCGCCTATCAACCGTGCAACCGAGTGTTTTTCCATAAATTCGGACATATCAATCCGCACAATGGCTTCTTCGGTATCGAACAAAAATTCTGCTAACGCCTTGCAAAGCTCTGTTTTACCGACGCCAGTTGGGCCAAGGAATAAGAATGAACCATTTGGGCGATTAGGGTCTGACAAGCCTGCGCGAGAACGTCGAATAGCATCACTGACGGCCTTCACCGCTTCATCCTGACCAATAACACGCTGGTTTAAATTGCCCTCCATTTGTAATAGTTTTTCGCGTTCACCTTCGAGCATTTTAGAGACCGGAATACCCGTCCATTTGGACACCACTTCGGCAATTTCTTCTTCGGTAACCTTATTACGTAACAAGGTAAAAACGTGCTCGTCATCGCCTTTTTCGGCCTCTTGAATGGCCTTTTCTAAACGCGGAATCTCGCCGTATTGCAATTCGGACATACGCGTTAAATCACCCGCACGACGCGCGGTTTCCATTTCTAGCTTAACCCGCTCCAATTCTTCCTTATGTTGCGCACTGCCTTGCATGGCTGCCTTTTCAGACTTCCACACTTCTTCCAGGTCGGCGTATTCTTTTCCCAGCTCATTTATTTCAGATTCCAGCAAATTTAAACGCTTTTTCGACGCTTCATCGGTTTCTTTTTTAACCGCTTCGCGTTCAATTTTTAATTGAATTAAACGGCGCTCCAGCCTGTCCATTGATTCTGGCTTTGAATCCATTTCCATGCGAATACGACTGGCCGATTCATCGATTAAATCAATCGCTTTATCGGGTAATTGACGGTCTGTAATATAGCGGTGCGACAACACCGCAGCGGAAACAATCGCCGGATCGGTAATCTCGACGCTATGGTGTACTTCGTAGCGCTCTTTTAAACCGCGTAAAATAGCAATCGTGTCTTCAACCGTGGGCTCATCAACCAACACCTTCTGGAAACGGCGCTCTAGCGCGGCGTCCTTTTCAATGTACTGGCGGTATTCGTCTAAGGTAGTGGCGCCCACGCAATGCAGTTCACCCCGTGCCAGTGCGGGCTTAAGCATATTGCCCGCGTCCATCGCGCCTTCACCCTTACCGGCGCCCACCATGGTGTGCAATTCGTCGATAAATAAAATAACCTGCCCTTGCTGTTTGGAGACGTCGCTCAGCACCGCTTTCAAACGTTCTTCAAATTCACCACGAAATTTTGCGCCCGCAATCAGAGCCGCCATATCTAAAGACAGCAGCCGCTTGGTTTTTAAGCTTTCGGGTACTTCGCCATTAACGATGCGCTGAGCCAACCCTTCGACGATGGCGGTTTTACCCACACCTGGCTCGCCGATCAGCACGGGGTTATTTTTTGTGCGCCGCTGTAGCACCTGAATAGTGCGACGGATTTCTTCATCTCGTCCAATCACTGGGTCCAACTTACCCTGCTCGGCCCTTTCGGTTAGATCGATACTGTATTTTTCCAGCGCCTGGCGGTTTTCTTCTGCGTTTTGGTCGCTCACCGCTTCACCGCCACGTACGTCATCAATCGCCTTTTCCACTAAACTTTTCGTCGCCCCTGATTCCTGCAATGCTTTGCCCGTTTGGCCTTTATCATCGAGCGCCGCTAATACAAACAGTTCGCTTGAAATATAAGCGTCTTTGCGTTTTTGCGCGAGTTGATCGGTGACATTAAATAAACGACTGAGGTCGTTAGACACTTGAACATCGCCCGCAGCACCTTCAACGGTTGGCAAACGATCCAGCGCATCACCTAAAGATGAGCGTAATTTATTGACATTCACACCGGCCAAATTCAGCAAGTGGCGAACACTCGCGCCTTGCTGATCAAGCATCGCTATCAGTAAGTGCGTCGGTTCTATAAATTGATGTTCTTTGCCTAACGCTAAACTTTGCGCATCCGACAGAGCCATTTGAAATTGACTGGTAAGTTTGTCCATTCGCATTCGTTATTCCCCATTAGTAGTTGATAGCCTATTAATGGGGTCGATATAACGACAAGTCAATGATCTAAATCAGATCAGCTTTTTAAGCCTGCAGGTTTAATGAATAAAACCGTGTAGCCAGCTTATTAAGGCAATGCCGAACATCATTAATGCAATTTGCTCCACGGCGGCTGACAAATTAACGCGTTTATGCAACGTAGGAATTAAATCGGCTACCGCAATATAAATAAAACTGGCTGCTGCAAACGCCAATACATAAGGCAATATACCTTCAAAGTCGGCCAACCAGAAGTAGGCTAACAAGCCGCCAACAAGCGTCGCGAAACTGGAAATAACATTATACAAAATGGCTTTTTTACGGCTAAATCCACTCTGTAATAAAATGGCAAAATCTCCCACTTCCTGCGGAATTTCATGCGCTGTTACCGCTAGTGCCGTCACCACGCCCAGATGAATATCGGTTAAAAAAGCCGCTGCAATTAAAACGCCGTCGACAAAATTGTGCACACTATCGCCAACCAATATCAGTGTGCCAGCAGACTTATGACTATGCGCGCTCACATCAATGTGTCCTTCACAGTCGTCGTGATGGCAATGGCGCCACAGCACCAGCTTTTCCAACACAAAAAAGAACATCAAACCGCCCAGTATGGTGATCGATAGCGTGTGGAAATTGTCAGCGCCTACTTCTTCTAATGCATGAGGGATTAAGCCAACGAAAGAGACGCTTAACAAGGCACCCGTCGCAAAACTAACGCTAAACGGCAGCGCTTTGCTGATGATTTTTTTCGGTAAGGCCAATACCAAAGACGCCGCCAACACGCTCAGCACGCCGCCCATTAAGGTAAAAAGAATGATCCAGGTTAATGCGCTCATCGGTATAAATAAAATTTAAGGTTGCAGCCAAATTAACGAAGCCATCCGGCCTGTTACGGGCTCTCGTCGGTAGGAGTAAAACTTATCGGCTTCATTATACGTGCAATGCTCACCACCATATATTCTTTTTACACCGTATTGAATCAACGTCATTCTGGCTAAGGCGTACAAATCAGCCAGATGATGCGCCTCATCGGTTTGTCGAAACGCTTGTTGCATCACGGTATTTTTTTTGACAAACGCTTCCTTTACTTCTGCACCCACTTCGAAACGCCCCGGCCCTATCGCCGGACCCAGCCAGGCGAGAATTTGTTCTGTATCACCCAACGCAGCTATAGTTTTTTCTATAACGCCCGATAGCAGCCCACGCCAGCCTGCGTGTACCGCCGCAACAGCGGAGCCGTCTTGCTTACATAATAAAACGGGCAAGCAGTCGGCCGTCAAAACAGCGCAAACTAGGCCCTGAGTGCGTGAAAGGGAAGCATCCGCCTGATGAGTTGTTTGTTTATTGAACTGGTCCAACTCCACGACGTTGACGCCATGAGCTTGATCTAACCAAACAGGGTCTGCTGGCAACTCTAACGCAGCAACCAGCGCAGTCCTATTCGAAGTGACCGCGGATGCGTCATCGTCAACGTGTCGCCCCAGATTAAAGCTGGAATAAGCGTCGACACTTACGCCACCGTTTCGGCACGTCGTTAGCGCCTTTACTTGCTTGGGTGCCGGCCAGTTGGGTACGACAAAACGCTTAGGCATACTATTTAGCCGGGCACTCTTGCTGTAACACCCGAATCAAATTAGCCATATCGGAGGGGAGCTCACACTCCCAGGAAATTTCTTCGCCCGTTACCGGGTGTACGACGCCTAATTTGGCCGCATGCAGGGCTTGCCGTTTAAACCCACGCAAGGTATCACTGAGTAACTCACTGGCATTGGCGATAGCTTTATAACGCCCGCCATAAACCTGATCGCCCACAATCGGATGGTTCCTATGACTAAGGTGTACGCGTATTTGGTGCGTACGGCCTGTTTCGAGTTTGACTTTTAATAAGGTGTGTTTGGCGAATCGCTTTTCAACGCGATAGTGCGTCACGGATTCTTTGCCACCAGCCCGCACCGCGTACCGCTTTCGATCCGTTGGGTGTCGCGCTATGGGCTCGTTGATCGTGCTACCCGCCGTTATAAAGCCCCTGACAACCGTCAAGTATTCACGCTGAAAAGTCCTCGCTTGAAGCTGGTCAACCAATGTTTTATGCGCCGTTAAGGTGCGCGCCACCATCAATAATCCACTGGTTTCTTTATCAATTCGATGCACGAGGCCCGCTCGTGGCAAACCTTCTAACTCAGGGTCATGATGCAACAAGGCATTTTGCAAGGTGCCATCCCAATTACCAGCAGCGGGATGGACCACTAAGCCGGCTGGTTTATTGACGACAATCATCGCCTCGTCTTGATAAACGATATCTAATGCAATCGGCTCGGCTTTGACATCTAAAGAGGTATCTGCGATCGGGTTAATGACCACCGACTCGCCACCGTTTATTTTATCTCGCGGACGAAGGCTCGCATTATCGATAAGAATATCGCCGCTATTGAGCCAACTTTTCAGTCGGCTACGCGAATATTCAGGGCATAATTCTGCTAAGGCCTGGTCGAGTCGTTGACCCGCCATCTCGTGAGGTATAATTAATTCTATTTGTTGTGGTGTTTTCAAGCCGTTAACATTGTAATAATTGATGTGCTACGGCATTATAACCGCTTAATTTCTCTTAACTCGTTATTTAACTCATGACTTTTATTAATTACCTACCTATTAAACGAATTCTACTAGCCGTTATTTTTAGCGCATTAAGCGCCTGTTCTGTAATGGACGTAGTAACGCCGAACGACGCCCCTGATGAAAAAGCAAACTGGTCCGCTGCTGACTTTTATAACGAAGCTAAAACCGCTTTAGATGACGAAAATTATTTGACCGCCATTGAGCTATATGAAAGTCTGGAGTCTCGCTACCCATTTGGAACATACGCCCAGCAGGCACAAATTGATTTAACTTACGCGCATTACAAAAATGACGAACCCGAATCCGCCCTGGCCACCGCGAATCGTTTTATTCGTATTCACCCGCGTCACGACAGTATTGATTACATTTACTACCTTAAGGGCTTGATAAACTTCAATAGAGGTATTGGTTTTTTAGAGCGCTACTTACCCACCGACAAATCACAACGTGACCCTGGCGCGGCCATCAAGTCTCTGGATGATTTTGAAACACTATTACGTCGTTTTCCCGACAGTAAATACGCCGGTGATTCAAAGCAACGAATTATTGCTTTGAATTCGAACCTCGCGTTACACGATTTAAATGTAGCCGAATATTATATGAAGCGAAGAGCCTACGTTGCCGCTATCAACCGAGCTAGACATATTATTGAAAAGTACCAAAAAACAACCGCCGTTCCACGCGCGCTGTTATTGATGGTTGATGCGTATCAACTGACTGGTATGAATGATTTATCAGCAGATGCCCAGCGCGTCTATGATCTCAATTACCCGAATGGTTTACCGCCGCTAGACAACCCTGAATACGCGCACGAAAAAACGCTTTCAGAAAAAATTTGGAACTATCTTGAGTTAGATCAATAGTTAGCCTGAAGGGAAAAGGACTTTACTAAACCCCGATGTAATGGGGAAACGGCGCTCACGGCCAAACGCGCGCGAGGTCACCTTGACACCCGGCGGTGACTGACGGCGTTTATATTCATTTTGCTCGACCAGCCTCAATACTCGGTCAACCACGCTTTGCTCATAACCGGCCTGTATTATTTGTAGCCTCGACTGATCCAACTCGATATAACGCTCTAAAATATCGTCGAGCACTGGGTACGGCGGCAAGCTATCCTCGTCTTTTTGATCCGGTGCTAGCTCAGCGGATGGTGGCCGTTCTATGACGCGCTCAGGTATCACCTGCGATATGTCATTACGGTACTTTGCGAGGGCGAAAACCATCATTTTTGGCACGTCTTTTATCGGCGCAAAACCACCCGCCATATCACCGTACAACGTGGCGTAACCCACACTCATTTCACTTTTATTGCCCGTCGTCAGCAATATTTTTCTTTTCTTATTGGAAATAGCCATCAGCAGCACACCACGGCTACGCGCCTGTATGTTTTCTTCAGTGACATCCGCCTCAAGCCCTTCAAAGGTTTCCGCCAACATCACGGAAAATGCTTCAACGGCTGGAGCAATGGGGATGATATGGTGCTGAACAGCCATCGCTTTCGCTTGTATTATCGCGTCTTCATTGCTCATATCAGCGGTATATTTGGACGGCATCAACACCACTTCGACGCAATCAGCGCCCAGAGCGTCTACCGCAATCGCCAGCGTCAACGCCGAATCAATACCGCCCGAGAGACCAAGAACGGCTCCTTTAAAACCATTCTTCCTGACGTAATCGCGCGTGCCGAGTAGCAGCGCTTGATAAATGTTCGCTAGCTCCGACAGTGGCTTAGCTACGGTGTTTATGGCAGCCTTAGGTTCGCCATTGTCAGCGACCTCTATAAATTCCATTGCTTCTTCAAACGCGGGCAGGGCCTGAACAACGACCTGATCGGCATTCATCGCAAACGATCCACCGTCAAAAACCAGTTCGTCTTGCCCACCGACCTGGTTTAGGTAAATAAACGGCAAGCCCGTTTCTTCAACTCTCGCCCGTACCGTATCCATACGACGCTGGACTTTGTTAATCTCAAAAGGCGAGGCGTTCAGGTTAATGATAAGTGAAGCGCCGGTCTGTTTAAGCTGCTGACAGACCGCCGGCGTCCAGATGTCTTCACACAGCGTTAAGCCAATTTTTAGGCCATCAAGATCAAACGTACAGGCTTGAGTACCCGGTTCGAAATACCGTTTTTCATCGAATACACCGTAGTTTGGTAAGCGTTGTTTTCTATAGTTAGCGACCAATTGACCGGTCTGTAATACCGCTGCGCTGTTGAACAAACCCTTTTCATCTCTTTCTGGGTAACCCAAAATGATCGTAATAAAAGGGCAGCTTTTAGCAATACGCTCCAATTCTTTTTCAACACCGCGAATAAAGTCGTCGCGCAGTAGCAAATCTTCTGGCGGGTAACCTGTCACGGCTAATTCTGGAAAAACAATCGCGCTCGCGCCTTGCTCTGTCGCCTGAGAACAAAAATCGATAATTCGATCAGCATTACCGATCAAATCGCCAACGCTGGGATTAAACTGCACAACGGCTATTTTCATAACAAGTATATTTTATTCATACGACCCTTTAGTCGCGTGCTTGCAAGACAAAAAAAGGGCTGCAACAAGTACAGCCCCTAACTTATCCTTTAAGCAACTGTTTAGCCTAAAATTTCTTTCATTTTTGCACCCATTTGCGCGGGTGATTTTACAATATGAACGCCCGCTGCTTCAAGTGCTTCAAATTTAGCGTCCGCAGTACCTTTGCCGCCAGAAACAATCGCACCCGCGTGACCCATGCGCTTACCAGGAGGCGCTGTAACGCCAGCGATATAGCCCACAACCGGTTTAGTTACGTGATTTTTTATGTACTCAGCGGCTTCTTCTTCCGCGGTACCACCGATTTCACCCACCATAATAATGCCTTTGGTTTTCTCGTCTTTTTCAAAGCGCGAGATGACATCGATAAAGCTCATGCCATGGATAGGGTCACCACCAATACCAACACAAGTACTTTGCCCTAAACCTGCCAACGTAGTTTGATGAACCGCTTCATAGGTCAAGGTGCCTGAACGAGAAACCACACCAATGCTACCCGCTTGATGAATAAAACCCGGCATGATGCCAATTTTACATTCACCCGGCGTGATCACACCCGGACAGTTTGGCCCGATCAATACCGCATCCTGATATTGTTCCAGCGCCGCTTTAACTTTTAACATATCTAATACGGGAATACCCTCGGTGATGCAAACGATCACGTTGATACCTGCCGCCGCCGCCTCTAAGATGGCGTCCGCTGCGAATGGGGGTGGTACATAAATCATCGTGGCTTCTGCACCTGTTGCTTTTACTGCGTCTTCAACGGTATTAAAAACGGGTAAATCCAAATGCTTTTCGCCGCCACGGCCTGGTGTTACACCACCCACCACCTTAGTTCCATAGGCAATCGCTTGTTCGGAATGAAAGGTGCCTTGTTTGCCGGTAAAGCCCTGGCAAATTACTTTTGTGTCTTTATTAATTAAAATACTCATATTATTCCTTACTTAAAGCGCTGCTTTTACGGCGGCTTGCGCTGCTAGCGTTAAATCATCCGCAGCAATAATGTCTAGCCCTGAATCTTTAAGCAGCTGGCGACCTTGGTCGGCGTTAGTACCTTCTAAGCGAACCACTACTGGTACGCTGACGCCAACTTCTTTAATCGCTTCGATAATACCTTCGGCGATTAGATTACAACGTACGATACCGCCGAAAATATTAACTAGCACGACTTTCACTTTATCGTCAGACAAAATAAGTTTGAAGGCTTCAGCAACTCGTTCTGCAGTAGCGCCGCCGCCGACGTCTAAGAAGTTAGCAGGAAACCCACCTTCGAGCTTCACTAAATCCATCGTCGCCATGGCTAAACCCGCACCATTAACCATACAGCCAATGCTGCCATCTAACGTGATGTAGTTGAGGTCGTGCTGTTGCGCCAGGTGCTCTTTTTCATCTTCTTGCGACGGGTCACGCATAGACACCATTTCTGGATGCCTATAAGCCGCGTTATCGTCTAAATTGACTTTGGCGTCTAAGGCGATTAAGTCACCGTCGCCATTTACAATCAATGGGTTAATTTCAACCTGGCTGGCGTCTTTGGCTAAAAAGACCTGCAAGATCCCCGACATGACCTTAAACAGCTGACCGACCTGCTTGCCTTTCATGCCCATTTTAAAGGCTATATTTCGGCATTGGTAAGGCTGTAGACCTGCGATAGGATCGACCGCTACTAATAAGATTTTTTCTGGCGTTTCTTCCGCCACTTCCTCAATATCCATGCCGCCTGCTTCAGAGGCCATAAACATAATACGCTTACTAGCTCGATCAACCACCGCGCTTAAATATAGCTCACGATCAATGGGCTTAACTTCTTCGACAATCAAGGTTTCAATCGGCAAGCCTTCTGCACCCGTTTGTGGCGTCACCAGACGCGTGCCCAACAATTTTCTACTGAATGCTTCAACCTCATCCAGACCTTTACACAGTTTTACACCGCCCGCCTTACCGCGGCCACCGGCGTGAACCTGAGCTTTAACCACCCAACAATCACCGCCTAACTCCTTAGCAGCATTAATGGCTTCTTTAGCTGAGCGCGCTGGTTTGCCGAGAGGAACAGCGACGCCGAACTCAGCAAACAGCTGTTTTGCCTGATACTCATGTAAATTCATTTATTTTCCTTTATCGTTGAACACTTACCTTTTAATCTGTTCATTTTAGGTGATTTTTCTAATAAAACTACCCGAACACCTATAATAAACAAATGATCGCCCCAAACAGAGAAGATAATTTTGTAAAAACCTGCCCTTTTGGCAGTGGCTTTTACTTGCCTGCGGAACAGGCCTGGCGAACACTTAAAGTTTTTCACGCCTATCAAATAGTACTCGCGAGCGCTTTCTTTGGCTTATTCGTTAGCCAAACGGGGCCTTCTATTTTCGGCCAAAGTAACGAAAGTTTATTTCAATCTGTCAGTCTTAGCTATCTTGCACTCATTCTGTTTAGTACGGTCTTTATTCGTAAACCGTATATCGCTTATACAAAACAGGTGCAGTTTAAAATTCTGCTTGATATTGTTGTGCTTAGCCTATTGATGCACGCTAGTGGCGGCATTACTAGTGGTTTGGGTGTTTTGTTGGCCGTTAGCGTTGCCGCCGGTGGCCTATTGGCTGGCGGGCAATGCACATTGGTATTCGCCGCAGTTGCCACTTTCGCCGTATTGGGCGAACAAACGTATGCCGATATCTCAAACGCCTTTGCAAAAACGGCTTATACCTACGCCGGTGTGCTGAGCGCTTCATTTTTTACTATTGCTCTGCTCGCGCTAGTACTGGCGAAACGCGTTGAAAGCTCGGAAAAAATTGCCTTGCAACAAAGTCGAGATATCGACGATTTAGTTCAACTAAACGACTACATCATCAAACACTTGCAATCTGGCATTATCGTTGTTGACCATCAAAATTGTATTCGCCTGGCCAATGGGGCCGCCAGCGCGCTGCTTGGCCAAGTAATTACTATTGGAGGCTCCCTATCTGATGCCTCTTTGGAGTGCTGGCAACTGTTTAAGCGATGGCTAAGAGTGCCAGCTGAAGACTCCGCCATCCTTGAGACGAGCTCTAATTCCCCTCGCACAAAACTGCACTTTAGCCAACTGGATAGTCTTGCCGACAATGCGTACATCATATTTCTCGATGACCTATCTTCCATCGATCAACAAATTCAACAGGGTAAGCTGGCCTCACTAGGGCGTTTAACCGCCAGCATTGCACACGAAATACGTAATCCGCTAGGGGCCATTAGTCACGCCGGCGAATTACTATCCGAGTCTAGCGCCATTGAAAAAGAAGATCGACGCTTGCTCGACATCATTCATAACCATAGCGGACGCGTAAATAGTATCGTCAAAAGCATTCTTCAGCTGTCTCGACAAGAACAAAACAATATTGAATCAATTCCCTTAAAAGACTGGTTAAGCGAGTTTGACAAGGACTTTAAGGAGCAGTTTGGCCTACAGCATTCGCCGTTGAAAATCACCAATAACAAGGAAGTAAAAAACGTTAATTTTGATAAAAACCACCTTAAACAAATTATCGACAACCTGTGCAGCAACGCCCTAAAATATGGTCAAGCAAGTTCGGTAAGTTCAGTGGTAGAAATTATTACTGGGGTACAGCCGGTTACTCAACAAGTTTATATATCCGTTATGGATAACGGAAAAGGAATGGACGAAAAAGTGGCGCAACAAGTTTTTGAACCCTTCTATACCACCTCGCCATCTGGCACGGGTTTAGGCCTTTATATTTCGAGCCAGCTCGCTGAACTAAATCATGCTAAATTAAGCTACGCCGCCAACCCAAACGGCGGCAGCCGATTCACCTTATTGTTAACAACGCACTAAAATATACGCAATGACCCAACCCCTCGCCCTAATCGTAGATGACGAACCCGATATTCGCGAACTGTTAGAAATTACTTTATCTCGTATGGGTATTGCCAGCAAAACCGCCGAAGACTTAGGCGAAGCCAAACGGCTATTAAAGAACCACACGTTTGATATATGCCTGACTGATCTTCAACTACCCGATGGTAATGGACTGGAATTAGTTGAGCACATCCAAAAATATTGCCCGAACCTACCCACCGCCGTTATTACTGCTTTTGGCTCGATGGAAACCGCCATTAACGCGTTAAAGCTCGGCGCGTTCGATTTTGTCTCAAAACCCGTTGACCTCAAGAGCCTGAAAAACCTCGTCAGTTCAGCGATAAAAATCAACGACATCGTAACGCCCGTCGACAGGCGAAGCAGGGAGCAACTATTGGGCGACTCGGTCATTATGGCCAAAGTCCGTTCTAAAATAGCCAAACTCGCCCGCAGTCAGGCGCCTATATATATAAGTGGCGCATCAGGCACTGGCAAAGAACTGGTTGCGAAGTTAATACACGAGAAAGGCCCCAGAGCCAATCAAGCCTTCGTCCCCATCAACTGCGGCGCTATTCCGCAAGAACTGATGGAAAGCGAATTATTTGGCCATAAAAAAGGCAGTTTCACCGGCGCAGTTGCCGACAAATTAGGGCTTTTTCAGGCCGCTAATGGGGGCACACTATTTTTAGATGAGGTGGCCGATTTACCCCTGCATATGCAGGTAAAGCTATTAAGGGCGATTCAGGAAAAAAGCATCCGACCCGTCGGTAGCGACGTTGAGTTGGCCATCGACGTTCGCATACTCAGCGCGACGCATAAAAAACTGGGAAGACTGGTTGAAGCCGGACAATTTAGGCAAGATTTATTCTATCGGATTAATGTCATAGAGCTGGCGCTACCCAACTTAAACCAACGAAAAGAAGATATTCCACAATTAAGCCAGCATATTTTACAAACGCTAGCTAAAACATTTAACGAGACGGCGAAACAACTCACAGATCAAGCAATGGACGCGCTTATTCAATACCCATTTCCCGGCAATGTGCGTGAACTGGAAAACATCTTGGAACGAGCGTGCACACTTTGCGAAAGCCAACAAATACAAAAAGAAGACTTGCAACTAATCGACTCGAGAACAATCGCACCTACCATCAAATCAAACGACGAAGGCGCGCCATTAGAAGACTACCTCGGCACACTGGAAAAAGAAGCTATCGTTAACGCACTAGAAAAAACGCGCTGGAACAAAACCGCTGCGGCAAAAGAACTCGGCATCACCTTCCGCGCCTTGCGTTACCGATTAAAAAAACTCGACCTTGATGACTAACAATATGTGACGCGCAGCGTCACTTTACGACGAATTTTGTTTAATTAATACCTGAGCTTTATAAAAAATAATTTTTAGATAAAAATATTTATTGATTTAAATCATAAAGTTACAAATTATATCTTAAAAAAATCAACACTTGGCCCAGTCTCTGCTATACCTACTAGGCAAGACAAACTTTTTTACATATAAATAAGGATATACAAATGAAAAACTTACAAACAATGAAACAAAGCGTTCAAAAGGGCTTTACCCTTATTGAACTAATGATCGTGGTCGCGATTATCGGCATTTTGGCCGCTTTAGCGATTCCGGCTTATACCGATTACACCATTAAATCACGTGTTGGCGAGGGCGCATCTCTTTCAGGTGCTTTCAAAACAGCCATTGATATTTATTGGAGCGAAAATGGAACCCTATCAGGGTTAACAGATGACAGCGTTAACACTACCGCTCTAGGCACAGCTGCTGTACAGGGACAATATGTGTCTTCCATTTTAATTCAGGTTGAGGCTAATCGTCCTGAATTAGAGATTCTATATAGAACCACCACTAAACTGGGGACCGCTGCTACCACATGTCTTAGGTACGTTCCTGCACCAGGCGCCGGGTCCAACCTAATATGGGGCGTTAATACAACGAACTGTACTGCAGCAGTCCCAGCTAAGTACATACCTAGAACATAATATAAGTATTAATATTTTAAGGCGGCTGTGAAGCCGCCTTTTTTTTACCCTCAAATGTACAATAGAGCCGCTTTATTTAAACTTTTATCAATTGCCGGCTTTTTAAGCGCCATTTTTCTTGTTTACTGGCCTGGCGTCTTTGGCCCCTTCATATTTGATGACTTAAGCAACATCACCAACAATTATCTTATACAAGTTGAAATTTTAAATTATTCCAACTTATACACGGCAGCCACATCGGGCAACGCCGGGCCACTAGGAAGGCCCATTGCCATGTTAAGTTTCGCACTCAATTATTATTTCGCTAGTGGTTACGAACCTTCATCGTTCAAATTGACCAATATCGTTATCCATTGCATAAACGCATTACTGCTCTTTGTTTTATGCCAACAGCTTTTTAAACGAGCGATCCCCAGCTCTCATTCAAGCGAAAATTCACTTTATTTTCTTTGGCTTTCTGCAGCTGTTTCTTTACTTTGGGCGCTTCACCCCATTAATTTAACTAGCGTGTTATACGTGGTGCAGCGTATGACATCGCTGAGTACCTTATTTAGCCTGGGCTGTATTATTTTATATATAGCCGGACGTAACCGTATAGTAACTGCCGGTATAAATTGGCGAAGCATTAGCTTGTTTATTGCCAGTGCTACCAGCCTTACGCTGGCCCTATTTAGTAAAGAGAATGCACTTTTAATTACGCTCATTATTCTACTCATTGAAGTCGTCTTGTATCCAAAGGCATTCCTGTGGGAGCACTTTCGACAACTCAGCCAAAATCAACGTTTATTGACGTGGTTATTATTAATCGTGGCTGGTTCTTTTGCATTATTGGCTGCTATTGAATATGCAGAAGGTGGTTTCCAAAGCCGGCCCTTTAACATGCTCGAGAGGGTGCTAACCGAAAGCCGCGTTATTTGTTTTTATATCGGCTTAATATTCATACCACGTATCAACGGCTTTGGGCTTTTTCACGATGATATAGCCTTATCCACCTCACTACTATCCCCATGGACTACCATTCCATCAATACTTTTTATCATCGCTTTAATAGCTTCAGCTTTTTACTTTAGAAAAAAGAATCCTTTATACGCGCTCGGCATCGGCTGGTTTTTTATTGGCCATTTACTAGAATCCACGATATTCCCATTGGAAATCGCGCACGAACATCGAAATAACCTGCCATCCATCGGGCTTATATTGGCAGCTATTTCATTAACACCCCACGCTGCCTTCAACAACAAGAAATTGATTGCTGGCTTTCTGTTAGTCGCCCTGATACTGGGCAGCACCACATGGTTAAGGGCAAAACAATGGGGTAATTATCAGAGCCTGGCTTATTACGAAACGTCGCACCACCCCAACTCCCCCGCCATTCAGGCGCTACTCAGTAACGCCGCTAACCAGGCTGGCGATATAGACGTCGCGACTGAAGCCATTAAAAAAGCAATGGAGTTAGAGCCAAACGAAACCGCCTATGCAATGCATTACCAAAACATACTGGCGATATATAACAAACCGATACCTTTTGAGTTACAACAAGAGACCCTACGTCGCATTAAAGCCAACCGACTAACGCCCTCTACACAACTAGCGCTCAATCAAATTGGTGGCTGCCTAACAAAAGCACCTTGTGCACCACTAAAAAACAATTATCTCGAGTGGCTTGATGCGGTTATAAAGAAACAACCTAACAACGCGACATACTACTATCTAAGAGGCAAAGCAAAAAGAGCACTAAATGACGACCTGGCAGCGCTTAATGATTACCAACGCGCACATGAGTTAAACGCAAAATTATTAAACCCTTTATGGGAAATGGTCGATATTCTGCTGCAGGTTGGTCAGATAAGTCATGCCGAAAAAGTTGTTGGCTGGATTGAGAGTTCCAACGAAAAAACGGCGTTTAGACGTGATAAAGAAATTGAACAGCTGAAACAACTTATCAATACGATTAAATCAAATCACACCCGTTCTGAGTAAGGCGAATACAGTTACATCACTCTCACCAGCTCAGAACAGCGACAACATACTATCCAGTGCTTTTTTAGCCATCACTTTATCGTCTTCAGCTACTTGAATTTGGTTCACCACATTACCATCCACCAAGTTTTCTAACACCCACGCTAAATGCTGCGGGTCGGTTCTAAACATAGTGGAGCACATCGCTACGGTGGGCGACATAAAATGAACTTCTTTCTTTTGCCCTTTCACTTCTTCTTTTAAGCGATTGACCAGATTCAGCTCGGTCGCCACTAACCAACGAGTATTGGGCTTCGCCTCGCGAACTGTTTTTAGAATCATTTCGGTTGAACCCACGTAGTCGGCTTTTTCGCAGACCTCAAAATTGGCTTCTGGGTGCGCGATAACGATCGTTTCCGGGTATTTCTTTTTAAAATCGTCAATTTGATTCGTCTGGAACATCTGGTGTACCGAACAAAAACCCTTCCAGAGGATCATTTTGGCGTTTAGAATTTGCTCTTTTGTTAAACCTCCCATCGGCTGGTTAAAGTCCCAGACGACCATTTCCTCCAGCGGAATACCCATTCGATAACCGGTATTTCTACCGAGATGCTCGTCGGGGAAAAATAGAATTTTTTCGCGCTTTGCAAAACACCAGTCCAGCACCTGTTTGGCGTTCGATGAGGTGCAGACGATGCCTTCGTGTCGACCGCAAAAGGCTTTTAAATCAGCGGCTGAATTTATATACGTGACCGGTGTTACCTGCTCATCGGCATTGAGCACAGAATTAAGTTCATTCCAGCTGCGCTCTACGTTCCTGCTATTCGCCATATCGGCCATCGAGCAACCCGCCGCCAGATCTGGCAAGATGGTAATTTGCTCAGGGCGAGACAAAATAACGGACACTTCGGCCATAAAGTGTACGCCACAAAAAACGATGAATTCCGCCTTTGAGTCGGCGGCGTGCCGCGATAACTTTAACGAATCCCCGCTAAAATCAGCGTGCTTAAAAACTTCATTACGCTGATAGTGATGCCCCAAAATAACGCATCGATCGCCTAGTTTTTTCTTTGCCTCAATAATGCGTTGATCACATTCATTATCATCGAGTAATGAATAGTCCTGAATGGCGCGTAAAACTGCTGACATAGTCTTCTCCGTTATTCCGGGTTAACGATAGGCGGTTTTCTTAGGCGAATACCCAGTTCTTTTAACTGCGCGTCGCTCACCATCGCTGGCGCGTTAGTTAACGGACACGCGGCCGTTTGTGTTTTTGGAAAGGCCATCACGTCTCTAATGGTTGAAGAACCTGACATTAACATCACCAGGCGATCAAGACCGAAAGCGATACCGCCGTGTGGTGGACAACCGTACTTAAGCGCGTCGAGTAAAAAGCCAAACTTCTCTTTTGATTCTTCGGCGGGCATTCCCAATAAATCAAACACCACTTGCTGCATCTCTGTTTTATGAATACGAATGGAGCCTCCACCTACTTCGGTACCATTGAGCACTAGATCGTACGCTCTGGATAATGTTTTACCTGGATTAGCCTGTAAGGCTTCGGCGCCGCATGAAGGCGCCGTAAAGGGGTGGTGTAATGCAGTCCAACGATTTGATTTTTCATCCCAGTCAAACATCGGGAAGTCAATGACCCAAACGGGTTTCCATTTACCTTCGAGTAAACCCTGATCCTGGCCCATTTTATCTCGTAAAGCGCCTATAGCTTCGTTGACGATTTTAGTTTTATCCGCACCAAAAAATACAATATCGCCGCTTTTCGCGTCGGTGCGTTGCATGATGTTTTCTACCACCTCATCAGGCAAGAATTTCAAGATAGGCGATTGCAAACCTTCCATACCCGCCGCACGGTCGTTGACCTTAATGTACGCCAAGCCTTTTGCGCCGTAGATACTGACAAACTTGGTGTAACCATCAATATCTTTACGACTAAGACTGCTCGCACCCGGCACTTTAAGCGCAACGACGCGCCCGTCTTCGCTATTAGCGGGACCGGCAAATACTTTAAACTCAACCGATTGCATTAAATCACCCACGTCGGTTAATACCAGTGGATTACGTAAATCAGGCCGATCCGTGCCGTACAGATGCATAGACTGTTCGTACGTTATTTGCGGAAATTGCTCAGGCAATTGAACGCCGATGACCTGATCAAACAGGCGACGAATCATACCTTCCATTAGGCCCATGATTTCAGTTTCGTCCAGGAAGGACGTTTCAATATCAAGCTGGGTAAATTCGGGCTGGCGATCCGCCCTTAGGTCTTCATCACGGAAACAACGAACCACCTGGTAATAACGATCCATACCAGCGATCATCAGTAGTTGTTTAAATAACTGAGGCGACTGAGGCAGTGCGAAAAAGCTGTTTTCGTGGGTACGGCTAGGCACCAGATAATCACGCGCACCCTCGGGGGTTGCCTTGGTTAGAAAAGGCGTTTCAATTTCATAAAAACCTTCATCTTCTAAAAAACGGCGCAGGTTCAAGGTAACATCACGGCGCAAACGAATTTTCCCCAGCATCTCAGGTCGGCGAAGATCAATATAACGGTAACGCAAGCGCGTTTCTTCGTTCACTTCGACGTCGCCGTCCACTTGAATAGGCGGTGTTTCTGAACGATTGAGAATCTCTAATTCCAGCCCTAGTATTTCAAATTGCCCAGTTTTCATCTTAGCATTGACCGTTCCTTCAGGACGCGGACGAACGCGGCCTTTCAGCTTCAATACGAATTCGCCACGCACACTTTCGGCCAGTGCAAATGACTCGGCACGATCGGGGTCAAATACCACCTGCACAACGCCTTCGCGATCGCGTAAGTCTATAAATATAACACCGCCGTGGTCACGACGCCTATGTACCCAGCCGCAAATTTCAACCTCGTTACCCAGGTCGCTTTCGTTAATTTCGCCGCAATAATGGCTACGCATCATGATTTATTCCTTACTGTAGTGTTTGTTTGAATAGCTTATTTGCTATCGCTTGATTTTTTCTTATCACTCGACTTATTACTATCAGCGCTTTTTGTCGACCCTTCAGCTAAGTTCTTCTTATTGCCGCTTTTGAAGTCCGTTTCGTACCAGCCCTGCCCTTTTAAGCGAAAGCCCGCCGCCGAGATTAATTTAGTTAAGGTTTCTTTACCGCATTCGGGACACTTTGTTAAAGGCGTGTCGCTGATTTTTCGCAACACGTCACAGCTGTGTCCACACGTTTTACATTTATATTCATAAATAGGCATATCGTTTACTTCACTCCAAATCAAACTCTGAATAAATTGTGCGCTCGTTGTAAACCGCGCTTTCCACAGAACTGGGTATTTTCCGTGATTTGCAAGGCTTATAGCAAGCAATGTATGTAAAATAAGCTCAAATTTAATTAATTCAACTTAATTACAAACCAATATGACGACTCAATTAAACATTACAAAACCCGACGATTGGCATTTGCACCTTCGTGATGGCGAAGCCTTGCAAACGACCGTCGCTTTTAGCGCTCGACAATGCCAGCGGGCTATCATTATGCCCAACTTAGCTCCGCCCATTATTAATGTTGAATTAGCACTGGCCTATCGGCAACGGATTTTAGACGCCAAACCCAAGGGCAGTAGCTTTCAACCGTTAATGACGATTTATCTGACCAATAACACCTCGGTCAACGATATTAGGCTTGCCAGCCAAAACGAGCACCTTTTTGCCGCCAAACTCTACCCCGCCGGTGCCACCACCCATTCATCCAATGGCGTTACCGATATAAAGGCCTTGTCGCCGGTACTGGAGGAAATGCAAACACGCCAACTGCCTTTATTGGTTCATGCAGAAGTGACCGATCCAGACATCGATATTTTTGATCGCGAGCAAGTCTTTATTGATCGGCATTTATCGGCCATCAGGCAACAGTTCCCAGAACTTCGCATCGTTTTAGAGCACGCAACGACTCGACAAGCGACTGATTTTGTCGCAAGCCACGAACATACCGCCGCGACGCTAACCCCTCAACATCTTTTATTTAACCGCAACGATTTATTAGCTGGTGGCATTCGTCCGCATAACTACTGTTTACCCGTTTTAAAGCGCGAGACACATAGATTGGCTCTGGTTAAAGCCGCCACCAGTGGCAGCCCGAAATTCTTCCTGGGAACCGATAGCGCCCCCCACACCACACAGGCAAAAGAAGCCAGTTGCGGTTGCGCGGGCTGTTTTACCGCATACGCGGCTATAGAGCTTTATGCCGAAGTTTTTGAAAAAGAAAATGCGCTGGACAAGCTTGAAGGCTTCAGTAGCTTTTATGGCCCTGACTTTTACCAGTTACCCAGAAATAACGAAAAAATAACGCTCATTAAAGAAGAATGGACGGTTCCCGCTCACTATCCTTTGGGCAAACAAACCATCGTGCCGTTTAGGCAAGATAAGCCCTTACAATGGAGAATTAAATAACATTTTTTTTAAAAACCTAACCGTCAATAAAAAAGCCCCTTTGAAAGGGGCTTTTTTGTCAGTAGCTATTCGTCAAAAATATCGTCATCATCCATCGGCGGATTGCCGTCATAAATCAAATACTCACGACGCTGTAGGTAGCCACTGCGCCTAAAGTTATATGGATCTAAAGACGCCTGGTCAACCACCTTTTTAGTACTGATAACATCGGCTCGATCATCTATCCCTTCTAAGGCAATGGCTGCCCACATAGCATCAGAGCCATCTATCTGTTGAACCGGATCGACAAACGAATCAGCAAACAAACCAAGAGTATCTCGTAAATTACTGGGGCCTAAGATTGGTAGAACGATATAAGGACCCGTCCCAACGCCATAAACACCCAGCGTTTGACCAAAATCTTCGTTATGCTTCGGCATGCCCATATCGGTCGCCATATCAGCAAAACCAAGTACGCCTATGGTGCTGTTAACTAGTACGCGGCCACCGTCTGAAATCGCTTGATTAAGTTTTAATTGCAAGATGTCATTAACGAAAACGACCACGTCGTCTAAATTGCTAAAAAAGTTTGAGATTCCTCTATCAACAAAACTTGGCGTAACGAATTGATAGCCCTTAGCAACCGGCTCGAGAACATATTCATCGGCTTTTTCGTTGAATTGAAACACGCCTCTATTGATAGGCTCCAAAGGGTCACTTCCTTCCTGGGAGCTTAGTGAAGCACAGCCTGACAACGTGGCTATGGTCATTATCGTAATACTAACAAGTCCTTTTTTTAAATCCATTGTAAAACCCATCGAAAGTGTCTCCTAAAATTTAAGACCACTTTTATCAAGTGGTCCGCTTATTGTTGTTTTATTATAGACGAATATTTTTAATGTTACCTTAGAGCGCATGCCTAATCAAAAAAATAAAACTATGTCTTGCCGTTTTCGTAGTTATTTACCCGTCATTGTAGATATTGAAACGGCGGGATTTAACGCGAATACCGACGCTTTATTGGAAATGGCCGTTGTTATTCCAGCCATGGACGAAGATGGAAGGCTTTTTATTCAGTCATCCCATCGCGAGCACGTGATTCCATTTGAAGGGGCAAATCTCGAACCCGCGGCTCTAAAATTTAATGGCATTGACCCTTACCACCCCTTTCGTTTAGCCATTGATGAGAAAGACGCGCTTAAGAAGTTATTCAGCCCCGTTCGAGAGGCCGTTAAAGAGCAGCTATGTACTCGCGCTATTTTGGTAGGGCACAACCCCGCCTTTGATATCGGTTTTATGAATGCCGCCGTCGCTCGAACGAATTTTAAACGCAATCCATTTCATCCGTTCAGCACCTTTGATACCGCCACGCTAGGCGGCCTGGCGTACGGGCAAACTGTACTCGCCAAGGTGGCTAAAGCCGCAGGCATGGAGTGGGATAGCGAGCAAGCCCACTCAGCGCTTTATGACGCCGAGCAAACCGCCCTTTTATTTTGTAATATCGTTAATCAGTGGGATTCGCTTAATGGCTAACCGTTACGCCTTCAAGCAAGGTCTTTAATTCACCGCTTTCATACATTTCAATCAGTATATCCGCGCCGCCTACTAGTTCACCCTTGACGTACAATTGTGGAAACGTAGGCCAGCTGGAATATACTTTTAGGCCTTCTCTGACATCAGGGTCGTCAAAAATATTCACGTAGGCAAACTCTGTCTCACATGCCTGTAAAATTTGCACGACTTTGCTAGAAAACCCACACTGAGGGAAATAAGGCGTTCCTTTCATATACAACAAAATGGCGTGGCCATTTAATTGCTCTTCAATTCGTTCGTTAATAGTCATTGCGTTCACCATTCTAAAAAATTTGTTCGATTATACCCTTTTTATTCAACTGTCTTCGCAAATCCGTACCCTCCGCCACCTGGCGTTTTAATCGTTAAGCGATCCCCAGTTTTAACGTCTACACTCACTTTTGCCGGTAATTTCTCCCCGTTCAATTGGTTTTCACCGCGAGCAGCGTGTTGCCCACCTGACAGTCCCCAGGGTTGATGACTCCTACGCTCGGTTAATAAAGTAACATTCGCAGGCTGCAAAAAAATTATTTCTCGAATCAGGCCATCACCGCCTTTATGTAGGCCCGCACCACCTGAGCCGGTTCGAATTTGGTATCGACCCACCCTGATCGGGTAATGCATTTCTAACGACTCGATAGGCGTGTTTAAGGTATTTGTCATATGTGTTTGAACGCAAGACAGACCTGCGTGTACTGCGCCCGCACCCATGCCACCACCGATGGTCTCGTAATAATTCCAATTAACCTTCTTTGTTTTAGCGCCCATCGCAACATTATTCATGCTGCCATGACTAGCGGCTGGGATTTGATCTGGAATTGCTTTTGCAAGCGCCCCCATCACAACATCAACAAGGCGAGTGCTGGTTTCAACATTACCCGCAGCCACGGCGGCCGGCTTAACGGCATTCACCAGCGAACCTACTGGTGCTTTAATTTCAAGTCGTCGATACACGCCAAAACACGCAGGGGTATTGGCTGGCATTAAACACCTGAAAACGTAATAAACCGCCGCCGCTACCACCGACAATGGACAGTTAATATTGCCTTTAACTTGTGGCGAGGTGCCGGAAAAGTCGGCTAGCACGGCGCCCGACTGAATAATCAACGCCAATTTTATTTTTATATTTTCAGCGCCCAGGCCGTCGTCGTCCATGAGGTCTTCAAAGTCGAAACGCCCTTCTGGGATACTGTGCAGCAACTGCTTCATCAGCCGGTCGCCATAGTTATTCAAGTCGCTTATGGCTAAATTGTAATCATCCACTCCATACGCTGTAACAATTGATAAAAGCCTTTCTGCGCCGCGCTGGTTGGCACTCATTTGAGCATTGAAGTCACCCACCGATTCCACTGAGCGGCCTAACGAGCGCATAATTTCCTCGAACTCAACCGAGGTTTCATTCTTTCGCATTATCTTTTGCGGTGCAATAAGTACGCCTTCTTGTTCCAGATGCGTTGCAAGTGGCATTGAGCCCGGCGTATCAGAACCAATATCCGCGTGATGCGCCCTATTCGCTACAAAACCTAGCAAAATATCACCGTCATGCACCGGACACACCAGAGTGACATCTGGTAAGTGGGTGCCGCCAAGATAAGGGTCGTTTAACGCCACCATATCTCCCGCGTGCCAATCGAAGCGATCAACAATGCCCTGCATGGCATACGCCATGCTGCCCAAATGAACGGGTATATGAGCCGCTTGAGAGCATAATTGCCCCCGCAGATCGAAAACGGCGCAAGAAAAATCCAGCCGATCTTTTATGTTCGGTGAGAAAGCGGCGCGTTGTAAAACCGCGCCCATCTCATCACAAACCGACTCGATACGACTGGAAAAAATACTTAACTCGATGGTATTCATTGCAGATTAGTTGCTGATTTTCTTACGGATAATTATAATAACCTATTCACAAAACGGGCGGCCTTACCAGGCTGCCTTTATTTTTTACTAATTCTCTCATTGCCAGGTCACTTATGCACAACCATATCATGCCTACTTACGCCTCTTTGCCCGTTCGCTTTATCAAAGGTGAAGGCGCATGGCTTTGGGACGACAAAGGAAATAAATACCTCGACGCCTTATCGGGTATCGCCGTTTGTGGACTGGGACACGCGCACCCCGAGGTCGCTGCCGCCATCTGCGAGCAGGCCCATACCTTGTTGCACACCTCAAACCTGTATTATATTGAAAAACAAGAAAAACTGGCCGATAAGCTCTGTGAACTAACCGGGATGAGCGAGGTTTTTTTCAGCAATTCTGGCGCCGAGGCGAATGAAGCCGCGATCAAAATTGCACGCCGCTTTGCTGACAGCAAAAACATCTCTAATCCGCTGATCGTGACCGCGCATAATAGCTTTCATGGACGGACGCTCGCAACTTTAACCGCCACCGGAAATTCTAAAGTTAAGGCCGGGTTTGCGCCTCTTCCAGAAGGTTTTTGCCATATTCCTTACAACGATATCGCCGCGCTGGAGACATTAGCCGAGCAACAAGCTAATATCGTCGCCGTGCTGGTTGAACCCATTCAGGGCGAAAGCGGCATTAATATTCCAGACGCCAACTATTTGAACGAGCTGAGGGCCTGGTGTGATAAACACGACTGCTTACTGATGCTCGATGAAATTCAATCCGGCATGGGACGGACGGGTACTTTTTTGGCCAGCCAACAAAACGGTGTTAAGGCCGACGTGGTGACGCTGGCAAAAGCGTTGGGGAACGGTGTGCCCATCGGCGCCTGTCTAAGTTCTGGGAAAGCCATCGGACTGTTAAATGCTGGCTCGCACGGTTCCACCTTTGGCGGTAACCCACTGGCTTGTGCCTCCGCTCTAAAGGTGATTGAAATTATTCAACGCGACCACCTATGCGAGCGCTCAACACAACTCGGTAAAAAAATAGCCGATGCCTTCAAACAAAAATTAACGGGCTGCGATAAATTGGTCGAAGTACGGCAACAAGGTCTTATGATAGGGATCGAATTAACGACGCCTTGTCCCGAGCTTGTGAACAAAGCTCTCGAGCAAAAACTGCTGATTAACGTCGCGTCTAATAATGTTATTCGTCTTTTGCCGCCGCTTACGATGAGCGATGATGAAGCGGATAAGGTTGTCGACATTGTTAGTCAGTTAATTATTGCCCATTAACCCTGTCTTTCTGTAAAGTAACGCAATGAAACTACGCCATTTTATTACTCTGAATGATTTAAGCGCCGACGAGCTTCGTTCGGTGGTATTTCGAGCCATCGAACTTAAAAAAATGCGCGTTAACAATACAGTCCATGAGCCACTAAAAAATAAGGTTCTGGCGATGATTTTCGAAAAATCATCGACCCGGACTCGTATTTCTTTTGAAGCGGGCATGGCTCAATTTGGCGGCAGCGCTCTATTCTTATCCCCCAGAGATACTCAACTAGGTCGCGGCGAACCCATCGAAGATTCAGCTCGTGTTATTTCTCGTATGGTCGATGGCATCATGTTGCGCACAAACGATCACGACACGGTTACCACCTTTGCAAAACATTCAACGGTACCGGTCATTAACGGGCTAACGGATCGCTTTCACCCTTGCCAGTTATTGGCCGATCTACAAACATGGTTTGAACAGCGAGGCGATATAAAAGGCAAGCACGTGTGTTGGATTGGTGATGGTAACAATATGTGTCAATCTTATATGAATGCCGCAAAACTGCTCGATTTCAAACTATCTATTGCTTGCCCGCCTGGATACGAACCCGAGAAAGAATTACTTGAAGCCACTGCTGATCACGTTCAATTATTCCATAACCCAACCTTAGCCGCTGTAGACGCAGACTTAATCGTCACCGACGTCTGGGCCAGCATGGGCCAGGAGCAAGAGCAAAAAGATCGAGAAAAGGCCTTTGCGGGCTTTTGTGTTAACGCCGCCATCATGGCGCTAGCTAAACCAGACGCCTTGTTTATGCATTGCTTGCCTGCGCATCGTGACGAAGAAGTTAGCGGCGAGGTACTAGACGGCCAACAAAGCGTCGTTTGGGATGAAGCTGAAAACCGCCTGCACGCTCAAAAGGCCCTATTAGAATTCTTAATTAAATAAATGACTGTAATGCGACGCACTGATAATAAAAGATATTTCTTAAGCACAACCTTCTTAACGTTAATCCTATTCACCAGCACCTCGCTCATGGCTGAAACGGCCTACGTGTCAGATGAGCTAGAAATCATGGTTCGCTCGGGCAAAAGTGCCACGCATCGCATTATTGCCACCTTAAAAAGCGGCAACAGAATCAACGTAATTGAACGCGACAAAGAATCCGGCTATTCAAAAGTAGCAATAAGTCCTTCTCGAGAAGGCTGGGTACTTAGCCGTTTACTCAATAAATCACCCTCTGCCAAATCTCGTCTGGCTAAAGCAGAGGCTAGCGCCACAAAATCGCAGGCTGAAGCCGCAGAAGCTAAGCAACAACTCGCCGAACTTACAGCGCAAAAAGGCAGCCTGGATTCTGAGACGAACGAATTAAAGCAACTCAATACGTCTTTATCACGGGAGTTAGAGCATCTGCGCGAAACCTCTAGTAACGCCGTGCAAATTCTGCAAGAGCGAAACCACCTTCAGCAACGCGTAGTCAACATCGAACGCGAATTAGAGGGCTTTAAAAGAGAAAATGACATGCTGAAAAACAGTGACTCGCAAGACTGGTTTTTAGTTGGCGCGAGCGTCTTATTCTTAGGCATTTTCCTTGGCTTTATCCTTCCAAAACTCACCTGGCGCAGGAAATCATCCTGGCAGTCGCCATTTTAAACCCTTATATACGAGCACAATATGTCCGATAAAAAGAACGATAGTAGAAAGTTTTCCTCTCAGGTTGTAGACGGTATGGAGCGCGCACCAAGCCGCGCCATGCTACACGCCGTAGGATTTAATGACGCCGATTTCAAAAAACCACAGGTTGGCGTCGCGTCCACCTGGGCGATGGTAACACCGTGCAATATGCATATTAACGGACTGGCTGATGACGCCGTGCTTGGCGTGGATGCTGCTGGTGGCAAAGGCGTTATTTTCAACACCATCACCATTTCAGACGGCATTTCCATGGGCACCGAGGGCATGAAATATTCCTTAACGTCGCGTGAAGTGATCGCCGACTCGATTGAAACGGTCGTCGGCTGCCAGGGCTTTGATGGCGTAGTTGCCATTGGCGGCTGTGACAAGAACATGCCTGGCTGCATGATCGCACTGGCGCGCTTAAACCGGCCTAGCGTATTCGTTTATGGCGGCACCATTCTTTCTGGCTGTCACAAGCAACGTAAACTCGATATTATTTCTGTCTTTGAAGCCGTCGGCGCACGCGCGAACAACCAAATAGATGACGAAGAGCTACACGCCATTGAATCAAAAGCCATCCCTGGAGCTGGCTCTTGCGGCGGTATGTATACCGCCAACACGATGGCCTCAGCGATCGAAGCGATGGGCATGAGCCTACCTAACAGCTCGGCTCAAGCGGCCATTTCTAGCGATAAGAAAAAAGATTGCGAAGACGCCGGTAAAGCGGTTCTAAATTTATTAGCACTTGATATTAAGCCTCGCGACATCATGACGCGTAAGGCCTTCGAAAACGCGATTACCGTTGTTATTGCGCTGGGCGGTTCAACCAACGCCGTTCTGCATTTACTCGCCATGGCGCACAGTGCCAATGTCAAATTAGAACTACAAGACTTCACCGAAATTGGCAAGCGCGTGCCGATGGTCGCCGACTTAAAGCCGAGCGGCAAATACTCCATGGGCGAACTGATCGACATCGGCGGCATTCAACCGTTAATGAAAATCCTGTTAGAAGCCGGCCTACTGCACGGTGACTGTTTAACCGTCACCGGCAAAACACTGGCTGAAAACCTGGCTGAAGTCGCACCCTACCCCGCTGGTCAAGACATCATCCGTTCACTCGACAACGCTATTAAAAAAGACAGCCATTTAGTCGTACTCCATGGCAACCTCGCCACTGAAGGCGCGGTCGCTAAGATCACTGGCAAAGAAGGCCTTGGCTTCACCGGTAAAGCGCGCGTCTTTAACTCGGAAGAAGAGTCTATGGCCAGTATTTTGGACGGCTCTATCAAAGAGGGCGACGTGCTCGTTATTCGCTACGAAGGCCCTAAAGGCGGCCCGGGTATGAGAGAAATGCTCGCGCCGACTTCTGCCATTATGGGTCGTGGGCTTGGCGACAAGGTGGCGTTTATCACGGACGGTCGTTTTTCCGGCGGCACGCACGGTTTTGTAGTGGGCCATATTACGCCAGAAGCGCACCAGGGTGGCACTATTGCCATCGTTGAAGACGGTGACACAATCACCATCGACAGCGTTAAAAACGAACTCAAATTACACCTCGATGATGAGATGATTCAACAACGGCTTTCCAAGTGGGTTAAACCTGAGCCTCGCTATACGCGTGGTGTCTTGTCCAAATACGCCAAATTAGTCAGCTCTGCATCTGATGGCGCAGTAACCGATAAAGATTAATAACAGGGTTTGATTAAACCGCTCAATACCCTCGCGATGATGCGTGCCCTAATTGGCACGCCGTCTGTTAGTAGCACTAGCCAAACTTACGACCAAAGCAACCTACCAGTGATTCACCTGCTGGCAGAATGGTTAGAAAACCTCGGCTTTGACGTCGTGATACAGTCTCTGGCAAAGCAAACGGGCAAAGCAAATCTGATTGCCACCATCGGGCCTCGCTATAAAGGCGCGGACGGCCTCATTCTTTCCGGCCATACCGACACGGTGCCTTATGATGATCGCCACTGGCAGCAAGATCCTTTTAAACTCACCGAACGGGATAATAATTTTTACGGTTTAGGCAGCACGGATATGAAGTCGTTCTTTGCTTTGGCCCTCAGTACCGCAGCTAAATTCAAGGCTGCCGATTTCAAAAGGCCATTAACCATCCTCGCCACTGCTGACGAAGAAAGCGCTATGAGCGGCGCACAAGCATTAGTCAAAGAACAATTAGAACACGCCAAATATGCCCTTATTGGCGAACCCACCAGTTTGACACCCATCCGCATGCACAAAGGCGTGATGATGGAATCGCTAGTAGTAACCGGACACGCTGGTCACTCTAGCAATCCCAGCTTAGGCGCTAGCGCGACCGAAGGTATGCACAAAGTGATTACTGAATTAATGCGTTGGCGAGAAGAGCTACAGAAAAAACACCAGAACCCGCTATTTGATGTTTCATCACCCACCTTAAACATCGGCTCCATACACGGCGGCGACAACCCAAACAGAATTTGCTCACACTGCGAAACTCAAATTGATATTCGCCCCTTGCCCGGCATGGATATCGACGCACTGCGCGCCGATTTAAAAAAGCGACTCAGCAAGGTGCTGCCTGTAGAGGGCCGGCTTGAACTGAAATACAGCCCTATCTTTTGTGGCGTACCACCGTTTGAAACCTCATCCGATGCAAAGCTCACTCGGCTCGTTGAATCGTTCGCTGGGAAAACCGCTGAGTCTGTCGCCTTTGGCACCGAAGCACCCTATTTAACAAAGCTAGGTATCGATACCATCGTTATAGGTCCCGGCAATATTGACCAGGCCCACCAGGCTAATGAATACATCCCAGCCAATCAAATTGCGCCCTATTGCGATTTACTGCAAAAAACAATACAAAAAATCTGTATAAATTAAGTCATCACGCAAACTTATTGCGTTTTTAGCAAAATAATTGCGTTTTTAGCAAAATATTATTAAGATTGCCGCATGTTAAATGATTCGGCCTTTATTATTCATAAGTTTGGCGGTGTAAAACCGTTAGCAGCCGCTATTAACAAAGATCCCGCCACTATTTACCGCTGGACCTACCCTAAAAGCAAAGGCGGCACTGGCGGCATTATCCCTAGCTCAGCCATAGGCAAAATCACCGAAGCCGCCCGATTATTAAACATCACGTTAGATGATGACAACGCTAAACTACAGCTCGCTAAAGAATACGGCTTAAACGCTCCTGTACACCCTCATCAGTTTGTTAACTGGTTTAGGAGTACCGCACCTTACATCCACGCTCACCGGGGAAAAACCTTTGTTATAAACTTCAGCGGTGAGGCGGTAGATGACGACCATTTTTCCGACCTGGTCGAAGATTTCGTTTTATTGAACAGCCTTGGTATTAAACTGATTCTGGTGCACGGCATTCGCCCTCAACTAGAAAAAAAGATCCTTGCCCACGGTCAAACCAGCCATGTTTTTCAGCACCTTCGAGTTACCGATAGAGATACACTTGAGCTAGCTAAAGAAGCGGTGGGGACCGTACGCACTAATATCGAAGCTCAGTTGTCGAGCAGCCTCGCTAAAACACCGATGGCGGGGGCGGGTATAAGCGTCGCCTCGGGGAACTTTATCTCCGCCAAGCCCATCGGCATTATCAATGGCGTTGATTATCAGTTCACCGGAGAAGTTCGACGCGTTAAAAGCGACTCTATTGCAGAAAGCTTAACTTCAGGGCGCATTATTCTCGTTTCACCGCTGGGTTATTCACCAGGTGGCGAGGTATTTAATCTGCGTAGCGAAGAAATAGCGACCGCTATTGCCACCGAGATAAAAGCCGATAAATTGATTTTAATGACCGAGCGAACCGAGCTTTTAACCGATAAAAACGAACTCATTCGTCAGTTAACAACCGAACAAGCTGAAACCTTTTTGGAATCGTCTGACGATCAACAGGACGACGCTTACCTACACTTACAAGAAGCTATTCGTGCCAGCAAATTAGGTGTGAAGCGCATCCATTTAATTAACCGGAAAATAAATGGTGGCATACAGCTGGAACTGTTTACCCGCCAAGGTGCAGGCACATTGATCAGTGTCAAGCCTTTTGAAGACGCTCGTCAGGCAACTATCGATGACATTAACGGCATCATTGAGCTGATCCGCCCATTGGAAGCCCACGGGTTGCTCACCTACCGCTCGGCTGAAACCATCGAGCAGGATATTGCCAAGTTTCATGTTATCGCGCAAGAGGGTCTAATCACCACCTGTGCCGCCTTATATGAATACCCACAAGCATCAATGGGTGAATTAGCCTGTGTTGCCGTTCATCCAAGCTATCGAACCGGCGAACGCGGCGATTACTTATTGAAAATGATAGAACGCAAAGCGATTTCTATGGGTCTGACTAAACTATTCGTATTAACCACTCAAAGTAGTCACTGGTTTGAAGAAAGGGGCTTTAAGCTCGCCCCCATCGACGACCTACCCGAAGAAAAACGTGAGGATTACAATCATGCTCGTCGCTCCAGCATTCTTATTAAAGATTTGATCTAGTGCAACTCACTATTTTGAACCGCTTTAAGATTCAACGTCTATACTTTACCTAATGGCTAAAAGACACGCTAAAAAAAACACTATGAACGTTTTCTCAGCTGATAAATCAAGCGACTCCGAGATCAAGGTATTACAAATATCTGACATGCACTTGTTTGCATCTGCGGATCAACGGCTGGTGGGCATTAAAACCGAGGAAAGTTTTTTATCTACTTTAAACCTCGCGAAAGAGAGCAGTTGGCCGCCAGACTTAATTTTTCTCACGGGTGACTTAAGCCAGGATGGCTCTGAAGAATCTTACCACCGACTGATTGAACACTTAGTACCATTAGAAATACCCTGTTTTGTACTTCCTGGCAACCATGACACGCCCGATAAATTGTCCACGATTTTCAATCAACCGCTTATTTCATATCAAGCGTTTTTACATCACGGGGAATGGTTGTTTGCATTTCTTAACTCAGAAACACCAAACGAAAACGGCGGAACCTTAGACGAAGGTGAAGTGAAGCGACTTGCAGATGAAATTAACTTACACCCCAATAAGAAAGTTCTGATTTGTTTACACCATCAATTAAAACCCGTCGGCAGCGAGTGGATGGACAGCATGACGGTTGCAAACCCAGAGTCACTGATTGAACTCGTTACGAAACAGCCTAATATACGCGGCATTATTCATGGCCACGTTCATCAATCCTACGAAAGTAACATAGCCCAAGCGAGTGTTTTTGGTTCCCCATCGACTTGCTTTCAATTTAAACCGTTAAGTAAGAGCTTCGCGATTGATAATATGGCCCCCGGCTACCGATGGCTAAAATTACAGTCTAATGGAGAGATACAAACCGATATTATCAGATTAGACGAAACGCCCGCCAACCTCGACACGAATTCAATCGGCTATTAAAAGCGCTCTGCTTATTTTTTATGCAAATTTGGCGTGATACCCGGAAACAGACACGACCACATTTCTGTTAACGCACTTAAGTAAACGTTTCTCTTGAAGTGCACCACGTCAAAAGCGGGCTCCCAATAATCTGCCCAACGCCAGCGATCAAATTCGGGGGTATCTGTTTTATCAAATGCGATATGCGTTTCATCTCCGACAAATCGCAGCATAAACCAAATTTGCTTTTGCCCTTTACAGAGAGGAAAGCTATCCTTTCGAACAAATCGCTTGGGTAAATCATAATAAACCCACTCCCCCGTTCGACCAATCAGCTCTACCGACTCGGAATTTAAACCAATCTCTTCGTACAGTTCACGGTACATCGCCTGTTCAGGCGTTTCGCCTTCATCCATGCCGCCCTGAGGGAATTGCCAACCGGTCTGATTTGCACGCCGCGCCCAAAATAGCTTGTTGTGTTGGTTGCATAAAATGATGCCAACATTACGCCGATACCCATCGTCATCAATCATAATCTATTCATTAAACCAAAATGTATTACAGATCATTATAGCCACGTTTTAAATCAGCGTGAGCTTCCATTACAAAATGATTGGGAATCATTTAGATCTATGTCAGACTTGTCATTTATGGCCAAAGCCCATAAGTTTCATAGAAGTCGACCCTGCTCAACGGCACGTTCTACTTAATTCAACTTGATAGCGACGTACAGACAAATGAGTTTAGCGATTTTTGATTTAGACAACACCTTAATTAGCGATGATAGCGACCACCTTTGGGGGCAGTTTTTAGTAGAAAAAAAACTGGTCGATAGCGGACATTACGACAGCGTGAACACCCAGTTTTACCATGATTATTGCCAGGGGAAATTAGACATTGATAAGTACCTGACTTTTGCACTATCATTTTTAGCCGAACACCCTCTGGAAAAGCTATATCAATGGCGCGAGCAGTTTATCAATGAGAAAATACGCCCTCTCGTTCTGCCTGCTGCGCAAACCTTAGTCAAAAAACACGCCGATATGGGGGACACCTTGATTGTTATCACCGCCACCAATCAATTTGTGACAGAACCTATCGTTAAACTGTTTGGCATTCCTAATATGTTGGCAACAGAGCCTGAACTAGTTGATGGGCGCTATAGCGGGCGTTATGTAGGTGAACCTTGTTATCAACAGGGAAAGGTGACTCGATTAAACCGATGGCTGGATAATAACGACGCCGACCTGACAGATAGTACATTTTATAGCGACTCACACAACGACATACCTTTGCTAGAAAAAGTAAGTCACCCAATTGCAGTAGACCCAGATGAAAAACTCAAACAACATGCTGACGAAAACTCCTGGCGCATCATTAGCTTACGTTAACCTATGACGCACATTAATCGCTGCTCTTGGGCAAAAAAACCTCTTGATATCATTTACCACGATGAAGAGTGGGGGGTTCCATTAAAAGACGACCGTAAACTATTTGAGTTTCTTATTCTGGAGGGCGTACAAGCAGGACTCAGCTGGTCGACCGTTTTACAAAGGCGCGGGGCTTATCGCGAGGCTTACGATCGCTTCGACCCCGTCTTAGTAGCCAGTTATCCGGCACAAAAAATCAGCCAGCTTTTAAGCAACCCGCAATTGATAAGAAATAAATTAAAAATTAACGCCAGCGTGAAAAACGCTCAGGCTTTTTTAGCAACACAGCAAGAATTCGAAACGTTTGCTAACTATTTATGGGGCTTTGTAGACCACCAGCCCGTTATTAATCACTGGCAAACTCCAGCACAAATACCCAGCGAAACAGCCGAATCGGTCGCGCTCAGCCGCGACCTTAAAAAAAGAGGTTTTAGCTTTGTTGGCCCTACAATATGCTATGCGCTGATGCAGGCAACAGGCATGGTCAATGACCACCTTACCAGCTGCTTTAGACATTCAGAGTTAAAATAAACCATGGATTACCTACCACTTTTTCACCGTTTAACAGAAAAGAAATGTCTTATCATCGGCGGCGGCTCGGTTGCCACGCGCAAGGCTCGACTTCTGATGGATGCAAACGCAAGGGTCACCGTTATTGCGCCTGAATTAGCTGAAGAACTCTCCCAGCTCGCCGCCGAGAATAAAATCGAATATATCGAGCGACCCTTTAAATTAGGCGACTCCCAATCCTACACCTTGGTTATTTGCGCCACCAACGACCCAAAAATTAACGCTCAGGTGTCTAAAGATGCCCAACAAAATAATATTCCAGTTAACGTCGTAGATCAACCCGAACTGTGTAGTTTTATTTTCCCTGCTATTATCGATCGTGCGCCCATCACTATCGCCGTTTCAAGCGCTGGGGTCGCTCCCGTTCTTTCACGAATGCTTCGCGCAAAACTCGAAACGCTACTTCCACAGGGCTTAGGTAACCTGGCGGGATTGGCGGCTAAGTTCCGCCAAACGGTAAAAGAGCACTTTTCAAACGCCGAACAACGCCGTATTTTCTGGGAAGGCATATTTGATGGCCCGATCGCCGACCTGTGTTACCAAGGTCAAGCTAAAAAAGCTGAGGCCGCGCTACAAAAAAGATTAAATCAAACGGTTGATACCCCCGCAACAGGAAAAGTTTACCTGGTTGGGGGCGGCCCAGGTGACCCTGAATTACTAACCCTGAAGGCTTTACGCATTCTCCAGTTAGCCGATATTATCGTTTATGACCGGCTGGTATCACCGGCTGTACTTAATCTAGCTCGTAGAGATGCCGAACGAATTTATGTAGGCAAAAAACGCAGTGATCATAGCGTTTCTCAGGAGGGCATTAACGCCTTGCTCATTAAATTAGCCAAGCAAGGAAAACGCGTCGTCAGACTCAAAGGCGGCGACCCGTTTATGTTTGGCCGTGGCGGGGAAGAAATAGAAACCCTGGTCGATGAAAACATTGCCTTTGAAGTCGTCCCTGGCATAACGGCAGCCTCAGGTTGCGCCAGTTACTCAGGCATTCCGTTAACCCATAGGGATCATGCGCAATCGTGCATGTTTGTCACTGGGCATTTAAAAGATAACACCGTTAATTTAGACTGGGATCAATTGGCAAAGCCCAATCAAACCATTGTTATTTATATGGGCCTAATTGGCTTACGCCAGATAAGCGAAAAACTTATTGCCCGTGGTTTAGCCGCCGACACACCTGTCGCCCTGATTCAAAAAGGCACGACAGCCGAACACCTGGTTATTATTTCCGACCTAACAAATATTGCGGATAAGGTTGATATCATTAAACCAAAGCCACCCACCTTGATAATAATTGGTTCTGTCGTGACGCTTCACAACAAACTTAACTGGTTACATTAATAGCCGTGTTTTTTATAAAAGTTGGCCGGCTGAATATACATTATGAGCATCGGGTTAACGGCGACACCCCCATTATTTTTCTACACGGAAACTTTGGCAGCTGGCATTATTGGCAGCCTTTTTTACAACACTTACCCATTGGCTATAGCGCTTATGCGCCTGACTTTAGAGGTTGTGGCGACAGTGATGTCAGCATCGGTGGTTATGATATAAAAACGCTCAGTCAGGACATTTTACTTTTTGCTGACCAGCTGAAACTGGAGCGATTTCATTTAGTCGGACATTCTTTAGGCGGGGCTGTAGCGCAAGAACTCGCTGGAAACTCACCTGATCGCATCCTCAGCCTTACGCTGGTCGCACCTGCCCCAGCAGACGGCTTAAAAGCGTTACCGCAGTCTGCTTTATCTAATTCATTTTTTTCGTCTAAGAGTGTTTTTAACTTCCTCGACAACATTGGGCTGAAAAGAAATACATTGGTGGCTTTGTTTAAAAAATCTATGCCCGGGCTTAGGGATAATGAAGCCTATCTTAAGATGCTCGTTGATGATGCGATCAAAATGGATATTAAAGCCTTCGACGGTTTTATAGCCACGCTTCGCACATGGAATGGTAGTGCGTTACTCCAGCGCTTCGATTTTCCTGTTTTAATTATCTACGGCGATTTAGACCCCGTCATTCCGTTGCAACCTCTAATTAAGATGCAACAAGAAATAAAAGATTGTCGCTTTTATACGTTTAAGGGCATCGGTCATTCACCTCAGTTAGAAAGCCCATCTGCCTTTAATACCGTATTATCTGCCTTCATACGCGGCGAAAAACAAGCCGACAATGCCAGCAGCGGCATTGTTCAAGAATCTTCACACTTAATAGACCAGTTGAAGCTTAAATTTATGCGTTTTTTAAATAAATAAACTACCATTAAAGAATGAAAAAACTGCTCAACCTTTTAACCTTAGTTTGCTTTTCCATTGTGCTATCGGCTTGTCAATATGACAGCCTGACCGAACAAACGTGGACACACAGTGAAAAAGGGCTTTTTACCGCCTCCTTTTCTAAAGACGGTCAATACGCATTAGTGGCCGCCACCGGTGGCCCAGCACACCTGATTGAAACTGCATCCAATACTCCCCTTCATCAATGGCAGCACACCGACAACAATAACGGCATCATTGCCTCAGCTATTTCCGCCAATAATAAATTCGCTATAACAGCTGAAAAAAATACGTTGGCACTTTGGGAAACCGTAAGCGGGAAGATCATCGGTTACTGGGATTTCCCAACCATTACTGACATCGCCATTTCAGCTGATGGCAAACACGCACTTATTGCTATGGAGAACAGCAAGGCTTATTACTTCGACTTGTATTTCGGCAGAGTCATTCACACCTTTGAGCACGACGGTATCATTAACACGGTAGCTCTATCGAACAATGACCAATACGCCCTGACCGGTGGCAACGCCCATCAAGCTAAACTATGGGACTTAAAAACAGGCCAATTAGCCCAGCAATGGAGTCATAGCTTTAAGGTATTTAAAGTCGCCTTATCCGATAACGGCCGCTACGCCATGACCAACGCTTCATTACGTAAGACGCGGCTATGGGATACACAAACGGGCGCATTACTTAGCCAACTTCCGATGAGATACATGACCGTATCGGCGGGCGTTTTTTCGCCAGACTCTGAATCACTGCTAACGGGCAGGCCCAATCAACGCATTGACTTATGGGACGTTAAAACGGGCGATCTGTTGAATACCTGGCTACCTCAACAGCGCAATTTTTGGCTTCATGAGACCGCCGTCATTATCGCTCTTGCCTTCTCACCCGATGGGCTATCTTTTTTTAGTGAGGCCACTAGCGGCATCGCACGAAAATGGAAAATATCAAAAAAATAAAGTTTTCTTTGTGTTTTTGATCATGCTCAGGCTTTAACAAAATTTGTTTTCCTGACTTATAACTGATTATAGAAACGGTCGTTATAGCATGCCAGTTTGGACTTCATTCTTATGCCGAGCATACCTTATATTGGCGTTTATTTTTGACATAAAAAACGAGGCCTAAGCCCCGTTTTTTATGTCATTAGCTTACTGCCTTGTTAGTTTTTAACACTTAACTCTACACGGCGATTTTTAGCACGGCCTTCTTTAGTGCCATTATCAGCGATCGGTTTGCTTTCGCCGTACCCAGCTGACGTTAACTTACTAGCATCACAACCATGCGTAATCATAAAGGCACGGACTGATGCTGCACGTCGCTCAGACAGGTCCTGATTATATGCCGCTGAGCCTTGCGAATCTGTGTGTCCACTAATTACCAAATTCACATCCGCGTGGTGTTCATGGTGAGCCACTGCAATGGGAAGTAAGATAGCTTTTGCAGATTCCGTTAGCTCTGCTGAAGCGGTGTGAAAGTTCACCCCTTCAAGAACTAGTGACTCTGCACAACCCAATTCATTTACTTTTGCACCAGGTGCGGAATTCGGGCACTGATCCTTATAATCAGCAACGCCGTCGCCATCACTATCTAATGTACAACCTTTGCTATCAACAACCGCTCCCGCTGGTGTGTTAGGGCATTCGTCGTGTGTATCAACCACGCCATCACCATCGGTATCTGGGGCAGGTCCCGCTTTTTCTTGAGCCGCATCGCCACAAATCAAGCCACCAATAGTCCCGCCTACTACGGTGCCAACCGCCGCTTCACCCGCCGCTTCAACGAACGCACCCGCTGCGCCGCCTAGTAAGGCACCCGCGATCGCACAGTTTTGCCAACTTTCAGTTTCAACGGTAGCGCAACCGGTAGATAAAATCGCCGCCGCCATCACCGCTGTAATTTTTTTGTAAATTTCCATTCCCATCTCCTTGTAAAATTAAATAAATCAATCCATTTACAGTGATTTTATCCTAATCACAACAAACGTCAATAAAAGGTCTATCGCAACACAAATTCATAATACGCACATTCTTTTATCTAACTGAATCTGCCTAGTAAATAGCGACGCCGAACAAGCATAGAGATAATTTTTAAACAAAAAAAACGGGGTATTAACCCCGTTTTTAATGCAATTCAGTAGCCGTTATTTTACGCTTAAATCAACTCGACGGTTTTCAGCGCGACCTGCTTTTGTTGCGTTATCAGCAATAGGGCTTGCTTCACCGTGGCCAGCAGCAGTCAACTTACTAGCGTCACAACCATGAGTAATCATGAACGCACGAACGGCTTCTGCCCGTTGTTGAGACAGACTTAAATTGTATTCGCTTGAGCCCTGTGAGTCAGTATGTCCACCGATAACCAGATTCACGTCATTATGGTTCGTATGATGATCCATAGCAATCGGAACCAATATGGCTTTAGCTTCTTCAGTTAGCTCAGCAGAATTAAAATGGAAGTTAACGCCCTTTAAGACTAAAGGGTGAGCACAACCCAGTTCATTCACTTTGGCTCCTGCGGCAGAATTTGGGCATTGATCTTTATGATCAGCAACACCGTCACCATCGCTATCTAAAGGACAGCCTTTAGCGTTCACTGCAACACCTGAGGCAGTATTTGGACATTGATCAAGACTGTCTACAACACCATCGCCATCGCTATCTGCTTCTGGAGCAGGTGCAACAACTTTCTCATCAGCCATTAAAGCGCAAATTGTTCCACCAATAATGGCACCACCCAGCGCGCCCAATGCACCATCTTTTGCATCTTTATCGCCGTCTTCGAAGACGCCTACTGCTCCACCTATTGCCGCGCCTACGATGGCACAGTTTTTCCAGTCCTCGGTTTCAACACTTGCACAACCCGTTACTAATAGGGTGGTAGCTACAATAGCCGTCATCTTTTTAATTATATTCATTAGTTACTCCATTTTTAATTATTGATTCCTAACCTCAAATCTTACCCTTAAAACAACAAAGGTCAATACTTCAAGGATATTAACATCAGTTATTTTAACTGCTGCTTACTTATACCGCATCGTTTACATTGACTCACGGTTACCAGTCGACCTTGTTTCACGTCAAAAACTTGTTGTTTATCGATCAGCCAGCTGTGATGCCCATTTCTACATAAGGTGTCACCTTTATGCTTTTCCGATAGTTTTTTCTTCTTAAATGGTAGTATTTCAGCCATCAATTTATTAAAAATTTAGTTGGATTTGACTTAACTCTATCAAATGAGAGCTTATATGAACAAACCTGAACGACTAATGAATATTACGGAGCAGGAGAACACAAGCCAGCTAATCTAGATTTCTATATCCGTGATGCGGGGCCAGCAAACATATAAGTCGCGCCCATACTTGCTTGTCTGTACCTCAGTTGGGCACGGTTAGCTTGAGGCGTAACGCGCTATATTAAAGGCATCAGCGGTAACGTCTATGCTGGCGGGCTAAGTTGACTAAACCTCGTTCGCCCTGTCTCTAAGAACGAACTTTTGAATTTTACCCGTCGACGTTTTGGGTAACGCACCAAAAACAACTAATTTAGGCGCTTTGTAATGCGCCAGGCTCTCTCTGCAAAAAGTAATAATTTCTTTTTCTGAGACCTGAAAGCCCTCTTTCAACGTAACAAAGGCACATGGTTTTTCACCCCATGTCTCATCGTTCTTGGCGACGACAGCCGCTTCCAATACTGCTGGGTGGCGGTATAAAACAGACTCCACTTCTAGCGTGGAAATATTTTCCCCACCAGAAATAATAATATCTTTCGAACGATCTTTTATTTCTATATAGCCATCTTCATGCCAAACGGCTAAATCACCGGAATGGAACCAGCCTCCTTTAAACGCTTCCTCTGTCGCGGTTGGGTTTTTCAGGTAACCCTTCATCACAATATTTCCGCGCATAAATACTTCGCCCATGCTGACGCCATCCTTAGCCATCGGCTCAAGGGTTTGTGGATCGGCCACCATTAGCTCCTCTAACATGGTGCTCCTCACGCCTTGCCGAGCTGCCAAAGCGCCGCGCTCGTCCAGCGGCAGCTCGTCCCACTCATCTTGCCAGGCGCAAACCGTGCAAGGCCCGTAGGTTTCGGTTAAACCATACACGTGGGTTACCTTAAACCCCATCGCTTCCATGTTTTGAATGACCGTCGCTGGAGGCGCCGCGCCCGCCGTCATCACTTTTACGCCGCGTTCAATGCCCTGTTTGTGTTTTTCGGGGGTGTTGATCAACATTGTTAAAACAGTCGGAGCGCCGCAGAAGTGGTCCACTTTTTCTGCCTTTATCAATTTAAATATAGTCTTGGGTAATACGCTACGTAAACAGACATTGGTTCCAGCCGAGGCGGCAACACTCCACGGAAAACACCAGCCATTGCAATGAAACATCGGTAGCGTCCATAGATAAGTCGGGTGATTACCCACGTCCCAGGTCACCAAATTACTAAGCGCATTTAAATAGGCCCCGCGGTGGTGATAAACCACCCCTTTTGGGTTGCCAGTGGTCCCTGACGTATAGTTCAAAGTGATCGACTGCCACTCATCGTCGGGTAAGCGCCATGCAAAGTTATCGTCACCTTCCTCAATCAGTCGTTCGTATTCCACGCTACCGATTGGGGCACTGGCACCGAAGCTTGCGTCCTCAACGTCCACAATAAAGGCCGGTGCCTGCATTTCTTTTAGTGCCGCCGCCATGGTTGAGGAGAATTCGCTATCAATAAAAACCAGTTTACTTTCGGCGTGCTCTAATTGAAAAGCCACCGAAGCGGGGTCTAACCGAGTGTTAATCGAGTGCAGCACGGCACCTATCATAGGCACGGCAAAATGTAACTCGAACATCGCGGGAATATTTGGCAACATCGCAGAAACCGCATCACCTTTCCCAATACCCCGTTTGGATAATGCTGAGGCTAGTTTTACGCAACGCTGGTAGGTTTCTGCCCAGGTTATTCTCTGTTCGCCATGGACACAAGCGAGTTTATCCGGGTATACGTCTGCCGCCCTTTTTAAAAAGCTAAGCGGTGAAAGCGCCGTGTAATTTGCCAGGTTTTTATCTAACGAAAGTTCAAAAAGATTCATGCAGCGAGGCCTCTAATTAATTTAATTTTATAAAATATTAACACGGCCTGACGCATCGAAAAACATAAAAAACCCACGCTAACGTGGGTTTTAAGTTCAAGCGCCAGGCGTTAAAACCTAACGACTTACAATATCAAGTCTTCACTAGGGTCCATAACTGTATCCCCACCAGCCATAATCGCTGGAGCCAAACCGTGAACGCGCGGCAATAACTTTGTCGCAAAGAATTTGGCGGTAGCTAACTTACCCTGATAAAACGCTCCGTCCTGAGCCGTGGCTACCTTGCTCGCGCGTAACCAATAATACCCTAGAGTGACTAAGCCAAATAGTTGCAAGTAATCAACCGCCGCTGAGGCGGCATCATTAGGGTTATCTGTTTTAGATTCAAGCAACCAGCTGGTCGTTGTTTCTAACACCTTCAATGCATCAGCCAATGGTTTAGCAATAAAACCCACCTCATCGCTAGCAGATTTCAGCTCAGCGCTGACATCGGCAAAAAAGTCTTTCGGTAACTTACCATCAGCCATGGATAATTTTCGTCCAATCAAATCCATCGCTTGAATGCCATTGGTGCCCTCATAAATGCAAAATATTTTGCTGTCGCGTAAATTCTGCTCCATCCCATTTTCGCGAATATAACCGTGTCCGCCGTACACTTGCACGCCTAAGCCCGTCACTTCCACACCAGCATCGGTAATGAACGCTTTACAAATGGGCGTCATCAGGTCGACGCGTTCTTTCGACTGTGCGCGTAGCGTTTCGTCTGGGTGGTTTTCTGATAGATCAACGTGTTTTGCCGTATCGTAAGCCATCATTCGACAGCCTTCTGTCAACGCCTTCATGGTCATCAACATCCGACGAACATCCGGGTGCACGATAATCGTATCGCTATCAAACGAGGATTCCGCTTTACGCGTTAATGGCCGACCTTGTTTGCGCTCTTTCGCGTAGTTGATCGCATTTTGCGTGGCGCGTTCGGCAACACCTAGCCCCTGAAGGCCGACCATTAAACGTGCCGCATTCATCATAACGAACATATTTTGAATGCCTTTGTTGATCTCACCCACGAGATAACCCTTCGCATCATTGAAATTCAACACGCAGGTACACGAGCCGTGAATACCCATTTTTTCTTCCATGCTGGCGCACACGACGGGATTGCGCTCACCGAGCGAACCATCGGCATTGATTAAGTACTTCGGCACGACAAACATGCTAATGCCGCGAATTCCTGCTGGCGCATCCGGCGTTCTGGCCAACACCAGGTGAATGATATTGTCGGTTAAGTCGTGCTCACCCGCCGTGATGAATATTTTATTGCCTTCGATTAAATAGCTACCATCTTCCTGTGGCGCGGCCTTAGTTCTAACTTGACCCAAATCACTACCGGCCCCTGACTCCGTCAAGCACATCGTTCCACTCCAGTCGCCCAAACTCAAGTGGCTCATGTAAGTATCTTTTTGCTCTTGCGTGCCATGGGCTTTTAACGCTTCATAAGCGCCGTTGCTGAGGCCGGGGTACAAAGAAAATGCCGCGTTTGCACCCGATAGCATATCGGTCACAGCGGTGGCCAGCGCGTAAGGCAAGCCTTGCCCGTCGTATTTAATATCTTTATCTAAACCCGTCCAACCACTTTCTGCATACGCTTTATACGCCTCTTTAAACCCAGCCGGCGTCGTGACTTCACCATCATTCAAGCGCGCACCTTCTGCGTCAGCCGATTCATTCAGCACGCCAATGGTGCTATCGATTTGCTTCGCGGCTTCATCTAATACTCCATTGACGATATCCGGCGTAGCCTCGGCAAATTTTTCTATTTCTGTTAATGAATCGATATTAATTATTTCGTTTAACACGAAGCCTATATCACGAACGGGGGCTTTATACGTAGCCATACTTTCTCCAAAATTTTTACTTGTACATTTAAACAGCATAATAACAAATTTTCTTACCCTGTTTTAAAACAAAAAAAAGGCCGGGGATCCGGCCTTTTCTATATTTAAGGCTAAGCGTTTAACTTTTATGTAATTTAAACACCCATAAAGAGCCACCCTGATTAAGGGTGTTGATACGTTTTGCGACGTCACCACCCCAAAGTGGAACGGCACCACCCCAGCCACTCGGTACCGCGATGTATTGCTCTCCGTCCATCTCCCATGTCACGGGTATGCCTACGATGCCTGAACCCGTTTGGAATCTCCAGAGCAATTCACCGGTTTTTGCGTCCAAGGCATTAAGATAACCCTCTGGCGTTCCAAAGAATACCAAATTACCACCCGTGGTCAGTACGCCACCCCATAGCGGTGCGTTATTTTTGTACTCCCAAATCCATTTGCCCGTTTTAGGATCTATTGCCCTGAGGGCGCCGATATAGTCTTCGTACAAGGGCTTAATGGTGAACCCAGCGCCCATGTACGCGGCACCTTTTTTATACGTGGCCGGCTCGTTCCAAATATCCATTCCCCATTCATTCGATGGCACATAAAACAAATCCGTTTCAGGGCTGTACGCCATAGGCATCCAGTTTTTACCACCTAAGAACGACGGTACCGCAAAAACAGCCGAGCCTTTTTTACCGTCAGATAGAGCTGGGTCGCCAGGACGGGCCGTAGCCGTCTCAATAGGACGGCCTGTTTCAAGATCTACGCCCGTCGCCCAATCTTGCCGTGTAACAAATGGGTTCGCTGAAATTAATTTACCGTTAACTCGGTTAATAACATAGAAAAAACCATTCCTATCTGCTTTAGCTCCTGCTTTAATCACTTCACCATCTTTCTTTAGGTCAAAAGAAACGAATTCATTCACGCCATCAAAATCCCACGCTTCATTAGGTGTGGATTGATAATGCCAAACTAACTTGCCGGTATCTGGATTGATCGCAACCGTAGAAGATGAAAACAGGTTATCACCCGGGCGCATATGGGCATTCCATGGAGCAGGGTTGCCCGTTCCAAAGAAAATAAGGTCGACTTCGGCGTCATACGTTCCACCTAACCAGGTCGCAGAGCCGCCATTTTTCCACATATCTCCCGGCCAGCTCGCATTTCTAACACCCGAAATACCATTTTCCTGCTTTACGCCGTCTTTCCAGATGTAACCCATATTGCCTTCAACTACGGGACGAGTCCACCTCATTTCACCGGTCAAGGCATCACGGGCCTCTACGCGCCCTGTTACGCCAAACTCACCACCGGACACACCCGTTATTACGTTGCCTTTTACGATAAGTGGTGCCGCCGTCATAGAATAACCAGCTTTATAGTCGTCGACTTTTGCCTTCCAAACGACTTTGCCAGTTTCCTGACTTAGGGCGACGATTTTCGCATCCAGCGTGCCAAAAATAACTAAATCGCCATACAGTGCTGCGCCACGGTTAACCACATCGCAACAAGGGAGAATACCATCCGGAAGCCGGTGATCGTATTGCCATATCTCCTGGCCCGTTCTTACGTCCACCGCGAATAACCGTGAATAAGAAGCCGTAACAAAAATTCGACCGTTATAAATAACCGGCTGAGCCTCTTGACCGCGTTGCTTTTCTCCACCAAAAGAGAATGACCACGCCGGCACCAAATCTTTCACCGTCGCTGCATTTATCTTATCCAGCGGGCTATAGCGCTGAGCTTTTGTACCAATGCCGTAAGACACGACGTTTTGCGTATTGACGGCATCGTTAAGAATATCGTCATCCGTCACGCCCGTACTGACAGCTTCCTGCGTTTGCACTTTATCGATAGAAGCCACGCTTGGCTCCTCTTGGTCACTACAAGCAGCAACGGTAAAAGCAACTAAAATAGCGGCCCAAATTGTTTTTTTATTTAGCATTTCCTTATTACTCCGAATCGTTGATTTATTATTGTAACTTGCAGGACAAGCCTTAATGACTTCTTTAACTCTGCGCTCGAAACCCCAGCTTTTGGTTTCTTAATGACCAATACCTGAAATTTTAATGTTAAATATCGATAGTCGAGTTTAACATAAAGGTCCATTCACTCAAGAGCTTTAAGATATGAGCAAACTCATCTATACCGACCTTGGTAACGGCATTAGCTGCATCGACTCTCAATACATGCGCGCCGGTTTAGCCAGTTGCTATTTAATCGAACAAAACAACCACGCTACGTTTATTGACGTTGGAACCAACTATACCGTTCCACTGCTACTTGAACTGCTTGAGAAGAAAAACATACCGCTGGGAAACGTAGATTACGTCATTCCCACCCACGTGCACCTCGACCACGCTGGGGGCGCCGGTAGCCTTATGCAGCAACTGCCCAACGCGCAACTCATTATCCACCCTCGTGGCGCAAGGCATATGATTGATCCCAGTCGGCTGCAGGCCGGGGCGTCTGCTGTCTATGGCGCAACTGAGTTTAAAAAACACTATGGCGACTTAATTCCTATTCACGAAGACCGGGTCACTCAAGCCGACGATGGCTTTAGTATAAGCTTTCAGGGCAGAAAACTTGAGTTCATTGACACCCCCGGCCACGCAAAACATCATTTCTGCATCATCGACAAATCAAGTAAAGGCATGTTTACCGGCGACACCTTTGGCGTCGCTTACCCAGAGCTGACTGTAAACGGGCGGCCTTTTATTTTCCCTCCCTCATCACCCGTGGATTTCGATCCCGACGACTGGCTAGCGTCCGTCGACAAATTAATGGCAACGGGCTGTGATCGCGCCTACCTGACGCATTACAGCAGCGTCGAAAACCTCGAACCTTTGGCCGCCACACTTCGCAAACGAATTAAACTGTTTGCACAAATGGCTCAACAGTCCATCAATAGTGAAGCGCTAGCAGCTCAGATTAGTCATTATTTAATCGACGAAGTAGTCGCCACGGGCTGCCAGCTAGATAGGGCTGACATCATGGAAATTCTAACGTTAGATATAGATCTGATCACTCAGGGTCTAGGTGTCTGGCTTGAAAAAAACGCTCGAAAGTAGTATATTATCTGGCTATCTAAGAAGTAAATCTCTTATGAAAATACCGTTACGATTCGTCCAGGAGAATGGCAGTGGGGCAATACTCAGAAAAATACGTTCAGTCGCTAAACGAGCCGGAAGTCTTCTGGGCTGAAGCCGCCAAAGCCGTTGACTGGAACCAGCCATGGGCTTGCGTATTAGATGGCTCTGAAGCCCCTTACTATCGTTGCTTTTTCGGCGCAAAATTAAACACCTGTTACAACGCATTAGATCGTCTCGTAAAAAATGGCCGCGCCGATGAGGTCATTAAGGAGCTTGTCGCCTTAATGCGTGAAAAAATCGGCTCGGTTGCCGCCTTTAAACTGGCGACCAAAGCCAAACGCCTGCCTAAAACGCGTTCGGGTAAAATTCTACGCGGCACGATGCGAAGCATGGCCGATGGGACTGAACATAAAGTCCCCGCGACCATCGACAACCCAACTACTCTAGGCGAAATTGCCGAAAACCTGACAGCGCTTGGTTATCCGAAAAGCGTTTAAATGCACATCTATATTAAGGAGCTCTACTCTAGATGAATAAAATAAAATCAGCTGGCTTACGTTTTCGCGAAGCGCTGGCAGAGGAACATCCTCTACAAATTATGGGTACGATCAATGCCTACAGCGCCTTACTGGCCGAAAAAACCGGTTACCGTGCCATCTACCTTTCTGGTGGCGGCGTGGCGAATACCTCTTTCGGCCTGCCCGATCTGGGCGTGACTACGCTCAACGACGTATTAACCGACGCGAGCCGCATCACCGCAGCTACTGACGTGCCTTTGTTAGTCGATATCGATACCGGCTGGGGCAGCGCTTTTAGCATCGCTCGAACAATCAAAGAATTTGAACGCGCTGGCGTTGCCGCGGTTCATATTGAAGATCAGGTCGCCGCCAAGCGTTGCGGACACCGTCCGAACAAAGAACTCGTCAGTAAAGAAGAAATGTGCGACCGCGTAAAAGCAGCCGCCGACGCCAAGACGGATTCTGACTTTGTTATAATGGCGCGTACAGACGCCTATAATAGCGAGGGCCAACAAGCGGCAATCGACCGTGCTTGCGCCTACGTTGAAGCTGGCGCTGATATGATTTTTGCTGAGGCCGTTTACGAACTAGACGACTACCGAGCCTTCACCAAAGCGGTTGACGTTCCGGTGTTAGCCAATATTACCGAATTTGGCCAAACGCCTTACTTCACCACGACAGAGCTGGGCGAAGCGGGTGCCAGCATGGTGCTGTATCCCTTGTCCGCTTTCCGCGCAATGAGTAAAGCGGCACTGAACGTATACGAAACGATTCGTAAAGAAGGCACACAAGTAAACGTAGTAGACACCATGCAAACGCGCATGGAACTTTATGACGTGTTGGGCTATCACGAATATGAACAAAAATTAGACGCACTATTTTCCAAGGAGAAATCTTAATGACTGTAAAAAAAGTTGGCGGCGCAGGCCTACGAGGGCAATCTGCAGGTGAAACCGCTTTATGTACCGTTGGTAAATCTGGCTCAGGCTTAACCTATCGTGGTTACGATATGTCTGACCTGGCGGATAACGCTAAATTTGAAGAAGTTGCGTACTTATTGGCTTACGGAAAATTACCCAATCAAGCTGAACTAGACGGCTATACCGCAAAACTTAAAACCTTACGCGGCTTGCCCGAGGCATTAAAAACGGTACTGGAAAACATCCCTGCCGACGCTCATCCGATGGACGTCATCCGCACGGGTTGCTCTATGTTAGGCAATTTGGAAGAGGAAAAAGACTTCTCTGAACAGCTGGGCAAAATCGATCGTATGATCGCCGTATTCCCATCCATCATTTGTTACTGGTACCGTTTCTCACACGATGGCGTTCGCATTGAAACAGAAACAGATGACGAGTCTGTTGGCGCTCACTTTTTGCATATGTTGCGCGATGAAAAACCAAATGAGCTTCACGAACAAGTGATGAACGTATCGCTGATCCTTTACGCTGAGCACGAATTTAACGCCTCGACCTTTGCAGGCCGCGTTTGCGCTTCAACGCTATCGGATATTCACTCTTGCGTGACAGCCGCTATTGGTACCTTGCGCGGTCCGCTACACGGTGGCGCGAACGAAGCGGCAATGGCCATGATTGAAAACTGGACGTCTGCAGATCAAGCAGAAGAAGACATGATGAGCATGTTAGCGCGTAAAGAAAAAATTATGGGCTTTGGCCACGCGGTTTACACCACCTCTGACCCACGCAACGCGATCATCAAAAAATGGTCCGAAAAGCTGGCTGCCGACGTAGGTGATACGACGCTCTACCCTGTATCAGTACGCTGCGAAGAAGTCATGTGGCGCGAAAAGAAACTCTTCTGTAATGCCGATTTTTTCCACGCTTCTGCTTATCATTTTATGGGCATTCCAACTAAGTTGTTTACGCCGATATTCGTTATGTCACGGGTTACCGGCTGGACCGCTCACGTGATGGAACAACGCGCGAATAACCGCATCATTCGCCCTAGCGCGGATTATATTGGCCCTGAATTCCGTCCCGTCACCAATATTGCCGACCGCAACTAAGCTTATTGGCAATAACACTGCATAGCCAGTCTTGCAATTTAAGACTGGCTTTTTAGCTACTACTTTTAAGTGAGTTATATTATGAATACTGAATATCGCAAACCCCTTCCCGGCACTGATTTAGACTATTTCGATACCCGTGCCGCCGTCGATGCAATTCAACCTGGCGCCTATGACACGCTACCCTACTCGTCTCGCGTGTACGCCGAAAACCTTGTGCGCCGTTGCGACCCTAAGGTTTTAACTAACTCACTTAAACAAATTATTGAACGCAAACAAGACTTAGACTTCCCCTGGTATCCAGCACGCGTTGTTTGCCATGATATTCTTGGCCAAACGGCTTTAGTCGATTTAGCAGGACTACGTGACGCAATTGCTGATATGGGTGGTGATCCTTCACAAGTTAACCCCGTTGTACCAACGCAGTTGATTGTGGATCACTCTTTAGCCGTTGAACACGCTGGTTTTGAGAAAGACGCGTTTGAAAAAAACCGTGCCATTGAAGACCGCCGAAATGACGACCGTTTTCACTTTATAAACTGGACTAAAAAAGCATTCAAAAACGTTGACGTTATCCAGCCGGGTAATGGCATCATGCACCAAATTAATTTGGAAAAAATGTCTCCTGTAATCCACTCGTTGGATGGTGTTGCTTTTCCAGACACCTTAGTGGGAACAGATAGTCACACACCGCACGTGGATGCTCTTGGTGTTATCGCCATTGGCGTCGGCGGCTTAGAAGCCGAAAACGTGATGCTAGGCCGCCCTTCTTATATGCGCCTGCCAGACATCATCGGTGTTGAACTGACTGGAAAACGCCAACCCGGCATTACTGCTACCGATATCGTTCTGGCGCTGACCGAATTCTTACGTAATCAGAAAGTAGTGTCTTCCTACCTGGAATTTTACGGCGAAGGCGTCGCTGCGTTAACACTGGGTGACCGCGCAACCATTTCAAATATGACGCCAGAATTTGGCGCGACTGCCGCGATGTTCTATATCGATGAACAAACGATTACCTACCTAAAACTAACCGGCCGTGAAGACGAGCAAGTTAAATTGGTTGAAACCTACGCAAAAGAAACGGGGCTTTGGGCTGATAGCTTAAAAAATGCCGAGTATCCACGCGTACTTAAATTTGACCTGTCTTCTGTAGGCCGTAATATTGCTGGCCCATCTAACCCTCACCGTCGCGTACCAACAAGCGAATTGGCTGAACGTGGTATTTCTGGCGTGGTCGAAAATGAAGAAGGCTTAATGCCAGACGGCGCTGTTATCATCGCTGCCATTACTAGTTGTACCAATACAAGTAACCCACGTAACGTGATTGCAGCGGGCCTCATCGCACGTAATGCCAATAAATTAGGCTTAACACGTAAGCCTTGGGTTAAGTCTTCCTTGGCACCTGGTTCTAAAACGGTAGAACTGTATCTCAAAGACGCTAACTTGCTGTCTGAATTAGAAGCTCTTGGCTTTGGTATCGTAGGTTTTGCCTGTACTACGTGTAACGGTATGAGCGGTGCATTAGACCCTGTTATTCAACAAGAAGTGATTGATCGTGACTTGTACACCACCGCTGTTTTATCGGGCAATCGTAACTTTGACGGCCGTATTCACCCTTATGCCAAACAAGCTTTCCTGGCCTCTCCGCCGCTTGTTGTTGCCTACGCTATCGCAGGCACTATACGTTTTGATATTGAAAACGGCGTTTTAGGCACCGACCAAAACGGCAAGCCAATCAAACTGAAAGACATCTGGCCAAGTGATGAAGAAATTGATGAAATTGTAAGCGCAAGCGTTAAACCTGAACAATTCCGTGAAGTCTATAACCCCATGTTCAAACTGACGGTTGATAACGGCGATAAAGTCAGTCCATTATACGATTGGCGCCCACAAACCACGTATATTCGTCGTCCACCGTATTGGGAAGGTGCTCTAGCCGGAGAGCGTACATTAAAAGATATGCGCCCTCTAGCCGTATTGGGTGACAACATCACCACCGATCATTTGTCTCCTTCAAACGCCATTATGGCCTCCAGTGCTGCTGGCGAATACCTGGCAAAAATGGGCTTACCCGAAGTTGACTTTAACTCGTACGCAACCCACCGTGGCGATCACCTTACGGCTCAACGCGCGACCTTCGCAAACCCTAAGTTATTAAACGAAATGGTGAAGGAAAATGGCGAAGTAGCACAAGGCTCCTTAGCCCGCGTTGAACCAGAAGGCAACGTTACTCGCATGTGGGAAGCCATCGAAACTTATATGCAACGCAAGCAACCCCTCATTATCGTTGCTGGCGCCGATTACGGTCAGGGCTCTTCACGCGACTGGGCCGCTAAAGGCGTGCGATTAGCGGGCGTTGAAGCCATTGTTGCCGAAGGTTTTGAACGCATTCATCGTACCAACTTAGTAGGCATGGGCGTTCTTCCTTTAGAATTTAAAAGCGGCGAAAATCGTAATACGTATGCTATTGACGGCACTGAAACGTTTAGCGTTACTGGCGATATCACACCGCTTGCAACATTAACGCTCATCATTACTCGTCGTAACGGTGAAACCGTTGAAGTAGCCGTTACCTGTAGACTGGATACGGCAGACGAAGTGTCCGTTTATGAAGCGGGTGGTGTTTTACAGCGTTTCGCTCAAGACTTCTTAGAGTCAACGACAGCAGCCTAACAACAAATAGACGCTTACACTTCCCCAGCGGCAACGTCGTTGGGGAAGTTGTTTAAAGAATAACCGCGCTATTACGATAAATGACACTCGGTACATCAAACACCGACAACCAATAGGACGCCCAATGGCCCACGTACCGCAAATAAAAATACCTGCCACTTATATGCGTGGTGGCACCAGTAAAGGCGTTTTCTTTAACCTTAAAGATTTGCCAGCATCAGCTCAAACGCCGGGCGCGGCACGCGACGCTTTATTACTACGCGTCATTGGCAGCCCAGACCCTTACGGCAAACAAACCGATGGTATGGGTGGCGCAACGTCCAGCACCAGCAAAACGGTTATCCTTTCGAAAAGCAGTAAAGAAGACCACGACGTAAACTACCTCTTTGGCCAAGTTTCCATTGATAAAGCCTTTGTCGATTGGAGTGGAAACTGTGGCAACCTTTCCGCGGCAGTTGGCTCTTTCGCTATTAGCAGCGGTTTGGTTGAAGCAAGCCGAATTCCACAAAACGGCATCGCCACCGTACGTATTTGGCAAGCCAATATCAACAAAAGTATCATTGCGCAAATCCCTATTAGCAACGGTGAAGTTCAGGAAACGGGTGATTTTGAACTGGATGGTGTTACATTCCCTGCGGCTGAAGTTGCAGTTGAATTTATCGACCCGTCTGCTGATGGTGAATCTATGTTCCCTACCGGCAACGTCGTTGATGATCTTGAAGTACCCGGCGTAGGCACCTTCAAAGCCACGATGATTAGCGCAGGCATTCCAACTATTTTCGTTAATGCGGAAGATATTGGCTATACCGGCACTGAACTGCAAGAGGCTATTAATGCCGATGATAAGGCTCTGGCCAGGTTCGAAACAATCCGCGCTTATGGCGCAGTTCGCATGGGACTTATCGACAATATTGAAGACGCAACACAGCGCCAGCACACACCCAAAGTTGCCTTCGTCGCTAAACCAATCGAATACGTATCATCCAGCGGTAAAACTGTGACAACTGATGATATTGATATGCTCGTCCGCGCACTATCTATGGGCAAGCTGCACCACGCGATGATGGGCACAGCTGCCGTCGCCATTGGTGCCGCAGCAGCTATTCCTGGCACCTTAGTTAACTTAGCTGCAGGCGGTGGCGAACGTCAGTCAGTTCGTTTTGGACACCCTTCAGGGACGCTAAAAGTAGGCGCTGAAGCAACACAGAAAGACGGTGAATGGGCTGTTTCCAAAGCCATTATGAGCCGCAGTGCACGCGTACTGATGGAAGGTTGGGTTCGTATTCCCGGTGATTCGTTCTAACTAAAGCACAGCAGGAAGCGACGTTTAGCGGATTTCAATTCAAATAAAAAGCGGCCTTTAGGCCGCTTTTTATTTACCACGGCTAATTAGTCATTAACCGGTAAATTAATTGGGTCAATATCGTGTAGCGGCCAGCCTTTCTCTTTCCAGGCATCGATACCTTCACGAAACCACATAACATTTGTGTAGCCCCATTCTCTGGCACGTTTAGCAGCATTCCAGCCCATCCAGCAGTCTTCAATGCAAAATATAACGATCGCCATACTCAGGTCATTGGCCGTCAATTCTTTAAGGTGAAAGCGGTAGTAATCCTCTACCACTGGTATTAATTTCTGTTTACCTACATTCGGCAACCAGCTGCTATTTGGCAAGCTCTGACGGGGATTACTCACCAACCAGGCACCATCAAAGTCCAAAGATTCTTCCCTAAATATAGCACCGTAAACGTCAATTAAAACCAGCTTTTGTTTATCTATCAAGCGGCTCTTTAACTCATCTACTAAAATCCGTTTAACACCTTGCGGAGGGATTAATGTTGTCGGTACATTATATGGCAGGCCACGATACGGTACATTGATCGCATCTTCTTGTGTTGCAGGAGCACTAGTCATAGCCATTGCCACTGGGCCTGTTAAATATAAGAATAATATTAATAATGCTTTCATCTCGTATAAGTCCCGCCTTAATTTACCCGTTTAAACACCTTGTTTTCATAAAAAGAATACAAATGTATGACTGAGCGCGAATACTCCTGCTGTAATTGTGCATTTGAGCTAAATCTTTTTGGAATTGGCAGTTTAATCGCCTCAGTCATTGACAGTCCATTATTCACCGCCCCTTCAATGGTATTTTCTAACCACGCTAGATAATCAGTCATTTCACCTAATATTTTTTTATCCGTACTAAAAGGACCATGACCAGGAACCACCACTTTAAAAGGTAGTTTGTTTAGTTCACCCATCGTAGATAACCATTTTTTTATATCCGCGTGCGGCGTCGTCAAGGTACGTTTATTAAAAACCAGGTCGCCGGAAAATAAAACGCCTGTTGTGCGGTCTAATATCGTCATATCTCCACTGCTGTGACCGGAATAGGACATTATGTCTAACTGATGGTCACCGATAGAAATACGTCCAGGTTTAGCCACCTCTGTTGCAGGTGTAGCCTCGGTACCTCGCATCCAATCACCAACCATTACATAGAGATTATCCGCAAAGCCAGCACCTTCATTTTTTATGTTCGTAAACGTCGTATCTAATGCGTAGATAGGCGCACCTTCAAAGGCCTGATTGCCTAGAAAATGGTCTGGGTGATGATGCGTTAAGTACACACGATTAATAGGCGTAACTGTGATTGATGCGATAGCTTCTTTCATTTGTTGACCATAACGCAAGGATGGCCCAGTATCTATAACGACAACGCCTTCCGATGTGACGATAAAGCCCGTGTTGACAATATTACCGCCATTTTCAAACGTAAAATCTTCTGTCTTTCCAATAAAAACGTACGTATCTTGCGCAACCTTTATTGGTTTTAGCTGGTAGTCAAAACTTCTTGCCAAAGAACACGTAGACGTTAACGTCATTAAGCATAAGCAAATAGCTGAAAAATGAGCCTTATTCATTTAACAAACTCCGCTTTAAATTTATTTCCGTTATTGTCCGTACCGCTCATTAAAATGTTCGCGGACAAATTCTTAGCTTTAAAATCAAAACTTAAAACGGGATTTTCATTCACAGGCTCAAAAAGTTCAATGACGGCTAGTTCCTCACCATCTGTGTTTTTAAATTCTAATTTTTCAATATAAAAAGCAGGAATACCCGCAACTAAGCCCGTGTCCATGGGGTGGTGGATTAAAAATCGCACACGATTGGAATCTGATTTTGACCATCTTTTGCCGTAAACTTCGCCTAAATAATCTGACCAATCACCCACTAAGCGCCCGGTACTCGCTGCTGTACATCCACCACCAGCAGAGTTGACCCAAACGCCACCTACGTGCCAAACACCATCATTAGTCAGTACCGCAGCACGAACGGGTGATGATTGTTGGATCTTGAAGCGAAAAGAAACAGTAGGTTTTGCTCGTTGAGGGTAATAGCGTGCGATGAGGGGAATCGGATTAAAATCTGCGAAAATAACTATTTGCGTCACATCGCCTAATTCGCTGGCGTCTACTGTGACGGGTACATTCATCGGGTCTTCGGCATAATTCGGCGCTATTACTTTTACACGATGATCAAATTTTGCGGGGCGACCCTTTAAAAAGGCCTCGTACATGTCATCCCATTGAACTGAGTTCAATGGGTCTTTTGCTAAATTTTCCGCAAAAGAAGGCGGTGTGAGTAATAAACAAGCCAATAAAAGAATTATTTTGTTTTTCATTTTAGATTTAACTTATCAACTAAGCAGTTATGAATAAGGGCTATCATACGGAGAACTATGATATCTATATCAGCATATTATTTCGTAAATAAGCACGTTCATTTATTCTGCGATAATACTCCAAGTAACCATATTTAAGGCATGCTGTAGCTAGAATTATATTTGTTAAATAGTGCATCGATATCGCCCGACTTTTTTAATTCTTCTAATGCAGCGGTCAACTTTGTCATCAATTCATTCCTACCACGCTTAACAGCCATACCTACAACCCAGCTAGATTGATAGGATGCTGGCATGGATAACGGCGTAAATAAGTATTCTGACGATCTGCTAGCGAGCGATGATTGAATTTGGCTTCTAGGGGCTACTACTGATTTTACTTCACCTTCTTGTAGCGCCTTAACTGCTAATTCAACCGTACGATAGTGCACTAAGTTTTCTCTATAACGCCCACCCATCGCGCTTAGTAAATAAAAGTCAGGCATGGAATCCATCTCAACACCAATTTTATCGTCAGCAAATAACTTGATCAGTGGAATATTAGCTCTAGAGTTGCGTCGTACTGTAACAATTTCCTCTTTAAAGTAAGGGTTGCCGATTAAAACCATATCGTTAGCTGCTGCAAACTGTTTATTGACCGGTACGTGCAACATAACATCTGCGGTTCCCCCACCTAAATAATGGCCTTTCCAAACGGTATTTCTGAGGTCATCATCCATCGTTTCATCAGCAACGATTGACCATATCAAAGGGTCAACGCCCAACCTTTCAGCGAGTAATTTACCCAATTCAACTTCAATCCCTATCTTGCGACCATTTTCTCGAAATGAAAAAGGCGCAAAATCTTTGTAAACCGCTATACGAAGATAGCCCTTTTCTTTTACTTCTGGGAGGGCGAATAGCTGTTGAGAAAAAAGCGCTAGTACGATGAAGATGATGTTTCGTATCATTTTAGTCGGCTGGTATAGTTTCTACCCAGGCTTTGATAGCCCACATCGCTTCTTGACTGATGATTCCTTCAAACGCCGGCATATAGGTAACGCCATTACGGCTCGCACCACTACGTATTCGGTAAATAAACCATTCATCACCTTCATTACCCGCCTCTAACAGACGTAGGTCTGGCGAAATTCCTCCAGATACAGCTCCTAAACCATGGCATCTCGCGCAATTAGACGCATAACCCGCTTTACCGATTGTAATGGCGTCTTCTTGGCCACGATATGGGTTTGATTCAAGCCATTCTTCACCAAGCTGTGGCAAAGTTGAGGTATCAATGGGTTGGGGTTGAGCGTCACCATGAGCAAATACAGTTGCTGTAAAGAATAAAGACAAACAGCAACAAAAAACGAGTGCATTAACTTTCATGGTACGACGCTCCTAAGCAATTAAATGGGTTGATATTGTGATTATAAAGCAGTTATTAGAATTGAGTGCTTTAGATAACTGATCGTTTGATTCTAACATTAATAATGTATTATTTTAGCGCAAAAAAAACCCGCAATTAAGCGGGTTTTTGTGTAAAAGCCTGGTAGTTCCCTACTTTCACATGGCTACTGCCACACTATCATCGGCGCTAAGCGGTTTCACTTCCGAGGTCGGGATGGGATCGGGTGGTACACGCTCGCTATTGCCACCAGGCAAATCGGCATTAGAGAGATTTCTCTACAATAATTTAGAAAGTTGTATATCAATTCATATAAGTCATTCTTTAACCCTTTTGGGTGTTATATGGTCAAGCCTCACGGGCAATTAGTACAAGTTAGCTTCACACATTACTGCGCTTCCACACCTTGCCTATCAACCTTGTAGTCTACAAGGGCCCTTCAGGATTCTTAAAGAATCAGTGAGAATTAATCTTGGAAGAGGCTTCGCGCTTAGATGCTTTCAGCGCTTATCCCGTCCGAACGTAGCTACCCGGCAATGCCACTGGCGTGACAACCGGAACACCAGAGGTTCGTCCACTTCGGTCCTCTCGTACTAGAAGCAGCTTTCCTCAATTCTCAAACGCCCACGGCAGATAGGGACCGAACTGTCTCACGACGTTCTAAACCCAGCTCGCGTACCACTTTAAATGGCGAACAGCCATACCCTTGGGACCGACTTCAGCCCCAGGATGTGATGAGCCGACATCGAGGTGCCAAACACCGCCGTCGATATGAACTCTTGGGCGGTATCAGCCTGTTATCCCCGGAGTACCTTTTATCCGTTGAGCGATGGCCCTTCCATACAGAACCACCGGATCACTATGACCTACTTTCGTACCTGCTCGACGTGTCTGTCTCGCAGTCAAGCACCCTTATGCCATTGCACTAAACTCCTGATTTCCGACCAGGATTAGGGTACCTTCGTGCTCCTCCGTTACTCTTTGGGAGGAGACCGCCCCAGTCAAACTACCCACCATACACTGTCCTCGATCCGGATAACGGACCTGAGTTAGAACTCCGAACATACCAGGGTGGTATTTCAAGGGTGACTCCACAAGAACTAGCGTTCCTGCTTCAAAGTCTCCCACCTATCCTACACAAATAGGTTCAAAGTTCAGTGCAAAGCTATAGTAAAGGTGCACGGGGTCTTTCCGTCTAGCCGCGGGTACACTGCATCTTAACAGCGATTTCAATTTCACTGAGTCTCGGGTGGAGACAGTGTGGCCGTCGTTACGCCATTCGTGCAGGTCGGAACTTACCCGACAAGGAATTTCGCTACCTTAGGACCGTTATAGTTACGGCCGCCGTTTACCGGGGCTTCGATCAAGAGCTTCTCCGAAGATAACCCCATCAATTAACCTTCCGGCACCGGGCAGGCGTCACACCGTATACGTCCACTTACGTGTTTGCACAGTGCTATGTTTTTAATAAACAGTCGCAGCCACCTGGTCACTTCGACCGACCAAAGCTTAAGGAGCAAGTCCCATCACCCTAGCCGGCGTACCTTCTCCCGAAGTTACGGTACCATTTTGCCTAGTTCCTTCACCCGAGTTCTCTCAAGCGCCTTAGAATTCTCATCCCACCCACCTGTGTCGGTTTGGGGTACGGACGCTTATAACCTGAAGCTTAGAGGGTTTTCTTGGAAGCATGGCATCAATCACTCCGGATTCCGTAGAATCCTCGACATCGCATCTCAGGTTTAATGTACTCCCGGATTTACCTAAGAGTACGCCCTACTTGCTTAAACCAGCTAATCCAACAGCTGGCTGACCTAGCCTTCTCCGTCACCCCATCGCAGTTATAAGCGGTACAGGAATATTAACCTGTTGTCCATCGACTACGCCTTTCGGCCTCGCCTTAGGTTCCGACTAACCCTGCTCTGATTAACATTGAGCAGGAAACCTTGGGTTTTCGGCGTGGGGGTTTTTCACCCCCATTATCGTTACTCATGTCAGCATTCGCACTTCTGATACCTCCAGCAAACCTCTCGATTCACCTTCACAGGCGTACAGAACGCTCCTCTACCATGCGTGTAAACACGCATCCGTAGCTTCGGTATGATACTTAAGCCCCGATAAATCTTCCGCGCAAACCGACTTGACCAGTGAGCTATTACGCTTTCTTTAAAGGATGGCTGCTTCTAAGCCAACCTCCTGGCTGTCTGTGCCTTTTCACATCGTTTTCCACTGAGTATCATTTTGGGACCTTAGCTGACGGTCTGGGCTGTTTCCCTTTCCACTACGGACCTTATCACCCGTAGTGTGTCTCCCGTAATTGCACTTGTTGGTATTCGGAGTTTGCAACGGGTTGGTAAGTCGGGATGACCCCCTAGCCGTAACAGTGCTCTACCCCCAATGGTGATACATGAGGCGCTACCTAAATAGCTTTCGAGGAGAACCAGCTATCTCCGGGCTTGATTAGCCTTTCACTCCGATCCACAGCTCATCCCCTCATTTTTCAACATAAGTGGGTTCGGGCCTCCAGTAGGTATTACCCCACCTTCACCCTGGCCATGGATAGATCGCCCGGTTTCGGGTCTACTCCCAGCGACTAATTCGCCCTATTAAGACTCGGTTTCCCTACGCCTCCCCTATACGGTTAAGCTTGCCACTGAAAGTAAGTCGCTGACCCATTATACAAAAGGTACGCAGTCACACCACGAAGGTGCTCCCACTGCTTGTATGCATACGGTTTCAGGATCTATTTCACTCCCCTAACAGGGGTTCTTTTCGCCTTTCCCTCACGGTACTGGTTCACTATCGGTCGACAAGTAGTATTTAGCCTTGGAGGATGGTCCCCCCATGTTCAATCAGGATATCACGTGTCCCGACCTACTCGATTTCACTCTAAATGCATTTTCGTGTACGGGGCTATCACCCACTATGGCCAAACTTTCCAGAATGTTCCACTAACACAAATAGAGCTTAAGGGCTGGTCCCCGTTCGCTCGCCGCTACTAAGGGAATCTCGGTTGATTTCTTTTCCTCCGGGTACTTAGATGTTTCAGTTCCCCAGGTTCGCTCTACTATACCTATGTATTCAGTATAGAGTGACCATTAAAAATGGCCGGGTTTCCCCATTCGGAAATCTTCGGATCAAAGGTTGTTTGCTACCTCCCCGAAGCTTATCGCAAGCTACAACGTCCTTCATCGCCTCTTGTCGCCTAGGCATCCACCGTATGCACTTATTCACTTGACCATATAACCCCAAAAAGGCTATATGAATGAATAACATATATGAATTACTTAAGCAGTATAAAATGCGCGATATCGCATTTCATACTTCTTATATATCTTTAGCGAACTAGATGCTAAAGATAAAATATACAACTTTCTAAATTTTTAAAGAGCTTATCAACACTAATGTCAATTCAATAAACCCTCGTTAAAAGGCTTATTGAATTGGTGGAGCCAGACGGGATCGAACCGTCGACCCCCTGCTTGCAAAGCAGGTGCTCTCCCAGCTGAGCTATGGCCCCAATAATGGATGCGAGCGTGGTGGGTCTGGGTGGATTTGAACCACCGACCTCACCCTTATCAGGGGTGCGCTCTAACCAACTGAGCTACAGACCCTAGCTCGAGTGAATATCAAGTAATTTGTGTGAACACTTATGTAATGTTCAAATCATAGAAAGGAGGTGATCCAGCCCCAGGTTCCCCTAGGGCTACCTTGTTACGACTTCACCCCAGTCATGAATCACACAGTGGTGAGCGTCCTCCCGAAGGTTAGACTACCCACTTCTTTTGCAACCCACTCCCATGGTGTGACGGGCGGTGTGTACAAGGCCCGGGAACGTATTCACCGCGTCATTCTGATACGCGATTACTAGCGATTCCGACTTCATGGAGTCGAGTTGCAGACTCCAATCCGGACTACGACCGGTTTTCTGGGATTAGCTCCACCTCGCGGCTTGGCAGCCCTTTGTACCGGCCATTGTAGCACGTGTGTAGCCCAGGTCGTAAGGGCCATGATGACTTGACGTCGTCCCCACCTTCCTCCGGTTTGTCACCGGCAGTCTCCTTAGAGTTCCCACCATTACGTGCTGGCAACTAAGGACAAGGGTTGCGCTCGTTACGGGACTTAACCCAACATCTCACGACACGAGCTGACGACAGCCATGCAGCACCTGTCTCAGAGCTCCCGAAGGCACTAAGCTATCTCTAGCGAATTCTCTGGATGTCAAGACCAGGTAAGGTTCTTCGCGTTGCATCGAATTAAACCACATGCTCCACCGCTTGTGCGGGCCCCCGTCAATTCATTTGAGTTTTAGCCTTGCGGCCGTACTCCCCAGGCGGTCAACTTATTGCGTTAGCTGCACCACTAAGCGGAAACCCGCCCAACAGTTAGTTGACATCGTTTACGGCGTGGACTACCGGGGTATCTAATCCCGTTTGCTACCCACGCTTTCGCACCTCAGCGTCAGTGTTGGTCCAGAGAGTCGCCTTCGCCACTGATGTTCCTTCAGATCTCTACGCATTTCACCGCTACACCTGAAATTCCACTCTCCTCTACCACACTCTAGTTAAGCAGTATCAAATGCAGTTCCCAGGTTGAGCCCGGGGCTTTCACATCTGACTGACTTAACCGCCTACGCGCGCTTTACGCCCAGTAATTCCGATTAACGCTTGCACCCTCCGTATTACCGCGGCTGCTGGCACGGAGTTAGCCGGTGCTTCTTCTGTAGGTAACGTCAGGGTAAGCAGTTATTAACTACTTACTTTTCCTCCCTACTGAAAGTGCTTTACAACCCTAAGGCCTTCTTCACACACGCGGCATTGCTGCATCAGACTTTCGTCCATTGTGCAATATTCCCCACTGCTGCCTCCCGTAGGAGTCTGGGCCGTGTCTCAGTCCCAGTGTGGCTGATCATCCTCTCAGACCAGCTACGGATCGTCGCCTTGGTGAGCCATTACCTCACCAACAAGCTAATCCGACATAGGCTCATCTATTAGCGCAAGGCCCGAAGGTCCCCTGCTTTGCCCCGTAGGGATTATGCGGTATTAGCCTGGTTTTCACCAGGTTGTCCCCCACTATTAGGTAGATTCCTATGCATTACTCACCCGTCCGCCACTCGACGCCTGGTAGCAAGCTACCATCGTTTCCGTTCGACTTGCATGTGTTAGGCATGCCGCCAGCGTTCAATCTGAGCCATGATCAAACTCTTCAGTTTATATTTTTCGACCTCTTAAAAGGAGGTCTAGATCTTGCTCAATATAGAATTAAACGTATTACTTAAATTTAAAACCTAAGTATGTTCACTCTATATTGATTATTTTTTAAATAACTTAAACAATCAACACAAGTGCCCACACAAATTACTTGATATATTTTTAAAGAGCTGGTTCAAATATTCGGCTGAACCGGGCCGGATAGTATACTTGGTTTAGTTTTAAAATCAAACTATTTGTTAAGCTTTTCTTAAAAAATTAACAACCATTAGCTACCCAATCTCACTACCAGAACTGATGTTTCGTCCTTGTTGCGAGCCGGCTATTCTACATTGTTTTAAAAACCAAATGCAAACTTAATTTTGAAAAAAACTACTTAAAAAATTAAAGCCGTTTACTAATTTTCTAACCGTTTTGCTGGTCTTTTCAGATCACCGCTGCGGTAAGAGATGCGTATTATAGGGGCTAATCATTAGCGGTCAATCACTATTTATTGTTTTTACAGGAAAACTTCTTAAGCTATTGATATCTCAACAAACTTTCTTTTGCCTACTTGTATTACATGGCGCGCACCCTGCTTTATAACTAAGGTTTTATCCGTTATTTTTTGACCATCGATCTTTACCGCGCCCTGTTTTATCATTCTATACGCCTCTGATGTACTCTCGGTTAGCCCAGCATCTTTTAACAGGTTTGCAATTGGGCAAGGCTCTACGTAATTTAGAGCGATACTTTTTATATCATCCGGCACCGCTCCGTGCTTAAATCTCGACTCAAAAGCGGCATTTGCTTTATCCGCGTCTTCTTTACTATGGAACCTCTCTACAATTTCCATCGCCAACTTAACTTTAATATTCTTCGGGTTTTCTTCACCCTGCTCACACTGTTTACGCCAAGCATTGATCTCATCCATCTCTCGGAAACTTAGTAGTTCGTAATACCGCCACATCAATTTATCTGATATAGACATTAGCTTGCCATACATCTCGTTAGGCGCTTCATTGATACCTATATAGTTAGCTAATGATTTTGACATCTTCTGGACGCCATCTAACCCTTCTAAGATAGGCATCGTCATGACGACCTGTGGGTCTTGCCCGTAATTTTCTTGCAGCTGGCGTCCAACGAGTAAATTGAACTTCTGATCTGTGCCGCCCAATTCGACGTCCGATTTCAGTGCTACAGAATCATAACCTTGTATTAGCGGGTATAGGAACTCGTGTATCGCGATGGGCTTACCACCTGCGTAGCGTTTATTGAAGTCATCCCGTTCTAACATCCTCGCCACGGTATGCTGCGAAGCGAGCTGTATTAAGTCTGACGCGTTAAATGCAGACATCCAGCTTGAGTTAAACACCACTTCTGTCTTTTCAGGGTCCAGAATTTTAAATATCTGTTGCTGGTATGTTTTAGCATTTTCAGCAACGTCTTCTTTAGTTAATGGAGGGCGCGTCGTAGATTTACCCGTTGGGTCTCCGATCATGCCTGTGAAATCACCTATTAAGAATAGAATGTGATGGCCTGCGTCCTGAAACTGTTTTAGCTTATTGATTAAAACCGTATGCCCCAAGTGTAAGTCGGGGGCCGTTGGGTCAAAGCCGGCCTTAATTCTTAATTTTTTTCCAGACGCTATTTTTTTTTCGAAATCTGCTTCAACTAATATCTCATCCGCACCCCGCTTTAGGTGCTCTAACTGTTTTTTTGTAGCCTCACTCACTAGATTGCCTTCCTTATAAATTTATTGCTCACGAAATAGACTGGGTATCAGACGTAGATCACCTTTTATAAATTCAATCAAGGCGTTAGACAATCTCATATTGCAGCTTTATACTTTTCAACTACACTTACTATACAATAGTGTTAGCTTTAGCTTTATAAGCTTTTTTAATTTTTACCTGAGACAACACAGTATTTACTACATTATGGCAAAACCAAGTTTAATGAATCGTGACTTTAAAACTCCGATTAGAAGCGTTATCGCTCGCAAAAAACTACCTATGCCTGCTGTTCTTATAGGTACTTTTGCTTTACTTCTCTCTGTGTTCTATTTTAAAAGCGCAACGTCAACGGTTGCAATTGATACCCCACAAGTAGTGTCTATCTCGCTACCAGAACAAAACTCCGGTGCTTTTGACGCGCCCGCTATTTCGTATAAAAAAACTAGCGTAATTGGCTTAAAACCTCGTCACGACGCTCCAAAAATCGCTGTATCAACTACCACTAGCGGAATATGGAAAGAATACACCATAAAATCTGGCGATAGCCTGGCGAAAATTTTCCAGCGCTTAAAGTTTTCAGCATCCACGCTACACAGTATTACCCAATCCGGCGACAAAGCTAAAATGCTCAAGCATATTAAGCCCGGACAAACGCTGCGTTTTTCAAAAAACGCTAACGGTGAATTCATCGCTCTTGAATACGATATTGATAGGATTAAGACTCTACAGGTCCAAACGACTTCAAGTGGATTTGTTGCGTCCATTAACGAAAAACCGGTCAAGGTTTCTCACGGTATCGCATCAGGTGTCATCAATAACTCCTTATTTTATGATGCCAAGCAATCTGGGCTTTCAGATAAAACCATCATGGAACTGGCTAATATTTTCGGCTGGGACATCGATTTCGCTCAAAGTCTAAGGCCTGGCGACACCTTCGCGCTGTTGTTTGAATCTAAACACATCGAGGGCGAACGCATCGAAAACGGACATATTTTAGCCGCAGAGTTTGTAAACCGCGGCCATAAATATCAGGCTGTACGGTTTGTAGGTAACGATGGCAGGGCCGAGTACTTTTCACCTGATGGCAAAAGTATGCGCAAAACCTTCTTACGCAACCCAATAGATTTCGCACGCATCAGCTCGCATTTCAACCTGCGTCGTAAGCACCCCGTGCTTAACAGGATTCGCGCGCATAAGGGCGTCGATTACGCGGCCTCTAGCGGTACGCCAATTAAGACGACCGGTGACGGCAAGGTGACCTTTGCTGGTGTAAAAGGCGGTTATGGCCGCGTTGTCATCGTTCAGCACGGGCAAAAGTACAGCTCCTTATACGCACATATGTCTAAGTATGGTCGTTACAAAAAAGGCAGTTACGTCAAACAAGGTCAGGTGGTAGGTTATGTCGGTAAATCCGGCCTGGCCACTGGACCACACTTACACTATGAGTTCAGGGTTAATGGCGTACACCGCAACCCTCTAACGACTAAATTTCCGGCCGCAAAGCCGATTAATAAACAGTTGTTTGCCGAATTCAAGCAACAAACAACTCCTTTGCTAAGTCAACTTGAGCTGGCCAGACCTACACAGTTGGCGCTTAACCTGCAGTAACACAGCGTGCAGCAGCTATTCATTGGTTTAATGTCTGGCACGAGTCTGGATGGTGTCGACATCGCTATTGTCGATTTTAATGCGGGAACACCTGTTCTGCTTTCGAGTCATTTCCGAACGTACCCCGAGGGCCTGCTCGGGGCGATGAAAACCACTTGCAGCCAGAGCAACATTCTCTTTGATGATCTTGGACAGCTCGATTCTCAATTAGGTGACTTCTACGCAGAAAGCATTCTTCAATCGCTAACTAAGGCGAAGCTTCAAGCCAAAGACATCGTCGCCATAGGTTCTCACGGTCAAACCATCCAACACAGCCCCAATAGCACGCCACCTTATACTCTACAAATTGGTGATGCCAATCGAATTACCGAGGGCACCGGTATTTCAGTGGTCGCTGATTTTAGACGACGTGACATCGCAGCTGGAGGACAAGGCGCGCCTTTAGTACCGGCTTTTCATAAGGCTATATTTCAAAATTCTTCCGAGAATTTAGCCATCATTAATATTGGCGGAATTTCGAACCTGACTTTTCTCAGTAACAATCACAACGACCCTGTTATTGGCTTTGATTGCGGCCCCGGAAACACCCTGATGAATCAATGGTGCCAACTCCATTTTGCTAGACCTTACGATGAGAGTGGCGAATTATCTAAAGAAGGTTCAATCAACGAGCTGTTACTCGATAGTTTATTGAGTGATCAGTACTTTAAATTAAGTTATCCCAAGAGTACCGGCCCGGAGTACTTCAACCTGTCGTGGTTAAGCGCGCACCTGGACAAGCACCCATCCTCAACGAAAGACACCCTCAGTACCTTATGCGAGTTAACCGCGGCGTGTATAGAAGAAAGCCTGGCGGCCGTACCGAGCATTGATAAAGCGCTCATCTGCGGCGGTGGTGTGCACAATGAATTTTTGCTACAAAGGCTTAAAGCTCGGCTCGGCTGCCCCGTTGAAACAACTAGAGCCTACGGCGTGGACCCCGACTGGTTAGAGGCCATGGCTTTCGCCTGGCTCGCTAAGCAAACGATAGAAGGTAAACCTGGGAATATTCCATCGGTTACTGGGGCTAAAAATGCGGTCGTTTTAGGCGCTATTTATAGCGCTTAAAAAACTTACAATCTTTGGTCATACAACTGTTTGGTCCAACTTTAAGCGGCGAATGATGAACCGCAGCCACAGGTGGTTGAGGCATTCGGGTTACGGATTACAAACTGCGATCCCTGTAAATCTTCTTTAAAATCCACTTCTGCTTTTTCGAGGTATTGATAACTCATAGGATCAATAATAACGACAACGCCGTCTTTCTCGATACCATAGTCATCATCTGCAACCGTTTCATCAAACGTGAAGCCATATTGAAAACCAGAGCAACCACCGCCTGATATATATACCCGAAGCTTAAGCGCAGTATTTCCCTCTTCTTCAATCAATGAAGCCACTTTTTTGGCGGCATTATCGGTGAAATTTATATCAGCTATTGCAGCAAATTTAGTCATCTAATACTCTCTATTCTGAATTTAGTGGTAATTCTTAGTCTACTTTCTACTAAGAAAGTTCTTCATCTGTTGGTTCAAGAAAGGAAACACGGGGAGCATTTGCTCGATCACCCTGTAACCGTACCAATTGGCCATTGACCTCGGCACCTACTTCCATTTCTATCAAATTATACTGAACATTGCCGGTAATTCGTGAATTTGAAATCAACTGCACGCGTTCTGACGCGCTCACGTCGCCTTGAACTTCTCCATCAATAACGACCGTAGGCACATTTACATTACCATGGATAGAACCCATCTTGCTCAACGTCAACGTAGTTGGCGAGCCTTCCTCAGCCGTTACGTTACCGACTACTTTACCATCAATATGTAAGCCACCCACGTATAAAATGTCACCATGAATGGTGGTGCCTTCACCAATAATGGTAGAAACGTTAGTCGTCTTAATCTCTTTTAATTTTTTACTATCCGATGAAAACATTCTCATTCCCCCCTTAGTCCTTCGCTAAAATGACTGCATAGTCTAGCCCAGAAGTCATTTATATCCTAGTATCCACTTAATCGCCTCTCAGCAAATCACGCCACAACCATCGCTTTGTGAAGCGTTTGGCATTTTTTCTAGCAGGGTCTATTTCAACTTCAACGTGCTTAGCAACGAAACCATTCGGCAGCTTTAATACACCCGTAAGAAACTCGTAATAACGAAACGAAAAACCTTCTGATTTCTGCGCTTTTTTCGACGTCTTGACTAATGACAGCGTCTTAACCTCGCCATTCAACTCACCTAAAATTGATATGCTGTAGCTACCTTTAATCGCCGCTTTTTTACCCGCACCCTGGGCGAGCATTAACTCATATTGAAATTCGCCGGCGCCCTTTAGCGCTTTAATTTCAAAGCTACTGATGTGTAAACCCTTAATGCTCTTTTCAGGTGAAACCACGCGCTGATAAAACGCCAGGCGCTCTTTGGCATCACTTAGTTCTTTATGCAGCTTCGCCATGCTTCGCCTGGAATCTTGCTGAGCTTGGGAATCAATTTTTTTAGCATTTTCGGTAAAATCTTGCCGCTTAACGAATTCCTTGTTTTCCAGTGTCAGTCGCTCAACCGACGCCTGTAAGCGTGCGTTTTCAAGCTGATATTCTTCGACACTGCCGACCGACCAGCGGCCTATCATAAAAAACAATACCAAAACGGCTAAAATACTCAGCGCAAGCGTTCTTTCAATAAAACGCCGGTGCTTCGACAGGTGATAAGGGTGGGGGCACTGATGGTGGATCATTGGTAATGGCTTGCTAACTATTATGGGTACAAGCCAACGTGATTCAATCCCGCACATTCGTCTAAACCAAACATAATGTTCATATTATGAATAGCCTGGCCAGAAGCACCTTTTACCAGGTTATCGATAACCGATAGCACCGTAACAACCTTGCCGCCCTGTGGGCGATGAATCGCTATTTGACAACGATTAGTGCCGCGCACATCACCCGTATCGGGGTGGCTTCCTGCAGGCAATACGTCTACAAACGGCTCATCCGCATAAAATGTTTCAAACAAAGCTTGTAGGTCCACACTAGTATCTATCAGTGGCGCGTACAAGGTCGCGTGAATACCACGAATCATCGGCACCAAATGTGGCGTGAACGTTAATGAGACTGAAGAGCCCGATGCGCTCGTCAATTCTTGAGAAATTTCAGGCAGATGCCGGTGTCCATGCACCCCATAGGCTTTAAAACTTTCGCCCGTTTCACTCATCATCGCTGCAACACTGGCCGAACGCCCAGCACCACTGACACCCGACTTGGCATCAGCGATAAGCGCCGAGATATCAATGGCTTTCGCCTTTAACAACGGCAAATAACCGAGTTGTATCGCGGTAGGGTAACAACCTGGGTTGGCGATTAAGGACGCCGTTTTTATCGCCTCACGATTTATCTCTGGCAAGCCATACACCGCTTGCTCAAGTAGCTCCGGACAGGCGTGCTCGCCACCATACCAATGCTGCCACACAGATACGTCTTTCAACCTGAAGTCAGCCGATAGATCAATCACCTTCACGCCCGCTGCGATAAGCTGTTTTGCCATATGCATCGCAGTGGCATTTGGTGTGGCAAAGAAAACCACGTCGCAACCCAGCAAATTATCTACCGTCGGCTCACTAAAGCACAACTCATTAAAGCCACGCAGATTAGGATAAACGGAATCGACCCTTAAACCTTTCTCAGCGCGCGACGTGACCACTTGCACCTGAACACCAGAATGCATCGCTAGCAACCTTAGCAATTCAACACCGGTATACCCAGTCCCGCCTACAATACCTACCTTAATCATGCTACAACCTCGTTTAACTACACTTTATATAGCGAAGCATTTTACACTAGCACCGTCTGATATACTAAACCCCATGCTTAAGCACGAAAAAAAAGCCAATCTCTTCTCCTTAAGCCTGTGGAAAACCCACCTGGTTTTCTGGCTTGGCGCTATTTTTGTTGGCATCGCTACGATTGCGCTAACCTTGGGAAGCGAACGCGCGAGTGAGCTTTTTAAAGAATTGCATCAGGAATACTTGTTGTACAGTTTTATTTTTACCCCCGTTTGCCTTACCTTACTCGCCTGGATTACGATCAAGTTTTTCCCAGGTGCCGAACGCAGCGGCGTACCTCAGGTTAAAGCCTCCCTGCAACCCAATCAGACCGATAATAAAAGACCGTTATTAGGATTGCGCATTGTCGTCGGAAAACTTTTACTCAGCATCGGTGGCATTCTCTCTGGAGCATCGGTCGGTTTAGGCGGCCCTGCGATTCATATAGGCGCCTCTTTGATGGCATATTTTGGTCGTTTCGCCAATTTCGCCCCCCACTACCTGGAAAAAGGTCTGATTATTGCGGGCAGCTCAGCGGGCTTCGCCGCCATTTTTAGCGCCCCTCTCGCCGGCATCGTGTTTGCGATTGAAGAAATGAGCCGCTCGTTAGAAGAAAAAACCAGTGGGCTTATATTAACCGCCGTTATTTTTGCCGGCGCAACGGCCCTCATCATTCAAGGCCAATACGTTTACTTTAGCGACCGCTCGGTGTCGTTTCCCTGGGGAGCAGCGTGGTTAATCATCCCGCTTTGCGGAATTTTCACGGGTTTTATGGGCGGACTTTTCAGTCTCGCTATTTTAAAAGGCGGCCAGATACTAGAATCTATTTCTTATCTATCGCCGCTTAAAATTGCTTTTATCTGTGGGCTTATTATTGCCATACTCAACTACTTTACGGGCGGCAGCACGGCTGGAACCGGCTACCAGGAAACCAAGGATTATCTGCTTCACGCGGAAACCATGCCCCCTGAATACCCGTTTATGCGCATGCTATCGACGCTTGCCACTTTTTTCATTGGCATTCCCGCCGGTATTTTCGTGCCGTCGTTATCCATTGGCGCAGGACTCGGTGCGAACCTCGCCGAATTGGTGCCGATCGCGCCCTTATCGGTTGTTATCCTTCTCGGAATGACGGGCTATTTTGCCGGTATGCTGCAAGCACCATTGACGTCTTTTGTGATTATCATGGAAATGACCAACTCACATGAATTATTATTACCGATGATGGCGACCGCATTCATCGCGAACGGTACGTCTAAGCTTGTCTGCCCCTTAGCTTTATACGAAGGGCTCACTCAAACCTATTTAAAGAGCGGCACCAATGAGCAAAAATAAAAAATATCTTACGCTACTACTTATAGTGCTAATCGTTAGCGCCATTGGGTTCTTTTCCACTACTAATTTTTCTACTCAGGCGCCGAATATTAGCCTCAACACGATCAACGGTGAGAAAATAGACTTGCAGGCCTTGCGCGGAAAGCCAATCTTGCTCACCTTTTGGGCCACCGACTGCCCCGGTTGCATTAAAGAAATCCCGCATTTAAAGGCCCTGCATCGCGACTATACCGATAAGGGCGTCAGCATCATTGCAGTGGCTATGTACTATGACCGCCCCGACAACGTGATCGCGATGTCGAAACAAAAGCAGCTTCCGTATAAAGTCGCACTAGATCCAATGGCGGAAGCCTCAAAGGCCTTTGGCGATGTCCGGCTAACCCCTACCAGTTTTTTAATTGCCCCAGATGGCAGTATTGTCATGCAAAAACTGGGCGAATTTGATGAGGGCGATATGCGAAATCGTCTTGATCGTATGTTAGAAGCTAGCTGATGTGGCTTAAAGCTCTGCATTTAATTTTTATGGTGACCTGGTTCGCGGGCTTGTTTTATTTGCCTCGTCTGTTTGTCTATCACGCGATGAGTGACGACGCGATCAGCCAGGAGCGCTTTAAAGTAATGGAGCGTAAACTTTATTTTGGCATTATGACGCCGGGGCTTATTTTGACAATGGTCTTTGGCATTTGGATGTTGAGCGACTACGCCTGGGCCGCCTTTGGGCAGTCCGCCTGGCTTCACGCAAAATTATTACTCATTGCCTTATTGTGCGTTTATCACCTCTGGTGCGGTAAGTGGCTAATAGATTTTAAACACAACAGGAATACGCATAGTCACGTCTATTTCCGCTGGATGAACGAAGTTCCGGTTCTTTTTCTCGTGCTAATTATTATTTTGGCTACGGTTAAACCTTTTTAACGGCAACCTTGTATAATCCATTTTTTAAATTATTTCAGAGCCAATTATGAGCAAAACCGTTCAATGCGTTGTACTTAAAACCGAAGCCGAAGCACTCGACGCGGCCCCGCATCCTGGTGAATTAGGCGAAAGAATTTTGGCTAACGTGTCGAAAGAAGGTTGGTCAAGATGGCTTGAAAGATTGTCAATGATCATCAATGAAAACGGTCTCAGCACCGCCGACGTTGCAAGCATTCAGCTCATTGAGGCGCATATGAAAGGTTTTTTCTTTGGCGAAGGCGAACTGGGCCAATTACCCAGCGGTTTTAACGCCGGGGTAAAAAATGCGGGCCCTTCCAGAAGCAAATAGTTTCTAGCCGAGCTGCACCTTAAAGCTCGGCGCAATCACCACGTTTAAACACGCGTGCGCAGCTCTTAGCGCAGACTCGACCAGGTGTTGAGTGGGCGCTTTGGCAAAAATAAAACCTAGGTAGCTAGAACCTTCGGGCAAGGGCAACAACTCGTAGCCTTCGCGCACACTGATACCAATATCTGTAATACCGCTAATTCCCCTGGCTTTCTCTACGCCTTCAACGCGCCTCAAAATACCTTGTTCAGGTGTCGGTATCATTAATACCCCAGCGCTGTTTTCCATCTCGGGTATATCGATTGGCTTGCCCATAGCCTGTAGCAATACCAGTTCTTCCAAACCTATGTTCAAACCAAATTTCAGCATATCAGCACAGTCGCCACCAATCGTTCGCGCGGCTATTTCTATAATATAAGCGTCCTTATCTATTAGCCGAAGCTCTGCGTGAATGGGTCCTTCCGTTAAGCCATACGCCACACAGGCCTCGCTCACTCGCTGATGAATTATTTTTTGCCAGGTAACGGAGTGCTTGCTTGGGGTGATGTAATAACTTTCTTCAAAGTATGGCCCGTTCATCGGTTCCGGCTTATCAAAAATGGCCAACTGTCGTAACCGGCCTTTATGTAGCAGGCCTTCATAGGCCACTTCTGGTCCATCCAAAAAGCCCTCAATCAGTATCGTTGTGCTTTCTTCTTTATTAACGAGCTGAGATAAAAGCGGCTTTATTCGCGCTACGGCTGCGGTACATTCCTGCTCATTATTTGCCCTAATCACGCCTTTGCTACCCGACATTGAAACGGGCTTAACGACGACTGGATAGTCTAGTTGAGATAATTGCGCTAAAAGCGGCAAGAAGATATTGATCACGCGAAAGTCGGGGATAGGCTGCCCGTGTTGCTCTAAGCGCAGCCTGGCTAAGTCTTTACGTCGCGTTAATAGCACCGAATCTTCTGCATTCGCGGATAAGCCAAGGGTCTTACCCACGAGTGCGGTCAAGGCCACCGAACCATCATCACTTGCGATGACGGCGCTGAATTGATGCTGTTGATGCGCTATTACAATTTGCTGAAGGCTTAATGCCGAATCTGAAAAGTCTATTTGAATGCCGTTGGCGACAGCACTCACTAATGAGAACTCACTCTGCGAAGCGATAACGAGCGCAATATCAAGCCGTTGAGCGGCTTCAATATAAGCGTGAATTCGGTAACTGTTATGCGGCGCGATGAGTAAAACGCTACGCATAGTAGTTAATTAGCTACCGCAGCCACCGCTTGATGAGCCACAGGTACCACAACCGCCTGAACCGCCGGTTGCAGAGAAGACGTTATTAAACACAAAGCTCGCTTCACCCATACCCTTGTCTACGAAGTCTATTTCGACACCTCGCATATAATTTAACGCAACCGTGTCCACGTAAATTTTATAGTCGCCAGAATCCAGCACGCTATCAAAAGGCGTTTGCTCATCTGAAAAAGTCATCCCGTATGACATACCGCCACAGCCACCGCCCGATACAAAAATTCGAATAGCGTCCATTTCATCACCCACGTCGGCAAATAACTCTTTCAGCTTTTCGCCAGCAGTTGTACTAATATTGATATCAGAAGTCGTTAGCGTTGAATTAAATGTAAGTGCTGACCCCATGTTGAACCCCAAAATGTTATGAATGTTGAAATTATACCCTAATATAAAGTGCATTTTCTTGTTGATAAGCTAAATGATAATGATTATCATTACCTTCGTCATAACGGCAATATCAAAATACTGAATTAATAAGGGCTTCATCATGTATCCAAAAAAGAATCACTTACTCATTTTTCTTTCTATCGCCGGCATTGCGATCAGCACGCCAGGCTATTCTTTAACGCTCGAAGACCTGGCCAGCCGGCTCGATCAACTAGAAAAACAAAACCATATCTTACAGCAGGAAAATAAAGTCCTTCGTAAGATGATCGATAACACCGACCAAAAAGCCGAAGCGGCTGTGGCGGCAACAGAAACCATCGCCGACAGCAGCAGTGGCCTACAAAAACTGGCTAACTTTGCCGACAAAACCACCCTCGGCGGCTATGGTGAGCTGCATTACAACAACCTGTCTGGCAAAGGCGGCGCTAGCGATAAAGATGAAATAGATTTTCACCGTTTCGTGCTCTTCTTTGGTCACGAGTTTAACGATGATATCCGCTTATTTTCTGAACTAGAGTTAGAGCATAGTATTGCTGGTGATGGAAAAGAAGGGGAAATAGAGCTCGAACAGGCCTATTTAGATATCGACTTGAATGACAACCACACCGCTCGAGCGGGTCTGTTTCTGTTACCCGTGGGCATCATCAACGAAACACACGAACCACCGACTTTTTATGGCACAGAACGTAACCCCGTAGAAAAAAACATTATTCCTGCCACCTGGTGGGCCGCAGGTGCGGGTGCGCATGGTCAACTCGGTGCTGGCTTTAGCTACGATGCTTACGTGCATTCTGGCCTGGCCGTTGATGATGGGTTTAGTGTACGTAGTGGTCGGCAAAAGGTGAGCAAAGCTAAAGCAAACGACCTCGCCGCGACAGCACGCCTAAAATATACCGGGATCGCAGGGCTAGAGTTAGCCGTTTCCGCACAGCACCAACAAGATATGGGGCAAGGCTTAGTCACCGGTCTAGAGAGCGGTAACTTAATCGAAACACACGCTATTTGGACAACCGGACCGCTCACATTAAAAGCACTCTACGCCATGTGGGACATCAATGGTTCTGCCGTTAAAGCCGCTGGCGCAGACAAACAAGAAGGTTTTTACCTTGAACCATCGTATAGACTTTCCGACAAATTCGGTCTGTTCGCGCGCTTTAATCAATGGGATAATTTAGCCGGCAGTAACTCAGGTACGGCAACAGACTCTGAAAAACAGCAATGGGATGTTGGTATTAATTACTGGCCACACGAAGACGTTGTGATCAAAGCCGACTATCAATACCAAAGTAACGATAACGGCAAAGAACAAAATGGACTTAACCTCGGCGTTGGCTATCAATTTTAATACGCGTCAAAAGGGAGCGAGATGCCTCGTTCCCTTTATTTTAAAGGGTCTGCATTAGCACTCTTAATATTATTATGATCATGATAAAAAAAATCCTTCTAATATCCTTGCTGTTGTTTTCTCAACTGCTAGTCGCCAAGGGTATTGAGCAGTCTGAAGAATCTTTTCTGAACGAGGTATTCGCCAACAAGCCTCCTCAATCCAGCGTTATTTGGCTCGACCGGGAAAAGAAACGAGTGATTGAGGATGTTTTACAGCACCGAGCAGCCTATATTCGCATCCGGTATTGGCAGCAAGGTTCTCGAACGGCCTGGATACTGCACGAAATTGGCAAAGAGAAACCTATTACGGTGGGCGTGTTCATCGACCAGTCACAAATCCAACGGTTAAAAGTGTTGGCCTTTCGAGAGTCGCGTGGCTGGGAAGTCAAACACGACTTTTTTACCCGCCAATTCACCGCCGCTTCAATCACCGATGAGCTGCAACTCAATAAAACTATCGATGGCATTTCGGGTGCTACACTATCTGTTCGTGCATTGAAAAAAATCGCCAAAATAGCCCTCTATCTTGAACAGTTCACAGCGCTTTGAAACAACATAGACTTAAACGAAATAAAGCGACGTCGGTATATATATGGCACCGATACAGCGGATTGTTTGCCGCTTTGTTTGTTATTTTTGTCACCGCTACCGGTATCGCGCTTAACCACACCGATGGCCTAGCCTTAAAGAGCTATCACGTAAGCTCCAGCTTGATACTGGATCGATACCATGTACAAAATCCTGCAAAGACTTTACGCTTCAAAACCAATGATCGTATTATTTCGCAAGCCGACGACCTGTTGTTTGTCGGCACAAACAGCGTAATACCTGTTGAAAGCGATACTCTTGGCGCGATTGAGCTTAAAGATTGGCTATTCGTTGCTCTGAGGGATGAAATATTGCTCATTGACTCGACCGATCAGCGCGTAGCAACATTAACTCACCTTGATGGCATTCCTGGCAATATCCTCAAGATAGGCCTCGATGATCGAGGGCAAGTCAACATTCTCGCTAACGGACAGGTCTATCATTTACAGGCCGACTTCAGCGTACAAAAGGCCGCTGTCACCTCTGCCGTTAGCTGGTCGCAGGCCGAGCCTATTTCCAACGCATCTGCCGCAAAGCTTAATCAACGATACCGGTCTAATATTATTTCTCTAGAAACGCTAATGCTAGATATTCACAGCGGTCGTTTTTTTGGCTCTTATGGCGCTGTTTTCTTTGATTTTGTCGGCATTATTCTTCTATTTTTATCTATTACCGGCGTCATTATTTGGCTAAGGCAACGAGACGGACAAAGAAAAAAACGATGACTACAGCAGAACAACTCGTTTTTTATTACCAACTATTACGTCAGCACGCATTAAATGATTCGCACAGCGGCAACGGCTCTGTGCGTACCGGCGACAACTTTCTCATTACAGGAACCGGTGCCTGCGCCGACACCATACAGGCCGACGAACTCATTAATTGCCCCATCACGCAAGCGCTCACCGCGGGGGCTTCGTTAGACGCCGGTATTCACCAACGTATTTATCAGCAATTAGGCGACAAAAACGCCGTTTTACACGCGCACAATCCATATACCATCGCGCTCACGCTGACCGAAGACGTCTTTCGACCAGTCGATTTTGAAGGCCAGTTATATTTTGGCGATATAGAAGTCATTGAATGTGAGGCGGACAATTATCTGGAACTTATGCCCGTACGTATTAGCGACTGCTTAAAAAATCAGCCCGTCGCCATCGTCAGGTCGCATGGGGTATATGCCGCGGCAGATAAGCTTGAGCTCAGCTATAAGTGGCTATGCTCGTTAGAACAGTCGGCAAAAATAAAATGGTTGGCAAAGCAGGTTTAGATTCGGTGGTGTACCCGTAAATCATACAGATGCCTTTCTGCATCAATTAAGTGCTTGCCCCAGTGTAGAAAAAAGCCATCGCGCCAGAGGCTCAAGGCAGCTGGAAGATTATGCTGGCCTTGATCAATCAAATCCAGACCTCTTTTGATTTCAAAGTAAAGGTCCGCCAGGTCATCGGATAAACTGCCGTACAGCTCATTATCTATAAGCTCTTCGCCCATTTCATATTCATCTTTAGCGCCGAGGGTCTTTTTTAAATGACAAAATAACTCAAAGCGCTCGTCAATATCTGACAATGCAAATAAGCATTCTCCACGAGTCGAGTCATCTATTAAACCAATAACGGCATGAATACGGGGCAGGATTAAACTGATATCAGTTAGCCATTGTTGGTGATCAAATTCATGTATATTTTCAATTAAAAAGCAGAAACTCTGAGCGTTTTTCTGCAAATCATGAATTTGTTTTGATGTTTTATTTCTATTTTCTCTAAGCACACAGTAAGCTTAGTTAAGTTTAAAAAAAATGTTGCTAAATACACCACAAATGCACCAGAAAAATAGATTAACAATTCGCTTATTCCTCGCTACCCTTTTGATATCGTGGTGTGCAGGTTGTTTCGCCATGTCTGCCTCGCCGGGGAGCGATAATTCAAAGTATGATTTCTTTCACACTTTCTCAGGCAGTATTCCGGCAGAGCTCGAATTACTGAAAAAACAAAACAAAGCGGGCCTGGTTTTATTTTTTAGCACTCAGCGTTGTCACTTTTGTCAGCGCATGAAGGAGACCGTATTTAATCAAGCCTCGGTACAACAATATTTCCGACAGCGCTTTCAACTAATAGACATAGACATTGAGTCAAAACAAAGCGTAACGGATCTGCAACACATCCAGATTAGCTACATAGGACTTGCAAAAAACCACCACATTCGTCTCACGCCCACTCTCATTTTTATCGACCAACAAGGAGACGTAGTTTATCGACACGTCGGCATGATCGCCAACCCACAAGAATTTATCTGGCTCGGCGAATACGTATTGAGCGGACAAAGCAGTGAGCAAAGCTTTGCCTCATTTAAAGTCAATAAACGCCGTTTAGACACGCTATGATTCGTTTTTTAATACTCATCGGCATCGTTTTTGGCGCACTGTATTTAGTTCGCTGGTTTTTAACAACCCCGGCTGAGAATGTGGCCGCCACTATTCGAAAGTCGCTGTGGTTATTGCTTGGGCTCGGACTCATTTTTCTAGCCCTCAGCGGCCGGCTAAATATTATTTTTGCCTTTATCGGTTCGGCTATCCCGCTGATTGCCAGGCACTTACCCAATGTATTACGTTTACTAGGCATCGTAAAAACGATAAAGACCGCACAGGAAAAACCCCAACAACCCGCCGCACCCACGACCCAGCAGATGAGCCAAAAAGAAGCGTTCGACATACTGGGCCTGACAGAAGATGCGACTCAAGAACAAGTTCTTGAAGCGCATAAACGATTAATGCAGAAACTACACCCCGATAAAGGCGGCTCCACCCATTTGGCCAGTCAACTTAACCAGGCGAAAGCCACGCTATTAAAAAAACATGAGCACTGATCAAATCCTAATATTTGCCATCTTATCTGTCACTCTGGTGCTATTTGCCTGGGGGAAATGGCGCTACGATATTGTCGCCCTGGTCGCCATGACGTCCGTTTTATTGTTTGGTCTGGTCACCCCTAACGAGGCCTTTGCCGGCTTTGGCCATGCCGCCGTTATTACTGTTGCCGCTGTGTTAATTATCAGCCAGGCGTTAAAAAATGCGGGGGTCGTTGACGTCGTCGCCTCTTATTTACTACCGCATACGGGCAACGCCTTTATCCACATCGCTTTATTAACGACCATAGTGACTTTTTTTTCCGCTTTTATGAATAATGTAGGCGCACTCGCCTTATTGCTACCCGTCGCTATCGCTACATCGAAAGAACATAATCGTTCACCCGCGATGATATTAATGCCGGTCGCCTTTGGCAGTATTTTAGGCGGCATGAGTACGATGATTGGCACGCCACCTAATATCATTATTGCCAACTACCGGGCAGACATCACTGGTACCGCCTTCAGTATGTTCGACTTTTCGCCGATTGGGTCCGTTATCGCTTTCGTTGGCGTGCTTTTTATTACCTTAATCGGCTGGCGGCTGATTCCCAAGCAACGCTTAGAAGAAAACCCAACTGAACAACTATTTGAAGTCAGCGGTTATTTGACCGAAGTAAAAGTAATGCCGCAAAGCCCCTTCATCGGCATGGCCGTGAGTGAAATTGAAGACCTGCAAAGCGATGATATCGGCGTCGTCGGCGTTGCAAGGGGCAATCGCTATGCGCTCAACACCAACCCGCAATACAAACTAAAAGAAAATGATATTTTAATATTACGCGGTGACCCCATCACGCTACAAAGTAAATTTAACGATGCAAACCTTGAATTCCAGGCGGCCAGCGGCAAGACGTTTGATGACTTAACCGCGGGCGAACTCACGCTAACCGAGTGCATCATAACCGCCGCCTCACCCTTGCTAGGGCGAGACGTATCCTATCTACGCCGACGTACGGCGAATTCAGTGGCCGTTATTGGCCTGGCTCACGAAGGCCGTATGCTTAGAAAACGACTACGCCATCATACCTTTACGGTCGGTGATGTTTTGCTCTTACAATGCGAAAAGACGTATGTAAACGACATGCTCAGCGAATTAAATGTATTACCGCTCGCTGAACGGGGCATTCAAATTGGTCAGCAACGCCGCGTGTTTATAGCGCTGGCTATTTTTATCGCGGCTATTACTTTGGGCGCATTAAATATTTTACCCATGGCGGGGGCGTTTATATTGGCCATTATCGTCTATTCCCTAATGGGGTTTTTGCCGGGCAAAGACGTCTATCGCGATGTCGATTGGCCGATTATTATTCTGTTAGGCGGTATGATTCCCGTCGGGCGCGCGCTGGAAAGCACCGGCGCAACTGATCTAGTCGCCAGCAGTATCGTCAACGTCACAGAGGGTTTATCCATCTATCTGGTATTAACGCTTATTTTGGTCGTTACTATGTTTTTATCCGACATTATCAACAATGCAGCCACCGCCCTGGTGATGGCGCCCATTTCTGTCGGCATTGCGAATCAACTGGGCGTCAGCATCGACCCTTTCTTAATGGCCGTTGCCATTGGTGCGTCTTGTGCGTTTTTAACCCCTATTGGGCACCAGTCAAATACCCTGGTGATGGGGCCTGGAGGGTATCAATTTGGCGATTACTGGCGAATGGGATTACCGCTAGAAATTATTATCACGCTGATCTCGGTGCCACTGATATTAATGGTCTGGCCGCTGTAAACATAGCCAGACCATTAGGCTTTGTTTTAGGCTAACGTAATATCACGTCGGCCAAATCAATGACGTCGAGTACGGTTCCATTACCCTCCATAACGCGAACTACTTTATCCCCGACTCGGCGGATTTCTGTGCCATCGCGCAATACGGGTAAGCGACGAACCAGGTCGTCCGGTAGACGCTCTGAATGCCTTAAAATTTCGTCATCCAGCACTTCACCGCGAGCTACTTTGGTTTGCCAGCCAGGAGGTAATTGGCCGCCACGTTGAAGTTTCTTCTGTAAGCCATAAGGTAAGTTCTTTTGCTTATTTTTACCGTTCTTGTGTTTACCGCCCTTATCTTTATGTTTCCCACGACTTTCTTCGCGATAATAGTCTTCGATCCTGGAACGTTCCGAGTCGTTAAATACGCGATCAGATTTTTCCTTATGCTTACTGCTTTTGTCTTTGGACTTGCTGCTTTTTTCCTTGTAACTTTCTCTTTCTTCCTCTCTATCTCTATCTTTATCTTTATCTTTATCTTTATCTTTTTCTTTTACATCGTCGTCGGCGTCCATTCTGCTTTGCTGTCTCTCTTCACGGCCGAACCACCTGTCCCAAAAAGACTCGCTGTGTTCCGCTTTATCTTCTTTTGCCACGCCTTCGGGCTTTGCCGCCTGAGCCGAAGCAATAATAGACAATGTCAGTGCTATTGCTAATAAAGTACTTTTTCCTATCCGTTGAATCGTCATATCCCTCTCCTGTTATATATCAAAGCTGTACTATATCGCCGGCGGGCTGAACGTAATATTAATCCGCCAACGTTATTTCTTTTATGTATTGAAATATTTTTCGTGATGCCGTCGGTGGTTTTGCCCGTTCTAGCTCCTGTGTTGCTTTTCGCTGAAGCTGTCGAATATGTTGTCGATCGGCCTGAGGAAACTTGCTTATAAAGTCAGCTAAGGCCGCGTCGCCCTCTTGCACCAACCTATCGCGCCACTTTTCCAGCATATGCAAGCGAGCCGCCGCCGAGCGGTCAACCTCTAGCTGCCTTTCAAGCGCCTTGGAGAGCTCTTCAATATCACTGTCGCGGAGCAATTTACCGATGTACTTAAACTGCCGTTTTATCGCCCCGCCCTTACTCAGCTTTTTAACTTCGACAATGCTTTCTCTTAATTCATCGCTCATCGACATGCCGTTAAATTGATCTTTTGACAAACCGGCTATTTTCTTTCCCAGTGCCACCAAGGTGTCGGCGTCTCGTTTTATTTGTGATTTGCTGACCAATGCGTCATCAATAGCGTCTTCTTCTTTCATTAGTATTAATCCATTTTTAATTGCCGCCATACTACCAAAGTTAACAGCTAAAACTAAACGTCATTTAGATAAAACGACCTCTGTTTGCTTTGTTACACTGGTGTCGTCTACTAATCGGACCATTGCCATGCTCAATAAACCCAAGGTCTTGCTCATCAGCCCCTACGACTTAGGTCGCCAACCTTTTGCGTTGGCCCAAGCTTATAGTTGGCTAAAAGACGATGGCTTCCACGTTGATTGCCTGGATTTATCCGTTCAAAAGCTCGACGAGGCATTACTTGAACAAGCCGGCTTAATCGGCCTCTACCTCGGCATGCACACCGCCACCCGCATCGCTTTAAAGGCTCTAATTAAAATCAATCGACACGCGCCCGGCGCCACTTTATTTTCTTTTGGCTTATACGCGCCGTTGAATCAAGATATCTTAAAACAACACAGGGTGAGCTATTTCTTTGGTGGCGAAAGCGAGCCTGAGATTTTACAACTAGCTCAACAACTCTCTGGACGCATCGATACAGGGCCGAACAACACCGTGGTTAGTACACAAAAAATTGCTTTTAAACTGCCCGACAGAAATGGCCTGCCCCCCTTATCGACATACGCAAAATTAATTGAGGAAAATGGCGAACAAAAAAACCTCGGCTTTATAGAAACTTCTCGCGGCTGCAAATACGTTTGCCGCCATTGCCCCGTTACACCGGTGTATGAGGGTAAGTTCCGCATCGTGCCTTTTGATATCGTTATGCAAGATATCGCGCAACAAGTGGCCATGGGCGCCGAACATATTTCATTCGGTGACCCCGACTTTTTGAATGGCCCGACGCACGCGAAAAAAATTATTTTGGCAATGCACGAGCAGTTCCCTCAGCTCAGTTTTGACGCCACCATAAAAATAGAACACGTGCTGAAACACGCTGACCTATTGCCGATTCTTAAAGATACCGGTTGTTTATTCATTACGTGCGCGGTGGAGTCTTTTAATGACGACATCTTGCTAAAGTTAGATAAAGGCCACAGCCGGACTGACACCTTTAAGGCGGTTGAACTGCTTCGTCAATCTGGTCTCATTATTTCACCCACCTTCGTTCCCTTTTCACCCTGGACGAATCTGGAGGACTACCGTGCGCTGTTACAGGACATCGTTGCGCTCGACCTTATTAATGAAGTGGCACCGATTCAATTAGCCATCCGGTTGCTCATTCCGAACGGCTCTTATTTATTAAAGTTAGATGGTTTTAAAGCATTAATTGGTGACTTCGACCCCGACACCTTAGGCTATCAATGGCGGCATACTCATCCTGCGGTAGATGAACTTCAACTCAGAATAATGAGCCTTGTAGAAACGGCGGATATCGAGGGGAAAACCCGCCATCAGACCTTTACTGAAATATGGCGCGCCGCGCATGATGCGCTCAATATCAAGGCAGCCGAATTACCGATGGCCCAAACTAAGCAAGTCCCGCACCTTTCGGAAGCCTGGTACTGCTGTGCAGAACCAACTAACGAACATATCAATAGTTTTTAAAGCGTCATTACCAGGAAAAAAATAAATAAGATTACCGCAGCGATCGGCAACAAGATACCCGCCCAGTCTTTTTCTGCTTGCTCGCTCTGCTTAAGCGCCGCCTTTATACCTGGTCTGAACCAAAATATAACCAATAAAGCCACCGCCCCCAACGCTAACTGCTCCCAAAGTGCCATACCCATCATCTTTTTTTCACCTTAATATTCAACTTCGTGTTCTTTTTCGCAATTCCAGCAGTGCGAGAATTGCCCCTCGCTTTCTTCACCGCAGTGACTACAAACCCAGCTTGCCAGATCTTTTTCACCCAATGGATCACTCGCGAGGTGTTTTTTCGCCATGACTTCGTCGCGTTCATCCATTATCCATAATTCTGGCCAACACTCTATCGGCGGCATTTCGCCGGCTGCACCAGTTAAGTATTCATTTCTTATTTGACATGCTATATCCTGTTGCTCAAGATAGTTCCTCCAAAAAGCGACTTCAATAAAGTCCTGCGCTGAAAAAACCTTTATCATCGTTTAAATCACCTCAACCTTACTCACATTACGCTGTTATGACATCAAGCCAATATATCGATACACCTGAGCAGCTCGCCGAGTTTTGCGACAGCATAAAAAACGCACCCTGGTTAGCCATCGATACCGAATTTCAGCGCGAAAAAACCTACCGCTCCATTCTCGCCTTAATTCAAATTGCGACCCCTGATGAACTTGTGGCTATCATCGACCCACTCGCTTGCGATATCAATCCCTTACTCGATGTTTTATACGACGAAAGCATATTAAAAATATTTCACGCGGCGCGGCAAGACCAGGAAATCTTTTACGACTTACGCGGCAAACCCTTATCTCCCGTTTTTGATACGCAGATCGCAGCGCCCATTCTAGGACACCCAGAACAAGCTGGCTATGGTCGCTTAGTTGAAGATATTTTGGGCGTACAGTTAGGCAAGGCCCATTCACGAACCGACTGGATACGTCGCCCACTTAGTGAAGACCAGATCACCTACGCCGCGGATGACGTCATTTACCTGGCGCAACTTTATCCTTTATTACAGCAACGGCTGCAAGAGAAAGACCGTTTAAACTGGTTGGCTCCCGCCTTTGCCGACCTGTGTAAAGCCGCTCTCTACTCTAACCCACCCGAACTCGCGTGGAAGCGAATTCGTGCGGCAAAAAAACTCAAGGGCGCTTCGCTATCCATTCTGCAGGCGCTAGCCCATTGGAGAGAAGCACAAGCTCAAACAAAAAACATTCCGCGTGGCTGGCTGATCAAAGACGAAATGTTAATCGAAATATGCAAACTAAAGCCGGCAACTATCGAGGTGCTTTCCAGTATTCGAGGTATTTCTGATAAATTCAGCGACAAATACGGCGATGCAATCATCCAGATGGTCGTTGGCGCCATTGAACAAAAACCCAGCCCGCAAGAGGCGCTTAATAGAACAAAAAAAACCACCGAGAAGGAAGAAGCTCTCACCGATCTATTAATGGCTCAAGTCCGTTTGAAAGCGGCACTAACCGGCGTTAACCCAACGTCTTTAACCAGCCGAAAAGAATTACTGCAGCTGATTCGGGGCGAACGTGATATTGAGCTACTCACCGATTGGCGAAAAGACATGGTCGGCAAAGACCTCATAACCACGCTGGAAGGCGGCAATAGCTTTAATGTGGTAGCTGGGGAGTTGGTTTTACACCCCTCAATACAAGAAGTATCAACTATTTAAACTTCTTTTTAAGCCGTGGAAATATCAGACGGCTACCGACGGCCACTCGGCTAAAATTTACGTCTGTGTTGTATTGCCTAAGCAACCACATTGGAACGCCGTGACGTTGCGCGACTAGCCAAACAGATTCGCCCTTAGCCATCACTCGCTGTTCCGTTTTAATCACACTGAAGCGGCTAAAAAAGTCATCCTGAATTTTTTGGTGATAGGCCAATCTTTTCCCCTCGAATGCCCTTACTGATACGCCAGAAAATTCAAGCTTCAAACGTTGCCCCGCGACTAACCTGGCTTTAGCGGACATATTATTTAAGCGTCTTAACGATGTCGCTGTCACTCCTAGCCAATCTGCAAAAAGACCGAGTAACTCGTTACTTTGAATTTCCACAGAACCATCTTTAGCGACTAAGTAGTTGCTCGGGTCAGCCGTTAAAATACTTTCATCGTCGATTGACTTGACTATATTTTTGCCATTTTTGACTTTGAACACTTGCTCATTGGCTGCTATCGATAGTACCTCGGGGTCCTGCCTCAATCTTAGCTTCTGGCCTATATATAAATGATGTTTATTTTTTATCTTATTTAAGGCCAGAAGATCCACCTCAGCCACCCCGGCTTTACGCGCAATCACGGACAAACGATCACCTTTTCTAACCTGATAAAAAACCGCGTTTCGCCCCATTTGATGCGCGCCTTTTAAGTGTTTTGCCGCGGCACTGGGTAGTTTTAATACCTGTCCTATACGAATTTTATGCCGGCTCCTTAAGCCATTCATCGCGACCAGTTCTTTAACCTTAACTTTATAGCGTCGCGCAATGGTAGATAAGGAATCACCTGGGCGAACCTTGTACGACACATCCGCTTTTTGTCTGCTCGCTTTTTCATCGCCCGGAATACGCGCTATTAACCGCGTCGAATTTGAAGTCAATGCCGCTGCGGGTAAGCGAAGTCGGTAGCCTTTTGGAATATATTTACTGTTTGACCAAATGGTCGGTTGTAACGCTGGGTTAAGCGACTTAAAGATATTATTTTTAACGCCAAACGCCGTCATCAGCCCCTGCGCCGTGTAATACGAGGGTAACTCTACTTCGTGAATAAGCATCGCTGGCTCGCGTTTTACCTGCCCAAAGTACTTTGAAGGGTTCTGGTCTATATCGTGCGCCGCGACAAAGGCGTTGTAAAAATTTCGTGATGCAAAACCAAACGTTCGGCCCTTATACTGACGTACAATTTTAGCGATATCGGTGCCGCCGGTATCTTTGATAGCCCGTTTCATACCCGCCGCGCCATGATTGTATGCCGTTAACGCCAGCGGCCAGGTACCGGTAATTTCATGATTATCTTTTAATAACAGGCCCGCCGCGCGTGTTGCCAGAAAAGGGTCCAGTCGCTCGTCCACCACGTGGTCAATACGCATAAAACGCCGCCCCGTTGAGCGTGTAAACTGCCATAAACCCGAGGCGCCCGCGTGTGAGGCCGCATCCGGACGAAAGGAGGATTCCACGTGTGGCAACGATGCCAGTTCAGTCGGAATGCCGAGCGCTTTAAACTCTTGCTTAATAAACGGCTGCCAACGCCCGGAACGTACCAGGCCTTCTTTAAACCGGTCCGCCTGGCCTAATTGAAACCGTAGGTTGTTGGCCGCTTGTTGGTACTCATCACTGCTCGTCCCAGACGGCCATAGCGCCTTAACTCGTTTGTGCCGACGACTGATCAGACGTGGGTTTGAACTTCTCGCCAGGTCGAGCAGAATTTTTTTGTAGTATTTTTTTTTCTTCTTAGTAATACTCTGGCGTTCTTTATAACTCGCAGCTGGAGGAAATGACAATCGGTCGTAGACTATATTCAAATGCTGTTTATCGTGAATAAGCCCTTCGCTGGTGGTCACTTCGGTATAAATCCTTGACCAAAACCTGACGTCTTGCTTCAAGCTATCGGGCAGCGGGAAATCTCGGTTGTCTGACGCATACAAGGCCATCGGTGCCATACTTAGCGCCAGGCAGATATTAAATAAACAACAGTATTTTTTTATTCGCGTCGGCATCGCGTTAATACCGCAACTGCGGCACGATTGATTTCATGATCGGCTCGACTAAAAAGGCCAAATTGACCAACCCGAATCTAAACTCGATTCACACGATTTTAACTGTGAAGAATACCGCTTAGCCTGTTTAGCCACTTTTTTTGCTACTCGTTGCAACCAGGGCTTGCCCAGATAGGTACCTCTGCTGTAACCACCATGGCCTTCATGGTAGGCGAGATACTGTTTTTCCGCGTTCCACTTGGAGACGCCTAATTTCCGTTGCGTGACGTTCGTGTACCAACCGATAAAATCAACCACGTCCGAAAAATCATCACGGTCCGCTCCATAATTATCCGTCGATTTCATATACCATTCCCAGGTTGAATCTTGCGCCTGCCCATAGCCATACGCCGATGAAGACCTAAACTTTGGAATGATACCCAAAAACCATTCCCGTGGCGGGCGAACATCTGATTGAAAGCTAGATTCCTGACGAATAATGGCCATTTGTACGGCTATCGGCGTACCCCATTTTTTTTCTGACTTCAGCGCGTCCGCGTACCAATCGTCTTGTTGATAAAAAATTGAACACACGTCACTCTGGTTTTTGGGAGGCGTTGTCGCACAAGCGGTCAACATTATCATCCACACGATTAAACAAAGCCATTTGATGTTTCGACTATACATTTATTTCTATGCTTAAGCTTTACAGTCTTGTTTTATGCCACATTAGTCTTTTTTGCTAATAGCTCGCTATATTTCTTCTTTAATTCAAAAAATAAGGGGGTTGGTCCCACGTCGTTGTAAATCGGATCACCGCACTCATCTTCACTAATCACTTCATTGCCTTGAATATACGGCAGGGCTTCTTCCACACCATCTAAAGCGACCCGCAAAAGGTCCGTTATTATTTGTGTGTCTGTCCTATTAGGGTACATTTCTGTAAAAGCAAGTAGTCGAGCTACGTCATGAACAGGTAGCCGAATCGAATAACTTTCGTCTGTCAACGCTGACGGCCTACCTAATTCCCACTGCTTCAGTAATTCTTTTAAATGCATGATTTACTCCACTCATTTGTCATCACTTTATGGTTCTAACAAGGCGCAAAGATCTATCCATAGATACAAAAGCCTCATTTATTTCGAGTTCTTTCCCAGCCATCGAGAGCTTGCACAAACTTTTTCGCCGCTTGTTCCAATAATACCAAAAATTGCTCGTGTTGATTTTTTTTGCTCGCTTCCCAGGCGCGCTTAATATCCAGGTCCGACTCGGATGTTATAGCGGCATCAACCACTTGGCGGTACGCACGGTTCAATGAGCTCATCATGGCGGCCAACTCACTTTTATCTACGTTAGCTTCCGTCAGCACCATCATGCAGGCCGCTTCGTGTGCTGTTTGTAAGGAACTCTCACTGGACATCGCACTCATAACCGCCCACTCGTCTATATAAAATTCTTTCAAACTACTGATGAGGTGTATTAAACACAGCATGCTCGGTAGATCTTGAAATAACTTAGGATCGCCACGGCTAGCAGCCAGTTCTGCCGACACCTTTAACGATGGAGCGACGATCATTTGATATTCTTCTGGGCTTAGCCAGTCGGGCTGGTTGTTAGTTGTATCGGACATATTTATAAGCGTTGGGTTAAAAATTATATTAAATATCAAACTGTTCTATTCAGCTTGTATTAATTGAAGACCCATCATTATAATGCAGTAACTGTTTCAGCATTATGCTTAACAGCCTTCATCATTAAAACCTAAGGGGAAACAATGAAATACACAACACTAATTTTTGCCGCTCTTATTTCGAGCGTTTTATTTTTAACTGGCTGTGAAGAAGCTGAAAAAGCCGTTAATGCCGTAGAAGAATCAACCAGTAGCGCACTGGACTCCGCTCAAGAAATGGCTGGTGATGCTGCAGAGGCAACTTCAAACGCCGTTGAATCAACCGTAGACGCTACGTCTGACGTGATGGATTCGGCCGTTGATGCGACTAGCGAAGCCGCTTCTTCAATGGGTGAAGCTGGATCAGATATGGCTGGCGATGCGATGAGTGCCGTTGAAGCCGGTGCAGATGCTGCCACTGCAGCCGCAACTGACGCAACCAATAGCGCCATCGACAGTGCTAAAGAAATGGCTAGCGACGCTCTAACTGATGCAATGGGCGGCACGGCCGAAACAGCCACTGAAGCTGCAAGCGAAGTAGCTACTGAAGCCGCAAGCGAAGCTGTCACTGAAGCAGCAAGCGAAAGCGCCATGGAAGCCGCGACAGACGCCGTTGCAGAAGAAGCCACAACGAGCACTATTGAAGACGCTAAAGGTGCTTTGAACAACCTGATGAACTAACAGTTCACTCAATAGTTCGCAAAAAAGCCCCTGAAAAGGGGCTTTTTTATGCCCGTTAAACACATGGATTTCTTATAAAGCGACTTGAAACAGTTGGTCATAACAACCGCTTGAAGACACAATCACTTTATAGTTACTGCGCTGTATTTTTCTCCTCACGAGCCGAATGTAGTAGACGATATAGAGCTGGCAGAACCACTAATGTCAGTAGTGTCGAGGAGATAATCCCACCAATAACTACCGTTGCCAGTGGACGCTGAACCTCTGAACCAATACCGGTATTGAGCGCCATAGGTATGAATCCTAATGAAGCCACCAATGCCGTCGTTAACACGGGGCGTAGTCGAGTGATCGCACCCTGAATAATCGCCTGATCCAACGCTAAACCATCTCTTCGTAGGTCACGAATAAACGACACCATTACCAAACCATTTAGTATGGCGATGCCAGAAAGCGCAATAAAGCCGACCGCAGCTGAAATCGAAAAGGGTATATCCCGCAAAATAAGCGCCAACACACCACCAGTTAATGCGAGCGGAACACCGGAAAAAACGATCATCGCGTCTTTCATAGACCCTAGCGCTAACAGTAATAAACCAATAATTAATATCAGGGTGATAGGGACCACAATAGACAGTCTTTCCGACGCGGACTGCAGTTTTTGATACGTGCCGCCATATTCAACCCAGTAACCGGGTGGGATTTCAACCGACTCGGCGACCGAACTTTGCACGTCCTTAACGAAGCCGCCAAGGTCACGACCACGAACATTCGCCGTGACCACGACGCGTCGTTTGCCATTTTCACGGTATACCTGGTTATAGCCCATCACTAATTCCAGTTCGGCTAGTTCCCCAAGTGGAACGTAGTCGCCCTGTGTTCGTTGGATGGGCAACTTCGCCAGGCCATCGACGTCGGTTCTCAAGTGTTCAGGCAGCCTGACCACGATATCCGTGCGACGATCACCTTCATAGAATTGACCCGCAACGTGACCACCCAGGGCGAGTGCAACCTGATCCTGAATTTCTTTGATACTGATTCCAAATTGCGGTAGCAGCTCGCGTTTAGGGTGTATGGTCATGATCGGCAGGCCCGTCGTCTGTTCAACGGCGATATCGACGATGCCATCGACATTTGCTATGGCTTTCTCAATATCATTACCCAGAGCAATCAGTTGATCAAAATCATCGCCGAAGACCTTGATCGCCAGCTCCGCACGCACGCCGGCGAGTAATTCATTAAATCGCATTTGAATCGGCTGTAAAAATTCATAGCGATTACCCGGCAGCGGCTCCACCAGTTCTGCTAATTCATTGATCAGCTCAACTTTCGGTTTATTGGGATCCGGCCAGGCCTCTCTAGGTTTTAAAATAATAAAATTATCGGCAACGCTCGGCGGTACTGCATCAGTCGCCACTTCTGCGGTGCCAATTTTGGCAAAGACCAGCTCCACTTCGGGTAGATCTTTAATTTTTGCTTCCAAAGATTTTTGTAACTGTATCGCCTGTGACAGGGACGTACCTGGAATACGTAGTGCGTGCATCGCGATGTCGCCCTCGTCCAGGTTTGGCACAAATTCACTACCTAAATTAGTCGCGCCATAAACAGACAGAAGCGTCAATACCAACGCACCACTCACCACCAGCCAACGAGTTTTAATCGCCATGCTGACAATGGGTTGATACATTGAACGCGCTGCTTTCATCACCGCGCTGTCTTTCTCAACCACTGGCTTATTAAAGAATAAGGCGATACAAGCTGGCACAAACGTAATAGATAGCAGCATGGCGCTGACCAGCGCAATAACGACGGTAATCGCCATCGGGTGAAACATTTTACCTTCCACGCCAGACAACGAGAAAATAGGCAAATACACCACGGTAATGATAAACACCCCAAACAGGGCCGGGCGGATCACTTCCCTCGTCGCTTCAAACACCACGTTAAAGCGTTCATTTACTGCTAGCTCTCCACTGCGTCTGGCTTCACTTAAGCGACGCAAACAGTTTTCGACAATGATGATCGCTCCATCGACGATTAAGCCGAAATCCAACGCACCCATGCTCATTAAATTTGCACTGACTTTGGCTTGCACCATTCCGGTAATTGTCATCAGCATGGCGATCGGAATAACCGCTGCGGTCAGTAATGCGGCTCTGATATTGCCCAAAAACAGGAACAGGATAACGATCACCAACAAAGCGCCTTCGAATAAATTGTTTTGCACCGTTTGCAATGTTTTATCTACCAGACTGGTACGGTCGTAAACTGCCGTTACGGTAACTCCTTCAGGTAAACTCGTTTTGATTTCTTCTAGTTTTTCCGCAACACCTTTGGCAACGGTACGACTATTTTCGCCAATCAACATAAAGACCGTACTCATCACCACTTCGCGGCCATTTTGAGTTGCGGCGCCCGAACGTAGCTCTTTCCCTTCGCTGATGTTGGCTACATCCTTTAATCGCACGACCAGCCCATTCACCTCGGACACCAAAATGTCGCCCAATGTCGCGAGCTCTTCTATTTGCCCAGGTATTCGCATCAACCACTGCGAACCATTGTGTTCAATAAAGCCTACGCCACGGTTCTCATTGTTCGATTCAATCGCGCTGACGATATCGCCCTGCGTAATGCCGTAAGCCAATAAATTAGCAGGCTCTAAGGCCACCAATATTTCTCTCTTAAAGCCGCCAATTGGATTAACTTCCACTACGCCCGGTACCCGCAGTAACTGTGGTCTGATAACCCAGTCGTGAACCGTCCTCAAATCGGTCGGTGTAATGGCAGAACCGTCAGCATTGAGCGCGCCTGGCTCTGCATCAACGGTAAACATAAAGATTTCACCCAAACCCGTCGCAATAGGCCCTAACTCAGGTTCCAACAGTGCGGGCAAATCGCTTCTGGCGGCACTTAGCCGTTCATTAACCAGTTGCCTGGCAAAGTAGATATCCGTGCCATCCTTAAAAATAACCGTCACCTGTGACAAACCGTAACGCGACACCGACCGGGTATGTTCCAGGTTAGGTAAGCCAGCCATTGCATTTTCTACTGGATAGCTCACCCGCTGTTCAACTTCAAGTGGCGTATAACCCGTCGCTTCTGTATTAATCACCACCTGGGTATTGGTTATATCGGGTACCGCATCGATGGGCAATTTGGTGAAATTCCAGGCACCCAGGGCGCAAAGGGCTGCTACCACCGCAAGAACTAGAAATCGGCGCTGGATGGACGAACGTATAATATACTCAAGCATGTCGTTCCTTAGTGGTCGTGTGAAGCGCCGGATTTTTCAATATCGGCTTTGATGATGTAACTATTCTCAGATACGTATTCTGTGCCCGGCTCCAAACCGCCCAGGACCTCAACCCACTCGCCTGCGACACGCCCTAAATCCAGCATTCGCACCTCGTATTCATTGCCGATTTTTGCAAATACAACGGTAAAGTCTCTAAAGGCCTGCAAGCCTGACCGCCTAACCGCCAACGGAACCTGGTGTTCAGCCACTTCAATGTCAGCACTTAGAAAAGCCCCTGCCAACAACAAGCCCAGCTGATTATCCACTTGAGCCCTGACTATCACTGACTGATTGGACTGCAACGCGCCATCAATTTGCTTTACGGTTGCTAAAACAGGCCCGTCAATTCCCTTAATTGACAGCCAGGCTTTAGCTCCAAGAGCAACGCGCTGGATATCACTGGGGAAAACGGCTAATTCACTCGTCAACACACGCGTGTTAACCAAAGATAACAAAATTTCGCCATTGCTTTGTTCACCTGCATTGGCGTTGCGTGCTTGAATAACGCCGTCGATAGGGGCAAAAATCGTATACGTTTTAAGGCTCTCATTACTTTCGATATCGATTAATGCGTCGCCTTTTTTAACCGATTGCCCCAACGCCACGTGTACCTTCTTAATACTACCGGTAAAACGAGCCCTTATATTGCGCACCGATTCAGGCGCAGCCGTTAGCTTGCCATACACGGAAATGGTTTCTTTCAGTAAGGCCGGACCGGCATAGGACGTTTCAATGGCTAACGCATCGGCTACCGCATCATCAATCGTCGTACGGCCTTCGAAATTATCATATTGCCATTGGTGCGATCGCCCCTTGTATTGCGCATCAATGGTAACGACAAATGAATGTGGTTCGTATATAACGCTATCGCCACGCAGGAAATCACTTTGCGCGATAAAGTTAATCTCATCTTTAACACCGCCAAGGCGCGTTAGTGTGACCTTTAAGTCTACTTCGGCGGGTTGTACCGCCTGGTTTTTATCCGTGATCCAAACTCGAAACTCCGGTGGTACACCGGTTTCAAAAATGGAAAGCTCAAGAATAAAGTCATCATCCTTTAATAAACGGCCTCCGTGCGGACCCTTTTCTACTTCCTCCACCTGTTCTTCAGCAGTTGAACTATCGATAGAAAATACAGACGTGCTGTACGCTATAAACGTGCAAGCAATCAACGAAATGATCATTTTGTGTAGCTTATTATTCATAATATTACTCTTTAAAAGATGTGGTTATTTGTGCGCCAGTTAGGCGCTCTATTTCAATTTTATTTAGCTGAGCCGCCAAACTGGCGTCTAACAGTGCGGATTGCGCATCTAGCAATTCATTTTGTACGTTTTTCCATTCAAGGTAGCTATATTTTCCTGCGTTATAAACACGGCGGGTTTCAACTAGGGCTTTCTCTAATCGCGGAATGATCTCTGCCTTCATCGCCTGAGCTAAATGTTTACTGTGTTCCAGTTGCTGATAAACGCTAAATAATGAAGTTTCGATACGTATACGAAGCGCATCGGCTTCAGACTGGTGCTGCGAAAGTTCCGCTCTTACCTCAGCGATACGCCCTTGATTACGGTTGCGCCCACCGAAGGGAATAGATATTCCAGCAACAACACCATAATCACCGCTACCTTCATAACGACGAACACCGGTATTAAATCTCCACTTAGGGTTCCGCTCTTCCTCTGCGAGCTTTAACTCCGCCTCTTTTACCCGTTCAATCGATAAGTACTTTGCTAGTGCAGGATTGTTATTGATCAGGCTTTTTAACGCAGCAAAACTAATAATATCAGCGTGTTTGGTCAGTGAACCGGTCACCGAATCGAAATCCGGTGCAGTACTGCCCCATTGTGCGGCTAGCTGGCGCAATGACGTATTAAGTTCGTGCGACAAATCCTCCAACACAAGTTTTCGTTTAGCTAGTTCTGCCTCGGCACGATATAACTCCGCGAGAGGCGTTTTGCCAGCGTGTACCCGCCGACCGGTTTCCTTTACCGTTGTTTCAGCCAAATTAATCGCTCTGCTGGCGATAAGTGCGCGTTCCTGGTGGGCCAGTGTTTGCAAAAAATAACTCGCCGTTTTTGCTGCGCTGTCGAGTTGCTTTATTTTTCGCTCACTTTCAATCAAGCCCTGACCAAGAACGGCAACAGCGGTTCGTTTTTCTTTTATGGCCTGCTCCAGTACCCAACTTACACTCAATGTCGTTTGCGCATTATCAAATCCATTCAAATCACCGCTGCCAAGAGCGTCTTCAACCATCAGGCTCACCTCCGGTTTCGGCGATAACTCCGATTGCACCACGCGGCCTTGCTGGGCTTCAAGTTGATACTGGAAGACTTGCAATTCAGGGTTGTGATTCAATGTTTTCGTGATCGCTTCGGATAGTGTCAATGCTTTGGTTTGACCCTCGTCTGCCGCTACAACCAACAACGGATAATTGATGGCTACGATCATTCCTAGCAGAAAACTTCGTTTTGCTACTCTGGTTAAAAACCGATTAATGGTCGGTTCTAATGGCGTAAACATATTATTTATTAATGACATAAAACAATCCTTAATGAGAAAGAGTGTACTCGATGAAGTGATGAAATAAGTCGGCGAAAAAGGCGCAAGAAATCATCATTAACGCTGCGCTAAAAGTTATCGTGAAGAAAGGGAATAACTTGTTTTCTTGATTCGTTAATAGATAATTAATTCGCGCTTCTATGGCATCCACGCCGTAGTGGCACAGCACATTATTACTCAAATCGCTGTCAAGAGAGCTGCCGGCGAGTCGTCGTACTTTTATCATGGTCAGGGCAATGAATGACTTATCCGCGATAATTCGGGACACCGCTGAATCCGCACCTAACTCCATAACGAGCGCCATCGACCTATTTAGCTGCCGAGTAATACCTCGAGGGTAAAAGGCCGTTAACAGTTGATAGCAAGCTTTTTTTAGCGGATCGAAGCACCTGATATGTTCATTTTCATGCAACCGAACAATCGCATACTCTTCATCGCTCAACTGTTGACGTAGTGTTGACGTGATAAAGAAACGCGGCTTGAAATAACCCGCCGTAAACGCTGTTGCAGCGTCAGCATCCAATTGGTAAACCCCATTATCGTCTTGATCCGCGAAGGCATAAAGCAATTTTAATTGCCGTTTACCCAAGCTTAAGCGATAGGTTTTTCGACATAACACGAGGCTAATACTAAAAACGGCGAGCATTATAGATAAGCCATGCCAGTTCTTAAAAGAAAACTCTTCTGCGTGATGCCAATGAAGGAGGTCATAAGCCGGTGAGAGTGGAAAATATTGGCTTCCTGGAAGTATCAGCATTGCCGCAGACAGCAAGCCCACACTCCAGGGCGACAATACGACAAGCCAAAGTAGTTGACGTTGTGATGGCAACGAATACTGGCTAAAACCTTCCGGCTTTAATTTTAAAAAAAGAATCCACGCGGCCATCATCATAAACACACTAATTGTCATGATAGACAGCACATTAAATAGGATCGCCGCATTGCCTAATATCATGCTTTATCATCCAATGGCATCGTCGAGCGGTAGCCTTTAATCAGACTCTCAAGCTGCTCTAATTGACCATCATTCAACTCAGACGACAACGAAACAAAAGCAGCCAAAATACTGTCTTCGTCCCCAGCGGTAAAATCATTCGCCACGTCTTTAATCAATTCGCCAATAAAATCCTTACGCGGTTTAGCCGCCCGATATTGGTAAGCGTGCCCTTCTTTGTCGCGATTTAAGAGCCCTTTTTTGAAAAGCCGATCGAGTGTACTTTGAATCGTATTAAGCGTACCGCCGCGACTTTTTTCAAAATGCGCGTACACCTGTTTGACGTCGGCAACTTTTATCTGCCAAAAGTACTTCAATACTAATTTTTCAAGCTCACCTAAATGCATGGTTAATCGAAACTTAAACTTCGTTAAAAAGAGTCGGTGACTTTAACACGCTACAAAACCGACGGTCAATCGGTATTACATTCTAGCGACTTATAGAAATAAAAAAGGCCTGTAAAAACAGGCCTTTAGTAATTTTTATCTACATTTTTAAATCATGCATTCATCAAAAAGGAATATCATCATCAAAATCATCCATTGCAGCGGTTGGTTGCGCTGGAGCGGATGCGAAATTGTCATTCGAACTTTTCGGTGAGAATTCTGCAGAACCACCGCCTCGGCTATCTAACATTTGCATTTCGTTAGCGACAATTTCGGTTTTGTATCTATCCGCACCCGTTTCCTTATCTTGCCATTTAGACGTTTTTAACGACCCTTCAAGATAAACTTTTGAGCCTTTCTTTAGATATTGACCCGCAATTTCAGCCAATTTCCGATAAAACACGACGTTATGCCATTCGGTTTTTTCTACTGGTTGCCCAGTAGATTTGTCTTTCCAGCTTTCCGATGTAGCCACCGTGATATTAGCAACCGCTCCGCCATTGGGCATATAACGAACTTCTGGGTCTTTACCCAAATTGCCCACTAAAATTACTTTATTTACGCCTCTACTTGCCATGTCATACTCCGATTATCTATACCCATTACGTGGGTAATTTTATGTTAAGAAATAATGGCGTCCAGTGCTTGATGGTCCAGTAGTTCATTATCTACCTTTAAGTAAGCCGTTGAATCATCGACCGAAATACCTACATCAAGAACGCCTTTAACGGCTAATAGCTTATCAGTTATTTCCTTCGCTTGCGCGGCTGTTTGAATATCTAAATGTTTTAATAAGCTGCTCGTATGACGAGGCGACGTCATGCTTAACGCCACCACAAACCATACTAATAAAACAATCGCGCAGAATAAGAACACCTCTGATAAACCGTAAGCATCCCAGATTAATCCACCCGCTATACCGCCGCAAAAAGCACCGAAAAATTGCGAACTTGAATAAACGCCCATCGCCGTTCCTTTACCACCGGCAAAGGCTATTTTAGAAATCAATGAGGGCAGCGTCGCTTCTAATAGGTTAAACGCGGTAAAGAAAATAAATAACGCCGCGAGCATCCCCCATAAATCGCCACTTAATTGATACAGACCAAAACACGCCATCGACAAAGTCAAAACGGCGCCAACAAAAACGGCTTTCATCTTACGTTTTTTTTCAGCAAGAATAATAAACGGCACCATGGCGATAACCGACAAGGCCAAAACCGGCAAATACACCATCCAGTGGTCTTCTGCCGCGATACCCAGCTTACCGCGCAATACAATAGGCAGTACAACAAACATCGCCGTCATCACTAAATGTAAACAAAAAATGCCGATATCAAGGCGTAACAACTGCCTATCTTTCAGCACTTCCCCTATTAAAGCCGGAATGGGTTCTGCGTCTTTATGCACCGATAAGGTAGCCGGTTGAGGCACTACTTTATGCAAGATAATAATGCCGATAATGGCTAGCCCCGCGGTAAACCAAAAAATACCCTGCAGGCCAACAACAGATGCCAATAAGGGACCTATCACCATCGCTATGCCAAAAGAAATGCCGATGCTAATACCAATGGTCGCCATGATTTTAGTTCGATTTTGTTCCAGCGTTAAATCCGCCGCCAGGGCCATAACGGCCGCCGCTACCGCGCCACTACCTTGTAGGGCTCGGCCGAGAATAATGCCGTATATCGTGGTGGATAACGCCGCCACAATACTACCGGCGACAAACAACAATAAACCTAGGGTGATAATTTTTTTACGGCCAAATCGATCAGACATCAGGCCAAAAGGAATTTGCAACAACGCTTGCGTTAAGCCGTACACACTAATGGCCAGACCCAGTAGTAACGGTGTCACGCCCTTTAAATCCTCGGCATAGAGCGACATGACTGGCAAAATCATAAACAAACCCAACATGCGCATCGAAAAGATCCCAGCCAGGCCTATGCTCGCTCGTTTCTCTTGTTCGCTCATGGTTGATGGTTGGCTTGAGGAATTAGCCATAATTACTTTGCCTAGCCTGTGGAAAGGCGGGTATATTAACAGGTTTGGCGGATAAATTAGATAGCAAGATGGATACCATTCAAATACGTGGTGCGCGTACGCACAACTTAAAAGACATAGACCTTGATTTACCACGAGATAAACTCATTGTTATCACTGGTTTATCTGGCTCGGGCAAATCGTCCCTAGCCTTCGATACGATCTACGCAGAAGGCCAACGTCGCTATGTCGAATCGCTATCGGCTTACGCTCGACAGTTTTTATCGGTGATGGAAAAACCAGACGTTGACCATATCGAGGGTTTATCCCCAGCCATTTCTATCGAGCAAAAATCCACCTCGCATAACCCACGTTCGACGGTGGGAACGATCACTGAAATTTACGATTACCTGCGGCTGTTATTTGCTCGAACGGGTATTCCACGCTGCCCCGATCACGGCACCTCGCTTGAAGCTCAAACCATTACTCAGATGGTTGATTCTGTACTCGCATTGGATCCAAATAAACGCTGGATGCTACTGGCCCCTGTCGTGCAGGAACGCAAGGGCGAGCACTTTAATGTACTAAACGATTTGCGCAACCAGGGCTTTATTCGCGCGCGTATTGATGGCGAAGTGGTCGAACTGGACGACGCCCCCGACTTAGAACTTAAAAAGAAACACACCATCGAAGTGGTGGTCGACCGCTTCAAAATCAACGACGAACTCTCAGTCAGGCTCGCCGAGTCTTTCGAAACCACGTTGAAGTTAACCGACGGCATCGCCATTATCAGCAGTATAGATGATGACGAGGAAGTTCTATTTTCTTCGCGATTTGCCTGCCCTACCTGTGGCTATAGCATCAGCGAACTAGAGCCTCGAAGCTTTTCGTTCAATAGCCCCAAAGGCGCCTGTTCCAGTTGCGATGGGCTTGGCATTCAACAATATATCGATCAGACACAGGTCATACATAGTCCAGAGATCAGTCTCGCAGGCGGCGCTATTCGCGGCTGGGACAAGCGCAATCTGTATTATTATCAAATGATTATGTCGCTGTCTAAACACTATCAATTTGATCCAGAAGAACCGTTTAATTCCTACCCCACTGCTATTCAACAGATTATTTTATTTGGTAGTGGTACCGAAGAAATTAGCTTTACGTCGTTAAATAGTCGAGGCGAATCGAGCAAGCGCAAGCACCCTTTCGAAGGAATTATTAACAGCATGGAGCGCCGTTATCGAGAAACCGACTCCAATACCGTTCGTGATGAACTGGCTAAATATTTATCCAGCCGATCCTGCGCTGCCTGTCATGGACAAAGGCTTAACCAGGCCGCTCGACACGTATTCGTCGATACGCACACCTTGCCAGAAATTACTGGTCTATCCATTCGCAAAACAAGCGCCTTATTTGCCGATTTAAAGCTCAGCGGCCAGCGCGGAGAAATTGCTAAAAAGATCGTTAAAGAAATCAAAGCACGGCTCGACTTCCTGATTAATGTGGGCCTGGATTATCTGTCGCTTGATAGAAGTGCAGACACGCTATCCGGTGGTGAGGCGCAACGAATCCGACTCGCCAGCCAAATTGGCGCAGGATTGGTTGGGGTTATGTACGTACTGGACGAACCTTCTATCGGCCTGCACCAGCGCGACAACCAACGCCTGATCAATACCCTTTTCCATCTGCGCGATATTGGCAATACGGTTATCGTTGTTGAGCACGATGAAGATGCGATTTTGGCCGCAGACCACGTTGTAGATATCGGGCCGCACGCCGGCATTCATGGCGGACAAATCATTGCTCAAGGTACGCCGCAGGATATTATAGATAACCCGAATTCCACCACCGGTGACTTCCTGTCGGGGCGACAAGCTATAGCCGTACCCACTACCCGTCATCAAGTCGACCCGAACAAGACATTACGCATTAATAACGCCAGCGCCAACAACTTAAAAAACGTTACCGTTGATATTCCAATTGGCTTAATGACGTGCGTTACGGGTGTTTCTGGCTCGGGTAAGTCAACCCTCATTAATGAAACACTGTACCCCGTTGTGGCTAAGACACTGAATAAGTCGTCTTTACCCATCGCCGCTAACGACGGCGTAGACGGTTTGCAGCACTTAGACAAAGTGGTCGACATCGATCAAAGCCCTATCGGCCGCACGCCGCGATCTAACCCCGCCACTTACACCGGCTTATTCACCCCCATTCGTGAATTATTTGCCGCCACGCCCGAAGCTCGCTCGCGGGGCTATACGCCCGGTAGATTCAGCTTTAACGTGAAAGGCGGCCGCTGTGAAGCGTGCAAAGGCGACGGCGTTATCAAAGTAGAAATGCATTTCCTCGCTGACGTGTACGTTAAGTGTGAAAACTGCAAAGGCCAGCGCTATAACCGTGAAACCTTAGAAATACGCTACAAGGGTAAAACGATACACGAAATTCTTTCCATGACGGTCGAAGTTGCCGCGCCATTTTTTGACGCCATCCCCGTGATATCCAGAAAACTGCATACGCTAATTGAAGTGGGTCTGGGCTACATTACCCTCGGGCAAAATGCGGTGACGCTATCCGGTGGTGAAGCTCAACGAGTTAAGTTATCACGCGAATTATCTAAACGCGACACCGGCAAAACCCTTTATATTCTGGACGAGCCAACCACTGGCCTACACTTCGCAGACATTCAACAACTATTGGGCGTATTGCATAAACTGCGTGATCACGGCAACACGCTGGTTGTTATTGAGCATAACCTGGACGTAATAAAAACTGCCGACTGGATCATTGATATTGGCCCCGAAGGCGGCGACGGTGGCGGTCGTATTATCGCCGAAGGAGAGCCAGAAACGGTCGCTCAAAATGAACAGTCGCACACGGGGTATTACCTTAAAGATTTCCTAAATAAGGACACCAGCCGACAATCGGCTTAAAAAAAGGCTAGCCCGTGATAAACACACTAACCAGACTTTTCCCCGTATGGGCTATTTTACTGTCGGTTTTTGCCTATCTCGAACCGGACTTGTTTACCCCCCTCAAACCCAGTTTGTTTTTTCTACTGGGCCTGGTGATGTTCGGCATGGGCATCAGCCTAAAAAGCGGTGATTTTATAGCCATTATTAAATCGCCCCGGCCCATTTTATTAGGCCTCGCGCTGCAGTTTTTATGCATGCCGTTTTTTGCTTGGGCCATTTCGTCCTGGCTACATTTACCCTTAATGCTCGCAACCGGCATGATTCTGGTTGGCGCCAGCCCCGGCGGCACAGCCTCTAATGTCATCTGCTACTTAGCCAAGGGTAATGTCGCCCTGTCTATTACCATCACGACCTTTTCCACCCTGCTCGCGGTCGTGGCAACGCCGCTGCTGAGCCTTTTATATCTGGGCAAACAGATCGACGTGCCGGCGATGAAGATGCTGCTGGATATACTTAAAATTATCATTTTACCCGTCGCAGCCGGCCTGATCATCAATCAACTGTTCGGCAAATACCTGCAGTCTGTTAAGCAAATTTTTCCTTTAATCTCGGTTTTTTCTATCGTGCTGATTATCGCTATTATCGTGGCGCTTAATGAACCTCGCCTCGGTTCGGTCGGCCTGATACTGATAACAGCCGTCGCCTTACACAATGCTGCAGGCTTACTGATCGGTTATTGGATACCTCGCGTCCTAGGCTTAGATAAACGTACCTGTAAAACCCTGGCGATTGAAGTCGGCATGCAAAACTCGGGCTTAGCCGTCGCCTTAGCGGTTAAGTATTTCGCCCCCGCGGCAGCGCTACCAGGTGCACTATTCTCGTTATGGCATAATTTAACCGGCTCATTGCTGGCCGCTGTTTGGTCGCGTTCAAAATAAACCATACGCTTAAACACCACCTTCTAACGTTAGAAGGTAGTGTTACGTTTTAAATTACTTCGCGTCTGGGTAAAATAATTGTTGACCACCCTTCTTAAATCCTTTAATGATCGCTTGCCCTTGTTTACTGGTCACAAATTCAATGTATTTCGTCGCCAAGTCGTATCTAACGCCTGGGTGTTTTACAGGATTAACCGCCATTACGTGATACGGGTTAAACAATACTTCATCACCTTCAAACACTACTTTCAACGATAACTTATCCGCAAATGCTATTTGCGTAGCGCGGTCGGTTAATGCATACGCCTGTTTTTCGTTCGCAATGGTTAACACCGCGCCCATTCCCTGACCCGCCTCGGCATACCATTCTCCGGATGGCTTAATACCCGTGACCGCCCAAAGAGTTTTTTCTTTCTTATGCGTACCGGAGTCGTCACCCCTGGAAATAAAAGATGACTGAGTTTGAGAAATTTTTCGCAGTGCTTCTGCAGCCGTTTTGGCTGAGGCCAGAGCCGCTGGATCACTGCTCGGACCAACTATCACAAAGTCATTATGCATGACCGCAGCGCGATCAATAAAATCACCCGATTCGACGTACTTCAACTCGGCCGCCGGTGCGTGAACGAACACAACGTCGACGTCCCCCTGCCCACCCATTGCCAGGGCCTTACCCGTACCGACCGCTATCGTTTCAAGCTTAATATCGTATTTTTCCTCAAAAACAGGATTTAACACCGCTAATAAGCCTGAGTTTTCTGTACTGGTAGTGGTCGACATTCTAAGTACCTCCGACGCCAAAGCATTATTAACCGCTATCATTAATAAGGCGCTAAGCCCGAATCCTGCCATCGTGTTAATAAACTTTTTCATATTATTTCCTTATTGATTTCGTTGTATAACATAAGGGCGCGTTTATCAGCGCCCTTATTAGTTCAAACTAAATTAAAACGCCCATTGAGCGCGAAGCTGCATAATATCCGCCTCTTCGTCATCATGAATATTCCCTGCTCTTTCCATTTCCAGCATTTTTATGTAGTTAGCAGAAAGACGAAGACCTGGGGTTGGGAACCAGTTTAGCCCCAACGTCATATTGTCCATTTCGCCACCAACGATATCTTCGTCGGTTAAATCAATGGTGCTAAAACGAAGTGCTAGTTCCCAGGCACCAATACCACCTTTACCGACAATACCGTTGGGCTTAACTCCTTTAAACTTAGCGCCTTTGTGAGAGTACGGACGGCTATCATTTGTTAAAAACCAGCCTGCCTGTGCATACCAACCGTCGAAACTTAAATCACTACCCATTTCACGATTAAGGTCTGTGCGTACATATTCGGCTTGCGCAGAAAAACGGTCTTTAACGACAGCCAACTCAGCACCCAGCGTTAAATACTCATCTACGTCCACTAGTGACCCCGTATCAACAAAATTTACACCGGTCACATGAGTTTCAGGCTGCTGTTTAAATTGAACGCTCTTGCCGCGCGTACTGCGGTAATCAGCCGCTAAGCCTAAATGGATCAATGAGTCTTTCTCATTAACCGGCATCCAGGTTACTCGACCTGCTGTTCCCCAACCTTCGTCCGATGCACTACCGGTCGTGCGGGCACTATCTCCGAAAAGACCCAATGCAGCCGTCCAATGCTTACGGTCTAGACTACCCATTACACCAATGTGACGACCCGCGGTGAACGCGTCGATCGAGGCTCTTTCGATGAACTGTGTATTGTTATCGCTAACTGCGTCTTGCAGCATAAATGGATCTCTAAAGTGACCCATTTTTACGCTCAAGCCGTCCATATCAAAGCCGTTATAACCTAACCAAATATCCGTGATGCCTTTTTTAGTATCCCCCGAGCCGGTAAAATCGTATTCAAATTTATAAAACCAGTCGTTGTACACGGTTCCTTTTAAATAAAACCGGGCGCGACGAAGCTCTGTTCCATCACCCAGGCTGCTGCCTGCCGCATTACTGTCTTCACCATACCAGGCCGAGTCTAACTGCATACGACCACCCACTTTCGCGGTAAAATCGCCATCGCGTGTTTTAACCGCAATACCACCTTTTTCAAGATTAACTTCTACGTTAGTTGCCTTGTCCAGCTTGCTCTGAATTTCTTCTTTTTCAGCGCTGGTTTTCAGCTCTGTTGCCTGCGCTTCTGCAAGCACACGTTGATATTGTTCCGTCGAGATCGTACCGTTTTCATGTAACAGCATTAAAAGCGTTGATAGCTCTGAGCCAGCATAAGCTTGTGTTGAAAAGCTGGCAGTAATAGTGGCGGCTAGCGCCAATTTCTTAAATTTCATTCAATTTCCTTTATTTTTATTGATTCAACATCCCACTAACGTGTGGTTATAACGTGACGTAGTAAGAGCAAAATTAATGCCAATAGGCTTCTTAAATCAAAGCCGCTTGATTTATTGATTGTTTTTAGACATCAGGAGTTTAGGAGGTTAAATGCGCCATGGACTTTTGCGACATTTTGTCCCAAAATACGTCCTTCAAAAAGACAATATGACCCGCAACCATCGCCGACATGAACGATATGAAATCAGCAGCAGATCGTAAAGTAATCCGTGACCGCCATCTTTATTTTGGTGAGAGTCCTCAGGTCGTAAAACTACTGAGTGCGATTGATAGCGTTGCCACAAAAAATACGCCTATTCTGCTTGAAGGAGAAACCGGTACGGGTAAAAGCCTGCTCGCCAGACGAATTCATGAAGTTAGCCAACGCAAGGGGCCATTTGTTTCGATTAATTGCGCTACCTTTAGCCAAAATTTATTGGAAACCGAACTGTTTGGTCATACCAAAGGGGCGTTTACTGGTGCTAAGGAAGCAAGAGCAGGCCTAGTTGCCAGCGCTAAAAACGGCACCTTATTTCTTGATGAAATTGGCGAACTAGCCCCCGACCTTCAGCCCAAATTATTGCACCTACTCGAGGACAAAGTCATTCGACCCGTTGGCTCAGACGTAGAACAAAAAACCTCTGTACGAATTATTGCTGCGACCAATCATCATTTAAAAAAACTCGTCAAAGAAGGAAAGTTCAGGGCCGATTTGTTTTATCGCTTGAACGTTATTCCTTTTACTGCTCCCAGCCTTCGTGACCGCCCCGATGATATTGCCGGCCTGTCTAAAAGTTTCATCACGCAACTATGTGAAGAGCACGACTTGCCCATACCAACCCTCAGCGCGAACTCACTTCAGGCATTGATGGCTTATCCCTGGCCCGGGAATATTCGTGAATTGAGAAATCATATTGAACGCTCATTATTATTGAACCTGCCGTTGCACGAAAAGCTACCCATTCAGAACACGACTACATCTTCTAATCAGGATAAACGCTTAGCAACTCACGAGAAAAAATTTATTCTGCACGCCATTGATGAAAGCAATGGCAACAAGTCCAAAGCCGCGCTAACATTGGGCATTTCCAGGCGCACTCTGGATAGGAAGTTGAAACGCTGGAAAGAATTAGCCGCATAGAAACTCGCTCCTATCCACCTAATCCACTAGGTCTGCTACGCTTTTCATCGTAGAATAGCCGCTTCCAGTTAACCTATTTAAGCACCCGCTAACTCATTATGCGCACCAGTCAATTCCCCCTTAACACCGTTAAAGAAACCCCTTCGGATGCCGAAATCGCTAGTCATCAGCTGATGATTCGAGCGGGTCTTATCCGTAAAGTAGCCTCTGGCTTATATAACTGGCTTCCTTTGGGCGTTCGGGTACTACAGAAAGTGCAAGCGGTAGTGCGTGATGAAATGAATAAAGCCGGCGCGCTTGAGGTTTCAATGCCCGTGGTACAACCATCGGAGCTATGGCAGGAGTCTGGCCGCTGGGAACAATATGGGCCCGAATTAGCGCGCTTACACGACAGGCACGGCCGCGAATTTTGCTTAGGCCCTACGCACGAAGAAATCATCACCGAATTGGCGCGCAATGAAATAAAAAGCTATAAACAATTACCGCTTAATTATTACCAAATTCAAACCAAATTCCGTGATGAAATTCGCCCGCGTTTTGGCGTGATGCGCGCTCGTGAATTTTTAATGAAGGATGCCTATTCATTTCACCTAACGGATGAATCGCTACAAGAAACCTATGACCGGATGTTCCAGGCCTACAACAATATTTTCACTACACTGGGCTTAAATTTCAGACCCGTGTTAGCGGATACTGGCTCCATCGGCGGCAACGCTTCACACGAATTTCATGTGTTAGCCGCCGCTGGCGAAGACGCCATCGCCTTTTCAACGGAAAGCCAATACGCGGCCAACGTTGAAAAAGCCGAAGCGCTTGCTCCAAGCGAACCAAGGCAAGTGGCCAGCGAAACCTTAGAGAAAGTTTCAACGCCTGGGCAACGCAGTATTGAGCAAATCAGTACGTTTTTAAACGTCTTCCCTGCGCAATGTTTAAAAACCCTACTCGTCAAAGGTGAAGACGATGGCGTGATTGCGCTTTTATTACGCGGTGATCATAGTTTGAATGAAATTAAAGCCGAAAAATTAGCTGGCGTTGCCAGTCCACTGACCCTGGCTAGTGATGAGGAGATTAAAAATATAACCTCTTGTGAGCCTGGCTACATAGGCCCTGTTGGCCTTGATATCCCGATGATTGTCGATCGTAGCGCGGCTAATCTGGCCGATTTTGTTTGTGGTGCTAATGAAAATGACGCGCACTTTGTCGCGGTAAATTGGGCCCGTGATTTAGCTGAACCCGTACGCATCGAAGATATTCGTCAGGTCGTAGAAGGTGATCAAAGCCCCGATGGACTGGGTACGCTCACCATTGCTCGAGGCATCGAAGTCGGGCATATTTTCCAGCTTGGCACCAAGTACAGCACGGCGATGAACGCCAGCGTACTGGACGAAAACGGCAAAAACCAGGTCATGACAATGGGCTGTTACGGCATTGGCGTGACGCGTGTGATCGCGGCCGCTATTGAACAAAACCACGATGATAAAGGCATTATTTGGCCTGCCGCCTTAGCGCCTTTTCAAGTCGCCTTACTGCCGATGAATATGCATAAATCTGAACGCTTAAAAGCCGCCGCCGAAAAACTATATACGGAACTATTAGACGCTGGATTTGAGGTGCTATTTGACGACCGGAAAGTTCGTCCTGGCTTTATGTTTTCTGATATGGAATTAATTGGCATACCGCACCGCATCGTCTTAGGTGACCGCGGACTGGATAACGGAATGGTCGAGTACCGTGGTCGAAAAGATGCTGAAAACAGTGATATTCCACTGGAAAATATTATTCAGCACCTTAAGGATAAGTCGCAATAAAGGCTGCTATAAAAAACAAATGGGCCCTTAGCTCCTGCTCCAGTCTAAAAGTTAAGGCAAGTTCTCAGCCAACAGTTTTTCAACGATCATAATACACATACCACAGGCGACGTTGACCTCGGTTTTTTCTCGAACCTGATCTATCGTATCCAACTTTTGTTCCTTAACGAGCGCTAGAAAGTGCTTTTTCGTCATGTGCTTACAGCTACAGATAACGTCGTTATCTTGAAATTCGTACACGCTCAGGCCCTATTATCTACACAGCTAATTTCTAATGATCGTGATCGTAGTGCGCAGAGGGCTCCGCCTCATAAGGTGTTTTACGCTTGGGCGTATGCATGCGGTACTGAACAAAGTCCTGAACGTTATGGTGTTGCATAAAGGGGTTACCCTTAATCTGCTCTGCTAAAGTCGACGTTTTTTTAACCGCGTAATTATGCCCCGGCAAAATGGTGGTTGATACGGGTAAGTCGGTGCGTATTTTATTCAGCGTTTTAAACATGACTTCAGGATCACCTCCACTAAAGTCACAACGCCCACAGCCAAACACAAACATCGTGTCGCCAGTGAGCAACTGATCGTCGACGTGATAACACGCCGAACCAGGCGTATGGCCAGGTGTATGCAGCATTTTGATCGCCGTATTACCCAACATGATCTCATCACCTCCGTGATGCAGGGTGGGCGTTCCATCGTGCTCACCCCAGAACTTATCTTCCTCTTTTAATAAATGCAGCTCGGCATCAAACGTGTTCAATACGTCGGCAATGCCATTTATATGGTCGTGATGACTGTGCGTAAGAAGGATATCGGTAATTTTATAACCGCGCTGGGTAGCCAGTTCTATCGCCTTAGGTACGTCCCAGGCTGGATCAACAATAGCCGCTCGTTTACTGTCGTGGTCTTGAATCAGGTAGACAAAGTTTTCCATCGGACCTAGCTCGAGTGCATCAATGGTGTAATTTTTAGCCGTCATCATTTTCTCCTATAATTCCCGCGTAGCGCTAAACGTAATATCCGGCCAACGCTCTTCGGTTAACGATAAATTAACACGGCTAGTCGCCAAATAAACTAGATAGCCACTGCCGTCTTCTGCAAGATTATCATGCGCCTTCTTTTTGAATTCTTCCAGTTTTTGTGGATCACTTGAGCTGACCCAGCGTACCGTACTGATCGGCGCGTTATCGTATACGCACTCCACGTTATATTCACTCTTCAGCCGGTGCGCCGTTACCTCAAATTGCAGCACACCTACCGCACCCAGGATAAGGTTATTATTTTTCATCGGCTTGAATAGCTGCGTCGCGCCTTCTTCGGTTAACTGCTTTAAACCTTTTTGCAGTGCTTTCATGCGCAACGGGTCTTTTAGAACCGCACGACGAAATAGTTCTGGCGCAAAGTAAGGAATGCCACCAAATTTTAGCTTTTCACCTTGCGTAAAGGTGTCGCCCACCTGGATGGTACCGTGGTTGTGCAGGCCGATAATATCGCCGGCGAAGGCCTGCTCAACACTTTTACGACTGTCTGCCTGAAAAGTAATCGCGTTACCTATTTGTATATTTTTACCCAGGCGTACGTGGTTCATTTTCATGCCCTGTGAATATTCGCCCGAACAAATACGCATAAAAGCAATCCGATCTCGATGAGCCGGATCCATATTCGCCTGCACTTTAAAAACAAAACCGCTGAACTCTTTTTCTTCAGGACTGACCTTTCTTTGTACCGCTTCACGGGGCTGCGGCTGGGGCGCATATTCGGCAAATGCGTCTAACAGCTCGCCGACACCAAAGTTATTGACCGCCGAACCGAAAAATACGGGCGTTTGTTTGCCGGCCAGATAAGCCTCCCGGTCAAAGGGGGTACTCGCGCCCCTCACAAGCTCTAGTTCTTCTAGAAAACCATCGGCGTCAGCACCTAGCAATTCGATTAATTTGGCGTCGTTCAGGCCTTTAAATACCTCGCCTGTAGCAATTTTCCCACCGTGCGTAGGGCTGAACACGTGGACTTCATCTTTATATAGGTGATAGACGCCTTTAAAACGCTTACCCATGCCAATCGGCCACGTCATTGGCGCGCATTCAATATTCAGCACCGACTCCACCTCATCAATCAATTCCAGAGGGTCGCGGCCTTCTCGATCCAGTTTATTGATGAAAGTAATAATCGGTGTATCGCGCAAACGACACACTTCCATTAGCTTAACGGTTCTATCTTCCACGCCTTTGGCGCAGTCAATCACCATCAATGCCGAATCAACGGCGGTCAATGTACGGTAAGTGTCTTCTGAAAAGTCTTCGTGCCCGGGGGTGTCTAGCAGGTTAAGCAACTTGTCGTTATGCAAAAATTGCATCACCGAGGTAGTAACAGAAATACCACGTTCTTTTTCCATTTCCATCCAGTCAGAGGTAGCGTGTCGTGACGCTTTACGACCTTTGACCGAACCGGCCATCTGAATGGCGCCACCAAACAACAACAGTTTTTCAGTCAGTGTTGTTTTACCGGCGTCGGGGTGAGAAATGATGGCAAACGTTCTGCGTTTTTGGAATTCGCTGGGCATGGCTTTTTTGCTATATTGTCAATTCAGCCATTATACGCGAGCAGCCTTAAAAAAATGTCTTCCGCAGTAATGAAAGCGTTTAAATAACCGATGGGTTGAGGTCTAAGGAGTAGACTAAGGCGTCTTCTCTACCGTCAGCCGTCGGATAATAATTTTTCCGTTCGCCAATTTTCACAAAACCTAATCTTTCATACAGCAATACCGCTCTTTCGTTTGACGGCCTGACCTCTAAAAATATTCGTTCTGCCTTTTTCTCTTTCGCAATTTTAAATAACGCGTGAAGAAAGTGCCCGCCAAAACCCTGACCCTGTTTTTCTGGGTCGATACAAATATTTAACACGTGCGCTTCGCCTACAGCGATCGATAAAATGGCGTAAGCAATGAGCTCGCCTTCGTTGATCAACCCCCAGCTCGAATAGCCCATCGATAAACAATCTTTAAAAATCTGTTGACTCCATGGAAAGCGGTAAACCTTGCCTTCAATCTCCAACACCGCAGGTAAATCCTTATCTTTTAAAGGCTTGAGGTACAAAGCCCCTTCTTCTAAGCCTAAGACTGTTTTAAATTTATCTAGAATGCTCACGCTAATATCAGCCTCCTGGCCAATTGCAGGTCTTGCCAAACAAGCTTTTTAAGTAGCGGGGAACGCAACACTTCATCTGGCTGATAGCTGACTATAATGGGCGCATCAACACCTTTTAGTGTATGCGGTTTACCCCTTAATCCATCTAATTTATCGCTGGTCGACAGTAAGCTTTGTGCCGCCAATTCACCTAATACTAAAACCAGCTCGGGTTTGACGAGTTCAATCTGGCGAACTAAATAAGGTCGGCAACACAGGTGTTCTTCGGTGGAAGGGATTCGCTGACTCTGCACACATTTAACGCTCGTCGTTAAATAGCTGGTCGCTATTTTTTTATCTACGGCCAGTAAAACATCCCGTAATAAGCCTGTCGCACTTGCCGAAAAGGGCGAGCCCTCCGCTGAGGGAGCATCACCTATGATCAACCACTGCTGCGTGGCGGGCGCGCCCAACGAAAACGTTTTTTGCGAGCCCAATGCCGACAGATCACAACGCTGACAATCGCTGACCCTGTTTGATAACTGAACCACGTCCATTGATTCTATTGCTAACGGTTCATCTGCAACGCCTACAACAATCGGCTGATCCGAGCTTCTTTCTAGCCATACTTGAACGCCCATGGCGCTCAAATACTGCTGGTTTTTAGTCGCGTTACTCAGCATCGTTTGAAGGTTTTTTCTCGCGTCTCCCACGTCGCATCAAACTAGCGGTCAAAACAAGACCGGAGATGGTGTAAGCCAGGAAAATGACGAACAAAATAAGCGGTGGCGCGACATAAATAATGGCTAGCACCAACATCACAATAACGGCGACCACAAAGGGAACTTTACCGACGAAGTTAAGCTCTTTGAAGCTGTGATAACGAATATTACTGACCATCAATAGACCAGATAGTATCGTTACGAATAACATCACATACGAGGCACTTTCGCCGGATATGTCGTTATCAACCATCACCCAGATAAAACCCGCCATCAAGGCCGCCGCCGCTGGACTAGGCAAACCTTGAAAGTAGCGCTTATCCGCCGTTGAGTGCTGCACATTAAAGCGCGCTAATCGCAGCGCGCCGCAGGTTGCGTAGACAAACGCCGCTATCCAGCCTAATTTACCAAGAGACGACAAACTCCATGCGTATGCTATTAAGCCAGGGGCTAGACCGAATGAAATCAGATCAGCCAAGCTATCGTATTGCGCACCAAACTCACTTTGAGTATTGGTCATACGGGCTACTCGACCATCTAAGCCATCTAAAACCATTGCTATAAAAATAGCGATAACGGCCGCTTCGTAGTGCCCATTAATAGCGCCGGTTGCCGCATAAAAACCGGCAAATAGTGCACTCGTGGTAAATAGGTTCGGTAACAGGTAAATACCGCGTGAACGCGGTTTAAGTGGTTGGTCCATGCGAGCAGCTTCCAGTTAAATAATTTCAAGTATAACCCAGCGCGGGTTATTGAGAACAAAAAAAACGGCCGTTTAAACGGCCGTTTTTTCAAACCAAAGGCTGATTTAGTTTTTAGATTTATCAACTAAAGCATTAGCCGTAATCCAAGGCATCATTTCGCGTAATTTGCCGCCCACTTGCTCAATTTGATGTGCCGCATTGTTTCTACGGTACGCCGTCATTGATGGATAGTTAGTCGCACCCTCAATGATGAACTGTTTGGCGTATTCACCATTTTGAATATTTCTAAGCGTTTCGCGCATTGCTTCACGAGACTCATCATTAATAATTTTCTTGCCCGTGACGTACTCGCCGTACTCAGCGTTGTTTGAAATTGAGTAGTTCATATTGGCAATGCCGCCCTCGTACATTAGATCAACGATCAATTTCAATTCATGCAGACATTCAAAATAAGCCATTTCTGGTGCGTAGCCACCTTCAACCAGAGTTTCAAAACCCATTTTAACGAGTTCAACCGTTCCACCACATAAAACAGCTTGCTCACCGAACAAATCGGTTTCGGTTTCGTCTTTAAAGGTTGTTTCAATGATACCCGTACGACCGCCGCCAATAGCCGAAGCATAAGACAGCGCAACTTTTTTAGCATTTCCAGAAGCGTCCTGGTGAATAGCGATTAAATCAGGAATACCGCCGCCGTTTTTGAACTCATTACGTACGGTATGACCAGGTGCTTTAGGCGCGATCATCACAACGTCTAAATCAGCGCGTGGTACGACCTGGTTGTAGTGAATAGCAAAACCGTGGGCAAATGCCAACGTCGCGCCCTGCTTTAAATTCGGCTCAACTTCAGCTTTATATAATTGAGATTGAAATTCGTCTGGCGTTAAAATCATGACCAAATCAGCGCTTGCAACGGCTTCAGGCACGTCTTTAACTGTAAGGCCAGCTGCTTGAGCTTTGGCAACAGACGAAGAGTTTGATCTAAGACCAACAACAACATTGACGCCTGATTCTTTCAGGTTATTAGCGTGCGCATGGCCTTGAGAACCGTAGCCAATAACGGCAACTGTCATACCTTTGATGATTGAAAGATCCGCGTCTTTATCGTAGTAAATATTCATTTTTTTCCTCAGTTTTATTAAATGTTAATCGCCTTATGACGGCTATTCGCCGCCAGCAAAACTATATCGTTAAAGCTCTCTCACCGCGTGAAAGACCAATCACACCCGTGCGCACAACTTCTACCACTTCATTTCCCAGTGCCAGTAAGAAGTCATCTAACCAGGCATTTTCTCCCGACAATTCGATGATTAAGTAATCATCTGTTTCGTCGGTAATCCGCGCCAGAGTATCGCTACCCAAGTCATCGATTTTTTGCACCATCGAAGCACTCTTTTTGACTTTCACCAGCGCCAGCTCGCGCTCCAATGAAAATGACTCGGATAGGTCAATCAAGCTGACCACGTCCACTAATTTATTGAGCTGTTTTTTGATTTGCTCAATAGTCTCCTCACTGCCAACAGTAACCAGTGTTAGACGTGATAAAGAGGGATCTAAGGTCGGCGCTACCGTTAGTGATTCGATATTATACGCTCTAGCGGAGAAAAGTCCCGCCACACGCGACAAAGCGCCCGCCTCATTTTCCAGTAGAACAGAGATAATGTGCTGACGACTCATGCCAGTATCCTTTTGTATTTTGAATTGGGGGCCATCACCATATCGTTATGCGCCTTGCCCGCTTCAATCATCGGATAGACGTTTTCTTCAGGGTCGGTTAGAAAATCCATAAATACCGTTCTATTTTTCATCGCAAACGCTTCCCTAAGTGCGGGTTCAACATCTTCCTTCTTAGTAATTTGCATACCCACGTGACCGTAGGCTTCAGCTAATTTCTTAAAGTCTGGCAGGGCTTCCATATAAGAGTGCGAGTAGCGGCTTTTATAGGTAAATTCCTGCCATTGGCGAACCATACCAAGATAACCGTTATTCAAATTGATCACCTTTACCGGCGTATCGTATTGCAGCATGGTGGATAATTCCTGCAGGCACATTTGGATACTACCTTCGCCCGTCACACAGGCAACATCGGACTCAGGATGAGCAAACTTCACGCCCATTGCCGCAGGCAAGCCAAAGCCCATCGTTCCTAAACCACCTGAATTAATCCAGCGGCGGGGCTTATCAAATGGATAGAATTGCGCCGCAAACATTTGGTGCTGACCTACGTCGGAAGTCACGAAGGCTTCACCCTTGGTCACCTTATAAAGTTGTTCGATAACGTATTGTGGCTTAATCGTCCCACTGTCTTGATCGTAAGCCATGCAGTCCACTGCACGCCATTGATCAATTTGACGCCACCAGTCAGCAATACGAGCTTGATCAAAGGTTTCACCCAGGCTTTTAATCTGCGCGAGCATATCCAGCAAGATCGGTTTTACCTGACCAACAATCGGCACATCAACGGTAATCGTTTTAGATATTGAAGCGGGGTCCACGTCAATATGAATGATTTTAGCGTGCGGACAAAAATCGGCTATTTTCCCAGTGACCCTGTCATCGAAACGCGCACCAATGGCGATAATTAGATCGCTGTCGTGCATCGCCATATTGGCTTCATAGGTGCCATGCATGCCTAACATGCCGATAAACTGTGGATCGGTTCCCGGAAACGCGCCGAGTCCCATTAGCGTCTGAGTAACGGGGAAGTTTAGGGTGCGACATAGCTGCTTAAGCTCTTCGCTGGCCTCACCTAGCACAACGCCACCACCGCTATAGATAACCGGACGCTTAGACTCTTTAATCAGCTTAACTGCTTTTATGGTTTGCCCGATATCACCGCTCACCAGCGGCTTATAGGAACGCATGCTCACTTCAGCTGGGTAGAGATAAGGAACTTTAATGTTCGGATCGGTAATGTCTTTCGGTATATCAACTACCACTGGTCCAGGTCTACCTGAGGTGGCCAAATAGAACGCCTTTTTCATCGTCTCAGCTATCTCTGTCACGTCATTGACCAGGAAATTATGCTTAACGCATGGGCGAGTGATACCAACCGTGTCGACTTCCTGAAACGCATCGGTACCAATAACGGCTCTGGGTACTTGCCCAGTAATAACCACCATTGGAATAGAATCCATATACGCGGTTGCAATACCCGTTACTGCATTGGTTGCACCAGGGCCAGAGGTTACTAACACCACGCCCGGCTTTCCAGATGAACGCGCATAGCCATCTGCCGCGTGCGTAGCGCCTTGCTCATGACGGACGAGCACGTGCTTGACGTCGTCCTGCTGAAAAATAGCATCATATATGTGCAGGACGCACCCACCTGGGTACCCAAATACGTACTCCACTCCTTCATCTTTTAAGGATTGGATGACGATCTCACCGCCACTTAGCTCCACAATTACTCTCCGAAATTTAAAATTACCGCTTAAAAAAACTCTTTTGATTGCACTGCACAATCGAACTCGACAAAATACTAATTTTTGGGCGTTTGGTCAAGGCCTTTCATAAATCAATGTGTACTATATAATGTTCCTCTAGCAGTTAAACTGCGCATTTTAAAAGGAGTTATTATGTTTCGCCCTTTAATTATTCTCTTTATCTTTTTTTTCGCCGCCAGCAGCCAGGCCGCTATATATCAATGGACAAATGAGCAAGGGAATATCGCTTATGGTAAAACTCCGCCGCGAGACAAGACCATCAAAAGACAAGAAGTATCGACTAAAACCCCTAAAGTAGACGCGGTGAAACAAGCCAAATCAATTGAGGAGAGCGCTAATGAAATCGCCAAGTCTAATGCCTCACGAAAAGCGGCCATCGATAAAGCAGCTCAGGCCGCTCAAGATAAAAGGCTCGTTGAAGAAGATTGCACCCGCGCCAATAAAGCTTTGTCGGCGCTAGCATTAGGCGGCAATCGTCTCTATAAAGATTCCGAAGGTAAGCAGGCTCGCTTAAGTGAAGAAGACAAAAACCTTCAACGACAAAAGCTAAATGCCTTTATTAACGAAAATTGTCGTTAATAAAGGTCGCTAACGGACTTCAACCACCTGGATTGCCTTTCCTTTTCAACCAGATAGTCGGTGATTTTTATCATGTTTCCATAACTCTTTGCCAATGCGCCCGTCACCAGGTACTTACCCTCAACCACTAGCGCGGGTACACCGTTGACTCCATAGCGGCCCACCATATCTTTGGACCTGGCTACTTTGGTATTTACAACGAACGAGTGATAAGTTTTCTCAAACAGTTTTTCATCCACGCCGTACTGAGTATAAAATTTAGCCAGTTTTTCCATCGTATTTAACGCTTTGTGCTCAACGTGGAGAGCGTGAAACAAATCATCGTGTGATTTATCGAGTACATTCAGGATCTCAGCAGCAAAGTACGCACGCGCGTGAACTTCCCATACGTCGTTAAATACGGCCGGCAAGCGGTAAAAATTAACGTCTTTCGGCGCTTTCTTTACCCAGGGCCCTAAGCTAGGCTCGAAATAATTACAATGCGGGCAGCCGTACCAGAAAATTTCCACTACTTCGATGCGATTAGGATCGTCCGTGGGTTGTGAGGGTTTAATCAGCTGGTAATCAACGCCTTCATCAAACTGAACTCGCTCTTCTGCCAAGCCAACATTGACGTATGACGCCAAACAAAAAGCTACTAGTAATAAAAATTTACGCATGTGTCTCTCCTGATTAAATACGTTTATAACTCACCATATGAATGTAAACCCGACAAGAACATGTTGACGCCTAAAAAAGCAAATAGCGTCACGAATAGACCCACAATTGCCCACGCCGCCATCGGCTTGCCTCGCCAGCCTTTGGTCAACCTCATATGCAACCAGGCCGCGTAATTAAGCCATACAATCAACGCCCAGGTTTCCTTTGGATCCCATGACCAATAACCACCCCACGCCTCGGCCGCCCAAAGCGCACCCAAAATAGTCGCCAGAGTAAAAAAGGCAAAACCTAAGGCGATAGACTTGTACATCAGGTCGTCTAAAATTTCTAGGCTCGGCAAGGTTAGCCAAACTGAATTCGCACCGCTTTTTTCAGCCTGAGCGCGAACTAAATAAGCCACCGCCACCATCGCCGCCAGCGCAAAGGCGCCATAGCCAACAAAATTAGCCGGCACGTGAATTTTCATCCAGTAGCTTTTTAGCGCTGGCACCAGCGGTTCAATATCCGCCGCCTGGCGGTCAAATGCATACCAAAGCAAAAAGGCCACCGCCGCACTGATCACTAACAGTACAAAAAAACCAAGTGCTCGTGTCTGGTAGCGACGCTCGTAAAATAAATACAGCAGCGCAGTAATAATCGAAAATAAAATAAACACTTCATAAAGGTTACTGACCGGTATATGGCCCACGTCCAAACCGATCAAATACGACTCGCGCCATCTAACCATTAAGCCGACCAAACCCATGGCGGTAGCCGACCAGGTCATCGCGCTGGCTACTTTACCAACAAAATCGGAACGGCCAACGAAAGCGACGAAGTAAGTGACCGTCGCTAACACGTACAGCGCACTCATCCACATAATGGCTGACTGGCTGGAGACGAGGAATCTTAGAAAAAAATCTAACTCGGCGTCGCCCAGTCCATTAACGTAACGACTGATGCCAAAAATACTCAATAGAAAAACGGCCAAAGATAGCGGCCTGATCGCCTTCCAATGCCAGCCCAGGGCGATCAAAGTCGCGGCCATTGAAATCAAGATGCCTTTTTCATAAACGTCCATTAGCGTGGCGTAGCTGGAATAGGCATAAGCCGTCCCCAACAAGACAACTATCGCCCAAAGCCAATCAAATAGGCTCAGTCCTTTCCAAAAAGACTGCTTATCCAGTTCAAACTGTAATGCTGCTCGCGTACTATTCATGTTCAATTACCTCAACTCATTAAAACACGTTCAAACTGTGCCTGTATTTGACTGTATTGCTTTGAAAAATCTAAGTTATTCCTGTCAGAATGACCGGCTAAAATAAGACTAACCCCTTTCTCCGTGGGCTGCAACCTAGCCCATAACCGTTGCTGAGGCGCATAGAACATTAAAAACACGCCCAAAATCAACATTGCACAACCTGGGTAAACTAAATTTTTGCCCGGCGCTTTTGCTATTTGCAAACCACTGGCCTGGTGGTGCTTAAAATTTGTTAACTGAAAATAAACGGGGGAACCATATCGCCCTATCGCCCCAATAGCTGCTGATGCCGCATCAAAAAATGCCGCTTTCTTTTCATCCACGCCAAAGTTCACGTCAACGCCTTCTTCTTTCAACACATCAAGGTAAACCGCGCCTAAAATTTGTTGCAGCACCCGGACGTACAATTGAGCGACTTCCTCACGTTTATCCAGTGGTACGTTTTTTTCAACCTGGGCCATAATGCCATCCAGGCCATTTTCTATAAACAGGCCGGCCAATCTAACAAAGGCTTCGTTTAATTGAGCGCCATCTTTCGACAATAAAGGTTGTTCGGTAATGTTTTGTTTGGCGGCTATTTTCTGTAGCACCTGTTTATCGTTGAGCGCACGCAGGAACTTCATGAAACGATTCATTCCGCCCGCATCATCCATTGGAATATACAAATATTGGAACTCTTCTGCTGGCGAGCCTCTCACGCCACTTAAATGATAATAAGCGCCGTCTCTTTCTACCGGCAGCATGTAATTTAAAAACTCTTTCGCTTCACCCGTCTCATTACGCATTTTAAATTGAACACTAGGCCCCACGTTTTGAAACTTTTTCGCAGGGTCTTCAGACGGGTTGATGTTAAACAAGCGGAAATCCGATGCTTCTAACACCCAACTCCGTTTAAATAAATCTATTTGCAAATCATCGCCCACTTTTGTTTCTATCTTTTTTGGCTCATTATTCGAACCCTTTAAAGGCCAGGCCATCAATTCCAACTCGGAGCCTCCATCAGAAAAACTCGCTTGGTAGATAGAATACCCGTCGTAGATTAACGGATGATTAACAGAAATGGTTTGTTCGAGTGGTTGCTGCAATCGTTCGTCGTGTAGCACCAGGTCACTTTCAAATGATTTTGGTTGCCCACTAGCGTAATGTTCGATTCTGAAATCTTTAACTTCTACCAAAAAGGGTAAGCCCTGAACGAGGTAACCATCCTTATAGTTAATGAATAGAACATCCGTTCGACTTCCTTCGGGCACAGAAACACTACCGCGAAAAGACGTGTTATCTATTCCCATATGGCTAATGGCTGGCACTTCATTGGCAGGAAGGTTTCTTGTTTCAGGAACGATCTGCCCCAGCATTTCCCTGGCTTTTAAGATCGCATTACCATCCATTAATCCGCCGATACAAATCAAAACAATAGCCAGGTGCGTGAGGATGTAACCGAGTCGGCTACCCGCTCCTTTCATACCCGAAATAAGCTGATGATCTTCGCCGGTTTTTAAACGCGCGCTGTAACCGTGGTGAGAAAACATTTTTTGCACCACGTGCTGGACCTCGTCCATCGTGTGATTTAGTGGCCAGCTATGGCTATTGGGAAAGTTTTCTAGCGTTTCAAGTTGAATATTTTGTCTGTATTCGCGCATTTCACGCAGCATATTCGGCGCATTTCTATAAATACAGGTACTGGTAGACATGACCAAAAAGAGCAGAATAAACAAAAACCAACTGGACGAATAGACGTCGTATAAGCCTAACTGCTTAAACACTTCAAACCAGAAGGGGCCAAACTTTAAGACGTAGTCAGTATAAGGCTGGTTTTGCTGTAACACCGTGCCAATAATGGAAGCGATGGAAAGCGCTACCAGCAGCGTGATCGCCAAGTTCATTGAACCCAGGAACCTCAACAAAAGGGCCCTTTTTTCAGGTAATTTCAATGGTTCTGCTGAATGATTATTCATATAGAAACTGAATGGAACCGTAATGAGGCCGGATTAGTTTGTATAGATAAAAAAGGGCGCAGGCGCCCTTTTCAAAAGGAAATACTGACTAGTGTAAACCAGAAATATATGACGAAACCGCTTCGATTTCTTTATTACTCATACGCCCAGCGATATCACGCATCATCGCCTGATGGTCGTTGTTACGCGTTTCAGCTTTAAAATCTTTCAGCGCTTTTTCAAGGTAAGCGGCGTGCTGGCCACCAATACGCGGGAAACGTGCCGGCGCACTGCCTGCCCCATTAGGCCCGTGGCAAGCTATACAAGCTGGCAAACCATTATCGACTTTACCTCCACGGTATAACTTTTCACCGAGTTTAATTTTGTCTGCGCTGGCCGCTTCAACCGTTGATGGAACACTGGAGAAAAAAGCAGCTATATTCTCTATATCCACATCACTTAAACCCGCCACCATCGGTGCCATCGTAGCATCCAGGCGACTTTTGTTTTGGAAGTCGCGCAACTCTTTTTCTATATAAAAAGCATGCTGTCCCGCCAACTTAGGCCACACAGGGTTCTGGCTGTTACCATTTTGCCCATGACAACCCGCACACATCGCCGCCTTGGCGCGACCTACTTCGATATCGCCTTCTGCAAAAGCACTAATTGACATTAATGCGACCAAAAAACAACTCAATAAAACTTCTAACTTCATCACGATTTTCAACCTCTAAAACTATTTGATGCTGGCATAATATGCCGCAAGGTTTACCACGTCAGTATCCGTTAATGCCGCCGACATGGCTTGCATCGTAGGATCTTTTCGTTTCGCCGAACGAAAATCATTCATTTGCTTAGTCAGGTACTGCTCTTTTTGGCCGGCCAGATTAGGATAAAGCCCCATTGGGCTAATGCCTGAAGCGCCGTGGCACGCAGCACATTGTGCCGATTTTGCTTTGCCCGCAGCTACGTCACCGGCGATTGAATGACCTGATATAAATAACACTAAAATTGCAATATTTAATGAAATCTTACCCATCTTTATTTCTCCAAAAAATTTATCTAACTTGATTCAATGGCGGATTTTACAATAAAACCGCGTTAAGTTTATTCTTTTTCTGCGACATTTGTTGTTGATCACACTCAAATCGCACACTCCGGTACAATAAACAAAACGACAATCATCCCTACACCATGAATCCTCTTTATCATCGGGCCGAATTTTTACTTAGCGCCCCCAACCTGAAAACCACGCCCGAGGGCATTGAATTTGAAGTCGCTTTTGCCGGCAGATCAAATGCTGGCAAGTCTAGCGCCATCAATACGCTGACCAACCAAAAGAGCCTCGCCCGAACCAGTAAAACACCTGGACGAACCCAGCAATTAGTTTATTTCAAACTTGACGAACAGCGCTGCCTGGTCGATTTACCCGGCTATGGCTACGCAAAAGTCCCTCTCAATGTACAAATAAAATGGCAAAAAGAGCTCGAACAATACATGGAGAAAAGAAAGGCCTTGAACGGCCTGGTCTTGCTCGTAGATATTCGTCGCTCCCTGGCAGAATACGATATGCAAATGATTAACTACGCCACCCACTTAAACCTAGACGTTTTTGTCGCCCTAACAAAGGCCGATAAATTAAACCGTAACGCAGCAAAAAACACCTTGTTCGCCGTGCAAAAGCAACTCAAAGATTGCGCAGCTAGCGTTCAAGTCGAATTATTTTCATCCCTTAAAAAAGAAGGCATAGAGCAGTTGCATACTTGGCTCGACGCGCACCTCAACGCGCAAAAATAAACGAAAAAAAAAGCCCCAGTAGTCTGGGGCTAGTATAGATTCGGTTATTGCCAACCGAAAAAACCTGCTCAAGGGAAGGGGGGAGAGCAAGCTATGTCACAAAGACACAATTCTATGATTGCATCTTTAACAAAAAGTTCAAACTCTTTTAATCGCTCGATCTAAATCTAAGACAGCCAGCAAAAAAACCTTCTTTAAACGTTGCAGCGAAAGACTATAGCAGGAGCTTTAACCCAAATATAATTAATGCGCCTCATCCCAATTCTTACCCGTTCCAACATCCACAATTAACGGCACATCGAGTTGGGCGGCCTCGCCCATTTTTTGCTGAATAATGCTCTTTGCTTGTTCCAAATAACTGCTCTCAACCTCAAATACCAATTCATCGTGCACCTGCATAACCATACGCACCGCCGGCTTATCGGCTTGCAGCCACTTATCCACCGATAACATAGCGAGTTTAATAATATCGGCCGCCGTGCCTTGCATCGGAGCGTTAATGGCGGTTCTTTCAGCGTACTGCCTGAGCTGACCATTTTTCGCGTTAATATCTGGTAAATACAAACGTCGACCAAACAGCGTTTCGATATAGCCTTGCTCACGTGCTAGCTCACGGGTTTCATCCATATATCGCTTGACCCCGGGATAGCGGTCAAAATAGAGCTCGATATAACCTTGCGCAGAACCGCGATCAATATCCAATTGCTTCGCTAAACCAAAGGCAGACATACCATAAATCAAGCCGAAGTTAATCGCTTTGGCCGAGCGGCGCTGATGATCTTCGACTTGATCTAGCGGCACACCAAATACTTCAGCAGCCGTCGCTTTATGAACGTCCAACCCCTCTTTAAAGGCCTGCAGGAGTCCGGCGTCTTGCGACAAGTGCGCCATAATTCGCAGTTCTATTTGCGAGTAATCTGCCGCCAATACGGTGTAACCTGGATCGGCGATAAAAGCCTGGCGAATACGTCGACCCTCTTCACTCCTGACGGGGATATTTTGTAAATTGGGATCAGATGACGACAATCGCCCCGTCGCCGCTACCGCCTGGTGATACGAGGTGTGCACCCGACCCGTGACGGGGTTGATTTGCTTAGGCAGCTTGTCGGTGTAGGTAGAACGCAATTTACTGAGGCTACGGTGCTCAAGAATTAATCGCGGTAACGGAAAATCGACCGCAAGGTCCTGCAATACACTTTCTGCCGTAGATGGCTGACCCTTTGGCGTTTTCTTCAACACCGGCAAGCCCAGTTTATCGTATAGAATCTGTTGGATTTGTTTCGGAGACCCCAGGTTGAACGGTTGCCCCGCCACCTCATGTGCCTGCGTTTCTAGCACTTGAATTTTCTTTGTCAGCTCGGCACTTTGCACGATTAACATATTCGCATCTACCAATACGCCCGTTTGCTCCATATGAGCTAATACCGGCACCAGCGGCATTTCTATCTCTTCATAGACGCTTTTCAGACGCTCTATTTTGTTTAATTTTGTAAACAGCTGTTGGTGCAACCGCAGGGTCACGTCCGCATCTTCTGCGGCATACGGCGCTGCCACCTCAATGGCCACCTGATCAAAACAAATTTGCTTTGCGCCTTTACCCGCCACCTCTTCATAGTGAATGGTTTGCTGATCGAGGTATTTCTCGGCCAGAGCATCCATATTATGTCGAGTGGCCGTGCTGTTCAGCACGTAGGATTGAAGCATCGTATCGTGTTTAATACCCGCCATATGAATATCGTGATTTATCAGCACGTTCGCGTCATATTTAAGATTTTGACCTATTTTAAGTACACTATTCGATTCTAATAGTGGCTTTAACTGATCCAAAACCCATTGTCTAGACAGCTGGCTGGGCGCACCGGGATATTGATGGGCAACGGGCACGTACGCCGCGTGGCCTGCTTCTACCGCGAATGATACACCCACTATCAAGGCTTTGGTGTAATCCAAACTCGTGGTTTCGGTATCGAAGGCGAACATCTCGGCTGCAGATAATTTCTTTAACCATGCATTAAAACTTTCTTCATCGAGAATGGTATCTACTCGCAACTCGACCAATGCAGGCAGGGGTTCGTCAATGACCGCCTGCTGAACATTAACGACTTTGCCAGCACCCAACTGTTTGAGCCAACTATTAAATTCATAATGAGCCACCAGCTCCCGCAAGGCATCCAGCTCGGGTTCCGTTCTAACCAAATCCTCTGGCGCCTCATGCAACGGTACGTCACAGCGTATCGTCACTAAGTCTTTTGACAGTGGAATAGCGTCGATGTGTTCGCGCAAACTCTCCCCCACCTTACCCTTCACTTCCTCTGCGCGCGATATTAGCTCATCCAATGAACCGAATTCATTAAGCCATTTAGCCGCAGTTTTTGGTCCGACTTTGGGCACGCCGGGAATATTATCAGAGGTGTCCCCCATCAAAGCCAGATAGTCGATAATCCTTTCTGCGGGCACGCCGAACTTATCGATAACGCCTTGCTGATCAAGCCATTGGTTATTCATCGTATTAATCAGCGCTATCTTATCGGTTACCAGTTGCGCGATATCCTTATCGCCAGTTGAGATAATAACGCTCATGCCGGCTAGCTCGGCTTGTTGCGCGAGGGTTCCAATCACATCATCGGCCTCAACACCCACCTCCATCACTAACGGCAAACCCATCGCCTTAATCAACGCGTGCAACGGTTTTATTTGCTCCCTTAGTTCTTCAGGCATACTGGCGCGATTGGCCTTATATTCAGGATACAGGTCGTTTCGAAAGGTTTTACCGGGTGCGTCAAAAATGACCCCAAAATAAGCCTCTGGATAGGTAGCGACTAACTTTTTAAGCATATTAGTCACTCCCAAAATAGCATTCGTGTACTCGCCTTTTGAGTTCGTCAATAAAGGCAACGCGTGGTAGGCACGGAACAGGTACGACGAACCATCGACCAATACCAGGGTTTTTTCTGTCATGAAAAGTATCCGAAATTTATGATGGGATGATTATACTGTCTACAACGCTAAGATGTTATATCGAACAATAAAGGAAACCTTATGGACAGCCAAAAACAAGAAGCATGGAAAGTTTTTCAAATCATGTCTGAATTCGTTAATGGATTCGAACAGCTTTCGCCGATCACCCCGGCGGTCACCATGTACGGTTCAGCTCGATTACAAGCCGATCACCCCGATTATAAACGCACAGAAGACATCGCACTGGCCTTATCCAACGCCGGCTTTTCGATCATAAGCGGTGGTGGACCAGGACTAATGGAAGCCGCGAACAAGGGCGCATTTGAGGGCGCTTCCTCCAGCATTGGCCTGAACATTCAATTACCCCATGAGCAAAAGGCCAATGATTATCAAAATATCAACTTAAGTTTTAGGCATTTTTTTGCACGAAAAGTCATGTTCGTAAAATACGCCACGGCGTACGTCGTTTTACCCGGTGGCTTTGGCACGCTGGATGAATTAGCTGAAATTTTGACCTTGATACAAACAGGAAAATCCAGAAGAATTCCCATTATTTTGGTTAACGAAGCCTTTTGGCGCGGCTTAATAGACTGGTTTACCAGCACGCTTATTAGCGCTGGCACCATATCCAAATCCGATATTGATTTATTCCAAATTTGTGAAACCCCAGACGAGGTCTTAGCGGCTATTTTCGAATTTTACGAGCAACGCGGCTTTGCGCCATCGGCAGAAGAAGAAAAAGTTCTACTGGAATTATGACCACCTCCCTTCAATACAAGTTGTACAAAACTCGTTATATGATGTCATAATTAAACCCACAATTAAGCTCAAAGGAAAAACCATGCGTCGCATACTACCCGCTTTACTCTCTATATTGATTGTTTATGCTTCAAATTTAATGGCCGAAGAAGTTCAGCCGATCGCTATTCCTGAGCCTCCAGAATTACCTTCGCAAATCGTTAGCGGCGAAAACATGAAGCCGGATATAACGATCACCCGAGAAAAGAAACAAGCCATCACCGAATACAGCGTCAACGGAAGCGTTTACATGGTAAAAATTTCACCTGAAGGTGCGCCCGCTTATTATATGGTCGATACGGACGGCGACGGCGACCTTGAAACACGACGCTCAGCGTTGGAAGAAGGTATGGAAATTCCAATGTGGTTACTACTTAGCTGGTAATTACTAAAGCAATTTTTACATTATGTCTGTTTACACGGTTGTTGAACGTGCACAACTGGTCGAGCATTTAAAAAGTTATTCTCTGGGCACCCTAGTCTCTTTTCAAGGGATTAGCTCCGGTATCGAAAATACTAACTATTTCGTCAGCACCAGCAGCGGCGATTACGTGTTGACGCTCTTTGAAGAGCTGAAAGCAGAAGAACTACCCTATTTCTTAACTATCATGGCCTTTGTGTACGACCAGGGTGTACCAAGCGCTCGCCCGATTAGCAATAAACACGGCAGCTTCTTATCCAGTTTAAACGGCAAACCGGCTGCTCTGGTTGAAAAACTAGCCGGCAGCGATGTCGAGCGCCCAAACCCAACGCAGTGCGCCATTATTGGTAAATCCATGGCTCAGCTGCACATCGCCAGTTTAAAGCTGAACATTCACCGCGAAAACAGCCGTGGTGCAAACTGGCGCACACAGGCCGCCGAATTACTCATACCACTGGTCGATGAGCAATCCGCCGACGTGATGCGGGGTGAACTCGCTTTTCAGGCTGGCTACAGTGTATTGGACTTACCTAAGAGCGTTATTCACGCCGATCTGTTTAGGGATAATGCTTTGTTCGATGGCGACCAATTATCTGGCATTATTGACTTTTATTACGCCTGCAACGATTACCTGACCTACGATATCGCCGTGGCAGTGAATGACTGGTGCGTCGATGACGACGGCTTACTTGAAAAAGAAAAGTTTGAAGCCTTCATGCAAGCCTATCAAACCATCAGGCCGCTCACTGAAGCAGAAATTGCTCATTGGCCGTTGGTTATAAGGGCCGCTGCGTTCCGTTTTTGGCTTTCCAGGCTGCGCGACGTGCACTTCCCCAAGGAAGGCGAAATGACCCACCTAAAAGACCCCGACGCGATGAAACGAATTGTATTAGCTCGACGAAATTTTCCAAATAATTATCGCCTGAACTAATACTCGCCATGTTGAAAAAACTCATCGGCGCTATTGATGCCATCAACCAAACTATTTCTCATTGCGTTGCCTGGTTAACGGCAGCCATGGTCATTATTATGTTTAGCATTGTTGTCTTACGCTATGGCTTTAACCTCGGCTCTATCGCGCTGCAAGAATCCATCACCTATATGCACGGCCTCGTGTTTATGCTGGCTATCGCGCATACTTTAAAAACAAATGGTCACGTTCGCGTGGATATTTTATACCAACGATGGGGGCCAAAAGGCCAGGCTCTGGTCAACCTGATTGGCTCGTTACTATTATTGCTGCCGGTTTGTGCTTTCATCGCTTATATCAGCTGGGATTACGTCTCCACTTCCTGGTCTTATTACGAGGGATCAAGAGAGGCGGGAGGAATTGATGGTGTCTTTTTACTGAAGTCGTTGATTCCCTTTATGGCCGCGTTGTTATTTCTACAAGGGCTATCAGAAGCCATGAAAGCCATTTGCGTACTGACAGAAAAGGACACTAATGGACGGTAGTATCGCGCTATGGATGTTCGGCGTCGTGTTCATTGTTTTATTGATGGGCTACCCGGTTGCTATCAGCCTCGCAGGTACCGCATTAATGTTCGCCTTTGCCGGCACGTATTATGGCGTGTTTGACTCTGCTTTTTTAGAAGCGCTACCGAATCGTTTATTTGGCATTATCGAAAATGACACTCTGATTGCGGTACCACTGTTCGTTTTTATGGGCGTGATGCTGGAAAAATCAAAAGTGGCCGAGGGTTTGCTCGAAAACATGTCCAAATTATTTGGCACCCTACCGGGTGGACTCGGGTTTTCCGTTGTTTTGGTAGGCATGTTGATGGCCGCCAGTACCGGTATCGTCGGCGCAACCGTGGTAACGATGGGGCTTTTGTCTTTACCGACCATGCTAAACCGGCAATATGACCCAGCTCTAGCCTGTGGCACTATTTGCGCGTCGGGCACCCTGGGGCAAATCATTCCGCCCTCCATCGTCTTAGTGTTGTTGGGCGACGTCATTTCATCCGCCTATCAGCAGGCGCAGCTCGATATGGGTATTTTTTCGCCCGATACCGTCTCGGTGGGCGATTTATTCGCCGGTGCCTTAATTCCTGGGCTCATTTTAGTTCTGCTGTATATGCTGTACCTGGCTGGCGTGGCTTTTCTAAAGCCTTCTGCCTGCCCTGCTTTGCCCGCCAGCAAAAGAGATACGCATCTGTTTATAGAGCTAGCAAAAAACCTATTCCCTCCACTTATTTTAATTATTGCCGTTTTGGGTTCCATTATCGGTGGCATTGCCACCCCAACAGAGGCCGCCTCGGTGGGTGCAATGGGCGCAATAGTGCTCGCCTACTGCAAAAAACAATTGGGCCTTAAGCGTTTACGCGAGGTGTCGCGCGATACCACCCAGGTCACCAGTATGGTGTTTTTTATTCTGATCGGCGCGTCGTTATTTTCATTGGTTTTTAGGGGTTTTGGCGGCGACATTTTAGTCGAAGAGTTATTGTCCGACTTGCCCGGCGGTGTTTTCGGCGCCATGTTAGCCGTGATGCTAGTGATGTTTTTATTGGGTTTTGTGCTGGATTTTATCGAAATAACCTTCGTCGTGGTGCCGATTGTCGCGCCCATTTTATTGGCCATGGGCGTTGACCCAATATGGCTGGGCATTATGATTGCCCTGAACCTACAAACCTCCTTTTTAACGCCGCCATTTGGTTTCGCCTTATTTTATTTACGCGGCGTGGCACCCGCGAGCATCCGCACCACACAAATTTATAAAGGCGTCGTGCCGTTTATCTTAATTCAGCTATGTCTATTGGGCGTATTGGCGGCTTGGCCAGATCTGGCCACCTGGTTGCCCGGCGTTATTTATAACAACTGATGCCGATCAATAAAAAATAAATAAGTCGCGCAATAACTTTGCTTTTAACCGGGTCGGATATAGACTAATTGATCATAAAAAAATGGAATAATGATGTCATCCATAGCTAGGGAAGCGATAGGCGACCCAAAAAACACCCGAACCGTGTTGCTCGATAGCGGTACGGTCGAACAAAAAAGACAAGAAATTCGCGACTATCTGCATAACACGTTTCTGCTTGAGGAACAGCTGTACGAAGTGATTAACAATGAGGAGGCCTTCTACCTTAGAGCCGAATCACTTCGACACCCACTGGTTTTTTATTACGGCCATACCGCCACTTTTTTCGTTAATAAACTGACCCTCGCTTCATTAATTCATCAACGCATCAACCCTCGTTTTGAATCCATTTTCGCGGTCGGTGTTGATGAAATGTCGTGGGATGATCTGAACGAAGGTAATTACGACTGGCCAACCATTGATCAGGTTCGTGAATATAGGCAAGCTGTCTTTAGCTTAATTGACTCGCTCATTACCTCACTTCCACTTGAGTTACCCATCAGCTGGGAAAGCCCGTTTTGGCCCATTTTAATGGGTATTGAACACCAACGAATTCACATAGAAACCTCGTCGGCGATCATCCGCCAAATGCCACTGGAGAACCTTCGACAGCACAACTCATGGGCGGTATGCCCTCACGTTGGTGAAGCGCCGGAAAACCAGTTGTTGGGCGTTGCAAGCGGCCAGGTGACATTAGGCAAAGAGCGAAACCATCCGACGTACGGTTGGGACAACGAATACGGAGAAAAAAAGGCTGACGTAGACGAGTTCTCTGCCAGTAAATACCTCGTGTCTAACGCTGAATTTCTAACCTTTGTTAAAGATAAGGGTTATCAGCAACAAAAATATTGGACCGATGAAGGCTGGAAGTGGGTGCAATACAAAAAACCTGAACAACCGTTGTTCTGGATAAAAAAAGATGACCGCTACGTTTTACGCACACTGCTCGACGAGCAAGAAATGCCCTGGAACTGGCCGGTAGAAGTTAATTACCTGGAAGCCAAGGCCTTTTGTAATTGGAAAAGCGCAAAAACCGGCAAGTCGATTCGGCTACCCACCGAAGAGCAATGGCACCACTTGCATCAATTACACGATATTCCCGATCAACCCGAGTGGGATCGAGCGCCCGGCAATATCAACCTGGAGCACTGGGCGTCTGCCTGCCCAGTCGATCACTTTTCGTTTGGTGAATTTCATGATCTGATCGGTAACGCCTGGCAATGGACAGAAACGCCGATTAGCGGCTTTGATGGTTTTGAAGTACACCCCTTATACGATGATTTTTCAACGCCTACCTTCGATACACAGCACAACCTGATCAAAGGCGGCTGCTGGATATCAACGGGTAATGAGGCTACCAAGCACGCACGCTACGCTTTTAGACGCCACTTTTATCAACACGCGGGTTTCCGCTACGTTGAATCAACACAACCAATGGAAAAACCAACCGCTATGTATGAAACCGATACCGCCGTCTCACAATACTGTCACTTTCACTACGGCCCTCGTTATTTTGACGTAGAAGACCTGTCTGCCCACTGCGTCAGACTATGCATGGAAAAATTGCAAGACAAGCCAACCGTTCGTGCGCTGGATTTAGGTTGTGCGGTAGGCCGTGCATCTTTTGAACTCGCGCAACACTTTGACGCCGTCACCGGTATCGATTTTTCTGCCCGCTTTATTCGCATGGCCCACCAAATGCAGCAGAAAGGAAAAATTAATTATGAACTCACCGAAGAAGGCGAGATTGTTTCCTATCACGAGCAACAACTCGAGTCCTTGGGCTTAAATAAAAACCAGCAAAAGATCGAGTTTTTCCAGGGCGACGCGACTAATTTAAAACCACAGTTCAACCATTACGACCTGGTATTAGCGATTAACCTCATCGATCGACTGCGTTCACCGGCGGTTTTTCTAACTGATATCCGCCATAGAATTAACGTCGGAGGGGTCTTAGCCATCGCATCACCCTACACCTGGCTGGAGGAATTTACGCCAAAAGAAAACTGGCTGGGTGGGATTCGTAAAGACGGCGAACCGTACTCCACCTTAGAAGGTTTAAAAGACCATTTAGGCGAGCACTTCAAATTACTGAATGAACCCGTAGACGTTCCTTTTGTCATCCGCGATACCGCGCGAAAATTCCAGCATAGCTTTAGTCAACTATCTATCTGGCAACGGATCTCTTAGGCGTGAGCGGCGCGCCGGATACACCAGTTACCGTTTCCATCGCGCGAAAAGTGCGCCCTGGTGCCGAAACGCAATATGAGGACTGGCTGCATCGTATTTCAGAAGTCGCCACTCACTTTCCTGGCCATCAAGGCGTGCACGTCCTGAAACCTTCGGCTAAAACCGGCGGCGAGTACGTGTTAATCGTTGGCTTTAGCAGCTATGCGCGGCAAAAAGCGTGGGAAGAGTCTACTGAGCGACAACAATTTCTCGACGAACTCGACGAGCAGAAACTTATTGAGGGCGACACCGAAATCAAAAAAGTATCCGGGCTTGAGTTCTGGTTCACCTTGCCGGAAGTTCCTACTCACGCGGTCGCGAATCGACACAAAATGGCGCTGGTTTTGACCGTCGTCGTCTTTACCCTATTGCTAGCGATCAATCTAATCTTTGGCCGCTGGCTGAATGAATTGCCCATCGCTCTAAAGCTGGCTATTATGGTGACCGGCCAGGTGATATTAATGACCTACCTCGTTATGCCCGCGGTTACCCGACAACTTAAAGGCTGGTTATACCGGTAATTTCCTTGCCCGCATAAACGCATATTCAGAGATATCAGACCAGCGCACCACCTGTTTTAGATAGTCACTGTATGAAGCGTAAACCTTCTGCGAGAACGGATCTCTATCGGCCACTTCCTGCACCACCTCATTCGATAATGCGTGCAGCTTAGTTAGCACGTCATCCGGCAGCGCCTTCACCTGCACCTGGTGCTTACTCACTAAGGTATCCAGCGCGGTGTTATTTTTTGCGGTGAATTCTGACATCATATCCATATTAGCTGCTTTGCAGGCCTGCTTAACGATCATTTGCAAATCCTTCGGCAGCGCTTTAAATGCATCTTTATTGATAAACGATTCAAGCGTGGAACCCGGCTCGTGCCAACCGGGGTAATAATAGTTTTTAGCCGCTTTATATAAACCGAACGCCATATCGTTATACGGCCCAATCCACTCCGTCGCGTCGATGGCGCCCGATTGAAGCGAGGTAAATATCTCACCGCCCGGCAAATTTACCGGCGTGCCACCCGCGCGTTTTAGCACCTCGCCACCGAGTCCTGGAATGCGCATTTTCAGGCCCTTCAGGTCATCCAGCGAATTAATATCGCGGCGAAACCAGCCCGCCATTTGCACACCCGTATTTCCAGTCGCCGTGGGAACCAGGTTAAAACGGTCGTACAATTCTTCCCATAGCTCCATACCGCCACCATGGTATAGCCAACCATTCACCTCTTGACCCGTCATACCAAATGGAATCGCAGAAAAGAACTGCGCCGTTTCAGTTTTCCCTTTCCAATAATAAGCCGCGCCGTGACCCATTTGTGCGGTACCGCGTGACACGGCATCAAATGCTTCGAAGGCGGGTACTAGTTCATTCGCGCCATAAACCTTAATTCGTATCCGTCCAGCGCTCATCTGTTCGATGGTGTTAGCCAAATAATTAGCATTAGTCCCCAGCACTGGAAAGTTTTTTGGCCAGGTCGTGACCATTTTCCATCTGAATTCGGGCGAAGTGGCAACGGCCTGACTTCCTACCGCTATCAAACTCGTTGCAACCGCCACCTGCCCAGTAGATTTAATAAACGCACGACGATCCATTTACTGCTCCAATTTCGAATAATTTCATGCTAGGCTAAACGAAAATTTGTTAGCCGTCACCCCTACCGAACCTTAAATAAAATTACTAACTAAAAATAATCATGAAACAGCTGGAATCAAAATTTGAAAAAGTCCTTTACGCATCCCGCTGGTTGCTCGCTCCATTATATTTAGGCCTGAGTCTAGCGCTAATTCTGTTGAGTATTAAGTTTTTTCAAGAAGTGATCCATTTTTTCCCGATTATTTTTTCCACCTCCGAGTCAGATATGGTGCTGGTGATCTTATCCCTGGTAGATATGTCGTTGGTGGGTGGGCTTATCATTATGGTGATGCTCAGCGGCTACGAAAATTTCGTATCTCGAATCGATATCGACGATGGTGAAGAAAAACTGTCCTGGCTGGGCAAGTTGGACTCCGGCTCATTAAAACAAAAAGTAGCCGCCTCTATCGTCGCCATTTCATCCATTCACTTGCTACAAAAATTTATGAATGCCGAACAAATAGATAACGAAAAGCTCAAGTGGTACGTTATTCTTCACATCACCTTCGTCCTATCGGCTATTGGTATGGCGTGGGTTGATAAGATGAACCAGCGCAAATAAAGAGGTGGGGCGATGCAATACCGGCAACTAGGTAGAACCGATCTAAAGGTCAGCTTGATTGGCCTGGGCACCATGACGTGGGGACGTCAAAACACGCAAGACGAAGGTTTTGAACAAATGGACTATGCGCTATCACAAGGCATTAACTTCTTTGATACGGCAGAAATGTACGCCGTACCACCCAATGCCAATACCTACGGCACCACCGAAACGATCATCGGCAACTGGTTTGCCGCGCGTAAAAACCGCGACCAGGTGATTCTTGCTTCAAAGATCACTGGCCCTGGGTTATCCTGGATCCGAGGCGGCAAAAGCATTATCGATAGGAAAAACGTCATCGCCGCGGTCGACAGCAGCCTGCAACGCCTACAAACCGATTATATTGATTTGTATCAGCTGCATTGGCCCAATCGCGGCTCCTACCATTTTGGACAAATTTGGGACTACGCGCCTGAAGCTGACAAGCCCGCCGTAGAAGCTAACTTTATTGAAGTACTGGAAACGCTCGACGGCTTAATTCAGGCTGGAAAAATTCGTCATATTGGCTTATCCAACGAATCCGCCTGGGGCACCAGTAAATGGCTAGAGTTAGCTGAAAAACACGAGCTACCCCGCATGGCCTCAATACAAAACGAGTATTCACTCCTGTGTCGTCATTTCGAACCCGACCTCAGTGAGATTGCGCTGTATGAAGATTGTGGCTTACTCGCGTGGTCGCCGTTAAGCCGCGGCATGATCAGCGGAAAATACCTCAATGGAACGATGCCTGGTGGTTCTCGTTTAAGTCTTGACGCCCGTCGCGAACACCGTGCCAACCCACAAACTGATGCGGCTATTGAAGCCTATATAGCGTTAGCAAAAGAGCACCAGTTAGACGTTTGCCAAATGGCCCTCGCCTTCGTAAATCAACAAGGTTTTGTCACGTCGAATTTAATTGGCGCCACCACGATGGAGCAACTAAAAAGCAATATCGCGTCTATTGATTTAGAACTCACAAAAGACCTTCTTGATGGTATAAAAGCCATTCGACGACAATACCCTGCGCCCTTTTAGCCGTTCGGCGACCTGGATTACTTTTGCTCAACGGAGAACCACTCGTCGATTCCGATCCAATGACAATCTGTCAACCCAGCATGCTCCTCTACTATTACATCAACAAGCCACCATGGATCACAATAAGCCGATATTTAAGCTATAGTTAAAATAATTGTTAAATTTGCTACTAATAGTAATTGGTCTCATCGTTAACCAGTCTTTCTCCCCCTGAGATACATTGCATTGATATGATAAAAACACCCGATGGAGAGAGACTCGACCAAATGAACGTTCGACACGTCAATATGACAACAATACTTAACCGCTTAAAATGGTTGCCTCTTTTGTTGCTCTTATCGAACGGCACACTGGCTAGCGAGGTGCATAGCGTCGGCGTGGTTCCTCAATTTGAATCACGACAAATTGCACACATATGGCAACCCATCTTAAAAGAAGTTAGTCGTCGCAGTAATATTCAGCTCAAATTAAAAGCCTCCCCGAATATGGTCGCGTTTGAAAAACAACTTAAGGAAGGTGTTTTTGATTTTGCTTATATGAACCCTTACCAGGCGGTGACCAGCCAACAAATACAAGGGTATAAGCCATTACTAAAGGATAACGGTCGAAAACTTTTTGGTATTATCGTAGTAAAAAAAGACAGTCCTATCCGGTCGGTCCAGGAGCTTGATGGTCAACAAGTCGCTTTTCCCTCAGCTACAGCGCTTGGCGCGACTTTATTGACGCGCGCTGAATTAGCAAGGAAATTTAACATCACACTAAACGGCCTCTACGTTAAAAGCCACAGTTCTGTCTATCTCAACGTCATTATGGGAACCGCCATTGCCGGTGGCGGCGTACAAAACACACTATTACAGCAACCCGCCGCTATCCTCGGTAAGTTACGCGTTTTATACACCACAGACACCGTTCCATCCCACCCTATTAGCGCTCACCCTCGCGTTTCACCCCCGATTCAGGCCACTATACAACAGACCTTTTTAGACCTCGGTAACGACAAAAAAGGCCAACAACTGCTTGCAAATATTCCGATGAAAAAAATAGGCCCCGCTACTATTGGTGATTACGACGTGGTCAAAAACTTAAAGCTAGAAAAATTTCTCACAGGTGCCAACACTCAATGAATCTCCCGCTCAAGCTATTTTTACCCACGTTCTTGCTGTTCATAAGCATTGCAACTGCGATGCATTTTTACTGGCTACCCAACTATATTGCGTTTGAAGAAGAACACCAAATTGAGGCCGAACAAAGCTTTATCGATGTACTCAACACCGCGTTATTGCCAGACTTACTCAACAATGATCTGGCAAAAACCCACAGCACGCTAAATAAAGTGTTAGCTGATCGGCAGCATTGGCACTCTATAAAACTTTATGATAGCGCTGAACGGCTCCTTTATCCTTTAGAAGAAACTCAACTGAAATCAAGGGGTAGGCTTGGAGTAATAAGCCACGATATTAATTTTGACGACAATAAAATTGCCCGATTTGAAGTCTGGATTGACTTTGAGGCCGCACAGCGTGAAGAACTAGCGCACCTTTACCAGCTGGAGATTTTACTGCTAAGCATTCTGTTAATCGCCGCTGTTTTAACCTCCTTGCTGCATGACCGGTGGATTCGCCAGCCTCTCAAACAACTCGCGAACGTTGCTAGCGATATCGCTCTTGGCCATTACGACAGTAAAATGGAATACAACTCCAAGGATGAAGTGGGACGTTTGGTGGCTGCTTTTAACAGCATGCATCAACAAATTATGCAACGCGAACACGACCTAGTGGATAGTATGGCGCGCAATAAAGCGGTCATTGATAACGCCGCCGACGGCATTATTACGATTGATATTAAAGGTCGTATCGAAGCCTTTAACCCTGCCGCAGAAGAAATATTTGGCTATTCTAGCGAAGAGCTTATTGGTGAAAATATAAAAGTTCTAATGCCCCGTTCCTACCATCGTGGACACGATAATTACCTCGATAACTACCAGGCTACCGGGGTGAATACAACCATGAGCAGCGGGCGTGAAGCTGAGGGCTTACGCAAAGATGGATCTACCTTTCCCGTGGATCTCGCCGTCAGCGAAGTCGAACTCGACGACCATATTTTATTGATCAGCATTATCCGTGATATCACCGAACGCAAAAAAATAGACAAGATGAAGAGCGAATTTATTTCGACCGTCAGTCACGAGCTACGCACCCCATTAACCTCTATTCAAGGTGCGTTAAGCTTAGTAATAGGCAAAGGCTCGAAAGACATTCCACCCAAACTGTTACGCTTATTAGAAACCGCCAATCGAAATAGCAACCGCCTCACTTTCATGATCAACGATATTCTCGATCTCGAAAAAATCAGCGCTGGTGAGCTCGATCTTCAATTCGAGATTGTTAGCCTATCGGCGTTAGCCAAAAGGGCCATTGAAGAAAATGAGGGCTACGCCCAATCCCATAAGGTCAAATTAAAGTTGCTGGATAACGGGATGGAAAACACCACGGTGCGCGTGGATCAATATCGCATATTACAAGTTTTTGCCAACCTCATTTCTAACGCCGTTAAATTCTCTAAAGAAAATGATAGCGTGATCATCGAGGTAAAGCGCATCGATAATAAAGTACGCGTCAACGTTAAAGATAACGGCCCCGGCATAGCAGCCGAATTTAGTTCTCGTATTTTTGAGCGCTTTGCCCAGGCAGACAGCTCCGACACCCGCGAAAAAGGCGGTACCGGGCTTGGCCTCAGTATTAGCCAAGCCATTATTAATCAACTGGGTGGTATCATTGACTATAAGAGTGTTCTTGGTGAAGGGTCAGAGTTCTTTTTTGAACTGCCCTGTTGTGATGACGGCAATAAAACCGCCACGTCAGACGCGCGCGCGCCAAGCATATTGATCTGCGAAGACGACGCCGATCTAGCGCAAATATTAGCCGAGATTCTTTATCAAGATGGCTATAGCAGCGTTATCGCTCATAATGCAGAAAACGCTCGCCTGTGTTTACAAAAAGGGCCTTACCAGCTGTTATTACTGGATCTCGTTTTGCCCGACGCCAATGGTTTAGACTTCATCGCTGAATTACGCGAAAGCGAAAACACTTGTCAGTTACCGATTATTGTTATCTCTGGAAAAGCAGACGAAGCGCGCAAAAATTTCAATGGTAACGCCATCACCGTTGCCGACTGGTTACAAAAACCCATCGACTTTGAGCGATTATCCAGTGCGATGTCAAACCTGATAGAACATGATCAGCGTTCGCGTATTTTACACGTTGAAGATAACCTTGATGTTATCGAAGTCTCTCAGGCCCTGTTCGAAGGCGAGGTCAATTATGATTACGCGACCACGCTGTCTGAGGCACTTAAAAAGCTCGCCGAACACACTTACAGCCTCGTCATCATTGATATATCATTACCTGACGGCTCTGGCCTTGAATTACTGGCCCACATCGAACGAGGCTGTCCGATAGTTATTTTTTCAGGACAGGAAAGCAGCGCCGAGATCAGCAAGAAAGTTGATGCCACCTTAACCAAATCGATTTCAAGTAATGACGAATTAATGGCTACGGTTAAACGTCTCTTAAAACAGCCTAATTAACGATAGAGGAACAACGATGAAATTACTGTATGTGGAAGACGAAGCGGACATCCGCTCCATTGCCGAGTTTGCCCTCGAAGACGAAGGGTTCGACATTATTTTTTGCGAGTCGGGTGAAAAAGCCGTATCCTGCGCTGCCGATTTTATGCCGGACATCATACTGCTAGACGTCATGATGCCGGGTATGGACGGGCCAACGACGCTGAAAAATCTGCGCCTTATACCCGGATTAGAAGCAACGCCGATTATCTTTCTTACCGCCAAGGTTCAACCCGATGAAATACAAAGTTTTATTGCCCTCGGCGCCCTTGAGGTTATAGCCAAACCTTTTGATCCGATGACCTTACCCGAGCAAATTCGTACTATTTTAAATCGCTAATGACTAATAAACACAAAAAACTGCGCCTGCTACAGGACAAGTACATTGCCCAATTGCCGAGCACCCTTGATGCGCTAAATAACGCCTGGCTAAGAACCTTAAATGAAAATGGCACCGAAGCGTTGGATTTACTTCGTCAATTGGCGCATAACCTGACGGGGTCGGCAGGGACTTTCGGCTTTCCTGAGATCAGCGTTGAAGCCAGACACATTGAAAGCGGTCTCAGGCAACTGGTTGACCCTCTAAATCTGACCGACTTGACTAAAAAAACCATTGCTGACCGGCTTCAACATATTGTTACACTGGCCAAACAGCGACCAGTAAAACAGGAGACCACCCCCCTTGCTGGACAGGACCCAGATTCAAACCCCAACCGGCTCGAGCGTCTGATTTACGTTATAGAAGACGACGACTTACTGGCTAAGGAAATTGTTTCTCAGTTGAGTTACTTTAATTACGAAGCACAAATCTTCCCTTCCACCACCGCAGCGCTAATCGCCATTCGTCAGCGTACGCCATCAGCGATGATTATTGACGTCCAGTTAACTGAGGGAGACCTCGCCGGTCCCAATTTCGCCAAATTATTTAACGAATTCAGTAACGTTCGCGTACCTTCAATTTTTATCTCCTCCAGGGACGACTGGCAGGCGCGCCTCGCGGCCGTCCAAGCTAATGGTAGCGCCTATCTGACAAAACCTCTCGACTTCAATGAGTTGTTTGAACGCCTTGAAGAAATGACGACAACACAAGCACCCCAACCATTTAAAGTGTTAATTGTTGATGATATGGAAGTCCTCGCTGAGCATTACGCTACGGTGCTGAGAACATCGGGGATGCGCGTTGAAACCATATCCAACGTAGACGACTTGCTCGAGGAACTCAGTGATTTTAAACCAGAATTAATTTTAATGGACATCCATATGCCTCAGTGCTCTGGCCTTGATGCGGCCAAAGTAATGCGCCAAAAAGATGAACTACTCGGCGTGCCGATTATCTTTCTGTCGACAGAGTCTGACCCTTTACAGCGCTTTTTAGCCATGGAACTAGGTGGTGATGACTATTTGCAAAAACCTGTTGCTGACGAGCATCTGCTAGCTTCTGTACGCACGCGTGCGCTGCGTTTTCGTAAACTGCGAAGCTATATGCTGAATGACGGTCTGACCGGTCTATTCAATCACGTCAGCATTAAAACCCTACTCGAGTCGGAAATTTCACGTGCTCAACGTCAAACTAAAGCACTCAGTTTCGCGATGATTGATATCGATCATTTTAAAGATGTAAATGATACTTACGGCCACCCCACCGGTGATCGTGTGTTAAAAAATGTGGCTCGAATGCTGAAAAAACGCCTGCGTAAATCCGACCTTATAGGGCGTTACGGCGGCGAAGAATTTGCCATCATATTGCCAGAAACAGATATAAAAACGGCAGAAAAAATACTCAATGGCGTAAGGGAAAATTTTTCACTCATCACGCAACAATGTTCAGACGAGCAGTTTTCTTGCACGCTTAGTGCGGGTATAACACAACTGATCCCTAACGATAGCGTAGACAGGTTGATTGCTGATGCAGATGCCGCGCTATACGAAGCTAAAAAAGGCGGAAGAAACAAGGTCTGTATAAAGTAAAACACCCAGGTCGTTCAAAAACCACAGCGCCCATTCAATTTGGATTCGGTATAGTGCAAATACGACCTTTATACGCTTAAGCTGTAATAGCCTTGTTAACCATGATTATCTCGACCGCAAGGGCTTTTTTTACGACATAGGCGCCCAAACTAGCAAGAATTACACAGTCAGACAAAAAATGCCGTATCCTGACTTCCTATATATCAAGGAGGCCCAAATGGCTAAAACGAATTACTCGTACGAAAAATACCAAAAAGAACTGGCTAAAAAGAAAAAGAAAGAAGAAAAGCGCTTACAAAAAGCTAATGCAAAAACCAATCAAAGCAATGACCTTGAAACCACATCAGCCAATCCTGATGACTCGAGCACGACAGACGACGCATAACGTACATTCATATTTTTCGCTCTGCACTCCCTGAGTGCACGCTAAACTAGACAGTGCGTATGACAAGAATTCTGCTGTCGCCAACATGGCGTAAGGCTGGGACAAGATAATTTTTTAGCTGAAACACTATACAAGACATCGTGTTGGGCTCTTATTCGATATAGCAGTATTTACTTGCAAGACCGCCCATTGATCTCGTAAACTCGCCGATTCTGGCCGTGTTAGGCCGACAAGTAGAGAGTTATCATGCACGAACAAGCTTTAGAAAAGTGGCAACACCACCACGACTTTTCCGTTAACAACGATAAAGCAGAGCGCCGAACACAATACGTGTTAATACTCACTGCCATTACTATGGTGGCAGAAATCATCGCTGGCAGTATTTTCGGCTCTATGGCTTTGCTCGCCGATGGTTGGCATATGGCAACGCACGTAGCGGCCTTTATGATTGCTATTTTCGCCTATCGTTATTCCAGAAAGCACGCCAACAACCCCGCTTTTAGTTTTGGTACCGGAAAAGTGAGCGTGCTAGGTGGCTTTGCCAGCGCCATCTCGTTGGCGATTGTCGCCTTCTTAATGTTCGCTGAGTCATTACAACGTTTAATCGAACCTCAAAGCATCCAGTTTAACGCTGCTATTGCCGTTGCTTGCCTCGGACTGTTGGTTAATGTCGTCAGCGCACTCCTGTTAAGTGACGGTCATAGCCATGATCACGGACACGGGCACGACCACCATCACCACGACCATAATCTGCACGCCGCCTATATGCACGTATTGGCTGATGCGCTAACCTCTGTGCTCGCCATTATCGCTTTGTTGGCAGGAAAGTATATGGGCTGGAATTGGCTTGACCCGATGATGGGCATTGTAGGTTGTGTCATCATTACTCGCTGGTCTTATGGCTTGCTAAAACAAACCAGCCCGATTTTATTAGACGCCAGTATTGAAGAAGAATATCAATTCGCAATTAAAAAAACCCTCGAGCAGGACGCCGACAATAGAATTACCGATATTCATATTTGGAAAGTAGCCGCTAATCATTACGCTGCCATTATCTCCCTGGTGACCCATAGTCCAAACACCACGGAATATTATAAAAGCCTGCTATGTGACTTTCATAAGCTGTCTCATATCACTATTGAAGTGTATAACTGCAATGAAGACTCCAACACCTAAGCTGCCACCAGCTGGATATAACAATTTCATACGAACCGGCAAAAAACAACTATAGTTAAGTATATTTATTAATAATCACATGACTCGCTCAAAATGATAGTAGCAGATATACCTGAAAGCGAAGACGACCGCATTCGCGCCTTACATGAGTTAGATATCCTCGATACGCTTGAAGAACAAGCTTACGACGACCTAACGAGGCTAGCTGCTGAAATCTGTCACACACCTATTGCCTTAGTCAGCCTCGTTGATAGCGACAGGCAATGGTTTAAATCGCACCACGGACTAGACGCCCGAGAAACCCCCCGTGAGATCGCATTTTGTTCGCACGCCATCCTTAGCGACGACGTTTTTGTCATCGAAGATTCCTCGCAAGACGAGCGGTTTGCCGATAACCCATTGGCCACTGGCGCGCCGCACGTAACATTTTATGCCGGCGCCCCTCTTATCATGAGCGATAACAAAAAACTGGGCACTTTATGCGTAATAGACAGTGAAGCACGAAGCCTTTCGCCCGCGCAAAAAGAGGCCCTGACTGCATTGGCCAGACAAGTGGTTAGCCAGTTAGAGTTAAGACTGAAAGTAAAAGAGTTGAAAAAACTAGACCATGCCAAAGATGAGTTTATTTCTATGGCAAGCCATGAATTAAGAACGCCCTTGACCTCCATTTTTGGCTCCTTATCTTTACTACTGAATAATAAGAACTTCCCTCTAAGCGAAAAACTGCAGCCGTTAATTTCAATTGCGCACCGCAATACCGAACGCCTTATGATGCTCGTTAATGATATGTTGGAACTCTCCAAAATAGAGTCTGGTCAACTAGAACTCCACAGTGAGGCAATAAATCTAGTTCATTTAGCGGAAAAGTCTGTAGAACTCAATGCACCGTACTGCCATGAATGCGGCACCGAGCTTAGGTTTTATAATTCAGACCATAATGACCCCATACTCGTCCTCGCAGATGAGCAGCGGATACTGCAAGTTTTGACTAACTTCATATCTAATTCAGCGAAATTCACCCACGATAAGGATCAAATTGAGATTCATATCAAAGTAGACGGCCCTCACGCGATAGTTGAAGTAAGTGATCATGGACCAGGCATTTCAATCGAGCAGCAAAAACTAGTCTTCATGAAATTTAAGCAACTCGATACAAACATCAACAATAAATTGCCCGGTACGGGTTTAGGTTTAAACATAAGCAAACACCTGATTGAACAACATCAAGGCGTCATAGGCTTCGAATCGGTACCGGACGTAAAAACGACTTTCTACTTTAAGCTACCACTGATAGCAAAATAACAGTAACGGTTCATTCCTGAAAATAAGCCATTAAATCATCCTTACCGTGGGCAGTTAAAAACTCCTTTTATTCAAACTCCATGGCGCGATAAAGCGTACTGGCATTTCGTAGCGCGAGCTCATCAAACACATCCAGGTCCTGATAAGCTGACTGATCAATCTTAGTGGCTTCGTGTAGGCTAGCGCCTTCTTCTAATAACTCGCTAACCTCTGCGCGCATATACACCAAATAGTCTTTCGTGTGTTTTGTTACTTCTTGCATATTGGTCGGCCCACCGTGCCCGGGGATGACTGTATCTGCGTTTAGCGCGGCAAATTTTTCCCACGTTTCTAGCCAGCCAGCCGTGTCAGTGTGCTCCATTATAGGTAGCATGCGGTTATAAAAGGCCATGTCGCCGGTAATAACCAGCTTCTGTTTCGGTAGCCAGACGATGACGTCTCCCGGGCTGTGCGTCGGCCCGAGGTGTAATACTTCAATGCGCTCTCCACCGAGCTCGATTATTTTTTTATCCTCGAAGGTCTCATCTGGCAAGCTCAGTTCTGTACCCTTAGCTTTTTCTTTCCTGCCATTTTTCATGCGATCTAGAATCTCATAGCCATGCGCTTCCAGCTCGTGCTGGGTATCAATATGCGCAATAACCGAAACACCCTGCTGTTGCCAATAATTTGACCCTAACGCCGCGTGGCCCTGACCATTTTCGAGTATCACGTACTTAACGGGCTGATCGGTGATGGACTTAATTTCTTCGTGCAAAGATTTAGCCAATAAGTAATTATCTCCCGCATTGACGACGACCACGCCTTCACTCGTAATGATGAATGTCAGGTTGTTGTTATGACCCGAATTTTCATATGTCGGTGGCGCTGTGGCTCCAATTGCTGACCACACGTTACTGGATACCTGCTGAGGCTTACTAAATAAATTTGATTTAAATTCATCAGCGGCTAAACAAATAACGGGGCTGAGTAATAACAACAATACAAGAAGTTTACTTTTTCTAATCATGAAATGACGCCCTTGGTATTTTATTGACTGAATACTATAGCGTAATGGCCGCTATTTAAAGTCTAAATTAAAGCTATTGCTATAACTCTACAAAATAGGACTCAAGTCACTTTCAGTGGTTTATTTGTTTGATATAGGGCCGCAAAGAATACATAATAAAAAGCTTATATATACTAGAGGTCAGCATGAAAACCCAACTTATTATTAATAACGAAACCGTAGACGCTTCTTCCGGCGCGACCTTTGAACGCATTAACTCCCTTACCGGCAAGGTCGTTTCTCAAGGCGCTGCCGCCACCATTGAAGACGCCAATAGAGCGGCAGATAGCGCCGCTATTGCGTTTAAAACGTGGTCAGAAACAGGGCCTACCGAAAGGCGATTATTATTACTCAAAGCAGCCGATATTCTGGAGAGCAAAACTGGTGATTTTATTCAGGCAATGGCCGCCGAAGTAGGCGCCTCGCCTCTTTGGGCGGGCTTCAATGTGATGATGGCCGCTGGTTTATTTCGTGAAGCCGCGGGCTTAACCACGCAAATTCAAGGCGAAACCATTCCGACCGATAAACCAGACACCTTGTCGATGACCTTTCGCCAACCGGTCGGCGTTATTCTAAGCATGGCACCGTGGAACGGTCCGGTAGCGCTGGCCGCTCGCGCCATTGCTTATCCTATCGCCTGTGGCAATACGGTGGTATTCCGCGCCTCAGAAGTTAGCCCTAAAACCCATATGTTGGTCGTAGAGGCTTTTCTGGAAGCGGGCATACCTCCCGGAGTTCTCAATGTTATTACCCACGCTTCAGAAGACGCACCGAAAATTACTGAGGCGTTGATCGCCCACCCCGCGATTCGACGCATTAACTTTACCGGCTCAACGCGCGTAGGCAGCATCATTGCGCAACAAGCGGGCAAATATTTGAAACGTTGCTTGCTTGAACTCGGCGGCAAATCACCGCTCGTTATTCTGGATGACGCCAATATTGATGAAGCCGTGCGCGCTGCGATATTTGGCTGCTTTTTATACCAGGGGCAAATTTGTATGACCACGGGTCGTATTATTGTCGATGAAAAAGTAGCCGACGAATTTGTCGAAAAGTTTACCGCTGCAGCTAAACAGCTCACTCAAGGTGACCCAGCCGTTGCCGGCAACGAACAATGCGTCATTGGTCCTTTGGTAGAAGCTTCTTCAGGTGATCGTTTGAACGGCATTGTTAAAGAGGCCGTGGAAAAAGGTGCCACCTTAGTCACTGGCGGTACAGCTGACGGCGCCAGCATGCCCGCCACTATTCTTGATAAGGTGACGAGTGAAATGCGCGCTTATCACGAAGAGTCTTTTGGCCCGGTGATTTCTGTTATTCGCGTTAAAGATGACGAGCAAGCCTTATTTGTTGCTAATGACACCGAATACGGCCTATCTGCTTCCGTCTTTAGTCGCGATTTTCCAAGGGCGATGAAAATGGCAAAGCATATTGAGTCGGGCATTTGCCATATCAATAGCGCTACCGTTAACGGTGAAGCACAAGCGCCCTACGGCGGAACTAAATCAACTGGTTATGGGCGTTTCGATGGCCGTGCTGTGATTGATGAGTTCACCGAATTGCGCTGGGTCACGATTGCACCGAATCACGTGCAGTACCCGTTCTAAATAACTTAGAAGCTAGTCTGCTCCATATTCTAATGGGCAGACTAGTTATTTGCTTTTCCTAAAGTGCCTCTAATTTGGCATAGGCCAGCATAAGCCACTTCATGCCTTCGTTAGAAAAGTTAACCTGCACGCGCGCTTGAGCGCCGCCGCCTTCCAAATTTAATACCACGCCTTCGCCAAACTTGGCGTGTAGTACGCGTTGACCCATTTTAAAGCCGCTATCATTTTTCGCCGAATCGCTAAAACCGATCGTATGGTTATTACTAACAGGTCTTGAAACACGCGTTCCCAAACGTACTTCCTGCATCAAGTCGGTGGGGATTTCTCGGATAAAGCGTGACGGCATCGGATAGTTTTCCTGCCCGTGTAGCCGACGCGACTCGGCGTATGTTAGATACAATTGTTCCTTCGCACGCGTTATCCCAACATAGGCTAGACGGCGCTCTTCTTCCAGTTTACTCACGTCGTCCACCGAACGCTGACTGGGGAATAAACCCTCTTCCATGCCGGTTAAAAATACTAACGGGAACTCCAAACCTTTGGCTGAATGCAGCGTCATCAATTGCACGCAATCTTCAAATTTATCGCCCTGCGCATCGCCTGCTTCCAGTGCGGCGTGAGCCAAAAACGAATCCAGCTCACTGAGATTTTCATCGGCTTCGGCTTCATAAGAAAACTGTCTGGCGGCGTTAATCAGCTCTTCCAGGTTTTCTACCCGCGCCTCGCCTTTCTCACCTTTTTCTTTTTTATGAAATTCAATCAGCCCAGATCGGGCGATGACCTGTTCAACCTGCTCGTGCAAGGTCGTCGATTGCTTATCAGCAGCAATTTGTCGAATCAAGGATAGAAATCCAGACAATGAAGTCAGCGCTCGACCGCTCAGTTCGATACCTTCGCATAAGCTATTCGCCGCCCGCCAAAGGCTTATATTTTGCCCGCGCGCGTGCTGGCGAATAATATCCAAAGTTCGAGCCCCTAAGCCCCGAGTGGGCGTATTGACGATGCGTTCAAACGCCGCGTCATTTTCGTGGTGCGTCGCTAGTTGCAGGTAGGCTAACGCATTTTTAATTTCTAAACGCTCGAAGAATCGATGCCCGCCATACACGCGGTAAGGCACCCCAGCAGACATTAAGTATTCTTCAAATAAACGCGATTGCGCATTAGAGCGATACAAAATAGCGGCTTCTGCGCGCGCGTGACCATTGCTAACCCAGTCCCTTATTCTATCCACCACAAAACGCGCTTCGTCCTGATCGTTAAAACCGGCGTATAGCGAAATCAACTCGCCATCTTCACCGTCGGTCCACAATTCCTTGCCCATCCGCCCATCATTATTAGTAATAAGCGCGTTAGCGGCCTGCAAAATGGTCTTCGTCGAACGGTAGTTTTGTTCCAACCTGACAATTTTATGTTCTGGGTAATCTTTTTGAAAACGATGAATGTTTTCAATTTTTGCACCGCGCCAGCCATAAATAGACTGATCGTCATCACCCACCACGTATAGGTTGTCTGATTCCTGCGTGAGCAAGCGCAACCAGGCGTATTGAATGGTGTTAGTGTCTTGAAACTCGTCTACCAGCACGTGTTTAAAACGCTGCTGGTAATGCGCCCTTACTTCATCGTTATCGCGCAGCAACTCGTGCGCCCTGAGTAGTAATTCGGCAAAGTCCACGAGGCCTGAACGCTGGCAGTTGCGCTCATATTCGGCATAAATTTCTAGCATCTTTTGCTCGAAATGATCGCTCGAAGGCGCGATATGTTTCGCCCGTCTACCTTCGTCCTTTTGTGCATTAATGAACCATTGCACCTGTCGAGGCGGCCAACGAGCATCATCGACGTCCATCGCTTTAAGCAGGCGTTTGATCATACGAAATTGGTCGTCTGAATCCAGCACCTGAAACGCGTCCGGCAAACCCAGCTCCTGTGCGTGCATTCTTAGTAAACGATGCGCAATGCCATGAAATGTGCCAATCCACATGCCGCCAACCGGTGTTTTCAGCATGCCCTGTACGCGTTCACGCATTTCACCTGCCGCTTTATTGGTAAACGTAACCGCTAAAATTCCAAATGGCGACACCCCTTCTACCTGCATCAGCCAGGCAACTCGATGAACCAGTACCCGCGTTTTACCACTACCTGCACCCGCCAAAATAAGCGCTGCTTTTTCTGGCCCACTCACCGCATCGCGTTGAGCGTCGTTTAAGCCGTCTAATATATGTGTAATATCCATGTAATTATTTTAACGCGTATCCCGGGCTTTAGGTTTGCTAGTTTGACATTCATCTCTAAGGCCTTAATATGAATCCTATGAACGATACGAGCAAAAAAGAGAGCACCACCATTGGCCATTATGACAATAACGCGGCGGCTTTCTGGGCCGGTACAAAAGACCACGATGTATCGCAAAATATTCAGGCTTTTCTTGCAGCCTTGCCGAAAAATAGGCCTCTTGATATTCTCGATTTAGGTTGTGGGCCGGGGCGAGATTTACAACACTTTAAGTCCTTAGGCCACAAACCAACCGGGCTAGATGGCTCTGCCACGTTTTGCAAAATGGCCGCCGAATACAGTGGCTGCCCCACGATCAACCAAAGTTTCGTCAATATGGAGTTACCCAGCGATCAATTTGACGGTGTTTTTGCCAACGCCTGTTTGTTTCATGTGCCCAGCGACGAATTTGTAACTGTTTTAAAAAAACTGCACGCTAGTTTACGACAAGGCGGCATTTTATTCAGCTCTAACCCTCGCGGTAACGCCGAGGGTTGGCAAGGTGAACGCTATGGACATTATTTAGAACTCGAGCCCAGTAAGGCCTTTTTGAAACAAGCTGGCTTTGAGGTGTTAGATCATTACTATCGACCTAAGGGTAAACCGATTGAGCAGCAGCCCTGGTTGGCCATCGTCGCTCGCCGACTTTGACTATTGCTATAGTTCACTATCCAACAAATGACTCAAGCCCGTTCAACTATGAAAATTTTTTACTACACAGAAAAAATATTTAGAACAATTTTCTTCATAGCTATCGGTATCGGCGTATTGGCTTTATTCGGAATTTATAACCCCCTGGAAGAGTTCAACTCTGCCATTAAGGGTGACGTCATCGAAAAACTCAGCCTTCGAGCACAAGCGGGGGATGCAGACGCGCAGAACAAACTCGGTACCTTTCTATATACCGAGGCGCAAGAACAACAAGGGGACTTTACTGAGGCCATTATGTGGCTTGAAAAAGCACACCAACAAAACAACCCCATCGCTGAGTTAAACCTGGCTTTCGCTTATAAATCAGGCACTGGCGTCGATCTCGATAGCGATAAAGCCATCGAACTGTTTTATCAGGCAGGGCTTAATTTCTTGCACCTGGGCTTTCCAATGGACGCTAAAGATTGCGTTTACGAAATCGCTAAATTGAACGCCATCCACCCACTAAAACGCGAGTTAATCAACGCTATTAAAGAATTTGAAGCTAACGCTGATTAAACTTTTTTATAAATTTCAGCGCCTTTATCTTTAAATTCATTCGCCTTTTCAGCCATCCCTTCTGCTAATGCATCTTTTGCTTCTATGCCTTTTTTAGCAGCGTAGTCGCGAACGTCCTGACTGATTTTCATTGAGCAAAAGTGCGGCCCACACATGGAGCAAAAATGCGCTACTTTGGCGGAGTCTTTTGGTAGGGTTTCATCATGGTATTCGCGCGCACGGTCTGGGTCGAGGCCTAGATTAAACTGATCTTCCCAGCGGAATTCAAAGCGCGCTTTTGATAGCGCGTTATCGCGGATTTGCGCGCCGGGGTGGCCTTTCGCTAAATCGGCCGCGTGTGCCGCGATTTTGTAAGTGATGATTCCTACGCGTACGTCTTCTTTATTCGGCAAACCCAGGTGTTCTTTTGGCGTAACGTAACAAAGCATCGCGCAACCGAACCAGCCTATCATCGCCGCGCCAATGCCTGAGGTAATGTGGTCGTAACCCGGTGCAATATCGGTGGTCAATGGGCCCAGCGTATAAAACGGCGCTTCGTCACAGCATTCCAGTTGCTTGTCCATATTCGCTTTGATCAAATGCATCGGCACGTGGCCTGGACCTTCGATCATCGTTTGCACGTCGTGCTTCCAGGCAATTTTGGTCAGTTCACCCAGCGTTTCTAGCTCACCGAATTGCGCCTCGTCATTGGCATCGGCCAAACAACCGGGGCGCAAGCCATCACCGAGCGAGAACGATACATCGTAGGCCTTCATGATCTCGCAAATATCTTCAAAATGCGTATAGAGGAAGTTTTCTTTATGGTGCGCTAAACACCATTTCGCCATAATTGAACCACCGCGAGAAACGATCCCCGTCACGCGTTTTGCGGTGAGCGGTACATATTCCAACAGCACGCCTGCGTGAATCGTAAAGTAATCCACGCCCTGTTCGGCTTGTTCGATAAGGGTGTCGCGGTAAATTTCCCAGGTGAGGTTTTCTGCCTTGCCGTTCACTTTTTCCAGCGCCTGATAAATGGGCACGGTACCAATAGGCACTGGCGAGTTACGCAAAATCCATTCGCGCGTTTCGTGAATATTTTTGCCTGTGGATAGGTCCATAATTGTATCGGCGCCCCAACGAATGCCCCAGACCATTTTGTCTACTTCCTCTTCAATCGAAGAAGTAACGGCTGAATTGCCTAAATTGCCGTTAATCTTGACTAGGAAATTACGCCCAATAATCATTGGTTCCAGTTCGGGGTGATTAATATTCGCTGGAATAATCGCTCTGCCACGCGCTATTTCTTCGCGCACAAATTCGGCGGTAATTTCTTCTGGAATACTCGCACCGAAAGATTCTCCGGGATGTTGTTCCGCGTTGATATCAGAACGCTTCATATTTTCTCGAATCGCGATATATTCCATTTCGGGCGTGATAATGCCTTTTTTCGCGTAGTGCATCTGGCTGACATTAGCGCCCGCTTTCGCGCGCCTTGGTGCGTGTATATGCTCGAATCGCAAGCTCGCGAGCGCCGAGTCACTTTGTCTTAGCTGACCAAACTTCGAACTTGGGCCGTCTAATAATTCGGTATCATTTCTGTCTTTGATCCAGGGTGTGCGTACACCTGGCAGGCCCTGGCGTAAATTAATATCCGCCGCTGGGTCGGTATAAACGCCTGAACAATCATATACGTACACATCCGGATTTTTCTCGACGCCAACACTAGTGGTGGTATCGGCGAGTTTAATTTTACGCATCGGCACATTAATATCATCACGCGAACCTTTGATGTACACCTTTTCTGAATTCGGTAACGGTTGAATAGCCGCTGCTTCCATCGCTTCGGTCTTTTTCTGAAATTCTTCGGGGATTGCACTCATAACGGCCTCTTTTAACACGTGTAATTAACTATTCGTAGGGCGTGGATTTTAGCACAGCCTGTTATAATAAATTTCAAATAAGCTGACCGTAATCTCTATGCAAACTATTTCCCCCTCACAACTGAACAGCCTGCTTGAACAGCCCGATAACAACATATTCCTTTTAGACGTTAGAGAGCCACACGAGTTTGAGTACTGTCATATCGTCGGCAGTCAACTGATGCCCATGCAAAGCATTCCTGGCCGTTTAGACGACTTAGCCAAAGACGCGACCATTGTTACCATTTGCCACCACGGTATGCGCAGCCAACAAGTCGCACAGTTTTTATTACAACAGGGGTTTAGCGACGTGATTAATTTAACCGGCGGCGTTAACGCCTGGGCGCGCGACGTTGACAACACCATGCCAACCTACTAAACCCAGTGAATGAATACCCTGCCCGACTTGCTGGATGATCATTTGACGGTTTTATCCGTGGGCCTTAACCCATCCATCCCTTCTGTAAAAGCGGGCTTTTATTTCGCCAACCCGAGGAATCGTTTTTGGCCGGCGCTAAACGCCTGTGGAATGCTTAGCGAAACCCTAGAACCCAGCCTTGCGAGCTGTCAGCATTTACAGCGTCATTACCATATTGGCTTTACCGATTTGGTAAAAAGGCCGACCGCGGGTTGCAAAGACTTAAACGCCGCCGATTACCGCGCTGGCAGCGCGCGCTTACTGGATCTGATTACAGAGTTAAAACCCGCCGTCATTTGGTTTAACGGCAAATTGACCTGCCAAAAATATCTACAATACAGCCCGCATAAAGGCTCTGCCATTGAGTGGGGGCTGCAACCCTGGCGCTTACTCAATTCCACCGTGTTCGTAACGCCTAACCCAAGCCCCGCTAACGCTGCATTTTCATTACAGGTAATAAGCGATAACTACCGCGCCCTATTCCAACACGCCCTGGGGTCAGCAAGGTGTTAACGGTTATTCAACGCGTCACCCACGCCAATGTAATGGTAGATAATGCCGTCATTGGCGACATTAAACACGGTATCGTCGCCTTGCTGGCCGTTGAAAAGAAAGATGGCGAAGCAGAAGCAGAAAAACTGATCGAACGCGTATTAAATTATCGTATTTTTGCCGATGCGAACGACAAAATGAACCTAAGCTTACGCGACGTAAGCGGCGGCTTATTACTCATTCCACAATTTACCCTGACGGCAGATACCAACAAGGGAACTCGGCCAAGCTTTACTTCTTCAGCGCCTCCTGATTTAGCTGAACCGTTATTTGAATTTGCCGTGCAATATGCAAAACAGCTCCACCCTACGGTAGCCTGTGGTCAATTCGGCGCGGATATGCAACTGACTCTTTGCAATGACGGCCCGGTTACCTTCACCTTAAGAACGCCTGCCAATGGTCATAAGTCCATGCTAAAGTAAGAGCCAAACTATCTAGCAAACACCATTATGAAGACCTTAAATAAAGCTTTTTTATCATTTATTGCTGCACTGATACCGGCACTGGCTTTATCACAACCCATTGATTTGTTAAGCGCGTACCAGCTCGCGCTTGAGCACGACGCCGATATTCACGCCGCCCACAACCAGTTATTAGCGTCTAAAGAGGCGACCCCTCAGGCCTTAGCCGAGCTACTACCTTCTCTTAATGCCGCGGCGTCAACGGCCGACGTTCGTCAGGAAAGCGAAAGTAGTTTTTCTGGTGGCGGAAAAGGCACTGGCCAGTTTCGTGATGAAGGTTTTTCTATTTCCCTTAGACAACCGTTATTCGATTGGGCGAGTTTTGTGCGTTATAAGCAAGCCGCTAAAATCGTCTCAAAAGCCGAAACTGAATACCGCCTGGCCGAACAAACGCTTATTCTCCGCCTGACAGAACGGTATTTGAATACGCTTGAAGCCGAGGTCAGTCTGACACTCGCGAATGACGATGCGAAAGCCTTCTCCAGGCAATTAGAACAGGCCAAACAACGTTTTGAAGTCGGGCTGATTGCTATTACAGATGTACACGACGCCCAGGCGAGGCATGACCTATCAATCGCCAGCCAAATTGCCGCGAAAGATAGACTTTATTCACAGCAAGAGGCGCTCAGGGAAATCATTCAAGCGGATAACATCGTACTGCTGCCTTTAGCAGAAAAATTCCCCCTCTCTTCGCCTGAGCCTAATGATATCCACGAGTGGGAGTCTTTGGCCTCGCAACACAATCTGTCCATTGCAATGGCAAAACTTGACGTCGTTATCGCCAAAAAAGAAATCGACGCCAACCGATCTGGACACTACCCACAAGTGGACCTCGTTGCCTCGCATAACTACAGCGAAACTGGCGGCGGTAGTTTTGGCACCGGCTTTAGAAATGAATCGGATAAGCTGGGGCTGGAGTTAACGATGCCATTGTTTGCAGGCGGCAAAACACTGTCGTTAACGAGGCAAGCCGCTTTTAATCATAAAAAGTCGTTAGACCTTCTGCAATCATTACAACGCACCACCTTGCGTGAAATGCGCGATTCATTCAGGGGTGTAACCACCAGCTTGCAGCGCATTCATGCGCTTGAACAAGCCATTGTTTCCAATCAAAGCTCATTAGACGCCAGTGAAGTCGGCCTGGATGTCGGAACTCGCACGATAGTCGACGTGCTCGACGCACAGAGCAACTTATCGCGCGCAAAACTGCAGCTCATCGAAGCAAAAAAGAATTATATTTTGAATGTACTGGTGCTCAAAGGAACGAGCGGATCCTTATCGCGCAATGACCTGGAAAAGGTTAACCTATGGTTAAAACACTAGTTCGATAACAGGCGTATATCGTCAGCCGACCATTTTTTAATCGCTACAATAGCGACCGCGCCTAATAGAATAAAGCCACTCGCCATATATAAGGCGCCATTGTAGTGCCCCGTTGCCGCGGCTAAATAACCGGCTATCACAGGGGCTATAATTTGTGGTACGCCATAACTCATGGTCAACGTACCCATTAACTTTGCTGGCTTGGTTGGATAAAAGCGCCCCGCCATGGTCAACACGATACTGACGATTCCGACGAAGGTCAGCCCGTACAGCCCTGCGCTGAGTAGGGCAAACAATAAGCTATTATCCAAAGCGGGGAGAATAATACCGACCGAATGTAATAGGTAGGCCAGCAACAAGGCATTGAGAATACCCGTCTTTCTGGAAATTAAATCCCAAATAATACACGCTGGCGCGGCCGCCAGACCTAAAATAAGAAAGGCAATTTCACCTTGGCCCCGTAACGCTTCCTGACTTTCAACGATGGCCACAATATACGTAGCGCTGATAACAAAACCAAAACCGCCACAAAAATACACGAACATCATCAACCATAAAAAACGTTTGCTCGGCGGATGATCTTTTAGGGTTTGTCCCGTTTGCGTCACCCCACTGGCATCGGGTGCTGGCAGCCAACGCCAGGCGGGAATGGCTAATACGGCGCCCGCTATAGCCAATAATATCCATTGTTCTGACCAGCTCAAATGACTCGTCCCGCCGATTAAAATGGCCACCAAAACAATCCCTAACCCTACACCACTAAAATGGATGCCCATTTCACTTCGCTGATTATGCCTGATCAACCAATTCAACATTAAGCCCGTGCCTATCAATAAGCCCGAGGCCGCGCTAAGCCCTGCCATAAAACGAGACAATCCCCAAATATACGGGTTATCAGACAAGCCCATCATCAACGTTGTAATAACCGCAAAAACCAAACCAAGGCGATAAATTCTATCTTTAATAATCAGGTTACCGACCAGGGTTGCGGTTAAAGCGCCCAGCATATAACCCATATAATTAATGGTCGCCAACCAGCCCGCCAGAACCTTGGTTAAGCCCACCTGTTCAAACATAATGGGGATCATCGAGGTATAGGCGAAGCGAGCAATACCCAAGGTTAGAATCAAACAAAAAATGCCCGACGCCAGTACTTTAAAGCGCTGATTAGATTGCTCCATTTATAACCCCTATGATGCGTTTCGCTATCTTGTTCACCGCACCCCTATTATGTTCGACAAACGAATGACCCGCCGACCCCATTTGATCACGCTTTTCGGAGTGCTGAAGCAACTGGATCACCTCTTGCGCAAGCGCCTGTTCGTCGATCACGCGTATCGCCGCCCGTTTAGACAGCAGCCTTTCGCTTATTTCGGTAAAATTATGTACGTGTGGGCCGAACAAAACGGGCACTGATAACGCCGCAGGTTCAAGCATATTATGCCCTCCCGTCGGCACCAAACTACCACCGACAAAGGCAATATCGACCGTTGCGTAATACAGTTTAAGTTCACCCAATGTATCTAGCAAAAAAACATCCGTGTTGACGCTGGTGGACTTTTGTTCGCTACGACGGGTCACCGTAAAACCCTTCTTTTCACAAAGTTTAGCGACCCCATCAAAGCGCTCGGGGTGTCTCGGCACCAACACTAACAAGGTATTCGGCAATTGCTTTTTAATCTCTAAAAACGCCGCCAATACTTTCTCATCTTCACCGTCATGCGTACTGGCCGCTATCCAACTGGGGCGTTGTTGAAACCAGTCTCGCCTGATCACTTCTGCTTGTTCGTGAAAATGCGGAGGTATCTCCATATCAAATTTAATATTGCCCGGCACACTGATGTTTCGCGCATCCAGACCAAGACTGACAAAACGATCAGCACTGGTCTTTGTTTGTGCACATACGTGAGTAATATCAGCGAGTACGCTTGATATAAACGTACCAAAACGAGCATAGCCCCTGGCTGATTTTTCCGATAAGCGGGCGTTAACGATTAGCGACGGTACGCCTCTACGTCTGGCTTGATGGAGCATATTGGGCCAGATTTCTGTTTCAAGAATAACGGCTATTTGGGGCTTAAAGCGGCGATAAAATCGGCTCATAGCGCCTGGCGTATCGTAGGGTAAATACACGTGGTGTACCCGGTGGCCTAAAAATGCCTTCACCCGCGCTGAACCGGTCGGCGTGGTCGTTGTTACTAAGAGAGGTGTTTCTGGGTAGTGTTCCGCCACTCGTTCAATCAGTGGAAATGCCGCCTCCGCTTCACCAACCGATACCGTATGGAACCAGATAACGCCTTCTGGCTGAGGTTTTTTGTAAAAACCAAAACGCTCGCCCCAACGATTCAAATAGGCCGGGGATTTACGCCCACGAATCAGTAATCGCAACAGCAAAAAAGGCGACAAAAGGTACAACAGTGTTGAATAAACCAGGCGCATGATAGCTTGGAAACTAATTAGCGATTAAGCCACGCCATGTAACATTTTACGCCTTCATCCACTGTTTTAAACTCCTGTTTATAACCAGCGGTTCGCAAAGCCGTTAAATCAGCCTCGGTGAAACTTTGATAATGCCCAACCAAGTGATCTGGGAAAGGAATATAGCTCAGATTACCTTTTTGGTGATAATCCAGCACCGCGTTAGCGACGTCGTTAAAGGGCTGGCTTCTACCCGTGCCACAATTGAATATGCCTGATGCTCTTGGGTTATCCAAAAACCATAAATTCACGTCCACCACGTCATCGACGTAAACAAAATCGCGCACTTGCTCACCATCTCCATAACCATCACAGCCGGCAAAGAGTTTGATTTCTCCCTTTTCTAGCAACTGATTATTCAGGTGAAAAGCCACACTCGCCATACTGCCTTTATGTTGCTCTCTCGGGCCATAAACATTGAAATAGCGTAAGCCGACTACCTGACTAGTTAGTGTTTGAGCGCGTACGTACTCGTCAAATAAAAACTTGGAGTAGCCATAAACATTCAGTGGCGATTCGTTCGCCAGGTCTTCCTTAAACACGCTACCACCGCCGTATACTGATGCACTAGAGGCGTAAATAAACGGAATCTGATGAGCCTGACAAAAATGCAATAAGGTTTTTGAATACTCGTAGTTATTTTCCATCATAAACTGGCCGTCCCACTCGGTGGTGGAAGAGCAAGCGCCCTGATGGAAAACGGCTTCTATCGACGACTCTTCAAAATCACCGCCCAATAGACTGTCCAGGAAGTCATCTTTATCCATATAGTCAGCTATGCGTGCATCGACCATATTCTTAAACTTGGTGCCATCGGTTAAGTCGTCAACCACCAAAATATTCTCGATACCTCTCGCGTTTAAGCCCTGCAATATATTGCTGCCGATAAAGCCCGCACCGCCGGTTACTATCATCATATCTGTTTACCTTTCACGCTCTGAGTCGCGTATATTTTTAATTAAATTAGTGGTTGAACAGCCATCCACGTAATCGAGCACATAGGTGTTCCCGCCCGCTTTTGCCACGCAGTCATGGCCTTCAATATCTTCTATGCGTTGATAATCACCACCCTTCACCAATACGTCGGGCAGAATACGACAAATATGCTCGCGCGGTGAATCTTCTGAAAACGCACAAACCCAATCGACACACGCTAACGCAGACAGCATTTCTGCTCGCGTTTCCAATGTATTGATTGGACGTTCGGGCCCTTTTAAACGGCCAACCGAAGCGTCGTCATTGATCAAAATGATCAAACGATCGCCCAGCGCTCGCGCTTGCTGTAAATAACGAACGTGCCCCGGGTGTAAAATATCAAAACAGCCGTTAGTGAGCACAATTTTTTCGCCATTAATACGCGCCGTGTTAATCGCTAGCTCTAATTCATCTGCATCAACAAAACCACGACGCATATCATCAAGCGTATGCAGGGTCGCTTTTAATTCCTGCTGATTTACCGTCGCCGTGCCGAGTTTGGCGACGACCAAACCAGCGGCTTGATTAGCCAATACCGTCGCTTCGGTTAAACTGGCGCCCGCCGCAAGGCTCGCCGCCAGAGTCGAAATAACCGTGTCGCCCGCACCAGTCACGTCAAACACTTCTCGCGCCTGGGTCGGTAAATGAACGGGCTCTTGGTTCGATTGCAATAAGGTCATACCTTTTTCGCCACGAGTCACCAATAGCGCTTCGAGCTGTAACTCCTTTATTAGATCCAAGCCACGTGAGACGAGGTCTTCATCGGTCTTGCACTCACCCACCACGGCCTGGAATTCATTCCAGTTCGGTGTAATCAACGTCGCACCGCGATATTTCGTAAAATCATCGCCTTTCGGGTCTACCAGCACTTTTTTACCCGCTGCCTTCGCCGCTAAAATAAGTGGCTGTACTGACGCCAACGTTCCTTTACCGTAATCCGACAGAATCACTACATCGTGCTGCGCTAAGGCTTGCGTAAAGTCACTTAACAGCTGGTCTATCGGTAAATCATGAAAACCATCTTCAAAATCGAGCCGAATCAATTGCTGATGGCGACTAAGAATCCGTAGTTTAGTAATCGTCGGCTGGTCAGCTAATTGCTCAAACTGGCAGCGTACATTAGCTCGCTCCAACAACGTTTGTAACGCATTCGCCGCCTCATCACTACCGGTATAGCCCAATACAGTCACCACCGACTCTAATGCGGCAATATTTAACGCCACATTACCTGCGCCACCAGGACAATCTTCAACGTCTCGCACGTGTACAACGGGTACCGGCGCTTCGGGTGAAATACGCGAGGTGTCACCCTGCCAGTTCCTATCCAGCATCAGGTCACCAACGACCAGTACGGAGGCCTGGTTAAAATCAGGTAATTTCATCTTAAAATTCTTGTTAAATGATGTGCCGGCCATCATATCATGAGCGAGGCAATGCAGAAAAAGCCCTGTCGTGAATGACTAGATAAATTATAATCTGCGTAAATCTTATAGTAAGGACGTGTCATTGAGCATTAAAATTTATCATAACCCCCGTTGCAGCAAGTCTCGTCAAACGCTTCAGTTACTTGAAGGCAACGGCGTACAGCCTGAGATTATCGAGTACTTAAAAGCAGCGCCTAGCAAAACCGAGCTGGAATCCGTTTTAGCGCTACTTGGGCTAAGCCCGCGCGAATTAATGCGTAAGGGCGAAAGCATTTACAAAGAGCTAAACCTGAGCGACGCGAGTTTGAGCAGCGAACAACTGCTAACGGCTATGCTGGAAAATCCCATTTTAATTGAACGCCCTATCGTGCTGGCAAACGGCAAAGCCGCGATTGGCCGTCCACCCGAAAGCGTATTGGATATTTTATAAATGAGCATTAACGTACTGGTTCTATTTTATAGCCGCCACGGCGCTACCGCACAAATGGCCAGCCTAATTGCGCGCGGCGTTGAAGAAGTAGCTGGCGTTGAAGCCGTTATTCGTACGGTTCCAGCTATTTCAACCGTTTGTGAATCGACGGCAGAGGACGTCCCCGATAGCGGCGCCATGTACGCCAACCTGGATGATTTAAAAAACTGTGATGGCCTGATTATGGGCAGCCCAACCCGTTTTGGCAATATGGCCGCGCCGCTGAAGTATTTCCTTGATGGAACCAGTAACCTCTGGCTATCGGGTGCACTTATTGGTAAACCCGCCGCCGTTTTTACTTCGACCAGCAGCCTGCACGGCGGACAAGAAACGACCTTAACCTCGATGATGTTGCCGTTATTGCACCACGGCATGTTACTGGCGGGCCTGCCTTACTCTGAAACGACTTTGCTGGAGACCAGTTCAGGCGGCACGCCGTACGGCGCGAGCCACCTGGCCGGTGTTGATAATTCAAGAAAAATTGATGACGACGAAGCCCGGCTGTGTATCGCTCTGGGTAAACGAGTGGCGACGCTAGCCAAAAAATTGGGGACGGCATGAGGTTACCTGGAAAGAACGCGGCGTACTGGCTGCAACTGCTGAGCTACCTTAGCCTCATCGGTTTTATTACCGCCTGGGTTACAATTTTTTCCCCGCCTCAATCTTTTCCTATCGCGCTGGTGCTTATTGTTTGCGTCCTTCCACTGCTATTACCGTTGATGGGCGTATTACACGGCCGAGATAAACCCGTTAATTGGGCCGCCTATTTAAGCCTGCTGTATTTTATACACGGCACGATGGAAGCCTTCGCCAGTCCACCAACGAGGGTATTAGGCATCATTGAAATCGTCATCAGCTTAACGGTATTTTTTAGCGCCTCTTTATATATTCGTCGTTTAAACAAGCCCTAATGCAACATCAAATACCGCTACCTTTTAAGTTACAGGAAGACTTTAACTTTGATAGTTTTATAGCCTCTGGCAATGAACTGGTTATTCAGTCTTTAAAAAACCCGGCAGAACCTTTTATTTTTCTTTGGGGTGACACCGGAACCGGTAAAACACACTTGCTACAAGCCACTTGCCAGTATCAGGCACAGCAATCTAAAACGGCGAGTTACTTACCTCTAAAAGAGTTAATCGCGCTCCCGGCACAAGTTTTGGCGGGTATGCAGACCATCGATTTAATCTGTATCGATGATGTAGAGCTGGCTTATGGCAAGGCCGACTGGGAAGAAGCCTTGTTTGATTTATTTAACCAGATCAGGCAAGCCGGCGGGCGCCTGATTGTGGGTTCAAGTTCGTCTCCCCAGCATTCGCAAGCCGCGCTTAACGATTTAAAGAGCCGCTTCAATAGCGGACTGCCTCTGGACTTAAAGCCGCTCAGCGACGAAGGTTGCATTATCGCGCTACAAACGCGCGCGCAAAAACTCGGCTTAGAGCTCAATCAGGACGTCGCCAAATATCTGATAACCCGTTTTCCAAGGGACTTACCAACGCTATGGCGCTTACTAAACAAGCTCGATCGAGCCAGCCTCGCTGCGCAGCGCAAACTGACCATTCCTTTTCTGAAGAGCGCGCTTTCTAACGAGATTTAATATCGCCTGTATTAAGCTTGTGTTCAGCCCGCCTGAGTACGATACTTCTATTATATAAACCGGAGGATATCATGCATTATTTTTTAAAACGTTCACTCATAACGACCTTATTACTGGCCTCATCGCTTTCTCACGCTGGTTTTTTTGATTTTATCAAAGACATAGACACCACCAAATTAACGCTACCCAGCGCCGATCAAATTCCAACTGGCCTCTCAAACGGTGACATGGTGTCAGGGCTTAAGCAGGCGCTTGAAAAAGGCACCGCTGTGGCGATTAAAAACCTAGGCGCAGAAGGCGGCTTTTTGAATCACGCCGATGTAAAAGTACCGATTCCTGATGCCTTACAACCGATAGCTTCATCGTTAAAAATGTTAGGACAAGGCGGTTTAGTCGACGGCTTTCAGAACACCTTAAACAGAGCCGCGGAAAAAGCAGCACCCGAGGCGGCCACCATTTTCTCAAACACCATCCAGCAAATGAGCTTTGATGACGCTGCATCAATCATCAAGGGCCCAGACAATGCCGCGACTGAATATTTCAAACAACATAGCTCTGCGCAATTATTGGAAAAGTTTTTACCTACCGTGAAACAGGCGACGGATAACGCCGGCGTCACCGCTAGTTATAAGCAACTGATTTCGAGCGCCGGCGGATTTAGTGGTTTAATCGCCTCACAAGCGCCTGATCTGGATAGCTTCGTCGCACAAAAAGCCATTGATGGTTTATTTTTGCGAATCGCCGAGCAAGAAAAATTAATTCGAGAAAACCCAGCTGCTAGAACGACTGACTTATTGAAAAAAGTTTTTACTCCCTAATTAATCACGAGAAAATACAACCATGGAAAGTTTATTATCAGAAAGCAGTATTAACCAAATCCAAACCTTATTAAGCGTTTATGGACTTAAAGTTCTTGCTGCATTAGCGATCTTCTTTATCGGTAAATTGCTCGCAAAAACCGTTAAAACTGGGGTTTCAAGCGCTATGCGCAAGGCGAAAGCCGACCCTATTCTTATTTCCTTTGCCACAAACATGGTCTATATCGCCTTATTGGCTTTCATTGTTGTGGCCGCATTGGGTCAACTCGGCATTCAAACCACCTCTTTTATTGCCATATTAGGTGCCGCTGGTTTGGCTGTGGCATTGGCGCTTCAAGGCTCACTATCCAACTTTGCCGCGGGCGTATTAATGGTTATTTTTCGCCCCTTTAGACAGGGCGACTTTATCGAAGGCGCGGGCGTAGCGGGAACCGTGGAAGCGGTTCATATTTTCAACACTGTACTACGTACTGGCGATAACAAAACCGTCATCGTCCCGAATGCCGGCTTGATGAATGGCAATATCGTCAATTACTCGGCAAAACCAACTCGTCGCATCGACTTAATTTTTGGCATCGGTTACGACGATGACTTAAAAAAAGCAAAAACCCTTTTGGAGGAGATGCTGCAAACAGATGAACGTATCCTTAGCGATCCTGCGCCCTTAGTGGCTGTTCACGCGCTAGCCGATAGCAGCGTCAACTTTGCCGTCCGCCCTTGGGTGAATGCTGCAGATTACTGGGGCGTGCATTTTGACCTCAATGAACGAGTAAAACTGCGTTTCGACGAAGAAGGCATCAGCATCCCTTTCCCACAACAAGACGTCCACTTACATAAGGTCAACACAGAAAAATAACGCCTATTGAACTTACTTGAAGGGGCTTTATTGTTATTTTTAGAAGCATTTGCCTTAACATGGCTAAATGTATTGATTTTTGCGTCTAACGGAACTATCTTTAACGCCTGATTTTTCAACGCGCCGCGTTGAGAATAAGGGGCTATTAAGAAAATAAGAATAATGGCCCGAAGTATTATTAAACCGACTTATCAAAGGGGATAAAAATGGGAATTATTAAAAAACTTTTAGCGAGCATCAAGGCAACTATTGCCGCGGGTTTTGTTTTAGCTATTTTGGTGGCGTTATTCGCCTGGGATCGTACGGGCTTTAACTTGCTTGAGTTAACGGTTTGGCTGCACGTGATCGTGGGTATTACGTGGATCGGACTGCTTTACTACTTTAACTTTGTGCAAACTCCAGCTATGGCTGAGGCTGCAGGTGATGAAGGCGGGCCTGGTCCTGCGGCTATCGGCAAGTATGTCGCACCTCGCGCCTTACTTTGGTTTCGTATGTCTGCCGCTGCTACCTGGCTTACTGGCGTTAGCGCTCTTGAGTCTACCGGCGTTGGCATTATGAATGCGTTTACCTTCGGCAGCCCTGTAATAGGTTTGGGTGCCTGGTTGGGTACGATTATGTTGTTTAATGTTTGGGTCTTAATTTGGCCAAATCAAAAGAAAATTTTAGGCATTGTTGAAGCCTCGGCTGATGAAATTGCAAAAGCGAAAGTAGTCGCTGCGATGGCGTCTAGAACGAATGTTCTGCTATCTGTACCGATGCTATTATCGATGACGGCATTTGCTCACGGCAACATGTTCTAACTCGACCGCTATACAAAAAAACCGAGGCTTGCCTCGGTTTTTTTATCCTTAAGTTTTATACTACCTGGTTTTAACAAACCCTTTTACTCCAATCGTGCTTTCCGATAGATGGCATTCAACTCACTTAACTTAACTTAACTTAAATACAAGATACCTAACCATGACACATGAATTACCCGCCCTACCCTATGCCATAGATGCATTAGAACCGCATATTTCTAAAGAAACACTGGAATTCCATTACGGAAAACACCACGCAACTTACGTAACAAAACTTAACGGCCTGATCCCGGGCACTGAATTTGAAAACGCCAGCCTTGAAGAGATCGTCAAAAAATCTTCCGGCCCTATTTTCAATAACGGCGCACAAATTTGGAACCACAGCTTCTACTGGAACTGCCTAACACCTAATAGCACAGAACTTGGTGGCGCTCTTTTAGCCGCCATCAACGATACATTCGGTTCTGTTGACGCATTTAAAGCTGAATTTACCGACAAATCTGTCAACCTATTTGGTGCCGGTTGGTGTTGGTTAGCGAAAAATGCCGACGGCAAACTTGAAATCGTTCAAACGAGCAACGCTGGCAACCCAATGACCGAAGGTAAAACACCGCTGTTGACCTGTGACGTTTGGGAGCACGCCTATTACATCGATTGTCGTAACGCGCGCCCTGCTTACCTGGATAAATTCTGGGCCTTAGTGAACTGGGATTTTGTCGCTCAAAATCTGTAGTCTCAAAGCGTAATAACAAAAAAGGCGCTGTTTTAGCGCCTTTTTTGTGCCTTGTTCAAAACGGCGTGTATTTAATGATCGTTGTACAAATCGCTGCTTCTATATTGTTCGTTTGCGTGACGAAAGAAGACCAGCAAAACGGCTGCTACTGGGAGCGCTAACAAAACGCCCGTAAAGCCGAACAATTGGCCGCCAGCCATCACCGCAAAAATAACCGCAACGGGGTGCAAGCCAATCTTATCCCCGACTAATACTGGCGTTAGCAATACGCTTTCTAACACTTGAGCGACGACAAACACGGCTAATATTGCCAGAATGCTACTGCCATCGTGAAGTTGAAAAACCGACGCCACACAGGCCAACACGACACCGATGATCAGTCCCAGGTAAGGCACAAAACTGACCAGCCCGGCGATCAACGCGATCAATAGGGCAAACTCTAAGCCTACTATACTCAAGCCAAAGTAATAAATGACGGCTAAACAGAGCATCACTATAACTTGGCCTTTAAAAAAGGCTGCTAAGACGACATCTACTTCTTTTGCGATACCGTTTACTCGCTTTTCAATTCGAGGTGGAAACGCGTCATGGATTTTAACCACCAGACCATCCCAATCTCGCAACAAATAAAACGTCACCACTGGGATCAACACAACATTAGCAAGGCCCGCTAAAAAGGCCATCCCCGATGAGCTTATTGAACTGATAATGTTTATCGCCACACTACCAACTCCACCCAAATTACCCTGCAAGGTTTGCTGTAGCTTGTCGACGTCGATCTGACCGAAAACGGCGAGACGAACTTGCAACCACGGCAAGGCCGTTACTTTTATCCAGTTTATTATCGTTGGAATTTTCTCAATCAAACTGGCTATTTGCTGCTCTATCAGCGGTAGTAAGACCACTAGCCCCACTATCAGCAAGATAAAAATAACCGCAAAAACAACCGTCACGGCCAATGTTCGTGGCCACTTAATTTTCTCCAGGCGAGTGACCAATGGGCCGCCCAAATACGCGAGCAGTGCAGCGATAAGAAAGGGCATTAAGATAGGTGACAGCACATAAACGACGCCCACTAATGCAATAAAAATGATGCCGTACTTATTGTTATTGTGCATTTTGCTCCTTCAATTTAGCATTCCAGGCCTTCAGCCCCCAGACCCAAATATATTCCAGACCACTAATCATCGTTGTAGCCGCCACCGCATACATTACAATGCTCATCCAGCCCATTGGTATATCAATAATACCCTGGCTCGATATCAGCATAACTAAATAAACGATTTGAAAGGTGGTGTTTAACTTACTCGAGAAGGGCGGTTCGCCGTTAAATTTCTCAACCCTAAAGTGATACAGCAACGCGCCAAACGCGACGATGAGGTCACGCAGTAAAATAATCGCGAATAGCCAGATCGGCATCAGCCCGATAAAGACAAAAACCAGAAAACAGGACACCAACAAAAATTTATCCGCTAAGGGGTCGAGCAATGAACCCAAGCGGCTAGTCCAGCCAAACCTTTTAGCCAAAAAGCCATCTAGGGCATCCGACAAACCCGCTACAACAAAGAACACCAAGGCCACTAGATAGTCGCCTTTTAATAAGAAATAAACAATCGGAACGACCAGTATTATTCTTAAAATGCTAATTAGATTGGGGATGTCTTTTCTGCTCATCTAGTCTATTTTGTAATAGAAAGTGGGGGCCAACGGTTGATCGGGAACTTCGTTTATTGCAAGCGGCGCGGCGTCGATAGTTGGCTGCGGAGTCACGTCCGGTAATAACACCGTGTTTAAGGCGATGATGCTTTTTAGTACGTCCACGTCCCCCGATACATTTAATTCGAGCACTATTTTAGAATCACCCACTTGCAGCCAGTCCACTTTATCGACCTTGTCCAACGAGGATAAGTATTCGGTTACCCGAACAAATTGAGCTAAATCCTTCACGCCATTTATTTCAAAAAACACCTGGTTTTTTACTATGACTCCACGAGGCGCATAAATATCCGCCAAGCGTTCTGACACGCTGGCTAAACTCAGCTGCAAAACGCCCTCTAAACTAGCTGGCTGACTGAACTCATTGTATGAACTCTGGGCATTGATTAAGCTCCAATTTAAGCGCCAGGCATTAGCCGTTTCTTTTTGCAACCGACCAAACAGCACTTGCTTGGAATCGTAGCGCTGTGAAGCCAACCATATTTTATCTGACTGCCCTGCCCAAACGTCATCAAAGCCAAGTGACGACTGGTCTTTTAAATCAAATAATGGCACGGTAACGGCCAAACCCGTTTCAGCCGCCGTTGTTTTAAGCAATGCCACTAAATCCGCAGAATCGGCGTCGAGAACGTAGCGCGAATGACCCTCATCTACTGCAAGCCATAGCAAGATATCAGGTCTATTACTACCCCAGACGGGTATCTCATGCTGTTGCATGAGCTTATCTAAGGCCGCCTTCTGAAAACTTACGATTAACCAATAACCCGGCTGATCATCAGCGGCTTTTTTATACTGGAACTGGTCAATATATGAGCCAACGTTTAATAACGCCGATTGTATGGCCGTATTGCGCAGTACACTGGCTCTACCCGACACCTTTTGTAACACCTTCTTAAGCGCTACATTGATCGCCGCATTGCGCGCTGGCTGTGATTGATCTTCAACCGCTACCGTCGCGCTATATAAGTCATTGATCTGAACCGCTAGCGATGGCCCGGTGACTACAAACAAGATAATACTTAGTAAATAACGCATCGTAACGCTCAAATAACCCTTATTAACATAGGCCATAGCATAATATAGTTAGCCCTAATACTGCCAACAATTAACTCAACTGATATAATCCTACTTTTTCAATTGTAAAGAGCAGCCCTTGAGTAATTCCAAAAATAACCTGAGCTATAAAGCAGCTGGCGTTGATATTGATGCGGGAGCTCAGCTCGTCGATCGCATAAAACCAATTGCTAAACGTACGACACGACCCGGCGTCATGTCTGGGCTCGGTGGCTTCGGTTCGTTGTTTGAGCTACCGCTCGATCGTTACAAAAAACCTATCCTCGTCTCGGGCACTGACGGCGTAGGTACAAAACTCAAGCTCGCCATGATGCTAAATAAGCACGACACCATCGGCATTGATCTCGTTGCGATGTGCGTCAATGACATTATTGTCACCGGCGCAGAACCGCTGTTTTTTCTCGATTACTATGCAACGGGGAAACTCGATCTTGACGTTGCAACCGCTGTTATTTCAGGCATCGGTAAAGGCTGCGAATTGGCAGGTGCCGCCCTGGTGGGTGGTGAAACAGCCGAAATGCCTGGTATGTATGACGGCGGCGATTACGACCTCGCCGGTTTTAGTGTTGGCATCGTTGAAAAAGACAATGTCATTGATGGTTCAAAAGTGGCTCCAGGAGACGTATTAATTGGCCTCGCCTCATCCGGCGCTCATTCCAACGGTTATTCGCTTATTAGAAAAGTAATTGAACTGCAGTCTGATCTGGACCAGATGTTGGGCGACGTACCACTGACGCAAGCATTACTCGAACCAACCCGAATTTACGTTAAATCCTTACTTGAGCTCATCGCTAAACACCCTATCCACGCACTGGCTCATATTACCGGCGGCGGCATCACAGAAAATCTGCCCCGCGTATTACCCGATAATACCGTGGCGAATGTGACATTAGGTAGTTGGCCAAAACCCGCCTTATTCGACTGGCTGCAAGAACAAGGCAATATCACCGACGACGAAATGCTAAAAACGTTTAACTGTGGTATTGGCATGGTGGTGTGCGTTCCCAGCCATAGCGCCGACGCCGTACTGGAACAACTAAGCAACAGCGGTGAAGCTGCTTTTATTATCGGTGATATCGCTCAAGCAGATGGCGAACCCCAGGTTAACTACCAGTAATACACGATGAAAACTGACTACCGTATCGTCGTTTTACTGTCAGGCTCTGGCACCACCTTGCAGTCGATCATTGATGCCAAGTTACCGGCCACCTTGTCTGCCGTTATTAGCAACAAACCCAATGTACAGGGCTTGATACGGGCGAAAGAAGCTAATATCCCCACCCATGTACTGGAACATACTGCCTATTCCTCCCGCGAAGTCTTTGATCAAGAGCTAAAAAAACTGATCGATAACTATCAGCCCGACCTGGTGGTATTAGCTGGTTTTATGCGCATATTGAGTGACGATTTTGTTCATCATTATTACGGCAAGCTGATAAACATTCACCCTTCGCTACTACCAAAGTATAAAGGCACGCATACTCATCAACGTGCCATGGATGATGGCGAACCCTTGCACGGTAGCAGCGTACACTTTGTTAATACTGAGCTAGATAGCGGGCCTATTTTATTACAGGCACGACTGCCCGTATTACCCAGCGATACCATAGAAAGCCTTGAACTTCGCGTAAAAGTTAAAGAACATCTTATTTATCCCACCGCTATTAGTTGGCTCGCCGAGGGACGCATCAAACTCAACGATGATCAGATTTATATGGATGGAAAAAAGATGCGCGGCCCAGTGGTCATGGATTACATGTAATAAAACCGATGAATTTACTTAACAAGAAATTCATTTATTACTCTTTTGGCTTTTATTTTATGTTGGCTTTTACCCCGGGCTTGGCAGCTAATTTTAAGGTCCCTACCTTTAAAGCCGAATACACCCTAAGCCATAACAGCATTGAAATAGGCCACGTCGTTCTTATTTTAAAAAAACTACACAACAAGCAATACCAACTATCTTCTTCCACAAAGACCAGCGGCTTACTGTCATTTATTCGTGACGACGACGTGGTTGAAATCAGTACATTTGACGTATCGGATGGACGCATACGCCCACTGACCTATCAATATAGCGCTGAGCTAGGCGACTCGCAAAAAGATATTCGCCTACGCTTTGACTGGCTAAAATCAACGGTGACTAATTCAACCCAGGGCCATGACTGGAATTTGGATATTACTGATGGCGTGCTCGATAAAGCACTGATGCAGGTAGCGCTGATGCAAGACGTCGCAAGCGATCATTCCTTACAGTATCAGGTTGCCGACGGCGGCCGACTTAAAAGCTACGCCTTTACTCGCGTGGGAACTGAGAAAATCAGAATAAACGACCAGTTTTATGACAGCATTAAACTGGCTCGAAAAAAGGACGATAAGCCGCTGATTACCTACTACTGGTGCGCCAAGTCATTACACAATTTGCCGATACTGCTAAAGCGCAAAAAGAGCTACGGCACGTTTGAAATGCGCCTTCAAAAAGTACAGTTCGACGAGTAAGGTTACGCCTTCGGAAGCGTTACGCCGGTTTGCCCTTGGTATTTTCCACCACGATCGCCGTACGAGGTTTCACAAATTTCATCGGCGCCTAAAAACAAAACTTGTGCGACGCCTTCGTTGGCATATATTTTTGCAGGTAACGGCGTAGTGTTCGAAAATTCCAGCGTAACGTGTCCTTCCCATTCCGGCTCTAGCGGGGTCACATTAACGATAATGCCACAGCGCGCATAGGTCGATTTACCTAAACAAATCGTCAATACGTCACGCGGTATTTTCAGGTACTCGACCGTTCTGGCCAAAGCGAATGAATTCGGCGGAATAATACAAACGTCCGATTTAATATCGACAAAACTATTTGAGTCAAAATTTTTCGGGTCAACGATCGCTGAATTAATATTGGTGAAGATTTTAAATTCATCTGAACAGCGAATGTCGTAGCCATAACTCGACGTGCCATACGAAATAACGCGTCCAGCATCCGAGTCGCGCACCTGACCCGCCTCAAACGGCTCGATCATATTGTGCTCTTGCGCCATGCGGCGAATCCAACCATCTGACTTAATACCCATCGTTAATCCTGTTTATTTAATGACAATATTTGGAATTTTTCCGCTAAAGTCTTTTGCTTTAACGGATAAAGAGGCCGCTAACTTTCTAGCCATCCCCCTGTAAAGACTTGAAATTTGGCTATCTGGATCCGCGGCAACCGTCGGCGTGCCACTATCGGTACTGATCCGAATAGACAGGTCCAGCGGTAAGGCGCCCAAAAACTCCACACCGTACTCCTGCGCCATTAGTTCACCACCGCCCTGGCCAAAAATGGCTTCTTCATGGCCGCAGTTGGAACAAATATGCAGACTCATATTTTCAATCAAACCCAATACCGGAATGTTCACTTTCTCGAACATTTTCAAACCTTTTTTAGCATCGATCAAGGCAATATCCTGTGGCGTCGTTACAATCACCGAACCGGTTACTGGCACCGTTTGTGCCAGGGTTAAATGAATATCGCCAGTACCCGGTGGCATATCGATAATCAGGTAGTCAAGGTCATCCCAATTGGTATCGTTTAATAACTGCCCCAACGCCTGTGTGACCATCGGGCCGCGCAAAATCATCGGTGTATCGGCGTCGACTAAAAAGCCAACCGACATCACTTGGAGTCCGTGACCTTCCATGGGCTGTATACTTCTACCGTCGGGTGAACTAGGTCGGCCCTCTATTCCCAGCATGGTCGGCTGGCTGGGGCCATAAATATCCGCGTCGAGAATACCAACTCGCGCGCCTTCAGCGAGTAAGGCCAACGCCAAATTGACCGACGTCGTGGATTTACCAACGCCGCCCTTGCCAGACGCTACGGCAATCATGTTTTTCACCCCATTCATCGGCTTAACGCCTTTTTGAACGGCGTGCGGTTTAACCGCCCATGAGACGGTGACATCCACGCTTTTAACGCCGTCGAGCTGTTTCAAATGCTCAGCGATCTCAGTCGTCAACTGGTCTTTAATGCCCGCCGCCGGATAACCGAGAACAACCTCAACTCCAAGCTCGCCATTGACCAAGGTCAAGTTTTTTAACGCTTTAGCGGTCAAAATACTTTGCCCCGTTAAAGGATCAATAAACTCTTTTAACTTATTCTCTATGTCGGTTACAGACAAATCACCCATGTTCGCTCCAATACGGCTTCACTAAAACGAGCCATTTTATACGTTTCTTATGGGCTTGGGTTAACTTTAGCCGCGCGTCGACTCGGCTACTGACAAAATATAGAACGGCACCATCTCGGTGTTATTAAATGGTATTTATCGCCAGCCTTTAGTACCATCAAAATTCGATTTTTAAATTAAAATAATGGGGGCTACTCGATGACCATCATAAAAAAACACGTGTTTATAGTACTCTCTGCCATGTTCGTATTCTCAATATCGGCCTGCACGCCTGAAGTAGGTAGCGAGCAATGGTGTACGAATATGAAAGAAAAGCCAAAAGCAGACTGGACCGCTAATCAAACAACTGATTTTGCCAGGAACTGTATTTTCAAATAAACCCCGCTACAAATAACTATCTAACCCACCGCGCTTTCATTTCGTGATCTGCATCATTAACTCTATAACGGTTTTCATTTAAGCTTACTTTAAGATTTACTCCCTACAATTTCCTTATATCGCGTCACACGATGCGATATAAGCGCGACTATATTTAATAAAACCTTCATGGCCTTTTTTAAAAAGCAACTTAAATGGATCTTTCGCCCGGACACTGGCTTATTGTTCATTTCATTGTTGATTTTAGCAATACATATAACGCGAAACGAAGAGCTTTCCTCATTTCTTTTGCCTGAAGGCATCTATCAATATAATCTCTCTATGTCTTTTGATGCTGAGGGTGATATTGGCATATCGACATACTTGCCCGACAACAGCAATCGCGTAGAAATTCTCGACGAAAAGCTTACCTCCCGTGATATGGACGTAGAGTACAGAAATGACACCGATGGACGTTACGCCCAGTGGAGCGGCAACTCATTTAGTAAAACGATTTTTTACCGCGCCTTATTATCATTACAAGGTGTTCGCTTTGATATATCTAAAAATCTCGAGATACCAAAAAAGTACGCCGACGAATTAACTCCCTATTTAAAAGAGACCTCTGCAGTACCCGTCAATCACACCGAAATAAAAACACTATGGGCGCAAATAAAGCCCATTGATACGACTAGCATTTATGACGTGCTTAATGCTATTTATAGCTACTCGTATCAGAAAATTAAACCACTGCCTTTTAAAGGCTTCACCGATTCCCTAACCGCCTTACGTCTAGGAGCGGCAAGCTGCAATGGAAAAAGTCGTTTATTTGCCAGCCTTGCGCGTTTAAATAATTTACCCGCCCGATTAGTGGGTGGCGTTATCTTGAATAGTGAAAAGAAAAAAACCTCTCACCAATGGATTGAGATTTACATAGAAGATCAATGGGTTCCCTTTGACCCAACCAATGGACATTTTGCTAGCCTGCCGCGTCATTATTTAGCGCTCTATCGAGGCGACCATTCGATGTTCAAACGCACAGCAAATATAAATTTTGACTACGCGTTCAATTCTAAAGAAATTAAAATAGCACCCGCCTTATATCGGGACACCTCTACACCCGAAAGCTTCATACCTAATGCCGCCACGTTAATGAAGGATCTGGGTTTGCCGCTACAAACCACCTATATATTTTTGTTATTCCCCATGTGTACGCTATTAATAACCTTTCTTCGAAATATTGTAGGTTTAAAAACATTTGGTATTTTCATGCCGATGTTAATCGCTGCCGCGAGCGTTTACACCGGCTTTTTTATCGGTCTTTTTGGCTTTTCAATGGTATTGCTATTGGCTTTTATTAGTCACGCCGTTCTAGGTAAATTTAATATCCTGAAAATACCAAGGCTCGCATCCATTATCACTATCACCACAATCGTTTCTTTAATCGGCGTATCGAATATAGCCATATCACAGAATATCGAGTTTGGGCTATTGGCATTATTTCCTGTGGTCATTATCAGTTTTGCTGCCGACCGTATTCACCAAATGGCCAACGAAAGTAATTGGCAAGACTTACTTTACAGTGCAGCAGGGACCCTATTAACCCTTTCTCTCTGCTACTTGGTTTTTAGTTCTTTCCTACTACAAGGTATTTTTTCTCTGTACCCCGAACTGTTACTGACTATTCTTGCTCTACAGCTTTTCATTGGTAGCTGGTCGGGCATGCGTATCTCTGAAATTATTCGATTCAGGCATTTAATGGGGCACCAAAAAAACCAGGTTCTCAGCATTAATGGACGTAATAGGGACTTAATATATAAGCACAATACTGAAACACTCTTACAGTTGGCCACCAACAAATTAGAAACAAAAAAATGTTTGACTCAATCCGGCGTTCCTTGCCCAAGCACGCTCTCGAGTTGCCACTCGTATAGTGAGGTCGATACGTTTCTGGCTAGTATGAGCGGACAACAAGACTTTGTCATCAAACCAAACAAAGGCGCCCGAGGCAGTGGAATACTCCTACTCGCCGAAAAGAAAGACAATGGATTTTTAAGTACTTCTGGAAAATTCTGGTCCATGCCCTCTATTAAGCAGCACGTAGAAGAAGTTCTTTCGGGCAGCTTTTCACAAAATGGCGATGAAGACGACGTCTATATTGAACCGCTGATTAAACAACACCAATCACTCAAATCAATCGCACCGTTAGGTTTATGTGATATTCGCTTAATCATCTGCAATGGCCAGTTAATCAGTGCCATGCTCCGTGTTCCAACGCTAAAGTCCAAGGGCAAGGCAAACATCCATCTTGGGGCGATTGGTGTGTCGGTAGACTTAGAAACCGGCTTAACGGGGCGTAGCCTGCTTTATGGTAAAGTCTTACAAAAGCACCCCGATAGCGGCAAACCGTTAGAGCTAGTTCAACTACCCTTTTGGCAAGAAATAAAAGATATTGCTATACAGTGTTACATCTCTATTCCACTCGGCTACATGGGCGTCGATATTTGTCTTGATGAAGAGGTAGGGCCCCTAGTTTTAGAAGTCAATGGACGCCCTGGCCTTGAAATACAAAACATAAATAAAGAAGGCATCCACGACGCTGCCTTAGGAGCCTTTTAAGTGTTCCGTTCACGATTTTTTCAAACAGGCATCCCCTACCTGGGGCTAGCTTTATTATTTTTCGCAACCATTCTTTATACTGAGTTTTTTTTAGAAAGAGAAAGTAGTGCTCCCCCAATTATCAAAATCGCCCCATCAACAGACGAAGATTTTGAATCAGGCAGCGACTCGGCAACAGACCAAGAATTACCTAACGAGCTAGTAGCGTCCCTTCTAAGTCAAATTTCATCAAACGGGCTTCAAATTAAAGGGCTGTTAAGCAGCGCTGAAATCACAACGCTAAACCAACAAGACCGCGGCAGAATAATTGCAGAACTCGCTCAAGCATTATTAACAAAACGAGACTTTGCCAATATTGAAATATTACTAGGTAGCTTAACCTTAGAAAAAAGGTTATTACATAACGTCCAGTTTACGTTTGCATACGCTTTATCGAAAACAGGGCGTAGCAAAGACGCTATTGAACAATATGAGTTTTTTACTGCGTCAAACCCAAATGCCTATGCTGCATTGCTAAATCAGGGTTTACTACTAAAAAAAATCGGCGCACACGAAAAAGCTATTTTAATTTTTTCAAAGGCCGCAGACATATCGAGCGGCTTTAAAAAAGCAAAAGCCTTAGCCCATTTAGCGAGTGCCGAGTATGCCCTTTCTCGCTATGACGGCGCCGTTAAACATTATAAAAAATCCATCGAATACCGCCCAGACAGCCCCTATACGTGGTCTCAACTTGGCAAAGCATTAATGGCCTCAGGTGCACAATATCAAAAGGCCATGAATGCTTATGACAAAGCCGTGGCGCTGGATCCGAAAAACTCCAGATTGTTATTGGCCAGAGCTAACGCCCAGCTAGATCATTACGATTACGTCAGCGTTACAAAGAACTTTAAAAAAGCCACTCTATTATCTAAAAACGATATCAAAACGCACCGCTTACTCGCCTGGGCTTACCTGGAACAAGGCAAAAGAAATAACGCAAAAAAACATATTAATTACTTAATCCAACAAGAAACTTCTAGCTTGAGAAAAGCCTCTGCCGAGCTTCTGCTTTTATACGCACAAGAGCATTACAAAGAGCTCCTATCAAGAATTAAGAACGTGAAATCCGAAACCGATGAATTACGTTACCTAAAAGGACTCGCCAACAGAAGATCTGGATACTACCAAAGTGCCTCGACGATTTTTGAAGGACTATCTAATAGTGAAGCTTATAAATGGCGTTCGAACATTCAATTAGCAAGGATAAAAAGATCCCGAAAACAATATCAACCAGCTATCGAGATGTTTCAAAAACTAATCCATCATAATAATGCGGCGGCATTTTTATCTTTTGAATTATCGCTAACGCATGAAGCCTTGTCACAAACAGAGTTGGCGCTTAAAGCCATTAACCACGCCATTACTCTTAACTACCAAAATAATACTTACCTACTTACGAAAGCCCGATATTTACAACTTTTAGGCAACCCTAATAAAGCGATGAGAATTGTTAATCAACTGTTAGAACGCAGCCCGAACTATACCCGTGGTTTACGATACCAGGCCTTATTACAGCTTGAGATAGGTGATCCTGTTAATGCCATTAAGACCTATGAAAAGATACTATCGCTTGAACCTTCCGATACTGCCACACTCAATCAACTGGCTAAAATACTGATAGAGCGTTCTCAATTTACGCGGGCCCAAAACCATTTATCAAAACTTCTCGATGAACAAACTGGCAATATTGAGGCTCGTTATTTACTGGCTTCCGCCTACTACAAAAACGATCAGTTCTCGCAGGCTCTTACAGAATTGAATAATATTTTAAGGTTAGACCAAGAGCATAAACCTGCCAAAGAACTAAAAAAAACCATCAACAATAAAATTATTAGCTAAAATATGAAAAACAATAAGGGAATCTATAGAATGAAAAAACATTTAATTTATGGCGCCATCATCGCCTCACTAACGAGTAATGCCTCTGCTATTACATTAAAAGCCGAAGTATCACCCGGCTACGACTCAAATCCTTACAAACTTTCCGACAGCCTTGATAATGGCGAAGCCTGGTTCGTTGACACGAATGTGTTTGTTAAGCAAAAATTAGCCGGCCTCACCCTTAGTGGCTCACTTAAAAACCGTGCGCATGAAGGCTCATTTAATAATGCTGATGTGTTTACTGGCCGATTAAAAGCACTCTACAAAAAAACTTACGCCATTAGCGACAAAAAAGTCGTCTCAAGACTAGGTATACAGACGGGCTTTAAAGATAAAACCTATGTCAGCCGATCAACTGGTGCCATAGGTACATTTAGCGGTCAAAAAATTGAAGATCGTTATGATTATGATTATTGGAGGCTGTTAGGGTCTAGCTCAATACAGCTGAGTGATCAAGTTCGTACCGCTTTGGCCTTAACCTACAACAATAAAAGTTATGACGACCAGAATATTATGGGGATTAGCACGCTTGATTACGAACAAGCCAATTTGGTTAATACCTGGACCTTCAAGCACAATAGTGACGGCCGCTTCAAGCTTGATCTTGGCATTGGTGAGAGAGACTACGACAACAGACGGCAAAAAAGTAAAGCTGGCGCCTTAGTGGCAGGATCCGATCTGAAATATTTTTACCATAACGTCGAGCTATCCCATCGATATAAAATCACGCAAGACCTAAGAACCAATGTAGGCATAGAGTACGAGGAAAGAACCGACAATGGTTCGGGCTATTACGATACCGATAAAATCAAATACTCTGCAGATTTATTTTATACCGTCAATGATGGTTTAAAGGTCTTTGTTAAATCTAGTTACGAGGACTACGAATACGACAACTTATCCACAACCGATGAAAATGACGAAGACCTACCTGGCAAACAAGGTTACACAGTAAAGCTAGGGGTTGAAAAAGACTTAAGCGAGCTAACAGACATGCCCGTTCTTGGCTTCGCTGGCATTCGACTCGATAACTATGACTCTAATGACCCTGTTTATGAATATGACCGCTATCAGGCATTTATGGGTATTAAAGTAAACTTCGAAAAGTAACTTATTTTTACCATAAAGCGCAATGCCAAAGGCATTGCGCTTTTTTTTGTGTAGACTCTTTCCAATCACTGACTTAAAGCCTATCGCGCTTTAACAACGCGCCCTCCTATCACACAAGTTTTATGGGACAATACCCGCTTAAAATTATGATTAAATAACATTTTATTATGTTATTAATTTTATTTAAGTAACTAGCCGCCACACCAGCAATCTATGTCAAAAAAAATCAGAAAAATTCTTGTTACTAGTGCTTTGCCTTACGCCAATGGCCCAATCCATATTGGACACCTGGTCGAATACATCCAAACCGATATTTGGGTGCGTTTTCAGAAGCAACGCGGGCACACTTGCCATTACGTTTGCGCCGATGATGCCCACGGCACGCCCATTATGCTTAGAGCCCAGCAAGAAGGCATTACACCCGAACAATTGATTGCAGACACCTGGACGCAGCACAACGCTGATTTCAGTGACTTTAACGTCGGCTTTGATAACTTTTATTCCACCCACACGGACGAAACCCGCGACTACGCCGAGCTGATTTACAATCGGCTTAATGAGCAAGGGCATATTCACCGCAAAACGATTACCCAGGCCTACGACCCTGTTAAAAACATGTTTTTACCGGATCGATTTATTAAAGGCGAGTGCCCTAAATGTGGCGCGGCAGACCAGTATGGTGATAACTGCGAAGTTTGTAGCTCGACTTATTCGCCGACCGATTTAATCAACCCCATCTCAGCGGTATCCGGTGAAAAACCGATAGAAAAAGACTCTGAGCACTATTTCTTTAAGCTCGCAGATTTTGAAAGCATGCTGAAAGAATGGACTCGCTCGGGGCACCTTCAGGACCAGGTCGCCAATAAACTCAGCGAATGGTTTGAAGTCGGCCTGCAAGATTGGGATATTTCGCGCGATTCACCTTATTTTGGCTTTGAAATTCCTAACGCGCCGGGTAAGTTCTTTTACGTTTGGCTAGACGCCCCCGTCGGCTACATGGGCAGTTTCAAAAAACTGTGTGACGACACCGGGCTGAATTTTGACGAATACTGGTCTGAAGACAGCACCGCCGAGCTTTACCATTTTATTGGTAAGGACATTATGTATTTTCACGCCCTGTTCTGGCCCGCGATGCTAACGGGTTCGGGTTTTAGAACCCCAACGGCTATATTTGCTCACGGTTTTCTGACCGTCAACGGCGAAAAAATGTCTAAGTCCCGTGGCACCTTTATCAAGGCGCGCACGTATCTGGATCACTTGAATCCTGAATATTTACGTTACTATTTTGCCGCCAAACTCAGTAATCGTGTTGAAGATATTGACCTTAACTTTGAAGACTTCAGTCAACGCGTTAATACCGACCTGGTGAATAAAGTGGTTAACATTGCGAGCCGCTGCAGCGGTTTTATCAGCAAACGATTTGATGGAAAACTAGCCGCCGAGTGCTCGGAAGCCGCATTATTTGAAGATTTTTTAAATGCCAGCGAGGACATGGCTGATTTATACGAATCGCGCGAATACAGCAAAGCCATGCGCGCCATTTCGGCCCTCGCCGACAAAGCCAATCAATATATTGATGATAAACAGCCCTGGGTACTCGCTAAAGAGGAAGGCAGCGACGCAGAACTGCACGCGGTTTGCAGCGTGGGTATTAATTTGTTTTACCTTATCGCCGCTTACTTAAAACCCGTTGTTCCCAATATGGTGGGCAAGGCAGAGCAGTTTCTTAATATCGACAGCATGGCCTGGCCAAATCAATGGTCACCATTGACCGACCACACCATTAAAAAATTTAAACCGCTATTAACTCGCGTAGATAGCGAGAAACTGGCGGCCTTGATTGAAGCGTCTAAGGAAAATTTAGAAAAGACGGTAACCGTCACGCCAGCTAAAAAAGCTGCCAAAGAACCTTCAACTGAAGCCGAATTGATCGACTTTGAAGATTTTGCGAAAATTGATTTGCGCATCGCGCGCATTGAAAAAGCCGAGCACGTCGAAGGCGCCGATAAATTACTTCGATTGACCTTAAGTCTAGGGGATGAAAAGCGGCAGGTATTAGCGGGCATTAAATCCGCCTACAACCCCGAGCAGCTCGAAGGCCGACTCACGGTGATCGTCGCCAACCTCAAGCCTAGAAAAATGCGCTTTGGTGTATCGGAAGGCATGGTCCTAGCAGCTGGCCCGGGCGGAAAGGATATTTGGCTGTTATCCCCTGATGAAGGCGCAAACCCCGGAATGAAGGTTAAGTGAGCTTTGTTTCGCCGAAATAGTCGCTAAACGACTAGCGCATTGATTGTTATCAAATAATAGTAGAAAATGAACGCATCCTATAATAAAGGGATGATGTTTTTTAATGGATAAACACGAACTAAGGATATAACAATGAAAAAAATATATGTACTTCTACTACTCGCGGCTTTACCACTAAGCGCACAATCAGATGCTGCTGCTTTCGTCGGCATTAACTACACATTCGGCGGCAACCTTGGCTTGAGCATTAAGGCCTTATCTGACGACGACGAAAACAATGGCGTCGCCGCCGTAGGCGTTAGTTATTACCCGATGGCAGAAAACAAGTTTGGAATTGATGCGGGTGTTGGCTATGCGTTTGATAGCTACGCAGTGACCGCCGGGTGGGACTTCCTGCAAAAAGAACCCGTCGTGAGCGTAGGCTATGCGGACACCGATGATGATTCGAATAGTCCTGCGCCATTATTAATGATGGAGCGCCGTGAATAAAGACTACACTCGTTAATCAAACGAACAATAAAGCCGTCTATTGACGGCTTTATTGCTTTTACCCGCCAAGTTTAGCCAGCTAATTCAATACGAAACGCTTGCTTTGATAGTGCTAGCTTCACCAAATACCCCATACCCATTCGAGTAACCGTTTCAAAAAAAGCCAAACTTCTTTTATTAATAATAAAAAGGAATAACAAGAGAATAATTTATTCCTTTTACTTGTATGGAATATTACTCATACTTCCTTTAATATGATGCCTACCAGCCGATAATCCATCGCGTTATTATATTCACCAAGCCAATAAGGATATACTAGCTGTAAAAATTCCTAATGGACGCCGCTCAACGTTATTTTAAATTATGTCTGAATACTTACTCATTCTAGTCAGCACGATTCTGGTCAATAATTTTGTGCTGGTTAAGTTTCTCGGCTTGTGTCCTTTTATGGGCGTTTCTAACAAACTAGAAACGGCTATGGGCATGGGGCTGGCAACAACTTTTGTACTGACCCTCGCTTCAATTTGCAGTTATTTGGCTAATCAATACTTGCTCGCCCCGCTGGGTCTGGAATACCTGCGTACGATCACCTTTATTGTGGTCATCGCTGTGGTCGTGCAAATGACTGAAGCGATCGTGCATAAAACAAGCCCTCTTCTGTATCAGGTACTGGGCATCTATTTACCGCTTATCACGACTAATTGCGCCGTTCTAGGCGTGGCATTATTGAATATTCAAGAAGACCATGGCTTCATCGAGTCTGCGCTATACGGCTTTGGCGCAGCGCTTGGTTTTTCTCTGGTATTAGTGCTTTTTTCTACCATTCGCGAACGAATAACCGTATCCGACGTACCAGAACCCTTTAGAGGCAACGCGATCGCGCTGATTACCGCCGGTTTAATGTCCGTCGCCTTTATGGGTTTTTCCGGCTTGGTAAAGTTTTAAACCATGTCCTTCTTCGCTCTTATTTTACTCTTTGCCGGTCTCGGGATTGTGCTGGGTTACGCCGCTATTCGCTTTAAAGTTGAAGGCGACCCAATCGTCGATCAAATCGACAAACTGCTACCGCAAACACAATGCGGCCAATGTAGCTTCCCTGGCTGCCGACCATACGCCCAGGCCATTGCCAATGGTGAAGCTGACATTAATCAGTGTCCACCAGGCGGCGAGGCAGGTATTGCCGCGCTGTCAGACCTGCTTGGCGTAGAGGCAAAACCGCTGAACGCAGAAAACGGTGAAGAAAAGCCAAAACTGGTCGCTGTCATTGACGAAGAAACCTGCATTGGCTGTAAGCTATGCATTCAGGCTTGCCCAGTAGACGCTATTTTAGGCGCACCAAAACAGATGCACACCGTTATTGCCGCTGAGTGCACCGGCTGCGAGCTGTGTATTCCTCCTTGCCCAGTAGAATGTATCACCATGGAGCCCCTTGCCAAAACACTCACCCTATGGAGCTGGGATAAACCCGATAGCACGAAACAAAAGGTGGCCCAGTGAAATTATGGCGCTTTAATGGCGGTCTGCCCTCTTTAGCAGAACATAAAAACGAGTCGGTCAATTTACCGATCGAAATGGCAGCCGTACCGTCTCAACTGGTCTACCCACTACGCCAACATATTGGCAATGCCGCTACACCGCTGGTTAAAGTTGGCGAACAGGTGTTGCGCGGTCAAAAAATTGCCGATGCACAAGGCCTAATTAGCGCCCCCATCCACGCGGCTAGCTCTGGCACCGTTACCAGCATTGCCGAACACCTTATCCCGCACCCTTCTGGTTTTTCCGCGCCGTCTATCAGCATTACAACCGATGGGCTGGATAAGGAAGTGGCTTACACACCCCGCGCTGACTTTCGGCAACTGTCGGTGTCGGAGCTGGTCAACATCGTTCGTGAAGCGGGTATCGTTGGCTTAGGCGGCGCCGCCTTTCCGACCGCGATTAAACTCGATAATCAAAGTAAATCGCGGCGTATCCAAACGCTGATTCTAAATGGCGCCGAATGCGAACCCTACATTTCATGTGATGACCGTTTGCTGAAAGAACGCGCAGACCTCGTCATCGAAGGCGTAGAAATCTTACTGCACATGCTGGGCGCTGAACGCGCCATTCTTGCCATTGAAGATAATGTTCCTGCAACGTTCAAATCCATTCAGGCTGCCATCGTTAAGAAAAACAACCCGGTTATTAGCGCTGCGCAAATCCCCACCATTTACCCAACGGGTGGCGAAAAACAACTGATCCAAACCCTCACTGGTAAAGAAGTGCCCAGCGGCGGCATACCGGCTGATATTGGCATCGTCTCGATCAACGTCGGCACCGTACACGCGGTTCAGCAGGCGGTTATTGAAGGCAAGCCGCTCACCTCAAGAATTATCACCGTCACCGGCGAAGGCGTCACGACGCCGCGTAACCTTGAGGTACGCATTGGTACACCCATTAGTACGCTTATCGAAGCTTGCAATGGTTATACCCAGCTCGCCAAACGTCTCATTATGGGTGGGCCGATGATGGGTTTCGCCCTGTTGAACGACGAAATCCCAGTTGTCAAAGCAACCAATTGCATTCTAGTCGCTAGCAAACACGAAGCCCTTACCGAAAAACAGGCCATGCCGTGCATACGCTGCGGTCTATGCGCGAGCGCTTGCCCGGTATCTTTGTTGCCGCAACAATTATATTGGTTCAGCAAATCAGAACAATTAGAAAAAGCCGAAAAAATCAACCTGTTTGACTGTATCGAGTGCGGCTGCTGTGACGTTGTATGCCCCAGCCATATCCCTTTAGTGCAGCACTTCCGCTATGCGAAAAGTGCCCTTAAGGTGAAAAACCACGAAAAGCACCTGTCTGATGTAGCGCGTGAGCGTTTCGAAGCGCGCGAAGCCCGACTCGCACGCGACAAAGCCGAACGCGCCGAAAAATCGCGGAAAAAAAAGGCCGCCTTAAAAAACAAACCCGCTAAAGAAGAAATTGACGCCGCCATCGGTCGTGCAAAAGCAAAAAAACTAAATCAATCAGACCATGAGAGTTAAACCGTGCATTTTTTAACGTCCAACGCTCCTTTTATTGCACCACAAAATAGCATTCAAAAAATGATGCTATGGGTATTGCTGGCGCTGATGCCTGGCGTTATTACGATGATTTGGTACTTTGGTTACGGCGTCGTTTTTAATATTATTATCTGCACCACCACCGCCGTTGCTGCAGAAGCTTTGATGCTTTACCTGCGCGGACGCCCTATCGTGCCCTTCGTCTCTGATTTAAGCGCCGTCGTCACGGGCTTATTGCTTGCTTTGGCGTTGCCAACCTTAGCTCCCTGGTGGATTCCTTTTATCGGCGCACTTATCGCCATTGTCATCGCCAAACATTTATATGGCGGCTTAGGCTACAACCCCTTCAACCCGGCAATGGTTGCATTTGCCGTATTGATGGTGTCCTTCCCAAAGAGTATGACCGTTTGGCTTTTACCCTATTCACTGCTACCAGCAGGGAGCCACTTCTCCGACGTCATGTCGATCGTTTTTCAGCAGCTGCCTAATAAAGAAATGATCGACGCGATCACCGCCGCGACGCCTCTGGACGAAATGAAAACACGGCTAGGATTAAACCAGACGGTTGATGAAATTCGCTCGGCCTCCATCTTTGCTGAGTGGGCAGGCCAGGGTTGGCAAACTGTATCAATCGCCTTCCTGCTTGGCGGTATATTATTATTATTCAAAAAAATTATTAGCTGGCACATCCCCGTCGGCTTGCTATCGGGCTTATTTGCCATTAGCTTTATTTTCTATCTGCTTGAGCCAGGCCTTACGCCCTCACCGATCTTTCATTTATTAAGTGGCGGTGCGATGTTAGGCGCTTTTTTTATCGCCACCGACCCAGTCACGGCTGCGACCACTCTAAAAGGTCGTTTCGTCTATGGTTTCTTGATCGGCGTATTGACCTACGTCATTCGCACCTGGGGTGGCTACCCGGAAGGTATCGCGTTTGCCGTTATTTTGATCAATATGGCGGTACCTCTTATTGACCATTACACCCAACCGCGCGTTTATGGGCACAAATAATATGGCCGACAATAAAAAATTAATGCTCCGAGCTGGTCTGGTACTGGGCTTATTTTCACTCGTTGGAATCGGCCTGGTCTCTTTCACCCACTCGATAACGCATGAGAAAATATCGGAAAATGAGCGTCTGTTTGTTTTAAAAAACTTGCGCGAACTGGTACCTGAAAGCCTTCACGACAACGATTTACTGGCTAATAGCTTGCACGTTTCTGACCCTAAGGTATTTGGCAACGAGCAGGAAGTTACCCTTTATCGCGCCTTTAAACATGAACAACTGGTCGCGGTTATCGCCTCACCCACGGCGCCCGATGGTTACAATGGCTCTATTAAATTACTCGTGGCGATTAAAGAAAATGGTGAACTGCTCGGCGTTCGAGCCGTCTTACACCATGAAACGCCCGGCCTGGGTGACGCCATTGACACCAATAAAAGTGACTGGGTACATTCTTTCAACGGGCTATCTTTACTGAACCCCAAGCCCAAATCATGGCGCGTTAAACGAGACGGCGGCGTGTTTGATCAGTTCACAGGCGCGACGATTACGCCGCGCGCGGTCGTCAAAACGGTACTAAGAACGTTACAATACTATCAGAAAAACAAAGAGGCATTAGCTCAAACCGCAGGGGCAACGAATGGATAGCTATAGAAAAATTTTCAACAATGGCCTTTGGGAAAACAACCAGGCCTTCGTCGCATTGTTGGGCCTTTGCCCATTATTGGCGGTTAGCAACACCGTTATCAATGGTTTAGCCTTAGGCCTAGCGACAACGTTAACGCTGATTTTATCCAACGCTACCGTTTCGTTGATTCGCCACCAGGTCGGCAATGAAATTAGATTACCGGTGTTCGTGCTGATCATCGCGTCAATCGTTACCGCTATTGAATTGACCATGAACGCTTACTTTTTCGAACTGTATTTAATTTTAGGTATTTTTATCCCGCTGATCGTAACCAATTGTGCGATTATCGGCCGCGCGGAGGCTTTTGCTTCGAAAAACCCTATAGGAGCATCTAGTATCGACGGCCTTGGTATGGGGCTTGGCTTTACCGGCGCGCTCGTTATTCTTGGCGCGATGCGTGAAGTATTAGGCTCTGGCACCTTATTCGCCAATGCGCACTTAATATTTGGAGACGTTGCTAAAGATATGACGATAACCGTAATCGCTAACTACGAAGGTTTTTTGCTGGCCATCTTGCCACCCGGAGCCTTTATCGGACTAGGCTTGTTAATTGCGCTAAAGAACGTACTGGATAAACGACTCGCTAAGCCAGTTTTTCAAACAGTCAATCTGTCGCTAGACACCAAAAAAGCCTAATTACGCGGTATGAGCAGTGTCGCTAACACATGGATTCCTCCGGTATACAAACCGACGTCAGTCATTTTATTTGTTCTGACGTCTATATTCGTACATACCCTTTTAGTAGGCATAGCCTATCGATCAGGGGCGTTTACTAGCGACATTATTGAAAGCATTCCTGCTAGAACCATTAGCGTCTTATTGGTCGAACCCACTCCCGTTGAGCCCATCATACCGGTTCAGCAGCCGATTATTGAAGAGGTAAAAAAGAAGGTCGTCACTCAGGCTCCTGTGGCTAAAAAAGTTGCTCAAAAAACTATTCAAAAAACCAAGGAAAAACCTAAGCCGGTTAAAAAAGAACCGGTAAGAACTAAGCAACAACCCATTGCTTCACCCTTACCCACGCCGGTAAAAAAACCAATCGTGTTTTCGACACCGCAGCCCAGTTATCAGCCGAAACCGAGATACCCCAGCATTGCGAAGCGCAGAGGTATAGAAGGCATTGTCATTTTTGAAATCTCCGTTGCCAATAATGGCCACGTCAATAACGCCTTTATTATTCAATCGTCTGGCTCGTCAGTACTTGATAAGTCAGCGCTAAAGGCGATTAAAACCTGGCGCTTTCCAGCCAGTAAATTTAACTCCTTATCGAACTTTAAACAAAAAATAGAATTCCGTTTGAATCAATATTGAGCCTCTCACCAGCTCGTCCAAACGGGCTCGCATTCTGCGGGGAAAGGCGACATCGAACCTAATTCACCCCATTGGCTCGGCTGATGAAAATCCGAACCACACGAAGCCAATAAGCCCTTTGCCTTACACAATTGAGATAAGCGACTGGTTTCATCACTGCTTTGTTGGCCAGACACCACTTCCATACCCGTACCACCCGCCTCGATAAAAGCATCCAATAGCGCCGAGAGCTTAGTACGCGTCATTTTGTACTTCAATGGATGGGCCAACACTGCGGTGCCTCCGCTATCGACAATCCATTCAACGATTTGCGGCAACTCCGCCCAGAATTGTTTTACATCACCTGCTTTACCGTCGCCTAAATATTTTTTAAAAGCCGCCGACATATTCTTCACCAAACCCAGTTCAACGAGGTGTTGCGCGAAATGCGGCCGCCCCACGTTAATCTGGCCAGCTATCTCTTTAACCCGTTCAAAATTAATCGCCAGACCCGCCTTAATTAGGCGCTGATTGATTAGTAATGCGCGCTCGCTACGCGCCTTTTCTTGTTGCGCGACGCCTTGCACCAGCGATTCACTTTTTAAGCGTAAATTCAAACCCAGGATATGAACGCCAACGCCACGCCATTGTGTAGAAAACTCAATACCTGGAATTAATTTCATACCGTCAAGCGCAACATCGTTCAGCTCTTCATAAGCCGCCACTGAATCGTGATCGGTAATAGACAACATCTCGACGCCATTGGCTTTCGCCCTTGCAACCAGCTCTGTAGGAGAAAGCGTACCGTCTGAAACCAGGGTATGCGAGTGTAAATCAACTTTTATCATGGCATTAGTTTACACCGTAGAAGTCTCTAGAATGCTAAAATCACCTTTGTTACGACTCACTAAACTGATTGATTATGAAAATTACAAAAGACGCCGTTGTACAGTTCCACTACACCTTGAAAAATGATGAAGGCGAAATCATCGAATCGTCTGCTGGCCAACAGGCTAGTGCTTTGTTACACGGACATGGCGGTATGATTAGTGGCGTACAAACGGCGATGGAAGGCAAACAGGCCGGCGACAAATTTAGCGTTACCGTTCAGCCCACCGATGGTTATGGCGAGCGTATCGCCGACTCAATTCAAAGCGTTCCTGCTAAACATTTGACTGGCGCAAAGAAATGGCGCCCCGGCATGATAGCCACGGTTCATACCGAACAAGGCCACCGCCAGGTCAGCGTTGTAAAAGCTGGCAAGTTTATGGTTAAAATCGATACCAATCACCCGCTGGCAGGGCAAACCCTTCACTTTGATTTAGACATTGTTGATGTGCGCGAAGCGACGGCCGAAGAACTGGCCCACGGACACGCACACGGCGCTGGTGGCCACCACCACTAAGCCAAACACCGTGTCTGAAACGCCGATTCTATATTCATTTCGCCGGTGCCCGTACGCGATGCGCGCCCGGCTCGCGATTAAATACAGCGGCGTTCAGGTCGAGCTACGCGAAATAGTACTGCGCAATAAACCGCAGGCGATGCTAGATATTTCCCCCAAAGCAACCGTACCCGTTCTTCAACTTTCAAACGGTGACGTGATAGATGAAAGCTGGGATATTGCGCTTTGGGCCACTGCGCTAAGCGATGCCGCCGGTTTACGCGGCGACAGTCAACAACTGGAAGCGGCAATCGCGCTAGTACACTGTAATGATCATGAATTTAAGCCGCAGCTGGATCGTTACAAGTACGCCGATCGGCACCCGGAACACTCGGCAGCGTATTATCGCCAACAAGCAGACGGCTTTCTTCAAAGTCTGGACGATTTACTGGCAAAAAATAACTACTTGCTAGGCGATTCGATCAGTTTAGCGGACATCGGTATTTTCCCTTTTATTCGCCAATTTGCTCACGTTGATATCGATTGGTTTAGAGAGTTACCGCATAGGCATTTGATTAAATGGTACGAGCAACAAATTAAATCCGATATATTCGTCAGTATTATGAAGAAATACCCCGTGTGGTCACAGAACGACGCGGTAATCGTTTTATAATCGGACTTCTATCTGGCCTTTTATTGGCATAAGATAATGGCATAACTGGGGATTTTAGATGCAACACCTGACGTATCGTTTATTCATATCCATTTTCATCTTGACGCTGACCGCCTGCGCTGGCGTCACCTATCATGCAGAACCACCGATGGTGAATATCGCTGGCATTCAATTAAAGGATGCCCAACTGCTAGAACAGCGATATGAATTAACGCTTCGCATTCTAAACCCGAATGAAACCGCCCTCTATATCAAAGGATTAAGCTATAACCTGGATATTAATGGTTCTGAATTTGCTAGCGGCGTATCTAATCAGTCTATTACCGTGCCTGCTTACGGTGAAGAAATGCTCACCGCTTCTCTCGTCAGCACTACCTTTGGCGTGATCAATCAATTAAACAAACTGTCACAAGAATCTAAGCAGTCATTAAATTACCGTCTCGCCGGAAAAGTGAGCTTAGGTACACCCGAAATAGGCATAGACGTTAGCCAATACGCCCTTCACGTTTTTCCAATTCCCTTCGAAAAAACGGGTACGATGGATTTCGGTAATATTTTTAAACAATGAACTAATAAAAACTTTAACACCCTAACTATTTAGATAACTCATTACTATAGGTGACTTTATGAAAACACTAACCGCGCTCTTATTGGCCATCACGGCCCTTGCATTAACCGCCTGTGCTGGCCCCAACCCTTATGGCAACTCAACCGAAAGCTATACCGCGAGCGAAGCGAACCAGGCCATGCAGGTATCAAATGGCGTTGTACTAGATATACAGCCCGTCACCATAGATTCAGAAGGCAATGTGGTGGGTAAAATCGCAGGTGGCCTGCTCGGTGGTATTGGCGGTAGCAGCGTTGGCGGTGGGCGCGGCAGTGCAGCGGCAGCCGTGGCCGGTGCCGTAGTCGGCGGCATGATCGGTAACAAAGTTGAAGAAATGTACAACAAGGCTAACGGCGTGCAAATTACCGTTCAATTAAATAATGGTCAAGTTCAATCCATCGTTCAGGAAGCCAATCCCAACGCGATATTCAGAAAAGGCGACCACGTTAAAGTGATAAAAAGCGCCACCAGTAAGGCGCGTGTTATCCAATAACGCCGTTTACTTACTGCCTAACATTCCTCTAATAGCTGCTGGCAAATCTGCCGGCAGCAAGATGGTTTTTGCGTTATCAGAGTTAGACATGGATTGAATCGCATCGACATATTTTTCACCCAAAATATACATCACTGGTAATTGCTTATCTTGAATGGCTTCGGCCACTTTAGTAATCGCCAGTTTACTGGCTTCCGCCAATACCACTTGCGCTTCAGCATCACGTCTTGACGCTTCTAAACGACCTTCAGCCTCTAAAATAGCCGCTGCTTTTTCGCCTTCTGCCCTGGTTACTGCGGCGCGGCGCTGCCTTTCAGCCGCTGCTTGCTCTTCCATCGCGTTTTGCATGGTTCCCGATGGCGTAATATCCTGAATTTCTACCGTTTTAAGCGTGATACCCCAATCCGAAATATCATCAGAAATGGTCTCTTTTAAGCGAGCTTTAATCAGTTCACGTGAAGTTAACGCATCATCTAGTTTCATCTCACCCACAATCGATCTTAGCGATGTTTGCACTAAAGTTCTAATCGCTAGCTCGTAGTCCTCTACGCCGTAAACGGCGCGCTCTGGTGCCACGATATTAATATAAGCCACGGCGTTTGCAATAATCACCACGTTATCTTGTGTGATCACTTCTTGAGATGGAATATCCAACACGATATCTTTAGTGGTCACTCTATACGCCACGTGGTCAATATAAGGAATAATAAGGTTTAAGCCCGGGCCCAATGTTTTATGAAACTTACCCAGCCGTTGCACCACCCATTTAGAGCCTTGGGGAACAAGCTTCACCCCCATTGAAATGGTTAAGAAAACTAAACCTAAAAAGACACTTGCAACAATTAATCCATCCATCTCAAACTCCTTAGTTATTTATCGTGCTTTACTCACAACGAGTGTATTACCCGATGCTTCTTTAATTTTGACTTTATCGCCGACAGTAACGCTTTGGTCGCAGATAAATTCCCACTCATCATCACCCAAAATAGGCGTGGTAAAGCGTACGTGTCCACGTGAGTTTTCGCTGGGGGCTTTTATCACCATACCAACCTCACCCGCTATCGCCTCTTGAGTGATGCCTGCTTTTGTTCTGTCGGTCATTTTTGGGCGTAAATATTTAAACCAGGCTGCCGCAAACACGATAGACAAAATGGTCCAGATAAACAGCTGCCAGCCCAATGCCAACTCTGGAAACAGCAGCAGCGTCAGCGCTACAAACAAGGCTCCCAGGCCAAACCACAACACCGTAAAACTGGGTATAAAAATCTCAAACCCAACCAGTAACATACCCAATACCAACCAGTGCCAATACTCTATTTCCATACCCATCATCGTTTTTTCCTTTTGTTTTTAGTGCCCATCATAGACTTAAACAAGTTGGCTAAGAATCACTTGCGGATCATTGTAATCATACGTTAATAATGTCGTTTGCCCAGCTTGTTGCAATACGATACTCGGAAAACTATTCGCGCCCATCTCCCTCGCCAGTTTTATTTCCATTAATAACTGTTGCTGAGTCGCCGGGTGATTGAGCCATTCAGCAAACTCGCTGACATCTAAACCTATACTACCCGCACACTCAATGAGCACTTCATCGTCCGCTGGGTTTTTAGCCTGTAGATAATACGCCTGTTGAATAGCCAACAGCATCGGCTTTTCCGCTGTTTTATCCATCATCCTGGCAGCAATAATCGCGCGCGATGCGGGGTAAGTAGAGCGCCTCGGCTGGCATAGTGTCCAAAAATCATGATTAAACTTTGTGCCCGGCACGTGCTGCTGGATACGATACCAACCCGCGCTGATGCGTTGCTGTAAGTCCGCCGCCATTGGCTCGTTGCTATCTGGCGCAAGGCCGCCCAACAGATATCGCACTTCAAATGAGGCCGGCAATGTTGCTTGCACCGCAGCCCAGGTCTTATTAAACGCCCAGCACCAGCTACACATCGGGTCGTGCACGTAATACAGTACCTTATCCATATTGTTCTACCCAGTTGCCAATAATTTCCCGTAATTGGTGCAACCCATCGGTTAATGCGGCAGGCCCCGGTTGCAGAATATCCACCGACTTTATTTCAAAAATTTGATTATTTTGCACCGCTGGAATGCTAGCCCAGCCTTCTCGATTAGCCACGCGTTCAGGTCTAAATTTTTTACCGCACCATGAACCGATAATAATATCCGGTTGGCGATCGATTACTTGCTGTGGGTCTTCAATAATACGCTGCTTACCGCCTGCTTGTTTCGATAACTCGGGAAAACAATCCACCCCTCCGGCTATCTCAACCAGCTCTGCGACCCATTTAATACCCGAAAATAACGGCTCATCCCACTCTTCAAAATAAACAACCGGTTTTTTTCGCTCATGTTGAATTTGTTCACGGCTTTCGCTTATGTTTTTTTCGTATTCCAGCACCAAAGCCGCGGCCTTTGCCGGTTCACCAATAAGTGCGCCGAGGGTGTACAACATCTCAAATATTTCATTCACTGAGCGCTGATTAAATACGTGCACCTGCAAGCCCGCCTTGACCAGCTCGGCGGTAATATCCGCCTGCATATCGGAAAAAGCCAGCACCAGGTCGGGCTTTAAGGCCAAAATTTTATCGATTTTTGCCGAAATAAACGCCGACACCTTGGGCTTTTCTTTTCGCGCAATCGCGGGGCGTACGGTAAAACCAGAAATACCGACAATACGATCTTGCTCGCCCATTAAATACAGCGCTTCGGTCGTTTCTTCCGTTAAACAAACAATGCGCCTGGCGCCATAAGAATACGTCGTCATTCTGGGTTACCTAGCTGCTCCAAAGGGCTGATCACCAACCCCAAATCCTGCTGTAACACGTGGGTGTAAATTTCCGTTGTTTTAACATTTGCATGGCCTAATAGTTTTTGCTATCACTGAGAATTATAGTCTGTCTATATATACGAATTACAGGGAATTATTATTCCTGTTTTAGCTGAATCAAGATGATCCTTTTCATCTTAAATGAAACTTATACCCTATGAGACACAATTGGTCTTTGATCATAAGAACAAGTTAGGCCTATTAAAAATAAAGGGGCTGCCAACTTGATAATTAAAATCACCTTGTTTTCGCTGCCGCTAGAGCGATCATTTCTTTTGCTTTCCCAAAATAAACTAACCAAAGAAAAGGGAACCCTGATCGCAACAATCAGTCATTTTTCGGGTTCGCGCTAAACTCGCTACGCTCAAACAACGCGCTCTCTATTCCGAAAAACAACTAATTGCTAGCGCGATAAAGGGAAAGTTTACGAGCCACGAACTGCTTGAATGCCTTTGATTTTATCTCCCTTTTACCTCACCGATGAATAGATGCTTTTTACAAGGCTTTCCGCTGTGACTGTCTGAGCCTGCTTTGTGGCGAGTTCCTCAGCGGTTGGAAAAAGTAGCTATTCTAAGGGTACCTATAGGTGAGGTATTGGGATGGTATTTTTCTGGTTACTCTTTTGTACCCGAGGGCACAAGTTATCACTCAAACGATAAAATTGCTTGGCTCAGCTATGTTGCTAAAGACAAAAGAGTCACTCGCCCTTTAGGGTGAAATCTAAGCTTTTAAATAGCGTCCAAATAATAAAAAATGATCAAAAGCTTTGGCTCATTAAAATTCAGGAGTAAGCTAAAATCACCTTAGGGATTGGAGTCAGCATGGATGCAAAGCTAAAAACCTATAAAAACATCTTTTTCATCAGGCACAACGCAATTGTGTCAGCACTACCATCCTTTCCACCACTAACAAATATTTCAAAACGTACGCGCAAAAAACAGCGCGCCCTTTAAATTAAACGTTAGGCATAAAAGAGAATCGAATAATGACGATAAATGGCTCATGTTTTTGTGGTGCAGTCACATACAAAATTGATGGAAAACTACGAGATGCCCGTTCATGCCATTGTTCAATGTGCAGAAAGGCATTTAGTTCACAGGCATCTGCATTTGCACGTTTAAATACTGATGAATTTTCATGGTTAACTGGTGAAAACCTACTAACAACTTATGAATCAAAGACTGGGTCTGGAATACAGTTCTGTAGTAAATGTGGATCAACCCTTTGTGGCACTAATGAAGGCAATGTAATTGGTGTAACTTTAGGTTGCGTAGAGGGTGACCCAAATATAGAAATAGGAATGCATATTTTTGTAGGTTCAAAAGCAACTTGGGAAATTATTCCAGATGGTGTTCCTGAATATGAAGAATGGCCACCTAAAAATGCCTAACAAATCGCTCAAGTTGTGTGTGGACCAAGCAAACAACGCTTGGCCGCTTAACTCAAACGTTAGGCTTAAAATCAATAACAGATCAATAAGGAGGCTTGGTGATGAATTTGTGGATTCTATTTCCTGAATCAATTATGAGTATCAAAGGCATTCTATATCTGCCTTATCTAGCCCTAGTATTCTACGTTTTTGTGCTGTTTGTTTTTATTAAGTTTCCTGAATTTCGGCTAAAACTTCTTCTTTTTATACTAATAACTGTCATTACAAACGTCGTTATTATTACAACCCTAGGTCCAAGTATGGGGACGGTGCTGATACCGCTCTTACTACTGGTCCTTATGTTCATGCCGCTGATCTGGCTAATATCTCAATGCCTAGCAAAGAATAAAAAATATATGTATGCTTGGAGTATCGTAACGATTTCGGGTTGGTTGCATAGTTTAAGCTGGATGGCTTGGATATTCGCTCTTGCGAGGAGCTAGCTAGACCGCTTATGCCTAACAAAAACAACCCGCCGCGCTTTGGGCTGGGACATCAACTTCGCTACCACTCCTTATATAAGCGTTAGATTCAAAAAAGGTATTAGCCTATTTGGTTTTGGTAAAAAGCGACGAGACTTGATAAGTTCTGTTCGATGATCAATTTTGCGGGGATATAAAAATCCTACGAAAGCCGCAAAGATGGGCAGTCTCTTTGTTAAAGTTAGCAGAGGGTCTATCGAGATGACGCATCAACAGAAGCTGTATATACGTCATCAGAAGATTTGGCACAGTCTGACTACGAGTAATATCAAGGTGTCTTTATGAAGAAATTATTGTTAATCACATTATGGCTTATGTCATTTCAGCTTGGCGCTGTGCCGGCCTATGAAAGGGGTTCAAGTTTATTGCCTGACTGTAAAACAGCCGTAGCATCTAGCGATTATGATACTGGTAGATGCTATCGATTTATCTCTAGTACGGTAGATACTTATGCTTCATTGCTAGATTGGGGCCAGTTAAAGGAAGAGCTGTTCTGTCTGCCCGATGATCTGGTTTCAGTGAGCGAACTTGTTATAGTTGCCACAAGTTATCTTGAAGATCACCCAGAAAAACTATCCCTAGGTGCAAGCAGGCTGATTCTTACTGCTTTGCGTGAGAAATTTCCATGCCGATAGTGATGAATCGAACAATAACAAAACTTCCGTTTCTTTTTTTCGCCAGCGGTCTGCTTTTCGTCAATTCAATATCATTTTCTTCTCCTACTGAGAATGAATTTGATTCGTGTAAGAAACTCGCAAGAGTGGTACTTGAGTATTGTCTCGCCGAGACTAATCATTATGATAATGAACACTGTTGGCAAGAGTCATCATCTCGTTATCGTTCATGTGTTGGCGATGTTAAAGCCAGTCATATTAGAAATAGTGAACAAATTGAAGCTGAAAAAAAAGCCCTAAAAGAACGTGTAACGTGGAAGTGGCAACTTGAACATGCTGCTCTATATGACAGTGTTCTATCGATAACTCAAGATAAGAAACAGCTTTCAACTCATGAAGTTGCTTGTGATTTAAGTAGCGCTATGAGTAATGATAGATATGATGAATCTGCGGCAACTATTGATATAGTTGTTACAAAATTAAAGCCGGATGGCATTTTAGTTGTTACCTGTACTGTTGGAGCTCATTCCGAACAGGTCCTAATTATCGATCCATCTCAAGATGAAAAACATTACGAGTTCATTAAAGTAGGTAGTTATTTTGTTGATTGGTATGTTAATGATGGGCAACTCTGGATTCGTTATGATGAGCCTTGTAAGATTAAGCAAAACAATGAGTGTGACGTTTCTTTTTCAACAATAGAAATGTCATGGCCATAAAAAATGTAGTCAAAAGTTTCCTCGTTGAGGTGTTTAACGGCAAGAAAATGGATGCAGAGCCTGAATATACTTTTCAGGGAGAAAACGATGAATGGCTTGAGTACCAGAATTTAAGACTACAAGGTTTTGATGGCAGTATTTCAATACAACTCGAAAATATTTGGCGCGAAGTGTTGAATCAACAAAAATCCTATTTTATCGCACCAGTCGTTGGTTATGAAACGATTATAAAGTTTGGTAATACGATGCAGATAAAGACGCCGTTTACAGTGAAAATATCAATTTCGTATACTTAGCACCTGCCGACCTAGTGACTAACCATTACCCGCTTATAATTTCAGAATTTCTGTTTTGGTTGTGGTTAGAGGATTCGAACCTCTACTGACGGAGCCAGAGCAGCAGTCCATCAAAATTAATGTTTTCTAAACTAACTTCGCTGTATCATTTCTGATGTTTAGCCTCCTTAGTTATTATATTTAACATAATAGTTGCCTCTCTTAGTATCTATAAAGGGATATGGGGGGAGTTCAAAGTACCCCCTTTTGCGTAAAAACATAGCGCCGATTCGGGAGCAAATTGAAAGTTATCATGCTGAATGCTTAGTTCAAGAAGGTGGAGTATTTTTTGTAAGATAAGACGTAATCCGGAGAACCGCAGCACGAATACTAGCGATTGCAGCTTAAACAAGGACATCCCACAATATAGAAGGTAGCATAGGCCGTGTTAGAATTAATTTTTAACGATTTCATTTACTAAAGGCTTCTATGCGGAATTTATTTTTTAGTGTTTTGTTAATAATGCCATTAGCCGTAAGTATAAGCGTACAGGCCAATGTAATAGATGATTGCGCTTCGTTGGCGGCGATACCTCACGACCCCACTACAAACATTGGGGTTGAATTTAAGGATATAAATGGTACGCGGGCTGTAGAAGTGTGCTCAACAGCGTATCGTGCGCACCCAAAAAGCGGTCTAGTCAATTACGCACTGTCCCGTGCATATAACAAACTAGAAGACTATGAGTCATCATTACATTATGCAATGCAGTCATCCGAGCTTAGTCATCCAGTAGGCCATTATGTGTTGGGCTTTCACTACGAATATGGTGAGGGCACCCCTAAAAATAAAGATAGCGCGATTATGTTTTATAGTCGATCTTCTGCACAGGGTTTTTCCGCAGCCAGTCTAAAGCTGGCAAATGTTAGCCTGCAGCGTAAAGATTTCGATGATGCTTTATTTTTTGCGACTTCTGCAATAAAAAAAGGCAACCCCACTGGTCACTACACCAAAGGATTGGTTCTAATAGACATGGCCGAAAATGAGCCTAACAAAGAACAACAAGCCAAACTCTTACTCGATGCACAGGCTTCGCTTTTATCGGCTAGAAAGGCAGGCATTAAGACCGCTAAAGAAATGGATCTAACTAACAAGAAGCTAGCGAGCTTAGTGAAACAAATTGATCCTCAAAGCACCCTGTTTCATGATATTGACTATATAGATCGAAGAAATATTGACGGCAATATTTTTCATATCATTAGTAGATCAGAGGGTTCAATGCATTTTTCGCTTCTTAGTCGCTATTCAGAAGCAAATAAAAAAACCCTTTGGGGTATAAGCATTGAAGATACAGGTGAACACAACTTGAGTTCCATTATCGGTGTCTACGTCAGTTCATTACCCGGCGATGGCGGTGAAAAAATTCTATTCAGACCACGGCCACTGAATATATCGAAAGAAGGCGCCCGGAACATTGGCGGGGTGATCGATTATAAAGCCGTACTACTTCTAAAAGACGGCGTTTCTATTGCCATCAAATACAAGGATGTCGATGGTAGAGATTCGACCTATAACATAAATATCACTGGTGACAAGAAAGACGGTTATAAATGGGCCGCGGTTAAGAAGGTGATTAATTTAGCTAAGCAACAGGATAAAAATTGTTGCTACTAGTCAGTTAAAGACAATAGAAAAATATGACTAACGGCTTGTATGGAAGCGCTTCAATCTTTTTACAGCTGGACGTTAGGGCAATTTAAAATTGATCGTAATGTCCGCCAATAGCATGAATATAAATGTAGTCTTTATCGTACTTATAAATAACTCGGTCTTTTTGGCTAATGCGGTGAGACCACGATCCAGAGAGGTTATGTTTTAGTGGTTCAGGTTTTCCAGTGCCCGTACCTGGGTCATCACGAAGCATTTCTTTCAATAAACGACAAGGCACCTTGTGTAGTTTCTTGTCCTTTAACCTAAGTTCCTCATATGCATCCCAGGTGTTACCTTCAAATACCAATGATCTCATCTAGCTCTCCGGCCGTAGGTTTATACCCCTTATTTTTTGCATTTGTAGCGGCTGAGGCTGCAATTTGTTTCATTAAGTCATGGTTTTGTAAAACGTATAGTGTTTCTTGCTCGCGCTCCCAGTCATCCGCGCTTAAAACGACAAAATCATCACCATTCCTACGCGTAACTTTAAGCGGCAAATGTTTAGTAAGCACTCGATTTACAAAGCTTTTTAAATTGTCTCTGAATTTGTTTACACTAACACTGCCCATTTTAACCACCTATTTAACGTACGAAAATGCCGTACACAATAGTAGTAAAAACCTAGCAATTCAATTAACGGCGACCGTAAAAAACGCGTCGCGTTATTTCAAACGTTAGGTGTAATGGTGTTATCGGAAACTAGTTACCTTGCAGCAGCAGATGCGCTTTTGTTCACCCATGTTCTATTTGTGGCATTCGTCATCGTGGGCCTGTTACTAATTATTGTTGGCAGGCTTTTTTCATGGTCTTGGGTAAGAAATCCTTGGTTCCGAATGGCTCATCTGATCGGTATTGTGGTTGTTGTTCTCCAGTCATGGCTAGGTGTGACCTGTCCGCTAACCATTTGGGAAATGGAACTTCGTTCAAAGGCTGGTGATGTTGTGTATGCGGGTTCTTTCATTTCACATTGGCTTGAGAAACTTTTGTACTTTCAAGCGCCGGATTGGGTATTTATTGTTTGCTACACCACCTTTGGTTTATTGGTTCTTTTAAGTTGGTTTTGGGTTCGCCCTTTTCCATTTGCCAGAATGAATAATAGTGACCCCGCGTAACAAATATTTCAAAATGGACGCGCTTTAAATTAGGCGTTATACGGATTAAGTAGAGTTCAATATGAAAATCACACACTATCTCTACAACAGTTTCATCATTGATTCGGGAAATAAAAAAATCGCCATTGATCCGGGCGGGTTGATGTTTTATTTTTTCAGATTTACAACTGTAATCCCAAAATCTGAATGGAAAAGCATTACACATATTTTTGTGACCCATGGTGACCCGGATCATTACTGGCATATGGACAGAGTGGCAAAAGCTTCTAACGCCGTTGTTATTTGTAATAAAACAATGGTAAAAAATATCGGTGGGAAAACATTAATGTTGGGTCCGCGGGATAAAGGGCTGGCCTTTACAACGCCTATGGAGAAAATTCATACTATTTCTGTAGATGAAACCATTCAGCTAGATGGAATGTCAATAACAGGAACCAAGGCCACTCACGGGGTGGTTACTTTTAAAGTTGGCCCTCTGTCTAAAACGTTTAAGCCTGGACCTGGTGAGAGAGTCGGCTGGGGCGCAATCGGTTTTAATATTCAATTTGATGGTAAGAGTGTTGTAAACCTTGGCGATACTCTCCTTCATGAAAATGAGTGGCAGAGCATAAGAAATCCTGATGTTTTAATGGTCCCCATTGGCGGAAATACTGTTCATAACACAATGGATGAAAGAGAGGCGATACAGGCGGTAAAAATAATTCAACCAAAACTGGTGATCCCCTGTCACTATAACTGTCCCGCATTATTTTCTAAAAAATATAATCCTGCTGATGACAAGATGTTTAAAGAAGAAGTTGAAAAAATGGGCATCGAGTGTGTGATTCTTAGAAAAGGTGACTCAATTGAAATTTAGCTCCTTACGTATGAAATTATTTTTTACTCTTTTTGTAGTTTTTATTTTTACCACGGCATTAGAAGCCTCAGAGCTTTCATTGCCTAGCCGAGAACTTAATAGTACAAATATTACTTATAACTACACTAGTGGTCGTTCATATAACGTTAAATTTGAAGAGCACGGGGTTAGCTATCGCTACCTTACCGGTTCAAAGCCAGAAAAATGGTGGGGGCCTTTTCCTTACCAAACATTCGAAGTAGAAGATGGCGTCTTTCTTGCGTCGTGGTTCGAAAAGGGTTATGGAGATTACGTTACATTATTAATCAACTTCAATAATAACCTGCTTTATGGAAGCGCCATTTTATCTGGCAAAACAGTTCACTTCCATGGCGCTAAAATTGTTAAAGTTAATCGCAAGTAAACCGCATAACAAGGTATTTGAGCATGATGACGCAATAAGATGCCCGCGTTTTACTCTGGACGTTAGGGCCAGTCACCGACCCGTTAATGAATAAAAGGAGCATCTCCGTGAAAAATGTTCAATGGTTTTTGGTTTTCTCTACTGTAGCAATTTATGTAGTTACCGTGTTTGCGATTTTAAGCGATGGATTTAATTGGCCAGTTTTTTATTTTGGTGACATGTTGAACCTGGATTGGCGGTCACAGTTTAATACCGACTTTCTGCTTCATCTCTTTCTGCTGGCTACTTGGATTAGCTGGAGAGAGGGTTTCACTATCAAGGGACACCTATTCGGGTTTTTAAGCATTATTATGGGTGGCATGTTTGGGTTCCCGTATATTCTTGTTGCTATTTACAAGGCTCAATGCGACCCCCAAAAACTGCTTTTAGGTGTTCATAGCGTAACGCAATCGCCTGACAACATTGAATCAAGCCCTAACAAGTAAATCAACTTCGCGCCTACGGCGCCTGACGCAGCATCGCTGCGTCCGGTTATTAAGGCGTTATACGGAAAAGCAGGAGAACAAAAATGGAACATATATCTATAATTACAACCTTTTTAGGCTGGTGCACCGTTATCAACTTAGGCCTATATGTTTTTAGTGTTGTAATGGTGACTATATTTAGCACGCCGATTAAAAGCATACACTCTAAACTTTCCAAAATTCCAACTGAAAAACTTGATGAGTTTTATTTCAACTTCTTAGGTAATTACAAACTAGCCATATTTATCACTAATTTAGTGCCCTATCTTGCACTTAAAGTTATGACTTCTTAATATGTCGCCTTTGTATAACAAGTCACTCAACTTGGCCCTCAAAAGCGCCGTTTCGCTATGCTGGTATAGATTAACTACTCTATAAGGATTCCCCATGTTCGAAACACGCACTGGTAACACACTATCAAGTAAGTCCTCTGAAGCTGCTGATTTGTATCAGGAAGCAATCGATTTAATTCTAGGGTCAGAATCTGGCGCGGCCGAAACCCTTGATAAGGCACTTCAGCTAGATAAGGATTTTGCCTTAGCTGCAGCTGCGCGCTATTACGTGGCACAAGATGTTGGCGAGCCTGATGCTAAAGTCTACCGAGAACTTGCAGAACGGGCGTCATTGAACGCAACCGACTGGGAGCGTGAACATATCGATGTTCTTATCGGCATGATTGACCTACCTGATGCTACCAGAGCAAAGGCACTGGCCTACATAGAAACTACGCCTACCGATCTGTTAGTGGTTTCCCAGCTAGCGGGAAATCTGTTTTTTTACGGGGGACCCCAAAAACTTGATGCCGTGCTGAATGTATTCGAGTCCGTTGAAGAGGCTTTAGGTAACGATTGGGCGTTCCTTGCCCGACTAGGATTTGCAGCGAGCGAAGCAGGGCAACGCAAGCGTGGACGCGAGCTTATTGAACGGGCTTTGGACATACGACCCCAGGCACTCTATTCCATTCATGGCTTAGCACATATGCTGCATGATGACGGCGCAGCCGAAGAATCGGCAAAGCTGCTACATGACTGGCTCAAAGAGCATGGGGCCGGCGCTCGCGAAGGACAAATGTATGGGCACGTCCAGTGGCACCTTGCTTTGGCCGAATGGCAAATAGGCGACCGCGAAGCTGCGATGCAACGTTATCAGGAGTTTTGTGCACCAGAAACCACGACATGCGGCCCTATTCTTACGCTTGCTGATTGTGGTGGTTTCCTGCTCAGGGATTACCTTCAAAGCGGCGAGATGCGCACATTGGGAAATGATGTGCTAAAGCATATTGAGCGCGTCTGGGGAATGATAGGCCACCCTTTCATCGCACTTCATGTGGCTGGCCTGTACGCTACAGCAGGCGATATAGCCGGACTTAAACGATGCGAGGAAACCATTTCTGGAAAACCCAGCGGGGTGAATCGTGATATTTCACTTGCCCTGGTGACTTCACTTAGTGATTTTGTGACGGGTAACTATCAGCATTCGATGCAGACCCTAGCAACAATTTCCCCAGGCGCGCGAGTTGGTATTGGTGGCAGCAATGTCGAGCGAATACTTATCGATTTGATCGAAACGACTTGCAAAGCGCGGCTCTAAACACGTCACCGGCCTTAATTGTTTCCAACGAATAGAAGGTAACCTTGCTTTGAAATAGCGTTCAAATAATAAAAAATAATCAAAAGCTTTAGCTCATTAAAATTCAGGAGTAAGCTAAATACACATTAGGGAGTGGGGCCAGCATGGATGCAAAGCTAAAAACCTATAAAAACAACTGCTTCCATCAAACACAACGCAATAGAGTCAGCACCATCAGCCTTTTCACCCCTAACAAATATTTTAGGATAAACGCGCAAAAACGCGCTCCGTTTAAATTAAACGTTAGACTTTTAGTTTTTTTAACCAAGAGAGTAAATATGAAAAGAATTATTATTTGTTTAATTGTCACAGCTGGACTAGCTGGTTGCGCTTCACCGGCACAGGTGGGTGGAATGACTGCTAGACATGTCGATGGCGCCAGGGCTGCCGCAAACACTCAAACTAAAAACAGTATATCCCTGAATAATGTCAGTGGTGGGCGTGAAACTAACCCTCTTTGGTTATCTAAAGTTGCCGATGCCGATTTTAAATTAGCGCTCGAAAAATCACTCAAAGATGCCATGCTATTATCCAGTAGCGTTAACGACAGTAAGTATTTATTGGACGTTAAATTAATCAGCCTTGATCAACCATTATTAGGCTTAGATCTCAAAGTTACTGCCACGGCTGAATATATTCTTAAGGCAAAATCCACAGATCAAGTCGTGTATTCTAAAACCTTTGCCACTCCATTTACTGCAACATTTTCTGATTCAGCCATTGCAATAAAACGCTTGAGAATTGCCAACGAAGGTGCTGTACGAAATAATATTGAACAAGTAATTGATGATCTCATTTCAATCAATATTGACAGAAATGCGGTTGCAATTAAATAAATGCAAGAGAAAAAACTATCCCTATTTGAACGCTACTTAACTATATGGGTATTGCTTTGTATTGGTGGTGGAATTGTTCTTGGAAAGGCGGCACCTGGTGTCGCTACAACGTTGAATGATTTCTCAATTTATCAAGTATCCATTCCGATCGCCGTCTGTCTATTTTTTATGATGTACCCCATCATGGTTAAAATAGACTTTTCGCAGGTTATAAAATCGGCAAAAACGCCCAAACCGGTGCTTATTACCCTGTTTATTAACTGGTGTATCAAGCCTTTTAGTATGTTCGCTATCTCCTATTTATTCCTGGGGTATCTGTTTAGAGATCTATTACCCGGCACGGAAATTTTGGCTAACGGTGAAGAGGTCGAGTTGTGGCGAAGCTATATTGCCGGAACAATATTACTGGGTATTGCCCCCTGTACAGCGATGGTATTGATGTGGGGGCACTTATCAAAAGGTAATGATGGCTTAACGTTAGTGATGGTCGCCATTAATTCATTAATGATGCTTCTTCTCTACGGCCCATTGGGTGGGCTATTGCTAAATGTTAATTCTATGCCCGTACCCTGGCAAACGATGGTGCTTTCTGTGTCGATTTATGTCGCATTGCCTTTAGTGGCGGGCTACTTTTCTAGAAAACTCATTATTAAACATAAAGGTATTGCATGGTTCAATGAACGGTTTTTGCATTGGCTAACGCCTGTGAGTATTACCGCTTTACTGGTTACGCTGGTTCTTCTATTTTCCTTTAAGGGGGAGGTCATCGTTAGCAATCCTCTCACTATATTATGGATAGCTATTCCTCTACTGATTCAAACATTATTTATTTTCGCCCTTGGTTACTTTGTCTTATCGAGGCGGTTTAGGCTTTCGTATCAGGATGCTGCGCCGGTTTCACTAATAGGTGCATCCAATCATTTTGAGGTAGCAATAGCTACGGCGGTGATACTATTTGGCCTGTCTTCTGGGGCGGCCTTAGCGACTGTAGTGGGTGTCTTAATTGAAGTGCCATTAATGCTTATGTTGGTTTCTCTCTGTAAGAGAACGCGTTATCTATTTGATTATGAGGCTATATCTAAAAATAAATCAGCCTAACAACTCTTTAAAAGCTTTGGCTCATTAAAATTAAGGAGTAAGCTAAAGACACAGTAGGGAGCGGGGTCAGCATGGATGCAAAGCTAAAAACCTATAAAAATAGGTGCTTTCATCAAGTGCAGCGCAGTGGTTTAAGCACCAACACCCTCATTCTTTTTACCACTAAAAAACATTTCAAAATGGACGTGCAAAAATGCGCGCCCATTAAGTTAGGTGTTAGGTTTTACCCCTCACACCTTCTATTCTCTTTTGAGCATTTTGGGGACATAAAAATGAAAAAATTAAAAATTATTTTAACCTTATGGTTAACACTATACGCATTATCATTATTTGCTAGTGAAGAGGCGTCATCATACATCGCTAACATTGGCATACACGCTAATATACAAGGGTTAGAAAGAGTGAAACAAACCCTAGTTGCACCGCCTTTTTTACCCAAGCATCAACAAAAATATTCTGGCAAGCCCAGAATTATTGACATCGAAATGGTTATTAAAGAAAAAGAGATTGAGATAGAGCCTGGAGTTTTTGTTCAAGCGATGACTTTTAATGGCACTAATCCAGGGCCAATAATTGTAGTGCATGAGGGCGATTATGTTGAACTAACACTCAAAAACCCAAAAACCAATGTATTGCTACATAATATTGATTTTCACGCCGCAACAGGTGCACTTGGTGGTGGTGCTTTGACCAAAGTCTCCCCAGGTGAACAAGTGGTTCTTCGTTTTAAGGCGGACAAACCTGGCACTTATGTTTATCACTGTGCTCCTGGTGGGATGATGATTCCTTATCACGTGGTTTCAGGTATGTATGGAGCAATTATGATTTTGCCAAAAGATGGACTAAAGGATAATAGGGGCAAGCCAGTTTTTTATGATAACGCCTATTATATTGGCGAACAAGGTTGGTATATTCCAAAGGATGAAAATGGCAAGTATAAGCGTTACCCAAACGCAATAGCACCCTTTAATGACACTTTGAAAGTTATGCGTGGGTTAGTGCCAACACATGTAACCTATAATGGCCGAAAAGACGCTTTAACGGGTAAAAACGCGATGAAAGCCAAAGTTGGCGAAACGGTTTTATTCATTCATTCACAAGCCAATGAAGATTCCCGTATACATCTAATAGGCGGGCATGGTGATTTAGTTTGGCCGGGAGGTTCATTTAAAAACGTGCCAACGGTTGATAGAGAAACTTGGCATGTCAATGGTGGTGAAGCAGTGGCGGCTATTTATACTTTTAAACAGCCAGGGTTATATGCCTACCTTAATCATGATTTAATTCAAGCGTTTATGCTCGGTGGCGCAGCTCATGTTCAAGTTGAAGGTCAATGGAACAATGATTTAATGCAGCAAGTTGAAAAGCCAAGTCCTATTAAAAATTAAATACACCGAACAAGTGCCTCAAAAATGACGGTTTACCGTAGCTTCGCAACTCCAAAACTGCATTTTAGGTGAACATTAGCGGTCTTAATAAACCATAGCCTTATTTTTTAAAAAGGCCCAACTAATGCCATAGAGTAAAAGCTTTAACTCATTAAAATTCAGGAGTAAGCTAAAGACACATTAGGGAGTGGGATCAGCATGGATGCAAAGCTAAAAACCTATAAAAATAGGTGTTTTCATCAAGTACAGCACAATAGTCTCTGCATTATTACCTTTCCGGCCGCGAACAGGCGTATCAAGTTCGCGCGCAATAAGCCGTTCCCGCTTATATAAATCGTTAGGGCGCAGCGACAACGCTTTTTTTGTCGCATAAAAGAAAGGGAAACACATGTATAAATTACTCGCAATAGCCTCACTACTTACCATGACGGGGTGTGCTTCAATAGTGGGGGAAAAGCTGCAACCCGTATCAGTGCAGACCACACAAAACAACCAGGCATTGGTTGGCGCTGGATGCACCTTAAAAAACGATGAAGGAGAATGGTTCGTAACTACACCTGGCAGCGTTACGATTCAGAAGAGCACGGACGATTTAATCGTTAATTGTACGAAAGACGGTTACATTGCAGGTAATGAAACTGTTGTTTCAAAAAGCAACACGGCCGTTTGGGGGAATATCCTTATTGGAGGTGGTATTGGTTATATCGTTGACAGAAATACAGGAGCTGGATTCAATTACCCAAACAGCATTACTGTTATGCTTCGCAAAATGGGCGACGCGGTAGGTTTAACAACACCAGCAGCCTCACCTACACTGCAAGCTACCCGCGATTAAAAAAAGTGTTTTTGCTGAAGGGCTTTGTGTCGAGCGTATAAGACTCAAAGCCCTAAGCTTAGATTCGAGATAGATTAACTACACACGTGGTGATGAGCTGGATAACTATAAATAAATAATCAAGCGACTTCGCTAATACGATGACCTTGTTCAGCTTGAGCTATAAAAGCCCCTGCTTCACCTTCTGCGAACTGAGACTCTTCTAATTTCAACTGCCGTAATTCCACTAAGGCCTTCTGCTCTGTTGCATACGCGCTAGCCGCGACGAGTCTATCCTGCGCCGATGGTTCTAAGGGCGCTTGTGCCGCGCGTCTAATTTGACGTGCTTTATGAATGGTCGCTTGCGGGTCACCGGCTACCGGTGAAGTATCAATCGATACCTCTCCACCAACGGCATATTGCTTGCCATCTGGCCCAGTTGTGGTTTGAAAGCTTGCGCCTCCCTTAGCTATTCCCCCGGCCGCCGCGAGATGCGCCTTTTCATGGGCGCGCACACGATTGTCTATGGATTGTAATTTTCTGAGTTCGACTAACTCTTGCTGGCTTAAAGCGAGTTCTTTTGTGATGGGGTCATTTTTAGCCTTCAATGACTCGGATTGAAGACCTACGTCTTTGCCGTCTTTTTCTGGCTGGCGCGCGTGCGGATCGAACCGCGATGTCGGCTGAATTTGAACGGCAAAAGAAGTGATCGAATTCAATCTAAAAACCTATCGTTATTTCAATAATATTCACTATTTTAATTCATTACGCCCTTTGATTATAGCTCAAGCCTGATTTAGCCTCTAAATGTTAAACCGCTGAAGCACCACCATCGACTGAATACACACCACCTGAGCAATACGACGCATCATCGCTACAAAGAAAAGCCATCATGCTCGCCACTTCTTCCGGCTCGCCGTAACGGCCCATCGGCATCATTTTACTGAGCTGTTCCTTTGCGACCGCTTCATTACCCGGTGCAAACCCCGTTTCTAATGAGCGCATCATTCTCGTTTCGATCGGTGCGGGGTTAACCGTATTAATACGAATACCCTGGCTGGCGTACTCTTGCGAAACGCTGCGCATCATCCCTATCACCGCGTGTTTGCTGGTGATATACGGCGAAATATTCGGCGTGCCTTTCAAGCCAGCTAACGATGAGGTAATTACGATACTGCCGCCGCCATTAGCAAGCATGGCTGGAATAACGTATTTCAAGCCCAGCCATACGCCTTTTACATTTACGGCGATCACCTGATCAAACGCATCAATTGGCGAGTCTACAATCGGTGCGACCACGCCCTCGGTTCCGGCGTTATTTATAAAATAATTAATTTCACCATAGCGCTCAAGAGCCACTGCTACGTAGGTGAGCACCTGCTCTGGCTGCGTCACGTCGGCCACCTGATAACTGACTTTTCCGCCACCGCCTATGCTATTGACCGCCGCCTGTAACGCCTCTTCTTTAAGGTCCACCAACAGTACATTTGCACCTTCTTTGGCGAACAGCTTGCCAGCTGCCAGACCTATACCACCCGCTCCGCCAGTAATGACGACGGTCTTATTATTGAATCTGCTCATCATCTTCCCCTAAGACTTAATGCTCGTTGATATCAGCCTTGCTTTTACAAGGCCGTTTATTAGTTCGTTAAACTTTAACATTACTGGTTGATCTAAACCAAGTTTCGCAGTGATCGCCATGCTGACATGAGATGCCCTACATTTGCTTATGTGCCTTTATTTTCAACTGTTATAATACCGTTTCATATTCCTTACCCATCTCGCGCCAACGATAGTGAAACAACATAGTTTAACCGCTCCTTTCAGCTCCCCCGTTTTCAGGATTATGTTGATAGCGATGACTATCTCCAATATCGGCACGTGGATGAATGAAGTGGGTACCACGTGGCTAATGGCTTCGATGCCGACATCCGATCTTTATATCGCCTTAATTCAAACCGCTATTACGCTACCCTTTCTATTTCTTGCTTATCCTTCAGGAACGCTGGCGGACTTAGTGGATCGTCGCGGCATACTGATATGGGTTCACGTTCTATTATTTTTAACCGCCGCCGGCTTAGCCGTATGCGCCTTTTATGACGCGATTACACCCTTATTATTGCTGTTATTCACCTTCGGCTTAGGCGCAGGAAATGCACTTATGCGGCCCGCCTGGGCATCCAGTGTGCCCGATTTTGCTCCGCGAGAGTTTCTACCCAGTGCGATCACTTTAAATACCGTTAGTACGAATGTTACCCGCGCCATTGGCCCAGCCATTGGTGGACTCATTATTTATCAGGCCGGCACAACGGCTATTTTTATACTCAACGCCGTATCTTTTACGGTACTGATCTATGCCTTGTATCAATGGAAACCCGTTAGACCGAACAATCCGTCGGCATTACCGGTTGAGCGATTTATGGGTGCTTTTTGGACGGGCCTTCGATACACCCGTAATTCACGATCACTGAAGGTTGTTTTAGTCAGGAGTGCCGCTTTTTTCTTTTTTTCCAGCGTTTCCTGGGCTTTACTACCCGTCATCGTTATTAGAGACATGGGTATGAGCTCGCAAAATTACGGTATTTCTATGGCGGTGATTGGCGTTGGCACCTTTCTGGGCGCTTTTTTATTACCCAGGTGTCACCGTATATTAACCCGCAATCAGATCATCAGCCTTTCAACGGTGCTACTTTCAATGCCCATTCTTTTGTTAGCTTACTTGCCTAACCTGTACTCACTGGCTTTTACCCTGGTGACGCTCGGCATTGCCTGGACGTTTAGTTTCTCTTCATTTATGTTGGCCGCGCAAACTTCGGTACCTAATTGGGTACGCGCTCGAACTATTTCGCTGGTCATGCTGACCTTTGGTGGCAGCATGGCTTTTGGTAGCTTTTTATGGGGCCAACTATCCGATAGTTATGGCAGCAGTTTTTCAATGACCATCGCCGCGGTTGGCCTGTTATCAACCCTTGTTTTAAGTAAGCGTTTTACGCTGACGAATGATTCGCTAGACCTGAGCCCTACTACGCAATGGCCCATCACCATTCCTGAAGACTCTATTGAGGCCGATAAAGGGCCCGTCATGGTCACTATTCAATACCATATCCCTGAGGATAAAACCGATGAGTTCCTCGGCTTAATGGATCAGATGCGGGTCAATCGGCAACGAAATGGGGCTTATTTCTGGCAAATTTTCCATGACTCGGTAGACCATCAACTGTATTCAGAAATGTATATGTCTGAATCCTGGTTAGACGTGCTACGTCAGCGCCAACGTATGACCGCGCCTGAACAGGCCGTTCGAGAACGAGTCATGGCGATGCATCAGTCCAATGAGGCACCCGTTATTTCAATTCAAATAGCCGGCAAAGCCTAGTAACCGTATGGGCAATCTAATCCCTATGATGATAGTGCTGTCGATTGGCGTGCTATGGCAACGCTTTGAACCTGGCGGCGTTAGCACCCAACAACTACGCAGCACCCTGGGCTCGCTGGTGATCAACTTAATGGCGCCCGCACTGATTCTGTACATAATGCTGACCTCGCCGTTAAAAGAGGAGTTGTATCAGGTTCCTTTTACCGGCCTGATCACCATCAGTATTTGCCTGGGGCTTAGCTTAATGGCCTTTACTTTGCTGTTGCGCCTGGGCTACATCAATCGCGCACAAGCTGGGGCGTTAATTTTAGCCGCTAGTTTTGGTAACGGCATGGGCATATCGTTACCGTTGGTTGAAGCCTTGTTTGGTGAAACAATGACCAGTATTCCATTGATCTATGACTTAATGGCGACCATTCCTTTTGTTTGGATTATTGGTGTTTTATTGGCCGCTCACTTTGGTACCCGCATCGCGGGGGGGCACTTGGGCCGTGAGTTATTATTGATGCCGCCGGTGTGGGCCGTTATTATCGCCCTGCTGTTGAGGTACAGCCAATGGATGCCACCTGAAAGCGTTATTCAGGCCTTACGAATGCTGGGGTTAAGCGCCATTCCGCTGTTTCTTCTAATGGTCGGCGTGAATTTTAAAATCAGCAGTTTCAAGTACGTTTTACTGGTTATTCCAGCGATGCTGATCAAGCTGATAGTGAGCCCTACAGTCGCGCTGGCGACTGGCATGCCGATCGGTTTAATGGGAGAAACCCTAATCGTCACCAGCATTACCGCGGCCGCTCCTCCTGTTATGGTGGGTATTGCCTTAGCCGAACGGTTTAAACTCGACTCCGCGCTGTTTTGCACCGCTCTGACGCTAGGCACTATTAGTTATATTTTGCTCGCACCCAGCTTTTTAGCGTATCTCAGACTACTCATCACTTGAACGCCGTTACAAAAACACAATGGGCGGCGGTATGGTTCAGTTTTATAACTGGCGTGGCCGCGGCGATCACCGTCACCAAAGCGAGCCCCGCTCTACTGGAAATTAAAAAAGAGTTACCGCTGAGTATCATTCAAATCGGTTGGATCATGTCCTCCGCGGCTGTCGCGACGATTCTTTTGGGCGTCTACGCCGGTTCATTATCTCGCCGCCTTGGCCCACAACGTGTGCTACAAATCGCTTTAGGACTCATCGTCTTTTCTGCCAGCTTTAGTATTTTCATTAACTCGCCAGGCGAACTCATCATCAGTCGGGTCATTGAAGGTGTAGCGGTTATATTGATTTCCGTTTGCGCGCCTACGCTTATTTCACACTTATCAAAACCATCGGATATGGGGCTGACCATGGGCGTTTGGGCCTTATGGATGCCGGTCGGTAGCGTGTTGGTATTCTTAATTTCGCCGCTGATTTTGCAGTATTTTGGCTGGCGCTGGCTATGGGGTTGTTCTGCGTTAATCGCACTGCCTTTATTGTTCTTATCCACGCGTTTTTCCGATCCTTCGCGCCCAGTTTCAACGCTTGATTCTGCGGGACCGTCTCGAGCTGTTATTACTAGCGCGATCATGCTGGGTGCGATTTTCACCTGCTTTACCGGTACTTTTTTTAGTTTAGTGACGTACTTACCCGATTACCTTATCGGCGCATACCAACTTAGTCCTAGCACCGCATTGCTAGTCACCACGGTGTTACCGGCGTTTATCATTCCGGGCAATCTGCTCAGTGGTTTCCTTATTCATCGAGGCATCAGCCCTTTTCAGCTGATGAGCTTCCCCGCTGCGGCGCTTGCCTTAATTATCAGCCTGATTTTCCACCTGCACTATTCAGCTGAGGTGGGGTTAATACTACTGGCCTGTGTTGGCCTTTGTTTAGGCATGATACCTACGGCAATTTTTGCTCAAAGTCCTCGCATAGCGGCGAAACCCATTGATATTGGGCGCATCATGGGCATCGTCATTACCGGTCAGGGACCGGGGATTTTATTCGGCCCGCCGCTGGCCGCATTGCTTATCGGCGAGCAACAGCAATGGCAGGACTTATACCTCTTTTACATCCTGTTACCCGTCTGCATTATAATATTGACTCAACGCCTGAAGGCCCAGCAAGCGCGGCATTAATCATTCCTCGTGCAAGGCTTGAATGGGGTCTAAGTTCGCCGCTTGTGCAGCGGGTACGACGCCTGATAGCAAGCCTATCACGGCGGATATAAGTAAGGCCAACAGTAAAAAAGACGCATTAAAGCTGATCGGCAAGCCCGGTAAAAAAACGTGAAACAGGCTGGTTATCGTCAATAGCAGCAGCAAACCCAGTACGCCACCCAATATCGCCAACAATACCGCTTCGGCTAAAAATAATTGTAAAACCAGCTTTTTTTCTGCGCCAATTGCTCGCAACAAACCAATTTCGGCGGTTCGCTCTCTGACGGTGGTCGTCATAATGGCAAGAATACCCACCGAGCCGACCAATAAAGAAATCGCACCCAGGGCGCCCACCGATAATTTCAGGATAGAGAGTATTTTACCCATTGATTCGAGCATGTCATTTTGTGAGGTCAGCGTGACGTCTTCGCGGCCGTGGCGGTTAAGCATCAGTTCTTTAAGTCGGTTTTCGATATTTCTTAACGAGGTATTGGCGGAAAAAACCACGTCAATTTCCATCAATGATTCGCGGTTAAACAGCTGCAATGCCTTTTGTGCGGGGATATACACCACGTCATCCATATCGATACCTAGCATTTGACCTTTTTCCTCGATCGCACCAATTATTCTAAACCGCTGCCCGCCAACGCGAATATGCTGACCTAATGGATTGCTATCAGCAAACAGTTCTTTTCGCATGGTGTATCCTAATACTGCCGTTGATCGTGCCTGCCCCACACCGCCAGAAAAAAAGCGCCCGATGGCTACATCGAACCCCCATGCTTCGCTCATATCTGGCCCTACGCCCAATATCACCCCGCTTCGTTGACGACCCACGTACTCGACCACTCCCGAACCCTGAACCACCGGCACGACCTTTGTCACCCCCGGTAGCTTCTTCATAGACTCTGCATCTTCAAGCGTCAACGGCCTTACGGTGGATAGCAAGCCACCGGCCCCATGGGTTTCTTTTAAACCCGGGTTAATGGCAATAATTCGCGCACCAAACTGCGAAAAACTATCTAACACGTACTGTTGCACGCCCTCGCCAATCGCCGTTAATAGCGTCACCGAGGCGATGCCTATCGCCATACCCAGCGCGGTCAACAGGCTTCTCGATCGGTTACTGATAACCGCCGCTAACACCCATTTATTAGCATCAAGAAAATTCACTTTTCCCCTCGTTGCTGCTTACCCTGCAGGGCATCAACGGGCGCTAATGCAGCGGCGCGCTGCGCCGGTAACCAGGCAAAAAGTAGCGCGAACACCATCGCTAATAACACCGAACCTAACTGAGACCACCACGGCGAATGAAACTGAATATCGTCGAAATAGCCGTTTGCCAGCATCAACACCAGGTGACTAAACGCCAAACCAGAAACAGACGCCACTATCGCGATTAAGCCGGCTTCACATAAAAATAACAGCCGTACCGTCGCGGCGGTTGCGCCTAAAGCCTTCAGCAGGCCGATTTCTTTAGTGCGATGTGAGACGGTAATAATCATCATATTCATAATTAAAATGCCCGCTACCAGCATACTAATAGACGCGATTCCTGCGACAGCGGCGGTAAGCGTATCCAAAATATCCTGTACCGAAGATAGCATCGCGTCTTGCGAAATAACCGTCACGTCTTCTTCTCCTTCGTGGCGCTGTTTTAAAAGTTCGACTATTTTGCGTTTAACATCCGGCAGTTGTTGGTAAGTTCGCACCTCGGTAAACAATCTGAATAGGCCGTCCACATTGAACAGAGACTGGGCGCTTTGTACTGGAATAATGATCACGTCATCCATATCGAAACCAAAGCTGGTTCCGCTTTCTTTTAGCACACCGATCACACGAAAACGGCTACCCCCTGCACGCACCCATTCGCCTAAAGCAGACTTGCCAGTAAATAATTCTTTACGTAGTTTATTACCTATTACGCAAACGGCCTCCCCTCTTTGCAAGCCTGAATCGGGCAATAGCTGGCCTTGCGCGACCTCTAAGTGTCGGATTAAAAAGAAACTGCGACTAGTGCCCACCAACATCACTTCTCGTAATTTACCCGCGTAAGACACGTCAACATTGCCCAATACTAGCGGTGCAACGGTCTTTACCCCCGATAGCCTGGATACTGCCCGAGCGTCTTCTAGCGTCAACGAACGGGGCGACTCGCCAGTAATCGGTGGCATACCACCCTTGGTTTCTTTTTTTCCCGGCAAGGTGATTAAGGTATTGCGCCCTAGCAAATTAAATTCGTCCAGCACAAAAGTTTTAGCACCCTCACCCAAGGCCGTTAGTAAATTAACCGCCACCACGCCTATTGAAATAGCCACCCATAGCACGATGGTACGAAAACGCTGTCGATTTAAAACCTGCGTTATAAAACTAAAAATATCTCGCCAGTACATATCGGCTTAAGTTATTCGCTCGTCGTTAATTCGCCCATCCAGCATATTGAGTTGGCGGCGAGCTCGGGCGCCGATGGCGAGATCGTGCGTCACCATGATCAAGGTAATGCCTTCCTCATTTAACGCCTCTAACAACAGAGTTACGTCAGCGCCAGATTTTGAATCCAGATTACCGGTCGGCTCATCGGCCAATAAAATGCTGGGTTTCATGACGATCGCTCGGCCTATTGCTACACGTTGTCGTTGGCCTCCAGACAATTGGTTTGGACTATGGTGCGCTCGATCTATCAGCGACAGTTTTTCTAAAACGGCGTCGACTTTTAGTTTTCGTTCTTTTGAAGGAACACCCGACAGCACCATCGGTAGTTCAATATTTTCTCGCGCCGTTAATCGTGCCAGTAAGTGATAGGACTGAAATACAAAGCCTATTTTTTCGCTTCGAAGCCGCGTCCTTTCGGCTTCGTCCAGGGCTGATACGTTTACTCCATCCAGCCAGTATTCACCCGAATTTGCTCTATCTAATAAGCCCAAAATATTCATCAAGGTCGACTTTCCCGAGCCCGACGGCCCCATCACGGAAATGTATTCGCCTTTTGTAATACTTAAAGAGACATCGTCTAAGGCATGAACGGTTTGATCACCAATTTGAAATCGCTTCTCTAAATGCTTAAGTTCAATCATTCGTCGGCTGACACCAACGCGCCATCTATGGCCCCTTCCACATCGAGTGACAGCAGCACCTTATCGCCCTCTGTTAAGCCATCTTTCACCTCGGTGAAACGCCAGTTACTGATACCCGGCGTGAATGTCTTTAGGGCTAACCGTTGCTTTGATGGCTGGAACAATAAAACGCTATTACCATCAATGACTGCTTCTGTTGGTAGCCTTAAGGTATTTTTTTTCTGTTGGATAATGACGTCTATATCCGCGCTATAGCCGATCAAGAATTTTTTTTGTTGTGCCTTATCTAGCAATTTTACGTCCACATCCACCGTGCGGGCCTGTTTCTCAAACTCTTTCACGTACGGCGCGATACGCGTTACCTCGCCGGCAAACTGTTCGCCGCGAAAGGCATCCAGGGTAACGTTAACCGCCATACCTCGTTGAATTTGTGCGGCCTCTACCTCATCGACTGGGGCACTTAGGTACAAACAGTCATTGGCGATCAGATCAATCGCTGGAGGCGTCGCTACGCCCGATGGAGACGGCGTAATATATTCACCTACCTCACCGTTAATTTCGGCCACCACGCCGGAAAAGGGTGCGGTCAACTCGGTTTTTTCCAGCATCGCTGCTTGCAACGATACCGCCGCTTGGGCGCTGTTACTATTGGCCTGGGCTTTTTTACAACTGGCGGCAGAAATGATCGCCTGCGTACTGGCATTATCCAGGCGTTCAGCTGATACCAGCTTCCTGGCTGCCAATTCGGCAAACCTCGCTTGTTCGCGTTTATTACGCTCGGCCATTCGACAACTTTCAATCACCGCCTGTTTAGCCATCTCGAATCGCGCCTTAGCGTCAAGCAGCCGTGCTTGTTGGTCTTTATTCCATAATCGGATGAGCACTTGATCTTTTTTTACCTGATCGCCTTCGCTAACGAACAGTTCTGCTATTTGACCACCTATTGGTAATGATAAACGGGAACGGCTACAGGCTTTAACCGTACCAGCGCGCGTATTAGAAACGGTCAAGTCAACACGCCCTTTATTCACCTGAATTAATGTCACATCTAGCGGCTCGTCTCGTCCCATATAAAGCCAACTAATGCCGATTAGTACTAACAAAACAGCGGTCCATACCATTTTATTTTTCACTATTTATTACCTTGTTTCTAACTAGAGTCTAATCGAACAATAACATAAAAAAATATCTAAACACCATCTGCATTGTATTTACTCGAATCCATACTAAGCTTAAGTAAACCCTCTTTTTATAGCTTCCCCATAGCCCTCTTTCTTTATGCCAAGCAAAGAAAATACGTTTCAACAACTTTTTCACAATATGGCTGATGCCTCCATATTGTGTAATGAGGAAGGGAGTTTAGTTGATTGTAATCAGGCCGCTTTAGACTTACTCGGCTACGAAAATAAAGCCGATCTATTAGGCTTATCACCAGAGGATATTTCGCCCATCGTGCAATCTAATGGCGAAATATCACACAATAAAACAATTGAAGTCACTACGCTTACGATTACTAATGGTTCCCATCGCTTTGAATGGGAACACTTGAAACGTGATGGAACGCTTGTCTCTGTTGAAGTTGTCATAACGGCCATCATCATAAACAATCAGCAAATGTTTCATGCTATATGGCGTGATATTAGTGAACGCTTAGCCTTTGAAAAAAAACTTTTAGCCTCAGAAAAAAAATTACAAACACTTCAGGATTCCAATATGGATGCCTGGCTTCTGATGGACACATCAGGCTTTATTGATTGTAATCAAGCCGCGTTAAAAATTTTTGGTTGCGAAAATAAGGAACAGCTCTGCTCAATGCATCCAGGGGATTTTTCGCCTATTAAACAACCTAACGGAGTATTTTCTACTGAAGAAGCCAATAAAAACATTTCTATCGCGTTGAAAAAAGGCAGCCATCAATTTGAATGGATTCACAAACGAGTTAATACTAATCAGAGCTTTTTTGCAGATATTTTATTAAGTAAAGCAGAGGTAAATAACGAGACCTTTATTCAGGTTATTGCACGGGACATCAGCGAGAATAAAAAAGCCGAGGCCGCCTTACAAACTTCTGAAAAAAACCTGCGCACCTTATTTGAGAGTAGCCGTGATGCGTGGATTTTAACCGATGAGAATGGCGTATTTGATTGTAACAATGCCGCGATAGAGCTATTTGGATGCGATAGCTTTGATAAGTTTTTAACCTTGACTCCAGCTGATTATTTACCGCTTACGCAACCCAACGGGGAAAATTCTTTAACTAAGGCTCACCGAACCTTTAAGCTCGCCTCACAAGCTGGCGGGGTGCAAAGCGAGTGGCTCATAAAGCGCTTGGATACGGGTCAGCTCATTTACATTGATGCTTCAGTCAATATGGTTGAAATAAGTGGCAAAATGGTTATGCAATCTATATCACGCGATATTACCGACCGCAAACGCGCTGAAAGACAGATTGAAGAATTAGCTACTCTCGATTCACTAACCGGTCTGGTCAATCGTCATATATTAGCAGAGCGCATGGCGCATGCATTAAAAGTTATTAAACGAAATGATAAATTTGGCGCTTTATTATTTATCGACCTTGATCAATTCAAGCATATAAATGACACCCTGGGTCACAACGTTGGCGATTCTTTATTAAAACAAGTAGCCGAAAGGTTGCCGTCTTGTGTTCGAGAAAGCGATACGGTTGCCCGCTTTGGCGGTGATGAATTTGCCATCCTGCTTGAAGAGTTAAGCGTAGATAAACTAAATGCAGCCGCGCAGGTAGAATCTATCGCTAAAAAAATTCTATCTGCACTCAACGAGCCTTATTTATTAGATGGACGAGAACAATACAACACGCCCAGTATTGGCGCTGCACTGTATTCAGCCGATAACAACCCAGACGATATATTGCAACAAGCAGATATTGCAATGTACCAGGCAAAGAAGTCTGGTCGCAATGCTATTCGGTTCTTTGACCCCACCATGCAAAAAGCTATTGACGCCCGAGTTAACATGGAAAGAGGGCTGCAGGACGCATTGACCCATCATCAGTTTGGGTTACATTATCAGTTACAAATAGACAGCGCTATGAAACCACTTGGTGCCGAGGCCCTGCTTCGCTGGCATCACCCAAAAAACGGCCACATTCCACCGCTAGAATTCATAACGATTGCTGAAGAGTGTGGCTTAATAATACCTATCGGACAATGGGTTCTTGAAACCGCCTGTAAACAGCTCAGCGTCTGGCAAGCTAATGCATCAACCCAGCATCTCGTTATCGCCGTTAATATCAGCGCTAGCCAATTTAACGAGGACAGCTTCATCAGTGATGTATTCGGCGCCATTAAACAATACGATATCAATCCACGTTTATTGAAATTAGAACTCACCGAAGGTATGTTGTTAAAAAATATTGATGACATCATCATTAAAATGACTCAGTTAAAAAATATCGGTGTTAGCTTCTCATTAGATGATTTTGGGACGGGATACTCTTCCTTACAATACCTACAAAAGTTACCGCTTGATCAATTAAAAATTGACCAATCTTTTGTCAATGACCTTGAAACTAATGGCCAGGGGCGTTCAATCGTGCAAACGATTATTGCCATGGCTAAGAGCTTACAGATTGAGGTTATTGCTGAAGGAGTGGAAACTGAAACTCAACAAAAAATGCTCACTAATTACGGTTGCGAAAACTTTCAGGGTTACCTGTTTGCCAGGCCAATGCCGATAAACGACTTTGAGGCCTTACTAAAATCAATCACCTCTTCGTAAGCACTTGGTAGCCTATTTAAAAATCAATTTGTAATTGGCTAATAAAAGCCGGATAGCTGAACCCGCCGTCATCGGGACTATAGTACGAAAACTCATTAATCAACCTGACCTTTTCGGCTAATTGCCAGGTCAACATCCCTTGGTAAACCTCGCCCTGGTTCATACCACGCGCCACTTCATCAGCTGAACGACCGGTTAATGGCCTGAAGAACATGGTTCTAGAAGGGTGCTCATTGTCCACGTACTGGTACTGTAAAGCCCAGGCGAAGCCCAGCTTTTCTGCGCTTGATTGATATGAGCGGCTAATACCTAGCGTCAACGCGGTAGAACTGAGTGAATCGGTCAGTTTACCCTTGGTATTTGTTGCCAAGCCGCCTTCGGCGCCTGATTCAAAATCGGCCCAAGAAAGCCAACCGCGCCAGCGATAACCTTGCACATCTGCAAATAAGCCAAACCACTCGTTATTTAAACGCACACCCGCTGCTTGAAACCTGGTGTCAAGGGTACCAGAGTCATCGGAAACGCTATAAGAGCCGCCAAAACCGTAGGTAAATGGCCCTTCTTTGAATTGGTATTCATCGTCACTGGGTGAAACACCCGTCGGGCGTATACCAATCCCTACACTGAAAAGCGTACTATTATTGTCGTTGTTAAGTGATAAATCAGGGCCATTAAAAAAGCCAATATCGTAGTGTAATGTATTGCCGAAAAGACCTCGTGAATGCGATTCGGGAAGCCCGTAGTCTCCACGACTCAGCGTAATACCACGCGCACGACCTGCGGCTCCGGGAGCTAGGTATTCGGTGAACTTGCGCTCCACGCTGGCCGTTACTTGTGGCCGTCTGGTATAGCCCGGTATGAATTGTTGGCCGACGGTAAGTGTGCCTATTGTGTCATCAAAATGTTCAAACCGAACCCAGGCGTCTAATAAATTATTAGCATTTGCAACGCCAGGCGCTTCATTCGCCGCCTCGTATTGATAACGAAAGCCGATTCTATCCGCCATATAGCCATTAACACCAAACCTCGCCCGTCTTAAGGTGAAACTATTCGTTCCTTCTAAACCATCCTTAGACGGTACGAAGGTGTAGCGAGGTTGCAAGCGACCCCATACTTTAAAGTTAGGGTAGGATTTAGCCAATTTTACTGGAAGGGTCGGTTTTGCCTGTGCCGCTCTTTCTTCTTGCTGCTTTTTTGCAACGCGTTCTGCGGCTGAGGCCTTCAGCTTTATCGCCGACACCTCTTTTTCACTGAGGATTCCTTTTTCTTGCAGCGCTTCTAAAACCGCATCGGCATAAGCATTTGAAGGGCTGGCAAATACCGTCCAGTTGGCAAACAATAAAATGGCTATCAATAGCGTTTTTAATAACATGATTGGTTTGACCTGTACGTCTATTTAGTTTTTTGAGGATACAAGAAACTGGCTAAAGCGGGAATTAAAATAATCGCGCCTAACATGTTCACAAAAAACATATAGGCGAGCAAAATTCCCATGTCGGCCTGGAATTTAAGCGCCGAAAAGTACCAAGTTGCCACGCCAATTGTCATGGTAACGGAGGTAAAAATGACCCCGGTTCCGACTTCTTTTAATGACTCATAGTACGAGTCCATCAATGGCTTGCCGACACTCATATGAGCGCGCATACGAGCGAATAAGTAAATGCCGTAATCAACCCCAACACCCACACCCATGGCCAGCACGGGTAAGGTAGATACTTTCAAGCCAATACCTAAATACACCATCACCACATTAGCCAAATAAGCGACCAGGGCTAAGGGCAAAACGATACAAATAGTCGCCCGAATAGACATAAAGGTTAGGAAACAAAACAGCCCCACCGCGGCAAATAGTATGAGTTCAATTTTTGTTTGCGCCTTGGCTACAATTTCATTCGTCGCCGCCATAATGCCCGCATTACCCATGGCTGGCACAAACGTAACGTGTTCATTTTTATTATTGGCATTAAACGCTTTAACGGCTTCCATTACCCGATCTAATGTGGCCGCTTTATGGTCCGTCAAATTAATGGTCACGGGCATAATAGTACAATCGTTTGAAAACAGGGCCTGCGACATCTCAACCCTATAAATATTCGCCGAAATCATCTTTTCATTTCTTGGAATGCCAAGGAATTTAGGGTTCGCTTCGTAATTGCCAATATTTCGCTCACGAATAACCTGTGATAGCGCTTTAACCGATTGTACGCCCTCTACATTTTTTATCCGCCAAACGAAGTCATCTATCGTTTGCATCACGTTGAAATTAACGCAGGAGCCTTTTTCATCTGCTTTTGCCAGTATCACCATTTCATCCAGCCCAACAGAGAAATTCGACTGTATCGCATTCGCATCCAGATTGTATCGTGCATCGGGCCAAAACTCCGGCGCTCCAGCTTCAACGTCACCCACTATTAGCTGATCTTGTACCGACATGGCGTATACGCCTAAAGCGCAAGCAAACGCCAAAACGATCAGCGCATTTTTTCTCAACGTCAGCTTTGATAAATTTTTCCAGAACGCGTGGTCAGCACCCTTCATTGCATTTTCCGCCCACTTAACCTCTTTTTCATTGAGCCTGATATAGGACAGAAAAATGGGCAATACCAATTTATTTGTCACCAACATCACCGCTACACCAATGCTGGCGATGATGCCGAGCTCTCTAATAATAGGAATATCGATCAACACAATAACGCCAAAACCTACCGCGTCTGAAATGAGAGCCGTAGCACCGGGAATAAATAACTTATAAAAAGCACCACGAGCCGAACTCACTGAATCTTCGCCATTGACGATACCGATCCGCCAGGCGTTTGTCATTTGAATCGCGTGGCTAACGCCTATTGCTAAAATCAAAAAGGGCACCAAAATCGACATCGGGTCTACGCCATAGCCCAATATCTTTACCAGCCCCAATTGCCAGCTGACAGATATTAACGCGGTAAGAATAACCGCGACCGCTAATTTTATTGAACCGGCAAAAAAGATTAGTAAAACAAAGGTAATAACGAGGGTAATAACAAAGAAACCAATAACGCCTTCGGCACCATCAATCACATCACCGATAAAAGGCGCAAAGCCAATGATATGAATCGCAATATCGTCGGTCTCATAGCGCTCTCGAATGTCTGCCAATTGTTCTGCAAAACGCTCATAATCAATTTTTTTATGGCTGACGGGGTCGACTTCGATTAAACCGGCAATAACGAGAGCACCCGATAAGTCTTTAGCGACCGTTTTACCAATTTCAGACGATTTAAAAAGATTGCTCTTTACCTCTTCGATGCGTTCTGGCGTGGCTATAAAGTCTGAAGGAACAATTTTAGAGCCCGTAAATCCCTCTTCACTAACCGCCACATAATTCACATTCGGCGTAAATAAAGACGTAACCGTACGCGCATCGACGCCATCCATAACTAAGGCTTCAGCTGTAATTTTTTCCAACGTATTAAAAAATGCCGGGGTGAACATATTACCTTTCTTGTTTTCAACAAAAATGGTGACCCTGTTCGCGCCACCAAACTCTTCTCGATGCGTTAAAAAGGTCTTCATATAGGGATGGGAAAGAGGAATCGCTTTATCAAACCCTGGCGATAACTGCTGGTTTAACCCCTGGTAAGTTAAAAAAATCGTGGCTAAAACTGCCATTATTAAAATAATCAAGCGGTGCCTTAACAAAGCAGACGCCATATAATCTGAAACTTTGTGAGTTAAATTTGATTCGTGCTGCATATTCATACAAATGCTACCTTCTATTACTTAAGTAAGTTATTTATTGACGCTTTTTCTATGCCGCCGGCCATTGAAGCTAAATAAACATTGTCACCCTCGCTCGCTACGGCAGAATAATCCATGCGATTATTTCGCTCAATTTTCTTTAACAAACGACCTTCTTTATTAATGAATAATACGGTTCCACCTCGTCCAACGATGATTTCGTACTCATTCCCTTGCGTACTTGCTGAACTTAATAAGAACTGATCAGTACCGACGTCTATTTTTGACCATTCGAGTGATACCGAATTGAGCAAGTAAACTTGCCCGCTCATTCCATACAATAAAAAATTATCGTTTATTCTACTTACGCCAAAATAGGAACCTTCATACGGCGATGGCACCGCTAACCACGGCGAACGTCCATTTTTAGAATGGAAAACGCCACCACGCTCAGCCACTACCAGTGCAGAATCAGCTAACTTCTCAATCGAAAACAAATGATTTTGATACCATTCCTCAACGGATAAAATTGTGACATCCCAACTTTTCCCACCATCTTCGGTTTGCCATAACTCGCCATCCGTTGCTAATACATACCCCTGCATTGGCGTAAAAAATTTTACCGCCATGTAGAAGCGTTCTTCTTCAGGCTTATAGCGCTTTATAGCCCAACTATCACCACCATCTGATGAATGAAGAATGGTCGACTCGTGCCCAATGATCCAGCCTTCTTTGTCGGAAGAAAACGTGATTCCCGTTAAGGTCACGTCAACAGGAGATGAAACTTGCTCCCACGATTCGCCTTGATCCTTAGATCTTAAAATAATACCGCGCTCACCTACTGCATAGATTTTGTTTTTATGTATCTCAATATCTAAGAAGATAGCCTTTTTCGACAACGGCATATGCATCGCTGGTCGTGGCAAAGCGTCTGCATATGCACTCACGGAAAACAATATGAAAAAAAAGATAATTACTCGATGTAGCATACTTTCCTCGCAAAACTAAACTAAAAAAAACCAGAGCAGATTATTCTGCTCTGGTTTTTTTAATTGATTACATCCACTCAATAACTGTACTTATCTACGGCCAAATTTTCTTAGCCCTTGTGGCGTAAAAATCTCTACGTTAAAGTCCATGTTAGCCTCGTTTGAAGTAATTTTAGGTCCGCCAAAGCCCATTTCTTTACCCGCCTGGAACTGCCAGTAAGGAAACGTCGTATAACGCCCATTGATCAAATCGACCTGCACGTCACCCAGTGGGCGGGTAACGTTTGGACCATAGAAGAACACATTGTACTGCTCACCCATGCGCCATAATCTATCTTTCGCGTCATACGCTTCATACGCCAGGCCAATCCAGGTGTCTTCATCAAAGTACGCCGTATGTCTTTTATATAAGTGGCGCTCCCCGGCCTTAAGCGTTGAGTCCAAAACCCATACCCGATGTAGCTCATATCGAATGAGGTCTTGATTAACGTGATCTTCACCAAAAATTTCGTCATAGCTGGTATCTTTATTACCTAACTTATTATTGTTATAAGGCACAAAAAGCTCTTTTCTAACCGGCACTGCATAATCGTGCCGTGGATAACTACCACCAAACCAGTGCATCCAGCGACTTGCTACCGTACGCTGTCCATCTGAGGCGAAAGAAGGGCTATCGTGAAAACCAATCTCAGGCGCTTTACGCACCCGTCGTTGTCCCGGAATGTACAGATATACCTGAAAGTCATAGTTGTCTGCGAAATTACAGCCACCGAACACAAGACCCGATGAGCGCGGTGGTTTTTCAATCTGCCACGAGTCACACAATAATGCACCACCATCACGCTTAAACCACTCCGTAGATTTTAATTTACTACCTTTCTTAGCCCACCAAGGCCAGGTCTGACGTTGTTGCATAATCACGTCGGTGCGACCGCCATTAGAATCGATCAAAGCACCATTAGACATCGTCTCCATTGATAATCCAATAAATGATAAATAGTGATTCCACGATGCCTCTTCCCCCGTTTTAGGAATAGGGAATGGAATACCGCCACCATCAATTTCATCGTCTAAGCAGATTCTGCCAGTTGCGGTGTAAGCGGCACAAACTTTCACATCTTTAGCCTGCGCCATCGTCGCGTCATACACCCACGGGTCATATGAACCCGTTCTATGCGTGGGATACACGTGCATTTTGAACGTCTCAGGATACTGCTTAAACATCCCTACTTGTCCCGGTGTCAGCTTATCTGCGTACTGGCTATAGTTTGCAGCGGTGATGGTAAACAGTGGTTGCTCATCGGCAAACGGGTCAGCGAGGCTGTCTGCATAACCACCCTCCACCCCTTTAATCGGCTGGCTATTCCATGCAGGAATGCTGCCATCTGCATTACCCGCGCGAATCGCACCCATCGGCGTCAGCTCAGTGCCACTAACGCCTAGTTTAGCCAACTCATCTGCACCCAGTTGTGCAAAAACAATACCGGGTAAAAGGGCAGCGGACAGTAGTAGTGCAGACGCTGTTTTTATCTTCATATTTAGAAATTTCATATTATCTCCTTAACTACTTTTTATTTTTTTATGCGGAATCACCCTTAAAAAGAGTAACTCACATTGGCTTGTACGAAATCGCGATCGGTTCGGCCATTCAAACGACTACCAGCCTGATTGAGCATCGCGTTAGCACCGTCAAATATCGTCCAGCTGACGCCACCGGTAATTTTGCCGCCGCCGTAACCAAAGTTCACACCTAAGGTGAGTGCTTTTCTGTCGTCTACAAAGAGAGGAACAATTTCATTCGAAACGCCATCCACGTCCCACTTAAAAGCGATAAAAGGAGAAAGCGAGGCTACATTAAATAGTGCTGCCTCATAAGTAATCGCTTGTTTAATCTGGAAACCCCAAAAATGTTCGGTAACTTGTGGAGTGAAGACAGTTCTGAATGGGCCAATCAAAGCCTCATTCTTCTTTGGTAAATCATCTACCCAGCCGTAGGCTACTTCCATCAAGGTGCTATTGGCATCGGCGCCTAACCAGTCATTAACGCCCCAAATTCGCTGAAAGGTCATTTGAAGCTGATGCCTATCGACCAGGTCATAACCTTTGATTTCGTCACCCACAACACAGCCTCCACAATTCACTCCAAAGAACGGGCCGGCGCCCAATCCATTTAAAACTGGCCCTGTCATCTGAATCGGCGCGTCTTTACGAACGTGGTATTCACCCGCGATCACCCAGCCTTCAATATTAGTATTAAATGACACACCCAATCTTTCAATGTTTTCTACGTACTCTAAGAAGTACGTTCCCGTATTGTAGTAAGTAGAAATCATTGGTACGTGATCGTGTAGATTTTGATAGTAAACCGCTATTTCACTACCGTTAAATAACTCGGGGAAAAACTTCCTAATGGCTAAACCATACTGGCCACCCTTTGCCCACTTAGAACCGACCTGTACTAAAGAACCACCAACTAGACCGCACTGTATCCCATCATGTGAAACACAAGCACCCGATGGTGATCCAAACGGACCTACATTTTCTCCTAAAACTCCATTACCTGCCCCATCAAATCCGCCACCTTTACCGACACCGTCCAGGGTCGTGAAAAAACCACCCGCTGGGTCTAATTCAATCGGGTCAAAGTCGAATAAGTAAAACGATTCAACCGTCCAGTCTTCAAGAAAATTCAATGAAATATAGGCCGCATTGGTACCAATAAAAGCGTCTTTCAACGCGCGTCCTGGTTGTCTTAATTTATTAAGGTCTACCGTATTGATATCGTTGATAGAGCCCTGGATAAAGGTGTTTTCACCCCAGCTGATGACCTGCTTACCCAGCCTGATATTAATTTGGTCGTTATCGCCAAAATAACCGTAAACAAAAGCGTCGGTGAATGCACCTTCAGTAACCAGTTTATCCCTGGCGTCTTTTGCCAGTTTTTCCTGGTCATAGGCATTATCGTAGAAATAATTACCCCGAACCAGCAGGCCTACATTTCTAAAGTCTAAGGATAAGGTACTCGAACCGCGTATTGCGTTGCTGAACACATCACCCGCATCTTTAAAATTCCGATTGCCGTAAGCACCCAAATTATTACTATCTGCGTCTTCGGTACGCATCGCGATGCCGTAGGTTAGGTCGGTATCAAACGAGCCTTTTAACTCGCCATGATGAAAGCTAAACGCATGAACCTGAGCCACCTGAATGGCGAGTAGTGCACAGCCTAATGCAAGGCCAGCACTCGTCTTGAAAAACGAATGTTTTTTCATGAAGATCTCCTTCTTATGTTTATTTTTTTACACCTTATTGCTAGGCGTTGTGAATAAGCTACTCCTAATGTTAGATTAGAACAACATAAAACATGCTCCTAAAGTGCGTTAAATCATTTTTTATATTGCAATCTTTATATTTATAGTGCTGACTCTTGCTTCTTATAAGGCAAATTATTTGTTAAATAAACCCAGGTTGGGTCTGAACAACGTGTTCATTTAATGCCTTTATTGGGAGAAGCCAAAAATAACGAAGCAGAAAGTGGGTTCCGCTATACCCCGATAAAAATCAGGCATAAAAAAAGACCTACGATTTCTCATAAGTCTTTGATTATATTGGTGGGCCTTGAAGGACTTGAACCTTCGACCAATGGATTATGAGTCCACTGCTCTAACCAACTGAGCTAAAGGCCCAAAAGCTTTTATTATTCGGAGGTATCGATGAAGCTACGAAGGTGCTCGGTACGTGAAGGGTGACGCAGCTTACGAAGCGCTTTCGCTTCTATTTGACGAATCCGCTCACGCGTTACGTCAAACTGCTTACCGACTTCTTCGAGCGTATGATCGGTATTCATATTGATACCAAAGCGCATTCTAATTACTTTTGCTTCGCGGGCGGTTAAGCCGGCGAGAACGTCTTGCGTTGCCTCTCTTAAACTTTCAATAGTGGCGGAATCTACTGGAGATATCGCGTTTGCGTCTTCAATAAAGTCACCCAGGCTTGAATCGTCATCGTCGCCTATCGGCGTACCCATTGAGATCGGCTCTTTGGCAATTTTAAGCACTTTACGAACTTTTTCTTCGGGCATTTCCATTTCGATCGAGAGTTCTTCAGGCGTTGCTTCTCGGCCTTTTTCTTGAAGAATTTGACGCGTAATACGATTCAGTTTATTGATCGTTTCGATCATATGAACTGGAATACGAATGGTTCTTGCCTGATCTGCAATTGAGCGGGTAATCGCCTGGCGAATCCACCAGGTTGCATAGGTAGAAAATTTGTAACCACGGCGGTATTCAAATTTGTCTACCGCTTTCATCAGGCCAATATTGCCCTCTTGAATAAGGTCTAAGAATTGTAAGCCGCGATTGGTGTATTTTTTTGCTATTGAAATAACCAGTCGTAAGTTTGCTTCCACCATTTCTCTTTTGGCGCGACGCATTTTGGCATCACCAATCGATAAATGACGATTAATGTCTTTAATTTCAGATATGGCTAGCTTGCAGTCCGCCTCGACTAAAGATAGCCTGAGCTGTGCCTTTCTAATTTCGTCAATGTTCGCTTTTATAGTAGGCACAAAATCCGCGTCTGTTTTCAGGTGCGCTTCGAGCCATTCGGCACTGCTTTCATTTTTTACAAAACCCTTAAGGAAGACCTTACGAGGCATTTTTGCCTGTTTTACACAGATATCAATAATGGTTTTTTCTTGCGCTCTGACAAACTCAACGCGCTCTCGCATAATGCCGGTCAATAATGCAAAAAAGCGCGGCGTATATTTAATCGCGATGAATAATAGCGCTAGCTCAGCAAACTCTTTTTGTGTCTTATCTGATGAGTAACCGTGTTTGCTAATGACTTTTGTGCATACTTTGTATTTGGCGACAATTTCGTCAATGCGGACTTGAACGTCTTCGACCACAAGATCTGGAATGACTTCTGCATTTTCATCTTTGGCCACGGCGGGCTGCGTGTAATCGTAATCGTCTTCAAGGTCGACGAAGTCAGGGATGTAATCCATCAAACGAAGCTCTTCGTTTTTAATTCTTTCAAACGTCGCTAAAAAAACACCCACAACTTCTGGAAAACGGACAATAGCGGAAAGCATTTCTTGCTGGCCTTCTTCTATGCGCTTTGCAATATCTAATTCGCCCTGACGCGTTAGCAAACCAACGGTGCCCATTTCACGCATATACATACGCACGGGGTCGGTCGTTCTGCCTAATTCTTTATCAACCGTGGCCAATGCCACCGCAGCGACTTCGGCTGCTGCTGAATCATCTACGGTATCTGCAGCGGCTCCATCAGAAACGGTGTCTGATTCTGGCGCCACCTCGTGCACACCAATACCCATGTCCGAAATCATGCTGATGATTTCTTCAATGCGTTCTGGCTCTACGTCTTGTGGTAGGTGATCGTTAACCTCAGCATAGGTTAAAAACCCTTGCTCGTGCCCTTTGGCAATTAACGCTTTGATTTTAGAGGTCTGTTCTTGCTGCTGTTCTTTATCCATGAAGGTTCCAAATATTCCAAACGCAAATTATGTTCCAATGAACAGAGTATTTTAGCAGGTATTTGTAATTTATCTACGCATGCCGCTGCAATTTCATTAATTCTCTTAACTCGGTCCGCTCTATTTCACTTAAAGCCGTTGATTTGCTGAGAAGCTGGTCTTTTCGGCTCTTTTTTGCCTGCTCTTTTAATCGCTCAACGGCGCCTAAAAACTCGAGTTCTGTTGACTCTCCAGCGATTAGCTTTTCTTCTGCGAACAAGGCGTTGATCGTTCTTTCGTGGTCGCCGCCTCGAAATCGCTCAAGCAAAACAGCGGGCGTCAAATCTGGAGTCTCGCGTATAGCCGATAGTATTTCTTTCAAGACGCTCATTCCCGGTATATCTAACTCAAGCCACGACTCATCCAAGTTTATTTTAGCCGCCAATTGTGGCTCGTGAAGCAGCGAGGTGATTAAATGACGAATAACTGAGGGGCTTTTTTTGCCCGTTCTACGCGTCTGATGAGTCGGCGCAAACCTTCCGTGTGCCTGTCGGCCCGCACCAGAAGGTTCCATTTTAGTTAATACCGCCAATTGTTTTTTCATCATGCCAGCAAAAGCGCCAGCGGGTAGCGTTTCCAACAAGGGCTTGGCTTGCTCCATAAAGCTGGCCCGCCCCTCGATACTATCGAGTGGATAAGCTTTTGTCAGGTAATCAAAAAAGTAACTTGATAATGGCGTCGCACTGTCTATTAGCTGTTCAAAATTTGCCGCACCCTTTTCACGAACCAAACTATCGGGGTCCTGACCTTCTGGCAATAACAGTATTTTCATTTGCCGCCCACTTCTCAAGGCTGGCAGCGCATTGACTACTGATCGCCAGCTCGCTTTTTGGCCAGCAGAATCACCATCCATGCAAATCACCAATTCCGACACCGAGCGAAATAATAAATCTATATGCTCCCGGGTGATGGCCGTGCCCAAGGCGGCGACCGAATTTTTAATGCCTTGTTGGTTCAGCGAAATAACGTCCAAATATCCTTCTACCAACACCAGACGTTGAATCTTGCTGGACGACTTGAGCGCCTCGTATAAACCATATACCTCTCGACCCTTATGAAACAACGGCGTCTCTGGGGAGTTTAGATATTTTGGCTCACCGCTATCTAGTACGCGTCCGCCAAAGCCTATCGTCTGACCTCGTTTATTACGGATAGGAAAGATAATACGCTCACGAAAACGGTCGTATGTTTTGTTATTGTCATTGCTAACGACCAAGCCCAGCTCTCGCAGGTTTGCCAATGAAGGCTCGGTTTGACCTAAGGATGACAATAAATTATCCCAGCCGGGAGGGGCGAAGCCTAATTGGAAATCCTTTGCTACTTCGCCCGACAAGCCCCTGTTTTTTAAATACGTTGTCGCTAACGAAGACGCACCGTGGCTCCTAAGTTGCTGTTGGTAAAAGTGACTCACCTGTTCATTAAGCTTAAATAAAGGCTCAAGGTCTCTTTTCGGCTTATCGTCTACATAGCCGCCCTGTTCGCGAATAATTTCTACCCCCGCTCTACTGGCCAGATCTTCCACGGCTTCTATAAAATCCAGGTGGCTATAATCCATTAAAAAACCTATCGCAGAGCCGCTAACGCCACAACCAAAGCAATGGAAAAACTGCTTGTCCTGACTGACCGTAAAGCTGGGGGTTTTTTCGTTATGGAATGGGCAACAAGCAGAGTAATTCGCGCCTTTTTTCTTTAAAGGCACCAAGTTATCTATAACATCGACGATATCGGTTCTGGCCAATAAATCATCGATAAAATGTTGTGGAATTCGACCTGACATTATCCTGCTAACCTAGTCCCTATCCGATATTTGACTTCAGGATACATTAGCAAGTTTCTCGCATTATTGAAATAACGCACATATTTGTTGCTCGGTAACGATATAAGCGCGGTGCTAAGCACCAACGATCTAGACCAGCTTGGCTTTTATTTTTTGGCTCGCCGCACCAAGATCTGCACGACCTTGTAGTTGAGGGCGAAGAATAGCCATTACTTTGCCCATATCCTTCATGCCTTGCGCGCCGGAGTCACTAACCGCCTGGTCGATCAACTGACTGACTTCAGCATCTGTTAGTTGTTGGGGAAGGTAATCTTGAATAATGAGCATTTCTTTTTGCTCAATAATTGATAAGTCGTCACGGCCAGCCTTATCAAACTGTTCTATTGAATCACGACGTTGTTTGAGCATTTTATCCAGTAACAAAAGAACCCGCTCATCATTTAGCGTTATTCTTTCGTCCACTTCTTTTTGCTTAACGGCCGCAAGAATAAGGCGAATAACGCCTAATCTCTCTTTTTCTTTCGCTTTCATCGCTATTTTCATATCCTCGCGGATACGTAGCGTTAAAGCATTTAGCTCTTCACTCATAAAAACTAGCGAAGTAAGGTGACGTAGCCTTAGCTACGACCACGACGAAGATTGTTCAGTGCGCGACGCGTACGTGACAGACCTTTTAAATGACGTTTTACAGCGGCTGCAGCTAAACGCTTGCGTACTGCTGTTGGTTTTTCATAAAACTCACGTTTACGTGACTCAGCCAAAACACCGGCTCTTTCACAGGTACGTTTAAAACGGCGTAGTGCAAAATCAAAAGGTTCGTTATCTTTAACGCGTACTGACGGCATGTATTTCTCTCTCTTCTTAAAATTAAGGTGTTACAGGGATCGCGGATTATACATGGACTCACTTTGTATGCCAATAGCTACAAATAAGCAATTTCGGTTCACTAGCGATCAACTTTTTCGTATTGCTAATTATATAGGGAACGAAACTGTTGCCCTGTGAGTATAATATGGCCGATAAATTTCACCTTGCATTTCCTACATGATACAAAAATCGCGTCTTGTTCTTGGCATAGAAACCTCCTGTGATGAAACGGGCGTCGCTTTATACGGCGACAACGGGCTTATTGCTGACGTACTACACAGCCAGGTTGCGATGCACGAGGAATACGGCGGCGTAGTACCCGAGCTGGCTTCGCGTGACCACGTGCAAAAACTCATTCCATTAATTAAACAGTGTTTCTCAGAAGCTGGCATCAGCGCTAGCGAGCTGTCAGGAGTTGCTTATACCGCCGGGCCCGGTCTCGTGGGTGCACTTTTCGCCGGCGCCAGCGTCGCACGAAGCTTAGCTTACGCGTGGGAAAAGCCGTCTATTGGCGTACATCATATGGAAGGCCACCTATTGGCGCCGATGCTTGAAGAAACACCACCCAGTTTCCCATTCCTAGCGCTACTCGTGTCTGGCGGACATACCCAACTGATTAAAGTAACCAAAATAGGCGCTTACGAATTACTGGGCGAATCATTAGACGACGCAGCGGGCGAGGCGTTTGATAAAACGGCCAAACTGCTTAACCTCGGTTACCCGGGGGGGCCCGCGCTGGCGCGTTGCGCCGAACATGGCAACCCTGAGCGGTTTACATTTCCAAGGCCGATGACGAATCGGCCCGGACTTGATTTTAGTTTTAGCGGCTTAAAAACCTTTGCCTTAACGACCAGCCAACAAAATACCTTAAACGAACAAACCTGTGCCGATATTGCCCGCGCCTTTGAAGACGCCGTTGCGGATACCTTAGCGATAAAGTGCAAACGCGCGCTACAACAAACCGAACTATCCACCCTGGTCGTGGCTGGTGGCGTCAGCGCTAATAAGCGCTTGCGTAGCACGCTTAACGCGATGGGCGAGGAACTAAATGTTGACGTGTTTTATCCGCGCCATGATTTTTGTACCGATAACGGCGCGATGATCGCCTACGCTGGGTATCAGCGATTACTAGCCGGTGAGCACGACAAGCTGAGCATTCAGGTTCGTCCGCGCTGGCCACTTTCAGAGCTTAAGCTACCTCAAACCCTATAAAGATTTCCCAGCACGGTTGAATGAAATGCCATCAACGGCATAATAGACGCCTTACTCACTACAAGCACCGCACTTATGGACATTATTTTTCTTCGTAATTTACGCATCGAAACCGTTATTGGAATTTTTGACTGGGAACGGAAAATCAAACAAACCGTATTCTTTGATATTGAGATGGCCACTGATATTAAAAAAGCGGCCGCCAGCGACCACATTGATGACACCCTCGATTACAAATCGCTGTCTAAAGCGGTAATTGATTTCGTTGAAAAAAGTGATTTTCAGTTGGTAGAAACCCTCGCCGAAAAGGTCGCTGAACTAATCATCAGGGACTTTAATGTACCCTGGTTAAGACTTACTTTGAACAAGAAGGGCGCCCTACGCCACGCCGACGACGTGGGCATTATCATCGAACGCGGAAATAAACCTTAAATGGCTCGAGTATTTATCAGCATTGGTAGCAATATTGAGCGTGAAAAACACATTCGCGCTGGCGTTAATGCCTTAAAAGAACGTTTTGGTCATCTAATCCTGTCGAGCGTTTATGAGGCCGATGCCGTTGGCTTTAATGGCGAACCGTTTCTCAATTTGATCGCAGCATTCGACACCCAGGAAACCGCTGCGCAGGTGGATTTGATATTCGACCAAATTGAGAAGCAACACGGTCGCACGAGCGAGCAGAAAAAATTCAACCCCAGAACCTTGGACTTAGACCTTGTTTTATATGGCGACTACATCAGCCAGGACCCCAAACTTGAGATTCCTCGCGCGGAAATAACCCGTTACGCCTTTGCGCTTGAACCACTGGCGGAAATTGCCGGCGATTTAAAACACCCTGTTCTTAACACGAGCTATGACGAGTTATGGCAGCGCTTTAACAAAACTGGCGTCGTACAAAAACGCATCGACTTTGACTGGGATTAAACCAGCCCTTTACCACCATCTACGGCGATGATCTGCCCCGTAATATAGCGTCCTTTTTCAGACAAAAACAACACGGTTTCCGCAATATCTGCCGGCAAGCCTTTTCTTTGTAATGGAATTTTCTCAATAATCTGGCGCTGAGACTCAGCTTGCAGATTCTCTGGCCATAAAATTACCCCCGGCGATACGCCATTTACCCGCACATCAGGCGCTAGTTCTTTCGCTAACGACTGGGTCAATGCGTATAAGCCCGCTTTAGCAGAACTGTACACGGGATAGTTTGGCAATGCCCGCTGTGCGTAAATATCGACTATATTCACGATACTGCCCTGATGTTTTTTTAAACTTGGAAACGCCGCCTGGCTAACAAAAAACGGGGCTTTTAAATTGCTTCCCATTAAGTCATCCCATTGTTTTTCCTCCACCCCGCCGATCGGCGTTTCATAAAAACTCGAGGCATTATTTATCAGCACGTCCAGACGACCCGCTTTGTCGACGACCTCGGCCATCATTTGTTCAATTTGCGGAACCGATTGAAGGTCTGCTTTAACGGTCCAGGCTGAATTTACCCGGGATGCATTCAATAAATCAGCAAGATCTTTTGCTTCTTGCGCAGACTGGCGATAGTGAATAATAACGCCATAACCCGTCTCGTGCAGGGCTTTGGTAATAGCCGCCCCTATACGACGTGCGCCACCGGTAATCAATGCAATTTTTTGAATATCGGACATATTCCCCTCAAAATAAACTAGACTTTCATAAACACATACTACTTAAACGAACATGCCAAGCCGACTATTTTTATCGTTATTTTTGCTCATCTTGCTCGCCGCTTGCGCTCAGGTCCCTGACAAAAAAGGCAGTCATTACGAATACTTTAATCTCGACTCGATGGCTAAAACCGACATTGACATGGTGGCCGATACGCACGTCAAACAAACGCTAGATCAACTCAGGCTACTGGCCGTAAAGCTCTATAAGCGCAATCCTAAAGAGCTGAAAAAGGCCGGAATAAGCTCGAGGGATGCCGCGATTAAACGCATTTTCAAACTACCTTTCCCTTCGGTCAAGGGCAAGCGTAGCGTGGACAGCATTCGATTAGCCTTTGACCAGCACTACAAGGGCGACCGCGTGTTCGCGTATATTGCCGGCATTGCCAGTATGCTAGCTATTTCCTACAACGGTAAGGATGATTTCTACCTATTCGACAACCTTGATGCTCAGAAAATTTATAACGCATCACGCAATATAGAGGTCGCCTCCTGGTTACTACGCACAAAAAAAGATGCTCACGGCCAGTTATTTCTATTGAGTTCGGCGCAGGGCGATAAGGTCGTTAATCATAGTTATGACCGCCTTTTCGGCAAAATGATCGGTCAGCAAGATACCTTAGCTCAAATAGTGTCCCGCAAAAGCCACCGTGCGATAAAGAATGTTTTTCAATCTGCAGCGCAACTCGTTTTCCTTCCGGTTGGAAGCTGATGTCATTATGTTAAATTACGCGGCCGTGTAAACAGAGATTAGATAGCCCCGGCTTAGCCTACAAAACGGGCTGTCTTAATTGAGCCAACTCATCTGTTTTTGTTTATTAAGCGGGTAATAATCTCGAGACGCCTTTTATTGATTGCCTCGCCAATTTCCTGGCCTAGCAAACCTTGATCGACAAATTCACTGGCACTCACCTCGTTAGCCGCTTGAAAAGCCTGTTTAATCCAGTCCGCCTGAGGATAAGGGTTTCCTTCCAATCCTAATCGACCTTTTGAATCGGCTTCGCAGGCCAATAAAAAATTATCCAGTTTTTCTGCCTGTCGAAAAGCACCTAATGACTCCAGCAATTGCAACAGCGTGCTGGGCTTCAGTTCTAACGCTCGATGGCAATGCGTATGAAACTGCATGACCTTTTGCGCCAAATCTATAAACTCATTCGGCACACGTAAACGGCTAGTTAATTTTTTTAGTGCCACCAGGCCCTTCTTTTCGTGCCCGCGATGTTGCGGCCAAAACTCTGCTGGTGTTAACGCTTTACCTAAATCATGCGTTAGCGCGGCAAAACGTACCACGGGGCTTCTTGTTAATAAAACCGCTTGTTGCAACACCATCATAGTGTGTACGCCGGTATCAATTTCAGGGTGATGTATTGCTGGCTGGGGGACGCCAAACAAGGCGTCTATTTCTGGCAAAATAACCGCTAGCGCGCCACATTTTCTTAAAACCTCAAAGAAAACCTCTGGCGATTGTTCGCTGAGGGCGCGACTAATTTCTTGCCAAACGCGCTCGGCTATTAAGGCCGTTAGCTCCCCGCTTTCCGCCATGCTTTGCATCAGCGCCATCGTTTCTGGCGCAACCGTAAAACCTAAGTGTGCATAACGCGCTGCAAAGCGCGCCACCCGTAAAACCCTTAATGGGTCTTCTTGAAAGTTTTCTGAAACGTGACGCAGTACTTTTGCCTCAAGATCGGCCTTTCCGCCATACGGATCAACCAAGCCACTTTCATTTTGCGCCATCGCGTTGATGGTCAAATCTCTCCGTTGCAGGTCTTGCTCTAATGTCACATCTGCTGACGCATAAATTTCAAAACCCTTATAACCGACCCCTGATTTTCGTTCTGTTCGAGCGAGCGCGTACTCGGCTTTGGTCTTTGGGTGTATAAATACCGGGAAGTCTTTTCCAACTGGCGTGAAACCGTCTTTCAACATCTCATCGACCGTTGAGCCAACCACGACGTAGTCTCGATCCTTAAAGGGAAACCCCAACAGTTGATCTCTGACCGCTCCACCCACGAGGTATATTTTCATCTGCAAATTCCTGCGCGCGCTATAATCAGATTCTCTTTTCTAACATTTGGATGAATCACCTTGCTTGAGATTTTTTTATATTGTGCGGCCTTTGGCATCATCTCTGGTGTTATTTCTGGTTTATTGGGCATTGGCGGCGGCATCGTTATCGTACCTTTCATCGCCTGGCTATTAGATAATCATGGTATGCCAGCCGATTCGATCATGCAAACGGCAATTGCCACGTCGCTCGCCACTATTGTTATCACCTCTATTTCATCGATATTAGCACAACATAGACGTGGTGCTATTAATTGGTCTATCGTTAAAACGCTGACACCAGGAATAGCTATTGGCGCGTGGTTTGGGGCTGATTTAGCTCACTTTCTAAGTAGTCAACTATTAGCCATGATTTTCGGTTCTTTTTTACTACTTAACGGTCTTCGGATGACTTTTAGGCTAACACCCAAACCGCACCGCCAACTTCCTTCCGTGCTACCCCTTGGCTTTGCTGGCTCTATATTGGGCTTATTGTCTACACTCATTGGAATTGGCGGCGGCACATTAACCGTGCCCTATATGACCTGGCATAATATTCCCATCAAAAACGCCATCGCCTTAGGCAGCGCATGCGGCCTGCCTATCGCCCTATTCGGCGCATTCAGTTTCATCATTATCGGCTCACAAGCCGTGGCCTTGCCAGAGGGTAATATTGGCTACATTAATATCCCTGTTTTTCTTGGCATAAGTTGCACCAGCCTTTTTGCGGCGACATTCGGCGTTCATTTGGCTCATAACCTGCCCACTAGTGCACTCAAAAAAGTATTCTCTGTAATACTCATTTTGGTTGGGCTTAAAATGCTGATAGGCTGATTCTTTCCTATACAAAAAAGGCCTCGCTATTAACGTGGCCTTTTTGTTAGTCGAATTTATTTTCAGCCCAGCTTATTATTTTGAAACCACCCTGTACAACAGCATTCCTGCCAACATGGATACCACCACTATTATTGGCTCATCTGGCCTAAGGCCAACACTAGCAAGAGCCGGCCCGGGACAATAACCAATAAGGCCCCAGCCCACACCAAATAAAGACGAACCAAACAGCAGCTTAGGTTCAAGCTTCAACATCGTAGGCAATTGAAAGTCACCCTCAAACAGGGGCTTGCCCTGTGCAAAAATAAAACGATAAGCTATTGTAGTGACAATTACCGCCCCGCCGAGTACGAACATTAAACTGGGGTCCCAATTGCCCGTTATATCCATAAAGTTGATCACTTTATTTGGATCAACCATACCCGCGAGCGCCAAACCTACGCCAAAAAAAGCGCCCGCCAGTAATGCACTGAATGCCTTAGCCATGATTATGCACCAACCAGTTGTTTGACCACATACACCGTGATGATGCCGCTGAGCAAAAACACCATGGTCGCCGTTATTGAACGTAACGAAAATCGTGATATTCCGCAAATACCGTGTCCACTGGTACAACCCCCACCCATAGCCGTACCAAAGCCAACGATTAGGCCACCAGCTACAAGCAGCCCTGTTGTTACGTGCTCGCGAGGCTCAACACTTGATGGAAAGAAATAAGCATAAACGAAAGCGCCCGAGATCAGGCCTACTATAAAGGCCAGTCGCCAAGCTTTTTCTTTAAAGGATGAGGTATTCATAATGCCATTAACGATACCGCTGATACCCGCAATACGGCCATTTAAATACATCAACAAACTAGCGCTAATACCGATCAAAATACCGCCTGCCAGGGATGAGTACGGTGTAAAGTTTTCCATGATTTTTATCCGTTAAGTTAAAAAGGAATATGCATATTCCTGAATGATATATTATTTCTTCTAATATGTAAATACTCGCTCATCTTATCAATAAAATAGTTTCTACCCTTATCAAAAACCAGCCAAACCCATGTAAAATGCTTATCATGGAAAATAAAAGTACTAAATGGCACGCGCTGCACGCAGAAACCGCCATGATTGAGTGGCAAGGCTTAGAGCGTTTTTTCGCCAAAGGTAATTTATTGCGCGTTTCAGCGGACCTCGATCTGGTAGATGCCGCTGTTGAGCTGGCTAACGACAATAAAGCTATCATTGAGAAGTGGGTGGCGGAAAATTATTTGGCTGGCGTTTCTGACGAAGAAGCAGCGTTGTGGTCGAAAGGTGAAACCGAATTATGGTCCGTTATCGTGTTGCCGTGGATTCTTGTTCAACAGAGATAACGCCTCTATTTAGTATAAAGACGCCCATGCTTTCTCAAGCCTTTTTTCAGAAACTGGCTGGGTGGTTTTTATTTGCTGGGCGAACAAGGATATTCTGTATTCCTCCAGCAACCAACGAAAATCAACAGACTCAGCCTGCTCGCCGGACGCTTTAACCGCCCCCCAGAACAAACTTTCATAACGCTGAGCTAAGGCCGCTTTTTCAGCGTCTTTTTGAATTTGACCCTTTGCTTTATCCAGCCTCGTTTCAATCGCTCTTAAGTATCGCGTGTAATTCAGCAGCTTTTCTGCCGGTACGTGACGCACAAAGCCCTGGTAAAACAAACGAGACAACTGCTTTGTCACGTCTTTATGCAGCGGCTGCCCTTCCCAGACAGACAAATTCTGCTGCACCTTTTGGTACAACGCCAGTAGTTTTGCAACCGTTTCGCTTAATGCATATCCCGTTGAATACACCGACGCGTCCAACTGCTCAATCGCCGTATCAAATTCTTCTTCTGTACGTATATCTTTGTTTTGGAACGTGCTCGACATCAACTGGTGCGCCAAATCATCAAAAACATCCTCGCCTTTGTCTATCCGACAATCAGGGTGCGGTTTTAATTGTTGATAAGCAAACGCCTGCGCCGTCGTAATGACAGACTGTCGACTTAGCTGCTTTAATTCCTTGGTAAATTTCAACCGGAATAACCGTATCAAACCCGCCTGATGCGATTTTTCGGCCTCTTCTTCTGAATCCACAACGGTCAGGCCGACGCTATCTTGTTCATCTACCAGGGTGAGGAAACCCTGCAAAGACTGCCCCTCATGTTCAATCGTATGGTGTTTGGCTATGTCGTTAAACTGCCAGTTCTTCGAACCCGACATCGACATCGCATTCGTTAAAGCCGCCTGAAACTGCTGGCCCGCTTTTTTAGTATATTGCCGCTTCAGCGCGGCAAAATCTTTCGATGCCGCGACGACTTCGCCTTTATCTCCGATAATATGGAAGTTCATCCGCAGATGGGCGGGTAGTTTATCTAGCTCAAAATCCGACGCCTTTAGTGTTGATGAGCTTTGTTTATTCAGGCTGCTCGCCAAGGCGTCTAATAGTCCTCCCACCGAATAGTCTAGCTCGTTCAAACAACTCGCTACAAAATTAGGCACCGGAACAAACTGCTTGCGTAGGCTTTTCGGCAGGCCTTTTATCAAAGCCTGTAATTTTTCAGCGTATAAACCAGGAACCAGCCAATCGAAGGGCTGACTCGACAACTGGTTGAGCTGCGCTAATGGAATATTAGCCGTTACGCCATCTTCTTCGTGGGCTGGCTCAAAACGGTAACTTAATTTAATCGCTACGCCATTAATAAGGCGGCTATCTGGAAAATTACCCGGGTCTGTCGACGCCTTATCATTTGAAGTAACGTCGTCTTCGCTTAGCTCGAGAGCGGCATTATTGTTCTCTTTTTTTAACCAGCTATTCAGCGCCGCGAGGCTGTTTATTTGTGCGGGTAGTTTATCCTCGTAAAAGTCAAACAGCGACTGCTCGTCGATCAGCAAGTCCACCCGGCGGCCTTTTTGCTGCTCGTACTCTATAGACGCCAACAACTGCTCGTTTTTCTTAAAAAATGGCGCGTGGCAAAGCATCTCCCGCTCAACCAGTCCGTTACGGATAAATAATTCCCGAGCCGCCTCTGGCTCGGTTCGCGCTAACGGCACCTTGCGCCCTTTACTAATCGTCAAGCCAAACAACAGTAGCTGCTCGTAAACCATCGCTTGACCCACTTTTTTCGACCAGTGTGGCTCGTAGTATTGGCGTTTAATGAGATGTGGCGCGGCTTTTTCGACCCATTCGGGCTTTATAACGGCCACCGTTCGTCCATATACCCGCGTGGTTTCTACTTGCTCGGCCGCCATTAACCATTTCGGTTGTTTTTTAAACAGCGATGAAGCGGGATGAATGTAAAACTTAAGATTCCGAGCGCCCAGATACTCTGATTGATCCTGTTTAACGCCTATACGAGTGACCAAGCCACTTAACAGGGCTTGATGAATAGCGTCGTCGTCAGCAGTACTGTTGTTTAGTTTTAAGCCGAGGTTGCCCTTCACCACTTCGAGTAATTGGCGTCGAATATCTTCCCAATCTTTTAGCCGCATGTACGACAAAAAGTTTTCACGGCAATACTGTCTAAATTTATTATTCGACAAAACCTTTTTTTGAGCCTGAAATTCTTTCCATAGCGTTAAAAAAGACAGGAAGTCTGAACTCTCGTTTTGATACGCCTTATGCTTTGCATCGGCATATTTCGCTTTTTCCATTGGTCGCTCTCTAGGGTCCTGAATAGAAAGCGCCGCGACGATCGTCAGAACCTCGTCCAGGCAACGAAATTCCCCTGCCGCCAACAACATGCGGCCGAGCTGTGGATCCAGCGGAAATTGCGTTAGACGCCTGCCAATTAGGGTTAATTTCTCGCTATCATCCAGCGCGCCCAATTCATGCAGATGACGTATTCCGCTGCGTATTACTTTGTCGGCCGGCGGTTCTAAAAATGGGAATTGACTGACGTCCGACAACCTCAGCGATTTCATTTGTAAAATCACCGACGCCAGATTAGTACGCAAAATCTCCGGCTGGGTAAATTCTGCCCGTTGTTTAAAATCATCTTCGCTATACAGGCGAATACAAATACCCGCTGCTTCGCGCCCGCAGCGCCCACTTCGTTGATTAGCGCTGGCCTGCGAAATTGGCTCAATCGGTAATTGTTGAATTTTACTGCGCTGACTAAAACGGCTTATTCTCGCCAGCCCTGTATCTATCACGCAGCGAATACCAGGTACCGTCAGCGAGGTTTCCGCTACATTGGTAGCCAGAACAATCCGCGGCTTTTTATGCGACTTAAATATTTGCGACTGTTCTTTAGCGCTTAAGCGGGAATACAACGGCAAAATGTCGTAGCCCGGTGGGTGGTGTTTTCTAAGTGCATCGGTCGCTTCACGAATTTCGCGTTCGCCGCTTAAAAAAACCAATATATCACCCGCTCTTTCACGGTGAAGCTCTGCCGCCGCATCGACAATCGCCTGCGGCATATCTCGATCGCTCTGCTCCGCATCGGCACCCACCGGGTGGTAACGCATTTCCACCGGATAGGTTCGGCCCGAGACATTAATAATCGGCGCCTCATTAAAGTGCTTAGAAAACCGTTCGGGATCAATCGTTGCAGAAGTCACAATCAGCTTCAAGTCGGGCCGTTTTGGCAATAGCCACTTCATATAGCCTAATAAGAAATCGATGTTCAGGCTGCGCTCGTGGGCCTCGTCTAAAATCAGCGTATCGTAATGACTAAGAAAAGGATCGGACTTTATTTCTGCCAGCAAAATACCATCGGTCATCAATTTGACGAGGGTATGCTGGTTTTCCTTGCCCTGAAAACGAATTTTATAACCCACCGTATGGCCTAATTCGGTTTTTAATTCATCTGCTATACGCTGCGCCACACTGATGGCCGCCAATCGCCGTGGCTGGGTATGACCAATTTGACCTTTAAAACCACGCCCCAGCTCTAAACAAATTTTTGGCAGCTGGGTGGTTTTGCCCGAACCGGTTTCACCACAAAGAATAATCACCTGATGCTGATCAATTAATGCCGCAATGTCTTCTCGCTTATGGCTGATCGGCAAATCTGGGTAGTCTATAGCCGGGCATTGGTCTCGACGCCGTTCAGCCGTGCTGGCCGATTCTTCAACGCGCGCCAATAAGGCCATCAACTTTCCGTTATCGGGCGTTTTCGACAAGCGTTTCAGTTGCTGCCTGAAGGCAAACTGGTCTTTAGTGAGCGCGGCATCAATCTGCTGACTAAGCCGTCTAAAATCAGGGCATTCGGACATTGAAAAAGCTATTTAGTAGCTAAAAAAGCCAGCTAGCTGGATCGGGATGATGTTGGCGCTGTAGTAACGTTTTCATTCCCTTAACGCAGCGAATGATTAACCAGATAACGATCAATGGCAAGAGCAAATAACCGATAAAAATAAAACATAGCAAACCCGCCACGAGGCCATATAGCATTGTGATCCAGAACGTTCTTATCTGGAATCGATAATGTGTTTTCAGCCAATCCGGCGAATCGTCCTGGTTAATGTACGCCATCACCACACCGATAAGGCTCGTAATGCCAAACACGATACTCGTCAAATAAAGAATATAAACGATCTTGGCGGAGCCTTCTGACCCATTCGTATTAAGCTCCGATAAATCGTTCATAGCTGTTCTATCAGCGCTTAAATATCAGGGTGAATGTAACAGGAACTGCCGTACTAATGGAGGGCAAATTAGCCACTTCCATCAATTTTTGAATACCCGCATCCAGGCTAAAATCAAACGCACTGAGCAAGACAGGCCTAACCGTTGTCACTAATAATGCGCCACCTTCGATACTCGTAACGCGCAATTCAGCTTGTATGGCTTTTGACTGACCGTGCAAATCAAGCGTCAATGTCGTTGGCAATATAATAGTAGCGCCCAACGGTATGTTTGTTAATTGTGCTTCATCGAGTGTCGCAGACACCTCGGCAGTTGGGTAAACAGCCGTTTCCAACAAGAGACTCTTCATCCGCTCATTGCGAATTGGAATATTTGTTTCTACGCTCGCCAAATCGATAATTATTTTAGCCGCGCCGTCAGAACTAATGCTTCCGCTCAAGCGCTGAAATGAATGCGTTTCAGCAATTTTATCTTTTTTGATGGAAACAAAATGAAGTGAGGATTGGGCGCTATCTAGCTGATAATCCGCCTGTACAGTGGCAGAAAATACCCCGATTAATAGCAGTAAGCCTAATTTACTTAAACTCATCATCACGACTCCTTGTTTTAGGTTTAGTTAATTTAACCACGTTAGCACCGAAAACTCTTTTGAATTTTTGACAAAATTAACACACGGCTTTGCCCGCTGACTGTATCAACCAATTTGATTTTTATTTAAGGAATTAACAACAGGAAAAATGGTGCCCAGAGACGGATTCGAACCATCGACACGAGGATTTTCAGTCCACTGCTCTACCGACTGAGCTATCTGGGCATCAAAGATATGGTCGCGTATTAAACAGCGGCACACACATTTAGTCAAGGTTGGCGTTCGAAATGAGCTTATTTAGCAGGCGGAACAAAACCTTCTGGTGCTTGTGCGTCGTCACTGAACAGGAATTTTTCCATTTCAGCCTTTAACAGCGCTCGCGCTTCTGGCTCAAATGGCGTGAGTCTATTTTCATTAATGATCATCGTTTGCTGAGCCAACCAAAGTTGCCACGCTTCTTTAGATATGTTCTTTAAGATACGCTCGCCTATTTCACCTGGGAAAGGGGATTTTTCTAGCGCTTCGGCTTCGCGTTTTAATTTTTGACAATACATTTAGCTTTCTCTCGTCTGGTTGCTTAATTGGTTAACTGGGCGATTAATTCACTCACCGGTTTTGGTAAGCCTATTTTCACACGACTCTTTGCCTGATACCAGCAGGTTCTATCCGGCTCGGCTATTTGTGATGGTAGTAGAGCCGGCGAAGAGCAAATAACGGGGATGTAATCCAGGTGGTAATGCGAAAAGGTATGGCGTTTTTCCGCCATTTGTTCTGCTCGATTTAAACTCAGCCCCTTTTTATCACACCATTGGCTTAGTTCATCGTAGCTTTCAAATTCTGGAAAAGCCCATAAGCCCCCCCATAATCCAACTGGCGGCCTTTGCTTTAATAGCACTTCGTTTTGCTTTTTCGACACCAGCCAATAGCGTTTTTTAATCGGTAGACTCATACGTTTTTTAGGCGTTGGCAAATCCGCAACGATGTCTTGTTCCAGCGCCATACAACCTTCCATCAGTGGACACCGTTCACAAGCGGGTTTTGATCGCGTGCAGACGGTTGCGCCCAAATCCATCATCGCTTGATTGTAATGATCCGCTCTGAGATCGGGCGTTAAATTTTCGCTCAGCCGCCATAAACTTTTTAACGTCGCTGCGCTTCCAGTCCAGCCCTGTATGGCAAAAAAACGGCTCAATACACGTTTCACATTACCATCCAAAATAGCCGCAGATCGCCCCAGTGCAAGACTCACTATCGCACCCGCCGTCGACCTGCCAATGCCAGGCAACTCGATCAAACCCTCAACACTTTGCGGGAAAACGCCGCGGTGCTCGGCAACGATTAATTGTGCTGTTTTGTGCAAATTCCTGGCGCGCGCGTAGTAACCCAGACCCGACCATAGGTGAAGCACGTCATCTAACGGTGCTTTAGCCAGTGAAATGAGCGTTGGAAAACGCTGCAAAAAGCGCTCGAAATAAGGGATAACCGTTGCCACCTGGGTTTGTTGCAACATAATTTCAGACAACCACACGTGATAAGGCGTTGGCGTTTGCTGCCAGGGTAAGTTTTTTCTACCGTAGTGATCAAACCACTCTAAAACAAGGGCCTGAAACTGTTCAGGCCCTGCGGGGTCTTTGGCTAGTTGATCGGCTAAAACAGGCCTTTTAATAACTCACCCGCTCTACCTTTTAGCTTTTCATTTAGTTTTTCGTTCACTTTTTCTTTCAGTTCCTGCTTTTTTTCTTCAATTTTTTCTTTTTGGGTCGCAAGCACAATAGCTTTCACGTCCAATTGGACGCTCGGCTTTGCGAACGTTCCAACCACGTTGACGGGAATTAAGATATTTTTAAGATCTTTAGCGTCTGCGGCTTCTTCTGCCGTTAGTGCTTTAGTCCGCTGAAGCGTCAGGCGGTAGTCAATTTTTTCGCTCACCAGGTTAGCCGTACCCGCACCCTTAATATTTATCAGCCCAGAGGTCACCAACAGGTCGTTGTTATTCACCAACCCATTAGTGATCTGCGCCGTGCCCGACATATCCGAAAACGCCGTTTTGCCTTCACCTTTGACCAATGCAGCGGCAAGGTCCCCATTTAATACGGCTTGTGCCTGCTTCATTAAAGCGCCCACATCAACGCCTGTAACCGCACCATCTTGAAAGCTAAAATCGGCACTGCCGTTTAAACGCGACTTGAATGCGGCAATACTATTGCCACGGGTCGTTAAATTGGCTTTTATATTAGCCACGCCCGACACGGACGACTCACCCATCAGATCGTTCAACAAGGGTTCTATATTAATACCCGTCGCCTGTTCGCTAACGGTAATTAGCGGCGTATTTTGACGCGCATCAACGGTCGTGCGGCCGACATAAATGCCGTTATAGAATTTCTTAACGCCTTGCTCGGTTTTTAAAATGCCATTTTTAGCGATTACTTTTAAGCTGGCTTGCTCAGCAGTGAGTCCATTAACCACTAATGACTGCACTTTAAATAGGCCATCAATATTCAAACCGCGGATTGTTTCAACCGGCAATAGCGCCGTAGCCGCCGGAGTTGGCGCAGATACATTTTTAGCATTATCGCCATTAGGCGCTTGTTGCGACAAATAACGGTCAACATTGATCGAATCCACCGCCAAATTAAACCCAATCGCGGGCTTAGAAAGGTTTTTAACTGAGGCCTCGCCGGTTAATGTTGAGTCATCAAATTTTATCGTTAAAGGGTTTAAGCTTAAGCTGCCTTTACCGGCCAGATCTGCGACCAAGTGACTCGCCAGGTCTATTCTCATCGCACCACCGGGTACCGGCTCGCCCGCCGCATCTATCGCCAGCGTCATGTTTTGAAAGTCAAACTTGCTTAGCGCTGCGTTAATAATCAATTCAGCATTAAACTTCAATCGTACTGTAGCTTTCGGTTTGCTGCTATCAACGGTGAAGGCCAAATCGAGACCCATTGGCTTGCCCAGGGACAAAGCATCTGTCGTTAAGTTTAAGTCTGCGAGACTATAGCGCTCACCCTTACTGGCGTCGTCCCAAATAACATTAGCATGAGATATTTGCAAACCACCCACAGCAATACCACCGAGCGCCGCACCAGATGATGTGTCCTCAACGTTATCAGAGGCTTGGTCCGCAGTACCAGGCGCTTGCGCCATATCGTCCCAGTTCGTTTTGCCAGCCCTATTCCTTTCGAGATTTAAGCTCATCCCATTAAGAACGACAGTACTAACTTCTACTTTCTGACTGAGTAAAGGCAGTAATTTAACTTTTACGTTCGCCTCTTCAATTTCAGCAAAATGCTTTGCCTTAAAACCCTTGGCATTGCTCAAACTAACGTCGTTGATTCCAACACCAACCCAGGGAAAAACAGACAGGCTAAGATCGCCATTAATCAATAAGTCTCGCCCTGTTTTTTCCTTCACCACGTCTTGTATCTGATCGCGGTAATCATTTGGGTCTATTACCAACGGAGCGACGATGATCGCCACCACGAGCAACAACACGAGTCCGCCTATTATTTTTAGTAGTTTCCCCATCGCTATATCTCCATTACCATCCATTGTTTAGACTTAGAATAGTACCAGTCTTTCACGAACAAGGCATGAAATAAACGCCGCCTTAAAAACCATTTGGGTGAACTATCAAGCCATAACTTTTGCTGAATTTCAGCCCGTAAATTTTTTACGCGTTTTATATTCTCACTGCGTTTCTCACATTTGCTATGTTTTCATCAAAAATAACAGGTAAAATCAATCTATTACAGGTATCATTCTCAACCTTTTTAACATATTTAACGGGCATATCGAGATGCCCAACAACGGACTTAACCATGAGCACAATTAAAACAGACGACACCAGAATTATCAGCATGCAGGAAATCATTTCTCCTGAGCAACTGCACCAGGAGCTGCCGATTACAAATACCGCCGCTGAAACAACATCAGCTGCAAGAGAAGCCGTTCATAAAGTGCTGCACGGCGAAGATGACCGTTTGCTCGTAGTGATTGGCCCCTGCTCGATCCATGACACTAAGGCTGCACTCGAGTATGCCGCACGTCTCAAACCTTATATTGATAGCCTGGCTGAGGACCTTATCATTGTGATGCGGGTTTACTTCGAAAAACCTCGAACAACGGTAGGCTGGAAAGGCTTAATCAACGACCCCGGCCTTGACGAAAGTTTCGATATTAATAAAGGCGTTCATCTCGCGCGCGAATTATTGTTAAACCTAAACTCTCAAGGCGTGCCGGCTGCAACAGAATATTTGGACCTTATTACCCCGCAATACGTATCCGATCTAATTGCCTGGGGCGCTATTGGCGCGCGCACCACTGAGAGCCAAACACACCGTGAATTAGCCTCTGGCTTATCGTGCCCCGTTGGTTTCAAAAATGGTACCGATGGAACTATCAGAGTAGCGATTGACGCGATTGGCGCAGCGTGTCGTCCACATCACTTTCTGTCTGTTACCAAACAGGGGCATTCGGCGATTTTCAAAACCGCTGGGAACGAAGATTGCCACCTGATTTTACGCGGTGGTAAAGCACCCAATTATGACGCCGCAAGCGTTGAATCTGCAGCCAATGAACTGGGCAAAGCCGGTGTTAATTTACACATGATGATTGACTGTAGCCACGCTAACAGCAGCAAACAACACGAACGTCAAATGGTGGTTGGCAGTGACGTTGCCGAACAAATAACTAATGGTGATATGCGCATCAGCGGCGTGATGATAGAAAGTCATTTAGTCGCCGGTCGCCAGGACCCCGTCGAAGGACAAGAACTAGTTTATGGCCAAAGTATTACCGATGCCTGTATTGATTGGGATAGCAGCACGGAACTACTAAACGAACTGGCCGCCGCCGTACGCGCGCGCCGTAAAGGCAAGCTCGACGCGGTCAACGATTAACGAACACGCCCATGGATATTCGCGTTAATGGTGACGGCTTTTCTTGCGATGAATCGACTACGCTCGAACAGCTCGTTAAGAAAATGGGGTTTTTGGGCAAACGCATCGCCGTCGAACTCAATGAAGAAATAAAACCGGCTGATCAATATAGTCGAATTCAACTAAACGAAGGTGACGTAGTGGAAATAGTACAAGCGATTGGTGGCGGACAACCGGATGATTTCATCCTCGCTGGTAAAAAATACTCATCAAGACTTCTCGTTGGTACAGGCAAATATAAAAATCTTGAGGAAACTCAGGCCGCTATCGAAATGAGTGGAGCGGACATCGTCACCGTGGCTATTCGCAGAACCAATATTGGCCAAAACCCTGGCGAGGCGAACTTGCTAGACGTTATCTCGCCCGACAAATACACCATTTTACCCAATACCGCAGGCTGCTATACCGCTAAAGATGCGTTGAGAACTTGCCGCCTTGCGCGAGAGTTACTCGGCGGTCATAACTTGGTAAAGCTTGAAGTTCTGGCCGACGAAAAAACCTTACTCCCCGACATTATCGCCACTCTGGAGTCGGCAGAAATTTTGGTAAAGGAGGGTTTTGACGTGATGGTTTACACCAACGATGACCCCATTATCGCCAAACGCCTTGAAGAAATGGGCTGTGTTGCCGTTATGCCTCTTGCGGCGCCTATCGGTTCTGGCCTGGGCATTTGCAACCCCTACAATATTATGACCATCATTGAAAACGCCAACGTACCGATCATTGTCGACGCCGGCGTCGGTACAGCTTCCGACGCGACTATCGGCATGGAACTGGGCTGTGACGGCATCTTAATGAATACCGCTATTGCCCTCGCCAACAAACCTGTTTTGATGGCCTCGGCGATGCAAAAAGCCGTGCAAGCTGGGCGCGAAGCGTTCCTAGCAGGCCGCATGCCCCGTCGTCGCTACGCGTCTGCCTCATCTCCAGTGGATGGCCTGATTTAAGTCACTCTCTTTAAGCATGGACAACACTAAACCCGATTTTTTGCGACGTATCCGCAGCTTTGTTAAACGCGAAGGTCGATTAACGCCTGGTCAGGAAGCCGCTATTAAGACGGGTTGGCCTGTATACGGCCTAGACCCCGATACGCCCATTAACCCCAAGGAGTTATTTGCTAACGACCACCCTATTACCTTAGAAGTTGGTTTTGGCAATGGCGAGAGTCTGGCCGAAATGGCTGAAAAACACCCCGAAAGGAACTTCATTGGCGTCGAAGTACACCGGCCAGGGGTCGGCCATTTACTACGCGTAATTCTTGAAAAAGAGCTGCCAAATGTTCGCCTATTTGACACCGATGCGATCGACGTTTTACAGAAAGCCATTCCGCCACATAGCCTTGATTGCGTTCAATTATTTTTTCCTGATCCGTGGCACAAAAAAAGACACCATAAGCGTCGCATTGTTCAAACGGAGTTTTTAGATTTAGTTCATTCAAGGCTTAAAGTAGGCGGTCGCTTCCACGCAGCCACTGACTGGGAAAATTATGCTGAACACATGATGCTCACACTGAAGACCCACCCTGGCTTTGTTAACGCCAGTAAATCGGACTTTGCCGAACGGCCCGAAAACCGGCCGCTAACAAAATTTGAAAATAGAGGCTTGCGCCTGGGTCACGGCGTTTGGGATTTAGTCTTTAAGGCTATAACTTAACGTTAACCGATCCCTTCGCCCAAGCTCTGCTCGGAAACTATCGGCGTAGCGGGGCTACGAATACTATCGATAATCACCTGTAGAGACGTCAGCCTAACACCGACGCTTTCCTGCTGATTCTTGTTATTGGCTATTTTTTCATCCAGCGCTTCTCTGCCAGCAGATACACTTCTCAAACTATCTAATTTACTTTCCATTAACGCCTTCTGTTCACTCACTTCTCTAATCAAAGGCGCTAAAGCGGCGGACTTCCAGCTATTAATATCTGCTTGAGCCTGTTCGAATATCGCTATAGCCTGGCCACCAATAGTATCGACAAAACGCCTTGCCAATGTATTTTGCCCCGTTAAAGCCGCATTTGAACTGTGACTAAACTCCAGCCCTTCACGGAGCAACTGATCGAGCCGGCGTTGATAAACCGCAAAATTTAAGGCGCTCGGCTGCTCCACGTCTATGTGGTGCTCATCTTTGAATCTTTTATAAATGGTATTCAGTAACTTTGTGCTCGCCTGCGTTGTCATGAGCGTTTCGTTTAGCAAAAAAGTGAGCTCATCAAAGGCGTGATGCATGCCATGGCGAATCCCAACACTGGTCCAACTTTGCACCATTTTTTCTCGACCTTCATTAAAAATGCCTTTAACTTTATCAGGATTAACGACCTGTAATAAATCGGCTATTTGCGAGTTAAAAATATGTCGACTGGTTTTTAAGTGCTGCAGGTTTTTATTATAAATCGTCTGTTCTTTTCGCGTGACCCGCAGCAATTCTGCCGTTGCATTCTCGCTTTGACTACAAATATTGCGCAGCTCGTCTAAATGCTGGGCGATATTCTTCACCTGAGTATTTAATGTATCCGCCGCCGTTTCCATATTACCAACGACATCATCGACGACCATGTGCTGAAGAATTTCTTTTTGAGAACTTAACACTCTGTCCGAAAGAAAGTTCTCTAAGGCGGACAGCCGACTCGTTGATAACGCTTCATCGTCCTGCTTAATTTTCGCTATCAGCGCTTGCTTTGCCGATAATGGAAAAATGGACTGTTCATCTAGTTCCAATAAGCGCGCCGTTTCCAATGTTTGTTTATGGATCGACTGTATCCACTCATCTTCCGTCATCAGCTCATCATTCAACGTGTCAATCTTGTTCAGCACTACCGCTAAGCCATGTGGATGCTTGCTCCTATAAGCGTTAATGTGATGCTCCCACATATGCATATCACTCTGGGTGACACCCGTGTCGGCGGCTAAAACAAAAATCATCGCCTGCGCCTTCGGTAGCATGCTTAAGGTCAGCTCTGGCTCACTGCCCAACGCATTCAACCCTGGCGTATCTAGTATCGTTAGGCCTTTTTCTAATAACGGGTGAGGAAAGCTGACCAGCGCGTGTCGCCATTGCGGAATGCTCACTTGTTCATCTCCACTCGCGCACTCAAGACCCAGTTGCTTTGCCTTCTCCGCTGAAACTGTTTTAGTCTTCAATAACTGTAAAAATGAATCCTGCATTTGTTTCGGTGAATCGCAATCAAGTTCAATATGTGTCCATTGCTTAGGATCTTTCTTATAGTCCTCGATGGGCTTTTCATTAAGCCGAGTATCTATATCTAACAAGCGAAGATAGGGCTTTTCTTTTTGGTCGTAAAAAAGTTCCGTTGGGCACATGGTCGTCCGACCAGGGGTTGAAGGTAACAAGCGAATGCCCGCAGAAGAAAAAAACAAGGCATTAATCAACTCGGTTTTGCCACGGGAAAATTCTGCTGCAAAGGCGATAGTGATATTATCTTTTTCCAGTAAGCGTAAATTCTTAATCAGCAACATCTCTGTCTCTATATCACTAAGACCTGCGTCATCCAACCAGCACTGGTAATTACCAATGGCTTTTGCCATCGATTTTTTCCAACGAGTATAGCCGTGCAATTGCTCGCCAAGATTCATTTTGTTAACCACCCAGTTTTATTAAAGATACGTCATCTCCAATCGTTCGATAAATTATAGAGGGTTATTTGAAAAATTCTGCTGCCAAATGTGATACGCCGCACACGCTGACTCGTTTGTGTCGAATGTGTACGCCTGAGATGATTGAAATACTCGATTTTTTAACACTAAAGCGTTTCGCCAGGAACTGAATGAGCTGCTTGTTCACTACTCACCGACGGTGGCGTTAAAGTAATTTTAATCGCATTATCGTGAAGAACAATCCACGCACTTTTGCTCGATCGTGGTTGAGAAATACGTTAAAAACCAATTCTTCGCCTGACCACGAATAAAAATCGGCTGGCATTACATAAGGGCACGCAGCGGCGGAATTAACAACATTTTTAACACCTGCAAGGCGAGCAAAGCGGCCATCGGACTTAAATCCATTCCTCCGATGGGAGGAACCCAGCGCCGAAAGGGCTTTAAAACGGGCTCGGTGATTTTATACAACAAGTCGACTGCCGGATTATAAGCGCCCGGGTTGATCCAACTTAAAATGACGGTCACAAAAATACTAAAAATAAACACGTTAATAATGCTATTAATCAGCTCTTTTATGCTCCAGATAAACACGACCCACGCATTCACATTGGCTGATCCCGACAGTATTAAAAAGCCTACCACCATCTGCAATAGCAACATGAATACGATGGCCGACAAATTAATGCCCTTAACGGTAGGAAAAACGGGCTTTAGCAGCTGCAAGGGAAATCGCGTTGCCTTGATGACAAAAGCTGACACGGGATTGCGTGAATCTGCGGCTGAATATTGCAATAACAGCCTAATAATTAGCACAAAAATATAAGCGCCAAGCACTGCGTTAATAATAAAAACCAATGGGTTCGTTAGGTAGTCTGCAGACACTAGCTTTCTCCCAGTTCATCAGATAATTCGACCGAACGTTCTTTAGCCGCCAGCACCGCTTCGCGGAAAACACCCTGTAAGCCACGCTCCTCCATTACACCGATAGCCCGCTCGGTTGTACCACCTGGAGACGTCACCCGCTGGCGCAATACAGCGGCCGACTCACTCGATTCTAACGCCATTTTCGCAGCGCCTAAGGCGGTTTCCTGGGTTAATAATTGCGCCGTTTTTTGATCTAAACCCGCTTCAATGGCCGCCGCTTCCAAGGCCTCCATCACCATGAAGAAATAAGCGGGCCCACTGCCGGATAACGCCGTTACGGCATCAAGATCGCCCTCTTCCGCCAGCCAAACCGTTACCCCAACCGCGCGCAACAGCGATTCAACCTGGTCTTTTTGGTCTTCATTTACTTCTTCGTTGGCAAACAAACCGGTCGCGCCGGCCTTCACGAGAGCAGGTGTATTTGGCATACACCTGACCACGGGTAATTTACCGCCGAGCCAATGCTGTAATGCGTTTATCCGAATACCCGCCGCGATAGACACCACCACTGGTTTTTTCTTCTGCACAGAAATTTTGATGATGTCGGCGACCGACTGCATATGTTGCGGCTTAACCGCCAGCACCAAAATATCAGCTTGCAGCACCAGCTGATTACTATCTTGCGTATTATTAATGCCAAATGCATCGCTCAAATACGCTAATTTATCAGCGTCTAAATCCGACACGGTAATCTTGTCGGCGGGGTATCCATTACTCACGAGCCCACCGATTAAGCTACTCGCCATATTTCCGCCACCAATAAATCCAATCTGCTGTTTATTCATTTTTTTCACTTAATTAAAATTTAAATGTATCGCTTATTAAAGCGTATTTTTCAATCTGGCACCAAAAATAGCCGTGCCAATTCTCACCATGGTAGAACCTTCTGCAATAGCCGCTGGCAAATCGCCGCTCATGCCCATCGACAGCGTATCTAAATGAAGCCCAAATTGCTCATTCAGCCTCTCTTTCGCCATTGCCAACTTTTTAAACGATGCGCGTTGCTGCTCCACGCCTTTATCGGCTTGCGGTATCGCCATCAAACCGCGAAGTCGCAAATTATTCAAGCCTAATAACGGTTTAATAACCGCGGCTAGTTCGTTTAATTTAAAACCCGATTTAGTGTCTTCCTCATCGATATTCACCTGCAAACAAACATTTAATGGTGCTAGATTTGCCGGACGCTGTTGGTTAAGGCGCTGCGCAATTTTGATCCTGTCAACACTATGAACCCAGCTAAAAAAGTGTGCGATATCTCGCGTTTTATTCGACTGAATGGGGCCAATAAAATGCCAGGCGATATCCAGGTGCGCTAAAAGCCGCTGTTTTTGTAGGGCCTCCTGGAGATAGTTTTCACCGAAATCACGTTGCCCCGCTTGATATAACGCCATCACGTCTTCAGCGGGTCGCGTTTTGCTCACCGCCAGTAATTTCACAGCTGCCGTCGTGGCTCGAGTAGCGTGCTCTAGTTCACTAATTAACTCACGTTGAGCAATATATCGTTGCGTTAAAGAAGGCATTTTTTAGTTTCGTAGCTATACTTGGAAAACATACTCGATTTACATGAACTAATGTTAATGTTATTTTCTAAACGAAGGCATTAATGGACATGCCGAGCAATCATTATACAAACAACTTATGCCAACAAGGTAAAACGGATTTAAAACATGGATATTACAGATTTATTAACCTTTAGCACAAAAAACAAAGCCTCCGATCTACACCTTTCAGCCGGCCTTCCCCCTATGATTCGCGTCGATGGAGACATCCGCCGCATCAACATGCCAGAACTTGAACACAAGGAAGTTCACAGCATGATTTATGACATCATGAACGATAAACAGCGGCGAGATTATGAAGAATTCCTTGAGGTCGATTTTTCGTTTGAACTGCCGGGCATAGCGCGTTTTCGAGTCAATGCTTTTAATCAGGACCGTGGTGCAGCGGCGGTATTTAGAACGATTCCTGTGGATATTTTGACCCTTGAAGACCTGGGCTGTCCGCAATCCTTCAAGGAAATCATTAACGTGCCACGCGGTATTGTTCTGGTCACTGGGCCTACGGGTTCGGGTAAATCCACCACACTAGCCGCCTTAATGGACTATAAAAACGACAACGTTTACGAACATATTCTCACGATTGAAGATCCGATCGAATTTATTCATAAAAGTAAAAAATGCCTGATTAATCAGCGCGAGGTGCATAAACATACCCATGGATTTAGTGAAGCCCTTCGCGTGGCGCTTCGTGAAGACCCAGATATTATTCTGGTCGGCGAAATGCGTGACCTTGAAACCATCCGCCTCGCGCTAACAGCCGCCGAAACTGGTCATTTGGTGTTCGGCACGCTGCATACCAGCTCAGCCGCCAAAACCATTGATCGTATTATTGACGTATTCCCAGAAGGTGAAAAAGGCATGGTGCGCTCCATGCTTTCAGAATCACTGCGCGCCGTTATTGCGCAAACCTTAATGAAAAAAATTGGTGGCGGCCGAATTGCCGCGTGGGAAATCATGACCGGTACCGCCGCTATTCGAAACCTCATTCGAGAAGATAAAATTGCTCAAATGTACTCCACCATACAAACCAGTCGAAAAGATGGCATGCAGACGCTCGACCAACACATGATGGAGCTGCTGCAAAACGGCCTGATAACAAAACAAGACGCGAAAATGAAAGCCGTCGATAAAAAAGCCTTCAGCTAGCACACAGGAGACATTCATGGATTTTGACGCCCTTTTACAACTCGTAGTTCACAAAAAAGCCTCAGATTTATTTATTACCTCTGGCTGGTCACCCACCATTAAAGTCAATGGCGCACTTCAACAAGTGTCCAAAACTCGCCTCAGCGCTAGCCAAACGATGGAAATCGTCAAAAGCGTTATGACCGATAACCAACGCAAAGAATTTGAAGACACCAAAGAATGCCAATTCGCTATTGAGCGCCCCGATATAGGTCGATTCCGTGTCAGTGCCTTCATTCAGAAAGACCACGCGGGCATGGTGCTACGCCGAATCGAAACCCAAATTCCAACCGTAGCAGAACTCAACATACCGCTCATACTGGAAGATCTCGCGATGACCAAACGTGGCCTGATTATTTTCGTTGGCGCGACCGGTACCGGTAAATCTACCTCGCTGGCTGCGATGGTGGGCCACCGCAATAGAAACAGCTCTGGTCACATCATCACCATCGAAGACCCTATTGAATACGTCCATGATCACGCGGGATGTGTTATCACGCAACGAGAAGTCGGTATTGATACCGAGTCCTACGAAGTCGCGCTTAAAAACACGCTACGACAAGCCCCCGACGTTATTCTAATCGGCGAAATTCGTTCTCGTGAAACCATGGAACACGCCATGGCGTTCGCCGAAACGGGTCATCTTTGCATGTCAACGCTGCACGCGAACAACGCCAACCAGGCGCTTGATCGTATTATTCACTTCTTCCCAGAAGAAGCGCACACGCAGCTCTTTATGGATCTCTCGCTAAACCTTAAAGCTATGATCGCGCAACAACTCGTGCCCACCATCGACGGTAAAAGCAGAAAGCCTGTAATCGAAATCATGATCAACACGCCCCTCATGTCTGACTACATTAGAAAAGGCGATATTCACAAGCTAAAAGAGCTGATGAAAAACTCAACCGAACAGGGTATGCAAACCTTCGACCAGGCGCTCTATGGCTTTTACGCCAGCGGCGAAATCAGTTACGAAAACGCGCTCAACTACGCCGACTCGACCAATGAGGTACGCCTGATGATTAAATTGGGTAAATCAACGGTCGCCTCTTCACCCGGCGATGATGATGACGACAATAGCATGGAGCTTATCGACAACTATGATGGATAGTTATATAGCCAAATCCCACTTTTAAGAACCATTAAAAACCCCGTCAACTAGCGGGGTTTTTAATGCCTGGCTCAAACAGCTAGCTACCAGCAATTATTCGTAGGGGTTTTGGTATTATTTTGATCCAACGTCATGGGGCTACAAGTACTATCGTTTGCCTGAAGGTCTGCTGAGTCGGCGGTTGCCGTAATCAAATAGGCATTAGCCGTAACACCTGAAAGCGAAAGGTCATAATAACCATCCAGTGACTCCGTGCCACTCCAAACATCAGCAAGCGTCGTCGTATAGGTAATATTATTCGCTCGCCATTTTTCCTGATTTAGCTGAATATCAAGCAGAGCTTGTTTAGCATCCGAACGCCGTGCCTTTTGCGCGTAACCGTTATAAGCAGGTAAGGCAATTGCCGCTAAAACACCAATAATCACCACCACGATCATCAGTTCTATCAAGGTAAATCCATTTGTATGCTTATGTCTCATATCTCATTCCAATGTTTGTTTCGTGATTAATTATTAGCCAAAAATAGCTTTTTGCAACAAAAAATAGCACACAAATCGACTAACGGCTATTTTAACAAGACAAACGGTATATCATTGCCCTTGCGAACACTGGCATCACTACTATAATTACTAGCAACTTGGAGAACTTTGTAGATGGATCGAAACACACAAAAAGGCTTTACGATAATAGAACTAATGATTACCGTCGTGGTGATGGGCATTCTTATAGCGCTGGCTGTGCCGGCAATGACCGGTATGCTGGACGGTAGAAAATTAAAAGGTGCCGCAGAAAACTTCCAAGTTGACCTTATGTTCATTAAAACCGAAGCCATAAAAAGAAATTCTAACGCTAGAATTGAATTCAAATTTGATGGTGTAGACCCAACAAAATGGTGCTACGGCATGAAAATTAACGCTACTTGTGATTGTTTTGAAACTGTTTCTACTGAGGCTGATTATTGCGAAATAGACGGCGTTAAAAAAGTAGTCAACCGATCGGATTATGGTGATAACGTACTCATTACTGGAAATAGCGCTTTCGCGTCTGATATTGTCTCCTTTACCCCTTTGAGAGGCCAAACAATAAATGGAAATGTTAAATTTTCTTTAACTAATGGCACTGAAGTGAAAGTTAGCACTAATATTCGTGGAAGAACAACCATCTGCTCCGATGATGGGTTTGGGTTCGAGGGCTGCTAACTATGTTTAATAAAAAACAAGCCGGCTTAACGCTAATAGAAATGATGATAGCCCTGGTTCTGGGGCTATTTGTAGTTGGCGTTATCATCACCGTCTTTTCAACTAATGTTCGCTCCAGTACAGAAAGTATCAAAATGATTCGTCTTAATCAGGAACTTCGAGGGGTCATGACCTTCATGAGCGATGAATTAAAACGCTCTGGGTATTCATCGGACCCCAATGTGGGTGACTTTATGCAAGACTTTAATGTCTCGGCTACCTGCATTAGATATTCCTACGACGAAAACGGCGATGATATACGAGATGCTAATGAACGATTTGGCTTTAAACTAGAAAGCAACACCGTAAAGTGGACTACAAGCGGTGGCGACCCAAACACCCCGCCTACTGCACCTGATTGTGGGACTGGCACATGGACCGATATAACAGACCCCAACCTCGCATCTATAGCAACACTCAATTTCGATCTCACTGGCAGCGTCAATACTAATGGTGACACCGGGCTAGCGGCTTTAACAGCAACCACTGGTGTTAGCGTTTATGACGTAACGATTACCCTAACGGGCACGACTGACTTACCCCATAGTTCTGACGCGAACGACCCAAGCCGTACCGTGACCGAGACCATCCGAATTAGAAATGAAGACCCTAAATGAGGTTTATGATGAAAACAACTAAACTCCATCGGTCACCAAGCCGTCAAAAAGGCGCGGCTACGCTGTTAGTCTCCATCGTTTTGCTGATTGGTGTCACGTTGATTACCATCTTTGCCGCGCGCGTGGGTGTTATGGACCAGCGTATCGCAGGTAATGAATACCGCCACAAAGAGGCCTTTGCCGCAGCCAACGCGGCATTAGATCAGGGCGCTGCCTATCTGGCAGAAAATAACGATTTATATGGCACAACTCACCCTTCCTGGGTCGCTTGCACGGGTGGCTTAGCGGGTCAATTTCCTTGCCTGGTTGGTAGCGACACCTACGAGTTTGCATACGATGACAACCTAATTACGCCTAATACGATCGACCCTCTTAGTACGACCGTTGGTTTAGCCAATGTAGCATCAGATAGTTATTTGGTATTTACCACTTCAGCATCAATAGGGAACCAAATTACGGTTCTAGGCACTGGAGAAAGCGCCGATGGCACGGGGGAGTCCATTGCCCAGCTTTCCTACGCAAAGCACATAGCCGCTGGTTTGGATAAGCTACCTCCGGTACTAGCACCAATAGTTAACCTGAGCGGTTCTTTTTTGATCGTGGCCGACCCACAACTCAACCTAAAAGATGGTGCGGATTGTGCACTTGGAAGATCGGCGTTTGAGGACCCTAAAAGTGCAACGGATATTTCTATTTGGACCACCACCTCAGACGGTGCAGCTACTGGGAGTTGGTCCACCTGTTTAAGCGGCGACTTCCAAAATGCAGCCGGTGAGGCGTGCGTCGATGTGTACGACGACACCAACACCCATACAGAATGGGCAAACTGCACCTGTGCCGATGAGTTAAGTGAAGCCGGTGGAACAGGGGACGATAATATCAAATACGACATACGAATCCCCGGCAGGAACTCAAGCACTCCCTTCCCACCCTCTCCTTTAGAGCATATCTTTGGTACGTCAGACTTAAACGTAATCGAAGCGGACGCTAGTGTGTCCCTTGCCGATAATTGCCCGGGGCTTGGCTCTATTGATTTGAGCGTTAACCCCTTTGTTTTTGTCGACGGCGACTGCTCCGTTGGAGATATTGGCAGCCAATCTGCGCCTTTGTTTATGGTCGTTGCCGGTGATTTAACCATAACGGCTGGCGCTGATGTTTGGGGTATTGTTATCGGCACGGGTACGGTTACTTTTAATGGTACGCCCATCGTACACGGTTCTGTCGTGTCCGATGACCCCACTAGATTAACTAACGGCAACTATACTCAAATATTTGACTGGTGCGTGGGTAGCACACTCATTGAGGCGGTAAATGAGCCCAAGCTGGTCAAAGTAAAATACAGCTGGCGTAACTTTACACCTTGATTTTTCAGGAATTATTATGAAAAAATATAAGCAAAAAGCATCTTCAATCAACAAGCTTCGCGGTTTTAGTTTGATAGAAGTCATGCTAGCCGTTCTGGTTTTAAGTATCGGTATTTTAGCCGTCTCTAAATTACAAACCTCTTTGTTGCGCAGCGGCGCTGACGCCAATAATAGATCTGTAGCGGCCTCCATCGCGCAACAAAAAGTTGACGATTTAAGGCGTTTTATTCAATTAACGGCACCGGGCGCCTGGAGCGCAGCGATCGTTTCTCCTGATTTGCTGGGTTTTAATCACATCGCGTCGAACGAAGGGGGCTTAATTGGCCCTGGCGATATACCGGTCGGCAACCAGAATTATGCATTAAGCTGGACCGTAGATAATTATCGTTTTGTTGGCGCGGGTAGCACGGCCACCCCTACTACTCCAGCCTTGTCTACGCTTAAATTAGCCCACGTAAAAGTGACCTGGGACAGTGTGGGCGATACCACCAACAACGTCGTCTCATTTGACACCGCCCTATATGGCTATAATGCCAAATACACCGTTTTGGCTGGTAGCCCTGATTCAGCGGGCGGGGGGGAAGTCAACCTTTTAAGCCAGGCGGATGAAGTTTTCGATAATGGCGACGGATCGAGCTTTGGTCACGAAGAAATAGCCCCCGACATCAGCAAAAAAGGCAATAGTACTTTAACGACCACCGTCTCTACAACGTTCCAAACGTCGGATCGCGTCATTTTATCTCGTGACGAATTTAGGACGGTAGCATGTTTGTGTAAGGGTGGAACGAGCAATCCTTCTCAGATTTATGGCGTTACCTCATGGGATAACGTTAACAAAGAACGCACCGATGTTTTAGAAACGCGGAATTACAACATTACAAAAACGGTCACTGATGCAGGGGGCGGCGACCAACCAGCAGCCGAGTGTGATATTTGTTGTAAGGACGGCTTAGGAGACGGCGGAGACGTGAGCGCAACCGAAAAAGTTTGTCGCTTAAAATTATTGGGTGGCAAACTCTTTATGTATGACCCGTGGAAAGTCGTTGCGTTTAACGTCGTTCCCGAAAGCTATTTTACGGAAGGGCAAAGCATTGATAGCCAGGGAGTTACCAGTACAACAACTACCGAATTGAACAAGGCCTCATACGTCAACTACATTGGCACGCTCGTTCGGCAAGTCCTGCTAAATTACACCACCCCGGCTGAGCTTTATGCCCTAACGACGGTTGATTCAAGCTTTGCCAGTTACCCAACAACCCATAATTTTTATGACGGCAGTATTAACCACGCCGTTTTTAACGGTAGCGAGGATAGACAATTGCAGGCAAGGGTGTTGTATTTAGACCTACCAGCACAGGGATCCTATGAAGGGGCGGCCTACACCGCCGCCAACATTCCTTTGGAAAGGGTTCCGTTTTATGAACTAAATCTGACTCTATTGGCCGGCTGGGTACCCGATATTAATCAAGGGGAAAGCGGCCCCTCAGCTCCAAACGGTGACACGGTGTTTGACGGCGATTACACCGACGATCACGATGGGCTAAACAATGCTTGTAACCCTTCGGCGTCTCCCGTCAGGAACTTTGTTACAAATGAAGAACTCAATCAGACTTGTGAAAACGAATTTTCCCGCGGTTTTCTGGATACACATAGCGGAGATGATGACTCTGTAAAAACCGCCATTTTCACCGGTAATAACGGTTTAGTCGATAGAAGTATCAATACCGAAACCATCGCCATTTCGTCGATGGACGTGACCGCGCCTTAACGACAGATAAGCAAACAAAAGGCCAGCCATTATGCTGGCCTTTTGTTTACACCGCATATGGCTAACTTTAAATCTCAACTTACTTCACCGCTGGTCTTATGCAGCGCCATTTTAGTACTTATTGTTTTAGCCTACGCGCCGGGTTGGTACGGCCCTTTTGTATTCGACGACCAGCTCAATATTCTAGAAAACCCCAACGTCCCCATCCATCAGTTAAGCGAGCAAGAAATCACTCGCTCTGCCTTATCTAATGAAAGCGGCCCTTTAAAGCGCATCATCCCCGCCCTTTCTTTTGGGCTGAATTACTATTTTGCCGACGGCTTTAAATCTGTTCACTTCAAACTGACCAATATCGCGGTTCATTGCATCAATTCTGGTTTAGTTTTTTGGTTACTCACCTTACTTTGGCCCTGTATTGAACGAACCGCGTGGGCGAAACAAACTCGTTTATCCAATCCACGTATCGCGTTTGCCGTCAGTGGCACGCTGATTTGGGCCTTGCACGCCTTTTTACTGACCAGCGTGCTCTACGTCGTTCAGCGGATGACCAGCATGGCGACGATGTTTATGTTGATGGGCGCGTGTATTTATGTGGTGGGCCGCTTATCACTCGCTGAGCATAGCAGCAGGGGTTTAGGCTTAATGTGTTTAGGTCTGGTGGCAGGCACAATACTGGGCGCCGCCTGTAAGGAAAACGCTATTTTATTACCGGTGTATATCGGCGCGTTAGAGCTCACCTTGCTCAGCCAATTGCCGTCTAGCCCACAAACACTTAAGAAAGTTCGTTATTTCTTCATTCTCTTTCTTGGCCTGCCCATTCTAGCCGGCCTATTTTACTGGTATCAACACCCTGGGTTTATTACCGGTGGCTACGGTGGCCGACCCTTCACGTTTCTGGAGCGCGTTTTAACCGAGCCGCGCGTGCTATGGTTTTATCTCAGTATGATTATTGTGCCGAATATTCAAACGATGGGCTTGTTCCACGATGATTTTCCGCTTAGCTCAGACCTCTTCACTATTTGGACGACCCTACCCAGTATTATTGGCATTATTGGTTTACTGGCTTTATCTATTATTTGGCGAAAACGCTTTCCTGTTTTTGCCTTTGCCGTCCTTTGGTTTCTCGTCGGCCACAGCCTTGAATCAACCGTTTTCCCCTTAGAAATAATCCATGAACACCGCAATTACTTGCCCGCCCTTGGCCCATTGCTGGGTATAACGTATCTATTACTTTTTGCTTTAGCCGATAAGCTGCCGAATTTTTTGCGCATTACCCTTATTAGCATAATTGTGTTCTGTTTGGGTTTTGGTACGTTTAACCGCGCGCAGTACTGGAGCAGCGAATCAGCCCTGATTGAAAGTTTGGCTGAAAACCACCCTAACTCGCCCAGCAGTCAATACTTACGCGGCGAAATTTTACGTAAACGCGAAAGGGATTTTGAAGGTTCTTACGCCTATTATCTACGCGCGGCCGAATTATCCCCTAAAGAAGCGGGGTTTCTAATCAGTTTGAGTATGGTGACACCCGAGTCATTTGCTGAACTAGAAGGTCAATTGAACGCCTTACAGTTAGCGCGCCCCGATTATATCGCAGACACTATTTACAACAAACCGATGGGTGCCTGGGGTATACGCGCGCTGGATGTGGCGATTAAATGCGTGATGACCGGTAATGAACGCTGTCTATCAAAGGCCGATGACGTAGCCAGCTGGCTGCAAGCCTTGATCGATAAGCCAAATGGTAAAACTGCGCACCGCTATTATTCCTTGGTTCACTTATACGCCATACGGATGAAACAGGGTCGTTTCGCGGATGCTTTGTCGGTCGCGGATTTAGGCTTGAACATTAATAAACGCAATCCGCGTTTTGGCCTGATGCAGGCGCACGCCTTGATTGGTTTAAAGCGCCTGGATGAATCGGAAAAGCTATTGAATGATATTCAACAATCCCCCGCTGGACGGGTAAGAAAATATGCCCAGAGAGTTAAGCAGTTAAAAGGCGCTATTGAGGTCATCCGCCAAAAAGAAAAAATCTCTCGCCGTTAACCTACAAGTGATACGCAGGACTACTAATATGAACCTCGTCTATCATCGCCGTTACGTGATCAGGGTTGATATCTGGCAATATGCCGTGGCCTAAATTAAAGATATGCTGGTGTCCGTGACCATAATCCGCCAACACATCGCGTACTTTAGATCGAATGGTATCTGGGCTGGCGTACAAACTGCTTGGGTCCAGGTTACCCTGTAATACGACATTATCTTGCGTTAGCTCGCGCGCGAGCTTTAAATCCGTCGTCCAATCAACACCCAGTCCGTTATAACCCGCTTCGGCCATTGGCTTTAACCAAACCCCCGCACCTTTGGTAAACAGCATTTTTGGAATTTCTGGATTGCTGGCCTGTAAGGCCTGAGCAATTTTCCGACTATAAGCGAGGGAAAAGGTCTCGTAGTCTTTGGTCGATAAGTTACCACCCCAGGTATCAAACAGCATGACTATTTGTGCACCGGCTTCAATTTGCGCCTGCAGATAAGAAATGACCGATTGGCAAACAATATCCAGTAAACGGTGCATCAACTCCGGCGTGTCGTACATCATTTTTTTAATACGCGCGAAATTTTTGCTGCCACTGCCTTCGACCATATAGCAAGCTAAGGTCCATGGGCTGCCAGAAAAGCCAATTAAAGGCACTGTGCCGTTTAAACCTTTTTTGATCGTTGAAACGGCGTTCATCACGTACTGCAGCTCTTGATTGGGGTCTGGAACAAATAATTTATCTATATCCGCTTTTGTACGCACGGTACGCTCAAACTTCGGGCCTTCTCCTTCTTCGAAATACAAACCCAGGCCCATCGCATCGGGAATGGTAAGGATATCTGAAAATAGAATCGCCGCGTCTAACGGGTAGCGCTCGAGGGGCTGCAGGGTCACTTCGCAGGCTAGTTCTGCGTTTTTGCAAAGATCGAGAAAACTTCCCGCCTGAGCTCGAGTGGCGCGATACTCAGGTAAATAACGCCCCGCCTGGCGCATCATCCAAACCGGTGTACGCTCAGTTTTTTCACCACGTAGGGTCCTAAGTATTAAATCGTTTATTGGTTTTGACATGTCTAATAATCTACCGCTGAATTATCTGCTTAAACGTTAAGGTAATCTAAGATACCTTGCGCGGCTTCTCGCCCTTCGTACACCGCGGTCACCACGAGGTCTGAGCCTCTGACCATATCACCACCAGCAAACACCTTTTTGTTGCTCGTTTGAAAGCCAAACTCGGCTTGCTCTGGCGCAACAACTCGGCCTTTTTCATCTAAATCGATGCCAAAATCAGCAAACCACGGAGATGGACTCGGCTGAAAACCAAAGGCGACAATGATGCTGTCTGCCGCTACTATCTCTTCTGTTCCGGGTACGACTACTGGATTACGACGACCACGTGCATCTGGCTCACCGAGTTTTGTCGTCACTAATTTAATCCCTTCGACCTTATCGGTACCGACAATTTCAATCGGTTGACGATTCCACAGAAAGTTAACGCCTTCTTCTTTTGCGTTCGTCACTTCTCGTTTTGAACCAGGCATGTTTTCTTCATCACGACGGTAAGCACAGATCACTTCAGTGGCCCCTTGTCGTATGCCGGTACGGTTACAATCCATCGCGGTATCACCGCCACCCAACACAACGACACGCTTATCTTTCATATCAATAAACTGGTCGCCCATGACGGTATTTACGCCTTCAAGATCCATCTCACGATTGATATTGGACACCAAATACGGCAGCGCTTCGTAGACGCCATCGAGGTCTTCACCAGGAAAGCCGCCTTTCATATACGTGTAAGTTCCCATACCTAAGAAAACGGCGTCGTACTCATCGAGCAATTGCTGAAAAGGAATATCTTTGCCTATTTCAGTACCGAGTAGAAATTCTACGCCCATACCTTCTAGAATTTCACGGCGGTTTTTCACAACGCTTTTTTCCAGCTTGAAAGGGGGGATACCAAAGGTTAGCAAACCGCCTACTTCTGGGTATCGGTCATAAACCACTGGTTTCACGCCGTTACGCGTAAGAATGTCGGCGCAGCCTAAACCCGCTGGGCCCGCACCAATGATAGCAACGCGCTTACCGGTATCTTTAACCGCTGAGAGGTCGGGGCGCCAACCTTGCTTAAAGGCTTCGTCGGAAATGTATTTTTCAATCGAGCCAATGCTAACCGCTCCGAACTCTTCATCCAGCGTACACGAGCCTTCACAGAGTCGATCCTGCGGGCAAATACGACCACAAATTTCTGGTAACGAATTCGTTTTATGCGATAACTCCGCCGCTTCAATTAAATTGCCCTCTGAAATAAGCTTTAACCAGTTAGGAATATAATTGTGTACTGGGCACTTCCACTCACAATACGGGTTGCCACAATCCAAGCAGCGATCTGCTTGTGAAGCCGCTTGCTGCGCATCGTATTCGCCGTATATTTCTTTAAACTCACCCTTTCTTTGTTCAGCTGGCACCTTAACCGGATCGAGTCTAGGTACCTCTACAAATTGAAAATTATTAGCCATATCTATTCGTTATCTCTAGTCGTTAAGCCGCTTGCGAACTTAGTGAGTCTAATAAGGACTTAACGTCAGCGGCTTTCGGCACCACTAACCAGAAGTTATGTACGTAGTCGGCAAAATTATCGAGTATCTGTTGCCCTCTGGCGCTACCTGTCTCGGCTACAAATTTTTCGATTAAGCCTTGTAAATAATGACGGTGTGCCGCCATCGACTCGGTGTGTACGCGGTGTATTTCGATCAGTTCATGATTATAGCGATCAACAAAGCCGCGCGACTCATCTAATACGAAAGCAAAGCCACCAGTCATTCCTGCACCGAAGTTGATGCCCGTTTCACCTAATACCGTAACCACACCGCCGGTCATATACTCACAACCATGGTCGCCGATGCCTTCCACTATCGCCATTGCACCAGAGTTACGCACGGCAAATCGTTCGCCCGCCAAGCCAGAGGCGTATAGTTCGCCACTCGTCGCGCCATATAAACAGGTATTACCCATAATGGTCGTTTCATGGCTGTTGAACTCGCTCTCTGCAGGCGCTTTGAGTACTAGCTTACCGCCGGCCATGCCTTTGCCTACGTAATCGTTCGCATCGCCTTCCAGCGTCATCTGCAAACCACCCGCATTCCACACGCCAAAACTTTGCCCCGCAGAACCTTTGAAGTTAATTTGAATCGGCGAATCATCCATGCCTTTGTTGCCGTAACGTTTGGCGATTTCCCCTGACAAACGAGCACCAATTGAGCGGTTAATATTGCTGATTGGGTAATCGAACGAACCACCGGTTTTTGCTTCAATGGCAGGCAAAATATCTTCCACCATCTGCTCGGCAAATTCTGCGTTGTCGAATGGGTCATTTTGCGGCGAAATGCAGTGCTGAACTTTACTGTCATTACCAGGAATATAATCCAGGATCGCCTGTAAATCTAAGCCCTGCTGTTTATCCGTTGAGCCTTCTATTTGCTCTAATAAATCGGTGCGGCCGATAATATCTTCGAGCTTAGTGAAGCCTAGCTGAGCTAGCCATTCACGCACTTCTTGAGCTAAGAAGCGGAAGTAGTTCATAACGTATTCAACTTCGCCGTGGTAGTGCTTCATACGCAGCACATTATCCTGCGTGGCAATACCCGTTGCGCAGTTATTGAGGTGACAAATTCGTAAGTATCGGCAACCCATTGCGACCATGGGGCCGGTTCCAAAGCCAAAACTTTCTGCGCCTAATATAGCTGCTTTTATAACGTCTAAGCCGGTTTTCAAACCACCGTCTGTTTGCAAGCGAACTTTACCCCTTAGGTCATTCGCCAATAAGGTTTGGTGCGTTTCGGCCAGGCCTAATTCCCAGGGTGAACCCGCATAACGAACAGACGTTAAAGGGCTTGCCCCCGTACCGCCATCGTAACCCGCGATAGTAATCAAATCGGCATAGCATTTGGCAACGCCCGCGGCAATTGTTCCTACACCGGCTGCAGATACCAACTTCACCGATACCAATGCATCAGGGTTGACCTGTTTTAAATCAAAAATTAATTGCGCCAAATCTTCTATCGAATAGATATCGTGATGAGGTGGTGGCGAGATCAACGCAACACCTGGCTTTGAGTAGCGCAGAGTCGCGATCATTTGATTGACCTTGTCACCCGGGAGTTGGCCGCCTTCGCCAGGCTTCGCACCTTGCGCTACTTTAATTTGTAGCACATCGGCATTAACCAGGTAGTGTGGCGTTACGCCAAATCGGCCCGAGGCCACTTGCTTGATTTTTGAAATCTTATCTGTACCAAAGCGCTTTGGATCTTCGCCGCCTTCGCCAGAATTAGAGCGTCCGCCTAATCGATTCATCGCCATCGCGAGTGTTTCATGCGCTTCTGGAGATAATGCGCCAAGTGACATCGCTGCCGTGTCAAATCGCCTATAAAACCCTTCTGCTGGCTCTACCTCGTCAATCGATATCGAGTTAGCCGTGTTTAGCTTTAAGCGCAACATATCGCGCATAGTAGCCGCTGGTCTTTTATTGACGGCATCGGCATAAATGCGGTATTTGTTGATATCCCCTGAACGAACCGCGTCTTGTAAGGAATTCACGACATCCGGGTTATACGCGTGGTACTCAGCCCCATGAACGTATTTGAACAAACCACCCTGTTCCGTTTGTTTACGCGGATTCCACGCCAGCTTGGCCAACTGTTTTTGTTCGTCTTCTAATTGCTTGAAGCCCGCGCCTTGAACACGACTGGTCGTTCCCTTAAAGCAGGCCTTTACGACGTCTTCTTGCAAGCCGACGATTTCGAACAACTGCGAGCCGCGATAGCTTGCAATGGTCGAAATACCCATTTTAGACATGATCTTATACAGGCCTTTATTGATGCCTTTGCGATAATTTACTGCTAACGTCGACTCTTCCATATTGTCTATATCACCCGTCGACAACATATTGTTCAAAGCTTCGTACGCCAAATAAGGACATACCGCCGTTGCGCCATAGCCGATAAGCGTAGCGAAGTGTTGCGGGTCTCTTACCGATGCCGATTCGACAACAATATTCGCCTGACAACGTAGGCCGACGCTAACCAGGTGATGGTGCACAGCGCCGGTTGCTAATAGAGCGTGTACTGGTAGCGCGCCTTCTTGCATGCCTCGGTCACTAAGGACAATAACGACGTGATTATCACGTACTTTTTGTTCTACTTGCTGACAGATTAGGCTGATTGTGCTTTCAAGGTTTTGCGCTGCCGGATCATACTGAAGACTGATTACCGCGCTTTTATACGCCGCATCTTCAACGCTCAATAGGGCCTCGAATTTTGAAGCCGACAACACCGGCGAGTCTACCTCTAAACGATGAGCGTTATCAGCCGACTCAGCGAATAGATTCTTCTCTTTGCCGAAACTCGTCATCAACGACATGACCACTTGCTCACGTAAAGGGTCAATGGGAGGGTTTGTAACTTGAGCAAATTGCTGTCTGAAATAATCGTACAGACTACGGACTTTTCTTGATAAAACCGGCATGGGAATATCATCACCCATCGAACCAACGGCTTCCTGCCCTGCTTTAGCAAGCACTTTCAGCACCTGATCGCGCTCTTCAAACGTTAGCTGAAAGTGTTTTTCATAAACATTAAGCGTCTCCTTATCAAAAGGCAGAAGCGTTAAAGGGTCGGCATTTGTCGCCGTTCTTAATTTTTGAGTATGCTTTGCCAGCCATTCTTTATATGGATGACGTGACTTCAGGCGATCATCAATATCCTTCGGCTCAATAATCTCTCCCTTTAGCGTATCTACGGCTAGCATTTCGCCTGGCTTTAAGCGCCCCTTCCGCACAACGTCTTCGGGCTTATAATCATAGACGCCCACTTCCGATGCCAGGGTGATATGACGGTCTTTGGTAATAACGTAACGAGCTGGCCGCAGGCCGTTTCTGTCCAGGCAACACGCGACGTGCCGACCATCGGTCAGTACAATTGCCGCCGGACCATCCCAGGGTTCCATATGCATCGATGAATATTCATAGAAGGCGCGTAGATCCGGGTCCATGGTATGTACGTTTTGCCACGCAGGTGGAATTAATAATCGCATTACGCGGAAAATATCCATACCACCGGCGATCAAACCGTCGACCATATTGTCCAGACTATTTGAATCCGACCCTTCGCTCGAAACCCACGGGCGGATGTCATCCATATTTGGGATTAACGGCGTTTCAAACGTATAGCTGCGCGCCTGAGCCCAATTCCTGTTACCTCTAATGGTATTGATCTCCCCATTATGCGCCAGGAATCTAAACGGCTGCGCTAAGCGCCATTGTGGAAAGGTGTTGGTGGCGAATCGTTGGTGAAATACGCACTGTGAACTTTCTAACGTAGAGTCGCTTAAATCAGGATAAAAAACCGGCAGGTTTTCTGGCATAACCAGGCCTTTGTAGGAAATAACATTTGAGGCCAGACTAGCGACATAAAACACGTCATCGCTCGGCTCAATGCGTTTTTCAGCACGGCGTCTGGCGATATATAAATGACGGTCCAGGGCTGTACTATCCATGCCCTCTTTCGCGTTAATGTACACTTGCTCAATAACGGGCAAGGTCGCAAATGACTGTTCGCCACAAGCCTCAGGATTAACCGGGACCTTACGCCACACGAGCAGCTGCAAGCCTTCTTTTTCGATTTCTTCTTGTAGAATTGTTTTTGCTTGAAGCGCTTTAGCTTGCTCCTGGTTAAGAAACACCATGCCAACGGCAAAGACTTCAGCTGGAGTAGCGTTCAACTCTTGTGCTTTAGCGCGTAAAAACTTTTCTGGTGTTTTTAACAATAAACCACAGCCATCGCCCGACTTCCCGTCAGCAGCAATCGCTCCTCGGTGAGTTAAACGGGCTAAAGAATCAATGGATGTTTGGACTAACCAATGGCTCGGCTTATCATCAATATGCGCGATGAGTCCAAATCCACAGCTGTCTTTCTCAAACGCTGGGTCATATAACCCAGCTTGTGGGATAGAGGTTTGTTTCACTAGGCCAACCTACTGTGCTTAATTTAAATAAAGGGTGACTTGCTTTACGCAAGTCGGCCAGAGATTATAGCCATTTTATCGATTTTTTTCAATTTGAAAATTTGCCGTCACTAAAGACCCTGCGATAAGGTCTTTGTTTTTTCAGCCCCTTAAGCCGGCAATCAAGCTCAATTTTCTATGAACAATTCTTTCTGAACTGCTTTAAAAGTACGCAACCAGGGCTTTATCTTACTCAATGATGCGGGCATAAGCTTTGACGCTTCATTTGCCCCAGCTTTATTTAAAAAGTCACCATAGATAACGCTGAACCACTGGCCTTCATTTCTTTTGTTTTTGAAGTAAACAAGCCTTTTAAGGTCTTTATGCTGTGCGACGAATTCCTTCGCGGCCCGCTCAGTAGATACGCCTAACAATTGCAGCGTGTAATGTTCTGCCGCCCTTTCTTTAATCCATTTATGATTAATGTCGAGTAAGCCTGCCGTTTTTTGCACTTCAGCGGTTACTTCTTTTTTCTTTTCTGCTATCGGCTGCGTATTCACCGCTATTACTCGATGTTTTTCGGCCTCATCCGCTGTTATTTTATCCGCCGCAGGTTTTTTATTTACCACTTCTGAAATCGCTTCTACATTATCCTCAACGACCAAAAGATTCTTATTTTTCAAATGAACAGCGGAGGGATCAATATTCTCTTCCTCCTTACTTTTTACTTTATTGAGCAAAGAAGGTCCTTGTTGTGTAAGCGGAGGATCCAACGTCGTTACACTGATGGGCTCATTTTTTGCCTCAACGATTACCGCCTCTTCGTCAATTTCGACAGTTTCAGTTTCACTAATCCGACCTTCGTCACGCAACGAAAATAGATTCCACGAGAGCAAAATACCGATGATTAGCAAGGCAGCTACGGTCCACTTAGCTGATAGCCAATTGAAGGGGGCTTTCTTTTCAAGATCACCCGCCGATACATGCGCCATCTGATTCAACGCATCATTAATTCTACCGGGCAAACCGCCGGTTTCGATAAACAAAACAACGCTATCGATGCCCGCTATATTCACAAATTCCAAGCCTTTTGTATGAACCCTTGATTTGGCGTAATCTAATGTCTCTTTTTGCGATAAGGGCTCTAGGTCTATCAATTGACAGCGTGTTTCGACCGCTTCGCCTAAATTGTCAGACGACGTTAACAGTAAGTGTAGACAGTCGTAGTTCTGCGTTAATTGAAACAAAAAGTCAAACCGGGCCTTGTCTAGTTGATGAACGTCTTCAACACAAATAACAATCGTCTTACCCGCCTTTGACCAGGCCGTAAGCCTTACTAATGGTTGCTTCTCAGTCCCATCTAATTCATCGAAGGCCTTAGCAATAACCTCTAGCGGCTCGTCGCTACCCATCATTTGCTTGGCTTCAAGCGAGCATACGCTCCAGGCCGCGTTTGCTTGAGCTTTAAACTGACTTATGAAGAAAGATTTACCTGCCTTTTCCGGGCCACGCAAAAGAATCTCTTGTCTAGTATTCGGTATTAGATGGAGTATCAAGTCAAGTCGCTGCTGCCTTTGCGCCGAAAAGAAGTCCCCGTCTGGCAACAAAACATCTTCTTTTAACATCATTGCTCCACCGGGTTATACGCCGCTGAATGGTCGTTAATAACTTCACTTATTAATGCTTCATCGGCTTCATCTGAAACCACTGCTTCGCCTAGACGTATTAGCAAAATCAACCTAATTGAATCTGATATATTTTTTTTATCTACCTTCATATACTTAATGAAGTCATTCGTTTGCATTTCAGTTGGTCTATCCACAGGCAAGTTTGCTTTTTCACACAACGAGCGTATCCGCTTAGATTCTTCAACCGTTAACATACCCAGTTTACACGATAGTTCGGCGGCCAAACACATCCCCACCGCAACCGCTTCGCCGTGCAGCCATTTCCCATAACCCATGTGTGCCTCTATGGCGTGGCCAAACGTGTGGCCAAAGTTAAGCGTCGCACGAATACCCGATTCTTTTTCATCTTTAGCAACGACCTGTGCCTTCTTTTCACAGGATGTTTTGATCGCGTACGTCAACGCGTCACTATTTCTTGCCAATAAACGGCCCATGTTTTGTTCGAGCCATTGAAAAAATTCATCATCGCTAATTGCGCCGTACTTAATAACCTCCGCTAAACCCGCACTTAATTCTCTTGCAGGCAAGCTCGATAGTACCGACGTATCAATTAAAACGCATTTTGGCTGGTAAAAGGCACCAATCATATTTTTACCAAGTCGGTGATTTACGCCTGTTTTTCCACCCACTGATGAGTCAACCTGGGAGAGTAGCGTCGTTGGGATTTGAATAAAGTTTACGCCACGTTGATAACTCGAGGCCGCAAAGCCTGTCATATCACCAATCACACCACCACCGAGGGCAATAAGCGTTACCTGGCGGTTGCATCTGTTTTCTAAAAGGGCGTCGTATATTTTATTTAAGTATTCTAGTGTTTTGAACGATTCTCCATCCGCTAACACCAGCGTTTTAACGTTGGTGGTCGGCTCAAATTGAGCGATTAATTTATCCAGGTAAAGAGGCGCTACTGTCTCATTAGTAACGATCATCACTTGCTGTGAACTCACGTGTTTTTCGAGCAAGCCACGTCCAGCCAATAAGCCACTCCCAATGTAGATGGGATAGCTTCGACTGCCGAGGTCCAGCGTTAATGTTTCGTTTAAACTCATGACGTGATATTCAATTTATCGATGATGTTTTTAATAACCCGTTTGCTATTGGTTTTATCCGTGCTAATAGTTATATCTGCGATACTTTCATACAAGGGGGCGCGATGTCGCATCAACTCTTCTAACTTAGCTCGTGGGTTATCGGTTTGTAGTAAGGGTCTTTTCGTGTCGAATTTAGTTCGGTTCAGCTGTTGGTTTACCGAACATTGCAGGTAGATAATACACCCCGTTTCATGCAATATGCGCCTGTTCTCTTCTTTCATTACAATACCACCACCGGTCGCTATCACCGCGCCATTTAAGTCGGCTAGTTTTTTTAGCTTCTCGGTTTCCCGTTTCCTGAATCCTTCTTCGCCTTCAAGTTCAAATATTAAGGAAATTTCAACGCCCGTACATTTAATTAACTCAGCATCGGTATCATAAAACGGTTTATTTGTTCTCTGAGCTAATATTTTCCCGACGGTCGATTTACCCGCAGCCATGGGACCAATAAGGTATATATTATTTTTTTCTAGCATGAATAAATCTGAGCCAATAATTTAAGTAAAACTATATCACGAGCGGTAATTAACGATTAATAACTATTTCTTCTTAATCGTCGTCATTGTTATTTCGCGTCCTACTTTTAATCTCCAGCATTCATATAAAAAACGGGGCTTTTAAGCCCCGTTTTTCTTAAACTTATACTTAAATTTAATTAACCCTTAGGTTGTCTTTTAAAATTTTAGGTGTAATAAAGAATAACAGCTCGCGATTATTATCTGTCTTCGTCGTATTTCGAAACAAAACCCCTACGCCGGGCAAATCACCAAAGAAAGGTACCTTTTTAACACCATCACTTTTAGTACGTTCATAGATACCACCCAAGATAACCGTATTCCCATTATCCACCAATACAGTCGTTTGAACTTCCTGTACGTTAATAGCGGGTGGAATAGTCGACCGATCAGCTTCATCTTTAGAAATGGATAACTCCATGTTAATCCTATCGTCTGGCGTTATACGAGGCGTTACTATTAACTCAAGAAAAGCGTCTTGAAAACTAGTTGAAGTTGCGCCTGACGATGAGGCCTCCTGATAGGGTATTTGCACACCTTGGCTAATGGAAGCTTCAATTTGATCCGATGTGATCACCCGAGGGCTTGAAATTACCTCACCCTTGGCTTCTGTTTCCAGGGCAGACAATTCTAATTGTAATAAGGAGCTGCCAATTTTGCCGACAATAAATTGGATAGCCCCCGCTGGATTTGCAGCAGGTAAGTCAACCATAAGGCCTTCACTACCATCCACATCAAAAATTGTACCCGCTGGCGGTATCACACCGTTCGGTAGCCCACCGCCAACAACCGTTGTCGCGTCACCTACTGCAGCTCCTCCACCAGTAACACCTGACAAACCAAACCTGACACCCAAGTCACGCGTAAAATCATCATTGGCGATCACGATACGTGACTCAATCATTACCTGGCGAATGGGCCTATCGAGCCGCTCAATAATTCGGCGTATTTCGACTAGTTTATCCGCCGTCTCCTGAACCAATAATGTGTTAGTTCGAACGTCAACCGACACGCCACCTCTATTTGAAATGAGCCTTTCGTTGGCATCGCCTCCTCTGCTTCCTCTGCTTGCTCCACCGGCTGCTTTCAGCACTGTCGCTAATTCCGATGCCTTGGCGTAGCTGATACTGAAAAATTCGGTTTCGAGCGGAGAAAGCTCTTTAACTTGTTTTTTTGCTTCTAGCTCAAGCTTTTCTTGCGCGGCCACTTCCGCTTGTGGGCCCACCATCATCACATTACCAGTGATGCGCTTAGCCAGGCCCTTGCTTTTTAAAATAATATCCAACGCCTGATCCCAGGGAACATTATTTAATCGTAAGGTGACATTACCGCTAACTGAATCGCTGGCGACGAGATTCATATCGGTGAAATCAGCCAATAACTGTAATACAGAGCGAACCTCTATGCTTTGGAAGTTTAACGACAGTTTTTCACCCGTATAGGGAAACTTCTCCGAGGCTAAGTCTTCTTGCTCCTGCTTTGTCAGCGGTTTAAACTCGACCGTTAACAACTCATCCATTTGATACGACAAAAACTCATACGCCCCAATAGACGTTATAGCTAAACGAACATTGTTACCCGACGGCATCACGTCGATCGTTTTCACGGGTGTAGCAAAATCTAATACATCCAATCTATTTGCTAATTCTGCAGGTACGGACGTATCTTTAATCTCGACGATGACTTTGCCGCCTTCTTCTCTAACGTCTACCACAGCCGATGCGTTATTAAGGCTTACGAGCACGCGACCCTCACCCTCTTCTCCGCGCCTAAAATCTATACCGCCAATTGCATTTGATGCCATTGTTGTTGCTACTGATTTGCTAGTGCCACTTACAGCAGAAGCTGACACGCTACCTAATGTCAAAAAGACACTATTCCCGACCACTTTTGTTGAATATGGTGCCGCGTCACTTAAGTTCAAAACAACCCGCGTCCTGCCTCCTGCCTCTAGCGCTCTAACACTGATCGCACTGCCAATATTAATAGGAATAGTCGCTTTACCCGCTGCATTGCTCACGCCCTGCATATCTATCGCAATACGCGCAGGGTTATCCGTACTAAAACTTTTCAACTGGCCTGGCGCGGAGTCTAACGCTAATTCAATTTGTACTTTGTTGCCCGGAAGTCCAGAAAACTGAATGTCCTTCAATACGGCCGCATTAACGGCAAACATTGACATTGAAGCCCAGCAGGACAACACAAAAAACGTTTTAATAAGGTGTGTATTTTTCAACTTTTGTACGCCCCATCCACTTATCATTAAGTTATGCATGAACTTTCCCTTATTTACATGTTTCATAATCAATTCTCGCTTTTATTCGGCCAGAGCCAATGACGCATCTCTTTCACGCCACATTCCAGTTGTACTGATGACCCACTCGGCAAGATCAATCTGTTGATTCTGCACTCGGGCCACTTTCCCAAAATTTTGGCCCAAATAATTACCCGATTGAACGCGATGTATCACGCCATCATTCGCCTTAACAAGCCCCCAAAGCTGACCATTTTTTGATAAAGTTCCGACCATTCGTAGAGTATCTAATGGATAGGCCTCTAGCTCTTCTTTATCCCTGTTTAAATCGGGTCCAGGCCCATCAATCGCCATAATTTCACCCAAAGGCTGTGGCTCATCCACTTTTTCAAAGGGGTTCCTTAACGACTCTGCGACGTAAATGTAAGACTCGTAAGACTCTATAACCGGCATTGGCTCTATGGGCTTTGCGGGCTTTGCTTTAATCTGAGCTATAAATGTTTGTAAATCGTCAAATTCTTCGCCAACACAAGCAGGCAAAGCGAGGGCAAAGGTTACAATTAAAGCACTGAGTTTAATTATTTTATTCAGACGAAAAAGCATCATTATTTGCCACCCTCGTCTAAATAACGATACGTTTTCGCTGTGGCGTTCATCGTTAAACTCCCTTGGCCTTTGTTGGGTGCTAAAGATACGTTATGCAGCGTCACAATCCGTGGTAGAGCGGCAAGATTGCTAACAAATTCGCCAATTTCGTGATATGACCCCTGAACCGTTAACCTAATCGGCTTTTCAGCATAAAAATCTTTTCTCGACTCACCTAATGGTTGGAACAAACTAAACTCCAAACCACTGGCTAGTCCCGCCTGGGACACATCAACCAGCAAGTCGGCTATTTGCGTTTTATTGGGAAGCTGCTGCAGCATTGCGCCAAATTGCTTTTGCATGTCACTTAACTGCTGTTTGTAAGCGACGAGATTTACCGCTTTTTCTTGCTTCCTCTCAAATGTTTTCTTTAAAACAAGCTCTTTTTTCTCAACTTTCTCCAAAGCGTCTAGCTGATCTAACGTATCAGAGTAAACCCATATCCCCATTAAGATCAGACTAGCCAATATTATTGCTAATAACTTAATGACTGGCGGCCAATTACCCGCCTCATTAAAATCCCAATTAATGTCTTGTAAATTCATGTCATTTCTCCTCTGTGGGCTCCCCAACTTTAGATTGAGCAACTTTTAGGGTGAAACTATTTGCATCAACGCCTTTAGAACGAATGACACTTAAATCCGTACCTTTTAACCAAGGTGAACCTTCAAGGCTTCTCATGTAAGCAGAAACACGAGTGTTAGATTGCGCGGAGCCATCAATCGATAGCTTGGTACCACTTTGCTTAAACTTAGTAAGATAAACGCCTTCAGGTACTGTTTTAGCCAATTGATCAAACATATGAACAATTTCTGGCCGACTCCTTTGTAACCGTTGAATGACCTCCATCCTTGCCAGTAATTGGCTTTTCGTTTTTTCTAGCTCTTTTATTTCCTTAATTTTTTTATCTAAAACCGATATTTCATTTTGCAAGAAGCGATTGCGACTACTTTGATTATCGATAAGGCCTATTATCGTAAAATGCACCACCACCATAATCAAAATCGAAGCAACAACGCCCGCTCCCAAAAAGATCAAAAAATCAGTTTGCCGCTGTTGGCGAAGCTCTTCGCGCCAGGGAAGAAGGTTAATTCTAGCCATTAATCGAAACTCCTTAATGCAAGCCCTGTCGCAATCATCATTGCTGGCGCATCGTTACTCAAAGCTTGAGCTTTAATTTTAGCCGCTAAAGACATTTGAGAAAATGGGTTAGCGATGGCTGTCGGCGTCCCCAACTTCTCTTCCAACAACGCATCTATACCCGGCAAAGAGGACGTCCCCCCTGAAAGAACTATCTGATCTACACTATGTTGCGAGCTAGAAGAAAAAAAGAATTGTAATGAGCGGCCTATTTGTTGGCACATAACGTCTTTAAATGGATCAAGCACCTCTGTTATATAACTGTCTGGCAAGCCACCATGCTTCTTAGCCATCCCCGCTTCCTCATAGGACAAGCCATAGCGCCTTTGAATTTCTTCTGTCAGCTGCTTGCCACCAAAACCTTGTTCCCTTGAATAAATAATCTTGTTTTTATGAATGATATTAAGCGTAGTAACATTAGCCCCCGTATCGGCTATCGCGATGGTTGCCTCTGGCCCATAATCGGGCAAAGCGCCTTTCAAAAGGCCATATGCATTTTCAAGCGCGTAGGCCTCAACATCAACAATCGTCGCTTTAAGACCAGCTAAATCTAATACCGCAATCCTATCATCTATATTTTCTCGTCTCGACGCCGCGAGTTGAACATCGACCATCCCTTTGTTTTTTTCGTTCGGACCGATAACACTAAAGTCTAAATTAACTTCATCAAGAGAATACGGAATATATTGGTCGGCCACTAATTCGACCTGGGACACGAGATCATCGTTGTCGTCGGGGGCTGGGATAGTAACAATTTTGGTAATGACAGCAGAACCAGTAACAGAAACTGCCGCCTGCTTTAATTTTGTCCCAGAGCGCTCAATCACCGTTCGTATGCTCTGGCCAATCGCATCAATATCAGCAAAATTATTGTCAATCACGGCATTTTCTGGAAGCGCCGCTACTGCATAACTTTCCACACGAAACCGCGAGCCATGCTGACTCAACTCAATCAGTTTTACGGCAGAAGTACTAATATCAATACCCAACACATTGGGATTAATTCGCTTGAAAAAAGACATCCTTATTTTTTCCTTTTTCTATTCATCTTTTAATAACAAGATAGTATAAATGTGAGATCAGTTTAACAACAAAATCAAAGACTAACAATACTTAGCTAGAGTATAGCTTTAGTTTTAAATTTTTGTGATTTTTTTTAAAATTCATTATTTCAGCGCGCGTTAATGTGATTTCATTCACAATACTAATACAATACAGCGGCAATACCCAACCTTTAATAAACTTTCGAGCCCCTATCGGCATGACTCAAGCAAACAGCGCTTTTCCATTTTTTAGGTTTATTTTCAAATGGCTCTTTATTTCTAGCTTACTTCTCGCAGGAATTATTGGCATGTATATCAAGCTCGTCATTGTCCCTGACTTACCTGATACCCGCGCTCTCAAGGATATTCAGCTTCAAACCCCCCTTAGTGTCTTCAGCAAAGACGGCTTGCTAATAGCCAAGTTCGGCGAAAAAAAACGCATACCCATATTGTATGCCGATATTCCCCAACTACAAGTCGATGCCTTTATCGCCGCAGAGGATAAAGATTTTTTTCAACACTCGGGTGTAGACTTTATAGGCCTCGCACGCGCGGCAACTCAATTGATACTAACAGGGGAAAAAAGACAAGGCGGCAGCACCATCACCATGCAAGTAGCCCGCAACTTCTTTTTAAGCTCAGAAAAAACCTATCTACGAAAATTACGTGAAATATTAATTTCGTTTGTCATCGAACAGCAACTCAGCAAACAGGACATTCTGTCCCTTTATTTAAATAAAATTTACCTCGGTCATCGCTCCTACGGCATAGCGGCAGCGGCAGACGTTTATTACGGAAAAAAGCTCGAGGATCTCAGCATATCGCAACAGGCGATGATTGCCAGCCTGCCTAAAGCGCCCTCCAGCTCCAACCCCATTACCAATCCTGAAAAAGCGCTCGCAAGGCGCAATTATGTATTAAATCGACTACTTAGCCTTAACTACATCGACCAACTTCAATTCGATGCCGCTGTCAGCGAACCTATTACTGCTAAAGCACGCTCCGCCTCAAACGAACTAGAAGCTCCCTACGTAGCAGAAATGGTGCGCGATGAGGTGTTTCAACTGTATGGCGATGACATTTATACCTCGGGCATGCTCGTATATACCACCATCGATAGTCGTCAACAAAATGCCGCACATCAGGCCGTCAAAAAGGCTCTGCATGATTATGATAAACGACATGGTTATCGTGGAATATTGGGACACGTCGACCTGACGAATCTCGATCTCAATGGGCTAGACTCTAACCTCTTTTCCACCCATAAAAAGGTCGGAGAAACACTACCTGCGCTGGTCACCAGCATTTCAGAAAAAAGCATTCGCGCCTTAACGCTTGATAAACGCAGCCATGAAATTGTATGGGAAGATTTACAGTGGGCATGGCCTTATATTAATGAAAACAAACAAGGAAAAGCGCCCAGCAAAGCCGGAGATATTTTATCTGTCGGCGACATCATTCGAGTCCGCCAAAAACACGGAACATCTACTTTTGAGTTGGCGCAAGTGCCGAATGTGACCGGGGCTTTAGTCGCTCTGAACCCAGCCGATGGCGCCTTAACCGCGCTGGTCGGCGGCTACGACTACTACTCTAGCAAATTCAACCGGGCCTTCCAATCTAAACGCCAGCCAGGATCCGGCTTCAAACCCATTTTGTATACCGCCGCTTTATCTAAGGGTTACACCGCGGCAACATTGATTAATGACGCTCCGGTCGTTTTCAACGACGCCGGGCTCGAGCAGCAATGGCGGCCCGAGAATTACAGCGGGAAATTTTTTGGCCCCACTCGATTACGCGAGGCGTTGACTCACTCAAGAAACCTCGTTTCCATTCGGATTCTAAGAGATATTGGCGTTTCTTATGTGCGTAATTTTGCGACTCGATTCGGCTTTAGTCCATCCGATCTTCCCAAAAACCTTTCGCTATCTCTTGGTAGCGGCAGCACAAACCCCTACCTAATGGCCAGCGCCTATTCTGTTTTTGCCAACGGAGGGTTTCAAATCAAGCCCTATTTTATTGATCGAATCGTCTCTTCTTCGGGCGAAGAGTTATTTCAAGAAAACCCTCCGCTAGCCACCACAAACGATGAAGCTTTAATGATAGAAGGGGCACCGGCCGGTTCCGTTAGCACCACCCCTTTGCAAACCGATGATGACTTAATTGGCGAAGTAACAACCGATAACGTTACCCGCGAGCCTAAAAAGGCTCAACGCGTCATTTCGCCGCAATTAAATTTCCTCGCCAACTCTTTATTACGTGACGTTGTGAAACGCGGGACTGGCCGGAAAGCTTTAAGCCTTGGGCGCACAGATTTGGCGGGCAAAACAGGCACGACAAACGACCAGCGAGACGCCTGGTTTAGTGGCTTTAATCCCTCCTTAGTCGCCGTTTCATGGGTCGGCTTTGACAACAGTCAGCCATTGGGAAATAAAGAAACGGGGGGTCACGCCGCCTTACCCATATGGATAGACTTTATGGGTAAAGCGCTTGAGGGCACTGCAAATATAGCTTTATCACAACCTGACGGTATCGTCGGCATTTTGATCGACCCCGACACGGGATTTAAAACCGACCCATCCAATCAAAATGCTATTTTTGAATATTTCAGGCAAGAAAACGCGCCCGTTTTAGATGAGTCTAGTCAGCAGCTTAATAATTCATCCATCGAGCAGCAGCAAACTATTGATGAGCTCTTCTAAAACCTTCACTGCAAAAAATAGCGCAGCCTAGGTTGCGCTATTTAGCCTTATCGCTATTTAGCGTTTATCTAACGTAACGTAGTCGCGTTCTGATACGCCTTTATATAGCTGACGAGGGCGTCCAATTCTGCCGTCTGGGTCGGCCATCATTTCTAACCAATGCGAAACCCAACCAGACGTTCTTGCTAATGCGAACATCACCGTAAACATGCTTACGGGGATGCCTAGCGCTTTATAAATAACGCCTGAATAGTAATCGACATTTGGGTAGAGCTTTCGTTGCACAAAATAATCATCCTGTAACGCCACTTCTTCTAGCTTCATCGCCAACTCAAACATGGGGTCTTCGATCCCAGTTTCGGCTAGCACTTCGTAACAAACTTTTCTGATAATGGTCGCTCTAGGATCAAAATTCTTATACACGCGATGGCCAAAACCCATTAGCCTGAATGGGTCATCTTTATCTTTAGCTTTAGCAATGAACTCAGGGATATTATTCACGTTACCTATCTCTTCAAGCATTTTCAAAACGCCTTCGTTTGCTCCGCCGTGAGCAGGACCCCATAACGCCGCGATGCCCGCCGAAATACAGGCAAATGGATTTGCCCCCGTACTGCCCACCAGCCTAACCGTTGATGTGCTGGCGTTTTGCTCGTGATCGGCGTGCAAGATAAACAATAAATTTAAGGCTTTAGCCGCGACAGGGCTAACAACGTATTCTTCACAGGGTACCGAAAACATCATATGGAGCAAATTTTCACAATAGTCCAGGTCGTTGCGTGGGTATACGATAGGCTCACCAATCGAGTGCTTATAACAGGCCGCGGCAATAGTTGGCAGCTTAGAAATCAACCGGTGGGCCGAAATCATTAAGTGCTCTTCGTCATTCATATTGAGCCCTTCATGGTAAAAAGCAGCCAATGAACCAACAACACCCATCATCATAGACATCGGGTGAGCGTCGTGTCGAAAGCCGCCAAAAAATGTCTTTAATGACTCATTAATCATCGTGTGGCGACGAATAACCGTACTAAACTTCTCAAACTCTTCTTTATCCGGCAATTCACCATGAATCAGCAAATAGGCCGTTTCAAGGTAACTGCTATGTTCAGCCAATTGCTCGATAGGATACCCACGGTGCAGTAAAACACCCTTATCGCCGTCAATAAACGTAATTTCACTTTCGCAGCTCGCCGTCGTGCCAAAACTTGGATCGTGTGTAAAGTAGCCTAAGGCGCCAGGAATGCCTTTAACATCGATGGTGGGGTTGCCTAAAGTGCCTTCCAGTAACGGCAGCTCTATACTTTTTCCGGTCTCGTTGTCCGTTAACGTTAAATTCTTTGAAGACATCTGTAACTCCTACTTAGATAGTTTTTTTGCTATCGGCACGCAACATTGTGCATTGATTAAAATAATTCTAAATCCGACCCGTAATTCTAACGGACTATCTTCATCAGGTCACCTGATTTAGCCTCTCCCGTAGGGAAAAGGTCATTTAAAAGTCGCAGTTGATCCTCGGCGTGATGAGCAATAGGTGACGCCTTCGCCAACTCGCGTAAAGCCATTCCACGCTTAACCTTGGTGAGTTGTAGCGTCAATTCTGTCGAGTTTTTTCTATCTTGCCGACTGAGCCTTGAAAAACTATTAAGGCTTGCAAGAAATTGGGCGTCGAATGCTACAAAGCTATTGCTTTGTTTAGCCGCCGCAAAAAAGATAAAGGCGCGCGGCCCATCGTACAAAACCGATATGCGCATTTTTCTTTGTCCATACGGGGTTTTACCGTTAACAACGACCGTATGTCCGGAAAAAGGACCTATCAATAAGGGTGCCTCACTGATAACGCCGCTTATCCCCAATCGAGCTTTCAAGAACTGTTTTGGCGTCATTTTTTGATTCAAATCCTGTAGTACCAGCTGCATAAACGCTTTATTACCCGGCGAAGCCGCTGCAACGGCCTTCGAACTATTTGAAATGAGCCAGCCCTCTGGAAATTTAACTTTAAAATTTAAATCGGGGTGGTAAAAATTATTTCCACGGGTGATACCATCCTTTTCACTATCGCCAAAAGTTAAGCCGACCAGATGCTTTAAAAACCTCACATCTTGTTTATCGGCATCGAAAGTCGACTTTAACTGCCCCCCTGTTCGAGTTAGCACTTGTTGCAAGCGCGTATCATTCTTTGGGTGGGTAGAAAAAACACCGTGATAGGCCCGTGGCTCTCGGCCTTGCTCTTTTGCCAGTTTTTTATCAAAAAGTTCCTGGTTTTTAAGCGTTGTGATCACCTTTTTCATCGCTGATGTCGGATAGCCAGCCTTCATTAGGTAGTCAACACCCAAGCCATCGGCCTCCAATTCGTGTTCTCGTCCGTAGCCTCTGACAATACCCGTGCTCAATAAATTAGTGAGCTGCCCCACCCCCTGAACCCCCGAGGTGGTGGCAAGGATACTACCCAGCACATTGGTCGCCGTTGACAAGCCGTGCTGTCTAACCGAGTGCCTGGCGGTAACGTGCCCGAGTTCGTGACCTAATACAGCCGCCAACTCGGCCTCACTGTTTAAATACACTAAAAGGCCGCGCGTTATATAAATGTAACCGCCCGGTAAGGCAAACGCGTTCACTTGCGTGCTATCCAACAAGGTAAACCGGTAAAACAAATTTTTCCGATGACTTTCTCGGGCGACCCTGTCGCCAACGGACTGCACGTATTGTTGTAGAACCGCATTATCGTAAGCGCGATACTCTTTCATCACTTGCTGACTGTACTGACGGCCTAAGGCCAATTCCTCGTTTTCAGACATTAAGACGAAGTCACGCTTCCCCGTTGCTGGGTTCACCGCACAACCCGAAATTAACAAGGTCAGTATTAATAAAATATAACGACGCTTAATCATCTTAAGACTCCGAAGCTTTTTAGTAGTCTTTATTCTAATTCTTCAGACAAAAAAAATGCCACCTAAAAGGTGGCATTTTAACGACTTAGTGTCTAAACCGTAAATTAACCGCGCTGATAACGCTTATTAAACTTATCAACTCGGCCAGCGGTATCAACAATTCGTTGCTTGCCCGTATAAAAAGGGTGACAAGCAGAGCAAGACTCGATGTGCAATTCGTCTTTGCTTAATGTTGAGTTAGTTTTGAAATTATTGCCACAGCTACAAACAACAGCAATTTCTTTATATTCAGGGTGGGTCTCTTGTTTCATAGTATTCTCTGTCTATACCGGACTTAAACTGTCCTTACTCGGTCGCGCATGATACGAAAAATGTTAAGTTTAAGCAAGTGCTTTCATTGCTGTCACTGTTCGGTATGATATCGCCTTGCACTTTTTATAACAAATTTACGCATGAAAATTGTTTCAATAAATATAAATGGCGTACGCGCTGGCGAAAGAAAAGGTTTTTTTGATTGGTTAAAGCAGCTAGACGCTGACGTTTTCTGTCTGCAAGAAATCAAAGCTCAGGAGGACCAATTGACCACCGATGCATTTTACCCCGAAGGGTATCATTGCTACTATCATCCCGCCGAAAAAAAAGGCTATAGCGGTGTCGCTCTATTTTCTAAGCAAAAACCAGATAACGTAACCAAGGGCATCGGCTGGGCTGATTTTGATTCTGAAGGACGCTTCATTGAAGCCACCTTCGGTGATCTTTGCGTCTCATCTATTTATATGCCCTCTGGTTCATCTAAAGAAGAGCGCCAGGTTTTTAAATACGACCTAATGGACCGCCTTGTTCCACTATTACGCGAAAAACAGGCCGACGGCAAAAAACACATCATTTGTGGTGACTGGAATATTGCTCACAAAAAGATCGACATCAAAAATTGGCGAGGCAATCAGAAAAACTCTGGGTTTTTGCCAGAGGAACGCGCCTGGATGGACGAGCTATTTGGCGACGAAAAATGGGTCGATGCTTTTCGCCAGGTCAACCAGGAAGCCGAGCAATACACCTGGTGGTCTAACCGCGGACAGGCCTGGGCGAATAATACGGGTTGGAGAATTGATTATCATGTCGTATCCAATAACCTTAAGGATACCGTGAAAGACGCCTCCATTTATAAAGACCAGCGTTTTTCCGATCACGCCCCGCTTATTATCGATTATGACCTTAGCTTCTAAGCCTACCAATAGGTGGGCGAGTGTGTTCAGCGCACGCATGCTTATGGCTTTACTAATGGGCTTCGCCGCTGGACTACCCTTGTTGCTGACGGGCTCTGTACTGCAGGCTTGGATGACGGACGAGGGCGTAGACCTTACCACCATCGGTTTATTCGCACTGGCCGGCCTACCGTATACCTTAAAGTTTGTTTGGGCGCCCTTTTTTGATCGCTTTACGCTTCCCTTTTTAGGCCGCAGACGCGGCTGGCTTTTCTCCGCGCAGATTTGTTTAGTCGCCGCGATACTCTATCTTAGCCTACAACAGCCCAGCATATCGCCCGCAAGCGTCGCAATTGCCGCCCTTTTGCTCACCTTTTTTTCCGCCAGCCAGGATATTGTTATCGACGCATACCGTCGTGAAACCTTATCTGACAATGAACAAGGCCTGGGCGCCTCGCTTTACGTAAATGGCTATCGAATGGGTATGTTGCTCGCATCTGGAGGCGGGCTCATTTTGGCCGATATCGTTCAGTTTTCGACGGTGTACCAACTGATGGCTGTGGTTATGTTGCTGGCTAGCCTGTCAACATTATTCGCCGCTGAACCGAACGCTACAGTTGACCAGCCAAAAACTCTTCGAGAAGCCGTTATTCAACCTTTCGTTGAATTTTTTCAGCGCCGCGAAGCATTGCTTATATTGCTGTTTATCTTGCTATACAAAGTAGGCGATACGATGGCGAGCAATATGACCACACCCTTTTATCTAGATATTGGTTTCAGTAAAACTCAAATTGGTACGGTCGTAAAGTTGTTTGGTTTTTGGGCGACCATTGCAGGTGGTCTGTTGGGTGGTCTTTTAATCTTGAAAATTGGTAGTTATCGCGCCTTATGGGGCTTTGGAATTTTACAGGCCATCTCCACCGCGGGCTTTGTTTTATTAAACATAATAGGTCCAAACACCCCACTATTAGCCGGGGTTATTGCCTTCGAGAACCTTTCCGCCGGCATGGGTACCGCCGCATTTATTGGCTTTATGGCCAGCCAAACAGACAAACGGTTTACCGCGACTCAGTATGCGTTGCTGACCAGTTTAATGGGCATTCCCCGTGTTTTACTTGCAGCTCCCACGGGTTGGATGGCTGAAATAATGGGGTGGAGCGGGTTCTTTATCTTCTGTACACTTATTGCGGTACCCGGCTTGCTAATCTTACTTCGTTTTAAAAAATGGACGCCTAAAACCGACTAATCAATCGATATAAAACTGGCGCCTAAAGTCAAACTCCAGGGCCTTCGATTCACCTTCAGGGCGCAGGCTAATGTTGAATTTCACTTGCTCTTTATTTGAGATCCTAAATTCACTGATGTAATAAATCGCCTCTCCCTCGCTTACTTTTCTTATATCCAGTTCCTTTAATTGGCCGACAAGATTAACCGCTTCTACCTTAACGATTGCATTCACAGCGAGTGGTAATTTGCCTGGGTTTTGCTTCTTCTGAACAGAGAGATTCAAAACGCCCTTGTACTTGCTCCTTAGAATGCCGTACGCCGTGGCCATTTGAGGCGGCAGAGTGTCTGCGGTAAATGCGTTGTAGTAAACGACGTAGTTACCAAAATCGTAAGCATTCTCCGCCTCACCGACAGCGGGTATTAAGAACAGGAAAATCAGCGCATATTTTTTAAACATCATTTTTCTTTTCCATTAAGTTGATATAAGGCGACTTCGCCGAATAGGTTTGGCCACAGCTTCATTAACGACCCCGAGCGGTGTGAGTAATCCACGATATCTCTTTTTGAGATTTCTAGCGAATGCTCTTCACAAAATTGTTCAAAATCTTTTACCGTGCATAAATGTATATTTTGGGTATCGTACCATTGCGCTGGCAAGGCTTTAGACACCGGCATGCGACCTTTCATCGACAGGTAAACTCGGTGCTTCCAAAGACCGAAATTTGGAAACGTGACGATACTTTTCCGACCCACTCGCACCATCTCTGTTAACGTTTGATGTGGAAATTGCAGCGCCTGTAACGCCTGGGTCATGATGACGTAATCAAAAGAGCCGTCTTCAAAGTCCGTCAACCCCGCATCCAAATCTGCCTGGATGATATTCACGTTCTTTTTTAGGCAGCTCAACACATTAGTCGGATCAATTTCGACGCCGTAACCGGTAATATTTTTGTTGGTTTGCAGCCATTCCAGCAGTGAACCGTCACCACAGCCCAAATCTAGCACTCTAGACCCCGGCTCTATCCATTCACAGATTCGTTCTAGTTCGATTCTTAACTGGCTCATTCAGACACCTCAATATTGCTCATATAGGCACTAAATGCGTTGATATAGTCGTCATTTTTTACTAAAAAGGCATCATGCCCGTGATTTGACTCAAATTCCAAATAACTCACCTGTCTACCAGCATCGGTCAGCGCCCTGACTATTTCTTTTGAGCGTTTTGGCGAAAAGCGCCAGTCCGTGGTGAAGGACGCGAGAAAAAATTTAGCCGACACCTTATTAAAAACGGCTGCCAAATCACCTTGTTCTTTTTCAGCTGGGTCAAAATAATCCAGCGCTTTTGTCATCAATAAATAGGTATTAGCGTCAAAGCGGTTTACGAACGATTCACCTTGATAGCGCAAATAGCTTTCCACCTCAAACTCAACGCCATAATCGTAATTTAACTGATCATTTTTCAACTCGCGGCCAAACTTATCGCCCATCGCATCGTCAGATAAATACGTGATATGCCCCAGCATTCTGGCCACTTTCAGACCACTCCCCGGCACAACGTCATAGTCATAGTATCGGCCTTCGTGAAAATTGGCGTCGCTCATAATGGCCTGCCTGGCAACCGCATTGAAAGCGATATTTTGCGCCGACAGTTTTGGTGCTGACGCGATAACGATAGCGTGACGAATCTTATCTGGAAATTGAATCGCCCATTGCATCGCCTGCATGCCGCCTAAACTACCACCTGCCACCGCAGCCCATTGATCGACACCTAGTTTGTCCGCTAGCTTTTCTTGATAATTAACCCAGTCACTCACCGTGATAATAGGAAAATCTGGCCCGTAGGCCTTGCCTGTCTTAGGATTAATACTTCGGGGCCCTGTTGAGCCACTACAATGGCCTAAATTACTGGGTGACACGACGAAAAAGCGCTCTGTATCAATCGGCTTCCCTGGACCAATACAAATTTCCCACCAACCGGGTTTGCTATCCTCTTCGTTATGGTACCCGGCCGCGTGGTGATCGGCAGATAGCGCGTGACAAATTAAAATGGCATTGTCTGCCTCTGCGTTTAACGTGCCGTACGTTTCGTACACTATATCGTACTGCTCGATTACTTTGCCGCTCGTGAGCGCTAATGCCTCATCAAAATGTAGCGTTTGAGGGCTTACCAGCCCGACGGAATGTTCAGGTATTTTAGACGACATATTCTTTTAGGCTATATTAATAGCAATTAATATCATTTTTAATTATATGAAAAGCTCTTTATATTCACTGACCAAGCCTCAATTTAGCTCGCATTTAGCAGCGATAATAACATGTACTTGTATAATGATTTAGATCAAACGCTGATCAACGAACGCGTAGAGCAGTTTCGTGATCAGACAAAACGATTCTTAAACGGCGATTTGACCGAAGAACAGTTCCGTCCATTACGCCTGATGAATGGATTGTATATTCAAACCCACGCACCAATGCTGCGCGTCAATATACCGTACGGCTTATTATCCGCTAAACAACTTCGCGTGCTGGCCCATATTGCTACAAAGTATGACAAAAATTACGGACACTTCACTACCCGTCAGAATATCCAGTTTAACTGGCCAAAACTTGAACAGGTACCCGATATACTGGCCGATTTAGCCGACGTTCAAATGCACGCCATCCAAAGCAGTGGCAATTGCATTAGAAATATTACCTGCGACCCATTGGCCGGTGTTTGTGCCGATGAAATTGAAGACCCGCGACCGTACTGTGAAATAATCCGTCAATGGGCTACGCTTCACCCGGAATTTTCATATTTACCTAGGAAGTTTAAATTCGCCGTCAGCGGTTCTACAAAAGATCGTGCCGCGACACAGGTCCACGACATTGGCCTAAACATGAAGAAAAATGCTGAAGGCCGGCTTGGTTTTGAAGTGCTCGTTGGTGGTGGGCTCGGTAGAACCCCCGTCATTGGACAAGTCATCGCGCCGTTCATCGCCGAAGAAGATATCCTCTCATACGCTGAGGCCATTCTTAGAACCTATAACCGTTTTGGCCGCAGAGACAATAAATATAAGGCGCGTATTAAAATTTTAGTGCGCGAAACCGGCCTGGATAAATTTAAAGAACAAGTTGAAAGCGAGTGGGTAAATCTGAAAAATGGGCCATCAAAGCTGACTCAAGAGCATATTCAGCGCGTTAAATCAGCTTTTTCTCCGTTCACTTATCAAACGATTTCAAATGACAACGCTTATGTTAAAAACCTGGATCGTAGTGGCGCATTCAGGCAATGGGTAAAACAAAACACCGTAAAGCATAAACAAACCGGTTACCGGGTCGTGTTTGTTTCGCTTAAATCCCCCATGCGGCCACCTGGGGACATTACTGACCAGCAGATGAATGACCTTGCTGACCTTGCCGATCAATTCAGCTTCGGCCAGCTTAGAACGACTCACGATCAAAATTTAGCCCTTACGGACGTGCTTAAAGAAGATTTATTCGAGCTATGGCAACAATTAACCACTCTCGAGCTGGCAACCCCCAATATCGGCACCATCACCGATATGATCTGTTGCCCTGGCCTTGATTTTTGTAGCCTCGCTAACGCCAGCTCAATTGATATTGCCCAGGGCATTACCGATCGATTTAGCGACAACGCTATCGACATCGGCGAGGTCAGCCTAAAAATGTCTGGTTGTATGAATGGCTGCGGCCACCACAGCATCGGTGAAATCGGTATTTTAGGCGTCGACAAAAAAGGAGAGCAATGGTATCAACTGACGCTTGGTGGGGCAGACAGCCATGACAGCAAATTGGGCGAACGACTTGGTCGCGCAATTGCAAAAGATAACGTTGTTGACGCCATAGACGACATCGTTAAGGTCTATAAAGTAAATCGTTTTAACGATGAAAAGTTTGCCGATACCTTGCTACGAATCGGTCTGCAGCCCTTTAAGGATAAGGTCTATGACACTCATTAAGAACGCTCGGATCACTCAAGATAACTGGAGTTATCTTGTACAAGACCAGCCGCTTCAAGCCAGCAATAACATCGTTAATCTGGACTATTGGCAAACGAATAAAGAGGCGTTAATCTCTAGCAGCAAGCCTGTTGGCTTACGAGTACGCGGCGAGGAAAACCCCGCTAATTTTAGCGTCGACTTATGTCACTTTTCGCTGATAGCGATTGAGATCCCCTCGTTTACTGACGGCCGCGGCTACTCTCTCGCAAAAATATTGCGTGAGACAAACCAATACACGGGGGAAATTCGAGCGGTCGGTGACATTTTGCCCGATCAGGCGCAGTATCTAAATCGAGTAGGGTTCGATGCAATTGAATTGCCTAATGAAGAATCTGCTAATTTGGCGCTTCAAAAGCTCTCTGAATTTAGTGTTTCTTATCAACCTTCCTTTGTTACCACTAAAGAATTTAACTAATATCAGATGCTCCTTGTGCTTATTAGGGCGGCTTAATTTATTGACGCCGCTAACAACCTTCGCTTGCCTTTAAATTGCTTTGAAACAGGCACTAGCTGTACGTTTAGCGCTTCTAACTGAGGTAACATTTCACGTAACACGACCAGCGTTTCGGCGTACGGGTGGGCTATTCCAACGGCAGCACCATTTTTTATAGCCAGTTTAATTAAGCGATTAAATTCAGCCTTTATGCTCTCTATATCAACATGATGGTCTAAAAAAACGTCCCTTCTTATCGTCGGAACGCCTTGCTCCTTGGCTATTTTTTCGGCGACGGATTGTTTTGATGTTCGGCTATCGACAAAAAAATAGCCGCCCCTCAGCATCTCTTTCATCACCCACTCCATATGGCCAGGGTGTCGCGTTAATAAGCTCCCCTGATGATTATTCATACCAACGGCATGGGGCACCTTGTCAAATGCCTCTTGTAAGGCTTCAATAACGTCCTTTTCTTCCATTTCAACATTCAGCAAGCCTTCTTCCGCCGCTTCACCAAGCGTTGATTGCATCGGCATATGTAACATCACTTCTTTACCATGAAGGTGGGCCAGGTTCGCCAGTTGCTTGGCTTTTGGCGCGTTGGGCAGCACCGCAAAGGTCAACGGCGCAGAAAGATTTATCATCCCTTCGCCATCGCTCAAGCGGTAGCCAATATCATCAATAATGATGCTAATCATAGCGCCTGGTTTAGCCTCATCAGACAAAACAACAAGCGGCGAAAAGAGCAGCATACAGCAGAGTAACGACTTAACTATTGCCCCCGCTCCGCTCTTTAATCCCGCTCCTTTTATGTTATATCGTCTGCTCATTCTTGCTACATTAGGATATTAATGCCCTTCAGCAGGTTCAACGCCTCATTTAACGGATAGTCGCGGCTGATATCTTTTTCTTCTTTTTTGTCCACGGTCTCTTCACCATCGGGGTTTGACAAGTGTTTGGTTAAATCCTTTTCTTTCAGAGCAACAAAGTCGTCGTCTAGCTTTTCGAGTTTTACTTTCGATAAAGTCACGTCCGGCGTTATACCTTCTGCTTGAATCGAACGGCCCGATGGCGTGAAATACCGCGCTGTCGTTAATTTAATCGCGCCGCCCTTGTTGTTCTCCAGCACCGTTTGCACCGAGCCTTTGCCAAAGCTTTGTTGCCCCATAATGACCGCGCGCTTATGGTCTTGCATTGCTCCGGCGACAATTTCGGACGCCGAAGCGGAGCCGCCATTAATTAATACGACGATGGGGGCCCCCTTCAATAAATCATCAGGGCCTGCTTTGAAACTCATTTTAGAATTTTCAATGCGTCCTTCCGTATAAACGATCAAACCCGACTCTATGAATGCATCACTCACCGAAACCGCTGCGTCTAAGAGGCCGCCTGGATTATTTCGCAAGTCTAAAACAAGGCCTTTCAATTGCGTGTCTTCACTTTCTTTTTTTAGTTCTGATAGGGCGTCTCGCAGATTCACGCCGGTTCGTGTTTGGAAACTGGCAATCCTCACATAGCCGTAGCCAGGTTCTAATATACGGTGCTTAACGCTGACGACCTTAATCACCGCGCGCGTGATCGTAATTTTTAGCGGCCGCTCCTCGCCTTCTCTGATAATCGTTAGCAAAATATCGTCCCCGGGCTTGCCACGCATCACTTTTACCGCATCGGATAAAGTCATTCCCTTAACGGGTTTTTCATCCAATCGAACCACCAGGTCGCCTGCTTTAACGCCCGCTTTAGAGGCTGGCGTATCATCGATAGGCGCTATGACTTTTACAAAACCGTCTTCCATGCCTACTTCGATACCTAGGCCACCAAATTCGCCTCGTGTTCCTTCTCGTAATTCCTTAAAATCTTTCTTATCCAGGTAAGTTGAATGGGGGTCTAAACCCGTTAACATCCCTTTAATGGCATTTTCTAGCAAGTCATGATCGCTGATCTCTTCCACATAAGACGCCTTAATCTGCCCAAACACCTCAGAAAAAGCCCTCAAATCATCTAGCGGCAAGGAAGTGTTTGAAGAATCTTTTTCAGCAAAGACCGTCCCCCCTACACTTAACATGACTCCCAATGCCGCGCCGACTAACAATACCGGTAATGTTTTACGCAAAAAACTCATATCAACTCCACTCACTTAACTTGTTTTGTTTTAACCAACGCGACCTTTTCTGACCGCTCTACACCAATGAACTGGATTCACTGGCTTGCCATTTTTTCTGATACTAAAGTATAGACCAGCTTTCTGTTGCCCGCCGCTAATACCTACCGTGGCGATTGTTTCTCCAGCGCTAACCCAATCCCCCACTTCCTTGTATAAACCTTCGTTATGCGCATATAAACTCAAATAATTTGAGCCGTGATCAACAATAATCAACAGGCCATATCCGCGCAACCAATCGGCGTATACGACTCTACCATGTGAGATAGACCGAATGGCAGCCCCTTCTCTTGCAGTAATGAGCACGCCATCATAACGGCCTGCCTGCTTAGCGCTACCAAATTTTTTGCGTAACTGCCCTTTAATCGGCCACGGCAACTTCCCTTTTAAGCTCGAAAAGGGTTTGTTTTGCTGGTCACTAATGGGAATATCGTTAATCGCCTGGCTAATACGGTTCAATAAGTCCGTTAAGCGTTTCTCGTTCTCCTTCAACACCGCCAGTTCCTGGCCTGACGACTTAATGTCTTTGTGCAACTTGGCCAACATTATTTTACGTTGCTTTTTGGACGCGATCAGACTTTCATTTTCTGCTCGCTTCGCCGCAACAAAAGTAAGCCGTTCGAGCCGTTCGCTTTTTAATTGCCCTTCAACGTTTTTTAATTGTAAAAAAGCGTTATCTAGTACTTTAATATGATCCAGTCGGGCCCGGTTAAAATAATCATAGTACTGCATGACTCGACTTATTCGTTCAGGCTGCTGTTGATTGAGCAGTAGTTTAACTCGTTGTTGTTTGCCCATAAAATAGGCCGACCTTATCTGCTCTGCCAATAGCCCTTTTTGGCTGCTGATATCTTGTTCTATCGTTTTTTTCTGCTGCTCTAATTGTTCAATTTTTTTCTCAGTTTGAACCAGGTTACTATTTAAACTCCTAAGGTTTTTCTTCGTCTCGCTGAGCCGTTTTTCTATTTGCCGAAGACCCCTTTCTTCCTTCGTTTTCGCCCGTTGCGTTTGCGCTATATTTTTTTCAACCAACTGCATACGCTCACGCAATAGGGCTAATTGTTTTTTGTTTTCTTCTTCTTTTGATGCAAACGTGAGCGTCGCGATGGGTATTAAAACCACCAACAGTATGATCTTAGCGTAGAGATTCAAACTCATGTTTTTAAGACAAAACAAAAGGCGCTTAGTCCTTCGTATGTAACAGGCTATGGCCGCTCATTTCAGCTGAAGGACTCAGTCCCATCGCGGCGAGCAGGGTGGGCGCCACGTCGGCTAAGTCGCCTGCATCATCGAGTGTAGCTGGCCGCCCAACGTATACAAAGGGCACCGAGTTGGTGGTGTGTGCGGTATGCGTTTGCCCCGTTGAAGGGTCGGTCATTTGCTCTGCATTACCGTGATCGGCGGTGATAAAAACCTCGCCACCTACCGTTTCAAGCGCTTTTACCAAGCGCGCGATGCAAGCATCTATGGTCTCGACCGCTTTAACCGCCGCCGCAAAATTACCGGTATGTCCCACCATGTCACAATTGGCATAATTGGTAATGATCGCGTCGTACTTATTCGATAAAACCGCCTCGACCAGCTTATCGGTTAACTCCGGCGCGCTCATTTCTGGTTGTAAATCGTAGGTTTTAACGTTCGGTGATGGAATTAACACGCGGTCTTCGCCTTCGTTTGGCGTATCAACGCCTCCATTAAAGAAAAATGTCACGTGCGCGTATTTTTCCGTCTCGGCGATGCGCAATTGCTTTAGCCCCTGTTTTGCCAAAATTTCACCAAAACCATTTTTTACCGCTTGCGGAGGGTACGCAACCGGCAAATCAAAATCTTCGTGGTACTCCGTTAAACAAACAAACTGGCTTAATAAAGGCGTAACGCTGCGTTGAAACTCATTAAACGACGTCTCAGTAAGCGCCCGCGTTAATTCACGCGTTCTGTCAGACCTAAAATTCATAAAAACCAGGCTATCGCCTTCGTTCATTTTAACCGCCGGCTCGTTTTCAGCGTGGATGCTGGTCGGCAATACGAACTCATCCGTATCTCCGCGCGCATAAGACGTTAACAAGCCTTCAACGGCTGTATTCGCAGAACATTCAGCCTTACCCTGGGTTAATAAATCATAGGCTGGTTGAACTCGATCCCAGCGATTATCCCTGTCCATGGCATAAAAGCGACCCACCAGAGAGACCGTTTTGCCCACACCTAAGCGAGCAAACAATTGATCCATTTCTTCTAACGAGGCTTGAGCGCTTTTTGGCGGTGTATCCCGGCCATCTAAAATGGCGTGTAAATACAGTTTTTTAACGCCCTTTTCCGCCGCCATTTCTATCATCGCCTGAATATGTTTTTCGTGGCTGTGTACGCCGCCAGGAGAAACCAAACCGATAACGTGCAAGGCTTTATCGTTTTCAATAACGTCGTTTACCAGCCGACATAAAGTTTCATTTTTTTTAAATTCGCCTGACTCGACTTCCTTGTTTAACTGGGTAAACGTTTGAGCTAGTAATCTTCCTGCCCCTAAGTGCAAATGACCCACTTCTGAATTACCCATCTGCCGATCTGGCAAGCCCACGGCAGAACCCGAACAATCTAGCAAGGCCTTAGGACAACTGGCCCATAATTTATCCCAGGTTGGCGTATTGGCGGCTCTAATCGCATTAAATTCATCTGATTGCGAGTAGCCAAAGCCGTCCAAAATCATTAATACAATAGGTCGTTTTGCTAAATGTTGTTTCAACAATGCTATCTCCGTGGTTTGCTTGGTATAATGCGTTCAACTATGTCGGTTTATTTTACGATATATCGCTTTTTAATGCTTAAACTATGACACAGGTGCAATAATAATGAACAACCTAGCGACTGATGAACTAATAAGTAACGATACGGAGATAATAAAAGCAGCAAACTTGTTAAAGGTCCTCTCTCATCCTATTCGGTTAAAAATTATTTGCCAATTAGGCCACGAAGAAAAAACCGTTCAACAATTAATAGACAGCGTCGGCACTACCCAAAGCAATGTTTCACAGCACCTTTCAATTATGCGCGAAAGGAACGTATTGCAGTTCCGAAAAAGTGCAACCCAAGTTTTTTACAAGGTATCCGAAAAAGCCGCTATAGATTTGGTACAGCTGCTAAAGAAAATTTACTGTTAATTTAACCACCGCAAAAAGGCACCCCTTCCCAGATGGATATTTATTTTGAATTTGTAAGCAACCATAGTCTTCTTTTTATCGCTCTTGTCGTTATCGTTATTTTCCTTGTACAGAGTCTTTTTAGTGATTTAACGCGCAAGTATAAGTTAGTAACGGTTGCTGAAGCGATAGACCTTATTAACCGTGAAGAAGCAGTGATCGTTGACACAAGAAATCAAGCAGAATTTGACAGCGGGCACATTACCGACGCCATTCTTATCCCTCTTCCCGAGATAAAAGAAAGCGATGAAAAACTAAAAAAATATGAAGGCAAACCGTTGCTCTTTTATTGCAAAACGGGCGCTCGTTCAGATGAAGCTTGTAAAATATTAAACAAACAGGGCATTAATAATATCTATGCCTTAAATGGTGGCGTTCAATCCTGGCAAGAAGCAGATATGCCGCTGGTTAAAAAATAACTCACTAATTCGGAAAAAAACATGGCTGATAAAGAACCCTCCACGACGACCGACAAGCAATTCGCAATTCAAAAACTGTTTGTAAAAGACATTTCATTTGAATCTCCTAATGTGCCGCTAGTTTTCACGGAAAAATGGAGTCCACACGTTGATATCAATTTAGTCAATAACGCTCGCAAGGCTCCTCAGGACCTTTATGAGGTATCCGTAACGGTAACGGCAACGGTAAAAAACAATGAGCAAACGGCTTATTTAATTGAAGCGACTCAGGTAGGGATTTTTGGCGTTAAGGGTTTTCCAGAAGAAGAACTTGGGCCCTTGTTGGGCAGCTACTGCCCCACCGTTTTATTCCCCTACTTGCGTGAAGTCGTCTCAGAGTTAGCCACCAAAGGCGGCTTTCCTCCGCTACTGCTTAACCCAGTCAATTTTGATGCCTTGTACGCCCAACACGCTCAACAAAACGACCCGTCTAAAGCAAACTAAACGCGCAAAGTGGCAACGCCAGAAAAAATAGCGGTTCTAGGCGCTGGTTCATGGGGAACCGCTATGGCTATTATGATCGCTCGGGCGGGCCATCACGTGACGTTATGGGGGCATGATCCCGCCCATATTGAGGCGCTCCGACGCGACCACAGCAACGTACAGTTCCTGCCGGGCACTGCTTTTCCAGACACCTTATCTTTGTCTGACGATTTGGCGCAAACCGTGGCCGAACATTCGTTTTTAATGGTCGCCGTACCGAGCCATGCATTTAGAGAAACGCTACTAAAGTGCCAGCCACATTTACAAAAAAACACCACCCTTACCTGGCTGACCAAAGGCTTTGAAACCGATACCGGTTTATTAGCCCACGAAGTAGTCTGCGAAGTGCTGGGCAAAGAGACGCACATGGCGCTGATCTCTGGGCCGAGTTTCGCTCTCGAAGTGGCTCAGAACTTACCCACCGCCGTTATCGTCGCCTCACCAGATATTGACGTGGCTACGCGAGTAGCTAACGCATTGAGAACGGCGACCTTTCTCACCTATCCTAGCAATAATATCGCCAGCGCTGAGATTGGTGGTGCAATGAAAAACATTTTAGCGATTGCCGCCGGCATTTCAGATGGCTTAGGCTTTGGCGCGAATGCTCGCGCTGCCCTCATCACCCTGGGACTTGCTGAAATGGTTCAACTCGGCAACGTATACAACTGCTCTGAGAGTTCGTTCCTTGGCCTCGCCGGCGTAGGCGATTTAGTACTCACCTGCACCGACGACAAATCCCGCAACCGCCGCCTTGGTTTGTTGTTAGGCCAGGGTAAAACCAGGGACGAGGCTAAGAAAGCTATAGGGCAAGAGGTTGAAGGCATCCACGCTGCGCAGGAGGTCTATACGATATGTCAAAAATGGTCTTTGGACATGCCCATCTGCATCCAGATATACCGAATTTTATTTGAGAAAATTGCCCCCGAAGTAGCCGTTAAAAACCTACTAAGCAGGGCTCAGAAGGTTGACCCGCAAATAGGCTAAATAGCTAACTTAGTATTTCCCTTTACCACTCAAAGTCCTGTTGTCGCCACGCTTCGTAAACGGCGACGGCAACGGAGTTAGACAGATTTAAACTCCTGCTGCCCTCTTGCATCGGTATTAAGACGCGATTTTCTTCTGCGACCGTGTCCATCAATACCGCCGGTAAGCCGCGCGTTTCAGGCCCAAAAACCAGCGCATCGCCGGCCTTATATTTTACCTGGGCGTAGTTATTTTTGGCGAAGCGTGAAAAGGCGAAAATATTATTCGGTTTTTCAGCCTCTAAAAAAGCGTCAAAACTTTGGTATTCTTTAACGTCTGCCCACTCGCGGTAATCCATTCCTGCGCGCCTCAGGCGCTTGTCGTCTAGCTCAAACCCGAGCGGATGGATTAAACTCAAACGCACGCCCGTATTCGCACATAGGCGCATAACATTGCCCGTATTAGGCGGGATTTCCGGTTCGAATAAAACAACGTGTATCATGGTGCTTATGCTTTTCTGTTAACTGGTATAATTTGCGTATTATCTCACTATCTTTGATCAAATGTTGCACCCTAAACTAGCTTCTTTTTTCTGTGGAATGCGTTTTCAAACGCCCGTCGTCATGTTGTCTGGCTGCGTAGGGTTTGGCCAGGAATACACCCGCGTCGATGGGTTTTCCCATAAAGACGTTGGCGCCGTATGTTTAAAGGGCACAACACTAGAGGCGCGATTAGGCAACCCCACCCACCGCGTGTATGAAACGCCATCGGGCATGCTGAACGCGATTGGCCTACAAAACCCAGGCGCGCATAAAGTCGTCAACGATATCTTGCCTACGCTAGATTTTAAGGAAACGCGCTTTATTGCGAATGTCTCTGGCTCTACCATTGAAGAATACATTGAGGTCACGCGGCTATTTGACCAATCGCCTATCGACGCGATAGAAATTAACATCTCCTGTCCTAACGTAAAAGAAGGTGGCGTTACGTTTGGCAATGACCCCGATATGTCAGCCCGCGTCGTGGCGGCCTGTCGTTCGGTGACGAAAAAACCGATCATCACTAAACTATCGCCTAACCAGACAAATATCGCAGAGAATGCTCGACGCTGTATTGAGGCCGGTAGCGACGCATTTTCTGTTATCAATACGCTAATGGGTATGGCGATTGATACCGCTTCGCGCAAACCCATTATTGGCAATATTCAAGGTGGTTTATCTGGCCCAGCGATTAAGCCTATCGCGCTATTAAAAGTGCATCAGGTGCACCAGGTCTGCAAAGCCCATAATATCCCTATTATCGGTCAAGGCGGCATTACCAACGCTAACGACGCGCTGGAGTTTATTATTGCCGGCGCTAGCGCCATAGGCCTGGGTACTGGCTTATTTTACGACCCGTTACTGTCCACCAAAATAAACCAGGGCATCGCCGACTATTTGGATGACCACAGACTGAACCATTTATCAGAATTAATAGGCTCTCTCGATTGCTGATATCGCTAAGCATTAGGCGCTGAAATCTTTTATCTTTCGGGTCAGGGTATTGCGGCCTAAGCCGAGTAATTTAGCCGCATCGTGACGGCGGCCTTTAGTCACTTCCAGCGCCTGCATAATCAACACCTTTTCAACCGACGAAACGACCCTTCTCGCAATATCCGTCTCGCCCTTAGCCAAGCGTCGAGAAATATCTATTTTTGCCGCCTCTAACCAATCGCCCTCGACTAATAGTTCTTTCTCGGCCTCGGTTGATTTTAGCTCTTCCGGCAAATCGTCTATCTGTATCGTGCTGCTCGGGCACATCACCGTTAACCAATGGCAGGTATTTTCTATTTGCCGAACATTGCCCGACCAGTGTAGTTTAGCCAAATAAGCCATTGCTTCTTGATCGATCACCTTAATGTCGTCGTTAAGATCCTTTGCCGCTTTCGCCAAAAAATACTTCATCAATAAGGGGATGTCTTCTCGCCGTTCTCTTACCGGTGGAATTTTTATGCGCACCACGTTTAGACGATGAAATAAATCCTCTCTAAAGCGCCTTTCTTCGACGAGCTTTTCTAACCCCTGGTGAGTTGCTGCAATAATTCGCACGTCTACATGAATAGGCTGATGTCCTCCTACGGCAAAAAACTCGCCGTCTGACAACACCCGCAACAGCCGCGTTTGCATGTCAGCCGGCATATCGCCAATTTCATCTAAAAACAATGTACCGCCGTCGGCCTGTTCGAAACGTCCTTTACGTCGACTGGCCGCGCCCGTAAATGCGCCTTTTTCGTGGCCAAATAATTCGGATTCCAGCAGGTCTTTTGGTATCGCCGCCATATTCAGTGCGATAAACGGTTTATCTTTTCTGAGACTGTGCTGGTGTAACGCTTTTGCCACGAGTTCCTTACCCGTACCGGATTCGCCATTTACCATAACCGTAACGTTGGATCGTGACAGCCGGCCTATCGCTCTAAAAACGGCCTGCATGGCCGGGGCGCTGCCGATAATGCCCGACTCGCTAGCTTCGGCTTGCGCCTGCGCTGTGCCACTAAAAAGTTTTTTCGTATGCGCGTAGGCCCTTTCAACCTGATTAACCACCTCGTCAACGTCGAACGGCTTGGGCAGGTACTCAAAAGCGCCGCCATCGTATGCTGATACGGCGCTATCCATATCGGAATGAGCCGTCGTCACAATGACCGGGAGCTGGGGATACAGCTTCTGTATGTCAGCTAATAACTCAATACCGTTTTTGCCTGGCATTCTAATGTCGGTGATCAGCACATCCGGCATGTCTTTACACATTAAATCCAGTATTCCATCTGCGCTCGGGAAACTAGTCACGATACAACCTTCTCTTTTTAGTGCCGTTTCCAGCACCCAGCGAATTGAGCGGTCATCGTCCACCACCCAAACTAAAATCTTTTCATCCATGTTTTTTCTCTAAAGGTAAAATTGTTGAAAATATAGTGCGCCCAGGACGGCTTTTTACTTCAATGATGCCGTTGTGCCGTTGTACATTTTTTTGTGCGATGGACAGGCCCAGACCGGTTCCCTCCGTTCTACCCGTGACCATCGGATAAAAAATCTTGGTCAGCATATTTGGCGGTATACCCGGGCCGTTATCGATAACATCTACTTTAACGGCTAATTTGTACGTCTCATCACCGATGGTAAAGTTTCGGTGAATCCTCGTTTTCAAAATAATTTCGCCGCCACTATGCACCGCCTGCGCCGCGTTTTTAACCACGTTTAACAGGGCTTGAATTAACTGGTCTTTGTCCGCCACGATATCTGGAATACTGGGGTCATAATCCGATATTATTTTAATTTTTTCATCGACTTCCGCTTCGATCAATTGCCGTACCCGCTCCAGGATAATGTGAATATTTGTTTCCTGCTGATTAGGGGGTTCTGAAGAACCAAGCATTCTATCGACCAGCGTTCTTAGCCTGTCGGCCTCTTCAATAATAACGTGGGTATAATCCGAATAGTCACCTTTGAGTTCTTTTGAGAGTAGTTGTGCCGCCCCGCGAATACCGCCCAGGGGGTTTTTTATTTCATGCGCCAGCCCGCGCAGCATGTCGGTGGCTAATTCATTTTGTGATAGCAGCTTCTCTTCGTGATCTACTTGTAAATAATGATTAAAATCCACCATCTCTACGAGTACGCTGTCGCCATCATTGTTCGCCGAAACTACCGGTGTCATAGACAGGCTTATATTTCTTTTTATTGCAACGGGGCAACTGATAGACACCAGGTGTTCGGTAATCCTTGACCCCTGAAGCCGGCATCGCTGCAAGCCTTTATTAACCTCAAAGCTTGAGGGGTCGAATAGTCGTTCTGCTTTCACCCCAATAGCTTTTCGCTCGCTGATATCGAGCAATTCTTCTGCCGCATTATTCATATACACTAATATGTCACAGTCGTTAAACACGAGAATACCGATGGATAGTTGCTCCATAATAGAAGGCGACAAGTGATGATGTTTTTTCATTTTAGATATAAAGCAAATAGTGAGCCAAGCCTCAGCATGCCCTATTCCTACCGGTTAAGGGCATGAAGGGGGATATAAATAGCCAGCATACGCACCCTTTTGGTGCGCGTCTACAGCTGTATGGATATTAGCGCTAGCTAAACTTAATTTCTAGCTCGCCCCATTGTCATTTTCAAATAATCTACGTTTTACTTGGCGGCTGGCTTAGTTTTTTTGGCTTCTGCCTAGGGGGGTGGACGTGAAACTGTGTTCTTTTGCACATAAATGGTAATTTCTTCACTCGAAATAAGCTCTTCCCCCCCGCGATCAAGCACCGCCAACCTTAACGAAAGCGGGCCTCTTGATACGTTTGTTAGCGTTAAACCCTCTTGAGCCTCTCCATTGAGATACAAAAGCACCTCGTCGTCATTTTGTAACGAGGGCTGAAGCGAATACTGCACGCTGATCGAGCCAACATTTCGTAAAGTGAGCTCATTTTTTAAATTTGAAAAGGTAAGTGCTTGATATGCAACCCCTTCGTCAATTTGATGACCGCTGATACCTTGCTCAACCTGACCCTTTGTCTGAGGGGCTATGGGTTCCGCCTGCTTTATATCTACCGGTTGATAGGTCATCACAGGCGGCACGATAATTTTTTCAGCACCTGCTACTGGAACATCTGAGTACGCCGTCTTACCCTGTTTATTGATATATTTATAAACCTCTGCCTGTGCCGTTCCAATAATGCATAGGCTTAATATAAAAAAAGTGAGTCTCATTTTTCTTTCCTTTACGTTCGACGTATGACATCAGACCATATTTATTATTTTTAGTGCAAAAAAAACCCCGCTTTTGCGGGGCTTTTCACCGTTTAGATAAACTTTATAGGCTGTAGTACATATCAAATTCAACGGGGTGTGTGCTCATTCGTAAGCGAGTCACTTCTTCCATTTTAAGATTAATATAGGCGTCGATCGTATCATCGGTAAATACGCCTCCTTCTGTTAAGAAAGCACGATCTTCATTCAATGCATCTAAAGCTTCATCAAAGGCTTTCGCCACTTGAGGTATTTTTGCCTCTTCTTCTGCCGGTAAGTCGTACAGATCTTTATCCATCGCTTCACCGGGATGAATTTTATTTTTAATTCCATCAAGGCCCGCCATCAACATCGCCGAGAAACACAGGTAAGGGTTGGCCGTTGAATCGCCAAAGCGCACCTCAATACGACGCCCTTTTGGATTGGCGACAAAAGGAATACGAATTGACGCTGAGCGGTTACGCGCCGAATAGGCCAGCATAACCGGTGCTTCAAAACCAGGCACTAAACGCTTATAACTATTGGTTGAGGCGTTTGCAAACGCATTAATCGCTTTAGCGTGCTTAATAATGCCGCCAATATAGAATAACGCTGTTTCAGAAAGCCCGCCGTATAAGTCGCCGGCAAACAAGGCTTTACCGTCTTTAAAAATAGATTGATGGACGTGCATACCATTTCCGTTATCGCCCACTAATGGCTTAGGCATAAAAGTAGCCGTTTTACCGTAAGCGTGTGCCACATTGTGTACCACGTATTTGAGCTCTAGCACTTCGTCGGCTTTTTTTACCAAGGTGTTAAACACCGTGCCAATTTCGCACTGACCCGCTGTTGCCACTTCGTGGTGATGGACCTCTGTTTCCTGGCCCATTTCTTCTAATGTTAAGCACATCGCGGCGCGCATATCGTGCAGCGAATCTACTGGAGGCACAGGGAAGTAGCCGCCTTTTACGCTTGGGCGGTGACCCATATTGCCATCAGGATAAACTTTTTCAGAGTTCCAACCAGACTCTTCTGAGTCGACCTTAAAGAAGCTACCAGACATGTCTGAACCCCAACGAACGTCATCAAATACGAAAAATTCGTTTTCTGGGCCAAAGTAAGCCGTATCGCCAATACCGGTAGACTGTAAATACGCTTCCGCTCTATGTGCGATAGAACGCGGGTCCCTTTCGTAGCCAGACATATCGCTTGGCTCAACAATATCACAGCGTAGAATCAAGGTAACGTCATCGAAAAATGGATCTAGAACGGCCGTAGAAGGGTCCGGCATCAGAATCATATCTGACTCATTAATCCCCTTCCAACCAGCTATGGAAGAACCGTCAAACATTTTTCCATCTTCGAATAATCCTGCATCAATCGTATGCGATGGAACCGTTACGTGTTGCTCTTTACCTAAAGTGTCACAAAAGCGAAAATCAACAAACGTGACTTCTTTTTCTTTAATTAGATCTAATACGTCTTGTACTGACATGGTCTTTTCCTCATTAATTTAATAAATACAACAGCGATAACTCTGCAATTTTCACATATTTTGCCACAAAATATAAGCCCACTTAATTCAACCGGTTTTAATTGAACAACTCCGCTCAACTAGCATCCAACGAACTAAGAGAATAAAACTTTTACCTGCTCCACCCCTGGCACAGCCAGCGCTTTCTCTTTGAAGGCCTGTGCTATTTCTTTTGCTCTTTTATTATCCGTAAACAACTCAAGGGGGAGTTCAATTTCAGCCGCCACCTTTCCGTCCAGGTAGTGCAGCTTAATGTGTTTAATACTGTCTTTTTCAACTACGCCCTTCCAGGCGTCATCAAACTTCGCTAATAGCTCCTCCCTTAACGGAAGAAAGAGGCTTGGAGAGGAAATTTCGTCGTCTTCTGGGTCAATATGAACCATCACCTCGCCAATATTTTCGACCTCTTTTATTAAGGTGAGGCGAACGGTTTCACTAATTAGATGGCCTTCCGAGACGCTAATTTTAGGCTCGACCAAAATATGCACATCAACCAAAGCCGTTGAACCCATTTTACGGGTTCGCAAAAAGTGCAGTTCTTCAACGCCGGGAACGCTCAAAATAACGCTCTTTATTTTTTCGACCGTTTCGGTATCTAAGGCGGTATCCACCAACTCTTTACTCGCGTCCAATACCAAGTCAAAACCAATTTTTATCACCATCAAGCCAACAATGAGCGCCGCAATGGAATCAAAATATTTAAATCCCGCCATTTCTAACCCAACGCCAACCAGCACTACCAGCGACGAAACGGCATCGCTTCTATGGTGCCAGGCATTGGCTTTTAATAATTCGGATTTTGTCGCCTTCGCGGTGCGCATGGTTAAGTGATACAGCACTTCTTTAGATAACACGGATAAGGATGCGACAACGATAACCCACCAGCCATACGACAAACTTTGATCGCTAAAAAAACGTGAAATCGCGTCCCAAACAATCGCCCCTGCCACCGCTATTAACAAAGCACCCAGCATAACCGTGGCCAATGTTTCAAACCTCTCATGGCCATAAGGGTGTTCGTCATCCGCTTCCTGACTGGCGTGATGGGATGCATAGTAGACCAGTCCGTCTGATAACAGGTCGGATAAAGAGTGAAATCCATCGGCGATCAGGGCATGCGACTGGCTGGCCCAACCCACACCAATTTTGAACACCGACAGCAGCAAATTGACGACGCCACCGACAACGGTGATGTCTTTTTTAGCCTGCGTTTCGTTTAGCTGTGTCGACATGCTGTTACGTTATTCGTTTCCGACTTCAATTGTAAGGACGAACTCACCGTCAACTTCTTCTGCTAGCAGAACGGTATGCCCATTAATTCTACACCAGGCTGGAATATCTTGCATAACGCCAGGATCGGTGCACGTTACCCGCACGTTATCACCCATTTTAAGCGTTTTAATAATATTTTGCGTACGAATAACCGGCATAGGGCACATCAATCTTCGTGCATCCAGCTCGATCATACTCGCCACTCTTCTAGTATCTCTTCAATGGCTAAAGGCTTCACCGTAAAGTTTTTACTGACACCCGTTTCAACCACTTCAACGTCCACGCTACCCGCATCGCGGCCCTGACTAAATCGCGCGACTATTTGTGCCGCTAATTTCAAATCGTCCTCGGTAGCCGTGCCATCCAGCAGCGTCAACGGCCCTTTGTGGCTCATCGTTCTTAGCGTTATAAATTGTTTTCTATAGCCCTGTAAGAAGTTATTTTCGCCCTCTTCGCGCGCAATAATTAATTTGAACCCCGGCTTAGGTCGTATATGCCTGCCCACTTTCAACAACATGATATCGTCTAACTCGTATTCTCTTTTGCCTCGCGATGCCCACAAGTCGGTGAGTTTTACCGAATACGATTTATCCGTTAAGAAACAACAGCCGCCGGCGGGTTGCGCATAATCATCAAAACCAAATTTTTCGGCCAGCGCCATTTGTGGTTTACGACTGCGGCCGCTGAAACCAAACAACTCTTCACGGTTAACCCAGCCTTCGCGTTCCGGTAAAGTTTCTGGTAAATTTTGCGCGCATAACGGGCGCAGTAATAAATCATCCGCTCCAGACTGTGCAGAAATAACTGGCATCGTATCTTTACGTTGCGACATCGGTCGTTGACCAATCACTTCGCCGGTAATGATGAAATCAAAGCCATTTTCTTCCGCCCACTCTTTCGCCTTTCCAACCATAAAAATTTTACAGTCGAGACAAGGGTTCATATTGGCCCCATAGCCGTGCTTTGGGTTTAATAGAACGTCCTTATATTCTTCAATAACATCAATGATATGCAGTTTAATGCCGAGCTGCTCTGCGCTCCATAGGGCATTATTCCTTTTTGGCTTTACTTTGTCCTTTTTTCGGATCGCGTGTGTGTGACCCTCTACGCAAAACCCGGTATAAAAATTTATGCCCTCTACATGAACGCCTTGTTCTAGCATTACTTTTGCCGCCAATAGGGAGTCCAGACCACCTGATATTAACGCGACTGCTTTTCGTTGTTTTGCCATTACGCCCACTAAGTTCTTTAAACAGAGCATTATACCGGATAGCCTTTTGTTGTGTCGCTCCCCTTTCTATAGGGCATTTGATGATAAGTGCTGGCTTATTAGATATACTGCCCGTTTAACTAATTAACTCTTCATTTTAACGTGGCAAAATCCAATCAAGACCTCATGACATTCCAAGGCCTTATCCTTGCGTTGCAAGAATATTGGGCGAACCAGGGGTGCGTTATCCTGCAACCTCTAGACCTCGAAGTGGGCGCGGGAACCTTTCATCCCGCTACTTTTTTACGCGCTATAGGCCCCGAGCCATGGTCCGCCGCCTACGTGCAGCCCTCTCGCCGTCCTACCGATGGTCGCTTTGGCGAAAACCCAAATCGCCTGCAGCACTATTATCAGTTTCAGGTCATCATCAAGCCATCTCCCAGCGATATTCAGGACTTATACCTCGACTCGCTGAGACATCTGGGCTTTGATATGCTCGAGCACGATATTCGTTTCGTTGAAGATAACTGGGAGTCTCCTACTCTTGGTGCCTGGGGCTTAGGCTGGGAAGTCTGGCTTAATGGCATGGAAGTAACTCAGTTTACTTATTTCCAACAGGTTGGGGGCTTAGATTGCCGCCCCGTGAGCGGTGAAATTACCTACGGCTTAGAGCGCATTGCCATGTACTTACAAGGCGTTGAGAGCGTTTACGACCTGGTTTGGTCTAAGAACAAAAACTGCACGGTGACTTACGGTGATATTTTTCACCAGAATGAAGTGGAAATGTCCGCCTACAATTTCGAACACGCCAACACAAAAAACCTGTTTGAACAATTCAATCAATGTGAACTTGCATGCAACGAACTTATTGAACAAGGCCTGCCTTTACCCGCTTATGAACAAGTTTTAAAAGCCTCACATACGTTTAATTTACTGGACGCTCGACACGCTATTTCGGTCACCGAAAGACAGCGCTTTATTCTACGCGTGCGCTCGCTGTCAAAAATGGTAGCAGAAACATACCTCGCCTCACGCGAAGCACTGGACTTTCCCCTATTAAATAGCGGCTCAAATACGGGGGCGTCTAAATGATGACTAAAAAAGACTTATTGTTTGAACTAGGTTGTGAAGAATTACCGCCTACGACACTAAAAACCTTACGCGACCACCTGCTAAATGGTGTGTCTGCTGGTCTGCAAGAGGCCAATTTGACCTTTGCTAAAACTCACTGTTTCGCCACACCCCGCCGTTTAGCTATTTGGATCGAGGCGATAGATATCGCGCAGCAAGACAATCTCGTTGAAAAACGCGGCCCCGCCCTTGCTGCTGCTTACGATAGTGAAGGCAAGCCGAGCAGAGCCAGCTTAGGCTTCGCAAAAAGTTGTGGCGCTGAATTTGACCAGCTTGGAAAGCTTAAAACCGACAAAGGCGAATGGCTATCTTATAACAAACTTGAGAAAGGTCAGCCTGCCGAAGCGCTTATTCCGGGCATTATAGAAAAAGCCCTAGCTAGATTACCGATTGCCAAACGTATGCGTTGGGGAAGCTCAAATAACGCATTTGTTAGACCCGTCCATTGGGCGGTCTTATTATTTGGCGATAAGGTTATTGAGGCTGAATTTTTCGGCATCAAAACCTCTAATATCAGTTATGGACACCGTTTTCATGCTCCCAATGCTATTAGTTTGTCCTCCCCGGCTAACTATTGCGAGCAATTACGCGCCGCGTCCGTGATCACTAATTTTGAAGAGCGCCGCGCGCTAATTAACGAGCAAGCACTTCAAGCCGCCTCTGCGGTTTCTGGCCACGCCCATATCGAAGATAACTTACTCGACGAAATTACTGCTCTGGTCGAATTTCCCGTTGCCGTCACCGGTAGTTTCGACAAAAAATTTCTAGCCTTACCGAAAGAAGTGTTGATAACGACCATGCAAACCAACCAGAAGTATTTTCCGGTACTGGATGAGCAAGAGGCACTACTGCCTTTCTTTATCACCATTAGCAACATTCAAAGTAATAATGCCGCATCAGTTAGCCACGGCAATGAACGCGTTATTAGCCCAAGGCTGTCCGACGCTGAATTCTTTTGGCAACAAGATAGCAAGATCACGCTCGCCGATCGCGTCGACTCGCTGAATAATGTGGTTTACCAGCATACCCTGGGCTCAATTGGAGATAAAACTCAACGCGTAGCAACATTAGCTGCGACGCTCGCAGAGCAACTCGGTTTCGACGGTGTGCTTGCCGCGCGTGCGGCCCAGCTCAGTAAAACCGACCTTGTGACCGATATGGTGGGCGAATTTGCCAGCTTACAAGGCGTTATTGGACGTTATTACGCCGTACAAAATGGCGAACCACAAGAAGTCGCCTATGCAATAGAAGAGCAATACTTACCCAAGCAATCTGGTGGCTCCCTGCCCCTCACTAAAACGGGACAAGTCCTCGCCTTATCCGATAAACTTGATACGCTCGTTGGGATCTTTAGCGTTGGCTTGCTACCGACGGGTGAAAAAGACCCCTTTGCTTTACGCCGTGCCTCTTTAGGTATTTTGCGAATCATTATCGAGAACAACCTCACGCTCGACCTAAAAGAGCTATTAAGCCTATCTTGTGCGCAATTTAGCCACACATTCGACGCAAATAACACCAAAGATCAAGTTTTTAACTTTATGCTAGATCGCCTTAAAGGCTATTGCTTAAATAACGGTTTCTCGGCCAATCACTTTAGTGCTGTTGCTAATATTGGCTGTTCAGAACCCGGTGATTTTATGCAGCGCCTTCTCGCTGTAAAAGACTTTGCCCAGCTCGATGAAGCCGCCAGCCTCAGCGAAGCTAATAAACGAATTCAAAATCTGTTAAAAAAAGCTCCTGACGGTATTTCTAGCCAATTTGATCCTTCTTTGTTAACGGACGCTGCAGAAATAGAGCTGCACCAGCAATTACAACGTATTGAAGCACTGGTCAGCCCTCTAGTTGAAGCACGGGATTACATTCAAGCGCTTAAGCTTTTATCGGCGCTTAAAGAGCCTATAGATGCTTTCTTTGAACACGTTTTTATCATGGCTGAAGACCAAAACTTGAGAAATTCCCGCCTAGCGTTACTCTCCAATATTCACGCTAATTTTATAAAAATTGCCGATATATCAATGATATAAACGACTTCGCATGAACCACAAATCGACCCAATGCCAAGATATTATTTTAGATCGCGATGGCGTTATCAATCTGGATAGTGACGCTTATGTAAAAAGCGAGGCTGAATGGGTAGCGATAGATAGCAGCATTCAGGCGATTGCCCTGTTACATCAGGCGGGTCATCGTATTTTTGTTGCCACCAACCAATCTGGCGTTGGCCGCGGTTTTTTCACATTAGAAACCTTAAACGCCATGCACCGGAAGATGATTGAGCTGGTACAGCAGGCCGGCGGCTATATCGACGATATAGCCTTTTGCCCGCATACACCTGAAGATGAATGCAGCTGCCGCAAACCTAAAGCGGGGCTTTTAACGGCATTGGCGCGCAAAAACCAGATTACACTAACTAACGCTATAGTGATTGGCGATAGTTTACGCGACCTACAGGCCGCTACGGACGTTGGAGCCGAAGCCATACTCGTTTTAACCGGCAAGGGCAAAAAGACCCAACAACAGAATCCTGCGCTGCCTTATCCTATATATGAGACCCTTTATGACGCCGCCAAAGCCATCCTCGCCTAATATTTTTATTCTTGCTCTGCGCTCAACCCTGTTCTTTATTTTTCAGGTCGTAACGCTATTTATTTTCGCACCCCTGGTGCTGATTTTTTTCGCTTTCCCTTACCGAATTCGCTATGCCATAAGCAGTGCGTGGGCCAAGCTCGTTATCAAAGCGCTTAGCGTTATTTGCAAACTGGATTATCAGGTCATTGGTAAAGAGAATATTAAAGGTAACGGTATTATCTTTTGTAAACATCAATCTGCCTGGGAAACGTTTGCGCTACAAGCCATCTTCCCCGAACAGTGCTGGGTAATGAAACGCGAGCTATTATGGATTCCTCTGTTTGGCTGGGCGTTAGCCCTGACCCAGCCTATCGCCATCGACCGCTCTAAAAAAAGCCGCTCCTTTAAACAAATTATTGAACAAGGCAGCGACCGTTTAAAAACTGGCCGCTGGGTCGTTATCTTTCCTGAAGGCACACGAACGGCGCCTGGCGAAAAACGTAAATACATGGTGGGCGGCGCCTTATTAGCCGAAAAATCTGGTTACCCGATCATACCTATGGCGCATAACGCTGGGGAATATTGGCCCAGAAAGGCCTTTATAAAGTACCCCGGGACTATTCAGGTGCGAATAGGTCCGATGATAGACAGTAAAACAATGTCCGCGCGAGAGCTTAATCAAGCGGCTGAAAGCTGGATTGAAGAAAAAATGGATGAAATATCGCTTGTTGAGCCGCTCAAATAGCAAATAACTCAGTACGACCCTTATCTGCACCTATTTGGTGCTTTCGACCCAATGTGGTGCGCCTTGGCTCAAGCCCTGTTTATCTATGGAAATAAAATCGCTTGTTTTCAATGGTTTGTAGATAATTCGTCGGTGATAGACGCATTTTTTACGATTTTAGCTTTGGTATGTTTTTTGCTGGCTTAATGATTGTACTAAATAATAAGCCTGCTGGCTGAGCTTAAGCAGGACTCTATTTTATCAATTCAAACGAGAGTTTCGTTTGGATTTAATTTATAAATTTAACCATAGGAAATAAAATGAGTGGAAACGAAGCACGTCTTCAAGCAATTTCTCAAATAACAAACCGCGAAACTATCGCCGTCGACAGCCCGAAATCACTAAAAGAAATCTGGGCCTGTGATGTTTTCAATTTATCCACAATGGAAGAGGTTCTTTCAAAATCGGCTTTTAAAGCGATCAAAAACACCGTACAAACGGGTGAACCATTAAACGCAGCTACCGCCGACATTGTTGCTGCAGCTATGAAGGATTGGGCTTTAGCCAAAGGCGCCAAATTTTTCTCTCATATTTTCTACCCCATGACCAATATCACGGCTGAAAAACACGATGGATTTATCATCACCAACCCAGATGGTGCGGCCATTACTGAATTCACCGGTAGTTTATTGATTAAGGGAGAGCCCGATGGATCATCTTTCCCTAACGGCAGCTTAAGAATGACTAACGCCGCGCGAGGTTATACCGCCTGGGACCCCTCAAGCCCTGCTTACATGATGCACACAGATAACGGTTCAACATTGATGATCCCTAGCGTGTTTATGTCCTGGACCGGTGAAGCACTCGATAAAAAAATACCTTTGCTACGCTCAAATAAAGCGATGAACGATGCCGCACAAAAAGTACTTTCGTTAATGGGCGAAACCGACGTTGCGACGCTTAATTCAAGCTGTGGCGCTGAACAGGAATACTTTCTTGTTGATAGTAATTTTGCTAATAGCCGTCCCGATCTATTATTAGCGGGTCGCACACTATTCGGTGCGCCAGCAGCCAAAGGGCAACAGTTTGATGATCATTATTTCGGTGCAATACCCGCCCGCGTTCAAGTCTTTATGCAAGACCTCGAGGACCAACTTTACCGCTTGGGTATTCCCGCTAAAACACGTCATAACGAAGTAGCACCGGGGCAATTTGAACTCGCTCCCTACTTCGAATCTGCTAACGTCGCTGCTGATCATCAGCAAATGACCATGACCTTATTAAAAACGACTGCAAAAAAACATGGCTTTATTTGCTTGTTGCATGAAAAACCATTCGCTGGTATCAATGGTTCTGGTAAGCACGTTAACTGGTCGGTTGGCAATTCAACCCAAGGCAATTTACTTGATCCAGGCAAAACACCGCACGATAATTTAAACTTTTTATTATTCTGTGGCGCGGTTATTCGTGGCGTTCATAAATTCGGCCCTTTACTTCGTGCCGTTATCGCTTCTGCCGCAAACGATCACCGTTTAGGCGCAAACGAAGCTCCTCCTGCCATTTTATCGGTATACCTTGGCGAACAACTTGAAAAGGTCTATCAAGATATTAAAGAAGGTAAATTGAGTGCATCAGATGAAGGTGGCTTAATGGATTTAGGTTTAAGCCAAATCTTACACTTTGATCGCGATCCCGGTGATCGTAATCGTACATCTCCCTTTGCATTTACTGGGAATCGTTTTGAGTTCCGCGCGGTAGGCTCATCTCAATCTGTTTCTGGGCCTTTAGTTGCGATGAACACGATGCTCGCAGACTCTCTTAACTGGATTGCTGCAAAACTTGAAGTTGAATTAAAAAAAGGTACCCAGGTAGAAGCCGTTATTTCTGTTCTTCAGGAGCTTATGAATGAACATGGTAATGTCATCTTTGGTGGTGATGGTTATTCCGCTGAATGGCACAAAATGGCCGTTGAAGATCGCGGACTTAAAAACCTGCCGACAGCCGCCGAAGCGCTACCCGTTTTTTGTGAAGACGCCATCATTGAGTTATTTTCAACAACCGATGTTCTATCTCCCGTTGAATTAGCCAGCCGCTATGAAGTGTATTCTGAACAGTACATTCTTTCTATTGAGGTCGAAGCCAAGCTCGTTATTGATATGGCTAAAACCTTAATTGTTCCCGCTGCTAGTCGCCACCTTGCTGACTTATCGCTAACCCAGACAAGTATGGCAGATCTAGGAATCGAGCTCGATAGTTCCATTACGCAAAAAACCGCCGAAGAGCTTAATGCAATGATCGCCGCTGTTTCTAAACTAAGCGCCGCTATAGAGACTCATGACTTTGCTTCTATCGAAGAGCACTTACAGTTCAGCGCCAAACAGATTTGCCCTCTAATGCTTGAGGTAAGAACTCATGCCGACGCGCTTGAGGGTGAAGTTGCCGATGATCTTTGGCCGTTAGCTAAATACCATGAAATGTTATTTATTAAATAAACTGTCGACATTTCTGTAAGGAATAAAAAGGCCGCTTAAAAAAGCGGCCTTTTTATTTGGACTCGGCTCATCATCACAACTGCAAATTGCTCAAGTATTGCGCACTAAAACTTTAAAGTTATTATTTGTCGTTTTAGCCTCTCTTGCATCCTGAAGGATGAAATTTTCATTGATTCGCTCAAAAAACAACCTTATATAAAGCCCATCACGGCTTTTTATCAGCCACACCAACCCAACTACTTGAGTTTTTATGCTTAAAGGCCCAACGTGCTTCTTAAGGCCTTACTCGTCGCCTTGCAATTTGTTTTTCTTCTTTCTATTTAATAATAAGAAAGGAAGCTCTGGGAAGGAATTTGCTTGGGTACATACGGCTGACCCAAGCAAATTTAGATGTTTAATTAATTATTAAATAGTGGATGCTTTTAATTTATTGAAAGCTTAATATTTTCTATTGTCTGTACGATCCATTTTGAATGCGAACCAACAACATTGTTGGTTCTCATTGAAGGTGAATTTCCACCCACTGATTTCATTACGTTTTCTCATTTAAGCTGAGACACGAAAACACGTGTTTCTCGCCTTAAATGACTCAAAACGTCCAAAATTCTTAAAATTTCGCACTCACTTGAAATAGCCAAATAATATCAACAAGTTAAACGACGGCTTTTTTCTGCTAAACAACCTTAATTAGAAGAAATAACGCATTTAATATACCTTAATGGTATCACAACGAGCTTTTTTGCACATGCACCACCTTTCGTAAAACCCTAACTTAATGAGCAAGGGGCTTCCATTGAAACTCTTTCCTTTTGATAAGATTCGGGTGTTAAATATTTTTACTTCGCAATAAACTGTAATAAAAATCCAACTTTGGAGGCATTATTCATGAGTAGATCAGAAGAGCCGAACAAACAAGATAAGAAGCCCATTAGCAGAGAGGCATTATATGAGTTAGCTTGGGCCGAGCCGATGACCTCCATTGGGAAGAAACTAGGCGTTTCATCTAGTTACTTAGCTAGAATTTACACCCGGCTAAATGTTCCGCGTCCAGCAGCGGGATATTGGGCAAAAGTAGCCGCAGATAAACCTCAAGCAAAGGAAATAATTTTATCGGTTGTAGCTCTTATCCAAAGTGCAGATACATTGAGCCTTAGTTAACTTCTTATTGGCAACCCAACACTATAGGCCTACACCTGGCCTTCGGCTAACCACCTTTAGATAAATTGCAATCGACGCAAGCTACTTGCCCATTTTCAATCGTGCTGCCACCACCTTTATTCCACGGAACAATGTGGTCAGCATGCCAATCGTCCCATGAACAAACTTTACCTGTGCACTTAACCTTAATTTGGCAAACTTGTTGATCTCTTCTAAAGATAATTCTTCGTTGCTCTTCATTAAAAGATCTCTGGGCAGCTAATGGCGGTAAGCCTGGAATTTCTTCCAAATAATACCAAAGCAAAGTATTAAACCTTATACCTACTGATCTTTTTGCCCCTGTAGACGACGCACAAGCTTCTTCATAAACCTTCAGCGTATCTTTTCGCTCATTAGAGCGTTTACTAGAATCAATATACCGTTCTTTTTCAAATTTAAGGAACAGAGCACCAAACCCTACTGCCATACCTTTTACAGAATAATTTTTTCTTAAATAGTCCGCAACCGCAAATAATGACAAAGCTGTTAGCTTGGATAGTTCTGGTGTTTTTTCAGGGAACGCCTGAAATAAATAATCTAATGTGGCTAAGACTTTTTTTGCATCTACACCTTTAAAATCGAAGACTATATTTTCTTCGTAAAGCTTGATTAGCTCAGTATTTCCAACGTCAATATTTGGCTCTTTAGATAAAGCCACCCTTACCATCTGTGCTGCAATATTGTCGTATGTAAATCTATTGTTATTAAATCCGCAGCTTAAAAAGAAGGGATGCTGAGCCAGCTGTCTAACAAATTCTGTCATCTCTCCTGGCATAGCATTTCTTTTTTCTGCTGGGTTGAGTGACGTTCCATTTTGTAAGCGAAGAAACATTTCCTCTACTTCCTCAATAGATGCATCACGAAGGGTTACAACAGTGAACTCATAAGACTCAAATACGTCCTTAAGGTCCTCATCTAAATCTTTAAACTTTTTCCCCTTTACTGATATACCCCTTATGCTCTTAGCCCGTTTACTTAAAGCCACATCATTATTATAAAACTCTGTAATAGCCGTTAACCTCTGCTGACCATCAACAGCTTCTTCCTTATATGAACCCTCATCTATCTCATGTAGGTATATTTTCGGTATATCAAGGTCATTTAAAATGGAATCGATAAGCAATTGCTTTTGCTTTTTTGACCAAACAACTCCTCTTTGGAATGTTGGCTGTAAGTTTATTGTTGGCATTCTTCTAATAAAGCCTCGAACAGTTCTCTGTTCAGTATTTCTTCTCATAATATTTTCCTTAATGTAGTTTTAGACTGGCCATTTTAGTAAAGGTCACTATTAGTGTTTATGTGAATTCAACCTATGACGTATCTTTTCCAGCATGTCACTTGATGTCTGATATAGGCAAATAGTAGAAAACTCGTATGAATCTAAAATCCCCTTATTCTCTTTATCAAGCTGTGAATAATAGCCGGTTAATTCCACATCACGGTGCATACCTTCACCAAAATCACCAAGAGGGAACTTGTTTTCATAATACTCAACTACGGCACTTATCCGCTCCCTTCCATCAAGTACTATTTCATTCTCGCCTTCACACTCTGTTTCATATAAATATAATTTGGGCGTGTCGATTTCACGAAGCATGCTGTCTATAAAATATTGTTTTTGCTTCAAAGTCCAATTTAAATCACCATCGCTATCCCATAAAACTAGACCCCTATTAATTTTACGTTTCAATACACCGGCAGTTATTAATGACGTTCTTTTCTTAAAATAAGGTTTCTCGTATATTTGAGGCTTTTCATTTACCGCGCTTTGCAACTCGTCTTTCACCTCTTTTTTTTCAACTACTTTCACTTCACCTGAAATTGGGGTCTTCGCTACACCTTCTTTAGTTTTTGTATCAATGTCCTGGTTAGGCAAAGCTAAATTTCTAATTCCATAAAGCTCACCTCTGATTCGCTTAACCTTCTCTAGGTATTTCAATGAACTTTCATCTAATAAACTCAACCCGTCCAGATTCATATCACCTATTAATCCATCAATCACTGGCTTATCATTCGATAAAAAAAGATCTAAGTTTTTAATATGATCTATAGAGGTATAAGGCTTATGCCATTGGCCTTCACAATCTTTTATAAATCCTGGAACCTTTGTGGCTATTGTTTGCAAAAACTTTGATTTTTTAATCGAATCCCTAGCAGTTAACTGTATGAAAGCACGGCAACCATACTTTTTTAAAAACTTACTCTGCTGTGGCATCATGATGAACGATATATTTGCAGTCTTATTTTTTGTATCTCCACCACTCCAAAACGACACCGCAATATAGTCTTCATTTCCTAAAAACCAGTATCCTTTTTCTAATCTCGCGCCACCTTTTTTTCGAACCGTAAAGTAAAAATCTGGGTTCTCAGTTCTTTGCTCCAGAAGGTGTTGATAGATTTGATCGTGTAATGCTTCTATGCCCATTGTTAAACTCCTTTTTATCGATTCTTTAAACGTTTTGTTTGGTACCCTGTTGTTACTACCACACCGTCACATCCTTCTACCTTAAAAACACCTGCGTACTCTTTGAATTTTGAGGCCACCGTTCTGCCAAATTCTCGAGCAATTTTTTTAAATGATTTCTTCGTTAAGATGATTCGAACGCATCCATGTCCATCATGTATTTCTTCTCCGAACCTATTCAGTAGCTCATCAACAAAAGGTGGTATACCGCGCTGTTGAGACCGATGAATGGCGTGACTGCTATAGTGAGTTGGCATCATGACTTCTTCTCCTTTTAGATATCCCTATAAATTAAATTCTTTCCTTTCTTCATCCGATAAATATAAAAAACTTAAATTTCCAACTGGTACGAACTCGCTAAACAAAACCTTTCCCTCTGAAATATCCTTTCTATGGGTCTTACATCGCTGTATTAGCAGAGGTTTCAACATATCCTTCTGAACGCTAGAAAGACGAATTAATTGGTGGGATATTGATTCTCGGTCCAGAATTGTAGAGTTGCCTTTTAAATCAATTCCTTGCAGACCTAGCTTCAAAATATCCCATACTTCTTCCAGCTTTTCTACTCCTATAAATTCTGTTATCTGTTCCGACAAAACTTGATTTAAACGTTCTTCCTGACTTGGAAATATTGGAAGAAGTTTATCTTGTAATAACATTGCAAGTTCAATGTACGATTGACCCTTAATACACTGAGGAGCCCTCTCAATCGCTTCATCAACAACTCTCGATATTTGTTCATCTGTTAAGTAATTTTTGCTCTTCCAAGCGAGTAGTATCAATGTATCCAATGTAAAGTTATCCAAACAAACATCTTTACCGCAAGCATTCATGTATGAAGCAAATTCAGTAATTAAATACTCAACGCCCTCATTCTCTTCTTTATATAGATCATCTTCTTTAGAAGACCCAGGTGATGAGACTGCCTCATAGGCATCCCAAAGCACAGACGTTCCTTCCGCAAAAAATTCCATAGCAACTTCTCGACCTCTTAAAAATCGGCTAGATTGCCCAATAGAACCTAACAATTGTTTAGCCATCGACTCGCTCTCAATATTACCTGCAATCATCTTTCCTTGAATCTCACCACTCGCCAAGGTCTCAAGCTGAACAATCCCCCAATCAGTGCTAAGTTTCGTCACTACAAATTTTCTTTTTTCATCAGTAGTGCTTTTTGATTTTCTTAACATAATCAAAAGACCAAAAGCCATTTGCGCATAATGCGGTAGCTTTTTCTCTTTCAGCCAGCCGCTAAGTGTCGATTCTCTTATCCCTAAGAATTTACAAAATGACTGTCTATTCAAAACCCCATTAGGTGCGTCCAACATTGCAATAAACTCAGTTACATCAATTCCTGCTAGCACCTCGTGTGCATTAATTGAAGATATATCGTTGGGGTTTATATTTTCGTACATATTTATTCCTTTAATTCGTTTTCTTCATTAATTACTTCATAATTTGAAACAATGATAGCTTAGTTAATTCAATTAATCAATTATTTTCCTAGTTATTTTGTATCTAGTTCATATTATGAACTTATGACTATCCATGTTATTCAAAATTTGAAGAACAAGCTACATCCTCTCTCTTGTAAAGATACTGCCTTCCTCCATCAACCGATGGCCCAGATACCGGTTTAACCCCAATCTTTTCTAACACCTGAATGATTTGGCGAGCCGTTAAAAAATGATCATTCCTTAATTGCGAAGTGAAAACATAATCACATCTAAAGGCATTCATTGATTCTGGCGTAATAAATCGCCCCACCCGACCAAGGTTCGTCACACTAATAAAGCCTTTATTAACCAAGTGATACATAACCTCTTGTTTAACCCTCAGCTCTTTCGCTGCTTCTGGTATCGACAGTAAGTCAGGTGCAATAGCCCAACTCTTATAACTTCCCCCCTCAATAAGCAGGTTATTTTTCAAGTCTGTTGAACCTAGCAATATATAAATGACAGCCCTATCGATACTAGCCTGCACCAAATCAGCTTGTGTATGCATGTGACCACTGTGATAGCGCATTAAACGATCTAGTGATACGTAACTAGATAATGACCCCGTATCGCCGCTACCTCGCCTCAGAACCTGCATGAACTCTGATAAGTTAGCTTCTTGAATTAACCATGCGGCACCTAATCCAGACTTAACCCCCTCAATCAGATGTCTTTTTAATAATTCACGTACACATTTTTTTGCTAAACCCAGCCGCTTAGATACTTCATCTAACGTTAACGCTGATATCAAAGACGTTACCTTATTATCCTGCCCCTTTAAAACACTGACCTGCTTAGTGCCTGACTGAAGACAAATGACATGCCCATCTATAAAGCCTTGCTCCACCCAGAACCGTAATCGAGACAAGGTAAGGTGCATCCTCTTAGCTAACAACGTCCCAGGCTCATACAGCCCTTGGCCATGAGCAAACTTGCCCATCCACGCACTCTTTTTATCTATGATGTCCGGCCAGTTCTCTACTAAGTAGCTATCAAATGCATGAGTAAAAAAAATCATGTCTGCTGACGTAATCTCTTTATGTATTGCTTTATATAAATATCCGACGCTACGGGCTATAGACCGCCTAGAGTTAACGCTTTCCGAAAACTTGACCAAGTGTTGCAAACCCGTTGGCCACCGCAAAAAAACACTGCCGGCTGCATTTAATATACAAATAGCATTGTCTACGCTTTCTTTAATGGCGAATTTTCTTGGTTGGAAGCGCGATCCGAACTCACAATACGAACCGACCAAAAGAATAAGGCTTTGAAGGCGATCTGCATCTAGATTAGAAAGCTCTCGTGGGAAATCGCTGGGGCTATGACCGATAAAACTTAAGCTATTAGCAATTAATTGAGAAAGGCGTTGCCCTTCAATCGTTGTATTACTCACCTCTCTATGGGGTAAGCGATAATGCTCTGATAGAGCAGCTAATGGAACCTGGCCTAAAGATACTAGTGGTGTTTCGTGCTCTAAACACCACGGCAGCAGAGCATAATCCCAAACCTCTCGCAGGTAAGGTTTCGACTCTAAACACTGAAAGCACACCCGAAACATACCTTTTAAGATATACCGATCACTGCAACGATCACGTTGATTTAATAAAGCCTGAGCCACTAAAGGTTGTAGGTTATGGCGAATGAGTGAGGCCATATCAACTTTATGGCCATAGGCGGTACTTAAAATGCCTAGCATTGATGCCGGTGATGAATAGCCATTCTCCGCTGTCAGCCGCCAAACATAGCCCCTAAAACTCTCATCGGGGTATGGCCTTGGGCGAGACAGTAAATCCATCGCCTTACGTACTATGAGGCCAAGCCTTGTGAGTGAATACACTCAAGCATGCTTAGCGTGTCCCTGTAATTAAGCGGGAAATACCGCATGGGGTAGAGCTTTTTTCGCTCTTTCAATTGAGCAATGTCATCTAAGCCCAAGCATCGACACAACGTATCATCGATCACGTCTACAACGGTCTTTCCATTCACGCTTTTCTCTGCAGCCTGCTTATCTAAGGCAAACTCTAACGTCGCTTGCGCCTTCCACGCCGAATCAATATAGATCTCATCATTTGCGGCCACTTGTCGCGTAATAGGCTGAGGAATACCCCCGCGTTCTAGGATATGAGCATCCTCTTTCTCAACCGGCTCTAGTGCGCAATTGTGTTTTAAACACATCGGTAACCACGCAATGTTCCACTTCGCTAACATCACAGGATTCTCTTCCATGCACATCGGACAATAATGCTCTTTTGAACGTAGATGGTATTCGGGCAACAACAAATAACCGTAGTGATATACATTTTCATCGTACGTATCATCTTTTAATAACTGTACGCCTCGCTCAACTGTCATCGCATGTCCGGTCATATCCAACAGGTGGGCGCCTGAGATATCTTCGATCTTCAAGTTCTCTGCAAACTGGCATGAGATCATGACATTCACGGATGAGTAGCCATTACCTATAGCCAAAGCTCTTAAGTAGCAATCACGGCTTTCACCCGCTTTCGGCCACGGATGAGATACCAAGCCCATTACAATTCACCTGCCGCATAACATTCACCCGAACGAATGAGACGCTCGTGAATAAACACTTTTTTGAACGGATTACGCTTATCCCCCACATCATGCCAAATCTTGGTTCTAAAGGCCTTTTCTAAATATTTCTTTGATATAATATTATCATCCTCTATAACCATCAGCCTGATGGTTTCAGCCAGTAGCGTCGCAACGTTTGAAATCCTTCCGTCCGTTGCATAATAAATACTTTCTATCAGCGCTCTTGAGTTCAAGCTTTTTGTGTTTACCGCATACCCTGAACTATCCAATAACGCCTTTATAAGGCTGCAAAAATCTTTAAACTCCTGTTCAGTCCGAATAGACCAACCGGACATTTCACAATATTCAGAAAACCGACGACGTAACTGTGCATTAGCCTGTAACAGTTTGCTAAGGTAAGGCAGGCCAAAAAATGCGATTGAAACGTTAGCTTCATTCATTAAGCCTTTAAAACAATCCGCTACTTTTGCTGGGTTTTTCAATACCTTTTCTTCAACAAAATGCTGCACTTCATCTGCCACCAATAATTTAGTCTGCGCTTTAATCAACAGGTCAATCGCCTGCTTACGCAAATCCCTTTCAGTCGCATTTTTTGGAAATTTCATCCCGAACTGATCAATAATCGCTCGATAAATAAATTTTATGTCGGGGTTTGCAGGTACATTGATAAATACAACCGAATGAACCGTCACCTCTTCTTTACGCAAAGAGGGGTACTGCTCTTTCAGCGCTTCAATAACCGTGGTTTTTCCTGAGCCTGTTTCACCTGTCACCGTTAAGCCAAAAGGCTTTTTGTATCGCGCTGTTCGATCGTGCAGGTCATTGGTTTTTTCCAGTGCCTGCTGATAGCTCCCAAATTTCACTATTGATGTATGGATTTTATTCGCCGCATTTTCTGCTTCAATATTTAACATTATTTTTCCTCCTGTTTAATTTCCAACTCCAGGGCTGTAGCCCCTTCAAAACCACTATCTTGATCAACATTACGCTCACCTTTTGCATTACCAGAGATGGGCGAAACCTGAGTTCCTGTTACATCCACACTGTTAGTCGATCGCTTTTTACTGGATGCCTTTCTGACTGCCTTGTTCTTTGACTCCTTCTCTTCTAGTTCCATTTGCTCAATGCGTTCCCTGGCTGCTAATTTGGTGCTTTCGGTCAGCCCTTTTAAACTCTTATGGTCTTGTGCAAGCTTTACCCGAATCTTGTTGTGAGTACTCAAGTCCAAACGCTCGGCAACGTAACGCTGCTCGGTACAATGAACATCTATTAATTTTTTGCTGCACGGGTCGATAACTTTTATGAGTGATAAATCGTTCTTATCCCACTGCAAGTCTACTCTTAGCTTCATTCCGTGTTGCTTAGCCAAGTTCATCAATTCAGGCGATTGATAAACCAAATTGTTTATCTGTATTCCGTATTTTTGAATCTTTCGGTTATCTGGCTTCCACAGTAATTGGTCTATTTCATCGATATTAACCACCGTCCTTGCCTGAAATGTATGTTGCTGACTGTTCCAGTAATTAAGCGGTGATGTCTTTATACCGCTATGTATGGTGTTGTGATAAATATCGATGATCCAAATATGGACAGCTTCTATCAATCCCTCTAATGACCAAACAGCTTCATCAGCACTATTGTATTCATTGCTTTTTGTTTTATATGAATTGAACGTCGTTCCTTTCATGCCATGGATTAGTCCCTCATTTAGCGTTCTAAACATACGCTCCACCGTGCCTTTATGCTGTGGTGTGCCTTTTTTGTTGTATTGGACATCGACATAACGACTCAAAGCATCCTTAACATCGTCTGCGTGTAACTCAGGACCATTGTCCGTAATGATTTGATCCATTACGCCGTAACACGGCCAAGCTGACTTTATCTTGTCCCCATACTTTTCCTTCACGTAGCTTTTGCTTAACACCGCGTTTCTAAACGTATAAATAACTGATTCAATATTGGGCGTATGCATGGCAATATAGAAACCCACCACCATTCTTGATTTACGATCAATCATCAGTGTTAACCATGGGTTTTCAATTGGCTCACCGGCCTCAGGGTCGACGACCGTAACATCTAGCGGGGTATGATCCAGCTCAACGGACTCCAATAAATAAGTGGGATGCTGTCGGATATGGCCATTCGGGAAATTTCTTTGGGCATCAAGGTAACCTTTTTTGAGCTTATGCTTTTCATACTCAGACATCGCTGTTAACCAGCGATACAGCGTTGATGCATGAGGCATTACCACGCTTTCAAAATACGGGTCCTCTTTAACCTTTTGTTTCATTTTGTCTTCAACCACTGCCAAGGCTTTATTTTCAGGCTTTAAGTAATACTCTCTAACGCACGCATCAAACAATTCTTCTGCTTTATTTTTAAATGAGAGTTCTTCGCCATGTTCTCCTAAAACTACTTTTTCAGTGCGCTGTCGACGCAACAACGACACGTCGTCACCTTTTCTAATTGATAACCTAGTAAACCAACGTTTAACCGTGCTGACCGAGGGAGGCTGTATATAGTCATCCGTCTGTCTTGCGTGAGTATTAATGATCCGTTTAAGCTCTAATGTTCCAGATATTAAATAACCATCAGGGCCCGTTGCTGCGGCTATGTAACCTTTTTTTCGTCGAATGATTTTCTTCTGGGCATCACTCTTCAATATCCAACGATGAGCATCATTAACGATATCCTGATCACCTGTACCAGCACTCTGTTTTGTAAAAACAAGGCCGCCACTTTCATGTAATGACAAAAAGTCTTCCATAGGTTTCGTCACCTCATCGCCGTTTTTTATATCCCTGAAGCGAACTTGCTTGTTTTCTAAGGACGAGTGAACCACTTCAATCACATAAGATTTACCACTCAATGAAAACTCCGTTCCTTTCTCAATAGAAATCAACATAATCACACTCCTTTATTTTACGAATTGTTGTATTGGCCATAACCGGCTGACTTAAATCTACAAATGCTAATTGCCGACCCAGTAGCTCCATGACTTGCTCTCTAGAACCACTCTGCCTCTCTAGTTCTTCAACTGTCGTCGACCCTTGTGGAGCAAGGCTTTTAAGTTCACTCAATGGGGTTACGCCACTGATTGCAAACCATCTAAGTCGCCGCATATTACTGATCTGGATTTGAGTCAACCCGAGGTCTTTCTCTGTTAACACCCTAAACCCGTAACCCTGTTCATTAAGGTGCTCACCGATCAGCTGATGCTTAAGAATGGTCTTCGGCTTTATTGCATACCTAAAGGGTTTGATTTCAACGTAATCAATAAAGCCATCCGTATTGACGACTTCGAAATCTGGGTAATACTTAAACGTGCCACCAGCATCAGGAATAGTGAGTTTGATGGGCTCTTCATAAAAATCAGCTACCTTTCTATCCCAGTCGAGGGCTAACCCCCAATTGGTTTGATGCAGCGACTCATAGCCATTAACACGACCCGTTTTTGATGAACGCGCCAACGATCGTTCTGTCAATTTACTCCTAGTAATAAGCTTTCTACCCGAGTGTTTACCGTTCTTTTTCATTACCATCTCAGACCTCCATACGCCGTTTTTTAAGGTAGATCACAAAATTTAGAGACAAAGGGGCTCGCAGGCTGGTTGAATAATTTTTCAACACCTGGCTAATAAAACTTGAGGTTGACTGCGGAGTGCAAAAGCTGGGATACTTCAATTCTCACATCGAGATAGCTTTGCTATTCCACTCTTTGGTCATACATCAATTTTTTAGTATGGCCCTTTTGTTATTTCTTCATTTTGCTCTCCAGTTTTGGTTGAATATTAAGTACACAGGTGCTCGTCATACCCTTTCTAAAAAGCCCTGTCAATAGTATATTTTAAATAAGTTCTTTATAATCAATAACTTAATATTAGGTTTAATATCAGTTATCCAATCGTTAAGGTATACAGCTCAACGATATCCGTATTTAATAATTAGCTTAATAAATGCAAATTGGCGATTATAAACAGTAATTGAAATTCAGAGAATTCTGAACAAAAGGAATAAAAAGCTATGTGTTGGTCCTTAATGATCAAGACCTGTTTTATCCCCTTAATTTCATGCTTTTCGTTGCGCCTTTAAAACTTCAAACTCAACGACCATGAGTGATTATTATAGGAAATCCTGACGACCTGTCAATTCTTACAAATATTTTTAGAGAACAATCAATTACTTAAATAAAAACTGTTGCTTTCTTTGAAACCTCCGGCTGATAAAAGATCTGGAACACCCTATAAAAGCTAATCCTAAGATTTAGGGCTTAAACCAGCTCTTTTTAAATATTATTTTCAGTGACGCACGTCTCACTTTTGACATGTCTATTTCCGCACTGGCTGCCGAACCTTTTAAAGCACCAACTTACCGTTGATATTGCGTCTACTTTAAGGCTCCCAGTGGTATAGTTTGTTCACAACAAGCTAAATAACCATTACAACGCTATCGCATGGACAAGAAAAAACTCACGGAACGAGACATCTGTACCAAGTACATATTGCCCGCTGTAAAACAATCGGGTTGGGATATCCATACCCAAGTCAGAGAAGAAGTCTCCATAACAGCAGGGCGCGTAATTGTTCGCGGTCAAATGGGGGTTCGGTCTAAAGGCAAGCGCGCCGATTTTGTGCTTTACCATAAGCCCAATATTCCCTTAGCCGTAATAGAAGCTAAAAAGAACAGTCTTCCGATTGCGGCTGGCATGCAACAGGCACTTGGCTACTCAGACCTCTTAGAAGTTCCCTTTGTCTTTAGCTCCAATGGCGATGGTTTTATCTTTCACGATAAAACAGGCTTATCTGAAAACATTGAAACCGAATTAACGCTCGACCAGTTCCCAAGCCATCAAGCGCTTTGGGATAAGTACCAACAATGGAAAGGCTACCAACCCAAAGAGCTTGAGATCATCACTCAAGACTACTACGAAGATGGTAGCGGCAAATCACCGCGCTACTACCAGATGCACGCCATCAATAAAACGGTAGAAGCCATCGCCAAAGGCCAAGACCGCGCTCTTTTAGTAATGGCTACCGGCACAGGTAAAACCTATACAGCGTTTCAAATCATCTGGCGCCTATGGAAAGCTGGGGTTAAAAAACGCATCTTGTTTTTGGCAGACCGTAACATTTTGGTGGATCAAACCAAAACCAACGACTTTAAACCCTTTGCCAGCGCGATGACCAAAATCACTGGCCGCAAAGTAGACACCTCATACGAAATATTCCTCTCCCTTTATCAGGCCATTACCGGCCCTGAGGAGTCTCAAAAAGCCTATAAAAGCTTTTCACCGGACTTCTTCGACTTGATCGTTATTGACGAGTGCCACCGTGGAAGCGCGTCCGAAGATTCAGCCTGGCGTGAAATCCTAGATTACTTCAAATCAGCAGCACACGTTGGCTTAACCGCAACCCCAAAAGAAACCGAAGAGGTGTCAAACTCAGACTATTTTGGCGACCCTATCTATACCTACTCACTTAAACAGGGCATCGACGACGGGTTTTTAGCCCCCTACAAGGTTGTTCGGGTTGATTTAGACAGAGATCTTCAAGGTTGGCGCCCCACCAAAGGACAATACGATAAGCACGGTGAATTAATAGAAGACCGTATTTATAACCAGAAAGACTTTGATCGAACCATCATCATCGAAGAGCGCACCCAGCTGGTTGCCAAAATTATTAGCGACCACCTCAAAGCAACTGACCCAATGGCCAAAACCATCGTCTTTTGCCAAGATATTGACCACGCCAACAGAATGCGTCAAGCACTTGTGAATGAAAACCCAGAGCAAGTCGCTAAAAACCGCAAGTACATCATGAAAATCACCGGTGACGATGCCGAAGGCAAAGCCGAGCTAGATAACTTTATCGATCCGGAGCAGTCATACCCCGTTATTGCCACCACCTCAGAATTAATGAGCACCGGTGTGGATGCCAAAACCTGCAAACTCATTGTGCTTGATCAGCGCATTATGTCCATGACTAAGTTTAAACAAGTCATAGGACGTGGAACCCGTATAGATGAAGACTACAACAAGCTCTGGTTTACCATCATGGACTTTAAAAAGGCCACCGAGCTGTTTGCCGACCCAGCGTTTGATGGTGATGCAGAAGTCATTTTCAGTCCAAAGGGTGGTTCTACCGTTCCACCTGATGATAAGCCTTACCCTAAAGGGGATGGTGAAAGCGAAGGCGAAGGCGGTGAAATCAGCGAACCCTCAACAAAATATACCGTCAAAGGTGTTCCCGTCCGTGTTTTAGCAGAAAGAGTGCAATATATAGGCAGTGATGGCACATTAATTACCGAGTCCCTCAAAGATTACACGCGTAAAACCGTCAAGCAAGAATACGCCACCCTTAATGACTTTATCCGTAAATGGAACAGCGCCGAGCAAAAACAAGCCGTTATTCAAGAACTCGAAGAACAAGGCGTCATCTGGCAAGCATTAGAAGAGGAGGTCGGCAAAGATTACGGCGCATTTGACCTTATCTGTCACATTGTTTACGGCCAACCACCCCTAACGCGTAAAGAACGCGCCAACCAAGTGCGCAAGCGCGATATATTCACTAAATACGGCCCCCAAGCACAAAAAGTCATGGAAGCCTTATTGGAAAAATATTCTGATGAAGGCATCGTCCCCATTGAAGATGTTTCTGTATTAAAAGTTCAGCCCTTCAGTAACATGGGGCGACCAATAGAACTCCTCAAAGAATTTGGCGGTAAACCACAATACCAGCAAGCCATTAAAGAATTAGAAGCCGTTCTCTATAAGAGTGCCGGTAACGACTAAATAGAACAAACGGCCTAATAAGGCCAGCCACTTAAATTAATCAAGAGAAAATATGTCTGTATCCAACATCGTAAAATCCATCCAAGACATTATGCGTAAAGATGCCGGGGTCGATGGCGACGCCCAGCGCATCGGTCAAATGGCTTGGCTGTTATTCCTAAAGATTTATGATGCTCAGGAAGAAGAACTAGAGCTCATGGATGACAATTACGAGTCTCCAATTCCAGAAGAACTGCTTTGGCGCAATTGGGCGAGTGATAAAGAAGGCATCACCGGTGAGGGGATGCTGGAGTTTATCAACACCAAGCTCTTCCCAGGCATTAAAAACCTCCACGCCACACCAACGAGTAATGCACGGGGTTTTGTGGCTAAGGAAGCCTTTAGCGACGCCTTCAACTACATGAAAAACGGCACGCTACTGCGCCAAGTGGTCAATAAAGTTGATGAAATAAACTTTAACTCCTCCAACGAGCGCCATACCTTCGGCGATATATACGAAACCATCTTAAAAGGCCTGCAATCTTCCGGTAACTCAGGTGAATTTTATACCCCAAGGGCGGTTACCCGTTTTATGGTGGATATGGTTAACCCTAAGTTAGGAGAAAAAGTGATGGACCCGGCTTGTGGTACCGGTGGCTTTTTAGCCTGTACGATGGACTTTATAAAAGACTCTGGCAGTGTCAATACCCCTGAAGAGAACCAAATACTACAAAAGCAGATTCATGGGGTTGAGAAAAAACAGCTCCCACATTTGCTCTGTACCACCAATATGCTGCTACACGGTATCGAAGTCCCTAGCCAAATTCTGCATGACAATACCTTGGCCCGACCTTTACGTGATTGGGGGCCAAAAGAACGGGTAAAAGTGGTTATTGCCAACCCACCGTTTGGCGGTATGGAAGAAGACGGCATCGAGCTTAACTTTCCAGCCGCTACCCGCACCCGTGAAACTGCCGATCTATTTCTACAACTCATCGTCCATATTCTAGAGACCAATGGCCGCGCCGCTATCGTTCTGCCCGATGGCACCTTATTTGGCGAAGGCGTAAAAACCAAAATTAAAGAAAAACTGCTGAATGAATGTAACCTACATACCATTGTGCGTTTACCCAATTCGGTGTTTGCCCCCTATACCAGCATTAAAACCAATATCCTGTTTTTTGAGAAAGGCACACCAACTAAAGAGATTTGGTACTACGAACAACAACTCGCTACAGGCGTAAAAGCCTATAACAAAACCAAACCGATGAAGCTGGCCGAGTTTGATGGCTGTAAACAATGGTGGGGTGGCGAACAACGTAAAGAGCGTGTTGAAAATGAACAAGCATGGAAAGTCTCTATTGAGGATATAAAAGCCCGCAACTACAACCTCGACATTAAAAACCGCCATCAAGAAGAACAAGTCAGCCATGATCCTGATGAACTACTCACTAGCTATGCAGAGCAGCAGAGCGATATACAAGGGCTACGCGACCAGTTAAAAGATATTTTGGCAAAGGCGCTTTCTGGAGACACAGAGGAATGAGCGCCCAGCAGCTAATCACCGAGCATATCGACCTGTGGACCGCCACCATCAAAGCCAAAAACACACAAGGCCGTGGCAGCAGTAAAAAACGCGAGCTTTACGGTATAAAAAAACTGCGGGAGTTGATTTTGGAGTTGGCTGTACGGGGTAAGTTGGTGTCGCAAGACCCCAATGATGAGCCCGCCAGCGAACTGCTGAAGCGTATCGCTGCCGAAAAAAAGCAGTTGATTAGCGACAAAAAAATAAAAAAACAGAAACCATTTCCGGGAATATCGAGTGAGGAAAAACCATTTGACCTGCCTAGTGGGTGGGAGTGGTGCAAATTGGGTGACTTGGTAGAAATGTACAATGGTCGAGCATTTAAGTCATCTGAATGGGAGGAGTCTGGAATTCCAATAGTTAGAATTCAGAACTTAAATGATGAAAATGCAGGCTTTAATTATTTCAACGGAGAAGTTTCTGAAGTCAATCGAATAGATAATGGTTCATTTCTTATCAGCTGGTCTGGTACGCCAGGCACATCTTTTGGAGCCTTTGTCTGGTCTAGAGGGGAGGCAGCCCTAAATCAGCATATTAATAACTGTATATTTAATTATTCGAAATTAAATTTGGAATTTATGCGGCTAGCTGTTAATGGTTGTATGAATCATTTTATTTCAATGGCCCAAGGTGCTGTTGGTTTAAAACATGTAACAAAAGGAACTTTGAATAACGCGATTATTGGATTCCCTACAGAGAAAGAACAACACCGCATAGTCGCCAAAGTAGACGAACTAATGGCCCTCTGCGACCAACTGGAACAGCAAACCGAATCCAGCCTCGATGCCCATAACCTGCTGGTCGATACCCTACTATCAACACTAACCAATGCCAGAGACGCCAAAGAACTCAGCGACAATTGGGCGCGCCTAGCCGACCACTTCGACACCCTCATCACCACCGACTACGCGGTAGAACAACTCAAACAAACCATCTTCCAACTAGCCGTCATGGGCAAACTCGTCCCCCAAGACCCCAACGACGAACCCGCCAGCGAGTTACTGAAGCGTATCGCCGCCGAAAAATCGTTGTTGATTAAAGGTAAGAAGGTTAAAACGCAAAAGCCATTGCCAAAGATTACTGACGAAGAAAAGCTATTTGTTCTACCTGTAGGCTGGGAGTGGGTAAGGCTAGGGACGCTTTACGAAATGAAATACGGCGATAATCTACCAAAAACGAAAAGAAGTGAGACAGGCGAATACCCTGTTTATGGTTCAAATGGGATTGTTGGTTCTCATAATGAATGCTGCATAGGTGAGCCCTGTATAGTTATAGGTAGAAAGGGTTCAGCTGGTGCTTTAAATTTATGCTCGCATAATGGATGCTGGGTGACAGATGTCGCATATAGCGTCGTACCTCCAAAAGACTTGGATATAAATTTTGTATTTAAATCATTCCACACGATGAATTTAGACGCGCTAGGAAAAGGCATCAAACCTGGCCTAAATAGAAACGAAGCATATGTACTGGTTTTAGCAATTCCACCGCTACCTGAACAACGTCGCATAGTCGCCAAAGTAGACGAACTAATGGCCCTCTGCGACCAACTCAAAACCCAACTAAAAGACGCCCAAACCATTCAACTCCACCTGAGCGATGCGGTGGTTGAAAACGCACTAACTGCGTGAGAAATTCATGAATAATTCGATCCCAGAAAAACTTATACCAGTCACTCCTAGAGTATTGGTGGCTTAGATGCGATTAAAATCAATCTTTATTAGTGAATACAAAAATTTAAAAGACTTTAAGCTTTCTTTTGATGGCAGTAGTTTTATTGACGTATTTGTGGGTAAAAATGGCACTGGAAAATCAAACTTTTTTGAAGCGTTAATAGAAATATTTCGACATCTTTATGAATTTGATAAAAAGACTTTTGATCTTTATTTTGATTATAAGATTACTTTTGAAATTGATGGTCAGGACGTAAGTCTGGCTTTTACAGCTGGTGCATTAACAATTAATGGGAGCGCTCGTAAAACAATAGGACAAACCACTTTGCCGGATAATGTGCTGATTTATTATTCAGGGCATAACAACAAGGTAGCCCAATTAATAAAAGAGTATGAGGAAGCATTCAGTAACAAAATAAAAAATGCGAACCTTAATGAAAGTCGCCGTTTTATTGGTATTGGCCCTGATTATAAAGCGTTGCTACTCTCTATTTTATTAATGCAAGCAGAGGGTAATACAGCAAAAGAATATATCCGATCTAAATTAGGAATTAACACCATAGGTAATGAAGTAAAGCTAGCATTACAACGGCCTTCTTATGCAAATAGCTCTTCGTTTGATATTGCAGACGCTAACAGCGAAACTGATCGTTATTGGAAGCCTGAAGGTATTACTAAAGATTTTCTTGATCGACTTACAAAATGTATCTCAACAGACTCAAATGAATGGGTTCGTACAGAGGGCTACCTTAGTGAAGACGATCAATACATCCTTTATTATGATATTGAGAAAATCCAAACAGAATTTACTGATTACTCTTCACAAGACTTATTTCGTCAATTTGATAATTTAAAAACACTTGGGATGCTTCAAGATATTTCAATTGCCATTAAGCTGCATGGTGATATAGAGGCTTCTATTGCTTATTTTAGTGATGGTCAGTTTCAATCCGTTTACATTTATGCGATTACCGAGCTTTTCAAAGAGAGTAATTGCATAACTTTACTCGATGAACCCGATTCTTTTTTGCATCCTGAGTGGCAGTTCGATTTCCTCACCCAGATCTTTGAGATTACTGATACCGCAGCTAAAACCAACCATGTTTTGATGAGTAGCCACAGTGCATCTACCATTACAGTTGCTGATGAGAGCATAATAAATTTATTCGAGTTAGATGAAAATAAGCCGACTGTAACTCATGCTTGCAAAGCTGATGTCATAAAATCTCTTTCTGCAGGTCTTATTACTTTTTCTGAGAGCGAAGCACGTTTAAATATTCATCATGTATTGAGAAATACTGAAGGTTCCGTCTTATTTGCTGAAGGCATAACTGACGAGATGATTTTAGAGACTGCTTGGCGTAAATTGTACCCAAATAAAAAACGTTTGTTTGAAATACAAAATGCATTCGGTTGTGGCTTTATGCGAAACCTTATGAAAGACGAAACTCTTTACCGAAATAACCCTGGGCGGACTTTTTTCTCTATTTTTGACTTTGATAAAGCTTATAACGATTGGAAACAACTAGGGCAAGACGTACAAACTGACCCGCATCAATGCTTAGTTAAGAGGCATAATAACTATGCCGGTTTTGCATTGCTGTTACCTGTTCCAAGTGAATCAGGAATTTCAAATCAAGTTATCAATCCCTATGGCGGTGGTAATTATGGTGATAAATCTTTAATGACAATAGAGCACTTGTTTTATGGCGCGCCAAATATGGATAAATATTTTATTATAGATACTAAAAGAACAGATAGTTTTCTCAAATTTGTAAGTGACAGTCAAAAGGTGGCTTTTGCAAAAGACGTTGTTCCAACAATTGACGCTGAGCATTTTGAAGCTTTTCGCCCTATCTTTGATTTTATAGAATCAAAAATTCAGACCAATGAAAATCTTCAGGTGGGAACGGCATAAGTATTAATGTGGTTTCAAAAATATATTTGTAGTTAAAAGGAATAAAATGGCTAATAACTGGATGGTACGAGCTGGTCGTGGCGGTATTTATAGCGAAGACTTTGAAAAAGGTTATGTCGCTATTGGTTGGTCTGAATTGGGTGATTTAACTCAATATAAATCAGATGCCAGTTTGCGTGAAAAATACCTAACGACTTACGTTAATGAAAAGCCCGGCGCTACTGCCAACGCAATTGCGATGATTTTGAAGTTTCGTGACCATATTAAGGCGAATGATTATTTGATTAGTTATAACCCTGAAACTAGGGATTATCTTATTGGTCGTGATAAGGGTGAGTACAAGTATCAGCCAAATATTGTGGGTGATTACGCAAATTTGCGTGCTGTTGATTGGCTTGGTAAAGTCAGCCGTGATGCGCTTTTACAAAAGTCTAGGAACGTATTAGGTTCAACGTTGACATTGTTTTCTGTCAATCAATCGATAGTCGATGAGTTTTTAGGGGCCTTGTCTGGCAAAAAAACGAATGTGGTGGCAGTGGACGCTATTCTTGATGTCGAATCTGGACCTCTCAAAGATGAAACGATTGCTCAAAGCCATGAGCTTATAAAAGACAAAATAGTAGCCCTCGACGCAGAGGAAATGGAGGAGTTAGTAGCAAGCATTCTTCGTGCTATGGGGTATAAAGCGAAGGTTTCCCCAAAAGGGCCAGATCGAGGTGTTGATGTTATAGCTTCACCGGATGGCCTAGGTTTGACGCAACCAAGAATAAAAGCAGAAGTGAAACACCGTGGTGGTTCAATGGGCGCCCCAGATATACGTGGCTTTATAGGTGCGCTACGAGAAGGCGATTCAGGCTTATTCATTAGCACAGGGGGCTTTACCCGTGAGGCGCGATATGAGGCCGAACGGTCTACCTTTCCTCTCACATTAGTTGATCTTGATGATTTGGCCGACTTAATAGTAAGCCATTACGAAAGCTTTGATTTAGATGGCCGGGCCTTGGTTCCATTAGTAAGAATTTATTGGCCTGCTGATTAGTAAAATCAGCAGCAAGTAAGCATGAAGCTTGTACGTGATTGTTATATTTAAACTGACGCTCTTATCCGTATTTACATCTATTCAGTACCCCTTCCCTTTTATACTAAAAGAAACAGATATTTTCAAACCTGTTTATTATTGGTTTCGTTTATTTCTACCCCGCGCTTTCTAGATTTATATATCACAAACTATGCATCGAGTTAATGCTGAAGGAACAACTTCTCAACAGCCACTAAAAACCAAGACTCCCTTTTGCAGTTTTTCTTAAAACATCGACGTTATTCTCATATGCAAAAAAATTTGAGTTACTGGGTTTTCTACAAGCCGAATATTTTTTTGGTTTCGGGCTACCGAGTAATTTATTTTTAATTCACATTTTAACCCTGCTCTTTGATGAACTCATTCAACAAAAATATTTCACGGTTTTATTAAAACACCCCTTCAACAAGAAAACTTTAACAAATTAAAGCCAAAAATGACCTCACCAAAAGCCATATAAGGAGCTTTTCCGTGCAAACCAACCCGTTTATGTGTGCTGGTTGTTTTTATTGCTTAGATTTAACCTTATGGCTTTTTAAGGTTTTTGAGTTACGCTTTATCTTGGTAAGTTTTTTTCAAAAAAAAGGCGGAAAAACTAGGTTTTTTCCGCCTTTTGTATTTTCAAAATATATACAAAAACTATAACTTTATGAAAAATAAAGTTTTTATTCTTTCAGATCGATTCAAATAAAGTGAGAATGATTCAAATTAAATGAGAACCAACAACATCAAATAACTAAACGTCCAGGTTCGAAACCTCTAATGCATTTTTCTCTATGAAATAACGTCGCGGCTCAACTTCATCGCCCATTAGTGTAGTAAACACTTCATCGGCGGCTACCGCATCTTCAATTCTAACCTGCAGAAGCCGTCTGGAGTCCGCGTCTAGAGTGGTTTCCCAAAGCTGTTCTGGGTTCATCTCACCCAAGCCTTTGTAACGCTGGATTTGCTGCCCCCTCCTCGCCTCTTTCATAAGCAAAGCAAAGACGTCTCTAAAGCTAGTCACATCGGTGGCATTATCACCCATCAACAGTTTTGAACCTTCTTCAAACATCCCTTTTATGGTTTCACCAAAGGTTAATATTTTTTTGTACTCGGCCGATTTAAAGAATAACTTCGTTATTTCAAATGTTTTTTCAACACCGTGCGATAGCGTTACACAATTAATAAGCCACTTTTCTTCGTCGTACTTCAAAGTAAGTTTATATTTTGTAGGACAATCTTCTATTAAATTTAGCTTTTCCTCCAGCTTTGCCAACCAGGAAGTTAGTTCTTTCTCCTCTGAAGTAGCGCTTATTTCTTCAGAAACCAATAACTCATTTAAAATAAGCTCATCATAACGTCTTGATAACCTGGAAATAATGGCTTCTATTTGAATATGGTCTGTCGCGAGCTGCTCTAATGCCAGGCCGGTAATGGGCGGCGTTTCATCATTGATGACTAAACTCGCCTTCTGCAAAGCCAACTGAAGTAAATAGCTGTTTAATTCGTTATCGTCTTTAACGTAGTACTCTTGCTTACCCTTTTTAACTTTGTATAAAGGTGGTTGCGCTATATAAATATTGCCGTTCTCTATCAACTCCGGCATTTGACGGTAAAAGAACGTTAGTAGTAAGGTCCGTATGTGCGAGCCATCGACGTCGGCATCGGTCATAATAATTATCTTATGGTAACGCAAGTTTTCAGGCTTATACTCTTCCTTTCCTATGCCGCAACCCAAGGCTGTGATTAATGTTCCCACCTCTTCCGATGAAATCATCTTATCAAAACGGGCTTTCTCCACGTTGAGAATTTTACCCTTCAATGGCAAGATAGCCTGTGTTTTACGGTCTCGGCCTTGCTTCGCTGAACCGCCAGCTGAATCCCCTTCGACTAGAAATATTTCAGATAGTGCAGGGTCTTTTTCCTGACAATCAGCCAATTTTCCTGGTAACCCTGCTATATCCAGGGCTGACTTTCTTCTCGTCATTTCACGCGCTTTTCTTGCGGCGTCTCTTGCCCTCGCGGCTTCTAACATTTTGCCTGAAATTTCTTTTGCTTGCGTCGGGTTTTCCAACAGAAAATCTTGCAGCGCTTCCGATAAAGACGACTCAACAAGCGGCTTTACCTCAGAAGAAACCAACTTATCTTTAGTTTGAGATGAAAACTTCGGGTCGGGGACTTTAATGGATAAAACGGCGGTTAAACCCTCTCTTGCGTCATCGCCAGAGGTGGCTACTTTTTGTTTCTTTGCTAAACCATGGCTCTCGATATATTGGTTAAGCGTTCGCGTAAGCCCTGCTCTAAAGCCAGCCAAATGACTTCCGCCGTCTCTTTGTGGAATATTATTCGTATAGCAAAAAATATTTTCCTGATACGAGTCGTTCCATTGTAAAGCGACCTCAACATTAACACCGCCTTTGTCGACGTTAATGTAAATGATGTTTTCATGGATAGGGGCTTTGTTTCTATTGAGATGAGTAACAAACGCTTGTATACCTCCCTCATATTCAAACACTTCTTCTTTAGCCGTTCTTTCATCAGACAACCTAATTCGCACGCCTGAATTTAAAAAAGACAGCTCTCGTAACCTTTTCGCCAGCAATTCAAAATGGAACTCTATATTCGTAAATATAGTTTCACTCGGCATAAACCGCAAACTCGTCCCGGTTTTATCACTATCACCAACAACCTTCAGTGGCTCTACTGGCTCGCCGTTTATATATTTTTGATAGTGGACATGACCTTCTCTTTTTATAGTGAGCTCAAGCGTATCAGACAAAGCATTAACCACTGAAACACCCACACCATGTAAGCCGCCGGATACCTTATAAGCATTATCATTAAACTTACCACCCGCGTGCAAAACCGTCATAATAACTTCTGCGGCCGAGCGACCTTCCTCAGGGTGAATATCTACTGGTATTCCACGACCATCATCCGTAATAGTAACGGAATTATCATCATGAATAATTACACCTACTTCTGTGCAATGACCCGCTAATGCTTCGTCAATTGAGTTATCAACGGCTTCGAAGACCATGTGGTGCAAACCAGATCCGTCATCAGTATCACCAATATACATCCCAGGTCTTTTTCTAACTGCATCCAGACCCTTTAAAACCTGAATATTAGAAGAATCATAAGTTTGTTCTTTTGTAACTTCTTCGCTCACTTAAACCACCCCTTTTTGTATGCAGCCGTGTTTCACGTGAAACACTTTCGACCCTTTCGATTCAATGTATTCTAAAAACAAACTCTCGTTCGTCGTAGTAACAAAAACCTGTATATCTAAATTAACCAAAAACGACATAACCTTCCTGAAGTTATTAGCATCTAACTCTGCAGCCAGGTCGTCTAACAAAACGCAGGCCGATTTGGCCTGGCGCTCAAACATCACTTTTATTTGTGCCAGATAGAGCGCTATTACCAACAATTTCATCTGTCCCCTGGACAAAAAATCTTGCGCTAACTTGTTATTAACAAGGATTCTAATATCCGACTTATGCGCGCCCATCGTTGTGTAACCGTATTGAATATCCCTCGCCCTAGTTTTATCTAATGCTTGTGAAAGAGTGAGCTCCTTATCCCAACCCTTTAAATACTCAATACTAATATCCGCCTCACCCAATAGCTCTTTAGAGATTAAACGCAGCTCCACTTCAAGCCTTATGATATACCGTTCCCTCTCAGAAGCCACCATTATACCGCATTCGGCCAACTTATCATTCCACGAATGCAGCGTCTCAAATTGTTTTGATTTCAACAACTTGTTTCTTTGTTTTAAAAGCTGATTATACCTTTTAGATGTATTTATAAAGTCATGTTTCACGTGGAACACGCCCCAATCGACAAATGACCTTCTTATGGCAGCCCCGCCTTCCAATAAGGCTTGTGACTCAGGTCTAATCAGGTGTGTGAGAAGATAACGCGAAAGCTCCGATGATTTTTTTTCAGTTTTACCGTTGATCCTAATCACGGTCTCGGTGGCGTCTTTTTTAAGGGCTATTTTGTTTTTAACCCCTCGGTGGTTTAATTCCGCGTACACGAGCAAGTTTTTTTGTTCGTACGAAATGACTTTTTTGATATTGTGCGTGCGGAAAGAGCGCGCCCTGCTTAGCAAATACAAACCCTCTAACAGACTTGTTTTACCGCTGCCATTGGGGCCAACAATAACATTAAGCTTGCTTGAAGGTTGAAGCTGGGTGCTTGTTATGTTTCTAACATCTTTAATGTGTATCTCAGATAAAGACATCTTTAAGGATTTAAAATCTTTGTATTTATATTCGCATCGGCATAATAACAAATCGACTGCTTTTATCATCTGGGTTCTCAAGCAAGCAACTGCTATTGGTATCAGTGAAAGAAACCCTTACCTTGTCAGATTCAATAACATTTAACGCATCCATTAAGTAGCTTGAGTTAAAACCCATACTCATTTCTTCGCTATCATAATCAATACCGACCTCTTCTTCGGCCTCGTCTTGCTCTGGGTTGTTTGCATTTATGGTCATCGTTTGACTAGATAAATCCAACCGAATACCTTTGTATTTTTCATTAGATAAAATAGAAACCCTGGCTAAGGCGGCTTTGAACTCTTGTTTGTCTATATTAAAGCTATGCTTACTTTCATCGGGAACAACGTTCTTAAAATCTGGGAACCTACCGTCAATTAACTTAGCGTTTAATTGCACCCCGCCTAACACAAACTTAACATTATTCTTCGCTATCTTAATATCCACCGAGCCTTCGTATTTCTCCATTAACCTCAAGACCTCTTGTGCCGCCTTTCTTGGAATAATGATCTGGCTAATAGACTGGCTTTCTCCATCAATTTTATTTTTAGAAAAAGCCAAGCGGTGCCCATCCGAAGCGACGGTTTGTAGCTCACCATCAACGATTTCCATCATTAAACCATTTAAATAATAACGAACGTCTTGCTGCGCCATACAAAAAATAGTTTTACTAAAAGCCCTGACCAAAACATCTCTAGGTATCAAAACTTGGTTGGTATAGTTTAGCTCATCAAACAAAGGATATTCATCGGCAGAAAGCGTCCTTAAATTAAAACGACTTTTTGCAGATTTAATTACAACCCTTTCTTGTTCAAAATCTAACGTTATTTGTGATGCCTCCGGTAAAGAGCGACATATATCTAATAACTTACGCGCCGGGATGGTCGTTTTAAAGGTTTCCTGGCTACTTATAGAAGCTTCTGCTGTCACCTGCACCTCAAGATCAGTTCCAGAGAGCTTTATATTGCCATCTGTTATAGAGAGGTAAACGTTAGATAAAATAGGTAGCGTTTGCCTTCTTTCTATAACGCCAAAAACTTTTAATAAAGGTTCAAGTAAATCTGATCTGCTAATATTTAATTTCATTTTTAAAAACTTAAGTTATTGATAAATAAGGCTTTATGTTTTTACATGTAGTTTCTTTTTAACCATTACCCACACATTCTTATTTTAATACGACAGGGTTCTCAACAAATTTTTATAGTCTTCGTCTATTTTTTGATCTGAATCCCTTAGTTCTTTAATTTTTCGTGTCGCGTGTAAAACCGTCGTGTGGTCCCGACCTCCAAATTGACTACCTATTTCTGGCAAACTGTAACTAGTCAACTCTTTAGCTAAAGCCATCGCGACTTGCCTTGGTCTAGCTATTGATCGAGTTCGCTTTGATGATAACAGGTCGGACATTCTTATTTTATAATATTCAGCCACCGTTTTTTGAATATTATCTATGCTTATTCGTTTGTTTTGAAGTGCAATAAGATCTCTAAGTGCTTCTTTTGTAAAATCTAGCGTGATGGGCTGTCCTGTAAAGCTAGCGTTTGCCAAAACTCTGCGTAATGCGCCCTCTAACTCTCGCACATTTGATTTAATTCGGTTGCCCATAAAAAAAGCCACCTCATCTGCCAAATCAATACCGCTTAAAGCCGCTTTGCTTTTCAAAATAGCTACTCGTGTTTCAAGATCTGGCGGTTCAATGGCTATCGGTAAGCCCCAACCAAACCTCGATTTCAGTCGTTCCTCTAATCCATTTATTTCTTTAGGGTAACAATCACACGTTAAAACAATTTGTTTGTTATTTTCTATTAATGTATTAAATGTATGGAAAAATTCTTCTTGCGAACGCTCCTTTTTCGCAAAAAACTGAATATCATCTATTAGCAATAGGTCTAGTGAACGGTAGTAATTTTTAAATTCATTAATGGTGTTTTTTTGTAGCGACTTAACCATTTCAGAAACAAAGCGCTCTGAAGATAAAAAACTTATTTTTGCGCGTGGGTTTGTTTTAAGAATATTATTACCGATAGCGTGCATCAAGTGGGTTTTACCCAACCCGACCCCACCATATATGAATAGCGGGTTATAAGTGCTTCCAGGGTTTTCAGATACCTGAATGGATGCGGCTTTAGCTAGCTCATTTGACTTCCCAACGACAAAAGAATCAAAATTAAACGCCTTGTTTAAATTACTTCCTTCTGTTGGAACGTCTCTTGTACGCGAGCTTTTAATAGCTTTTTTTATGACCTTTTCTGTGGTCTTTTTTGAACTACCAATTTTTAATAAGACGACCACGTCCCTATTCTCTAACGAATTAATAATACTTGAAATTTTAGAAAAATAGTTATCAGAAACCCAGTCTAAAACAAATTTATTTGGCGCAAACAAACACAGTTCCCCATTATTCATATGAGCCTGAAGGGGTCTTATCCATGTGTTTATCTGTTGCGGAGGAAATTCACCCTCAAGGTGCTCCAAACAGTTTTCCCAAAGTTGCGACACAATAATCCTTAATAAACTAAAATTTATTTACAGCGAGAATATACCCTAAATAGTTGCTTACCGAAGTAAAAATAACTCAACAAAAGCGCATGTATAACTTGTGGATAAAACAGTGGACACTTTTAATCACAACTTACCCACAATAGGAAGTGCCAATTATAAATAAAAAGAACAGCTTCTAAGTTTATGATTTTAAAATTAAAAACCACGTTACCCACAGAAATATTGCTCCTTAATAACTATAATAAGTCTTTAAAAAAGAAATAAAATATTAATTATCTTTATAAAAAATAAAAACCGGGGCTGTTTATTTTTATTTCTCCTATTTATCTCCTTGGATAGCTATAAACATTGACTTTTATCGTTATAAACCGTACCCTGCGCATACTTTTTTCTCGAAAGGAAACAGTTTAGTTATCCTGTTTTTTTTTGTAGATTTGTTAATTTAGTTACCCATAGGACGCAAGACGATGAAAAGAACATTTCAACCAAGTAATTTAAAACGCGCAAGAACCCACGGATTTAGAGCAAGAATGGCAACAAAAGGCGGACGCAGAATAATAAATGCTCGTCGCGCTAAAGGCAGAGCTCGTCTATCAGCTTAATAAGCAACAAAAGCAAACAAAACACTTTTAAAAAAACAGATAGACTGAATACCTCCGCTGATTACTCTAATGTTTTCAAGGGTGCGAAACGAAGTAAAGACAACTTATTCACTGTTTTAGCAAAGGGCAACCACGATAGCTTCGCAAGGTTGGGGTTGGCGATAGCTAAAAAAAGTGTGAAAAAGGCGACCCAAAGAAACCTCATTAAACGAATCGTTCGAGAAACGTTTAGGCGGCAGAAAGACAGCTTAAAAGCACATGATTTTGTTGTTTTATGTCGTGACCAAGCGGCATTAGCTAATAAAAAAGAACTATCCCTTTCAATACAAAAGCACTGGGAAAAGACAATCAGTAATGAATAAACTATTTATTTATTTGATTAAGTTTTATCGATATTTTATTAGTCCAATGATGGCGAGTAGGTGTAGGTTTTACCCCACCTGCTCGGAATACGGTCTACAGGCTTTTCAAGAATACGGCGCGTGTAAGGCACTTTTTTTAACCCTCAAACGGCTTTTACGTTGCCACCCTTTGTGCGAAGGCGGCGTAGACCCTCTACCAACAGCAAAAAAAACAAATGGATAATCAAAGAACCATTCTCCTTGTAGCGCTAGCATTCGTCTCGATACTTATATGGCAAGCGTGGCAGAAGGATTATGTTATACAGCCCCCCATCGCACAAACCGTTAACGATCAAAAAGAAGCATCCGGTCAGGCAAACGATGTTCCTCAGGCTGGTTCGACAAGCGAATTATTAAATAACTCGCAGTCTGAGTTAATTAATGACAGTGGATCACAAAAAGGCCATAGCATAAAAGTAAGCACAGACGTTTATGAGTTAGAGATTAATACGGTTGGCGCAGGAATTGGTCAATTACAGCTCACAGAGTACCCGGAAGAAAAAGGTAAACCTGGCGTTATACAACTGCTAAATGGCGAAGCTCCGAAAATATTCGTCGTTGAGTCTGGCTTAATTAGCCAAAACGAAGAAAGCCCAAACCACCACGCAAACTGGAGAGCTTCGGCAAAAGAATATAAGTTAACCGGAGATGTGCTTGAAGTCCCTCTAAGCTGGACAAACGCAGCCGGCGTCACGGTTACAAAGACCTATATATTTACTAGAGGTAGTTACAAGATAGACGTCGAGACGCTTATTGATAACAAGTCTGCAAGCAGTTGGACGGTAAGAGAATATTTGCAAATAAAGCGAAATGATTACGCCGAGGAAAAGGCAAACTCATTTATCCATACTTACACTGGCGGAATTTTATACACCGAAGAAGATAAATATCAAAAAATTGATTTTGATGATATGCAGGATGAAAACCTGAATACAGCGGCCGTTGGTGGTTGGTTAGCGATGATTCAGCATTACTTTGGCGTAGCTTGGATACCGCACAAAGACAACCAATATAATTACTATACGAAGGCGCTAGAAGGTGGTTTATTCGTCATAGGTGCTTATTCACCAAATAAAACCGTACAACCTGGTGAATCAAAAAAGATAACAGCGACGCTATTTGCCGGACCAAAAATCCAGGAACAACTAGAAAGCACAGCTAAAGGCCTGTTGTTAATGGTCGATTATGGAAAATTAACCATCATCGCTGAGCCTATTTATTGGTTATTGAGCTTTTTCTTTTCCTTTGTGGGCAACTGGGGTGTGGCCATCATATTGGTCACAATAACAATCAAAGCTTTGTTCTATAAGTTATCGGAAAAAAGCTACCGTTCGATGGCGCATATGAAGCTTGTTCAGCCAAGGATAGTGGCTCTGAAAGAACGTTTTGGCGACGATAAGCAAAAGCTGAATCAGGCGATGATGGAGCTTTATAAAACAGAGAAAATTAACCCACTGGGCGGTTGTTTTCCGATTTTGATACAAATACCCGTGTTTATTTCTTTGTATTGGGTGCTGTTAGAGAGCGTAGACCTAAGACAAGCGCCATTTATGCTATGGATGGATAACTTATCAGCGGCGGATCCCTACTTTATTCTGCCCGTTATCTACGGCATCACCATGTTTTTACAACAACGGTTGAACCCAACACCGGTTGATCCCATGCAGAAAAAAATGATGCAAATGTTACCGATAATGTTTACCGGCTTCTTTGCATTTTTCCCATCAGGACTCGTACTTTACTGGATTGTGAATAATATCCTGACCATTATTCAACAAACCGTCATTATGAAAAGAATAGAGTCGGGCCAAGAAAAGTAAAAAACGCATGACGAAAGCCACGGACACAATAGCCGCTATTGCTACTGCTAGCGGACGTGGTGGAATTGGGGTTATACGCGTCTCTGGACCGGCAACAACGAGCATTTGCCAGGCCCTGATTACTGAGCAGCTGGAGCCAAGAAAAGCCTATTATAAAGCGTTTAAAGACGACGATAACTCGACGATAGATAGTGGCTTAGCCTTATTCTTTAAGGCCCCTGCTTCTTATACCGGAGAAGACACCCTCGAGCTGCAAGGCCACGGTGGCCCGATGGTGTTAGACATGTTATTAAAACGCGTCGTTTCCCTCGGTGCGCGATTAGCTAGGGCTGGAGAATTTACCGAGCGCGCCTTTTTAAACAATAAAATGGACCTGGCGCAGGCTGAAGCGGTTGCCGATGTGATTGACGCTGGAACAGAACAGGCGGTACGTTCAGCGCAGCGCTCTCTACACGGAGAGTTTTCAGAACAAATCCAACAACTGCAAAATAAAATAACCAATATTCGGCTATACGTCGAGTCGGCGATTGATTTCAGTGATGAAGATATTGATTTTTTGGCTAGTGAAGAACTGTCAAAAAAACTCGAAGACCTGAAGCAGCAATTTGTTCGTATTCAACACGTCGCTAAACAAGGCAGTTTATTAAGAGATGGAATGACGGTTGTATTGGCGGGCAGCCCAAACGCTGGAAAATCGAGCTTATTGAACGCCCTAACGCAAAAAGACAGCGCGATTGTTACTGATGTTGCTGGAACGACAAGGGATACCTTAAAAGAACACATTCAAATAGACGGCATGCCGTTGCATATTATCGATACGGCTGGGTTGAGGGAAACGACGGACATCGTAGAACAAGAAGGCGTAAAACGGGCGCAATCCGCGATACAAAGCGCCGATCGCGTTTTATTGGTGGTTGATGATCGTGAGCGTGGAAAAAATTCGATCACAGAGCGTTTAGACAGCATTTCAAAAACGGTACCCATCTCCATAATTTATAATAAAATCGACCTAACGGGCTCAATACCGGGTTTGGTCCTTGAAGATGAAACTCCTGTTATCAATCTGTCTATAAAAAGCGGCGAAGGCCTTGATGAATTGAGACAGCACCTTAAACAATGTATGGGTTTCCATTCCGGCGAAGAAGGTGTTTTTATGGCCAGAAGGCGACATTTAGAGGCGCTAAAAAAAGCCGAACGACTTTATATTGAAGGTATTGAACAATTTGCCGAGCACCATGCGGGCGAACTATTCGCCGAAGATTTACGCCAGGCGCAAAACGCCCTGTCAGAAATAACCGGAACGGTCACCGTAGATGATTTATTGGGCGAGATATTTTCGTCTTTTTGTATCGGAAAATAAGCCCGCTAAAGCTTAAAAGATTTGATCGACTCTAAAAGTGGTTCGATACGCCCTCCCCCGTAACGACAGCGCAGGTAATGCATTCTTACCCGTAGTAATTTTTCGCGCAAAACAGGCTGGCTTTCGCTAATACGGCCAAAGTATGCAAGGGACGTGTCTGAAGCCCTTTTTTCATCATAACGCCTGGCCAGTTTTTTACAAAAAGACAGGTAGGCCTTTTGACTCGGGTCGGTTTTATTTGGATTTAATCGGTACAGATAAACGCTAAAAATAAGCAAAAAAGCGCCACTCAATATAGCCAGCCAAAGCACCATGTCTTCCCAGCCATGCAGACCAAAATTAGCTAAAAAGTCGTTTTGCACCTCAGGTCCATAGGCAAGCACACCGCTTTCCCAGTAATAATCGACGGTTTGAATAATAGAGCTTAATTGTTGACCCCACTTGGCCAGGCCATCCGGCGGATCAATGAAATACTTAATTTCGTCTCCAACGCGCTGCTCGTCTAAATCAATCGAGTGTTGGATGCGGTTGGGAGAAATTGCAGCGGTGGGGTCAATACGAACCCAGCCTAGCGATTTAACCCACGCTTCAACCCAGACGTGAGCATCGGCTTGACGCACCTCCCAAAAACCGCCTACGTCGTTATATATCCCACCCTGATAGCCAGCCACTAATCTGCTGGGAATACCAGCGGCGCGTAAAACGACGGCGAAGCTGGTGGCATAGTGACCGCAGAAACCTCGTTTGCTGTCGAATAAAAAGTCTGTGACCGGATCGTTGCCTAATTGCGGTGGAGTCAGGGTGTAGTAAAACTTCTCGCGGTTAAAAAAGGCCAAGCCATTATTAATAAGCTGCAAAGAGTTGGACGTACCGCTTCGCCAGCTGGCGGCTAACTGAAATATTTTAATATCGGTGTTATCGGGCAGAGATAAAGCGCGGCTTTTGTCCTTTTCGCTGATCGTCTCGCTGGTTGGTTGTACCGAAGAGGTAAAATCGAAGGCGCGAGCCCGGCTTAGTTTTTTGTGACTGATGAGCTGGCGATCCTCGGTTATTTTCACGTCATCAGGCGCTTTAATAGGTGAATCCAGCGCGTATAACCAAAACTGTTGGTGGGGCTCCATCACGATGCTGTATTGAAAGGTCGTGGAAGCTGGACCACTGATAGCTTGTTGCTTGATGGTTTTAGAAGGAGAAAGGGTCCATTGACGACCATCGGTATTCCAGAATACCGGGCCGCGCCAATACAGCTGGTTTTGCGTGGGGGATTGACCATTGAAGCGCGCGCGAAAAGCGGTTTCCTTAGACAGAGCGAGGTGAGATATTTGCCCTGGATTTATCGTGTCGGAAATACCGCTTATGGCATTAGACGCGTCACTGGGCATGGCCCAAAGAGGCCCAATCATTCTTGGAAACAATAAGAAGCTGAGTAGCATAAGGGGCATGGCCAACAGCATAATAACGCCAGCAAAACGATACGGGAAGATAGTGTCGATATTGCTCAAATTCGTATTATTGACAACAAGCGCGGACAGAAGAAGAAAAAACAAGCACAGGCTGTATAGAGCAAGGCCAATCGTTTGGTCAAAAAGAAAAGGCGTTATGAGGACGAAAAAGCTGACAAAAATGACGGCGAGTACGTCTCTGTTTGAACGGCACTCTAACAGTTTTAAACCCAGTAACACCAACAAAAAACTACTACTCGCTTCGCGCCCCAGTGACATGCCATGAAGCCGTAATACCAAAAAAGCGAGTAGCAAAGATAATGCGAGCAACAGCCACTTGTTGGGCAAAAAACGCTTGAAGTAATGGGCGACCGCACACCACGCGATCAACAATAAGCTTACTGCAATAAAAATAAGCTGCAGTGATCCGATATGCGGCAAAACTAACAGCGTAGCGATCAGCAACAGTAACTTAATAATAGCGGGGTTTAAGCGTGGCTCAGGCATGGGGTGGTGCTTGAAAAAGGGCCAATAAAGTCAGGCAGTGTTGTTGGTGGCTAAAACCCTGTGATGGCGACACAACGCTATCAGGCAGCCGCAAACCATAATCGACGGGTAATTTTTCGGCGTCTAAAACCCACCGGCATAATTCCGATAATTTTGCCTCGGTGTCGGTTGCACTGCAGGCGCTCCAGTCTAACCAAACCTCGGGGCAGTGTTGGCTAGAAAACTGATGCGTGAACAAACCCTTCTCTGCCGCCCAGGCTTTCCAGTTAATGTGCCGATAGTGGTCCCCTGTTTGGTAGGGTTTAAAGCCGACGAAGTCTTCGGCCCCTTGTTCTATGCTCGTTATAGCGCCATCACTATCAATAACGTTACTCATTGGCAGGGCCTGCCCAAAAGCGACCGGCGTTGGGAACACAAGGATTTTTTGCTCAAATAAAAGAGGCGCCCAGGCTTTGAAAATACCAAAGGGGAACGAGGTCGAAAGGGTCAGCGTATTCGGAGAATATAAACCACGGTGGTCGGGTTTAATGGACACCGATAGCGGGTAGCTTTCGTTAGGCAGGAGGCGCGGTATATAGACAATACAAGCATCGATGCGAGCGAACAAAGCCCAACGAGTACGGCCTTCGGCCTCTTTAATAATAAAACTTGCCGCGGCCGGCTGGCCGAAAAAACAAGGCGCGTTTTTTACGCTCATTATTTGCAGACCAGAGAGATTGCGAAAACTAAAGAAAGTAGACGTTTGCGCGGCTGACGCTAATAGAAAGGTAAAAACAAACCCCATGCTGTTACTGTAATTAATCGAGGCTACCAGCATTAACAAGATCACGAAGCCGAGAGTCAAGCCCGCTTTGTTGGGTAAAATAAAGACCCGCCGATGGTTTAAATCAATCGACGAACCTTGAGTTCGTTCTCCTCGGCTAAAACGGCTTAAAGAAAATCGTTTTTTAATACTTAGCGACATAGGGCGTTGATCGGTCAATAGCTTGCTTTACTGTAGCACTAGTTGGCGAGAAATAAAAAAAGCCGCAAAAGCGGCTTTTTAAACACGGACATTGGCTTTATTACATAGGAGGCGCGGATGCTTTCACGCTGTCTTTTTCTTCCATTCTTGCTTTCCAGGCAGTTACAGCGGGATAGTCTGCTAACAACGATGCTTCAGGCACCATGCCCAGGTAGGCGATCATCGGATACAAAACAAAATCAGCCAGCGTAGCAGAATCATCAGCGAGATAAGCGCTGTTTTTGAGGGTGGTCTCTAATAGCGCCAGCTGTTTTTTTGCTTCAGGAATGGCCGCGTCCAGGACGGCTTCGTCCATCGGCCTAATTTCAAAGCGAAACAGCACAATATCGTGCACGATGGTTTGAAACACGGAGGAATTTAGATAGCTAATCCACTGGTTCATAAGGGCGCATTTTTTTGCATCACTCGGTTTTAATGCCGGGCCATCAAAGGCGTCATCGATATAATTAATAATCCCCAAGGTTTCAAAAAGGGTAAAATCACCGTGGCTAAAAGCGGGCACTTTGCCGGTTGGACTAACGGCCCGCATCTCATCGGTATTGGGCGCGTGAGGAATATGTTCAAAAGGAACGCCTTTTTCAATGAGCGCAATATGTGCCGTTCGGACGTAGGTACTCAAGGGAAAACCGTATAAGGTGACATCGCTCATTTCTTTTAGCCTGTTTTTTAGTTAAATTGAATGGTAGATAGTAAGCAATAGATCAGGCCCTGTAAATAAAATAAGAGAAAACTAATGACGCAACGATTCAAAAACAAAGTGGTGCTCGTTACCGGCGCGGCTCAAGGGATTGGTAAAGCCTGTGCTCTACGCTTTGCCACTGAAGGCGGAAAAGTAATGATCGCCGACCGGGCGGAAGAACAGGCGCGCCTGGTACAGCAGGAAATTATTGACGCCGGAGGGGAGGCAGAAATTTGTATCGTTGATCTGGAAACCAACGCCGGTGCAAAAGAGGTGATGCAAGCCACCGTCGATACGTATGGTCGAATTGATGTCTCGGTACATAACGTGGGCGGTACGATTTGGGCAAAGCCTTTTTGGGAGTACCCCGACGAGCAAATAGAAAAAGAAATAAATCGTTCACTCTGGCCAACCCTATGGTGCTGCCGAGCGGTTATACCTTATATGATGAAACAAAAATCCGGTGCGATTGTAAATGTAGGCTCGGTGGCGACGCGCGGCATTAACCGCGTACCCTACTCTACGGCCAAAGGAGGCGTGCAGGCGATGACGGTATGCATGGCGCTGGAGCTGGCGGAACACAATGTTCGGGTCAATTGCGTTAATCCAGGAGGGGTTGACCAAGGGGTTAGAGCGACGCCAAGAACCACCGACACGATGACAGCCATTGATAAAGCGGGCATGGAAGGGGTCGTTCAACAAACTAATCGTGATACCCCCATGGGGCGTTATGGCTCACCGGAAGAGTTAGCTGCGGCGATTACTTTTTTAGCCGCCGATGAGGCGTCCTATATCACTGGCGAAATTATGAACGTGGCCGGTGGAGGAATTGGTTAAAGGCGAACGTTAAACAGGAAGATTATTGCGCGAAAAAACTACATTATTAACTAAAGCCTGATTACTTTGCCCCAGCGTTTAGCTAAAGCGCTTTAAGAGAGGGGTGATTGATTTCAATCAGTTTTTATTTAAATTTTTTTTGATGTAACATATCGCCAACACAGGCGTCTTTGAAAGCTTATAAACAAAGATGCTTTGAATTACCGTTAATCCGAAAATAATGCAGCTGCCGCGATTACTTCCATGGTCATCGAGCGCTACGGATTAATAAATCACTTAAAGAGTTAGGAGAATATTATGCCAATAAACAACAATGGTTCACGGCCAGACTTTAGCCGCTATATGGATATCGACGAAGGCTGGGTCGATCGCCGTATTTTTTGGGAACGCGAGATCTATGAGCGCGAGTTAGAGCAAATATTTGCCAAAGCATGGCAGTTTATCGCACACGACTCGATGCTTCCGGAAACCAATGATTTCTATACCACCTACATGGGCGAAGACGGCGTTATTGCTAGTCGCCAAAAAGACGGCAGCGTGCGCGTATTCCTTAACTCATGCACTCACCGCGGCAATAAAATTTGTTACGCCGATGACGGTAATACACGCAACTTTACCTGTAACTACCACGGTTGGGCTTACGGTACAGACGGCGAACTAAAAGGTTTGTCAAATGAGCACGTGTACGACGAAGGCGATATTGATAAAAGCAAATGGGGCTTACAGCAAGCGCGAGTAGACAGCTATAAAGGCTTGATATTTGCCACTTTTGATGAAGAAGCGCCTTCGCTTGAAGAGTTTCTGGGTGATTTCCGTTGGTACTTGGATATCATGTTAGACCAGGATGATGGCGGCACCGAGTTTATAGGCGGCGGCATTAAAAACTATATCAATGCAAACTGGAAATTCGGCGTCGAAAACTTTGTGGGTGACGCCTATCACGCGCTATGGACGCATGATTCCGGCTTCAAGGCCATGAATAACAATCAGGGCTTCCCTCCGGCTGATCCAACAGGCAGCTATCACGCGAGTGTGAACGGTCATGGTTGGGAGTTTGGCACCGACGGCCTGGCCGATATTGCTATTTTAGGTCAGCCCAAAGTATTGGAATATTACGAAAAAATGCGCCCTAAAATGGCCGAAAGACTCGGCGAAATGCGCTCGAAGATTTTTGGTTCGTTGGCCTCCGTATCATTGTTTCCTAATTGCTCGTTTTTGCCGGGGATTCAAACCTTCCGCGTTTGGCTGCCCAGGGGGCCGCATAAATTTGAAATGAGAATGTGGACGATTGTTAACAAAAATATGCCAGATGAAATTAAGCAGGCGATCAATATTGGCTGTATGCAAACATTCAACCCAGCCGGCGTACTTGAAATGGATGACGGCGAAAACTGGGAAGGCAACACGTCCGTTAATAAAGGTATTGTCACGCGTAAAGGCAAGCTACATTATGGCTGCGGTATAAACCGCAGAATAGAACACGAAGAATTGCCGGGTATTGTTTACTCAAGCCAATTCAATGATTCTAACCAACGGTTATTTTATCAGCGTTGGGCAGATATGATGAATGCGGATAAATGGAGCGATGTGCCTACCCGATACACGCCGCGTTACACCGGCAAAAAAACGGTATAGGGGGCGATGATGAACAATACAGAGCAAAATGCTAACGCTAACTCAGCAATGCCCTCTTTGGAGTTGATGAACGAAGTGCAGCAGTTTTTATACCGAGAAGCCCGACATCACGACAATGAAGAGTTTCGAGACTGGTTGGATATGCTAACGGAAGATATCCATTATTGGATGCCTTATCGCTATCAGCGCTACCGTAGAAATGAAAAAGAACCCACGATCTTAGATACGGCGTACTATAACGACGATATGGACTGCCTGGTGAAGCGAATCATACGTACGGAAACGGGCACCTGCTGGTCGGAAGACCCCGCAACGCGTTCGGCTCACGTGGTGACGAATATTGAAGTCGAGTTAACCGATAACCCAGATGAATTCACGGTGTATTCGCTTAATACCGTGCACCGTAATATCAATGAAGATGAGTCGCATACCATGGTGGGGCACCGAACAGACCTTATTCGTCGCGTTAACGGCGTGCTGAAACTGGCGAAGCGGAAGATTATTCTGGATCAGAATATTTTTACGAACAAGAGTCTGAACGTTTATTTATAAGCTCTTTTGTTCTTATGCAGGAACCGGAAAGCCCTGTGTTAACAGGGCTTTTTTATTAGGAGCTAATTTGAAGAGTGATACCTTTAAGGCCATTTTTTTATTGAACACCGCGGGCTTACTGTGGGGTGGCAATATGATTTTAGGCCATTACCTAAAAGACTATTTGGGCCCCTGGTCAATTATCAGTACGCGCCTGGTAATCGGCGGCAGCATCTTCATATTATTGTTAATGCACAGCGGCGAACTTAAAAAAATCAGGCGCATTACTAACTGGTGGGTGATGATAGCGCTGGCGATCACCGGGGTGATTGGCTTTCAATCGTTTCTGTACTTTGGTCTTCGCTTAACCACCTCAACCAATGCCGGCTTAATTAACTCGCTCGCGCCGTTACTCATGGCCCTGGTGGCGGGCATCTATTTCAAAGAAAAATTAAGTTATCAGCATTGGATCGCCGCGATGGTGACGGTGTTCGGTCTCGCTTTTATACTCAGTGAAGGCCGACTTTCAAATTTATTGCTGCTGGAATTTAATTGGGGGGATATTTATATTCTGGCAGCCGTTTTTAGTTGGGTCGTTTATAGCATTATAGGCAAGCAGACGATGAAAACATTGAGCCCTCTGCTAATGACGTCCCTGGGGGTATTGATATCACTAGTCATCGTGTTGCCTCTGGGCTTCGTAGAAGCGAGCTATTACCAGCCACCGATAATAACGACGACGACGTTTTTAGCCATGCTGTTTATCAGTACCGGACCGACGGTTTTATCCTTATTATTCTGGAACAAAGGCATGCACTTGATAGGCCCGGCGCGCGCATCACTATTTTTAAATACCGTGCCCGTCTATATCATCATTATAAATGCCGTATTTCTGGATATTATGCCTTATCAATACCAATGGATCGGCATGGCGTTAATATTTGCCGGCAGTTTTTATGCGAGCCTAAGGCCTTCAGTGCTATTACCCATAAAGGAGCCAAAATGAAACCCACCGTAATGTCAGTATTAGAGGAATACCACGCGAGAACACGGCAAGAAAACGCCTTGATGAAAGACTTATCGAGCGAAGAGTTCGGTCAACGAATTGACGAGTTTTTATTACCGATAGGCCCGCAATCGGGCCAACTAATGAATTTATTGATCAAAGAAGCGAAAGCAAAAACGGTGGTCGAAGTGGGTGCCTCGTATGGCTATTCGACCATTTGGTTTGCAGACGCGGTGAGTGACATTGGCGGTAAAGTGATCAGTATAGAGCTGGATGAAAAGAAACAAGCCTACGCACGAACCATGTTAGACAAAGCGGGCTTGCTTGAATTTGTAGAATTTAAGACCGGTGACGCACTGCAAATTTTAGAGGCCTTGCCCGGTCCGATAGACTTCATGTTATTAGACTTATGGAAACGTTTTTACGTGCCCTGCTTTGATTTGGCCTACCCAAAATTAGCCGATGGCGCGACCATCGCCGCGGATAATATGCGCTACCCAGAAGGCGTGCGAGAAACGGCCGATAACTACCGCAAACACGTTAAAAGCAAACCAGGGATGGATTCGGTCTTACTCAATATAGGCAGTGGTATAGAGCTGTCACGCTACAATACGGGCTAGCGGTAAGCTAAAAGGCAAGTGCTAAGGAATTAACACCGGCGAGCCGATTCGCTCCCTGCTGCTGAGGTAACGGTGCGCGTCCGCAACATCTGCCAACGCAAACGTTTTACCCACGGTAATATTAATTTTGCCCTGCTCAAGCATCGCCAAATATCGCGCGGCGCTGTTGACCAGCTCTTCCCTGCTTCGAGTGTAATGATAAAGCGTGGGCCGCGTTAAATATAAAGAGCCTTTTTTTGACAACTCTAAAACGTCTAACGGATCGGGTTTTCCAGAGGCATTACCAAAACTCACCATCAAGCCTCGCGGTCTTAAGCAATCGAGAGATTTCATAAAGGTGTCTTTACCGACAGAGTCGTACACCACATCAACTTTTTTGCCGTCGGTTATCTTTAAAACTTCTGCAGCAAAATCTTGTTGGCTATAAATAATCGGGTAATCGCAACCGTTAGCGCGCGCGATTTCGGCCTTTTCAGCGGAGCCGACGGTGCCAATAACCGTGGCGCCTATTGATTTTGCCCACTGGCAAGCGATGCTGCCAACCCCGCCCGCCGCCGCGTGAATCAGTATCGTTTCGCCGGCCTGTAATTCGTATAAACGACAAAATAAATACTCAACCGTCATGCCTCGTAATAGGCTTGATGCTACGACCACGTCATCCAGGCCATCAGGGACTGTGACAAGTTCTTTTATATCGATGCACCTGAACTCGGTATAGGCGCCTTTAGCGGCGGAGTAAGCGACACGCTGGCCGACTTTAAACTCACTCACGCCCTCGCCTACTTGCTGAATAATACCGACGGCCTCGTCACCCAGAATAGCGGGCAGCGGCACCTCGTATAAACCCGAGCGGAAATACGTGTCGATAAAATTAACGCCTATAGCGGTGTGTTTAATAAGCACCTCATTGCGGCCTGGAGGAGCAACAGAGCAGGTTTCGATTGAAAAAACGTCGGCCCCGCCCGTCCGATGAATAAGCGCTGATAAAGAGACTTGCATGGTCATAAGTTGAATGAAATAGTTAATCGTTCATAGCCATATCATATATCAGAAGCAGCTTATCCAAACTAATAAAAGTATCCAAAACAAATAGCTGAAGGCATAATAAGGACGAGTTAAACTTAATGAGCCTTCGACAGGCTCTTTCGTTTAATAATTAAGTAAAAAAGCGGGTATCTCTGCTTGCGCAATACTCTGGTCATTGACACGAGTTCTAATAAGCATTAGATTATCCAGCTGAAATATAATTATAGTTATTAAGGTTTAGGGAGACAGAGTGAAAGAGATATTAACTAGAGTTGGAAAGAGTGTGTTTATGTTGGGCGCCATTTTATCGGTTGCTTTGCTAGCCACATCCGCGTTTGCTGAAGAACAAGGTGATACAGAGAAGCCTTTTCACCGCTTTTGGCCGGACAACCTTTACGCCGTAGAATTTGTTAACGACAAACTCGGGTTTGTAGCGGGTTATTCAGGTTCACTGTTTAGAACACAAGACGGTGGTGAGTCTTGGGACGGTATTTACCTGGGCGTAAACGAGTTAGTTCGCCACGTATCCTTTGTCGATGAAAACAATGGCTGGGCCGTTGGCCATAGAGGCTCAATTTTACACACATCCGATGGTGGAACGACCTGGGTGGTGCAAATGAAAGACGAAGCTAATTATTTAAGGGACGTTTCTTTTTTTGACGCTAACAACGGTTGGGCGGTTGGCCATACAGGGCATATTTGGCACACATCAAACGGTGGTGAAAGCTGGGAAGCCCAAGAGTTAACGGGTTACACAGGAAGGGATTTGCCAAGACTGCACGGCGTTGTTGCTAAAGATGCGAACACAGCCATTGTTATTGGTGAGTTTGGCGTTATCGCGCATACCGAAGATGCGGGTAAACTTTGGTCAATTAGTTATAACAGCGAAAAGAACACCTTATTATCAATGGCGGCCACGCAAAATGGAGCGATTGCCGTTGGTTTAGATGGAGGCATTTACCAAATTCTACTTTCAAGCGACGAACAGCGCGCAGAGATTAAAGCGATTCAGCTAGCTGAGCAGGCAGAAGCAGAAGCAAAAGCGAGAAAAAAGGCCGAAAGACGACGCAGAACTTACGTACCTAAAGTGGTCGAGGAGCTGCCAGAAACAGAAATCGATTATTACGTGAGTAAAATAGAGAGCGGTACGAAAGAGCACCTCTATGACGTAAGCAGTTCGTCCGACGGCAGCGTTATCGCAGTAGGCGTCTCAAGCGTATTAAAAATTTCGGGCAATACGGTAACGCCTCTATCAGCGGCTAAAGACTTCCCCCTCCCCTTTGTATGGATGGGTGGCGTCGATGTAACGCCCTCTGGCGACCTTTGGGCGGCGGGTCTTCGCGGCATGATCGTGAAAGGCAATGTAAATGATATGAACTTTGGTGCGAAATTAAATATAGCCGCGCCTGGCGCAGTTAAGTTGATATCAAGCCGTTGGGGAGAAAAATAATGATTAATAAGTTATCCAGCTTTATTTCTAGAAAGCCCGTTTTAGTAGCGACCGTTTTAGCGCTCATCACCATCATACCCGGCTATTATGCCTATAAAGGCTTGTCGTTAAACGTTGTGTTGGAAGAAATGCTTCCAGAAAATGCCAATAACGTTGAGTTGTTTCTTCGTTTTGGTGAGCAATTTGGTGGAGCAAATACAACGCTGATAGAAGTTAAAAATAAAAAAGGCAATATTTACAACGTTGAATTCCTAGCAAAATATAAGCAAATTGCCGAAGACGTTTATTACAATAAAGAAACCTATCGTCATTTAAGCCAATCGTTGGTGCTTAGAAAAACCAAAGCCATTTCAGGTGGCGGTGGTCGTGTTGGTGTGGACGCATTGATGTGGCCCGATTTGCCGGCTAACGAAAAAGAGATGACGCGCTTAAGGCAGTTCGTTAATAAGCAATACCGTGGTCTACAAGTGTCTAATGATGAAACGTCCGCGATTGTTATCGCAGATTTCAGGGACGAGGCAGACAAGCTAGAGGTGCTGAACTTTTTCCTCGACCTTAGAGAAAAATATGAAGGCGACGATTTAGAAATAAACTTCGTTGGTCGACCCATTTTGTTGGGCTATATCTACCAATCGTTGGACTCCGTGTTTAACATCCTGGCGATCTCTCTATTAATTGTCGCCGTTATTCTGTTTCTGTACTTTAGAACCTGGGTCGGCGTTTTTGTGCCGATGTTCACCGCTACGGTCGCCACCATTTGGGGCTTAGGTGCAATGGGTGCGGTTAGCTACAATTTAGACCCGCTGCTTATTCTATTGCCGGCCTTTATTTTTGCTATTGTGTTATCCCACGGTGTCCAGTTTACCACCCGAATATTAGATAATATCGCCGCGACTGAAGAGCGCCCTACGGATTGCCGTGCTTGTACTCGTGACGGACTAGCCTTGCTTCTAGTGCCAAGTACTGCGGCGATTATTACAGACGCCGCAGGTTTTGGCGTGTTAGGCCTGGTGGCCATTCCAAGTATTAAATCGTTGGCCTTTATCTGTAGCCTTTGGCTGCTATCGGTCGTACCGGCGCTCATCTTTGCCGCAGCGGTTATGTGCCTGATTAAACCACCAAAGTCTCATAAAACGGGCTCCATCATTCTGAATAAAATTTGGGGTGCGGTTATTAATATGGAAGACCATAAATGGACCATGGTATTGATAACAGCGGGCCTTTTAGGATTTGGTGGTTGGTACTCACAGAACCTGACCGTTGGCGACACCAAAGGTAGCGCTATTTTATGGCCAGAGGCGCGCTTCAATCAGGACGTAGACTCCATTAACTCTCGCTTCTCCTTCCTGGGCACCGACATGATGCAGGTTTATGTCGAAGGCGAGAAAGAAACCATGTTAGACCCGACCGTCTATCATCAAACCGAAGCATTAGATCGTTATGTCTTTGAGCATATGTCAGAAGTTCGCCCAGCGATCAGTCTGGTGCCGATTATCAAGCTGGTAAACTCCGTGCTGTTCGAGGGCGATCCATCCTACGCCATCATTCCAGACACCCAGGAAGAGGTCGGTTTTGATATCTATATGTTCCGCTCAAGGGGTGAGCCGGGTGACTTTGCGGCCTTTACCAATAGAGAGTGGGAAATCGGTAATATCTCATTTTTCTTAGAAGACCATAGTCGCCCTACTATCCAGAAATTAAGAGACAATCTGGACGCCTTCTTTAGTTCCGAAAAAGAAGTGGTTAGTGACGCCAAGTTTTTATACATGGGTGGTCAGGTGGGCATCGTTGAAGCGCTCAACGAAGAAATCGTAAACTCGAACGTAAAAATAATGGTAGCCATTGCCATCGTTATCACCTTATGTATCGTGCTGTATTATAAATCGCTAACCACCGGCTTAATTCTGCTGTTTAGCCTGGCAACGGCCAACGCACTCACCTACGCATTTATGGCGTGGAAAGGCGTAGGCTTAAACGTCAGCACCTTGCCGTTAGCTGCTCTAGGTGTTGGTTTGGGTGTGGATTACGGCATTTATATGGTCGATAGAATCCGCGAGGAATACCGCAAGCTGGAAGTAAAAGACGTACACGAAGCAATACACCACGCCTTTTTAACTTCGGGCAACGCCATCTTCATTACGGCGGTAACGATGATTGCACCGTTAATACCGTGGGCCGTTGCGTCACCATTGAGGTTCCAGGCCGAAATGGGCTTATTGCTGGCTATGGTGTTGTTTATGAATATGCTCGGTTCTTTGCTGTTTGTTCCAGCGGCTATTGCAGCGTTTCATCCCAAAGCATTGTTTAAGGCTTGATAGCGAGTCGAACTTAAGCGGTGGAATTGTAAAATACAATATCCGTTGTAGACGAAGACAAAAAGCCCCTGCATTTTTAAATGTAGGGGCTTTTTTACGCGTTACGTTAAAGCAACAGCGTGTACCTAATACAGGTTGATACTTAATTTAAAAGTAAACGAAACCGTTAATATTTATATACCGGGTGTTTTACAAGCAAGTCAGTGAATAAAAGGGGGATGGCGAAAGAAAATAAAATGTTGCGTTGCAATAAAGCAACGTTGTTGTAAAAAAGTGAAAAAAGGATTGAAGCGGTAAAAAAACCAGTGTATAAAACATATGTTAGAAAATGAAATATCAATATTTAAAAGGGGAAGATATGAAAAGTATAATAAAAATAGGCTTAGCGGCCGCATTAGGCGCGGCAATCGCCGCACCGGCGTTTGCCATCGACACGGGCATTAAGGGCTTGACTCAAAATGGCCGTGTAAAAATGGGCGCATCGGTACTGTACGATTTGCCTAATCAAGGTGATAAGCTCGGACCAGCACAATGGTTAATCGAATCAAAAACCACCTACCGACCCAATAGAACCTGGACGTTTGTAGCTAACTTTTGGTTAAGAGGCGATTTATCAACTGAAGCGACGAGCTTCACAGCGCCAAATGGCGGACTGACTTCACCAATTCCAGGGCCGTCGCCTATTCCAGGCGGCGCCTCGTTTTCAAGCAATCAAGAATTTAAATTCAATAACTGTAAGCCGGGCATGCTTTGTAAAGAGACAAGTGAGCTGCAGATGTTGAATGACTGGGAAGACGTTATTCGCGAACTATCCGTTAAATACCGCGACCGCAAAGGCCGTTACAGCATCAAGTTCGGTAAACAACAACGCGGTTGGGGCGAGTCCGATGGTCTTCGTCTAATCGACGTGCTGCACGCACAAGACTTACGCGAACGCTTTGCCTTTAAAGACTCTGACGAGCTGCGTATACCGGCACTCATGTTATCAGCCGACTTTAACTTAACGAAGTTAGGCATGGCGGGCCCATTTGAAGCTTTAGGTATGCACCGGCCATCATTAGAGTTTAACTTCACACCAGAAGTCTTCCATTCTAAGGTATTACTCAACAATCCAACGCCGTCAGAAAAGAGCAGTGCAGGTGGTCAATTTGGACTACCTTGGCCCGATACATTGGACGTACCTTCAGGTAGTGGTTTAGTTGGGTTTGCATTTGAAACGCCAGAAAATACGGCGAGAAGACTCAGTTTTACGGATGCCGAATACTCCTTACGCTTAAAATTTAACACCCTCGGTGGCGTAGCGTCATTAAACGCATTCTATGGCATGCAAGATTTGCCTGTATTAAAGCTAAGAGGGCTAGACTTGTACGGTGATGGGGTTAATGGAGCAGCTGGCGGCCCAATATTAGGCTCGTTTAGCGCTAGTCAGGTTGAATCAATTGTACACGGCGGTACTTTTGCACATGGAGTGCCAACAGTTGGTGGGCCTTATCCTCCGGGAGCAAGTAATTCAGGTGGCTACTTAGATTGGTTAAGATCGGCAAGTAATGCCAACCCAATTGTCAGTCCATTATATTTAGCAACAGCCGGTGGTTGCAACGACGCAGTTTACGGTGACCCATTAGGTTTTATTGCAAATACTCCAGCACCAGGCTTTGATTGTTCCGTAACGGCACAAGTAGAGCTAGATTACGACTATCGCCAAATGTTAATAGGCGCGACGTTTACCCGTGATCTATCTGACTTTATGTCATTTGGCGTGAAAAATTCATCGCCATCACTCAGGTTAGAAATTGCGCACGAATTTGATCATCCATTTAACAGGTCTACTGTTAACCCTGCTGCAGATGATGTGTTCCCAACAAGTTCATTAGCTGATCCAGGCGCCCAACTAGAATCTGGTTCAGGCGCATTGGCGGTTATCCCAAGCCGTGCGATTGTAAAATCAGATATCACATCAACGATGATCGGTTTCGATTTCCCATTTTGGGTTCCGGGTTGGGAATCACAAGAGAAGTCAATTTTCACCAGCTTCCAGTTGTTTGATATCTACACACACGACGCTGATAAAGGCTTACTGGCGCAGGCTCCTTATGCTTTCGCTACGGTAGCGGATCACCAGAATTACTCTACGTTCTTATGGAGTATGCCGCTGGATAGCCAACGTTTGATTCTTGAAGGTCTGGTCTTGCGCGACTTTACCAATGAAGGTTTGGTATATCGTCAACGCATTGACTTCAACTACTTTGGTGATAGCTGGCGTCCACGTATTGAGTGGATGCACTTCTCAGGTAAAAAAGAGAGCGCACCAGCCGGTTTATTTAATAATTCAGACTTTATTGAACTATCACTAACGTATCAGTTCTAAAACACATAGTAAGCGGAGAGCTGTCGCTCTCCGCTTAATTAATTAAAGTTTAAGAACGTAAATTCATTAAAAAAGAGAAGGAAAATATGATGAAAATAAATAAAATAGCAGCCGCGTTGGGCTTTGCAGCAGCAGTGACTGTAGCAGCGCCAGCGATGGCCGACACCAACAGGGCCCTTGAAGCTTGGAAGGCCTTTGCAGCAGAAGAGAATAACCCTAATTACGACAAATGGGTCGCGTTAATTTCAGACCCTAAAGCGATTGCTTTAGCAAAAGAGTGGAAAGACCTACGTGGCTATGACGCTTACGATTTGATGGATAAAGCTACTTTTCCTGCAGACCTTAAGCCAGGCTTAGTCATTACGCCTGAAAATAAAGGCAATTACCCGTGGTTAAAGGATTATTTACCGAAAGAAATAAATGATCACCTGGGTGGTTCATGGGGAACAATTAAACAAATTAAAATTGTGCCAACAAACACCTACTACATGCACGAAGGGTATTTGAACAACACAAAACAAATCAGAGATGAAAAAATTAACATCAATATCACTGATAGAGGCTTTTTAACCTACGACGACGGCACCAGTGCCTTAATGTCTGGTCCAGGTGCTACAGCCATACCTTTTTTACATCCTAAAAATGGTCTAGAGCTTCACTGGGATTTTGTAGCTCATTCGGTTAATAATGATGCGTTAACCTTTGGCCCTCTAGATTTCGTTGCTTGTTCAGCAGATGGTGGGCTGGAAAGGGAGTACAAAGCAGATTTATGGTGGTGGCATTATCATAATAGATCTAACGTAGAGCCTTACGGCGATATTCCTGGTAAAGAAAAATACGTTGAAGGTGGCGCTATCTTTTTCCTAGAGCCTAATGACGTACGTGGTCTTGCTGCTGTTAGACAACGTTATTCTGGCCCTGATAAAGAAGACGATTTCAAAGTGTTTATTCCTAGTCTTCGTAGAACGCGTTTGTTAACGGGTTCTGATTCACAGGATCCAATGGCTTCTGGCCTTGAAGTGACCTGGGACGACTGGCGCGGTTCATGGGCTAAAACCAACATCGAGCAATTTGAATACAAAATTGTTAGAGAAGGCTTTGTATTAGCACAACCAGAAGTGGGTCACGCGTACCAATCATTAACAACAAATGCTGACAAGTGTAATTGGGATACAATGGAAGTAGAATTAAGACCAATTTGGGTGCTTGAAGTTACTGATAAGACGGGTAGATACCAGTATTCAAAACGCGAAACTTATATTGATAAAGAATTCTTTTATCTACAGTTCCAAATGACTTGGGATCCACGTGGTAACCCATTACGTACCTGGGAAGATGGTCGTGATTGGAGACCAGCAACTGGCGATGCAATGTGGTCAAACGTGATTATCACGAATGAAACAACACAGCGTCATACGACTATCCAATTTAATCCTATCTGGGAAGATCGTGCAGAAAACGTAACTGAAGAAGTATTTGATATCGATCAATTACGCGATTACAGATAATTACTAAGTAATACGTAATAAGTTAAGGCAGTGGGGCTAAGGCTCCACTGCTTTTTTATGCAAGTAAGTAAATTTTTATATAATTGCATAGCCAAAGCGGTTAAAAAGAAATAGCATTAACCACTTCTAATATGGAGTTACTGAGAATGAGTATAAATAAAATTCTATGTGCGAGCTTGATCCTAAGCTTAGGTATAACAGCTTGTAGTGAATCTGATGATAAGGCGATAACAGAGGCCGAGCAGCCCGTAATTACCGAATCAAAACTTATGCCGGCATCAGTAGATCCTGTAGTACAGGAAGACGTTGGAATTAATTACTATGGCCTGTCACAAAATTTACAAAGGCACGCGTCATTGTCGCAAATTAATGATAAAAACGTACAACAATTAAAACCTGCCTGGGTCCTTTCTCTTGGCGATAATAGAGGTCAGCAAAGCCAACCACTAGTAATAGATGGCGTTATGTACGTTACGACTCATAATGCAACCTTAGCCATTGATGCGGTCAGTGGGCGACAAATCTGGAAGAGCAAAATTGAATATCCGGCTAATACGGTTACTTGCTGTGGTATTACTAACCGAGGTGCAGCGTTTCACGATGGCGTTCTTTACCGTGCGACACTGAATAATCACTTATTAGCAATAGAGCCGAAAGACGGTAGTGTTATATGGGATAAAGAAGTAGCGGATATTGCATTAGGATACTCAATGACCAGCGCCCCACTCTTTGCTAATGGCACAATGATAACGGGTGTTGCCGGTGGCGAATTTGGCGTAAGAGGCTTTTTAGACGGCTGGAACCCGAAAACAGGTGAGCACCTATGGCGCTTTAATACCATTCCTTCGCCCGGTGAAAAAGGTAGTGAAACTTGGCAAGGCGAAAGCTGGAAGCGAGGCGGTGGCCCCACCTGGCTAATCGGTTCTTACGATAAAGAGTTAGACCTGGTTTATTGGGGAGTCGGCAACCCAGCTCCCTTTAATGCCAATATGCACAAAGGCGATAATCTATATACAAACAGCATGCTCGCTATTAAGCCTACAACGGGTGAATTAGTCTGGCACTTTCAATTTACGCCAAATGATCCATTTGATTATGACGCGGTAAATGACCCTATTTTGATTGATCTACCGATTGATGGTGAGCCGCGTAAATTACTCATTCAGGCAAATAGGAATGGCTTCTTTTACGTTATTGATAGAACGAATGGCAAGCTCTTAGAAGCGAACCAGTACGTCGATAAAGTCAACTGGACGGATGGTATCGATATGGCAACTGGACGCCCGATACGCGCAGAGCGAGTAAAAAACATGCTCGACAATAAAGTAAAAACTGAAATCTGGCCTTCTGCGCTAGGCGGCAAAAACTTGGCCCCTATGTCTTATAGCCCAACGACCGGCTTGGCTTATGCAAATACCTTTAATTTGGGTTGGTACTACACGCCCGTTGAACAAGAATATAAGCCGGGTGTTTTTTATGTTGGCGCGCAATTTGAGTGGATATATCCAGAAGGACCAGTAGGTTATTTAAAAGCCATAGACCCGATGACGGGTGAAACAAAATGGCAGTTCCCAACCGAGGTGCCTATGAACGGCGGAACCCTAGTGACTGACGGAAATGTGGTTTTCTCAGGTGCTCAAACGGGTGAGTTGTACGCATTTAATGCAACAACGGGTGAAAAGCTATGGGAATTTAGAACCGGCTCAGGAATCATCGCGCCCCCAGTTACCTACCAGTTGAATGGTAAACAATATATTGCGGTTGTAAGTGGAATCGGTGGCGCGTATATCAATTTTTCTGGTGATCCTAATCTAAAGAATATTAATCCTGGTGGTTCTGTCTGGGTGTTTGAATTAAGTGGAGGCGGTGATATGAGCACGATCAGTGCTAAAGCAAATAAACCCATCGCTGTTGCAGAAGTCGTTGTAGAAGATAAAACAAACTGGTCAGCAACCGTAAAGCATGGAGCAGAGCTATACGAACAAACCTGTTCACACTGTCATGGGGTAAAAATGGTCACCTCGGGTACAACGTATGATTTACGTACCTTCCCTAAAGATGATAAAGAGCGCTTTATCAATTCTGTTGCTAATGGCAAAGGGTCTATGCCCGCGTGGGGAGATAAAATAACGACAGAAGAAATAAGTGCTATTTATGAGTACGTTATTCATTAATAAGAAAGCTTAAACAAGGAAATAAAATGAAAAAATTAGATGACCTGGTCGACTTTAAAACAGGTAGACAAAAGCGAGTCATTTATTCAGACCCGGCGATCTATGAAGAAGAGCTAGAAAAGATCTTTGGTCGTTGCTGGTTGTTCCTCACACACGAAAGCCAAATAAAAGAGCCGGGCGATTTTATCCGTACGTTTATGGGCGAGGATGAGGTATTAGTTGTTAGGCAAAAAGACGATAGCATAAAGGCATTTTTAAACACTTGCACGCATCGGGGTAACCGCCTGTGCAAAGCCGACCACGGTAATAGCAGGAAATTTGTTTGTAATTACCACGGCTGGAGTTTTGGTTTTGACGGCAAACTGAACGGCGTACCGTTAGAAAAAGAGGCCTATAACGACCAATTAGACAAATCAAAATTCGGCTTAATTGAAGTGGCCCAAATAGCGAGTTACAAGGGTTTGGTTTTTGCTACCTTTGATGAAACAGCGCCGAGCCTGGAAGACTATCTTGGAGAAATGAAGTGGTACCTCGATATATGGCTGGACGCAATGCCAGAAGGTACCGAACTAATTGGTACGGCAATGAAGGTAGAGCTGCCCGTTAACTGGAAGTTGCCTGTCGAAAACGTATCGGGTGATGGCTATCATTTAGGCTGGGCACATGCAGGCGCGATGACGGTATCATCCAGTATGGAAGTAGGAGGCCTGGCGGTTGGCAATGCCACTGCGGACAACTCTGGGGCAGTATCCGTCGCGGGTATGAACGGCCATGCCGTGTTAGCGGCCCTTGATGGTCAATCAGGTTACGGTTTTTACCCCGACCCAAAAATGGCCGTCGATTACCTGGAAGAGAACCGAGCAACCGTTATTGATAGGCTGGGCGAATACCGCGGTAAAAGAATGTGGGGTTCGCAAATCAATATGACGGTATTCCCAAATTTACAAATGTTACCCGGTTTAAACTGGTTCAGGGTTTATCACCCAAAAGGTCCGGGTAAGTTTGAAATGTGGACCTGGGCGATGGTCGATAAGGAAATGTCTGATGATTTAAAGCAGATGATACTTAATAATGTCAGCCGCACTTTTGGCCCCGCCGGACTATTTGATAACGACGATGGCGATAACTTACAGGCCATTACCGAACAAAGCCGAGGCTGGCGAACGAGGCAAATGGATATTTACACCAATATGGCCATCGGTGGCGAGCACAGCCGAGATGAAATGCCAGGCGTGGTCAGCGAAGGCCTAATCTGTGAACAGAATCAACGCTACGTTTACCGCCGCTGGTTGGAAATGATGCAGGCAGACAGCTGGGCCGATGTACCGTCGTATAACAATTTACAAGAAGCACGCGCAACGGAGGCGAAGTAATGTCAGCTCAACAGGCAGAAATGGACGTTTATGTCGCCTTGCAACGGCAGCTATACCAGGAAGCGCGCTTATTAAGCGCTGAACAGTACGACGACTGGTTAGCGATGTTATGCGACGAGGTGCATTACGAAATGGAAATGCCCCAGCGCCGCCTAAGGGAAGATAAAACTAATAATTGGGCGCCTATTAAAACGCCCATCTTTAATGACGATATGGCGGCTCTACTGATGCGTATCGCGCGCTTTAAAACGGGCTTCGTTTGGTCCGAAAACCCAATCAATGCGATACGACATATCGTCAGTAATGTTGAGGTTTTTAATACTGAAATAAAGGATCAGTTCCTGGTACATTCAATTATCGAAGTACATAGAAGTCGTTTAGACGCCGAGCGTAAACGCTTAACAGCGGGACGTCAGGACCTATGGAATAAAACAGCTACGGGATATAAGTTACTCAAGAGAACGGCGGTATTGGACGATAGCGTGGTGTTGGACAGTAATATTAATTTCTTTTTTTAAAGATTATTTTGAGGGGACAATAAAATGGGTTGGATGGATAATAAAGTAGCCTTGGTAACCGGTGGAGCATCGGGTATCGGCCTGGCCGTCGTTGAGCGATTTGTCGCAGAAGGCGCACGAGTATGTGTAATGGACCGTTCGCAACAAGGCATTGATGCACTTGAGGATAAATTTGCGGGTAAGGTCGTAGGCCTAACTGGCGACGTTAGATCGCTACAGGCGAACAAGGATGCAGTGGCAAAAACAATAAAAGCTTTTGGCCAACTAGATACCTTCGTCGGTAATGCCGGTATTTGGGACTATATGGTGCCGCTTGAGGCTCAGGAAGACGATAAAATTGAAGATATTTGTGACGAGATTTTTGCCGTCAACGTCAAAGGTTATTTGCTCGGTGCTAAAGCGGCCTTGCCTGAACTAAGAAAAACAAAAGGTAGCATGGTGTTTACCGCATCGAGTTCGAGTTTTTATACCGGCGGTGGCGGACCGATTTATGTGGCGTCAAAACACGCGGTGCTTGGGATGATTAAGCAATTAGCGCATGAAGTGGCGCCAGATGTACGGGTAAACGGTGTTGCGCCCGGCGGTACGATGACGAATTTAGGCGGCAGTGCCGTTGCAGGCCAGGCGGATGCAAAGCTTAGCGAGATTCCAGGTGTCGATAAACTCATCAGCGATATGACGCCACTAGGATTTATCTCAAAACCAGAAGATCACGCGGGCATTTACCTGTTATTGGCTTCCGATAAGAACGGTGGCTATATCACCGGCAGCGTTATCAATTCGGATGGTGGTATTGGTATCGGCAAACGGCCCGAGCAATAATAAAAAAGCCGGCTATTAGCCGGCTTTTTTATGCTCTTATCTTTTATACCGGATAAACGATATAGCGCGGTAGCACATTGGTATCGGTTATTGCTCTACGCTGAATAAAACGCGCTGCTCCGTCCTCGATGGCGATAATATCCTGGTAACGCCCGACACAGAGAATATGGGTTTGGTTGGTATCTCTCTGGGTATAGTAAATCGTGAAGTTAAACTCCGCCTGAAGTCGCCCATCGGCCAACTCGCTGCTAGAGACTAACTGGGTAAAGTGGCGCATCTGGTAGTGTTCTGATGAATCAAATTGAATATCAACCACCTGAGTGACGCGATCTTGCAGACGCTCGTAACAATCATCCAGCATAAAGGCGATGGGAAGGCCTCTACGGTCATTTTCTTCCGAAATGAAGGTGTACGTACCTTGTTCGCTAAAGCAGCCTAGCCAGGCGTTCATATCCAGTTTGTCGAGCGCGCAAATATAGTCTCTATTAAGATTTTCAATTAAAGTAATCGAATTGTTCATCGTGCTGCCCTCTCGAAGCCCATAATTTTTCGGTAATACTCCCAGCGGGGTAGATTGCCGGATTCATCGTTTTGCTTTACTTCAAAAGAAAGCGCGTATTCATCTTGCACACCTTTTTGGAAAATAGCATTCCCTGGTGTTTTATTGCCCTTATCAATGCGCGAAAAAACCGAGGCATCTTCCATGCTAACCAAGCCGCAAGGGCCTAACAAATTACTCGACTGGCGAATGCGGTGGCGGATCATTTCGTCGTCATCGTCTTCGTGGGTAAAGTAGGCGTAATGTACCTCCAGCCCTTTAGGGCCTTTTGGAAAAGCGTAGCGAATATTCAACATATCCATATGCTTACTGTATACGGTCAAAGGGAATTGCATTTGAACGATGGAACCGGTGCTCGTTTCGGTGCCTTTAAAATCGAGAATAGAGGCGTCTTTAAGCGCGGTTACTTCTTCCGGTATCTTCAGTTCTGATTCAAATGTTAAATGACCATTTTTACTGACTTTCTGAAAACCTTTGCCACCCTGCCAATTTAATAAGGCAAAGGCTTTATGCAATAGCGGCGCGTGATAACCATCATTATCGCAATAGGCTTTCCAGTTACAGTCGTACATGACTTTTTGGTAGCCAATGAGTTTTAAGCGGCCATCACCACCTAAAATACGACTCAGTGGCTCATAAAAAGTTTCTCCTAGGTATTCTTTAAGTGGTGGCGTTTTATCACTCATGGTGACGAAAAATAAGCCGCAAAATTCTTCTATGCGTAATTGCGCAAGGCTGAAGTTTTTCTTATCAAAATCGGGCGTGAATTCTCGGCTATTAGGGCAACCGACGAGGTCGCCTTCCAGACTAAATAACCAGCGATGGTAGGGGCATTCAAATTCTTTTTTATTACCCGAACTTTCAGTCACCAAAGAGGTGCCGCGATGGGTGCAGGTGTTTTGAAAAACCCTGATTTGACCGTCTTCACCGTGTACCGCAAAAATAGGCATTTCCCCCAGCTCGGCGGCTTTATAGTCACCGGGGTTAGGGATTTCGGCGCGGTGTACGATCGGATGCCATTCCTCGCCATAAAAAATGGTTTCCAGTTCTTTCGGCCAGAGTGCTTCTAATTCGAAGACTTCTTTCGGTATTTCATTGTATTTTGCGGGCCATTCTAACGAAAAATCATTGGGTGTTTTAGACGACATGCTTACTCCTTAACGTAATGTACTTAAAACTATAACTAACTTCTCGTTAACTGCAAACCTCAGAGTTAACAAAATGTAACTAAAAATCAATAAGACGAAGATTGGGCAATTTTTTCTAAGCCCGCTCTGTCGATAATTTGAATTAAGCGACCGGTTTTAGTAATGCAACCACTGTCAATTAATTTTGTAAATGAGCGACTGACCGTTTCAACCGCTATGCCCAAATGACTGGCCATATCCTGGCGAGACATATTTAAGTGCAAATCCGTTTGTTTGTAGCTGAGTTGATTCGTTCGTCGATCAAATAAGATTAAAAATTGGGCTAAACGCGAGGGAGCGGAATGAATGGATAAGCAGTTTTGCGTATCTTGAGTGGTCGCGAGTGTTTGGCTATAGATTTTAACGGCGAGATCAGACAGGCTATGGAACTCTTTGCGTAAAAGAGCCAGCGGCCGGTAGCTTATTTTACAAGCCAGGCTGTCCTCAATGGCGACGCTACTATTTAACGTAATACCGCCCGCAGTACTTTCTAAGCCAATAATATCACCCGGTAAATAAAAGCCGCTGACGTGGGCGTCGCCAAATTGATTAATGATTTGTGTTTTAAACGCGCCGATTTTTACGACGTAAAGACTGGTTGCCTTTGCACCTTGTTTAAAAAGCACGTCACCAGTAGCAAAAGTTTTATTGGTGCTAACGATGTTAGTAAAGCGATATAAGTCTTTTACCGGTATGCCAGAAGGTAAGCAGCGCTTGGCTAGAGTGCAGCTAGAGCAATCAGCGGTTATTTTTTTCTCAGGCATATTAGGGGGCTTGTCTAGAGCGATCTTGCTATATTAGTAGATGCTTAACTTTATACTAATGAAAGGATTATTTAAAGTATTTTTTAAGCTTTCCGCAGCCTATAACGATAGATATATATTGGGGCTAAAGGCTTAATATTGATACAAATCATTTTTTCTATTCGGGGTTAAGGGTAGAGTTTATCGAATAGAAACATCAGTATTTGGCTTCAGGATAAAGAGGATAAGGAATGAAAGCAATTAAACAATTAATTCAACAAGATGGCGCCATTCAAGACCGTTCCATTTATTGGGATGAAGAGGTGTATCAAAAGGAAATGGAGCATATTTTTGCGCGTTGTTGGTTGTTTTTAACGCACGACTCGGTGATACCAGAAACAGGTGATTACCAGGTAACGACGATGGGGGAAGATAATGTCATTGTTGCACGCCAAAAAGACGGTGGGCTGAAGGCTTTTTTGAACTCGTGTACCCACCGCGGAAATTACGTTTGTTTTTCAGAAGGGGGCAATGCGCGTTCATTCGTTTGCCCTTATCACGGCTGGGCTTTTGGTATCGATGGCGCACTAGATGACGTGCCCCTTGAAGAGCAAGCCTACTTTAATGACATCGATAAAAAGTCACTTGGCTTAAGGCAAATTAGAGTTGAAAGCTACAAAGGCTTTATCTTTGGAACTTTCGATGAAGAAGCGCCCTCGTTAATTGATTACCTGGGTGGTATGGCGTGGTATATGGACTCTTTCATGGACGTGCCGGGTGGTATGGAGTTAATTGGGCCGCCTATGAAGTCGATATTAAACTGCAACTGGAAGAACCCGTCAGAAAACTTTGTTGGTGATGGGTACCACGTGGGTTGGGCGCACGCCTCCGCTTTGCAGATAGCGGGCGGCGCGTTAGAAAAAATGAAAGGCTTAAATGACTACGACCCAGCTTCTGGCTTACAAGTAACGGTTCCTGAAGGTCACGGGTTTGGCGTTATTTGGGACGCCGCTGCGGCGTTGCATCCTGGCCCACCAGGGGTCGCCTATCAAAAATGGTTAGACAAGCGCTCTCCAGCGGTACGAGAAATAGTGGGTGAAACCAGAGAAAAATTTTATAACGGTCACTGGGATGCCACCATCTTTCCCAACTGTTCTTTTTTATACGGCACCAATACCTTTAAGGTGTGGCAACCAAGAGGGCCGAGAGAAATAGAAGTATTCACCTGGACCCTGGTTGAAAAAGAAATGCCTGAAGAGTTAAAACAAATGATTCACGCGGACAATATGCTGACGTTTGGTACAGCGGGTATTTTAGAAAGTGATGATGGTGAGAACTTCGAGAATTGTACGCATTCTAATAGGGGTTATTCAACTCGACAAGGCAGCCTTTATTTAGGTATGGCTAAAGGGCGTGAACGAACGGACCCTGAAATGCCCGGTTTGGTCAGCGATGGTTGGGTGAATGAGAGCTCCACCAGGGGTATGTATCGTCGTTGGGCTGAATTAATGGAAGGTAGGTCCTGGGATGAGCTTTCTAAAACGGCTAAAACAGACAGTCAGGCGTAGGAGATAGAAATGAGTGCGGAAATTAATCAACATGTTGCGGGAAAAACGGTGAACCATATTATTCATTTTGAAGTGGCTCAGTTTCTGACCAGAGAAGCGCGTGCGCTGGATGAAGAGAGGTACCATGAATGGCTAGATGAGATGATTACCAAAGATATCAGCTATCAACTGCCTACCGAAGAGGTTCGCTATCGGCGTGATAAAAAGGTGATTGGCACGGCGCAAACGACCTATTTGTACAATGATAGTTATGAGGTGTTGTGTATGCGTGTCGCGCGGTTTGATACGGGTTTTTTGTGGGCCGAAGACCCGCCTATACGGATTAGGCGTTATATAACAAATGTTGACGCGTCGTGGGCAGACACGCCAGATGAAGTAGACGTGTGGTCTAACTTTATTGTTTATCGTAGTCGCGGGCAACGAGATGACTCAACAATGTATGGGCGTCGAAAGGACCGGCTTAGAAAAGTAGATGGAACATGGCGTTTAGCGGCGAGGGTTATTACTCTCGACCAGCGGGTTATTCTTGATAAAAACGTACATTGTTTTTTCTAAATTAAGCTGGTAGTAAGAACGCCTGAAGGGGGCTTTTTATAACGCCGAATCGAGCGCAGAGAGCTGCATCAATTTTGTTAGGTCAATAATGTTTATTTGTCTGTTCTTTTTTTCAATACACTGATCATCGGCCAGGCGTGAAAAAGCGCGACTCGTTGTTTCAGAGGCCAGCCCCAGATAGTTGCCAATATCCTGACGAGACATCGGCAAGGTAAAATTTAATTGGTGGCGATCAGTTCTACTCGTACGTTTTGAGATGACTAGAATAAAGGTCGCAAGTTTTGAAACAGCGGAATGGTGGGATAGGCAATTGAAAAAATCATGGCCTGATGCTAGAGATTGACTGAATAAATTAATGGCCCAATCGGATAAGGCGGGGTTATTTTTTCGCAATTTTGCCAATTCAGCGTAGTTGGCTTTACAAAGGTAGCTATCAGTTAATGATATGGCGGTGCTTAAATATTTACGCCCAGCAATGCTTTCAAGCCCAACGATTTCACCGGGAAGATAAAAACCGGTGATATACTCGTCTCCGCGAGAGTCCGTAATATAGGTTTTGACGGCCCCTGACTTGACCACGTGAAGTGATTGAAAAGGCTCTCCTTGTGAGTAGATGACCTTTTTTTGAGCAAAACGCTTGTCAGAGGCTATGATGCGTTTCAATTCGCCTACCATTTTTTCATCGAGAGCGGCGGGTAGACAGAGTGACGACAAGGCGCATATGCGGCAGCTTTGCACCGCCGACTTTTTTGGAGATGTATAAGGTGAAGTTTGGCTCATGAGCAACAACTTTTTATCAAGGTTCTAAATTCCACCATAAACGGCTATATTTAGCAAATTCTACGGTGCTGTGGCCGGCATGAAATGCTTGGCCAAAAAGAAGGCTTCTAGTTGATAACGAGAAGCCTTTATGCCCCAAACGTTGGGGGAGGAGATATTGTGTTTGCAGCAGCGCTAGTTTTAGAACCCCATTAACTCTTGATAACCCTTCCATAAGCCACGAATAAGCCCTTCCGTGACGAGGTGGTCGTCACCAACGGGCTCTTTACCGGCCATCTGGATGACATTAGTACGGCTACCGTCGCGCACGATGGCTTTTTGACAAAGCTCGGTTGATTCGCCGTCTTCCATAGAAATCAAACCACCGGGGCCGATCAAGTTAAACTGCTTCAGGCGGATATTACGCAACTCTTCGCTGTCGTCTTTATAGCCGAAATAAGTCCAAACCAATTCAAACGCGTCTTTACCCTTAGGCAAAATTTGTCTGAACGCCAGGGTGTTTTGAATTTGTTGCATAACCAGTGATGGAAATAAAGACAAAATAACCAAGGTGACGCCGTCATCAAACTCTTGCTGGCCTTTTAATAAAGTGGGGTCCTGTAAGGTGTACTCGCCGGTTTGTAGGGTTCTTAATTTATCCTTTTTCATATCGTCCAAGGCTGTTTTATCTTCGGTGCCACTGCTCGCCCAAAGTACAGAATGGAAGTCATTGTTAACGATAGATTCACCTTTTTGCGAAGAGCGATATAAGCCGAAAGTAGCGTGGAATAAATGTAATAAGCTGGCGTGATAAGGGTCTTTGGTATTTTCTGAATAGAATTTCCAATTGCCTGCGATGTGCTGACGGGTATGGCCCAAAATCTCAATGGGTCGATTCATGATTCGTGATAAGTGATGATTAACGTCTTCGCCCATATAGGTTTCAATATCGGGGGTGTCATCACTAAAGGTGCCAAAAACGACGCCGTTATAGTTGACGACACGAACGGTTCTCAGGCCGTGTTGCTTTTTATCAAAGTCTTTTGGCATGCCGCCTTTGCCAGCGAGGCCACGCTGGAAGGGCACGCCGCGCAAGTCGCCTTTGGCATCGAATGCCCATTGGTGATAAACGCAAGTAAATGCACCGTCTTCTGATTTGCCGTGGCGTTCACGACAAATTTCAGCGCCACGGTGAGCGCAGCGATTAACCCATGCGTATATTTCATCGTCCTGACCACGGGTAACGACGACAGGGGTGTCGCCGATATAGGTGGATTTAAAGCTGCCTTTATCTGGGATTTCGGCTTCTGCGGCTAGGAAATTCCATGTTTTACCGTTATAAATTTTTTCTTGTTCTAGCTCATAAACTTCTTCGCTATTGAAAACAGAATATGGAACGGCGGTGCAGCCAGCGTCGGCAGGCCATTTTAGATGTTCGGGTGTGCTCATGCTGTGCTCCTTTAAATAGGGATGACCATCAGGGTGGTAATTTTATGCGTATCGTAGATCGCCGAGCGCTCTTTGAACTTTAATACACCTTTATCACGGACGATTACGTCCACATAGCGGCCTACGTTATAGACGGTGCTTTCGCCATCGTTGCAGGTTTTAAACACCGCGTAGTTAGACTGAACATGAATTTCATCGCCATCAAAAGACAGTATGCGTGGGTTACTGATGATATGGCGGTACCATTGAACCTGGTACACATTGGCGTGTCGTAAAGCGGTAACGCGATCATTGAGCATACCTTTACTGTCGCACCAGATAACGGCTACAGGCAGCCCTACTTCATGGTTTTCTCGAGGAATGATTCTATAAAGGCATTGCTCGGTAAAAAAATTGGGCCAGTTTTCTAGATCGTCGTCATCGATACATTGCACATAGGCGTTAAGCAGGTCCTCTACTTCGCTCTTAAGCTCTGGGGGGGTAACATTTGGCATACGTTCTCCTGATAATTTAGGATCAAGTATACGGATTTGATAGCATTAGAAAATGATTATAGTCAAAAAATACCGCGTTATATGATCCGCTGCAACAATAAAAGTTTGCAGTTAAAGGTTATTTTGCTCTATTGTCGACCAGAATCATTTTTGAAATAAGGCCTTGAATGTCAGTTTTAGCGCTGTTATCCAGTAATACCGCGACGCGGTTAATTGTACAGACTACGGAACCACGCATGCTATGAAGATAGTAAGCGTCTAAAGGGTATACCACGGTTTGGTCTTGGCGGGCGCGCTGATAACTCAGCTGGCTAATGCCCATAATGCCCAGGCCAGCGGCTTCAGCGTGTGCCATGAGGCGTTCGGCGCGATCTTCAGTGATTCCGCCAATGTACTCTACTAAAAAAGGCGGGGTAGCCGCGCCTTTACCAGCAACAGACTCACGCCAGCGGACGGCACCAAGAACGCCGTCAGTATTCAATAGAGAGTTAAAAGGTACAGGTGTAGACATAGCGATCTCCCAGTAGTTTGTTAATTTGGTTTGTCCTATTTAGTTTAGAGATTAGCCTAATCATCTGCAGAATGGCAATAGCTATTTGTTTATTTAGCCAGTCGTGGGCCACTCATGCAAAGTTATATGATTTTGATCATAAAAAATGCTTATACGATTTATAAATAATGATAATCTAATGTAATAATAAAGGCTGCAATGAGGAGATCTACCATAATGAGTCAAAAACCAGTAATAGCAACCATGATTGGCGATCCAGCCGGCATAGGCCCGGAAGTGGTGGCTAAGGCTTGGGCTAGCGGTGAAGTGCACCAGTATAGTCAGCCTGTTTTAGTCGGCAGCCAGGCGGTGATGCAGCAGGCGGTTAAGGCTTGTGGTTTATCATTAGAGGTTAAGAAAGTGGCTTCTGCGGCTGATATTACAAATAATCCTGCAGTGATCGAGATTATTGATTCAGGCAAGTTTGATATGGCCAGTTTTGTGATGGGGCAAGATAACACCTCTTGCGGCCAAATCAGCGCGGACTGGCTGGATGAAATGGATCAAATGGCATTATCTGGCGAAGTGGATGCAACGATCATGGCGCCAATTAGCTCGGTGTCGATGAAGATGGCCGGTGTACTTGATAAGGTCATTAATATGGAGCCGGGGCACAGTTATTTATTCCTCATTAGTGGACCCTTGCGCGTGATGCACCTGACCGACCACCTGCCCTTGCGCGAGGTGTGTGATCTGATTAATGCGGACCTTGTGACTAAAGCCATTACGCAGCTCAACGAAGCGCTAAAAACCTGGGGCATTGCTAAACCCCGTATTGCAGTGGCGGGCTTAAACCCCCACGCGAGCGGTAAAGAAGAAGAGCAAGAAATAAAGCCAGGAGTAGAAAAAGCGGCTGCTCTGGGCATAGACGTCAGCGGCCCGATCGCGCCGGATTCTGTCTTTAGGCACTGCATAGATGGTCACTATGACGTAGTGCTTGCGATGTTTCACGACCAGGGGCATATCGCGATTAAAACATGGGGCTTTTCGGGTAATTGCGCGTTGATTATGGGGCCGCCGTACTTACATATGTCGGTAGCGCACGGTACCGCCTATGATTTAGTGGGTACGGGAACAGCGGATCATACGATGATGCTTGAAGCGATGAAGCTGACCGGTAATCTCGCCGCGGGAAATGGTTTTTTTAAATAATGATGTTCGGAGGCTGATAATGAGTGCAGAGCAACAGATAGAGAAAATTGACCTTAACGGCAATCGGATTCCTTTTTCGGTTTACCTGGATGAAGATATTTATAAGTTAGAACAGGAAAAGCTATATAGAGGGCCAATCTGGTGCTATATCGGCTTAGACGTTGAGGTGCCAGTAGCGGGCGACTATAAGTCGACCTACGTCGGCGACACGCCGATTGTTTTAACGAGGGACGCGGAAGGCGGGCTGAACGCATGGGTCAATCGTTGCGCGCATAAAGGGGCACTGGTTTGTCGTGAAAGACACGGGCATTCTGAAGACGGTGCATTCACCTGTGTGTACCATCAGTGGGCTTATGACGCCAAAGGCGACCTCAAAGGGGTGCCTTTTCGCCGGGGTTTGAAAGGCCAAGGTGGTTATGCCAAAGACTTTGATATGAATAATCATGGTTTGCGCAAGCTTCGAGTGCAAACTATCGCCAATATGGTGTTTGCCAGCTTTGATGACGAAGCGCCTGACCTGACCGCTTTTCTTGGGGAAAAGATGTGTGCAAATATCAGGCGTGTTATGCATAAACCCATTAAGGTTATTGGTTATACGCGCCAGTATATGCATGGCAACTGGAAGGCGTACTCAGAAAACAGCCGCGATAGTTATCACGGCGCTTTATTGCACTTGTTTTACCCAACCTTTGGCGTGTATCGCCAGGGCCAGGAAAGCGTAGGCATTACCGATGAAGTGGGCTGTCACAATTACTTTAACGTCTCGGCCCCCAAGGGTGATGTCGATTACACCGAGTATTCGGGTGAGGCCAATAGAGAAATGAAAGGCCCGCATCAGTTACAAGACGAGAGCGTGCTGAAGTTTATTCCCGAAAGAGATGATCGCGTGGCCTTGAGTATTCAATCATTATTCCCCTCAGTGGTACTGCAGCAAATCCAGAACACCCTGGCGACCAGGCAGGTGTTACCAAAGTCTGTCAATGAAACAGAGCTGGTCTGGACCTTCTTTGGCTATGAGGATGATAGTGAAGAGATGGCACAGCACCGATTGAAAAATATCAATCTGGTCGGCCCTTCGGGGTTAATTTCTATGGAAGACGGCGAGGCGGTTGAGTTAGTACAGCAGGGTATTAGTCGGGATGAGACCGAGTATTCGTTTATTGAAATGGGTGGTAATGACGTAGCTGATTTTACCAGCCCAATGGGCATGGATGAAAATGCCGTGCGTGGATTTTGGAAAGGTTACCGCGAGTTCATGGCTCGGTAATTTAAGTAATTAAGACAGAGTTAAGAGGTGAATAATGATTGATATGAATGAGTTAGTTGATATTGAAAAATCAACACAGTCAAAGAGAGTTTTTTGGGATCAGGAAATTTACGACCAGGAGCTAGAGCGCATTTTTGGCCGCTGTTGGTTGTTTTTGTCGCACGAAAGCCAGCTAAAGAATAAAGGCGACTTTATCACCACAAAAATGGGTGAAGATTCGGTTATTGTCGTTCGCCATACGGATGGTTCGCTAAAGGCTTTTATTAATTCGTGTACGCATCGCGGTAACAGCGTGTGTACGGCGGATAGCGGCAATACGCGGTCTTTTGTGTGTAATTACCACGGTTGGGTTTATGGTACCGATGGTGCCCTGGTTGACGTACCCTTGAAAGAAAAGTGTTATCACGATGAAATCGATATGACGACGATGAGCCTCCCCTCCATTCGGGTTGAGAGCTATCGTGGCTTTGTATTTGGTTGCTTCGATGATAACGCACCAAATTTAGTAGACTTTCTAGGTGATTGGGGCTGGTACCTGGACACCTGGATGGTGGGCGCTGGCGAAGGAGCAGAACTCATTGGCCCGCCATTAAAATCAATCCTCAAGTGTAACTGGAAAGTACCCGCAGAAAATTTTGTCGGTGATGGTTATCACGTTGGCTGGACGCACGCGTCTGCCCTTGAGATGCTCGGTGGCGAATTGGGCGGCTTGGCGGGCAATCGCGCGAACATGCCGTTTGATGAGCTAGGCATCCAGGTAACAACCCGGCACGGACATGGTTTTGGCGTTATTGATCACGCGGGTGTTGGTATTCACGAAAAAAGAGACGGCTTCGCTAAGTTCCTGCAAGAAACGCAACCTAAAGTCGCCGAAAAATTAGGCCAGCCAAGGGCAGAATTATATGATGGACACTGGAATTGCACGACGTTTCCAAATTGTTCTTTCTTGTACGGCACTAATATTTTTAAAGTTTGGCACCCACGAGGTCCGCATGAAATAGAGGTCTGGTCCTGGGTGATCGTTCATAAAGACATGGACGACGCGACCAAAAAAGAAATCGTTAAGCAGGCGGTCAGAAGTTTTGGTACCGCGGGAACACTGGAAAGCGATGATGGCGATAATATGGTGAATTCAACGCGTAATAACCGTGGGCCGCATACCCGAAAAAATACAATGGACTCCAGGATGGGGGCGGGTTACGAAGGACCGCACCCTGAATATCCGGGTATCGTGGGTTCGAGTTTTATTGGCGAAACCTCGTATCGTGGATTTTATCGCTTTTATCAAGAGATTATGTCGGCGGAAAGTTGGGACGAGATTCGTGCTAAAGACTCTCAATGGGACGATTGTTTTACCAATAAAGACTACTGGAAAGACCGCTTAGCGGCTAAAGCACAAGGCGGAGAAGAGTAATATGCATAATACAGAGGCTAAAGAACGCGTGTCGATGCAGTTACACTACGATCTGTCGCAACACTATTATCAAGAAGCGAGCTTATTGCAGGACGGTGAGTATGAGGCCTGGTTTGAAACGATGGTCGCGAAAGACATTCATTATTGGATGCCGGTCGTTGAACGCCGTTACGCGAAAGATAAAAGGCCGGCGCCAACGCCAGATGATATGGCCATTTATAACGATGATTATGACGAAATGAAGCAGCGAGTGGGTCGTTTGGCGACGGGTGCGGTGTGGATGGAAGACCCTATGTCATCGGTGCGTTATTTAATTACCAATATACAGGCCTTTCATACGGCAAAAGAAGACGAATTTGTGGTGCTCAGTAATTTTGCTACTATTCGTCACCGGGGCCAACTAGAAAGGTCTGAGCACGTTGGCGGTCGGCAGGATTTAGTTCGTAGGGTCGGCGGTGGTTTTCAGCTGGCGCGCCGAAAGGTGACGTTAGACGCAAGAGTGACGGAAGATAAAAATTTATACATATTTTTCTAAGCAAGAATTTTTAAATTAAACGAGGAGACAGAAATGGTTAAAGTAACAGAATTGGGTTATCTGGGGTTCAATGTAACGGATCTGGATGCGTGGCGTGCGTTTGCAAGCGACTGTGTTGGTCTGGAAATTGAGGAAGGCGATCGCGATGATCGTTTTTATCTAAGAATGGATAATCAGCACCACCGTTTTGTGGTTCATCAATCAGACGAAGATGATTTGGCTTATGCTGGCTGGCGTGTGTCTGGCTTTGAAGAGTTCAAGGCAATGCAACAGCAGTTAACAGACGCGGGTGTCGCATTTACCGTAGCGTCAGAAGAAGAAGCCGAAGAGCGTCACGTACTTGGTTTGTTGAAGCTGGAAGATCCATCGGGTAACCCGACTGAAATTTTCTATAGCCCACAAGTGGATGTGATGAAACCTTTTCACCCGGGGCGTCCCTTGTACGGCAAATTTTTGACAGCGGATCAAGGTGTTGGTCACCTCATTATTCGTTCAATGGACGATGCAGCCACCTATGACTTCTATTCACTATTAGGCCTTAAAGGTTCAGTAGAATACAAATTAAGGCTGCCTGATGGCATGATCGCGAAGCCAACATTTATGAGCTGTAATGATCGTCAACACTCTATTGCATTTGGTCTTGGGCCAATGGAAAAACGCATTAATCACTTAATGCTGGAATATACAGAACTGGATGATCTGGGTATCGGCCACGATATCATTCGTCAAAACGGTATTGATGTCGCTATGCAGCTCGGCAAACATTCAAATGACCAGGCATATACGTTTTACTTCGCCACGCCTTCAGGCTGGTTATTGGAGCTGGGACATGGCGCACGTTTTACCATGAAAGACCAGGAACACTATGTCGGTGATATTTTTGGCCACAAGCCAGAAGCAAAAGGCTACGGTATGGATATTGATCTATAGTCGTTAAGCCGGTTTAGTTAAAAAGGGCGCTTAAGCGCCCTTTTTTTGGGCTTGCACTCGAGCTGTATAATCAACTATTCATCAAGGTGTCGCACATCCGCTGGAAAGCGGGGGTCAGCATTTTGCGATACTTTTCCTCAATGGCGACGTCTTCCATAGCTTTTGTAATGCAATGCATCCATGCATCTGAGGCCGCCTGGTCAATTTTAAAAGGCGCGTGGGGTTTGGTGATACAAGGGCTGCCGTGCTTCATGATGTACAAAGGTGGGCCACCCAACCAGCCCGATAGGTACTCAAACAGGCCGTTTTCGATCTCAGAAAGGTCTTCTTTATGCATGGATCGTATGGTTTTTGCTTGTTCGTCCTGATCCATTATTTCGTAGAAACGGTCTACTAGCTTGCGAACGCCTTGTTCGCCGCCAATCCAATCGTACATGGTGGTTTGTTGGGATGATTGCTGATTTGCCTCGGCCATTATTAATCCTATTGTGAGCTTGTTTTGTAATTGAAACTTTCGCATTTAAAGGGTCTAAGCACCATGATGCAAATCAAGTTTACTTGACTTTATGGCGTTAATATTCGTATTGTTATTTCTACGAATTGCTAATAAGCTGGTTAGTAAAATTAATAACAAAAGAGGTCAGGATTGAAGCAGAATAAGATACCAATGCCAGATGACAAGGGCTATTTTGGTGAGTACGGCGGGCAGATCATTCCGCCTGAATTAGTCGTTATTATGGATGAGATTAAAGACGCTTATCTCGATATCTCACAAACCAAAGCCTTTCAGGATGAACTAAATGATCTGTACGTTCATTACGTTGGCCGGCCAAGCCCGATATTTTATGCCAAACGGTTAACGGAAAGGCTCGGTGGCGCGAAAATCTTTCTAAAAAGGGAGGATCTAAACCACACGGGTGCGCATAAAATTAATCATTGCTTAGGCGAGGCGCTACTGGCGAAGCACATGGGTAAAACCAAAGTGATAGCGGAAACGGGAGCGGGCCAGCACGGGGTTGCTCTGGCTACAGCCTGCGCACTGGTTGGATTGGATTGCGAAATTCATATGGGCGAAGTGGATATCGCCAAAGAGCACCCAAACGTCACCAAAATGAAAATTCTGGGTTGCACACTGGTGCCGGTTTCACGAGGCACAAAAACCTTAAAAGACGCCGTCGACAGCGCCTTTGAAGAGTATCTAAAAGATCCGGTCAATTTTATTTATGCGATCGGCTCGGTGGTCGGCCCGCACCCGTTTCCGATGATGGTTAGAGATTTCCAGAGTATCGTCGGTGAAGAAGCGCGTCAGCAGTTTCTTGCCGAACAAGGCAAGTTGCCGGATGTTTTAACCGCCTGTGTCGGTGGTGGCTCTAACGCGATTGGCTTGTTCACCGCCTTTTTAGACGACGACGCGGTGAAAATGGTCGGCGTAGAACCTGGCGGCAAAGGACTTGATACCCCTTATCACGCGGCGACGATGAGTAAAGGCACGAAGGGTTCACTTCACGGCTTTGAATGTTACAACCTGCAAGATGAATCAGGCGAACCGTTGCCCGTTCACTCAATTGCATCGGGATTAGATTATCCAGGGGTGGGGCCGCAGCACTGCCTGTTAAAGGATTTAGGCCGGGTCGAGTACGTTGCCGTGGATGATGATGAGTGCGTGGACGCGTTTATGACGCTATCAAGAGTAGAAGGCATTATTCCAGCGTTGGAAAGTGCTCACGCGGTGGCTTACGCGATGAAAATTGCCGCCACGATGACGCCGGAACAAACCATTTTAGTTAATTTGTCAGGCCGTGGCGATAAAGACGCCGACTTTATCGCTGAAAAACTGGGCTTATAAGGCGCTGTTAATAAGGTAGCTCAAGCGCATTGCAGAGATAATCCATTAAGTCGCTAGCGATATTGAAGCGCTGATGCATTGTTTTGACTAGGTCGGGACTCAAAATTTCTTCGCGGCTGAGTGGGTGTATCGCGATAAAGTCCTTACGCTTTAGATCGTGAATCATGGGGTGGCCCTTCGCGTAACCACGCGGGTATGTTTTCAATGAGTCGCCGGAAAATTCGAAGTGACGCTTGAAGTTTTTATGGCTAGTGATTTTTTTCCAGGCATTAGGGTTGTCGCTAATCATTTCGCGAATACGACTGAGGGCTTTGCTGTCGGGGTGCCAAATGCCGGTGCCGAGAAAGCAATCGTTGGCCGCAATGTGCAAGTAGAACCCCGGCGCGTGTATGTCTTTTCCCGCCACGTGTCTAAACTGGATGCCAATATTGGTTTTGTACGGCGTCTTATCTTTACTAAAGCGAGCGTCTCGATACACGCGCATTAAAGAGCCACCGGTTTTTTTTGCTACCGCGGTAAAGTTGGGGGACAGCTTTTTAATAACCGGCTGCATGGCGTTGATAAAATCCAACGCTGGAGAGCGAACGGCCTGTTCGTAAATGTGCTTATGTTCGTTAAACCAGGGCCGATTATTGTTTTTAGCCAGTTGCTCTAAAAACTTAAAAGTATCTTCGCTAAAAAAGGGTGTGGACATTGTGCCGCCTCAAAAAGTGATCTAAAGCATCCGTTGATTTAACAGAATATATATAATACGCTGTTATATTAATAAATTTAGTGGCTTTAGGGGCGGAAAATTGAGCAGTTATACAATTAAAATCAACGAACAAGAATTTGAATTCCCTTGTGAAGAAGGCGATACGCTTTTGCGTGCAGGGCTTCGTGCGGGTCTGGGCTTGCCGTATGAGTGTAATTCAGGCGGTTGTGGTAGCTGTAAAGTAGAAGTTCTGACGGGTGAGGTAGATGACCTTTGGCCTGACGCGCCTGGCCTTTCCCCTAGAGATATAAAAAAAGGACGAAAGTTAAGCTGCCAGTGTATACCGACATCAGATTGCGAAATCAAAGTGCGGCTCAATAACGAGGCAGTGCCTGTACATAAGCCAATTAAGTCGGCGGCCACTTTATATAAGATCAATCAGTTGACAGACGATATGGCCGAGTTTTGTTTTAAAACAGAACACGCCGCAAAGTTTGAGCCGGGCCAGTTCGCTTTGTTGGACTTTCCAAATGTAGTGGGTTCGCGCGGTTATTCAATGAGTAACTTGCCTAACGAAAATGGCGAGTGGCACTTCATTATCAAAAAAATGCCCAGCGGTAGTGCTAGCACGAAGTTGTTTGAAGACTATCAAGAAGGCGATGTGATCGTTCTAGACGGCCCCTATGGCCTGGCGTATTTGAAACCTGAAATCCCTCGCGATATTGTTTGTGTTGGCGGTGGATCGGGCTTGTCACCTGAAATGTCTATTATTAAGGCGGCGTCGAAAGATGCGCGGCTTGATGAGCGTAAGATCTACCTGTTTTATGGAGGTAGAACACCTAAAGACATCTGTACACCTGCGCTCATTGAGGCCGATGCCGATATGAAAAGGCGTGTGCAGAATTTTAATGCGGTATCTGATGCTGCTGCGGCTGAAGCGGCAGGCTGGGATGGTGCGGTTGGTTTTATCCACGAATTGGTGGCTTCGACACTGGGCGATAAACTGCCCGAGCACGAGTTCTATTTTTGCGGCCCGCCGCCGATGACGGACGCCTTGACACGACTATTGGTGATGGAATATAAAGTTCCGTTAAACCAAATCCACTATGATCGTTTTTACTAAACACATAGCTAACCTAACAAAGAAGAGATTTAAATGAGCGATTTAATTACCCTATGTAAAGCAGAAGACGTTAAAGAAGAAACACCTGTTAGCGTTACACCCGAAGGTTTCTCAGGATTGGCGGTGTACGTGCATGATGGAGAATATTTTGTAACCGATAACTTATGCACGCACGGTATGGCGATGTTAACCGATGGTTATCAGGACGGCGAAGAGATCGAGTGCCCATTTCACGGCGGTGCTTTTTCCATCAAAACAGGAGAGGCGACCTCTTTCCCTTGTCAAATTCCTATTAAGACCTATCCGGTAAGCGTTGTAGACGGTAATATCTGCATTGCTGCCGCTGAATAAATAACTCGACTCGATAAAAGGAATCAAATGGTTAAGCAGCAGATGGATTTTTATTTTGACCTAATGAGCCCTTTTAGCTATTTGGCGCATATCAAGTTACCCGGTTTGGCGCGCAAGTATGGCTTGACGGTGGCTTATCACCCAATGGATATTCCGCAGGCGAAAATGGCGGCTGGAAATTATGGCCCCTCGAACCGCGAAGTGCCCGCTAAAATCAAGGTTATGCTGGCCGATTTGAAGCGTTGGGCAAAGCGTTACGATGCGCCTTTTGCGTTTCCGCCGAACTTACAAGTAGGGCCCTGGAACGTCGGCGTGCTATACGCCAATGATAAAAACCAAGCAGAAGCCTACGTGACGGCGGCGTACACTAAGATTTGGGGTGAAGGTTGCGACCCTACCGAATTGAAAAACCTTGAAAGCTTAGCGGTAGATCTGGATTGGGACGTGGCTGATTTTATCGCCTTTGTGTCGTCCAATGAAGGCCAGACACGGTTTCGAAAAGCCTGCGTCGAAGCGCATCAAGCGGGTGTTTTCGGCGCGCCTATTATGATGCTAGATGATGAAATATGGTGGGGTAATGACCGTTTCGACTTTATCGAAGAGTACCTTCAACAGCGAGTTTAAAACGGTAGCTTTTTATGCATTTTGATATGCGAAATGCCGGCTTCTTCAAACGCTTCTCCCTGCGTTAAAAAACCATTTTTTTGGTAGAAGCCTGTAGCGCCAGTTTGTGCGTGGCAGTAAATGCTATGAATACCCATGCTGATGGCCTGCTGGCAAACGGCTTCTAGTAGCAAACGCCCTACCCCTTGGCCGCGATAGGCTTTAAGCACCGCCATTCTACCTAGCTTTCCATCATCGCTCATGCGTGCAGTAGCAATGGGTTTTTGCTCCGCATCAAAGACTATAAAGTGCTGGTAAATATGCTCGAGTGGGTCAATTTCAAGCGAACTGGGTACGCCTTGCTCAGATACAAAGACTGCTAAGCGAACGGGTTTAGCAAATGTACCGATCGTTTCCCAGTCGCCTATTTTTACCGTAAAAGCAGGGCTGGCGTGCATTATGGAATGGCGACCTCGCCGAGCAGTATTTGGGCAGCGCCTTGATCGGAAGAAAGCTTGTTTTGTAGTAATAATCGGTGATTAACCACCGACGGCAGAATTGCCTGAATGTCTTCAGGGTAAACGTGCTCACGACCATCGATTAGCGCCCAGGCTTTAGCAGATTGAATGATGGCGATACCCGCCCTGGGCGATAGACCCTGGGTGAATAAAGAAGACGTTCGAGAAAATTCCAGTAAGGCTTGCGCGTATGCGATAAGCGGCTCGGCGGCATAAATGCCATAAACCTGCTGCTGTAAAGCGATGAGCTGATCAGTTGAAATGACGGCATCAATAGCAGCGAGCTTTTGGCGAGTGTTGGCGCCATTGAGCAGTTTTTTTTCGGAGGCGGCATCGGGGTAGCCAATGGCCAGGCACATTAAGAAGCGGTCTAGTTGCGATTCTGGCAGTGGGAAAGTGCCTACCTGATGGGCGGGATTTTGGGTGGCGATAACGATAAAAGGATTCGACATGGGGTAGGTCGTTTTTTCAATCGTAACTTGCTGTTCTTCCATCGCCTCAAGTAACGCGCTTTGGGTTTTAGGCGTGGCTCGGTTAATTTCATCCGCTAATACGAAACTTGAAAACACGGGCCCCGGGTGAAATTCAAAACGGTTATTGTCCCTATCAAACACGCTGGAACCAACGATATCGGCGGGCAATAAGTCGCTGGTGAATTGAATGCGCTGAAAATCTAAACCGAGCAGTTTTGCAAAACTATGCGCCAGAGTCGTTTTGCCAACGCCGGGTATATCTTCTATTAATAAATGGCCTTTAGCCAAAATGCACGTTAAGGCTAATTTAATAACGTGATCTTTGCCTAAAATAATGCGATTAGCCTGCTCTATAAAGGCGTTTATAGGGTTATCCATGGGCATGCTGAGATAAAATTTATTGGGTTAACGGCTGTCATTCTAGCAAATAGATTTTAACAGCGGCTTGAACGCGTTAACTAATTCGATAATAAAATGCTAAAATCAACGGCTTATGTAAATAATATAGAGTTATGGAACATCCTAAAAAGTTTGACGTCATCATTGTTGGTGGTGGCCACGCCGGAACAGAAGCGGCTTTAGCTGCGGCGCGTACAGGTGCAAATACGCTGCTATTAACGCAAAACATTGAAACGCTCGGGCAAATGAGTTGCAACCCAGCTATCGGCGGCATTGGTAAGGGCCACCTGGTAAAAGAGGTGGACGCGCTGGGCGGCTTAATGGCAAAGGCTACTGATAAAGCGGGCATACAATTTCGTACCTTAAATGCCAGCAAAGGGCCGGCGGTACGCGCTACTCGCGCCCAGGCAGATCGTTTATTGTACAAACACGCGGTGCGAGAAGTTCTGGAAAACCAGCCTAATCTCAGCCTGTTTCAACAAACGGTATCGGATCTCATTGTTGAGCAAGACCGCGTGCAAGGCGTCGTTACCCAAATGGGACTTAAATTTATAGCGCCAACCGTAGTGCTGACAGTGGGCACATTTTTGGGCGGTAGAATTCATATCGGATTAGAAAATTACGAGGGAGGTCGTGCTGGCGATGCGCCATCTAACGCCTTGTCTCAGCGCTTACGCGCCCTGCCCTTTAATGTGGATAGATTGAAAACGGGTACGCCGCCTAGAATTGATGGCCGCACCATTGACTTCAGCGTGATGGAAGAACAGGCAGGCGACAGACCGTTGCCAGTTTTCTCTTTTATGGGTTCGGTCGAAGATCACCCTGAGCAAATATCGTGTTACATCACCAGAACGAATGAACAAGGTCACGATATTATTCGCTCTGGACTCGACCGCTCGCCGATGTATACCGGGGTGATTGAAGGCGTTGGCCCACGTTATTGCCCATCAATAGAAGACAAGGTGATGCGTTTTGCAGACAAAAATTCGCATCAAATTTTTGTCGAGCCAGAAGGCCTGACCACCACGGAAGTTTACCCGAACGGCATTTCAACCAGCTTACCGTTCGACGTTCAATACGCCTTTATTAAAACCATAAAAGGTTTTGAAAATGCGCATATCGTGCGCCCGGGTTACGCGATCGAATACGATTTTTTTGATCCAAGAGACCTTAAGTCATCATTAGAAACCAAACATATGGCGGGTTTGTTCTTTGCTGGCCAAATTAATGGCACAACGGGCTATGAAGAAGCGGCGGCTCAAGGCCTGATTGCTGGTTTAAACGCGGCGAGGCAAGCGCAGGACTTGGAGCCATGGTGTCCGCGCCGCGATGAAGCGTATATCGGCGTGATGATTGATGATTTGGTGACTAATGGTACGCTCGAACCGTATCGAATGTTCACCAGTCGAGCAGAGTATCGCTTATTGCTAAGAGAAGACAACGCAGATCTAAGGTTGACCGAGCTCGGTTATAAGATGGGGCTGGTGGGTGAGGAGCAATGGCGAGCCTTCAGTATAAAAAAAGAAGCGATTGAAGTTGAGCAGGCGCGCCTAAAGTCCTGCTGGATACACCCCAAAAAGGCGGCCACCGCAGAAGCGGATGAATTCTTAAAGACGCCTTTATTGAAAGAGGCAAACTTGCTGGATTTATTACGCCGTCCGGAAGTGAAGTACGACAATATCGCCGGTTTAACCGGGCTTGAAAGCCCCGTCACCGATAACCTGGTGCGAGAGCAGGTTGAAATCCAGGCAAAATACGCGGGTTATATTGACCGCCAGCAAACAGACATTGACCGTGCGCTGCGCTATGAGGGTTTAAGCCTGGCGCCCAACATGAATTACCAGCAAGTTCGCGGCTTGTCGTCTGAAGTAATAGAGAAACTGAATCGCCATCAGCCAGAAACACTCGGCCAGGCCGGGCGTGTTCAGGGTGTGACGCCGGCGGCGATCTCTTTATTGCTAGTTCATTTGAAAAAGAAAAGCGCTTAAGTAATGCAGTTCAATGCTTCACATCGTGCTCAATTAGAGCAGGGCCTCGAGGAAATGAATATTGCTATGCCGCAAGACGGCGTTGATAGGCTAATGGATTTTCTTCGCATGCTGGTGAAGTGGAATCGTGTTTATAATCTATCCGCCATTAGCGATCCTGAACAAATGGTCAGGTTGCACTTATTGGATAGCTTGAGCGTGCTGCCTTTCTTACACGGTACACGTTGTATTGACGTCGGTACCGGAGCAGGTTTGCCGGGTATACCATTGGCTATCGCCAGGCCAGATATGCACTTTGCACTGCTGGACAGTAATTCGAAGAAAACGCGTTTTATTCAACAAGTTTGTATAGAGCTAGGATTAAAAAATGTTTTGCCGGTACATGACCGCGTAGAGCAGTATCAGCCAGAAGATAAATTTGATACGGTAACGGCGCGAGCATTTGCCGCTTTGCCAGATATGCTAACAAAAACACGGCATTTATTAACGAGCGGTGGTAAATTACTCGCTATGAAGTCGAAAGAGACGGATGCGTTAGAGCGAGAAGATTTTCAGTTTAGCGGCGTTCAATCGTTGCTTATTCCTGGACTTGAGGCAACGCGAAACCTCGTTATTTATGAGGCCAGGTAATAGCATCGATACGTCGATATTGCAATTTAGGATAACTTAACGTGGCAAGAATAATAGCGGTCGCCAACCAGAAGGGCGGGGTTGGAAAAACGACGACGAGTATCAACCTGGCCGCGTCGATGGCTGAATTGGGACGGCGCGTATTGTTAGTTGATATGGACCCCCAGGGCAACGCAACGATGGGTTGTGGCGTTGATAAAAAGAACGTTGAATTATCTTGTTACGACGTGTTGTTAGAAGATTGCGACCCTGAGCATGCAGTTGTTCGTCCAGAAAACCTGAAGAACGACGTGCTACCCAGCAATATGGACCTTGCCGGCGCCGAAGTGCACTTGCTGGCAGCAGAGAATCGAGAAAATCGCCTAAAACTATCTATTGATAAGGTCGCAAATCGGTATGATTTTGTTTTTATAGACTGCCCGCCGTCGATGAATATGCTGACTATCAATGCCTTAGTGGCTGCGGATAGCGTGTTGGTTCCCATGCAGTGCGAATATTTTGCGCTCGAAGGCTTATCGTCATTAATGGACACGCTGAAGCAGGTGCGTGAAACGGTCAACTCTGAATTAAAATTAGAAGGCTTGCTGAGAACTATGGTTGATACGCGTAGTCGTTTAACGCGAGAGGTGAGCGAGCAGTTAATGACGCATTTTTCAGATAGGGTGTTTGAAACGACGATACCAAGGAATGTACGGCTCGCCGAAGCGCCAAGCTATGGCTTGCCGGCGATCTTATATGATAAGAACTCTAGCGGCGCGATTGCTTATATGAATTTAGCGCGTGAATTAGATAAAAAACGTTATCAGGGTTAAATAATGGCGACAAAAAAAAGAGGACTGGGTAGAGGCCTGGACGCATTACTGAGTCAAACCGCGACAAGTGATACTAAGAAAACCAGTAATAAATTGCCGATTGATTTATTACAGCGGGGGAAATATCAGCCGAGAACGGAGTTTGATCCGGTTCAACTGCAGGAGCTGGCGGACTCTATTAGCGCTCAAGGCATGATTCAACCCATTATCGTACGCCCTGTTGGCGGCGGTCATTATGAAATACTGGCTGGCGAACGCCGCTGGAGAGCCGCTCAAATGGCGGGCATGCAAGACGTAGCCGTGGTTATTAATGATGTGGATGATCGTACGGCGATGGCTATTTCGCTGGTCGAAAATATTCAGCGTGAAGACTTAAATACCTTAGATGAATCCGAAGCCTTGCATCGATTAGTGAGTGAATTTGATATGACCCATCAACAAGCCGCCGATGCAGTAGGCCGCTCTCGGGTCGCTGTGAGTAACTTGTTGCGCCTGCTCGAATTAAGCCCAGGTGTCAAAGAGTTGCTACGCATGGGGAAAATAGAAATGGGTCATGGGCGGGCACTACTAGCCTTACCCGATCAGCAACAATTAGTGGCAGCGACTAAGGTGGCAAATAAAGGTTTGTCCGTGCGCGCTACCGAAGCACTAGTGAAGCAATTGCTTAAAGGGCGCAATGAAAAAAGAGCAACCAATAAGGATCCTGACATTGAGCGCTTGCAGCAAAGTCTGGCGGAAAAAATAGGTGCTAAAGTTGATATTAATCATGCGGCAAGCGGGGTTGGTAAAATAGTTATACATTACTCTTCGCTAGATGAATTGGAAGGCGTACTAGAGCATTTGAAATAATCTTGACTGTGCAGTGCAACAAAATTATAATGGCCCGGATAAGTTGCTTAGATTTTTAAGGAATGAAGGCTGAACTAAAGATAGTTGCTTACCAGTTGGTGTTGGTTTTAATTGTCGCGTCATTGGCGTGGGGGTTTTATCCCGAAGGGCTGGGTGTAAAGGCAATTCTTTACGGTGGAGCGATATCGGTTTTAACTTCTATCGTAATGGCTTGTCGATTAAGCCAGGCGGTAGGGCGATTGTCACAGGGCAATCAGCGTGGAAGTTTATATGTTTATTTGGGCGTGATTGAGCGGCTGATTATTGCCATCGCGCTCTTTAGCTTAGGTTTTTTGTGGTTAAAATTAAGTCCAGCTTACACGGTGCTAGGCTTAATTGCGGGTCAAATCGGGTTTATGATTGGCGGATTTAGAGTGAAGGATTAAGAGAGAAATTATGTCGGGCGAGAACCTAACATCATCAGAATATATTAAGCATCACCTTACGAACTTAACCTATGGGCAGCACCCGGATGGTAGCTGGGGTATTGCGCACGGTTCAGAGGCAGCTAAAGAAATGGGCTTTTGGGCTTTGAATTTAGACACGCTAGGCGTATCTATTTTTCTTGGCGCGCTATTTTTGTTTTTCTTCAAAAAAGCGGCGAGCTCACCAACCGTAGGCGTCCCAAGCGGGCTACAAAACTTTGTGGAAATGGTGGTGGACTTTGTAGACGGCAGTGTTAAAGACAGCTTTAATGGAAGGAACCCAGTAATAGCGCCTTTATCGTTAACTATTTTCGTGTGGATTATATTGATGAACGCGATGGATTTGGTGCCGGTCGATTATCTGCCGCATTTGGGTCAGCTAATAGGTATTCCTTACCTTAAAGTTGTTCCAACAACCGATCCAAATATGACGTTCGCTATGGCGCTGAGTGTATTTTTCTTGATCATTTTTTATAGCATTAAAGTGAAAGGTGCTGGTGGTTTCTTTGCCGAACTGGCGTTCCACCCTTTCCCTAAGCCGTTAATGCTGTTCAATTTATTTTTAGAATTGGTTAGCTTGATTTCAAAGCCAATTTCACTGGCGTTACGGTTGTTCGGTAATATGTATGCGGGTGAAATGATCTTTATTTTGATCGCAATGTTGCCATTAGGTACGCAATGGGCCTTATCAGTGCCCTGGGCGATATTTCATATTCTAATCGTGATATTGCAGGCGTTTATATTCATGACGCTTACAATCGTGTACCTCAGTATGGCGCACGAAGAAAGCCATTAATTTTTTATTAATTAGTAAACTCAACAGGAGATAACAATGGAAGACTTAGGTTTAATTTATTTAGCAGGTGCGTTATTAATGGGTATGGGCGCGATTGGTGCTGCTATTGGTATTGGCATGTTAGGCGGTCGTTTTATGGAAGGCGCAGCTCGTCAACCAGAATTGATCCCTTTATTACGTACGCAGTTCTTTATCATCATGGGTCTGATTGACGCGGTTCCAATGATCGCAGTTGGTATTGCAATGTATATTTTATTCGCGGTTGTTGGATAAGATTAAACGAAGATTAACCCTAACTTAAGGTTTAATAATGAATATTAATGCAACCCTAATAGGTCAAACGATAGCGTTTTTTATCTTCGTTTGGTTCTGCATGAAATATGTATGGCCGCCATTAATGGCTGCTATGGAAGAACGAAAAAGCAAAATCGCTGAAGGTTTGGCGGCTGGAGAACGTGGCCAAAAGGAACATGAATTAGCAGAAAAACGCGCTAAAGAAGTGTTGCAAGAGGCTCGTTCTGAAGCATCGGATATTATTAATCTGGCCAATGTACGTGCTGGAGAGATGGTAGAAGAAGCAAAAGGTAAAGCCGTTGAAGAAGCCGCGAAAGTGAAAAAAGGCGCGGAAGCTGATATTGAGCGAGAAGTAGCCAGTGCAAGAGAAGCGCTACGTGGCGAAGTGTCGACGTTAGCGATTGCTGCAGCAGAACAAATTATCAAAAGTGAAATAGATGCTAGCAAGCATAAGACACTGATTGATAATGTTAGTAATCAGCTGGGCACAGTCTAATGGCCGAGTTAGCCGCATTGGCAAGACCTTATGCCGAAGCCGTTTTTTTAATGGCTAACGAAAAGGGTCAATTAGACCATTGGTCAGAGATGCTTGGTTTTTTGCAGCAAGTGACGTCAGATAAGCTTTTGAAGAAAGTTTCAGATAACCCTAAGGTTTCAAAAGAGGAGCTTCAGGGTGCGATGATGGATATTTGTCAGGATCATATGGATGCTGACGGCTTGAATCTCATTAAGTTACTGATTCAAAACAATCGTTTGCAACTCGCCGGTGAAATTGCCGAGCAGTATGAAACGAAAAAAGACCAAAAATGTGGGTCACTCGATGTCAGTATCATATCGGCGTTTCCTATGTCAGACGAAGAGCAAGTAGCGTTAACAACGTCTTTGTCAGCATCATTTAGTAAGCAAGTTAAAATTAGCGTTGAAGAGGACTCAAACTTAATTGGCGGCATGATTATTCGTGCTGGTGATAAAGTTATTGATGGCTCTTTGAGTGGACAGATTCAACAATTAGCTAAACAGCTAAAATAGCAAAGGTAAAAACCATGCAATTAAATCCATCTGAGATAAGTGATCTTATCAAGAAAAAAATCGAAAATTTCGATGCAGACGTAGAAGCTAAAACCGAAGGTACCGTCGTATCCCTGACTGACGGTATTGCACGAGTGCACGGGCTCTCTGATGCGATGCAAGGTGAGATGCTTGAGTTCCCTGGTGGAACTTATGGTATGGCGCTGAACCTGGAAAGAGATTCCGTCGGTGTTGTTATCATGGGCTCTTATACGCATATCACCGAAGGCGATAGCGTTAAGTGTACCGGGCGTATTTTAGAAGTACCAACCGGCGAAGCACTATTAGGCCGCGTGGTTGATGCACTAGGCGCACCTATTGATGGCAAAGGCGCCATTGAAGCTGAGTCATCATCACCAGTTGAACGAATCGCACCGGGCGTTATTGCTCGTCAATCAGTTGATGAGCCAGTTCAAACGGGTCTTAAATCAATCGACGCGATGATTCCTCTTGGCCGTGGTCAACGTGAGTTAATCATTGGCGATCGTCAAACGGGTAAAACAGCGATAGCGATTGACGCGATCATCAACCAAAAAGGTACAGGCGTTAAATGTATCTACGTAGCGATCGGCCAGAAGCTTTCGTCGATTGCCAACGTGGTTAAGAAACTTGAAGAGCACGGCGCGATGGATCACACAATTGTTGTTGTGGCCGGCGCTGCGGATTCTCCAGCACTACAATTTATCGCTCCTTACGCCGGTTGTGCCATGGGTGAGTATTTCCGTGATAAAGGTGAAGACGCGTTAATCGTGTACGACGATTTAACCAAACAAGCCTGGGCTTACCGTCAAATTTCATTGTTGCTACGTCGCCCTCCAGGCCGCGAAGCGTATCCTGGTGACGTTTTCTATCTTCACTCTAGATTATTAGAGCGCGCATCAAGAATTAATGCGGCCGAAGTTGAAAAGTTAACGAACGGTAAAGTTAAAGGTAAAACGGGTTCATTGACCGCTCTACCTATTATTGAAACACAAGCGGGTGACGTGTCGGCTTTCGTTCCTACCAACGTTATTTCAATTACCGATGGCCAGATTTTCTTAGAAACTGACTTGTTTAACGCGGGTATTCGCCCAGCGGTAAATGCTGGTCTATCAGTGTCACGAGTGGGTGGTGCAGCGCAGACTAAAGCGATTAAAAAATTGGGTGGCGGTACGCGTCTCGATTTAGCTCAGTACCGTGAGCTAGCCGCGTTTGCTCAGTTTGCTTCTGATTTAGATGAAGCGACTAAAGCGCAAATTGATCGTGGTATTCGTGTTACAGAGCTAATGAAACAAAACCAGTATGCGCCACTAAGTGTGCCGCAAATGGCTATCTCATTATTTTCAGCAAACGAAGGCTTCATCGATGATATTGAAGTAGAAAAAGTACTCGCTTTTGAAGGCGCGCTACACAGCTATATGGAGCGCGAGAAAGCAGACTTGGTCGCGTCGATTGGTGATGAAGGACATTATAATGAAGACATTATTAATGAGCTTAGATCTTCAATAGCCGAGTTTAAAAACACTCAAACCTGGTAAACGGGATACGTTATGGCAGTCGGAAAAGAAATAAAGACTAAAATCTCGAGTGTTAAAAGCACGCAGAAAATTACGCGCGCCATGGAAATGGTTGCGGCCAGTAAGATGCGTAAAACACAGGAGCGCGTGTTAGCTGCTCGTCCGTATGCTAAAAAAATGGGACAGGTCATCCGTCACCTTGCACAGGCTAACTCAGAGTACAAGCACGCTTACTTAACAGAAAGAGAATGTAAGCGAGTTGGCGTTATTCTTATCAGTAGTGATCGTGGGCTGTGTGGTGGTTTAAACTCAAACTTATTCCGTAAGTTTGTTGGCCAATTAAAAGAGTGGGATAACGCTGGAACAGAGATTGTGATGGCCTCAATCGGCTCAAAAGGCGAAGGCTTTTTAGGCAGACTAGGAGGAACGGTTCTCGGTTCTGTTAATCACCTTGGTGAAACGCCTTCTATCGAAGACTTAATTGGCGTCGTTAAAACAATGCTAAATGAGTATAACGAAGGCAAGATCGATCGTTTTTATATTGCGCATAATGACTATGTTAATACGATGACGCAAACGCCGGTTATCTCTCAGTTATTGCCAGTGCATACGGAAGAACTGGAAGAACAGTTAACACACCACTGGGATTATATTTACGAGCCCGATGCAAAAGAAGTGTTAGACCAGTTACTAATTCGTTATATTGAGTCATTGGTCTATCAAGGCGTGCTAGAAAACAATGCGTGTGAACAAGCCGCACGAATGGTCGCAATGAAAAGCGCGTCTGATAATGCCGGTACGTTGATTGATGAATTGCAATTGGTTTATAACAAAGCAAGGCAAGCATCCATTACGCAGGAATTATCGGAAATTGTCGCGGGTGCGTCAGCGGTTTAAAGCTGAATTAACGGAAAGTTCATATCTTTCCGTTCAATGAAACTTATGCCCTTTGGGTGTAAAGCTGAATTAAGTAGCGCGCGTAGTGCTCTACTGGAATAAAACTTATGGTCGTTGGCCATGAAAAAAGAATTTTAATTTAAGACTATTGAGGAACTGATATGAGCTCAGGTGTTATCGTTCAAATTATTGGCGCGGTTGTTGACGTGGAATTTCCACGTGATGCAATACCTAAAGTATACGACGCACTTCTTGTAGAAGAAGCGGGTTTAACAATGGAAGTACAACAGCAAATTGGTGATGGCGTTGTCCGTACCATTGCGATGGGTACGACCGATGGATTGAAGCGTGGTTTATCCGTAAGTAATACGGGTGAAACCATTCAAGTGCCAGTAGGTACTAAAACCTTAGGCCGCATCATGAACGTTCTTGGTGAGCCGATTGATGAAAAAGGTCCGATCGGTGAAGAAGAGCGTTGGGGTATCCATCGCGATGCACCTTCGTATGAAGAGCAATCAGCTTCCAGTGAGATTCTAGAAACAGGCATTAAAGTGATCGATCTAGTTTGTCCGTTTGCTAAGGGCGGCAAAGTGGGCTTATTCGGTGGTGCTGGTGTTGGTAAAACCGTTAACATGATGGAACTGATCCGTAACATCGCTATCGAGCACAGTGGCTACTCAGTATTTGCTGGTGTGGGCGAACGTACTCGTGAAGGAAACGATTTCTATCACGAAATGACCGATTCAAACGTTATCGACAAAGTGTCACTCGTATACGGACAGATGAATGAGCCTCCAGGAAACAGACTACGCGTTGCCTTAACAGGTTTAACGATGGCTGAAAAATTCCGTGCCGATGGCAGTGACGTATTGTTGTTTATCGATAATATTTACCGTTATACACTGGCTGGTACAGAAGTATCAGCGTTACTAGGCCGTATGCCTTCTGCTGTGGGTTACCAACCTAACCTGGCTGAAGAAATGGGTGTTTTCCAGGAGCGTATTACGTCAACTAAAGATGGTTCTATTACATCAATCCAGGCCGTTTACGTACCTGCGGATGATTTAACCGATCCATCTCCAGCGACAACGTTTGCTCACTTGGATGCAACAGTTGTGTTGTCACGTCAAATTGCAGAGCTCGGTATTTACCCAGCGGTTGACCCATTAGATTCAACCAGTCGTCAGTTAGATCCTCTGGTTATTGGTCAGGAACACTATGACGTTGCACGCGCCGTACAAGGAAACTTGCAGCGCTATAAAGAACTGCGCGATATTATTGCTATTTTGGGTATGGACGAATTATCAGAAGAAGATAAGTTAGCCGTAGCCAGAGCGCGTAAAATTCAACGTTTCTTATCGCAACCTTTCTTCGTTGCTGAAGTGTTTACTGGTTCTCCAGGCAAATACGTATCACTGAAAGACACCATCATTGGCTTTAAAGGCATTATTAATGGTGACTACGATCATATCCCTGAGCAAGCATTCTATATGTCAGGTACGATCGACGAAGTGATAGAAAAAGCATCTAAAAAAGCGGCTTAATTAAGGTATAAAGATGAGCATGACGATACACGTAGATATAGTGAGCGCAGAAGCCTCCATTTATTCTGGATTGGCCGAAATGGTATATGCGCCAGGCGTAATGGGTGAACTTGGTATCGCGCCTCGGCACGCTCCCCTCGTTACACGCCTTAAACCTGGAGAGATTCGTGTTGACACAGGCAAAGAAGAATTAGATTTCTTTATCTCGGGTGGTATTTTAGAGGTGCAGCCACACGTTATTACTGTCTTAGCAGATACTGCGATCCGGGCTGCGGATCTAGATGAAGCTAAAGCTTTAGCGGCGAAAAAACGCGCTGAAGAAGCGTTGGCAGATAAGGCGTCTGACATTGATTACGCAAGGGCTCAGGCAGAGTTAGCCGAAGCGGCGGCGCAATTAAGTGCTATTAGCCGATTAAGAAAAACACGCTAGGCCAGCTAGTTTTAAGAAAAATTAAACCCACCGTTAGGTGGGTTTTTTTTTACCTGTTAAACTAAGCACTTCATTAGTAATACATATAAAAATGAAAATAAAAGTTATTATTCTTGCCGCGGGTAAGGGCTCGAGGATGAGGTCTAAACAAGCCAAGGTATTACATAAAATCGCGGGTAAAGCGATGCTTCAACGGGTCGCTGAATCGGTAGAAGATTTAGATAGCGAGGTCATTGTTATTTATGGCCACGATGGCGAGCAGGTTAAAAAATCGCTAGCAACGTTAAATGTCAGTTGGATTGAACAGGTCGACCAACTTGGAACGGGGCACGCGGTACAGCAGGCGGCGGCGGAAATTGGCGAAGATGACGTTGTTCTGATCTTATACGGCGATGTACCACTGATTAGAAAAGAAACATTAGAGCGACTGGTTGCAAACGTTTCTGATAAGACGATGGCATTATTAACGGTTAAGCTTAACGATCCAAACGGCTACGGCCGGATAGTCAGGGTTGGCGGCAAGGTGCAGAAAATTGTCGAACAAAAAGATGCAACGCAAGCCGAGTTATTAATCAGCGAAGTGAATACGGGTATTATGGCGGCTAACGGGGCTGACTTATTAGGCTGGCTGTCGGCGTTAAAAAACAATAATGCGCAGAACGAGTACTATTTAACCGACGTTATTGAAATGGCGGTGAATGACGGAACGTCGATTAATACCATCCACCCAAAAGATGAATACGAAGTTCAGGGCGTTAACTCGCAATCTCAGTTAAATGTCCTAGAAAGATATCAGCAACGAGTGATAGCTGAAGAACTAATGGAACAGGGCGTCAGCCTGGGTGATGCGAACAGACTTGATGTCAGGGGTGACGTCATTGTGCAGGGGACGGACGTCTTCATAGATTGCAACGTTGTGTTAGAAGGCAGCATAAAGCTTGGCTCCGACGTTACCATAGGCGCTAACTGCGTGCTGCATAACGTAGTCATTAAAGATAACGTGAACATCAAGCCTAATAGCGTATTGGAAGACTGTACGATAGGCGCAGGAAGCAGCGTCGGCCCATTTGCTCGAATAAGGCCCGGTACAGACCTGGGTGACAATACACACGTAGGTAACTTCGTAGAAATAAAAAAAACAAAACTGGGGGATGGCTCTAAAATTAGTCACCTTAGTTATATCGGCGATGCTGATATAGGCAAAGGCGTCAATATTGGCGCGGGAACCATCACCTGTAATTATGACGGTGTAAATAAATTTAAAACGACGATAGAAGATGGGGCTTTTATAGGCTCAGATACTCAATTAGTGGCTCCAGTAACGGTTGGAAAAAATGCGACGGTAGCAGCTGGAACGACGCTGACAAAAAATGCGCCTGAAAACGCTCTTACTATGTCACGAACAAAACAAGCGACGTTAAAGGGTTGGAAAAGACCAACAAAGGAATAATATGTGTGGAATTGTTGGGGCGTTAGCCAAAAGAGACATCACCCGTGTACTGATTCAAGGCTTACAAAGGCTTGAATACCGAGGTTATGATTCAGCCGGTGTGGCAGTTATAGGTAGCAATGGCAGCATTCAGCGCCGGCGCACGCAAGGTAAAGTACAAAATCTACAAAATTTAATCGACCAGCAGCCGCTGTCGGGTTCTTGCGGAATATCGCATACGCGTTGGGCAACGCATGGCGTACCGTCAGAAGCCAATGCGCACCCCCATCACTGCAATGACAGCATAGCGCTAGTTCATAACGGCATTATTGAGAACCACGAGCCGCTGCGGAAAAAACAAATCGAACAAGGCCACGAATTTGATTCTGAAACCGATACCGAAGTCATCGTACACGCGGTATACGATCAATGGAAAGCTAGTGGGGATTTACTCAAAGCGGTACAGGAAACGGTAAAAATCCTGCAAGGTGCCTACGCCTTGGGCGTTATTGAAGCGGAAAAAAATGACCGCTTAATAGCCGCAAGAAAAGGCAGCCCCTTGGTTATTGGCCTGGCAGACGGCGAGTACTTTATCGCGTCAGATGTTTTTGCCTTATTAGGTGAGGCAAGCCAGTTTATTTATTTAGAAGACGGCGATATAGCCGATATAACGCTGGACGGCATAACGATTTACGATGAATCTGGATCGCCAGTAAGCCGAGCCATTAATGAAACAGAGCTCAAAGCCGATACCATAGGTCTTGGTCGATATAAGCATTACATGCAGAAGGAAATTTTTGAACAAGCGGCGGTATTAAAAGAAACCATCGCCGACAGGATTGGTAATGGTCGCTTATTAGCGAGCTGTTTTGGTGCTGAGGCGAATGAAGCGTTTAAATCCGTAGAAGAAGTGCAAATAGTCGCTTGCGGTACCAGTTATCACGCGGGCATGGTGGCGAAATACTGGTTTGAATCCATTGCTGGTTTGCCCTGCCATATTGAGGTGGCAAGTGAGTTTAGATATCGCCCGCATATCGTCAATAAAAAAACCTTATTCGTTACTCTTTCGCAATCTGGCGAAACGGCGGACACATTAGCGGCGCTGCAGGCGTCTAAAAAACTGGGTTATGCGCATACCCTGTCCATTTGTAACGTACCTGAAAGCTCCCTCGTTAGGCTATCAGAATGGCATTTGATGACCAACGCAGGGCCAGAAATTGGCGTCGCATCAACGAAGGCATTTACAACACAACTCGTTGCCCTTTTACTGTTGGTGGTCGCGTTAGGCAAGCACCACTTAATCACGGGTGACAGAGAAGTCGAGATCATAAGACAATTAGAGCTACTACCTGAAAAGGTAGCTGAAGTATTAAGACTGGATTCCGAAATACTCAAGTTTGCTGAACAGTTTAAAGACAAGCATAACGCCTTGTTTTTAGGTCGCGGTGAACAATACCCCGTGGCGATGGAAGGCGCGCTTAAATTAAAGGAAGTCTCGTATATCCACGCGGAGGCTTATCCAGCGGGTGAACTGAAACACGGACCGCTTGCTCTGGTCGACGAGGACATGCCGATCGTCGCGGTGGCACCTAACAATGACCTGCTTGAAAAATTAAAATCAAACCTGCAAGAAGTACAGGCGCGAGGCGGTAAATTGTACGTATTTGCCGATAAGCACGCCGCTTTTGAAGAAGCAGAAGGCCTCAGTATTATCAGGGTGTCAGAAATAGACGACGTAATCGCGCCGATTATTTATACCATCCCATTGCAGCTTTTGGCCTATCACGTTGCCGTTATAAAAGGCACGGACGTTGATCAGCCACGTAATTTAGCCAAATCAGTCACTGTCGAATAGAAATTTTTAAACGGCTGGCTGGGGTGACAAGATTCAGGAAATTAACTGATGAAATTAGGTGTTCAGCCAGCTTGATTATTGCAACAGCGCGGGTTTTCGCACCCGCAGGCGAGTTACTCTTTTGTCTATAGCAACAAAAGGGTAACCAGAAAAATGCCACCCACTACCTCACCTAAAGGTACCCTCAGAATAGCTACTTTTTCCAACCGCTGAGGAACTCGCCCATAAAAGCATCGTGCTCAGGCAGCCACAGCGGAAAGCTTTGTAAAAAATAGCTATTCTTCGGTGAGGTAAAAGGGAATTAAGATCAAAAGCTTTTAAGCAGTTCAGGCACGTAAAAACTCCCTTTATCGCGTTAGCAATTAGTTGTTTTTCGGAATAGAGAGCGCGTTGTTTTAAAGCTGAATTGAAGTAGCTGTATCACTTCAATGAAACTTATACCCTCAAGGGGCACTAGTGCCCTGTGGGTAGAGCAAAGCGAGTTTAGCGCGAACCCGAAAAATGACTGATTGTTGCGATCAGGGTTCCCTTTTCTTTGGTTCGTAGCTTTTAGTCGAATAGGCGGATGTCTTTTATCCGCAGTTATGAGACTTATACCTTCAGGTGATGGGAAAGCAAAAGAAATGATCGCCCTCGCGGCAGCGAACATCCGCGCAAACGATACAACTGTTTGGCACAGTTATGGTATTAAAGACAAAAGAGTAACTCGCCCTTTAGGGTGACATAGCTTGTGAAACCGAATATAGTCTTTAATCCAATAAAGATATGATTTTTCAGTACGGATACTGTAGTGCAGAACACGCATTTTATGCTGCACTGATACTAAAAAGGGAGATTTAGAAATCATGAAACGCCACCATCCTTGTGTTGATTCAATCCTGATGTTTTATAACACACACACACCTATAAGAAACAAAGAGTTATCGCCAGCTTTACGGAGTTAGGCGTCAAATCGACGTGTTATAACGCGTCACTTTGACGTCTAATTATAGTTAGATTGCAAAATGGAATCATACATATATCTAATTTACGCAGGGGGTCTTCTACTTAACGGCTATATATTCTGGATTCTCTTGCAACTCACGCTGGCGTCGCGGGGTAGTAATAAGGCTTCGGAAAAGTGGGTAGCAGCGGTTAACACTCCGATAATGCAGCTATTGGCTATAAAGTGGGTGAGCGTAGTATTTGGTAGTTGCGATGGCAGTTCAGCTCGCTTCATTGATATTACTAACAACCATCAGCATATACACCGGTGAACCAATAGATCTAAACCGTAGGTAGCGAGGAATTGCAATCTAACAATACAATCAAGTCGTTCGCTTCGCTCACTGCGACGCCGCTACGCGTCGCGCCTTATTGTGGACGTTAGGGCATTTAAAATTGATCGTAATGTCCGCCAATAGCATATATATAAATGTAGTCATTATCGTACTTATAAATAACTCGGTCTTTTTGGCTAATGCGGCGAGACCACAATCCAGAGAGGTTATGCTTTAATGCTTCAGGTTTTCCAGTGCCAGTACTTGGGTCATCACGAAGCATTTCTTTCAATAAACGACAAAGCACCTTGTGTAGCTTCTTGTCCTTTAATCTAAGCTCCTCATATGCAGCCCAGGTGCTACCTTCAAATACCAGTGATCTCATCTAGCTCTCCGGCCGTAGGTCTATATCCCTTGTTTTTGGCATTTGTAGCCGCAGAGGCTGCAATTTGTTTCATTAAGTCATTGTTTTGTAAAACGTATAGTGTTTCTTGCTCGCGCTCCCAGTCATCCGCGCTTAAAACGACAAAATCATCACCACTCCTACGCGTAACCTTAAGTGGCAAATGTTTTGTAACTACCTGTTCTACATGGCTTTTTAGGTTTTCTCTAAATTTATTTACACTAATGCTGTCCATTTCAATCACCTATTTAACGTACGTATATGCCGTACATAATAGTAGTAAAACCTTAACAAGTCAATTAACGGCGACCGCAAAAAACGCGTCGCGTTATTTCAAACGCTAGCTATAACAAGAAATGAATTATCCATTTACGCCAAAAGCACTATCCTATTTAGAGCCAGGCCAATGGGTTTTATGTACGGTTTGCGGAGTTGCAGTTTTGCACTCAGACGTGAGCTCAGAGGAAGGCTGTAAACGCTAGGGCTTTTCGTCAGCCTCAGGACCGAGTCTATCTAGAGCGCCGACATCCAATACGGGTGCTGCATCGATATTTTGAGCATTCATCATCGAAGCAACCCTTTGAAGGGAGGTAATCATCATGGTCTGCTCCCATTCTTGTAGGCTATTAAACTGCCGCGTGAAGTGCTCCTGTATGGGGATAGGCGCCTCTTTTAAGGTGTCTATAGCTTGCTCTGTAAGGTATGCGTGGACTTTTCGTTTATCTTCCTTAGATCGCTTGCGGTATGCCAGTCCTCGTTTTTCGAGTCGATCTAAAATACTGGTGACCGTTGCCTGGCTAAGGCTTATTTCCTTGGCGATCTCACCGATGGTCACCTCGCCTTTATCTCGAATGGTTTGCAGGAGCAAAATTTGAGGTGTCGTTAGTCCCGTTGTTTTTGCCAGGTGCTTGGAGTGCAGGTCGGTTGCTCTGATAACACGACGCAGCGCCACTAATACTTCTTCGATACTGTTCACAAGGGCTTCTCTATTTATAGGTTCAGTAAGGCTATTATATAGGTGAAATATTTAGAGTGCTAAAGGATTCACTTGCCCTCATTATTGTAAGCCTATTTTGAAAAGTTCGTAATAATAAACAGATCATCAAGCTGAAGCCTATCATTGGTCAGCTGGTACGGACTTCCCTGGTCCGTTCATTCTGTATCTTTTGGCCGAAAGCAGCTCGTGCCCGTGCTGGAGCAAAAATAGTATTTAGTGTACAATGCTTTGTATTCTAAGAAATTATTTAGCATAGCTCGGTTTGTACCATATGAATTGGGTGGTTAGGTTCTAAAAAAATATTTAGATTGCTAATTAATGGAGTCAGTATTGGAGTTTTTTTGTCTGGTTTAGAAAGTATTTTGCTTAGGTCCCCCACGCTCGAAGACGGTATGGATGTGTTTCGCTTGGTGGAGAATTGCCCTCCGCTGGATATAAATTCCAGCTACTGTAACCTTCTTCAGTGCAGTCACTTTGCCAATACCTCGGTCGTTGCCCAAATGAATGGAGTTATGGTTGGGTTTATTTCTGGCTATGTCATACCTGATCGACTGGACACCTTGTTTATTTGGCAAGTGGCCGTTGCCGAGCAGGCTAGAGGAGTAGGACTTGCATCACGCATGTTGGGCCACATACTTGAGCGTCCCCATTGCGCAGATATTGCTTATTTAGAAACCACCATAACTCAAGACAACCCAGCGTCCTGGGCTTTATTTAGACGCTTGGCGAAGGGACTGTTAGCAGACTTCCGATCCTCAGAATGGATGGATAAAAATAACCATTTTTCTGGGCAGCACGACTCTGAAGCGCTTGTACGTATCGGCCCTTTTAATTCACACAGCTCATTAGGAGCAGGAGAAACCGCATGAAAATTTTTGATGAGATTGAATCTGAAGTACAGAGTTACGCCCGCGCATTCCCTCGCGTTTTTAATCGCGCTAAAGGCGAGTTGATGTGGGACGAAGACGGTAATGAGTATTTGGACTTTCTGGCCGGCGCTGGAACCTTGAATTACGGCCACAATAACCCGATTTTTAAAGACGTTTTACTCGATTACATCCAAAAAGATGGCATCACGCATGGTTTGGATTTGCACACCAAGGCGAAAGGCGAATTTTTACAGGCCTTTAGTGACAAGATCTTAAAGCCTCGTAATATGGAATATATGGTGCAGTTCACCGGGCCTACGGGTACCAATGCGGTAGAGGCTGCGATGAAACTCGCGCGTAATGTGACGGGCCAGCAAAACATCGTCACCTTTACTAATGGTTTCCATGGAGTAAGTTTAGGTGCATTGGCGGCAACCGGTAACTCTCATCATAGAGATGCGGCTGGTGTGAGCCTGATCGGTACGCACCGTATGCCCTTTGACGGCTATTTGGGCGAAAATATCGATACCACAGAATACCTGGATAAAGTGTTGTCCGACTCCAGTAGCGGTATCAACTCACCCGCTGCGGTGATTGTAGAAACCGTTCAGGGGGAAGGTGGTATCAACGTTGCCAGTATTGAATGGCTGCAAAACCTACAAACTGTCTGTAAGAAACACAAGATATTGTTCATTGTGGATGACATTCAGGCGGGTTGTGGGCGCACGGGTGATTATTTCAGTTTTGAAGAAGCGGGCATTGAGCCCGACATTATTACGCTGTCCAAATCATTAGGCGGTTACGGTCTGCCTTTTGCTGTGGTGCTAATAAAGCCGGAGCTGGATCAGTGGAAACCAGGTGAGCATAACGGTACTTTCCGGGGTAATAATCTGGCGTTTGTAACGGCTAAAGCGGCGATAGAAAATTACTGGTCTGACAATAAATTCTCTGAAGAAATTAAACGAAAAGGACGATACGTCTCGGAACGACTTGAAAGCATTGTGAGTCAATACGGTGAAGGCAACTTTACCGCCAAAGGGCGAGGTATGTTCCAGGGTATTAATTGTGTCAATGGAGATATCGCAGGAAAAATCACCCATAACGCCTTTAAAAAAGGGCTTATTATTGAAACCAGTGGTGCCGAAGATCACGTTGTGAAGTTTTTGTGTCCATTAATCATTAGTGACGAGAATCTGAAGAAAGGCATTGATATTGTTGAATCTTCGATTCGGGAAGTCTGCGCTAAAGAAGACGAAATGCCAGAAGAGAAAATGTATTTCGAGGCAGATTAAACCCTAAAGCTTAGTCAGGCTAACGGCTAAGCATGCCATGTTTGTTGAACTAAAAAATTGAGAAAATAAGGCCTTTTTATGATCGTAAGAAAATTATCAGATGCAAATCAATCCAACCGAAGAATCGTTTCCCCAGACGGTAACTGGGAAAGTACGCGACTACTGTTGAAAGACGATCAGATGGGTTTCTCCTTCCATATTACTACTATCTATAAAGGCGCTGACTTTCAGATGCACTACCAAAAACATCTGGAGTCGGTGTATTGCATGTCAGGAAAAGGTGAAGTGGAAACCTTGGCCGATGGCAAAAAATACCCTATAGAGCCGGGCACCCTTTACATATTGGATAAGAACGACAAGCACATGTTGCGAGCTTTTGAAGAAATGAGCATGGCTTGTGTTTTTAACCCACCACTCAACGGCAAAGAAGTACATAACGCCGAAGGTGCCTATGAGTTGGACGCGGAAACCATCTAGAAGCAAAGATTAATATCATGAGTGGCTTGAATTAAAGCAGGCCACTCCGGTAGATCGGTCCTTCGTCAATACTGATAGCGAGCAAGGGTTTATCGTGCTGGATGAGGTATTTAATTCCAATGAATTTTACTCGCCATCGTTGACGGGGAAACCCTGTTAGATCGCATACAAGAACTTATGCAACTAACAACAAGTTTGATATGGATGCAAAGCAATGTTGTTGGTATGCGCGTTCGGTGCGCCTGTGATACCCCATTGGCCGGCTAAAAACCGTTTCTGGTACCCGCTTATTGTGGCGTGTGCAGATAACAAAAAAGATTAAATTCAAGGTTTAAAACTAACTTATGCATACGATAGAAAAAATTGGCGGCACATCGATGATTGATTACTCGCAGGTTCGAGACAATATTATCCTTAGAGGCGGTGGAAAGGACCTCTATCAGCGCGTGTTCGTGGTTTCAGCTTATGGTGGTATCACGGATCAGTTACTGGAGCATAAAAAAAGCGGTCAGCCCGGTGTTTATGGTTTGTTTGCCAGTGGTATGGAGGATCATAGTTGGTCGGAGAAGTTTGAAGAACTGACTGTCCAGCTGCGCAATATGAATCAGCAACTATTTGGCGATGGAGAACTGCTCCAGCAGGCGAACAGCTTTCTGGATGAGCGAATGGAAGTCGCCAGGCAATGTTTGTTGGATTTACAGAGTCTTTGTCAACATGGGCACTTTGCTCTGGAAGCGCACCTGGGAACGGTCAGAGAGATGCTGGCTAGCATCGGTGAAGCTCATAGCGCCTGGAATACCGCTAAGCTGTTGAAACGAGATGGCGTCAATGCTTGTTTTGTTGACCTGACGGGCTGGCGTGCCAGTAAGCATATATCACTGGATGAACGCATTCGGGAAGCCTTTGCTAGTATTGATCTCAGTAAGCAACTTCCGATCGTTACCGGTTACGCTCATAGTGATGCAGGCTTGATGACTTCGTTCGATCGTGGTTATAGCGAGATGATATTTAGTCGTTTGGCGGTCTTAACGCAAGCAAAGGAAGCTATTATTCATAAAGAGTTCCATCTCAGCAGTGCAGACCCGCGTCTAGTTGGTGAGGAGAAGGCCGTACCTATTGGCAGAACTAACTACGATGTGGCTGATCAATTGGCTAATTTGGGGATGGAAGCGATTCATCCTAAGGCGGCCAAGGGGCTGAGACAAAACAACATTCCTTTACGCGTTAAAAACACCTTTGAACCGGAGCATACAGGAACACTGATTACCGGTGACTATGTGAGCAGTTCACCTTGTGTGGAAATTATTGCTGGTTGTAAAGGCGTTTATGCACTGGAGTTATTTGATCAGAATATGGCCGGCAGCATTCATGACTATGATTTCGAGGTGCTGGCGATCATAAAGCGTTTCAAAGCCCATATTGTTTCCAAAGATATTAACGCCAATACATTAACGCATTTTTTAGCCACTAACTTAAAAACAGTCAGGCGCATACAGTCTGCCATTGAAGAGCGCTTTCCAGAAGCAGAGCTCAATCAGAAGAAGGTGGCTATTGTGTCTGCTATTGGTAGTGATATGCAGATACCAGGTATTTTGGCTAAAGCGGTGCAGGCCTTAGCCAACAATAATATCTGCGTGCTGGCGGTGCATCAATCGATGCGTCAGGTTGATATGCAGTTTATCGTGAGCGAGGCAGATTACGATGTAACGGTTAAGAGTTTGCATGCGGCATTAGTCGAAGTGCACGACCATGGCAGGGCGATATGTCTCGCTTCCTAACAGGCGGGAGAGCTACCATTAAGAAATTCTTGAAGACCCTGCACTGCAGCCGCTCGTAAATGATGAGGTAGTCAAAGAGCTGAGCAACTTGATGAATGATTTCCGTTGGGCTGTTAAAGCTGAATTAAGCAGAAGTGCTTTATTTCTGCTTCATTGCTCAATCAAATGGGTTGACGAATGACTAGCGGCACGATGAGGTAATAACATTGAGATAATAGCGGCGATTAGAATAAAAATAGCTGAGACCCATAAGCACGCTTCCAGCCCATATACTTGATAAATCCATCCAGACAAAACCGTTCCGATTAGTCTTCCTGCGGCGTTTGCCATGTAATAAAAACCCACATCCATCGAGACGCCATCTTTATCGGCGTAGCTAACAATTAAGTAACTGTGTAGTGACGAGTTTATTGCGAACAACACGGCAAAAAGCATTAAGCCGATAAACAGCGCATACTGAGTTTGAAGATCAAAATGTAAGGCCGTCGCTATCAAGGCCGGTGTTATTGAAAGCGCTAAAGACCATTTAAACAGCCCTTTATCATTGAGTGTTTTACCCAGTGTCTTGCCGGTTATCTGAGGGGCGAGGGACTGAATGCAGCCATAGGCCATCACCCATAAAGCAAGAAAGCCACCTACGTACCAATAATCCCAGCCGAACGTGGTCGCCAAATACACCGGTAAAGCGACAACAAACCAGACGTCTCTAGCGGCAAATAGGAAAAGCCGTGCGGCGGAAAGGCAGTTAATGACAGGGCTTTTGGAGAACAGGTGCCTGAACTTGGGTTTGTTTTTTGCCTTACCGAGGTCTTTTTTAAGCAATAAAAGGCTTATTGCCCATATGGCAACCAGGAAGCACGCCATCGCCAGCACGGCATTATGGAACCCATAGAGCGTGAGCAATGTTCCACCTAAGAAAAAGCCAACACCCTTTAAGGTATTTTTAGAGCCGGTTAGAAAAGCGACCCATTTATAGAGTGTCGTTTCGGCACCAGTGGGCACTAATAATTTAATGGCGCTTTTGGCGCTCATTTTATTCAAATCTTTAGCAATGCCAGATACTGCTTGAGCGGCCATCACCCACACAATACTCAGCATATTAGGTGGCGCGAGCAGCATACACAAAGCGACAATTTGCAGGGCTAAGCCAATATTCATGATGCGGTTTAGGCCCATTACGGCGCCTAGCCAGCCACCAATAAGATTGGTTACAACGCCGAAGAATTCATAAAATAAAAACAGCATCGCTATTTCGAGAGGGCTGTAACCTAATTCGTGAAAGTGCAGCACGACCAGCATGCGTAAGGCGCCATCAGTCAGGGTAAAGGCCCAATAATTGCCCGTGATAATCAGGTATTGCCTGACCTCATTCGACAAAGTTGAAAAAAAGCGCATATTAAGCCGTTAATTGATCTAATTGACCGACCATTTGTACGAGCTCCACGGTGCGATTGGCGTAGCCCCATTCGTTATCGTACCAAGCGTATATTTTCACCTGGGTTCCGTTAATCACCAGGGTGGATAAGGCGTCAATGATGCTGGAGCGTGGATCTGTTTTATAATCAATAGAGACTAGGGGGCGTTCTTCATAGCCTAAGATGCCGCTCAGTTCCTTCTCAGCCGCGTGTTTGAGTAATTGATTGACCTCTTCAGCGCTGGTCGATTTTTTCACTTCAAAAACACAATCGGTGAGCGAGGCATTGGCGAGTGGAACCCGAATAGCGTGGCCATTTAATTTGTCCTTTAGTTCGGGGAAAATATGCGTAATAGCGGTTGCAGAGCCCGTCGTCGTTGGTATAAGGCTCATGCCGCAAGCGCGCGCTCTGCGTAAATCTTTATGTGGCGCGTCGAGAATCGTTTGGGTGTTGGTAATGTCATGTATGGTCGTCATGGAGCCGTGGACGATGCCCAGGTTCTCGTGAATAACTTTAACGACAGGTGCGAGGCAATTGGTGGTGCAAGAGGCGGCGGTTATGATGCGGTGCTTATCTTTGTCATACAGCTGCTGGTTAACGCCGAGTACGATATTTAAAACGCCCTCTTCCTTAATCGGCGCGGTAACGACGACGCGTTTAACGCCCTGGTCGAGATAAGGCTGGAGCAAGACCTGGGATTTCATTTTTCCAGACGCCTCGATCACCACGTCACAAGTCGACCAATCAGTTTCGTCAATGGCCGTATGTTGACTACAGGGAATACGACGGCTACCAATTACTAAGTCGTTATTTATATGCTCGGCCTGATGATGCCAGCGGCCGTGGACCGAATCAAAATTAATAAGGTGTGCCAGAGTCGCCGCATCCCCTGCGGGGTCATTAATATGAATAAATTCGATGTCTGCAGAATCGAAAGCGGCCCTAAACGATAAGCGACCCATGCGGCCAAAACCATTGATACCAACTTTAATAGCCATTGATAGCGTCCTCAATATTAATATATGGCCAGCAGTATATATGAAAAAACATATGTTTAGAAGGGAGCGAGTTTATAACTTTAATTCAGTGTTAATCTTCGCTTATGGCTGGTTTAGCAGCAGGCTTTATCGCGTTCTGGACGCTCACGCATCAAGGATAGTCGCGTATAGCTTTCTTCTAAGATGGTTTTGCTGGGCGCAGCGCTGGTTTTTAAAATAGCCAGCGCCCAGGCGGGTAAGTTCGGGCTGAGTCGATAAAACACCCACTGGCCCTGGCGACGGTCACTGAGGAGCTGGTGTTTTTTGAGCTGGGCCAAGTGACGTGATATTTTCGGCTGACTTTCTTGTATCGCCTCCATTAACTCACAAACACACAGCTCGCCCTCTTGTTGTATCAACATAAGGCAAGTCAACCGAGTTTGATCGGCTAAGCATTTGTAGAATTGCAGTGGATTCATGGCGTCATTATAAGCCAACGCTAAAGCAGTGGTAGATCAGTTTTTAGTCCAGGATGCCATCAAAAAACAGCTTCATTAAATTATTAAAGGCGGCCTTTTGCTCGATTTGAATCCAGTGCCCGCAATGGTGAAAAACGTGCAGTTGAGCATTAGGAATGCGTTCGGCTAAATGGTATGCGTTATTAAGCGGAATGAAATAATCTTCGCGCGCGTGGGTAATGAGCATCGGATGTTCAATATTAGCCAGCTGTTGATCTGATAGTACAAAGGCGTCGATACCGGCTTTTGTCCCCTCGCAAAACATCGCTTCAAACTGTAGGCGAACGTTATCTTGCATCACATTTTTGAAGCGCTCGGCAGCAATTTTTTGCACGTCTTCCCCCAGCAGAGCGGGATTAAACAGAAACTTTTGAATAAGCGCCAACAGCGCATCTTCAGACGCATTTTTATAAAACTCCCAGCCTTTTGTCAGGCCCTCTGTGGGTTCAAACGGCGCGCCAACGGGACCCATTAACAAGACTTTATTAAACCTGTCGGGGTGCCTGTCAAGCAGGTGCAAGCTGACGCCGCCACCCATTGAATTACCGACAAGGTGCACTTTATCCAGACCCTTTGCATCCAGTAAGTCAATTTGTTGTTGCACCCAGATATCTATCCATTTGGCGGTACCTCGAGGGGGAGCATCGTGTTGGCTTTGGCCGAAGCCAGCGATATCGGGTGCCAGGCAATGATATGACTCGCTCAGAAAAGGTAGTGCGAGATGCCAATTGGACATCGCGTTGGCACCAGGCCCAGAGCCATGAAGCAGTAAAATGGCGTCGGCATTTTCGATGCCCGTTTCATTTAAGAAGGTGTTATACGAACCCGTTTTAATGTCTGATGTAATCATAGGTTTTTTCTCGGCAGATGAATTCTAACAAGTGGTCGATTTGCATATCATATAGTATTATAAGGAAAATTGAATATACACCCATTAAATCGGAATACCGGATTATGACTCAACATCAGAAGCTTAAACGAAATATTAGTATCGTTACCAAATATACTACCTTGCCGTTACTCATTTTTGCATCAACACCCGTACTCGCCTACCTTGCTGGCGGTGGGCCCTGGTATTGGCTGACGGTTATTGTGTTACTGGTTTGTATCGTGCTCGACCCGATCGTTGGCGATGACCCGGTCAATGCCCCCGCTGAAATGGAGGCGAAACTAGAAGCCAGCAATTTTTATCGGTTTATGTTGTGGCTCTATATACCGGTACAGTTTTTAATGACCTTATTTTGCTATTCATTAATAACCAACACCCCTCTTGAAATGTTTACATCGATTGGGGTGGCCTATCAGCCATTAGGCTTGCTTGAAATAATTGGATTAACACTATCGCTGGTATTGGTAACGGGTTTTGGCGCTACGCCGGGGCACGAGCTTTGTCATCACGGCAATCAGTTTGATCGGTTTATGGGCCAGGCCTTGTTAACGCCGATTAGCATGGCAGACTTTTATGTCTACCATAATTTTCATCACCATTTAACGGTTGCCACACCCGAAGACCACGCAACTGCTCCCTACGGTGAAAATTTTTGGCGCTTTGCGCTACGCAGTACGATTAATAAATCAATTTGCGCCTGGCAGGTAGAGGCAAAACGCCTGGCGCGTAAGGGTTCAAATTGGTTAAATTTGAATAATAAGATGATTAAGATAACGCTGGCTCAGGTGGCGTGGTTCGCTTTATTGGCCTATCTGTTTGGCTGGATTTCGATACCTTTATTTATCCTGCAATATATTTTCCCAAGAATGCTACTCGCAACGGCAGACTTTGCTGAACACTATGGTTTGATGAGAAAACAGCTAGCGGACGGTAGTTACGAAAAAATTCGTCCAGAACACGCCTGGGATGACAGCATGATTATCAGTAGTTTTTTTATGTGCCAAATTGATCGGCACTCTGACCACCACGCTAATGTCGGTCGGCCATATCAGGTGTTAAGGGTGATGGAAAATGCGCCACGGTTGCCGTATGGCTATCTGAATATTTTGTTTGTCACGATGGTGCCGTCGGCGTGGCGAAAATTAATGCACCCGATTATCGAAGAGTTTTACGATAACGCCGATATTATCCCTTATGCCTTGCCAGATACGCTGCCTGAAAGGTTTAGAGATAGGGCCGTCATCGCAGATATAAAATAGGCTTCAATGTTTTCATTCCTGGAGTTAAAAATTCTACCGCCGATCGTTGCATTAATCGCGGCGGGTCTAATGTGGCTGTTGAGTCATTATATTGAAATGCCAGTTGTCGACTTTCAGTACAAGTTGGCTATCTGTTCTCTCTGGGTCGGCTTAGGATTAGGGGTGGATTTTCTTGCCATCTGGCAGTTTAGGCGGTCGAAAACAACGGTTAATCCATTAAGGCCTAATAATGCGACGAGTTTGGTCAATGCGGGCATTTACCAATACACACGAAACCCGATGTACCTGGGTAATTTTATGTTTCTAACGGCCTGGTTAATTTGGTTAGGTTCACCGCTTAATCTGCTCGGTTTAATTTTTTATTTCAGTTATATCAACCAGTTTCAAATCAAACCCGAAGAGAGGGCGTTACTCAGTCTCTTTGGGGATAGCTATAGCCGTTACAGTAAAAGCGTTCGGCGTTGGATATAGTTAAAGCATTTATGAGTTAAATCAATTGCCCTGAAAGCCAACTATGCTAGGGTAATTGCAAAATATAAGGAATAAGAATGAGCAAAAAAATTGATTATAACGAGTTAATTCAGGCCGATAAAATTCATGGCTCGGTGTATACGTCGGATGAAATTTATGAGGACGAACTGGAGAAACTTTTTTACAGTAGTTGGGTTTTTATTGGTCACGATAGTGAAATAAAAAAACCAGGTGACTATATTACCCGTGAAATTGGTCGCTCTTCGGTCATCATGGTTCGTGGCAAAGATAATAAAATCAAGGTGCTGGTTAACCGCTGTATGCACCGCGGCAATATGCTGTGCAATGAATCGAAAGGTAATAAACGTAATTTCACTTGCCCTTATCACGGTTGGGTATTCGGCTTAAACGGTGATTTATTGGATGTGGCGTACCCTGGTGGTTTTGATAAACCATTAGACTCGCTGAATATGCAAAGCCTGACTGTGGAAAGCTATCGCGGTTTTATATTTGGCTGCTTTAAAGAGCCGACCGTTAGTTTTGACGAGTATCTGGGTAATGGCAAACAACTCATCGACCGTTCTTGTGAAATGTCGCCGGAAGGCAAAGTTGACTTAAAAGCCGGCTGGATTCGTCAGCGTTTTGATGCAAACTGGAAGATGTTGCCGGAAAACGATACCGATGGTTACCACGTAAATTATGTACACAAGTCTTTTGTTATGGCGATTGATTCTCAATATGGCGAATTTGTAGGCGCTGAAGATACCGTCAAAGGGGTTATCAAAGACTGGGGTAATGGCCATACTGAAATTGATTTTTCAGCCGGCTACGTCAACCCCCTTGATTGGTTGGGTTCTACGCTGGAAAAATCAAAAACCTACGTGGATAGTATGCGCGCAGCCTATGGTCAGGAAAAAGCCGATAAAATATTATTTGATGGCCCACCGCACGCGTGTATTTTCCCCAATTTGTTTTTGGGTGAAATGAATATTGTCATTTTCCAACCAACGGGAACCAGATCGGCCGTGCAGTGGAGTACGCCGATGTTCTTAGAGGGCGCTCCGGAGCTAGATTTTAAATTACTCAGACAAAGTGAAGGCGCCTTAGGCCCTGCAGCATTTCTATTGGCGGATGACGCGAGTATTGCTGAACGCGCTCAAAAGGCGTTACTCGCGGGTACCCCCTGGTGTGATTTAAGCCGTGGACTAAACCGTGAGACGAAAGACGAGGACGGTGTTATCACCTCACATATGACGGACGAAGCCTCTAATCGCGGGTTTTGGCACCATTATCGTTCAGTTATGCTGGGAGCACTCTAATGACGAATGTATCACACGAAGTAGCGCACGAACTTGAAGCCTTCATCGTTCAGGAGGCACGCCTGGCGGATGAATCACAGTATCAGGAATGGGAGGATTTGTGGGCCGACGACGCGGTGTATTGGGTGCCGTTGAAAGAAGGCGATGATCCAACACAAACTGTCTCACATTTGTATGATAACCGAACTCGTTTAGCGACGCGGATTCGTCAGTTGAAAACGGGCTATCGCTACAGTCAATTGCCGGTATCGGGTATGCGCCGAGTTATTTCAAACTTTGAGTACAGCGAAGAAGAGGATGGTCGTTATACGGTGGAAGCGAATTTCTTTTTGCCCGAATATTCCATTCAGTCAATACATGACTTTAGAGTATGGTCGGGTCGAATTACGTATATCCTAAGCCGCCGCGCAGATAGTTTTCAGATACATATGAAAAAAGTCGTGTTGGTCAACGGCACCGAACCGATTCCAACACTAGCCTTTTTGATCTAGCTCTATGGCAAAGAAAAGCGCGCTCTCTGCGGTAGTAGGGCTAGGAATGACTGAATTCACGCGGGATTACCAGCAGCCTGCGTGGCAGCTGGCGGTTAACGCGATAGGCCTGGCGATTGAAGACGCGGGTTTTAAACACGCCGATATTGACGGTTTGTTACTGAATAAAAGCCCGCTGGCCGAGTTGAAAGACTTCCCGATGGAAATTCAGGATTACGCGGGACTCAGTAATTTAAGTTTGTTGAACGTGGTCGAGGCGGAAGGTAGCTCGATGGTGCAAACTATCCAGCAAGCCACGATGGCCATTCAAACAGGTATGGCAAAAAAGATCGTTTGTGTGTTTGCCGATACGCCGCTACAGCCAAACACCTCAGCGGGTGCGGCTTTTGCCGTGGCGATGCCGATGATGGGACATTTGGGGATAGAAATCGCGAACGGTTTTTACACGCCAATAGCCGCCTACGCGATGGCGGCGCAACGTTATTTAGCGGTTTATGACCGAAGCGGCGATGACTTGGGTGCGGTGGCGGTTTCTAATAGACGCTGGGCCGAGCTCAACGAGCTGGCGAAACTTCGTAAACCGTTAAGCCTGGACGATTATCGCGCAGCGCCATACCTAATCGAGCCGCTAAAAATGCTCGATTGCGCGTACCCAGTCAACGGCGCGATTGCCATAGTGGTTACCGCCGTAGACGAGGCGAAAAACTGTCCGCAAGCAGCGGCGTATATCCATGGTATGGGCCAGGGCCACGCCGGAAATATCAACCGTCGAGGTTTTCAACCGGAAATTCAAACGGGCGCAAAACAAGCAGGAGAAATCGCTTATAAAATGGCTGGAATTACGGCAAAAGACGTGGATGCCTGCCAATTTTATGATGCGTTTAGTATTTCTACGCTGATAAACCTGGAGCTTTACGGACTATGTAAGCCGGGTACAGCCGGCGAATTTGTACAAGCTGGAGGCACATCGCCCGGAGGCCGTTTGCCCGTTAATACCGGAGGCGGACACCTGTCGGGGTACTACCTTCAGGGCGCAACGCCGGTATCAGAAGCGGTATTGCAAATTAGAAAGGGTGCAGGTAAAAGACAGGTGAATAAACTCGATAATATGCTCGTCACCGGATACGGCGGCAGAATGCAGTTTCACGCGGCACTCATTATGAGCCAGCAGGAGGAACGCTAATGAAATTTGCCGATGCCGATGTCGTTTGGCCCGAAATAGCGGAGATAGCCGCGCCTTTTTATGCAGGTATGCAGGCGCATAAAGTAATGATTCAGCGCTGTGACTCGTGCGACACTTATTTGCCTCCGGCCCAATTGGTTTGTGATCACTGTGGTAGTCAGGGACTTAAATGGCTGGAAGTTGATGGCGCTGGTGAGATCTATAGTTTTGTCGTTTATCACCGCAGTTTTCATCCGTCTTTTGATAATAAATTACCGTATACCGTGGCCCTGGTTGAGTTGTCAGAAGGGCCAAGATTACAGGTGCTATTTTTAGCTAATGAGGGCGAGTGCAAGGTCGGGCTGCCAGTGAAGCCAATATTTACAAAAATAAGCGATCAGCACACCTTGTTGTGTTACGAAAAAAGGGAGAAATAAATGAGTACTATGCCGAGAGATTTTTTAACGCGTTGCGCACAGGCGATGCCAAAAAAGGTAGCTTTTCACGAAGGGGATAAAAGCATCACTTGGCCAGTGCTCAATCAACGCGCCAATCAATTTACTGGTGTATTGCAGTCAAAAGGTATTAAAAAAGGCGACGTGGTGGCGGTACTGGCGCACGAGCATATCGAAGTGTACGAGCATTATCACGCGTGTTTAAAGTTAGGTGCGCCAAGAGTCGGCATTAACTGGCGCTTTTCGCCAAAAGAAATTCAGTACGTCGTCGAAGACGCCGATGTACGGGTCATTTTAGTACAGCACAATTGCATTGAATTAATGGCTGACTTGGTTGAACGGTTCCAGCAAGAAGGGCGTTTGTTGATAGGTTTTGGAGGTGATCATTCCTTGCCGCTAGACTATGAAACGCTGATGGAGTCGCAGCTTGGATTAACACCCTCGTTGCCGAGTTTAGCTGAAAAAGACGTTGCGGCTATCAGTTACACCTCGGGTACAACTGGTTCGCCGAAGGGTGTGCTGATATCACAGCAGGGTTTGCGTGAAGCGATGGTACACACGGTATTAAACATCGGTTTAAAGCACGATGACGTCTGGTTTGCGCCGACCTCTTCGGCCTGGATTACCTTTGTACTCGTGTCGATGAATTGCGTTAACGGCATGCCGTCGATTTTACCGAATGGCGATTTCGATCCGCATCAATTCCTCACCTTTGTGAATCGATACAAGGTAACCGCTACCATTATGGTGCCGCTGATTATGCGTCGCCTGATCGAAATTATAGAAGACGAAGGCATTACCCTGCCAAGCTTACGTTTGATTACCTACGGCTCTTCACCGGCTACACCGCAACTGATTCGTAAAGCGGATGAAGTGTTTAAATGCGATTTGGCGCAACTATACGGCGCGACTGAGGCGACTGGCGGCTGGATTACCATTATGCAGCCAGAGGATACCCGGAGAGGGCTGGCGGACGAGCCGCATTTGCTTAAATCGTGTGGACGAGCGTTTCTGCATTTTGACATCGAAATTCGCGAAGAAAAGGGGTCTCTCTGCCCCGTCGATACCGTGGGTGAAGTTTGGCTGAAGTCAGACGCCTTAATGCTCGGTTATTTAGGGCTTAAAGAGCAAACGGCAGAGGCCCTGCAAAATGGTTGGCTACAGACCAACGATATGGGTTATTTGGACGAGGAAGGTTTCCTGTACTTAACCGATCGTAAAAACAACCTCATCATTACCGGTTCGGCGAATGTATTCCCAAGCATGGTGGAAAATGTACTCGACGAGCACCCGCAGATTAAGGAAGTAGCCGTCGTTGGCGTTCCTCATCCGGAGTGGGACGAAGCGGTAGTGGCGGTGATTATCCCAACGAAAGAAAGTGAGTTTAATGCCGAAGACGTCATCGCGTTCAGTAAATCTAAAATGGCAAAGTTTGAAGTGCCGAAAGCAATAGTACTGGTTGATGATCTGCCAAAAGGCCTAACGGGTAAAGTGCTTAAAAAAGAGATTCAAGCGATGTTTAAAGACGGCAGATTAAGTGTGCCGTGGGAGTTGTCGGCTAGTTAGTTAAGGTTCATCTACTTCTCTTATTTGATAAAGCAATAGAATAAAGGCCATAAAAATAACGCCCAAGTGCCATACGAGGGCTACTAAATACATCGTTTCGCATGCAGCTGCGCTGCCAAACCAGCCTATTATTACCTGGGCTAAGGCTACGCAGCAGCCACTTAGGGCAAAATTACGAAAGATATTTGAAGTGTTTTTGGTTTTTTTTAATAAAAAGAAGCCAGCGTCTGCAAGGTGAATGACACCATAAATCAATAGCGCGTATTTCCAGGTTTCGGCCTTATTTAAGGTAACCGATAATAAAAATGGCAGCACCGAAAATAAGATAACAATGATGCTGATTTGAATGAGTAGTCTTAAATTCAGCTGGTCGGTTTTATCCCAGTCTCGGATGGGTTTTGGGTTAAGTGTGACAATAATGGCGCTAAAGCCCGCCAGCCCCACAGCAATTTGCGAGATGGCTAACATAAGGTCGGTTGATTGCATATTTAGCCCCTATTTTTATAATGTAACGCTAGCTTTTTGTCTTGGCTATTTTTTCCATTTGCCTGGCGAGGCTAAAATCCCGCTCGGTAATGCCGCCCGCTTCGTGGGTGGTTAGGTCTACGATCACCTTTTTATACACATTAAACCATTCGGGGTGGTGATTGGCCTTTTCTGCCTGTAGAGCCGCTTCGGTCATAAAGCCAAAGGCCTGTATAAAGTCTGCAAAAATAAACTCACGGTGGAGTTTGCCATCCACAATACGCCAGACATCAAATTCGCCGATAAATTCTTCTACTTGTTCGGGTTTTGCCTTGCTTATGGTCATTTGAAGTCCGTCGATTAATTTAAAGTTCAGGTAAATATTATCAGGGTGTTGTTGCCGCCTTTGCAAACTTATTGAGCGCGCCGGCGACCTTTTTTAAGGCCTCTTCGCAAGCGCTAATAAGGTGTCGGCTGGCTAGGTAACTCGGGTCGTTATACGTCAGCCAAACCTGATGATCTTCATCTTGCCAAATTAAGGCTTTTTGCGGCAGATCAATGGCTACGGTTTGCTGGCATTGCATTAATGGCGTACCGACTTTTGGGTTACCGAAAATGACTAACTCGGTGGGCCGCAGTTCTTTACCAACCTTGGCGGCGCCTTCGGCGTGATTGATTCGACTAAAAACGGTCATGCCTTTAGCCTTTAATTTTTTCTCAAGGCGGTCGGCGGTAGTACTTACATCGAAAGAACTTTTGACGCTCACCAGCCCGTTATCGGCCATCGCTGCAGGTGAAAGGAATAAAACGGCGATTAATAAGGGTATCAATTTAAGCATAATGACTCCTGGTTATGTAGGGCTGATACTAAGGGGTGGCTATGTCAGCTTTATGTTGATTAGCGTTATCAATATTGAATTGAGGAACTTGACGGATATCGCCTAAACCACCTTGAGCGATTCTTTTATCCAATTCGTCAACCATCTCTTTAATGTAAACGTTTCTCCAATAAATCCAGTAAGCTTTCCCACCTGCTGTTACCAGAAAGCTGGCCGTAAACGTTAAGTAAGATTGGTAGATGTGATCTTCAAGCATGCCGGCCTTGTGTGATGCCAAGCAAGACTGAAAGGACATTAATACATCCACCATGGCGCCTGAGAATTTGCTGAGCGCATCAAATGGCACGTCGGGGTAGTCACGGAGGCCGAGGGCAAAGTGCTCCGCATTATCCATCATGAGCCGACTAGTTTCTTTAAATTCGTTGGCGACATTTTGCCTGCCAGTAGTTTTTATTACGGCGGTATTCGACTTTACTTGAAAGGCCAAAAAACCAATGGTGGCAATGACGGCGATGGATCCTACTGTATCGCTAATGGCACTGATAGCTTCCCAATTCATAATAACGTTCCTTGTTCAAACGATAAAAGTTTTACCTCGCGTTCAAGTATGTTACTAATTAAGCAGCCGTAGTGTAAATAGATAAACCAATACTGCTTAATCTACAAAACTATAGAATCATCGATGATAAATTTGAAATCAATCATAACACCCAGCAATAAAACAGTTTGGATAACGTTCATTATGGTCTGCCTATCGTTTGAGGCGGTCGCTTTGTATTATCAATACGCGCTGAATTTTCCACCGTGCGTGGTGTGTATCCACGTCAGAGTTTTATTATTAGTTGTTTTGATGTTATCTGTTTTAGGGTTAGTAAGCAGAAGGTTCCTGTTCGCGCGGGTTGTCGTCTTATTATCGTTACTCACCAGCAGCATCACCTTAATCGAACGTTCGTGGCAATTATTGGGCACCGAAAGAGGCTTTATTATGGGCAGCTGTCGTTTTGATTTGGGCTTGCCCAGCTGGCTGGCATTAGATAAATGGATGCCGCTTATCTTTAAAGTGCAAGCGGCCTGCGGCTATACGCCAGAGCTTGCTTTTGGCGTTAGCATGGCAGAGCTTCTACTGTTTGTGTTCTGCGCGGCTACCCTATTTATGCTGTACTTGTTAATCATCGTCGCTAAACCGACGCGTTAACGGGTTATTTTAAGGCTTGTTTATAGCGCTTAAAAATTCATCTTTAGTATTAGAACGGGGGAAAGGGGAGTCTGGTTCTGCTATGTTCAAAAATTGACACAATGGTTCCCATCCTTGTTTAACTTCATACACTAACAGTTTTTCGGCGGGCACTAGTCGCTGAACCTCTGCGTTGTGTTGCTCATAAACTGAAATACAATGTTGCCGGTCATTAAAGCGACCATCAAACAAATGATCCGAGATGATGAGTTTTGCCATGATGATTTGTGCCGCGGCTATATCAGAAGCGCCCTTTGGTAGTTGTGGCTCTGTAGCACCGTCGGGGAATGCGCGATCAATAACAGTAAAAATCGTTTCGACAATGCTGTCGTACCACGCGTCGGGATCACGAACCGTTAGTAGAACCTTGGCCTGCGGGTAATAGTCGACCAACTCACGCCAAAAATAGGCGCACGGCCAATCGACAAGAGCGCGGTAACCATTGAATAAAGCGGGCCAGTTAGGGTCTTCACCCTGAGCTAGGCCCGTCCAGGTCTCGGCGTGGCCTGGGTGTTTGAATAGATCGTGCATATGGTAGCAATTTGTATAGCCTAACTGCTCCAGTGCCATTTTGAGCGACAGCGTGCCCGTGCGGCCAAAGCCAGCCCCAATAATTTCTATAGACATGGTGGTTTCCTTAAAAACATAAATAGCCCGTCCAAAATAAGTGAATAGTGCAAGTCAAATAATACGCGCCCCGAACATTAGTATCAATTTACCCAGGATTAATTCGGCGCATTAGCCAAATCAGCCCTCAGTGTTCGAGAGGCGAGAAAGAAGTGGCAGGCAGACCAAAACGTAACAACTGGAATAATGTATAGCAGCGCATAGCGTAAAGACTCTGCGCCCTGTGTTGGTAGTAAGTAGTCGCTCAACAAGCCAATAGACCATGGGCCGAGACCGAGACCGATAATGTTCAACACTAAAAGCAAAATAGCCGATGAAGTGGCGCGCATACGCTGGCCTACTAAGCCGTGAGTGGTGGCGATGGTGATGCCTAAATACACGTTAAATAAGGTGCCCGGAACAAAGGCTAACATCAGCGCGGTATATTGGTTTGATACGGAGTATACGGCTATCGTGAAGGGTACGCAGACAAGCATCATTAAAGCAGAAAGCCATACGTACCAACGTTTGTCTCGAGAGGCTAGTTTGTCAGCGAAAAAACCTCCGAAAAACACCCCAATGGCGCCGAATAAGCCCGATGACATCGCTAGCCAGGTACCCAGTTCGCCAGTGCTCATGCCGTGGCTACGAATAAAAAATGACGCTAACCAGTTAACCGTGGCGTAAATAACAAACGCATTGAGTGAACCGGCAAATACCATGTGTCGAAAGGAGCGCCTACTCCAAAGCAAGCGCAGTACCTGAGAAAAAGGCACCTGCTCGTCAGAGGCTTGCTTGTTCTCCGTTAGGCCACGGATAGGTTCTTTTAAGGTGAAACGCACGAGTAAGGCTAGCAAAATGCCCGGAGCGCCCACCACGATAAAAGCAACGCGCCAACCAAAAAACTCATTTAACCAGCCACCTAATAGGAAGCCGAATAAAATGCCGATATTGACGCCAGTTGAATAAAATGACATCGCGCTAGCGCGTTTCTCGGGTGGAAAAATATCCGACACAATTGAATGAGAAGGTGGGCTGCCACCCGCTTCACCAACACCTACACCTACTCGGGCGGCTAATAGCTGGAAGAAATTATTTGTTAATCCGCTAATCGCCGTCATTAAACTCCATAGGCCCAACGATAAAGAAATAATATTTCGTCGGTTAGATCGGTCGGCCCAACGAGCGATAGGAATACCCGCGATCACGTAAAATAGAGCAAAGGCAAAACCGGTCAGTAGACCCAGCTGGCTATCTGATAAAGATAATTCGAGCTTAATCGGTTCCTGCAAAATCGCCAGCAACTGTCGGTCGATGAAGTTGAAACTGTACACAATGGTCAGTAAGACAAGGGCGTAGTTCCTCGCGCCAGCCGTTGAATAGGGGTTAACGATAGCCGGTTTTTGCTTATCGGCCGTTATGTCGACGGGTTTTGTCATGTAAGGTCCTTATTATTGTTGGGCAGCGATTGTATCGCTCGGTGCATATCTCGGGTTTCGTCGCTTAGTTCATAAATGGGCTCGTGATAACCTTCATTTGACAGAGTTATATCCTCGTTTAATGGAGTAGGTTTTTAACGATTAGCCGCCTTGATAGTAACCTCGCCCGCAAGATGGGTCAAAATTTAATCTTCATCTCCTTTCGGGGCAGCATGGTTAATGGTTAATCGGTAAGCGGATCTTAATACAAAGACCGCCCTCCTTACGATTATGGGCGCTAATATTACCCTGGTGAAGTTCAACCGCACGGCGAGCTATAGCTAAGCCCAAACCATAACCGGGAGTTTTTACATTCTGTTCGTTAGCGTTGATGCGTACAAACGGCTGAAATAGTTGTGAAAGTTTTGCTTCTGATACGCCTTTGCCGTTGTCGCAAACATTAATTTCTACGGCGTTTTTTCCATGCTCCAGGCTAATGTCCACCTGGCTAATTTCCGGGGTGTAATAAACAGCATTGCGGATAACGTTTTCAATGGCTCTGCGCAACAGTTCAATGCTGCCGTTTAATAGCACTTCCTTGCCAGGTTGATATATCACTTGCTTGTCCTGGCTATTGGCCTCAAAACGGGCATCGTTGGCAATCGATTCAACTAAACCATTGATATCAAAATAATCATTTTCATGATTACTCACATCGGCTTCTAATCGCGATAGCGTTAATAGCTCTCCCACCAGTTCATTTAATCGCTGGCTTTCTTTTTCGATGCGCTGGATTAGTTCGTTGGTTTTTTGCGGTTGCTGGCGGCTCATTTCCACCGCAACCTGAAGCCGTGCAAGAGGTGAACGTAGTTCGTGTGATACGTCGTTTAACAGGCGTTTTTGCGCGGCTATCAGCTGTTGTACTTGCTCGGCCATATGATCAAAATCTTTCGCGAGATCGGTTATTTCATCTTTTCGGCTACCGATAAATGGCATGACGCGCGTGTCCAGTTTACCGTCGGCAAAACGGTTGGTGGCCCGACGTAATAAAAAGATCGGGCGAGTGATATACCAGGCCAATCCGGCGCTAAAAAGCAGGCTGCCGATAAACATAATGAGTAAGGGCAACAGAGGTAAATGCATTGGAAAGCCGTTACGCTGGTGCATCGCGGGGTGGTGACGGCGGGGAATGAACAGTAAAAAACGCTCCCCTTGTGGCGATACAACCTGCTGTATGGCAGATGGTTGCGGATCATTGAGGGCTTCTCGGGCTTTGCGAAGCATTATTTCTGATATCGGCCTACCCAATAGATCAACGCCATCGTCATCAATAATAAACATCGACGAAGGTCGGTTGAAACGTGTGCGTCGACGTTGTAAAAGCTCTTTCAGAGCAAGGGTGCCTTCTTTTTCTAGTACATTGGCGGCCGCGTTGACGCTCATGTCGGCGCGTGGGCTGTTCACCAGCACTTCGAGCTGTTCAATTCGCTCCTGGTTGTGTTTCCACACAAGCGTACCGACGGCGGCGCCGGTAATAAGTAAGGTTAGCCAGAAGCCAATGAAAATTTTCCAGAATAAGCGGCCCATCTTAACGATCATCCTCGTCAGGTTCAGTTGACAGTAAATAACCCTGCCCGCGAACGGTAACGATGCTGGGGGCAAGCTTATGTTCATTTATTTTTTTGCGCAGGTTACTCATATGCATATCAATACTGCGGTCATATTTTTCCAGCGCTCGCCCCAGCGCTTTTTCCGATAGCGTATTTTTATTGACGATATGCCCGTTTTGTTCCATCAAGGTATGCAGTAAATTAAACTCCGTGCTCGTCAGGTCGAGTTGTTGGCCGTCGACCAAAGCGCTACGCGATGAAGGGTGAACTTCCAATAAACCAATTCGTATCACCGCGTTGGCGTTTGTTAAAACATGCCCCACGCCTTCTGTACGCCTTAGCACAGCGCGTAAGCGCGCGAGTAATTCGCGTGGGTTAAAGGGCTTGGGTAGGTAATCATCGGCACCAATTTCCAACCCAACAATACGATCAATGTCATCGCCCTTAGCGGTGAGCATTAGCACCGGTAGACTGGAGTTGCTGCGAATACGTCGCAAGGCTTCAAAACCATCCATGCCGGGCATCATTACGTCCAGCAGCACAGCATCATAAAGCCCCGTTAGCGCCTGCTCCACGCCCGTTTGTCCATCTAAGGCGTGTTCTACGCTAAATCCCTCGGCTTCAAGGTATTCAGTCAGCATGGTCGATAATTCAGCATCATCATCAACGATTAATAGTCGTGTCATAACGGGTTCTTGTTACCAATATAGTGATGAATTCTGGCATAAAAAGCGCGTGGGTAAAGTTATCTTTAGCGGTCTTTACAAAACTTTACATGCTCTTGACCCTAATTTGCAGTTGTTGTACCCATACTTCTACTCAAGGTAGATAGTACGCAAGCTACCGATGAATTTTAATTAAACTGGAGCACGGATATGAAAAAACGTAACTTTATAATCAGCGGTATTTTGGCGGCTAGTCTGCTCACGATGGGCGTGGTGGGACTAGCGCACGCAAAAACCTGCGATGGACGAGGTGGCTCGCAGCGTGGAGATCATGGCGACAAAATGATGAAGATGATGGGGAAGTTGGATCTTAGCGCTGAACAACAAGAAGCCATTCAAAAAATCAGGGACGAACAGGGCAGCAAGAAGAAATCGACTAGAGCTGCCATGCAAGGGATCAAAAAAGCGTTAAACGAACAGACGCGAACTGAAACATTTAACGCAGACGAGGTGCGAAGATTGGCAGAGGCCAAAGCAAAAATCGTAGCGGACATGACCGTTCAGCGTATCGAGACCATGCATCGAATACATAAAGAATTAACACCCGAGCAGATCGCAAAGATGAAAAAAATGAAACAACACAGGCATGGCCATAAGGGTGATTAAAGCGTTATTTTAATCAATAACTAAATTAAAGGAGCCGGTGTGACGGGACATTACCCGCCGCACCGGCTCCTTTTTTGTACGTGCTTTAAGCTGAATTTCAGCCGTCACAAGGTTGTCGTGATGCGAGCGATGAGGGGGCTATTTTTTAAATAATAAAAGTTAAGATTTTGTCGCGACGACAAGAAAAATGGGGTATTTCTTTTCTTCTTTATAAACGGTATGCGCGGTAAAAAATTGAATATTCTCAAAGCCGCTATCTTCTAAAATGGTTTTTAATGAATCGCGATCAAAACCGGAATGAAAGACGCCGTCGGTATCTTTTGGGTGAAAACTGCCGTCCTCTTTATCAAGGTCCGCCAAAGCAATCATCGCGCCTGGCTTCAAATGTTCAGAGAATGTGCGCATTAGTTGCTGAGTATCCTCGATGTGGTGCAAAGCCATCGCGCTGATAATTAAATCGAACTGTGTGTTCAAAGGTTCGATGGTAATATCCTGACAAACGGCCTCTACCTTGCCGTGTAATCCTGCTTTAGCCACCAGCTTATCCAGCATCGCTTTGGAAATGTCTACGGCAACAATTTTATGCACCAATGGTGCAACGTGAGAGCTAATTAAACCGGTACCCGCGCCAAAATCCATAACCTCCATTTGGGCGTGCAAAGGAACGTGTTCTACCACGGTCGAGCCGACAGCAGAGGAAATGCTTTTGACCATATCATTAGCATCCCAATCTTTAGATTTTTCATTAAATAAGTCTGGCACTTTAATATCCCCCTCGTTCATTTTAGTTACAAGCACATTATTTCTTTGGAAACTTTAACATAAGCCAGCGCTACCTCATCAATCCCTAAAGCTATAAGCCAGCAATACCAAAAGCATTTCTTAGCGCATAGCCGGTAAGGAAAGCGATAGCCGCCGCTGCGGTACCTGTGAGTAAGGTTTTTAAACCAGATACAAACGTGGATTTAGAAAACAAAAAGCCCTTAATAGCGCCGATGGAAAAAAACATTATTCCAGCAAGCCCCGTGCTGATCAGAAACTGTTGCTGGATTTCTATTGTTGGAACAAGAAAGGGTATTAACGGCACCGTTCCAACAGAAATGAAAGCGATAAAGGTTGCGATGGCAGAGCGCCACGGATTAGATGCATTTTTCTGTAAGCCGTGTTCTTCTGTGAGCATTGTTTCAATCCATAAGCGCCGGTCCTGACAGATCGTATCCACAATGTCCTCGAGGCCATCACCTTTAAACCCTTTTTTCTGAAATATTTGTCTTATTTCCTCGCGTTCACCGCCCGGCACCTTGTCAATATGCTCTTCTTCACTCCGCCTGATGCGCTCGGCAAACTCCATTTCAGCCTTGATCGATTCAAAACTGCTTATCGCCATACTAAAGCCGTCTGCTAACAGGTTAGCAAAACCCATAATTAACGCGATAGAAGAAGGCAGTCCTGCGCCGACGGTACCTGAAACAACGGCAAAAGTCGTAACGCATCCATCAATTCCACCCAGTACGGCATCTGAAATATTTTGAGGTTTGACGGGCAGTTGAAGGCGTTTTTCGATAGCCTCCGGATGGTGCTCCTGAAGCAGTTTGTTGTAGCTAGCTTTTTTCATTTTATGCGCCGAATAATTAGGGTTCGTGAAAAAACTCATTAGCTGGCAAGCGAGCTATAAGCGCACCTCTATGACACCAGCCTTAACAACATACTAGCCATAGATGGTCGATATCCCAAGTAATAATGGCGTTAATATGGCCGCGGCCACATTCGTAGCCATAAACACAGGAAAACCACCGATGTTAGAGGTGTGTTTAATGCTGCCGCTCAGCGAAAACAAGGAAAACGCCATAGGAACTAGGGCAATAAGGCCCAAGTTGGGGATAGAGCCATTAATAATAAAAAATAGTATCAAAGAATACGCGGCGATCAGAAAAACGGCATAAACGGCGTTACTTTTTTGTAGGCCAAAGGCAATTGGAAACGTCTGCCGTCCCACACTCGCGTCCGCTTTAATATCGGGGTACTGGTTTAACAAAAGCAGGTTATTGGCCAGAAAAAATGGAACAAGCGAAACGAGCCAGGCGAACAAAGAATATTCACCTGTTAGTATCACGTGCGTACCAAGCACCATCAAAATACCAAAGCCTAAGCCCGGTGCAATTAAGCATAACAAGGGCAGGCGGTTAAGCCATTGTGTATAGGTCACTATCAACACCACACCTAGTAAACCAATGGGCAGAATTTGAAGACCTTGAAGTAGCGCCAGGTAAATACCGATAGCGATGGTTAGCAATAGCGTTGTTAAGCCGATAATGAGAACCGCATTGGCCATCTCAGGCATGCTGGGTAACGCACCACTACCGCCACTATAAGGTGTTTTTAGCGTTTTTAAATCAAGCCCGCTTTTAAAATCGTAATACTCATTTAACGTATTCACGCTTATATGGGCGGATATCGCGCCGAGCAAGACGATAAAAAACAGCGAATAATCTATCTGCGGTTGAATTGAAAGCGCCGTACTTAAGCCCAAAAACACACAAACGGGCGTCAGCACCAGAAATGAAGGGCGAATAGTTTGGAGTATTATTTTTAACGACATATAAGAGATAGTGTAAAGCTAAGTAGGTGATAAGCGTGTTAAACATTATTACTTAGAACAAGGGGCGGTTTTACGATGACTCTATAATATAGCGCATGTGAGCTAATACAATTTGCTTGGTTGCAAGACCTGACCTATTTATTCTCTTTATGATTTAGGGTGGGGTAGTAATTTTTGAGACGGGATGCCAAGTTTGCTTTCTATCTTCTGTTTGGACTTGAAATCAACAGCATGCATAGCGCAGTGGTTAACAATGAGAAAATTTAATACCTTCTTTGATGTTTCAGAAAACTCGTTTTTTTCAATTTCATGGACAATATTATTAATCTGAATATTTTTGTTGTACCACATTAATATTCCATGTTTTACAAGAAAAGAAGCCGGAGTGTTTTGCTTGTCACAGACTTTTTCTATTACTTCTGTGAGCATATCTGAACCTAATGAATGAACAATTTTATTGACCAAACCATATATAAAAAAGAAATTCATATTCCAAAAAAGTACGGTTGATAATTTTTTTAGCTCATCTCGGGTCGGTTTTATTGTCTTCTTAGCTTCTTTTATTCTTCGCGCGTCCTTTTTTTCAATTATTTTTTTAACTTTACTTGAGATAAAGTCAATTACCTCATCCTCGTCATTTTCTACTATTTCAAAAAAGGAGGTTAAAATACGGAGGTGAACTTTCATTGCCTCTTCGAATATTTCTTCAAGGCGGCGTTTTTCTAATGACCCGGCACGATTTTTTATGATTCTTCCCATAACCTCAACAGTTTTGATGCTTCTCCTCAGCTCGACTTCTAAATCATCATCGATCTGATTATCTTTTTTATCGGCATCCCTGATTAGCTGATCTTCTTTGTCTTGTTTGTCTAAGCGTTGAGCTCTTTCTTTTTCTGGTGTTGTGGTTGTACTCGGTAACACTTCATTGATAATTACAGCTACATGGTCATCAAGGTATTTGGTCTCATCTTTTTTTAACGTTGCTGGGGCATAATTCTCAAATAAGCTACCTGCATTAAGCATAATTTCATCTAAAATATATCCATTTTTTGAATGGTGCGAAATAAATATTGCAATATAGGCATTCTCGTCTTTATGGAGATTTTGTATTATTATATCTACTACTTTTTTATTGTCTTCGATGTGTTCTGAAAGGTACTTCGCAACAAAAAAATAATACAGATATGGATAGCAAAAAAAGTAATTTCCAAAATTATCTTTAATGATTATTTGTGTTTTTTGGAGTTTATCTAATAAAGTTTCTTTTTTTATTGGCAGATTATATTTGTCCAAATAGTTCCGCATGAAGGCATTGAATTCGTTTTCTGAGAGCTCTTCTTTTTTTGTCGTGTGAAAATAAAAAGAGAATTCAGTAAGAAAATTGACATAAGTATCGATTTCTTCATTTCCAACACCTTCCTTTCTCAGATACAAGTAAATCAGAGCCTGGTAACAATAACCTTGTGAAGTTATCTCTTGATCAAGTGATTTCCCAAACGCTTCATTAGTACTTATAACGGTTAAAACAAAAAATGGATATGCAGGCATAATGCCGCTGCCAATTACTTTCCCTAATGAATTGTTTACAAGTTCAGTTGTTTTATCAATCTTATGATATTCATCGTTTTGCCTATGTTCGCTGTATTCGGTTAAGTGGGTCCATTTTTCGATTAACTTATTCCTTAATGAGGGGCTCAGTTCTTTTATTTTAAAGTGGGTATAGGATTGAATAATGCTTTCATCTTTGATGTTTAAGCTGAAAATATCATCAACAATAAGAACTTGGCGTTGGTAGGCGGATAAATCACGTATGTTTTTTTCTTTGTGTTTTGCAAAATGAAAATCATCAACAATTGGAATAATTCGGTCTCTGACTTCATCAATACATTCTTCTTCATATTGTTCAGAAAATGCGGAAGTTATTTTTGTTTCTAGTTTCCCCAAAAACAGGGCATTTTTATCTGATACATATACTGGGAAATAATTCCGCTCCCTTAGGCTAAGAAATATTTTCTTGCATAGAGTTGTTTTACCTGACTGGTTTTCCCCAGCAATAAGGACTTTTGAATAGTCCAAAATACTATTTATCAATATTTCTGAGCTTTCACTTTTTTCATACTCTCTGAGGTCACCATACTTTCTCAGGTCGGGAAAAATAAATATGTCACTTAAAGCAACTTTTTCTTTTTTAGAATGAGCCTTTGTCAGCATCTCAGCATTTTCTAAAAAGTGCAGAAATGGTTCGTTGATTGTAATATTTTTAATTTTCTTTTCGAAATTAATGACTGGTTTTAGCCCTTCATATACGTTATTCCATGCATCATTTGAGTTCGAATAATTTTCTATGGCGTTACCGTCTGTTGGCAAAGCTAATGATGGAGAAATGTCCACATCATCTAGCCAACCGCAAGCGGATAAAATAATAGGAATAACAACAACCTTCTTGTTTTTATTTAATTTTAGAGCGTGTGCTTTTTCTTTTAGACAAGCTGGTGAAGAAAGAAAATTAGCAGATATAAGCAGACATATGATATCGGCACATTCAATATTATTATTGATGCTGTTTTGAAATCCTTGTCCTGCCAATATTTTGCGGTCATACCAGGTTCCAATTGATCCATTATTATTTAGTGGATAAATGTGTTTCCTGAATTCATTTATATGATTTTCATCAAGATGGGAATAGCTGATAAACAAATTCAATTTATTCATACTGTTTTTTCCTTTTTTGACAACTGCTCGTTTCTAAAATTTACTTTCCATGCATTTGCGATATTAAAGCCTAAACAATTGCTCATCTAAACACATGCCTTCACCACCCCACCATCCACCCGCACAGCAGCACCTGTAGTCGCCGAGGCTAATGGGCTACATAAATACACCACCATATTGGCGACTTCTTGTGTGTCGGCAAAGCGTTTGATCAGCGATGACGGTCTTATTGATTTGAAAAATTCTTTTTCAAACGCTGCAAAATCCTGACCGCCGCTGATTTCGTTTACAAAATCGACCACGCCTTCTGATTTGGTTGGGCCGGGCAGTACCGCGTTGACGGTAATGCCGGTGCCTGCACACGCTTCGGCCAGACCTCGTGAAACGGCGAGTTGGGCGGTTTTGGTGGTGCCGTAGTGGATCATTTCAAGTGGTATTTGAACCGCGCTTTCGCTGCTGATAAAGAGGATACGGCCCCAGTTTTTTTGTTTCATATAAGGCAAATACGCGCGCGATAACCGAACACCAGTGAGCACATTGACGTTAAAAAATCGTTGCCAGTCTTCATCGGGTATATCGAGGAAGTCTTTTGGTTCGAAAATACCGAGGGCGTTGACCAGGATATCGACGTCTGGGTGTTGATCAACGAGAGTTTGCGTAGCTTCTGCTTGTGACAGGTCGGCACAAAAAATGGACACCTTAGCCTGCGGGAATTCGGCGAGTATTTTATTGCTCGCGGCGCTTAGTTTTGCCTCGTTACGGCCATTAATAATAACGTGCGCACCTTCTGCTGCGAGGGTTTTTGCAATGGCAAAGCCGATACCCTGGCTAGAGCCGGAAACGAACGCTTTTTTACCGCTTATTTGTAAATCCATTAGGCCTTCCTGGCCAGTTCGGCTGCTTCTACGTTAGCCTTGTCGATAGCGTTTGAAAAGGTACCGGGGTCGGCCAGGGTGGGTTCGAGAATAATGCTGTTGATGTCTTTAAAGCCGATAAAGCCGAGTACTAATTCCAGGTAAGGCTTTTGAAAATCCATGCCCTTGGCGGCTTCGTTATCGTATTCGCCACCGCGCGAATAAACGGCAGTGACCGATTTGCCGGTGACTAAGCCTTGAAAGCCGGTTTCCGGCGAAAAGCCAAAAGTAAGTCCGGGCTGGGTAATCACATCAATAAAGTGTTTGAGTTTATAAGGGATAGAAAAATTCCACATCGGTACGCTAAATAAATAACTGTCGGCGGCTTTGAATTGATCGGCGATGGCGGCTACTTCCTGCCAGGCTTCGGCTTCCTGTTCGGATGGGTTTTGGCCGTGTAAGAAACTATATTTTGCGTTTAATCGGTCGCCGTCAAATTCCGGTAAATTCATATCCCAGACGTTTAAGGTGCTGACGGTATTATCTGCCGATGCCGCTTTAAATGATTCGATATAGCTATTGGCGACCTCGTTAGAACTGGATCGTGAGCCGCGTGGTGAGGCTTGAATATAAAGTAGTTTGCTCATGAAGTTCCCCCATCGTATTAGCCAAATTGATAAGCCGATACAGTAGCACCCATCACATGGTCTGTGAATATGTTTTTGCCGGCGTCATTTCCCGCTGCTCCGGCGGCGACCATTAGGGGAATCAGGTGTTCTTCGCGTGGGTGGCAAGCGAGTGCAGAAGGCGCTGTTTGCCAATCAGATAACTGCTGATTCGTTTCCTTGGGCGTTGCGGTACAGGCTTGATTTAGCCAGCTATCAAACTGTCCAGAATGATTCTGTGGGTCATTACCCTGCATCAGTATTTGCATATTGTGGAAACTCATGCCGCTGCCTAAGATCAGAATATTATCTTGCCTTAGGGTTTGTAGTGCAGCGCCCATTTGCAGATGAAGTTGTGGATCGAGGCTGGTGTGTAGCGACACCTGAACTACGGGAATATCCGCTTCTGGAAACATCACTTTTAGCGGTACAAATGTGCCGTGATCAAAGCCGTGTGTTGGGTCTAGTTCGCTGGTGATATTCGCCGCGGTGAAAAGCGTCTGAATTCTTTTTGCCAGCTCTGGCGATCCGGGCGCGGGATAGCTTAAGCGATACGTGTGTTCGGGAAAGCCGTAATAGTCATAAATTAATTCAGGCGCGGGGTGGCTGTTAATACGCACAACTTCAGCTTCCCAATGCGCCGAAAAAATAACAATAGCGGCCGGTTTTTGCGGCAAAGACAGGTGCAGCAGGCCTAGCCAATGGGCCATTTTATCCCAGGTGTTGGCCGGGCCGCGGGTCCAGTCCATAAAAAAACAGGGCCCACCGCCGTGTGGGATATAAAGAGAGGGATAAAGGTCTTGATTCATACTAATTGAAAATATAGGCTAATAATGCAAGTATGATATATCAACTAACACTAATTAATAATAAAGAGATGGGAGAAAAAATGAGCGATACAAAAGAAAAATTGTCGGCTGTGACGGTGGCGCTACACTGGATAGTGGGGCTTAGTATTATTAGCATGATAGCGGTGGGCGTCTATATGACGGATTATGAGGTGCATGAGCTATACCCCATTCACAAATCCGTTGGCATGTTGTTATTCGTGGTTATTTTATGTCGCGTTATTTGGCGTATTAAACAGGGTTGGCCCGAAGCGGCGAGCAATTACAAAGCATGGGAGCATACGCTGTCGAAAATTGTTCATTGGTTGTTGATTATTGCGACCATCATATTGCCAGTGTCGGGTATGTTGATGTCTGGCCTGGGCGGTTATGGTTTGGCTATTTTTGGCTGGGAACTATTAGCGGCAACGCCAAATCCAGATGAAGTGGGTAAGATGATTCCTATTAATGGCGCTATGGCTGGAGCGGCGCATGAAACGCATGAAATAGCTGGCAAGGTTATTTTTGTGGCGATTGTTTTACATCTTTGTGGCGCCTTAAAGCACCATTTTGTAGACAAAGACGGCACGCTTAGAAGAATGCTAGGTAAACGTATCAGCTAGATGCGTTAGAGCCAGGCTTTAAGCGTTAAATATTCGCCCGCTTTGCGGGCGTTTTTTATTTAAAGGTAACTGAAACGGTAACGTGTGGTTGCGATCCGAGGCCTGTAAAGACGGCGGTTAGGCGGCCTTTTTTAATCGGTATCGGCGAGGTCAAGCTACCTAAAGATAACAAGGTGCCTTGTTTAAGCGGGTAGTTCAATTTCAAGAGTTTATCCCGAAGCCAGCGGATAACGTTGACCGGGTTGCCCATTAAAGAAGAACAGCGCCCCGTTTTTAAGTGGCTTTTGTCGTCGTACACGATGCCTACCTGACACCAGTTCAGGTTTTCAATATCTTCGATAGGGATCGGTTCACCCATTACGCCATAACGCGCGCCGGTGTTAATCGCCGTGAGCATATCCACCGTTAGTGGCTTTTCGGTGGAGTACAGGCGATCAGGAATTTCTATAAAGGGAATAACCTGATCAATCGAGGCGAGTAGCTCTTCATCTGTTGTTGCCTCGTTGATTGAGGCGTCTCTTACGCGAACCAGCAGGTCGGCTTCGGCAAACGGGTGGACCGCCGACGATATCTGGATGGTAGCAGGACTGTCTAGTAACATTTTGTCTAGGAAAATTCCCAGCAAGGGTTCGCTGACGCCCATTTTTTGCTGCACCTCGGGGTTCGTTAACGCGGCTTTATAGCCAGCGACACCACCCCATTTTTCAGACAATGCATACACCACGCGTTTTTGAATATCTAACGCGGCCTCGGGTGTTAGGCCGGCAACAGCGCTCGCTTCCGTTTTATTGATGTAATGGTGATAAATATCTAACGCGGTGCGCGGTATAAAGTTTTCATTGCGCGCGAAAAATAGAGCGATCGCCGCGACGATGAAGATAAGGATGGTGAATTTAAATTTAAATTTCATTTATTCGATACGGCTTAAGAAAAAAATTGTGAGAATACGCGGGTAATATAGTCATGGTCCAGTACCCCTGCGCTTTCGCGAATGCTGTGCATGGCCCACATTGGGTTGCCAACATCGACGGCGCTAATGCCCAAACGCGCGGACGTCATCGGGCCTATGGTGCTGCCGCAACCCAGGTCTGCTCGGTGTGAATACTCCTGATACGGAACGTCGGCTTGCTCGCAGAGGCTAATAAACCGAGCCTGTGAGGCGCTGTTTGAGGCGTAACGAATATTCGCATTGACTTTAATAACGGGGCCCTGATTAACCAGAACTTTATGGTTGGGCTCGTAAGCGGCTGGAAAGTTCGGCTGGTAGGCGTGCGCCATATCGGCACTGATCATAAAACTATTAGATAGCGCGCGCTTATAGTCTTCGTTGGATATTTTCAGGCCATCGGCGATGCGTTCTAACACGTCGGTCAAGAAACTGCCGTCGGCGCCTTTATGGCTATTACTGCCAATTTCTTCGTGGTCAAAAAAAGCGCAGACATTGAATTGATTGGCGTTCAGTGACTCGTCGGACAACAACGCAGTGAGTGCGGCGTGGCACGACGCCAGATTGTCGAGTTGGCTGTTGGCATAAAATTCTTCGTTGGCGCCATACAGGGTGCCGGCTTGCGTGTCGCAAACGTGAAGCTCCCAACTAGCAATGGCGTTCGCGTTTACGCCCAACTTTTTGGCGAGTAAATCAATCAGCTTGCTTTCGTTATTTAACTGTTCGTTTGCTACGGATAATAAAAGTGGCAATTCGGTTTGCATGTTGAACTTAAGGCCGACGGTGTTCACCTCACGGTTCATATGAATAGCGAGGTTTGGCAGCCTTAAAAGCGGCTTGTTAAAACGCACGAGGGTCGAGCGCAGTTCACCCTCCTGTTTTAGGTGCACGCGCCCTGCCAGGCTCAAATCTCTATCGCTTAGCGTCGCTAAAATTGGCGAGCCGTAAACCTCCACCGCTACCGTATGAAACTCGCCCTGTTGATTATCGGGCTTTGGCTTAACCCGAAGCCCGGGCGAGTCGGTGTGAGCGCCAATTAACCTAAAGCCATCGCTGGCCAAGGTATTTGAACCGGTGGTGAAGGCAATAATGGATGAATCGTCGCGTATAACGAAGTAGCGTCCCTTGGCTTCTAAGGTCCAGGATTCGCCTTCTAATAGCTCGCTGAAGCCCGCCTTATTTAGTTCATCAACCGTGGTTTGAACGGCGTGCCAGGGGCTTGGGCTGGCATCAATGTAATCGAGTAAGGCTTGCGCGTGTTGTTGAGCGTGCTGCATGCTTATTCCTTTGGCTCAATATTGAGTGAGGCGGAGTTAATGCAATAACGCAAGCCGCTGGGCTGTGGGCCGTCTTCAAACAGGTGACCTAAGTGACAATCGCAGTTTGCGCAAACCACTTCAATACGCGTCATGCCGTGGCTGATATCTTTATTTTCTTTTATATTGTCAGCGCCGATGGGTTTCCAGAAACTCGGCCATCCACTGCCGGAGTCGTATTTAGCATCCGACTCAAATAACGGCGTATCGCAACATTTGCAACGATAGATACCGCTAGTTTTACAGTCGTTATACAGTCCGGAAAAAGCGGCTTCGGTGCCTTTTTCTCGGCAAATACGAAATTCGTCTGCTGTCAGTTTGGATTGCCAGTCTTGATCTGTTTTATGGGGCATAAATAGTAACCTGTTGTGCGATATAAAATTATACCTGAGATGGCTGGTGAATCACCTGTAAATACAAGGCGTCTGGCCAGACTTTATAGCCAGTCACTGAGCTGAATGCCAACGCCGATGCTGTTGGTGTGATTATCGTAATCGAGCATACTTTCTCCATAACCATTAAACCACTGCACGTAGCCGCGGACTTTTTTATGGATGGGGAAACTCCAGCCGAGTTCTATAGCCCCCCGGTTATGGCTTGTTTTTAGATTATTCCTAAACATAAAATCAAACGTGTGGCCTTGTTTTTTATACAGGCCCCTCAGTTCGAAGTGGCCTAAGAAATCTTCCATATCTGGGTTGTCGTCATTGCTTGAGCTTTCGGGAATGCGAAACCAGGGTTTAAAGGATAGATAAACGTTATCACGTTCGAGGATGAACTCGACATAAGTGCGGTTCCAGCTTCTAGAAAGTGAACCAGACCGGCCATTGGACTGGTGCGTAAAGCCGGTGCGAATGACGGAGTTGTGAAAACCCGCCAGGTCGTAATCGGTATCGAAAGACAGCCAGGATTCGGCTTCATGGTTGGTGTCGCGAAAAGGCGATGAGTTGGTTTTGTTAAATTGTTGCCAAAAAGAACGGTTGGTATAGCCGGCGTATAAATCGCCGTAGCCTTTAAACACGCCTTGCACGATGGGGAACTTCATGCTGATTTGAAATTTTGTTTCCAGGTGCTGTAAGTCGGCGCGTTCGTTAGGGAAGTCCTGCTCAAAAGGCTCGTGGTTTGGTTCGCTGCTGTTGTAGCCGAGCAAAATGTAATTGGGTTTGTGCGGCAGAATCGAAAAGGCGTTCCAGCCCCCCTGTTGTTCGTATAACTGGCGTTGTTTAATTGCGGACAGGTGCTTCGTCGTTTGGCCAACGGTCGTTGGCTCGTTATCTGTTGCCTCAGTGCATTGGCGTTTTAATTCACCCACCGTTAGCTCGTCGTTAGCCGTGGCGAGCGCCAGTGTTAGACATTTTTCCATATCGAACTGGGGTTCTGCCATCGCAGAGGAGGAAAGAAATAGTAAGATAATCAGTCGGTATTTCATGCGTTGATCGCCATAAGGTCAGCAAGGAACGGCTGATTTTTCAGCCATTCCTTTGTCGACTAAAGACTGGGCTATTGTTTTACGGGCAGGCTCTTGTAAATAAAACTGATCCAGTGTTCTTGCGTAATAAAGCCACCGCCCCAGCCGGTCCATTCGCTAGGCAGGCCACCAAATTGAATGTCTTCTAATGATTCACCATCGGCCGCCGCCTCTTGTACGTGGGTCGTGGTGCTTTTTAGCATTTCATAATAGGTTCTTAAGCCCTTCATGTCTGATAGGGGTCCGTGCCCTGGAATAATGCGGGTATCTTCTGGCAAGCTCGCAATAATGTTTTTAATGTTCTCGGTCAGTTTAAACGCGTTGCCGCCGCTGTCTAAATCGATAAAGGGAAATACGCCATTAAAGAAGTGATCGCCTAAATGCGCCACCTTACTGTTAGGGAAATAAATAACGCCGTCCCCATCGGTGTGGCCATTTGAATAATGCGTAAACTGAATATCTTCATCATTAAAATGCACGCTTAATGACTGATCGAAGGTGATTAGCGGCCAGGCTGCTTTAGGTTGGGCGGGCGATTTTCCGAAGAAGTTTTCCTGATCAGCCATTAAGCGTTTACGCACGTTGCTGTGTGAAATGACGGTGGCGTGTTTGGAAAAATGCGCATTATTGCCCGTGTGGTCGCCGTGCCAATGGGTGTTCAGAATAAAGCGAGGCTTGGCCGCGTTAATACTGGCTATCGCGGTGGTTATTTTTTCTGACATCGGGCCGAGCTGATCGTCAATTAATAAGACGCCGTCTTCACCGGCCGATACACCGATATTGCCGCCGGCAAAACCACCGACGCCCTCCAGCATATAAACGTTACCGTTCACGTGGGTGGTTTTTAACGTAATGTTGGCAAACGCGTTATCGTGGGAAGCTGATAAGGCTTGCGCGGCATAGAAAAGCGTGAAAAAAAGGGCGAGTGATTTAATAGGTAACGTCATATCTATATCTCCTTAATAAGCAATACTAGTCGTTTGATAGGGGCTTGGGGTGCCATCCAGAATACCACAGCTTGACGGGTACGATCTCCGGTTCGGCGCCATTTTTATGGAACCAGGCGTCTACGGCAAACTTTTCGCCGGTATGGCTGTTTTTTATTACCGCAGAGGTGTGCGGCCAACCGTTGAAAAAGAAGCCGCGGTTGATGCGTGGGCCTTCACGATGAAAACGCACCAGCCCCCGTTGTCGAAACATCTTTAAATACAGCGAGGTATTGGTGGCTTCATCGACACAATCCATTTGATGGCTTGTATTTTGAAAGAGCGCCTCAAAGGTGCCGGGTAAGTCATCCTGCGTGTCGGTTATTACCCCAATTAATTGCTCCATTTTGGCAATTGCGCGCGCCATCTGTTGGCGTTCTATCTCTGCGTTATCAGCCAGAGGAGAAAAAAGCATTTCGATAGAAGACCATTGCTGCTCTGAGAGCGATATTTGTTGAACCGTATGGCAGCCATAACCATAACAGACGGGGAAGGAGTTTTTCGGGGCTGGAATTTGAGCTGTTTTCAAACTCGCGCAACCATTTAATGCCAGTAATATAAGGGCAAAAAAACGAATGTCTAGCAGATTTATTTGGCGCATATAAAGGCTCCCGTTTATTCGAGTGCCTTAGCCACTAATGCTTGCTGCCCTGGAGCTAGTGATAGCTTTAACGCTGCCTGATGGCCTTTGTCGGACATTTTCGCCCAGGTTTTTTGCACAATATCGATAATTTTTTCATCAGTGTGTTTTTCCGCGAAAGCTTCGAAGTAATAGCTTAAAAAAACTAGGCAAGAGACGTCTTCAAGCGATTGTGATTCGGCATCGGTTTTTAATTTTTTCTTTTGAATGATGTGCCTTGCTCGCTCGATGTCCTGTTCGGTATAACCGCTTTCATGCATCGCCTCGGCGAGGATACTGGCGTGCAGTTTTGCCAGATCGCTGCGCCATTTTAAGTAGCCGTTGAGTCCTTCGGGGTACGTCTTACGAGCAATTTTCCAGCGGCAGACGTGTTGCGCGTAACAGGCCAGTGTGAGCGAATCCGAGGCTTGACTATCGAAAGACTGCAGGGTACTCAACATGCGCTTTGCGTACAGCGTTTCGACGCCGATATGTTTACCCTGTTCAAGCACTTCGTTGGGGTCGCTTTCGTTGGCCGCGTCGATGAGGCGAAGGGTTTGTTCTAATTTATTTGTCATGGTTTATTTTTAAGCGTAATCTGATGTTTTTAAAAAGATGAATTCAAGACGACTATCGTGCTCAGCTTAGTTTTTAAGTCCATGAGATAGGCGTCATTGTAAAACATAAAATCGAAAAAAACAGTTAACAAGGAGGGTGGGATGCGAGCACTAGTAATGCTATATAGCGTAGTGAGTTATTTTTTATTTTTCGGTACGTTCGTTTATTTTATAGGTTTTGTCGGTGACGTTTTCGTGCCTAAATCGATTTCATCGGGCGAAACGATGGGCGTAACCGCAGCGTTATCCATTAACGTTGGGCTGTTGCTGTTGTGGGGCGTGCAACACTCCATAATGGCGCGTAGTTGGTTTAAAGAGGCGATCGCCCGTGTTGTCCCTCATCACGCAGAACGAAGCACTTACGTCCTCGCCTCAACGATAGTTTTGGCGATCATGATGTTTTACTGGCAGCCCATAGACGGGGTTGTCTGGCAAGTTACTAACCCTCTGGTACAGCAGGTTCTTTGGGCATTTTTTGCGCTGGGCTGGGTGTTAATCCTAGTGTCGACCTTTCTGACCGATCATTTTGATTTGTTTGGCCTGCGTCATGGTTGGCTATACTTTGTCAAAAAAACCTATACGCCGGTTAAGTTTACTGAGTATTTGTTTTATCGCTGGGTCCGCCACCCAATGATGCTGGGTTTGTTGATCGCTTTTTGGTCCTTGCCGACGATGACGGTCGGGCATCTGGTGTTTTCCATTGGCATGTCTCTTTACGTATTGGTAGGCATCCATTTTGAAGAAAAGGCCCTGGCGAAAGATATCGGCCCAAGCTACCAGGATTACCAGCAAAGAACGTCAAAAGTTATTCCTAAAGTGTATTGATTTAGGTTGTCTTGCCGGGCTTAGAGTGTCTAAGCCCTTGATTTTTTGGACGTATGCTATAAAATGCATTTCCCTTGAATAAGGAACGCTGCAACAGGAATCTCCTGCTAGGCTTATTCAAGTTTCAATATTTAACGGCGTTCATTATTAACGGGTAACTGAAAATAATGAGCGTTGTGTCTAGGTAATTAGGTTTCTTAACTACCTTTTCTTGCCAGTAACGGCAACATCCAGACAAGCTCTTCTTTCAGATCCCCTTTGAGTAATGAGGCGAGTTTACTATGAGCAAAAATTTTATTTTTACGTCTGAGTCGGTGTCAGAAGGGCACCCAGATAAGGTGGCCGACCAGGTATCCGATGCGATGCTAGATGCGCTGTTGGCACAGGATCCGGCCTCGAGAGTCGCCTGCGAAACGATGGTAAAAACGGGCATGGTCATTTTGGCCGGCGAAATTACCACGAATGCCTGGGTCGATACCGAAGAGCTGGTGCGTAATGTCGTCAAAGACATTGGTTACGATAAGCCTGAAATAGGCTTTGACTGGCAAAGTTGCGCCGTTTTGAACGCAATCGGCAAGCAATCGCACGATATCGCGATGGGCGTTGATGAAAGCGAAGACCACGAACAAGGCGCGGGCGACCAGGGCCTGATGTTTGGTTATGCCTGTGATGAAACAGACGTGTTGATGCCCGCGCCAATTACCTACTCGCATCTATTAGTTCAGCGCCAGGCCGAAGTGCGTAAGAAAGGTATTTTGCCCTGGTTACGACCCGATGCAAAAAGCCAGTTAACCCTGCGTTATGAAAACAATAAGCCAGTGGGTGTTGAGGCGGTCGTCTTGTCCACACAACATTCACCAGATATTAGTCAGGCAGACTTGCGCGAAGCGGTGATGGAGGAAATTATTAAACCCGTGCTACCAACAGGCTGGTTTGAAGGTTGCTTGTCTGAAAACATACACATCAATCCAACCGGTCAATTTATTATTGGTGGCCCGGTGGGCGACTGCGGATTAACGGGTCGCAAGATTATTGTGGATACTTATGGCGGTATGGCGCGTCATGGTGGCGGCGCATTTTCAGGGAAAGATCCTAGTAAAGTGGATCGATCTGCCGCGTATATGTGCCGATATGTTGCTAAAAACATCGTTGCCGCCGGTTTGGCCTCGCGTTGTGAAATTCAGGTGTCGTACGCCATCGGCGTCGCAAAACCGACGTCCATTAGTGTGGAAACGTTCGGTACGGGCGCTATTTCAGACCAGAATATCGAAAAGCTTATTAGCGAGCACTTTGATTTGCGCCCCAAAGGCCTGATTGCAGAGCTCGATCTGAAGCGCCCGATCTATCAGCAAACAGCCGCCTATGGTCATTTTGGTCGCGAGCTGCCAGATTTCACCTGGGAACGAACAGACAAAGCCGACGTATTGCGTGATGCGGCCGGCATTAAAACACTTTAGGAGATTATAAAATGAGTTCCGTATTAACTGAAAAATTTACCGACTACAAGGTCGCCGATATGTCACTGGCCGAATGGGGCCATAAAGAAATTGCCATTGCCGAAAGTGAAATGCCGGGTTTAATGGCGCTGTGTGAAGAGTTTGGCGACGCCCAGCCACTTAAAGGTGCGCGTGTTGCAGGTAGTTTGCACATGACGATTCAAACCGCGGTGCTGATCAAAACATTGATCGCATTAGGCGCGGAGGTACGCTGGTGTTCTTGTAATATCTTTTCTACTCAAGATCACGCAGCCGCTGCGATTGCCGATTTAGGCATTCCTGTGTTTGCCTGGAAAGGTGAAACGATTGAAGAGTACTGGTGGTGTACTGAGAAAATGATGGCCTGGCCGGGTGATCTAGATGCCAACATGATTCTTGATGACGGTGGCGATGCGACCTTGTTGTTGCATAAAGGCGTTGAGTTTGAAAAGGCCGGTGTTGTGCCTGACGCTAAAGCGGACGATAACGAAGAATGGGTCGCCATTTTAGAGGTGCTGCGTCGCAACTTGAAAACGTCGCCTGATGTATGGCAAAAAATGGCGGCAAGCGTTAAGGGCGTGACGGAAGAAACCACCACTGGCGTACACCGTTTGTATCAAATGCAAGAAGCGGGTGAACTGTTGTTTCCTGCGATGAACGTGAACGATTCGGTCACTAAAAGTAAATTCGATAATCTTTACGGTTGTCGCGAGTCTTTATTGGACGGCATTAAACGTGCAACCGACGTAATGATCGCGGGCAAAATTGCCGTGGTGATCGGTTATGGCGACGTTGGCAAGGGCTGTGCGCAAGCCTTTAAGGGCATGGGTGCTACCGTTTGGGTTACCGAGGTGGATCCTATCTGTGCGCTACAGGCGGCGATGGAAGGTTATCGCGTGGTTCGTATGGATGACGTGGCCGATCAGGGCAATATTTTCGTCACCACCACGGGTAATTTAGGCGTGATTAATCATGACCATATGGCGGCGATGAAGAACGAGACGATCGTTTGTAATATCGGCCATTTTGATTCAGAAATTGATATTGCTTCGTTGGAACAGTATGAGTGGGTTGAAGTTAAACCTCAGGTAGACCACGTGATTTTCCCCGATGGTAAACGGATTACTCTACTGGCTAAAGGGCGATTGGTGAATTTAGGCTGTGCAACTGGGCACCCTAGTTTCGTTATGTCTGCTTCCTTCACAAATCAGGTGATGGCGCAAATGGAGTTCTTTGAAAATGGTGATAGCTATAAAAATGAAGTGTACGTATTGCCAAAAACACTGGATGAAAAAGTAGCGCGCTTGCACCTGGAAAAAATTGGCGTGAACTTAACCGAGTTGACTCAAGAGCAGGCAGACTATATTAATGTCCCTGTTGAGGGCCCTTATAAACCGCATCATTACCGATATTAAACTATGGCATTAGATACAAATCAGCCGATTAGTTTCGAGTTTTTTCCGCCTAAAACGGAACAGGCTCGTGAGAAATTACTTGGCGTAAGTCAAAAACTGGGTCAATTAGATCCTGCCTATTTTTCCGTTACCTTTGGCGCTGGCGGTAGTGCCCAGCAGGGCACGATTGATACCGTGCTGGATATTAAACGGCAAGGGTTTTCGGCCGCGCCGCATTTGTCTTGTGTGGGTTCTACGAAAGCTAATATTCGCGAGATTCTAGGCAATTATAAAAGCCACGGAATTGACCGAATTGTCGCCTTACGTGGAGATATTCCATCGGGCACTCTGGATGTTGGTGAGTTTCGTTACGCCAATGAATTGGTTAGCTTTATTCGTCAGGAAACCGGTGATCATTTTCATATTGAAGTGGCCGCCTATCCGGAGATTCATCCGCAGGCAAAAAACGCCCAATCCGACCTGGCCAACTTCAAGCGTAAAGTCGAAGCGGGAGCCAATAGCGCCATCACGCAGTACTTTTTCAATCTGGATGCTTACCTTTGTTTTGTTGAAGATTGCGATAAAATGGGTCTAAATGTGCCGATTGTGCCGGGTATTATGCCAATAACTAACTATTCGCAATTAGCGAGGTTCTCTGATATGTGTGGTTCTGAAATCCCTCGCTGGATTCGAAAACGTTTAGAGGGTTTTGCCGATGACCGTGAATCCATTAAAGCCTTCGGCACAGACGTGGTGAGTGAGCTGTGTCAAAACTTGTTGGACAAAGGGTGTCCCGGCTTGCATTTTTACAGCATGAATCAAGCTGAATCGAGCCTGGCTATTTGCCGTAATTTAGGGATCGAATCAGTATGAGTGACAAGAAAGAAATAGCCTGCGCGATTTATAAAACTAAAAAGCGCGACGGCCTGTACCTGTATGTAAAAGAACAGGACGATTTTTCTGATGTGCCCGCCGAAGTGATGCAGCAATTCCCCGAGCCTGAGCACGTGTTTGACCTGGAGCTGTCTGACGAAAGACCCCTGGCGCGCGAAAGCGTTATCGTGGTGATGAAAAACCTTACAACACAAGGCTTTCACCTGCAGATGCCGCCAAAATTAGAAGACCCCATCGATATCATTGAGCTGCCCGATAGTTTAAACGGCTAACTATGCGTATTTCTCGCTTATTTATTGAGCAACAGTTGCTTGAAAATACATTAATAAGCATTGATTCGGAACCGGCGCATTATTTACGCAACGTATTACGTTTAAAGAAGGGCATGCAGCTGACCGTTTTTAATGGTCTTGGCGGGGAATATTCTGCCGTTGTTGCAGAAGTCGGCCGTAAAGAAGTGGTGTTGAGCATTGAGCAGTGGCATGACATTAATATCGAGTCGCCACTCAAAATTGAATTGGGCTTAAGCGTTTCTCGCGGCGAACGAATGGACGTGGCGATCCAAAAGGCGACAGAACTCGGCGTCAGCGTGATTACGCCGGTATTAACGCAGCACTGCGTCGTTAAGCTAACCGAAGAAAGGCGGCAGCAACGACACAAACATTGGCAAAGTATCGTGTTGCGTGCCTGTGAACAGTGTGGTCGGAATGTCCCGCCGAGGTTAAATATAACGACCGATTTAGCGGTCTGGCTAGCAGACGACTTAGCCCCCAGTCGGATTATTTTTGAACCAGGGAAGACCGATACCTTAAAAAGCGTCCCAAAGCCCGACGATCAGGTGGCTGTACTGATCGGCCCAGAAGGCGGTTTTTCTGAGCAGGAAATAATAGCCGCGCAAGACGCGGGTTTTTCAGCCCTTGGTTTTGGTCCAAGAGTGGTGCGAAACGAAACGGCAGCCATTGCCTCAATCGCGGCTATGCAGGTTTTATGGGGCGATATGGCTTAGCATTGCTGCCACAAGGGCGTTCATTTCTTTTGCGTGGCCAAAAGAAACGAACCAAAGAAAAGGCCACCCTAATCGCAGTAATTAATTTTTTTCATGTTCGCGCTAAACTCGCTACGCTCAAACAAAGCGCTCTCTTATCCGAAAAACAATGAATTACTAACGCGATAAAGGGCAGGTTAAACCATATTGAGCCGACCTTCGGCGATGTTATAAAGGGAGTAAAATGGTTTCTATGACTAATTGGGAAGTTAAATTAAAAGGTGATAATAGTTTTTTAATGGAGTTGGCTAAAGAGTACGACGGGCCAGGGCTTTCTATAACGAGTCATGATGAGGGCTGGTTTTTAAAATCGAAGGATTTTAATCAATTGGTAGACAGGACTGATCTTTTTGAAAAGGCGGGTAATATAATTGAATTTATTAATGCTTCTTCAAGGATATTTTCAAATAAAATGGAATTTGTGGAATCGGATGGTTTTTGGGTCATCGATGAAAGTGGCCAAAGAAAAGATGAGTTTTTTGCAGTAGGGAAGGCAACATTTCAGATTATGAATGTTCTCTTTAGTAGTGGTGTTGCACCTAAAGAATGGTATCAGTTGTGGGAGTCGAATCCAGAGATCAAATACATATTTCGCTTTTTTCAAGGGAACTCATTGCTTGACTGGTTTTCGTTATTCAAAATTTACGAAACAATTAGAGATGACGAGCAGCATTCAGAACAAAGCAAAGAGGGCATTAAAAAGATTCAATCGTGGGCCTCTTTTGAAGAAAACCAAATATTTTTTGACACGGCTAATTGGTATCGACACACCTTTTTCGGTAAATCAAAGGAAAAACCCAATAAAAAACCACCGAATGAAATGTCCTTAGCTGATGGAAATAACTATATGCGTAAACTAACGATTGAATGGATCTCTTGGAAGGTAGAAGATAACAAGGCATCTAACGAGGACAGCTGATATTTAGTTATTAAGCAAGTTACTATTAGCAACTCAATTTTGGATTAACATTGGAGCAAATCATGCGTTTAGGCGTTGTAATGGATCCCATCGGATCAATCAATATTAAAAAAGACACCACCTTTGCGATGTTGTTAGAGGCGCAAAAAAGAGGTTGGGATTTGGTCTATATGGAGCAGGCGGATCTATTTCTCGACGAAGGAACGGCGAAGGCGAGTAGCCAATCCTTAAGCGTAGAAAGGAATCCTGACGGCTGGTATAAGCTGGGCGAAAAACAAGACCTAGAGCTAGCAGAGCTGGACGTGATCTTAATGCGCCTGGATCCGCCGTTTGACATGGATTATATTTATTGCACCTATTTGCTCGAACAAGCAGAAGCGCAAGGCGTTTTAGTCGTCAATAAACCGCAAAGCCTGCGCGATGCGAATGAAAAACTATTTACCGCGTGGTTCCCAGACTGTTGTGCGCCGACCTTAGTGACCTCACAAGCCGATCGAATTCGCCAATTCTTAACAAAGCACGAAGACATTATTATCAAGCCACTCGATGGTATGGGCGGCGCGTCTATTTTTAGGCTTAAAAAAGCCGACCATAACCTGGGCGTGGTATTAGAAACGATGACGGATCACGGCAAAACGCACGCCATGGTGCAGCGTTTTTTGCCTGAAATTAAACAAGGCGATAAACGTATTTTAATTATCAATGGGAAGCCAGTGCCGTACGCCCTGGCGCGGGTACCAGCTGAAGGCGAGACGCGCGGAAATTTAGCGGCGGGCGGTACGGGTGAAGGCCGAGAGCTGAGCGAGAGGGATCGTTGGTTATGTGAGCAAATCGGCCCAACGTTGGTGGAAAAAGGTCTAATATTCGTAGGACTCGATGTTATAGGTGATTATGTGACTGAAATTAATGTGACCAGCCCAACGTGTGTCCAGGAGCTGGACAATCTATACGGTTTAAATATCAGTGGTTTATTGATGGATTGTATAGAGGATAAAATAGCTTAGCGGTGACGCCTGTAGTCATTTCTTCGGCGGATAAACTGAGCCTGACATTTTTTATGGCGGGTATTGTGCACGCACTGGTTATTTTAGGCGTGGGTTTTGATGTTGATAAGCCTTCTTCAGTCGGCAAGAGGTTGGAAATTGTACTGGTTAAATCGGCAGAAAATGAACGCCCAGATAAGGCCGATTTTTTAGCACAGGAAAATCAATTAGGCAGTGGCGAAGCAGAAGAGAAAGGCGTCAATCAACAACAATCAACGCTCCGGCCCAGCCCTAAAGACCCCGTTATTTCAGAGGCTATAAAAACACAAAAAGCAAAACCGCAGGCACAAAAAGTATTGCTGCAAGCAGAAGCAAAGGTCGCTATAGACGCCGGTAATAAACCCGTGCCGGATGAGAAAAAGATGCCAACCGCCGCCGACTTATTACGTCAAAGCGAAGAGATCGCCAAACTACAGGCGGAGATGAGCGAGGCCATCACGAGTTATTCAAGAAGGCCCCGTAAGTTACACATCAATTCTATTAATGCGCATAAATATAAAGCAGCCAGCTACGAAGCGGCGTGGCAGCGAAAAGTGGAAAAAGTGGGTAATTTGAATTACCCCGGTGAAGTAAGGCGGAAAAAACTATCGGGTACCCTGGTATTGAGCGTTGAGCTATACGCTGACGGCAATTTAAAAAAAATTATCGTTAACCGTCGCTCAGGGCATAAAATTATAGATGACGCTGCGATCAATATTGTTAAACTGTCAGCACCTTTTGCGCCATTACCGATTGAGCTTCAAAAAGAGGTGGATATTTTAGTCATCACCCGGACCTGGCAATTTCTAAATGAAGGTGCAATGCGCACGAGGTAATAAGAAATAAACAGAATATATTTATGAATAAAAAACAGTATTTAACGAATAACTTTTTAATTGCCATGCCCGGCATGGAAGGCTCTGAGTTTTCAAAATCGGTTACTTTTTTGTGTCAACACGATGAAGATGGGGCCTTAGGCTTGCTGGTTAATAAGCAGCACACGATGACAATGGGTGATATTTTTAAGCAATTAGCCGTTACCCCTGTGCGCCCAGAAGTCTCCAAAACGCCGTTGTTTATCGGCGGCCCAGTACAACCCGAGCGTGGCTTTGTATTGCATTCACCCGTTGGCAATTGGGACTCTACGATGCAAATAAATGATGAAATCGCCTTAACCAGTTCGAAAGATATTTTAGAAGCTATTGCGCAAGATAAAGGGCCCGAAAAATGGTTGGTCGCGTTAGGCTACGCTGGTTGGGCTGCGGGGCAATTAGAAGAAGAAATTCAGAGGAACGACTGGTTGCACGGCGTGGCTGAGACGGATATTGTGTTTGATGAACCCCTGGCGCTACGCTGGGAATTAGCGGCGCATAGAATAGGCGTTGATATCAGCTTGATGAGCACAGAAGCGGGCCATTGCTAATGGCCGTTTGCCTGGGTTTTGACTATGGCGTAAAAAAAATAGGCGTGGCCGTTGGCGACACAGAAACGAATATAGCCAATGCTCTGGCTACGGTTAAAGCGATCAATCAGAAAACGGGCTGGGACGAAATCAGCAAGCTGGTAAATACCTGGCAACCGAAAAAAATGGTGGTAGGTATTTCGTACCAGGAAGACGGTAGCGATAATGAAGTGACGCCGAAAATGATTCGCTTCTCACGCCAACTTGAAGGCCGATACCAGTGCCCGGTTGAGCTGTTCGATGAAACATTAACGACGTTTGAGTCAAAGCAAATGTTATTTGATGAAGTGAAAGTGAGCGCGACCAAACTGTGGCAAGTGCAGGACCAATTAGCCGCCCAACTTATTTTGCAAAGTTGGCTTAATACAAAACAACAAGGTACCTAAGACATGGGAACAGACCTAACATCTGTCGATATTGATGCCGTTATCGACGATATGGCCGCTCAATTAGTACAACAAATGGCTGATAAAAAAATTGATCAGCCGTTAATGATCGGTGTGCATACCGGCGGTCTTTGGGTCGCTGAAAAATTACACCATCGATTAGGTCTGGCAAAACCGCTAGGCGAAATTGATATTTCATTTTATCGAGATGATTTCACGCGCATCGGTTTGAACCCACAAGTAAAGCCTAGTCAAATTCCTAATACGCTTGAAGGCGAGGACATTATTTTGGTGGACGACGTGCTCTACACGGGTAGAACGATTCGTGCGGCCTTGAATGAAATTTTTGATTATGGCCGCCCCAATACGGTGACCTTGGCGGTTTTAGTCGACAGAACCGGTAGAGAATTACCCCTGCAGGCAGATGTTATTGGTTTGAAACTGGATTTATCAGCACAAAAACAGGTAAAATTGACCGGACCAGCGCCGTTGGCGCTAGAAACCAACCGGAATTGACTGATATGAGATCTAGCAAAGACTCTGCTAGTACGTCCTTCAAAGCACCTGATAGTTCCAGTTTACAACTAAACGATCAGGGCAAGCTGCGTCATTTTCTCACCATCGACGGTTTATCGAAAGACACCCTGATCGACATCATGGATGTAGCAGAGTCATTTTCCGGCGTTGCGGATCAAGCGGTGAAAAAAGTTCCCCTGTTACGGGGTAAAACAATCGTTAATTTATTTTTCGAAAATAGCACTCGAACGCGCACGACGTTTGACCTAGCGGCAAAACGATTATCGGCAGACATTATCAACCTCAATATAGCCACCTCAGCGACGACTAAGGGTGAAAGTATCCTTGATACGATTCGTAATCTGGAAGCTATGCAGGTAGATATGTTTGTCGTTCGGCATTCGGATAGCGGCGCGGCCCATTTTATCGCCCGCCATGTTGCCCCGCATATTAGTGTCATCAATGCGGGCGACGGACGACACGCGCACCCAACCCAAGCGATGCTCGATATGTTCACCATTCGCAGCGTAAAACAAGATTTTAGTCAGCTTAAGGTGGCCATTATTGGCGATATTTTGCACTCAAGGGTGGCGCGCTCCCAAATTCAGGCACTCAACACGCTGGGGGCGAAAGAAGTTCGGGTTATCGCGCCTAAGACCTTGTTACCTAGTGATACCAACTCGCTCGGCGTACACGTATACGGTGATTTACGAACGGGCCTGGACGACGTGGACGTCGTTATCTTGTTACGCTTGCAACGCGAACGAATGGGCGGCGCTTTATTGCCCAGTGAGCACGAATATTTCGAGTGTTTCGGGCTCACAGAGGAGCGGTTGGCGTACGCCAAACCAGACGTCATCGTCATGCACCCTGGGCCAATAAATCGTGGTGTAGAAATGGATGCGGCGGTGGCCGATGGTCCCAACTCAGTGATTCTGCAACAAGTGACTAATGGTATAGCCGTTCGCATGGCCGTGATGGCGCTCACCTTAGGTCATAATGCAACGGGGCATCAGTCGTGAATATCTGCATTAAAAATGGCCGCGTGATAGACCCAGCGAATGAGCGTGATGGCGTGCAAAACGTTTACATCGGTGAGGGAAAAATACAAAGTATTGGTCGGTCACCAAACGGTTTTGTCGCAAAATTAACGATAGATGCGACCGATAAACTGGTGATGCCGGGGTTTATCGACCTAAATGCCAGCTTAAGAGAGCCCGGTTACGAGCAAAAAGCCAGCATCAAAACTGAAACAAGGGCGGCAGTAGCGGCCGGCTATACGGCGGTTTGTTGCTTGCCTAATACGAAGCCTGTATTAGATACACCCGCGGTGGTGCAGTTAATTCTAGACAAAGCCGATCTGGCGGGCTACGCGAAAGTATTGCCATTAGGCGCGTTAACGATTGGTTTGGAAGGTAGTACGCTGAGCGAAATGTACGCACTGAAAAGAGCGGGATGTGTCGCAGTAAGCCAGGCGCCCAATAACAATATAAGCAGTCAGGTGCTCAGACGAGCACTGCAATACGCCAGTTCACACGATCTACTCGTGGTGCTCAAGCCAGAAGACGTAGCGATTAAAGACGATGGTTGTGTGCACGATGGCGCTATGAGTTCGAGGTTGGGTTTGTCCGGCATTCCGGTATCGGCGGAAACGGTCGCCATCGCGAAAATCATTGTGTTGGCACAAGAAACCGGGGCGCGGGTTCATTTGACCGGCATTTCTTCGGCTGACGCAATAACCATGCTAACCCGTGCGCAGTTTGACAATATCGCCATCAGCGCGGACGTGCACGCCTATCAACTACACCTGACAGAGTTAGACGTTGGCACCTTCGATGCGAACTATCATACCTCGCCACCGCTACGAACTTGCGCAGACAGAGACGCGCTTAGAGCGGCGGTCGTGGAAGGGGTTGTCAGCGTAAGTTCAGGCCATCAGCCACATGAAGAAGCGGCAAAACAGGCGCCCTTTCCCTCGACTGAGGCCGGTATTTCTGGTCTGCAAACGGTGCTGCCATTAATGCTTAGATTCGTGGATGAAGGTTTGCTCGGGTTAAGCCAAATGGTCGATCGATTAGCGACCGGCCCGGCTACAATTTTAGGTTTAGATTTGGGCAACTTAACCAAACATTCGGCGGCCAATATTTGTATCGTAGATCCGGATAAAACGTGGCAAGTTGACGAAAAAAACTGGCTTAGCCGAGGCCTGAACACCCCCTTTTTAGGGCTACAAATGAAGGGCCAGGTGACGCACACGATCGTCAATGGCCGCGTAGTATTCAAAAAATAATGCAACAAAACACACGTAACACTATCTTCGTTGAAGAAGCGGAAATCCTCTCGCAACAGGCTTTTGAAGAAGGCCAGTTCGTACTGAGAGTACATGCACCGAAATGCGCAAAATCAGCACAGGCGGGTCAGTTTGCCCATCTACAGTGCGATCCACAACGACTCATGCGGCGGCCCTTATCGATTATGCGCGCATCGGCGAAAGAAGGTTGGGTAGAGTTTTTATATAAAACGGTGGGTGAAGGTACGGAGCTGCTCGCGCATCGCAAACCAGGTGAATATATTAGCCTGATGGGGCCGATAGGAAGGCCTTTTGAATTAAATGGAAAACGCCCCAAAGCACTATTATTGGGCGGTGGCGTAGGCATTCCACCGATGATTTGTTTATCTGAAACGATTAAAGAACGTCACCCCGGTATCCGTCCGGTTGTATTTATGGGTTCAGAAGTCCCTTTCCCTTTCATAAGGCAGGCTTCAAATCTGGCTGTCGATGGAGTGTCAGACGATATTAGCGAATGTTTGCCATTATTGGAGCAATGGGGTGTCCCGAGTCGTTTGGCCAGCTTGCAGGGTTATAACGGGGTCTATAAGGGTTATATCACGGAGCTTGCGCGTGATTGGCTCAAGTCGCTTAGCGAAGTAGAGAGGCAACAAGTTGAAATATATTCTTGTGGCCCTACGCCTATGCTAAAAGCAGTGGCCGCTCTCGCGAAAGAATTTGATTTGCCTTGTCAGGTATCGCTAGAAGAATATATGGCCTGCGCCGTTGGCGGTTGCGCGGGTTGTGTGGTTAAAGTGACTAGCGACGAGGGCATTGCGATGAAGCGCGTCTGCGTAGACGGCCCGGTGTTTGATGCGTCAACGGTATTTGCTTAATAGTGAAATGGAAGCATAGATCTACAGTCTAGGTGTTAATGCTGAAAGAATGTTAAAACTCAATCTTTTGAGTGGGCTTCATCTGATAAGCCGATTGCTTGTTAATAAGGTGTTATATAGAGGTGGGCTTAACGATGCCAAATTTTAAATTTACCGACGAAGCACTGCTATCAATCTTGGACACCTTGCCTATAGGCGTTTTGTTGACGGACCCAGCGGGCGTTATCGTCTTCTCAAACTTTAAAGTCCAGGACCTTCTCGGCTTCAGTGAAGATGAGTTATGTGGTATCAGCGTCAACGACCTTGTGCCTGACAGGATGAATGCGTCGCACAAAAAATTGTTAAAAAATTACAAGGCAGCCCCTTTATCTCGTCCAATGAACGCGGGACGCATGTTGCCAGCGATGAAAAAAAGTGGCGAAGAGATACAAATCCAAATAGGTTTGTCGCCTGCTGTTATAGACGGCAGTGATTATATTTTGGCTTCTATTGTCGAGGCTAAAAATAAAGTGTTGAAGATGGCCTCCTATCATGACCCTCTGACAGGCTTGCCTAACCGGGTTTTATTCAATGAAGTCAGCGAAAACTTACGCAGCCTGGCGATTAGAAATAAAGAGTGTCTGGCGCTCATGTTTATAGATCTGGATAACTTCAAACCCATTAATGATAATTTTGGTCACGATATTGGAGATTTGGTTTTGTGCCAGGTGGCGGATGTTCTAACCGGACATACTCGTAAAAACGATATGGTAGGCCGGATTGGCGGAGACGAATTTGTAGTTTGCTTATACGGGGCTGGGAGCAAGGTGACGCTTGAAGAGATGGCCAATAAATTAATAAAAGAAATATCGAGCCTTGAAAATATCAAAGGCAATATGATCGATATTAGCGCGAGCATTGGTGTGGTTTTTACGTCCAAGCCGAGGAGTTTTTCGTTGGCTGAAATGAGCGAAATAGCCGATCGATTGATGTATAAGGCAAAAAAAGCGAGTAAAGGAAACGCCATTGTACAGAGCGTGACAGAGGATGAAAAAGAGTCCCTTTTAAACCCTCTTGAAAAGGAGAGCTAAGTGGGTTCTTGTTGTGAAGATAACAGCGCAATAGAATTTTTACAGCAAAGGCAACGTGGCACCCTTATTAAGGTGCTGTGGATCAATGCGATTATGTTTATTGCCATTGTTATAGCGGCTTACATTGCTGAATCCAGTGCTTTATTTTCCGATAGTTTGGATAACCTGGGTGATGCATTGACCTATGGCTTGAGTCTATATGCCGTGTCTAAAGGAGTTTCTACCAAGGCGAGAGTGGCTTTATTCAAGGGAAGTTTGATATTTCTGGCGGCTAGTCTGGTTATTGCTCAGGTAATACATAGAATAATTTACCCCGTGATTCCTTCCTACGAGTTGATGGGGCTTTTCAGTCTGCTGAGCTTAATCGGCAATGGCTCGTGCCTCTATCTGCTCTGGCAGCATCGACGAGAAGATATCAATATGAGCTCTGTCTTTGAGTGCTCACGAAATGACATAGCTTCAAACTTATCGGTTATCTTGGCGGCTGTAGGCGTATGGTTGTTTGACTCAGGCTTGCCCGATATCATCCTCGCAACGCTGTTGGCTGGAATGTTGTTGCGCTCATCATTTCGAGTGATAAAGGGAGCAATGGTAGAGTTGGCCAAAAATAAAAAACTTGCTAAATAAATCAAAACGTTTTCGTTGGCTTAAACCGGGCCTGTTTTTTTAAGATAGAGGAGTTCTACATGGACGATACGGTATACCCTAAAAAGTTACGCGAATTTCAAAATCACCACTTTGATTCCACCATCTGGAATGACTTTAAGTTCCGCGACGACGATATTGTTATCGCCACCTACGCCAAATCGGGAACGACATGGATGCAACAAATAGTCGCGCAATTATTATTTAATGGTGAAGAAGGGCTGGATGTCGCTGAGATGTCGCCTTGGATGGATCTGAGAGTTCCACCGAAGGAAGTAAAACTCCCCGCGGTTGAAGCGCAGACGCATCGACGATTTCTTAAAACACACTTGCCGGTCGATGCACTGGTTTTTTCCAAAAAAGCGAAATATTTGTACATCGGCAGGGATGGTCGGGACGTCTTATGGAGCATGTTCAACCACCATTCAACGGCTAACGACGCGTGGTATGCCGCGCTAAATGACACGCCGGGGCGAATAGGGCCGCCGATTGAAAAGCCACCAGCTTCAATCACGCAGTATTACCACGAATGGCTCGATCACGATGGACACCCCTGGTGGCCCTTTTGGCAAAACATCAGGTCATGGTGGGCGATCAGAGACCTGCCTAACGTCCATTTTGTGCACTTTGCCAATCTAAAAAACAATATGGCTGGAGAAATTCGTCGAATTGCGGAGTTCCTCGAAACGCCAATCGATGACAAAAAGTGGGATCGTATTTTGCGTCATTGTAGCTTTGATTATATGAAAGCTCACGCTACAAAAAGTGTACCCCTCGGTGGCGCATTTTGGGAAGGCGGCGCGCAATCGTTCATCCACAAGGGCACCAATGGTCGTTGGCGCGACGTTCTTCAAGCCGATGAGGTGGTTAAATACGAACAGCGCGCTGCAAAAGAACTGAGAGATGAGTGCGCTCACTGGCTCGAAACAGGGGAAATGCCTGTAGATTAGCCTTTATTTACCGATGCATGGGCAGACTATAGGGATTACGGTGGCTTGCTATGGATTGATGATCGGGGTGTTGAGTCACTTAGCGATGAGTTTGTAGGCAAGGTAAAAGGAATGGGCCGGGACATTGTCTATATAAAAGCTATTAATTAACCGATCAAATATCTCTTATAGCTTTTAGAAATAAAGAAGTTAATTAAAAGTATTTATTGCATAAGCTGTTTAATTCGTATAATGCTCCAGCATAGAGCCATTAAGGCCGATGCTGTATGATCATTCAATTTTTATGGGGCAAGCAATGAACGCTGAGGTAAATACACCTACGGAACGCTATATCGTTAGCGAGCCTTCACCATTGCGCTCGATTACCGTCATAAAAGCCACTTCTTTATTTGTCCTGATGGCCTTAAGTGCCTGGTTTGTACTACAAAATGCGGGGCAAAATCAGGCCATTTTATTGTTACTGGGCTATGCCTTAGGCGCGGTGTTGTTTTATGCTACTTTCAGTTTTTCTAATGGCTGGCGGCGCATGGTGTCGGAACGAAAAAGTCTTTGGTTACGTGCTCAGATGGTGATGTTGGTGGTCGCTTCGGCCCTAATTCTGCCAGTGCTGGCGGAAGGAAGTTTATGGGGATCACCAGTTTTTGCTTATATTCGGCCCATTGGTGCATCTCTAATTGTGGGTGCTTTTATATTTGGCATCGGTATGCAACTGGTTGGAAGTTGTGCGTCGGGCACGTTATATAACAGTGGTGGTGGGCAGCTTAAGATGTTGATTGCATTGATAACGTTTGCAACTGGGGCGTTGTTGGCGTCCGCCCACTATGGTTGGTGGATGAATCAAGCCAATTTTTTACCCGTTGATTTGACCAGTCTTGTGGGTGTATGGGGTGCGGTGTCAGTCAATACGCTAATTGCTGGCGGCTTTTATTGGCTCTTTAGAACGATTGAGAAGCAACGCTATGGCAAAGTTGCTCCCTTATGGAATACTGGTACGGGAAGAGTTTTATTGCTCGGTGGGTTAGCTTTGGCTGGGCTCAACTTTATTACCGTGGGTGTGGCTGGACGTCCTTGGTCAGTCGCCAATGCATTTCCATTATGGGGCGCAAAAGGCAGTGAGTGGCTGGGCGTTGAGTTAGACCTGGATTTTTGGGACTACTGGGTGCAACCCGCTGCAGAAAGCGCTTTATCGGGCGGCTTGCTGGATGATGCGACGTCGGTGATGAACATCGGAATTATAGCGGGTGCCTTAGTGGTGGCTACATTAACGACTAGGTTCAAATTAAAGTGGCGTTTAACTTTCGCGGAGTTAATGGCGACGGCCTTCGGTGGTTTGCTGTTAGGCTACGGTGCGACGATTGGTTTTGGCTGTAATGTGGGTGCTTTCATAGGTGGCGTCGTGTCGGGCAGTTTGCACGGATGGATTTGGTTCTTAGCTGCATTTGCTGGAACGGCGATAGTAGTAGTCACAAAGGGATTAAGAGGAGCTACGCCCGCTTAGTTATCCTGGATTAAGCGGCTCGTTTTAGATAACAGGTTTCATCTTCGGTGTTAAATTCAATCTTTTCGTTATACAGTTTAGCTAATGCGATGCCGGCTGATCTTTTGTCTACAGCCCGTATTAGCTAATGAGCGCTGGCACCCCACCATTGCTCAATTAAGTCGAAACTGCTTCACCATTTCGGCTAATTTCAGCGACAGGCCCACCATAACGTCATTTGATTGGGAGACCTTTTCCCCGCCCGCTGCCGTTTGATCTGCGACATCACTAATTATGGTTGTGTTCGCATTGATTTTGCTAGTAACAATACTTTGCTCATTGGCGGCCAGAGCAATTTTTTTATTAAGCCCCATCATTGTAGAGACCGAAACAACAACTTCCTCGATTACTTCGCTGGTTTGCGTTGCTTTCTCAACACTCATCTTTGCTCTATCATGGCTACGGTCCATAACATCAACAGCTGAGCGAGTACTGGTGCGAAGCTTGCCGATCATATTTTGTATTTCTTGAGTAGACGTTTGTGTACGTTGAGCCAATGTCCTGACCTCATCAGCGACAACGGCAAATCCTCTACCGTGTTCACCCGCACGAGCAGCTTCAATCGCAGCGTTTAATGCTAGAAGGTTGGTTTGTTCGGTAATGTCCTGGATCATTTTGACCACAGAATCAATGTCCTCACTATCTTTTTCGATAAGGTTAATCGCATTAACGGCTGTCTCCACTTCGTCAGCTAGCTCATTGATAGAATTTACGGTATCTATAACGACTTCTTTGCCTCGGGCTGCGGCCTGATTGCCTTCATCTGCGGATGCTTCAGCATTTGACGACGCAGCAGCAACTGCATCGGTGGCGCTGCTCATTTCAGTTATTGAGTTGATAAGGTTTTCAGTTTCCGTCTTTTGAGCGTTAACGCCTTGAGCCATTTGAACAGTCACCGCGGACGCGTTTTGTGCGGCGACCGTTAAATCGGCTTCCACCTGGGTGATGCCTTCAATCATTTGACGAAGACCCTTAATCATTTCAATGGTTGATAATTGCATCTGACCAATTTCGCCACCGCTGATATTTTCGACTCTTGCCGTCAGGTCGCCTTTTGCTATCCTTTCGATCACCGAGAGGGTTTGTTGCAACGGAGGCAGAGTTGTACGCATCATATTAACGATTAAGCCAACCAGCCCACCAAGACTTAATAAAACTAATAGGGTAACGACCGTTTTAACAAAACCAGCGGCATCGCGAAGTCCTGCACCAAATGCCTCTGTATTGGTTCTAGGCTCGTACATGAGCTTATCCATATCCCTCACTTGTTGAGTGGTTAAATTAGTCGATGAGATTTTCTTAAGGTAGTCAATGACATCTTCCAAATCAAATACATCTTTGGCAGCAAGGTCTAGTAAATATCCCTGGCCCAATAGCCGGAAAAGTAGCTTTTCAATACCAAAAATTGCATTGTCAAGCTTGATTGGTTGAGCGTGGGCTTTTATTGCGTTCTCCAATAGAAGGTTTCGTTTGCTAGTCGGGCGTGCAAGCTCGAAATCTATATTACTAATGGCAATGATATGTTGGCGCTCTAAGTAGGCAAAGTCGGTTACTTTGCCCATCAATCGGACGCCGAACATGACGACTAAAATGGATACAACACCGGCAATAATGGCGATTAAAAACTTAGACTTAAGGCTTATCTTTTTCATGTTTCTTAGTATTTTTAAAATAAAAGTATTATAAAAAACCAGTTATCGTGCAGCTGATCAATGTTAATTGATTATAGACAGTATTTTAAAAAATGTGTCAAGGACGAAAAAAGAATTTAGCCATCGCGAATTCTGGTCGCACTAGTAGAAGGGAGGAGTTAGTTCGAACGCCAACAACACGTTACAGGTCTGTTCGAATTTGCATTAATAGGCGGGTGTTTTTTGCTTAGGCCTATTAATGGGTGGCCGTTAAAATTGGAATTTTTGGCTAAGCCTGTTTAGTGCTTCCAAACACTTTTTTTTGTCGTGAGGTAGAGCGTCTCAACCTTTTTTCTCGCCCAGGGTGTTTTGCGTAAAAACTTCAGACTGGATTTAATCGATGGATCGCTAGTGAAGCAGCGAATATTAATTTGCTGGCCTAAGCTTTCCCAACCATAATGCTTGACCAGCTCAGTCACGATGCTTTCTAAGGTCAGGCCGTGTAAAGGATCTTTGTTTTTGTGTTCATTCATTAAGCTTCCTCAAGGGCAGTCTGCGCTTCTAACCAGGCCTCTTCTGTTTTCTCTAACTCATTATCGAGTTTATTTTTGGTCTCGATTAACTCTGCCAATTGCTTTTTATTCTCGTTGCTATACACGTCACCATCGGCGAGTTGTTGTTCCAATTGTTGTTGCTTAGCATACAGTTTTTCAAGCTGTTTCTCGGCCTTTTTTAAGGCATCGCGTAATGGCTTTTGTTGTTGCCTGCTGAGAGCTTGTTGCTGTTTTTTGCCGCGTTGGCTATTGCCGGCAACAGGGGCAGACTCCATGGCGCGAGATTGATTTTTCACCCAGTCGGTGTAATCGTCTAAATCGCCGTCAAACGGCATGACTTTGCCATCGCTGACTAACAGAAATTGATCGGTAACGGTACGCAGTAGGTGTCGATCATGCGATACGATAATCATAGCGCCGCTAAAGTCTTGTAATGCAGAACTCAATGCGTGACGCATCTCAATATCCAGGTGATTGGTCGGCTCATCGAGCAGCAATAAATTAGGTTTTTGATAGACCAGGATGGCAAGCACCAGACGCGCTTTTTCGCCGCCAGAGAACGGCGCTACGTTTTCCAGGGTTTTATCACCGTGAAAACCGAAACCACCTAAAAAGTTGCGTAAATCGCGCTCGGTTGCTTTTTTATCAAGCCTTTGCAAGTGCAACAAGGGTGAGGCGTTAAGATCGAGCTGTTCGAGTTGGTGCTGGGCAAAATAGCCAATTTTTAGGCTTTCAGCCGCATCGATTGAGCCGCTCGTAGGGCTGTTTTCTGAGGCTAATAATTTGATAAGCGTTGATTTGCCCGCGCCATTTGGGCCCAGTAGGGCGAGTCGATCTCCGGGTTTTATCGACAGTGAAATAGTGTCTAAAATAACCGTTTCGCCGTAAGCTAAGGTAGCCTTTTCAACCTTGATCAGTGGATTTGAAACACGATCGGGTTTGAAAAATTCAAAATGAAATGGCGAGTCAATATGCGCGGCGGAAATCACTTCCATTCGTTCCAGCGCTTTAAGTCGGCTTTGCGCCTGTTTTGCTTTGGTGGCTTGCGCTCTAAAGCGGTCGACATAAAGCTGTATATGCGCGCGCTCTTTTTGCTGCTTCTCATAGCTGGCTTGTTGTTGGGCTAAACGTTCGGCTCTGGCGAGTTCAAATTGAGAATAGTTGCCCGTGTATAAGCTAGCGCTTTGCTGCTCGAAGTGTAATACGTGGCCGACCACGGCATCCAGAAAATCGCGGTCATGAGAGATAAGTAATAGAGTGCCCGGGTAGCTTTGCAGCCAATCCTGAAGCCAAATTACGGCGTCTAAATCCAGGTGATTGGTCGGCTCATCGAGCAGTAGCATATCCGAGCGGCACATTAAGGCCTTGGCAAGATTTAAGCGCACTCGCCAACCGCCAGAAAAGGTTGAGACGGGATTGTTTAATTCTGCTTGTTTAAAGCCTAAACCGCTTAATAAAATAGCCGCGCGGGAATTAGCGGTATAGCCATCGATGGTTTCCAGTTCTGCGTACAGTTCTGCTGTGCGATGGCCGTCGTGTTGTTGTTCGGCGAGGGAAATTTTAGCCTGAATGTTACGTAGTTCCGTGTCGCCATCGATAACAAATTCAATCGCGGCCTGCTCAGTGGACGAAAGTTCTTGCGCAACGTGCGCGATAACAAAGCCAGACTGGATGGAAAAGTCGCCGATATCGGGCTGTATTTCACCCAATACCATGGCGAATAAACTGGATTTACCGCAACCATTCGCACCACTAATACCGGCCCGTTGACCGTTATGGATAGTAAAGGATACTTTTTCAAACAATAAGCGAACGCCCCGGCGAAGGGATACGTTGTTGAGTTTCAGCATGGAGTCGTGGTCAATGGAGAAAAATCAACATTATACAGTCTACTCAGGGCTTCTTCTGTTTATGCGATAATTAACATCTTTAAACGAATTTTTCTGCATGAGTCACGCCCAGGCCGTATTACAGTCAACCTTTGGTTACGATCAATTTCGACACCCACAAGATGAGATTATTGCTGAACTCGTCGAGGGGCGTGACGCATTTGTGTTGATGCCGACTGGTGGCGGTAAGTCCTTGTGTTATCAAATTCCGGCTTTATTGCGCGAAGGCACGGCGATTATCATTTCCCCTTTGATCGCGCTGATGCAGGACCAGGTGGATGCGCTTCAACAACTCGGCATTAAAGCGGCGTACCTGAATTCGACGTTGACAGTAAAAGAAGCTCGGCAAGTCGAACAACAACTATTGAATGGCGAATTCGATTTACTCTACGTGGCGCCTGAGCGACTGCTGAATGAAGCGATGTTATCGATGCTGGAGCGTTGCCACGTTGCGTTGTTTGCAATTGATGAGGCGCACTGCGTGTCGCAATGGGGGCATGACTTTCGCCCCGAATATCAAAAACTAAGAATCCTTCACGAGCGATTCCCAACTATTCCGCGCATTGCGTTAACCGCTACGGCGGATCAGCGCACACGCGATGAAATTATCGCGCAGTTACAGTTAGAAGACGCGCGCGTTTTCATCAATAGTTTTGACCGGCCCAATATCCATTACGCCATTTCTGAGGGCAATAATCCCAAGCAAAGGTTGTGGCGTTTTTTACAGGAGAACCACCCGAAAGACGCCGGCATCGTGTATTGCCTGTCGCGTAAAAAAGTAGAGGCGACCGCCGAGTGGTTGAGTGAACAAGGTCGAATCGCTTTACCCTACCACGCCGGTTTGCCACAAGAGACACGACAAAAGAATCAACAGCGCTTCCTACGCGAAGACGGCGTTATTATCGTCGCTACCATCGCCTTTGGCATGGGTATCGATAAGCCGGACGTGCGCTTTGTTGCGCACCTGAGCCTGCCGAAAAGTATCGAGGCGTATTACCAGGAAACCGGCCGTGCAGGGCGTGACGGTGAACCAGCGAATGCCTGGATGGCGTATGGTCTGCAAGACGTACTAACGCTGCGGCAGTTTTTACAAAACTCAACGGCGGATGAGCTGCATAAGCGCGCGGAGCATAATAAGCTGGAATCGATGCTTGGGCTATGCGAATTAATTGCCTGTCGTCGGCAGGCGTTGTTGAATTACTTTGATGAAGCGTCGAATCAGCGTTGTGGCGCGTGTGACAACTGTGTTTCACCACCAGAAAAATGGGATGGTAGCGTCGCCGCGCAAAAGGCACTATCGACCATTTATCGCACCGAGCAGCGTTTCGGCGTGAACTACATCATTGATATTTTAATGGGCAAGGCCGACCAGCGTGTTTTGCAAAACGGGCACGATAAAGTCAGTACCTTTGGTATTGGGAAAGAATTTTCAATGACCGAATGGCGGACTATTTTTAGGCAACTCATCGCCTTAGGGTATTTGAACGTCGAGGCTGAGAGCTACGGCTCATTGAAGCTGACGGAAAAATGTCGGCCGGTTTTGCGTGGCGAACAGGCGCTGGAATTAAGAAAGCAGCTAAAAGAAGAAAAGCTCGGCGCCGAGAAAAAGACTAAAAGCCCCGTTCGGCCACAAGACTTGCCGTTATGGGAGGCGCTACGTGCACTGCGAACCCAGTTGGCGGACGAAGCGGGTGTGCCGCCGTACGTGATTTTTCACGACGTGACTTTGCAAGAAATGGTTAAAAAGCGCCCAAATACAACGGCGGATATGCGCTATATTTCGGGCGTTGGCGACCAAAAAATCAATCGCTATGGCCAACAGTTTCTGGCAGAAATCGCAAAGTACCCATTGGCTGAGCTGCTCAATAACCGCCTAAGCGCAACGGTTAACGAAACCTTATTGCTGTATCAGGATGGATTGAGTGTGGAGCAAATTGCAACGCAGCGAAACACCAAGGTAAACACGGTTTATGGCCATTTAGCCGATGCTATTGAGGTGGGCTTACTCGATGTTCGTCAGGTACTTGACCTTGAAGATGGCGAATATCAAGAAATCGTACTCATCATCGAATCATTAGAAGACGAGTCTAAAGGCCGTATTAAACCGATCTACGAAGCCTTGGATGAAGAATACGATTACGGCGTTATCAAGTGCGTACAGGCTTCGCTATAGACGGTTTACGAATCTAGTGCGTCGTCAGCAATGGCGTACTTAGGGTCTTCAATAACGTTTACTTCGATCAGATCCTTGGCTTTATGCAAAAGTAACTGACATTCGGGCGTTAGATGACGCAAATGCAGTGTTTTGCCGAGCTTAAGGTAACGTTCGGCCAAAGAATCAATTGCCTCAATGCCTGAGTGATCAGAGACGCGTGAACGCGCGAAATCGATAATCACTTCCTGCGGATCATTGTTTGGGTCAAAGTGTTCGCGGAAGTTATGAATAGAAGCGAAGAATAGCGGCCCGGTGGGTTTGTAGATTTTAACGCCATCTTTTTCTTCAATCTCAAAGTGCATGTTTTTGGCGTGTTTCCAGGCAAAAACCAGCGTAGACATAATGACCCCGACGACCACGGCAATCGCTAGATCAGATGCGACGGTGACCACGGCGACGGTAATGCCGACCAGCGTGTCGGAAGTAGGAATACGGCCTAATAAGCGAAAGCTAGCCCATTCGAAGGTACCCAGTACCACCATAAACATCACGCCAACCAGCGCTGCTACGGGAATCATTTCGATCAATGAAGAGCCGACCAAAATAAAGGCCAGTAAAAATAGCGCGGCTGATGCGCCAGAGGCCCGGCCTCGACCACCGGAGTTAATGTTAATCATGCTTTGCCCGATCATCGCGCAACCGCCCATACCACCGAAAAATCCAGTCGCTACATTAGCAACGCCCTGACCCACGCACTCTTTATTGCCACGACCGCGCGTTTCGGTAATTTCATCGATCAAGGTCAATGTCAGTAAGGATTCAATAAGACCAATCGCGGCGAGAATCAGCGCGTAAGGGAAAATGATTTTAAGCGTTTCCAGATTTAGCGGTACAGAAGGGAAATGGAATTGGGGTAAACCACCCGCAATCGTCGCTAGCGGGTCACCGCTCATATCTACTAACACGTCCTGAACGGTTCGTAGGTCCACATCCAAACCAACCGATATGGCAACAATCGTTAGGATAGCAACCAGTGATGAAGGAACCGCCTTGGTGAGTTTAGGTAGAAAATGAATGATTGCCATGGTAAGAGCTACCATGCCCAACATCAAGGCCATTTGATTGCCCTGTAACCAGGCCAGTTCGCCAGTGGCGCTGTCCAAAAATTGAAATTGTTGTAACTGGGCCAGAAAAATAACAATCGCGAGGCCATTAACAAAACCCAACATCACAGGATGCGGCACGAGTCGTATAAATTTACCCAGACGGAAGACCCCCGCCAATACTTGAAGAAAACCCATTAAAACAACCGTGGCAAACAAGTACTCCACGCCGTGAATCGCCACCAGGCTAACCATAACAACCGCCAGCGCACCTGTCGCGCCAGAAATCATTCCCGGCCGGCCGCCAATAACGGCGGTAATTAAGCCCACCATAAAGGCTGCGTATAAGCCAACCAGTGGAGCAACGCCTGCTACAAAGGCAAAAGCTACGGCTTCCGGCACGAGAGCCAGTGCAACGGTTAAGCCAGAAAGAATATCGCTTTTTAGGCTTTTAGAACGAGAAATGATGAGTTGAAACATGAGTGTTTAGAGCAAAGTTTATTGAAAGCGAAAGGGCTTAAGGCATTGATTGTAACAGAAAATGTGCGGTCGCAGCATGGCGGGCTTATTTAACCCTACGCGCTTTAGCGGCGCGACCTTTTATTTTGCCGTCTGTTAAATAGTCGAGCGCTTGCCTAACGGCTTGCTGTTCCAATGCAACGTAGCTAGAGCGGTCAAAAATATCAATTTTACCGATTTGTTCGCTTTTTAAACCCGCATCGCCGGTTAACGCACCCAGTAAATCACCCGGGCGCATTTTATCTTTTCGCCCGCCGTCAATTTGAATGGTGACCATCGGTGGGTATAGTTTGAAGCTGCTATCGCGATCTAGTGATAACGGGCTATCGATCAAACAAGGCTTGTTTTGGTATTTCTCAATCGCCTTAACGCGAAGCTGTTCGTGTTCTGCAAAAAGACTCATTGCCAGCCCCGCTTCACCGGCGCGTCCGGTTCTGCCAATTCGATGCACGTAAATTTCTGCGTCGCGTGGTAACTCATAATTGATCACCATGCCGATGGATTTAACGTCTAATCCACGTGCGGCAACGTCGGTAGCAACCAGTACGGAGCAACTGTTATTAGAAAAACGAACCAGCACCTGATCTCTTTCGCGCTGGTCAAGGTCGCCATGAATTTCCAGTGCTTCTATATTGTGCCCACGTAGAAGCTTCGCCACCTCAGCGCACTGCGCCTTGGTATGGCAAAAAACGACCGCGGTTTTTGGTTTGTAGTGTTCAAACAAGCCTAATAAGGCGCTGTTACGCTCGTGCTTTTTTACTTCATAAAACAGCTGCTCAATCACGTTCTGTTGCTGGTCAGATTGCACCGTGATGGTGATCGGGTCGCGCTGAATAGAGCGGCACATTTGTTTGATTTCATCGGGGTAAGTAGCCGAGAAAAGTAAGGTCTGCCGAGTCTTTGGGGTTTGATTAATGATGTCGGTTACCGCATCTGTAAAACCCATATCCAACATTCTGTCCGCTTCGTCTAACACCAGCGTTTTAAGTCGGTCGAGTTTGAATGTACGTTTTTTTAAATGGTCTTGAATACGACCGGGCGTACCGACAATGATGTGCGCACCGTGTTCCAGAGAGCCCACTTGAGGACCAAAGGGTTTGCCGCCGCAAAGCAATACCAGTTTGATATTGGGAACGCTTCGAGCTAGTTTGCGAATTTCCTTACCTACCTGATCGGCCAGTTCGCGCGTTGGGCATATCACCAGGGCCTGCGTGTTAAAAAATTTTGCGTTGATTTGATTCAATAAACCGATGCCAAACGCCACCGTTTTGCCGCTGCCCGTTTTTGCCTGAGCAACAATATCTTTACCCTTGAGTACTAACGGCAAGCATTGCTCTTGCACGGGGGTCATGTTTTTATAGCCTAAGTGCGCTAAATTCTTAATTTGCGCCTGTGAAATTGGCAGCGATGAAAAGCTCGAGTTAGACATGATAAGGGTTAATTTTTTTCCGTTAAGGGTGGCTGATCAAAGTGGATACCCGACCAGCCCGTTTGTATAAAATTGCGAATATTTTGGTGGTCATCGCCATCTGGCTTGGCGAGAACGTCGCGATAAAACTCGCCAAAAAGGGCGAGCGTTTGTGGTTCTGTAAAGTCGTTCAGTTGGGCAAAGGCAAATAGTTTGCACGAGCCGTTATTTTCACTGGCTTCATTGCGCGTACTGCCATTAGTGAAACCGCTTGGGGTGAAATCGTATAAGGCCTCGATAATCTCCATCGTATCGCTGAACTGAAGATTGGTGAGAGCCTGGCGAAGTTGTTCAATAGGTGATGGCATAAGGCGTTCCTGTTAAGCACGTGACATGAATTTGCCGGTACTGGTATTAATTTTGATGAGTTCACTGTTATCGATATATTCGGGGACTTGAATTTCTAAACCCGTTGTTAGCGTAGCTGGTTTGGTGCGCGACGTCGCAGACGCGCCCTTAAGGCCGGGTGCGGTGTCGGTAATTTGTAAGTTAATGCTCGTGGGTAATTCAATCACCACCAACTCATCATCCAGCAAAATGCCGACGATGCCTTCCAGGCCTTCGCTAAAGTATTTTATTTGATCTTCAAGGACATCAGCATCTAAGGTGTATTGGTCATAGTTTTCAAGATTCATGAAGGTATATGCTTCACCATCCTGATAGGAATACTGTAGTTTTACCCGTTCACAATCGAGATCTTTTAAAAACTCGTCACCTTTCAGTGATTCATCGCGTTTTTGTTTGGTTTTTAAATGATTAAAACGTATTTTATATAAGGTCGCGGCACCACGAGATGATGGGTTGCGGACTTCAATATTCTTAACTGAATAGGGTTCATCATTAACTTCGACGACCATTGAGCACTTTAAATCGCTGACTTTAGGCATGACTGTTGTTAGCATTGAAAAAACGCAATTATACAGTCAACGGCCCGCCTTCGTTAGCAGCTTATCGAGTTGATTGGCAAAGGCTTGTTTATCGGTGTTGTTTAAAGGTGGAGGCCCTCCACCCACTTGCAAGCCACTGGAGCGCATGGTTTCCATAAAATCGCGCATAATCAGGCGGTCTTTAATATTGGCGGATGTGTAAAGCTCACCACGTGGATTTAACGCCGTGCCACCCTTTTCTATTACGTCGGCGGCTAAAGGAATGTCGCCAGTAATCACTAGGTCGCCGGCCTGCAGTCGTTTGACGATCTCGTTATCGGCTTCATCAAAGCCTGCGGTCACGCGCAAAAAAGAGATATAGGCCGACGGTGGCACCCGAATGGCCTGATTAGCGACAAAGGTGATTTGAATTTTTGTGCGATCCGCCGCCCTAAAGAGCATTTCCTTAATCACCACTGGACAGGCATCGGCGTCTACCCAGACGGTGTTAAGCATAGTGGCCGTTAATGATCATGAGCAGCGGCGGCAGCATTGGGCAAACGAATTCTCTCAACCATGTCCTGGACGCTTTGTGGCGGAGGTGGTGTGACGCTCGAAACGATAAAGGCGACTGAAAAGTTTAATAACATACCAATCGAACCAATACCTTCAGGCGAAATACCAAATAACCAGTTTTCGGCGGTGTTGGCGGCCATCGGTTCAATAAAAATGCCTTTGAAGTAAATGATATAAGCCATGGTGAAGACGAGCCCCGTGAGCATGCCGCAGATGGCGCCGTATTTGTTCATGCGCTTGCTGAAAATACCCATAATCAGTACGGGAAATAACGAGGACGCCGCCAAACCAAATGCAAATGCGACTACCTGAGCGACAAACGCGGGAGGGTGAAGGCCGAGGTAGCCCGCTATCATAATGGCAAACGCGGCAGTAATTCGGCTGGCCCGCAGTTCGGCCTTTTCGCTGATTTTGTGCATAAAGGTGCTTTTTAGTAAATCGTGCGAAATGCTGGCAGAAATAACCAATAGCAATCCCGCCGCGGTAGATAAAGCCGCCGCAACGCCACCGGCTGCAATCAAGGCAATTACCCAGTTCGGTAATTGGGCGATTTCGGGGTTGGCTAGCACCATAATGTCACGATCAATATAAATTTCATTGGCAAAGGGCGCGCCATTGACCTTTTTACCTTCAGACGGGTTAGTGGTGATGCGTTGGCCTAATTCGCCATGCTTGTCGGCGTCAAAAGTGGGTTTGCCATTGCCTGCAAAAGCATTACCGGCGGCGTATTGCAGTTTTCCATCACCGTTGTGATCAAACCAGGCTAGAAGGCCGGATTTCTCCCAGGTTTGAAACCAGCTCGGTATTTCGGTATATAACACGCCGGTTTTATCAGGGCCGTTTACGTTATTGATGATATTTAAACGGCTTAGCGAACCGACAACCGGCGCGGTGGTGTACAACAGGGCGATAAAAATGAGCGCCCAACCGGCAGATTTACGCGCATCGGATACCTTTGGTACGGTAAAGAAACGGACTATCACGTGCGGCAGTCCGGCGGTACCGACCATGAGTGCGAGCGTAATCGCCATGACATCAATCATCGACTTATCGTTAAACGGTTCGGTGTAGGAGTTAAAGCCCAAATCGATCAGGGTTTTATCCAGCGCGTCTAATAAGAAGCCAGAGCCGTCGGACATCTGGCTACCAAACGCCAGTTGAGGAACTGGATTGCCGGTGAGTTGAATCGCCATAAAAATAGCCGGCACAGAATAGGCAAACATCAACACAACATACTGCGCTACCTGGGTATAAGTAATGCCTTTCATGCCGCCGATAACGGAATAAATAAACACAATACCCATACCAAGATACAGACCCTGATCAATCGGTAACTCTAAAAAACGGGAGAACACGATGCCCACGCCGCGCATTTGTCCGGCAACGTAGGTGAACGAAATGAAGATGAGGCACAGCACAGCGATCACGCGAGCCGTTCGGGAGTAATAACGATCACTGATAAATTCGGGTACGGTAAATTTGCCGAACTTGCGCAAATAGGGCGCCAGCAGCATGGCGAGCAACACGTAACCGCCGGTCCAGCCCATCAAGTACATGCCGGCTTCGTAGCCGAGGTAGGAAATTAAGCCAGCCAGTGAGATAAAAGAGGCCGCAGACATCCAGTCCGCCGCGGTTGCCATGCCATTAACAACGGGGTGGACGCCCTTGCCCGCGATGTAAAAATCGCCGGTCGTTTTAGCCTTCGCCCAAATCGAAATGCCAATGTAAAGCGCAAACGTAGCACCCACCACCAAATAAGTCAGCTGTTGTAATTCCATAGTATTTAATCGTGAACGTTATATTTAACGTCGAGCGCATCCATCTTTTTGATGTAATAAAAAATCAAAATGACGAATGAAATAATCGAGCCTTGCTGGGAAAACCAGAAGCCCAACTTAAAACCCGCAAATTCGATAAGATTTAATTGTTCCACCAAGACGATGCCAAACACAAAAGAGACCAGAAACCAGACGAACAACAATTTTAAAATTAGGCGGATATTTTCAGCCCAGTAGTGGTCGGTATTTTCAGACATGGAGCCCCTCCAGTTTAATTATTATTAGCCCATCTATGCGTGGGTTATTGCAGCGAATCGATACCCGCTTATTTAAGCCATATTATTGAGGAATAGCAGTACTGATGCAATGCTGCATATAAGGGTTTAACCTTACCTTGTTCTAATTATAGCGCTGGCTTGGTCACTCAATACTTAACTTTAAAGCGATCGAGGCCGTGAAGCCTCCATGCGTTTATTCGCCAAAGAAGTTCCACCATTTCTTTCTTTCTTCCCTGGACTCCATCCCTTTTTCTGAGCCCTTATCTAATTCTTTTTGTTGCTGAGTGGATTTCATTTCCGTTTGCTTTTCAAGTCCTTTTAACTTATCAGGTTTATCTTTTTTTTCTTTCAGTTTAGCCATTTTTTCTTCCGGCTGGCCTTTCATTTTGCCCATATCTTTATCGGCCTTCATCGTCGATTTTAGCTGTTTTGTTTGTTCTTTATCCGGCTTGCCTTGCCCTGCCCAATCGGGCTTTGCAGCTAAAATAGGTGTAGTTATAAAGGCCAGTAATAAAATCATTAATAGGTTCGTTTTCATATGATGTTCTCCGATGGTGTTGTGAAGTGGCTGCAGAGTTCAACAACCGTAAGGCGTTAACGTTACCTAAGTAACCATACAACTCTGTGGCGTTAAAACAATAGCAATAAAGGATTTTTTTAAAAACACGTGAATGAACCGTTCATAAGAAAAATAATTACAGGGGTTGCAATAACGGGTCGGATCAATAAGCCTTCAGCTAAACGCTACTTTTTATCCTTAATCATCGCGCCCAAGCTAGCAAACGGATTGTGGCTAGCCGTGTTTTTCTGCGTGTCGTTGGAGGCGTCGCCATAGGCAGAATCAAGTTGGCGTGAATGCTCGTTATCATGACAATACAGGCAGAGTAACTCCCAGTTGCTACCATCCGGTGGATTATGGTCGTGGTTATGATCGCGATGATGCACCGTCAGTTCATGAATGTTTTCGCGGTTAAACTCACGAGAACAACGGCCGCAAATCCACGGGTACTGTTTTAGCGCCCTTTCGCGATAGCCAAGGTCCCTACTTTCACGGTCGTTTCGAGCTTGGGCAACAACGTTATCAAGCTTGTCATCGTTCTTTTCTGAAGACATATTTATGATTCTATCGGTTAGTTAAGCGAAGCCTGCTGAGCTAAATATAACGTTTTAATAAGTTTAACAGGTGCTGCGATCTACACACCTTCTTAATACATAATCTGCTTTTTATCATTATCAGATTTCACTCTGACGGGCGAGTTACTCTTTTGTCTTTAGCAACATAGCTGAGCCAAACAGCCTTATCGTTTGAGCGATAACTTGTGCCCTCGGGTGCAAAAGAATAACCAGAAAAATGCCATCCCGATACCTCACCTACAGGTACCCTTAGAATAAATACTTTTTTCCACCGTTGTGGAACTCGCCATAAAGCAGGCTCAGGCAACCACAACGGAAGGCCTTGTAAAAAGCACTTATTCTTCGGTGAGGTAAAAGGGAAGTTAAATCAAAAAGATCGAGCCATCTAAATACGTCTATTTACCCCGTCATCATTTTGCGATTGGGTGTCTTTTTCTTTGGTTCGTAGCTTTTAGTCGAATAGGCGGATGTCATTAATCCGCATTTATGAGACTTATGCCTTTAGGTGATGAGAAAACAAAAGAAATGAACGCCCTCGCGGCTGTGAAAACTATCTTAGTGATCCATTATCTATAACAGTACAAAAATGATTGCATCACACTAACAGCAACCAACAAACCCCCGTTATAAGCCCAGCGCCGATCAAATTAAGAATAAACCCCTCGCGAGCCATTTGTTGGGTGGCTATTTGCCCGCTGCTAAATACGACGGTATTGGGTGCAGTGGCGACCGGTAGCATAAAGGCGCAACTGGCGCTTAAGGTGGCGGGTACCATGAGTAAAATGGGGTCTATATCGGCGTTGATGGCTGTGGCGGCTAGTATGGGCATCAGCATGGCGGTTGTAGCGGTGTTGCTGGTGGCTTCGGTCATAAAGGTGACGCTGAGCGCGATGATCAGCATCATGCCGATAATGCTAAACGAGGTAACGGCAGAGAGCTGTTCGCCCAGTTGAGTGCTGAGGCCAGAAGCGACGAAGGCTTTGGCGAGGCAAATACCGCCACTGAAAAGAAGCAAGATACCCCAGGGAATTCTTTGCGCGGTTTTCCAATCTAGCAGTTTTTTCTGTTTGCCATTGGGAATGATAAACAGCGCAACAACGCCTAATAAGGCGACGGATGCATCATTAGCATGAGGAAGGCCGAGCCAGACGCTCCAGCCGCCAAAAGGTTCCTGGCGAGTAATCCATAGAGACGCGGTAATGGCGAAAACGATCGTGACGCGAATTTCGTGCGTTGTCCATTCACCCACTTTAGGCAGGTGCAAGTGACCAGTATCGGTCAGTTTTCGGGTTAACCAAAGCCACAGGATCGGTAGAAAGAGGATAACCACGGGCAAGGCCCATGACATCCATTTTACAAAGCCAATTTGTAGGCCGGTATTTTCCTGATACACCTGCATAAAAATAAGATTGGGCGGCGTGCCTATAGGTGTACTAAGCCCCCCGACGCTAGCTGCGTAGGCAAGCCCGAGCAATAGTGGTAGCGCGAGTTTTTTATCGTCGCTGCTGTCGATAACGGCCAGGGCTACGGGGAGCAGCATTAAGGTGGCGGCGGTATTGGAGATCCACATGCTAAGTGTTGCAGCGGCGACCATAAAGCCTAAAACAAGGCGTTTTGGGTTGTCGTTACCAAACCAGTGCACCATGGTGAGCGCCAGTCGACGGTGCGCGCCGCAATGGGAAATAGCGGTGGAGAGTAAAAAGCCACCTAGCAATAACAAAATGAGTTTATTGCCGTAGGCGCTGGCAACTTGGTCGGCCGTTAGTACGCCAGTTAAGGGAAAAATAGCGATAGGTAATAGGGACGTGACAGGAATGGGGACGGGTTCTAAGATCCACCAGCTAACACACCAGACCGCGACGGCGGCGGTGATGCAAAGACCTGTGCTTTGGCCGTCCATTTGCAGCCAGGCAAATAAAAGTGTGGCGAGAAAGGGCCCAAGAAATAGACTTGCTTTATGTAGCGATAGATTTTTTATCAAAATTTGACAACAAAGTTTACCAGTCCTAGAAGTTGGTTATTCTCTGTCTTATTGGCGAATAAAGGAAGCCCGTTACCATCATATATATCGTATTTCAATTCTGAGATGATGTTTAGGTAGGGATTTATTTGCCAGTCTATATTGGCTGTAAACGCATAAGTATTGCCTGGCGAACCCGTAAATAGAACATTGGCGCCCTTCTTATCGTTAAGCCATTCGGCTCGGGTGTTGATAAAAACATGGGGTTGAAGTTGGTAACGGAACGCGGCAAACGCACCATACCATTTTGCATCTTCGGTAATAAACTGTGGGCCGGCAGGTATATCGCCACCTTCTTGTGAGCCATAGAAAAACTCGGCGATAGACTCAAGTTTTGGTGAAAACTGGTGCATTAACGTTATATTGCCGGCAAAACGGTTAAGCTTTTTGCCGCTGCTACTGAGGGCAAAAAATTGTGAGCCGCCTTTGGCGGGAGCTTCGCCAAAATCATCTTCACCGTTGCCAAACATCATCTCGATATCAATGCCTGAAACCATATCGGGCGTTCGATAACGTAGTCCCGCCAAATAAGCCAAGCTTCCGTTGCGGTTATCGAAATTATTCCAACCCGTTGTTACACCGCCTTCAATGCTTAATGGGCCGAAACTCGCGTCAGTCGGAACTTTGATGGTAACTAAGCCGCCGACGTGTTTGACGGGGGAATAAAGCAGTTCGTAAGAAGAGCTCGCAAACCACCTAGGTGGTGCGAAGGGGTAGCCGATCTCTCTGGCTAACGGCGACATAAAGCTACCCAACATAATGTTCATGCCATCAAAATAAGGCAGATAAATGTCGACGTACCATTGCGGGATGGAGAGCTTTTCGTCCTTACCATCATCAAAATCAAAATCATCAAAACCACTGACGCGTAGGAACTGTGAATCAGTACCATAGACGGCCAACAGGTTAAAACCAATATCGATGGTGTCACTTTTTGGTGCTGGGGTTGGAGTAATTCGGCTGAGTAGGTTGTGCTTGGGGCTAAATTTTGTGCTCGGCAAGCAACCGTCTCCTTTGCAGAACATCAAAGCGAGCTGATTTAAGTGAAACCCTTCGTCGGTGGATAGTGCTCCATTAGGCAAAACGTCATCGCTACTGTCATCGTTAAACACCAGGGTGCTACTGGCCCAGCCAATCAGCGCGAGTTCGTTGTCTTTTAATGCGTCGCCAAAAAGCGTATCTGCTAAAGACCCCGGGGCATAAAAGTCGTCACTCGAATGGGCAAAGGGGGTAAATGAGCTGCTTAATATGAACAGCAAGAAGAGTTTTTTAATCATTAAAAATTATTAAGTTTATGTTTACTTGATGATATTTTAAACATTGAGTTTATTTTTATAAATAGCAATAATAAGAAAACATTGTTTACAAATTAAGAATTATTAATTATGGGATTACTAGAAGACATGTCCATTTTTGTTCGTATCGTGGATGCGGGTGGTATTGGCAAGGCAGCAGAACAAATGGGTATGGTAAATTCGGCGGTTAGCCGTCGCCTTGCTGAGCTAGAAAGCCGTTTAGGCACTACGCTAATTAATAGAACAACGCGGAGCTATAGCTTAACGGAGGCAGGTATTCGATATTATGATCGGGCTATTAAGGTCGTTGACGACGTGACCGAGCTCAATGCTGCGATGACCGAATCCACGATGCAATTGACGGGTACGATTAATTTGGCGGCACCTCTTTCATTTGGCTTAGCTCATTTGGCCCCAGCGTTGGATCTTTTTATTAAAGAGCACGACCAGTTAAAGCTGAATATTGATTTTTCCGACAGACAGGTAGATGTCATTAATGAGGGCATTGATTTAGCCTTTAGAATTGCAGAAACCATGGAGCCATCAAATCTGGTTGCACGTAAAATTACGACCATTAATAGAACACTCTGTGCGAGTCCTGCGTACCTTGAACAGTACGGTGTACCGAAAAGCCCGCAAGATTTAAAGCACCATCAATTATTGGGCTACAGTATAAAAGGTTCGTCGCTTGGGCAGTTAAGGGATAAAAAAGGCAACTTACATAGGATAAACGGACAAATTAAATTAATCGCGAATAATGGCATATTTTTAAAAGATATGGCCGTTGCTGGGCATGGCATATCGGGCGAGCCGCGCTTTATTACCTGGGAGGCCATCCAGTCAGGTAGCCTGGTACCCCTTTTGACCGAATATGAACTATTAGGCTCACACGCTTATGCGGTTTATCCTAAAACGCGCTATATCACTCAACGGACAAGACGTCTGGTCGACTTTTTAGTTGATTATTTTGGCGAAACACCCTATTGGGACAAAATAAACTGAGGTTTTTTTGGGTTATTTTTTAAGAGCAGATCTTTTACCTTTCAACGGTTTGTAGCCCTTCGATGTATGCTTGGTTACAAATTTTTTGGCGTTAGAACGAGAGCCGCTTTTCCCGAAATTCGGGGTGCTTGGAATAAGGCAGTTTGGCCCTTCACCAATCAGATTCTTTTTGCCCATTTTTAGCAGTAAATCTTTAATAATTTTCCAGTTTTTGGGGTCGTGATAACGCAGCAAAGCCTTATGTAATTGCCTTTGCTGCAGACTTTTAACGGTATTTATTTTTTCACTCTTATAGCTCAGCCCATTAAGTGGATTGCGGCCCGTATGGTACATGGTGGTCGCCGTGGCCATTGGCGAGGGGTAAAATGTTTGTACCTGGTCGGCCTGAAAGTTATTGGTTTTTAACCAGGAAGCGAGGTTCACCATATCTTCGTCTTCAGTACCGGGGTGCGCGGCAATAAAGTACGGAATGAGGTACTGTTTTTTACCCGCTTTTTTGGTGAACTTATCGAACATTTCTTTAAAGCGATCATACGAGCCAATGCCGGGTTTCATCATTTTAGATAATGGCGCTTGTTCGGTGTGCTCGGGTGCGATTTTTAAATAGCCGCCAACGTGGTGGGTGACCAGTTCTTCTACGTATTCGGGCGATTGGATGGCTAAATCGTAACGTAAGCCCGAGGCAATTAAGATACGCTTAACGCCGGGGATTTTACGCGCTTTTTTATACAGTTTAATCAGCGGGTCGTGATCGGTATTTAAGTTGTCGCAAATGCCGGGATAAACGCACGATGGAAGCCGGCAAGCCGCTTCAATTTTAGGGTCTTTACAGGCGAGTCGGTACATATTGGCGGTAGGTCCGCCGAGGTCTGAAATGGTGCCGGTAAAGCCGGGTGTTTTGTCGCGAATATCCGCTATTTCGTTCAGAATAGATTCTTCCGAACGGTTCTGGATGATCCGTCCCTCGTGCTCAGTAATAGAGCAGAAGGTACAACCACCAAAGCAGCCACGCATGATGTTGATGGAGAAACGAATCATCTCGTAAGCGGGGATTCGTTTGCCCTCGTATTTAGGGTGTGGAACGCGCTGGTACGGCAAGCCGAATACTTCGTCCATTTCTTCGGTAGACAGCGGAATAGGCGGTGGGTTTAGCCAAACGTCTTTGCCGTCGTTATTTTGCACCAACGCACGCGCGTTGCCAGGGTTGGTTTCTAAGTGTAAAACTCGCGAGGCGTGGGCGTATAACACGGGATCAGTGCTGGTTTTTTTGTATGACGGCAGGCGAATAACGGTTTTTGTGCGGTCTGTTTTACTGTGCTTGGGTAGAAATTTTAGGGTAACGACCTGGCTGCTTCCATCGCTACTGGCTGGATTACTAATCTCGCATTTACCACCGCTGGCGGCGGCGCGTTCTTCGTCGGTTTGGTACGGGTTTTGGTGTTGATCTATGGTGCCTGGCCTATCAACACGCGTTGAATCGATCAGCGTCCAACCGTCGGGCAGCGAATCGCGCACAAAGGCGGTACCTCGTATATCGGTGATGTTGCCGATGGTTTCGTTCATGGATAAACGGTGCGCCAATTCGGTAATCGCCCGTTCGGCGTTGCCATACAGCAGGATATCCGCTTGTGAGTCGATTAAAACAGAACGCCTGACTTCATCGTCCCAGTAATCATAATGCGCTATGCGGCGTAGGCTGGCCTCAATACTGCCAATAACGATAGGCGTGCCGGGAAACGCTTCTTTGCAGCGCTGGGTATATACAATAACCGCACGATCAGGGCGGTGGCCGGCTTTGTCGTCAGGCGAATAGGCGTCGTCGGAACGCGCGCGTTTATCGGCGGTGTAGCGGTTGATCATTGAATCCATATTACCGGCGGCGATGCCGAAAAATAGATTCGGTTTACCTAATGCAGAAAAGTCGTCGGCGTTTTGCCAGTTGGGTTGATCAATAATGCCGACGCGAAACCCCTGTTTTTCGAGCAAGCGTCCAATAACGGCCATGCCAAAGCTGGGGTGATCTACATAGGCGTCGCCAGTTACGATAATGACGTCACAACTATCCCAGCCGAGTACGTCCATCTCTTCGCGAGTGGTGGGTAAAAAAGGCGCGGTGCCATAGCATTCGGCCCAATATTTAGGGTATGAAGATAGCGGTTCAGCTAGTGGCATCATTGAATTATTCCTTCGTTTTTAAGTAGTGAACGAAGCTTTTCAACGCGCCGTCGGTTAACGCCAAAATCGTAGTATCCGGTTCGAGAAGCGGAACGAACGTGGATAATATCTTGCTCTGGGATGAGTAATAAATCCAGGTCATCAACAAAGCCAAAAACGCGACTGGTGATTTCAGCGTGGATACGCTGTTGGTCGTGTATGACGCTGACGTGGGTGTCGAGCTGATTGATGAGCGCTGCAACTCTTTTTAAGTCTTTCGACGAGCTATCTACGAGTATAAATGCCGCGATTGCATGCTTATTAACGGCCGTACTCGATACGCAATTAGGTTTGTCTGGGCAGGCTTTTAGTGTCTCAGTAGCGGCAATGCTGGCTGTGTTCATAAACAAAATTAATAATAGGATGAAGCATTTCATATTAAGCTACCTCGTCTTCAGTTTGAATAACAAACTTTTTGGACATAATAAGGCCTATTTCAAATAGCACCCACATCGGTAAGGCCAGTAATGTCTGCGAAATAATGTCTGGCGGCGTTAAAATCATACCAACGACGAACGCGCCAACAATAATATAAGGTCTTTTCGCAGCCAGTTTTTGTGGCGTAGAAACACCCGTTTTAACCAATAAAAACGTCGCGATGGGGATTTGAAAGGCGACGCCAAAGGCAAAAAACAGGGTTAAGACAAAGTCTAAATATTTACTGATATCGGTCATCACGGCCACGCCTTCAGGCGCGGTGGCGGTTAAGAACTGAAAGATCAATGGCATTACAATAAAATAGGCGAACAACATGCCCATGTAAAATAGGCCGGTACCCGCGGCGACTAAAGGCACCGCGATTCGTTGTTCGTGTTGATACAGGCCGGGCGCGACAAACAGCCATATTTGATAGAAAATCCACGGAATACTGATAAATACAGACAGCATTAGTGTGAGTTTTAACGGCGTTAGGAAAGGAGATATCACCTCAATAGCCACCATGCTAGTGCCCTCTGGCATATGTATCAAAAGAGGTTGTGCGAGTAATGAATAAATATCGTTGGCAAACGGTGCGAGTGGTAAAAAAATCACCAGCATACCGACGAGCGCGTGTATTAATCGCGTGCGCAATTCGATGAGGTGAGAAACAAAACTGCTCTCTGGTTCGGTGGTGTTTTGTTCAGACATTTAGATTCACCCAGTGTGTCTGGGTTTTATCGCTGGATAGCGACTATTTCTCTTCTTCTTTTTTGCTAGATTCGTCTTCAACGGATTTATGAGTGTCGGCGCCTTTTTCTTTTTCGCCTTCCTTCATCGCTCCTTTAAAGCCCTTGATAGCACCACCTAAGTCACCACCAAGATTACGTAGTCGTTTTGTGCCGAACAATAAAAGCACGATGACTAGAATGATAATTAACTGCCAAATACCGATGCCGCCCATAAGAACCTCTAGATGTATTGTGTAAGTCTGCGCATTCTACTCGCTTCTAGCGGCTTTTTCATCTAAGCCCGATAAGCCAAACCGCCGCTCCAGTTCTTTCAGCACGTCATCAGCGCTTAAGTCTTGTTGCGCCAACAGGACGAGGGTGTGAAACCACAGGTCGGCCGTTTCGTAAATGATCTGCTTCTTATCACCCGATTTAGCGGCGATGACGGTCTCTGTAGCCTCTTCACCGATCTTTTTTAAGATGCTATCCAGGCCTTTATCGTATAGGCTCGCGACGTATGAAGAAGTGGGGTCTTCAGCTTTACGCTGCTGCAAAATCTGATCGAGTTGTTTAAGTATATCGCTCATTTTGAATAGATTGTTTCAGGGTCTTTTAGAACAACGTCGGTCGTTTGCCATTGTTGATCGTCGAGTTTTCGGTAAAAACAAGTTTCGCGCCCAGTATGACACGCGATACCGCCTTTTTGTTCAACGGACAGTAGAATGACGTCATTGTCGCAGTCTATGCGGATATCTCGGATGATTTGTTGATGTCCCGACTCTTCGCCTTTGTGCCACAATTTATTGCGCGAGCGAGACCAATAGACTGCGTGCCCCTGTTCGGCGGTTAATTTCAGTGCTTCTTCGTTCATCCAGGCGAACATTAATATTTTACCCGATTGATGGTCCTGAGCAATCGCGGGCACTAAGCCCCTATCATCCCAGCGAATGTCATCTAGCCATTGGCTCATAAACGCACCTCAATACCGTTGTCTTGCATATGCTGTTTCGCTTCGCCGATGGTGAACTCCGCAAAATGAAAAATACTCGCGGCGAGTACCGCATCGGCCTTGCCTTTTGTGACCCCTTCGACCAGGTGGTCAAGCGTTCCAACGCCGCCGGATGCAATAACAGGAACTTCAACGGCTTCACTGATGGTGCGTGTTAATTCAAGATCAAAGCCAATTTTTGTGCCGTCACGATCCATACTGGTGAGTAAGATTTCGCCAGCGCCAAAGCTGACCATTTTCTTCGCCCAATCAATGGCGTCTAAGCCCGTTTCTTTTCGCCCGCCGTGGGTGAAAATTTCCCAGCGTTTGGGCTCGCCTTCTTTACTGACGCACTTGGCGTCAATCGCCACGACAATACACTGCGAGCCAAAGCGTTCAGCGGCCTGTTTAACAAACTCAGGGTTAAATATAGCGGCGGTATTGATGCCAACTTTGTCGGCACCTGCCTTTAACATGCGGCTAATGTCTTCTAATGTGCGAATTCCTCCGCCAACGGTCAAGGGAATAAACACTTCATCGGCCACTTGTTCAATAACGTGAACCATCGTTTCACGGTTATCAGAGCTGGCGGTGATATCTAAAAAGGTGATTTCATCGGCGCCTTCTGCGTCATAACGTCGAGCGATTTCAACCGGGTCACCCGCGTCGCGGATATCAACAAATTTAACGCCCTTAACAACTCGGCCATTATCAACGTCTAAACACGGAATAATGCGTTTTGCTAAACCCATATTAAGTGTAAGACTCCGCGAGTTTTTCGCCTTCTGCAAAATCCAGGCTGCCCTCGTAAATGGCGCGGCCTGTGATGGCGCCGATGATGCCTTCCTCGGAGACTTCGCCAAGGCGACGAATATCATCGAGGTTGGTGATGCCGCCAGAGGCGATCACGGGTATACGAATTGCGCTGGCAAGTTTTGCGGTGGCTTCCACGTTCACGCCCTTCATCATGCCGTCACGACCTATATCGGTGTAAATAATAGAAGATACGCCATCGGATTCGAAGTGCTGGGCAAGGTCAATAATGTCGTGTTTAGACAATTTGGACCAACCATCTATCGCTACTTTGCCGTCTTTGGCGTCAAGGCCAACAATAATATGGCCCGGAAATTCAACGCACACATCGCCGACGAAATGCGGGCTATTAACGGCTTTCGTGCCAATAATGACGTATTGAACCCCTGCGTTTAAATAGGTTTGAATAGTATCTTCGTCGCGAATTCCACCACCCACTTGAATAATTAGGTCGGGGTGCGCTTCGGCAATATCATGAATAACCTGTGCATTCACGGGCTCGCCAGCAAAGGCGCCATCAAGGTCCACTATATGCAGACGCTTTGCGCCTTCGTTAACCCATCGCGTAGCGACTTCTACGGGGTGTTCTGAAAAAATGGTTTCATCATCCATGCGGCCTTGGCGAAGTCTGACGCATTTTCCGTCTTTAAGATCAATAGCAGGTATAAGAATCATAGTATTAGGTCCGATAGTTTAGGACAGCCCGTCCCAGTTAAGAAAATTCTTTAGTAATTGCAATCCAGCGTGTTGGCTTTTTTCAGGGTGGAACTGAACGGCCAGAATGTTTTTCCATTTTAGTGCGCAAGGAAACGTTTGTGAGTAATTAGTCGTTGCGCAGACCGTTTTATCTTCCACTTTATCAACATAATAGCTGTGAACAAAATAAAATCGTTCGTTTTGGGGTATATTAAGGAATAATGGGTTTGTTTCTGAATAATTGACTTGATTCCAGCCCATATGTGGGATTTTTATAATTTTATTGTTGTCGTTTTCTGGGTTTTGAGAAAACTTAATAACATTTCCAGGTAAAACCCCCAGACAATCAACGCCGCCGTTTTCTTCGCTATGTTGTAGCAAGGCTTGCATGCCTATACAAATGCCCAGCAGGGGTTTGTTCTTTGCGGCCAGCCGAATAGTGTCGTCTAAACCGGATTCACGCAAGGCATTCATGCAGTCTCGTATAGCGCCAACACCGGGAAAAATGATGTGATCGGCGGACAGAATAATATCTTTGTCCGCGCTCACAATGACCTTAGAGTCTGGAGAGACGGCCTTTAATGCTTTTTCAATGGAGTGGAGGTTTCCCATTCCATAGTCGATAACGGCAACCGTGGCCATAATTTGGTACTCTTGAGGTGGTTACAAAGATCCTTTAGTCGAAGGCATAATCCCTTCCATTCGAGCGTCTCTTTCCATTGCGAAGCGAAGTGCGCGACCAAAAGCCTTGAAAATAGTTTCTGCTACGTGGTGAGCATTAACGCCTTTTAAGTTATCAATGTGCAGCGTGATATTCGCGTGATTAACGAAACCCTGGAAAAATTCTCTAAATAGGTCTGCGTCAAAATCGCCAATTCTGGCGCGTGGGAAATCGACGTCATAAACCAGCCCTGGCCGACCTGAAAAGTCGATAACGACGCGCGACAAGGCTTCGTCTAATGGCACGTAAGCGTGACCATAACGGAAGATACCTTTGCGATCACCCAGTGCGTCTGAAATGGCTTTACCCAGCGTAATTCCCAGGTCTTCAACGGTGTGGTGAGCGTCAATGTGCAAATCACCTTTGGCATTAATATCCAAATCAATCATGCCGTGGCGAGCAATCTGATCCAGCATGTGCTCTAGAAAAGGCAGTCCGGTAGAAAGTTTTGTCTTGCCGGTGCCGTCAAGATTCACACTCACTGATATTTGTGTTTCTAGGGTGTCGCGGTTAACGGTCGCCGTTCTGCTATTCATTTTATAAAGGTGTCGTTACTGGAAAGTTTGCATTTTCCCAGTAACAGATGGCGATAGCAAGTTTAGTTTTAACAGTTAGCCGCCTACAACGGGTGGCCAAAAGGCGAGAACATCTTCGTCACATAATGGTTTTGTGGCGCGTTCTTCTTTGTTGATATAGACGCCGTTAAGAATAACGAGATGGAGATTCTTATGGCCCAGGTTTGCGCGAGCGATAATACTATCAATCGTGTCACCTTGTTCGAAAGGGTATTGTGTGATTTCTCCACCAATATTTTCGGCGGCTGTTTTAGCAAGGGAGGCAAATAGTTTAACGGTAATCATAGCAATCAATTTATAAACGGGGTGACTAGTCACCCCGTTTAACAGGTTTTATTAAGGCAGGCTGAGGCGGGTTTTAGTTTCTGCTTTTAGCGTGCCGTCCTGGTTCCAGCCACGAATGTCGTAGTATTCAGGTAACATTTTATCTAATTCGCAAACGTGCCCTTTAGCAGGTCCTGCCTTGATGGGTTCTTCCAATAATCGTGGAGGCAAGGTGTCGTCGGCGGCGGTAAAGCCGAGTCGATTATTATAGTCTCGCTCCATATTCCATACGCGTTCACCTACAAGGCCCAGTTTTTCAGCCGTCCAGTCACCTTCGCAAGCGGCGTCGAGTTGTTCTGCAACTTCCTCAAGTCCTTGCGCGAACGATGAGAAGGTGCAAATGCCTGCCGAGTCGAATACGCTGGTGACGTCCTGGAAGGCCATTAATAATTCAGCCTTTCCTTCGGTTGCAAGAGGGTCGGTTTTAAATGGTACACCGGCAGTTTCAGAGCCATTAGTGTAGCCTCGAACATGACAGGCGCCACGGTTAGAGGTGGCATAGCCCAGGCCCATGCCTTTAACCGCACGAGCGTCATAGGCAGGAAATTCCTGACCTTTTACAACAATGGCGAGGTCTGGACGACCGTATTTAGTACAAAAGCGTAATGAGCTTTGAGCTAACTCTATGCCAAAGCCTTCGTGTTTGGAGATCAGTTCAATACATTCAACCATGGCCTCGGCGTTGCCAAAGGTCAGTTCGATGCCGCCGGTGTCCTCTTTCGTTAAAATGCCGAGTTCGAACAGTTCCATAGCGGCTGCGATGGTGGCGCCAGCAGAAATAGGATCCATGGCTTGTTCGTTACAAACAAAATTGGCATAGGTGACCGCGTCTAAGTCATCGACACCGGTGTCACAACCTAAGGCCCAGGCCGCTTCGTACTCATTGCCGCCCGAATTGCCCTTGAAGTGTTTATGGATATCATCGCGGTTTTTAATGCTGAAGTGTTCAGGGTCTATGGTGGAGATGCGACCACAGGAAATAGTACAAGCAAAACACCCCGCATTTCTGGTCAAATTGGGTTTGCCGTCACTTTTTCTTGGAACGGCCATCGCTTCACTCGATAGTTTTGGCGCATTTTCAAAAATGCTGTCCTGCCAATTTCTAGCGGGTAACGCGCCCACTTCGTTCATATGGTTCATCATCACGTTTGTCCCCATGGCAGTTAATCCGCCGACGAGTTCGTTTTCTGCAATGATTTTCTTTGCTTTATTGGTGGCCTCAAAGAAGCGTTTAGGGTCTTTAATATTGCCGACGCCTATTGTTCCTCGAAGGGTTACGGCTTTAACGTTTTTCGAGCCTAATACGGTGCCTACACCAGATCGGCCAGCGGCACGATGAAGGTCATTAACGATGGCGGAGTAGAGGTTACCTTTTTCACCTGGTACGCCAATCGCGGCTATGCGCAACTGTGGGTCCTGATGTTTTTTATGCAGCCATTCGTCGGCTTCCCAGACTGATTTGCCCCAAATTTCATCTGCGGGGAGAATTTCACACTTCTCGTCTACAATGCTGATATAGACGGGTGAACTCGCCTTGCCTTCAAGAATGACCATGTCCCAGCCGGCGCATTTCATTTCGTTGCCGAAAAAACCACCAGAATTTGAACAAGCTAAGGCATTTGTTAAAGGGCTGATGGTGACGCAAGAATAACGCCCGCCAGTTGATGCCATTGTGCCTGTTAAAGGCCCCGTCACCATATAAAGCGTATTGGCCGGAGACAGCGCCTCTGTATCGGGCGAGACTTCTTCGGTGAGGTATTTAGTGGCTAAGCCCCGTTGCCCCAGGTAAAGGTCGGCCCATTCCATATTGAGAGGTTCGGAGGCTGAGGTGCGGTCAGTTAGATTGATGCGCAATACTTTTTTAGTCCAGCTCATATTTTAAGGCCTCTTAGAATTAATAATAGATAAGCATAATAGTAGTGCTATATAAAAATAACAATAGATTTGTTAAACGAAGGCGCTGATAAGCCGGTGTAAGCATATGCTTACATATATTGAGGGGATAGATGATTTTAAAATGCAAGTATGGCAACCATACTTACTTCGTCGCCAAGACTCTCGAGAAGGATCTCGTTAAACATGGATTGTTTATCAAGGAGATGTGATGGATTGCGTCATCAATAAGGATATTGAAAGGGAATTATTTTAGCCAGCCAAGCTAGGCGACCATAGAACCGACGGGGTTTACTCCGTCGGTTTTTTTTGGCCTAAATTAAGTGGCGGCTTAAGACTTAGGGCCGCGCGATACGCGTTTGCGTTCATTTTCAGTCAGAAATTTCTTTCTAAGGCGAATAGACTCGGGAGTCACTTCGACTAACTCGTCATCTTCAATGAATTCCAACGCTTGTTCTAGCGTCATAACGATATGAGGAGAGAGCGTTAAGGCCTCATCTGTACCCGATGCGCGAACGTTAGTTAACTGCTTGCCTTTGCAAGGGTTTACAACCAGGTCATTGCCGCGATTATGTAAACCAACAATTTGCCCTTCATACACCTCTTCGGCGTGTCCTAAGAAAAGTTTGCCGCGCTCTTGCAGTCCGAAGAGACCAAAAGCAGCGGTTTTTCCTTTCGTCATAGAAACCAGTACGCCATTCTGACGCGAAGAGATTTCACCCACTTTAACTAGGCCATAGTGATCAAAAATACTGGTCATAATGCCAGAGCCAGATGTTAACGTAAGGAAGTGTCCGCGAAAGCCAATTAAACCACGAGACGGGCTCATGAATTCGAGGCGAATACGGCCTTTTCCGTCAGGCTCCATATTGGTTAATTCGGCTTTGCGCAAGCCCATTTCTTCCATAATAGAACCCTGGTGCTGCTCCTCAACGTCGATAACGACTTGTTCGAACGGCTCTTGTTTTTTGCCATCTATTTCTTTTTGAATGACTTCTGGGCGAGCAACGCCCATCTCATAACCTTCTCGGCGCATTGTTTCTATCAACACAGATAGATGCAGTTCGCCACGACCGGATACGATAAATTTATCCGGGCTGTCGCCTGGTTTTACGCGTAACGCGACGTTATGAATAAGTTCCTGGTCCAAACGATCTTTAATGTTGCGAGAGGTAATATATTTGCCTTCTTGCCCAGCGAACGGAGAATTGTTAACAGAGAATGTCATGCTAACGGTCGGTTCGTCTACAGACAGCGGTGGCATCGCTTCCACGTGGTCCGGGTGACATAAAGTGTCAGAAATACCAAGGCCATCTATGCCATTAATGCAAACAATATCGCCAGCAAAGGCTTCGTCAACATCGATTCGATCCAGGCCTAAATGACCTTTAACATTCAGAACCTTGCCTTTTCGTTGGTTGCCTTCGCTGTCGACCACAATAACGACCTGGTTGGGCTTTAGGCTGCCGCTTGTGATGCGGCCCACGCCAATAACGCCAACGTAGCTATCGTAAGCGAGAGAAGAAATTTGCATTTGTAACGGAGCAGTAGCGTCAACGACTGGTTGAGGTACGCGGTCACGAATGATTTCAAATAGCGGTGTCATATCATCAGCGAGCTGGTCGGCTTCAGGGCCTGCAACGCCATTGATAGCGGAAGCATAGATAACTGGGAAGTCGAGCTGCTCATCGGTCGCGCCGAGTTTGTCGAATAAATCAAACACCTGATCTACGACCCAATCTGGACGTGAGCCTGGACGGTCGACCTTATTAATAACGACAATAGGCTTAAGGCCTTGTTCAAACGCTTTTGAAGTAACAAAGCGAGTTTGTGGCATCGGGCCATCAACGGCATCCACCAGTAAGAGTACGCAATCTACCATCGATAATACGCGCTCAACTTCGCCGCCGAAATCGGCGTGCCCCGGTGTGTCGACGATATTGATGTGCAGGCCTTGCCATTCAATAGCAGTGTTTTTGGCAAGAATGGTGATGCCGCGCTCTTTTTCCTGGTCGTTAGAGTCCATGATACGTTCAGTACCTGAGCTTTTACGATCGAGTGTGCCGGATTGTTCAAGTAGTTTATCCACGAGGGTGGTTTTACCGTGGTCAACGTGGGCGATAATAGCGATATTACGAAGGTTATGTTTCACGAAATGTGGTTTCCTGTTTTTTTTGGGTGGTGTGAGTCTGGAGTATGAAAGTAATACGCTGGCTTAGCTTTGTTCCCAGGGTAAGTCGTGAAAACGCCAGCCGCTAATCGTGCTGCGGTGGTTATTTTCATCTTTGTTTCCTTCGAAGCCTTCTTGCATATTGTATAGCGCCTGGTATCCAGCATTTTCAAGCAGTTTGGCGGCCTCCATAGAGCGAGCTCCGCTTCTACACATTAAAACCAGGGGCGTTGATTTAGACGGAACATGCTTTGCAAGCTGAATAACAAAATCAGTAAAAGCATCCCAGTTAGGAGGTCTTTTTAACGGCACGTGAATAGCATTGAGCGGGTGACCAACAAATGAGTATTCAATAGTTGTTCGCGTATCGATGAGTTTGGCCTGTGAATCGCCTTGAAGAAACTCATAAGCCTGGGTGGGCGATAGGCTTTTTATGCTAGACATAGTCGTTCCAGAATTAGGTTAGCTGGGCATTATACATCGAATCAGCCTAAATGAGGTTGATTTGAAATTTACGGTTTTTCTGCGACCAACAGGGCTTCATTTCTAAAGCCAAATTTCGTATCACCGAGGCAGCCTTCTTCACGATAAATAATCGGAGAGAGCTTAGCAAAGAGCGTTAAAAGCTCAGCCTTTTTAAGCAAGAAGTCGGGGTTTGTAGGGCCACCTAATTGGGCTTTTTCGAGGGTGAACGTTTGGTAAAAAATTAAGCCCTTAGGCCTTAACGCGCCGATCAGTTGCGGAATAATGTCGCGATCTAGAAAGCGTGAAACGACAATGACATCGTAGTGGTTCTTTTCCAGCTGGGCTTTGCAAATATCAACGGATGAAGCGTTTATCGAGTTTGAAATTGAAGCGTTTTTTTTGATGCGTTCAATAGCCACCGGTGAGATATCCCAGGCATCAACCTGGAGTCCGCGTTCAGCAAGGGAAAAACTGTTGCCACCTAAGCCGCAGGCGAGATCAAGTGCGCGGCCTTGCTTTGGTAGCAGGTAAGAATAATTCGATAACACAAAAGCTGGGGCGGGAGTGGTCGATTCTTGTTGTCGGTAGATGGCATCCCATTTTTTTTGCAAGTCACTCATCTAATCGCGCCAGAAGATGGGGGTAAACAAAACCAGCAAAGTAAAAATTTCCAGACGACCGAGCAGCATTGCAAAACACGCGATCCACTTGGTGGCGTCTGGCACGTTGGCAAAATTACTGCCGACGTCACCTAGCCCAGGCCCTAGATTATTGAGAGTAGCGGCGACGGCGGAAAAGGCGGTGGACTGGTCTAAACCCGTTGCCATCATCAAAATCATCAACACACCGAATGCTAAAATGTAAGCGGAAAAAAAGCCCCAGACCGCTTGAAGAACTGGACGAGGCACGACGTGGTTGTCGAGTTTTATCGGCATATCAGCGTGCGGGTGGACTAAATGAGTCACCTCTTTACCTAGTTGCTTTAACATAATTAAGATGCGAATAACCTTCATGCCACCGGAGGTAGAGCCGGCACAGCCGCCATAAAAACTCAGAAAAATTAATAAAACAGGGACAAAAGACGGCCAGCTTGGATGATTAGTGGTGGTGAAGCCAGAGGTGGTAGCAAAGGAAACGACCTGGAATAAAGTCTGCTCTATCGACTCTGTAAGGCTCGAAAAGGTACCAAAAGCCAACAGAACGGCGAGGATGATGAGCAGATGGCTCAACAGGATAAAAACATACGCCTTAAACTCACTATTTTTAGCATAGAGTTTTATATTGAGTGAATGGGCTGCCCTAAAGTGCAATGAGAAGTTGATGCCAGCTATAAACATAAAGCCAATGCAAATATAGTTTAAAGTCGAGCTGTCAAAGAAAGCAAAGTTAGCGTCGTGGGTAGAAAAGCCACCAATTGAAACAGTGCTAAAACTATGCGTTATAGCATCAAATAACGTCATGCCGCCCGCCCAATAAGCCGCAGCACAAGCGATGGTTATGCCTAAATATATTTCCCACAGTGCTTTTGCGGTAGCCGTGATGCGAGGCGTTAGCTTGGCGTCTTTAACGGGACCTGGCGTTTCAGCTTTATACAGCTGCATACCGCCAATTCCTAACATGGGGAGAATAGCAACGGCGAGCACGATAATGCCCATGCCGCCCAACCATTGCAGTTGTTGGCGATAAAAAAGGATTGATTTGGGTAGATCGTCCAGGCCGGTCATGACGGTGGCACCGGTGGTGGTTAAGCCTGAAATAGATTCGAACACCGCATCTGTAAGAGACATGGAATGGATAGAGGCAACGAAAAAAGGAATAGCGCCAGATAAACCCAGGCTAAGCCAGAAAACAGCGGCGATAATGAAACCGTCGCGGGTTCTTAATTCTTCTTTGGCGTTTCTAGCGCTGAACCAAAGTATGAAGCCAGTTAAAAAAATGGCCAGAAAAGCGATGATAAAAGGCTGGTGATTTTGCTCGTTGTAAAGATAAGACACGAAGACAGGCGGCAGCATAGTAAAGCTAAATAAGCTTAATAGAAGCCCCGATATCCGTCTAATAACCTTGTGGTGCATGTTTACTTAATGAACCTGCTAAGTAACGACTTAGTCGGTTGAAAGAGAGATTCTATCTGCTGTATCGATGATTTGTCGGACACGAAAAAGATGATGTGGTCGTCTTCTTTGATGACCAACTGGCGAGTCGTGGGGATTGATTTGTCGCCTCTAACCAGGCCGATAATAGTAGTCCCATGCGGTAGCTTTATGTCCTGAACCATTTTTCCAACGAGTTCGGATTTGCCGTTATAGCCCTGTACAGTCGCTTCAAAGGCCTCGGCTTTTCCGCGTAACAAAGAGTGTACGGATGAAATTTTACCTCGTCGCACCTGTGTGAGGATTTTGCCAATGGTGGTGTGTTGAGGGTAAATGGCATTATCAATCGAGCCATTATCCACCATGCCCATATAAGCATTCCTATCGACCAGGCTCATAACCACATGAGCACCCAGGCTTTTTGCGAGCATTGAGCATAAAATATTGGTTTCGTCATCGCTGGTGGCGGTGCAAAAAACGTCGGTTCTATCTATGTTTTCATCCAGTAGGAAGGCTTCGTCTGTAGCGTCACCAATCAATACAATACTGTTATTTAATTGTTCTGATAGATGGTGGGCCTTTTTGTTACTTTTGGTGATGATTTTTACTTGTAGGGTGTTTTCCAGGGCTTTTGCCAGGCCTAAACCAATTCGCCCTCCGCCAGCTATTATTAAGCTTTTATATGGTTTGTTTTGATTAAACAGTATGCTGAGTACTTTTTTTATGTCCTTAGAAGGGGCGATAAAGAAAAGTCGGTCACCCTTTTCAATAACCGTCTTATACGACGGAATAATGAATTCACCTTTTCTATACAGAGTGGTTATTCGTGCATAAAGGCCATTTAAGGTATTAGTTAAGTCTTGTAGCGACTGCCCGATGAGTGGGCTGTCGCGATTACACTTGGTTTCTACCAGGCTGATGATGTCGTTAGCGAAGGATAAAACTTGTTGCGCACCGGGGTGTAAAATAAGGTTTTTAATGAAACTAACAATTTCATTTTCGGGGTTGATGATGATGTCGATGGGAATTGCGCTAGCATTAAATAGCTGGTCTTGAACGTCTAAGTAAGACTGAGCTCGCACACGGGCAATTTTTTGTGGAACCTGAAATAGATGGTGGGCAATTTGACAGGCCATCATGTTTGTTTCATCGCTGTCTGTCACCGCAATAATAATGTCAGCGTGCTTAATGCCGGCACTTTCTAATACGGTAGGGTGGCATACATTGCCGCAAATTGCCGAGACGTCCAGGCGTTCACAAGCGGCATCAACGGCGGCTTGATCGGTATCTATCAGGGTAATATCGATATCTTCACAGGATAAATTACTGGCAACAGTGAAGCCGACTCGGCCAGCACCTAAAATAATGATTCTCATCTAAGTGCTCGCAGGATTAATACTAACGTTTGCCTCTAAACTCAATGCCCAGCGCGTGTAGCTTGCGGTACAAGTGAGTTCTTTCGACGCCGGCGGTTTCTGCCAGTTTTGTAACGCTACCTTTATGTTGATCAAGGTGGTAATCAAGGTAGGCTTTTTCAAATTGTGCTCTAGCATCTTTAAGAGGCAAGTCATAAAAGACCGGGATATCGTTTGAAGTAATGACGGATCTGGCGGATTCACCGAGAGTGGTTTTCACCTCGGTTAGACCAATTTCGTCCCCAATGCCCAATATTAATAGGCGTTGAACTACGTTTCTTAGTTCGCGTATGTTTCCAAGCCACGCATAATCGCTTAAAAATTGCTGTGCCGCAACAGTAAATTTACGTTTTGCTAGATTTTCTCGTTTGATATAGTGCTGAAGGTAAAAATTGAGCAGCAAGGGAACGTCTTCTTTTCTTTCTCTTAAGGCAGGTAGGTGTAGGCAAGCGACATTAAGCAAATAATATAGATCCTGCCTGAACTGGCCTTGTTGAACCGCCTCTTCGAGATCCTGTCGTGACGAGGCAATAACTCTAACATCGGCCTTCACTTCTTCACGGCCACCTACCCGCTGGAATGAGCTGGACTCTAGCGCGCTCAGCAGGCGATGCTGAACCTCTTTGTCCATATCGCCAATTTCATCAATAAACAAGGTGCCGTGGTTCGCTTTTTCTAGTAGGCCGTAGTGAATTGAGTCGCCCTCTTCTCGACCGAAAAATTCTTCTAATGCGTTGCTAGAAGTAATGATGCCCGTATTGAGTTGTACGAAAGGGCCCTGTTTTCTTGTGCTGTGTTCGTGAATAAATCTTGCCAGTGTTTCCTTGCCGCTGCCGGGTTCGCCGGTTAACAGCACGCGGGTATCGTGCTGGCCAAGGCGACGAGCTTGCTCGAGAAGTTGTTGAATCGGCTTGCTGCTACCCAACGGTTCCTGGATGGATGTTGAGAATTGCCTCAGCTCGAGGTTTTCTTGTTTGAGTTTTTCTGCCTCTAACGCGCGCTCAACTGTTAACAGGAGTTTTGCAATTGAAAGGGGCTTCTCTAGGAAATCGTAGGCGCCTAGCCGAGTGGCTTCAACGGCCGTCTCTACGGTTCCGTGCCCTGACATCATGATAACGGGGCAGGATAGGTCGCCTGAGTTAGACCAGTCTTTAAGTAAGGTGACGCCATCAACATCGGGCATCCATATGTCTAAAAGAATTAAATCATGTCGGCATTCGTGACGCGCTTTCTGAGCGGCCGCAGCGCTCTCTGCGGTAGACACTTCGTATCCCTCGTCGTTGAGAATATCGTTGATTAGATCGCGAATATCAGGTTGGTCATCAATGACGAGTATATGAGGTTTATTCATGAGTTATTTTTGTCGGTTGGTTTTAATCGGTTATAGCAGGAAGATGGATTATAAAATTAACCCCTTGTGGCTCTATAGGCTTAATGGTGATGGTGCCACCGTGCTCCTCAATAATTTTTTTAACAATAGCCAGTCCCAAGCCAGTCCCTTTTTCTTTTGAGGTGACGTAGGGCTCGAAAATATGTTCAATTTTAGAATTATCTACCCCCAGGCCATTATCGGCAATACAAATTTCAATTGACCCGGTATCTGGTGGGTATAGAGCGCTGATGCTGATTTGGCCGTCGTCGATACCAGCTATCGCCTCTTGTGCGTTCTTAATGAGGTTGATGAGTACTTGCCTAAGGCGAATCGGGTCAGCAAAAATAGGAGGTAAATCATCTTCAATACTGACGTTTAGCTGTTTAATTTGTCCCTGATACAGCGTGGCTATTTGTTCTATGAGTGGCCCTGCGGCGATGTTTTGTGGTTTAGATTGGGGCGGCCGCGCGAAGTCTGAAAAATCATTCACCATGCTTTTCATCGCCGTCACCTGTTGCACGATGGTATCGGTGGACTTCTTTAAAATTTTATCGGCTTCATCGTCTAATTTGCCGTGCAGTTTTCTCTGTAATCGCTCGGCCGATAATTGTATCGGCGTGAGGGGGTTTTTAATTTCATGCGCCAGGCGCTGGGCGACTTCACTCCAGGCGGCGTTTCGTTGGGATTGGACAATAGGGGTCACGTCATCAAAAATCAAAACGTAACCAGATTGCGTTTTATCTGCGGCAAAAAGCGCCGTGCCCTTCAGTAGTAAGGTTCTTTTTTGATGATCGATGGTGTAAGCGAATTCGTGTTGCCATTCTTTTTTATGGCTAGAAAATTTTTCTATCAGAAGGCTTGTAAAGCCCTCAAGGGAAGGAAATTTGACGGCTATTTCTTCAAGTGAGTACTCTATACAGGCCGTTAAGGGAAGCTCAAGGATTTGGTGAGCGGCGTGATTGGTCGTCTTTAATCTCATTGAAAGGTCAATCCCTAGCACGCCGTTGGAAAGGTGGCTGAGTACCGTTTCTAAATAGGCGTGTTGATCTTCGGCGTCGCGTTGAGCGTTATAAGCTTCTTTTCGAGCATTTGAAATGTGTGAAGTCATATCGTTGAAGGAGTTGACCAAAAAACCCAGTTCATCTTTTCGCCCAACTTCCAGTTTTTTCTCATAATCACCCTGTGCAACGGCCTGAGTTCCTTTTACGAGTTGTCGAAGAGGCTCAACAAGCTCACGCGCAAAAACAAAAGCAGCCCAACTAGCGGCGAGTAGACTAAAAACGAGCACCAATGAAAGAGTTAAGGTAAAACTGAACTTTAACGACTGCCTTAGATAGTTGAATTCCTGGTATGCGGTGTACGCGTTTTCGACGGAATCGGCTAGTTCGCCCAAGTCTCGGGGGACGGAGTAGATGGCCTGGAGGTAACGCTTAGGGTTGGAGTTTTTAATTTCAACGAGGGTCCGCACGATGAGTCCCTCACGAGCGCTAGGTTCTATGCCGATGAATTCACCGCTTTGCCTGACTAATAAAAGCATAGCGTCGTCGGGCGTGTTCGGTATTAGCACGCCGGGGTCAAGGTTGGTAGTCGCAATTATTCGGCCTTGTTTTGAAAAAGCCGTTAATTCACTTGCGCTTGTTTGTTCGCGAAGGCTCGCCAGGCTAAGCGATAAAAACATGTCCGACTCATTCTCCAGTGCTTCGGTCAGCTGGCGAGTTTCTTTCATCAAAGATCGGGTCCTGTTATCGAGCGAGCGCTGACTTAGTTTCAACGAATTTTTCATCGCGTCGTCAATTTGTACGTTAAACCAACTGTCTACACTCTGGTGCAATAGTTGGCTTGAAAAATAAAAAACGATGCTCGTTGGAATGACGGAAATGGCAAAAAACAACAGCACAATTTTTAGTGTTATACGTGAGCCAACGGCCTGTTTTTTAAACTGTTGCCAGAGCCAATGGATGTTGATGAGCAGTAAGGCAAACAAAAAAACGGTACCGATTATATTTAATAAAATCAGTGACGAAAACAGTTCGTTAAACTGCGAGGAAGATTGTGTCGCGTGGCTCATCAGATAAAGACTGAGGAGTAGGCTGAGCAAAACCCCAGCAGGGATCAGGTAAAGTCTTTTTCTTAAGGTTTTAGTGACCATCGAAATGTCTCGCTGCTTAAATGCCAGCCCGGTGTGATATAAGCCATCGGCCGCATAGGCAGAGGAAGGGCTTCGATATTGAGGTAGGCTGTTAACGAGCCATAGACATCAATATCATCGTGTTTTAACAAGGCATGAATAGGTACCTCGGTGAGCGTGCCGATCGAGTGAAGGGCGGGCTCTAAACGAGAAAAGCTATGCTGAACATTATTTTTAACATCTGTGGCCTGGTATGTTTGTGCCAGCGTGTGATACTTGATTTGATAAGAAAGATGGATGCTGTTGTGGTACCTATCCCATAACCAGCTTCTCGGTTCGATGATAGACAGTTCAACATTAAACGTTAAGGTGATGCCATTTTTAAGCGCTTTAAGAGCCTCTTCGCTTAAGGTGTAATCGATACGGGAACTTAATAGATAGGTTTGTTCTTGTAGCGATAGTTTTGCCGTTTTAATCGTTATGTTAGCGTCGTCGTTGGCGAGGCCTGGACGGATAAATAGCAGCATTATAAAAGCTAATATTAAGGGCCTTCTTAAATGAGTCCCGCTGAGCATTAAACTTTCGTTATACACGCGTAATAAAAACCATCCATATGGTTATCGCCGGGTAGTATTTGACGACCGTATTCACACGACTGACCCCAGCGGGCGTCGATTTTGATTTCTTTTGCGTCGGTATGCGTTGCCATAAACGTTGCGATTTGTTCGCTATTTTCAGCTGCCAATATAGAACAGGTGGCGTATAAAAGCACACCATTTTTGTCGAGCAACGGCCAGATGGCGGCGAGCAGTTCTTTTTGTAGCGAAACCAGGTTCGGAATATCGGCTTGTTGGCGAAGTAATTTAATATCGGGGTGTCGACGAATAACGCCAGTCGCTGAACACGGTGCGTCCAGTAAGATTCGCTGAAATAACTTGCCGTCAAACCATTGTTGAGGCTGAAGCCCATCTACGGATAGCACCTGTGCGTTTAAATTAAGGCGAGTTAGGTTTTCTATGACGCGTTCGTTGCGCTTTTCGTCAATATCTATCGCCAGCAACGAGATATCGTCAGCAACATTTTCTAAAATATGCGCCGTTTTACCACCTGGCGCGGCGCATACATCTAATACGCGCTGACCAGGTTCAACCTTTAACAGATCGGCAGCCAACTGGGCAGCGTTGTCTTGTACGGAACAGGCCCCTTGCCAGAATCCGGGTAATTGATCGACGTTAACGGCGTGTTCAAGCGTTAGTCCAACAGAGTTGAAAGGGTTGGCCGACGCGGTGATTTCATTCTCTTGCATCTGATCAATATAGTCTTCACGTGAGACTGCTTTTTGATTGACCCGTATCGACATGGGTGGGTGTTGGTTATTGGCTTGAAGGATGCGTGTAAGGTCGCCCCTCCAGTCTTTTTCAACTAGCTTGATGAGCCAATCCGGGTGGGAAAATTGTTGCGAGGGTATCGTGTCAACGGTGTTTTCAATCGACTCTCTGTCGCGTAAAAAATTTCGTAATACGCCGTTTAAAACGCCTTTTGCCCAGCTTTTTTTACCTTTCCCACAGACGCTAACCGTCTCGGATACCGCGGCATGGTCGGGCGTACTAAGGTAAATAATTTGATACAAACCGAGCAGCGCCAGTACTTTTATATCAATATCTTTTGCTTTAAACGCTTTCTTTAATAATAACGCGAGGATCGCCTCTAATCGGCTGTACCAACGGATGGTGCCGTAACAGAGTTCACGACAAAACGCGCGGTCTCGAGGCTCTAGTTTGTCACAGAGGGTAAGGGCCTCAGTTAGAGATTTGCCGTCCTGAACGACGCTACAAATGACGCTGACGGCGGTTTGTCGGGCGGAGGCAGATGATGCTTTAATGTTCTCAGTCATACTAAGCGAAGACAGCATTGTTTAATGCGTGCGCGGAAAGGTATTCCCTGGACGACATTCGGCGTTTATTGGCGGGTTGCAACTCTGTAATCTCCAGGTAATTGTCTTTGCAGGCAACAAATAGTTGATTTTTATCTGTTTTTATACTGCCGGGCTCATCATTTGTACGATCGACGGTGGTCTTGCTCTGCCAGATGCGTAACGAGTTATTGTTAAGTAGGGTGTGCGCGACGGGCCATGGATTGTAGCCTCGAATAGCCCTATGTACCTCTACAGCGGGCATATTCCAGTCAATTCGTGCTTCTTGCTTGCTGAGTTTGTGGGCATAGGTAACGCCAGCCGTTGGCTGAGGAGTGGCCATTAATTGCTGCTGCTCAATATCGGGTAAGAGTTTAATTAGGGCGTTCGCGCCGAGCAGGGATAGTTTGTCGTGTAAGGTGTTAGACGTGTCTTCTAACTCTATGTCGCACTTTGCTTTGCTTAACATATCGCCGGTATCCAGACCTGCATCCATTTGCATCAGAGTGACGCCAGTTTCATTATCGCCTGACAAAATGGCGCGTTGTATGGGTGCTGCACCTCGCCAACGAGGCAATAAGGAGGCGTGAATGTTGATGCAGCCATATCGAGGCGTGGTTAACACATCCATGGGTAAAATAATGCCATAGGCAACAACGACCATTAAGTCGGCCTGGTAGTGTTTCAGCTTCTCGAGCGCCTGCGAAGATTTAAAGTCACCCGGTTGCTCAACGGGAATGTTGTTATCTAAAGCAACTTGTTTGATGGCGCTTATGTGAAGCTTTCTTCCCCTGCCTGCTGGCCTGTCAGGCTGGGTGTAAACGGCGGAAACCCGGTGTTCGCTGGCAATTAAAGCCTGTAGGCTCGATACGGAAAATGCTGGCGTGCCTGCAAAGATGATGTTCATTGGAATCGCCTGGAAAAGGCTAATTATAGCGTGGAAGCGGGTCGAGAGGGTTGAACGGCCTGTTCTTTTTCCATGCGTTCGAGTTTCTTTCTAATTCGATTGCGTTTTAAAGGAGAGATATAATCGACAAATAATTTACCATCGAGGTGATCAATTTCATGTTGTATGCAGACGGCCAGCAAGCCATCAGTCGTTAATTCGAAAGCGACGCCTTGTTCATCGAGGGCTTTAACGCAGATACTCTCGGCCCTTTCGACGTCTTCGTAAAACCCAGGCACGGACAGGCAGCCTTCTTGCATAACTTCAACGCCTTCTTTATGAGTAATGACGGGGTTGATAAAGCATAAAGGCTGGTCCTTTTCCTCGGATACGTCAATCACCATCAAGCGTTTGTGAAAGTTAACCTGTGATGCGGCGAGCCCTATGCCGGGCGCGTCGTACATGGTTTCAAACATATCGTCGATAAACAGGCGTAGGGCGTCATCGATTACATTAATCTCCTTCGCTTTGGTGCGAAGTCGCTTGTCGGGAAAGTGAAGAATGTCTAGTTTAGCCATGATGGTTGTGCGAAATGTGCGTTGCTACTCAATTGTTTAAAGTGAAGTTTAACTAATTTAGGTTAAACTTTGAATAGTTTATATTTTAGGCTAGACTTGCAATTATCTTTATTTGCCCATAAAAAGGAAGATCATGGCTATGAAAAAATTACTAGGCTTACTCGTTGGTGCGTTGTTTTGCTGCAATGTATTGGCGAACACTGTTGAATTAAATCCGTCGCACCCTGATCGTTACGTCGTCGTAAAAGGCGACACCTTATGGGATATTTCTGCGCGTTTTTTGAATACCCCATGGAGATGGCCTGATGTTTGGCACGCGAATGAACAAATCGCTAATCCGCACTTAATTTACCCAGGCGATGTTATTGAGCTTTCTTTTATTGATGGCCAACCAAGGCTCAGCTTAAAAAGAGGAGATGGAAAATTATCACCGTCTATTCGCCGATCTAGCTTAAAGGATGCAATACCGAGCATTCCACTGGACGCGATCGCAGCTTTTTTGAACAGCCCAAGGGTGATGACGCAAGAAGAATATGACTCAGCGCCTTATATCGTAGCGTTTGACGATGAGCATATTTTGGGCAGTCCTGGCTACAAAGCCTATGTTCGTTCGCTGGATGCAAATGCCGATAGTGGCTACAGTGTCGTGCGTCAGGGTGAAGAATATAACGACGGAGAAACGGGTGAATCGTTAGGCTTTGAATCGACGTTCGTTGCCGAGTCTGCGGTACAGCTGGTTGGCGACCCTGCTACGGTTATGCTCGCCAAGACAACACAGGAAGTTCGTAAAGGCGATCGCCTATTGCCAGCGATAGAAGGACCGATGGTGCAGAATTATTACCCGCATGCACCGGATAGTGAGATTAAAGGGCGCATCGTTGGTGTGGTAGATGGCGTTACTCAAATTGGTAAGTTTGCTATCGTGGTGATAGATCGAGGCCAGCAAGATGGCGTTGAGGTAGGCCACGTGCTGCAAATTGACCAAGCGGGTGAAACGGTTAGAGATGTTGTCGCGGGTAAAGGAGCTGAAGTGACCTTACCGGATGAGAAAGCGGGCGTGCTGATGGTGTTCCGCGTTTTTGACCGCGTCAGCTACGCCCTGGTCATGGAGGCTAAACGCGCCATGCACCGCCTAGATGTCGTAAGAACACCTTATTGAGCGGCATCAAGACTGATGAGGGGGCGTCGGGCCGTTCTATTGATGAAATAAGTTTTTGGCTGGCTTTATGGCGCGTTAAAGGCGTTGGAGCAAGAACATATGTCGCCCTGCTGGAAACGTTTTCCAGCCCATCACAGGTGTTTGCTTCTTCCGTCGCTGATTTGAAACGCGGGGGCTTATCGGATGACGTCGCTGGGCAAATAAAACGCTTCGACTTTTCTGCTATCGAGCAAGACTTGAGCTGGCTCGAAAAAGATGATTGCCACCTCATGTGTTGGAATGATGTGGACTACCCCCTCCTGTTGAAAGAAATTCCTGATCCGCCACCCATTTTGTTTGTGCGCGGAGATCGCTCGCTTTTAAACTCGCTACAGATCGCCGTAGTGGGGACCAGAAACCCATCCCCTCTAGCCTTAAAGACGACGCACGCTTTTGCGAAAAATTTTGCAACTTTTGGCTTAACCGTCACCAGTGGGCTAGCGCTAGGTATAGACCAAGCCGCCCACCGGGGCGCATTAGACGCGACCGGGAAAACCATTGCCGTGGCGGCTACGGGACTAGACAGAGTGTATCCAGCGAGTCATAAATCGTTGGCAGAAAAAATAATTGAAACGGGTGCGATGGTGTCGGAATTTCCATGCGGTACAGAGCCGAAACCGGGCTATTTTCCCAGGCGAAACCGTATCATCAGTGGTTTGAGTTTGGGGGTGTTGGTTGTTGAGGCGGCGATAAAAAGCGGCACACTGGTGACCGCGAGACACGCCATGGAACAGGGTCGCGAGGTATTTGCCATGCCAGGCTCAATCCATAACCCTTTGGCTAAAGGCTGTCACCATTTGATACGCCAGGGCGCAAAATTAGTAGAAACGGCCGAGGATGTTTTAGAAGACCTCGGGAACCTGTCACTGGTGGCGCTGGGAGATGTTTCTGAAGAGGCAGGGAGTCGTGCGTCGAAAACGTCCACTTTAGAAGGTGATTATCTCATGCTGCTTGAAAAAATAGCCTTTGACCCCACCTCAGTAGATGATCTAATAGAGGCGACTGATTTTACAGCAGAAGAAATTTCGTCTATGTTACTGGTATTAGAGTTGCAAGGTTTAGTATCATCCGCACCTGGTGGGCTTTTCTATCGGTGTTCTATCGCATAAATAGAGATAATTTGGAAAAAATGAAAGAAACTATTTTTGAAGTACTCGTGTACCTGTTCGAACATTATATCGACGTGTCTGACGACGGTCAGGTCATCGAGCAGGACAAATTAAAGACGGAGCTGTTAGAAGCAGGGTTTACGGAGAACTACGTGGACCGCGCTTTCGACTGGATGGACGAACTGACTAAGCAGCCCGCGATGGCGGTAGAAAATCATATTGAACAACGATCCATTAGAATTCATTCGCCTGAAGAACGTCAGCGCTTTGACGTGGACGCACAAGGCTTTTTGTTGTTTCTAGAGCAGGCTGGGATCATCGATTCGACGCGTCGTGAGCTAATTATTGATAGAGCGATGGCGTTAGGCGATACGGTACTGTCTGTGGACCACATTAAATGGGTTGCCCTCATGGTGTTATTTAGTCAGTCCGGTATGGAGGGGCACTACTCGCAAATGGAAGACTTAGTGTACGGCGATATTCCTTTTGAGCTTCACTGAGCCGCGTTATGTCTAATTTAGTTATTGTAGAGTCGCCTGCCAAGGCAAAAACGATCGAGAAATATCTGGGTAAGGGTTTTAAGGTGCTTGCTTCATACGGGCACGTGCGAGATCTAGTTCCGAAAGAAGGCGCGGTCGATACCGAGAACGATTTTGCCATGAAATATTCATTGGTAGAGCGAAATCAGAAACACGTTCAAGCTATTACCAAAGAGATGAAAAAAGCAGATACGCTGTATCTCGCGACCGATCCAGATAGAGAGGGTGAGGCGATATCTTGGCATATAGCAGAATTATTAAAAGAGAAAAAATTACTTAAAGATAAGCCTATTTATCGAGTTGTTTTTCATGAGATCACCAAAAAAGCGATTCAGGCAGCGATCCAGCAACCGCGTGAATTGTCGATGGATATGGTGGACGCGCAACAAGCCAGGCGCGCTCTGGATTATCTAGTAGGTTTCAATTTATCGCCTTTATTGTGGAAAAAGATCAGGCGCGGCTTATCCGCCGGCAGAGTGCAAAGCCCAGCGTTACGCCTAATAGTAGAGCGCGAGCTGGAAATTGAAGCGTTTCAAAGTCGCGAATATTGGAGTATCGAATCAGCGGTATCGGCCAGTAAGCAAGCGTTTAAGGCAAAGTTAACCTATTTTGAGAACGAAAAACTAACCCAGTTTAGCGTCGATAATGCGCAGCGCGCGAATGAAATAAAAGACAGTATTGAGTCGGTTGCTGCCGGTAAACTACTGGTTAAATCGTTGCAAAAGAAACAGCGAAAACGCAATCCCGCCCCGCCTTTTACTACCTCGACCTTGCAGCAAGAAGCGGCAAGAAAGCTTGGGTTTACGACAAAAAGAACCATGCAGGTGGCGCAACAGCTTTACGAAGGGATCACCATTGGTTCAGAATCAGTCGGTTTAATTACCTATATGAGAACAGATTCGGTGAATCTATCTGAAGACGCGGTGGGTGATATTCGCCAGCTGATCGAAAAGCGTTATGGTAAAGAAAATCTACCTGCGGCTCCGATCGCATATAAAACCAAGTCGAAAAATGCTCAGGAGGCTCACGAGGCCGTGCGGCCAAGCTCCGTTAGCAGGATTCCAGAAGAGATACGCGGTTCCCTGTCGAGCGATCAATATAAGTTGTATTTACTGATCTGGAAGCGAGCGGTCGCTTGTCAAATGGCGCAAGCCGTTATTGATATGGTCAGCGCCGACTTGACCTGCGGTGAGGGACACGTTTTTCGCGCAACGGGTTCAACGGTCAATAAGCCAGGGTTTATGTCAGTTTATCTGGAAGGTAAAGACGACAGTAAAGAGGATGAGGATAACAAGGAAAACTTACTGCCGCCGATGAAAGAAGGTGAGTTAATAGACTTGCTAGAGGTCCTTCCAAATCAGCACTTTACCGAGCCACCACCTAGATACGGTGAGGCCAGCCTGGTGAAATCGTTGGAAGAATACGGCATTGGTCGGCCATCTACCTATGCCTCGATTATTTCTACCCTGCAAAATCGTGAATACGTAGAAATAGAGCAGAAACGTTTTTATCCAACCGATGTCGGTCGTATCGTCAATAAGTTTCTGACCGACCACTTTACCAATTATGTTGACTACGACTTTACGGCTAAGTTAGAAGACGACCTGGACGCGGTATCAAGGGGTGAAATGAAATGGTTGCCCTTAATGAAAAAGTTCTGGCAACCATTCAAAGCACTCTGTGACGATAAAGAAGTCAGCGTACAGCGCAGCGATGTAACGCAAGAAGCGATGGACGAAAAGTGCCCTGAATGTGGCAAACAACTGTCTATTCGTTTGGGTCGCAATGGTCGATTCATTGGTTGTACCGATTACCCAGAATGTAGCTATACCCGAAACCTTAATGATGATGCGGCATCCACAGAACCTGAAGTGGTAGAAGGTAGGCAGTGTCCTAAATGCGAATCGAACCTTATTATACGCTCGGGCCGTTACGGCAAGTTCATTGGTTGCAGCGCCTATCCGGACTGTAAACATATGGAGCCGCTTGAAAAACCAAAAGATACCAATGTCGTTTGCCCCGAGTGTAAAAAAGGCACGGTACTCGAACGTAAATCACGTAAAGGTAAGATTTTTTATTCCTGTTCAAATTACCCCAAGTGTAAATATGCACTGTGGAATGAGCCAATTAATGAGCCTTGCCCTAATTGTAATTGGCCCATTTTGACCGTTAAAGTAACAAAGACCAGAGGCGCTGAAAAAGTATGTCCACAGCAGGAGTGTTCATACATTACGCCTTGTGAAGAAATGGCTAAACCAACCTAGAAAAGATATTAATATGACACAAAAAAAGAATGTATTTGTAGCAGTTTTAATGGGTTCAGATTCCGATTTTCCCGTTATGCAGAACACCTTGGACGTACTAAAAAAGCTCGATATTCCCTACGAGGTAAGAATAACGTCTGCGCACAGAACGCCGGCTGAGACGCACGCATACGTGACAGACGCCGACCAGCGAGGCTGTGGGGCATTTATCGCCGCAGCAGGCCTGGCTGCTCACTTGGCAGGCGCGGTAGCGGCCAATACGGTAAAACCAGTGATCGGCGTACCATTGGATGCGGGTTCCTTACAGGGTATTGATGCATTATTGTCTACCGTACAAATGCCGGGCGGTATTCCAGTCGCCAGCGTGGCGATAGGCAAGCCGGGGGCAAAAAATGCGGCTTATCTGGCGGCGCAAATTCTGGCTTTAGCCGACGCGGATCTGGCGCAGCGCGTAGTAGCTGAAAGACAAGCAGCGGGCGCAGCGGTGATTAAGAAAAACCGCGAGCTGCAAGAAAAGCTCTAGCACGTATAATTTACAACAGCGTTGTGCCGTCTGGCTGGCAAAAAAGAAGGTTTGTTGAACATCTCCATCAGGGTGAACTGGTGGCGTATCCAACTGAGGCCGTGTTTGGTTTAGGTTGTGATCCATTAAATCAACGGGCGGTGCTTCAACTGTTGGCGTTAAAAAGAAGGTCCTGGCGAAAAGGCCTGATCTTAATTGCTGCAGATTTTTCTCAACTTGAACCCTATGTAGAGAAGCTACCAGCGTCTATTATTGAAAAAATAAACGCTCCATCTGAGCAAGCGACGACGTGGTTATTGCCGGTCAAAAAGAGTGTGCCGGAATGGTTAACCGGCGAGCATGAAACTATCGCAGTGCGACTCGTTCAGCACCCTTTAGCACGTGAGCTTTGTACGCTCGCACGAACGGCTATTGTGTCTACCAGCGCAAATTTTTCCGGGCGTGAACCCTTTAAAACGGCGTATAAAACGCGTTTGGGTTTTAAGATGAAGGGCGTTTTCACCATCGGTTCAAGGGCTGGAGACGCTGAAAATACGAGCCGTATCATTGACCCATTTTCAAACAAACAACTGCGTTAAACCTTGAGATTTATTAGTTATGTCAGCACCCAATATACAATCGGTTAAAGATTACCTGCTCGCGCTACAAGACTCTATTTGTGCGTCACTTGAAACACTCGAAGAAGAGGCTGTGTTTGTCGAGGACCTGTGGGAGCGAGGCGGTGATACGGGTGGTGGTCGAACGCGCGTGTTAGAAAATGGACAGACATTTGAACAGGCGGGGGTTAATTTTTCACACGTCCGTGGGGCTTCTATGCCGGCTTCAGCGACCCAGCATCGCCCGGAACTGGCGGGGCGTAACTTTGAAGCTTTAGGCGTCTCCTTAGTCATTCACCCGCGTAATCCATACGTACCCACGTCACACGCCAATGTACGGTTTTTTATCGCTGAAAAAGAGGGCGAAGAACCCATTTGGTGGTTTGGCGGAGGCTTTGATTTAACACCATATTATGGCTTTGAAGACGACGCTGTTCACTGGCACCAACAGGCTAAAAAGGCCTGCGACCCTTTCGGTGAAGAGCTTTACTCGAAATATAAAAAATGGTGCGATGATTACTTTTACATAAAACACCGCAATGAACCGCGTGGAATTGGCGGTTTATTTTTTGATGATTTAAATGAAGGTGGTTTTGATCGTTGTTTTGCACTAATGAATAGCGTGGCTGAGCACTTTGTCCCTGCGTATGTGCCGATCGTTGAGCGCCGTAAAACCTTGCCATTTACGCAAAAGGAAAAGGATTTTCAGTGTTATCGCCGTGGGCGTTACGTCGAGTTTAATCTAGTCTACGACCGTGGAACGCTGTTCGGCCTGCAAACAGGAGGGCGTACTGAATCGATCTTGATGTCATTACCGCCGCAAGTTAGCTGGCGATACAATTGGCAGCCCGAGCCTGGATCAGCCGAGAGTGAGTTATATGAAGTCTTTTTAAAACCTAAAGACTGGCTAGCGTTAGGCCAATAATTGGCTTAAGAACTAGTAGTTTCTGCGCTCAATGCGAGAGAACTCGTTTTAGATTGCTCGTTTTTTTCTATCAATGCTTTGATGACATTTTCCAGTCCGCCGCTATTTCTAATACTAGTGGCAAAGCTTCCTCTGTAGTTCGTCACCATACTAATGCCTTCGATGATGACGTCATAGGCTTTCCATTCGCCATTTTTGTTTAATGCCATGCGGTAATCAACGGCAACGGGGGGGCGAGAGGGCTGAATAATTTCGGTCTTGACGATAACTCTATCGTCATCAGCAGCCATCGATATCGGTAAGAAATGAACCGTCCACTCTTCAAACTCAGTAAAAGCTGTAGCGTAGGTATTGACGAGTAAATTTTTGAATTCTTTCTGGAAATCATTTTTTTGTTTGTCAGTTGCCGTGCGCCAGTATTTGCCCAGTACGAGTTTAGAAATTTTGTCTAAATCGACGCGTGGCTCTAGGACCTCATCGACGAGCTTAAAAATATACGCGCGATCATTGAGTTTGGCCTGATCGTTTTTGACGATGTTATAAAGTAAGTTAGACGTTTCTTGAATAACTTTTTGTGGCTCATTGAGCTCGTCAGCAGCTACGGTGACGTGTACAGCTGATAAAACGAAGAAAAGTCCCGTTAATAAAATTCCATTTATTTTATTCATAACAAATATTCCTAAAGTCTGTTTTTATTTTTTAGTAACTAGCTCATTAGACCCTGATAGGGAGAAGTTAATTACAATCATTACTTTTTGCCTGATGAGTGGGCCTACTTAGTATAAAACGGTTAAATAAGACGCCTTTATGTCATCAAGGTTTACTTGTAAAGGATAATATAATGCTTAACATGAACGTTCAATGGCTGTTCACGTTAATATATCTACAGCCCTTTACTCATTAAGTGGTTAACATTAACGATTCAATTATAGCTCAAAATGGAAAATAAAAATGAAAGCCGATCAATCTAACGCCATTCTTTCAATTCGACCTCGACGGATGCGGTCGGACGATTTTAGCCGTCGTTTGATGCGAGAAACAACGCTGACCGTAGACGACTTGATTTATCCAATCTTCGTTATCGACGGCGAGAATAAACGTCAAGCTATCAGCTCAATGCCTGGTGTGGAAAGATTGAGTATAGATTTATTATTACAAGAGGCTAAAGAGGTTTCACGATTAGGCGTGCCAGCGATAGCGCTTTTTCCAGTGCCTTTGGCAGACACCAAAACGGACGATGCGGCCGAGGCGTGGAATCTACAAGGCTTGCTGCAAAGAACGGTCAGAGATTTAAAAAAAGCATTGCCAGAGTTGGGCGTTATTACCGACGTGGCCTTAGACCCATTTACCACGCACGGTCAGGACGGTCTAGTCGATGAGAATGGCTACGTTTTAAATGATGAAACGGTTGAGGTCTTAGTTAAACAAGCCGTTTCTCACGCACAGGCGGGTGCGGATATCGTTGCTCCTTCCGATATGATGGACGGACGGGTCGGCGCTATTCGAGATGCGCTTGAAGTAGCCGGTTTTACGAATACGAAAATTTTGGCCTACTCTGCCAAGTACGCATCAAGTTTTTATGGTCCATTTAGGGAGGCCGTAGGGTCTGCCGCGCAATTGGGTGGAGGTAATAAGTACAGTTATCAGATGGATTGTGCAAACAGCGATGAAGCCCTGGTTGAAGTAGGGCTGGATATTGAAGAAGGGGCCGATATGGTGATGATTAAGCCGGGCATGCCTTATCTCGACATCGTTAGACGCGTGAGTGATGAGTTTGGAATTCCGGTGTTTGCTTATCAGGTCAGTGGCGAATACGCGATGCTTAAGGCGGCGGCACAAAATGGTTGGCTGGATGAAAAGTCAACGGTGCTGGAATCATTATTAGCGTTTAAACGCGCGGGGGCCGATGGCATCTTGACGTATTTTGCTAAAGACGTCGCTGGCTGGTTGTCAGCACGGGACTAGGGCGGTTATTGATGGATCGATACGCAGTATTAGGCTTTCCTATTGGTCACAGTATGTCGCCATTTATTCATTTGCAGTTTGCAAAGCAAACCGCTCAGCAACTGAGTTATGAGGCGTTAGAGGTAAAGCCAGAGGCCTTTGATGAAGTGATGGCCGATTTTTTTCAATCTGCTGGCAAGGGTGTCAATTGCACCGTGCCGCTGAAGGAAGTAGCCTTTGAAAAAGCGGATCAGTTAACCGAGCGCGCGCAATTTAGCGGCGCCGTTAATACGCTTAAATTAATGCAGGACGGTAGCCTGCTTGGCGATAATACCGATGGTATTGGTCTTATAACTGATTTGCGCGAGAACCTGGGCCTATCGTTGCAAGGAAAACGCATACTGGTATTAGGCGCGGGTGGCGCGGCACGAGGCATATTAGGCCCATTACTAGAAGCAACCCCGTCGGAACTTTGGTTGGCTAATAGAACCGTTGAAAAAGCGCAGGCGCTGGCGAGGGTCTTTTTATCAAAAGGTCGCGTTCAGGCCTGTGGCTATGAAGCACTAGCGGGAGAGAGCTTTGATTTAATCATCAACGCGACCTCTATGAGCCTTAGTGGAAGTTTGCCTCCCTTGCCTAAAAATATATTGTCTAGTGGAGCGGTTTGTTACGACCTGGCGTATAGCAAACAAACAACGGCTTTTACCGCGTGGGGAAAAAAAGAAGGTGCCGCGTTATCTGTTGATGGTTTAGGAATGCTCGTTGAGCAGGCGGCGCAGGCGTTTTATATATGGCGTGGTGTAATGCCTGAGACTAAAAAATTACTCAATAAACTTAGAAGGGATTAGCGCGGATTCAATTTAGTGAAGGTTTTGTTTTCTAGTGAACTTGAGTAATTCTTTAATCGTGTTAAATGAACTGTTGTCTAGTTCGGAAAAGGCTAGGCCAATGCCATCGGCTTTTGTATAAGCGATATTGGCTTTTAGAATATGTTTTTTCTCTCTATTATCCTGCGAAAGAGAAAACTTGATTTTCGTTTCTGCACCTACCGTGAGAAGCGTGTTATCTAATTCTAAGCACATCCCTCCCAAGCTGAAGTCTCTCGTTGTGCAATTAATTTCTTTGCCCTCGAAAGCTATGGTGATTGGAAGCTTCAATGGGGACCTTAGGCAAGATCTAAGTTCCATCTATTTCTCCTTTTAAAAAGATTAACTTACCATATATTTTTTGACTTGCAAAAATTATAAATTTAGAGCATTTATAAAATTTTTGTTTTCGAATTGGTGCGTATGTTTTATGGGGTTATCAATGGCCTAACAGCAATGGATCAGGGGAATTGAAATTGGACAAACTTTAACGTTAAGTACCAAATGCACCCAAAACTTCGTCGGCCCACTGACAGGCTTCGAGGTAAGTGCCTGCAACATCAACGGTGTTTGGTGGGGAGCGTTGAGCTTCGTATTCAGTGATAGCGGTTAAGGTGTCGCCCATGATGCCCTGCCGCTTTATTAAGGCAGCGCTAATGTCAGACGATAATGACATAGATGGAATGGTCGCTTCCATTGTCGAGTCGAGCAAGGCATCTATCGTAGATAAGAGTCCAGCCAGAAAAAAGCCGCTAGTGTTTGGGAATTTGTTTTTTATGGCGATTAATTCTGCAATCTTAGCTCTTACCAAGGAGAGTCTTAACAGCTCAGACGGTTTGCTAGACATATTGCGCAACGTGATCAAGGTGGCCCATTTCTTTACATTCTCTAAACCGAGAAAAATGAGGGCTTGTTTGATGGACTCAATACGCTTAGAAAAAGCAAAATGCGCCGAGTTTAAATATTTCAAAAGCATATAGGTCGTTGTTGGATCTTGCTCAATGGCTTTTTCCAGCTCTTCAAAAGAAATATTAGGCTGATTGATAGTGGCTAGTAGCTGGACTTTAGAGTTACTACTAGCGGTGGTGGCTTTGCCTTGAATGTGCTCGGGTTTGCAAAAAAAATACCCCTGGAATAACTGGCAACCGATATCTCGATACGCTTTAAAGTCTTCATAGGTCTCTACTTTTTCGGCTAGAAAGCTTATATTTTGTGTACGCAGTTTTTGTATAAGCGCTTTATTTTCCATCAAGGTGGTGGTCGTTAAATCAAATTTAATGATAGCGGCCATTTCAATTAATGGATCCCAAACGGGCGTATAGATAAAATCATCGAGTGCAAAAGTGAAGCCTTTCTCGTATAGCGACCTAATGCGCTGAATGAATTCGGGGTCGGGCTTAATGTCTTCCAGTAATTCTAAAATAAGCCTGCCTGCTGGCAATGATTCAACGTGTTTACTCATAACGTCTTCATACGACATATTGATAAAGGCGAGCTTGTCGTCAGACGCTTTATCTAGTCCTAAATCGATGATCGATGAGGCAAGAACTTCTGAGGTAATTGAGTGAGAGTTTTCACAAGCTTGTTCGGTCGGTCTATACAAAAACTCGTAGCCATATACTTTCAAATCCATACCTAGAATAGGCTGGCGAGCAAAAGAAAAATCATGCATAAGCGAGAGTTAATTTTTTTACAAATTTTATTGAGTGTAGTTGAAAAATTTTCGCCTATCGAAATATTTAGCCTTTTAAGTACTTATTTTTCAAGCGGACGTAATTTTGTGGTGAATAGCTTAAAAACAGCGCCTCTTTTTCATTGATAGGACGCACTTTTTTGACCGGCGAGCCGACGTATAAAAAGCCACTGTCCAATATTTTTCTCGGTGGCACAAGGCTGCCAGCACCGATCATCACACGGTTATTTACAACGGCTCCATCCATCACTATGGCGCCCATACCAATAAGAGATTGGTTACCAATGGTGCAGCCGTGTAAGGTGACGTTATGGCCAACGGTAACGTCTTCTCCAATCGTTAGCGGATAGCCTCCAGGGTTAAAATCACTGGCGTGCGTCACGTGTAAGACGCTGCCGTCCTGGATATTGGAACGCGCGCCAATTTTAATGTAATGGATATCACCTCGGACAACGGCTAAGGGCCAAATAGAAACGTCGGGCCCCAGTTCAACATCACCAATCACAACGGCCGTTTCATGGACAAACGAAGTGGCGTGAATGGACGGCGTTTTAGAGTCGAAAGATTTAACGTGCATGATCAGTATCCTGTTTTATACTCTTAACGAGTCATTGTTAATGGGAGAATAATTATGAGTGTAGCAGGATTTATTGTGTTGGCCGTCATCGTCGTATTAGCGGGCTATGGGGTTGCCTTGTATAACAGCTTGGTTAGCTTAAAGCATAGCGTCTCAAAAGCGTGGTCGAATATTGATGTGTTGTTAAAGCAGCGACACGACGAACTGCCCAAGCTAGTTGAAACCTGTAAGCAATATATGAAACACGAGCAGCAGACCTTAGAAAAGGTCATGCAGGCGCGTTCTGGTGTTTCAAGTGCGCTGGGCGAGTCTGATGTAGCCGCGCTAGGCCAGGCAGAAACTAAAATGCGCCAGGGGCTGATGAACCTTTTTGCGGTTGCTGAGGCCTATCCGGACCTCAAAGCAAATGAGTCTTTCCAGGCTTTACAGCAACGCATCAGTCAGCTTGAAAACAATATTGCGGACAGGCGTGAGTTTTATAACGCGAGTGTTAACCTGAATAATGTACGCATCGAGCAGTTCCCCGATCTTTTAATCGCCGGTTTTTTTAATTTCAAATCGTTCGACTTGCTCGAGTTCGAAGAAGCGGCTATCAGCGACGTTAGCGTAAAAGAACTGTTTGAATGATTGAAGATTTTTCCCGCGTCATTTTGCAGCTACCAAAGAATGAGTTTTGGCTGTTGTTCGCAATGGCCTGCGTCTTAGCGGCGTCATGTTTTTATTTCGCGTTCCGTTATTTTTGGCGTTATCGGATGATGCAGGATATGCCAACGGCCTTGTTGCGCTCGGCGGCTCAGGGCTATAACGAATTTAAAGGTAAAGCGAGCCTGTTGCCAGGCGAGCCCATTATCGCGCCGCTCACAAAACTAAGCTGTGTTTGGTATGAATATACGGTGGAGGAAAAGCAGTCACACCATGTTCGGGGTCGAAGTCGTACCCGTTGGCGAGTATACGAAACGGGCGTAAGTGACGGCGTATTTGCCTTGCTGGGGGAAACGGGTAAAGCCATTGTCGATCCTGATGATGCGGAAGTCGTACACTCCATGTCGGATACATGGTACGGCAGTACGCCCTATCCAAGCGCCGGCCCAAGAGGTTTTAGCTCAACCAGCGTGCCGTTCGGTAAACGTTACCGCTACAGCGAAAAGCGTATTCACGAAGATGATTTTTTATATGTTTTAGGGCACTTTTCAACATTTAGGGAAATAGAATTACCCAGCGAAGATGAATCGTTAGCAATACTGCTCAGGAGTTGGAAAAATAACCCAGAGGAGTTGTTAAGGCGATTTGATGAAAACAAAGACAGTCAACTCGATCCAGCAGAATGGCAAAAAGCGGTATGGTTAGCAAAGAAAATACTAGCCGAAACTGCCCCGCTTGATGTCGATAATCAGATAGATAATATGATTAAAAACCCCACCGATAGCCGCAAGCCTTTTTTAATATCCACTCAGGAGGAATCCTTACTGGCTCGTAACTTCCAGTATAAATCGTGGGCGGCTTTATTTTTATTCTTTGCGCTCGGCACGTTGAGCGTCTGGGCGTTTAATATACGTTTTTGATATTTTTCCTATACGGTTGCAGCGTAAATAAATCAAATGTAAAAACTTACAACGTCTGAAGGCATATTCAACGTTAAGACCTTGGATGCGAACCTTAAGCGTGCGAAGATATATTTTTTTGAATTAGCTAAAACGAATGAATAACCCATTATTAAACGAGTTTGAACTGCCTCCTTTTTCGACCTTTAACGCTGAAGACATTGTTCCCGCTATCGATCAGCTGTTACAGGACAGTCGCGAAAAAATAACCGCCTTACTCGACACCGCAAAGCCCCCCAGTTGGCAAACGCTGGTGCACCCGATGGAACAAATCGATGACAGATTGAGTCGAGTCTGGTCGCCGGTAGGGCATATGAATTCAGTGATGAATGACGATAAATGGCGCGATGCGTATTCTAGTTGTTTGCCAAAACTCAGCGAATATTCGACCGAGATAGGACAAAACAAAGCCTTATACCAAGCTTATCGCGCTATTAAAGAAGGGCCGGAGTTCGCTCAGTTAGAGCGAGCGCAACAAAAAATTATTGATAACGCCCTGCGTGACTTTGAGTTGTCAGGCGTCGCTTTATCGGCGGATAAAAAACAGCGTTATATGGACATATCTCAACAATTGTCCAGCTTAAGCAATCTGTTTGAAGAAAACCTAATGGATGCGACTAACGCCTGGAACAAATTGATAGTCGATAGCGATGAATTAGCCGGCCTGCCCGACTCATCAATGGATTTATTACGCCAAACAGCAGAGCAAAAAGATCAACAGGGCTGGATGTTGACGCTTGAATTCCCTTGTTATATGGCGCTTATGACGTATTCGGATAACCGACAATTGCGTTATGAAATTCACCACGCTTTTGTGACCAGAGCATCGGATCAGAGCGTTGACGCAGCAAAGTGGGATAATGCAGAGCTGATGGAGCAGATCGTCGCTCTACGCCATGAAAAGGCGCGATTACTCGGTTTTGCGAATTACGCTGAATTATCATTGGCCACCAAAATGGCAGAGACGCCAGCCGATGTGCTTGATTTTTTAAATCAACTGGCCGAACGTTCATTGCCGATGGCGAAAGCAGACTTTGAAACCCTGAGTGGCTTTGCTCAAGAAGAGGGTCATAGCGGGGAACTTGAATCGTGGGATATCGCCTATTACACAGAAAAATTAAGCCAGCAGCGCTATCAATTCTCGCAAGAAGAAGTAAAACCTTATTTCCCCGTAAACCGTGTGTTATCTGGAATGTTTACCGTGGTAGAACGGCTATATGGGATAAAAATTGCCGAAGTGGACGATGTAGACAAGTGGCATAAAGACGTTCAATTCTTTGAAATAACCGATGACACGGGTACACGGCGCGGTCGTTTTTACATTGACCTATACGCTCGTCCGCATAAGCGAGGCGGCGCCTGGATGGATGAATGCATGACTCGATTCAAACAGGCTGATGGCATCCAGTCTCCGGTGGCTTACCTAACCTGTAATTTTACTCCGCCGATAGGCGAAGCGCCGTCGTTATTAACGCACGGTGAGGTGGAAACCTTATTTCATGAATTTGGCCACGGTCTGCACCATATGCTGACAAAGGTCGATTATTTAAGCGTCTCCGGCATTCATGGTGTGGAATGGGATGCGGTCGAATTGCCCAGTCAATTTATGGAAAACTGGTGCTGGCAAGCGGACGTTATGCCGCTGATTTCTGGACACTATAAAACGGGCGAGTCATTGCCGGACGAGCTGTTTAAAAAAATGCTGGCGGCTAAAAATTTCCAATCTGGCATGCAAATGGTGAGGCAATTAGAGTTTTCTATATTCGATTTCCGCATTCATCTGGAATATGACCAGCGCACTGGCGCAAAGATTTACGATATATTGCAGCAAGTTAGAAAAGACGCGAGTGTTGTTAAGACGCCAGAATTTAACCGATTTCCGAATGGTTTTTCTCATATATTTGCAGGCGGTTACGGAGCAGGTTATTACAGTTACAAATGGGCAGAAGTATTATCGAGTGACGCCTTTTCAATGTTTGAAGAAAATGGCGTGTTTGATGAAAAAACAGGTCGTTCCTTTTTGCATAATGTATTGGAAAAAGGCGGCAGTGACGATGCTTTGGCACTATTTACCGCCTTTAGAGGAAGAAAACCAAGTATTGATGCCCTGCTAAAACATTCAGGTATTGCGGCTTAAATGAACAGGTTATTGCTGTTATTGCTGATGCTATGGCCGTTTATGGCTAACAGCGCACATATCACGGATAAATTATTGGCGGGCATGTATTCAACGCCTGATAGTTCGCAACAGCCCATTCAGTTACTCCCCAGCAGCACGCCGCTTGAGTTAATCAGCGAGCAAAACGGTTTTGTTCAAGTTCAGTTAGTGGATGGTAAAACCGGTTGGGTAGAAAAACGCTTTTTATCAGAAGAAAAACCGGCGAACGTAAGGCTATTAGCCCTGCAAAGTAAATACAGGCAGTTACAAGAAAAGTTAGATGGCGCTGAACAGCAATTGAGCGAACTGGCAAATCCTGAAGGTCCGCAGCAATCGGATGAGTTGATAAAATCACAGCGGTCGCTGAAGGCGCTTCAAACCGCTCTAACGACTGCAGAAAAGACGATTGTGAGCTTAAAAGAAAATGCAAAGCAAGGCGTCGAGGTAGAAAATAAAGCCGCTGGGCTGGGCGATACGGATGTTGTACAAAAACCGACTTCAAAAAGCGTTCAACGATCAGACAGTCCATACTGGTGGGCCATTTTGCTGGTGGGCGCTGGCGGAATAATAGCGGGTGCCTACGCTGGGGTTCGGGTACAGGATCAGCGTCTACGAAAAAGGCACGGTGGTTTTAGGGTCTGACCACTAAGGCTTGATACGGGTGGTTTTACGGTTAAAAAATCAGCGCAATGTTCTAGGCCGTTTTTATATAAAAATAGTGAACGCCGTCTACCCGTTCGTGGAAAAGAACTTGATGCTTAGACTTATCAATAAATACCCCAACATCCAGGTGGGCAGCGGGGTCTGTCGCCATCATTTTTATCACCTCGCCGCTCTTAACCTTGGATAAAAACTGCTTTAATCTAAGCAGTGGGAGCGGGCAATTTAAGCCTTTTACATCAAGAACTACGTCGTATTGCATATCTTAGTTTTACTATAAATGGTATTTTGTAGGCTAAAATTTAGTGAGCGTTATAAGGCAAAGAATGAATTATAAAGACCTACGTGATTTTATCTCAAAACTTGAAGAGTTAGGTGAGTTAAAGCGAATTTCTGAAGAGGTAGATCCACACCTTGAAATGACCGAAATTTGTGATCGCGTTTTGCGCCGACAAGGCCCTGCGCTATTGTTTGAAAATCCAAAAGGTTATTCAGTGCCGGTGCTGGCTAATTTGTTTGGCACACCAAAGCGCGTAGCATTAGGCATGGGGCAAGATAGCGTCGACGCCTTATCAGAAGTGGGTGAGGTGCTAGCAGCACTAAAAGAGCCGGAGCCGCCTGAAGGGATGAAGGACGCCTGGGAAAAACTCCCCGTCTACAAGCAAGTGCTAAACATGGCACCCAAGCTAGTTAAAAAGCCAAACTGTCAGCAGGTGGTGATAGCAGGAGAAGACGTCGATTTGGCGGCGTTTCCGATACAAACCTGCTGGCCGGATGATGCGGGTCCGCTGATTACCTGGCCACTGGTCATCACAAAAGGCCCAGCGGCTAAACGGCAAAACTTAGGTATTTATCGTCAACAGGTGATAGCGCGTAATAAGGTCATTATGCGTTGGTTAGCGCACCGTGGTGGCGCGCTTGATTTTAAGGCCTGGCAGGACACGCACCCCGGTGAGCCATTTCCCGTTGCCGTCGCATTAGGGGCAGACCCAGCGACTATATTGGCGGCGGTAACGCCGGTGCCCGACCCGTTGTCAGAATTTGCCTTTGCGGGTTTATTACGAGGCTCAAAAACCGAAGTCGCAACTTGTTTGACGCACGATCTGCAGGTTCCTGCTAGCGCAGAAATAGTGCTCGAAGGCCATATTTATCCTGACGAAGTGGCCTCTGAAGGGCCTTTTGGTGACCATACGGGGTACTATAACGAAGTGGAGCAATTCCCGGTGTTTACCATTGAGCGAATAACACATCGAAAAGACCCCATTTATCATTCAACGTACACCGGTAAGCCAACGGATGAGCCAGCCGTATTGGGTGTGTCGCTGAACGAGGTGTTCATACCGATTCTTAAAAAACAATTTCCTGAAATCGTTGATTTTTATTTGCCGCCGGAAGGTTGTTCTTATCGCCTGGCGATTGTCAGCATCAAGAAGCAATACCCGGGTCACGCAAAACGAATCATGTTTGGTATCTGGTCGTATTTACGCCAGTTTATGTACACCAAGTTTGTGATTGTTACCGATGATGACGTTGACGTGCGGGACTGGCAGTCGGTTATCTGGGCGATAACGACGCGGATGGACCCCGCTCGAGATACCACGATGATAGAAAATACGCCGATAGATTACTTGGATTTTGCATCGCCCGTATCGGGCCTGGGTTCGAAGATGGGCCTTGATGCGACGAACAAATGGCAGGGTGAAACGAGCCGAGAGTGGGGCAAGCCGATCGTGATGGATTCAGCTGTTAAGCAAAAGGTAGATGAACTCTGGTCATCACTAGGACTCGATTAAATCGTTTTCAACTACCCCGTACTTTAAAGCAACTGGATGGCGGTCGACTTATTGAGTTTAAGCGCGTCTTTATAGTAGGCAGTCGCTTTTTCCAGCGGTTCGCCTTGTGCCTCAAGAAGTTGCCCCATTAAAAAGTAAGCCGAAGCACTCGCTTCAATAGCGAAGCTTTGTTCAAGGTAGGTTTTTGTCTTACCCCATAATTCTTTTTGCAGGCAAAGCTCAGCGAGCGCATTGAGTAGCTCGATATTTGAGGCTGAGTTTTTCAACCACTTCTCTAGTTGCTTGATTTTTTTATCGGCTTCAATATCTAGCTGGCAATAGAGGGCTAATAAGCTATTATCTGTTTGCATGCCCAGTCCATTTTTTAGCACCTCTTCGGCGAGCTGAGTATTGGCTGTTGAGATTAAGTGCGTGGCGTAAGGCCTTATGTATTCGGCTTCAAGCTTTTGTTTCTTGTCCAAATTTTTCCAGATAGCACCCATGTCGAGTTGTTTGTTACCGACTGTAGGGTTGAATAAATTGATTAAGGCGTTTTGTTCAATAGCTTGCCAATCTTCACTCGCTATTTTGCGATTCCTCTTGATCGCAGGCAGTAGCTCGTACAGGGCGTTCCAGTCTTTTAATTGCGCATAGGTTTTCATCAGCAAGGTTAATACAACTGGGTGTTTAGGGGTCGCTGTTTTGAGTTGTTGAAGCGTCGCTAAGGCTTGTTCAAATTGGCCTGCGGATAGTTGTAATTTTGCTCGCGTTAAGTGAATCGCGTGAATGTGTTCGGGTAGCGCTTCGCCTGCATTGAAGAGGTAGTCGTCCCGGCGATCAAAGGCGCCTTGTGACTGAGCGGCGTGAGCAGCGCTTAAATAATTCAATAAAGGCGTTTCACTTTGTTGGGCGTGTTTCATCAGTAATTTTTCAGAGCGTTGCCAGTTCCCTTCAGCAGAATCAATTAAACCCTTATTGAGCTCTTTTTTTGATTGCTTCAGTTTGCGCCGGCTATTCCATACGCCGATGTTCTTTGGCGCGCGCTTGAGCGTTAGCAAGGTACGTAAGGCAAAATAAAAGCCAATAAAAGTAATAAAGCCGATAAATAATAAAATGGCCAACGAGGTTTCAACTGACCAGGTGCCATATACCAAGAGTACGTAGCCTGGGTCGAGGTGTACCTGCTGCGCTAGCCCAGCGGCCAGGACGAGTGCCAATATGAGGATAAGTATTAGTTTCATCGCGGCGTCTATTTAGTTGTTATTCAAAGCGTCGATGGTTTCTTCAGCGATTTTTTCGTCCGCCGTAATATCAGCTTGCAGTAGCTCGGGGACTTCGTCAGCGATTTTTTCGACTAACGTAGCGTCAGTTTTCGGTAGCTGGGGGGCTTCTTCAACGGTTTTTTCGACCGCAGTAGTGCCGGGTTGTGGCGGCTCGGCGGCTTGCTGAGGAATCGCTAATATAGGAATATCGCGCAGCATTTTAAGGGATAAACCGATGGTCGGTAGCGTAGCCTTGATCGGCGTTTTTTTGAGTTCGCCAAGCTGTTCGAGGGCCGATACGACAGAGGCATTGCTGGCGTCAAAATAATCCTTCAACCACTGCATCGTAATATTAATACTGGCGCTGTACAGTTCTTCGTTTTGGTTAATCAGCGCGAGTCTCGCCGCTTCAAGTTTGAGCGCGAGGTTTTTTCGAATTAACTCAACCTGTTCCGGTGTCATCAAGGCAGCCATGGGTTTGTCATGCCTACGGACGACCACCAGTTTACTGAAGTTCTTCCAGGCGTCGTTGAGCGTTTGCTGGATATTTTCAGGTGCTGGAGCAGGGTCGCCCTTTCCAATTTCTGGCGCTTGCGCCGTACCAGCGTGCGGTTCGTTTATGCTCATTTGAGCAACGGCCGTTTCAAGCGCTAATATTTGTGATGAAATGCCTACGATATCGGGTAAGTCGGTACTTTTAAGCGCGTTGATTTCTTTTGCTATTTGTTCCCGTACGGCGAATGTCGCCGGGTCACCATTTTCTTTAAGCCGTTGATCTGCGGCTTGTAATGCAATGATGGCGGTTGATACGTCTCCAGCCAGTTGCAATCGATTATTAGCCAGGCTGGCCAGATATTCCGCTTCAGCTATTAACCACTGCCGCCTGTTTTTACCCACTTGTTTTTGTAATAAATCTATTTTTTCAGAGGTTTGCTGGTGGTTACTTTCTAGTTGCTGAGATAAGGCTGAAATCTCTGTGCCCTGGCTGCTTGTTTTAGATTGAAAGGCTTGCGATAGCTCGGCAGTGCTGCTCTCAATAGAGCCGGTATTGCCAGATAACTGGTCTATTTGTTGTTGTAGTTGGGTGTACACGACAAACCCAGTGCCGGCCGAAATAAGAACTAAAATTAAAGCAAGCCAGGCGACACCCGTCCCTTTTTTTTGTTTTTTTGTGGTGGGCTTATTGTCTTTATTGACGGGTTTTTCAGTAGTAGCCGGCGTTTTTTTAGACGCCGAGTCGTCACTGGTTTGAGCGGTTTTTTTTTGTTTATCTGTCATTACTAATATCCGTAATAGTTAGAAATGAGTCTAGCTAAATCAGCAGCCCATTTTATATAAAGTGGAACCAGACCCTATAGTATAGCCATGACGCCTTAAATGTATATTAAAAAAGCTTACCGCTGGGTGGCCTCGACGATGGCCGATATTAGCCCTGAGTCGCTCGCTTCGGGGCTGATCAGTATCTGTTGGCAGCCTAAAGCTTTAGCGCGTTCGGCAATGCGTTGGCTAAATACCACGAAGATACTCTGTTGTTTTAATTCATCTGCCCGCGGTTGCAGCAGTAAAAACAAATTCTCAAGCGCCAGCTGGCTGGTGATGGTGATGTAATGAAGCGGTATATTTGAAATGTCATCTGAGCTCGTGGGTAAGCCGCGTTTATAGACGTCGGCGTGGTCTACCAGCATGCCGCGTTGGCGTAATTGCTCGTTTAACAAATCGCGCCCACCCTCGCCTTTTATGATTAAAGCCCGCTGGCCCGTGAGGTGTTTGGGAAATTGCTTTAACAGCTGTTCTGAATCGAAAGGTTTGTCAGCGATAATTCTGGTGGTTAAACCAATGCCGTTGAGGGTCGCCGCAGTTTGCGGCCCAATGGCAACCACGGTGGTGCTTGACAGGCTCCACGGTTGGTCAATCAGTTTGTCAGCGCGTAAAACGGCATTGGCGCTAACGAAGATAAGGTAATCGTACTCCCCACTCAGTTGTAATGTACGTTTGACTAATGCTTGATGGCTGGCGTCTTGAATTTCAATGGTTGGGAAACGAATGGCTTGAAAGCCTTGTTCGCTAAGATGCTGACAAAGATTAGTCGACTGATGCGCCGGCCGGGTGACTAAAACATTCGTAATAGGTTCATTCGTCTGCATGCTGGTAGAGTCTGTCTAAAATCTCTTTGGCGCCCGCCGCTAATAGGCGATTGGCTACCGTGGTGCCGATCTTCTCCGCGTCTTCTATGCGGCCTTCGAGTTGCTCTTTAATCACCAGACTACCATCGGGTTCGGCCACTAGGCCGCTCAAGCGTAACATATCCCCTTTAATACTCGCGTAGCCAGCAATAGGCGCCTGACAGCCGCCTTTTAAGGTGAAGTTCATAGCGCGCTCGGCGCTTACTCGGGTAGCCGTTGGCACATCATGCAGGCATTCAATGAGTGCCTGTGTTGCCTGGTCATCGCTGCGACACTCGATACCTATCGCGCCTTGCCCAACGGCCGCTAACATCGTGCTGACCGGAATGGCCGTTTTAATTCGTTTTTCCAGGCCTATTCGGATTAACCCAGAGGCGGCAAGAATAATGGCGTCGTATTCGCCATCGTCCAGTCTTTTTAAGCGCGTATTAACGTTGCCGCGCAGGAACTTTATTTGTAAATCGGGGCGCATATCTAATAGCTGACTCTGGCGTCTAAGGCTAGACGTTCCTACCACTGCGCCATTGGGGAGTTGCTCAATGCTATCAAAGTTATTGGAAACAAAGGCGTCTCGCGGGTCTTCTCGGCAAAGGATAGCGCTGATTTTTAGCCCTTCCGGTAGTTGAGCGGGTACGTCTTTCATCGAGTGGACGGCTATATCGGCCTCGTCATTTAGCATGCCTTGTTCGAGCTCTTTGACAAACAGCCCTTTGCCACCGATTTTTGCCAGTGGGGTATCCAGGATTTTGTCACCCTTGGTGACCATTTTTACCAGTTCAATCTTCAACCCTGGGTGCGAGGCGGTTAATAACTTGGCTACGTGTTCGGCTTGCCATAGAGCAAGTGGGCTGCGGCGGGTCGCGATTCTAATCAGTTGCATGGGGTGACTTAAGGTGTTGAGTTGCGCTAATTATACCAGCCGTTTAAGCCATTGTTTTCAGTGCTTATGATTGTTGGCGAAGAAACTTGTTTAACTCGGCGCGGTGGCGGCGGCTGATGATCAGTGTTTCATCGATGCCGTGCAGGTGTAAATTAAACTCTCCCGACGGCGTTTTTGTAATGGACTTTATGGCGAGGGTGTTAACCAGCGCATTGCGATGAACGCGGAAAAATAACGAGCTGAATTCCTCTTCTAATGTTTTGAGCGACTCGTCCAGCAGTAGCGAATCGTTAATAGTACTAGCCAGTACGTATTTATTGTCGGCTTTAAAATAAAGAATATCGCTTAGCTTGAGCACCTTAAGTCCATTGTGGTCGTGAGCGCATAAGTGCTGACGTGGGCGTAATAGTGTTTGAGTCGCCCGCTTTAGACCGCCAGCCGAGGTATTTAGTTGGCTGATTTTAGCCAAGCTTTGCTCAAGCCGGTTTTTTTTAACGGGTTTAAGCAGGTAATCGATAGCGTTTTTGTTAAACGCTTCTAAGGCGTATTCATCATAAGCCGTGACAAATACGATATGGGTGTTTAATTTAGCCTTGAACATTTCCGCTGCAGCTTGCAAGCCATCCATCTTCGGCATGCGTATATCGAGAAAAGCGACGTGTGGTTGTAGTTTTATGCATTGTTCTAGCGCTTCCAGCCCATTAGCGGCGTCGGCGAATACCTCGTCCTTCGGATTTATTTCTTCGACTAGTCGCTTTAAACGTTGTCTCGCCAGGGCCTCATCATCTGCGATTAGAATTTTCATGCCTGGCTCGTCTGGTAGGGAAAACTGAGTTGAGCCTGAAATACATTATCGCTTGCGCTGATCAATAGGCTGCTTTGTTCGGGAAAGCAGCTTTGCATACGTAAGCGGATATTGTCTATCGCCATATTGTTTCCAGTTCTGGCGCTGACGTGTAGCTGATCGCTAATGGGGTTTTTAATCAGTAGAGTAATTTTGTCTTTTTCAATACGGCCAGAGATGTGCAGGGTGCCGCCTAGTTCGCTAGCTTCTATCCCGTGATACACCGCGTTTTCAATCAGTGGCTGAATGCTCAATGGTGGTATCAACGCGTCATTGGGAACATCGCTAAGGTCTAAATCGATGGTTAGGCGCTCGGCTAAGCGCGTTTTCTCTATATTTAAATACTGTTGGAATAGAGCGAATTCTTGCTTGAAGGGCACGAGTCGCTTTGAAGTTTGCATATTGGCCCTGAATAATTCAGCCAGATCTTCCGTGAGCGATTCAGCCAGTGGCGGGTTAATGCGCGTTAAGCTGGCAATCGTATTCAGGCTATTGAATAAAAAGTGAGGGCGTATTCGCGCTTGCAAAGCGTCAAGTCTGGCCTCAGCTTCAGCTCTAGTTTGTTTTTCCCATTCAAACTGAATATAGAGAAAACGAAGCAGTACGACACTGACGATGATGCTAATACCGATATTCTTGAGATACACGTTCAAGTGACCCTGCGTGGGCAAAGAAAATAACTCAAGTTGCGGCAATAAATGCGTAACGAGCCAGGTAATCAAAACAGTCACGGCGTTAATACTGAAGAAAATAAAGAGGCTTATTTTAATCGGTTGCCATTGATTTATTTGCTGTTTAAAGGCGCAAAAAATGGCGGCACAGGTATAAGCGACCCATAAAATAAATAAAGAATTAAGGCTCAGGGCAGACCAGAAGTCACCCACGAGAAAAGTAGTATTTAGAGCTAATATAATGGCCAATAATTGAGCAATCAGGGTGAGATATAAAACGTTTTTAGCTCGGCAGGTATCGGGTAAAAAGTATTGCCGATTGTTCAGAGCTCTGTTGTCCATCCTGGGTACGCTCGCTTGATGTCTATTCGCTATAAATTAAGCCAATCTATATTAGCCATAAATTAAGCCAATCTTAAATGATATACTAGCCAATAATTCACTTTTATCCGTAAATCATGTCACAAGATAAGCAAAATAAACTATGGGGCGGTCGCTTTACAGAAAGCACCGATGCATTCGTTCAGGCGTTTACAGCGTCCGTCAGTTTCGATCAACGCCTGGCGCGTTATGACATTCAAGGTTCGATAGCGCACGCGAAAATGTTGTCACACGTGGGTGTTTTGAGCGAACAGGAATGCGAGCAAATCATAGCGGGTTTAGGCGACGTACTTGCGAGTATAGAGGCGGGCGAATTTGTCTGGTCAATCGAGCTCGAAGACGTGCATATGAATATTGAAGCGGCTTTGACCGAACGCATTGGTATCGCGGGTAAAAAATTGCACACCGGGCGTTCGCGCAATGATCAGGTGGCGACGGATATTCGTCTTTTTCTGCGCGATCAGCTGGAACTTATTCAGTCTGAATTGGCTCGTTTGCAAACCGGCCTGGTCGGTTTGGCTGAACAACACGCAGATACCATTATGCCCGGCTTTACGCACTTGCAAGTGGCGCAACCGGTTACCTTTGGCCACCATTTGATGGCCTGGTTTGAAATGCTTAAACGCGATGCCGAACGTTTTGCCGATTGCGCTAAACGCGTCAACGTTATGCCATTAGGTTCTGCGGCGTTGGCCGGCACGAGTTACCCGATTGACCGTTTGATGACCGCAGAGCTATTAGGCTTTTCGCGGCCCTGCGCGAACTCGCTTGACGGTGTAAGCGACCGCGACTTTGCGATTGAGTTTTGTGCCGCATCGGCGTTATTAATGACGCATCTATCGCGTTTCTCAGAAGAGATTGTATTGTGGACGAGCGCGCAATTTAACTTTATTCACCTGCCGGACGCCTTTTGCACAGGTTCGTCGATTATGCCGCAGAAGAAGAATCCGGACGTGCCAGAGTTGGTGCGAGGTAAAACGGGCCGCGTGAATGGTAATCTGGTGGCATTATTAACGTTAATGAAGTCGCAACCGCTAGCCTATAACAAAGATAATCAAGAAGATAAAGAACCGCTGTTTGATACCGTTGATACCGTACGGGGCTCGCTCAGGGCGTTTGCCGATATGGTGCCGAATATAGTGCCCATTAAAGAGTCGATGTTAAAAGCGGCGAAACAGGGCTTTTCAACCGCTACTGATCTGGCCGACTATTTAGTAGGTAAAGGCATTCCGTTCAGGGATGCACACGAGGTAGTGGGTTTGGCCGTACGCCTAGGTAGCGATACAGATCGCGATTTATCAGAATTGTCGCTGGATGAGCTACAAAGCTTTTCAAAAGAAATTACCGAAGATGTGTTTGGCGTCTTGACGCTGGAAGGTTCAGTTGCCGCGCGTAACCACGTGGGTGGCACGGCACCAGAACAGGTTCGTCTTGCGGTTGCAGAAGCAAAAGCTTTTTTAGCCGATAGAAAGTAACCCTAAAGAGCAGACTTCTTTAGGGTTTTCTCTAGCGCCTCGAGCATTGCTTGAATGGTTTTTGAACGCGGGCTGTACTATTGTGCAAGCGCTAGAAATTCTTGCACTTCGTCCACATGTACAGGCCGCACCAAACGAGCAGCTTCCCTACCTGATTCGAGCAAAATTAAAGTAGGCCAAAGCTTCACCTTAAACGAACGGCCCAGGGGTTTTCCTTTTCCATCAATCACTTTGATATGTGGCAGCGCTCTGCCCGACAATGCCTGCCGTACTGCAGGTATTGCCGCTATACAGTGTCCGCACCAGTCTGTGCCGAACTCCAGGACAGCAAAACCGTCCATTTCACCCACTTCGTCTATTGTTGGGCCTTCTTCTTGATATATTGGGTTAAAACCTTTCTGGCATGCGTTCATGGTTTTCATATTATTTTTTTTCACTTAACTCTACAAATTATAGACGACCATTTTTCTTTCCACTCTTTCATTACCTACTCAAGGAAGAATTATTATTCTTTGCAACTTGCTGATGCTTCTAAAAACCACCTAGACGATTCTGCTTGCTCATCGGTGCATCACAGCGTCTAGTTGGGTTCCAGAATGAGTATCTGGTGTAAAAAGAATTTTTAGCGGCGAAAAGGTTAGCCGACAAAAAAACCAATATTTTTTCAAAAATAGACAATACTTAAGGTAATTTAAAAATAACCGTTTGTTACGAAAATGCTCGAGTCAGTGTCAGGAGGTTGGGGTCAAGAAGCGCTCGAAGTCGCCGACTTTGGTGTGCTCGTTCTTGAAGACCGACGAACCCAATGGATTAACCCTTATCTTTTATCCTTACTTCAATTAAATGAAGGTGACGTGGTGGGTAGCGTTGTTGCAGAAAATGACCGTTTAGCGACCCTTTTGTTGGGCTCGGATAATCCCTTTCTCCTTTCGGTTAAAAAAGATGATGAAGTGTGGCTCAGGCGCAAACATATTAAAACAGCAGAACGCGACGTCTACTTTTTCCATGATTGCACTGATTTACTCATCATTGGTAATGAGTGCCGCCGATTGCAACATGATTTAACGGATTTGAATCCGAAAGATCCGGTCACCGGAATGATGAATTATGAAGTGATCGTGGAGTTGCTTGATGGTCATATTAGCCGAAGCCGTCGCTACGATAACCCCTTGTCTTTACTGAGAATTAGTTACACGTTCCCAGCTCAAATGGAAGAAAATTTATTTGCGCGCTGTATAAAACGTATTGCCTTTTTTCTGAAAGATCAACTGCGTTGGGCGGATCAGATTGGCATGTTGGATAGACATACGTTTATCGTCATATTGCCCGAAACAAATTATTCATCGGCCATTACCCTATTAAAAAAGTTTAATAGCGAGCAGCATCTAGCGCTTTTTTCAAAAGGCGACGGGCGGCCGCTATCTTTTACGGTGGGTTTAACCGAGTGGTCGAAGGGGAATACGACAAAAACAATGCTACAAAATATTCGCCAGGATATTGATTTAACGATGACGGTTTAGGGCGTGGTTAATTCATCAAAATCGCCGCAACTGGCTCGTAGTTTAAAGAACATTCGGCTCATTAGCGCCGAAGGGGACATTAGCAAACAAGATTTAAGGGTCGTTAAACAGCGATTTTTGAATCTGCATAAAATCAAAATGCAACGCGCATTAGACGCCGTTACTGATCGGCAAAAAATATTTTTAGAGCTATTACCCCTACTTTTTCACGTCAACCACCCCGTCTTGCCGGGCTATGTTTCCAGCAAAACCCCAGCGGGTATTGCCGACTATACGCCGAGTAAATTATCTATTGATAAGGCGAAGAAATTGGGCAATGGGTTTGTTTATAGCAAAAGAGCGAGCCGAACTTTCGCTATAGAGGCGGTTTTTTTGATGGGCAGTGTCGGTAGTATTGCTTACGCCAGAGGAAGTGATATGGACTTGTGGCTTTGCCACGCACCTACGCTTTCTCCGAAAGAAGTTGAACTACTGCAGGAAAAGACGGCGGAGATCGAAAAATGGGCCATGACATTAGGGCTGGAAGTGCATTTTTTTCTGATCGACGCGGAAAAGTTTAAAGCTGGCGTGGCAACTCCATTATCTTCTGAAAGTAGTGGTAGTACTCAGCACCATTTACTGTTGGAAGAGTTCTATCGTACGGCGCTTTATGTAGCGGGGCGTTACCCAGTTTGGTGGTTGGTGCCGCCAGAGTCTGAAAATAATTATCAGGCATTTGTTGATAAACTGCTAAAGCAACGTTTTATTGATCGAAATGACGTTATTGACTTTGGAGGTCTTGAAGCCGTGCCTGCCGAGGAGTTTTTAGGCGCTTCGCTTTGGCATTTATATAAGGCTATCGACTCACCGTATAAATCGTTATTGAAACTGATGTTGATGGAGTTATACGTCGACCAATACCCAAATTCTGACTGGTCCGCATTACGGATGAAAAAACTGATTTATTCAGGGGAGTCTGACCCGAATAAACTCGACGCCTATTTAATTTTATACGCCGCGCTGGAAGACTATTTTGTAGAGAAAAAAGAACCCGAGCGGCTCAATCTAATGCGCTACTGTTTTTTCAATAAGTTAAATGAAAATGGTCTCGTCGCGGCTAAGCGACTTAAAAAAGATTGGCGGCAGGAGGTCTTTAGTGGGATGTTGAGCAGCTGGGCCCCTCTGCCCGATTACCTGGCGAATGCATTAGATAATGAAGATTGGGATATTTTGCAAGTGCTGCAAGAAAAAGAACGTTTAACTCATGAGCTGACGCAAAGTTATCAGTTACTGATGAGGTTTGCAAAAGAGCGTATAGAACACTCCAAACGCGATAACGAAGAATTGACTCTGCTGGGGAGAAAGCTAAACGCTGCGCTTGAGAGAAGGCCAGGTAAATTAGAGCGTTCAACGATAAAGAACTCACGTATTCAACAAGAAAACAAGGTGGTTTTGAAGCAAGTTTCATCTCAGGGTGGTCAGTCTAGCTGGGTATTGAATAGGTTAGACGTCAATAATCAGGAGCAGCCCATTCGACAAACCCCCAGTTTAATTGGTTTATTGGCATGGTGTGTCGACTACGGCGTGCTTGGAGAAAAAACGAAGATAGCCCTGGACCCAGGCGCCAGTGATATAAGCTCACGTGAGGTATCGCAAACCCTACAAAGCGTGTCAGAGTATTTTAGTGCGTTGCCAAAAACCCCTACCGATCTTGAGGCCTACCGCGAAATACCAGTGATAACCAACGTTATGCTGGTTATTAATTCAGGCATGGATTCGATGAGCGACTATACCGAACAAGGTATCAATCTAATTAGCGAGCGCTCAGATGCCCTGAGTTTTGGTTCTCAACGCCGGAATTTGGTGTTGACCGCCGACGTGATGTTTCGCAACTCCTGGAATGAAATTATTGTTAGAAAGTACGAAGCGATGGACGGCTTAATGGCTTGTTTGTGCGAAATATTTAGCCATAAAACCCTCGGTTCAAGGCAACAGTTACCGATCTGGGGCTGTACGAGTTTCAACTCAACGCGTGCAAAGAGTGTGTCGAAAAGAATTCAAGGCCTTATCTTAGAAGTGGCCTCTGTATTTAAAAATTATACTGATGCAATATCGCCAAGGCTCGTGATTCAATCTGCCCGGTCATTTTATATCATGCAAGTGAATGAGCAGAAAATGACCGCTGTGGCGGTAACAGAAAAAGACTTGTTAGACGCCTTATCAACACCGCAGTCAATTTTTAGCCCTATTCACTTCGATGGATTTATAGAGCAGCAGGACTTGTTGCCGGTGATTTGTAGGCATCACCAAGCTGGATTGATACGCATCTATTATCATCAGATGACCGACAGTGTCGCTGAAATTTATATTCTGGATGAAAAAGGTTCTGTTTTTTTCAAACAAAGGCAATTTGCCAATGAGCAAACATTATTGAATACCTATAAGGCTTTATTAGAAGGCACCTTGCAAAGGCGTCGTTTGATCGTATATGGGCAGGACGTCAGGGAACTTGATCTGGAAATTGAGTGTTTCCGAGTAGAAAAAATACGGCGCCAATGGGTGTTGAAAGCGGTATCGTTGGACGACAGTTTTTCTAAAAGCGGTATGAGCGTTCGTGTGGCGAATGATAATCAGACCGGAGAGCTGCATATTTATTGTAATAAGCAGATATTTTCGAGTCTTGAATATGGAGAAAATACTTATACTGAGGCCGCTAACTATATTCGTAAAAAAAGAAAAGCGGCTGAAGATTATCCCGTTTACATCACCGACATTGACGTGTCGCTAGAGGAGCTCGGGGCCGTGAGCGGCGTAGAGCCGCAAACCGTACATTTTCTGCAATTTATGCAAGGAATCGAAGAAAAGCTGAATGTTTAGTGCCGAACTATTAACCACGATTGCCGGATATTAAGAGAGAACGCTCGATAGCCAGACTTTTATATGCGCAATCTCCTTTGCGCAAACCGAATGCTCCATCGGGTAGCTATGCCACTCAATCGTATAGCCAGACTGTTCAAGAAAACGCTTTGACGATTCAGCTTGATCAATGGGGATAACCGAGTCGTGCTGGCCGTGGCCATAAAAAATGGGAATATCGCCGTGACCACTTTGTGTTGCATCAGGCAGAGAGTCTCGCATCGGCACATAGGTCGATAATGCCATAATGCCAGCGAGTCTTTTGGGAAAATGAATGCCAGCGTTAATGGCAATAACGCCTCCTTGCGAAAACCCCGCGACAACGATGTTGGCAGGGTCGATGCCGGCAGCAATTTCATCGTTGATCATTTGCGTAATAGTGGCGCTTGATAGAGTGATGCCAGAGCTGTCGGCGCGGCTCATTAAGTCCATTTGAGTAATGTCGTACCAGGCCGGCATAACGGCACCACCATTGACGGTAACCGGTATCGATGGCGCGTGTGGGAAAATAAAACGAATACCGAGTTCATCCTGGATACCGAGTTCGGGCACGATGGGGGCAAAGTCGTTGCCGTCAGCGCCGAGGCCGTGAAGCCAGATAACCGAGTTGCGAACGGGCGTATTGGGATTAGAAATAATAGATGGCAGACGAGTGATAGGCATGTTTTATTGGCTGTAGGGTGGTGAAAATTGATTAGAGTATGCCAAAAAAGATCAAACGTTTATACTGCTAATTATCGAATGAATAACAGGGTGCCGAGATGATGCGTTTTTTAAGAGTAGTGCTAATATTGAGTTTTATCATAGTATCAACAGCTTGTGGGCAAAAAGGTAGCTTATACCTACCGAGTGAGCAGGTAGTAAATCAACTGGGTCTGTAAATGGATCACTTTGAGTACCGCGACAATCGGCTATACGCCGAAGATATCGCCGTTGAAGATGTCGCCGAGCGGTTCTCTACGCCCACTTATATTTATTCTAGAGCAACGCTCGAGCGTCACTGGAACGCCTTTGATCAGGCGTTTGAAGGCCGCCCGCATCTCATTTGCTACGCCGTTAAGGCGAATTCTAATATCGCCGTTTTAAACGTACTAGCCCGCCTGGGTTCAGGCTTTGACATCGTTTCAGTCGGCGAGCTTGAGCGCGTGCTGGTAGCCGGTGGGCAGCCCGAGAAAATAGTTTTTTCTGGTGTCGGCAAACGGCCAGACGAAATTCGACGCGCGCTTGAGATCGGCATTCGATGCTTTAACGTTGAAGTGTCTACTGAGCTCGACCGCATCAATCAGATCGCTGGTGAAATGGGCCTTATTGCGCCTATATCCATTCGCGTTAATCCTGATGTAGACGCGCAAACACACCCGTATATTTCCACCGGTTTAAAAGAAAATAAATTTGGTCTGACTATTGAAACGGCGTTTGCAGAATATCAGCGCGCCAGCGAAATGCCGAATTTAAAAGTCGTCGGTTTAGATTGCCATATAGGCTCTCAACTGACCGAAGTGCAGCCTTTTGTTGACGCTTTAGATCGCGTACTCAGTTTGCTGGAACGCTTGAAAGAAAAGGGTGTTGAGGTTCAGCACCTGGATTTAGGCGGCGGCCTGGGTATTCGTTATCGTGACGAAACGCCGCCTATTCCAGCGGATTACGTTAAAGCGTTGAATCAAGGACTGGGTGATCTGCCATACGAAATTATTTTAGAGCCGGGTCGTGCAATCGCCGGTAACGCGGGTATTTTGGTCACCAAAGTGGAATACATTAAAGCGACCGAAGATAAAAACTTTGCCATCGTAGACGCGGCGATGAATGATTTAATGCGCCCCGCTTTGTATCAGGCGTGGCAGGAAATTATTCCTTTGAATTCGGACGCTAAAGGGCAAGCGGCGCATTACGATATCGTCGGCCCGGTGTGCGAAACAGGCGATTTTTTAGGTAAAGATAGATTGTTGGCGTTACAGGAAGGCGATTTATTAGCGATTCGCTCAGCGGGTGCGTACGGCTTTAGTATGAGTTCAAACTATAACTCGCGTCCTCGTGTGGCCGAAGTGATGGTCGATGGTGATCAGGTGCATTTAATTGGTGCTCGTGAAAGCGTGGAAAGTCAGTGGCAAAACGAATCCTTACTGCCTAACGAAAACGAGGAAGTGGGTTGTTAATTAACTTCAGCAAAATGCACGGACTCGGCAACGATTTTGTCGTTATCGATGCGATTAATCAGTCGATAGATTTAAGCGAAGAACAAATTAAGTGGATGGCTGATCGTCATTACGGTATTGGTTTCGATCAGCTATTGCTGGTGCGGGAGGCTAAGGGTGATGCTGACTTTCATTATGTGATTTATAACGCCGACGGCAGTGAAGTATCCCAGTGTGGCAATGGCGCGCGCTGTTTTGCCTTATTCGTAAAGCAAAAAGGCCTTACGGATAAAAATAGTATTCGGGTTGAAACGGCAGCTGGTGAACTGGTTTTAGATATTAACGACGACAATTTGGTGACCGTTAATATGGGTCAGCCACGATTCTTACCAGAGAGTATTCCTTTGCTCAGCGAACAGCAACAGCTACTTTATAACGTTGAAGTGGCTGGCGAGACGATTGAGTTTTCGGCGCTTTCTATGGGTAACCCACACGCCGTTATTCAAGTCGATAACATTGAAACCGCGGCGGTAGAATCGGTTGGTGCAGCGCTCGAGAGCCACGCGCTATTTCCTGAGCGAGTAAACGTAGGCTTTAGCGAAATAACCGGTCCATCGACTATTAAATTACGCGTTTTTGAACGCGGCGCAGGAGAAACGCTGGCGTGTGGAAGCGGCGCTTGTGCGGCGGTTGTTGCGGCTATCCAGCTAGCTAAGGTAGCTACACCAGTTAGCGTTGAACTGCCTGGTGGCGCGCTAAGTATTGATTGGCAAGGGGATGGGTATCCAGTAAAGATGACCGGTCCTGCAACATTTATTTTTGATGGTATGATTAGATTATGAGTCAGCAACCTAACACTGAAGAAAGTAGCGCTTTAACGACCGAGCAGGTTCGTGAGTACTTACTAGACAGCCCTGAGTTCTTTAACCAAAACCCAGATTTGCTGGAAATGATTAAAGTGAATGATGGCCGGGCTGGGGTGGTGTCGTTAACGATGCGCCAATTAGCTTTGCTACGTGAAAAAAACAATAAATCGCAACAACAGCTCGATGTTTTGCTAGCTATTGCGCGTGAAAATGACGCCTTATTTGGTCGCATGCAGAAGCTGACCACCGCGTTGATTGACGCGCGTTGCGTCGAAGACGTTTTTGCAACGCTGGACGATATGTTACGAGATTGTTTCGGTGCCGATTTTTTTGCTATTCGTATTGTCGCTGACGATGGCGATCCGGACTTCCCGATTACCGACGTCGTATGGCCGCGGGATTCAGAAAAACTGGAGAGCTTTCGGCGTATTTTAGATTCGCAAAAAATTAAATGTGGGCACCCAACGCACGACCAGGCCGCGGTCCTATTTGAAGAAGACGCGAATAGTGTTCAATCGGTGGCGTTTATTCCGCTAAAAATAAGTGAGCAGGACGCCTTATTGGCCATTGGCAGCAAAGACGCCGACCGTTTTCATCCGACCATGGGCAGCTTGTTTCTAGCGCATCTGGGTGAGTTGGTAGCAAAACGTCTGGCTTCATTGCAACAAATAGATAAAGCTTAGCCGTGGACCAGTCTGCTGTTGATGTTTGTCAGCAGTTTTTAGAGGTATTGAGGGTCGAACGTCGATTATCTCCAAACACCTTAAAAGCATACCAGCGCGACCTGCAGCAACTGGCACTTTTTTGTGAGCAACAAGCATTAACTGACTGGTCGGAGTTGACGAGTCATCAGCTTCGCCGATTTATCTCCGAGCGGCACCGAGAAGGTTTGGGCAGTCGCAGCTTGCAACGCGAATTATCCGCTTGCCGCAGCTTTTTTAACTACCTGATTAAAATTCAACGACTACCAAATAATCCTGCCGCTGGAATTCGTGCGCCGAAATCGCCGAAGTCATTGCCGCACGTATTAGACGTCGACCAGGTGAATTCGCTACTGGAGGCGGCCCCTAAGGACGCATTAGAAACACGGGATTTAGCCATGTGGGAATTGCTGTATTCCTCCGGCCTGCGCGTGAGTGAGCTGGTCAATATAAATTTAATGGACATGGATTTGAGAGGGGGTACCGTTCACGTAGTCAATGGTAAAGGCCAAAAGTCCAGGTTATTACCCTTGGGGAAAAAAGCCACAGAAGCTATTCATGCGTGGCTTTTGGAGAGAGTGAATATCGTTAAAACCGATGAAATGGCGTTATTTACTGGTAAAACAGGCCGCCGCCTCACTACCCGGAGCATCCAGTCACGGTTGGAGCGCTGGAGAAAGCGTCAGGGTTTGCAAGGGCGTTTATACCCGCATATGTTAAGGCACTCCTTCGCCAGTCATATGCTGGAATCCAGTAGAGACTTACGCGCCGTACAAGAGTTGTTGGGTCACAGTAATATCGCTACCACACAGGTTTATACACACCTAGATTTTCAGCACCTGGCTTCTGTGTACGATCAAGCGCACCCACGAGCTAAGCAAAAAAAGAAGCCCTAATCCGGTCGTGGTAATTTGTCGCTAGATACGGGCTTGGAAAAATCCTCATCGTCGCTAGACCAGCCGAATAACCTGCCTAAGAATTTAAACACGCGTTTAATGCCGCGCCATAATTTGGGTAGCGCCCAAACCATCAGTAAAATAAATAGGACGATAGCGACTATGAAAAAGGCGGGGTGCTGAATAGACGCCCAGACACCGGCAAAAACGGCAATATCTTCAGCGATAGAAGCGGTCCAGTTGGTAAATGGTTCGGGCGAGGTGTTAATGAGTACGCGACTACCCGCTTTGGTGGCGTGCGTTGCGGCGGCTAAACTACCGCCCACCAGTGCTGCGGCAATTTCTGCGGCGGGTCCTATATCGCCAATAGCACCGGCGGCCAACATAGCGCCAGCGGGGATGCGAATAAAGGTATGCAGGGTATCCCAGGCGGTATCAACCCCCGGCACTTTGTCAGCAAAAAACTCAATGGCGTACATAAGACCGGCGGCCGTCATTACCAATGGGTCGGCGACAATCATTAGATCGGGTGGCAAGTCTATTTGTCCATTGTGAGCAAGCAAGCCAATCATCAGTAAGGTCGCGTATAAATTAATCCCGCTACCCCAGGCTGCACCCATACTCAGGGCCAGCGTTTGAGAAATTTGATTTAGTTCATCCACGATAATCACTCCCTGTTTTCAATCAGCATAAAGAATATCATAAGTATTATGAATAGTGCCTAAACGAGTTAGGCATGCACGCTAAGGCGCGATTATTGTGTAAAATGTCTGGTCTTAACTCAAAGAGAGAGATAACCGTGGATTTTAGAGGAACGACAATTGTTTCTGTGCGACGTGGCAATAGCGTTGTGATTGGTGGCGATGGCCAGGTGACGCTTGGTAATACCATTATGAAAGGCAATGCAAGAAAGGTTCGCAGGCTGGGTAGTGGCAACGTGATAGCGGGCTTCGCAGGGGCAACGGCAGATGCCTTTACTTTATTTGAACGTTTCGAAGGTATGCTCGAAAAACACCACGGCAACTTAACGCGCGCGGCGGTTGAAATGGCAAAAGATTGGCGCACAGACCGTATGCTGCGCAAGTTAGAAGCCTTATTGGCGATTGCCGATAGCAAAGATTCTTTAATTATTTCTGGTAACGGTGACGTTATTCAGCCAGAACAAGATTTAATAGCGATTGGTTCCGGTGGCCCGTTTGCACAATCAGCAGCTAAAGCATTATTAGAAAATACCGAATTGAGTGCACGCGAAATCGTTGAAAAATCGTTGGGCATCGCTGGCGATATTTGTATTTACACTAACCACAATCAAACGATTGAAGAGTTAACGTCCGAGGAACAAAAGTAACATGAGTCAAATGACACCGAAAGAAATCGTGCATGAGCTAGACAAGCATATTGTCGGGCAAAATGCCGCCAAAAGAGCTGTCGCCATCGCATTAAGAAATCGCTGGAGACGCTCGCAAGTGAATGAGGGCCTACGCGCCGAAATCACACCTAAAAATATTTTAATGATAGGTCCAACAGGGGTTGGTAAAACAGAAATAGCGCGTCGCCTGGCGCGCCTGGCAAAAGCCCCTTTTATAAAAGTTGAGGCGACTAAATTTACCGAAGTTGGTTATGTTGGTCGCGATGTTGACTCTATCATCCGTGATCTTGCAGATATCGCCGTTAAAATGACGCGTGAAGTCGAAATAGAGAAAGTTAAGCGTAAAGCTGAAGACGCGGCGGAAGAAAAACTTCTCGATATTTTATTGCCGCGTGCTCAAAGCGTCAGTCAGGAAGAAAGCGCCGGTGATGCAACACGGCAAAAATTCCGTAAGAAATTACGCGAAGGCGATTTGGACGATAAAGAAATTGAAATAGAAGTGAATGCGCCAGGTGTCGGGGTAGAAATTATGGCCCCTCCCGGTATGGAAGAAATGACCAACCAGTTGCAGGGAATGTTCCAGAATATTTCTGGCGACAAAAAAAATAAGCGCAAAATGAGCATCAAAAATGCGCTGCTGGCATTAACCGAAGATGAAGCTGGAAAACTGGTTAACGAAGAAGAGTTGAAGCAAAAGGCGATAGAAAACCTGGAGCAAACGGGTATCGTTTTTCTAGATGAATTAGATAAAGTTTGTAAGCGCGGTGATAGTGGTGGTGCCGATGTATCAAGAGATGGCGTACAGCGCGATTTATTGCCCTTGGTAGAGGGCTGCACCGTGACGACTAAATATGGTTCGGTAAAAACAGATCATATTTTATTTATCGCCTCAGGCGCATTTCACGTCGCTAAACCGTCTGATTTAATTCCTGAACTTCAGGGTCGCTTCCCCATTCGAGTCGAGTTGGATGCTTTGGTAGCAGCCGATTTTGTTCGTATTCTGACCGAGCCAGATGCTTCATTAACGGAGCAATATGTCGCCTTATTAGCAACAGAAAGCGTTAATTTAACGTTTACCGATGACGGTATTGCCCGCATCGCTGAAATGGCGTGGCAGGTGAATGAAGGCACCGAAAATATAGGTGCCCGTCGTTTACACACCATTTTGGAACGCTTACTCGATGAGATTTCATTCAAAGCGCCAGCGGGTGCTGAATTGAATGAAGTGATTGATGCCTCCTACGTTGACGAACAACTCGCCGCGCTGACCTCAAATGAAGATTTATCACGTTATATTTTATAGGTAAAAAAATGCTATCAATAACAGATTTGGCCTTAGACCAACAGAGCAGAACCCTGTCGCTGAGTTTTGACGATGGCAGCACAACGGAGCTGAGTTGTGAATACTTGCGCGTGCATTCGCCTTCAGCGGAAGTGCGAGGCCACGGCCCTGGGCAAGAAGTGCTGCAAACGGGCAAAGAAACGGTCAATATTGACGCAATAGAACCGGTGGGTAATTACGCGGTTCGGCTGGTGTTTAGTGATGGTCACGACACGGGGCTTTACGCGTGGAATTTTTTGATCGAATTGGCGGCCAATAAAGACGATAATTGGCAAGAGTATTTAGCCAGACTAGAAGCAGCGGGCCACCAACGAGACGCCTAGGCGTCTCGTTGATTAGATGGCAAAAATCGGAGAAAGGTTTGCATGGTAGATAAAACGACAACGCATTTTGGTTTTAAAGACGTTCCCGTAGAAGAAAAGGTCGGCAAAGTTCGCGATGTTTTCGACTCCGTCGCGCCATCGTACGACATTATGAATGACCTTATGTCGATGGGTATTCATCGACTTTGGAAGCGCTTTACCGTTGAAATTGCCAATATAAAACCGGGTCACGTGGTGTTAGATTTGGCGGGCGGTACGGGCGATTTGTCGGCCTTATTTGCCAAGCGCGTTGGCCCAACGGGCAAGGTCGTATTGGCGGATATTAACGAAGCGATGTTGCGCGTGGGTCGTGACCGTATGATCGACAAAGGGCACATCAACACGATCACTTATAATTTAGCGAATGCTGAATGCTTGCCGTACGCCTCGAATCAATTTGACCGTGTTTGTATTGGCTTTGGTTTAAGAAATGTCACCGATAAAGATGCGGCCCTGCGTTCGATGTTTGACGTGCTCAAACCCGGCGGTCGTGTATTGATTTTGGAATTTTCAAAGCCGACTAATCCGGTGTTGGATAAGATTTACGACTTTTACTCCTTCAAATTATTACCCAAAATAGGTGAGCTAATCGCCAAAGATGCCGATAGTTATCAATATCTGGCGGAGTCCATTCGCATGCACCCGGATCAGGAAACGCTCAAGGGTATGATGGAAGACGCGGGCTTTGAACGTTGCCAGGTGAATAATCTAAGCGGTGGTATCGTGGCGGTTCATACGGGTTATAAGCTTTAATTCGAGATGTCTGCGATTTCGCCTTTGGTAAAACCTCTGCAAATAGCGATTAATCGTTATCTGGACTACGACCCAGAAGTACCAAAGCAACTGGCAAAAATGCAAGGTAAGGTCGTGGAGCTGCACTTTCGTGCGCTCGAGCTGAGTTTGTATCTTATTATCAGTGCTGATGGCCTGGATATTCGCGATGAATTTACAGAGCAGGTCGACACTAAAATCTCAGGCTCTCCGATAGCGTTAGCGATGATGGGGCTGCAAGCATCGTCGGTTAGCAGTCTTTTTTCAGGCGAAGTGAGCATAGAAGGCGATACTGAACTGGGCAATCAATTCCAGCGATTTTTAGAGAATATCGAGGTCGATTGGGAGGAGCCTTTATCTCAGATAACGGGCGATGTTATAGGCAATCAAGTAGCTGGCTTTGCGCGCGACTTTTCGGGCTGGCTGCAGGAAACGTCTAAAACGAATGCGCTAAATGCGTCCGAATATTTTCGTGAAGAACAAAACATGTTGCCATCTCGGTTTGAGGTAGAGCGGTTCAAAGCCGACGTAGATACACTCCGCTTGGCAACTGATCGATTAGAAGCAAAAATTAAGCGGCTCATCGTGAGCAAACAAACAGAGGCGAATGGGCCGAACGAGGAAACAGAGTGATTAACCCTGCAACGGCTTTTAGACTGATTCGTATTCAGCGCGTGTTATTGCGCTATGGACTGGATGAGTTTGTTTTTAAATTACACCTGTTTCGCCCCCTGCGATATTTGACTTACCTTTCACCCAGCTATTGGCTCGGCAGACGTAATGAGCCGCGTGGTGAGCGAATTCGTAAAGCGCTGGAAGACTTGGGTCCTATTTTTGTTAAATTTGGCCAAATACTCTCAACGCGTCAAGACTTACTACCCGCCGATATTGGTGAAGAACTGTCGAAGTTGCAGGATAACGTACCGCCGTTTGCCGATGAACTGGCGCGCCAAATTATCGAGAAATCGTTAGAACGCCCCATCGAAGAGGTGTTCGCCGAATTTTCAGAAAGCCCGCTAGCATCGGCTTCTGTTGCGCAGGTGCACACGGCTAAATTACACACCGGCGAAGACGTTGTCGTTAAAGTGCTGCGCCCGGGTATAGATAAAATTATTGATGCGGATGTAGCCCTGCTTTATACCCTGGCGGAACTGGCCAATAAGTACTGGAGCGAAGCCAAGCGTTTAAAGCCACTGGAAGTGGTACAGGAGTTTGATCATACCATCCACGACGAACTTGATTTGGTGCGCGAAGCGGCCAACGCCTCACAATTACGCCGTAACTTTAAAAATTCCGACCAGCTTTATGTGCCCGATGTGTACTGGGATTACACGCGCCAAAACGTCATGGTGATGGAACGTATTTACGGCACACCGATTGGTAAAATTGAGGTATTGCGTGAGAGAGGCGTCGATTTAAAATTACTCGCCGAGCGCGGCGTAGAAATATTTTTTGCTCAGGTGTTTCGCGATAATTTCTTCCACGCCGATATGCACCCTGGTAATATTTTCGCCTCGGATGACGCGAAATATCTGGCTGTCGATTTTGGCATCATGGGTAGCGTAACGCTCGCTGATCAACGCTATTTGGCTGAAAACTTTCTGGCTTTTTTCCAGCGCGATTATTTCCGCGTGGCTCAGTTGCATATCGAATCGGGCTGGGTGCCAAAACATACGCGCGTCGATGAATTTGAAAGCGCCATTCGAGCCGTTTGCGAGCCCATTTTCGAAAAGCCGCTGAAAGAAATTTCGTACGGGCATTTGCTACTGCGCCTTTTCCAAACCGCTCGTCGCTTTGATATGGAAGTGCAACCGCAACTCGTACTATTGCAAAAAACCTTATTGAATATAGAAGGACTTGGGCGTCAGCTGTATCCCGATCTGGATTTATGGCAAACGGCAAAGCCCTATCTGGAAGATTGGTATAAAGATACCGTTGGGCCAAAAGCGACCTTCAACAAACTAAAAGCCCATCTGCCTATTATGGCGGAGAAATTGCCAGAATTACCGGAGATGCTGTACCAGGTACTCAGTGATGCGTCGAAAGGTGAGCTCGAAATCCGCTGGAAGTCCAAACAGTTGGACGAAATTAAGCAGCAGCTGGCGAAAAACCACCGCAGAAATATTATGGCCATCTGTGGTGGCAGCCTAATTATTTCGGCCGCCATTATTTTGGGTTTAGACGGCTTCTCGCCGCTGATGCTGGGTGATGCCCCAGTCGTTACGTGGGCCTTGGGCGGTCTGGGTGGCGTATTATTGTTTAGCGCATTAGGTACCGACTAAGGAAAGACCATGACCTTAATGCATACCCCAGTGTGTGATTTTGGCCTGGTAGCCCCGGACTTTGAGTTGCTAGGCGTTGATGGTAACTTTTGGACACGTGATGATTGCGCGGGTAAAAATGGCCTGCTGGTGATGTTTATCTGTAACCACTGCCCTTACGTAAAAGCCATTCAAGAACGCCTGGTGGCGGATATGGCTATATTACAGGCCAACGGTGTCGGTGTAGTTGCGGTTATGTCGAATGATCCGAACGACTACCCCGAAGACTCTTTCAACAATATGCAAAAAATAGCTAAAGAAAAAGGCTATAACTTCCCTTATTTAATCGACCCTAATCAAGAGATAGCTAAAGCCTACGGCGCTATTTGCACCCCCGATTTTTTTGGTTATAACAATAAGATGCGGTTGCAATACCGTGGTCGATTAGACGAAAGCGCTAAGCAAACCAGTGCGCAAGGTGTGAAAAGAGAGCTGTTAGACGCCGTGCTAATGATTGCAAAAACTGGCAAAGGCCCACAAGAGCAAGTTCCGAGTATGGGGTGTTCTATCAAGTGGGTGTGAAATGAGTGATATGCAAAAGAAAATCACAAAACCCATAAAACCAGAAAATGACGATTGTTGTGGAGGTGGTAGCTGCTGCCCCTGCGTTTGGGATGTATATTTTGACCAACTCGACCTTTGGGATGAGCAGCAACTAGATGAAACTGCTGAATAAGCATGTTTTCTGAACCGAACTATATTCTAGTTACAACATGTACTACGGTGAAAAACTAAATAGTATTACCCACTTGATTGGTGCTGTCCTGGGACGGCTCGGCTTTGGTGTTCTTCTAAATGTAGGCCTTTAAATCAAGGGGAAGCTCAGCCCGTTCGATAGTTAAAAATTAAGTTTTTTCGCTGCCGCGAGGGCGATCATTTCTTTTGCTTTCCCATCACCTAAAGGCATAAGTCTCATAACTGCGGGTAAAAGACCTCTGCCTATTCGACTAAAAGATACGAAGCAAAGGAAAGGGAAGTTTTACGTGCCAAGCGCTGATTGAAGGCTATTGATTTAAATACACTTTTACCTCACCGGATTAGATAAATAGCTTTTAAACCTGGGGGTATTAAGGTAAGGTTTTCTAATCAAAAGAATAGTTCAAGTTTTCCAAGGTGTTGATTTTATAAAAATAACTAACTAAGGGGTCGTAATGAAACTTTCTAAAATACTACTAATAAGTTCAGTAATGTTGTTGTCTTTTTTCACTAGCGCACAGGCTGCAAAAGACGCGGGTGAAGGACATGATTACCGAACATTCCACGCCAACGGTGAAATAGTCTATGGCGAAATAGCTGATTCCTATACTGCAGAGTTGGTGATGTATCTCGCCGGCAATCAGTTTATGGTGATGGAAGAGCTGATTAAAGATTTTCAGTCCAAACATTCTGATATTAAATCGGTGTACGTTGAAACGATTCCGCCGGGCCAGATACTTAAAAAACAATTGCTGCAACAGGGCGAAATAAATGGCCAAAAGACCGCCATCAACCCTGATCTATTTGCCAGCGTTAATATCAATCATCTTAAAAAGTTGAATAAAAAAGGCTTGATGGATGAGTACATAATTTATATCCATAACAAGCTCGAACTTATGGTCGCTGCAGGCAACCCAAAAGGCATCAAGGGGCCTAAAGACTTAGCTCGTGATGACCTTGTTCAATCGCATCCGAATCCACTGACTGAAGGCATCTTCAAGTTTTACGGAAGTGCGATGTTAAAAGACCTAGGCATACACAAAAAAGTAACAGCTGAGAAAGAGTGTAAAAGTTGTTGGGCAGTAGAAGGTAAAACGTGGTTCACCTCTCGGCACCACAGAGAAACGCCCGACCTCATCGAAAAAGGTGAAGCAGACGTAGGTATCGTATGGACGTCGGAAGTCGTACACGCTATAAAAGAGGGGCGGCCAATAGAAGGTGTTGCCATTCCTGCGCCGTATAACAAGCAAGACGTAGTGGCCTATGCCATTGGTCCCATGTCAGCTGGGCGTAATATGCAAAATGCCAAGCGTTTTATAGCTTATCTCGCCACAGCTCAAGCTCAGGAGATCTACCGTCAGTACGGCTTCGTACCGGCTACTGAAGAAGAGCTGAAGGTAAAACCCTTAAAGTAAAGTAAGGTAAGGGCTTGTGAAAAGAGAGTTGCTTTATGCGACGCTCTGGCTAGTAATAACGGATAAATGGTCAAAAAAACAGTGGCTCAGTATGAGCCACTCTATTTAGAAGTGCACCAACAGCACAATGACTGGAGGTATTTCCAATGTCTCGCATGAAACCACTAAGTATTGATGATTGCCAGGATGCAGAATTAAAAAAGGATTTTTTGCATTTTATGAACACGCTCGGTTTTGTTCCGAATAGTTTATTAACCATGCAAAGAGTTCCCGCCATCGCCAAGTCAGTTATTCAAATGAACAAAGCGGTTTTTGCCGCAAACGGCAAGGTGGATGTAGGCTTTAAACGATTGATTGCACATATGGCCAGCCAGGCGGTGGGATGCCAGTATTGCAAGGCGCATACTTCTGTTAGTGCTACGCGGTTTGGAATCAGCGAAGAAAAGATGAGGGATGTTTATAACTACAACAACAGTCCCCTTTTTAAGGATAAAGAACGCGTCGCGTTGGATTATGCCCTGGCCGCCGCCTCAGTCCCAAATGACGTTACGGACGAATTATATCAACGCCTAAGCTCGCATTGGAGTGACGAAGAGATCGTTGAAATGCTAGGTGTAATTGGCATGTTTGGTTTTTTTAACCGCTGGAACGACTCAATGGCAACGCCACTCGAAGAAGAACCCTTAGCAGCCGCAGAACATTTAATCGCCGACAAAGGTTGGAGTGTCGGTAAGCACACATAATAACGACCTTTCTCCCAGCTAATTACAAATCGATAAGGTTTTTTGCTAATTCGTCTACCGCTGAAAAAAATGGTGAATGGCTGGTATTCATCGAAATAACTCGTTCAACGGTTGTTTCGGAATACATACGTTTTTGCAATGCCGGCAGAATAGCCCGATCTTGTAAGCATTCAATATAAACGCGAGGAATACGGTCAAAATTTTCTGCCGTATAGCGCACCGGAGTTACGATGCCCGCAGTGGGTTCCGGACGCGTTAATACCTTTGCCTTCGCGATATCTTGCGCAGAGCAATCGTGATAAAAAGTGGCCTCTAAACCGGATTCATTAAAATAAACGACCGTTTTATCTTCCGACAACGCTTTGTTTTGCTCGAGCAAGCTACCGCTAATGTCGTCGCCATAACCGAGCCGTGCGACGCCGTTAGGTAAAAGAAAAGCACTCAAATAGACCAGTTTTTTAATCCGCGTCGGACATTGTTCTGCGGCCTGGGTTATAGATACGCCACCCAAACTGTGGCCGACTAAAATAACCGGATCAGTTTGTTGATTAATGACCTCACAGACCCTGTTAGTATAAGACTGTAAAGTCACTTCGCTAATGGGCGTAAGATCTTGCCCGTGTGCCGGTAGGTCGGGTGCAATAACGGTATGCCCCTGGTCTTGCAAGAGAGGCACTAGTTTGTCCCAACACCAGGCGCCGTGCCACGCACCATGAATAAGAACGTATGTGCTCAATAGTTAGTCCTCTCGTTTAACATGTTGCGCGTCTGTCGGGCGAAACCTTAGCAATGTCTTGTTGCAAATCTAGAACTCATTAAATGACTCGCTATGCATTCAACAGGGCTCAAGATACTCGTTCAGAGTCTCGATCAAATCATTTAATTTGTACGGCTTAGTCAGGCTACTGTTAACACCTGCTTCATAACAGGTCTCTAGATGTTCCTGTTGGATATCGGCGGTAACGACCACTATCGGGGTCGAGTGGTTTTTAGACTTATTTTCAGTTTCACGTATTTTCCTGGTGGCGGTGATGCCGTCCATGATCGGCATATGCCAATCCATCAGAATTAAGTCTACCGTTTCGTGACTAAGGTGATCAAGAGCATCTTGGCCGTTACTGGCTATGCTCACCTGCAAACCCAAAACTTCGAGCATCGTCTTGCCTATAAGCTGGTTGACCTCGTTGTCTTCGACGAGCAAAACGTGCCCGCTAAATTTTGGTGTCTGTTGAGCAGGCGCTTGTATATCACCGCCAATATTTGCTGCGCTCAACATCGCATGTGTCAATTCATCGGGAATTATGGGTTTAAGAATGACCGCATCATAGGTATTAACTGGCGGTTCGTCTGTTGAATGACTCAGTGCGTTAGCTAAAAGAATACACCGAATGCCCGATTTTTTAGCGTTCGAAATTGATTCTGCGAAAGACTCAACGGCGGGTTCGTCAATAAGTAACGTTTTATTGGAGCAATTGGATTCAATAAGTTGCGCTAAAGAGTCGACAGGCTTCCAACCCAGAGCCGACGCATAACTTGTAAGCACGCGCTTTAGATGAGTATCTTTGGATAAAATAGATGCCTCTCCAGGGAGTATGCCGGGATCTTTATGTTGCGAGTTTTTTTCGTATTCGAGCCGCATTTTACAACGGAATATACTGCCCTTACCCTCTGTGCTTTCGAGTCCAATACCCCCCCCCATCATATGGGCTAGTTGTTGGCTGATGGCCAAACCTAGCCCAGTTCCAGCAAAGCGCCTTGTGGTTCCAGATTCAAGCTGAACAAATGGCGTGAAAACTTTAGCTAAAGCATCTTTTGATATGCCTATACCAGTGTCTTCTATTTCCCAGTAAAGATTAATATGGTTGTCATCTTCGAGTTCATGATGAAGCCTTAACGTGACAGTGCCTGTTTCAGTAAATTTAAACGCATTATTCAACAAGTTGGTCAAAATTTGACAAATACGAAGGCGGTCACCGTGCAACTCCGAAGGAGTTAAGGGGTCTATTTTAAAAACCAGGGCCAGATTGCTGCCATCGGATTTGGTTTGAGCTATTGCGCGGCAGTTGCGTAACAGGTCATAGAGGGAGAATGTTTTTACTGTTAATTCCAACTGACGGGCTTCTATTTTAGAAAAGTCCAACACGACGTTAATAAGCTCAAGAAGGTGATTTCCAGAGGTTTGGATGGTGTGCAGCCACTTCACCGTAGATTCATTGGGGCAATCGTTCAGTAAAAGCTCCGTGCTACCTATAATGCCATTTAAGGGCGTTCTTATTTCATGACTCATATTGGCTAAAAATTCGCTCTTCGCCGCATTCGATGCATTGGCCATAGCGGCGGATTTAAGCGCTTTTTTCTCTGCTGCTTTTCTCAGTTTCACTTCGTCTAACAGTTGTTGTTGCTTTTCTTCAAGTTGCTGGGTGCGCTGTTGAACTCGTTGCTCTAGGTTCAGCACAAAGGCATTTAAACTTTTTCCCAATGTTTCAATTTCAAAAATTTTGCTATTTTTCACTTCAAAGTGCTGGTTGTTCTTGAGCGCAAAATCCGCTGAATTTACCAGTACCCTTAAGGGTTTAACAATTAGATGTGATAGCCAACGCCATAAGGCGAAAACAATAAGCCCCAAGCCAAGAAATGCCAACAAAGCAATCAGGATGAAGTTTTGCCGCTGTTTTTCAATTAATGCGGAGTTTTCGGTGGCCGCAGCTTTCAGCTGAGCACCTAATAATTCAAGATACTGAACCATCTTTGGAGATGTGGCGTCCCACTGGGCAACCGAGTGTTCAAATAATGGCCGATTTTGTTCTAAAGATAAACCCTGAAATGCATCCAGATTTTTTTGATTGCCGTCGAGTTGATTTAAAATACTGTCCACTGTTTTAGTAAATGGCTCGCCTAACGGCGATTGTCGAATATTTTGCGCCAGTTCGATACACTGCAGTGCCTGTTGTTTTGTACCATGCACTAGAAAGGTTTGGCCGCTGCCATAGATAAGGTCATTGTTCAAAAGCCAGGCTTTCACAGACTCTTGCAGCAAACGAAAATCCAGTAAAATGAGTGAGTCCTTACCTTTGTTTTGGTGGGCGCTGTCAATGCGATTCCATGAAAATGCAGTAGCTGCGGCCAGCAGTAAAAGGCCTGTACAAATAGCCAGTGTTTGAATGCCTATGGCTCGGCTTATCTTCATTGCTTGCTATCTGAAACGGATTGTAGCTCGGTAACCGTGTCTGGCCATGAGCCTTTAGTCACGGCAATGGTTTTAATCGCAGACTTAATGATTGAGCCTGCTAAATAAAGCTCTGAATCATTCAGTTCCAGCAAGCCGTGCTTTAAAGCAGTTTTATTTTCGTCAAGCAAGTCGGCGAGTTCTCTCTCTCCCTTACCTTGTAATAGAGATTTGATGTTCTTTTCTATAACGGTTTTGCAGCTATCTCCCCGGCAACGTTGAAATTTGAAGTCAACAACCTTCATTTGGCGGTCCAGCGCCCAGACTATTTCCATTAAGCCCCAAACGCCCATTTCAGAACGAACGTGGACGATACCCAGTGGCATAACCTTCTGTACGGGAACGTATATCGTGTGCTCACCTAATTCATTATGGTGCAGGGTAAATGGAAGTTTTTCATTGAGGCTCTGGCGAGCGAGCGCATTTACCTTGCGAACCACGGAGCGATAACTCGTTGCAGAGGGGAACATGGCATAAATTTGGTGTGAGGGGTCGCGAAGCGCGCAATAAGGGGCGGCCGCGAATGAGTTTGCAGAGAAAATCAACGCGATAAAGAGCAGCTTAGCTAGGAAACAATTTTTTTTGAGTATGGATAGGGTCATCATTCAACGCTTAAAAACGATAGCGGATTTGCGCCGCAAAAATATTGCTTTCTAATGATGCGCTGGGTCTTTCCAGGTCGTGAGAGAGCTGAGCACTAAGGTCCCAACGTTTTGTTAAATCCCACTTGGCGCCTATCTTAAGCGCCGAGTTTTTATTGTTGCCAGTCGCCGTATCTCGTGAGATATCCACATACTGCAAGTAGGCTAGCCACAGGGCATCGGCGCTGTTTAGGTTGAATTCTAACAGACTGCTTTTTACCTCTTCGCCAGCATCTTCACCAAATGAATGCTCGACCAAAATGCCAAATTTCCCGATATACCACTGAGCGTCTATACCGAGACGATCTCTCTCAACAACCGAATTTAGCGCCGTTGGGGAATAAATATCACCCGTCATGGCGGACAGGCCGACGATGAAATTTCGATTATTATGGGTTCCAATACGGCCCGCATAAATATAAGGGTCTCCTTTGGTGCTCCATTTATTACCTGTGCCGCGAGAAGCAGATATTTCATACTCAACAAGAGGTAGGCTGCCATTGACGCTAACGCCCCAATCAGACTTTAGCCCGATATTTGGAGCATGGGTATAATCTCGTAAAGTGCCGTTGGTGTTAATCACCTGCTCCAGGCCGAAGGGGATTTCGAAATGACCAACGCGGAGGTTGAGCGCGTCTCGTGGTAGGACCTTGTAATTAAAATTAAAAATTCGATAAACAAATTCCCAGTCGTCATCATCATCAAAAAAGGGCGGGTGGCTCTGCAAATTGTTGATACGAGTCAAATAGCCTTGCAGCAATAAGGTGCCAATGTCTCCGCTACGCGTGGAAAACACCTTGTGCATATCAAATCCAAGGGCTTCGACATGAGAAAATTGATTGGTTTCAGTGTTATAGATACCGCGAGCGCTCAAATCGACCGCAAAACGCAGGTTATTTTGCAAGGCGTCGGGCAGCATATCCTTGCTATCTGGAATGCTGGCCTCTATTTGGCTAAAAACGATAGCGCAAGCGATTGAAACTATTTTGATGGTCCATTTTTTCACGTTCTATCCTGGCGCAAATGTCACGATGTAATCCCTTTACTGAAACTATAGTACAGATAAAATAATCCTTTCAATATTTTGTAAGAGATTGATGCATATAGAATACTTTAGGTGAATTTTATATTTTTCCATAAAGTTATTGCATTAAAACTGAAAAATACAGCGTTTGTTTGGCGTGGGCTATGCGTTGAAAATCAACGAGATTGAGTGATTACTAGCCATAAATCATCTGCAGTCAGGACAGAAAGAGGATAAATCGTCGTTATTTAACGGGAGCTTCGGCTTGTATCAAGTTATTAACAGAGTGTTAATATTAAGACACTAATAACGGAATTCTTATGTCAACTGCCACATCTTGATTGATACAAAATGTACTACGGCGAAAAACTAAACAGTATTACCCACCTGGTGGGTGCCGTCCTGGCTCTGCTCGGCTTTGGCGTACTGTTAACTATCGGCATTCAAGAAGGTGATCCCTTACTCATTATCAGCTTTATCATTTTTGGCCTGACACTTATTCTGCTGTATACCATGTCCACCCTGTATCACAGCTTCCGAGGTCGCGAGCTTAAGAAAATATTTCAGAAGCTCGATCATATTTCGATCTACCTGTTGATAGCAGGAACCTATACGCCCTATATGCTGGTGTCGTTGCGGGAATATAATGGCCTGCTCATGTTGATATTGATATGGACAATGGCTGTTATTGGTTTGCTACTGGATATTCTCATCAAAAAGCGTATTGAGTGGTTACAGGTCCTGATTTATCTGGCGATGGGCTGGATCTGTACGCTGAGTTATTCTGATTTGCAGGCAACTGTTCCCGCTGCGGGTGTGATCTGGTTGACGGCCGGAGGCATCGCTTACACGACGGGTATCGTATTTTATGTGTTGGATGATTTAAAAAAGCTTCCCCACGCCCATGGCATCTGGCATCTGTTTGTTTTATCGGGGTCTTTTTGTCACTTTATTTCAATCGCGGTATACGTTAGGTAGTGGGTCGGATATTGCCTATACGGCTATAAATTAAAGAGTGCAGCTAGCTTTAATTTTATAACTGGCGAGTAATGCATACAATAAATCCAATGCAACAATTTTTTTATAGGCCCAAATGAACTGTTTCAAACGTTATTTAACACGAAAAGCGTTACGCCGTAACGCAATCCCTTTTTCTATTTGGCGCGCAATAACGATACAACTCCCACTTATAAGAGCAAGAAGCAACAAAGAAAAAGCACGGTTGCGTTTTCTTACGACCTTATTTTTAGACAAAAAGATTTTTATAGGTGCACATGGCTTAGAAATAACGCTTGAAATGAAAATTACGGTGGCTGCCCAGGCTTGTCTTGAAATTTTATACTTAGGCTTAGAGGCCTTTGAAGGGTGGGTTCAAATCACCATTTATCCAGCTGCTTTTTTTGTAAAACGTGATGTAGTGGATGATAGCGGCGTAGTTCACCCAACTACCAATGGCCTGAGCGGCGAATCCTGGCGGCGGGGGCCAGTTATTTTGTCCTGGCAAAATGTGCAACATGACAGTTACACAGTGCGCCTGGGCCATAACGTGGTTATTCATGAGTTTGCCCACAAATTGGATATGCTTACCGGGCGAGCCAATGGTCTACCGCCACTGCATCCTAATATGCCTATTAAAGACTGGTCAGCGGCATTGGGTAATGCGTACGCGGCACTCATCAACCGTATGGATCATCATTCGCACGCCTACATCAACACTTATGCCGCAAGTAACCCAGCGGAATTTTTTGCCGTTCTCTGTGAGTACTTCTTCACTTCACCGCAAACGCTAGAGTTACATTGCCCCGAGGTGCACCAGCAGTTGAAATTGTATTTTAGGCAGGATCCTGTTATTTGATTTTTAAGAGGAGGATTGTCGCTCATATGCAATGCTGTAATATCTTGCGCAGTCTTAGGTTTGTTATAAATATAAAGGCTGAATAGGTAATTCGTGTGGCCCGATTGAAGACACATGGTTTCTCTTCTAAGCCGTTCAGTGTAAAATTCGTTGTTCTCTAATTAGTGCTAGGCGCACTAGTTATTAAGCCCACTAAATAAGCAGCGATAATGAGCCAAACACCTCCTCGTAAAACTCTGGCTAACGCCATTCGTGTCCTCAGTATGGACGCCGTTCAACAAGCTAAATCTGGCCACCCGGGTGCGCCGATGGGTATGGCTGATATTGCCGAAGTGTTGTGGAATGACTTTTTGTCGCACAACCCTGCAAACCCACATTGGGTTAACCGCGATCGTTTTGTGTTGTCTAACGGCCACGGTTCGATGTTGTTGTACTCTTTATTGCATCTGTCCGGTTACGATTTGGATATTGAAGAGATTCGTAACTTCCGTCAATTACACTCTAAAACACCGGGTCACCCCGAATACGGCTACGCCGCAGGTGTAGAAACGACTACGGGCCCATTAGGCCAGGGTATTACTAACGCGGTAGGTATGGCGTTGGCTGAAAAAGTGTTGGCGGCGCAATTTAATAAACCTAATTTCCCTGTTATTGACCATCACACCTATGCCTTTATGGGCGATGGTTGCTTGATGGAGGGCATTTCCCACGAAGCTTGTTCATACGCCGGCACCCTGGGTTTAGGAAAATTAATCGCGTTTTGGGACGATAACGGCATTTCCATCGATGGTAACGTTGAAGGCTGGTTTACCGATAACACCCCGGCTCGATTTGAAGCCTATGGCTGGCACGTCGTCAGTGGTGTTGATGGACATAATCCAGAAGCCATTAAAAAAGCCGTTGAGCAAGCTAAAAAAGAAACCAATAAGCCAACACTGATATGCTGCAAAACAGTGATTGGATCTGGCGCACCCAACAAAGAAGGTACGCACCATGTACACGGTGCACCATTGGGCGCAGAAGAAATTGCGGCAACGCGTAAAGTTTTAGGTTGGACAGCGCCTGCGTTTGAAATTCCTACAGACGTTAAAGATGCGTGGGATGCAAACGACAAAGGCGAACAAGCAGAAGCCAAATGGGAAGAACTGCTTGAGTCATATGTAGAACAATATCCAGAGTTAGCAGACGAGCTATTACGCCGTTTATCGGGCGAGTTGGCCGATAATTGGGAAGCCCAATCTACGGCGTTTATTGAAGCGGCGCAACAAGCGGGCGAGACCATCGCATCGCGAAAGGCATCGCTTAATACGCTGAATGGGTTTGGCCCTTTGCTGCCTGAATTTTTGGGCGGCTCGGCGGATTTAACCGGATCAAACCTAACCGAATGGACGGGTTGTACCGACGTAGACGGCACGAATGCAAACGGCAATTACTTGCACTACGGTGTACGTGAATTCGGCATGAGCGCCATTCAAAACGGCATCGCTTTGCACGGTGGCTTTATCCCTTACGGCGCGACCTTTTTAACGTTCTCAGATTACGCCCGCAACGCGGTACGCATGGCGGCGTTGATGAAGTTAAGAAATATTTTTGTCTATACCCACGATTCAATCGGCCTGGGCGAAGACGGCCCAACGCATCAATCTATCGAACACGTGTCGAGCTTACGCTTGATTCCTAACTTAGACGTTTGGCGTCCATGTGATGCAGTTGAATCTGCGGTGGCGTGGAAGTGCGCTGTCGAAAGCGAAAACACGCCGTCGGCATTAATTTTTACCCGCCAAAACGTGCAACATCAGGAACGTTCTGCCGAACAGGTGTCGGCTATTTCAAAAGGCGGCTACGTATTGAAAGACTGCGAAGGAGAGCCACAACTTATTTTGATCGGCACCGGTTCTGAAGTTGAATTGGCAACGACAGCAGCTGATACCTTAACGGCAGAAGGCATTAAAACTCGCGTGGTGTCGATGCCGTGTACGGATATTTTCGACAAGCAAGACGCTACGTATAAAGAATCTGTCTTGCCCGCATCAGTCGTTGCAAGAGTAGCCATAGAAGCGGGTTCAACCGCTCTTTGGTACAAGTACGTAGGTTTGCAAGGCGCAGTGATCGGCATCGACCGTTTTGGAGAGTCCGCGCCCGCTAAGGCACTTTTCGAGTATTTTGGTATTACTGCCGACAAGCTCGTAACGGCGGCCAAAGGCGTTTTATAAACCCTCGCTAATATGAGTATAAGAGTAGCTATTAACGGCTTTGGCCGAATTGGTCGTAATACGCTGAGGGCTTTATATGAAGCGCAGCGCAACCAGCAAATACAGCTCGTTGCGATTAATGAGGTTGAGCCGCTAGATATATCTGCTCACCTGCTGAAATACGACACGACCCACGGGCGTTTTGCTTACGAGGTGTCGTCGACGAAAGATCAGTTGCTGGTAGCGGGCGACAGTATTCGTTACTTGTCGGAAGCGAACCCGGTCAAGCTGCCCTGGAAAGCGCTGGATATTGATGTGGTACTGGAATGTACCGGGCAGTTTAGTCAGGCCGAACAAGCGCATATGCATTGCCTTGCGGGTGCGAAAAAAGTGCTTATTTCGGCGCCATCCGATGAAAAGGTAGACGCCACCATCGTTTATGGCGTGAACCACGCAGACTTGAAGCCCGAGTATAAAGTCGTATCGAATGGTTCCTGTACCACGAACTGTTTAGCGCCGATGGCGAAAATATTGCATCAAACCGTTGGCATTGAAAGTGCTCTGGGCACGGTTATACACGCCTACACCAACGATCAACATTTGATCGACTCGCACCATACTGATTTACGTCGGGCAAGGGCGGCGGGTTCATCTATTATTCCCACGCCCACTCGATCAGTTAAGGCGGTGGAGCTTATCCTGCCCGAATTGAAAGGTAAGCTTGACGGTTTGGCGATTCGCGTGCCGACCTTGAACGTGGCGCTCATTGACTTTACCTTTACGGCGTCAAAAACGACCACGGCAGAGGCAATAAATCAGGCGTTAAAAGTGGCTTCAGAAGGAGAGATGAAACATATTCTTAACTTTAATGAACAGCCTCTGGTGTCGGTAGACTTTAACCATTGCGCTGCGTCGTGCAGTATTGATGCGGCTCAAACGATAGTTCAAAACAACACGCTGGTTAAAGTACAAGCCTGGTACGACAATGAATGGGGTTTCTCTAACCGATTGCTAGATACGGCAGAAGCGATGATGACGTGCTAGTCGCGCCCAACTCAGTAAAAAGAATTTCAATATGACCATTATCAAAATGCAAGCGCTGGACTTGTCGGGCAAACGGGTTCTTATTAGAGAAGACTTAAATGTGCCCATAAAAGACGGCAAGGTCGCCAGTGACGCAAGAATTCGCGCGTGTTTGCCCACCATTCAACAAGCGCACGCAGCGGGTGCGATGCTGATGATTATGTCGCACCTTGGTCGCCCAGTAGAGGGAAAATACGACGAAGCCTCCAGTTTAAAACCCATTGCTGAATGCTTATCAGACTTGCTTGGCTTGCCCATCCGTTTAGAAAAAGACTGGATTGATGGCGTGGCTGGCAAGGCTGGTGATATTGTTTTGTGTGAGAACGTTCGCTTTAATAAAGGCGAAAAATCGGACGATGAGACTTTGGCGAAAAAAATGGCCGCCTTATGCGATGTATTTGTGATGGACGCATTCGGTACCGCGCACCGTGCGCAGGCTTCAACTCACGGCGTAGCAAAATTTGCTCCAGTGGCATGCGCTGGCCCTCTTTTGTCAGCTGAATTAGACGCACTGAGCAAGGCCTTATTTCAACCCGCTAAACCGATGTTGGCGATAGTGGGTGGTGCAAAAGTATCCACAAAGCTCACCGTATTGGACTCGATGCTGGATAAGGTCGATCAGCTAATCGTCGGCGGCGGTATCGCCAATACGTTTATCGCAGCGCAAGGTCACTCGGTAGGCCAATCATTATATGAGCCAGATTTAATTAATGAAGCAAAAGCACTGATGGCGAAGGCCGAAAAAAACGGTGCTAGTATTCCTGTGCCGGTTGATGTGGTGTGCGCTAAGGCGTTTTCAGAATCTGCCGAAGCAACTGTTAAATGGGTGCAAGATGTTGAAGATGACGACTTGATATTAGACGTAGGCCCGCAAACGGCGAAGCAATACGCGGATTTGGTTAAATCAGCCGGTACCATTGTGTGGAACGGCCCATTGGGTGTGTTTGAATTTGATCAATTTGCTGAAGGTACCAAAGTGCTAGCGCAAGCGATAGCCGAGAGCAACGGCTTTTCAATAGCGGGCGGCGGCGATACCTTAGCAGCGGTTGATAAATATAATATCGTCGACAAAGTGTCTTATATCTCTACCGGGGGCGGCGCATTCCTTGAGTTCCTTGAAGGCAAAGCCTTACCTGCCGTTACTGTTTTGCAAAAGGGCAAATAAAGAAAGGCCCCATTTAACTAAGATTTCAATTCATGCTGCAGGGTCTTTAAGGATTTAATGCAGCGAATTATTCCTTTCTATTTAAGTTATGCCCAACTTAGCCGATACATTGTTTACATTACAATAAATCCGAACGGTGCTTAAACTATAGCGCTCAAACGACCCATGATAAAAATTAAGCGCTCGCCATTATTTTGTTTACTACTTTTGCTACTAGCGGGAACATTTGCGCAGGCCGCTACGTTTGCTGCGAATGACAAAAAGTTCCTGGAGGTTCGCATATTAGTGGATGTATCCAAGAATATGAAATTTAGCGATCCGGATAACCATCGTTTGGCGGCGTTAAAATTATTTGTCAATTTGTTACCTAATAACGCTATCGCCAGCATTTGGATGTTTGATGATAAGACTACTGAAATCATGAAAGCCTCAACGTCCGGCATATCATGGAAAAGTCAGGCGTTAAAGAATTTGAATAAAATTCATTCTGAAGGCAAAACAAGTAATATTGAAAGAGCGCTAGCAGTCGCGTCATTAGAATGGGTGACGGAAGATAAGAATGCAAATAGGCATATTGTTTTGTTGACCGAGGGAAAGGTTTTGTCAGGCGCGACAAAGGCAAAAAGTCTCGCATCAAAAGCAAGGGTATTAAATCACCAGATAGCGCGTTTAAAAGTAGCTGATGTTAGCGTGCACACCATTGGGTTTTCAAAAGAGGCCGATAAAGAATTTTTAGATGAAATGGCCAATCAGACATCAGGGTGGTCCGAGTTAATTAATACAGCAGATCAATTAGAGAGAGCTGTTTTGAGAGTAAGCAAGCGGCTAGTTGAAAAAAACAGTATTCCGCTGGTGGCGAATAAATTTTTGGTTGATGAAACGGTTAGAGAGTTTACTGCGGTTGTGTTTAGAAAAAAAGGCTTTGGTGTAACGCAGCTGGATGATCCGGAAGGACTGGATTTTGGGGGTTCTAGTAAGCGACCAGGTGTTCGTTGGCACCGGGAGAAAAGCTATGACATTGTGACCGTGAGCAAGCCGATGGAAGGTGAATGGAGGTTGATTGCCCCTGCTGATCCAGATAATGAGGTGTTTATCACGACCAATCTTCAAATGGTCGTTGAGAATATACCAAAAGAAATATATGTGGGCTCAAACTTAGGCATAAAAATGTTGTTTTCTGATAAAGGAAAACTGGTAACGAGTCTTGGTTTCCTCGGCGTTATTGATGCTACGTTGGAGATAACGGATAAACGAAACGAAAAAGAAGTGATTAAAATGGAGCAAGACATGATCAATGGAGGTTATTTCTTCGTTGACATAGGTAAAGACTTAAAAATAGGCCCTTATAAATTAGTGGTGCGGGCCGTCAGCGATACGTTTGAGCGCTTAGAAACGCTATCTTTTCACGTGCAGGCAAAACCAAAAGTTGAGTATATAGAAATTATGCCGGAGTTTAAGCAAGTGCTAGCGGACGCCGGCATTGTGCTCCCGAAAGAAGGGATGACTGAAGCACAAATTCTCGAATGCCCCGATTTATCCAACATTGTGGTCGGCGGAAATGGCCTACCTGCAACGAATGAAGTGGCTGAGACAGTAGTAGTGGAAGAAGAATCTAACTGGTTGCTAACGTCAGGGATCGTTCTTTTAGTTAACCTGTTATTAGCCGCTGGTGGTTTCTTTGGCTATAAGGCCTATAAAAAGAAAGTGGCCGATGAAGATGAAACTTTAGTTAAGGGGTTGTCATTGTGAGCGGTGATCTTCTAACGTGGGTTTTATTAGCAGAAGTTTTGTTTGCGGTACTAATAATTCTAGGACTAATTCTTTTTGTAGCTAGCCGTCAGAAAAAAACTACCCATAAGGCAATACAAACGCTCATAAAAAAAATCAAAAAGAATGCCGTGAATCGTAAAGAAAAAGTAAATGAGGACGATGTTTTTTCTTCGCTTGATGGCAACTTGATAGATGAGCTGTTTGAAGAAGTGCGGGAAAAAGAGTCCAAAATGTATCAACATATTGTGAAAATTTTCTTAAAAAAAGAGGCGGATGATCTTAAGTCGCTTGATAGCTATATGGATGAAATATCAGCGCCTTATTGGAAGGCGCTAAAAGAAGTCGTAGAGCAGTCCCGGGTGAACGTGCAAGACGGAGCTGACTCGTCACCAGTTAGCATGGAAATGACATTGGTCGTTAATGAAAATGAAAGGCTTTCAGAACAATTATCGGCTGCTCTAAAAACCCTGGATGAGGTGTCAAATGAATACGCGAACATGTTTGATGGTAAAAAAGAGCGTGAAGAGCTAAACAGTAGCAGGGCTCGGGTGCTGGATCATTTTCACCAAGTGCTGCAAAAAGGGTAGCGTGACAAAAGGATAGCTCCATCTATTGGCGATGTTGCCGTAGCGTACAAACTAAAAAAGAATATTTAAATGGATAGTATTCAAATAATTTTAATTGAAATTTTGCTCGTGCTAGTATCAGGAATAGGCTTCTTGTTTTTTAAATCGCAGAAGAAAAAAGCTGCAATAAGAAGTCAGTTAGCTAAATTATTAAAGAAAATGACTGCCGAAGAGCCCGAAAGAAAGACGATGCTAATGGCGCAATTCAAGGCATTGGGTACTGATGAAAAGCTAGCAGAAGAAAGAGCGGTTCAATTATTAGACGCAGAGAAGGCCTGTATTCGAAACTTCATTTCTTTTCAATTAATACAAAAAGAAAACGAAATAACCTCATTTCACGAGTCTATATATGGCTTATCAGCGGTTTATTTTGCCGGTAATGAAAAAAACGTTGAAGCCGTACAAGAACTGGCTGCCGATGTGGAGCCTGATGCAAATATAGAAGAGAAAGAAACCGAAGCCGTTGATAGTATAGAAGAAGTTGGCGATATTGAAATGATGCTTGAAGAGGGCGACGAGCCAGAAAAAGATGAGATTGACGTGTCACTCGACATTGAAGAGATTGACGAAATAGTTGCTCTAAAACCTGAACCAGAGCCTGAACCAGAGCCTGAACCAGAGCCTGAACCAGAGCCTGA
>JBALVF010000001.1:199718-229505 GCA_036961325.1 Cycloclasticus sp. | reverse complement strand
CTGAACCAGAGCCTGAACCAGAGCCTGAACCAGAGCCTGAACCAGAGCCTGAACCAGAGCCTGAACCAGAGCCTGAACCGTTTGATATAGACGATATCGTGAACGAAGCGTTTAATGAAGTTGAGTCGGACTCGAAAAAGTCAGACGATGTATAAGAACCATTCGATTCAATGGTTAAGGTAAGTTTAGGCGCAAAAGATAAGCTGATTTAGAATGTTCAAATAAATTGATTATAATAAGCCTCGCCTTTATGTTTGGCTTTTTTAATCTTGCAAAGAAGGTCAGTGTTCAGGGTGTTGGTGTCCCCAATCACTTGCTTGTGAATATGTTTTAATCTCCCATTTGCCTTCTTCGATAATAATTCCGCCCCAGCCAATTTCTAAACCAAAGCCGCTGGGGGTTTGCACGTAAAAAGAAAACATCTGATCATTGGGATGGTGACCCAATTCCATAAAGAATGGAATCTGAGCTTCTTTGCAGCGTTGGCAAGCCAATCCAACGTCATTCATATCCATCACCTGTAACATAAAGTGATGAAGCTTTTTAGGGAAAGGTATTTCAGCAAAAGCTACTGAATGGTGACGTCCTGTTTTTGTACGCATAAAGGTAGCGTCTAAAATCGGCCCGCCTGGTGCAACTTCCCCTTTAATGTAATCACTGATTCGCATGCATAAAATGTCCTGGTAAAAATGACGTGTCTTCTCGGCGCCATTGAGCAATGGCCGCGCCGACATATAATTCATGAGTGACGCCATTGGGGTCGGTACAGAGGTAGGCTTTTTTTACTGACCTTTTTGTACACAGCTCATCGCTAGTTTGTGTGATTACAACGCCACTTAATGAAATGTGATTTACCAGGTCCTGAAGGGCGGATTCAGATTCAAGCCCCCAGCCAATTGCAACGAGGTCATCAATGCCGCCTACCCCGTGTAAAAAGAAAAGTGTTTCTTTGTTGCCTTTGCCTGCTTCAGCAATGCGTGTTTTCCCGTAAGACATCGTTTCTACATAACGAATTTATGCACCCATAAAATCTAACCATAAAGACATAGTGTTATCCATTTTTATCACGCAAAAACAAATGACTGAGCCGAGTGTTTATCAAGAAAAGCTCTAATTAATGATGGCTAACCATTTGACTGACACTCGATGGCATCGCTGCTTAAAACAAATACTATCTAAATATTATTTTTATCTAATATATAAGCCATTGCAATAGAAAACTATATGATGGTTTAAATTGTATTAATTATTGAATAATATATTTTATATTCATAGGTTAATCTTTTATAATCTTTGGCATGAAAAGATTTGACGCCGATCTGAGTGACGATCAACTTAAAGAAAAAATAATTGATGCTGCAGACAAGCGGCTAAGGTTGTTCGGCTATAAAAAAACGGCGATGGCCGAAATAGCGCAGGACCTTGGTATGTCGACCGCTAATTTGTATCGCTATTTTCCAAGCAAGCTGGAGATTGCAGAAGCATTTGCATTGCGATGCTTTGCTGAAAAAGAGCAGCAACTCGCTGCACTAATAGATTCGCCAAAACGAAGAGCAGATGAAAATTTAAAAAGGTTTGCCGTTGGATTGCTCCAATATAATTTTACTCAGCTCAATGAATACCCAAAAATTAATGAAATTGTTATGGCTTTATGTGAACAGAGTCCTGATTTGGTCGAAAGAAAAAAAGCGGGCGAACTATCTATTCTTAAAACAATATTAGAGCAAGGGTGTCAGCAAAAATGCTGGCAAATAGACGATATTGAACAAATGGGATTAGCCATTATGATCTCCTTGGTTACATTTAGCACGCCGACATTTATGCAACATCAAACATTAGAACAGTTAACAGTACGGTTGGGGATGGTGCTCCAGTTGCTGTCATCTGGTTTATATATAAGGGAATAGAATGCATCGTATAGAAAACTTTTTTTGTGAGTGGATACTTAAGCACCGCGTGTTAGTTATCTTGTTCAGTTTACTATTGGTTGGCGTGGCCAGTAGCGGCCTTCAGCATTTAAGCTTTGACAATGATTACCGGGCTTTTTTTAACCAGGATAATCCGGATTTACAGGCTTATAATCGCGTTGAAAATACCTACACGAAGTCAGATAACGTATTTATTGTTATCGCGCCAAAAGCGGGTGATGTTTTTCAACCTAAGATCCTGAGTTTAATAGAAGAAATAACGACGGATTCGTGGCAAATACCCCATTCAAGACGAGTAGATTCGCTACAGAACTTCCAAAACACCTACGCGGAAGAAGATGATTTGATCGTAGAGGATCTGTACGAGGAATCCAACGATTTAACCAAAGCCGATCTTGAAGGTATTAAAAAAGTGGCGCTATCAGATCCGTTACTTTTCAAAAGAATGGTGTCGGAGGATGGGCGGGTCACGGCGATTAATATAACCATAGAGTTTCCGGATATTGATAAGGGTAAAGAGCTCAAAGACGTGGTGGCCAGTTCGAGAAACCTGGTTAAAAAATACCAGCAAAAATACCCAGAGGTAGGGCTTTATTTAACCGGTTTAGCCTTCTTAAATACGTCCTTTGTTGAAGCCGCAGAAAGCGACGTAAGTTATTTAGTGCCGATCAGCTTCGTCATTATGTTGATTATTTTATTTTGCTTGCTGAGGAGTGTGAGCGCGGTGATGGGTATCATGCTGGTCATCATTTTTTCTGATATGGCGGCGTTAGGTATAGGTGGCTATCTAGGTATTGAGTTAACGCCTGCATCTGTATCATCAATGCAGATGATTATGGTATTGGCGGTCGCCAATAGCGTGCATTTGCTGGTGTCATTCGTCTTTGGTTTGCAGCATAAGGTCCCTAAGTTAAAAGCGCTGTCAGAAAGTATACGTATTAATTTGCAGCCTATCTTTTTAACCAGTGCAACGACGATGATTGGCTTTTTATGTATGAACTTCAGCGAGTCACCACCTTTCCATGATCTAGGCAATCTGGTTGCAATTGGTGTTTTCGTATCTTTGTGTTTGTCGTTAAGTTTTTTGCCTGCTTTGATGAGCTTTTTACCCATTAAGGTAAAGCCGGGTGAGGATGTAAATGTGGAGCGTCTAGAAAGCGTGTCCAAATTCATTATAAAACGACAAAACTCTATTTTGATCGTAATGAGCGCTATCGCCTTGATCTCGGCTTATGCCGTAACGCTAAATAAACCTGAAGAGCAATTTACCAAATACTTCGATAAATCTATGCAATTTAGAATGGATTCTGACTTTGCAAATAAGACGTTAGGCGGCCTGTTCCAAATTTTGTATTCAGTACCGGCCAATATTAAAGGGGGCATTAGCGATCCGCAATACCTTGAAAATCTTGATAAGTTTGCCGACTGGTTCAGGCGTCAGCCAGAAATTATCAATACCTATGTGCTGACCGATACCATGCGCCGACTCAACAAAAACATGCACGGCGATAACGTTGATTGGTACGTATTGCCAGATAATCGAGAGTTAGCCGCACAATATCTATTGCTGTACGAAATGTCCTTACCTTATGGTCTGGATTTAAATAACCAGGTTAATATTGATAAATCGGCGAGTCTTTTTGTCGCGACGCTTAAAGAATTGAGTAATGTTGAATTACTCAATCTGGAGGCCAGAGCGCAAGCATGGATGGCTGATAAGCTGCCAAGTTCTATGCAAACCAGAGGGACAGGGCCGATACTGATGTTTGCGCATATTACGGATAAGAATATAAATGGTATGTTGAAGGGTTCAATACTCGCCCTTATATTCATTTCTCTTATACTTGTTTTCGCACTACGTTCTTTTAAAATAGGCGTGATTAGCCTAGTACCTAATTTGTTGCCTGTTGTAATTGGTTTTGGCATATGGGGCTTAACGTACATAGAAGTCAATATGGCCCTGGCCACTGTCGTTAGCATGACGTTAGGTATCGTGGTTGATGACACGGTGCATTTTTTAAGTAAGTACCTGCGCGCCAAACGTGAAAAGGGCTACAGTACAGAGCAGTCAATTACCTACGCGTTTACACACGTGGGTAAGGCATTGACTATCAGCACCATTGTATTAAGTGCAGGTTTTGCTGTGTTGATGATGTCACCCTTTGCGTTAAATTCAGATATGGCGACATTAACCACGTGGATTATCGTCATTGCGCTTATCGTGGATTTCTTATTGCTTCCCGTGTTATTACTAAAATTAGACAAGGATAAAAAATGAAAAAACTAGCATTACTATTGCTGTGTGCCTTACCGTGGCTTGTGCACGCTGAAACGCCGGAAGAAAAAGGATTAGCAATAGCGATTGAGGCCGATAAGCGCGATAGTGGTTTTAGTGACGTGAGCTCTGTTTTAACGATGACGCTAAAGAATGCGAATGGTGATGAGAGTATTCGAAAAATGCGTTCAAAAACCCTCGAAGTGAACGGCGATGGCGATAAAGGATTAACCATTTTTGATAAGCCAGCCGATATTAAAGGAACCGCCTTTTTATCGTTTACACACGTATTGGAAGCAGATGATCAATGGCTGTATTTACCCGCCTTAAAACGCGTTAAGCGGATATCATCAAAAAACAAATCGGGACCTTTTATGGGCAGTGAATTCGCCTTTGAAGATTTATCGTCGCGCGAAGTAGCCAAGTATTCGTACCTTTATTTAAAGGATGACAGCATTGATGGCGAAGAGGCGTTTGTTATCGAAGCGCGCCCTAAGTATAAATATTCTGGTTATACGCGCTCGCTTGTATGGATTAGCAAAGAAAAATATCAACCGCTTAAAGTGGATTACTATGACCGTAAAAACTCTTTACTCAAAACGATGTTGGCGACGGGTTATCAGCAATATTTGGGGCAATACTGGCGGCCGGATATGATGAATATGGTTAATCATCAAACTAAAAAAGAAACCTTATTGAACTTCGCCGATTACAAATTTCAAACGGGCTTAACTGAACGCGACTTTAATAAAGCGAGTTTAAAAAGAGCTAGATAGGGCTCGTAAGATAATAGTGGGCGCCAATGAATAGAAAGTACTTGTTTTTGTGGTTATCGTTAATTAATTTCGCGGTTTTCCCCGGTCTAGTTTTGGCGGGAGAATGGACGGGTTATGTCGCGGCAGAGTATGCGTATTTCCCCCAATCAACGTTAGATCCGCAACAGTTTGATAATACCAATCTGTCGTTTTCTGCTGAACCGGAGTTTTACCACGCCTGGAACGACGACAATAGCCTGACGTTCGTGCCTTTTATACGCTGGGATGAGCACGACGCTCAGCGCACACACCTTGATATTAGGGAATTAATTTGGACTCACGTCGCAGATGACTGGGAGCTTCGTGCGGGTATCGGCAAAGTATTCTGGGGTGTCGCAGAATCGCAGCATTTAGTAGACGTTATTAACCAAATTGATTGGGTGGAAAACCTGGACGGCGAAGAAAAGCTGGGTCAGCCGATGGTCAACCTAACGCTATTAAACAGTTGGGGCACACTAGATTTATTCGTCTTGCCAGGGTTTCGAGAAAGAAGCTTTTCTGGCAAGGATGGCCGCTTCCGCCCTATTCCTGAAATAGACGATCATACCGAGTATGAGTCGGGCGGGAAAGAAAAGCACGTAGATTACGCAGCGCGTTGGAGCCAAACGTTTGACGATTGGGACGTGGGTGTTTCGCACTTTTACGGCACCAGTCGAGAGCCAAGAATTATTCCAACAACGACACCTGGTGGTCTGGCGTTAGTGCCGTTTTACGACATCATCAATCAAACAGGTATCGATGTCCAAGCGACATTAGACGAGTGGCTTTGGAAAATAGAGGTAATTCACCGTAGTGGTCAAGGTGAGACATTTAATGCAGCGACCGGTGGTTTTGAATATACCTTTGTTGGCGTGCTGGATTCGGTAGCGGATTTAGGCTTTATTGCTGAATACTTGTATGACGATCGTGGCTCAGGCGCAAACGTGTCATTTGAAAGTGATCTTTTTATCGGCGCCCGTCTGGCAATGAATGATGCGGCTTCAAGCGAGCTGTTATTGGGTGTTATCACTGACGTGAATGAAAGCACGCGTTTTTATAATTTGGAAGCGAGCCGACGAATCGGTGCCGCATGGGTGCTCAGTTTAGAAGCACGTTTTATATCCTCCGTTTCAAATGGTGAGCCACTTACCGCGTTACGTCATGACGACTCGATTAAGTTGGAGTTAGCGCGGCATTTTTAAAATTGAAACGAAAGGTTAGTCCCTTGATGCTTTTCTACTCATAACATTTTGACGCGCCAGATAAGAGTAAATGCACCAAATAGGTTGATACGCGCACCCATTTAATGCAGAATTTGTTCTTTAAAAATACCAAAGGCGTTTTATGAAATTAATAACAGCAATTATTAAACCTTTTAAATTAGATGATGTACGTGAAGCGCTCGGCGATACAGGTGTTGCAGGCGTAACCGTCACCGAGGTGAAAGGGTTTGGACGTCAACGTGGGCACACCGAACTATATCGAGGCGCAGAATACGTAGTCGATTTCCTGCCAAAGGTAAAACTAGAAATTGCGGTATCTGAGGACCAATTAGACGCGGCGATAGACGCGATTGTTCAAGCTGCGAATACGGGCAAAATTGGTGACGGTAAAATATTTGTCACTAATTTAGAAAAAGTAATAAGAATTCGCACGGGTGAAACGGGGAATGAGGCGCTTTAAATGAAAACAATAAGATTACAACAGCGTGCTCTTTTATCGCTCCTATTGTTGCTGCCTAGTGTGGCATTTGCGGATGAATTAAATGGTGCTAATACCGCTTGGATTTTAACGTCTACCGCCCTGGTTTTATTTATGACCATTCCTGGTCTGTCTATGTTTTATGCTGGTTTGGTTAGAAGCAAAAACGTACTGTCGGTCTTTATGCAGTGTTTTTCGATCACCTGTGTTGCTTCAATCTTATGGTTCGTTGTCGGTTACAGTATCGCTTTTGGTGAGGGTAACGCCTGGATTGGTGATTTTTCTAGGGTGATGTTTTCTGGCATCGACCGCGGCACCTTGTCTGGCGATATCCCCGAATCATTATTCGCGATGTTTCAAATGACGTTTGCGATTATTACACCCGCGCTAATCATCGGTGCTTTTGCAGAGCGGATGAAATTTTCAGCGATGTTGCTATTCAGTGCCATTTGGCTTCTCGTCGTGTACGCACCGGTCACACACTGGGTTTGGGGTGGCGGTTGGTTAGGCGCAATGGGTGTTTATGACTTTGCAGGTGGTATCGTCGTGCATATCACGGCCGGGGTAGCTGCAATAGTGGCAGCGATGGTGCTCGGCCCAAGAAAAGGTTTTCCAACCACGCCGATGCCCCCTCACAACCTCACCATGACCATTATGGGCGCGGGCATGCTTTGGGTCGGTTGGTTTGGCTTTAACGGTGGCAGTGCGTTAGCGGCTAACGGTGACGCGGCAATGGCCATTATCGTCACGCATATATCCGCTTCAATGGGTGCTTTGACCTGGATGGCTATCGAATGGAGAAAATTTGGTAAGCCAAGTGCTTTGGGCGCTGTTACCGGTATGGTGGCCGGTCTAGGCACGATTACCCCGGCTTCAGGTTTTGTTGGCCCAGGTGGCGCGTTGATTATTGGTTTATTGGCTGGTTTTGTCTGCTTTAACGCGACTCAGTATATTAAGCGCGTATTGAAAATTGATGATTCACTCGATGTATTTCCAGTGCACGGTGTCGGTGGAATACTAGGTACATTAGGGGTGGCGGTTTTCGCTTCGACAGAGCTGGGTCTTTTTAGCGGTTACGGTTTCGCCGATGGTATTTCATCTATTTCTGAACAATTCACCGTTCAGGCTATAGGCGTCGCCGCGGTGATCGTATTTACTGTTATTGCGACCTTTATTATTTTAAAAGTTGTTGCTGTATTAACGGGTGGACTGCGAGTGGAAGAAGAAGCTGAAATGCAAGGGTTGGACGTCGTCTCACACGAAGAAAGCGGCTACAACCTCTAACGCTATTTTGCGAGTTAACCCCTACTTAGTCAGGGGTTAACTCCGATAGAGGGTTAGTCGTAATATTAAATAAAGTTGGTAATTTCATACACGTTAACCAGGAGTTCAATATGATTAAACTATATGCTTTCCCGAGGTCTAGAAGTTCGCGTGTCGTTTGGATGCTCGAAGAAATTGGCGTGGATTACGACTTCATTAAAATTGAGCTGTTGGAAGGCGCGGGGCAATCTGAAGAATATTTAAAAATACACGCAGATGGTAAAGTGCCGGCGATAGATGATGACGGCTTTGTGCTAACAGAGTCGGCCGCCATTATGACCTATTTGGGAGATAAATATTCAGACTCGAAACTGGTGCCAGAACCCAGAACAAAAGAACGCGCGAAGTATGATGAGTGGAGTTTTTTCATTCTGACCGAATTAGAGCAACCCTTATGGACGGTGGGAAAGCATACCTTCGTTTTTCCGGAAGAAAAACGAGTACCAGAAATTCTGGATGTCGCACATTGGGAATTCTTAAAAGCGTGTAAGGTGCTAGAAAAGAGGTTGAGCGGCAAAAAATACGCCTTGGGCGACTCGTTTTCCGCTATTGATATCCTTATCGCGCATACCTTACGCTGGGCTGATGCGTTCGGAGTCCCTTGTGGCTCGCGTCTATTAGACGAGTACCGAGAAAGAATGAGCGCAAGGGCTTCTTTTGAAAGGGTATTGAGCAAAGAGTCCGCTGCAGGTTAAAACTTATAGCGCTCTATTCATCCGCTAGTTATCGGTGATACAATGTCGAGTTCATTCAAACAATTTTTATTTGGGCGAAAGCTTGGGCTTTTATTTGCTTAGCCACCACCTCCAATTAACTTAACGACTGTAGACTTATGACTGATTTAACCAAATATAGAAATATCGGTATTTTCGCCCACGTGGATGCTGGTAAAACCACCACCACAGAACGTATCTTAAAATTAACCGGTACTATTCATAAAACGGGTGAGGTTCACGATGGTGAAGCCACCACCGATTTTATGGACCAGGAAGCTGAGCGTGGAATAACCATTCAGTCTGCTGCGATTTCATGCTATTGGGATGACCACCGCTTTAATATTATCGACACACCAGGACACGTTGACTTTACCATCGAAGTGTATCGTTCACTGAAAGTGCTAGATGGTGGCGTAGGCGTATTTTGTGGTTCAGGCGGTGTTGAGCCTCAATCTGAAACAAACTGGCGTTATGCGAATGACTCAGAAGTGGCGCGTATTATTTTTATTAATAAACTTGATCGTATGGGCGCTGATTACTACCGCGTGATTGACCAAGTCAAAGAAGTACTCGATGCAAACCCAATCATCATGGTGTTACCAATAGGCATTGAAGATGATTTTAAAGGCGTTGTTGACCTGTTAACGCGTAAAGCTCACATATGGGATGAGTCTGGGCTGCCAGAGAACTTTACCATACAAGACGTGCCAGCTGACATGGTGGACAAAGTAGAAGAATACCGCGAAAAACTTATTGAAATGGCCGTTGATCAAGATGATGACCTGATGGAGGCCTATCTTGAAGGCGTAGAGCCATCAATTGAGGATATTAAACGTTGTATCCGTAAAGGTACCATCGCCCTTGATTTCTTCCCGACGTATTGTGGTTCAGCGTTTAAAAACAAAGGTATTCAATTAATATTGGACGGGGTTGTTGATTACCTGCCAAACCCAACAGAAGTTAAACCACAGCCTGAAACAGATGAAGAAGGCGTTGAAACGGGTAAGTTTGCGATTGTTGATCCAAAAGGACCGTTTCGCGCATTAGCGTTTAAAATTATGGATGATCGTTTTGGCGCATTAACCTTTATTCGTATTTACTCAGGTGTTATGAACAAAGGCGATACCGTACTAAATACAGCAACAGGTAAAACAGAGCGTATTGGTCGCCTTGTAGAAATGCACGCGGATGATCGTAAAGAACTTTCGGGCGCAACAGCGGGCGATATTATTGCGGTTGTGGGCATGAAAGATGTACAAACAGGCCACACCCTATGCGATCCTAAAAACCCAGCAACCTTAGAGCCAATGATTTTCCCCGAGCCAGTTATCTCAATTGCTGTATCACCAAAAGACAAAGGCGCTTCAGAAAAAATGGGTATCGCGATCGGTAAAATGATTAAAGAGGATCCATCTTTCCACGTTGAAACAGACGAAGACAGTGGTGAAACGATTCTTAAAGGAATGGGCGAGCTCCACTTAGACATTAAGATTGATATTCTTAAACGTACTCATGGCGTTGAAGTTAGCGTTGGTAAGCCACAAGTGGCGTACCGTGAAGCTATTACCAAACGTCTTGAAGACAGCTACACACACAAGAAGCAATCGGGTGGTTCAGGTCAATACGGTAAAGTTGATTACGTGGTAGAGCCCGGAGAAGCTGGTACTGGCTTTACTTTCGAATCGAAAGTAACCGGTGGTAACGTACCGCGCGAATTCTGGCCTGCTGTTGAAAAAGGCTTCGCTAAGCAAATGTCAAAAGGTGTTCTAGCGGGTTACCCTTGTGTAGACGTTAAAGTAACTTTGCTGGATGGTGGTTTTCACGCGGTGGATTCATCAGCTGTGGCGTTTGAATTGGCTGGTGGTGGTGCTTACCGCCAATCTATGCCAAAAGCTGGCGCGCAAATAATGGAGCCGATCATGAAAGTTGACGTGTTCACACCAGATTCTCACGTGGGAGACGTCATTGGTGACCTTAACCGTCGTCGTGGCATGATCAGATCACAAGACGCTGGCGCTACGGGTGTACGTATTAAAGCCGACGTGCCATTGAGTGAAATGTTTGGCTACATTGGTGACTTACGCACCATGACGTCAGGCCGTGGTCAGTTCTCTATGGAATTCGAACACTACATGCCTTGTCCAAAGAATATTTCTGAGGAAGTCATTAAGGAAGCAAAAGAGCGCGACGCAAAGAAATAGGTCGTTCTCAAAAGCTTTCGTTAGAAGATTGATAAAAAGGGCTGGTTTACCAGCCCTTTTTAATGCGCTGAATAAAAACTTCGTTACACTAAGAATATGAATATTCTCATTATTGCCTCGGTCTGGCCCGAACCGACATCGTCAGCTGCTGGGCGACGCATGATGGATTTGCTGACGCTGTTTATTCGTCAGGGCTGGACGCTGACCTACGCGTGTACAGCCACAGAGTCGCCGTATCGACACCCGATAGAATCCCTCGGTATCAAGATAGTAACGGTCGTCATTAATGACAGTAGCTTTGATAGCTTTATCCATGACTTGTCACCCGATTTAGTATTGTATGACCGGCTTATGCTGGAAGAGCAGTTCTCCTGGCGAGTGGAGAAGCAATGCCCGCAGGCGATGACCATGCTAGAAACGTCAGATCTGCACTGTTTACGCTATGCGCGACAAGATGCCTTAAAACGAGGCGTACCCTTTAGCACCGATGACCTGAACAATGAGATGGCTTATCGCGAGATCGCCAGTATTCAACGGAGCGATTTGACCTTGGTTATTTCGAGCTATGAAATGGAGTTGTTAAGGCGCGTGTTTAAGGTCGATTCATCCTTAATTCACCACTTTCCCTTTATAGTTGAGCCAAATCGCCTTGAAGAAAACAAAAAGACCTGGCCAACTTATGAAGCGCGAGAAGGCTTCATGTGCATAGGGAATTTTAAGCACGCACCTAACTGGGATTCGGTTCAATACCTTAAGCAAGAGATATGGCCAAGGATTCGCCAGCGCTTACCACAAGCTAATCTCTATATTTACGGCGCGTACCCGCCTCCCAAAGCATTGCAGCTTAATAAACCAGCTGAAGGTTTTTATATTAAAGGTCGCGCCGAAAATGCTCAAGAAGTGATGCGAAGCGCAAGGGTTTGTCTGGCCCCTTTACGCTTTGGCGCGGGTTTAAAGGGCAAGTTACTAGAGGCGATGGAGTGCGGTACGCCTAGCGTTACCACCACAATTGGCGCCGAAGCGATGCACGGCGAGCTACCCTGGAACGGGGCCATTAGCAATGAGCCTGATAAAATTGCCGATGCGGCGGTAGCGCTATACGAAAATAAAACTCGCTGGCAAAACGAGCAGCAAAAGGGTTTGGATATTCTTAAACATTGCTTTAAAGCCGAAGATTTTGAACAAGCCTTAATAAATAGAATATTGTCGCTACAAGCTGATTTAACGGCGCATAGGCGGCAGAACTTTCAAGGCGCTATGCTGCGCCATCATTTACTGAGAAGCACCAAATACATGTCTCTCTGGATAGAAGAAAAAAACAAAGGAATTGAATAGTCGTGGCAAAAATTCTTATTATAGGCTGTGGTGATATTGGCGCGGAACTCGGCAAAAAATTAGCAGCACAGGGCCACCGCGTTAGCGGTTGGAAGCGGAGGCCGCCTGCTGAACCGTCAGCGTTTGAGATCCGTAAAGTGGACGTCACTCAGCCTGAGAGTATAAAGCGTCAGGAGTTTGATTTTGACCAGGTGATCTATATTCTTTCACCCGATAGAGGCGATATATCGACCTATGAGGCCGTTTTTGCAACAGGGGTTGATCATGTGCTCGACGCATTTAGATTACACAATCCAAGCGCCTCATTTACCTTTGTATCGTCAACCCGGGTGTATGGGCAACATCAGGGCGAATGGCTGAACGAAGAGGCCGTAACAGAACCGGCGGATGAGCGAGGAAAAATTCTTTTGGCGGCAGAGACAAAGTTTTTATCGTTTAATGAACAATCAATCGTGGTCAGGTTTTCAGGAATATATGGGCGTTCAAACTATTTCATTAATCAGCTTAAAACCGGTTGTGAAATTCAAAAGGAACCGCCTTATTTTACCAATCGAATCCATCGAGACGACTGCATCGGTGTGCTATCTTTTTTGATCAATAAAAAAATTAACGCCGCGAATTTACAGGCGGTATATTTGGCTACAGATCATAATCCAGCGCCAAAGTGGGATGTAGCAAGCTATCTGGCCGTCGAATTAGAGCTGCCAGCCCCCGTGCCATTAACGTTAACAACAGAGGCCGATTGTAATAAGCGTCTAGATAATGAACGTTTAACGAGCGCAGGCTACGCGTTTAAATTTAAGAGCTATAAAGAGGGTTACGCCGAGGTAGTAAATGAGCCAGATTAAATCTATTGTTATTCTGACAGGCGCGGGAATCTCTGCCGAATCGGGTATCAAAACGTTTAGAGCCAGCGATGGACTCTGGGAAGATCATCGCGTGGAAGACGTAGCAACTCCCGAAGCGTTTGAGCGAGATCCGCATCTGGTACATCAGTTCTACAATATGCGTCGTCAGCAATTATTGAGTAAAGCGATACAGCCTAATAAGGCGCACCTTGCGCTAGCCGCTTTGCAACAGGATAAACGATTCAACACACTCGTAGTTACCCAAAACATTGATGACCTACACGAACGGGCGGGATCTAATAACGTTATTCATATGCACGGTGAATTGCTAAAAAGTTTTTGCACAAGAACTGGTCAGCGTTTTTCAACGAGAGAAAATATTACACCAGAATCCATTTGCGAGTGCTGCCAACGCAGAAATGGATTGCGTCCAGATATCGTGTGGTTTGGCGAAATGCCTTATCGAATGGACGAAATTTATAACGGCATTAGCGAATGTGATTTGTTCTTATCTATTGGCACGTCGGGTAATGTGTACCCAGCAGCAGGGTTTGTCGAAGTTGCTAATCAGTCGGGCGCACACACCGTTGAATTAAATCTTGAACCGTCGCAAGTTGGCTCGGTATTCAAAGAAAAAATCTACGGCAAGGCTACCGACGTTGTCGGGGCTTATTTGTCGACCATCGGCTCTGGATAAGGGTGCAATTGATCCATTGCAATAGAGAGGCCGTTTTCCATCACGATATGGGCGTGCCGACGCTTTAACCGCCTTGGTCCAGCGACGCCGCAGGAGTGAGCAATCGTGGTGATTTCTTTGCATAAATTCTTTTGATAATGAGCGACACGGTTAGCCTTGTTGGCGGGGTCTAAGCCACGTTGCAGGTCGGCATTATGGGTCGTAATACCTGTTGGGCAGGTATTTTTATTGCATTGCATAGCTTGAATGCAACCCAGGGCAAACATAAAGCCGCGAGCAGAGGTAACGAAGTCAGCACCTGCGCATAAAGCCCAGGCCACTTCAGTTGGATTGATTCGCTTCCCGGACGCGATGATGCGTATCCGCTGGCGAAGACGATACTTAATAAGCACGTTTTCAAGCGCTGGCAGGGACTCGCTAAGCCTTAGCCCAACGTTGTCGAGTAAAGACATCGGTGCGGCGCCAGTGCCGCCATCGCCGCCATCGACGGTGATAAAGTCGGGTGCAGATTCTTCTCCGCGTGCATTAATCAGCTCGCAAAGTTCTTCTAGCCATTGGCAGGAACTAATCACGCTTTTAAAGCCAACGGGTTTGCCGGTTACGTTGCGAACGCGATCGATCATGTCCAGCAGCTCAGCAGGAGAGCTGACGTCGGTGTGGCGGTTTGGGCTAATAGAGTCATAACCCGCCGGAATACCTCGAATAGCGGCAATTTCTTCGCTGACTTTAAGGCCAGGCAAAATGCCACCCTTACCGGGTTTAGCGCCCTGGCTGAGTTTAATTTCAAACATCTTAACTTGCGGGTGGCTGGCGACGAGCTTTAGTTTATCGTCGCTTAAGTTACCTTCGTTGTCGCGCACGCCGTATTTGGCGGTGCCAATTTGATAAACAAGGTCGCAGCCGCCATCGAGGTGATAAGGAGAAAGCCCGCCCTCTCCAGTGTTATACCAACAACCCGCTTTTTTAGCGCCACGTGAAAGGGCTAATACGGCCGGCTTAGAAATAGCACCAAAACTCATGCCAGAAATATTGAACACCGATGAAGTAGAAAAAGGTTTGTCGCAATAAGGCCCTATCATCATCGGACCTAAGACGGCACTTTCATGTTCAAGCTTAGGAAAAGGGCAGTTAATGAAAATAACAGCGCCGGGTTGCCGGAGGTCTTTAGTAGAGCCGAAAGCCATGGTGGAATCAATATTTTTTGCCGCCCGGTAAACCCAGCCTCTTTGGGCGCGATTAAAGGGTAATTCCTCACGATCCATGGCGAAAAAATACTGGCGGAAAAACTCACCTAGCTTTTCAAATAAAAACCGAAAGCGACCAATGAGTGGGTAGTTTCTCAGGATGGTTGATTCTTTTTGTGTCCTGTCTTTGGCGTAAAGAATAATAGCGATCAGAATAGATATGCCGGCAGCGAAGATAAAAATCGCGCTGAGTAGCTTTATTGATGTCGAAATAAAAAGTGCAGTATCCATTGAAAGTAAACTATCCATTATCGCCTCACTGCCTGAATTTTTTTGCGACCCAAAAATCCAGACTTAAGTAGTTACCCGCGCCGATAAAGAACAACGCGATTAACATAATGAAGTAGGTAGCCGCAAACTCAATACCGTTATTTAGAATAACAAAGCTACCGTTTTCTGTTAACCAGTTGTAATTACCGTGTTCACGTAAAATGTCTTTGGCTATATTGAGGCGATCAATAGCGCCCGAAGTACGGTCACTGGCAAAGAAGCCGCTACCCTCTGCGATAGCTAACCAGCCATATTGTAGATGCACTGTCACCGCAGCCACCGCCATCGTCACCATCAATGGAATGGACACCCAACGAACGGCGAGGCCAAGCAGCAGTAAAATGGCGCCTATAATTTCAATCCAGGTCGCGAGGCCCGCCATTAAATACGGCAAGGGCAGATCGAGTCCTCCGCTGCCAAACCAGGTCACAATATCGTCAAACGAAGATAGTTTTTTCGTGCCGGCCATCCAAAAAATGGGCACTAAATAAAGTCTCAGTGCCAATGGCGCTAAGAAGTCGATGCTGCGTGTGCAATTCAATATATCCTGAAACTTGTTGATGCATTTAATCATGATGTTCCCTCATTTTTGTTGTCGTCCACAGCAGTAGACCATCGTTAAAACTAAGTTCTTTCGAGTGATTCCGGATTTTGTTGAGATTCACGCTTATGCCTAAGCCACGAACTAGCACCCGCACCAGTTAGGATGCACCACACTGCAAACAATGCGCCCGGTAAAGCCGTTTCGGGAGAGAAGTGTTTCAGTGCCAGGGCAACACCCAGGCCGGCGTTTTGCATGCCAATTTCTATAGCCAAGGTTAAACGATAAGCAAAATTGAATTGAAACAGCCTGGCTACAGCCCAGCCGAGTAAATAACCGAGTGCGTTTACGCTAATGATGACGAGAAATAAGGCGCCGCTAATACTATTTAAGCGATCATGGTTTGCAGCAACCGCATAAGCGCAAATGATGATAATGGCCACGGACGCCATCGTCGGTGCAAATTCAATCAACGGAGCTGCGTTTTTGCCGAGAATTTTTCGGCAGAGCATGCCCAGAATTAACGGCGATAAAACGGTAAACAAAATAGTTTGCATCATCGGCCAAAAAGGAATGGGTAAATAAGCGCCGCCGAGCCATTCGACTAATAAAGGCGTCAGAGCCGGTGATAAAAAGGTGGCCACGGTGGTCAATGCTACTGAGAAAGCCACCGCACCCCCGGCGAGATAAACAATAACGTTACTGGCCATCGCTCCTGGAGCGCAACCGACAATAATAACGCCCAACGCTAGTTCAGCGGGAAGCCCTGCCATCCAGGCGGCCGTTGCGCCCAGCAAGGGCATGATGCTGTACTGACATAAAACCCCTATCAATATGGGTTTCGGTGTTTTTAAAGTAGTGCTTAATTCGTCGGGCTGGAGGACGACACCCAGGGCAAACATAGAGGCGGCGAACAGCCATAAAAAATAAGGCTTAAAGACCATAAAAATGGCGGGTTGATAAAAGGCGAGCAAGGCGCAGATTAAAGTCAGCGGCGCCATGCCTCGTGAAATAAGGTTTAGTAGTGTTTTCATTTGCAAGCGCGAGCTACTGCAACGAAAGGCCAGAGCGAAACAGTTTTATTAACAAGAAAAGATAAACAATTCATACTATTAGAACTCTAACATTGTTGCAGACGATTAGGCACTTATTCCGCAACCCTGCGCGGAGTCTAATGATCTATCTTTAAGCTTGAAATCTCGATGAATGGTGGGCTGCTTATTATTAAAAATAGATAGACGAGTTAAACTTCAAACGGCGAGTTTAAGATTTTATCGACGGCGATGTTTTTTAATCTCACGTAATTCGGTAAACCATTAACAAAAGGCGGGTAATCTTCACCCATAATCAAGGGCCGTAGGTATTGCTCGCAAGCAGCGGTAATACCAAACCCATCATCAGAAATATAATGCGCAGGAAGTTTTTGTTCAACATTGGCCACGTCTTTAAGATCGCCATAACCCACTTCCCATTGATAAGGATCGTTACTGGTGCGAACAATCGTCGGCATCACCGCGGTTTTACCTTCAAGTGCCAGTTCTACAGCGGCTTTACCCATTGCGTAGGCTTGTTCTACGTCGGTTTTAGATGCAATATGCCGAGCGGCGCGTTGCAAATAATCAGCTACGGCCCAGTGATATTTATATCCATGAGCAACTTTAATCATTTCGGCGACGACGGGGGCCACTCCGCCGAGTTGCGCGTGACCAAAGGCATCGCGTGTGCCTGCTTCAGCTAAAAATTTTCCATCGGGGTTTTTTACACCTTCAGATACGACGATGCAGCAAAAACCATATTGTTCAACCGTTTCGCGCACTTTAGCAAGAAATTTTTGTTGATTGAAAACGACCTCAGGAAACAGAATGATATGTGGTGATTCACCCTCTTTTTCTGCCGCCAAACCGCCAGCGGCCGCTATCCAGCCAGCGTGTCGCCCCATGACTTCTAGCACAAATACTTTGGTGGACGTACGCGCCATAGAGGCGACGTCAAAGCCCGCTTCGCGGATAGAGACGGCAACGTACTTTGCTACGGAACCAAAACCAGGGCAGTTATCGGTTAACGGTAAATCGTTATCAACCGTTTTAGGAATGCCGATACAGCGCAAGTCGTGGCCTAGTGATTCGCTTAACTGAGAGAGCTTGTGGGTGGTGTCTTGTGAGTCGCCGCCGCCATTATAAAAAAAGTAGCCAATATTATGGGCCTTAAATACGGCAATCAATCGTTCGTATTCGGCGCGGTTTTCTTCAAAGCTTTTTAATTTGTAACGGCACGAGCCAAAAGCGCCTGAAGGTGTATAGCGTAGAGCGGCTATATCGTCGTTGCTTTCAAGGCTAGTATCGATTAAGTCTTCGGTCAGGGCGCCAATAATACCGTTACGGCCGGCGTACACCTTGGCGATTTTATCGTCATGCTGGCGAGCTGTTTCAATTAGGCCGCAAGCACTGGCATTGATGACTGCGGTAACACCGCCCGATTGCGCGTAAAAAGCATTTTTGCAGCTCATATTTAAATCTATTTAATTCACAAGATGGCGCATTATAAAGCCTGTATCGACAAATTAGTTAACGGTTCTTCGGCCTGGGTCACAAAATAACTGGCGCGCCCAGGCTTAGCGGCCGATATAAGCTATAGTTAGCTTCATATGGTAAGGTATAAATGAGTTAAGCCCAGCCTTTTAGGGTGGTGGTGCCATCAATTAATATATTACGCAAGGTGTCAACGTATGTCTTTATCGAAACAATTATTAATACTCATCTCGGCTTTATTTTTGATGATTTTCAGCGTGAATTTTGTCCTCAGTGTCGAAAATATTAAAAGTTATTTAGAGGGTGAGTCTCAGGTTCACGCCCAAGATACAGCTACATCTTTGGGCCTGTCCCTTAGTCCCTATATGGTAGACGAAAAAGACCCAGTTCTTGAGACCATGATCAACGCTATATTTGATCGAGGTTACTACAAAGAAATTAAGCTCTCAAATATAGAAGGCGAGGCGCTGGTCGTATTGGCAAATAACGAGCCCCTCGAGGGAGTGCCAGATTGGTTCGTTAGCAATGTACCGATGCAAACGGCGAAGGCCGAGAGTGAGATTAGCTCTGGTTGGAATATAAGCGGAATCGTTTCAGTCGAAATCAATCCGGGGTATGCCTATATCAAATTGTACGAACAAGTGAAAACGAGCTTTTATTATTCTTTAATGGCTTTTGTGGTATCGATTATCTTGTTGTTAATCGTGCTGCAAATTACCCTGTCTTCTCTGAAAAGAATTGGAGAAATGGCAGAAAAAATATCAAAGGGAAGTTTTGATGTTATTGAGCAGTTGCCGTGGACTCTAGAAGTTAGGCGAGTGGCTGCTTCAATGAATATCATGTCAAAGAAACTAGAAAAAGTTATTCAGAATCTGAATAAAAAACTGGAAAGTATCGGCAAGAAATTACATTTGGATGACCTGACAGGGTTAAACAAAAAAAGCCGTTTTGAGCAGGACTTGAAAGAGGTTCGCGCGTCACACGTGGAAGCCTTCGTTTTTATGATAAAAATTGACGCACTGAGCAGCCTGGTTAAAGAATTAGGCAGTGATTCAGTTGATCAATTCATCAAAGATTTTGCCGATATACTGAAGGTCGCCACGAAGGATAAAAAGAAGGACGCTGTGTCTGCGTACCGTTTTTTTGGTTCTGAGTTTGTGTTACTAACGAAAGAGTTGGAGGCCGAGCAAGTAGAAAATCTGGCGAATCAGCTGAGTAAATCGTTTACCGAACTGGGAGAAAAGTATCATAAAGCCGATATTGCCCATATCGGCGTGGCCCAGTTTGACGCCTTTAGTGCTACGGAAAATATTTTGTTAGGCGCTAGTGAAGCTTACGAACAGGCGCAACTCATAGGTACAAATAGCTATTACCTACGTAAAGGCGAAGACAGGGCTAAGGATATGGCCGAATGGAAAGAACTGGTATTCGACATAATCGATAGGAATGATTACAAAGTGTCTTATGTTGGCCGTGCGGAAAACCTGCATACGGGCGAGGTGATGATAGAGGAGGCTTTTACCGAAGCTTTAGATAAAAATGGTGACGCACTTTCAATAGGTACCTTTGTCTCTATCGCCGAGAAGTTTGTAAAAATCATTGACCTCGATGAAGGCGTTATCTTTCGAGTAGTTGACTACATCAAGAGTAAAAACGTAGCGCATTTAATCGCTGTAAACTTATCAAATAGAACCATTAAGAATAGCGACTTTAGAGCGAGGTTGACGTCGTTGCTGGAAGAAAATAAAGCGGTTGCAAGTCAACTGGTTTTTAGTTTATCAGCGTACGCCGTTGCAAAAGAAATTGATGCGTATAAAGAATTCATCAGTTTTGCCCATCAACTTGACGCTAAAGTCATTATTAAACGGTTTGAAACACAATCCATGTCAGCTGATTTGATTAAGCAGCTGAAGCCTGATTTCATTCGCTTGGCCCGTGATATTGGCAATGGCATTGGTAAAGACCCGCATAAAAAAGAGTTTATAAAAACGATGGTGGAGGTCTGCGATTTGTTGGATATTCAGGTATTGGCAGAAAATGTTCTGTCGAAAGCCGATGTTAAGTACTTAAAAGAAACCGGTGTCAAAGGCGCTAGCCGCTAAATTGTTATAAAAGCAGTTTTACTAATGAGAACCATAGCGCAACGGTTGAGTGGGTTTAATGTACTGTGGCCTAATAAAGGCATATTAAGCGCGCTCGTTGGCCTACTCTGTGTGTTAATGGTTATAGCCGCGCCAGCGGCTTTAGACTTTAGTGCCGAATTGATTTCAAAAGTAAAAAATAAATACGGAGTAGAGGCTTCAAATCGAATTCTAAGCTGGCAAACGCTGATTAAATCGACTCAACATCTGTCAGAAAAATCAAAGCTTAAGAGGGTTAATGATTTTTTTAACCAGCAAATTGAGTTTGTTGATGATGACTACTTGTGGGGTCTCAACGACTATTGGGCGACACCGATAGAAATGCTCGCCAAAGGAGCGGGTGATTGTGAAGATTATTCAATCGCAAAATATTTTACCCTCAGGGAATTAGGCATTCCCGATAGTAAGATGCGTATCACCTATGTAAAAGCGGTGGAGCTCAATCAGGCCCATATGGTGTTAACGTTTTTTGAAACGCCACGGTCGGTACCCGTAGTGCTTGATAATCTAATTCCGGCCATTAAATCGGCGTCTAAGAGACCCGATCTTTTGCCCGTGTATAGTTTTAACGGTTCGGGCTTGTGGCTGGCTAAGACGCGTGGTCTGGGTAAACGAATAGGCGGGTCAAGTAGACTCAGTATGTGGGAAAAAGTAAAAGGTCGAATGCTGGACAATCAACTTTGATCTTCCTTTTAATATAAAAAAGGCCATCAACATCGTTGATGGCCTTTTTTGGTTATTTTTGGATTAGTTATTTTACAGTGCGGTTGGTAAAAATCCCCGTACCATTTTACTCGGCGGCTGTTGTCGCATAAGTAGGTTCAACGGCAGGTTTTTGAGAAGCGCCAAACCAGGGTTCATTTACCGGTAAAATAGCTGTTTCTTCAGGTAATTTAACGTTTAGATAATTAGTTAACGCGCCGCTACTAGCGAGAATACGAAATTGCGAATAAAGTTCGTCGTATTTGGCGTTAGTAAAAGCGCTTTTTGCTACAAACATTTCATTGGCCGAATCAAGCAAATCTAGCAGTGAGCGACGGCCAATATTAAATTGCTTCTGGTAGGCTTCGTTACTCTTTATGCTTGAGTTTTTATGGCTTTCAAAAAAGGCCATTTGGCTTTTTACCGTTTGGTGTGCAATCCAGGATAAGCGCATGCTTTCTACGGCTTGTCTGTAGGTGTTGTCCCTGATGCTTTTGGCCTGGTTGATAAGCTCAGCGGTTTCTTTACGACGCGCGGTATCTTTTCCACCGTTGTATAAGTTATATCGTAAGCGAACCATCGCAGACGCGTCTTCGTTAACGCCTTCTATACCATCGATGTCTTTATTGTGTGACGCACTTATTTCAAGGTCAACGCGCGGCATAAAAGCGGTTTTAGCGGTGGCGTGTTGCGCTATAGCGGACTCGATATCGACATTCGCAGATTTTAGTATCGGGTGATTCTCAATAGCGGCATCAATGGCTTGGTCAAAACTATCGGGTAGCGCGTCACCAGGGGCGGTAACGGGTTCTATATCTTGAGGAAGTTTGCCAACGACTCTTAGGTAAGCCGTTTGAGCGTCTTTAAGGTTGCCGATTTCAGAGTATGCATTTTTTTGAGCCAGTGCTAAACGTCCCGTAGATTGCTCTACGTCAGCGCCACGGCCAACGCCACGGTCACTCCTGGACTTAATTTGGTCGTTTGTGCTTTTGTGTATGGCCAAGTTTTCATTTGATAAGGCCAGCAGCTCTTCACGACGTAACACATTAATATAGGCTTCAACGGCATTGAGTGCAGTAATTTCAGCCTGGCCAAAAACCGTATAGGCGCGTGCATTAGTTCTGGCAGTTTGGCGATTAACTTCACTAGAAGTAGCAAAACCATCGTAGATCATTTGCCTGATTTGAATAGAAGCTTCATCCCTGCCCAACGATTTTGAACCTTCGCCGGCAGCTTCAGTGGTAGGGTTTAATGAGCGTTCCCAACCAGCACCAACGGCGATATCAACGGTGGGAAAGAAGCCGGCTTTTGCCTGGCTTATTTCTTGCTCAACGGCCAACCTTTCTGACGCAGCGGATCGTATTTCTGGGTTTTCGTTAACGGTGTGCTGAATTGCTTCCTGCAGTGTTTCAGCGGTTGCTGTACCCAGGCTCAAGGCCAGCAGGCTGCTCACAGCAAATGTAGTTTTAAGTTTCATAGTTCCCTCTCTTCATTATTATTAATGACAATAAAATCATTGTTTTAAGCGCAGTGCTTCAAATCTAACCTAAGACAGTTGATGGGTCAACTATATTCCTTTATATAGAGTGCTAAATGTAGACGATCCGGTACATTTAATTTCTTAAAAATTGACGTTAAATGCGCTTTTACGGTTCGTTCAGAAATAGCTAATGTTTCTGCTATGGCTTTATTATTTTCTCCAACGCGAATCATATTAGCAACATCTAATTCCCGCGTAGATAACGTAGCCAACAGCGCTGATGATTCAATAGATTTAGACGCCTCATTAGGTGCAATGGTTTCTGGTTTCATTTTAACTAGGGTACCAATAACGCGCGGCACCAGATGGCGTTGAATCCAAATGTCGCCCTTTAAAACGCTATCGACGGCCTGCAGTAAAAGTTTAGGTGGTTCGGACTCGCCGCAATATCCAGCGGCTCCATAGACCAGGGCGTTAATTTGCTTGTTTTCGGACCAATCTTTTCCAACAATAAGAAAACGAGTCGACTGATTAGTAAATAGGCTTATTAAGCCTTCGTCGTCGTCGATTTTTTTCGAGTCGATGATGGCGACGGCGGCACCTTGAAGGTCTCGTGTGCTGGAGGCAGTAAAAATATCAAAGTGCCTAATCAGCGCGTGCGACCACAGCTTAACGAGAACCTGGTTATCAGAAAAAATTCCAACGCGATGCATACCTTTAACCTTGTTCTGTTATATGCCTAAGTTTAAATTTTGATTTGTTTGTTGATAAAAACATCTTAACGCTCCTTTAAAGCGCGTTCTTTAGCTTTTAAGATGGGCTTAAGTATATAGTCTAGAACAGACTTTTTACCAGTTAAAATATCAACGTCGGCCGTCATGCCCGCAATAATGTGTAATTGGGCGCCATTTTTTTCGAGGTAATTTTTATTGGTGCGTAGGCGAATGACGTAATAATTTTCGCCATCTTCTTCGTTAGTAATGGTATCAGCACTGATATGTTCGAGCTCCGCTTCAAGTCCGCCATAAATAGAAAAGTCGTACGCAGTTAGTTTTACCATGGCTCTTTGACCGGGGTGAAGGAAGGCTATATCCGCGGGCCTAACTTCTGCTTCAATCAATAGTTGGTCTTCCAGGGGCACGATCTCAACTAAATCCATACCTGGTTGAATCACACCGCCAACGGTCGTTATTTTGAGCTGCTTAATAATGCCTTTAACTGGGGATAGCACACGTGTGCGCGTAACGCGATCTTCAAGTGCGAGAGTAGATTCCCCCGTTCTGTCTAGTTCTGCTTTTGCCTGATTTAATTCTTCGAGTGCTTTGGTTTGGAAGCGTATTTTCGTTTCAGATAGCTTATTTTTAGCCTCATCTAATGAGGACTGGATTCTGGGAATAGACAGCGTTGCTGCAGTGAGTTGTCCCTTTAGATCATTGGCTTCTCGCTGAATGCGCAACAGTTCTACCCTGGACATAGCCCCTTCATCAACCAGTGGCGCGGACATATCGACTTCTTCTTTTAGCAGTTTATAACTTCTTGAAATTTGGCGCGCTTTAGCTCTTAATTCAATAAGATCCTGCTCGCGTTGAATAATTTGTTGATCCAGAATTTTAGTGCTGGCGTTTAGCTCATTGCGGCGAGAGTCAAACAGTTGATTAGCGTTATCAGCGATCTCAGGCGCGACCTGTAAAACTATCTTAGGAATAACCAGCGGTGTATTTTCAACTTCGGCAGACAGGCGAGCAGTGGTGGCCAAGAGCTCATAAAATTTCAGCTTATTTTCATTCAAAGAGGATGAGAACCTAACGGCGTCTAATTGCATTAAGGGTTGATTTTTTTCAACTGTTTGGCCTTCTTTCACCAAAATTTCAGCGAGAATTCCGCCTTCCAGGTTTTGGATAACTTGAATGTGACTTGAGGGAATGGTTTTGCCAGCACCACGAGTCACCTCGTCTAACTCGGCAAAACTGGCCCATGTAATAGCGATGACCATAAAGCTAAACGCCACCCATAAAATGATATGGCTTTGAATTGATGCGCCGTACAAACTCGCCGCGTTAACGTCAGTGACGTACATGTGATCTTCGGTTTGTTGTTCGTACTTCTTTTTAAGTGAAGACAGTTTATTTAGCATAATTAGTTTGAAACCTTGATCTGTCCTTTTTTCAATGCTGCAAGCACGTTTTCTTTCGGGCCATCGGCCACAATTTTAGCCCCGTCCATAACAATTAAACGATCAACGAGGGTTAATAAAGAAGCTCTATGGGTAACGAGTATGAGCGTTTGATGACCCAATTGTTCGGATAGTTTTTCTTTAAACCTCGCCTCAGTGCTGTTATCCATTGAGTTGCTGGGCTCATCCATAATATAAATAGGCGGAGACAGTAACATTGATCGGGCAACCGCAACGCTTTGACGTTGCCCGCCTGATAAAGATGCGCCGCGCTCGCCAACGGGCATATCAAACCCCTCTGGGTGCCTATTGACGAATTGAGTCACACCGGCTATCTCAGCGGCGTGCAAAACTGAAGCATCGTCCGCGTAGCGCGAACCCATTGTAATATTGTCTTTAACGCTGCCAAACATCAACGATATATCTTGCGGCACGTAGCCAATTTGGCGACGTAAATCAGACGGGTCAATTTGCCTGATATCTGTGCCGTCGATCAATATGGAGCCTTCTTGCGGCGCATAAAGCCCCAGCATCAGTTTTTCGACGGTACTTTTGCCAGAGCCAATTCGACCAATAAATGCAACGCGCTCGCCCGATTTAATCTTAAATGAGATGTTATCCAGCGCTTTAATCGGTTGATCAGGATAGCTAAAGGTAATATTTTTAAACTCGATGTCGCCTTTAAATGTTGGACGGTGTAAGTACTTTTTCCCAGGTTCGCGTTCCGTCGGCAGTGACATCATCGCGGTTAAGGTGTCGAGAGACGTGCGAGCCTGGTGGTAGCGCGTTAATAACGAAGCTATTTGACCCACAGGGGCTAAGGCTCGCCCGGTCAAAATCGTGCAGGCAATCAAGCCACCCATAGTCATTTCACCTTCGGAAATTTTATACACGCCGTAGATAACAACGGCAATAGAGGCCATTTGCGTTAGAAAAGCGGTTAAGTTCACGGCCATTGAAGAATAAAATCGCGACTTGAGACCTAGTCGAGCAATTTGCCCAACATTTTGCTCCCATCTGGATTGCATTTGGCCCTCAGCACCAGTTTGCTTAATGGAGTCAAGGTTAGTGAGAGACTCAATCAGCGTCGCGCCTTTTTGCGCTGAATATTTAAACAGTTCGGTAATGGTGTTTTTTAGCGGTTTTTGTACCGCAATGCCGCCGAGGATGGCGAGCGGCAAGACGATCAGGGGAATAATAGCCAAACTGCCGCCAAGCATATAAATAACGGCGAGGAAAATAAATATGAAGGGCAGGTCAATCAGCGTGGTGAGCGTCGCAGAGGTTAAAAAGTCTCTGAATGATTCGAATTCGCTTATATTATTGGCGAACGCGCCCACCGATTTTGGGCGGTTTTCCATCTTAATGCCCAGTATTTTTTCAAAAATAGTGGCGGACAAAATAACATCTGATCGTTTGCCGGCTACGTCGATAAAGTAACCCCTTAATGCCTTCATGAGAAAGTCAAAGCTAAATACAATGGTGACCCCGATGGCTAACACCCAAAGCGTTTCAAACGCGTGATTGGGCACGACTCTATCGTACACATTCATAATAAATAGTGGGGAAGCGACGGCAAACAGGTTGATCAGTAATGAGGCGGCTAAGGCCTCGCCATATATCGGCCAGGACTTGTAAATAACGTCCCAAAACCAATGCGTCGCCTTGGGAATGGCAGAGTTGGCCGTCCTGTCATCAAATACATGGTTAACTTGAATAAAAAAAGCAGCGCCACTGTAAATCTCTTCAATTAAACTCAAGCTAACGGTTTTTTCGCCGGTGTCTGTTTCAGGCAAAATAACGGTGCAGGTGTCTTTATTTTTGGAAATCAATACACAGGTTTTATTGTCTTCAAGCAGTAATACAGCGGGTAGCACTAAATTAGAAATTTCAGCCAGTGGCCGACGTACCAGGCCGGTAGAAAATCCAGCGCGTTGAGCGGCCCGGACAAAAAGAGAGGCGGTTAGCTTATTGTCAACCAGCGGCAAACCAGTCGTTAGCGATTCAGCTGTGTGTGGCGTATGTAATACTTTGCAAACAGACAAAAGCGCCAACAATAATGGGTCATCCTGACTCGTTATTGTTGCAATGTTATCCTTAGATTTGCTCATTTTTGCTTCAGTCATTTTTTACCCAAAAACGTAAGGCGCAGCAGAATAATCCTTATGCCGTGCGCTAAGTTTGATTATTAGTTTTTATTTAGTGATACTAGAACAAATTCGACAAAATGCAAATGGAGTATACAAAATGCCGTACGTTAATCGTAATAAACAAGGCGAAATAACCGAGTTAATGGATGCACCAACAAGTGACGAAAGTCAATGGGTAGAAGTAAGCCACCCTGACGTGACACGCTTTTTACAAAACCCCAAGCAAGCTGGAAAATTAAAACAATTACTCAACAGTTCAGATAGCGATATCGTTAGGGTGGTTGAGGACGTGGTCGATGTGTTAATGGAGAAAGGCGTGTTTGCCTTCACCGAACTACCCGAAGCGGCACAAGGTAAGTTAAATGCGCGTAAAAAACTTAGAGAGGACGTCAGCTCGCTCATTAATTTAATAGGTGAGGAAGATAATATTCTGTAATGAATCATTCATTATATGCAAAATAAAAAGGTAGAAATTTAGTACCTTTGTACAATAGTCAGACGATAGACCTACGCATACACTACAGTCAACATAATAGTCATTAAGTAGCAGCATCGACAATGATAGACGTACTGATAATTGATAAAACTGATCAAATAAAGTCCTTCTTATTTGTCCCTGAAGCTAATGTCGTATCGTTTGATGATGAAGTAAAAGCACTCAATGCGCTAGAAAATAAGGTGTCAGCGGTTGTTTTGCTCAATTACAGCGTCATGCAAGAACAAACGGCTGAATATATAAAAGTGGTTTTAAAAGTGAGTTCAAGCAGCAAAATCGTTGTTATAGCCGATGAACTCAGTGAAGAAGAAACGTTGAATTGTTTGTTAGCTGGCGCGAAGGGCTACCAACAATTGGATTTACTAAAGGATTACGCTCGTAAGCTAGTAACAGTAATGGATGATGGAGAAGCCTGGATAACAAGGCGAATGACCGCTACTTTACTCGACGCATTACGAAGGAAATAAGAGGGCAAGAGAATGGAAAAAGATATCTTAAACAGCGAGCAGACCACCTTAGACCTGCAAGATTTATTGGTCGATGAAAGTAACGATGTGCTCAGCGACTATCTGTCGCTTTCAATAGAACACCTCAGCGACGGCACTAAAGTAAGTGTTACCACGGTAGAAGCCGAGCCGGCGACCTACTCATCAACGCTAACAGGCGTCACAATAACAGACCTTCACTGCCTGTTGGATGTGCCAATTGACTCGTAAAAAGTCGAAAAAATAGCACCTAAGTACAATAGAAAAACTATTTCACATACGTAAAATTTAAATTAATTGTAATCATCAAATGGACTGGAGATTAGTATCATGTCAAATGTAGGCACAGTAAAATCAGTAACGGGTATCGTAAAAGCCATCGCAGAAGATGGATCTGAACGCATACTCAGCGTAGGCGACAGCGTTGCTGAAAACGAAAAAATCATCACAGGCAACGGCGTAATCGTTATCGCATTTTCAGACGGTACTGTGATGGACCTGGGAAGCAACTCAAGCGTCGTACTGAATGATGACGTGCTCAACCAGGAAGACGGTCAGCAAACTGCACAAAGCCAGAGCGCTGCGGAAGACGAAGTAGCCGCTCTACAACAAGCCTTAGCCAACGACCCAAATTTTGACCCAGCTAATTTACCTGCTACTGCCGCAGGTGCACCAGCCGCGGGTACAGCGGGCAATAATGGACATACGGTTGTTAGTGTTGATTATTTAAATCCAGAAGCGCCAGTAGAGGCTGGGTTTGACACCATTGGTATTGCTAATGAGTTTTTGCAGCCAGACGAAGAGTTGTTGTTAGAGACACCGCCAACGATATCAATTAATGATACGCATGAATGTGAACCAGGGCAGTTTGATGAATATCTTCAGGAGTCCAACACAAAAGTACTGTTTGCAGCCGATCCCAATAATCATCAAGATGGCATAGCTGTATTTACGATTTCGTTAAGTTCTGCTGCTTCAGCAGACGTAACTGTCAACTTTCAAACAGCCGATGGTACCGCGATTGCCGGTGGAGACTATTTGCTTGGTGAAGATGATTACAACCCAACATCTGGCACAGTAGTGATTCCTGCAGGAGAAACAGAAGCGCATATTTACGTGTATGTAAACTCCGATTATATCAACGAAATAGATGAAAATTTCTTAGTTAATTTAAGTGACCCTATCAATGCCTCCATTGCAGACGGACAAGGTGTTGGCACCATTATTGATAAAACAGACACATTAGTCAGCCTAAGTGGCCCAACGATTGTTAACGAAGCAGATACTACATTGACGTACACGGTATCGCTAGATAATGCCGCTTCTCAAGACACGGTTGTCACGGTTAGAACGGTGGATGGTACGGCGCAAGAACTCGCTGGCGATGCCGCGCATCCAGATGATTACGACGGTACGACCGCGACGAATGTCACTATCGCCGCAGGCGATACAAGCGGCACATTTACCGTTGATATAAACGATGACCTGGTTAACGAAGCAGACGAAACTTATAAAGCCGAAATTATTGCTGTAAGTGGTGGTAATGGTGCTGCTGAAGACGGGACTCAAGAAGTCACGACGACTATTTTGGATGACGATGCATTAACGGTGAGCCTTGCAGCCGACAGCACGGTGACTGAAGGTGACGTCACGGTGACCTATACGCTGACGCAAGATGGCGTGTCCGATCAGGACACCCTGGTAACGGTATCGACGGCGGATGGCAGTGCGCAAGAAGTGGCGGGTGCTGACCCATTGG
>JBALVF010000001.1:0-199618 GCA_036961325.1 Cycloclasticus sp. | reverse complement strand
GTACACGCTGACACAAAGTGGCACGTCAGATGTTGACACCTTAGTGACGGTATCGACGGCGGATGGCAGTGCGCAAGAAGTGGCGGGTGCTGACCCATTGGTCAACCCGGATGATTACGATGGAGTGAGTTCACACGTAGTGACGATCCTTGCGGGTCAAACCTCAGCGACGTTCACCGCGGCGGTGAATGACGACGCGGTCAATGAATCTACGGAGAACTACACGGCCTCGATTAATGCTGTGAACAATACCAACGGTAATGTGACCGGCAGTGGCACAGTGACGACGACGATCACCGACAACGATGCGTTAACGGTGTCTCTTGCAACGTCAAGCACGGTAGCAGAAGACGTTGGTTCAGTGACGTACACGCTGACACAAAGTGGCACGTCAGATGTTGACACCTTAGTGACGGTATCGGCATCAGATAATACGGCGATTGACCCTGATGATTATACTGGAGGTGATACGGTAGTAACAATTGTAGCGGGTTCGACCTCTGCGACGTTTACGGCTGCGATAGTTGATGATGCAGTAGTAGAGCTAACGGAAGACTACACCGTGTCGATCGATGCTGTTTCTAATGCTAATGGTACGGTGACCGAAGATGGAATTCAGCAGGTGACCACCACGATCATTGATAATGATATTGAGGCCTTCCCTAGTGGTCTGGCATATACAGTGGCTGGTTCGAAAACAGTGAATGGTGAGCAGCTCTATTCGGTCGACTTACATCACGGCGATACTGTTCGTGTTGGTGAAGTTTTGGTTGATGGCGTTAGCCTTGGGCCGAATTCAACGAGCGGTATGGCTTTAAACCCAATTGATGGCTTCTTATATGCGGTTGCTAAAAAAGGCGGGGATAGTTGGTTATTAAAAATCGATCCTACCAATGCTGAAACTGTCGTCATTGACGATGTAAATAATTTTTCTAAGGCGACAGCGGCTACTTTTGGAATTGATGGTACGTACTATCTGGCTTTCGGGAATAAGATATATGAATACAATTTATCGTCTAATACCCTTACTCTGATTGCAGAAGGTAGTCCTTCAACATCTGCAGACGCTATTGCTATCAACGCGGCTGGCGACACTATGTATTTAGCCGTAGGCGATGACCTCTGGGAAGTTGAAATCGACCCAAACCCTGCTATTGAAGTACCCGTGTTCATAGGCAACATTAGTGATCTTTCAACTTCGTACTTCATAGATGGCTTATCGTTTGATGATAACGATGTTTTATGGGGATTGGATAACGCGGGTAATATCCTAAGAATTGATGTGACTGATGCATCTGCAGAGCAGGTGGCTACGTTAGCCGTTAATGAAGTGACGGGTGCCGGTGCACATTCGTTGGCTATTAGTAACGTAGACCCAGGCGCGTACGTTGTTCTAAGTGACGTTACTGATCTTGGTGATTACAGTCAAGATAGGTCTAATAGCTTTACGTCTTACTTGGCAGGTGCTGGATCAACTATATCATTAACTTCTGATATTACTTTGCCTGATACATCTACATTAACTATAGATCCCGGTAGTATTGATTTGAGTGTTGACGGATTAGGGGCCGTCACCGTTACTCAATCTGGTGGTTCAGACGTGGAAAATGTATACATTCAATCAGACGATGACGGGAATATTACGGTCAATGACTTTGTAAGTGCTGATGTTAAAGTGCGTGGCCACGATGAGTCTACGGTCGTTATCAACGGCGCCGAACGTGGAGAAATCGACACGGGTGAAGGTGATGATAGCATCACCATTAATGCGGCTACTGCTGTTGGCCCGCTAGTAACTAACGGATCAGAGACCTTCATTATCAATGCAGACGGTGGTGACGATACGATTACATTGAGTGACCTGGTGGATAGCAACTATACGATCAATGCGGGTGAACTGCAGGATGGTACTTTTAATGCTGATGATATTGATACGATTGTGATTGATGGCAGTATTGATCTGGGTACAGGTCCACTATCGTTGAGTAACGTTGAAGTACTTGATATCACGGGAACGGGTAATAACGCGTTGGCGCTGACCGCTTCTGATGTGTTAGACGCCTCTGATGATTCGAATGCTTTAATCATTAAAGGTGATATTGGTGATGTGCTGACTTCTACTGATGGATGGACTGCTGGCGGCACAGGTGTTCTTGGCGTGGACGGTGGGTCTTACGATGCTTACACTTTTGATACGGGCTCAGGCATTGCAACTTTGCTGGTTGATGCAAGCGTTGATACAACTGGCCTTTAGTAACTCAAGTTAATTACAACAAAAGAATAAAAAAGCCCCAATGAATTGGGGCTTTTTTTTTGAAATATAAAAAGTCAACTATACTTAAAAAGACTATAAAAATGGAATTAGAAGAAGATTTGCGCAGATGAAAACGTCAGGACAAGCCGTGTTGAGCGAACGACAGCTGATTGATTTGTTTAATTCAGGTGACGTCGAAAAATGTATTACAGCCTGTAAAGTTGCGGTTGATACCGATGCTGAAAATGCCGTGGCTAATAATTTACTAGGTTCATGTTTTGCCAAGCAAAAGAACTTTTTGAAAGCGATATTGCACTTAAATTACGCGGTAAAGTTACAAGCAAAGAACCCAACATTTTTATTCAATTTGGCGTTGGCACAATTTCAATCAGGTGACCTTGATGGGGCTATAGATAATTACCAGAAAGCATTAAAGGTTAACAACGGCCTTTATAGGGTGCACTTTAATCTTGCTAGAGTTTATACGGTGAAAGGCGACTTTGCTAAAGCTATTAAAAGTTATGAAAAGGCAATTAAGCTTAATAAAACGTATTTAGAAGCCTATTTCGCGCTAGGCGATTTGTTTATATCTTTAGGGGATATGGACAAAGCGACTAAATTATATAAAGCAGCGGTTGCAAACAATAAAAAATCGGCCAAGTCCTGTTCTAAGTTGGGATACTGCTACACTAAAACACATCGGTTGGATGAGGCGCTTGCCAGTTATAAAAAGCAGGTCGCCCTTGAGCCAAATAATCCGACTGGCATCTATAACGTTGGTGTTTCTTTATCAAAGCTTGGTAGGTCTGAAGACGCTATAAAACACTATAAGCAAGCAATAAAATTAAACCCAGGTTATGAAGATGCTTTGTACCATTTAGGGGTTGCTTATATGGCGCTAAAAGATACAAAAAATGCCATTAAAAGCTATAAGAAGTGTTTGTCTATTAATAAAAATAACCCAGGGGTACTTTTTAGTTACGCCAATGCTCTTAGGGCGATTGAACATTGGGGGGCAGCAATAAAAAATTACCGCCTGGCGATTGCAATTGATGAAAATTATGACGCGGCTTATGTAAACTTGGCCGTGGCCTTAAATGCAATTAATAGAGGTGAAGAGGCGTATAGCTATGCAAAAAAAGCGCTTGAAATAAATCCTCGACGTAAGGAAGCATTTTTGAATATAGGGAACTATTTTTTAAACAAGTGCGAGCTTGATAAGGCACTTGAGTACTACTATAAAGCAACTGATATTGATGCCCATTACGTAGGAGCGCTTTGGAATGAATCTATTATACATTTACTCAAAGGTGATTTTTTAAAAGGATGGGCGCTGTATAAATGTCGAATGGAGAAGGAAGAATTTGAGACAGTAAAGGCTAGAATATCGGGTAAGACTTGGGCTGGTGAGTCGTTGAAAGGTAAGTGCGTCCTATTGCATCATGAGCAAGGGATGGGCGATACGTTTCAATTTATCCGTTATGCAAAGCAAGTGGCTGATTTGGGGGCAAAAGTTTTAATTGATTGTCCACCGGGTATCGCAAAGCTTATGGAGTCTGCAGCTGGCGTTAGTAAGGCCTATTCAAAAGTTGAAGACTTTCCAGCCTATGACTACAACTGCCCATTGTTGGATTTGCCGGCTATTTTTAAAAGCAACGTAGAGACGATACCTAATGACATCCCCTATTTGTCTGTAAAGGGTGATTTATCGAATTGGCTTGAACTCGATAAGAATAGAATAAATATTGGTGTTGTTTGGGCGGGAAACCCTATGCACGCAAAAGACACCATTCGGTCTTGTGATTTCAAGTTGATTGAAGGCTTGTTTGGGGTTAATAAAAAAGCAATGTTTTACAGTTTGCAGGTTGGTGAAAGAGCGGAAGATTTACAATTTACCGCTGAGCTTGGTCGAAATATAGAAGACTTGAGTGAGCTATTAACGAATTTTTCGGTAACCGCTAGTGTTATCGATCGTTTGGATCTTGTTATTACTGTCGATACCTCGGTAGCGCATTTAGCTGGGGCTTTAGGGATGCCCGTATGGACGCTGTTGCAATTTTCGCCGGATTGGCGTTGGATGTTGGATAGAAATGATTCGCCCTGGTACCCAACTATGCGGTTATTTAGGCAGCCGAAAAATGGTGATTGGGCGAGTGTATTCAAAGAAGTTAAAAAAGAACTGCGTAGTATTCAAAAAAACTAGATTATTTTTAGTGCAATTGGCAATGTGTGAGGGTGTATAAAATGCAAAATATAAAAAGACCTGCTCCGTTTGTTTTAATTTCTTCTAATCATGGAAGTATGATTATTAATCGGAATGATTATAGGATGATTGATAATACAAGTGGTTATGGTGTTGGTTATCAGATTATGAACAGTTCTTGTTTTGATCAAGAAGAAGTAGATCTTATGTTGGCAATACTTAAGTTGCGGCGACGATATTTTGGTGATGGGGTGGTAGGTATCGATTGTGGAGCTAATATTGGCGTGCACTCCATTGAGTGGGCGCGTTTAATGCATAATTGGGGTCATGTGATTTCGTTTGAAGCACAAGAAAAAATATTTTACGCAATGGCTGGAAATTTAATGTTAAATAACTGCCTGAATGTTACTGCTAGGCATAACGCTGTTGGCGCGAAAGTGGGGGATATTAAAATTCCGGAACCAGATTATCTGATTCCATCATCGTTCGGCAGTTTCGAATTGAAGAGTACGCCAAAAACTGAATTTATTGGCCAGCCGATTGATTATGACGCAGCTAATAAAGTTGTGTGCCAAATCACATTGGATTCACTTGAACTTTCGCGCATTGACTTAATTAAAATTGACGTTGAGGGTATGGAAGAGGAGGTGCTTGAGGGTGCGTCAAATTCAATTGCAGAACATAAGCCAGTAATGCTTATTGAGGTTATCAAATCAAATAAAAACAAACTATTTAAATACGTTGTTGATAGAGGGTATAAAATTTTCGAAATAGGCATCAACGTGTTAGCTGTGCATAAGGACGACAAAATTCTCAATCACCTTAAAATGGATAATGGTAATTTGGTGCTAAAGCTGAGTTAAGTAGGTGTGTTTATTTTACAACCAATTTTAACGAAACTTACGAAATAAAAGGGCAGGTTCAACAGCCTAAGCAGTATCACCAACGATCAAGGGCTCAGGTTGAGCTTCCTCCAATTTCTAGATTCCCCATTTATAACTATTCACAAATAGGCTTATTACCTTTAAGCGTGGAAAAGCAGCAGTTGTCCCCGCGCGAACATAAATTCTCACTAAATAGGGTAAAAAACGTCATTTAGCCGCTAAAAGTGTGAACCAGTTCTTAAAATGGAGAGAAATCGAAAAACTAGTACCTTAGTACAATAGCAACCCCTATTTTATTGACCATACTTCCGCTAACAAAAATTCCAATAAAAATGGAGGTTAGTACTTTGGCAAATCTAGGCGTTGTAAAATCAATCAGTGGTATCGTAAAAGCAATCGCAGAAAATGGAACTGAACGCATATTAAGCGTAGGTGACAGCGTTGCAGAAAACGAAAGAATAATCACAGGTGACGGCGAAGCCGTTATCACGCTTCCTACTAATGGCGCGGAAAAAAACTTGGGGAACAATTCAAGTGTCGAGCTAAAAGAGGATGCACAGCAGGACGCATTAGATGAAGTAGCCGCAATACAAGCAGCCTTAGCTAATAACCCAGACTTTGACCCATCAGACTTACCGGCTACTGCCGCGGGTAACGCAGCAGCGGGCGGTGCGGGTAATGAAGGCCATAGTATTGTTAGTGTGGACTACCTTAATCCTGAAATGGAACCTATTTCAGGGTTCGAAACAGGGGGGCAAACACCTGAGTTTCTACAGCCTGAAGTAGACCCAGGCGAGGAGCTATTATTAAAGACTGATACTAATACTAATGGTACCCCCGTAGCGGGCTCTATCACTGCATTTGTAGATGAAGATGACCTTAGTGCTCAGGGTGGAAATAAGCCAGTCGTGCCGGAGGAATTTGGTGCCTATAGTCTGGCGACCGTAAGTGGTAATAGCGATGTGGTTGATGGCAGCGACGATTTAGTCGATCCGACTGCTACAACTGCAACGGGAAGTTTAAATGCCAGCTTTGGCAGTGACGGCGCGGGTGATATTTCATTTAACGCGGCGGCTACTCAACCTGCAGGCATTACATCGGGTGGTGTGGCGCTAGAATATTGGGTGTCTGACGACGGCCATACTCTGGTGGCTTATATTGGCACCGGCGAGGGTAATGAGGTTATTTTTACCGCGCAAATTACCGATGCAGGCGCGTATAGCATTACGCTGTACGGTCAAGTCGACCACGCTTTAGCTAATGCGGAAAATAATCTGGTAATTGACCTTGGTTTCACTATTACAGATTCAAACGGCGATACAGCGGCCGGCACCTTGGCTTACGATATTGACGATGACAGCCCACTAGCGAGTGACAAGTCAGCGGGTAGCTTTGAAGAAGGCACCACCACGACTATTGCTAGCGATGCAGCAGATTACCTGGGCATTGCAGCGGGTGCGGATGGCTTAGAGACTATCAGTGCGTTCACCGGCGGTCTTGGAACCTTATTTATCGAAAACGGCGCACTCAAATATACCGCGCCAGCTAGTGTAAATAGTAATGGCGTGGACGTAGCAACCAGGTTCAACTACACCGTTACCGACAACGATGGCGATAGCGTAACGCACACCGTAGACCTGAACATTAGCGACACGGGCGTTGGCAAGGTGACAGCAAAGGGCGAAACGATTGATGAAGACGATATTGTTGGCGCCGGTGGCAATCCCGCTGGACTGGGCGATGATGATGCAACGACGAGTGGAAGCATCAGCTATACCGTAGGTGCAGATGGCCTTGGTGGTGTTAGCCTGTCGACCGGCACTTCATTAACGACCGTTGATGGTGATCCAGTCAATACTGTGTTTAATGCCAATGGTACGGGTGGTACGCTGCTGGGTTACACGGGTAGTGATGCGGCGATAGAAGCCAATTTGGTTTTCACCGTTGAGTTAACCGATGTTAGTGCAACAGGCGCTGATTACACGACGACGTTATTACAAGCCTTGCAGCATACAGTGACAGATGATCCAAGTACGGGGCAAGCCGTTGAAACGGCCTTTGAGGATAATATAAATTTGGTAGTGAACGTGGCGGTAACCGACGGTGATGGCACTGTTGATACGTCTAATGCCAACTTTACGATCTCAATTGACGATGACAGCCCACTGGCGAGTGATCAGTCGGCTGGTAGCTTTGAAGAAGGCACCACCACGACTATTGCTAGCGATGCAGTGGATTATCTGGGCGTTGCACCAGGTGCAGATGGCTTAGAGAGTATCAGTGCGTTCACCGGCGGTCTTGGAACCTTATTTATCGAAAACGGCGCACTCAAATATACCGCGCCAGCTAGTGTAAATAGTAATGGCGTGGACGTAGCAACCAGGTTCAACTACACCGTTACCGACAACGATGGCGATAGCGTAACGCACACCGTAGACCTGAACATTAGCGACACGGGCGTTGGCAAGGTGACAGCAAAGGGCGAAACGATTGATGAAGACGATATTGTTGGCGCCGGTGGCAATCCCGCTGGACTGGGCGATGATGATGCAACAACGAGTGGAAGCATCAGCTATACCGTAGGTGCAGATGGCCTCGGTGGTGTTAGCCTTTCGACTGGCACTTCATTAACGACCGTTGATGGTGATCCAGTCAATACCGTGTTTAATGCTGATGGTACGGGTGGTACCTTGCTTGGTTACACGGGTAGTGATGCAACGATAGAAGCGAATTGGGTTTTCACCGTTGAGTTAACCGGTGTTAATGCAACAAGTGCCGATTACACGACGACGTTATTACAAGCCTTGCAGCATACAGTGACAGATGATCCAAGTACGGGGCAAGCCGTTGAAACGGCCTTTGAGGATAATATAAATTTGGTAGTGAACGTGGCGGTAACCGACGGTGATGGCACTGTTGATACGTCTAATGCCAACTTTACGATCTCAATTGATGATGATACCCCCGTATTCGGTACTGCAAACGACGGTTTTATGTCTAATACCGACGTGGGACCGATTTATTTAACCGGCGATCTGGCGTTAAGTGCAGGCGCTGATGGATTGGAGTCGCTGACCATTTCGGGACGCGAAGGCACCATCGGTGACGTGACGGGCATAATAGGTACAAATGGTTCAGGTGATCCGATTATTCTTACGTCGGGTGGTGAACCCCTTCATTACGTGACAAATTCTGACGGCTCAATTAGCGCTGTTGTTGATTTATTTGATGAAGAGACTGAGACTGAAATTGAAAGCGTAGTCTTTAACGTTTCTGTAGATGATACGGATGGCTCTTATACCGTAGAGTTTTTTGGTATCGTTGACGAAGCGAGTAGCACGGCAAGAATTGATCTAACGTCGGGTAATGGCGGTATTACAGGCGGCAGTAATGGCGAAGTGCTGGTGCTGACTAATGCTATTGAAGGCATCACGGTTACAGCGACTGCAACGGATCTTGACGGGGACGTTTCAACCGTTAATGCTTCGGGTCAAGGTATGGGTGTTGCGCAGGCCGCTGAGATTAATGGCGTTCGGACGAAGGCTCAGGGTTCAGAAAGCCAGCAAAGTGAAGTTCTTAGCCTTAAGTTTACCGACGCTGGTGGGGCAAGATCATTAACTGAAATAGGCTTTGTCGCAGATCAGCTTGATGTTGGCGAAACGGTGGTAGTCGATTTGTATTTAGCAGGGGTTAAAGTCGGTTCAACGCTTAGCTATATTGGAGAAAATGCTAAAGGCTCGAGTAATGCGGGCGATGATTTTTTTGTTATCAAAGCAAACGATGCCGGAGCCGTAGAGTTTGACGAAATTCAATTTTCAGCCTTACCCGGTACAAATCAGGGTGAAAGTTATCGCGTGGATTCGTTAACGCTGGATACAAATCCCGATGTGTTTGACGTAACGACGAGCTTTGACGTGACGGCGACCGACGGTGATGGCGACGTAGTAAGCACGAGTTTTGAGCTGACCTTAGACGCCAACGAAGTGATTGAGGGTGGTGCGGGCAATGACGTTTTAGTGGGTAACGGAGGCCTCGAGACCCTAATCGGTGGAGAGGGAGACGATATCTTGACCGGCAATGGAAGCGAGTTTGGTGGGGTCGAAGCCGATACGTTTGAATTTAGCCTGTCTTCTGGGGCTGTTTTGCTAAATTCTGGTGACGATACTATCACCGATTTTACGCTGGGTAGCGACACACTGGAATTTACTGATGTGATCGAGGTGGATGGGCTTGCTGGGATTGGTTTGTCTGATGCTATATCAAGTGTTTCTGATGTAGATGGTGATGTGGTTCTAGGGCTTACAAATGGTGGAAGTATTACATTAGCCGACATTGGTACCGGACTTATAGACAGCGTTGGTGCGTTAGAGACATTGCTTACGCCCAGTCACATAGACGTCAACTAAGCATAACTTCTGGTTAATTGAAAAAGCCTCGGCGTAAGCTCGAGGCTTTTTTGTAAGAGGTATAGTTTTAGACGTGAGCAGGGTCGACTTCGATTTAATAGCATTTTTTGTCGGCTATAAATGCGGTTTCTGAGCTCGATTAGAGCTATTTTTAATAGCGGTAATCGTCAGGTTGAGGTCATTGAATCTTTAATGGTGCGCTCGGCGGGAGTCGAACCCACGACCTTCGGCTTCGGAAGCCGACACTCTATCCAGCTGAGCTACGAGCGCTTTTTAATTTTCAACCGACATTATAGCGCGATAATATTATTGGCATCTTGTTAACTGGTATTGGTTTTACATTAACAGAGGGTTTTTATTTCGGCTTTCTATTGTAGGGTTTATAATGCACAGCAAATATCAAAATATGGAGTCTAAGGGTGAGCGAAGATAAGAAAATTTTTAATAGTATTGGCCTCGTTATTGCCGTTTTAGCGGGTATCGCGATTCTTATTTATATTATTGCCACGGGCTTAATTGGCGATGATTCTTCTCGCACCACCGCCTGGCAAGAAAAGAAGGTTCTCGATAGAATTAAACCCTTAGGCGAAGTGGCGACTACGATTGAAGAAGCGCAACTAGCGAGTCCTAAAATGGAAGAGGCGGCGCCTGTAGTGGCTTCTAGCCCGATGTCTGCAGAGCAGGTATACAATACGGCGTGCTTAGCCTGCCATTCAACTGGTGTTGCTGGAGCGCCTAAAACGGGTGATATTGCGGCGTGGACTCCGCGCATTGCACAGGGTGAGGACGTGTTATTTGAACACGCCACTAAAGGCTTTAAGGGTATGCCACCTCGTGGCGGCTCATCTCAGTTGTCTGATGATGAGGTGAAGGCGGCGATAGACTTTATGCTAGCAACAAGTCAATAAGTTAGATTGAGATCGTTGCACGGATAGTTTTTTCCGGGCCTCGTATGAGGCCCAGCGTAACTATCTTATTGTAATAAACTCTTCATAAAGGCCAGACTTTCCTGGCCTTTTTTCTTTTGTTCTTCTGGATTTTTCTTATTAACGACAGCCCAATCTAAGTCTTCAACGGGTAGTTCGGTTAAAAAACGGCTCGGCTCGGTTGAGCTAATGTCGCCGTATTTTTTCCGTTGCGAGCAATAGCTGAAGGTGAGCTGTTTTTGTGCCCTCGTTATCCCCACGTAAGCAAGCCGCCGTTCTTCTTCTATCTGTTCAGAATCGATGCTATTTTGGTGCGGCAATATGCCCTCTTCCATGCCAATCAGGTAGACGTAAGGAAACTCAAGTCCCTTAGCGGCGTGTAGGGTCATCAATTTAATTTGATCGGTTTTTTCTTCGTCCTCATTTCGCTCCAGGCTGTCTAATAGCATCATGCGTGAGACGATTTCGCCAAGGGTGCGTTCTTCTTGCGATTTTTTAGCGCTATTATCAATCCATTTAATCAGTTCAAGCACGTTGTCTATTCTTCGTTCGGCTTGCTTATCGCTATTGGCGTGGGCTTTTATCCAGTCGTAATAGTCGATGTGCTGGATCATTTCGTGCAGGATGGCAATCGGGTCTTCTTGTTGTGTTCTGTCCGACAGACTAACGATCCAGTCACAAAATGAGCGTAATTTTTTGTAGGTGCGCTCGTTTAATTGATGCTCCAGGCCCATTTCAAAGCAGGCGTCGAATAAGCTGCAGTGTCGCTCGTTAGCGTAATGGGCTAGTTTCTCAACCGTTGAGGTGCCTATTTCACGCCGCGGGGTGTTGATAATACGCAAAAAAGCGCTGTTATCATCGGGGTTTATGAGTAGTTTGATGTAACTTAGAACGTCTTTAATTTCGGTGTGCGAAAAAAAGGAAGTGCCGCCACTGATGACGTACGGCAATGACAGCTCACGTAAGCTTTTTTCTAGTAATCTCGCCTGGTGGTTACTGCGGTAGAGAATAGCAAAATCGGCGTTGTTCGCGCGGTGCTTGAATTTTGTGCGTGAAATTTCAGCGGCCATTTGCTGCGCTTCGGAAAACTCATCCTTGCATTTGATGACACTGATTTTTTCATCACCCTGAATATTACTCCAAAGCTTTTTTTCGTATAGATGCGGGTTGTTGCTGATGAGCTGGTTGGCCGATTTTAAAATACGCTGGGTAGATCGGTAGTTTTGCTCAAGCTTGATAATCTCCAGGCGAGGAAAGTCCTTTTTTAATTGAAATAAATTTTCCGGATTTGCGCCACGCCAGGCGTAAATGGACTGGTCGTCGTCACCAACCACGGTAAATTGACCGAGAGGGCCGACGAGGAATTTAAATAATTCGTATTGCGTGGTGTTGGTGTCCTGATATTCATCGAGCAATAGATAGCGGGTGTTATTGCGCCAGCGCTCTAAAATTTCTGGGTGTTCTTTGAATAGTCTTAGTGGCGCGAGGATCAGGTCGTCAAAGTCAACGGAATTACAAACATGGTTATATTGCTGATACTGTTCATACAGGGCGGCGGCAAATTGTTGCGGCTTATCTTCCGCCATAGACATCGCCTGCGGAGGTAAAATCGCCTGGTTTTTCCAGCCAGATATTTGCCAGGCCAGGGGCTTTATTTGCGCCTTATCCAGTTGATGTTGGCTATTTTCAAGGATGTCTTGCAGTACTTTAAATTTATCTTGCTCATCTAAAATACTAATATTTTTTTTCAAGCCGAGCGATTGATGTTCTTTACGAATAATATCCAGACCGAGAGAATGAAAGGTCGATATACGAACGTGTTTGGCCGTTTTCGCAGAACAAATCTTTTCGACCCTCGAGCGCATTTCTTTGGCGGCTTTATTGGTAAAGGTCACGGCGGTGATATGTTTGGCCTCTATTCCTTTGTCCAGCAGGTGTGATATTTTTTCCGTGATAACGCGGGTTTTACCACTGCCCGCGCCGGCGATAACCAATAGTGGTTTGTCCGCGATTAAAACGGCTTTTTGTTGCTCGGGGTTAAGTTTAGGCACAGCGAGTGAATGGGTTGAATGCAAAGAAGAATTCTACCTTTTTTTAAAGGCATCCATTCGTTAATTTAATGTGCGGATGATCTTATGTGATGCGTTTATCCATTCGACGGTAACTGAGGGCTTCGGTTAAATGGTGGCGCTGGATGGAATGTTGATTATCCATATCGGCGATAGTTCGTGAGACCTTTAAAATACGGTGATAGGCGCGGTGCGATAGGCCTAATTTTTCAATGGCGTGTTCAAGTAAGGTGTGATCGTCGTCGCTGATCGCGCAATGTTTTTTGATCTGTGGAATAGATAGTAAGTGATTGGGAGAACCTTGTCTTTCAATGGCCTGGTGTTGCGCGGTTTTGACTCGAGCAGCGACAGTGGCGCTGTTTTCCTCGCCCCCTTGTATGCCCGTCCTCAAGAGCTTACTGGAAATTCGGGGTACTTCGATGTGCATGTCTATTCGGTCGAGCAGCGGGCCAGATATTTTGTTTCGATAGCGTGTAATTTGCAGCGGTGTACAACGACATCGTTGAGAAGCGTCACCCAGGTAACCGCAAGGGCAGGGATTCATCGCGGCGATGAGTTGGAATCGAGCGGGAAATTCCGTTTGGTGGTTGGCGCGTGAAATAGATATCGTTCCATTCTCGATCGGCTCGCGCAGCACCTCTAAGACTTTTCTGTCAAATTCGGGTAGCTCATCTAAAAATAAAACGCCGTTATGCGCCAATGAGACTTCGCCGGGTTTTGGATGGCTGCCTCCGCCGACCAGAGCAACGGCCGAAGCGGTATGGTGCGGCGATCTATAAGGCGGTATTTGCCAATGGTCAATATCAATAGCGTGTTGGCTTATTGAATAGATGGATGCGGACTCGATGGCTTCTTGTTCGCTGAGCGTGGGTAAAATACCGGGTAGCCGAGAGGCCAGCATCGACTTGCCAGTACCGGGCGGGCCTAACATTAATAAGCTATGCCTGCCAACGGCGGCAATTTCTAATGCGCGTTTAGTATGGTGCTGGCCATGAACGTCAGCAAAATCGGGCGCGGTAATAGGGCTTAAAGGCGTGTGGTCTGTACGATTGAATGCCTCAACTAATTGCTGGCCGCGAAGATGCGCGCAAATATCCAATAAGTGATGGACGCCTAAAATTTCAACACCCGAAATAAGTGAAGCCTCTTGTTGGTTTTGGATCGGTAAGCAAAGTATCCGTTTGTCGGCGTGGCAGGCTATGGCTGCGGGCAAGGTTCCTGCTATGGCGCGCAGTTGACCGCCTAAAGACAATTCGCCAAGAAACTCATGGTTCATTAGCGTTGTATTGGGGATTTGTCCTGAAGCGGCAAGAATACTCAGCGCGATGGGTAAATCAAATCGGCCGCCCTCTTTGGGAAGGTCAGCTGGTGCCAGGTTAATAGTAATTCGTTTGGTGGGGAACTCAAATTGGCAGTTAATAATAGCGCTGCGAACGCGGTCCTTACTTTCTTTTACCGCGGCTTCAGGTAAGCCCACAATAGATAGGCTGGGTAAACCGTTGGCGAGGTGTGCTTCAACGGTGACTAAAGGCGCGTTTATGCCGGACGAGCTGCGTGTATAAATAGTAGCGAGAGACATGGAATCCTTTCCTTGCGCCCATCAGGGCTGGCTTAGTTATTTTTTAGCAATAGATAGATCTGCAATTGTTTTTTCTAGCGCCTCTAATTTTGCGCGAGTTCTTGCTAGTACCGCACTTTGCACGTCAAATTCTTCACGCGTTACTAAATTCAATTTAGTAAATTGCTGCTGCAAAATAGCTTTAACGTTTTTCTCGGTTTCATCCTTGATATCACTTAAGCCAGCAGGTAGCTGACTGGTAAGAGATTCGGCGAGTTTTTCTATAATATGGATATCGATCATAAGAAGATGGATTTGATAATATTTTAAAGTTTGAAAAAATGTATTTAATTCAAATGCACCAAAATAGTGCTGTTTAATGAAAGTTTGTTTGCAATTAGTGCAATATTGTTGCTTTTTATTAAATCAAGACCTTAAATTCAAAAACGAAACGGGCTATAATTACGCCATGATTATTATAATTGCATGAGATTTTTTTGTAATGCAAAACATATCATAACTTAATATAAACTAAGGAGTTAAAAATGAAATTATTAAAAACAACAGCAATTGTAGGTTTATTAGCGGCTTCAGGCGCAGCGAGTGCCATAGAGTTATCTGGTAATGTTGCATTAACTACAGATTATATCTGGCGTGGTGTTTCACAAACTGACGGCGGTCCTGCCATTCAGGGTGGATTTGATGCGGATTTAGGCAACGGTTTATACGCGGGTGTTTGGGCGTCTAATGTTGACTTTGGAAATGAAGATGATGCAAGTATTGAAATAGATGGATATGCAGGTTGGGCTGGCGAATTCAATGGCGTTGGTGTTGATGTTGGTTATATCCATTATCATTATCCGCAAGAAGGATACCAACTTGATGAGGCTTATGTTGGTTTATCATTTGGTCCTGCGAGCATTACCTACTCATATGATTTAGGTTTGGCTGAAGATGAGTTTGGTAACTACACGGATTTAGGTCTAGATCTTGGGGAATATAATGCCGTATCATTTTCTGCCCACGCTGGTTATTATGACTATGAAGATGCAGATGCAGATGCTGTATGGGATTACAAGCTAGCTGCATCAACGTCTTTCATGGGTGTTGACTGGGAATTAGCTTATACAGATAACGATGATAGCGATGCTGACGAAGAAACTGTGTTACTTACGGTTTCAAAGTCACTGTAATTTAAAACGTTAATCGTTTTAAAAACGCCCCTCTTTGAGGGGCGTTTTTTTATGCGCGAAATAAAATATTGAATTAAATTGCTAAACCCGTTTAATGGCACCAAAATGGTGCGACATAAGGTTTTAAACTAGATATATAAAGTCATAATTATTTTAAATATTTGAATTTAAAAGGTTTTTTATAGTTGGCATGCAGTATGCATTATAAGTCACGTCAATAAGACACTTTAAAAGAAGCGAGGAATAATAATGAAATTAGTAACAGCAATATTAAAGCCTTTTAAATTGGATGATGTGCGTGAAGCGCTATCTGATATGGGCGTATCGGGTATTACCGTGACTGAAGTCAAAGGTTTTGGTCGCCAAAAGGGACACACCGAACTCTATCGTGGTTCTGAGTATGTTGTGGATTTTTTACCAAAAGTAAAAGTTGAAATTGCCTTGTCTGATGATCAATTAGAACAGGCGGTTGATGCGATTATTAAAGCGGCGAATACGGGGAAGATTGGTGATGGCAAAATTTTCGTTACCGAACTAGAAAAAGTTGTCCGTATCCGTACGGGTGAAACTGGCGCTGAAGCGCTGTAATTTTTTAATACTTGGAGGATCTAAACGTGGATCAAATACTAGAACTACAATACGCGCTGGATACATTTTATTTCTTAATGTGTGGCGCGCTCGTTATGTGGATGGCGGCTGGCTTTTCAATGCTAGAGGCCGGGCTTGTTCGCTCGAAGAACACAGCCGAAATTTTAACTAAAAACGTTGCTCTATACTCTATTTCTTGCATTATGTATTTAATGTACGGCTATGAAGTTATGTATGGCGGTGGTGCTATGTTGAGCGGAATTGAGCTTGATGGCGCGGCAACAGCGGATGCCTTAACGGCGACCGTGCTAGCAGAATCTAGAGAAGCAGGCTTTGATGGTGGTGCTGTTTACTCAAACGCCTCTGACTTTTTCTTTCAGGTGGTGTTTGTTGCAACGGCAATGTCAATCGTATCAGGCGCTGTAGCTGAGCGTATGAAGCTATGGGCTTTCTTAGCGTTTGCAGTCGTGATGACGGGTGTTATCTACCCGATGGAAGGTGCGTGGACCTGGAATGGCGAAGATGTTTTCGGCATGTACAACTTAGGTGAACTTGGCTTTTCAGATTTTGCTGGTTCAGGCATTGTGCATATGGCCGGTGCAGCGGCTGCGTTAGCCGGTGTGTTATTACTTGGCGCACGTAAAGGTAAATATGGCGCGAACGGCGAAATACACCCAATCGTTGGTGCAAATTTACCGCTAGCAACGCTCGGTACCTTTATTTTATGGATGGGCTGGTTTGGCTTTAACGGCGGCTCAGTGCTTAAATTAGGTGATATTGCCAGCGCGAACTCTGTGGCTATGGTGTTTCTAAATACCAATGCAGCAGCAGCAGGTGGCGCTATGGCGGCATTAATAGTGGCTCGTTTGATGTTTGGTAAAGCTGATTTAACCATGTTATTAAATGGTGCATTGGCTGGCCTCGTAGCGATTACTGCAGAACCTTCTACACCTACCGCGCTTCAAGCAACGTTAATCGGCGCTGCTGGTGGTGTGTTAGTTGTGCTATCAATTTTAGCCCTGGATAAAATGCGAATTGATGATCCGGTTGGTGCAATTTCAGTACACGGTACCTGCGGTTTGTTGGGTCTGTTACTAGTACCACTCACTAATGATGGCGTTAGCTTCTCAGGTCAGTTGATCGGTGCAGCAACCATCTTCGGTTGGGTATTTGTAACGAGCTTAATCGTTTGGGGTGCGTTGAAGATGATTGTTGGTATCCGTGTTTCTGCTGAAGAAGAGTATGAAGGCGTTGACCTTAGTGAGTGTGGCCTGGAAGCCTATCCTGAGTTTACTAATAAATAAACACTACTTTATAGCAGGACTAAAAAAGGGCGCATTAGCGCCCTTTTTTACAGTTGAGAGTAAGTTATTACTGGGTTAGAAGTTGTTGCGCTTCGCGATATTTTGCGGCGGTTTTTAACGCGACCTCTTCGCTCAGTTTAGGCCCAGGTGAAGTTTTGTCCCAGTCTAAGGTTTCTAAATAATCACGCACTATCTGTTTGTCGAAACTAGCGGGGCTAGTGTCCACCTGATATTCCTTAGCATCCCAAAAGCGCGATGAATCGGGCGTTAGCACTTCGTCAATCAGGTGTAAAACACCCTTATCGTCCAGGCCAAATTCAAATTTAGTATCGGCAATGATGATTCCGCGTTGTAAGGCGTATTCAGCGGCGGTTTTGTATAGCGTAATGCTGACGTCGCGAACTTGCTTTGCTAGTTCTTCGCCCAGTAACGGTACCATTTGCTCGTATGAGATGTTTTCGTCGTGCTCGCCGACGGCTGCTTTTGTAGACGGCGTGAAAATAGCCTCAGGCAATTGAGAGGCTTGTTGCAAGTCTTTGGGTAATTGAATACCGCAAACGGTGCCAGTTTTTTGATAATCTTTCCAGCCTGATCCAATTAAGTAACCGCGAACAATCGCTTCTATTGGCAGGGGCTTTAGTTTTTTTACGATAATACCGCGTTTTTCAAGGCGTTTACGGTCTTCCTCGTTATCCAGTACCTGATCAAGCGTTAAGTCGGATAACTGGTTTGGGATAATATGAGACAGCTTGTTGAACCAAAACGTAGAGACTTCGTTTAGTACAATACCCTTGCCAGGAATCGGATCGGGTAGAATAACGTCAAATGCAGACAAACGATCGGTGGTGACAATCAACATGTGCTTGTCGTCAATATCGTAGATGTCGCGTACTTTACCCTTATGGATGAGCGGTAAGCTGGTTAGGTTGGCGTCTAGAAGAGAAACTGGGATCGTCATTTGATTATTCTGCTGTAATGGAAAAAGCTGCTAATGATCTAATTTTAGTAACAATTTTGCAAGTAAAAAAGGTTTGAAACGATGAGATGGACGGGAAAATTACTGGGGGGCGTATTCGGTTATATGACGTTTGGCACGTTAGGAGCGCTGTTAGGTCTTTATATTGGTCATAAATTTGATGTCGGCCTGGCACAAAATCCATTTGATCCAGAGCGCCAGCAACGCATCAAGAAAACCTTCTTTAAATCAACATTTGCTGTGATGGGTCACATCGCAAAAGCAGATGGGCAAGTGTCGCAGGAAGAAATACGCATGGCGCAGCGCGTGATGGCGCAAATGGAGCTGTCCGCTGAGATGAAAAAAGAAGCGATTGGAGAATTTAATCGCGGTAAGGGAGAAGGCTTTAATTTAGAAGCCGAATTAGACGACTTCAAGCAAGCCTGTCAGCACCAAAAGAATCTGGTGCGTATGTTTATCGAGGTGCAAATACAAGCGGCCTTAGCCGATGGGCATTTAGATGATGCGGAAGACAAAGTGCTGCAACATATTTGCGGACGTCTGGGTATTCCACACTTTGCTTACGAGCAGCTTAAACGAATGCTTGGAGCCGGTCAGCGCCGTGGTTCGCACCAGCAAACGCGTGCAACGCCGGAAGACAGTTACGCCATTTTGGGCGTCGCAGAGTCCGCGAGTGATGCAGAAGTTAAGAAAGCCTACCGTCGTCTGATTAGCCAGCACCATCCGGATAAGCTCGTATCGAAAGGCTTGCCCGATGAAATGATGAAAATAGCGAAAGAAAAAACCCAGCAGTTGACCGAAGCGTATGACGTTATTCGCGATATAAGAAAAAAGCAATCGTGAAGGCTAATTTGTATTGGCCGCCGACTTATAATGGATAAAATTACTCAACTCAATAAATTTAGGAGGCGTTATGCCATCATTTGATGTGGTGTCTGAAGTGGATATGCACGAGCTGACCAATGCCGTTGATCAGGCGAATAAGGAAGTGACTACTCGCTTTGACTTTAAAGGTACGAATGCGGAATTTGAGCAGGCGCAACATGAAGTAACGTTGATTGGCGAATCTACCTTTCAGCTAGGGCAAATGCTGGATATCTTCCGCATCAAATTATCCAGGCGCGGCGTGGACGTTAACTGCATGGACGTGCAAAAATCGGAGCAATCGGGTGTAAATGTTCGCCAGAAGGTGATTATAAAAGAAGGACTTGATAGTGATTCGGCTAAAAAAATCATCAAGCTAATTAAAGAAAAAAAACTCAAGGTACAGGCGCAAATTCAGCAGGAACAGGTTCGCGTCACTGGTAAAAAGCGCGATGATCTACAGCAAGTAATGGCGATGCTAAAAAGTGAAGATCTGGGCCTTCCTCTACAATATAAAAATTTCCGTGATTGAAGTTAGCTTCCAATCACAATAGGCAAAGGCTTGCCTTATCAACCCTAAAACCGGCAAGAAAGGTATTTTAAATTACGTATAATTTACATAAGCTATTGTTTATAAATTAGATTTTTTTGCGGCACAACAATTGCTTTATACCTAATATTGATTTTTATTAGGGAGTTTTAGGATGCGTTTTTTAACAGTTTTTAATGCGGCTTTGTTGATGCTGTTGGTGGCAGTGGTGACGCTGATCTCACCTGGACACCTTTTTGCGTTAATCAATATCCCCGGTCTATTAGTCGTTTTGGGTGGCACCTTGTGCGCGTTGATGTTGAGTAAGCCGCAGCATAAGGTGTTACAACTATTGCGAGAGTTACCCGATATTCTCCATGGCCGTCAGGCCGCAGCATTTCACGGCCGCGCAGAGTTCCAGCAATTGCTCCGTTGCGCGCATCTTTATCGCTCAGCACAAGTGGCGTTGCTGGAAAAAGAACTTAGCTTGGCGCAACAACCTATTCTTAGAAAAGGCGTTCAGCTAATAATCGATCGCTGCTCGTTAAGCGATATTAATCAAATTATGCGCAAAGAACGCGCGCGACTGCTATTGGCCAACCAGGAAAAATCTCAAATGTTGCGGCTTATGTCGAGCTACGCCCCCGCGTTCGGCATGTTGGGCACCCTATTAGGCATGATTCATATGTTGTATGGTTTAGGTGAGGTAGGTTTAGAGCAAGTCGGTGCGACAATGGGCTTTGCTCTATTAACGACCTTGTATGGATTGGTGGTGGCGAATTTAATTTGTAAACCTTTAGCGATAAAGCTTGAACGAAGAACAACCGAGCACGCATCGCACCTTAATACATTGATCGAAGGGCTGGGGATGATTTATGAGAAGAAACATCCCTTACTGATTCGAGATATGTTGGAAGCTCACGGTATTCCCGTGGATAGTTCGCCAGAACCTAAGGCAGATATAAAGCGTCGATTGGCGAAACTTTTACCCCTGGCCGCTTCACATGTCGACTGAGCGCCGCGTTACCGCTTCTTTAGCTCCTGAAGAGTCGTTGCACGAAGAAGACCACGATACCTGGGCGGTTAGTTATATTGATCTGCTGCTGTTAATGGTGACCTTGTTCGTTTTATTGTTGAGTTATCAACAGCAAGAGATACAACAGGCGGCGGTTGAGCGAGAGCAAGCGCAACTGGTGGCGGTCGAAAATGAACCGGCTAATAAAGCCTTTTTAGATCAAGTTTATCTGAGTCAATTAAAAGACCGGGTAGAGGTAATAGAAGAGGAAAACCTCATTAAGCTGGCCATGAGCGATAGCATCTTATTTTTTCCAGCGGATGCTACGTTGAGTCACTCGGGTGAGCAAGTGCTTGACGAAATTGCGGTGATGTTAAAACAGCGGGCCTGGCATATCTTAGTAGAAGGGCACACGGATAATCAGCCCATTTCGACGCCGCGTTATTTATCCAATTGGGAATTGTCCTCAGCGCGTGCGACTAGCGTCACACGATATTTAATCGGTAGAGGTATACGTCCACAACGATTGAGCGCGATTGGCTATGCAGACACGCGGCCTTTGGCGAGTAACGACGATGAACAGAGTCGCAGTAAAAACAGGCGTGTGGCTTTAGTGCTGAGTGTGGCGGAACAATAAAGTTACTTTCTTGAGGAAGTCTCAACCGATCAATGTAACGCTTATTTTTCTGCGTTGAGGCGATAGACGGTGTTCCCAGAGAAAAACCCCTTGCCAGGTTCCCAGGGCCAGGCAGCCACCCGAAATAGGTATCGATAGATTAGGGTTGGTGAGTATGGTTCTGATATGCGCCGGCATATCATCATCGCCTTCGAGCGTGTGAACGAAACGTGGATCACCATCGACGACAAGATTTGCCATATAAACCTCAAGGTCCCGTTGCACATCAGGGTCGGCATTTTCGCAAATAATAAGCGAAGCGCTGGTATGGTGGCAGAACACCTGACAAAGGCCGACATTGATTTCGCTGGCATTGAACAATGCGGTGTATTTGCGGGCTTATTTCTACGGTAGCTCTGCCCGGGGTAGAAACAACAAAGTTCTCTTGAACGACCACAACTAAATCAGGCTAAACCCTAAACCAATAAGGCCGCCGAATACGCCGCCCCAAACGACCAGCCAGCCGAGGTGCGCTTTGATCATTTGCTGGATAATTTGTTTGACCATATCAGGCGTTAGCTCATCGAGCCTTTTTTCAACGATGGCTTCAATATCATCGACCAGGTCGCCACTGATTTGACTCGAATTAATACCCTCGTGCAATGCCTCGATAAAGGCCGGGCTTTGCGTCATGTCGGTAAGGGTCACGCGAATTTTCTGACAAAACGGCTCTTTTAATGGCGCCAGTGCGTCGACCCCACCAACCATGGCCAGCATGCTACCAAAGGAAGATTCAGCGATGGCGTCTAGCAAGCCCTGGAATAACTTGTCGTAATCGAGCCGGTTTAATAAGGGTTCAACGTCGAATAATTTTTGCGCAGAGTCTTCTTCACGTTGCAAAAAACGTTGAATGTTTTCCTGGGTAAAAAATTGCCCCATAATGAGTCGTTGAATACCCTTTTTGAATTCTTCAAAATGCGCTGGAATAACGCCAGAACCATACAGGAATGGAACTTTTTCGAACAGCATATGAATAGCTATCCAGTTGGTGATAGCGCCGGATAGTGCGAAAATTCCAATAGCTTTGATGTTTTCAGCGTATTGAGGGGCAAAAAAACTGGCGATAATAATGCCGACGGCGATTAAATTAGTCAGTAGGCTTTTGTCCACGGTGGCGGTTTTTTGTTCTGTGTCCATAGCGTTAAAATTTGCTTGTTATTGGTTAAAAAGGTAGCGGCCAGCCGTGGCGACAACGATAACGATCAGTCCAAACGTCAGGTTAATCGCAATCAGTAGACGAATTTGCATCAGGCTTTTTCCTGCTTCTTGCCAATTATGATCTGTCACCGCTCGGGTTAATCGACGCGTGGGTGCGAAAAATAAGTGCATAAAAATAAGCGCCATGATGATGCCCATGCTCATCATGATGTGGATATGTGCACCGACGTTCTTCATGCCGCCATATTTAACGGCAATAAGCCAAAAGCCAGTGCCCAGTAATAAGACGACTGAGGCCCATACCCAAGGGAAAAATTTTGCAAAGACGTTCGACCACAAAGTCAGTCTTTGAGGCGGTTCAAACTGGGTCGCGGCTATCGGGCGTAAAATTAAATAGGCGAAAAACATGCCGCCAACCCAAATAACGGCGGAAAGAACGTGCAAACTGATAGCGAGAGGGATCATAAGCTTCCTTTTAAGTTAATGATTAGCCTGTTCAAGCGTGTGGATGAGCCAGCTGTGTATTGAACGAATAAGCGTTTCGTCCAAGCCAGTGAAAGTATGGTCGGCGCCGGATATTTCAACTTGGCGACTCAGAGGGTTGTTTTTCATCAGCGTCATTTTTCGGCTGGGAGCCATTTTTTTAACGCTAGCTAAATCCTGGCTACCAAAGATATCGAGTATGGGGATGTTAATTTTTTTCAATAACTCAATTGAATTGGCTTCAGGTAAATCTGACGCGAGCGTGGGCAGGCCAATCATCACGCTGGCGGCACAGTTGGATGTTTCTTGCGCAGCCAGGAAACTAGTTGCCATCACGGCGCCCAGACTATGGGCGACAATCGCGCAGGGGCGGTTAGGGAAGTTTGTGCGGGTATAGTCTAGCGTTGCCTGAACTCTAGGCGCACTCTCTTTTATCAAGGCCAAATAATCGTCGATGGAGGCATCGGCTGCTGCTATGGGTAATTGTATAGCGATCGTTATCCAGCCAAGATCAGTCAGTTGGCTACGCAGGGGAGCGATGATTTGCGGGGCGTTAGGGTTTGCGCCCATGCCGTGCAAAATAATGACGCTGCCATGAATTTTTTCACCGCCTTCATTATTTATTAAGCCAATAAACTCGGCCCCATTGGCTTGTAATCTAAGTACGTCGCCAACGACGATGCTGTCTTTAATGTTTTCGGCGATACGCTTTTCGCGTTCCTGGTCAGACGCTAGAGATAGACTGCTTAGCAGCAAGCAACAACTGAGTGCTAAAAAAGGCAGTAAGCTTTTTGACATTTAAGGGCGTAAGTTGTTGGCTAATCGAACTGTTCATGGTGCATCAGGGGGGAGAAAAAATCCAGTGTCATAAATCGCTTTAGAGTAATAAAATCTAATTAAGCGATAAATTCCCTTTAAGGCATTGTCGATTCTGTGAAACGCACCTTTTTTTGGGTAAAATTAAGGTATGACGAGTGAATTATTAATATTTAAATTGGCGATACCGGCGGAAAAGTATTTGTCGGTTTATAAGGGTCACGCAAAAACCATTTCTACCCTATCAATAGATGGTCGACGCGTTGAGTTTTCCGCCGAAAAAGTGCGCCGATTCTTAACGCACGACGGTGTTTATGGCGTATTTGAAATGGAAATTAGTGCGGAACAAAAATTCTTAGCTATAAAAAGGTTGGCATAAGAGCTTAAAACGGTAGCCCTTGTGAGTATTGAGGTGAAATAAATCGCAATTTCGGTTAACCTTATTTTTTTATAAATAATAAGCCTGACAGATGAAAGCACCTTTAATTGCACCGTCTATTTTATCCGCTGATTTTGCTCGTTTAGGCGAAGAGGTGGACAACGTCCTGGCGGCGGGCGCCGATGTCGTGCATTTTGACGTGATGGATAATCACTACGTGCCCAACTTAACGATCGGCCCCTTGGTGTGTGAAGCCTTGCGCAATCACGGTGTCACCGCGCCCATTGATGTTCACTTAATGGTTAAACCGGTGGATACGCTGATTCCTGATTTTGCCAAAGCTGGCGCCAGTTTCATCACCTTCCACCCAGAGGCATCAGAACATATTGATCGTAGTTTGGCGCTGATTAAAGAACAGGGTTGTCAGTCGGGACTGGTGTTTAACCCAGCGACACCGCTGAGCTATTTAGATTACGTGATGGATAAGGTCGATATTATTTTGCTGATGTCGGTAAACCCGGGTTTCGGCGGGCAAAGCTTTATTCCTTCGACGCTCGATAAGTTGCGTCAGGTACGGAAACGCATCGATGACAGTGGCTTTGATATCCGTTTAGAAGTCGATGGTGGCGTTAAAGTGGATAATATTGCTGAAATTGCAGCGGCGGGCGCAGATATGTTTGTCGCGGGTTCTGCCATTTTTAACACAAATGATTACGCAAAAACTATCGCGGATATGCGTGCGCAAATTGCAAAGGGCGTTGCTTGAAACGATTGCGCGATAACTGCAGCAGAAAATTGATGGCGTTTGATTTAGACGGCACCTTGCTGGACAGCGTGCCCGATTTGGCAAAGGCGGTACAAAAGACCCTGGCTGAGTTGGACTTGCCTATGCAGCAACAAGAACAAGTGCGCAGCTGGGTTGGTAATGGCGCGCGTGAATTAGTTAAACGAGCGCTAGCAGGGGATATTAAAGGCGAGGTGCCGGAAGAATTATTTGCCCGCGCTTACCCGCTTTTTCTGCACCACTACGGCGAGCACCTGAACTGCGATAGCGAGCTTTACGAGGGCGTAGAACAAACCTTATGTGCGCTAAAAGAGGCCGGAATAGCGCTCGCCTGCATTACCAATAAACCGACACAGTTTACCCTGCCCTTGCTCGAGCAATTTGGACTTGGCCATTTGTTTGCTAAGGTGATTTGTGGCGATACCTTCGAACAGCGCAAACCACACCCTATGCCACTGCTAGAAACGGCTAAATTTTTCAATGTATCGCCTGCGGAATCTATTATGGTGGGCGATTCTGTGAACGATATTAAAGCGGCTCAAGCAGCGGGTTTTTATTCCATTTGTGTGGATTACGGTTACCACGGTGACTACGACGTGCATAAACTGGGCGCCGACGTCGTTATCGGCCGTTTTTCAGAAATAAATCAATTGTTAAAGCAAGTTGCGTAGGCAATACAGTTTAAAATGGGCGTTATGAGTACTAATTTAATGAAAAAACGATGGCAGCCCGGCGGGTAATTTTTAACAAGCTGGATAGACCCATTGATGAAGTAATTAAGAGACCGAGTAATGACACCCGAACAATTTAAACAATACGCCGACCAGGGCTATAACAAAATCCCCCTGATGAAGACCATTTTGGCTGACCTGGAAACGCCTTTAAGCGCCTATATGAAATTGGCGAACGCACCCTATAGCTACCTGTTTGAATCGGTCGAAGGTGGAGAAAATTGGGGCCGCTACTCAATTATTGGTCTGCCGTGTAACGAGCTTATCAACATCAGCGGTGAAACGATCACCCTTCAGTCTAACGGCGAAATAAGCGATACCATTCATAGCGCAGAGCCACTGAAATGGTTGCGTGAGTACGCATCGCGATTTAACACGCCACAGGTTGAAGGTTTACCGCGATTTACCGGTGGCCTGGTGGGCTATTTTGGCTACGAAACGATTCATTATATCGAGCCAAAAGTAGCAGAAAATAGTCAAAAAGCGGCAAAAGAAGACCCAATAGGTTCGCCCGATATTTTATTGATGGTGTCTGAAGACGTGCTGGTATTTGATAACGTCAGCAACCAATTGATGATCGTGACACACGTTGATCCAAAGCAGGAAAACGCCTATTTGAAGGGTTTGCAGCGTTTGGATAAACTAGTGGATAAACTGGAACAAACGCATATAAAAAGCGCATTTGGGCAAAGTAAAACGGTGGCGGTCGATGAGGCTGACTTTGTATCGGGTTTTACCCAGCAAGGCTTTCAGGATGCGGTAAAAAAAGTGAAAGACTATATCGTAGAAGGGGACGTGATGCAGGTCGTGCTATCGCAGAGAATGACGATACCGTATGCAGAGCCACCGATTGATTTATATCGGGCGTTGCGCTGCATAAATCCGTCGCCTTATATGTACCATTTAAACCTCGGCGATACGCACGTTGTCGGTTCCTCACCCGAAATTTTAACCCGTTTAGAAGATAACAAAGTGACGGTTCGCCCTATTGCGGGAACGCGCCCAAGGGGAGCGACACGTGAACAGGACGAAGCCTTAGAAAAAGAGTTACTGGCAGACCCTAAAGAGTGCGCGGAGCACTTGATGTTGATCGACTTAGGTCGTAACGACGCGGGCCGCGTATCAAAAACCGGTAGCGTTGAATTAACCGATAAGATGATCATTGAGCGTTATTCCCACGTTATGCATATCGTATCCAATGTGACCGGTGAGTTGCAGCCGGACCTTGACGCCATTGACGTGCTGGAAGCCACTTTTCCAGCGGGGACGGTCAGCGGCGCACCGAAAATTAGAGCAATGCAGATTATCGATGAATTAGAGCCGGTAAAGCGCGGCGTCTATTCGGGCGCGGTCGGCTACCTGTCGTGGTCTGGAAATCTGGATACGGCGATAGCTATTCGTACCGCCGTTATTAAAGACGGCAAACTGAATATTCAAGCTGGGGCGGGCATAGTGCACGATTCCGTGCCAGAAAAAGAATGGGCTGAAACAATGAATAAAGGCCGCGCAATTTTTAAGGCGGTAGCCATGGCGCAACGTGGTTTGACAGAAGGTGGGCAATAATGGCGGCTAATAAACTGGTGATGATCGATAACTACGATTCATTTACCTATAACCTGGTGCAGTATTTTGCTGAGTTAGGCGCGGACGTGCACGTTGTGCGCAATGATCAGGTGAGCGTTGACGAAGTGATCGCCATGCGGCCAGATAAATTAGTTATTTCGCCTGGGCCATGTACACCGACTCAAGCGGGCATTTCATTAGCGTTAATTAAACAATTAGCGGGTCAGTTGCCTATTTTGGGGGTGTGCCTGGGGCACCAAAGCATCGGCGAAGTATTTGGCGGTAAGGTCGTTCACGCCAGGCAAATTATGCACGGCAAAACCTCCGATATGCAGCATAACGATACGGGCGTTTTTAAGGGTCTTAGTAATCCTTTCAAAGCGACGCGTTACCATTCTTTAGTAGTTGAAAAAGAATCCTTGCCGGACTGTCTGGAAGTGACGGCGTGGACCGAGACGCCCGACGGTGAGTTTGACGAAATTATGGGGCTTCGGCACCGTGAGTTTGACGTCGAAGGGGTGCAATTTCATCCCGAGTCGATCTTAACCGAGCACGGTCACGATTTATTAAGAAACTTCTTAACTAAGGTTTAAGTATGAATATTAAACAGGCGCTTGAAGCGGCGATTAATCACCAGGATCTATCTACCGAGCAGATGATCAGCGTGATGCGTTTAATCATGAGTGGTGAGGCAACAACGGCACAGATTGGCGGTTTCTTAGTAGCATTGCGAATGAAAGGCGAGTCGCTCGATGAAATTGAAGGCGCGGCTATCGTGATGCGAGAGCTCGCGACAAAAGTTGATATCGAGGGCGATTTTTTGGTCGACACCTGCGGTACCGGTGGTGATGGCTCTGACTTATTTAACGTCTCTACCGCGAGCGCCTTTATCGTCGCGGCGGCCGGTGGGCGCGTCGCCAAACACGGTAATCGTTCTGTATCCAGCTCAACGGGTAGCGCCGACGTGTTAGAGGCGGCGGGTATCAATTTAAATTTAACCCCCGCTCAGGTGGCTGAATGCATCAATGAGGTAGGCATCGGCTTTATGTTTGCACCGGCTCACCATAGCGCGATGAAATATACGATTGGCCCCCGCAAGGAACTGGCGCAACGGACGATATTTAATATGTTGGGCCCGGTGACGAACCCTGCATCGGTCAAATCCCAAGTGATCGGCGTGTTTAATGAAGCCTTATGTCGGCCTATTGCAAACGTATTGCAACGTCTGGGTAGTGAACACGTGCTTGTCGTGCACGCTCAAGACGGGCTGGATGAAATCAGTTTAGCGACGCCTACGCATATCGCCGAGCTCAAAGACGGTCTGGTTGAAGAATATAAGATAACACCCGAAGAATTGGGTATTACGAGCCAAAGTTTAATCGGCTTAACGGTTGATAGCGCCGCGCAGTCACTTGATTTAATTAATGACGCCTTAGGTTTGCAACAAACACCCAATGGCAAAAAGGCGGCAGATATGCTGGCGTTAAATGCAGGAGCGGCTCTGTACGTTTGTGGTGTGGCCGATACTATTAAAGCAGGTGTTGAGCTAGCGCAGGAAACGATTCACTCGGGCGCAGCATTACAAAAAATGATCGATTTAAAAGAAAAAACATTGAGTTACCGTGATGAGTGATACGCCGGACGTTTTAAAGAAAATACTCGCCCGCAAGCAAGAAGAGATTGTCGAGCGACTCAAACATACGTCGATAGAAGACTTAAAGCAGCAGATAGCCGGTGCTTCGCCGGTTCGCGGCTTTGTTAAGGCGATCCAGCAAAAGCTTGATAATGGATTAACGGCGGTTATCGCCGAAGTAAAAAAAGCCTCACCGAGCAAAGGGCTATTGCGCGAGAATTTTCTACCCGCCGAGATTGCTATCAGCTATCAGGCTGGTGGAGCGGCTTGTTTGTCGGTACTCACGGATAAAGATTTTTTCCAGGGTAGCGAAGAGTATTTAAAACAAGCTAGATCCGCTTGCTCGCTGCCCGTTATTCGTAAAGACTTTATTGTTGATCCCTACCAGGTGTATGAAGCCCGCGCGATGGGCGCCGATTGTATTTTGTTAATTGTCGCTGCGCTGGGTGATGAACCGCTGCACGCGCTGTACCAATTAGCCACAGACTTGGGTATGGATGTGTTGGTTGAAGTGCATGACGCTGAAGAGTTGGAACGTGCACTAGGTTTAAATCTGTCGTTAGTGGGTATCAATAATAGAAATTTAAGGACCTTTGAAACGTCATTACAAACGACGCTGAATTTGCTTGATCGTATTCCGGATGACATTATTGTTGTCAGCGAAAGTGGCCTATATAAAGCTGAAGATATTGCGATGTTAAAGCGCCACAATGTGCACACGTTTTTGATTGGTGAGGCCTTTATGCGTTGCGATGATCCGGGTGAGGCGTTAAGCGAGTTGATCGTCTAACGCGTTCCTTTTTACGAGGATCGTTTTGCCGGCTACTTCGATCAGCCCTTCTTCGCCCATAGATTTTAAAACGCGACCGGCCATTTCACGCGAACAACCGACCATGCGACCAATATCCTGCCGAGTTACCCGTATTTGCATACCATCAGGGTGGGTCATCGCTTCAGGTATTTCGGTTAGGTCAATTAAGGTTCGAGCAACACGACCGCTAACGTCTAAGAAAGCTAAATGCCCAGCTTTTCGGCTGGTTTGTAATAATCGTTTGGCCAGTTGTCGCCCCAGCGCGATAATAATTTCGTTACTCTCTTCTTTTAGTTCATTTTGCAACAAAGAGCTTAGACGGCTATAACTAATGCCCGCCAAGCGACAAACCGAACAAGTTTGCACAAAAACGTCGCGCTTATCTCGTTTTTCATTAGGTTCAAAAAAACCAGCTTCACCGATAAAGTCACCACGACTGAGGTTGGCTAAAATAAATTCGTGCCCGTCCACTTCGTCAACGCGCACGTAGGCGGAGCCTTCAATAAAATAGTACAGCGTGTCTGCGTCATCACCAGGCTGGATAATATCCGTTTTATTCGGGTATTCATGCCGATGGCAAAAACTAATAAACCGTTTAAAGGTTTCATCAGACATACCAGAAAAATTAAGAATGGGCTTTTGTTTGTTCATACGCCAAAGTTTAGCAGAATTTTTAAAAATGACATTGATTGTTAAAAAGGCGCAATTGTTGTTTTGTGATATTCTTTGCGGCTTAACTGATAAGGCAGGTAGTGATGATGAATGTACGCATAAAATGGGTTGAAAACGCGATGTTTTTGGGCGAATCGGGTAGTGGTCATACCGTTGTAATGGATGGCGCGCCAGAGAACGGTGGAAGAAACTTAGGCCCCCGTCCAATGGAAATGCTACTAATAGGAATGGGTGGCTGCACGGCATTTGACGTAAAAATGATACTGGATAAAGCGCGTCAAAACGTCAGCGATTGCGTCGCTGAAATTGCTGCTGAACGCGCTGACGCGGTACCAGCTGTGTTCACCAAAATTCACGTACATTTTATCGTGAGCGGAAAAGGACTTAGCGATAAAGCCGTTTCTCGCGCGGTTAATCTATCGGCAGAAAAATATTGTTCGGCGTCGATTATGTTGAGCAAGGCAGTTGAAATAACTCATGACTATGAAATTGTTAATCTGGACGCTGAATGAAAAGACCTAACCCAACTAGCGGCCTCAGGCACGTAGCGCTGAATGTAAATAACTTGAAAGCGGCAGAGCGTTTCTACGTTGAACTGATGGGTATGGCGGTCGAATGGCGACCCGATGCGGACAATGTTTACCTGACGTCGGGCAATGATAATCTCGCCTTACACGTGGTAACGGGTGAAGAAACAGGCGTGCCGAAACTGGATCATATTGGTTTTTTTCTTGAGACCGATGAAGACGTGGACGATTGGTACGAATTTTTGCAACACCATCAGGTAAAGATGAAAACAAAACCGCGTAAACACAGAGATGGCGCGAAGAGTTTTTACTGTTACGACCCAGAAGGGGTAACGGTGCAAATTATTTGTCATCCACCATTGGTTGGAAAGTAGTCTGGCTAATTTATAAAGGGAGCGGCGACTATTGCGTTGTTAGGTTTTTAGTTGGTGTAAAAGGCGGAGTGATGGCAATACCCACTGATTTCCCATTCGAGAGCTGCTCTGTCCCTACGTGAATGGCGATGACCTGAAACTGCCCATTTATTTTTATTAATAAAGGTGAACCTGAATCCCCCTTAGTGGCGTCACAATCATGACCAATCAGTGGCTGTTCATCATATTGTTTTGTTATTTTGCATCGTTGGTTGGCCGTTAATATGTAAGGCCTGTCACCACTGTATCCTGCTTGAATAACGGCAAGGTTTTGTTTAGTCGGTATTAGTTCATGTATTGTTTGTGAGCTTATAGGGATAGGGGTGACGTTGTTAATGGCTGATTCAAGCTCTAAGATCGCCCAATCCGATGCAAGGCTGTGCAGAGAGGCTGTTGAATTTTGATCTGATGTATAGCGAGGTGAGTGAAGGACGTGTTTGGTGGGGCGTTCGGCTAAAAAGCGTTCGCGGTGGTAGCCAGTCACGAAATCAAGGAGTTGATTTCCGATGGGGCTGTTGGTGTTTTTGTTCCAAATGCAATGCGCTGCGGTTAACACTTGGGTCGGTGTAATGAGCACGCCTGTGCATAGAGCCAATTCTGCCGTGTAAATTTTTCCAATGGCTTGCCAGGGCTTATGGGATCCATTCACCAAAACCCTGTCGTCGATGCCTTTAATACCAGATATTTTGTCGCCTTCCAATGTTCTTTCTGCATGCGCGAAGGGTGTAGTTATAGAGAACGCAAAAACAATGCCTAGCAACTTTGTTACTAACGAGAGAGTTTTTTTATGCTCACTCATGTATCGATTTCGGAAACCACTCGGTGCATAGCAGATGTTAGTTTCGACAAATCTGATGGTTCAATAATATAAGGCGGCATAACATAAACCAGTTTCGAAAACGGCCGGATCCAAACGCCGAGTTCTACAAAGCGTGGTTGCATGCGATGCATATCGATGGGCTGGTGCAGTTCAATAACACCGATGGCACCTTTCACTCGAACGTCTTTAACGGCGCTTAAAGAGCTACAGCTGGCAAGCTCAGATATCAGTTGTTGTTCAATGCGTTTAACGTTTTCTTGCCAGGGAGAATTGAGTAATAAATCCAGACTCGCATTGGACACGGCGCAGGCTAACGGATTAGCCATAAACGTCGGGCCGTGCATTAAAGTAGGGTGCTCGCCACCACCAATACCATCGGCTACTTTACTGGAGCAAAGCGTGGCAGCCAGGCTTAAATAGCCGCCGGTTAAGGCTTTCCCAACGCATAAAATATCGGGCGCAATAGCCGCCTGTTCATAGGCAAATAAAGTACCCGTGCGGCCAAAGCCGGTGGCGATTTCATCGAGTATCAATAAAACGTCGTATTCATCGCACAGCGCGCGTATTTTTTTTAAGTAGGCCGCGCTATAAAAATGCATGCCGCCAGCGCCTTGTACAATCGGTTCAAGAATGACCGCGGCAATAGACGAAACGTTGTCCTTAAGTAATCGTTCGAAATCAGCAACGGCGTCCTGATCGTAATGCTGTTGGGCATAACAGTTTGGTTTTTTTGCGAAGAAGTGCTGGGCGAGTACGTCTTTAAACAGGTGATGCATACCGTTGTCGGGGTCGCAAACGGCCATCGCGCCAAAGGTATCGCCGTGGTAACCATTTTTTATGCTTAAAAGGCGCTGCTTTTCAGGCTGACCTTTTGATGCCCAATATTGAATCGCCATTTTGATCGCCACTTCAACCGCGACGGAACCCGAGTCGGCAAAGAATACGTGTTGTAAATCATCGTGGGTGATGTCGATGATTGTTTTAGCTAGATCAATCGCGGGTTGGTGCGTTAGTCCGCCAAACATCACGTGCGACATCGAGTTTAGTTGATTATTAATGGCTGCGTTGAGTGCTGGGTGATTGTAGCCATGAATAGCCGCCCACCAGGAGGACATGCCATCGATCAATTCGCGGCCATCAGCCAGTTTTATGCGAACGCCTGAAGCAGATGCAACGGGGAAAACCGGGGTCGGGTGGTTTAAGCTGGTATAGGGATGCCAAATATGGCGCTCGTCAAACTCGACAAGGTCTTGCCATTCTTTATTCATTGCGGGCTAAATCCAAAAAGAGGTTTTGGTCATTATGTTTGAAACGACTGCCATACCCAGTTTAATAGGCTCAGGCAAATCGGCGCCGCCCTGTTCTATGGCGGTCGTCGCGTGTTGGTTTTCATCTACATGCATTTGTTGAAGTATCGCGCGCGTTTTTTGATCGGCTTCTGGTAACTGTTCGAGGTGGCTATCAATATGATCAACCACCTGTTTTTCGGTTTCCGCCAGAAAGCCCAAATTCCATTTATCTCCAGCGAGCCCGGCTACAGCGCCAATAGCTAAAGAGCTGGCGTACCAGATAGGATCGAGACGGCTGGTGTGTTCTCCCAGCTCATTGACGCGCTTCCTGCACCAGGCGAGGTGGTCGTTTTCTTCTTCGGCGGCCTGTTTGAGTTTTTCTTGTACGCTTTTATTGCGAGCCGTTAACGCCTGGCCTTGATACAGCGCTTGTGCGGCTACCTCACCGGCGTGATTAACGCGCATTAAACGAGCGGATAGTTTGGCTTCCTCATCACTCAGTTCAGCATGGCTCGCCGAATCGGCCGGGTTATCGCGACCAGTCGTTTTGGCGTGCCCAGCCAGGGTGCGTATAACACGATCGGCGTGGTCAATAAGAATGTCAGCAGGAGAATAAGCTCTTTGCATGATTAAACCTTTAGTTGTTGTGCGAGTAATGATACCGGATGTAAGACCTCGGTGTTAAGTCCCGCTTGCTTTAAGCCAGCGCGTAAGTGCATCGCGCAGCCAATATTGCTGCTGAGTAAATAGTTTGTAGGCTGTTTTTTGACCGGCGCTAATGTCTTTTCGCGCAAGGCCTCAGCCGTTTCTTGGTGCGTTAACATATAGGTTCCAGCGGATCCGCAGCAGTGTTGATTATCGTCAAATTTGTTAATTTCCAAGCCATCAATAGCTGAAAGAGCTTCGTTAATATCGGTGCCTTTCGAGAGTGCGTTTTTAAGCGTGCATGGCGTGTGTAGCCAGGCAGAGGCAGTCATCGGATTAAACGTTAAAGCGGATAAATAAGGCGCTATAAAGTCGTTGATATCAGTTGTTTTGAGCGCGATATCGCTATCGTATTCAGCGAGCGTCGCGCCACAACCGCTGGCGACGGTAATGATCGCATCGTAGTTGCTAGATGAAAAAGCAAGCTGATTGTTCTGAGCTAATTCAATGGCCTTGGCTTTATTGCCAGCGTGTAAATCTATCGCGCCACAGCAAGTCTGGTTTTTAGGGACGGTTATATCAAAACCGCAATGCTGCAATAAAAAAAGGCTGTCTTTAAGTGTTTTTGAATCCAATATTTCTGTGGCGCAACCGGTAAATAGCGCAACGTGGCCCTGCTTTGTTAAGGCGAGTGATGGGTACGTCTCATTTAAATGGTTGGCAAAAACCTTCTTTGGCAAATAAGAATTAAGCCGCAAGGGAAGCTTGTTTAAGCCCATTTTTTGGTAACAGCGTAGCAGCGAGTTCAGGCCTTTTCGGCGTTGGCTCGTTAAGTAGCTAATGGAGAAACGCTCGATCCAGTTCAGCTTTTTATTAGTTGAGCTGGCGGTTTCGCTGCGGAAATCATTAACTAACTGAGCATAAGGTACTTGCGCTGGGCACATACGTTCGCAGGCTCTACAGGTCAGGCAATTATCAATATACTGAGTGAGTTTGTTCGTTGCTTCTAGCTGACCTTCCGACCAGCCCTGAATTAGCGCTAATCGTCCACGCGGCGATTCATTTTCGTTCTTAGTTAGGGTGTACGTAGGGCAGTATGGCAGGCATAATCCACACTTAACGCAAAGATCGGTATCAGTAAATTGAGTGTTGGCGGTCAAAATAATAAAACAAGCAAAGCTGCAGAGAATTTATTATAATTAAATATCATATATTTCATATAAAATAAACATTATGGTTATAAGCAAAAAACAACTCACGCACCTAAAACGATTAGAAGCGGAGTCTGTGCATATTATACGTGAAGTGATCGCAGAATTTGACAATCCAGCCATGCTATACAGTGTGGGTAAAGATTCATCGGTGATGCTGCATTTGGCGCAAAAAGCCTTTTTCCCGGCTAAGCCGCCATTTCCTTTAGTGCACGTGGATACGCAGTGGAAGTTCAAAGAAATGATTGCGTTTCGAGAGCAACGTGCGCAAGAGGTTGGTATGGAGCTGGTGGTGTATATCAATCCAAAAGGTGAAGAGCTGGGTATTTCTCCGTTCGAACACGGCTCAGCTATGCATACCGATATTATGAAAACCGAAGGTTTACGTCAGATGTTAGACCTTTATCAATACGATGCGGTGTTCGGTGGCGCAAGGCGTGACGAAGAAAAGTCTCGTGCTAAAGAACGAATTTACTCGTTTCGTGATAAAAACCATCGTTGGGACCCGAAAGCTCAACGTCCGGAATTATGGGATATTTACAATGGTCGCCACCAGAAAGGCGAGTCAATTCGCGTGTTCCCTTTGTCGAACTGGACCGAGCTGGATATTTGGCAATATATTTATTTAGAGAGTATTCCCATACCTGATTTGTACTTCGCTAAGGAGCGCCCAGTTGTGGAATATGGCGGAACGAAGATTATGGTCGATGATGACCGTATGCCGGAAGAATTGCGCGTTCAGGCGAAAATGGAAAAGGTGCGTTTTAGAACGCTAGGGTGCTACCCGTTAACGGGTGCGGTCGCATCGAACGCAGAAACCTTGCCGGAAATTATTCAGGAAATGCTGCTGACTAAAGTATCAGAGCGTCAGGGGCGGCTGATTGATCACGACGAGTCGGGTTCAATGGAAAAGAAAAAGATGGAAGGGTATTTCTAATGGCTATTGAGCAAAATAATTTGATGGAGTCAGATATTGAGGCGTACCTTCAACAGCACGAAAATAAGGAGCTATTGCGTTTTATTACCTGCGGCAGCGTGGACGATGGCAAAAGCACCTTAATTGGTCGTTTACTACACGACAGTAAAATGATCTTTGAAGATCAACTCGCGGCGATTAATAAAGACTCTAAAAAGCACGGTACAACGGGCGATGAAATAGATTTAGCTTTGTTAGTCGATGGTTTGCAATCTGAAAGAGAGCAAGGGATCACTATAGATGTGGCGTACCGCTATTTCGCCACCGATAAACGAAAATTTATCATCGCCGACACACCGGGCCATGAACAGTACACGCGCAACATGGCAACCGGCGCATCAACCGCAGACTTAGCGATTATTCTTATTGATGCAAGATACGGCGTGCAAACGCAAACGCGCCGGCATAGCTATATTACGAGTCTTTTAGGTATCAAACATATCCTGGTGGCGGTCAATAAAATGGATCTGGTCGATTATAGTGAGCAGCGTTTTAATGAAATTAAAGCTCAATATAAGAATTTTGCAAAAGATATTGGGATTGCTAACCCCGTGTTCGTACCGGTGTCGGCATTAACGGGTGACAACGTAGTTAACCGCAGCGATAAAATGCCCTGGAATGCCGACGCGCCTTTAATGCAGCAGCTCGATACGATTCCTTTAGAAGACACGGTTAATCTCGACAATTTCCGTTTCCCCGTGCAATACGTCAATCGTCCGCATTTAGATTTTCGCGGTTTTTGTGGAACGATTTCGGCGGGTAGTATTAAAGTAGGTGATCGGGTTACCGTTTTACCTTCGAAGAAAACGTCTACCGTCAAACAAGTGATCCAGCCGGCAGTAGGCGAGCACGATATGGCGATTGATGAGGCGTTTGCGCCTATGGCGATTACCTTAACGCTGGAAGACGAGGTGGATATAAGTCGTGGCGATATGATTGTCAAAAGCGATGATATGCCTCAAGTGTCTGATCAGCTTGAAGTGATGTTGGTCTGGATGGGTGAGGTTCCTCTGCGGATGGGTGTAGACTTTTTAATCAAACGAGCGACGAATGTCGTGTCCGGCCGATTTAGCCGTATCGATCATAAAGTCGACGTCAATTCGCTAGAAAAAGTTACGGCGACAGAACTCCAGCTAAATGAAATTGGTCAATGCCAACTCTCGTTGAAGCAGCTTATTTCGTTTGATGCTTACGCGGATATTAAAGCGACCGGTAGCTTTATCGTCATCGATAAATATACCCACGCAACACTGGCGGCGGGGATGATTCAGCGCCAATCTAATTCTGTTGCAAATGCAACGCCGCTAAAGGAATATAGCGCTTTTGAAAAAGACCTTAATGCGCTGGTTCGGCGGCATTTCCCAGAATGGGGCTGCCGCTCAATAGACGATTTATTGTCAAAATGACCGACTCAGTGAAGCCTTTCCTGAAAACCATGGCTTTTATAGACTAGTGTATAAAGAGACTAATAAGCGTTCAATAGTTAAAGGCGTTACATGGCGGGTGGTGGCTACAACGACCACCATGGTCATTGTCTATATTTTCTTTGGTCGGCTAGATCTCGCGATTGCGACGGGCTTGATTGAGAGCGTATTAAAAATAGGCCTTTTTTGGATGCACGAAAAAGCCTGGTTTAAAGTCCGTTGGGGTAAAAAGAGAATTGACCCTTTTAATCTCTGGTTTACCGGTCTGCCACTTAGCGGTAAAACAACCATCGCTGATAAGGTGTTCGAAGAGTTATTAAAAATAGATATTCCCCTGGAGCGGATTGACTCAAAAGATATTCGCGACCTTATTCCAGATATTGGCTATACAAGAGACGATAGAAATCGCCATATGCGGCGTATTGGAAATCTTATTTGTACCTTGCAGAAAAACTCAATTTCCACGGTGGCCTCATTCGTCTCGCCTTATAAAGAGTCGCGTCGAGCGATTCGTGAGATGGTCAGAAACAATATTGTCATTTACGTTAAGGCTGATGTTGAAACGTGTAAGCGTAGGGATTTTAAAGGTGCTTACGCAAAAGCATTAAGCGGCGAATTTAAAAATTTTCCGGGTGTTGATGAAGTGTATGAAGAGCCGACGCACGCAGAAATTATTATAGATACTGATACGATGGGTGTAGATGAGGCGGTTGCCGTGATTGTTAAATACGTAAAGAAACACTACGTTAAATAGACGTGTTGCCTCGCGCGAATAACCTGTAAGAATAAAAAAACATGAAAATTTAAAAAGAGATTTTTAAAAATGACAAAGAATATCGTCTGGCACGAGCACCAAATTAGTCAACAAGAACGTTCCATTTTGAAACAGCAAAAGCCCTGTATTTTATGGCTGACGGGATTGAGTGGCAGCGGTAAGTCGAGTGTTGCAAATGCCGTTGAAAACCTGCTATTTAACATGGATAAGCACACTTATTTGCTAGACGGAGATAACGTGCGTCAAGGCTTGAATAAAGGCTTAGGGTTTAGTGAAACCGACCGAATAGAAAATATTCGCCGAGTAGGTGAGGTGGCCAATCTATTTTGTGATGCGGGTTTAGTTGTCATAACGGCGTTTATTTCACCGTTTGATAATGACAGAAAGATGGTGCGAAACATGGCGAAAAAGGGCCAATTTGTAGAGGTTTTTATAGATGCTCCGCTGAGCGTTTGTGAGCAACGTGACCCCAAGGGCCTATATAAAAAAGCTAGAGCGGGCGAGATTAAAGATTTTACGGGTATAGATTCACCGTATGAGCCGCCTACTAATCCCGAGTTACATATTATAAATGACGGTATCAGTATCGAAGAAGCGGCAAAGCAAGTCGTAGCTTATCTCAAGCTGCACGGCTACATTTAATATGTTAAATAAAATAGACGTACAAGATGTGGTAGCGCTAGCGAAAAAAGCCGGCGAAGCGATTATGGAAATCTACCAAAAAGATTTTGAGGTTGAGTTCAAAGCGGATGAGTCGCCGCTAACCGAAGCGGATAAAGCAGCCCACAATATTATTGAGCAAGGGTTAATCGACTTAGACCAAAAAAATGATACGACGATACCGTTAATGTCAGAAGAAGGAAAAAACATTTCCTATGAAGAGCGTAAAGATTGGGACTACTTCTGGATGGTGGACCCCGTCGACGGCACCAAAGAGTTCATCAAAAAAAATGGTGAGTTTACGGTCAATATTGCTCTAATTCATAAGGGTGAACCGGTTTTAGGTGTTGTATATGCGCCGGCCATCAACGAAACGTATTGGTCAAAAAAAGGTAACGGTGCGTATAAAGATGGGCAGTCGTTGCCATTGCAAACAGCCGGTCAACGCCAGCAATATAAAATAGTCGCCAGTCGATCGCATATGTCGGCTGAAACAAAAGCATTTATCGACGCGATTAAAACAGATAAAGAAAAAGAGTTGGTCTCCATTGGCAGCTCCTTGAAAATCTGTTTAGTGGCGGAAGGAGCGGCAGATATTTATCCAAGATTAGGCCCAACAATGGAGTGGGATACCGCAGCGGCGCACGCTATTATTCTAGAGTCCGATATGCAAATGAAAGTATATGAAGATGGCAAGATAAAAAGCCAGCTGACATACAATAAGAAAAATTTATTAAATCCATTTTTTGTCACGGCATCATTTGCCAGCTAAAAGTAATTTTATGGCCTATTACAAGCATCATATTTTTTTCTGCACCAATAAAAGAACCGATGGCAGAGCGTGTTGCCAGGATCATCATGCGCAAGAGCTGCGCGATTATTTAAAAAAGAGAGTTAAAGAGGCTAAGTTAGCTGGGCCGGATGGAGTAAGAGTCAATAATGCCGGTTGTTTAGATCGCTGTGGGCAAGGCCCCGTGTTGGTTATTTATCCAGAAGAAACGTGGTATCAGTACAAAACAAAAGAAGATATTGACGAAATTTTCGAGCAACATATACAAGGCAATAAAAGCGTTAAAAGGCTTTCAATTTAATCCCATAAATTGAAGAATAGTTTTTTACGCCCGAGGATGCAGTTGGGTAATGCATACTTCGATAGGACTAGCGTTGACTGATTTAGGTTGGACATAATATGGAGCAAGGATGTTAAAAGTTCGTAAAGTGGTGATTCCAGTAGCAGGCTTAGGTACTAGAGTGCTACCAGCCAGCAAATCGATTCCCAAAGAAATGATGACGGTGGTCGATAAGCCCGTCATTCAGCACGTCGTTGAGGAGGCCGTTGCAGCGGGTATTAAGGAAATTATTTTAGTCACGCGTAGCGGTAAAGCTGCTATTGAAGATCATTTCGACACCCATTATGAGCTAGAGGCTGAGCTGGCACGGAAGAAAAAAACAGACCTTTTGCAGAGCATTCAAAATATAGTGCCTTCAGACGTTTCTATTATATCCGTTCGTCAACCAGAAGCTCATGGTTTGGGGCACGCTGTGTATTGTGCGGCGCAAGTGGTGAACGATGAACCATTTGCCGTGATTTTACCGGATGTTTTAGTCAATAACGAAGGGGCAGAAACCAATGATTTAGCAAAAATGATCGCTGAGTTTGAAACAAGTCATGCGGCTCAAATTATGGTGGGTGAAGTGCCTGTAGATAAGGTCCACTTATACGGCATTTCTGACTGTAATGGCATTAACCCTAAGGCTGGTCGCTCGGTTGCGATGAAAGGATTAGTAGAAAAGCCGTCACAAGCTGATGCGCCCTCTAATCTTGCAGTCATCGGTCGTTACGTCTTACCCGCTCGAGTGATGACTTTATTAGCCGAAGGAAACCCCGGTGCCGGTGGTGAAATTCAGCTTACCGATGCGATTGATGCGTTGTTAAGGGAGCAACCCGTGAAGGCCTATAAAATAGCGGGGGAAACCTATGATTGCGGAGAGAAACTGGGTTACTTAAAAGCAAATATTGCTTATGGCTTGCAGCACCCGGAAACGTCTGACGGTTTAAAAGCATTTTTGAAAACACTTGGTCGATAAGATGAACAGCATTGATGCCTGGGTTAGTTTGCAGTGTCACGCCGAGGAGATGAAAGACGTTCACCTCAAGGACTTGTTTCACCCAGGTGAGGAAAGATTTGAAGCATTGAGTATTTCTGAAGATCATTATTTGCTGGACGTGTCTAAGCAACGCATCAACAGTGAGACGTTGGAAAAGCTAATGGATTTGGCTCATCAGCAAGAGTTGGACGGTTGGATCGAAAAGCTTTTCAGTGGAGAGAAAGTGAACGCTTCGGAGCAACGTGCGGCCCTGCACACGGCCTTGCGTCAACCTGACAACATTGAACTGCACGTCGACGGCCAGGACATAACGACGGGTGTTCACCGTTCGCTTAATAAAATGCAGGAATTGGTCGAGCAGATTCAATGCGCCCAGTGGCGCGGCTTTGAAGGTAGTCCCATTAGAAGTGTCGTGAATATAGGCGTGGGTGGTTCAAACCTTGGGCCTTTGATGGCTTGTGATGCGCTAGAACAATACGCTCCCGCTGAGTTAAGGCATCTTGATGTACACTTTGTTTCGTCGATGGATGGTAGTGAGCTTGAAAAGTTGCTGCCGGGCCTGGATCCTGCAACGACGTTATTCATCATTTCTTCAAAATCATTTTCAACGGTCGACACCCTTGCTAACGCCAATACAGCGCGCGAATGGTTGTTAAAAGCCAGTAACAAGTCGGTTGAGCTCATTAATCAGCACCATTTTATTGCCGCAACGGCGAACCCCGCCAGGGCGCTTGAATGGGGCGTGCCTATGAAGAATCAATTGTTACTTTGGGATTGGGTGGGCGGTAGGTACTCGCTTTGGTCGGTGATTGGTATGCCCATTGCTTTGAAAATTGGCATGAAGAATTTCCGTGAGATTCTTAAGGGCGCTCACGCCATGGACGCGCATTTCAGGGAGGCGCCTTTTGAAAAAAACATGCCGGTGTTATTGGGGCTTGTCGGTGTCTGGAATATCAACTTTCTGAATATTCATGCGCACGCTATCTTGCCCTATGATGGACGGATGGCACAATTGCCGGCATATCTTGAGCAGCTTGAAATGGAAAGCAATGGCAAAAGCATTAACCGTGAAGGCGAGCGAATTTCTTTTCGTACCTGCCCCGTGCTTTGGGGGCAAGTCGGTTCAAGCGCGCAACACGCCTTTTATCAACTGCTTCATCAAGGCACCGAACCGGTTATGTGTGACTTTATAGCGACGGCAATGCGCTATGAAAGTGAAGGTGATGAGCTAAGAGAGCAACACCAGTTGTCGTTGGCTAACTGTTTAGCGCAATCAAGGTTGTTGGCAATGGGCGATAGTTCGCAAGCTAAAAACGAAAGCGTTTCAAATTATAAACACTACGATGGGAATCAGCCCAGCACAACGATTATGCTCGATGTATTAACGCCTGAAACTTTTGGCGGGCTCATCGCCATGTATGAACATAAGGTATTCGTGCAGTCGGTCATATGGGGGGTAAACCCCTTTGATCAATGGGGAGTTGAGCAGGGTAAGCAAATGGCGACTAATCTTTTAAAAGAACTTTGTAATAGTGGTAACGATAATTTGGACGCTTCAACCAATGGAATTATTCGGTTTGTGCAAGACCAAAATAAGGGAGCAAGCAAGTGAAAATTACTGTGTATGGCTCCAGTCTGTCTGCCTGGGTTGCAGCGGCTTGCCTGGCAAAAGTGGGTAATGACGTTGTTATTGATGAAATGGCGGGCGGTTCTGAAAGAGAATTAAATGATATTTCGGTTATACGTGATGAGCCGGGTTTGTGGAGCCAAATTCAGCGACAAATTGAGGAGAGGCGCTTAACTCGGCGTCTTCAACAGACCACTACGGCCGCCGACATTCATTGGCTATCACTGCAGCCAACGGAGCAGGCGTTAGCGGAGCGAGTGATTGATGATATACAGCTGACTGGGGAAAAAGGTGTGTTGATTATCAATCAATGCAATTTTACAGTCGGTGCAACAGAAGCTCTTCAATCTCGCTTGAGTAACGCCAACGATGTTGTTTTTATACCCGATAATTTGCAAGAAGGCTTGGCTTTAAAAGGTTTTACGCAGCCAAAGCATATCATCCTAGGTATTGATAATGATAAGGCCTTAGCCAAAACAAAAGCTTTGCTGAGGCCATTTAAGAGTGAGTTAGACTTTTTACAGTTGATGAGTTCGCGAGAGGCTGAATTTACCAAATATGCGATTACGGGCATGTTGGCTATTCGACTGGGTTATATCAATGAATTAGCGAATTTAGCGGATGCGTTAGGTGTGGATATTAGCGTCGTGCAAGACGGAATGGGAGCTGACCCACGTATTGGACACCATTATTTATCACCAGGCTGTGGTTTTGGTGGGCAGAACTTTGCCGCCTACGTAACAAAGTTTTCGGGCATCCTTCAAAAAGAGCGCCAGCAATCATTATTAAAAACGGTGATGGAAGAAAATGAGGTGCAAAAAGAATTATTGTTTAGAAAGCTGTGGCAGCACTATCAAGGCGATCTTGACGGTAAGGTGGTAGCGTTGTGGGGCGCATCCTTCAAGCCTGGCACGGCTAGTATCGACAATGCGCCTAGTTTGAAGATTATTGATGCGCTGATTTCGCAAAATATACGAGTACAGGTACACGACCCAGAAGCGTTGGTTAACCTACGTGCCATTTATAAAGCTAACGCATTAATCAGCTACGCTGAGAGCCCTTTGGCAGCAGCAGAAGGGGCTGATGCGTTGTTGCTAGTAACCGAGTGGCCCATGTATTGGTCGCCTGATTACCCGAGGCTGGCAAGCCTTATGCGCACACGACTAATCATTGATGGCAGGAATATTTTTGATAGTGACTTAATGGCTCAGCACGGTTTTACTTATTTGGGTGTGGGGCGGCACTAGTCAGGAATAATTGACGTATATCAACTCAGTTTAATTCCCGAACTAAATAAGTCTTATTCAGGGTCTATTGGAGGATAACTGCCAGTAGCGTTTGAAAATAATGTGAATGAAATTGTCGCTTTCCTAATAAAAGTGCTGACAGAGTAAAATGATCAACATTAGTGGGCTAATGTTTCGGGTTGAATGTTTTTTTACGATAAGCGTTATTATTTGAATATTACACGCTAAAGAGTTACAACTTAGCATTGTGATTAGATGAAAAGATGGATAGAATATGCGGCTCTTTGATAGACACGCATCCATAGTGAGTGGAATTAAGAAATGAAAACATTTAGTGCAAAAGCAGAAGAAGTAGAACACGATTGGTACGTAGTCGATGCAGAAGGTAAAGCGTTAGGTCGCTTGGCTTCACAAATAGCATTGCGCTTACGTGGCAAACATAAACCAGAATACACGCCGCATGTAGATACAGGTGATTACATCGTAGTGATTAACGCTGAAAAAATTGGCGTTACTGGTAATAAAGAACAAGACAAGATGTATCATCATCACACAGGGTATATTGGTAACCTGAAGTCTATTCCTTTAGGAAAGCTTCGTGCAACCCACCCTGAGCGTATTATCCAATCAGCTGTGAAAGGTATGTTACCTAAGAACACGCTGGGCAGAAATATGTACAAAAAAATGAAAGTATTTGTTGGCTCTGAGCATACGCATCAAGCCCAGCAACCTAAAACGTTAGATATTTAAGCAGAGTTTATTATCATGGCACAAACCCAATATTACGGAACCGGTCGTCGTAAAAGTTCAGTTGCACGTGTTTTTGCACGTCCTGGCAAAGGCGCTATTCAAGTTAACAACTTATCATTAGATTCTTACTTTGGTCGCGAAACTGACCGTATGATCGTTCGCCAACCATTAGAGTTAGCAGAAGCGAATGAAAAGTTTGATTTTTTAATCACTGTTAAAGGTGGCGGCACTTCAGGTCAAGCCGGTGCTATTAGATTAGGCATTACTCGCGCATTGATGGAATTTGATGGCGAATTACGACCAGCATTACGCAAAGCGGGTTTTGTAACTCGTGATTCACGTGAAGTGGAGCGTAAGAAAGTTGGCCGTCATAAAGCTAGAAAAAGCCCACAGTACTCAAAGCGTTAATATTGATTCAGAAATTAAGGCAAAAAGTCTTGATTTCTGTTTTCGAATACAAAAAAGCCCATTATTTAATGGGCTTTTTTTGCGATACAGAAAAGCATGGGTTACAGTTTCTATATAGCGCCAATAATAGTAGTTAGTTTAATAAAAAAATACAACAACGAGGTGTGGGCTAATGTCGGAGTATAAAGATAAGTATTTACGTGCAGTTAAAGCTCTTAACGAAGCAGAAAAAGAAGGGGCTGATAATGTGCGGGATTTATATCGGGCTTTGATAGGTGTTTTGCGGGAACTGAAAGGTCATCATAAGGAGCTTGATAAAGTTATATCAGGATTGCCGAAAAAAATATCACATAGTACGCCTCTGCCTATTACAGAATTAGGGCGCATCAAAGAACTCATTGTTAGTTATATAGAAAAAAGCGATACGGCCGATTTAGCGCCCCGTCTGCTCGACGTATTGATGTCTAACTTAAGGCTGTCGGATGAATTGCACGAAAGCATTGAGGTTCTGCAACAAGAGCTAAATCGGGCGAGTAGTTCAAAAGACTATATGGCGATTACTAAAAAATTGGCCAGTGTAGTGCTTAAAAGCCCACCAGCACAAAGTGACACCTCCTCACAGGGCGAATCGATATCGGTCATTAAACAAAGCATTTTGAATCAATTAGAGCAAATAAGAAAAGCTGATAGCGAATTGGCGAAGTCTATTGATATTACCGGTTTAAAGAAAAGCCTCGGTAAGGTAGTTAGCATGCAGGACCTGGAGTTTTTTTATAAACAAGTTTTCGAAGGTTTAGGACAACGAATTAATAAAAAAGATGATTTTATTGTTGAGCTCTCAGGTTTAATTGAAACGGTGATGCACCAGCTTACTGAGCTTTCGTTAGACTTAAAGCAAGAAGGCGTTATAAATAAAGCGGCAAGGAAGGATCGCTGGCGTTTGACAGAACTAATGGGCGGTCAAATCAAAACTATTCGCGAATCTGTTCTGAAAACGGATAGCTTAAGTAAATTAAAGTCGTTGCTTTCAGAACGTTTGGTCGATCTAAATCATACAGTGTCCAATTTTGTAGAGCTTGAAGGCGAGCGAGCCAAGCAAGCAGAGGAGCACGCTAAAAGCGTCGTAAATAAACTAACTATAGTAGAGTCCGAGGTGTCAGAGCTTAAGACGTCTCTATATCAGGCTCACGAACAAGCCTTTATAGACCCGTTGACGGGTGTGGCGAATAGACGGGCGTTTGATGAGCGAATTAAGCTCGAGTTTGAGCGATGGAAGCGAAATAAAGAACCGCTAGCTCTGGCCGTATTAGATGTCGATCACTTTAAAAACATTAATGATACTTATGGTCACCCTGTGGGCGATAAGGTATTGCGCACCATATGCCAATTGATTGATAAAAAAGTGCGTGAGAGTGACTTTTTTGGTCGTGTAGGCGGAGAAGAGTTCGCTATTATCTTTATAGGTAGCGACCTCGATAATGCCTTGAAGAGATTGGAGCAATTTAGAAAGAGTGTTGAAAGCTGTAAATTTGGCTTAAAGGGTAAACGTGTAGTGATCACAATGTCCGTCGGTTGTGCGTTATTTCAAGACGATGAAACTCCCGATATAGTGTACGAAAGGGCCGATGCAGCCTTGTTAGAAGCTAAGAAAACGGGGAGAAATAAATGCCTTAGTGAACGAGATATCTAGCTTATAAGTCAGCTAAATTATCTCGGCAGTTTCTTTAAAGACTGTATTGCTTGATGGGTACTTAAGAAAATATTCTTTTCGCCAATTTTTTGTATAAATTCTGTTTTGCTCAACTTATCCATTACAGGGCCTTTTATTTCTGCCAGATGGAGCGTGATGTTCGCTTTGTTAAGTCCATAAAGAATATTGTCTAAAGACTCTAATGCGCTGCTGTCTATGACGCTAATTGAGCTGCAAATTAACACCACGTGATTAATCGCTTTATCATCGGCTACCAGTTGCATAATGGTGTCTTCAAGATAATTAGTGTTCGCAAAATAAAGGTTTTCATCAACGCGTAGAGCGAGAATATGCTCGTCAGTTTTCACTTGATGGCGATCAATATTTCTATAATGCTCTGTGTCCCCTACTTGCCCCACGATAGCGATATGAGGCTGACTACTGCGGTGAAGATAGAGCGCAATAGAAAGAATAACACCAGAAATAATGCCGGTTTCCACGTCAATAACGAGTACGGTAATAAACGTCACTAACATCGACAATGCGTCTGTACGGTCATACGCCCAGGCGTGTTTGAATGTATGCGTGTCAATAAGCGGTAACACGGCGAGGACAATAATCGCGCCTAGAGCCGCCTTAGGTAGAAAAAAGAAAAGTGGTGTAAGTGCGGCCAATGTTAATCCGACCAGGCAGGCTGTTATTACGGAGGCGAAAGGGGAGTTAGCGCCGGCTGAAAAATTAACCATTGAGCGTCCAAATCCACCTGCCACGGGGTAGCCACCGCTGATAGCTGAGGCAATATTTGCAGCGCCCAAACCAAGGAGTTCTTTATTAGAATTTATTTTTTGTCGTTTTTGATTGGCCATGGATTTCGCTATGGACACGCTTTCAAGGTAACCAATTAATGCAATCAACAAGGCATTTGGTAAAAGCCTTGTAACAAGGTCAGGGTCGATGCTCGGTATTAAGATTGCAGGTAGCCCCGGTGGAATATTTCCAATGATGGCTACGTGTTGCTGAATGTCTAAGCTTAAATAGTAGACGCTAAATGTGCCAATAGTAATCGCAGCCAAGGGGCCTGATTTGGTTGCGAATTGGGTGATCTGATCCGGGACATTTTTTTTATTTAAGAAACTAACAAGGGGCGCTTTAAAGAGCCACAAAAGAACGAGGCTAGTGATGCCGATAACGCTGGTTGCGACATTGCTTTGGCTTATTTGAGAGGTGATAAGGTATAGCGTCTCATAGGCAGGGAGGTCTCGCGGTATATCTAAGCCTAAAATGTGCTTTATCTGGCTAAGGGCGATAATAATGGCAGAAGCACTAACGAAACCAGAAATGACAGGATGGCTTAGGAAGTTTATAACGGCGCCTAACCTGGCGAGTCTCATTAATAATAAGATGACTCCGACCAGTAGTGCCAAGGTGTGTGCCGCACTCACCATGTCGCTGACATTACTAATATCTAATTCAATGAGGGTGGCGCCCGTCATAAGAGACATCAAGCCGACGGGCCCAACGGCTAACGTTCTGCTGCTACCGAATGCGGCATATAAAATAAGCGGTAGTACTGAGGAATATAAGGCAACTTCGGGCGGTAAGCCTGCGAGCATACCGTAGGCCATTGACTGGGGTACCAGCACAATAGCCACGATAACCCCGGCAATTATATCGCCATTGATGTGTTCTTTTTTATAGTGCCTTAACCAATCGGGTAGAAACATTAGGTGAAACCTTATCAGCTTGCTTTATTCTATGGAAGTCGAGACATTTAAATTTTATTTAAAAGCACTGGTTTAGTCAGTCCGCATTAAAAATAAATAAAAAATGACTTAATTCTATCTAATATAGCAAAAAATTATAAGCATATGCAATAAGTTTAATAAAGGGCGTGAAGCTATTTATTTGTTGTTTTTTCACTGTAATTTTGTTGCGCCGCAACAGAATTACAGTGAAATCAATCAGTTAATGGTTTTTTTTGTTGCATATTTGCAAAAAATACGTATTATTAACTTCAGAGCAAGAAGAGGGGGGAAGCAGATAGTTTATTAATAAATGATCTGCAATAAAAAATAATAATAAAAATAATAAAACTTGGGGACTTTTAGTCCCTTTTTTTTGCAAGCTAGAAAAGCATTGGTATTTTTAGACGTGCCCTAATGACAGCGTTTGAATTCCATTCTCACTTGCTAATAGAACGACATCAGCCGATCGTCTTGCGAACAGGCCGCAAGTAACAACGCCAGTTATATCGTTAATAATACGCTCAAGCTTTGATGGCTCCATAATCTCTAATTGGTGAATGTCCAGAATAACGTTACCGTTATCGGTGATGAAACCTTCTCGCCAAACGGGTTGACCGCCAAGAGAAATAATTTCGCGAGCGACATAGCTGCGAGCCATCGGTATTACCTCGACAGGTAAGGGGAATTTTCCCAAAATAGGAACCAGTTTGCTTTGGTCGGCGATGCAAATAAATGATTTACTGGCTGCGGCAATAATTTTTTCGCGCGTCAGTGCGCCGCCACCGCCTTTAATAAGTTGGAGGTTGGAATTAATCTCATCGGCACCATCGACATACACGTCTAATGTGCCCACCGAATTTAAGTCAACAACGGGGATGCCTAAGGCTAGTAGTTTTTCAGTGCTCGCTTCAGAACTGGAAACCGCCCCTTCAAATTGGTGCTTTATAGGCGCTAGAAGATCAATAAAGTGATTAACGGTAGAGCCCGTTCCAATGCCTAAGATGCGAGAATTTTGGACGTATTGAATGGCGGCTTCCGCCGCTTGTTTTTTTAATTTATCAGACATAATTTTTAACGGCGGCTTATTTTAAGTAATGGCAATATGATATCGCATGAGCGTGGTGGCAAAATAGTTTAATGAGCTGAGTGTTAATTAAGTAGAACGCAGTAGTTGTCTGGCTTTTGCAGAAAAGCAGGTCAAGCCATCTTCGGTTATAACTGCATCCAGGGGAATATCCCAAGGTTGGCGATGAAGTGTTTCCACGGCCTGGAGGCTATAAGCAACGCCAATTAAAAGCGGCGCTTTTTTACAAAGTGGATTGCGCATAAAGTTTAGTGTGCGGTCGTAATAGCCACCGCCCATACCTAAGCGATTTCCTTGATGATCAAAGCCGACTAAGGGCATTAGTATGGCTGACAAGTACTTGGCCGTAATATATTGCTCGCACGTGGGTTCAAGAATATTGAATGCATTGTGCTTTAAAGGGTCACCAGGTACGTATGATTTGAAAATAAGTTTTTGTTTTTTAAGGACGGGTAAGTGATAAGGGCGGTTTCTTTTTGTAAGGGTTTGAAGCAGCAGGTCGATAGAAGGCTCGCCATCATTTGCAAAGTAGCCCGCCAGACTACCTGAGCGAAGCAAAATGCCAGAGTCGAGCAAGTTTTGATGAATGGAAAAATCAAAACGTCGTCTCGTAGCAGGAGGAATGTTATTTCGTAGTTGGCGTAAAGTGCGCCGTAATGAAGTAATAGATTGTGCCATTAATAAGACGTTCCCCGCTAGCGCCGCAGTCAGGTTTCTACCTTGAACCGAGGGGTTCAAGTGGGAGCCGGATTTTTGCATTAGGCTTCTCTAAATAAGAGCATGCACACCAACAAAATGATCTGTCTTCCCGATTAGTAGTTAGGTCCAAGGGCTTTTCGCCTTATTTCGAACACCGCAGGGAACGCATTTATTAGTGTATACCTAAGTTGAAAAAAAACCAGTTTGTTTATACGACTTAAAAGTATATAGATACGCAGTTTTAGGATAAAAGGCTATTTACCAAAAGCGTCTATCGCAAAATCTAATTTATTTTGCAATGCATTGATTTTTTGTGTGACGTCTAAAGAAAGACCATTTTTTTTCTGGTCTTCAACGAGTAGGTCGTGGGTGATATTTAGCCCCGCCATCACGGCAATTCTATCAAGGCCAATGATGCGACCTGATTGTTTAATCGCTTGCATCTTTTCGTCGAGGAATCGAGCGGACTGTTCTACTCCGGCGCGCTCTTCTTCGGTGCAACTGACCCGGTACTCCTTGTCTAAAATAGTGACAGAAACGGTATTTGAGGTTGTCATACTTAGATTTCCATCAACTTAAGCCGAGAAATCATCGACTCAACGCGTGATTTTGCCTTTTCCGTTTTTTCCATCAATTGACTGCGCTGCTGAATAAGATCGGCTTGCTGTTTTGTAAGGTGCTGGTTATCCTCATGCAATTTTTGGCATACCAGCACGAGCGCATCAATTCTTTGCTCGAGGTCTTGTAGAGCTATCTCTGGATTCTGTTCTGTATTCACGTGATAGATAGTAGGGGGGATTATCTTTTAGGTCAATACCAAGTCTAACTTTGACAGTAAATTTTGGTGTCAGGTCGCAGAATGATAGCATAGCCGTATATAAATATATTGGATGGAGCTTTAAGTGAAACGACTAGGTAAATATAACGAATTGGAATCTTTGCTAGAGGCCCACGATGCACAAATGAGTGTAGCAGAAGCGCATGGACTGGCTTCAGGGATGCTTTGCGTGCAGTTTGATGCGGATTTTAATCGCTGGGTAGCGGCCATCTTCGATACAGACGAGCAATTAAATAGTTTAAGTGACGATGCCCATCAATATCTCAGCGGTCTTTTTGAAGGCACTGCTGAATTATTAAAAGATAGAGATTTTATTTTTAACCTTCTATTGCCGGATGATGACGAACGTATTGGTGTTCGCGCGCAGGCGTTAAGTGAATGGTGCCAGGGTTTCTTATATGGAGTTGCTTATATGGGTGCCGGTGATGATAAAGATTGGGACGAAGAAAGTAGAAGCGTATTGCGGGACTTATTGGAAATATCACGTTTGGATTCAGACGATTCAGACGATTCGGATGAGCAGGCATTTATGGAGTTACAGGAATATGTGCGGGCGTCCGTTCAGTTGTTATTACATGATTTGCAATTGTCCGATGAAGAACAAGACGAAGATCAGGACGAAGAGCCAACGGTTCATTAAAACGATACAGAGGATAACAAGTGGTACAAGGATTAAAAGAACAAAAAGAATTCGCGCGGCGTAGAAAGCAGTTTCTGCGCACGGTAGGTGTTGGCAATGTAGCTGTTTTTGCAAGCGCGTCTATTGTTCATCGTAACGGCGACGTTGAGTTTCCTTTCCGTCAGGATAGTGATTTTTTCTATTTAAGCGGTTTTGATGAACCCGAGTCAGTGATCGTATTTGTGCCAGGGCGCGAACAAGGCGAGTATATTTTGTTTTGTCGTGAGTATGACGAGAAGACGGCTCTATGGGTGGGCGCCAATGCAGGGCTTGAAGGGGCGATTAAAGATTATGCGGTTGATGATGCGTTTCCAATGGATGATATTGACGACATTTTGCCGGGTCTAATGGAAAATAAAAGCCGCTTGTATTTCCCTATGGGGGCGCACCCCAGTTTTGACCAGCAATTAATGGATTGGGCGCAGGAAGTCAGGTCTCGTTCCAGGGCAGGTGTTTTTGCGCCAGCAGAGTTTGTTTCATCGGATCACCTGTTACACGAAATGCGGTTAATAAAGTCAGCGCAAGAAATAAAACTAATGAAAGCGGCGGCAAAAATATCGGTTGCGGCGCATATAAAAGCAATGCAATCTACCCGTCCCGATAGGTTTGAATATCAGGTCGATGCCGACATAAAACATCATTTTATGACTAATGGTGCCCAGTTTGAAGCCTATCCAGCGATAGTGGGTGGCGGTAAAAATGGCTGTATTCTGCATTACACGGAAAATAAAGCGAAGTTGAATAAAGGCGACCTTCTATTGATTGATGCAGGTTGTGAATGGCAAAAATACGCCTCTGATATCACCAGAACCTTTCCCGTTAACGGGGTATTCAGCGCCGAGCAAAAGGCACTGTATCAGTTAGTGTTAGACGCTCAATACGCGGCTATCGAGCAAGTAAAACCCGGCAATCACTGGAATGATCCGCACGAGGCGGCGGTGAAGGTCTTAACGGCGGGGCTGGTTAAACTAGGCGTCTTAAAGGGTAAGGTCGCCACCTTGATTAAAAATGAAGCGTATAAGCCTTACTATATGCACCGTACAGGGCATTGGCTGGGGATGGACGTACACGACGTGGGCGATTATAAAATAGATAATCAGTGGCGTTTGTTAGAGCCTGGAATGGTGCTGACCGTTGAGCCCGGCCTGTATATTCAGCCGGATGCAGTAGAAGTGGAGCAAAAGTGGCGTGGCATCGGTATTCGTATAGAAGATGACGTGCTGGTTACCAAGAGCGGGCACGAGGTGTTAACCGCCGCTGCACCGAAAGAAATTAAAGATATTGAAGCCTTAATGAAGGAAGCGAGAGTTGACTGATTACGATGTCATTATCATCGGCGGCGGCATGGTGGGCGGCTGCCTGGGTTTGGCGTTAAGCGAGTCATTGCTGCGCATTGCTATTGTTGAAGCGACGCCATTGGCGGATAAACAAATCGATGCGGCCGGTAAGCGAGCTATCGCCCTATCCTGGGGAAGCCGTGGCTTGCTTGAGCAATTGAATGTATGGCCAGCACTGGCGGGTTCAGCCATGCCAATAAGGCAAATTCACGTGTCCGATAAAGGCCATTTTGGCAAAGTGCGTTTATCGGCAGAAACTCAAGGGGTTGAGGCGTTAGGTTACGTGGCGGAAGCGGCTCAGATTGAAGCCGTTGTTGGCGCTAGTTTAGCTGCTACGTCAATTGATAATTTATGCCCAGCGGAGTTATTGGATTACAGCGCCGAAGAAGACCAGACGAGCGTGACGATTTTACTCAATGGCGTAGAAAAGAGCTTATCGTGCAAGCTATTAGTCGGCGCGGACGGCGCTATGTCTAAAGTCCGCCAGCGAGGCGATTTTGAGTTGCAAGAACACCTTTACCACCAACAGGCGATTACGGGTTTGCTCAAAGTTGAATCTGAAAAATGTGATATCGCATACGAGCGCTTTACCTCCGAAGGACCGATTGCGATGCTGCCGCATTTCGATAATTTATATTCTCTGGTTTGGACCGTGCCGTCAGAACTCGCGCAAGAGGTTATGCAGTTGCCGCAAGAAGCGTTCATTGCCAGACTGCAATCTCAGTTCGGTCAATGGTTGGGCGAGCTAAGTTTGGTCGGCGATTATCAAACCTTCCCACTGAGCTTATCGCACGTGCCGCAAAACGTATCAACTCGCGTGGTGTTAATTGGTAACGCGGCTCATCAGTTGCACCCAGTGGCCGGCCAAGGGTTTAACTTGGGTTTACGCGACGCGGCGATATTGGCCGTAGCGTTGAGATCCGCCGTTGATGACGTAGGCGCTGAAGACGTTTTAACGCAATACGCGCAACAAAGAAAAACAGATCAACGCCTGATAACGGGTTTTACCGATAGCGTTGTCAGGCTGTTTTCGAATAATAATGCGCTATTAAGTTTTATGCGTAACAGTGGCCTTTTGTTATTAGATAAGGTGCCACTGTTAAAAAACCAGTTTGCACGTCAAACCATGGGTCTGGGTTCACGCCTGGCGAGGCTGAAAGCAAGCTGATGAAAAACAAAACGTATCAAGTAGCCATTGTCGGTGGCGGCATAAATGGCGCAACCTTGGCCTGTTTATTAGCTGAAAAAGGCGTGTCAGTCGCGTTGATTGATTCGGCAGACCCAACAATACAGTGGCCAGAAGATAGTTATGATTTGCGCGTTTCGGCCCTAACCCTGGCGTCCATTAGTACCTTTAAATCTCTGGACGCATGGGAAGAGATGAAAAGATTGGGCGTTCAATCTATGCAAAAAATGTTTGTTTGGGATCACTTTGGAAGCGGTGAGCTGGATATAGATTCGGCCGACGCCGGAGAAGCGGAAATGGGCTTCGTGGTGGAAAATCGCGTTACGGTCTTAGCGCTTTGGAACAAGCTGAAAAGCCTAGACTATTGCGATTTGTTTAAATCGTCGCAGTTAGATAATTTTACGATAAACGAAGATGACGTCGATATTCAACTATCCAATAAGCGGCAAATAAAGGCCTTATTATTAGTCGGCGCAGACGGAACAAATTCAAAGATAAGACGGCTGAGCGGCATTGAAGATTATGGCTGGGATTACCAACAAAAAGCGTTGGTAGCGACCGTTAGGCCTGAAAAGCCGCACCAAAATACCGCCTGGCAGCGGTTCTTGCCGGAAGGTCCTTTGGCCCTGCTGCCGTTGCGAGATGGTTTGATTTCTATCGTTTGGACCTCGAGTACCGCAACGACGGAAGCTAATTTAACGCTATCCGACAAGGAATTTTGTCGCGCCCTATCCGAAGCCTCAGAGCAGCAACTAGGACGTTTTGAGGTGCTCGGCGAGCGCGCTGCGTTCCCCTTAAAAATGCAATTTTCCACCGATTATAGCCAGCAACGATTAGTGTTGATTGGCGATGCCATTCACGCGATACACCCGCTAGCTGGGCAAGGCGCGAATTTAGGCTTGCAAGACGCGGTGACTTTAGCCGAAGTGGTGTTGCAGGCAGCTAATAAAGGGCGCGATATTGCGAGCCATCAAGTGCTAAGACGCTATGAGCGCCAACGCAAGGGCGACAACCTGTTGATGATGGCGATGATGGATGGCTTTAAACGCCTGTTTGGAACAAATGACTTATTGCTTCAATTGGCCAGAAGTTCCGGAATGAGCTGGATTAATAGCTCAATGCTGTTGAAAAACCAAATCTGTCAATACGCGATGGGTCTACGGCGATAACTTGATATTTAACAGGCCCGCTGTAGCTTGCGCGTGTTCGGCAGCGGTAATGCCAATAGAGGTTAAATAACCGCCATCCATTTTATTGATTAAGTTTTTTTTAAACAAACGTCCAGCGGCGGCAACGGTGGCTGGATCTGCGTCGTGGTGAATTTTTATGCCTTGCTCAATATTCGATAGATCGTATTGAAGTAGGATATTAAGTTCATTAATGCTGTCCTGATTAAATTTCATTTGGCTGACCTATAAATAGAAACTTGAGCTTCAGCATAACGTCAAACAGGCCCGCGCGCAATTTGATTGTAGCCGCATAAAATGTGCTGCTCGTCGAGGTTTGAATTGTGCCAGAATGGGACGGCATTATCGTTCGCCCATGAACGCATAAAGCGAACTTTTGTTGATGGATAAAAATACGATATCGAGGTATAGTGTCGCACTAATTTACCTCTTTTGGGAGAGATCGGCTTAGGCCGACGCCGAAGGCGCAATCCGTCCGGAATCGCTCAGGCAAATGGACCATAAGAGAGATCATTGGCTAGTCTAGATGATCAGTTAGCTCTGGAGAGCGGTTGAAAAACCCACCGAAGAGGAAAGAGGGTTCGACTAACCCTTAAACTTTCAGGTTTTGGACAGAGGGGCGGCATGTGAGGTTTTCGCGTGCCGCCCTTTTTTTGTGTTGAAGAGACGTATGATTAAAAAAACGATATTAAATGAAACGCATCGCGCACTCGGCGCCCGTATGGTCGATTTTGGTGGCTGGGATATGCCGGTCAACTACGGTTCGCAGATCGACGAGCACCACGACGTAAGACAGTCAGCCGGTATGTTTGACGTCTCGCATATGACGGTCGTTGATATCAGTGGTGCGCAAGCCAAACCGTTCTTGCAGTATTTGTTAGCGAATGACGTGGCGAAGTTAACGCGACAGGGCAAAGCCTTATATAGCTGCATGTTGAACGACGACGCAGGGGTGATTGACGATTTGATCGTTTATTATCTGGATGATGAAAATTACCGTTTAGTGGTGAATGCCTCAACACGGGATAAAGATTTAGCGTGGATCGCTCGGCAAGCAAAATCGTTTGACGTAAGTGTGGATGAACGCCCGAAGCTCGCGATGATTGCCGTTCAAGGCCCCAAAGCGCGGCAAAAAACCTGCCCGTTGTTGCCAGAAAGGTTAGGTCTTTCAGCTGCTGAAATAAAACCCTTCAGCGCGTGCTGGTTTGGTGAATGGTTCGTTGGTAGAACCGGCTACACCGGCGAAGATGGTTTTGAAATCATGTTGCCAGAAGACAAGGCCGCCGCTTTTTGGAATCAGTTGATGGACGCGGGTGTTAAGCCCTGCGGTTTGGGCGCGCGCGATACGCTAAGACTCGAAGCGGGGATGAATTTATACGGTCAGGATATGGATGAAACGAAACACCCTTTGGAGTCCGGGCTGGGCTGGACGATTGCCTGGCAGCCAGAAGAACGAGATTTTATCGGCAAAAAAGTCCTCAGCGAGTTAAAGAAGCTGGGCGAAAACGATAAATTTGTCGGCCTTATTCTTGAAGATAAAGGCGTGCTGCGAGGGCACCAGAGCGTCGTGCTAGATAATGGCACAACAGGGGAGATTACCAGTGGCGGATACTCACCCACGATGGAACGCTCAATCGCGTTTGCGCGAGTACCCGCAAGCATCGGCAAAACATGTAAAATTGATATTCGCGGTAAATTAAAAGACGCGCGCGTGGTAAAACCCTGCTTTGTTCGCCAGGGCAATGTACAAATTGAAATTTAAAGGGAGAAGATAATGTCCAACACACCTGATGATAGAAAATATGCAGACTCCCATGAATGGGCCTTTTTAGACGATGACGGCACTATTCGTGTGGGTATTACTGATCACGCGCAAGAGTTACTCGGCGACCTGGTTTTTGTGGAATTGCCGCAAGTTGGCCGAAGCGTTGGTAAAGGTGAAGAATGTAGCGTGGTCGAATCAGTTAAAGCCGCTTCAGATATTTATAGCCCCGTGTCGGGCGAAATTATCGCGGTTAATGACAGCCTGGAAGACGAGCCAGAGATGATTAACCACGCGCCATACGACGATGGTTGGCTGTTTGTTATCCAGCCGGTAGATCCTGATGAATTAGACGAATTATTAGACGACGAAGGCTATCAGGCTTTAATTGAAGAAGAATAGAGACCGCTATGCCTTTTATCCCGCACTCTGAGCAAGACGTTGAGCAAATGCTATCGGCCATTGGTGCCGACAGTATTGAAGACCTGTTTGACGAAATACCAAAGCACTTACGCTGTGGTGAATTAGAAAAAATTCCGCCTGGAATGAACGAAATGCAGGTCACGCGATTGCTGCGTGAGCGCGCAGCGCAAGACGGTTTACCCTTGTGTTTCCTGGGTGCTGGCGCGTATGAGCACCATATCCCCGCTGCCGTTTGGGAAATCACCACCCGTGGTGAGTTTTATAGCGCCTATACGCCCTACCAGGCCGAAGCCTCGCAAGGTACCTTACAGCTGTTGTACGAATATCAGTCGATGATGGCCAGTTTAATGGCGATGGACGTGTCGAATGCGTCACTTTACGACGGCGCATCTGCGTTGGCAGAAGCGGTATTAATGGCGGTTCGCGCTAACCGAAAGTCGACCTCTCGCAGAATTTTAATGCCACGCACGGTTAACCCCGTGTACCGTTCGGTGACCGAGGCGATCGTTAAAAATCAGGCGATTGAATTAATTGACGTACCGTTTGATCCAGCTACTGGACAGACTGATTTATCGGCGCTTGAACAATACGCGAGCGATGATTATGCGGCGCTAGTTATTCCGCAACCCAACTTTTTTGGTGTGCTGGAAGACGTAGAGGCACTAACAAAGTGGGCAGCTGAAAACAAAGTATTATCTATAGCGGTGGTTAATCCACTGGCGATGAGCTTGCTAAAACCACCTGGCGAATGGGCTGGTGTGGGCGTCGATATTGTTTGTGGCGAAGGGCAGCCTTTAGGCGTTCCACTAGCTTCAGGCGGGCCGTATTTCGGCTTTATGTGTTGTAAACAGGTGCACGTTCGGCAAATGCCCGGCCGTATTATTGGCCGCACAACAGACCTCGAAGGCAAGCAGGGCTTTACGCTAACCTTACAAGCAAGAGAGCAGCATATCAGGCGCTCTAAAGCAACGTCTAATATTTGCACCAACCAAGGCCTTTTAGTCACCGCGGCTACAATCCATATGTCTTTATTGGGGCCAGAAGGTTTAAAAAGAGCGGCTCTAAACTCGCATCAAAACACCCAATTACTGCTGCAAAGGCTGACTAAAATTAAAGGAGTAAGTGCTGTATTTAGCGCGCCTACCTTCCACGAGTGCGTTATTCGGGTCGATGCTGACGCGGAGCAGTTAATTGAAAAACTAGCGCAGCAGCACCATATTTTGGGTGGTTTTAACCTGTCGGCGAATTACCCCGAATTGGCCAACAGCTTATTGGTTTGCGCGACCGAAACGCGCACAGAAGATGATATAGAGAAGTACGCAGTGGTATTGGATAAATTAATTAACTCACAGGAGAATTAACATGGCTACTATTACACTACAGGGCAACGAAATTCACACAAATGGCGAATTACCAGCCGTTGGCACACAGGCACCAGACTTCAGTCTGACCACTAAAGAATTGGCCGATGTGACGCTGGCCGATTACGCCGGTAAGAAAAAAATCATCAGTATCGTGCCTAGTCTCGATACGCCTGTTTGCCAGTTATCGACGAAAAAATTCAACGACTACGCAAAGCAACACGCCGATACGGTTATTTTAATCGTTGCCGCCGATTTACCTTTCGCGATGTCTCGCTTTTGCGGCGACGAAGGTCTGGAGAACGTCGTCCCGCTTTCCATTATGCGTGATCGTAACTTCGCAAAAGACTACGGTGTGTTGATCGTCGATGGCCCTTTAAAAGGCATTACCTGCCGCGCATTAATGGTGTTGGACGAAAATAATAAGGTGATCAGTTCAGAGCTGGTTTCTGAAATCGCCGATGAGCCAAATTACGACGCAGCACTCGCCGCACTAAACTAAAGAGAAACATCTACATGCTAATATTTGAGCAATCCCATAAAGGCCGAGCGTCTAACGCTCAGCTTTCATCGGATATACCCGTGCCAGCCAGTTTGCCAGCCAGCGCTTTAAGAAGCACCAAGCCAGTGTTGCCTGAAGTATCTGAAATGCAAGTAGTGCGGCACTTTACGCGGCTGTCACAAAAGAACTTTTCAATCGATACGCATTTCTATCCATTGGGTTCGTGCACCATGAAGTACAACCCACGGGCTTGTAATACATTGGCTAGTTTGCCTGAATTTACCGGTCGGCATCCACTGGGGCCAAGCCTTCACGGGCAGGGTTTTTTGGCGTGCATGTACGAGCTTCAAGGCATCTTGAAAGAAGTCACTGGGATGAAAGCGGTATCCTTATCACCAGCGGCGGGTGCGCAGGGCGAATTCGCCGGAGTGGCGATGATAAAGGCCTATCACGACGCGCGTGGCGATGACGCTCGTTGCGAAATATTAGTACCCGACGCGGCGCATGGAACCAATCCGGCGTCTGCCGTGATGTGCGGCTATAAAGTGCGCGAAATTCCAACCGGTAAAGATGGTGACGTGGATTTAACCGCGTTAAAAGAAGCCGTTGGCCCTCAGACCGCCGGTATTATGCTCACCAACCCAAGTACCCTGGGCGTATTTGATCGTAAGATTAAAGAGATTGCCGATACCGTTCATCAAGCGGGTGGTTTGCTGTATTACGATGGTGCTAATTTAAACGCCATTTTAGGTAAAGTACGGCCAGGCGATATGGGTTTTGATGTGATTCATATGAACTTACACAAAACCTTTTCAACGCCGCACGGTGGCGGTGGCCCCGGTGCAGGGCCGGTTGGCGTGAGCGAGCGCTTGCGCCCCTATCTGCCAGTGCCCATGGTCGGCAAAAAAGACGATCAGTTTGTGTTGTTAGATGAAAACGATTGCCCACAAAGCATCGGCAGAATGTCGGCCTTCGCAGGCAACGCGGGTGTTTTACTGCGCGCTTATATCTACGCCAAAATGCTGGGCCGCGAAGGGATGTCTCGGGTCGCTGATTTTGCCACGCTAAATGCCAACTACCTCATGAAAAGACTGATGGCGGTGGGCTATGACGCGGCGTATCCAGAAAGGCGCGCGACGCACGAATTTATCTTAACGCTAAAAAAACAGGCGAAAGAGTTAAACGTAACGGCGATGGACGTCGCGAAGCGATTGCTGGATTACGACTACCACGCGCCGACAACTTATTTCCCGATGCTGATTGCGGAATGTTTGCTGATAGAGCCAACGGAAACAGAAGCGAAAGAAACGCTGGATGGCTTTATCGATGCGATGGCGAAAATATTAGACGAAGCTAAAGCCGATGGTGCAATGCTCAAACAAGCGCCTTACACGCTGCCAGTCAGGCGATTAGACGACGTTAAAGCGGTTAAACAGCTCGATGTAGTGTGGGCAACAGAAGGAAAATAGAGATGAGTGCACTCATATGTGGATCGATGGCCTTTGACACCATCATGTTGTTTCAGGATAAATTTAAAAACCATATCTTGCCAGATAAAGTACATATGTTGAATGTGTCCTTCCTGGTGCCAGAACTACGCCGTGAGTTCGGTGGCTGTGCTGGTAATATTGCCTACAATTTGCACTTGCTCGGTGAAAAAGCGCTACCAATGGCCACCGTTGGTAAAGACTTTGGCCCCTATGCTGATTGGATGGATAAGGCTGGCGTTAGCCGAGAATACTTAAAAACCTTGGATGACGATTATACTGGTCAGGCCTATATCACCACCGATATGGACGATAACCAAATTACCGCTTTCCACCCCGGTGCAATGGGTCGGTCTGGGCTGAATCGCGTGCCGGCTGATGCGGGTATTAAAATCGGCATTGTATCGCCCGATGGAAAAATGGGCATGATAGAACACGCAGAACAATTTATTGAAGCGGGTATTCCTTTTGTTTTTGACCCCGGTCAAGGAATGCCAATGTTTGATGCTGAGGAACTTAAAACGTTTATTGCGCAAGCAACGTGGATTACCTTGAACGACTACGAAGCCGCGATGTTGCAAGAAACAACCGGCTTATCTCCGCATGAAATTGCTGAGCAAGTAGAAGCGTTGATTATTACCAAAGGCGCTGAAGGTTCCTTAATTTATACCAAAGATAAACGCTTCGATATTCCGCCAGCAAAGCCCAAAGCCATCGTAGACCCCACGGGTTGTGGTGACGCGTTCCGTGGCGGCCTGCTGTATGGTTTGTTGAATGATTTAGACTGGGAAGTAACGGGTAGAATTGCGGGCTTAATGGGCGCGATTAAAATCGCTCACGCGGGTACGCAAAATCATTCGTTAACGTTAGCCGATATAAAAGCGCAATATACTGAACAGTTTGGTGGGTCGTTTTAAGGACGTTTTTTATCCTTTATATGGCTGGTTCTGCTTACAAACAGAGCCACTTATTCCCATTCAAATAGAATATGGGAAACAAGTTTAAAGTTGGCGTTTCCATCAATGCCAATTGGCGTACCAAGCCCAAACTCCCAGCCATTATCCAATGCCCATGTGATACCGGGCGTTATAAAGGATTGTTCCTGCGTCCAGTTAAGCTCCATACTTAAGGCGTAATTGCCCATTGAAGAATAAATTCCTGTATTAGCGTAGTCTTCATGCTCGTTACCTTGGAACTCACGGCCTACTTGTAAAAACGCTTGAGTGTTGGAGTTTGCACCAATATCTTTCGAAAAAACAACGTAGACATTGTCCTCATCCTCTGGTTTTTCGCCCTCTTCACTAATAACTGCGCGATCACCATTAGAAAATTCGTGGCTGTACGAAAGAGCGATATTTAAACCAGATTCGTTAATATCTGCCCAGCTATATTGTAAGCCTAATTCAATATTCCCCTGTCCTTGCTGGTCATCATCGTCGCTATTAATATCAATATAAGGTGTATATTCAAGTTCGACTTGAAACTGATCCGTGATGCCAAACTCTAGCGAAAGAGGAATTGAGAAGCGACTTTCCTCATCGTTATCTTCATATTCGGGAGAAAGGGTCAACTGCCACTCTCCTTTTTCTTGCGGGTAAGCCGTATCGCTAAGAAACAACTCATTCAGTATCTGTGTAGGCCCTGACTCATCGGCACTATCGGCCGATACCGAAAAAGGTAGACACAGGGTTACAATGAAAAATGTACGGAGGAGGGAGTTCATAAAATGGTTAAACCGAATGGCTAGTATTACGAGTAAATTGAGCATGAAATTATACAGGGCAGAAATAAGCTATGGCATAAACTTTTTTCACAAAATAGAATTTAATGTCCCAATAACGATAAGGGGTAAATAAGGTAGTGCTCGCTACCGCGAGGGCGTCTATTTCTTTTTTTGCCCACTAGAAACGAACCAAAGAAAAGGGAACCTGATCGCAACAATCAGTCATTTTTCTGGTTACTCTTTTGCACCCGAGGGCACTAGTTATCGCACACAAGAGTAACTCGCCTACGGGTGCGAAAAGCCGTGCTTTTTTTCTAAAATCAAGCTGGCTGTCCCTTGGTTTTATACTTAGCTGGTTTTAACTAGTAAAAGGAATCTTCTGTTGAATAGAAGGAGGTAAGTGGTGCACCAATTGATAACGTGCCTTATGCCAGAAACCTGATAAAACCAACAGAGAAAAACCAATTAATACACCGGCAAATGCAAAGCTATCGCCCGCTAAGCCATAGGTTTTTAACAGGGTCGTTAAGGCATATAAAATATAGACTAGGGATGACACCATAAAAGCCCGTCTATCAATCGCCAAAGAAATAGTCGATAAGACGATATAAAGCACCACGATAATAACCAGGCTGGCGGAACTTTGGCTATCATCAAAAATACCCAGGCCGGCAAAAATAGGGTGGACGATTAAAGGAGCCGATAGCAAGTGAAGCCAAAAAGCGATATCGGATTTTTGTGTCACGCGCTTACGGTCTGCCGCATCCCAAATCATGGCGATGCCAAAGGTAACCACGCCGGCTAAAAAGGCTAAGGACATGGTGAAATCTTTTAGGCTCGGCATGATATACACTAATAGTGATATGACGAAGGTGGCAGCCGCGGCCATTCCTGCGGCTATGGTTATCGGTATGGCGAAGCGTTTCCAGTGTAGCCATGCGGCCAGCGTTGATATCGAAGCGGCCAGCATAAAAGCACTTTCCGAAGAGCTAGCAAAGCTAAAGGGGTTCTCGTAGTAGCTGGCGTAAGCATAGATCACCAGGGCAAAAACACTACCGACAAATGAAATAAGTAACACAATGGCTGGTAGCGCCATTCTACGTTTTAGTACAAAAAACTCTGCTAATCCCCAAGACAAAGCAGCCACCACGCCGATGGAAAAAACAGGGTGAATAGTATTTGTAACCCAGGCGGATGAAGCCAAAAGCAATATGCAAGCGATCACAACAAAAATATCATTGAAGCCCGAGATAAGCCTGAAGTTCTCTTCATCAACAGCGGATAGGTTATTTTTTTCTGCTACGAGTGAGCGAAATTTATTCACGGACTGTTCGGTGAAAATGCCTTTAGTTATAGCGCTATTTAGGTCTTCATTGGTGTACATAAATATCCTTTGTTTACAAAAATCGGGCTTATATAGAAACGGGGCGTATTGTATTTAGTTTGTACCACGAATTACTTCAATCAATTCCATCGGGTTTTCAGGCAGTGATTTTCCGCGCCATGCGATGTGGTGATCGGGGCGAACGAGCAGTAATGGAGCATCATAAAGGGAGGCGCTAGTTTGACCAGCTAAGTCAATAATCGTTAGTGGAAGTTTCATCGTTTTTGCGGCTTGCGTGAGCCCTGAAGTATCAATAGAACGGTCACAGTTAAGCAAAGTATAGTCTTGCCCTAAAGCGTCAAAAAGAGAGCGACCATCGTCTAACCAAATATGTGGTACCCGACAGCCCGGACAGGTTGATGGCGTATACGTTCCTATAGTGTAGGTGGGTGGTGTTCCTTCGTCGTAGGCTATAACGGGGGAGCCTTCGTAAAAATAACCGAAGTTTAAACCGATACAAGCGAATTGAGCTGCATCGGTTTGCATCATATATTGGCCTATCTTCTCACGCAGCGCCTGGCCTTCATCGGTGGCTTCTTCAATGGCGGCAGGGATAGATAAGTCATTATTTTTTCGAACATTCATCGCAATTGACGATACTTGATCCAGAATAGGGCGACGCTCGGATTCAAAGGATCGCAGTATCTTTTCATCTGCCCAACCGTTGATGACCGCCGCTAATTTCCACGCCAAATTTACAGCATCGGCTATCCCAGCATTCATGCCGTAGCCAGCCATAGGTATCCAGTTATGTGCCGCGTCACCCAGAATGAAAATATTGCCAACAGAAAATTTATCGGCCAATAAGCGGCGACCACCCCAGGGTTTTTTAGTATGGATAGTAAAGTCGATGTCGCCACCGATACATTCCCGAACGGCCTTGTCCCAGTTGAAGGTATCTTCATCAGGTTTTGTTGAAAAAACCGAATGCACGACCCACTCGTCTTTGCCATCTAAGGCGACGACTATGCCGGGCTGGCGTGGGCTGAGTATCCAATACATCCAGGCGGGTTTGCTGTGTATTTTATCCAGCAAATTGGGTGCTGTAATGGTTGCCATCATCGCGTGCATCAAATTGTCGTCGCCTTGTAATTTAATACCCAAAGTTTTGCGTACCATACTGCTCGCGCCGTCACAACCGGCTAAATATTCGGCATCAAACTCCAGTTTTACACCCGTTTTTAAGTCGGTCCCAGTGACGCGGGTAAAACCATCCATTTCGGTAATGCTATCGGCGTGAAAGTTAGAAATAATCGTCAATTTTTCAAAACTTGTTGCGTGTTTAAACAAAACAGGCTCAAGATAAAATTGATTGATTCGGTGCGGTGGTTCTGGTGTTGGCCAGCCACCATCGGCATAACCTTCGTCGTTAAAACGATTTTCTCGGGATGGAATACGCACACGCCCCAGTTCGTAGCCAAACAAGCTGGTGGTATAAGAAACGTCATGCGGATAATCAGCGGGTAGGCCGGTGTTGCGAACGTCTTCGGCGACGCCCAGGCGTCTAAATACTTCCATAGAACGCGCTGCAACGTGATTGCAACGGGGGTCAGGGGCTTCAAACGCAGCTCGTTGTTCAACAATTAAGGTTTCTACCCCGCGAGAAGCTAAGTCCATACCCAAGGTTAAACCCACTGGGCCGCCGCCAATTATCAGCACGGGAACCTTACGTATCAATGGGTCAGGTTTGTTGGTATTCGTTTTCAGCTTAGCCTCTCAATACGTTTTAGATTTTCTACCATCAAAATCCCTTGATGTTTTTTTGATTATTTCACAGACGAGAGCCTGCAACCACCTTGTTCTTTGAATGTTTCATATTCATGAGATACTCGTTTAGTTGGCTTTAGCTATCAAGCTGTCTGTCTGATTGCTGCGCCTTGCTACGCGTTTTTACAACGACGAACGGTAACTATCTGGGCCTTGCTGAATGGTTGGGCATGGAACAGAACCGTAAGAACAGAAAACACAACAATCGCCTTTATTTGGTTTGAGTAATACGCCGCAGCCTTTGCATTCATAAAACCATTGGCAAGAATCTGCGGGCATGGTTGTTGTTTCTTTATGGCCACATTCTGGACAAGTGAGAGTAGATTCTAAAATTATTTCCATAATTAAGCCTCGTTGTTTCCACTTGGAACAGCGCGCTTTTTATTGGGCGGCGACACAACATTCCAAGCACCAACTGCGAACATGAGCGCCAATGCGAAATAAAACATATGTGTGCTCCTGTTATCTGTCCAGAATAAATATAGCGTGGCAAGAACTATGGATGGGCCCACACCTAGTCATTGAGCAAGAACCTCCGATATACGCGCTTTAAGTGAAGGGAGTACTTCAATCTCAAACCACGGGTTTCTGCGTAACCAAAGATTGTTCCTTGGACTCGGGTGTGGAAGTGGAATTTTGCTTGGCCAGTAAGTACGCCACTCTTTAACAAGTTCTGTGACGGAATCATCCGTGTCATCAAAATGATACTTTTGTGCATATTTTCCTAGAACCAATGTGGTCTTCAAGTTGGGGAGGCTAGCTAGTAATTGATCACGCCAGGTGGCTGAACACTCTTGGCGCGGAGGAAGATCCCCCGATTTTCCAGTGCCAGGAAAGCAAAAACCCATAGGTAATATCGCAACTTTCCTAGGATCATAGAAAACATCATCCGTAACGCCCATCCACTCTCGTAATCGATTTCCGCTTGCATCATCGAAGGGTACTCCCGAGTCGTGAACCTTTCTACCTGGTGCCTGTCCAGCTATAAGGATTCTTGCTTTCGGGTGAATTTGAAGTACAGGCCGAGGACCAAGCGGTAAGTGTTTATCACACAGCGTGCAAGCATGAACATCAGAGAGCAAGGAAGAAAATGAACTCATACTATTCGTACCTCATGAAGGACTAGCGTTAACTATCAGTCGGGCCGATTTTTGGCCGAAACGATGTTTGAGAAATTTGTTATATGCCGCCACTAACTATGGCAGCAATTAAAAATAGTATTGCTGCAAAAGAAAAACAAATTATCGGGGGCTTTTTAGGAACCCGAACCTCTGTTTTTGGAATGTCATGTATCGCTCCTACCATTCCAGTGATAATGAAAAATGAAAGGATAACCCAAATCCCGCTGAATATTAATCGCTCACTTAAATTATGCTGAGGTTGAAATATAATCGCCAGGTAGCTGGCAAGGCAAACTAGGCAGATGCTGGTTAATAATATTTTATCGAATAGTGAGTACTGGTGGTTCATAAGGTTTTAGGTGTATAACGTTTGAGCTAACAAGCTCGCCGTTTTAAGGCGCGTTCGGGTTGGGAGACTGGTTATGTTGTGATTTGGCGAATACATACACGCGGAATGCGAATATTGTGTATAAAACGCTTAGCACTGAATAAGCAATACTTAAAATAGTATCTAGTACCCAATAAGAAATACTCGAATCTTCAAAGAGAGAGGAAGTTAGATAAATTGGCACATACAATGCTGTTGTAATTACAGCATACCCACCAAGTATTACCCACATATACTCTTTTGTTGTATCCCAACTATTTCTCATTGCATCTAAGGGTTTGCTTTGGTTCAAAAGTAATTCAAATTCAGAAAACGCATATCTAATGAAAAGTATAATTCCAGGAATAACCAGAAGCATAAAACCAAACATTACTGTTACCAAAACAATAATAAATAAAACCATGTAGGGTAACCAGAATTTAGCGCCAAGCTTCCAAAGTGATTTAGTATCTAAGGTTTCTCCAGATATTATTGAAGCAATATAAAAAATGACACCAACCGCATAAATTGGATACGCAATGATATTGATTGTCATGGGTATTATTTGTTCGGTGAAAACAAACGCCTCGCTGGTTAAGAAGTAGCTATATAGTGCCGTTAATATATCTATCGGCACTACGATAGGAAGTATGATTGTTGAAATTGCTACAGCATGGTCTTTAAAAAATGACCAGCTATCCATTAATGTTTTTTTAAGCATTTGTATTCATGTTTTTCAACATAGCGTTTAATTTAAAGCGCGCCCATTTTGAAATTTTTGTTAGCGGTGGAAAAGATGATAGTGCTGAAGCTATTGCGTTGCGCTTGATGAAAACAGATGTTTTTTGGGGTTTTTAGCTTTGCATCCATGCTGATCCCTTTCCCTAATGTGTCCTTAGCTTACTCTTGAATTTTAATGAGCTAAAGTTTTTTATTATATGAACGCTATTTAAAAGCTTAGGTTTCACCCTAAAGGGCGAGCTGGGCTTTTGTGCGATAAATAGAATGGTGTTCGCTGCCGCGAGGGCTTTCATTTCTTTTGCTTTCCCAAAAGAAACGAACCAAAGAAAAGGGAACCCTGATCGCAACAATCAGTCATTTTTCGGGTTCGCGCTAAACTCGCTACGCTCAAACAACGCGCTCTCTATTCCGAAAAACAACTAATTGCTAGCGCGATAAAGGGATATTTTACGAGCAATGAAACTAGCTGGATGCTTCTGATTTTGATTTTACTTCCCTTTTACCTCACCGAAGAGTAGATGTTTTTTACAAGGCCTTCCGCTGTGGCTGTCTGAGCCTGCTTTATGGCGAGTTCCTCAGCGGTTGGAAAAAATAGCTATTCTGAGGGTACCTTTAGGTGAGGTAGTGGGGTGGCATTTTTCTGGTTACTCTTTTGTTGCTACAGACAAAAGAGTAACTCGCCTTCGGGTGCGAAAAGCCGTGCTGTTTTTCTAAAATTAATCGAGTTTGACTCCTTTGATTTTAAATTTACTATCAACTGTTGCGGTTATACTTTTTTAACGAATTCAGATTTAAGTTTCATCGGCCCAATGCCGGTGATTTTGCAATCAATATCGTGATCGCCTTCAACCAGACGGATATTTTTAACTTTAGTGCCGACTTTAACGACGGATGAGGTTCCTTTTATTTTCAAGTCTTTGATGACCGACACGGTATCGCCGTCTTGTAATAGATTTCCATTAGCGTCTTTAACGACAAGGCCGTCATCGCTGCTGTCGGCTGACGTATCGCTAGACCATTCATGTGCGCATTCTGGGCAAATAAGCATGTTGCCGTCTTTGTAGGTGTATTCTGAATTACATTTGGGGCAGTGGGGTAAGTCACTCATGCTTAGTCCTTCATTGTGGTTAATTGGCTTGGCATTATAGGCCTTATAGCAGCTTGAGCTTTAGAATCCGTACTGGATGGATCCGTAGATATTATTGTTATTCTTAAACTGAGCGAAAAAGGTATTATTTTCTTCGCCTACAAAGAAGTTGCCACCCGCCTCAATCGTCCATTGATCATTAACCTTGTAACTGACGTTAGGGCGTAAATAAGCATCGGCATCTGAGGGTGAGTAAAAAGTAAATAAGGACCAGGTGACATTTTGTTGGTGTGTTAATAAGCTCAGCCTATTGGTCAATACGTGTCTTATTTTATCTCGTTTAACAGCGGCTCCAATCGCTTCCAAACTGCTTTCATATTTGCCGTAATCTTGCATCCACTCAAGGTAATATTGCACGCTGATGGTGAAGTTTTTAATCAACTCTTGTTCATAGCCTATTAAAAATCGCGTTTCGCTATTTGGGGTAAACGGATTTTTGGCAGCGCCTCGTTCATATGAGTCGTAATACCCTAACTCAACATGGGTAATGCCACGCCAAAGCGGTTTTCTAAGGCTAGCGCCGACCGAGCGCAACAGCGGGTAACGGTTTTTATTGCTGCCAGGGTCGAAGCCAAGAGGGCTTTTCCAAAAGCCGTGATAGCCATAAAGGGAGAGTTCGCTGCTGCCAAAATTTTTGTAGATACGCATTGACCACTCATCTGAATGAGGTTTTTTTGGTTTAATGATGCTGTTTTCACCGCTTTGTGAGTTGCTTAGCGGGTTGTAGTAAGAGAGCTTTTCCCCGGTGATACCTCGATCAGCGTCAAATCGTGGAGTGTAAACTATATCGATATTGCCGATGTCGGTAAAAAACGAAGTTTTAATCGCGTCTGACGGGGCTTTTAAATAATCAAGATCGCGGCCAATAAAAAAAGCCTGCCAATCTTTTGGGAATAGGTCATTAATAAAGATCAGGTCACCCGTTCCCCAGGTAAGAACTTGTCGCCCAGCCTTTATATCTATAAATGGGAAGGGGCTAAAGGCAATACTGGCTTCTCTTAAATCAATCCATCCTTTGCCCTTATCTAAATCAATGGCGTGCTGACTGGCTTCGGCGTCATAGATAAAGTCACTGGTCAAATTGATTGATACGGGCCCTATTTCTTTTTGAAGTTCTAATTGTAGACGTGTTTCATTTAAAGGTTGTTGACCCTCGTGGGCGTCTTTTTGCGTGCGAAAACCACTACGTAAATCCATGAAACCATTGATATTAAAGGTCTGAGGCTGACTAAAAAGGGAATCCATTTTAGTAGGACTATTCGGCTTATCAATACCTTCGGGCAAAGTTGGCGCATTAAATATCCCCGAGGGTAAGGGCGGTGCGGCCAAGATATGAGAGCTACTCGATGCGAGTACGACAGCGAGTATAAGAGAACTTAGGCGCATGGCAGGGCAATCAAGCTTATTGGTTTAACGTAAGAATTTTCTAGGTGCTTTACGCAAGAATCGTTCACTGAAAATATCCTCAGGTAGGGCAATATCATACTCAACGTGGCTATATTCCATTAAAGTGCTGCTACCCGTAGCCAGATTTTTGGCCTCCGATTGGGTGATAGTGGGGTGACCATCAATGGTCTCAATCGCTAAGGCAGTATAGCTTTTATATTTTGCCCCCTGCTTGTCGTAGTATTCGGTTTGTATCGGCAAGAAGGTGGTCTTGTGGATATACATAATATATTTTGCAAATTCGACATCATCGGCATTAATCGGCGTATTTTCAATAATAAAATAATTATCATCGGTGCCTATCAGGCTGTGAGTGTCCTCTTGTAAGCCTCTGCCAGATACGTCTTCATAAAGAAAATCGGAACCAACAAAGCTGGTTCTTTTATCGCTGGCGGCGATTCTTTTTACCAGGTCCAGTGATGGTAAATATAACCAGCGATCATCATCGGTAGTTATTTTCTTGTGCACCATAAAGACCATTTTGTTTATATCGGCAGGTCGGTTGAAATACACATACAGTTTTTGTTCACCAAGGTAAGCCTGATCTTTAATTTCATCAGTGCTGGGTTCGTCTCGTCGTAAGATAATGAACTCACGTGTTCTAACGCGGTCTTGAGCGTCACTGATGGTCATTTTAACCTTGGCACGGCCGTCCTTACTTTGGTAGTAAGCCATTTGATTAGTGCGATTAATAATCTCATCAATGCTAGGTGTTTCAGCTATAGCAAGGCTAGCTGCTAGCAAGATGCTGATGGCCAATAAGAATTGTTTTATGTTCATTATGAAACTCCAATTAACACGATTTAATGAGATTTTTTGAAAAAGTACCTTTGTGTCAGGGTGAGCAGCGCGGGTAAAATTAACAAAGAGCTGATGCCGGCGAGGAATAAAATTGCGGCGATAAAGATCCCCACCGTTTGATAAGGCACTAACGGCGCGGCTAATAAAGGTAAAAAACCCACACCGACAACAATCGCATTACGTGAAATGGCCATGGCGGGCTCACGAAATAATGGCTCTATAGCCGCTTGCCAGGAACCGTATTGATGGCAGTATTCTCGGGCACGGCTTAAAAAATGAATGGCGTAATCAATCGCCAATCCAATGCTGAGCGAGCTTAATATGGCCACGGGCATATCGTAATCCTTGCCGATTAAACCGATAATGCCGTAGATAAGGCCAACGGTAACCGTTAACGGGATCATGGAGAGCAGGCCCCAAAGAATAGATCTAAACATTAAAATCATCATGATAAGCACAACGATATAGCTACCGGCAAATGATTTGACCATGCCTTTGACCATTTTTTCTTGCCAAACAACGTTGATATGCGTCAGGCCGAACCAGTTAGCGCGCAGGTTATAAGGCATGGGGTGTTCGCTAATATACTCGGCTACTTTCTGTTCAACATAAGACATATCTTTATTATCCCCGCTTTTAAGCTGCACCCATAAACTCGATTTACGATAATCAGGGCTGACAAAATGCCACAAATCATTGGGCCGGTGGCTGTTTTGATAGGTGATTAGTGTTTGCGCTACGGCGTTGGATGAGTCAGGAATTCTGAACTGTTCTGCTTTGCCGAGTAAGAGTTCCCGGTGTACGGTTTTAACAATGTCAGCAAGACTGTTGGATTTGCCAACGACCTCAAGACCGTTGATATAAGTCTGTAGTTCACTCATGTAATTGAGCGCATCTGGTTGCTTGAAAATATCACCGCGCTGACGTTCACGGTCTATAAACAGTTGTGCCTGATCCCAGGTGTCGAACTCTTCGTCGCTAGCCTTATCAAGTTTGTCATCAATCAGGGTGTTTAAGTGTTCGCTTAGGCTTTCTTCGTCGCTTGTGTGTTGTTGTATGGCGTGTTTCAACTGGTCAAAAACCCCATCGCTATTAAGGTAACTATCTGCCCTGGTTTCGTGTCTGCTTTGTTCCAGGCGTTTTAAGAGTGCTGGTTTAAAGTCGATATTTGCTACTGCATTATCATTTACTTCAAAGGCGAGGTAGGCCATGTAGGTGCCGCCAAAATGTTCGTTTAAAACACGATCAGAAATGCGAATAGGGTGTGATTTCGCAAACCATTTGGTCGGGTTGTCGTTGATTGTAATTTGGCCTATTCCATAGATAGCAATGGCAATAGTTGCCATTGTTACCAGGGTGATTAAGACGGGGTTTTGGTAACTGAACTGTCCCGTTTTTTTCAATAAACGGGTCATCAATGAGGTGCGGGCGGGCAATTTATTATCAGTTTTACTGATAAAGCTGGCGAGTTTTTCGTCAGAAATAGACATGATAAAAGCGGGAATAAAGGTTATTGTCCAAATCCAGGCTAGAAACACGCCTAAGCATATAAAAATACCAAAGGTCTGCACCGGCGGAATCGGTGTTAAGGCAAGGGAAGCAAAGCCGGCCATAGTAGTTAAGGTGGTGATGAGCATCGGTTTATACAGCTCATCCATGACGTAAATTATAGTTTTTCGCTTATCTTGTATTTGGCCGTAACGATCAAAAAAATCCGACAAAATATGAATCGCATCCAGAATGGCAATGGGCATAATGAAAATAGGGATCATCGAACTCATGATATGAATGGTGTTGCCGCTGATAACCAGCAAACTCATTGTAGATAATGCGCATACAACGGCTACAATCATCGGTGAGGAAATGAAGACTAATCGTTTAAAAAACCACCACAATAATAAAAAGATGACCAGCATAGCCAAGGGTGCAGAAATGGCCATTTGTTTAAACATTTCAACACCGAAGGTGTCTTCGGCAACGGGTAAGCCGGTTATGTAGTAACTTTCTTGAGTGTCGCCGAATTCGGCAATTTTAGCTAATAAGCGTTGGCTTATTTGATAGCTTAAATGTTTATCAGTTAACGGTAGGTATAGGGCAATAGCCCTACCATCATCGCTGACTAAAGTGCCATCAAGGAAAGGAATGTTTTTTGCTCTATCACGCACCGCTACCGCTTCGGCTTCGGAGGAGGGCGGTTTGGGCATCAACCAGTTGAAATTGACCGTACCTAAGCCGCCCTGCTCTATATTATCAACGGTAGAGGGGGCAATGAGATCAGCTGAGATAACCCCAGATTTTTTATTTGCCTGTTCTTTATCTGGCCAGTTTAAGCCAAGGGCAAATTGGCTGAGTTGGTAAATATGATCCAGCGTTTGTACATTAAACACGCCCTGTTCGTGTTGTTCATTCGTGATACCAACAACGACCATATCATTAAGCGCAAATGTGGTTTTCATCTGCTGATTGAATATACGTGCGGGCTCATCGCTCGGCAGCATGTTTTCAGGGTCGGTGTCGACTTTGAGCGTGGGTAAAAAGGAAAGTTGTTGCGGGTAGAAGTTCGGTAATGCCGCTGCTAACACTAGCATTAAGGTAAATAAAGCAATCAACCAGCTAATAAGTCTGGGGTGGTTGATTGAAAAAAGAACAATCGGGTTGACGGATTTATGATCGAAAGGCGTATTCATATTTTTTTAAACTCCCAACTTCTGCTATAAATATATAGCAAAAAATTATTTAACCTAATTTTTTAGCAGGCTAATGGGTTCAATATGATAAAGATCAAAAAAACGCACTCTTTATTCCAATAGCTTACCGCGTGGGTTCTTGTTATCCATTCGCTTGCTCTTTTTGCCGGTACTCAGCGCGGTTTTACTGTTGTCGGACTTTAATGATGATAACGCCACATTTATTAGTAAGTTGATTTAAACAAGAACCATAAATTAGCATCAATTGAGTTTGAACTCCTTGATTAAAAAGAGGAGTGCTTAGCGGTAAGATCTGTTTATATGCTTCCTTAAATTATTAGCAGCATTAATTAGCAGCTTTAGTTTGTATGATAATAATAGCCAGCATATTATGAGGGGCGTACTTTCTCTATTACACACTCACAATTGACAAGGATGGCAGTTATGAATCTTACAATCGGTATTTTTTTCGATGGAACCGGCAATAACATCAACGACAAACCCTCGACGATCACCAATATTGCCAAGCTATTTAGAGTCTATGGTGAGTCAGGTGACCACGCGATTAAGAAGCTTTATATCAGGGGAGTAGGCTCAAAAAAACACAAGGACGATAATGATCGTCTGGGTGGTCGGAATGTTTTTTCTCAAGGAATGGATGTTATGTTTGGTGGTGCTTTTGGTTCCGGTGGGCATGATCGAATCGATTTTATGCTTAAACATGTGAAATCAATTCTCAAGGAAACACCCGACGTGACAGGGCTAACGTTTGATGTATTTGGGTTTAGTCGAGGAGCCGCCCTGGCCCGGCATTTTGTTAATGTGCTCAGAAAAACCCCCTTACATGCGAAGCAGTCTATTCGTTTCCTTGGTCTATTCGATACGGTTGGCTCATTTGGACTGCCAGGAAATAATAAAGATAACTTTGATTTCCGTATCGCTAAAAATTTTGTTAAGTATGTTTACCACCTCGTCGCCGAAAATGAGCTGCGTGAGAATTTTGATTTGCAATCCATTCGGTCTAACGCCAAAACCCCGCTTAATCATGACGATTCTTCTTGCACGGGTAACCATTGGGCGGTAGAAATTCTTTGCCCCGGCGTGCACTCGGACATTGGTGGTGGATACGACCAGCTTAAGCCCGGAGCTGAAGACCTTGAACATGGGAATCGAAACAATCGCCTGTCGCGACATTATTTAAAACAAATGCATAGCCGCGCGATAGCCTGCGGCGTGCCTTTTAAGGATGCACCAGCAGGGGAGTTTAAAAATCAATGGAGTCATGGTGAAGCATTGTCATCATCGATCAATGCTTTATTAACACAGTATAAAAACCAACCCGGCCTTAGAGTTAAACACGCGATTTTACGTGAAGCGGCACACATGGAAGAGGTCGTTTCAGATGAGCTTGAAAGTACACCGAAGCGCGCCAATAAACGCCGTAACCCACGTTATAGACAGCTAAAAAGTAAACTTAAGAATATGCGTGAATTGGGTATCCCTCTGCTGAATAGTGTTTTTTTACAAGACGCCTTTGATGAAAATGAGCAAGACCGTAAAGACTTTCTTTCAAGCTACGCAAAATTTAATAAGGGCTATATCCATGTGTCGCATGTACCCGTTAATGACGGCATAGGAATGGACGCACAAATCACTACATCACTGGTCAACACTAAAGTATGGCCAGCGCTTGCGGGAACTGCTTATACATCGTTGATTAAAAAAACGGTAAAAAGGGAAATTTTTTACAATAAATTAAGAAGGTGATTGAACCGTTTTGTTTTTTTGCATAAAGGTCTAGTCAAAGCTTTTATTGCGTAATTGCTTTAGTTTTCCGCGTTGGGTCTTGCTGTCGGTTCTTTTTCTCTTTGCGTTTTTACTCGGCTTGGTGGGGCGTCGTGGCTTTTGCACAAGCGTTGCACCTTTAATGATGTCCGACAATCGTTCGAGTGCGGCAGTGCGGTTCTTTTCTTGCGTGCGAAATTGCTGCGCCTTGATGATAACGACGCCGTCTTTACTGATGCGCTGGTCATTCAACGACAGCAGATGCTGTTTGTAAAAGTCAGATAGGGAAGAGGCTTTAATATCAAAACGCAGGTGGATGGCCGTCGATACTTTATTAACATTCTGCCCACCTGCTCCCTGCGCGCGAATGGCAGTGAGCTCTATCTCATCGTCGGGGATGCTGGTATGTTGCGATATTTTTAACAAGGCCGGTTATTTATTTAAGGTTTTACGCTATGTTGGCCCCACTATTCGATGCGGCGTTTTACGAACGCTTTTCCGCGCGACGTTTGTTGCGAGCACTTTGTTTGCTAGTGAATAAAACGAGTTCTTGTTCCGCCCAGGCTTTAGCTTCGGACTCGGTTTTAAACCCCGTCTGCGTTTTTGAAACGACGGTATTTTCCACGCTGGCACGGCGAAGAATCTCAGCGCTCCATGTGTCTTTATCTTGCGTGGTGCGGAAGTCGTATTTTTTACTTTGTTTTATCATGTTAAATTTTCTTCTGTGTGGGGTTGTTTATTAAGCAAACGAATGCCGTCTTTTTCAATGCTGATAAGGCGTTCTTTATAGAGGCCGCCAATGGCTTTTTTGAACGCGCCTTTACTCATGCCAAAGGTGTCAGAAATGATGTCAGGGCTCGATTTGTCGTGCACGGGCGCGAAGCCGTCTCTCTTTTCTAAATAGTTAAGAATAATTTTGGCGTATTTATCGCGGGTTTCTTTACCGCCCTGTAAGCTCAGGTCTATTTTCCCATCAGGGCGAATTCGCTTAATAAAGCCTTTTTTAGATTGCCCAAAACTCAACTCCTGGAACACGTCGTTTTTGTACAAAACGCCCCAGTGACTGTTATTGATAATCGCTTTAAAGCCCAAATCGGTGCTATTGGCGATAATAAGATCAACCTGTTGTTGCGGGCTAAAGTCGTGTGGTTTCTCATCATCAAGAAACTTATCAATTTTGGAAGAAGCAACGATTCGGCCGTCGTTTTTATCGAGGTAGAGGTAAATCAAATACGATTTATCCACTTCCATTGGTCGATGCTGTTCGGCGAAAGGTACTAGAACGTCTTTGTCTAAACCCCAATCCAGAAAGGCACCTACGTGGGTGCTCGCAACGGCTTTAAGGTAGGCAAACTCGCCGACTTGAACTTTAGGCTTTTGAGTGGTGGCTATCGGTCGGTCTTCTGAATCGAGATAGAGGAAGACATACAATAAATCACCGATTTTTAGATCACGCGGCGCGTGTTTAATGGGCAGCAAGACGTCGCCTAGTTCTTTAGCGTTTAAATAAAAGCCAAACTCTAAGGCCTTTATGACCTCTAATTGATACGTACTACCTACCTTGACCATTTTTTTCTCAAATATGATTGCCTTAATAGTTGGCATTATACAGGCGCGCGGGGGTCATAAGATATCAAGCTTGATATCTAGCTGACGAAGGGGGCTTAAGGGTTGGAAATCTTAGCGGCTGGCTTTTATGCTGATAGCCGTCGTAATGCCCCAGATCCAGTTAAAGAATAGAACAAAAAACGGTGTATAAAGCCCTAAGTCTAAGCCGGCCATACCTTTATTTACCTTCATTGGAAAAACCACGAATAACTGAATAATCGTTGGGAAAAGGCTAAGAATGGTTCCTTTCAACAAGAGTTTCGATGGCAACATAGGCAGCATGAAAAGCAGCCCCCATAGACCACCCCAAACAATTCTTGGGTATAACCAGTTGGGTGTAAAGGAAGGCGCAATAGACACTCCAAACGAGGAGGTTATGCCGAGTTGCCCAAACTGCCATACGGCCAGGCTATTGGCTAAAGCGCCAATACAGCCAGCGGCGAAATAAATTAGTGCCTTATTCATCGGTTATCCCAGTATCGTTGCATTTCATAATATAAAAATGACGCCGTCCAGGTGATGAGCACCAGACCCGTTAAAGACTCTACCCCGGTTAAGTGTCGTAAATCACCAAACGGTTGAATATCGCCGAAGCCCAGGGTGGTGAACGTAGTGAATGATAAGTAACTGCAGTCGAGCAAGCTGCCATTAAAGTTTCCTTCCAAATGCCCCCAGCCTTCTGCGTGATGCATAAAATAGAAGGCTACAGCGAAAACCCAAATCTCAATAGTGTGTGCGATGAGCGCGGCGAAAACGCCAAAAAGAATTCTAAGCCGATGTCTTACCTTCATCTTAGGAATAAACAGTGAGATGCGGTACAGAAACTCATAATGAATAATGACCGCTATCGCCACCACTAAGGCATTTAAAATAAACACACTGATCATTATTTAATGCTAAAGACTCTAAAGTTATAGACGTTTAAAATCACCTGAAGCCCACTAAGCGTTAACCCTGCGGACGTCGATAGTCATTTATACTGAAACGGTCGCTAAATATTTGACCGCGGGAGGTGCCGATAATAGAGCCACGAGTTTGTCGATATCACCTCGCTCTGTACGCCAACCCATATAGCTTTCCTGGTCGGAACGGCTGTCCCATTTTTCTAGCAAGACGATATTGTGAAGGTCGTCTTCATTACTGGTAATGACCACGCTTTGGCAACCCTGAAAGGCCCGCGTGTCGGGTAAAATAGCAGCAAAAAAACTCAGTAGTTCTTCACGGTTTTCCAGTCCAACTTGTAATTCTAAAATAACATCGACGGACATATCGTTCTCCTCTTCTTTGTTTCAAGTTGTTAAATAACGGGCTAGCGAGTATATGCGTTTAGAGCAAAGGTGGCAATCATCGGGAAATAAAGAAGGCAGCCGCAATGGCGATCATCGTTTATGCAATTTTTGTCTAATTAAGTCGATGTGTACGAGCAGTTGATAGACCTTCTCGGCATAGGACAGCGGCGTTTTGACCTTATTCACTTCGTTTTCAATATGGCTTAATTTTTTCTCTAGTAGCTGGCGTTGCTCTTCGCCCAGTTGTTTGCCGTGGCTTTGGTCATCGACTTCGTGCAATTCTTCGTACCAGCGATAGATCCTCGAACTGATGCGCCATCTGTACAACGGTGGCATGACCTTAAATAAAGGAATCAGTAGCGCGAGTAAGGGAATAATCATCACGATAAAACGGTCGATCATAATGGCCGCCCAAAAGGGCAAGTAACGCATTAAAAAGGGTGGGCCGTTCTTATAAAATCGTTCGGCGACATCATTAATAGGTGCGGTTAGCTTGTCGCCGTTTGGAAACTGTTTAGCAGTAGAAAAAATCCCCGACGGTTGATGGGCTTTTTTAATCGCCTGTAGCACTAATACCGACAATGCGGGGTGGAAGTCTGCGTGCATCAGCAAATTAGCCGTGGGTGCGAGTAATAGTTTATCGCTGGACGGGAGGTTTTTTTGTAAATCAATCACCCCTTCAGGCAGGGTGATTCTTGATAAAAACGGGTGCAATCGTTTATACGCCTCAGCACGATTGATAGAGAGCAGGCTGACGCTGGGCGCTTGTAACAATTGAAGTATGACCGGTGATTGGACGGCGCCAATAAAAAAGGCTGCGTCGATATCAGCCGATAATAGTTTTTTAGCCGCTGAAGAGCCGGTATCGTCTAGTAATTCTACCTTTGATTCGTCGAGCTTATTATCATTCAGTAACAAGGACGCCAAGCTACGCGTGCCACTACCTTCGGGGCCAATCGCTATTTTCATGCCGGCTAAGTCAGTCAGCTTATTAATAGATTGATTTGCTTGATGGAAAAGCCATACAGGCTCGTAGTATAAGCTGCCCAATGACTGCAAAGGTGTGTTGGCCTGGGTTAGCCCACCCTGCACGAACGCGAGGTCAGTTTTGTCGGCCAATAGGCGCTCGAGATTTTCAGAAGAACCGGCAGACGTCGCAATATTAAGCGTAATACCCTGTTTAGCTAGCAGTTCTTTATACTGCAGTGCATAGGCATAATAAGCGCCTTCTTCGCTGCCGGTGCTGATACTGATTGAGGTAGGCGGCGCGGGTTCGACAAATTGATACGCCAGCCAAAAGCCAGCGATTAATAAAACGGCCCCAATGCCCAGGGTGGCGATGGATTCTTTTACAGAAGTGGTCCTGTTTGATGCGGCCATTTAGAGGGTCCTATGTAATTACTTGGTCAGCGATAGTTTCCAACAATAATGGATTTTTGGATTGCGTTCAAAGTCTTTTGGCAGTGTTTGTGGGCTAATATTTTCAATCGACAGGTAGGCGAACGCATCTTTATCAAACTTAAACTTTCTAAAATTGGTAGAAAATATAAGCGTGCCCTTTTTAGTCAGCAATTGAGAGGCCTTGGTAATCAATTCGACGTAGTCGCGCTGGATATCAAAGTCATTATCCATTCGCTTTGAGTTTGAAAAAGTTGGTGGGTCGATAAAGATCAGTTCGTACTTTTGCTGTTCGATAATCGCTTTGTCGAGCCATTCCATGCAATTGGCTCTAACGAGTTGGTGCTTGCCCAGATCAAGGCCATTTAATTCAAAATTATTTTTCGCCCAGTCGAGGTAGGTTTGCGACATATCAACGGTGGTTGAAGTGGTAGCACCCCCGAGCGCCGCGTGAACGGTCGCCGTGCCGGTATAGGCGAATAAGTTCAATAGCTGTTTACCGCTCGCCTGCTCCCCCAGCCACTGCCGAATAGGGCGATGGTCTAAAAACAGGCCAGTATCGAGGTAGTCTTTAAAGTTAACTAAAAAACGAGCCTTGCCTTCTTGTACGGTATGAAAACCACCTTCGCTATTTTGTTTTTCGTACTGAGCGCTGCCTTTTTGCCGACGGCGTATTTTTAAAAATAGCTGGTTTTGCGGCACGTCTAATACCTCGGGTATCACCGCCAGCGCATCGCGCAAACGCTGAATAGATTTTTCCTCGTCAACGGTTTTAGGCGCCGCGTACTCTTGCACGTGCACCCATTTTTTTTCACCGTCGTAGACGTCTATCGCGATCGCGTATTCTGGTAGGTCGGCGTCGTATAAACGGTAACAATGGATGTCATTCTTTTTTACCCAAGATTTGAGTTTTTTAATGTTTTTGCGTAAGCGATTTGCCAGCATGGTAGCGCCTTCAGACCAGTCGCCTGGCGTAGCTAATAAGGCTTTTTTGTCACCATCGTTGAGGTTTTTCTCAACTGATTGTCCGCTGAAATGGCGGTCGGCTTGTACCGAAAAGTTAAACACTTTGCAGGCAATGGCGCCGTTATACAACTGGTAAGATTTGTGTGATTTAAGCGGAATGTTAAACGCCAGCGCGGTGTCAGCGGTAAAAACGCTGGCTTGCCAGCCGTCAAAACGTGATTTTAAAACAGTACCAATTTCTTGATACAGCGGCTCGAGTAGTTTCGCTTCGCCTAAACGCTCGCCGTAGGGCGGGTTAACGACGAATAAACCAGCTTTCCATTGTTCATCGGGTTCGACTTTAGACAACGGCGCGCTGATAACCTTAATTTGCTGCGATAAACGCGCGGCTTTGACGTTAGCCTTTGCAATACCTGCGTGCTTAATGCTGATGTCGGAGCCCATAATAGGCGGTATTTTCTCAAGCCCCTGTTCGCGCCGATATTCCGCTTCTTTAAGGAGTCGCTGCCAAATATCCGGGCTGAATTGCGCCCAGGCTAAAAAGCCGTAATAGTCGCGCAATAGCCCTGGTGCAATATCACCCGCCATCATCGCCGCTTCGGTTAACAGTGTTCCTGAGCCACACATAGGGTCGTATAAAGCACCACCTTCGGTAGCAATTTTTGGCCAGCCGGCACGGATTAAAATAGCCGCGGCGAGGTTTTCCTTTAAGGGCGCTTCGACTGACTCTGCGCGATAGTTCCGGCGGTGTAAGCTGTCGCCAGAGAGATCTATGCTCAGGGTGACTTTGTCTTCATTGATATACGCGTTAACCCGAATATCGGGGTGCTCGCGCTGAACGTTAGGGCGGTCGTCGAGCTTATCTTTAAATTGGTCAACAATGGCGTCTTTGACGACTTGTTCGGCGTAACGAGAATGGTTAATTTTTGAACGACGGATAGACGCGTCGATGGCAAATGTTTTGCTTATATCGAAATGTTTTGACCAGTCGATTTTTGCGGCACCGGCGTAAAGTTGTTCGGGCGTTTGCGCGGCGTATTTGGCTATCGGCATAAGGATGCGATTAGCCAGCCTTGACCAAAGACAGGCGCGCAAAGCCATTTCCATGTCGCCATCGAAATAGACGCCGCCGAGGGCGTCTTTGACGTTAGTAGCGCCCATATCTCTAAGTTCGTCGGCGAGGATGAGCTCCATGCCTTTTGCGGTGCTAGCGAAGTAGGTGGTGGTCTGTGACATTATATTTCCTTTATGTCTCTATAGGTGCGCAGCGCTGGAGACGTTTTCTATTTATTTGGGTGGGCCGATGATAAGGCTTTGCCTGTAGAAGCGTGGCCTGGCTAAAGAGATCATTTTAGTCGTTTTCGTTAGCCTATGTCGGCTATTCTTTTTGCAGCAAGGCCTTATCGCCGCGTTAATGCATTCAGGGCAAGATGAAATTAGCGATAGTCGGCATATGGTCAGATAAGGTGAGCGACGCTTCAGTTTCGACGTGCGCGCTTTGCAGCCTTAGCTGATGACTGTAAAAATAGTAATCGATCGTCCTGTCGGGGCGTTGAACGCGAGGGTCGTTGGGAAAAAAAGTAAACCACTGTTGTCGCTGATCCGATTGAGTTAATTCGAGGCTCGGTACGGCTGAATAGCGTTGAAAAAGCGTTGTAATGGCGGATTCAACTTCGTGATGGATGCGCTGATCTTCGGCTAATAGCGGGTATGCGCCGGGCGGCAACAAATTGAAATCACCGCCAATCACCCAGGGTATTTTGGTTTTATTGAGCAATTGCAAATGCGCGTCAATTTGATTGATCTGTCGTTCAGACGTGCCGGTGTTTTTGGCAAACGCCGATAGATGGGTATTTAAAATAGCCAGTTCGTTCGCGCCATCAACCGGCAGGCGTACGTCTTGCAGGGCGCGTTTGAGGTTAAACAACTGGCTGACCGGGTCTTCTGGAATAAGGCTCAGTTGCCGGCGAGTGGCAGAGCTTATTTTATATTTCGAGATGATACTCAGCTTCATCCCCACGGCGCCCATAATGCGGGGGTGCGGCAAGTAGTCGGCTTGCCAGTAAACGCTGCTGGTGTGACATACGTAGTCGGCAGGCAACAAGTTGAGTAATTGCGCCAATTGATCGGCGTAGTCGGTGCGTTTAGCGCCGTCGTCCACTTCTTGCAGCAAAATAATATCCGGGTTCTGCTGCGTTATCAGTTGAGCTAAACCCTCTATCGTTTGCCCTATGTCGACTTTAGATGGGCGCTCGTCAGGCCCAGTATTAGCGGCTAAATCGAAGAAAAAAACGTAATTCTTGCCGGCCATAAACTGCACGTTCTGATTGTATAGCTTGACCGATTGGCCGGCCGATAGGCGGGGTGCGTTTGACGGACAAAAGATGGGTTCTTGCTGCGCAGCGGCTGGGTGAAACGTAGTCGACCACGCTGCAATAAAAAGGCCTGCCAGTAACAGGCTTAAGCCTATCAATACGCGGATTAATGCGCTGTTGAAACGTGGGCTGATCGAGGCTGGTATCTGCTTGATACGAGCCAAGGGTTTATTTTAACTTGATAGCGATGCTATCTATATTGTTCCGATGCAAGCGGTTCTGAATTTTATCGACATTTCTGAATGACGTGTAAGGTCCCGATTTAACTCGATACCAGACGCTACCGCTTTGATCGACCTTTTGTACGCTGGACTCGACACCCAACAGGGCGATTTGCGCTTTTAGCGTATCGGCCTGTTTGGGGTTTCTAAACGAGCCTACTTGAATAATAAAGGTGCCCGGATTGCTTTTTCCGGTGCCTTCCAGCCGCCTTCTTTCTTCAATTTCATGCTGCGGGATAACGATTTCCATATCCGGCAAAATCTGATAAAAATCGAAGCGGGGTTGATTACTGTTGATGGCTTGATCAGTAACAGGAGTGGGTTTCTTTACGTCCCTCACATCCTGTTTAGTAGCAGACTTTTTACTGCTAGTGGTTACCGTATTTGCGGTTTCTTGCAAGTTCGATAAAAACATTATAAAACCACCGACTAATAATCCGGTTAACAACCACCACCAGCCAGCAATAGGCGTCTTTTTCTTTCGGCGGCTATTATTGCTAACGCGGTTTTTGTAATCTTTCGTCATTACATCGATTCCGGCGCTTTTACACCCAGCAAGCTTAAACCATTATGAATGACTTGCTTGACGGCGTTAATGAGAATGAGCCTGGCTTGCATAAGTTCGTTGTCTTCGATGATGAATTTATGCGAATTGTAATAGCTGTGGAACTCGGTGGCCAGTTCGCGCAGGTAATGGCTTAACTGGTGCGGTTCGTATTGCTGAGCCGCCTGCAGTAGTTTTTCGGGGTAACGATTTAAGGTGTCGATTAAGCTGAGTTCGTGTGATTCAGTGAGCTTGTTGATGTTTTCTAAGCCCAGTGCTGCGGAGTAGCTCAAGTTTTTTTCAGCGAGTAGCTTCATCACACTACACACCCGAGCGTGCGCGTATTGCACATAAAACAAGGGGTTTTCGTTAGACTGTGAAGTGGCTAAATCGAGGTCAAAGTCCATATGCTGTTCAGATTTTCGCGTCACGTAAAAATAACGTGCGGCGTCGGAACCGATTTCTTCGCGTAGCTCTCGTAGGGTAACGAACTGGCCGGAGCGGGTGGACATTTGCATTTTTTGTCCGTTTTTATACAGTACGGCAAATTGCACCAGTAACACGCGCATACGTTTGGGGTCGGCGCCCATCGCTTGTAACGCTGCCTTAACGCGCGCTACGTAACCGTGGTGATCAGAACCCCAGATATCGATAATATCAAAGCCGCGGTCGAGGGTTTGTAAGTGGTAGGCGATATCGGAGGCAAAATAAGTCGTTTGACCGTTATCGCGAATCACCACGCGGTCTTTTTCGTCGCCAAAATCGGTTGATTTAAACCACCAGGCACCATCATTCTGATACATATGGCCCGAGGCTTTTAGTTTTGCTATTGCGTTATCAATAGCGCCGTTATCCATCAAAGAGCGCTCAGAGAACCAGTCGTCATAATGAACGCCAAAGCCCTCAAGGTCTTCGCGTATGTCGCCTAAAATAGAGCTGAGCGCGGCATCAAAAATAATGCGGTAATGCTCGTTACCAAGCAAACTTTTTGCTCGTGAAATAAGGGCATCAATATGCTGATCTTTATCCCCGCCTAAGGGTTCATCGTCGGGTATTTGGTCAAAAACGTCACTGGCCTTACGGCGAAAAGTGTCGCCATGCTCAGCCATAATCGTCTTGGCGATAGCGATAATATAATCGCCCTTATAGCCGTTGCTCGGGAAAGTGAGTGTTTCACCGCAGGCTTCAAGGTATCGCAGCCAAACACTGGCGGCCAAAATGTCCATTTGTCGACCGGCGTCATTGACGTAATATTCGCGGTGTACGGTATAGCCAATGGCGCTTAATAAATTAGCCACCGTCGCGCCGTAAGCCGCGCCTCGTCCATGCCCTACGTGCAGTGGGCCGGTCGGGTTGGCAGAGACGAATTCCAGTTGAACTTTTTTACCCGCGCCTATTTGGCTTAGGCCAAAGGCTTCGCCCTGCTTAATAATGCTAGCAACGACGCTATGTCGGCTGAGCGGGTCTAGAAAAAAGTTAATAAAACCGGGCCCGGCGATCTCTACGCGTGCAACGATTTGATCATCGGGTAGCGCTTCAATTAAAGCTTCGGCAATTTGCCGTGGATTCTTTTTTGCGGGTTTCGCCAGGGTCAATGCGATATTGCTGGCAAAATCGCCGTGTGACGAGTCGCGGGTGTGGTCAATTTGGATGTTGGTGGCTAAGTCGGTGGCCAAAACACCTTGATCTTTCAGAGCCGTTATCGCTTGTTGAAGTAAAGACGCTAAGCGTGTTTTCATAAATAGTTGTTACGTGTATTAGATAGCTGGAGCGCGATGCGGGCATGCTGCGTCAATAGCTACGTATTATCGCTTGTGGGTTAAAAGTTGCAAGTTTAATGCGGCCTTATCAATGGTTTTTTGTATCTATTTAATACAGATCAATCGGATCAACGTCTATAGACCAGCGGATTTTTCTTGCGGACTTGACCCTGTCTATGCGCAGTAATAATTGCTGTAAAAATTGGTTGCGTGATTTTCGATGCGCTGTTTCAAACAGTAATTGATACCGATAACGCCCCGCGCGTTTGAGCATCGGTGAGGGCACTGGGCCTAAAACGCTTATTTGTTGCAGGTTAATCGCCTTGATATGAGGTTTTAGGTCGTGCAAAAACTGTAAAACCGCGTGTTCTTCTGTCGCGTTAACGCGCAATAGGGCCTGATATTGATAGGGCGGCAGCATCGCCTGCTGTCTTTCATTAAGCGCGTCTTTGGCGAACGCCGCGTAATCATGACGAATGAGTGTTTGTAATAAGGGGTGTTCTGGGTGATAGGTTTGCACCAGCACTTTGCCGGGTTTACTCTCTCGACCAGCTCTCCCCGCCACCTGAATAAGCAGCTGCGCCATGCGCTCGGCAGATCGAAAATCTATGCTGAATAAGCCCGCGTCCATATCGATAATCCCCACCAGGGTGACGTTGGGGAAATGATGGCCTTTGGCGAGCATTTGTGTGCCGACTAAAATTTGCGCACCGCCGAGCTGGACTTTATCTATCACCAATTGCATAGCGTCTTTGCCTCTGGTGCTATCTCGGTCGATACGGGTGATCGGTATATTGGGATAAAGTTCGTTTAAGGCGTCTTCAATGCGCTCCGTACCGGTGCCGAGTGGGAAAAGCTCTGCCTGCTGACAGTCAGGGCAAATGCGCGGATTGGATTGTTCGCCACCACAATGATGGCATTTAAGTTGACGATTTTTTTGATGGATGACTAAACGGCTGTCGCACTGCTTGCACTGGGCAACCCAACCGCAGCTTCGACACATTAAAACCGGCGCAAAACCGCGGCGATTAACGAATAAAATAACTTGTTCGTCGCGACTTAGGCAAGTATCGACGGCGCTGAGTAAGGGCTTGGATAAATGCTGGTCTATTTTTTTGTTGCGGCAATCAATTAAGCGTATCTCAGGCGCTATCGCGCTCCCCGTGCGTTCTGGCAATAGCAGGTGTTCGAAGCGTTTTTGCTGAACATTGTAGAGCCCTTCTAAGGAGGGTGTAGCGCTACCCATAACGATTGGGATGTTTAAATTTCTTGCACGCATAATGGCCACGTCGCGTGCCGAGTAACGAGTTCCTTCTTGTTGTTTAAAGGAGCTGTCGTGCTCTTCGTCTAAAATTATCAGCGCCAGATTTTTCATTGGCGTGAAAACGGAAGATCGCGTGCCGAGCAATATACTGGCGCTACCGCTGCGGCACTTTAGCCAGGATTGAGCGCGTTGAGTATCAGATAATCCCGAGTGATACACCGCTATGTACGCGGCGAGGCGTTGCCGAAACCGGTTGGCTAGTTGCGGCGTCAGGTTGATTTCAGGCAGCATCACCAGCACCTGCTTACCAGATGATAAAACTTGCTGGATCAGTTGTAGGTAGACCTCGGTTTTTCCGCTACCGGTTACGCCATCCAATAAATAGGTTTTAAAACAATCTATCGACTCTAAAACGCTATCGATAGCGGCTTGTTGCGCGGCGTTGGGTAAAAAATCAGGCTTAACAATATCACTGGAGTGAACAACGGGTGAGTTGCTGACGTTGACCAGGCCTTTTTTAACGAGAGTCGCTAAGCTTGGCCGCCAATTCCAGTCCAGCTCAGCGAACACGTCTTCTGTCGCGGGTGCCGTCTGTTTAAATAAAAGTTGCTGCAAAGCGGCTTGTCGTGGAGCGCGCTGTAGCGCGTCAGATTCAATTGCCCGACCAGAGGGAGTTAATTCAAATGTTTTTTCAAACGACTCGTCCGGTAAATGGTCTGTACGTAATTTTTTCGGCAATGCCTGACAGAACACTTCGCCGATAGGCTGGTGATAATAGTCGGCGGTCCACTTGAGTAACTTAATGTCGTGAGCTGAAAACAAGGGCGCATCATCCAATAGTTCCACAATGGGTTTAAGTTGCTTTTCGCTGAGCTCAGTGGTGTTGGAAATGCTGACGATAACGCCCATTTTTTGCGTTCGACCAAATGAGGCAATAACGCGCTGCCCCGGTTCGTATCGTTGAACTGGCGTTTGCTTAATGGGTAAGTAATCAAAAAGCCGTCTTAGGGGCGTGTCGATTGCAATTTTTAAGTAAAATGGCTGCATACTTTTGGTGCAAATAGTGGTTGCTTAAGTTAGCGTAAAAAGCAGGGAATGAATCTACGAATAATCGCTAACTTCATGCCTTTATTATGTTTTTTTTGTTATCCACAATTTCTGTGGATAACTTTGTGGATTATCTTTTTAAATATGCGCTAAGTGCCTGTTCAAAAAGGCCTGTCTTTAAATTGTAACAATTTACTCCAATTTAAAAATAACTATAAAAAACAGACGCTTAAGTATTTATGCTGGAATGCTTTTTGTGCGTAGCAATAATTTTAAAACTCCGAGCTGTTGGTTTTTCTGGGTGTGCATAAGAAGCCTTTATTTATATGACTTCGCGCTATTTTTTTTAAAAAACAAGCTTTTTTTAGGTTTATTTTTTGTTCGCTTTAAGTGAGCGCGTTTGAGTCATCTATAACGTAAAAAAGCTGGCTCTAAGGCTAACATAAATTATTCATTGATTACTGAGTTTGTGCCGCTTCAAATAAACCTTATTAAACGAAAAACTATAATCAATTAGGGTGTTTTTTGAACGCTATATTTTGAGCCCTCTATCAACAAACTTGTATTTTTTTTATTGGTATAACAGAATGATACATCAAATTTTTAATCGAAACGGCTATCAATATGGTGGTAACCGTTTGCTGTATTTAATGTTTTATTAACTTTGTAAGATAGCGAACGCTATCAAGGTCTAGTCTTGCAAGACAAACAAAAGCAATTGGAATATGAGGGCTTAGTTTTAGTGTATAGCGACGATCTTTTTCGTTATGCGATGTGGCTGTGCCGCGATAAGAGTATGGCCGAAGATTTGGTTCAAGAGTCTTGCATGCGGGCCTGGAAATCATTAGATAAGTTGCGAGAAACGGCCTCTAGTAAAGCCTGGCTGATGACCATTTTGCGCAATGAACACGCCCGTCAATATGCGCGCTACAGGCCGAATATGTCCGATTTAGATCTCGATATGCTGGGCCTGAGAGATACCGATAATGATACCAGTACCGAGGCTTTTGCACTCAAGCAGGCGCTCAACGAGCTGGCTAATGAGTATAAGGAGCCATTATTATTGCAAGTGATCGGTGGCCTGAGTTGTGAGGAAATTGCGTCGGTTTGCAATATTACAAAAAGTGCGACCATGACCCGGTTGTTCAGGGCGAAACAGAAACTTAGAGATATATTACGGCCAGAAGAAGGGCCATTGGTGCAAGATGAAATGTGAAGACTTTGAATTTGAATATACTGTGGCGCCTAACGAGATAGCGGGTGATGCTGACGAGCACTTGCAATCATGTGCCGCGTGTCAAAACTTTACCCAGTCTCAGCTAGCTTTCGAGCAACAACTAGCCAGCGTTATAAATTGCGCAGTGCCTGATGGTTTAAGGCATTCGTTGCGCGAATACGTGGCAACTAATAAGTCTGCTTTTTGGAGTATGTCAAAAACGTCGGTTGCGTTGGCGGCCTCATTAATATTGGCAGTAGGCATCGTTAGTATTAATTTTCTGCCACGAGATAGCGGCGGCTTACCGATAGATCAGCTCGTTGTTCAACACTTTGAACACGATGGTGCTAACTCGATGAAAACCTCTCATCAAGTTAGTTCGCAGCTATTGGCCCAGGTTAGCGAGCAGTTTGGCGTGCGCATTAAACTCGCCAGTGATATCAGTTTTGTAGAAAAGTGCCCGATTGGTGATAGTTATGGTTTGCATATGGTGTATCAACATAATAACCAGCCTGTGACGGTGATTTATATGCCTGAGATCAATCTAGATCAGACGCTTCCGTTTAATTACTCTGGCTTAAAGGGTTGGATTAAGCCGCTCAAAAAAGGCTCGCTGGCGGTGTTAGGCGGCTCTACTATCGAACTGCCAAAAGAAGAGTTTGCAAAAGAAGCGATTGAATGGCTTTAGTGCTCTTGAGCTGAGTGGTCTCTCGCCAACAACAAGTAAAAAGCAGGAACGATAAATAAGGTAAACAACGTACCTATGCCCAAGCCTGTGGCAATCACGAGCCCAATATCAAAGCGACTAATGGCGCCAGGTCCAGATGCAAACAGTAGTGGAAGCATCGCAACTATCATCGATACCGTGGTCATTAAGATGGGCCTGAGGCGAACGGTAGCGGCTTTTTCTACGGCGTCTCGTAGAGACAGTTTTTCGCTTATTTGTAATTGATTTGCAAACTCAACGATCAAGATGCCATTTTTGGCGATAAGGCCGATCAAGGTAATTAGGCCCACCTGGGTATAAATATTCATTGTAGCGGCACCCAGCATTAAAAATGCCATAGCGCTGGCCAACGAAAGGGGTACAGAAATTAAAATAATTAACGGGTCGCGCCAACTTTCAAATTGTGCGGCAAGTACTAAATAAATAATTAATAAGGACATGAAGAAGGTAAGTACTAGCGCGCTGCCTTGCTGTTTGTACTGGCGGGAACTACCCGTGTAATCCCATTTGAAACCAAGCGGGAAGGTGTTCTTTGCCTCTTCTTCAAGAAAGTTCAGACCGTCTCCCAGGGTGATGCCGGGGCGTAAAATTCCTTCGATGGTTAAATTATTGAGTTGCTGAAATTGCGTTCGCTTACTCGGCTCAACGGTGGTCGATAATGTGATGAGCGAGCCCAATGGTACCTGGTCACCGGATGAGGTTCTAAGGTAAATATTGTCGAAATTAGCGACGTCAAATCGGTCGGCGTCGGCGACCTGAGGGATGACTTTATAACTGCGACCCTGCATGCTAAATCGGTTGGTGTAGCCCTCACCAAAGTAACCAGAGAGGTTTCGAGCTATCTCTTCCATGCTAATGCCGAGGTCAGCAGCGCGGTCTTTATCAATTAATAAGTTGACCCTGGGGCGGTCAAATTCAATACTCTTTTGTAAGAAAATAAATTGACCACTTTGCATCGCTTTGCCAATTAATTCACCTGCGGCATCACTGAGTTGCCCGTAACTGGCGTCTGAAAGAACGACAAATTGTACGGGTAAACCACCTCCGGCACCGGGCAGTCCTGGGCGTTCTACAACGGCCATTCTTAGGCCAGTGACCGTCGCTAACTTTTGTTGAAGTTCGGGCTTTACCTCCATCTGGGTGCGGTCCCTTTCGGAGGCGTGACCCATTTTAAATCCACCTAGCATTTTATTGCTGCTGCCACCGAAGCCTAATAAAATAAAGGTGTGATCGTATTCGGGAATGCTTTCGAAAATATTAACGATGTGTTTAGTTTGTTTTTTTAAGAAATCCAGGGTGGCCGATTGCGGTGCAGAGCCAAAGGTAATGAGGAAGCCCCTGTCTTCAGTTGGCGCGAGTTCCTTTTTTGACAGTAAGTACATCGGGTACAGGCTGAGCAGAACGACGAGCGAAAAGGCAATGGGAATGGATGGAGTTGATAAAAGTGGGTGCAATAGTTTTTTATAGTTAAGCGCTAAGCGCTCAAAAAAATGTTCGACCGACTTTTCAAAGGGCCCTATGTCGCCGGCGGGTTTTAAAATTCGAGAGCTCAGCATGGGCACCAGTGTCAAGGCGATAACGCCGGATATAAACACAGCCGCGGCTAATGAAAATGCAAATTCGGTGAACAGCGTACCGACTAAACCACCCATGAATCCTATCGGGAAGTAGACGGCGATCAGCGTCGTCGTCATCGCAATGATCGGTAAGCCTAATTCTTTTGCGCCGTCCAATGCCGCCTGAAGTCGCGTTTTCCCCATCTCAATGTGCCGATGGACGTTTTCAACCATAACGATGGCATCATCCACCACGAGTCCTATCGCTAAAATCATCGCCAGCAAAGTGAGCAAGTTTAACGAGAAGCCCAGCAATAACATAATGAAAGCAGCGCCGATCAATGAAAGCGGGACAGTGATAGCAGGAATGATGGCAGCTCGGAACGAACCTAAGGAAAGAAAAATAATGATGATAACGATGCTCAAGGCTTCAATTAAGGTGATGCCAACTTCATTGATGGACTCATCAATGAACTTACTCGCGTCATAAGGTAAATAGAAATTTAGACCCTCAGGCAGGTTTTTCCTGATCTCTAACAAGGCGCTTTGAACTCTTTTAGCTACTTTTAGTGGGTTCGAGCCTGGCGCCTGATCGATGGCAATAAAAATAGCGGGTTTGCCGTTAAATAAATTTTCGCTGTCGTAACCTTCGGCGCCCAATTCAGTATCAGCAATATCGGATAGACGAATAAGTGTGTCACCTTGTTTGCTGATAACTAAATTATAAAATTCCTGTTGTTTTGAGATATCGGTCGTCGCGCCCAGGTCGATGCTGACGTATTCGCCTTTTGTGTTACCAACGCTTGATAAGTAGTTGTTGCTACGTAACACCTTGGTCACGTCTGTTGCGGTAATGCCCAAGGCCGCCATTCTTTTAGGTTGTAGCCAAATACGCATAGCGTAGGTGCTACTACCTAAAAGCTTCGCTTGTCCGACGCCTTCAATGGATTGCAGTTGTGGTTGAATGACGCGGAGGAGGTAATCGGCAATTTGCGTCGGTTCCATCTTATCGCTAAAAAAAGCCAGGTACATTAACGACGTAGTAGAGCCGGTTTTGGAGGTGATGACTGGATCCAGTGCTTCAGCGGGTAAAACGCTACGTTGACTGGCTACTTTCGCCTGGATATCTGCAATGGCTGCACTGGCATCGTAGTTCAGTCGCATATGGGCCTCGATAACAGAGCGTCCTTGCTGGCTGGTTGACGACAGGTAATCGATACCCTCAGCTTGTGCCATCGCTTGTTGAAGTGGTGTGGTAATAAAGCCTTTCACTAATTGGCTGCTGGCGCCAGGGTATGAGGTGCTGACCGAGATAACGGTGTCTTTAGTTTCTGGGTACTCGCGAATTTCTAATGAATTCAGTGAGCGCAAGCCAAGCACTAAAATGAGTAAGCTAATAACGCTAGCTAAAACCGGGCGGGTAACGAAAATAGCTGTAAATTTCACAAGAAATACCTAAGGTGTTGGTGACGCTGAGGTGTCAGAAATGCTAATCGCTATACCATTTCTTAACTTAACGTGTCCCTCGTTTACAACGGTATCGTGTAGGGATAAGCCTTGCTGAATTTCGACTCGCCCATGTCGGCTTTGCCCTATCTTTATCGTACGGTGCTGGACTACTTTTTTATCGTCTTTGTCGATGACTATAAAAACATTTTCGCCGTAAGTGTTGTAGGTAATCGTGGTGTCTGGCAAGGTTAAAACGGTTTTTGGTTGTGATACGAGAATATTGATGTTGGCGAACATACCGGCCTTTAATTTGAGCTCCGCGTTATCGATTAGTGCACGAATAGAAAGTGTTCGGGTGTTAGTGTCTAAATTGGGGTTAATAGCCTGAATGCGGCCTTCAAAAACCTCATCTGGGTAGGCTTGCACCTGGAGTTGAATGGTCTGGTTAACCGCTATGTCTGCAACGTAGCGTTCGGCCAGGGTAAAGTCAGCGAAGATGGGGGATAAAGAAACCAGCGGAGCGATTTGATAACCCTTATCCAAATATTGCCCCGGGCTAATTTGACGAATGCCGATGACACCGTCGAAAGGCGCGCGTATTCTTTTTTTATCCAGGGTGCTTTGTTGTGCGATGACCGCGGCATTCGCCAGGTCTAATTCTGCGCGTGCTTCATCGTGGCTTGAACGCGAAGTCGCTTTGCTCTTGAGTAGGGACGCTTGCCGGTTGAATTTTAACTGGGCTAATTTGGCGGCGGCCTTGAGGCCATTTAATTGTGCCTGGTCGGTCGATGTATCCAGTTCGACTAATAAGTTACCCTTTGAAACGGCTTGTCCTGATTGAAAATGGATGGCCGATACAATGCCAGCCACTTCATTGCTGACAGATATACCAGAAAGCGGGTTCAGGCTGCCAATCGTCGGTAGCATTTGCTGCCATTTTTCTTGCACAACATTAACCGTTGTCACCAAAGGTGGGGGGGGTGCTTTGCGCGAAGACATTGCCTTGTTGATCTGCAAAAACTTAGTGACAAATAAGCCACCAAAAATTAATAAAATAACAATTAGCAGTAGAACTATTTTTTTGCTCAAAAGAGTCTCCGTAAAGTAGCTTTTACTTAAGTAATGAGGCGTATTGTACGATGATCATCATGCAGGCTCAAACCTTTAGTATTAGGGGGCTTTAATATTAACCGCCGCCGAGTCGTTGAAACGATTTAAAACTAAAATGGCAATAGACGATTAAGCGTAATAGACTACCTGCAACATCGGTGTATGGATAAAATATGAAAAATATCAAATGGCTTGGTCTTGTTGCACTCATTATGCTGTCGTCTTGCGCGCATTTGTCAGAGCAAAAAAAACAAGAGCATTTGGAGGCGAGACAGAAGTTGTTTATGAAAGCCCTACGCTGGAAAAGCTATGATATGGCGGCGAGCGTGATACGTTTCAGAAACCCCGCCCGTCGATTAGGCCCTATAGACGGGCTGAATACTATAACCGTTACCTCGTACGACTTAATCGCTTCGCTAGCCAACGAGGAAGACGATTCGGTGGTGGCGCAGGCTTTATTTGGCTATATACAAGATAGTACAGGGCGCGTTTATCAACTGAAACATACGCAGATATGGTGGTTTGACGAAGAGTCTAAGCAATGGTTTTTAGACAGTGATATGCCCGATTTTAAGCTGAATTAAAGCGCTACTTATCTAGCTCAGACAGTTGTGATCTTAGCGACTGTTTTTTTGCGTGATATTCTTCAAATTCCCCAAAGTTTAGAAATTTTTGGTAGTGTTTATGCGTTCCTATCACTTTTTTTGCGTGCTTAATGGGGCACCAATATAATTCAATACGACCAATAATTTCCCTCGTGTAGGCGATGACGCCATTACCATAACTGCAATATGCACAATTGAATTTCTCGATAATATTTAGATAAGGTAGTAGGTGCCTGTCGGCGACAAAATAATCAGCGCGTTTTACTTTAGGGATTTTATATAAGCTAAAACAAATAACGTGAAATATTTCGATGCTGATGTGTAACAAAACTAATGGAACGATCATGCCGTATATAAAGGGAATTGATAATATCGAGCGCAATTTACTGGATGCGAGCCACTCGATAAGGCCTACTTTCATCGCTTTTTGTTGAGCAATAATGGAGGCTTCGAATTTTATTTTGGCGCCTTCGAAGTGATATAAGAAATCGCGTTGTTGCTCGGCGATAAGTTGCTCGAGCTTGTCTTCAAGATCCCTAATGTCCGCAATAATATCACTGATAGTTTGATTCATACTGGCTCCGTTTTAAAAGGCAATAAGGTTTTCAAATGCGCCAGTTGCACATCGACCTGAGTTTTTTCATCGTTGATAAATTGCTCAATCGCATAGCTAAAATCGGCTTGCATGATGACGTGGTTTGACAACGTTTTAACGGGTTCAAAGCCGCGCGCAATTTTGTGCTCGCCCTGTGCGCCAGGGTCAAATCGCCTTAGCCCCGTGTTAATGCAAAACTCAATGCCTTGATAGTAACAGGCTTCGAAATGTAAAAACTCATATTCTTGTTCACAACCCCAATAACGGCCATATAAAGTGTTGTCGTCTCTAAAGCATAAGGCAGCACCGATCAGGCTGCCATTTTTTTTAGCGCATATCATGACCAGTTTGTCTTTCATACTGGCGAGTAGTAAGTGGAAAAACTTAAGATTGAGATAACCGTGTTGCCCGCTACGTTTTAAGTAGGTCAAATGGTAGAAGCGATAAAATTCAGTCATCATTTCATCGTCTAGATCCACCCCAACGATCACTTGCATAGAAATATCCTGCCTGACGATGGCTTCGCGCTCCTTGCGAAGTGTTTTGCGTTTGCGCGATTTAAAACGGGCTAAAAATTCATCAAAAGACGCGTAGTCTTTATTGAACCAGTGGTATTGGATACCGACGCGTTGTTGCCAACCGCAATCTATCAGCAGCGATGATAACTCGGCTGTTGGAAATAACAGGTGCCAGCTGGATAGTCCTTGCGGTCCAAACTTATCGCGCAGAGCCTGGCCGATGGCCTTTATGACGCTGATTTTTTGCTCATCGGATTGCATGCTTTCGTCAAACATTAAGCGCGGGCCAGTGGCCGGTGTGAAAGGGATGGCAGCCAGTAATTTGGGGTAATAATTTAAACCGTGTTGATGATAGGCGTTGGCCCAGGCCCAATCAAAAACGTATTCGCCGTAGGAATGAGTTTTTATATAGCAGGGCATCGCAGCGATTAGTTTGTCGCCTTCGTGGACTAAAATATGCTGGGGTTGCCATCCAGTTGATTGTTGAACGCAACCACTAGTTTCTAATGACGCTAAAAAAGCGTGCTGAGTAAACGGATATTTATCGGCAAAAATAGCCTGCCATTGGGTTGGCAAAATGTCATTAATGCTGTGGAGAAACGTTATGTCCATAGTGATAAGATTAATGAAAAATTAAACCCATGTGAAAAGTATTTAGGCGTACGAAGGACACATCATAATTGAGAGGGAGGATTGGCTGGTGACAATTCTGAGTAAGATTTTTATCTACCCGATAAAAGCATTGCCGGGCATTCAAATGAATGAAGTGGCTATAACGCAAGGTGGTTCGCTTTGTAACGATCGACGCTGGGCGGTTGTAGATAGAAAAGGCCGTTTGATTAATGCTAAAAATAACAAGCGAGTATTTTTGCTCAAACCTATTTTTGACCTGGCGTTGGGAGAGGTTAGTTTTGTTGAAAATCAAGAATTGAGTCAGACGTATCAATTAGACGATGCAGAGGGCTTGTCAAACTATTTTACGGCAAAGCTAGGCCAGCCCGTTCTCTTGAAAGAAGATAAGCACCAAGGCTTTCCCGATGATATCAGCGCCTCTGGCCCAACGATGGTATCTACGGCATCATTAAAAGCCGTTGCCTCCTGGTACCCAGAACTTTCCTTGGACGATGTTCGAGCACGTTTTCGGATGAACTTGGAAATATCGCCTGCACCTGCTTTTTGGGAAGATCAATTATTCCACAGCGGGCAAACGCCAAAAGAGGTTCAAATTGGACGAGTAAGAATTCAAGCGTCCAACCCGTGCGCGCGATGCTCGGTTCCGATGAAAAACCCCGAATCAGGAGAGCCGTATGGCAGATTTTACGAAACGTTTCTTAGCATGCGAGAAAAAACTAGACCCAGTTGGACGGATGCCGCGTGTTTCGATCACTGGTATAGATTGGGCGCTAATACGCGAATATCTAGCTCTGAAATCGGCTTGAATATGACCGTGGGCGATGCGGTGAACATAGAACTGCCTGCAAGAGATTAAAAGGGAATAAGCGATCACGTATTGTCGAATAGCGCGCAATGGCATAAAGTGTGACAGAAATCTATATATTTTTTTAAGGGGATGGTATGTCAAACGATAATGTAGTCCATATGAAGGAGCGTAATCAAACGAATAGTTTGATTAAAGAATTACTAGAAGAGCGTAAACAAGTTTGGTCACAGTATTGTGTAGTGGCAGGTTTAAACGAAACGAAGACTAATAAATCAATGGAAGTCTTGATCGAAGAATTTTGCCAGCTGCTGGTCGATTATATTTCGCTTGGCCATTTTGGCGTATATCAACGAATTCTTGATGGTAGTGAAAGGCGTAAAGCGATTATCAGTGCCGCTGAACGTCTTTATCCTAAAATATCTAAGGCAACCGGAGTGGTGTTAGATTTTAATGACAAATATCAAACACTAACACCAAAAATGATCTTAAATGATTTGTCGAATGATCTATCGGGGTTAGGCGAACAGCTGGCTAATCGGATTGAACTGGAAGATCAGCTGTTAGGCGAAATGCTTGCCTAGAGCGGTTATGAAGTATTGCCCGCAATGTGGCAATCAAACCCAGTCGACAATACCAGACGGTGATAACCGTCATCGAGATGTATGTGATTCCTGCGATCTTATTCATTACCAAAACCCTCGTATCATCGCGGGTTGCATCCCCGTTTGGGAAGATAAAATTTTACTGTGCAAACGCGCTATAAACCCGCGAAGAGGCTATTGGACCTTGCCGGCAGGTTTTATGGAGCTGGGTGAAACAACCGAACAAGCCGCTCTGCGCGAAACCCTGGAAGAAGCGCAAGCGATCGTTCAAACCGACGAGCTGTATGCTGTATTTAACCTGCCGCATATCAACCAAGTTTATATGATGTACCGTTCGGCTTTATTAAAACCAGAATTTTCAAGCGGTATAGAAAGTTTAGACACGCGCTTATTCGCAGAACACGAAATTCCATGGGACGAACTCGCCTTCGAAACCATGCGGCTATCACTCGAATTTTACTTTAAAGATAGATCGGATGGGGCTTTCACTTTTAGATCAACTGACATTGTAGGGCCTACGCTACGCTAGCAAAGCCCCAGTGCTGTAAACTGTAGTTTATGAAACGCGAACACATCATTCAGAGCCTGGAGCCGTTGTCGAGTATGCAAGACTGGCCCCGACAAAAGCGCGACGACGGTCTAAGAGACGCGGCGGTGTTGGTGCCATTGATAGAACGGGATGAATGGCACGTATTACTCACTACGCGAACCGATCATTTACACCACCACCCAGGTCAAATCAGTTTCCCAGGCGGGCGAGCAGATACCATTGATCAAACACCGCTGCAAACGGCTTTAAGAGAAACCCATGAAGAAGTCGGCATTGACGAAAGCTTTATCGATATCGCGGGGCTTATCGAACCCTATTTAACAGTCAGCAGTTTTAGTGTTGTGCCGATTGTTGGGTTTGTAGACCCAACGTTTACCCTCGATATAGATTCCTTTGAAGTCGCCGATGTGTTTGAAGTGCCGCTTTCAAGTTTGGCTGATCCGGCAAAATATCAACGTAAAGAAACGTTTTGGCAGGAACAATGGCGTGAGTATTGGGAGTTAACGTATCAAGGTCAAAGAATTTGGGGCGCCACGGCCGCCATGCTGTACGCGTTGAGCCAGCGTTTACAAAAGTAGTTCAGCGACAGGGTATTAACGTCAGGCTTTCTGTTGTTCGAACTTAATCAGGCTTTCTTTCGCATCAATACCGCCCGCATAGCCACTCAAATGCCCATTATTGGCAATCACCCGATGACATGGAATAATAATACTCATTGCGTTGGCACCATTAGCGCTTGCCACAGCACGAACGGCCTGCTTATTGCCCAGTTTTTCTGCAAGGTCAAGGTACGATATCGTGGTTCCATAGGGAATGAGTAATAACGCTTGCCAAACAGACTGTTGAAAAGCAGAGCCGGTCATCATTAAGGGTAAATCGAATTGCCGGCGCTTATGTTCAAAGTACTCATCAAGTTGTTGGACTGTTTCATCCAGCACATCACAAGTCGTATCAGAATAGGTGGCATTTAAAGCGGTTTGAATACGATGATCAATACGTTCTCGCATCGTTCTAGTTTTCCAGTCGCACAAACACAAGCGGTCATTATAAGCGCCTAGCATTAAGTCTCCCTGCGGAGCTTTATAGTGCTGGATTAGAATGTTGCTCATCAAATCATCATACGCTTCTTAAACGCATAACGGAGAGCCAATCTCAAAAAAGACAGGAGGGTATTTTTAGCGTACAGACGCCAAAAATATACCGGTGGCACTAAACCACCGATATAAGAAAGCATAACGACACGAACACCAACTAAAGAAAGATAAGAAAGTGTGGGCGCCAAGCGCTACGGATGTCGCGCTTATGTTATATGTTGCTGCTTATAAAAAGCAGCCTGTAAAATTAAACAGGCACAACGTTGTTAGCGCAAGGACCTTTTTGGCCTTGGCCTACTTCAAATTCTACTGCTTGTCCGTCATTAAGAGTCGCATAGCTGTCGCCACTTTTAATTTCTGAATGGTGTACAAACAAATCTTTACCACCATCTTCAGGAGTGATGAAACCGAAACCTTTGTCTGCATTGAACCACTTAACTGTACCTTTACTCATATTCTTCTCTCTACTTTAATTGTAATCATTGATCGCAGAATTCTGCCTAGCCATTATAGCTGTTTAATGACCTTAAATACGTAAACTCAGAAATATAGGTTGATTTAAAGCTACTGAAATGACAGAAGCCTGTAGCTATAAGGCTTTCGGTTAAGGTGCGAAGGCTATCTTTTTTGCGTATTGGTGTTTATTTGGGGGGTTTATCATCAGTTTTGTTAAAAATAACGCCTGAATCAAACAATAAACACGCCCTGTCATAGGAAAAAGGGTGTCGATCTAAGGGTAAAAATTAACGTTTTTTTGAGCTTTTCGAGAATAAAGTAGCTGAAATGTAAAATTTTAAGGCGTCGGCCACTCGAATGCGGGCTCGTCCGTATCGGCTCGATATTTCAGTTGAATCGCCTGTAAAAAGTTACGTAACACCTGATCCTTGCACGCACGATAATGCTTGTGATCGGCGCGACGGAAAAAAGCGCTCAATTCATGCTTGCTCAACGACAAACCAGCCTGGGTTAGTAAAGCTAATACCTCATCATTCTGCAAATTTAGCGCGATTTTTAGCTTGCGCAACACGATATTATTATTCAGTTTGTTTTCGATCTCGGGTAAAGGCCCTTCTTGTTTGCCGCGCTTATCAATAATCAAGCCATTTAAAAAAGTAGCGAACTGTTTATCTGTGCAATTAACGTAGGACTCGTCGTCATCTTTTTTAAGCCAATTACTGACCTGCTCGCGATCAACTTCGACATCCATCAGTTTGAACAGATCGATCATTTTTGAATCGCTAAAATCAAAGGTATAGCGCAGGCGGCGTAAAATATCGTTATTGGTCACAAAAAAATCCTAAATTAAGCGGCCATCGCGTCATGTTGACGAACGGCCTAATGGGTTGGGTAACAAGCGGTCGTGCTTTAGCGCGAAGAATAGCATTTTTAGGCGCTTTCGAGCGATATTGTTGTGTTTGAATATATTGTGAGGTGAAGTAGAGATAAGTTAATGTTTGAAACGTGCTACTGGTCTAAGCCACCGTATTCCATGTTTCTTAGCTAACGCTTTAATAAGTAGCTCGAGCAGCGAGTCCTCAGGCCGGAATGAACTTGATTTACTTGTTAGGTGTTTTACCGAACTAGCTGGCACAAGCTGACGCTGAGTAGCTATGATTAGTACCTGATGCCATCCGGATCAGATGATTTGAGGTGACGTTTGTGAATCCACCCATCTTTCCCCCCTGTTTTGTCAACGCCCACCAAAAACCACGAGTCCTTCTTATCAAACTCCACCACTTTTCTTCCAATTGCGACGATGAATTTTGTTTGGGAGTTTTCTGATGCGGATTGCTTTACTTCGGCCTGAAGGCTCCCTACGTAATGGAATGTTCCTGGGGTTGCAAGTAGTGTGGCAGGAAAAAGGGACAAAATTAATCCGAGTATCTTTTTCATCGTGACCTCCTTATCAGATCGTATTTTTCTCACATAACAGGGTTATTAAGCGGAACAAACTTCCATGTATTGAGTAGGTATTGTCACAGATCACAAATTTTATTATGAAGAACAGAGTATTCTTCTTAATATCAGCGGAGTGAGTGGAAACTTATTCCCTTCTTAAAGTATTAAAGCACAGTTTCTTTATTGGCATCGGCTCAGGCTTTTAAGCTACGCGTGACAATCTCCAGCACGTCTTGGGATAAGGGCGTGTGTGATTGGATACGCGTGAGTTGCTGTTTGATAAGTTGCTGGCGTTGGGTGTCGAATTTTTTCCAGCGGCTGAGTGAATTTGCTAAACGCGCGGCGACTTGTGGGTTGATGGCGTCTAAGGTGATGATGCTGTCGGCTATAAAGGTGTAGCCCGAACCGTCGGCGGCGTTAAAGTGTAGCGGGTTTGCCGAGGCGAATGCGCCGATAAGGCTGCGGACTCGGTTTGGCGTTTTAATGTCAAAGTCGGGGTGTTCGAGTAGTTGTTTTACGCCATCCAGAGCGTCTGCTTTTTCTGAACAGGCTTGCAGGGTAAACCATTTGTCGATGACTAAATCTTCGTCCTTCCACTGCTGATAAAAAGCGTTGAAGTAGGCTGCATTTTGCGCGCTGTCGAGATGGCTGAGTTGCCCCAATGCGGCGATTTGGTCGGTCATATTTTGCGCTAGAGTAAACTGCTGGGTACACAGCTCGCTATGACGTTCATCGTTCAGCGTCATTAAATAATCTAGGCACAGGTTTTTAAAGCTACGCTGTGCGACCTCTGTTTGGCTAATACCGGCGCCTATCCGGTGGTTAGTATGATAGTTAGCTAACCATAAGTCTTTAAGTGCGCCGGCCAGAGCCTGTTTAATATGACGATGCGCCTGATATAGGGCTTCAACGTCAATGACGTCCATTTGTTCTGCGAGATAGGCTTTTGTTGGCAGACTTAGCAGTAATGATTGATACGCGAGGTCGTCTAATGGTTGCTGTAAAACGAGGCGAAAGGCGTCAATTAAGGGTTCTGGCAATTCGGACAGGGTAGTTTTTTTTTGTATTTCTTTGACCGTCTTAAAAACCAGTTGGCTTAAACAGTTTTGCCCTGCTTCCCAGCGGTTGAATGAGTCGGTGTCGTGCTTAAACAGGAATAACTGTGTGTCGAGAGTTTGTTGCTGGATCAATTTAATGGGTGCTGAAAAACCACGAAGAATGGACGGAACGGGTTCACTGTCAAACTGAGTGAAGACAAAAGACTGCTCTTGTTCGCTTAGTTCCAGCACGCGGGTATTTGATAAGTCGCCTTGCATGTCGCCTAAATGGCATGGGTGTCCAGCGCTATTCAATAAGCCCACTCGGATGGGAATGTGAAACGGTTCTTTTATTTCCTGATTCGGCGTGCTCGGGCAACTTTGTTTGAATGTCAGGGTGAACTGTTTTTCTGCGGCGTTGTATTGGCTGCTGACTTCCACAACGGGTGTGCCAGCCTGGCTGTACCAATGCTTAAATTGTTCAAAATCAACGTCGTTCGCATCTTCTAAGGCTTTTACGAAATCGTCGGTGGTCACCGCTTGCCCGTCGTGGCGTTCAAAATACAAATCACAGCCTTTCCTAAAGCCTTCTTCGCCTAATAGTGTGTGCAGCATACGCACGATTTCTGCGCCTTTTTCATAGATGGTCAGGGTGTAGAAATTATTGATTTCTACAAATGAATCGGGGCGTATCGGGTGGGAGAGAGGCCCGGCGTCTTCGGCAAATTGGTGCGTACGAAGCATATTCACGTCTTTAATGCGTTTAACCGCGTCGGAAGTTTGGTGCGCGGTAAATTGCTGATCGCGAAATACGGTGAAACCTTCCTTTAAACTGAGCTGAAACCAGTCGCGGCAGGTAACGCGGTTACCCGACCAATTATGAAAGTATTCATGGCCGATCACCGCTTCTATATTTTCATAGTCAGTATCGGTTGCGGTAGCTTCGCTGGCTAACACAAATTTAGTATTGAAGACGTTGAGGCCTTTGTTTTCCATCGCCCCCATATTGAAGTGGCTAACGGCAACGATCATATATAAATCAAGATCATATTCACGGCCAAAGGCCTGTTCATCCCAACGCATCGAATTTTTTAGCGATTGCATGGCGTGTTGAGTTTTGCCCAAATCATGTTCTTCTACGTAAATTTCAAGCGCAATATCACGCCCCGAGCAGGTCGTAAAATTGTCTTTCAGGCAGGCTAAATCACCCGCGACCAGGGCAAACAGGTAACTGGGTTTTGGGAACGGGTCATGCCAGCTCGCCCAATGTATGTTGTTTGCTAATTCACCCTGATCGGTGCGGTTACCGTTGGATAATAAAATTGGATAAAGGTCTTTGTCTGCAATGAGGGTGACGCTATAAGTAGACATGACGTCTGGTCGATCTAAAAACCAGGTGATGCGCCTAAAGCCCTCGGCCTCGCATTGTGTGCAGAGCATTGTTTTGGACTCGTACAAGCCGCTGAGTGAGGTATTGTTGGCGGGCTGAATACGATTTGTTATTTCTAGAATAAATGCATCGCCAGGTTGCTGGATAGTGAGCGTTTCTGCCTCAAGCGTGTAGCGTTCCTGGCTTAGTTCCTTGCCGTCTAATACGATGGATACCAGGGTGAGTTCCTCTCCCATCAGCACCAGGTCAGGTTGCTCTTTCTTGCAATCTGGGTTCCTGCGAATATTCAGGTGAGAGCGAACGTAGGTGTCATCCGCTGACAGCTCAAAGTTCAGCTCGGTGTGACTGATTAGAAACTCAGGGACGGTGTAATCTTTTAAGTAAATCGTTTTTTGTTCAGCGTTAGACATAGAGATAAAATTATTTAGATTTGATGGATGTGTAGGCGAGTAGTAACCAGGCGATTAGAAATGAAGTGCCACCAATCGGCGTAATGGCCCCGAGTAATTTAATGCCCGTTAAGCTAAGGGCGTACAGGCTGCCAGAAAAAATCAGAATACCCGTGAACATAAACCAGCCGGCTGTGTTTAATAATGTCGATGGCTTTTGTAGTTGAATAAGGCCAATAATGAGCAAGCCGAGAGCATGCCACATTTGATAGTCCACCGCGGTCTGATAAACCGTCAATAACTCAGGGCTTAAGGTGTTTTTCAGCCCGTGTGCGCCGAACGCACCGAGCATAACCGCCAAAAAGGCTAAAGACGAACCCAGCGTAATAAAAGGTGATTTTTGCATAAGAGGCTTATTTTTCAAGTAAGCGGGGCATCACTTCCACGAGGTTACATGGGCGAGTACGGTAGTCGAGCTGAGCGCTGATCAGCTTATCCCAGGCGGTTTTGCACGCGCCAGATGAACCAGGTACACAAAAGACATAGTGGCCGTTTGCGACCCCAGCTATGGCGCGAGACTGTATGGTCGAGGTGCCTATTTCATCATAAGAAATGGCGCGGAAGACTTCGCCAAATCCATTTAGCTCTTTGTCTAACAATGGTTGAACGGCTTCCGGCGTACCATCACGCCCGGTCACACCGGTTCCGCCGGTTGAAATAATAGCGTTAATGGATGGGTCGGCAATCCATGCGGACATTTTTGCGCGAATCAGGTAAATATCATCGGCCACTATGGCCTTTTCGGCGCACTGGTGACCTGCTTCGGTGAGTCGATCAATAAGCGTTTTGCCCGAGGTATCGGTTGCTTCGGTACGCGAGTCGGATACCACCATAATGGCGATATTGAGAGGGATAAATTGACGAGTATTGTCTGACATGTTGGTTACCGAATAATTAAGAAAAAAGCACTATTACCGCGCTGCACGTTCAATAATAAAGACAGACGTCCTTTAGACGCTTTGATGAGCTCAATAATATTACGCACCTGAACTCGGTTAGCCTGGGTAATGATATCGTTTTTACGCAAGCCATTGGTCCATGCTTTGGAGTAGGCGGTAATGTCGGTCACTTTGACGCCTGGTTTTACGTTGTTTTGTTTATCTTCATTACTTAAGTTTGATAACGTTGTCCCTTCGAGTTGGCTATGGACGCGCTGACCGTCGACCTTGGCCGTTTTCTTTTTACCAATTTTGATCGTTACTCGTTGCTGCGTGCTATTACGCAAAATTTGTAGGGTTGCCGTGTCGCCTACGCTTAATAAGCCGAGGCTGTTTTTTAGGCTAGAGCTGTTTTTTGTTTTTTTACCGTTTACGCTCAGTATGATATCGCCAGTGTGTAAACCAGATTTCTCGGCCGGTGAGCCATTTTGAATTTGGCTGATGATAACGCCGCGTTTTATCGCTAAGTTAAAAGCCTTAGCGAGGTCTTGCGTTAGATCTTGTACGCTAATGCCGAGTTGACCACGATTGGTTTTACCAAATTTAACGAGCTGGTCTTTTAGGCTAATGGCCATATTGCTTGGGATCGCAAAGCCAATGCCTACGTTGCCACCACTAGGCGCGATGATCGCGGTATTGATGCCGATTAACTCGCCTCTCAAGTTAATCAGTGCGCCACCTGAATTTCCCGGGTTAATTGAGGCGTCTGTTTGAATGAAATCTTCGTAGCCTTCTATCCCCAGGCCAGAACGTCCTAATGCGCTGACGATGCCCGATGTAACGGTTTGGCCAAGTCCAAATGGGTTGCCGATGGCGACGACAAAATCGCCCACGCGTAAGTTATCAGAGTCGGCAATTTTAAGTTTAGTTAAGCCTTTAGCTGTAATTTTTATCACCGCGACGTCTGATTCAGGGTCACTACCCACGACGGTTGCGTTAAAAGAGCGGCCGTCACGTAGAGTGACCGTGATTTCATCCGCCTTGCCAATAACGTGGTGATTAGTAATGATCAGCCCCTTCTGAGCATCCACAATAACCCCAGATCCTAAACTTTGTGTTGAGCGTTTTGTTGGTGTTTGTGGAATTTGGAAAAAGCGACGAAAAAACGGGTCTTGTAGCAGAGGGTTTTCGCGTTGTTGCGCGAAGTTTTTGGTGGCTATGTTAACGACCGCCGGGGTCACTTTGTTCAGAATAGGGGCCAGGCTAGGTAATGGGCCGTCAGCCATAAAACTCGGGAATGCTGCCTGTGCCTGGAAACTAACAAAGACAAGCGCTACCCGAAGTAAAAAAAAGAGTCTGAAAGTCGACATAATTAACGCTCCCTGAAAATTAATTATCTACATCATCTGCATCAACCTGCCCGCTGATTCGGCGGCGGACGTGTGACCAGGACATACCGGTGGCGATTATGAAGCACAAAATAGTTTGCGCGATATAGGTTACTGCTACCGTGTTATCGGCAGGAATAATTCCCCAATCGACAATCATCCAAAATAGCACACCAAAAAAGGCGACAGCTAAGGTGATACCAATAACGCCCAATGAGCGTAGAGTCGCGCGGATAAAGACAACCCAACCGATTAATAAAATAAGGCCAGTAAGTGCCATAATGGGCGTAATATTAGGGATGCTTTTAAATGCCCAGTGATAATACGATAAGCCAGCGGGATTGTAGCTCGCGAAAACTAACGTCACTGCGAAGCAGAAACGACTGAAAAAATTGATCCATGTAAACCGATGTTCTTTCAAAGTATCACCTCATTTATCGTTTTGAATTTGGGGTTATTCTAACCGAAAAATATGAATTTTTAGTGAGCGTACAATTTAGTATTAAAAAGGCTACAGATCGGAGCGTGACCAACTTGGCAAAAAGTTAAATTTTGCCGCTCAAACGCTACCATTTTTATAGCATGAACTACACTGTATATATGAGCGGCGGTTGTCATTTATCCTAACAAATCATATGAACGCACTACTAAATCAAAAAGATCACGATATTTTACGGCACTTTATTCCACTGAATACCTTACCTAAGGCACGCTTTGATGAAATTTGCAAAGGCGTTGATATAGAAGATTGCGCGAAGGGTACGGTTCTATTTGAGCAGGGTGACGCAGCCAAAGAGTTCATCTATTTAATCAGTGGAATGATCAGTTTGTATGCGGGCGAAATGGAAATGGAAACCATCGTCACGGGTTCCGAATCGGCCCGTTTTGCCGTCGCGCATCAGATTCCTCGGAAAGTTAAAGCGGTGACCAAGTCTAGAACGCGTATTGTGCGTATTCCTACTCATAAGCTTGATATGGCCAGCCCGAAGGATGATGGGCAAACGTACTTAGTTGATGAGATGGACGATCAAGGTGGTGACTGGATGACAACGATGCTGCAGTCTCCGGTGTTTCAACGGTTGCCAGCGTCAAACTTACAGAAAGTGATGATGCAGATGGAGGAAATTGCATTTGATACAGGTGAAGTCGTGGTTAAGCAAGGCGACGAGGCAGACTTTTATTACATCATTAAATCCGGCGATTGTGAGTTGATCCGCCAGGCTTCTGCCAGTGCAAGACCCGTTAAATTGGCAGAATTACATAGCTGCGACGCCTTTGGTGAAGACGCGTTACTCTCTGGGAACCCCAGGAACGTGACCGTTCGCATGAAGGGTAAAGGTCAGATGCTCAGGCTTTCAAAGAAGAACTTCATTCGCCTGGTCAAAGAGCCCGTTTTGAAGTACGTGGATTTTGAAGAAGGGCAGAAAAAAGTTGCTGAAGGAGCCAATTGGCTTGATGTTAGAGGGCTGGATGTTTACGAAGAAGGCCATATCGAAAACAGTGTCAATATTCCATTTTTCTCGCTTAGAATGAAAATTGCCGAATTAAGACATGATCAGCTGCAAGTGTTGGTATGTGAAAACGGTAGAACCAGTGAGGCGGCTGCTTTTTTGCTATTGAAATTTGGTTTCAATGCGCTGATCTTAAAAGGCGGTATGCACGGTCTGCAGAATAATAATGTTATTCCTCTAGCTGAGGTAGTAGCTGAGCCAGCCATTAAAACTGAAGTCGTCAAGGCAGCTAGTGAAGCCAGCGTCCATTCAAAAATAGATTCCTCAGAAGACAAAACATTATTAAAACAAGCAGAAAACAAAATTATAGAGCTGGAAAAGTTCTGCGCGCAGTCAAATGAAAAACTCAACGCGATTGAGCTAGAGCGCAATAAATTGCAACAACAAGTTGAGCAACAAGCGACGGCAGTCGATGATTTTCGAGCCGCATCAAAAGTAGTTGAAGAGCAACTTGAAGCTAAACAGACCGCAGAGTCTAGTCGTGACGCTGAGCTAAATGAAGCGCTGCTGAATGAGCAAGAACGAAACGAGAAGCTAAGGGCTGAACTTGAGCTCGCATCGCAGGAAGTAAAAAATTCGCGTCAATTGATGGCCGAAGATCAGCAAAATTTCGATGATCTTGTCGCTAAATTGTCGGAAAAGGATGAGCAGGCGGCGGTTCAAGCTACGGAGTTAAATCAATTAAAAGAAACCTTAAGTAATGCTCAAACTCAGGGTTCCGAGCAAGTTCAAGATTTAAATCAAAAACTCTCGGGCGCAGAACAACTGATTTCTGAGTTAACCGCTCGCCAAGCTGAGTTAGAAAAAATTACTGAAGAAGCTGATTCCAACGCCAGGGAGCTATTGGAATCGAAGGCGAAATTGGAACAGGAAGTCGAGGAATTAAGCTTAGACTCTACGTCGGGGCTTGTAGCAAAAGATGAGCAAATTCAAACGTTAAATGAGCAATTAACCGACGTCAGCTTTAATCTTGCCGCTGTAGAAGAATCAAAAGTAGAAACGGATGGTTTGTTGCAAAAGGCGATGGCTGAACTGGAACAGCTCAGGGCGAATAATTCAGACGTTTTGCAGCAATATAAAGCGGAAGCAGAATCTAAGTCGGCTGATTTTGAAATTGAGCTTAGCGATTTAAGCAAAAAATTAGATGAAAAATCGAACGAGCTTGAGAAGCGAAATGAACGACTTAACGATTTAGAGGCGAAGCTCAGCTCTCTCGACGAAGTGAATGCCAAAACTGATTCTACCCTTCAGGATAAGCAGGCTGAAATTGAATTATTAAATAATCAGTTAAACGAGGCTCAAACTCAACTGACAGAAATCAATCAGCAACAAGTTGATTTAGAAGCAAGCTTATCGGAAAAAGAATCATTGATTGGAGATTCGGCCCAGCAACTGGCAGATGTCGTTGCGGAACGTGATGTTTTACAAGAAATCTTGCAAGGCAATGAAGCAAGTCTAACGAATGCCCTGGCCGAGCAAGAGCAATTAAAAGATCAGCTCAGCGAAGCACTGGAAGAAATAGGTTCACTGCGAGAGACCGAAAAAAATGGCGTGTCGACTATTGATGAGTTGCAAAAATTAAATACTCAAATTCAAAAAGAATTAGAAGATTCTCGATCTGAGTTAGCTGCGACTAAAACTAATGCGCTGAGTGTGGAAGAAGACGTTGAAAATATGCGTCAGCAACTGGATAGCGCAGAGGCAACGTTGAGTGCCGTTACAGACGGCAACGAGACCCTGGAAAGTGAACTAAGGCAGCGCTTGTCAGATATGAAAGAAAGCCTGGTTGAGAGTTCGGACAGTAAATTGGAGATAGAGCGACAATTACAAACTACGGAGACTGAAAAAGTACTACTTGAGCAGCAGTTATCAACTTTACAGGATGAATTATCCAGTGGTTTGGACGGCCAACAACAATTAACAGAACGTTTGGGGCTTCTCAGTCAGGAGCTCGAAGAGGTAGCGCAAGCTGGAGAGGCTGAGCGCCTTAAGTCAACAGAGTTATTACAAGATGCGCAATCGCGTTATGAGACTGCTGAGTTTGCCTTGAATGAGCAAGCGGAAAATTTTGAGCAGACTGAGGGGGCATTGTCCGAAAAATTGTCTACGATTGAGGCCGAGTTAAAAGTTTCCAACGATCATATGTTGAACCATGATGCAAAACTAGCGTCTTTAAATGAAGATAACGAGACGCTGCAAAAGAAACTGCTCGATGCGGAAGCGGTACTGTCTGACTCGACAGGCGGTCAAGAAGTGCTGTTAGAACAACTAGAGAAGGCGCGAAGTGAAATCAACGAATATAAAGACAAAGAGCGTTCATCGATCGATTCCTATGAGGCGTCTAGCGCCGAGCTTAAGCAACAGATTGCGACGCTGAACGACGCCATTGAGGAATCTCAAAACGACCTTCAGCTTGAGCGGCAGCGTTTTAATGAAGCCTCTGAGGAACTAGCTAACTTGTCAGCAGGCGTCAAGTCTGATGAAAGCGAGCTTAAACAACAGATTGCGGAACTGAACGAGGCGAATGAGAAATCTCAAAAAGACCTTCAGTTTGAGCAGCAGCGTTATAAGGAAGCCTCTGAGGAAATAGCTAATTTGTCAGCAGGCATCAAATCGGATGAAAGCCAGCTTAAGCAACAATTGATAGCGTTGACGAATGAATTTGAACAGTCAAAAGAAGAAAATTCAGCGTTAAATCTAAACCTTAAGAGCATAGAAAGCGAGCGCTCTTCAGAGTCTGAAACGGCAGCAAAAACAAAGGCTGTATTAGAATCGTTAAAGCAAGAGCGGACAATAGAGCAAGAAGAATCAAAGGGCTTGCAGCAAGAAATTAAGCAGTTAGAGTCGTCTTTGCAACGCGTCGAGCAAGAAAAGGAACAGATTTTAACTAGCACCGCTAGCGATGAAGAAGACAAAACCATCGAACTAGCAAAGCAATTATTGGCGGCGCAAAAAGAAACAGAGCTTTCATTGATTAAAATAGATGAGATGATGCAGTCGAAGGATGCGGGCGAAAAAGACAAGGCAGCGCTTGAAGAGAAGTTGGCAGAGTCTAATAAAGAAAAAGAAGATTTACAAAGACGCATTGAAGAACAGTTGGCGGAATCTAATAAAGAAAAAGAAGGCTTACAAAAGCGCATTGAAGAGGTGGTCAAACAATCTTCCGCTGCAAATGATAGCGTAGGCGCTGAAAGTCGTATTAAAGAATTAGAAAAACAACTGGATGAGGCGGCGACTTACCTGCTCGATTTAGAAATTAAATTAGAAACTTCGTCCACTGTTAAGGCTGATGAACCGGGAAATGAAGAAGACAACAATGCCCTGGAGATTGTTAAGTCCGAACTTAATTTAGTCCGCGAGCAAACTGAGAAAGACATTAAGGCCATGCAAGTGAAGATAGAAAATAGTGAGAAAATGAACATGGCACTAAAGAAAAAAATCTTGTCGATGCAAACTATAGCGAATCAGGATGTTATGTTAGAAGATGCTCCAGAAGAGAAAAAGAAGGGTTGGTGGAAAAAATAATAGAGCTTGATGGAGTTTGCTATTTAGAGGCGGGCGAGGTGGCGTCTTTGATTTGCATGAGCTCAAAATCTTTTAGCATTGAGCTTGCTGATAAAGCAGCTTGCGAGGGTTTTTTCGTGCGCGAAGAAGATGGGATCTTGCGGGCGTACAAAAATAGCTGCCCGCATACTGGTGCGCCGTTAAATTGGACGCCAAACCAATTTTTAACGACCTCAGGACGATATATTCAATGTTCAATCCACGGTGCCATGTTTAAAACTGAAACGGGTGAGTGTTTTGCAGGGCCGTGCGCAGGTAAGTTTTTAAAAGCGTTAAAGCTACTTGAAAGAGATGGAGTGGCTTATGTCGCCGTGCCAGAGATACAAAAAAGCCCGTTAAAATAACGGGCTTTTTTGTAGAATGCGTGACCAGAAACTATTTGATTTTAGCTTCTTTGTACATAACGTGTTGTCTGATGGTTGGATCAAACTTTTTGATTTCCATTTTCTCAGGCATGTTGCGCTTGTTTTTAGTCGTAGTATAAAAATGACCAGTTTTGGCGCTTGAAACTAATTTAATTTTCTCTCTCATTTTCTAATCCTTAAACTTTTTCGCCGCGTGAGCGAATGTCAACCAAAATAGCGTCGATGCCTTTTTTATCAATCGTACGCATGCCGTTTGCAGAGACGCGTAGACGAACCCAGCGGTTTTCACTTTCAACCCAAAAACGGTGGTGATGAAGATTAGGTTCAAAACGACGACGGGTTCTGTTTTTTGCGTGAGAAACGTTGTTTCCCGTTATTGGACTCTTGCCAGTAACTTGGCATACTTTTGACATGATAAAACCTCTATTAAATTAATTGATTAGCTATTTGCAGCGAAACGGTGCGAATTTATACCAGAATGCGATGCTTTAGTAAAGTAAAACGTGGTTTTTTGGGTTGAATTGACGCGTTGAAATAATCTATATATGGCCTAGCTCGGCAAGAGATGTGGCGTCACTATCGCCAATGATCAGGTGGTCTAAAACCCTGACCTCAATAAGTTCTAGGGCCTTGATGAGTTGACGGGTGATATCGATATCAGATTGACTGGGTTGCGGGTTTCCAGAGGGGTGGTTGTGGGCAAAAATAACGGCAGCAGCGTTGTGTTTCAAGGTGCTTTTGACGACTTCCCTTGGGTGTACGCTGGCGCCATCAATGGTGCCAAAAAACAATTCTTCAAAGGCAATGATTTGATGTTTGGTATCTAAGTATAGGCAGGCGAATACTTCTCGTTGATGGTGGGCGAGCTGACTTTTTAAAAACTGCTTGGTGTCATCAGGGTTATTAATGACACCCTTACTTTCTAATGATTCGCGCAAATAACGGCGAGCCATCTCTAGCACCGCCTGTAGTTGGGCGTACTTCGCGTTACCCAGGCCGTGGCCTTTGCAAAATTCAGCCTGGTTTGCGTGCATTAGGGTATGTAAGGAGCCGAATTGCTTGAGCAATAAACGCGATAAATCAACCGCGGTAACGCCTTTTGTGCCCGTACGTAAGAAAATAGCCAGTAGTTCTGCATCAGATAGCGCAGAAGCTCCTTTGCTGAGTAGTTTTTCGCGCGGCCTATCCTGTTCTGGCCAGTCGGTAATAGACATCATCATTCCTTGATATTGTTAATTTCCTTACCGCGTAGTTTATATAATGTTGTGTGGCATAATAGAACTTTAGTGGATTAATTATCAAATAAGCATCGTGAATAAACTTCAACATAGGCGTGTATTACTCGGCGTGACGGGTGGTATCGCGGCTTACAAAGCGGCGGAAGTTTTGCGCCAATGCCAAACCTTAGGCGCTGAGGTGCGTGTAGTCATGACGCCAGCGGCGACGGAATTTATTACGCCGTTAACTTTTCAGGCCTTATCGGGCTCTCCGGTGCATACCCAACTGCTCGATGCTGAGGAAGAGGCGGGGATGGGGCATATCAACCTTGCTCGTTGGCCCGATGTAATTTTGGTGGCGCCCGCCAGCGCAGATTTTATTGCCCGTTTTGCATCGGGCATGGCGAACGACTTGCTAACAACTATTTTGTTGGCGACTGAAAAAACGGTCATGCTTGCGCCGGCGATGAATCGTGCGATGTTTGACGATACAGCGACGCAAAAAAATCTTAAAAAACTTGAAAGCCGAGGCGTGATTATTCTTGGCCCAGGCGAAGGCGTGCAAGCGTGCGGTGAGGTCGGTTTTGGTCGCATGTTAGAGCCAGAGTTTTTGGTTCAGTCGGTCACTGAACATTTCCATACCGGAGCGCTCGCCGGTTTAAACGTTTTATTAAACGCAGGGCCAACGAGAGAGGCCATAGACCCGGTTCGTTACATTAGCAACCATAGTTCAGGAAAGATGGGGTTTGCCCTGGCACAGGCCTGTGTAGAGGCGGGCGCGCACGTTACGTTGGTGGCGGGGCCGGTTCAACTGCAAGCACCCTCGGGCGTTGCGCGAATAGATGTTACCAGCGCGAGCGAGATGACCGAAGCGATACTGTCGAGATCGGGCGATGCCGATATATTTATTGCGGCAGCAGCGGTGGTGGATTACGCACCCGACGAAAAAGTTGAGAACAAGATCAAGAAAGACGCACCCCAAATGCGACTAAACTTAGTCAAAACAACCGATATTCTGGCTACCGTAGCGAAGCAGGATAGCGCTCCGTTTTGTGTAGGCTTTGCGGCAGAAACCGATGATCTGGAAGCGTATGCAAAAGCTAAGCTGAAGCATAAGTCCTTAGATATGATTGCGGCTAACTGGGTGGGTCGAAAAGACAGCGGTTTTAATAGCGAGCTCAATGCCTTGTCAGTGTATTGGGATCAAGGTGAGCAACAATTAGGGAGTATGCCAAAACCCGATTTGGCGCGTGAATTAGTTACATTAATAGCAAAAAGGTACCATGAAAAAAATACAGCTGAAATTACTGGATGATCGCTTAGGCCAATCTATTCCCTTGCCGGAATACGCCACCACCGGATCTGCCGGTTTGGACTTGCGTGCCTGTTTAGATGAGTCATTATTGCTGAAGCCTGGTGAGACGAAACTTATTCCAACGGGGATGGCTATTTATATCAGCGATGCAAATTTGGCAGCGGTTATTTTACCAAGGTCGGGTCTCGGACATAAGCACGGAATTGTATTGGGTAACTTGGTGGGGTTGATAGATTCTGATTACCAAGGGCAGTTATTTGTTTCGTGTTGGAATCGTGGGAACACAGAATTTACCATCGAAATAGGCGACCGCATCGCCCAATTGGTTTTTGTTCCGGTAGAGCAGGTCGGCTTCGAGCTAGTTAAAGTTTTTGATGATAGCCACCGCGGGGAAGGCGGTTTTGGGCATACTGGAAAAGGATGATGTGGTGATAAAAAAAATCGTTCTGACGCTTTTGTTGCTGGTAGTTGTCGCTGGAATAGCGGCCTATGTACATATTGGACAGGCTAAACAGCAGGAAATTGAGGATATTGAACAATTAAATCAGCGTGTTAATAAAACGGCCAGTCTTCTTTCGCTTCAAGTGAAAAAGTGGCATGAAGGGCTTGAGGTATTGGCGCAAGATCAGGCGTTAGTAGCGGCTTTTGAAGTTGGCGACGAAGCGATAAGTGAATGGCTCGCTGAGCATCATGCATCGATTGATGATATGACAAAGTTACGAGTGCTTCGTCCCGACATCATGCAGACTGATATGACGGCCTCCCCTCCTTTGGATTACGCGGGTTTAGATCTGCTTAGAAAAGCGGCTTCATCGAAAAAAATTCAAATGCCAGAAGTCCACATGATGGGCGGTGATGCGCGTCACATTGCCATGGCTGCGCCTGTTTTGAAGGGCGATCAGGTCTTGGCTGTTGTTTTAACTAGCTTTGAATTAGACGTGTTTCAAAAAAACGTTAAGACTGCACTGGCGAATGAAACGGCCTGGTTTAAACTAAAGCAAGGTGACTTAGTATTGGCCACTAGTGGTGCTAGCTCAGAACAAAAAGGTAAAATTCTAGACGATATTTTAGTGCCTGGCACGCGTTGGAGAATTACTATCAATAAGCAGCAGAAAGATATGCCGCTTAGTCAAAGTGAATTACTGGGCTACGTTGTCGTTTCGACGGTACTTATCCTGCTAGTCGGTTTGCTCAGCGACATTTTGTTTTATAAAGATAAACGCCAAAAAATCATAGGGTCTTTTAAGAAACTACTGATAGCGGGAAAGGCCAATGCAAAATTGTTGGCTACTCGTAAAAAAGGGATGACTGATGACGCTGATATAACCGTAAATCAACAATCGGAAGAGAGTGAAAATGAGTCGGCTGTAAAACTAGTTGAGCAGCCCGTTAATCCAATTTTTATGGGAAAAGATGCGATTGAAGTGACTAGCGACGAGGATGTGCCCCGATCTATCTTTAGGGCGTATGATATTCGAGGCATCGTTGATGAAACCTTGACTGAGCATGGCGTTTATTTGATTGGTCAGGCGATTGCGAGCGAGGCATTAAATGAGGGTCAAAGGACTATCGTTATTGCGCGTGATGGACGCTTACATAGTCCTAGACTAAGTGAGTCTCTGGCTAAAGGGATTCAATCTACGGCCTGTAACGTGATCGATATTGGGCAAGTACCCACGCCGGTATTGTATTTTGCTACACACCAGTTAGATACCCAGTCTGGTGTGATGATTACTGGCAGCCATAACCCTGCAAATTACAATGGCCTGAAAATTGTCATCGCTGGTAATACCTTATCTGGCGAGGCCATTCAGCGTTTATATCAACGCATTGAAAAGGCTGAATTTGAAAGCGGCGAAGGTTCTCATCAAGAACAAATGATGTTGCCAGAATATATCGGCGCCATCACAAGCGATGTCCGTCTGGGTCGAATGATAAAAGTCGTAGTCGACTGCGGTAATGGCGTAGCTGGTGAGGCTGCGCCGATGCTATTGTCAACTTTAGGTTGTGAAGTGGTGCCCTTGTACTGTGAAGTTGATGGTAACTTCCCCAATCATCATCCCGACCCCAGTAAGCCTGAAAATTTACAGGAGTTGATCGAAAAAGTGCGCGAAGAAGGGGCGGAGTTAGGTCTGGCCTTTGACGGCGACGGTGACCGTTTAGGGGTTGTGGATTCAGAGGGGAATATCATTTGGCCGGATCGTCAGATGATGTTGTATGCGATAGACGTATTGTCGCGTCAAGCCGGTGCGGATATTATTTATGATGTGAAGTGCACACGAAATTTGGCTAAAGTAATTGCAAAACATGGTGGTAAGCCCATTATGTCTAAAACAGGACACTCTCTGATTAAGGCGAAGATGAAAGAAACTAATGCAGAGCTGGCGGGTGAAATGAGTGGACATATTTTCTTTAAAGAACGGTGGTATGGCTTTGATGATGCTTTATATACCGCCTCTCGTTTATTGGAAATTGTGACGGCTGAATTTAGATCAACGGCTGAAATTTTTGCCGATTTACCCGATAGTATCAGTACGCCAGAGCTGAATATTAGCTTGAACGAAGGTGAGAATTTTTCTTTTATTGAGCAGTTGCAAGCGCAGGCGCAATTTAAAGATGCCAAAATCATCACCATTGATGGGCTAAGGGTGGAGTTTAAAGATGGCTGGGGTTTAGTCAGGGCGTCAAACACCACGCCGTCACTCGTGTTGCGTTTTGAAGCGGATGATGAACCCGCGCTTGAGCGAATTAAACAAATTTTTAGAGAACAAATGTTGAACGTTAATGCCGAATTGGACTTGCCTTTTTAATAGCTACCTTGTGGTTTAATCGGCGTATATAAACAGATAAAAATGATGAAAAATAACAAAATTGACCCAATACAAACCGCGCTCGTATTAAGCGAGGCGTTACCCTACATTCAGAAGTTTTCCGGCAAGACAATTGTCATCAAGTATGGTGGTAACGCCATGGTAGATGATGAGCTAAAAAGTGGTTTCGCTCGTGATATTGTGCTATTGAAACAAGTGGGTTTAAACCCGGTGGTAGTACACGGCGGCGGGCCACAAATAGGTAAACACCTCGAAAAGCTGGGTATGAAAAGCCAATTTGTAGATGGAATTCGAGTGACCGATAGTGAGACGATGGACGTTGTTGAAATGGTGCTAGGAGGTTTGGTCAACAAGGAAATCGTCAGTCTAATCAATCAGCACGGCGGTTCTGCCGTTGGCTTGACAGGTAAAGATGGTGACTTGATTAGGGCTAAAAAGATTTCTTCGCAACAAGCGTCTTCTGAGCAAGCGCCTGAGTTAATAGACATGGGCCACGTAGGCCACGTCGACAGCATTGACCCTTCTGTTGTTAATATGTTGGTGCAAGGTGATTTTATCCCTGTGATAGCACCTATTGGGGTCGGAAATGATGGTGCTTCTTATAATATAAATGCTGATTTGGTCGCGGGTAAAATGGCTGAAGTGTTGCGTGCAGAGAAGCTTTTACTGCTGACCAATACCTCAGGCTTACTGAGTAAAGAGGATGAGCTCTTAACGGGCTTGTCAATCGCTGAGGTCAATCGTTTAATTGAGAATGGAACCATTTATGGCGGAATGCTACCCAAAATAAAGTGCGCGATGGACGCTTTAAATGCAGGTGTTAACAGCGCGCATATTATAGATGGGCGCGTACCGCACGTCGTGCTGCTGGAGTTACTAACGGATAAGGGTATGGGGACGTTATTGGTCAGGAATTAATCGTCTAATCGGTTAAATTCCTCTATTAGCCTTGCCGTTTGTTCGCTCTTGCAGGTTTCTTTGCCGCCCTTTGAATTGGCACAGCGAACATCAAACAGAATTTTTGTACGCCCATCATCGTCATTAATTTTAGTTAAAGATAAGCCCCGGGCTCTACTAAACGTCGGTATGGCCGTTAAAAGCAAATAATCAGAAGTGAAAGTGATGCGGGTGTTTTCTTGCTGGGCCACGAAATCACTCGCTTTTTGCCATAAATCACGACAGCCGTTTGCTTTACAAGCAATTTCTCCGAGCGTTAAGTTGGGTGTCGTTTTCGTGTTAATGCTGGGCGTTTCTTTAGACAATGTCGTTAGGATTTTGAAACGTAATTTATCCTTTGACAGTTGTTCTTCTAATGCTTTTTTTTGTAATTTAAAGTTCACTATTTCGTTTTGGTTTTTATCGAACTGGCCTTTAGCTGATTGGATGTTAGAAACGGTTTTTTCAGGTATTTGCTTTCCACGGCGCTCAAAATTTGCTGCAGCTTGCTGTTGAGAAATGAGCTGATTTTTAAGCGTTGCAGACTGCCCCATAGCAATAGTGATATGTGAGTCAATCATATCGAATTTACTTTTCGCTAAAGTCTCTATATCGGCCTTGGTTTGAAAGGTTTTTAATAAAGCAGAATCTTGTGCTAATTGTGCCTTTAAAAGCTTTGCTTTAGTGGCCTGTAAATCATTAATTCTTTTTAATTGTTGGATTTGCTCTGGGGTTTTGGCGGCGTCTTTGGTGGCGATGACGCGGCCTTTTTCATCCAATTCATCGCGTTCACGTTTAGACTCTTTTGGAGGAACTTTATCAGAGAAAGAGATCTTGCCATTTTCGTCGACCCAACGGTAAAGCTTGCCGGCATAGGCGAAGTTTGAAACAGTTAGTGCGACGATGGCTAGTATTAAGAAAATGTTTTTTGTCATATGGATAAGGGATATGCTTTTTCATTAAAAGAGTAAAATGCTAACATCAATTTATAGCAAATGCTAAACGTCTGGCTATCATCTTAGGGAGGAATCACTCCTCGTGTTAGTCACGTAGCGTTTGGCATATGAATTGCTGTTAAGTATAGTCGAGAAAAATGCTTTGGGGTAAAGCCAGAGTAGACACAAAGATTCTGCTCGACTACTGAGAGATAGTGTTTATAAAAATTAGAGTTTTGGAGTGAGTATAATGAGTAACAAATCCCCATCCGTGCACAGTGCCAGTGACGTTGATCCACAAGAAACCCAGGAGTGGCTTGATGCACTGGAATCAGTAATTAAGCACGAAGGGGGGGAGCGGGCGCATTATTTGCTCGAAACATTGATTGAAAAAGCGAGGATGGCAGGCGCGGAAATTCCGTTTAGTGCAGAAACCGCCTACATCAATACCATCTCGATCCCACAACAAGCGCAATATATAGGTGATACATCGTTGGAACATAAGATTCGATCTTATGTGCGTTGGAATGCAATGGTGATGGTGCTTCGAGCAAATAAAAATACCAACGTCGGTGGACATATCGCAAGCTTTGCTTCTTCTGCCACCTTATATGACGTAGGTTATAACCATTTTTGGCACGCCGCGAGTGAAACACACGGTGGCGACCTGGTATACGTGCAAGGTCACGTCGCCACTGGAATTTATGCAAGAGCGTTTATGCTGGGGCGTTTAAGCGAACAGCAAATGGATGGTTTCCGCCAGGAAGTTGATGGAGGTGGCCTATCTTCTTACCCACACCCCTGGTTGATGCCAGACTTTTGGCAGTTTCCAACCGTTTCGATGGGACTGGGGCCTATTATGGCTATATATCAAGCACGCTTTATGAGGTATATCGAAGACCGTGGTTTTGCCAAAACAGAAGGCAGAAACGTGTGGGCGTTTTTGGGCGATGGCGAAACGGACGAGCCTGAGTCATTAGGTGCTATAGGTATGGCTGGCCGAGAAAAACTCGGCAATTTAGTCTTCGTCGTTAATTGTAATTTGCAGCGACTTGATGGCCCAGTTCGGGGTAACGGCAAAATTATTCAAGAGCTTGAGTCCGAATTTAGAGGCGCTGGCTGGAATGTTATAAAAGTTATTTGGGGGCGTCACTGGGACGTACTGTTGGCGAGGGATATCGACGGCCACCTGCGTAGGCGCATGATGGCGTGTGTTGACGGTGACTATCAAACCATGAAGGCGAAAGACGGTGCTTACGTCCGTGAACACTTTTTTAATACGCCCGAATTAAAGTCGATGGTTGCAGATTGGTCCGATAAAGACATTTGGGATTTAAATAGGGGCGGGCACGATCCGGCCAAGATTTTTGCCGCTTACGACGCCGCGTGTAAAGAAACTGAAAAGCCGACTGTGATTCTAGCGAAAACAATTAAAGGCTATGGCATGGGCGAGTCGGGTGAGGCGCAAAATACGACTCACCAACAGAAGAAAATGAGTCATGACTCTTTGCTTCACTTTAGAGATAAGTTTGAATTACCGATTTCGAATGAAGATGTAGATAACCTGGCGTATTTAACGTTTGAAGAAGGCTCGCCAGAACAACAGTATATGAAAAAGAAACGCGATGACCTGGGTGGCTATCTGCCCGCTCGTCGTGAAAAATCAGACGCTTTGAAAATTCCTGAATTATCTGTGTTTGAACCGATGATGAAGGGGACCTCTGAAGGGCGTGAAATTTCAACTACGATGGCGTTTGTTCGGCTGTTAAATATTTTGTTAAAAGATAAAGAAATTGGCAAGCGTATTGTGCCAATCGTGCCAGATGAGTCACGTACTTTTGGCATGGAAGGCTTATTTCGTCAGCTCGGTATTTGGTCGCAAGTGGGGCAGCTTTATACGCCGCAGGATTCTGAGCAGCTGATGTTTTATAAGGAAGATAAAAACGGCCAGGTACTGCAGGAAGGTATTAATGAAGCCGGTGGTTTGTGTGACTGGATCGCGGCTGGAACCTCCTACTCGACTCATAACGTGCCGATGATTCCGTTCTATATTTTCTATTCGATGTTCGGTTTCCAGCGCGTCGGCGACTTAATTTGGGCCGCTGCCGATCAACGCACGCGCGGCTTCTTATTAGGCGGGACTGCCGGGCGAACCACGCTAAATGGCGAAGGGCTTCAGCACGAAGATGGGCACAGCCTATTGTGGGCCTCTTCGGTGCCCAATTGTATTTCTTATGATCCGACCTTTAATTATGAACTGGCGGTGATTATGCACGATGGCTTGAAACGTATGTTCGCGAATCAAGAAGACGTTTTTTATTACCTGACGGTAATGAATGAAAACTATGCGCACCCAGCCATGCCAGACGGTGTGGAAGAAGGCATTATTAAGGGCATGTACTTATTCAAACAAAGTACTGGTAAAGGGGCTTTGCGCGTGCAATTACTGGGTTCTGGCACCATCTTTAATGAAGTAATCGCTGCGGCTACACTACTCGCTGACGACTGGGGGGTTGAGTCTGATTTATGGAGCTGTACGAGCTTTACCGAACTCGCCAGAGAAGGTCAGGCCTGTGAACGAGAAAACCGTTTGCACCCGACGCAGGAAAAGAAAATCCCTTATGTGTCGCAGTGCTTAAACGATCATCCAGGCCCCGTTATCGTTTCGACAGACTACGTGCGTTTATTGGCAGATTCAATTCGCCCATTCATTCGTAAGCATTGCACCGTGCTCGGCACCGATGGCTTCGGCCGTTCCGATACGCGTGAAAATCTTCGTCGTTTCTTCGAAGTGGATCGGTATTACGTAACGGTCGCCGCGTTAAATGCTTTGGCGGATACCGGGCAAATTGAGGCGACGATTGTGCAGCAAGCGATAGAAAAGTACGATCTGGGTGTTGCAAAGCCAGCGCCATGGTTAGTGTAAGTTGGCATGTCGAGTAGAGGAGAATTTTAATGGATAGTTTGGTAGACGTAGCGGTTCCCGATATTGGCGACTTTGATGCAGTTGAAGTCATAGAAGTATTGGTAGCCGTAGGAGACGTTGTTGAGTTAGAGCAGGCTTTATTAACGCTAGAAAGCGACAAGGCCAGCATGGAAATCCCCTCGTCGGCTGCCGGCACCATTGAAGAAATCCTGGTTAAAGTCGGCGATTCAGTGGCACAAGGCTCGGTTGTCGTGCGTATAAAGCAAAGCGATGGCGCAACGGCTGATCAAGCGGCGAAAGAAGATGTGCCGTCAGACGCAGTCCCAGTGGCCGAGAAAAACGCGGCGGCAACCACTCAAGACGTTGAAGTTTATGTGCCCGATATTGGTGATTTTGAATCGGTCGAGGTGATTGAAGTGAACGTCGCTGTGGGTGATGCGGTTGAAAAAGAGCAACCGCTGGTGACGCTGGAAAGCGATAAAGCGAGTATGGAGATACCATCGACTACGTCGGGTATCGTTAAAGCGATAAACGTGAAGGTGGGTGACAAGGTTGCCGAAGGCGGATTGATCGTAGTGCTGTCTGGTCAAGCCAGCGCTCCGGCACCGGTCCAGCCAGCGAAGTCAGATGCTAAAACCACTGCAGCCAAAGGTGCCTCGAAGGCTAAAAAAACGGTTGCCCCAACGACAGCTGAAAAGAGTTTGTCGTCTAGTCCAGCGGGTCATATTCACGCGAGTCCTTCGATAAGAAAGTTCGCCCGAGAACTCGGTGTGGATTTATCTACAGTGACCACGGCTTCTGGGCCTAAAGGTCGACTTTTAAAAGAAGATATTCAAAGCCACGTAAAGAAAATTTTAAGCGGTGCCGCGGTAACATCTACCGTCGTTGGGACGGGCATACCACCGATTCCTACGATTGATTTTTCAAAATATGGCGACATTGAAGAAAAACCACTCAGTAAAATTAAACGTTTAACGGGTACTAACCTCACCAGAGCCTGGTTGAATGTGCCGATGGTGACGCACCATGAGATAGCCGATATTACTGAGATGGAAGCGTTTCGACAATCACTGAAAGCGGAGGCGGAAAAGCGCGGCGTTAAAGTGACTTTCCTGGCGTTTATTATGAAAGCCCTGGTGGCTGCGTTAAAAGAATTTCCGCAATTTAATACGTCTTTATCGCCCGATGGGCAAAGCCTCATTTATAAAAAGTACTACAACATTGGTATAGCGGTTGCAACGCCTAATGGATTGGTGGTTCCTGTGTTCAAAGACGTTGATAAAACGAATATTTTTGATTTAGCCGAACAAATGAGCGAAATCAGTAAAAAAGCGCGAGACGGTAAATTATCGCCGAAAGAAATGCAGGGCGCCTGTATGACCATTTCAAGTTTAGGCGGCATCGGTGGAACCGCGTTTACGCCGATAGTTAATGCGCCTGAGGTAGCAATACTCGGCGCAACGCGCGCGGATATGCAGCCAGTGTGGAATGGCAAAGAATTTGTTCCGCGCTTAATGCTTCCGTTGGATATGACCTATGATCATCGAGTTATCGATGGCGCAGATGCGGCGGCCTTTATGGTCGCGATGTCTGGTTATCTGAATGATATTCGACGCGTCTTGTTGTAGGAAACGTAATGGCTAATTTAATAGATATAAAAGTTCCTGATATTGGCGAGTCTGACGACGGCGTTGAAGTGATTGATATCAGTGTAGCCGTGGGCGATAGCATTGCACTTGAAGACAGTATTGTGACGCTGGAAAGCGATAAAGCGTCGATGGATATTCCCAGTACAGCAGTAGGTGTTGTTAAAGAAATTTTGGTGGCTCTTGGCGATAAGGTCAGCGAGGGTGATTTACTAATAAGGCTGGAAAGCGCAGAGCCTGCGCCAGTGCAAAGCAAGCCGGCGGCGGCAGACATTCCTGTGGCCGTTGCTGTTAGCAAGGGAGCTGATTTGCACGCAGAAGTGTTGGTAATGGGTGCTGGCCCCGGTGGTTATACGGCGGCTTTTCGCGCAGCAGATTTAGGTAAAAAAGTCGTGTTAATTGAACGTTACCCAGCTTTGGGCGGGGTTTGTTTGAATGTGGGGTGTATCCCGTCGAAAGCCTTGCTGCATCAAGCTCAGGTGATTCATGAAGCGGCAGAGATGTCGGCCCATGGCGTGACATTCAAAGCACCAAAGTTAGATATTGATGGCATTCGCGCTAATAAAGAAAGCATTATTCAACGACTAACCGGCGGTCTGGCGGGCCTGGCCAAACAGCGAAATGTAACGGTTGTAACGGGCTATGCGAATTTTGCCTCGAGTCATTCAGTGGTCGTTGAAAACGAAGGCCACAGTCAAACAATATCGTTTGATAATGCGATTATTGCTGCGGGTTCGCAAGCTGTAAAAATCCCCGGCTTTCCGTATCAAGATGAACGCCTGATGGACTCAACAGGAGCGCTGGCGCTGGCCGATATTCCTGGCACCATGCTGGTGATTGGCGGCGGCATTATAGGGCTTGAAATGGCCACGGTGTATCACGCGCTGGGGTCAAAAATCAGCGTTATCGAACTGATGGACCAACTGGTGGCGGGTTGCGATAAAGACCTCGTTAAACCGTTGCATAAGCGCTTATCTAAACAGCTCGAGAATATTTATCTAAAAGCAAAAGTAACAGCTATTGAGTCAACAAAATCGGGTCTTAAAGTCAGCTTTGAAGGTGAAGGCGTGCCAGATTCAGCGGTTTACGATCGCGTTTTATTATCGGTAGGCCGCCGCCCCAACGGCGCCTTGATCGGCGCAGATAAAGCGGGCGTTATAGTCGATGAACGCGGCTTTATTTCTGTAGATAAACAAATGCGTACTAATGTGCCGCATATTTTTGCCATTGGCGACGTCGTGGGCAACCCGATGCTAGCACACAAGGCCGTGCATGAGGGTAAGGTGGCGGCTGAAGTAATCGCGGGGGAGAAAGTAGCCTTCGATCCGATGACGATTCCATCGGTGGCGTATACCGATCCAGAGATATCCTGGATGGGATTAACCGAAACGGCGGCTAAAGCCGACGGCATTAAATACGAAAAATCGGTATTCCCGTGGGCGGCTAGTGGCCGTGCTTTAAGTATTGGTCGTGATGAAGGAATGACCAAAATTCTGTGGCACCCTGAAACAAAGCGTATTTTAGGTGCAGGTATCGTTGGCACAAACGCAGGCGAATTAATTGCAGAGGCGGTGTTGGCGCTGGAAATGGGCGCTGATGTTGAGGATATGAGTCTAACAATTCACCCGCATCCTACCCTGTCGGAAACCTTAGGTTTCGCGGCAGAAATGCAAGTCGGTAGTATCACGGATTTATATATCAAGAAGTCATAAGCGGCAATATTTCAGATAATGGTTTTAAATTTCACAGAACAGGGCAACGCGGGGCCACCTTTAATCATATTGCACGGTTTATTCGGCAGTGCGCGTAATTGGCAGGGTATCGCCAGGCAGCTGGCTGAGCGGTACACGGTCTATGCGCTGGATTTACGTAATCACGGTTCTTCTCCGCACGATGAGGTGATGGACTACGCCGCTATGTCGGCGGACGTTATCGAGTTTATCGACCAACATCGGCTGCAACAGCCCATCGTCTTAGGGCATAGCCTGGGTGGTAAGGTAGCCATGCAGTTGGCGTTATCTGAACCCGCTAAATTGAGCAAACTCATTATCGTCGATATTGCACCGGTCAGGTATACACATAACTTCGACGAAGTTTTACTGGGGTTTTCTCACGTACCGCTGGATAGTATTAAGTCGAGAAAAGAAGCCGATAGCTATTTGGCAGAAAAAATTAATAGCGTGAGTTTGCGCCAATTTTTGTTACAAAATTTGATCAATAACGCCTCGGGTGGTTATCAGTGGCGAGTTAATTTAGCGAGTATCGAAGCCAATATGGACACAATTATGGGCTTTCCTGAACAGCAGCTGCATGACACTTTTAATAAGGCCAGCCTGTTTATTAAAGGAGGTAAGTCCACCTATTTAGCCCCTCGATATAAGGCGTTGATCGATGAACGATTTCCAGAGGCCGAATGGCAAACGATAGCTAATACGGGGCATTGGCCGCATATCGAGTCACCGGTTGATTTTATGGCTGGCCTAAATAAGTTTTTAAGTGCATAAAAAGCAGTAAAGTTCTGCCGTAATTGGCCGATACCGTTGGTATGAAGCTAATTAACCTTATTCTTTTTACGACAATCATTTCTGGCTTTGCGGGCGTGGCTCAGGCACAACAATATCAGGCATCGGTGACCGATTCTCAATGGCAGTTTACGGGTAACCGAGTCGTCTGTCGTTTAAGCCACACCGTGCCGCAATTCGGCAAGGGCGTTTTCGAGCAAAAATCAGGTGAGCGAGTAAATTTTACTCTTAGCGCCGAGTCCTATGTGCCACCTATTCAAACCGCGATGCTGGCTACTGTACCGCCCGTTTGGATGCACGACGCAACGCCAACTAAACTGGCTTCGGTTAAAGCGTCTGCGCAGCAGCTAGTGGTTAATAGCGATCTATCCGAGCGTATGCTACAAGAGTTATCCAATGGCCGTTTCCCACAATTCAGTTACCAAGCTAAACAAGGCAATATGCCTGTTAACGTGGCTATTTCATCGGTTAATTTTCTAGCTGTATTAGGGCAGTTTGAATCCTGCCGACAAAGCTTATTACCGTTCAGTAGAGACGATGTGCATCATCAATTGTCATTGTTTAATAACTTAAGCAGTGAAATTACGCATAGAAATAGACGTTTATTAAGTAAGGCTATTACTTATGTTAAAGAAGCGGGTGAGGAAGAAAGGATTGATTTAATTAGTGGAACCGATGATTTTTCCGTTAAAGACGGACGTCGGATGTACGATAAACGTATTACAAAGGTACGCGAATTTTTAATTGAGAACGGAATGTCCGAAAAGCAGGTGGTAGCGTTAGCCGACCCTGAAGCCCTAGATGAACGAGAAGGTAGTGTTCGGTTGAAAGTAGCAGGAGCGGAGCCGTTTAGACATATTTATTTTAACTCGGGTTCGTTGAGTCTAAACGAACGAGACCAGGCAAAACTCAATTACATGTTGGAATATATACGCCTACAAAAACCTGGAGCCAAGTTGGTGTTAGAAGGGCATTCCGACAGTAAAGGCCCGCGACACGCCAACTTGTTAATGTCTAAAAAACGCGTCAATGTGATTAAAAAATTCTTGCTATCGAAAGGCATAAAAGCAGATAAAATTGTCAGCAAGGCTTATGGTGAAAGCAAGCCTGCGACAACAAATAGATACCCAGGCGGTCGACAATTGAATAGACGAGTGGATATTTCAATTACAGGGTAGTGCTGAATTAAACGCCTTTAACAAAGTTATACCCTCTGGGGCGCAAGCGGCCTTCAATCGGGTATAATTCGCGCATTATCATTTTTAAGACGCGAGTCACTCACCATGTCAAAACAAGCAGTTAATAAAGTTGTTCTTGCCTATTCAGGCGGTTTAGATACCTCGGTTATTTTAAAATGGCTAGAAGACGTCTACGAATGCGAAGTCGTTACCTTCACCGCTGACCTGGGTCAGGGCGAAGAAGTCGAACCGGCTCGCGCTAAAGCCGAATCTTATGGCATCAAAGAAATATATATCGATGACCTAAAAGAAGAATTCGTTCGCGATTTCGTGTTCCCCATGTTTCGCGCCAATACTATTTATGAGGGCGAATACCTCTTAGGCACCTCCATCGCTCGTCCTTTGATCTCAAAACGACTCATTGAAATCGCCAATGAAACCGGCGCTGACGCCATTTCGCATGGCGCGACGGGCAAGGGTAACGATCAAGTGCGTTTCGAACTCGGCGCCTATGCGTTAAAGCCGGATGTAAAAATCATCGCGCCGTGGCGTGAATGGGATTTGACTTCGCGCGATTCCTTATTGGCTTACGCCGAAAAAGCGGGTATCGCGGTTGAAATGAAGCGCGGCACAAAATCGCCGTATTCAATGGACGCTAACTTACTGCATATCTCTTATGAAGGCGATATTTTGGAAGACCCTTGGAACGAGCCTGAAGAAGATATGTGGCGTTGGTCCGTATCGCCCGAAGCAGCGCCTGAAACGCCGACATACATTGAACTTGAATATAAAGCAGGCGATATCACCGCCATTAACGGCCAGGCGATGTCGCCAGCGACCGTGTTGGCCGAGCTGAACAAAGTAGGTGGCGCTAATGGTATCGGACGTGCCGATATCGTGGAAAACCGTTACGTTGGCATGAAGGCGCGAGGGTGTTACGAAACACCGGGCGGCACCATCATGCTAAAAGCGCATCGCGCGATTGAATCTATGACCCTTGACCGCGAAGTTGCGCACTTGAAAGACGAGCTTATGCCGCGTTACGCCAGCCTTATTTATAACGGTTACTGGTGGAGTCCAGAGCGTGAAATGTTACAAACGATGATCGATGCGTCGCAAGTAACGGTGAATGGACGTATTCGCTTAAAGCTATACAAAGGCAACGTCATTGTCGTTGGTCGAGAGTCCTTAACGGATAGCCTGTTTGATGAGAATATCGCAACCTTCGAAGATGACGGTGGTGCGTATAACCAAAAAGACGCTGAAGGGTTTATTAAGTTAAATGCTTTGCGGATGCGTATAGCGGCTAGGAAGCGTACTTAGGGTTCAAAAAATGTCCTCTGATGAAATCATAGGGTCAACCAGCTTGATAGTAAGAAATTAAGTAGAGCCCGCTGCCGCGAGGGCGTTCATTTCTTTTGTATGCCCATCACCTAAAGGCATAAGTCTCATAACTGCGGATAAAAGACATCCGCCTATTCGACTAAAAGCCACGAACCAAAGAAAAAGGCACCCTGATAGCAACAATCAGTCATTTTTCGGGTTCGCGCTAAACTCGCTACGCTCTACCCACAGGGCATAAGTTTCATTGAAGCGATGCAGCTACTTCAATTCAGCTTTAAAACAACGCACTCTCTATTCCGAAAAACAACTGATTGTTAGCGCGATAAAGGGAGATTTTACGAGCCATGAACTGCTTGAATGCTTTTGATTTATTTCCCTTTTACCTCACCGAAGAATAGATACTTTTTACAAGGCTTTCCGTTGTGGCTGTTAAAGCTGAATTAAGCAGAAGCGCTTTATCTCTGCTTCAATGAAACTTATGCCCTGTGGGTGCTGAGCGCGGAGCTTTTACGGGCGAGTTCCGCAACGGTTGGAACAATTATCTATTCTGAGGGCACCTTTAGGTGAGGTAGTGGGTGGCATTTTTCTGGTTACTCTTTTGCACCCGAGGGCACAAGTTATCGCACAAACGATACAACTGTTTGGCTCAGCTATGTTGCTAAAGACAAAAGAGTGACTCGCCCTTTAGGGTGAAACCTAAATCAAAAGATCAAGATAGTACTTGGAGCTGTTTTAAGAGTTGCAGGTAGCTTAGCGAAGTATTTTAGTCTTGAGAATGCGGCAATTTACTACATTCCAAAAATTATCTTGATCTTCCCCTTGGTTTTATTTGTCAGTTGTCATTAGGTACAGTCCCTTTTTGAAAAAAAGGATGTGAATTATTGAACGCGTGGGCCTGTTTCAATTTTTATTAGAACGCCATCATGAAACTCTAGAATCCTATAGAACTGTCCAATATCGGCACCATAGATCCATCGATCCACATAAACAAATTTTCCACGATGTTTTATGACGCCTTCATAACTGGCATCCATGGGCTGCCCACAGATAAGCTTAATTTCCGACTTAGTATCACCTTCATCCACTAGTTTGCCGGTTTCGCAACGGAAACCTGCTGACGAGATCGTTGGTGTAACAAGTAATGTTATTAAAGCTATGCGTACTAGATGTTTAATCATAAAAATCCCTTTTATGTTGATTAAATGCCTTTATATCATCAGGACCAAACAATAACTAATCGCCATCTTTTTTTATTCGCTTATTTATTTGGAATTTCTGGGGTGCGACAATTTGCCACATTCCAATAATTCCCTAGGTCGGTAAAATTTACTTTGTCGAAAAATCAAATAAGGGTGTTATGAAACGAGCGAAGTTAAGTCTACTATCAACTGCTGTGTTAGCAGCTTCGGTGTATGCCGCGGATGACTACAATCAAACCATTGTGGTCGAGGGCAGTCGTATGCGCCCTGGTGAATTTGGTATTGCGCCAGATTCAACGGTGTTGAAAGATACTGCCTCACTATTAAAAAGGGTGCCTGGCGCTAATGTAAATCGTAACGGGCCGTTAACGGGCATCGCTTCTTACCGTGGTCTATTCGGTAGCCGAGTGAATTCAGTTGTAGATGGCGTGTCCTGGAAAGGGGTGGGGCCGAATAGTATGGATCCTCCGCTGAGTCATATCCCTGCGTCGTTAACAGAAAATTTAACGGTTTACAGGGGTATAGCACCAGTCAGCAGTGGTATCGAAACGATAGGCGGTTCAATGTCTGCGGAATCTCGTAAAGCCCATTTCACTGATAGTGATGTATTTGAATTTCATGGCATGGCATCACTCGGTTATAGCGAAGCGGATAACGGTTTAACCAGTAGTGTATTGGGTACGTATGCAAATGATAGCCACCGGTTTCATGCGAGCCTTAGTAAAGAACAAGGCGATGATTATGAGTTTGACGGCAGTAAATCCGTTGACCCAAGCCAATATGATCGCGATGCATATACCGTTGGATACGGTACAAAATTCGGTGCGCACGAATTAGCGTTTAACTACAGCAATAATGATACGGGTCATACTGGCTCGCCTTCCTTACCAATGGATATTATTTGGGTTAGAGGTGGTATTTTCTCAACGGATTATAGTGTGAAATTAGGTGATGGACGTTCATTAGAAACATCGTATTACTATCAGGATATGCGCCATTTGATGAACAATTTTAGCCTGCGCCAAAATGGTTCGATGGCCAATAGGTATCGTCAGAATCTAACCACGGTTGATGGTGGCGGTTTGTCTATGGTTTATAAAATGCCGGTTTCTACAGGAAGCCTAAGTCTTGGTCTTGAAGGGGACCAATCTACCCACGATGGTTTAATTACCGATCCAACTAATTCGATGCTTTACGTGGACAACTTTAACGGCGCACAACGTAATCGCTATAGCGTATTCGGTGAATGGGTTGGCGATATCAATGAAGGCTTAGAGTTAGAACTGGGCATGCGCTATACACAGGTCGATATGGACTCAGATAAAGTGGATAGCAGTATGGCGGGAATGATGCCAGCGGTTGCAACGTTACGGGATACGTTTAATGACTCTAGCTTGTCGCAAACAGACCATAATTTGGACTTCGACGCGATTGTAAGGCGATCCATTTCTGATGAGTTAACGGCTGAGATGGGCTTTGCTCGCAAAACACGTTCACCGTCATACCAGGAGCGTTATTTATGGATTCCATTAGAAGCTACGGGTGGTTTAGCCGATAACCGTGTTTATATTGGTGACGTTAATCTCGATCCTGAGGTGGCGTATCAATTTGAAGCGGGTGTCGAGTATTCATCTAACGGTCTTTATTTGGCACCGAGGGCCTTTTATCACAGGGTGAATGACTATATCCAGGGCGAGGAAATAAGCGGGACAGCGGCGAATATGGTGGCTGGGATGATGAATAATGGAAATATGACCGTATTGCAGTTTGCCAATGTAGACGCCGAGCTATACGGTATGGATGTAGAGTGGGGTTATGAGCTAGCAGAAAGTTGGCGTTTGGACGGTACGGTCAGTTACGTTCGTGGTCGCCGCGTCGATGGCGGCGGCGATAACCTTTATCGTATAGCGCCTCTTAATACACGCGCTCAGTTAACTTTTGATCAGGACAACTGGTCCATAGCAGCAGAAGTTGAGGCGTATACGGCCCAAAATGACGTTGCTGAGTATAACGCTGAGATGAAGTCTGCGGGGTATAGCTTGCTTCATTTACGCGGAGAAATTCAGCCGGTACCAGGCTTTAATCTCGGTTTGGGTATAGAAAACATACTAGATAAAAACTATGCAGACCATACCGCCGCTATTAATAGAGCGATGGGTTCGGATGTTGCCGTAGGCGACAAAGTACCGGGGCAAGGCCGAAACGTATACCTAACGGCTAGCTATGAGTGGTAAATAACAAACGCTGATTGAGTTGATAAAAAAGCCCAGGTGAGAGCCAGGGCTTTTTTTGGGGTTGTGAAACAGAGGGGCATCGGTTTGAAATGATATTTGTCTCCATTCATCAAATTTTTGTTTGACGATAGAAAAATATGATGCTTTTATATGGCTCAGTACAGGGTGATGAAATACCTTGTTTTTATAATATAAAAGTAACTTAGGAGTGAGCGCATGAAGATTGAAGCAGCGGTAGTTCGGGAAGGTAAAGGTGATTTCAAAATTGAGACCCTGGAGTTGGCAGAACCATCTGCTGACCAAATTTTAATCAAAATCGTAGGCGCGGGCTTATGCCATACCGACCTTACCTGTCGAGACCAAAATTACCCGGTGCCTCTGCCTATGGTATTCGGCCATGAAGGCTCAGGTGTGGTAGAAAAAGTGGGCGCCAATGTGACTAAAGTGGTGCCAGGCGATCACGTGGTTTTAACTTTCTATACCTGCGGAAAATGCGATGCCTGTATCAGTGGTGACCCAACTAGTTGTGCCCACTCTTTTGTTCCTAATTTTATGGGGCGTGCGGTTGACGGTAGCTGTACTATTCACGACCAGGCGGGTGATGAAGTTGGCTGTAGTTTCTTTGGGCAATCTTCGTTTGCTACCCACGCACTGGCTTATGAGCGTAATACGATTAAAGTTGATAAAACAGCGCCACTTGAATTACTTGGCCCATTAGGTTGTGGCGTACAAACAGGCGCGGGTTCTGTACTGAATGCGCTTAACCCACCAGCGGGTAGTGCGATTGCTATTTATGGCGCGGGTGCGGTAGGTCTTTCAGCCGTTATGGGTGCGGCGGTGGCAAACTGCACGACGATCATTTCAATTGACGTTAAAGAAAACCGTTTACAGTTGGCTAAAGAACTAGGCGCAACACATACCATTAATGCTGCAGACGTTGATCCAGTCGAAGAAATCCAAAAAATAACCGGTGGCCTGGGCATCGCTTACGTTCTTGAAACCAGCGGTGTCGCGCCGGTTTTAAGCCAGGCCATTATGTCATCTTGTGTCGGCGGTGAAATTGGTATTATTGGTGCGCCAGCAATGGGTACGACTATTCCGCTAGATATTAATCATTTGCTATTTAATCGTAAATTGCGCGGTATCGTTGAAGGTGAATCCAATTCTGATATCTTTATTCCAAGGTTGATTAGCCTTTATCAACAGGGCAAATTTCCGTTTGATAAATTGGTTAAGTTCTATGATCTTGATCAAATCAATGAAGCGGCGGCTGATTCAGAAAAAGGAACAACGCTTAAAGCAATTATGCGTCTACCTAAGTAATAAACTTTAATGTTTTAAGAATAACCGGAGTCGTTATGGCTCCGGTTTTTTTTGCCTTAAATTTAAGACCATAAGCGATAACCATTTAACAGAAGAATAAGCCTTTTTCGGTAAATTGCTGATCTATGCAGTGATAGGTCGCTGTTTGATTTTCTGTTAGGATAGCCGGTCAATAAGCAAAATGTTATTTAGGGTATTTTATGCGTTCACTACACGGTTTTTCACGACGTCTATCAGTCTGCGTTATTTTTTTAACGCTGGTACTATCAAATAATGCTTTTGCAGGCGGTGGCTATTTCTCAATCGGTTACGGTCACGTGGCTAAGCAAACCGCTGGGGCGGTAACGGCGGTGGCTGAGGATGCTTATGCCGGCGCCTCAAACCCCGGAAAGTTAACCGCTGCGGGCAATCAAATTGAAATTGGCGCAGAGTTTTTTAATCCGAATAGAACAGTAGAAAGAACGGGCGCTACAGGACCTGGCGCCGCATACAATTTTGCCGACGATAGTAGAAATTCTTTTTTTATTATTCCAGATTTTGCCTACGCGCATCAGCTCAGTAGTGACGTGACGGTAGGCGTTACCGCGTATGCGAATGGTGGTTTGAATAGTGAATATACGGGAACAACGGGTATTCCCGGAAGCAATGGAAACCCACCGGGATGCGGCACGGAACCCCGTAATTTTTTCTTAGGTTGTGGTGAAGCGGGGTTTGATTTAGCCCAGCTTATTATCGCGCCGACCATCGCGTGGAAAGTTGCCCCGGGGCATAGCATTGGCGTGTCACCCTTATTTGCAATACAGCGTTTTGAAGCGTTTGGTTTACAAGGTTTATCAAACTTATCTAAGTACCCAACTAAATTCACTAATAACGGCCATGACGTTGCCCTGGGCGCCGGTGTTCGCGTGGGCTGGTACGGCGAAATGACGCCCTGGTTATCGTTAGGCGCGGCGTATTCCTCTAAAGTCTATATGCAAGAGTTTGATAAATATAAAGGTTTATGGGCAGAAGGCAGTTTTGATATACCCGCCAATTACAGCATCGGCGCGGCAGTAAGGCCCAATGATGACTGGATTATTGCACTGGATGTGCAGCGTATTGAATTTGATGAAGTAAAAGCACTCGGTAATAGCGTGCTAAATTCACTAGGCCCGGATGCACCGGGGATTGGTAGTGCTTCAGGTAGCGCGTTTGGGTGGAATCGCAATCAAACGAATTATAGATTGGGACTGACCTACTTCGCTTCGCCAAAACTCACGCTAAGAGCGGGCTATGCTTATGGCCAAAGAGCACATGACAATGACATAGAAGCAACGAGCTTTAGTGTGTTAACGCCAAATCCGGTCCAGCAGTTTACCCTTGGCCTTAGCTGGAAAACCCAGTCAGGTAATGAGCTTCACGTGGGTTATGAGCGTTTTGTTAGAGAAACATACAGTGGGCCGTCTGCTATTTTTCCGGGCGCCACTGAATCTGTTAAGCCACACGTTAATGCCTTGCACGTAGCCTGGACGTGGCCGCTTTAATACTAAAATAGACAACAAAAACGCTGGCAACTCAGGGTAAGGTCGTCCGCTAAGAAGATTTTTTCTACGACGGCAATATAGTCTGCGCCAGCGTTGATGAGCGCCCCCGCATTAGCGTGACTAATACCGCCGATAGCGACCAGCGGGATAGATAGACTCTTCTTCGCCGTTATCAATGTTTCAACACTGGCCAATGGCGCGCCGGGTTTAGTTCGGGAATTAAAAAACCGGCCGAAAGCGACGTAGTTGGCGCCTTGCTGTTCTGCTGTTATAGCGAGTTCGATCTGGTGATGGCAGGTCGCGCCGATAATGGAGTTTTTACCCAATAGTTGCCTAGCATGCTGAATGCTTCCGTCGGATTGCCCCAGGTGTACGCCTTCAGCGCCGCATTCCAGGGCCAGTTCAGCGTCGTCGTTAATGACCAGTGGAACTCGATACTTTAAACAAATATCGTGTATAGCCTTTGCTCTGTTCAATTTCTCGGTAGCAGAACTGATTTTGTCGCGATACTGTAGCAGCGCCACGCCACCTTGCAGCGCTCGTTCAACCTTGTTGAGTAATACCTCAGCGTCGTTTATGTCGGGTGTAATGGCGTACAGCCCTTTATTCAGAAGCGGCGCTTTCATTCGCTGAAACGATTTGGAAAAAGTTGCCCCTTGCCCAGTTTTAACGCCTCTTTTATTGCCCCGTCTGTATAGCGTTGCGCTTGTTCGATAGCGTTCGTTATCGGTTCCCCTTTGGCAATAAAAGCAGCTATCGCCGAGGCAAGCGTGCAGCCGGAGCCGTGAAATTCACCGGCTTGCCGCGGCCATTTAGACACTTCAGTCGGTTTATTACGCTGAAAGAGGCGATTGCTAATAGTAGTAACGTCGGTTTCATGGCCACCGGTGATTAAAGCGTAGCTAAGCCCCTGATCTAATAGCGCTAACCCGACTTCATCAATGGGTGAATTTGTAGCTAATCCAGCTAACTGACGCGCCTCTAGCGAGTTCGGCGTTAGCACAGTCGTTAACGGCAAAAGCGTGTTTTTTATCGCATTAATCAACTGTGTGCTGGCCAGCGGGGTCCCATCGCCGCTGGCCAAAACTGGGTCGAGGACCACGGGAATCGTTGGCTGTTGCCGCAGAATATGCGCAATGGCATCAACGCAAGCGACAGAGCCGGTGAGACCAATTTTAATCGCCACGATGGGCAGGTCTTCAAATAACACGCTTGCCTGTTCAATTAAATCATCCGCGTTTAGAGGCATCAGCCGATGTACGGTGTTGGAATCCTGAACGGTTAAACAGCTAATGACAGAGCACGGATGGCAGCCCAGGCTGTTTATTACCTCGATGTCGGCCTGAATGCCTGCGCCGCCAGTTGGGTCGTGCCCAGATATAGTCAGCACGATGGGCTTAGTTGGGGGGTATTTGGAAGAATTCGGCAAAAGAGAGGCGTTATTAGTTATCGTTGTTGCGATGGTAGATTAATAAATTGCTAACAACAAGTGCCCGTATGCTGGCTAAAAGCGTAAAATACGCGATTACAAAAAATTTAATAAGCTTTTGACCGATGAGCCAGACGAAAAAACATAGCCAGCTTTTAGACCTGTTGCAGAAAAAAATTCTAGTACTCGACGGGGCAATGGGAACGATGATCCAGTCATACGACTTTAGCGAAAAAGATTATCGCGGCGAACGTTTTGCCGACTGGCCGAGCGACGTTAAAGGCAATAATGATTTATTGTCCCTGACCCAGCCGGAGACTATTCGAGCTATACACCTGGCGTACCTTGAAGCGGGCGCTGATATCATTGAGACGAACACGTTTAACTCAACGCGCGTGGCGATGGCCGACTACGATATGCAAGATCTATCGTACGAGATTAACGAGCAATCAGCGCGTATCGCCCGTCAGGCTGCCGACGATATTGAGGCAAAGTACCCGGGACGTGTCTGTTTTGTTGCGGGAATATTGGGCCCAACCAATCGAACAGCGAGTATTTCACCAGACGTGAATGATCCCGCGTTTAGAAATATCAGCTTTGATGAACTGGTAGCTTCGTACACCGAATCGATCGAGGCATTGCTGAAAGGCGGCACCGATATCATTCTGGTGGAAACAATTTTCGACACGCTCAATGCGAAAGCCGCGTTGTTTGCGATTGCGCAATACTTTGATACGCATGAAGTGATCCATCCGGTGATGATTTCCGGCACGATTACCGACGCTTCTGGAAGAACCTTGTCTGGGCAAGTGACCGAAGCGTTCTGGAATTCTGTACGCCATATTAATCCCATTAGTATCGGTTTTAACTGTGCTTTAGGCGCTGCAGAATTACGCCAATATATCGAAGAACTGTCGCGCATTGCCGATACTTACGTGTCCGCGCACCCGAATGCGGGCTTGCCGAATGAATTTGGTGGTTATGACGAAACGCCAGAAGATATGGCCGGACACATAAAAGAATGGGCGCAGAGCGGATTTTTAAATATTATTGGTGGTTGTTGCGGCACCTCGCCAGAATTTATCAGCGCAATGAAAGAAGCGGTCAGTGATTGCGCGGCTAGAGAGATCCCACAGGTAGAAGTAGTGTGCCGTTTGTCGGGCCTTGAGCCGATGACCATTACGCAAGACTCCTTGTTCGTCAATATCGGCGAGCGAACCAATGTCACCGGTTCAGCGCGTTTTAAACGTTTGATCAAAGAGCAAGACTACGAAGCGGCCTTAGACGTGGCACGTCAACAGGTGGATAGCGGCGCACAAATCATCGATATCAACATGGATGAAGGCATGCTAGAGTCAAAAGAGGCGATGGTTCGTTTCTTGAGCTTAATCGCCGCAGAGCCTGATATTTCTGTTGTGCCGGTGATGATTGACTCATCCAAATGGGATATTTTGGAAGCCGGTTTAAAGTGCGTACAAGGCAAGGGCATCGTCAACTCAATCAGTTTGAAAGAAGGTGAAGAAAACTTCATCGATCAAGCCCAAACCATTATGCGCTACGGAGCGGCGGTTATCGTTATGGCGTTCGACGAAAGCGGACAAGCCGATACCTTTGAACGCAAAGTAGAAATTTGTACTCGCGCTTACAAGGTGCTCACCGAACGGGTTGGGTTCCCCGCCGAAGACATTATTTTTGACCCAAATATTTTTGCCGTGGCGACTGGTATCGACGAGCATAATAATTACGCGGTCGACTTTATCGAAGCGACTCGTGTAATTAAACAAACGCTACCTCATGCGATGGTATCTGGTGGTGTGTCCAATGTGTCGTTTTCTTTTCGCGGTAACGATAAAGTTCGCGAAGCGATCCACGGGGTGTTTCTCTATCACGCGGTAAAGGCAGGCATGGATATGGGCATCGTTAATGCCGGTCAGTTGGCCGTGTACGACGATATTCCTGAAGAATTACGCGAGTGCGTTGAAGACGTGATTTTAAACCGTACGCCAGACAAGGGTATTAGCGCGACTGAAAACTTATTGGAACTGGCGGCTAAGTATCTTGATGATGGTTCAGAAGAAGCGATAAAAGAAGCCGAGGAATGGCGCTCCTGGCCGGTTAATAAGCGTTTAGAGCACTCGCTGGTTAAGGGCATTACCGAGTTTATCGATGAAGATACCGAGTTAGCCCGGCAAGCGGCTGAAAGGCCCTTGCACGTGATTGAAGGTCCCTTGATGGATGGCATGAACGTAGTGGGTGACCTGTTTGGCGCCGGCAAAATGTTTCTGCCGCAAGTGGTTAAATCAGCGCGCGTAATGAAAAAAGCGGTGGCGTATTTAATGCCATTTATGGAAGAAGAAAAAGGCGACGTAATCGCCAGTAACGGCAAGATCTTGATGGCGACCGTGAAGGGTGATGTACATGATATCGGCAAAAATATCGTCGGTGTCGTGCTGCAGTGTAATGGTTTTGAGGTGCTAGACCTCGGCGTGATGGTAGCAGCGGATACGATTCTTAAGCAGGCGCGTGAGCACAACGTCGATGTCATCGGTCTGAGTGGTTTAATAACGCCGTCGCTCGATGAAATGGTGCATATGGCGAAAGAGATGCAACGTCAGGAATTTAAAATACCGTTGATGATCGGTGGAGCAACGACCTCGCGCGCGCATACCGCGGTTAAAATTGAGCCGCAATATAAGGGCGCGAGCGTGTACGTAACCGACGCCTCAAGAGCCGTAGGTGTGCTCAGTAAATTAATGGATCAAGACGCAGCGAATGATTACCAGCATAAAGTCCGCGAAGAGTACGCCGAAGTACGCGAGCGACATAAAGGCAGGCAATCGACAAAACGCCAGCTGAACCTCGACGACGCGCGTAACAACGCAGCGCAAATTGATTGGAGTGGTTACACGCCTGTAACGCCAAGCTTTTTAGGCACTAAAGTACTCAGCGATTACCCCTTGGACGAAATTGCCCAGTTTATTGATTGGTCGCCATTTTTCCAAACATGGGAATTGATTGGTAGTTACCCGAAAATTTTAGACGACGAAGTCGTCGGCCAGCACGCGCGCGATCTATTTGACGACGCTAAGCAGATGTTGCAAAAAATTATCGACGAGAAATGGCTAACAGCGCGCGCTGTGTTTGGCTTTTTTCCGGCCAATAGTCGGGTGGATGACGTAGTACTTTACGAAGACGAATCGCGCACTAAAGAAAGCGCTGTATTGCATCATTTACGGCAGCAAAATATTAAACCACCCGGGCGTAAAAATTACTGCCTGTCAGACACCGTAGCGCCTGAAAAATCGGGCATTAACGATTACTTGGGCGCGTTTGCGGTCACCGCGGGTATTGGAATCGAGGAGCACCTGAAGCGTTTTGAGGCAGAGCACGATGACTACCAGTCCATCATGTTAAAAGCCCTGGCTGATCGTTTAGCAGAGGCCTTCGCGGAGTGTTTACACCAGCGAGTCAGAAAAGAATACTGGGCTTATGCACCTGAGGAAACACTCGCTAACGAAGACTTAATTGGTGAGAAATATAAAGGTATTCGCCCCGCACCCGGTTACCCCGCGTGCCCTGATCATACCGAGAAAGCTTCCTTGTTTTCGTTATTAGACGCAACGCAAGCTGTCGGTATCGAATTAACAGAAAGCTTTGCCATGTACCCCACGGCCGCGGTGAGTGGCTGGTATTTTGCGCACCCGGATGCACAGTACTTTAATGTAGGTAAGCTGAAAAAAGATCAGGTGGAAGATTATGCCGAGCGTAAAGGTGAATCGTTGGACTATATTGAACGTTGGTTAGCGCCGAGTCTCGCTTATGACCCAGACGATAACTGAGTTAGCTTTTTATACCACCGATGGTTGCCATCTGTGCGAGCAAGCGAAACCCTTGTTGCAGCAACTTTTAGCGCAATACTCTGGGCGCTATCAAATTGAGGTGATCGATATTGTTGAGTCCGATGCATTGATAGAACAGTACGGCCACCATATCCCCGTGCTGACGAATCATAAACACGGACAAGCGCCCCTTAATTGGCCATTTGACTATACTGATCTACTCACTTACCTAGAGTTAATACCCACCAATGCCGAGCGATAAAGGGACAGCAAAATTTGCCTTTATGATGATTGTATTGGCGGTAATCGCTGTCTTAATGGGCGTGGCGGTGCTGTATTGGATTATGCAGCTGGATGCCGCCCGTTTACCTGAAGCGCAAGGACTTAGTTTGATAGTTTTTGATTTGTTAATAGCTTAGGGTCGATTTGATTTTTAGTGCGGCTAAGCAATAGTTATTAAATAAATTTTAATGGGTTAAAGGTTGTTGCAGTTATCAAATGTCTTCATGCTACGCGTTTAATTACCGATTCCGCTTACAGTAAGCGGCTAGCCGGCAAGGGCTTAAGTATGCTGTATGAATATCTCGGTGAGACGGCAACTAAAAAGCAAACTAGGCGATTGTTTTTTGACGTACGCCCTCACTCGGCTAGACGTTCGCCCGATGGCTTTGTGGGTTAGTTTTTGGCTTAAAAATCAGCGAATTAAGGTAAATATCCCCTGTGAAGTATAGTGAATATTAACTATACTTTCTACCTGTCAATCTATGGGAATGAGTTGATGTTAAATAAAACAACTATTAGTCAAAAGCTGATCACTGCATTTATCCTTGTGTTTGTATTGTTTGGCCTTGGCATATGGAGTGCGTTATCAGGCGTTATATCGATGGGTGATCGGTTTGATGTCTACTTTAAGACCAACCAAGTGCGTTATGTCGCTTACCAGACGATGTTTTCCGATGGGTTGTTATCGGGTATCGCGTTAAGAAACCTTGTGCTTAAGCCGCACCTCAAAAAACCACATGAAGTGGTGCCGAAAGCAATCGCTCGCTTTGATAAAGCCTATCAGGTTGCGTTAGAAGCCGCGGGTGACAATCAGTCAATCCAAGCTGAACTGAGTAAGATAAATGATTTTTGGGAAAAAAGCCGAGCCGCTAAGTTAGAGGTTTTAGCTCTAGTGAAAGCAGGGGATGTGCCCACAGCGATTACAGTGCTGTCTAAGCAAGAGCATCCTAATTGGCAAAAAGTTCGTGTGGCGGTACAAGCGCTAGCATTGGCAGAAGAAAAGAAAGCGGCAGAATTAAGTGAAACTATGTTGGGTGAAAAGTCATCTGCGATTACAAGGTCTTTAATCTTGTCTGTTTTGGCGACTGCATTGGGTTTATTGGTCGCGATGCTAATGGTTCGACATATTAAAGCGGCGATTATGCATGTTGTTAGTTCATTAAATGAAATTGCTAATGGTGGTGGTGATTTAACGCAACGTTTAAATGAAAAAGGTCGAGATGAAATTGCGCAGCTGGGTGCTGCGTTTAATCAATTTGTTAGTATGATTCATTCATTGGTGACTCAGGTTTCACAAAGTGGCGGGCAACTAACAAGTTCGGCTAATGAAATGGCTGTATTAAGTAATGAAAGCCAGATTGGGATGAATAAACAAGAAAATAAAATTAACCATGTTGCAACAGCAATGGCTGCAATGACAGCGACGGTTCAAAAGGTATCGCAGCTTGCATCATCCGCATCAGAGGCTGCACAATCGGCTGAAACAGAAGCAGTTAATGGTAATAAAGTGGTTGATGGCGTGGTGAGCGAAATAAATGATTTATCGCGTAAAGTTAGCGAGTCGGTAACGATTGTTGAAGGTCTTGAGCAAGATGCGATATCAATCGGTGGTGTATTAGATGTTATTAGGAGCATAGCGGATCAAACCAATTTATTAGCGCTTAATGCAGCCATTGAAGCGGCTCGTGCCGGTGAGCATGGACGTGGTTTTGCCGTGGTGGCAGATGAAGTAAGAACATTGGCGAGCCGGACACAAGATTCAACACAAGAAATACAAAATATGATCGAACGCCTACAAGAAGGTTCTAAATCCTCAACCAAATCGATGCGTCAAAGTGAAGAAAAAACAAACGGAGTGGTCGATAAAGTAAATAGTGCAGGTAGTGCGTTAAATAGTATTGAACAAGCTGTTTCACGTATTGTCGATATGAATATCCAAATAGCAACAGCAGCGAAAGAGCAATCCTCAGTTTCTGAAGATATTAGTCAAAATGTTGTTTCTATCCATGTGCTTGCTAATGAGGCCTCAGAAGGTGCAAAAGTCACCGCCAATAAAGGCCAAGAGTTACAGCAGATGGCCGATAGCATCCATTCAATGATTGGTAATTTTAAGATATAAAATAATTGATGGGGCACTAAGCGATTTAGTTTATTTGCCTTTGTTGCTTTGAATTAAATCGCGCTAGTTTAATAAGTGGCTTTTACTAAAGTTTGATTTTGCAATCAATGGAGTCATTTTAATCGATTGATTAAAATGACTAAAATTCATCGTCTATGACGCTAAATTAGCTTTAGCTTCATAGAGTTGAAAGTAGTCATTTAACGACAATAGTTGGGACTATTGTCGTTAAACCCCAGGCAAACGCTAAGTGTTAGGCTGTTGGCATCTGTTCAAATTCGGACCTACCAACATTTTGTTTTAACCAGTCCATCTTTGAGGCACACCAAATGTCGGCAGCGGGTTTATAGCTGGAGGTATCATCCAAAGTGCCTGCTTTAACGATGGTTAGCCCCGGCATTGCATCGGCCTCGGTGTAGAGTGACGAGCCGCAGCAACTGCAGAAGTAACGACGAAGCTCTAGCCCGCTATCACCGTGATCAAGATACATAGTCAAGGTATCGCCAGTTATTTTAAACGCCTCTGCAGGAACAACCGTATTGCTCGAAAATGACGACCCGCTTGCCCTTTGGCAATGTGTACAGTGACAATTTGCCAGCATTACAGGGTCGGCACTAATTTCATAGTGGATGGATCCACATAAACATTGTCCAGTTTGATTACTCATGGTCGTCTCCTCGATAACAATTTTTTAATCAAAAACAATACAACGGTTTTTATAGACTAGCACTTCGTGTTGAAGGTGTCGCCTTATCGCGCGCGAGAGCACAATTTTTTCATTATCCTGACCTTTACGCTTTAAGTCATCGACGCTGTCATTATGCCGAATATGCACGATGTCCTGATCAATAATGGGCCCTGCGTCTAGTTCAGTGGTGACATAGTGACTGGTTGCGCCAATAATCTTAACGCCTCTTTCGTGAGCCGAGTGATAAGGCCTGGCACCGGGAAAGGCGGGTAAAAAAGAATGGTGGATATTGATGATTTGATGTGGGTAATGGTCAATAAAGTTCTCGCTTAATATCTGCATATAACGAGCCAGTACGATAGTGTCTATTTGATGTTCGGCCAATAATTGCAGCTGCACTTTTTCTTGCTGTTGCTTGTTGTCGGCTGTGATTGGAATATGATGAAACGCAATACCTGCATTTTCAGCGAGCGATTGATAGTTTTTGTGGTTGCTGATTATCAGTGGAATTTCAACGTTCCATTCGCCAGATTGATAACGAGAAAGCATGTCAAATAAGCAGTGGCCGTGCTGAGAAACAAAAATCGCCATTCTTGGCTTAACGTCAGAAAATTCGATGTTCCAGTTCATATTAAGCAACGAGCCGACTTGATCGGCAAAAGCGGCTTCTATCGATTGCCGGGCGATACGAAAGTCATTCAGTTGCCACTCCACGCGCATAAAAAAGTGTTGATCGTCACTGTCTACGTGTTGCTCCAGATCGACAATGTTGCCGTTGTTGGCCGCTAAAAACTGGGTGATCTTCGCGATAATGCCAGGCTGGTCTGGGCACTCGGCCAATAAGATGGCGGTTGCTTGATTAGTCACTAGGGGCCTCTTTTGGTGTTATCGGTCGCGGCACAAAAGCGCTGCCGTCTAATAGTTGATTTGTTTGTAGGATGCGTTGAGTTAATAATGTTTCGCTATATTGTTTGGCTTCGGCGACTTCCCAAATGGGTTTGGGCCAGGCTACATCGGTTTTGTAACGCACGATATGGTGAATATGTAATTGAGGCACCATATTGCCGAGCGCGGCGATATTCATTTTATCGGCTGTAAAAGCGCCGTGCAGACGTTCGCTTAAGGTTAAAGATTCCTCTTTTAATAGCTGTTGGTCGTTGGCCTGAAGCTGAAAAATTTCACTGATGTTGGCGCGTCTGGGGACTAAAATATACCAGGGGTAGTTAGCGTCTTTACTCAATAACAGCGCACAGAGAGGAAAATCGCCCAGGTAATGGCAATCGGCCGCTAATCGTGGGTGCAGTTTAAATAACACGCTTAATCAACGTCACGTTGCCAGTGGCCAGACTTACCACCTTTTTTTTCAAGTAGGCGCACGCCCTGGATCGTCATACCGCGATCGACCGCCTTACACATATCATAGATGGTGAGTAAGGCTACTTGCGTCGCGGTGAGAGCCTCCATTTCCACACCGGTTTTACCCGCGGTGCTGACGGTGGTTAGGCAGTTGATTCGATTATTTTTAGTATCGGGTTGAAGTTTTATATCAACGTGGGTGATCGGTAGCGGATGGCATAGTGGAATGAGCTCGGCCGTTTTCTTGCTGGCCATAATGCCAGCGATGCGAGCGATGCCCAGTACGTCCCCTTTTTTGTTATCACCGTCGATAACGCGTTTTAATGTCGCGCTATCCATTTCAATAAAACCTTCTGTCACGGCGGTGCGATCGGTATCGGCCTTTTCGCTGATATCGACCATATGGGCTTCACCCGCGGCATTAAAATGTGTAAGTTCTGACATAATCTAGTGGCTCAACTTATTTGTTAGCGTGATAATATATCGAATTATGACACATTCAAAAAATGAAAATAGTATGTCGATCAAAGTACTCTATTTCGCCAGTTTAAAAGAGCAGTTGGGTCGCTCTAGTGAAGAGCTAAATAGCGCGGATATTTCGACCGTCGCGGATGTTTGGCAGCAGGTCAGTTCGGGTTATGACGTGAGTCAATCGGTACTGCACTCTGTTAATCAGGAGTACGCAGAATTAAGCACTCCAGTGAAGCCAGGCGATGAAGTGGCCTTTTTCCCCCCAGTGACGGGCGGCTAAATGATTTCCATATTGCACTCGGCATTTGATCCATGGAAAGCGATCAGTCAGCATCAAGAGCAGATGCAGCGCGATGGTCAGTATGGCGCTTGTGCGACGTTTATTGGCACGATGCGGGACATCAACGAAGGTGATGCAGTGAATGCGATGGTGCTAGAGCATTACCCGGGAATGACCGAAAAACATTTGCAAAAAATAGTGGCTCAGGCAGAAGAAAAATGGAGTTTACTCGACACGCTCATTATTCACCGCGTGGGTGAGTTGTTACCCAATGACCCTATCGTGCTCGTGGCCGTTTGGTCGGCGCACAGAAAAGATGCGTTTGAGGCTTGCCGATTTATGATGGAAGACCTTAAAAGCAAAGCGCCTTTTTGGAAAAAAGAGCGTTTAGCCGCTGACGATCAACAGACAGAAAAAAACCGCTGGGTCAAGAAGAACACCAGCGGTTATTAATGATTTGAGGCACTTACGCCCCAAGGGGCATCAGCTTCGCTCAGCTTTAGAAGCGCGGCTTGTCCTCTGCAGCATCATAACGAGCGACGCTGTCTAAGATTTCTTTAGCGGCACTGTCAACACCTTCCCAACCTTCAATTTTTACCCATTTGCCAGGCTCTAAATCTTTATAGTGATCAAAAAAGTGAGCGATTTGGTTAAGGGTGATTTTTGGGATATCTTGATAAGACTTCACGTCATCGTACAGCGTCGATAATTTTGACACGGGTACGGCAAGTACTTTTGCGTCTTCACCTGCTTCATCGGTCATTTTCAACACGCCAATCGGGCGACAACGAATCACTGAGCCATTCATTAAAGGAAACGGTGACACTACTAATACGTCAACCGGGTCGCCGTCGTCAGATAAGGTATGCGGAACATAACCGTAGTTGCAAGGGTAAAACATGGCGGTATTCATAAAACGATCAACGAATAGAGCGCCGGACTCTTTATCGACTTCGTATTTAATGGGGTCACTGTGCGAAGGGATTTCGATGATGACATTGATGTCATGAGGAAGATCTTTTCCGGAGGGTACTAAATTAAGACTCATTACGTTTCCTATTTTTTATATCAGATAAATGTTGTGCTGCATTATACAGGCGGGAATCGAATTAATTAAATTTTATACTTGCACCATTTGCTTGGGCGATGTAAAAAAGACGGGCTGTTTTGTTTTTGTAGATTTTTAAATATTTGATAAATAATAATATAATCAGGAGAAAAGCATGGAGTTGAGTTATTTAATCCCCCCTATCATTGGTTGTTTGGGCTTGGTCGCGGCTAGGTACGTTTATAGTCTGGTGATGAAATACCCCGAAGGAGAGGGTAAGGTCGCCAAAATTGCCGAGCAAATCCATTTAGGCGCAATGGTGTTTATGAAACGCGAATATAAGATGCTCGTGATGTTTTCAGCCGTCTTGTTTGTGTTGACGTTTATATTTTTAGGTTGGGCTACGGCTCTTTGCTTCTTGGTTGGAGCGCTGGCTTCTGGTGCGGCTGGCTATATCGGTATGAACACGGCCACTAAAGCCAACGTTCGAACCACCACGGCGGCTCACACAGAAGGTGCTGAAGCGGCCCTTTCGGTCGCTTTTTTCGGTGGTTCTATTATGGGCCTCGCCGTCGCGTCTTTAGGCTTGATGGGCCTGGGGTTAATGTATTTATTTTTTGGTAGCGACCCGGAAACATCGCACGCGATTCATGGTTTTGCGATGGGCGCTTCGGTTGTTGCGCTGTTTTCGCGTGTCGGTGGTGGCATCTTCACTAAAAGCGCCGACGTTGGTGCCGATTTGGTCGGTAAAATTGAAGCGGGTATACCTGAAGATGATCCGCGTAACCCCGGGGTTATCGCAGATAACGTCGGTGATAACGTGGGCGACGTTGCCGGTATGGGCTCGGATATCTTTGAATCCTATTGCGGATCTATGATTGCTACCATCGCTATTGCGTCGACCATGTCGGCCGTTGTATTGGCGGAGTTGGGCGCGCAGTCTAGTTTGATGTTTTTACCCTTGGCGCTAGCGTCCATCGGCTTGCTATGCTCGATTGGCGGTATTTATATCGTCAAAAAAAATGCGGCTAAATCACCAGAAAAAGCCTTACGGATGGGTACGATGGGTGCATCTATCTTATTCATCATCGCGGCGTGGCTGGTTATCGCTACGATGGATGTGAATAATTATGTCTGGATGGCGGTACTCGCGGGTGCGGTTGGTGGCATTATTATCGGACTCGTGACCGAGTATTACACCGCCGGATCGCCAGTTCAACATATCGCCAAGGCAGGTGAAACGGGCCCGGCGACGGTGATGATTGCTGGGCTGGCCATCGGTATGCAATCGGTTGCCATTCCTGTTTTCACTATTTGTGGCGTCATCGCGGTGGCGAGCCACTTTGCGGGCTTGTATGGCGTAGGTATCGCGGCTGTCGGTATGTTGGCAACGGTAGGTATTACTATGGCCATTGATGCTTATGGGCCTGTTGCGGATAACGCCGGTGGTATCGCTGAAATGGGCGGGCTGGGTAAAGAGACGCGTGAGATCACGGATTCGTTAGATGAGTTAGGTAATACAACGGCGGCCATAGGCAAAGGCTTTGCGATTGGTGCCGCGGCCTTAGCGGCGTTGGCTATTATTACTGCGTTTATAGAAACGGTGTCGATACACATCCCTAACTTCAGCTTGGAATTGAATGATCCACAAGTGTTGATTGGCTTGTTTATTGGTGGTGTTATACCGTTTGTTATCGCCTCATTAACGATGACGGCGGTCGGTGATGCGGCCTTTGAAATGATCAAAGAGATTCGTCGTCAGTTTAAAGAGATAGATGGTTTGCTTGAAGGAACGGCAGAGCCTGATACTGAAAGATGTATTGATATTGCGACCACCGCGGCGTTGAAAAAAATGATCGTACCGGGTGTGATTGCGGTTAGCGCACCTCCGCTGGTCGGTTTTATCATTAGTGCGCAAGCATTAGGCGGCATGTTATCCGGCGCCTTATTGAGTTGCGTGCTTATGGCGCTGATGATGGCAAATGCCGGTGGTGCCTGGGATAACGCTAAGAAGTACGTTGAGAAGGGTAATTTAGGCGGCAAAGGTTCTGATACGCATACCGCCGTGGTAGTGGGTGATACGGTGGGTGATCCGTTTAAAGACACCTCTGGCCCATCAATGAATATTTTAATTAACGTGATGGCGATTGTGAGTTTGGTAATCGCACCACTGTTGGGTTAAATATAACTATGAGGTAATAAAAAGGCGGCTTCTTAAGCCGCCTTTTTATATATGAACGGTTTTATCAGGCCAGATAAATCCAATGGACCTGCTGGGTGCGGCCTTTTTTACTTTAATGGCGTGGCATAACATCTGTATATTGGCTTGGTGGGCAAACATGACGCAGGCATTACCGGCCATAGTTCCTTCAATTCTAATACCATGGAAACTCACTTGAGAGAGTTTTAGAACATCAATTTGAATGCCGCCTTGTAAAATAGCGACGATGGCTGGTTGAAAGCCCTCAGGGAGAGACTCTCGCCAGGAAAGCACTTCGTCTGCAATAGATTTCATCAAAGCGCCAGCGCTTCTAAACTCGTTGCTTTCGCGTAAGTCAGGTGTGTCATTGTCAGAGAGAACATGTTTACTAATGTGCTCAATATCTACATTAGCAAGTTCTAGACTTAATGAGGGGTCACCGAGTGTTTTATCGTTAGTTTTTTTGGCCATAGCCGGCACCTAATAATATTTTATTGATAAATCTTACCATGATATTTAATCTAACCAGCAGGGTGCGAACCCTGTGGATAATGATGAGTCCAATGAACAAAGCCGTCCCTGTTGTTCCATCGGTATTCACCGATAAATTCAATGTTATGAGCTATCAAAATACTTAATGTGGGCGATGCGCGCTGATTGCTTTAAATTTAAGGTAAAGAAAAGCCGTACACATTCTAATAATACGTACGGCTTTTCGACTTTACATTTAGTGTTAACCAGGAATTATTTATTCTTTAGTAAATCTCTAATTTCAGATAAAAGCACTTCTTCTTTACTTGGTTTTGGAGCCGCCGCAGGAGCGGCCTCTTCTTTTTTCTTCATGGAGTTAATGCCTCTTACCACCATGAAAATTGCGAACGCGATAATCGTAAAGTCAACCATGGTTTGAATAAAGCTACCATATTTGATGACGACTGCAGCGCCATCAACGGTGGCTTCTTGTAAAACCATAGTCAAGTCTTTGAAATCGACACCGCCAAGCATCATGCCTATAGGGGGCATGATAATGTCGCCTACAAACGATGAAACAATCTTGCCAAATGCTGCGCCGACAACGATACCTACTGCCATATCAATGGCATTTCCTTTAATTGCAAAATCTTTAAATTCAGACATGATACTCATTTTAAAATCCCCTTTAGGTTTGTCATTAATGTTAAAAATATTATTCTAAATTAACCAAGGCTATGGTCTCCATTAAGCCCCAACTTATAATGCTCCTAGCAAGTCTTTTTTACAAGAAGGTGATTACAAGTGCTTGAACTATAAATAAATTTGGCTGAATGAGAGATGAATGGGCAGAATTTAATTCTGTCTAGTTCATTACACGGTGTAGGCGTTTAATATAAGCACGCTTTAGTGCGCTAAATTAGCGCGGCGTTTCAAGAGTAAAACACAAGACTATTCTTTGTTACTTCAGCACTATAAAATAGTAGAAAACTTATTACTCACCTATGCTGTCATATCCAAATATTGATCCCGTTGCGATCTCCCTAGGAAGCCTGAAAATTCATTGGTATGGCCTCATGTACTTAGTAGGATTTGCCGGAGCCTGGTTTTTAGGTCGCATAAGAAGCCGGAAAATAGGTTGGTCTGATGAGCAAATAGACGATCTTATTTTTTACTCTGCGATGGGCGTGGTGCTTGGTGGTCGAGTCGGTTACGTGCTGTTTTATAACTTCCCGGAGTTTGTTGAAAACCCCATTATCCTATTTAAAATATGGCAAGGCGGCATGTCATTCCATGGCGGCTTGATGGGCGTATTGGTCGCCATGTCATTATTCGGCCGGAAGTATCAGCATAGTTTCTTTAGCGTGACCGATTTTATCGCGCCATTGGTTCCAGTGGGCTTAGGTGCGGGTCGTATTGGTAATTTTATAAACGGCGAACTATGGGGGAAACCAACCGACTCGGCGTTCGGCATGTTGGTCCCTGGCTTGGGCGATTTACCGCGTCACCCTTCGCAACTCTATGAAGCGGCGCTGGAAGGTTTTGTGCTGTTTATGATTCTCTGGTTCTACTCGAATAAACCGCGGCCCACGATGGCCGTTTCGGGCCTGTTTTTGATCGGTTATGGGGTGTTTAGATTTTCAGTTGAGTTTGTACGCTTACCCGACGTACAGTTGGGTTATTTGGCCTTTGGCTGGCTAACGATGGGGCAACTACTGACCGTACCCATGTTATTATTGGGTTCATATTTGATGTTTAAAGCCTATAAAAAAGAGCGCAGTTAATGAAGCAATATTTAGAATTAATGCAGGATATTCTTGCAAATGGAGCCGATAAAGAAGACCGCACAGGGACCGGTACACGGTCTGTATTTGGTCGACAAATGCGCTTTGACTTATCGCAGGGCTTTCCACTCGTTACGAGCAAAAAACTGCATCTGCGTTCCATTATTCACGAACTATTATGGTTTTTAAAAGGTGATACCAATACGGCCTACCTTAAAGAACAGGGCGTTAGTATTTGGGATGAATGGGCCGACGAGAATGGTGATCTGGGCCCGGTTTATGGGCATCAATGGCGCTCGTGGCCGACACCATCGGGCGAGAGTATTGACCAGATCAGTAACGTATTAGAACAAATTAAACAGACGCCAGACTCTCGTCGTTTAATCGTCAGCGCGTGGAATGTTGGGCAAATACCCGAGATGGCTCTGCCGCCGTGTCATTTATTATTTCAATTTTACGTCGCCAATGGCCGTCTCTCGTGTCAGTTGTATCAGCGTTCCGCCGACTTTTTCCTTGGCGTACCGTTCAATATCGCCAGCTATGCCTTATTAACGCATATGGTCGCTCAACAGGCGGGACTGGAGGTGGGGGATTTCGTCTGGACCGGTGGTGATGTACACCTGTATAACAATCATTTTGAACAAGCCGAATTACAGTTGTCTCGTGACACGTTTGAATTACCACAGCTTAAAATCGCAGGCACGCCTGGGTCTTTATTCGATTACCAATACGACGACTTTGAAATAGTTGGCTACCAATCGCACGCCGGGATTAAAGCGCCAGTGGCGATATAAGTGATTTCTATGATCGTAGCGATGGCTGATAACAGAGCCATTGGGAAAGATAACGAATTACTGTGGCACCTGCCGGATGATTTTAAACATTTTAAAGCCATCACCATGGCTAAACCGATTTTGATGGGGCGTAAAACCTATCAGTCGATTGGCCGGCCATTACCGGGTAGAAAAAATATCGTTGTTACAAGAGACTTAACCTTTACGGCCGATGGTGTGCTGGTAGTCAATAGCATTGACGCGGCGTTAGATGCGGTCAAAGAGGACGCCGAAGTAATGGTGATTGGTGGCGCGAGCTTTTATCAACAAATGTTGCCGCTGGCCGATAGATTATACGTGACCCACGTTCATCATCATTTCGATGCGGACACGTTTTTCCCCGAGATAGACGCTGATCAATGGCGGGTGGTGGAGCAAACTGAACACGCCGCAGATGAAAGGCACGCCTACAGCTTTTCATTTGTTGAGTACCAAAAAACCTAAAACGGTTTTAACGAGGCTTCACAATCCTGAGAGATAATCTGCTCAGAACCATCCAGTTTTATCGCGCTGAGTTTATCGCCCCATAAGCAACCACTGTCTAAACAGATAGTATTGTTTTTTTTATGTAAGCCCAGCGTAGACCAGTGGCCAAATAATATTTTATCGTTCAGCGTTTTCCTGTTGGGCGTTTCAAACCACGGTAGTGAACCTTCTGCCTGAGTGCCGATGGCACCTTTCTCTTTTAAGTGTAGTCGCCCTTGTTCGTCGCAATAGCGTAAACGGGTAAAACAGTTGATAACGAAACGAAGCCGCTCGTTACCGGTTAAGTTAGTATTCCAGTGGTTTGGTTGGTCGCCGTACATAGAGGCTAAAAATGGGTCAATGTTATCGCTTTGAAAGGTGGCTTCCAGTTCGCGCGCGTATTGTCGCGCTTCGCTGAGCGACCACTGCGGAGGTAAGCCCGCGTGAATCATGCTATAACCCAGCGCCTCGTCTTCATACATAAACGGTTGCTTACGTACCCAGTCGACCAAACCCTTCGCGTCCTCAGCGGCAAGAAGTTGCTCAAATGTGTCGGCTTTATGAGGCTTTTTATGTCCGTACGCGACGGCTAAAAAATGGCATTCGTGATTACCCAGAACGCTTCGCGCGCTATCGCCTAGCGAGATGATAAAGCGTAAGGTTTGAAGGGATTTAGGGCCGCGATTAATAAGGTCCCCAGCGAACCATACTTGATCATGCGCCGGGTCGAATTTAAGCGTGTCGAGTAAACGACGCAAAGGGTCATAACAGCCCTGTAAATCACCAATGGCGTAGGTGGCCATAGAGCTTACTGTTTAATGTAACGTTCGAGGAATGGATAAAGAAAAAGGCGGAATGGTGGCGGTGAATTTTTCTCCATTGGCGTCTAACATATCGTAGCTACCCTGCATGGCGCCGACCGAGGTTTCTATCACCGCGCCGCTGGTATATTCAAACGATTCTCCAGGTTGAATATGAGGCTGTTCGCCGATCACCCCTTCACCATGTACTTCTTGCGTTTTACCATTTGCATCGTTGATGATCCAATGACGGCTGAGCAGCTGGGCTTCAATCTCGCCCTTATTTGCAATAGTAATGGTATAGGCAAAAACGTAACGCGCAGCTTCGGGCTCAGACGACGAGGCTATGTAGGTAGTATCAACGTTTACCTGTATATTTTGAAGTTTAGGATTAGTCATAGGTCTTTCACAATAAAGAATATTTAAAACGTCAGTGCCATCTGCAGTAAGATGTCAGTAGACGATATTATCTAGGAAAAAAGGACTTGAGAATACATATTTTAGGTATTTGTGGCACCTTCATGGGCGGTCTTGCGGTGCTGGCAAAGCGCATGGGGCATACCGTGACCGGTTCCGACGCGGGGGTTTATCCGCCGATGAGTGTGCAACTGGAAGCTGAAGGGGTTGAGTTAATGCAGGGTTACAGCGCTGAAAACTTAGCAATAAAGCCCGATATGGTGGTGATTGGCAATGCGCTATCACGCGGCAATGAAGAAGTAGAGGCGGTGCTGAATTTAGGTTTGCCGTATACCTCGGGCGCGCAATGGTTAGCCGAACACGTGCTGCAAGGCAGGTGGGTGTTGGCGGTAGCGGGCACTCACGGTAAAACGACGAGCAGTTCGATGCTGGCGTGGATTTTGGATTATGCGGGGTTGAAACCGGGTTTTTTGATCGGTGGTGTTCCGCTGAATTTTGAAATTTCTGCCCGTATAGGCGAATCAGACTATTTTGTAATAGAAGCGGACGAATACGACACCGCTTTTTTTGATAAACGCTCAAAGTTTGTCCATTATCGCCCCAAAACCTGCGTGTTAAATAACCTTGAATTTGATCACGCCGATATCTTCGATGATCTAGATGCCATTAAGCGCCAATTTCATCATTTAGTACGTACAGTTCCTGCTAATGGCTTATTGATATGTCCGTCAAACGATGTAAATTTAAATGAAGTAATCGCACAGGGCTGCTGGACGCCGGTAGAAAAAATTAACCCAGGTCCTTCAGTCGATGCCGTGTGGTGTGTTGGAAATGTGGCCGCAGGCGAAGGCGAATTTGACGTTTATTATCAGGGTGCTTTAGCGGGTCGAGTTAATTGGTCTTTAAGCGGGCAACACAATGTATCCAATGCCTTAGGCGCTATTTCGGCTGCACACCACGTCGGGGTTGAGCCATCGTTGGCTATTGAAGCATTGGCGAGTTTTCAAAATGTGAAACGGCGGATGGAAGTTTTAGCTGAAATAAATCACATCACCTTGTACGATGACTTTGCGCACCACCCAACGGCTATCGCCAGCACCTTGGCTGGTTTGCGGGGCAAGGTGGCCGAGCAGCGTATTATTGCGGTGCTAGAGCTTCGGTCTAACACCATGAAAATGGGTGTGCATAAAGACGCCTTGCTACCCTCGCTGGTATCGGCGGATTGTTCATATATCTATATACCAGATGAAATAGATTGGCGAATGGATTTAGAAAACTACCCAGCTATTCGCTTATTTAAAACGATGGGGACGCTTATTGAGGCGATTGTGCATGAGGCAGCGCGCGGTGACCATATCGTTTTCATGAGTAACGGTGGGTTTGGCGGTATACATCAATCGGTTGAGGACCTTTTAGCGAATTAAATTTAACATGCCAGTATTGACAAAAAATGTGCCTATTTTCCCTTTGTCTACGGTGCTTTTCCCCGAAGGGGTGTTAGCGCTAAGAATTTTTGAGGCGCGTTATTTAGATATGGTCAGTTCGTGTTTAAAGCAGGAGGTGCCATTCGGTGTCTGTATGATCGTTGATGGGCGTGAAGTAGGAACAGCAGCTAGAAGCTATCAGCTTGGAACGTTAGCAAAGATCAGTGAATGGGGGCAGTCAGACGATGGCGTATTGACGATCGAAGCGATAGGCTGTCAGCGTTTTAAAATCTTAGACAGCGATATTTCTAGTCATGAGTTAATAACGGCAACGATTCAAGTTTTACCCGAACCAGCAGCTATACCGGTGCCAGAAGGTTTGAAGAATTTGGCGCTTATGCTGAAAAATGTATTAAAAAAACATCAGCCCAATAAGGCACTAAAAGAAGAGCAATTTAATGACGCAAACTGGGTAGGTTACCGTTTGGCCGAAGTGCTATCAATGGAAAATGTCATGCGTCAGCGACTGTTGGAAATGGAAGACCCAATAGACAGGCTACATATGATCTTAGGTTTGTTTACGAATCGATGATTAGAATTTTCGGCTGACTTGTATGTCGTGTTTTTTCTGCTACAGTTAAATTATCAGCATTTAATAACGGCGGAAAGATCCATGCCTTATTCGATGGATAAAAATATTTTTATCCATCCCAATGTATCAATCAGTCACTTATTTGGCTGCCAATGCTTCCTAGTATAAGGCGGAGGTACAAAATAAAAGAGCTGTTGATAATGGCTTGTTGGACACAACTACAAAAATAATCACGGATGTTTAAAATTGTAAAAATGTCATTTCTCTCTATCCATCATCAATTTGTATTGATGATGGTCGTGTTAGCTATGATATTAGTTGCTGCATACTCTACTGTTATTTACATCATTGAAAAAGAAGCCTACGTTGAATCGTCTAGTCAAGAGATGAAGACGCTGAGTCGTGCGCTGGAAAATGATTATGCAACGTTGATATTAAAGCGCTTGCCCAGCTTAGCAGTAGAACTGGAGCGTAAATGGCAATCATTCCCCATGATTATGCACGCAGAGTTAGAGGATAGCTCGGGTCATCACGTCTTTAACTTTTCAAAGCAACCCGGTAATTACCAATCTGTTATGAAGGGCGGGTTAGCGAATCTGAAAAAAAACGAAAATTTGTTGTTCTTTAAACATGACGTAATGTCTGGAGTGCAACGTGTCGGCGCAGTTAAATACGTGGTCTCAAATGAAAATTATATAAGTCTATTAGAGCAGTTAGTTCAGCAGATCTTAATATCTATGCTCATTGCTATAGGCCTGGCTATTTTTTTATCATTATGGCTACAGAAAGTTGTTGCTTACCCCGTAAAGAAGTTAAAGGATGCGATTTTCAATATTAATGAATCCGGAAATTATTCAGCCGGGATTGAAATAGAAGAACGTGATAACAGTGAGTTTGCGGTACTGGGTAGGAACTTTAATATCTTGCTAAAGCGAATGCAAAAAATGTTTGAAAAAGAACAAAAGTCTAAGGCACATGCTAATGAACTTACTTACTACGATGAGCTAACGGGTTTACCGAATAGGCGACTACTAAAGGTACGCATGGTGCATAGCCTTGGTATAGCTAAAAGGGAAAATCGGCATGGTTCATTATTGTTTATAGGCTTAGATAATTTCAAAAAAATCAACGACTCGCACGGGCACGCCGCCGGAGATGAACTGCTAAAACAAGTGGCTTTTAGCCTTAAAAGTGTTTTTCGGGCAGAAGATACGATAGCTAGATTAGGCGGCGATGAATTTGTGATTTTATCGGGTTATCTCGAACATTCTGACAGCGCTCTGGCGAATCAAATTCACGCTTTAATGTTGAAATTAAAGCAGATATTGAGTGATAGCTTTTATGTAAAAGGGGAAAGTTATCATCTTACAGCCAGTGTAGGTATAACAACTTTTCCGGGTAAAGCTAAGGAATTTAGAGAGTTAATGAAGCAAGCTGATACAGCAATGTACCACGCGAAAGAGGCGGGTCGTGATAGGTACTTTTTTTATGAGCCAGAAATGCAAGCAGAAGCAGATGCTATTCTTCAGATGGAAAATGAGTTGCAGAAAGCCATAAAAACCGACGAGCTAGAGTTATTTTATCAACCGCAAGTGGATGAGTTTGGGAAAATTTTGGGCGTTGAGGCCTTATTGCGGTGGTTTAAAAAAGACGGTAGTGGGCAGGTCTCGCCGGCAGTATTTATACCCGTTGCCGAGCGAACGGGACTCATTATTGCCATTGGTGATTGGGTTATAAAAAAAGGGTTTCAACAACTTAAACAATGGGAGAGCCAGGGCATCGATCCTGATTTTAGTCTATCGATAAATATTAGTCCCTATCAATTCCATCAAGAGGATTTTGTCGAAACCGTGATAGATTCATTGATTGAATCTGACGTCTCTGCTAAGCATGTTACGTTAGAAGTAACAGAAGGTATCGTCATTGAAGACATTCAATCCACGATCGGTAAAATGAAAGCCTTAACGACGGTCGGCATCCAAATGTCTTTGGATGACTTTGGTACCGGTTATTCGTCATTAGCGTACTTAAAAAAGCTTCCGTTAAGCGAGCTTAAGATCGATCAATCATTTGTCCGTGACTTACACATTGATAAAGCTGACGGAGAAATTGCAGCGACCATTATTGCGATGGCGCAAAATTTAAATCTGGATGTGGTTGCAGAAGGCGTTGAAGAAGAGAGCCAATTGAGATTCTTGCGTCAGCATGGATGCACAATTTTTCAGGGCTATTATTTCCATAAGCCAATGCCTCAGGCAGAACTAACTAAATTATTATTCGAACCTGGTTGTGTTGTTAGCACTGATTAGCTGAGCTAATTGCTGGTTAATGATTTTACCTTACATGATGCTTTGCCCATCAGCCAAATAAGGCGCTAAAAGAAAAGCAATTTGATGACGCAAACTGGCCTGCTTATCGTTTGACCGAAGTACTAACAATGGGACATGTAATGAGCCTGCGGGTATTGGAAATGGAAGACTCAATAGGCAGGTTGCATATGTTGTCGGAACTTTTTACACAACGCTAATACATATTTTCCGCAAGTAAGCGTAATTTTCATTTTTTCGACTATTATTCGTAGGCGCTGTTCCTAATCACAAATTGTATTTTATTTTTATTAAAAAGCCGGACTTCAAAATAAAAGCAAAAAGAGCCAAAGTATTTAGATATGTTTAAACCTTTAAATTTGGCGCTAATGTCTGTGAGGAATCAATTTATATTGATGATGTTGGCGTTAACCGTTGCGTTAGTAGCCTCATATTCGGTCGTCGTCTATGTGGTAGAAAAAGAAAATTACGCAGAAGCGTCTATTCAGAAGATTAAAACCTTAAGCCGTGCACTGGAAAAAGATTACGCTAAATCAATTTTAACGGGCGTACCCAGTTCAGCATTAGAAATTCAGCATAAATGGAAATCATTTCCAGAGCTTATTCATGCAGGCTTAGAAACCAATTCTGCAGAATCCGTATTGCATTATTCAAAACTATCCGAAGATCATGAAACTGTAGATTTTAAAACATTAAAGGCGCCTAAGATAATCAACGGCATGCTGTTCTATAAGGCACGGGTCATGGACGGCGGAAAGAAGGTGGGGGTGGTCAATTACGTCGTTTCGATAGAAGAGTTCGCGCTATTAACAGGGCAGCTCAACGAACTGTTGGTGATGTCTATTCCTATTGCATTATGCTTGGCTATTTTGATGGCATTATGGTTGCAGAAAGTTTTTGTTCGTCCGCTCAAGAACTTAATGGCAACCATCTCAACGATCACTCAAGAGGCAAATTACAAAGCTATTATCCCCATAGATGAAGGTAACCACAGCGAATTTGCAGCCCTGGGCCGGTCCTTTAATGGTTTGTTAGAGCGCGTGCAAAATACGATTAAAGAGGTGCAAGAATCAAAGGCACAAGCCCAGACATTAGCCTATTACGATGAGTTGACGGGCTTACCTAATAGACGCCTGTTAATCGAACGCACAGAATACATGCTCGGCATTGCCAAACGTGAAAAGCGGTATGGCTCGCTGCTCTTTATGGATTTGGATAATTTCAAAACACTCAATGATTCGCGCGGGCATGCCGCTGGTGACGAGTTGTTAAAACACGTGGCTTTGTGCCTTAAAAATATTTTTCGCACCGAAGATACGATCGCTCGCCTGGGCGGAGATGAGTTTGTTATTTTAACGGGGTACTTAGAAGATTCAGAAGAGGCGGTAATCAACCAGAGCCGAGCTTTAATGTCGAGATTGCAGCAAGCCTTAGGCGATAATTTTGATATTGCGGGAGAAAGTTATCACATAACGGGGAGCATCGGTATTACGACTTTTCCAGCGATGGGTAGTAGTGTCGACGAGTTAATGAAACAAGCCGATACTGCGATGTATCGTGCAAAAGAGAAAGGCCGTGATGGGTTTTGTTTTTATCAGCCAGAAATGCAAGTGGTAGCTGACGCAAGATTGCTGATGGAAAAAGAGTTGCGCAATGCGATTGGTGCTGGAGAGCTTGATCTGTTTTATCAGCCGCAAGTCGATGAGTTTGGTCGAATTTTAGGGGCCGAAGCCTTGTTACGATGGTTTAAAAAAGACGGTGGTTCCGTCTCGCCAGCAGAATTTATACCCGTAGCAGAAATGACAGGGCTGATCGTACCTATTGGTGAATGGGTTTTGAAAAAAGGCTTTCAGCAAATCAAACAGTGGGAAGTTGAGGGAGTTGATCCTGGTTTTCGCTTATCCATTAATATTAGCCCATTTCAATTTTATCAAAATAACTTTATTGAGAATGTTATCAATATGCTGCAAGAAACGGGCGCATCAGCGAGCAGTATTACTCTGGAGGTCACAGAAGGCATCGTAATTAAGGATATAGAATCAACCATCGATAAAATGAATGTTTTAACGAGCATGGGCTTCAGGGTGTCTATGGACGATTTCGGAACGGGCTACTCATCATTGATGTATTTGAAAAAATTACCCTTGAGTGAACTTAAGATTGATCAATCCTTCGTTCGTGATTTGCATATAGATAAATCAGACGGGGAGATAGCGGCGACCATTATTGCGATGGCCAAAAATTTAAATTTGGATGTGGTCGCTGAAGGCGTTGAAGAGGAGGAGCAATTGATATTTTTACGCAAGCAGGGGTGTACAATTTTTCAGGGTTATTATTTCAATAAACCGATGCCTTCGGCAGAACTAACTAAATTATTATTCGATAACCTGATTATGTTGTGAGCACGGATTAACTGAGAGCAAAAAAAACCCCGCCGAAGCGGGGTTTTTTTAGAGCGGGAGTTTATTTTACAGAAACCCCTAACGCTTTCACTGTTTCTACATTGAGGTATCTATCTATAGGTAGATTGTTTGCTTTCTGGAAGGCATTAACGGCTCGTATTGTTTCAATACCAACGTCACCATCAATGGGGCCAGGGTTAAAACCTTTGGCCTTCAGCGCTTCTTGTATCTGTGCCACACGAACAGTTGTCATGTTTGTGTCACATAGAATTGAACGCCATTGCATAAACCCATCACTCACTAACTCGTTACGTGTAACTGTTTTGTAAGTAGCAGGAATAGGTATGCGTTTTTCGGACGCCGCTGAAACGAGTTTTTGCACTTTCATTGTTTTGAATTGTGCGGGTATCGTCACTTCGCGAGTGGTGGCTGGTGTTACAACAATCTGTCTTGTCACAGTTTTATAGCGAGCTGGGGTTTTTGTTAGACAAACTTTTTGCCCTGTTCGCGTAGCAGTAGGATGTTGTTTGTTATGCACCTCATGCCAAGTGACCGTTCCAGCTGAAACCTCGTTCGTTTTAGTAATCGTGCTGTATTTCGCAGGGATAACTGTTTGAGATTGTGATGCCGGAGCTTCAAGTTCCTGAACGATAACGGTCTTATATTGAGCTGGAATTTCAACTGTCTTCGTTGTAGCGGGTGTGTCGATAACAGTTTTTGTGACGGTCATATATTCCGCAGGCACTTCAACCAAACACATGATTTCACCTGTGGCCGAATCAATACGTTGAATAGGGCCGGTGCCTTTTTTCCATATCGTGTGGGCCGGTTTAACGAGCATTTGTTCACTAACCGTTTTGTACGTTGCCGGTATCTGGATAATCTTGTTTGAAGCATCGCTTATTAGGACCTGTTTTTCAACTGAGCGATATTTTGCTGGCATCGTATTAACCGATGAGGATTCCTGTTGCACTAAAACTTGTTCGGTAACATTTTCAAATTTAGCCGCTATGGAGTGTTCATGGAAACACATGCCAGGTGTAGCAGAGTCAAGGTCAGCGCCATATTGCTTTGCTAGCGATAGAAGTTCTTTGCTTGCTGGAGTTGACGTGTTAGCGAGGTCCATTCTCCAAACCAGTTGTTCTTCACTGAGTTGTATTTTTTCATCCTCTGTGCCGTAAACAGCAGCTACAGCGACAAGTCTACTTCCAGCTGGATTTACCTCGATTGTTTCAGTTGCCCATTCATATCTGGCGGGTATTACTTCAACTTTTTCTGATGCTTCTGAAGCAAGTTTTTGTTCACTAACCGTTTTGAATTTTTCAGGGACCCATACACGAGCGTAGCATTCGCCGGTCTTAGCGTTAGGCGGTAATAGGTCACTCGTTACAGCTTGTTGAGTACTTGATTTTAGTTCCATTTCTCTCTTGCTGATTGCCGATTCGCGCGTATCTAATTCTGCTGCGCGTCCTTGAAGCACTGACTCAAGAGTGTTTGCACTGGGTTGCTCTGTATTAGCGCACCCAGTAAGAATAACTACCAGACTGGCAATAGTTATGTTGAAGGTGGTTTTTGTTATATTCATGTGAATTCCTTTTGATTAGATAATAAATGCAAGACCTGCAATATTAATTGTAAGGCGTCAATAATGAATGATTTATGAACAAGCGATAATTAAGTTTTTAACGCCTTAATTTAAAAGCCAAAAGACTCAGTGAGCGATGGAGGCTAAAGGTTATTTATCCAGGAGCTGGCTGGTAAATAACTCAACGCTTCTGCAAAAAACAAACCAGGTAAGAGATAGGCAGGAGCCCATAAAGCGGAAGCAATAATATTAATGGGAATATATTGTTTAATGGGCATCCGCAAAATACCAGCGATGAGTGGAATGACGGCGCGAATAGGTCCAACAAAACGGCCTATTAATATACTGAGGACGCCATACTTTTCAAAAAATACATGGCCGTTGTCGAGTAAGTCCTGGTGCCTCTTTAGCCATGCAAGTTGGTAAACCTTGTCTTTGTAATGCCAACCCAGGGCAAAACTCAAGCCGTCGCCAATAGAGGCGCCAGCAGCGGCCCAAATAACGGTGCTCAATAGATCTAGCGTGCCATTGCTGATTAACGCGCCTATGGCGAACATGATGGCGACACCGGGTACGATAAAACCAATAATGGCTAGCGACTCTATCATCGCGACTAAAAAAACGATCGCCCCCGCCCAGATAGGATATTGCAGGATTAACTGAGTAATTGAATTTAAGGCGTCTGCAAGCATGGTGAATAAAACGATTATTCAGTTTTGTTGCGCATAAAATCGGCGGTATTGAAAAAGGCTTGCATGAGTTCGTCGTGCATCGGTTTCTCAATATTCATTTTTGTCAGGGCCGCATCCATACAGTTCAGCCATTGATCGCGTTCTTTCGCGCCTATTGAAAAAGGTAAATGGCGGGCGCGTAAACGTGGGTGGCCATATTTTTCTATATATAAAGAGGGACCGCCGAGCCAGCCGCTTAGAAATAGAAATAATTTTTCTTCAGCTTCGCTTAAATCGACTGCGTGCATATCGCGTATGGTTCGAGCATAGGCCGATGAGTCCATGGCCTGGTAAAAATACTTAACGAGTTGACGCACGCCCTGCTCACCGCCCAATTTCTCGTACTGGGTGAGTTTGTAAATCTGGCCGGGTTTGACGATATTAATCATCTCAGCTTTTCAAAGGCTACTTGCGCGGCAGCCAGGGTACGGTTGATGTCTTGCTCGTTATGCGCCGCCGAAACAAAGCCAGCCTCAAATGCGGAAGGAGCGAGGTAAACGCCTTCTTCGAGCATCAGGTGGAAGAATTTCTTAAACCTGTCCTGATCACACTTCATGACTTGATCAAAACGGCTGATATGCTCATCTTGCGAGAAAAACAAACCAAACATTCCGCCGACTTGATTGGTAGAAAATGGAACGTCTGCCGTTTTGGCGAGTTGTTTTAAACCAGTCAGTAATTGCAACGTTCGTTGGCTGAGGTTTTCATAAAAGTTCGGCTGACTGATGAGTTCTAATGTTGCGAGCCCAGCGGACATGGCGATAGGGTTGCCCGATAAGGTACCGGCCTGGTACACCGGGCCATCAGGTGCCAGCTGCGCCATAATGTCTGCGCGCCCGCCAAAAGCACCGACCGGCATGCCGCCTCCGATGACCTTACCTAAGGTCGTTAAATCGGGGGTCACTGCGTATAGTTGCTGCGCGCCGCCGAGTGCAACGCGAAAGCCGCTCATCACCTCATCAAAAATCAACACGATGCCATATTGATCGGACAATTCTCGTAAACAGTCTAAAAAGCCAGGTTCCGGTGGAATGCAGTTCATATTGCCCGCGACGGGCTCCACAATAATACAAGCGACGCTGTCACCTTTTGTTTTTAACAGTTCTGTAATGGCGTTTGCATCGTTATACGGAAGCGTTAGCGTATGGTTGGCTAGTGCTTCTGGCACGCCAGGCGAGCTTGGGACGCCAAAGGTTAATGCGCCTGAACCGGCCTTAACCAACAGCGAGTCAGAATGCCCGTGATAACAGCCTTCAAATTTGATGATATTGTCGCGGCCCGTAAAACCACGCGCTAAGCGAATAGCGCTCATCGTCGCTTCGGTACCGGAACTGACCATCCTTATTTTTTCGATAGAGGGCATAAGGCTGCAAACCTTCTCCGCCATAGTCGTTTCAATAATGGTCGGTGCACCAAAGCTGAGGCCTTTGTCAGCGGCCTTTTTAACCGCTTCAATCACATCAGGATGGCTGTGCCCTAACACCATCGGCCCCCATGAGGCTACGTAGTCAATATATTGCTTACCATCGGTATCGGTAATATAGGCGCCCTTGGCGTGATCAATAAAAATAGGTTCGCCACCGACGCCTTTAAAGGCGCGAACGGGTGAGTTTACGCCACCGGGGATGCTGTGTTGGGCTAGTTCGAATAAAGAAGAAGGTGTTTTCATTGTCGTTAATATAATAATTCGATATGAATATTATAAGCGTATACAAGCGCTTGCTGATTAGTAAAATGGAACGATGTTAGATTTTCAGCGGGTGCTTGATTTTTAAGACACGGCTAGAAGCCTAATAGTTAGTAGGGCTTATTGCGCAGAAATAACAATGCCGCGGGAAATAAAGTCATTAAGAATGGAGAGTCCACCCTGAATGAGGGTCTCAGGCTTAGGGTGTTGCATGTCATCTGCGAGTTTGCTGAGTACAGATATCGTTGCCTGTTCAGTGTTGTCAGCCAAGGTTTCAAGCAAAGCATGGGTGACGGGGTTGGTTTCCAGAAAAACGATTTGGTCATCTGCGTTACGGTAAACGACGAGGTAGCTCGGTTGTGCTGGCGGTTCGGTGGGTATAAAGCTCGGCGAGATTTTATGTACGGGGTATTGGTACGCAAGCGCTAATGCCGTATCGCTAAGGGTAAGAGCTTGAGTAAGGGGATCGGTGATAAGACTGCTTTCACTGTCTGCGTCTTCGGCAATGGACATAACAAGCTCGGTCCATTCGTAGTGCGCGAGCTCTAATAAAAAAGGAAAGTCATGTTTTGATTGTGGGTTTTCAAGTCGCTCACTTTGCAAATATTGCAGAAACTCCTGGGATATTTGTGAAAAATATGGGCTGTGGCTAGGGTGGCGCGAGAAAAAGTCACGCGATAATTCTTCCCATTGTTGTTCGCTCATTATTTTGTTGAGAACGGGAAAGTTTTCAGCAAGAAAATTTGAAATATTAGTAAATAGAAAATCGCAGTACAGATCCATCCGCCGTTGCTCAATGTCGCTAGGTGCAGGAGCCGTTTTAGGGTTGCGAATATATTGCGTGAACTGGTGTTGCGTTCGTATAAAAGAAGGCGTGTTATCCGGTTGCAAGTTTTTTCCCTTCACGTGGGGCGTACTTTGATTGAGCCTGATGAATGAGATCCACTTCGTCGAGTAATTCAGAGAGGGGTGGGATATTAATATCTCTTTCTAATAAGGTCGGGAAAACGCCAAAATGCTCGTAGGCGGTGTCAAGCAGCTGCCAGACCGGGTCGATCACTTTAGTACCATGAGAATCGATGATAATGTCTTCGCTCTCGTGATAATGCCCAGCAATGTGCGCGTAGCTGATTCGATCACTAGGGAGTGATTTTAGAAAGGCTACGGCGTCATATTGATGGTTAACGCTATTCACATAAATGTTATTAATATCGATAAGAAGCTTACAGTCGGCCTTTTTTATAACGGCGTTAATAAACTCAATTTCTTCCATCTCTTTGCCCGGCGCAGCGTAGTACGAGGCATTTTCTATCGCGATTTGTTCACCTAAAATATCTTGTACTTGAATAATTCGGTCAGCGACGTAATCGACGGCTTCTTCAGTGAAAGGTATGGGCATTAGGTCGTATAGGTGCCCGCCATCACTGCAATAAGTGAGGTGTTCGGTGTAAATTTTGATTTGGTGCTGTTTTAGAAAATCACGCACGTCGCGTACAAACCCCAGGTCTAAGGGGTCTGGACTACCGATGCTGAGAGACAGCCCGTGTGATACGAACGGGAATTTCTCGGTTAATGCGCGTAACTGTTTGCCGTGCTGACCACCGAAGCGAATCCAGTTTTCTGGAACTATTTCGTAAAAATCGACGCTCTCTGGTGGCTGCTCAGACAGCGGGCCGATAAAGGCCCGCCTTAATCCGAGACCCGCCCCATTGACGGGAAAGGTACTTGTCATATTGCTAAGTGGGCTTATTCAGCAGCGCCGCACTTACCTTCGCCGCACTTACCTTCACCTTTGGCTTTAGCAGCGGCCTTTTCAGCGCCACACTTACCTTCACCGCCTTTAGCGGCAGCTTTTTCAGCACCACACTTGCCTTCACCCTTGGCTTTATCGGAGGCCATTTCAGCGCCACATTTGCCTTCACCTTTGGCTTTATCAGAGGCCATTTCAGCACCGCACTTGCCTTCGCCACATTTGCCTTCGGCTTTAGCAGCGGCTTTTTCAGCGCCACACTTACCTTCACCGCACTTACCTTCAGCAAGTACCATGTAGCCAGTTTCGAGTTCGGTTGCGCCAAATGGATTTGTGTCGGCACTTGCTATAGGAGCAAAAGCCATAGACGTTACAAATGCTGCGCCTAAGGCAGCTGCTAGAGGGGTCTTCATAGAATTTTTCATAAATGTGTCCTTGAGAGTTAGTCTAAGTAAAGTATCTTTAAATCCAGTTATCTTGCAAAAATTACCGACAAGAGCTGATCGGTTAACTATATGCGATTTAATAGACCAAGCAAAGTTAAAAAAACTTTCACAAAAAACACAAAGGTACGATTACTTAGTGGGTGACCTTTACGACTATAAAGCTTATATGGCTGAAACTTCCAAGTCTAAAACTAGTCAATTAATTTTTTATTGAATTCGCACAGGTCCTCAATAACGCATGAGCCGCAACGTGGTTTTCGAGCAATACAGGTGTATCGTCCGTGCAAAATTAACAGGTGATGGGCGTCTAGCATGAATTGCTGCGGCACGTGTTTTTCTAATTTCTTTTCGACCTCAAGTACTGTTTTACCCGGTGCTATTTTTGTACGGTTGCTGACCCTATAGATGTGCGTGTCAACGGCAATGGTTGGGACGCCAAAAGCCGTGTTTAAAACCACATTGGCCGTTTTTCGTCCTACACCGGGTAGAAATTCAAGCTCATCGCGTGTTTTAGGGACTTCGCTGTTGTGTTTTTCGATGAGAATTTTGCACGTTTTGATGATATTGCTGCCCTTGGTGTTAAACAACCCAATGGTTTTAATGTATTGCTTCAGCCCCTCTTCACCGAGAGCGAAAATAGCGCTGGGAGTGTTAGCAATAGGGTACAGTTTATCGGTCGCTTTATTGACGCCTTTGTCGGTGGCCTGAGCGGATAAGATGACGGCAATGAGCAGTTCGAACGGAGAACTGTAGTTGAGCTCTGTTTCAGGGTTGGGAATGGCATCACTTATGCGTTGAAAAATTTCAAAACGTTTCGCTTTATTCATATTACGTTTACTAGTCTCCTAGTTATCTATAACCCACTGTTTGCCGATCAAAATAAAATTAGCCTCGTCAGTTTTAACAACATTGAGGGGAATAAGTTTTTTGAGCTGATCGTTAGAGAAAGGAGTGTGTTCATCATAAATCCAGCTGTAGCTCACTTTGGCCTTATTTTTATCGATAGAGCTTATCGAGTTAATGGATTGGACGCGCCGGGTAACGGCTAATACGCGTGCATTACGCACATCAGAACTCCCCCAGGGTTTAGTTGTTAAAAATTGCTGACCTTTTGTTGTGAAGCTTAAGTAGACGCCCGAGCGCCCCGATTTTTTACATTTAACGACGCCCGCTTCAATCCAATCAACTTTATCGGCGCAGGTCCAGCCACTGGTTTTTTTATCGCGTGCTGTAGGGTTATTGGTGACAATATTAACGGCATAACCCATTTCTTGCTGTGACTGCTTAAGAATGCTGAGGGCTAATGACTCATCCAAAACGGCTGGTTTATGACAAGCGGATAATATAAGGCAGCTAATAAAAGCAATCAGCGCTTTCGCTACATGGTTTAACATAGGGCGCTCCTAAGTCATTAAATAAATGATTATTGTAGAGCAGGTCGTAGGTGGGTAAATGATTAATTGGTCAAATATTGAAACCGTGTTGCTGGATATGGACGGCACATTGCTGGATTTAAGCTTCGATAACTATTTCTGGCTGACCGTTGTGCCAGACAGTTTCGCAAGAAAAGAAAATATGCCGATCGATGAGGCGATTGACTACTTGACGCCTATCTTAAAAGCACAAGAAGGGCTGTTGAATTGGTATTGCCTTGACTATTGGAGCGAGAAGCTGGGTATGAATATCGCTCAATTAAAAGTTGATAACCAGCAGCATATCAAAGAATTACCGCATACCAGAGACTTCCTGGAAGCCGTGCAGAACACAGGTAAACGTTGCGTGCTAGTCACCAACGCGCACGCGGATAGTCTGATTTTAAAGATGCAGAAGACCGGTTTGGTTGAGTTTTTTGACGCAATCGTGTCGGCGCATGATCTGGGCCACCCAAAGGAGCAGCAAGGTTTTTGGCGTGAGCTCTATAAACTCGAGAAATTTGATAAGTCGACAACCGTTATGGTCGACGACAGTTTAAGCGTGTTAAAGGCGGCGGATACATTTGGTATTAAATACCTGGTGGCCATTTCTCACCCCGATAGCACCGAGCCTCCTCGCCTTGTACACGATTACACGGCCGTCGAAAACTTGAGCAAAATAAAACCCAATTAAGGAATTTTAACCCCGGCGATGTTGCGTTTTTTGCTGTGACCGAGGTTTTGAGCCGTGGCCCTTAGCGGGCGCTTTGTATACTTTTTTCGTCGCTGGTTTTACCTCGGGTAGTGAGGCGCCATCAATGTTAATGAAAGGGATTTTATGCGCAATATAAGCTTCAATATCGGGCAAGGAGTAAGCGAACGTTTCACAGGCGAAGCTAATAGCGATACCACTCGCGCCAGATCGTGCAGTTCTGCCGATTCTATGCACATAATCTTCGGCGTCTTGCGGCAAATCGAAGTTAAACACGTGACTAACAGCGGGGATGTGCAAGCCACGAGCGGCCACATCGGTTGCAATTAATAATGGCAGTTTACCCTCCTGGAAGCGGCTAAGTATTTGCTGGCGTTTCTTTTGTGGGACGTCGCCAGACAGTACATCGTTAAGAAAACCGTTGCCTTCCAAAAAGCGGTTTAATCGATCAGCGTTATGTTTAGTGTTAATGAAAATTATGCCCCTCTCAGGCTTCTCATCATTTAATATCTTAATTAAGAGAGGGATTTTTTCATTATCCGCTGGATAGTAAACGGACTCCACAACGTCTTTAGCGGTAATCTGTTCGGGTTCAATACGAACCATTTCAGGGTTGTTCATGTGCTCATAAGCCAACTCTGTCACCTTGAAAGAGAGGGTCGCAGAGAAAAGCAAATTCAATCGCTTTTCTGGGTCGGGTAGTCGGCGCAATAAATACCTGATGTCGTTTATAAAACCAAGGTCAAACATTCTGTCGGCTTCATCTAATACGAGCACTTCAGCGGTTCTTAGGTTAAATACTTTTTGTTTGAAAAAATCTATCGTACGGCCGGGTGTGCCAATTAAAATATCAACGCCATCTTCGATGGTTTTGCGCTGCTTTTCATAATCAGTGCCGCCATACGCGAGGCCAACACGAACAGGCGTGTGCTTACCGATAATCATCGCGTCGTTGTAGATTTGAATGGCCAGTTCTCGTGTTGGAGCGAGAATGAGAGCCCTTACGCCGGTTTTATTATCTGGCGCTGGTTTGTTCAACAGGCTGTGATAAGTGGCTAATAAAAAAGCAATTGTTTTACCGGTGCCTGTCTGCGCTTGCCCTGCGACATCTCGGCCCATTAAACTGAGCGGTAAGGTCTGTTCTTGAATCGGCGTGCAGTTGATAAAACCAGCTTCATTTAAGCCTTCCATTAATGACTCGGATAGTCCAAGAGAAGAAAATTTAGTGTCAGTTAAGTGCGTTGTGGACATAGGTGTTTTTTATTTTAGAAGAAGACAGGGAGGTAAATGGATTTTAGCGAGGCGTTCATTCATGTTAAACTGTAACATTATACATCGTACTCTATTATGGCGTACCGATGCAGAGTATTAACCGAACGGAGATAAAATAGTGAGTGAAAATTTAGTCCATACCAGCGATAGTAACTTTGAGCAGGATGTGTTGAACGCCGAGCAACCTGTGCTAGTAGATTTTTGGGCAGAGTGGTGTGGCCCTTGTAAAATGATAGCCCCAATTCTGGACGAGATTGCGGATGAATACGCGGGTAAGCTGAAAGTGGTTAAACTAGATATTGATTCAAATCCAGATATGCCTAGACGCTTTGGTGTTAGAGGCATACCGACGTTAATCATTTATAAAGCTGGCGAAGTGGAAGCGACTAAAGTAGGGGCCGTTTCTAAATCACAACTATCGGCGTTTATTGACAGTAATATATAAAATTTTAACGCCTTCGTTATGTAATTGTAGACGAGGGCGTTTTTTAGTGTTAACTTGCCATCAGAAGAAATTCTCTAAGCACGCGACTTGCCGTGCAAACAATCAAAAACAACGTATTTGAAATCAGCTGTGCTTATTAAGCACGCTAACACATTCCATTAATATCACATAAATCCTTTATGAATCTGACCGAACTTAAGCGTAAACCCGCAGCCGAAATCCTTGAAATTGCGAGAGAACTGGGTGTTGAAAACACCGGCCGCACATTAAAACAAAATACCGTTTTTCAAATCCTAAAAAAAGTAGCCAAAAAAGGCGACGATATTCATGGTGACGGCGTTCTTGAAGTTTTATCAGACGGTTTCGGCTTTTTAAGATCAGCCGATGAATCATTCTTAGCTGGCCCCGATGATATTTACGTATCACCAAGTCAAATTCGTCGTTTTGGCTTGCGAACAGGCGATACCATTTCTGGAAAAATACGTCCGCCAAAAGATAGCGAGCGCTATTTTGCTTTATTGAAGGTCGACACGCTTAATTACGAAACCCCTGAACACGCAAAAAACAAAATTGCTTTTGCCAATTTAACGCCGCTTTTTCCTAATGAACGCTTAAAGCTTGAGATGGGAAATGGCACTACCGAAGATTTAACGTCTCGCGTGATTGATCTAGTTTCACCGATTGGTAAAGGCCAGCGTGGATTGATTGTGTCACCGCCTAAAGCGGGTAAAACGATGATTCTGCAAAATTTGGCGCATTCCATTGCAGAAAATAACCCAGACAGCTATTTGATCGTTCTACTGATCGATGAGCGGCCTGAAGAGGTGACTGAGATGTCACGTACCGTAAAAGGTGAAGTTATTTCAAGTACCTTCGATGAGCCAGCGGCACGACACGTGCAAGTGGCTGAAATGGTTATCGAAAAAGCCAAAAGAATGGTTGAGCACAAGCAAGACGTCATTATTTTGCTGGATTCTATTACTCGTCTCGGTCGTGCATACAATACCGTTGCACCGTCATCGGGTAAGATTTTGACCGGCGGTGTGGACGCCAATGCGCTCGAGCGACCAAAGCGTTTCTTTGGCGCAGCGAGAAAAATTGAAGAAGGCGGTAGTTTGACGATTATTGCCACCGCTTTAGTTGAAACCGGCTCAAGAATGGACGACGTTATTTACGAAGAGTTTAAAGGCACCGGCAATATGGAGCTGCACCTGGAACGAAAAATTGCAGAAAAACGCGTGTATCCAGCGATCAACGTGAACCGTTCAGGAACACGACGCGAAGAATACCTGGTTGATCCGGACATCCTACAAAAAACGTGGATTTTACGTAAGATTCTTAACCCGATGGATGAGTTGGGCGCTATTGAGTTTTTATTGGAACGCTTTAAGAAAACAAAAACAAATGATGAGTTTTTCGCCTCGATGAAGCGATAAGTTCATTTAACAACGCAAAAAAAAGAGCTTCATATTGAAGCTCTTTTTTTTGCCTATTTATTAAGTGTCTATTTTAAGTTTGAATTTCGCGTGCTATGGCGCGGTAACCTATATCGTCACGAAAATAAACCTTATCCCAATGGATGGCGTTCACCGTTTCATAGGCTTTGCGTTGAGCCTCTTGCGCACTGTTTCCTAAAGCGCAAGCACATAAGACGCGTCCGCCATTGGTGGTAATGTCGTTACCTTGCATTTTAGTGCCGGCGTGGAATACTTTTGCATCACTGGTTTCAGCGGGGATGCCGCTAATAACGTCGCCTTTATGGTAATCAAAGGGGTAGCCACCGGCTGCCAGAACAACGCCGATAGATGTGCGTGGGTCCCATTCAGCGCTGATATTGTCGAGCTGATTGTCCAGTGCGGCGTTGCAAAGGTCAGTCAAATCACTTTTCAGACGCATCATAATAGGCTGCGTTTCTGGGTCGCCAAAGCGACAGTTATACTCCAGCACTTTCGGTGTGCCGTGTTCATCAATCATCACGCCGGCGTATAGAAAACCGGTATAAGGAATGTCGTCTTTAATCATGCCATCAAGCGTAGGCTGGATAATCGTATGCATAATTTTTTGATGCAGATCAGGCGTGACAACAGGCGCGGGAGAGTAGGCGCCCATACCACCGGTGTTGGGCCCCAGGTCAGCATTGTCGCGCGCTTTATGGTCTTGAGACGAGGCCATAGGTAAGGCCTGATGACCGTTAGCTATAACAATAAAACTGGCTTCCTCACCGTGTAAGAATTCCTCAATAACGACCCGGTGCCCGGCTTCGCCAAAGGCATTGCCAGCCAACATATCGTTCACCGCACTGATCGCTTCGTGTTCGGTCTGCGCGAGAATAACGCCTTTACCAGCGGCTAAACCATCAGCCTTAACGACGATAGGCGCGCCTTTTAAACGAATGTAATCGCAAGCCGCGTCAATATCCGTAAAGCTCTGGTAGTCAGCGGTAGGAATGTTGTGACGAGCTAGGAAGTCTTTACAGTAGGCTTTGGAGCCTTCCAGTTGAGCGGCTAATTGAGTCGGGCCAAAACAACGCAGTTGATGGGCGGCAAATTGATCAACGATGCCAGCTACTAAGGGTGCCTCAGGGCCGATGATAGTCAGTTCAATCTGTTTTTCTTTGGCAAAGGCTATTAGACCGTCAATATCATCGGCGCTAATGTCGATATTTTGAATACCCGGTTCTTGTGCCGTTCCGGCATTCCCCGGCGCAACATAAACTGTCTCAACTTTGCTGGACTGTTTAGCCTTCCACGCCAATGCGTGTTCACGTCCACCACCACCTACGATCAGTACGTTCATCGTGTTATTCCTGTTTAGTGTCTAAAGTGGCGCATGGCGGTAAAGACCATTGCGATATCGTGTTCATCGGCCGCCTGGATAACTTCTTCATCACGCATTGAACCACCAGGTTGAATAACGGCCCGAATACCCACTTGTGCAGCGTTATCGAGGCCATCTCTAAAGGGGAAAAATGCATCTGAGGCCATCACAGAACCAACGACATCCAGGCCGGCCTGCTCGGCTTTAATGGCGGCAATTCGAGCCGAATTAACGCGGCTCATTTGACCAGCGCCAACGCCTATGGTCATTTTGTTTTTGGCGTAAACGATGGCGTTCGATTTAACGAATTTAGCGACTCGCCAACTGAATAATAGGTCCTGCATTTCCTGCTCGCTCGGTTGACGCTTAGTCACTACGGCTAAATCAGTATAGAGCTCGTTATCAACGGTTTGCACTAATAATCCACCATTAACGCGCTTAAAGTCATGTTGGAATTTACGTTCAGTTGGCCATTGTCCGCTGTCGAGTAGGCGAACATTCTTTTTGCTGGCGATGATCTTAAGCGTGTCTTCATTAATCCCCGGGGCGATGATGACTTCAACAAACTGACGCTCAATAATAGCTTCGGCAGTGGCGGCGTCTAATGGACGGTTAAAGGCAATGATGCCGCCAAAGGCAGATTCAGAATCAGTCTCGTAAGCGCGGTTATAGGCTTCCAGGATATTGTCGCCAAGTGCTACGCCACAAGGATTTGCGTGCTTTACAATGACGCAAGCGGGTGACTCGTCAAACTGCTTAACGCATTCTAACGCGGCGTCTGTATCGGCTATGTTGTTATACGAAAGTTCTTTACCTTGGTGTTGGACGGCGGAAGAAATAGTGCCTTTTTCAACGTTATCGGCAACAAAAAAAGCGGCTTTTTGATGCGGGTTTTCACCGTAACGCATGACCTGCTTTTGTTTGAATTGAAGGTTGATGGTCCGAGAAAAGTCAGCTTTTTCACCATCGTGTTGAATACTGCCCAGGTAGTTGGCAATAGCGCCATCGTAGTGCGCGGTGTGTTCGAATGTTTTAACGGCGAGCTTAAATCGAGTTGCATCGTCAACACCACCAGACGCTTTAATGGCCTCAATGGTTGTTTGATAGTCAACCGGGTCAACAATGATGGTGACGTCTTTATGGTTTTTAGCCGCGGCTCTTATCATCGTGGGCCCGCCGATGTCTATATTCTCAATCGCTGTGGCAAGATCGCAGTCTGGGTCGGCGACGGTTTGTTGAAAAGGATATAGGTTAACGACGACTAAATCGATCGGCTTAATTCCGTGCTCATGCATCACATCCTGATCTATATCGCGACGCCCTAATATGCCGCCGTGCACTTTTGGGTGTAAGGTTTTGACGCGGCCGTCCATCATTTCAGGAAAGCCGGTGTAATTGCTAATTTCGACTACGGGAATGTTTTTTTGTTGTAGTAATTTAGCGGTGCCACCGGTGGATATAATTTCAACGCCTAAGTCGCTTAGCTGTTGGCAAAATTCGATGATGCCAGTTTTATCAGAAACGCTGACTAAAGCGCGTGCGATTTTATTGCTCATGTGATGACCCGTTCGTAAGGTTATAAGCGACCAATTCGGCCTGCTCGAAAACAGGGTATTCTATCGAAAATCGGTTTTTTTTGTTGGGGTTTTTAGCGCCGACAAGCCGTTAAACGAGTCCATCGTACTGACGCATAAGTATGGGGCGAATAAAATTACTGGTCGAGTTGATAGCTAGCTAGTTTTTTTCTCAGCGTACCACGGCTTAAACCGAGAATTTTAGCGGCTTTAGACTGGTTGGATTTTGTGTGACTGAGAACCGCTTCGAATAATGGTTTTTCAACCTCGCTGATCACCAATGCGTGCAGATCCACGACTTCATGTCCGTCGAGTTGGTCGAAGTAGTTTTCTAATGCTTGTTTAACTTGCTGACACAAGGGTCTATCTAACTTATCTAAGCTCATGCCGCCTGGTACGTTTTATTGGTGAAAGCATAAAAAATTTTGTCCATAAAATCTAGCTGCTGCTGGGGTTCCTGAATTAAAAAACTCTCTTTAACACGCGGCAATAATGATGCGTCTAAATGATTAAAGTACCAGGCTATATGTTTCCTGGCTATTTTAACGCCCATGGTATCACCATAAAACTGGTGTAGCTGGATAATATGCCGAGTGATAATGTTTTTTATTTCTTCTAAGCTGGGAGGCGGCAGTTTTTGTCCCGTTTTTAGGAAGTGATCTATTTCTCTGAAAATCCATGGACGACCCTGCGCCCCTCTGCCAATGAGCAGGCCATCGGCTCCGGTATAATCTAATACCTCTTGCGCTTTTTCGACGGAACCTATATCGCCATTGGCAAACACGGGAATCGAAATGGCCTTTTTTACGGATTTAATGGTGTCAAATTCTGCTTCGCCTTTATATTTACACTCGCGAGTACGGCCATGAATAGCCAATGCTTGTATACCGGCTTGTTCGGCGATGTTTGCGATAGTGACGGCGTTTCTGCTCTGTGGGTCCCAGCCGGTTCTTATTTTCAGCGTCACCGGGATGTCTACAGCCGATACGACGGCCTCTAAAATGCTTTTGACCAGGGCCTCGTCACGTAAAAGGGCAGAGCCCGCCGCTACATTACAGACCTTTTTTGCCGGGCAGCCCATATTGATGTCAATAATCTGCGCGCCATTGGACTGATTGTATTGCGCGGCTTCGGCCATTTGTTCAGGGTTGGTGCCGACAATCTGCACGGAACGAGGCTCACCCTCACCGGTATGATTGAGTTTTAACTGTGTTCGCGGGTGATGTCTTAAGGCGGGATTTGACGCGGTCATTTCAGACACCGCCATGCCAGCGCCTAAGTCACGACAGATTTGCCTGAAAGGACGATCCGTAATACCCGCCATCGGAGACAGGATTAAGTTGTTGCTTAATGTGTAAGGGCCAATTTTCATAGCGAGGCGAACAAGTTAGGTTTAGAGTTACCGCTGTGTGTGAATGAGTGAAGTTTGAAACGCTATTGTACGGAAGGGACTGATTCGCTGAAAGCAATTTCGAAACCAGAAGGGCTTCGTCGAGGTTTGTTAAAAATCAGTTTAACCTGCTTTAACTCCGACGCTGCAAAGTCATTATTTAGCTGGTCTTCACTGAGGTAGTCGTATTTTGTGAATTTTCCGGCTGCAATTTTTTCGCCCAGGCTGGATGTCAGCGTCAGGTTAATGGTGGGGTAGGCCTGATCGGCCAGCGCTTGATTCTTCATGGTGAGCACGAGTTCTAAAGCATTTTTTAATGTTGGGTGCGGGCGAATCTCACGATCTAGAATATGGATTTCGTCTAAATTGATATAGCCTGGAATATGTAAATCAAAGGTCTTATTTAAATACTTAAAGAGGGGTTGCCAGCGCGTGTTTTGCGTAAAGTAGTCCGCTTGTAGCATGGAGATCTGGGCGAGTAAGATAATTATCAGGGTAAATGAAAGCAAACCAAAGGGAAGTCTGTTTTGCACTGGGGCCGAGGGAGACTCCCAAACGGCTGACATGGGAGGTTCGTCAGTAGCGTCAGTGCTGGTTTCCTCCGCCCCCATTGTTACTACTGGTTTTTCTGTCGGAGCGTTAGTAAGCGGCTGGCCTGAAGCCGTTAATTGGTGTTGATGGCCGTTAAAAACGTCATTGCAATGACCGCAACGAATCAGACCCTCTTTTAGTGCTAATTGCTCCTCGGTTACTTGCAGTGTGCTTAAACAAGAGGGGCAAAGCGCGTATTTCATGGTTTAAATTTTTTGCGCGTGTAGACAGGCCCAACCATCTTTAATGGCGGCGGGCTCAAATATAAAATTATCCAGATACGCGTGCGTGACCTGTTCAACTTGTTCACTAAGAATCCCCGATAATAATAACCGACCGCCTGGCTCGACCAGCGCTGAAATTTCAGCGGCTAGTGTAATTAAAGGTTCGGCGAGGATGTTCGCGATAACTACAGCTTGTGGTTCACGGGGGTATTGCTGAGCGTCATAAACCTGAATTTTGTCACTTACCTGATTTTGCTCTGCATTGTTAGTCGTTGCCGTGAGTGCTTGTGGGTCGATGTCTATACCAATAGCTTGTTCCGCGCCTAGTAATAAGGCTGCAATGGCGAGTATGCCTGAGCCGCAACCAAAATCGATGACCTCGCTCCCATTCAGTGGATGGTTGGCCAACCACTCAAGACATAAGGCGGTTGTCGGGTGGGTGCCCGTACCAAAGGCAAGACCGGGGTCTAATCTTAAAATAACGGCGTCTGGATCGGGGACCTCATGCTCCGTTGAGCAGACCCAAAAATGATCGCTAAATTTTATTGGTTTAAAATCATCGAGCCAGACGCGCTCCCAAACTTGATCTTCCAGACGTTCTAGTTTTAACCGCCAAGTTTTAGGCTCATTTATGCGTTGATCAAAATACTGCTCGGCCTGGCTGAGGTCGTGCTGCTCCACAAATAAACCAGTGACCACTACTTGTTGCCATAACGGCGTCGTTTCCAGAGGAGGTTCGTAGATGGGCTGATCAGCACCGTCCGTCATGGTGACGGACAGCGATCCTAGTTCTTGCAAAATTGTTTCAATTAATGGCGCGAGTACGGGGCTTGTTTCAATGCTCAGTTGTTGCCATGCCATAGGTGTTACAGCCCGAGTTTCTTTTCTAAATAATGAATATTGTAGGTGCCCGAAGAAAAATCTTTATCGACAACAATATCTTTTAGCAGATTAATATTGGTATGGATGCCGTCAATGACCATTTCGCTAAGCGCGGTTTTTGTGCGAGCCAGTGCGGACTCACGTGAATTACCGGAAGCGATTAGTTTTCCGATCATCGAATCATAATACTGGGGAACGGTATAGCCGTTGTAAATATGACTGTCGAAGCGGATGCCCGGCCCGCCCGGAATATGTAGCTGGGTGATCTTGCCCGGTGATGGCATAAACGTTTCTGAGTGTTCTGCGTTGAGTCGACACTCGATAGCGTGACCGCTGATTTTAATATCGTCCTGGCTGTAGCCAAGAGGCTCACCAGCGGCAATTTTCAATTGTTCTGCGACAATATCAACGCCGGTAACGATCTCAGTAATGGGGTGTTCTACTTGAACGCGGGTATTCATTTCAATGAAATAGAACTCGCCTTTTTCATATAAAAATTCAAACGTCCCTGCGCCGTAATAACCGATGTCGGCACAAGCTCTAGCGCAACGAGAGCCAATTTCCTGACGAACTTCTTCTGTTATGCCAATGGCCGGCGCTTCCTCTATGACCTTCTGATGTTTACGTTGGGTAGAGCAATCGCGTTCGCCTAGATGAATGGCGTTGCCGTGTTTGTCAGCGAGTATCTGGAATTCAATGTGTCGAGGTGTTTCGAGGAATTTTTCCATGTACACCATATCGTTGCCAAAGAAATTATTCGCTTCGGTTTTGGTTAACGAAATAGCATTCAGCAAAGCGGCTTCAGTATGCACGACGCGCATGCCACGGCCACCACCGCCACCGGCGGCCTTGATGATAATGGGATAGCCAATTTCTCGCGCAATTCGAATATTTCTTTCTTTGTCGGACGTTAAAGGGCCATCAGAACCCGGTACACAAGGCACATTGGCTTTTTTCATCGCTGCAATGGCGGACACCTTGTCGCCCATTAGACGAATCGTTTCTGAGCGCGGTCCAATAAAGGTAAATCCACTTTGTTCCACGCGTTCAGCAAAGTCGGCGTTTTCCGACAAAAAGCCATAACCGGGGTGGATGGCTTCGGCGTCTGTAATCTCTGCAGCACTGATAAGCGCCGGCACGTTAAGGTAGCTTTCTGTGGATGATGGGCCGCCAATACAAACGGATTCATCTGCTAAACGTACGTGCTTTAAGTCTCTGTCGGCAGTGGAATGCACAGCAACGGTTTGAATGCCGAGCTCGCGGCAAGCGCGCAAAATACGTAAAGCAATTTCGCCACGGTTGGCAATAAGAATTTTATCGAACATATTTCTCTCGTCGAAGGGTGAAATTTAAGGTGCTATTATTCGATGACGAATAAAGGTTGGTCGAATTCAACAGCCTGACCATTTTCAGACAAAATTGATTTAACGACGCCAGAGGCGTCAGATTCGATCTGATTTAGAATTTTCATCGCTTCGATGATGCATAAAATATCACCCTTTTGAACCGTTTGGCCGATGCTGACGAATGCTGCTGCGCTCGGTGCGGGAGAAGCATAAAAGGTGCCTACCATAGGGGACTTTACAACCTGTCCCGATACCTCTGCAGGTGCTTTAGGTGCAACAGGTTGAGGTGTGGCACTAGCCGTAACGGCCGGCGCAGCGGCTTGCGTAACCACCACGGGTTGGCTGGATGAATAACGATTGATACGTACCGACTCTTCGCCTTCGTGAATTTCAATTTCTGCGATATCGGATTCTTCGATCAGCTCGATGAGCTTTTTAACTTTTCTTATATCCATAATTAATCTCTTGTTGTTTGTTCTATTAAGGTGATAGCGGCAAGCAGAGCTAGTTCATAGCTTTTTGAGCCAAAGCCACAGATAACGCCCTTGGCAATATCCGAAAAATAAGACTTTTGACGGAACGATTCGCGGGCGTGAACATTGGATAAGTGCAATTCAATAAATGGGGTATCGTTGGCCAATAGAGCGTCACGCAAAGCCACGCTAGTATGGGTAAAGGCCGCGGGGTTTAATAAAATGAAGGCGACGTCGTGTTGCTTGCTTTGCTGAACCGTATTAACCAAATCGTGCTCAGCATTACTCTGGTAAAAACGAATTTGGTGGCCGTGTTGTTTGGCGAGCAACGTTAGATTTGCTTCAATATCAGCCAATGTTTGTGCGCCATAAATTTCGGGTTCGCGCGTGCCAAGCATATTTAGATTAGGGCCGTTGATAACTGAAATAATTGCCATAACGCGTTAACTCAATAAAAATAGAAATGATTGCAATAAGTGCAACGGGGATTTTGTCAAAGCCTGAGTTAAAAGTCTACAAAAATAGTTAGTTAGCGAAAGATAAAGACAAATATAAGCAAGTTAGCCGGAGTTAGTCTTTTGAAAGTTGCGTGACCTGAAGGATTTTTGCCCGGCTAAGAATACCTATTTGGCGGGCTAATATTTGACCTTTAGGGCCAATGATGACTGAAAATGGAAGTGCACCATGCTTGTTGCCGTATTGCTGAGCGAGATCAATTCCTTGTATTTCGGCAATTAAGTTTGGGTAATTGATATCCATTTCCATGGAAAATTGGCTGACCGATTCTTGGTCGTCTATGGCTACACCGACAAATTGTAAGCCGCGGTCGGCGTATTCGCTTTGTAGCGCAATAAATTCAGGAATTTCTTTGCGGCACGGTGGGCACCACGTGGCCCAGAAATTAAGCACAATAAACTTACCGTCCCACTCTTTAATATCTCGAACATCACCTTGAAGATCTGGTAGCGAGAACTCAGGTCGAAATGAAGTACTGTTGCTTGTTGAGCTAGCGGCGCTGACCCCAGCACTACTATTAACAGTTAATAGAGCCGCAGCGATAATCGCTGCAACAGAAATGACCCCTACGACCAGTAATCTATTTTTATTCATTTATTTAAAGCTCTTGTATTCGTTTTAAAAAATCAGCCGACTGCATGTATCCGACTACGCGAGATTGCTTTAATTCAATCGAATCTGGATTAAAAAAGAGAATGGCTGGTGGGCCAATTAGCGAGAAAGCATTCAGCAAAGCTCTGTCTTCATCGTCGTTCGCTGTCACGTCGGCCTGTAATAAAACGGTGTCTTTTAACGCCTGTTGTACGCCGGGATCAGTAAAGGTGAATGCTTCCATTTCCTTGCACGAGATACACCAATCGGCGTAAAAGTCGAGCATCACGCGTTGATCGTTTTGCGCCGCAATTTTTAGTGACGCGTTTAGTTCACTGAGGGTCTTTATTCTTTTGAAGCTGAGTGCTTCATGTGCACTGCGTTGTTCAGCGATATTTAAATTAGCCAGTGGCTTTAATGGATTGGTTCCACCTGAGCTCGCGCCTAACAGTAAAATAATGCCGTAGATTAAAAAAATCACCCCCAGTCCCTTGGTGAATTTTAGCCAACCCGTTGCCTGTTCTGGTAATCGGTCGAGCGCTTTCAGGTAAATAGCACAGACGATCAGTAAGCCTGCCCAGAATGTTAGTGTTACTGCTGCCGGTAAGATACGTTCCACCAGCCAAATGGCCACGGCGATTAGCAATACGCCAAAGAAATACTTTATCGGTTCCATCCAGTGCCCGGCTTTGGGCAGAAATTTACCGGCTGACACGCCGATAATGACGAGCGGAATCCCCATGCCGATACCGAGTGAAAATAAAGCAAAGCCGCCCAGAGTGGCGTCACCGGTTTGGCCGATATAGATCAGTACGCCAGCGAGTGGTGCGGCAACGCAGGGACCTACTATCAATGTGGATAAAATACCCATTACCGCGCTGCCCAATAAAGAGCCGTGTTTCTGGTGTTGCGATAGATTGGATAATTTACTCTGCAGCGCTGCGGGTAGTTGCAGCGTGTACAGGCCAAACATCGATAGGGCCAATAAAACAAAAATGATACTGAATGTACCGAGTATCCATGGGTTTTGAAACGTAGCCTGTAAGTTACTACCAAACAGACCAGCTAAGACGCCGAATAAGGCGTAGGTGCAAGCCGAGGCAAATACGTAGCTGAACGACAGGTAAAACGCTTTCCGAGTAGTGAGGTCTTTTCCATGCCCAATGATAATACCCGACAAAATAGGAATCATAGGGAATACGCAGGGGGTAAAAGAAAGCAATACGCCAAAGCCCAGGAAGGTTAGGCAGGTGAGCCAAAGGGCATCGCTGACCAAAGAATTTGAAATTTGATCTTGCTCGGATATTATTGCGGCGGTGTTAACCGGCGAGGGGGTATGACTATTGGTGCTAATTGGTTTTAGAGTTAGCGTTACTGTTTTGTTCATGGGCGGATAGCAAACGCCGATATTTGCGCAGCCTTGAAAACCAACGTCAAATGTTAGCTTAGTGGGTTCTGTAATAGGAGAAGCTAATAACTGAGTGAGCGCTAAGTCGCCGTAATAAACAACGGTATCACCAAAAATTTCATCCGTTTTCTGTACGCCGACGGGAAAGAGCAGTGCCTGTAATTGAATATCTGAGGGTTGGCTCAGAACGACCTTTACCTTGTCCCGGTACAAGTAGTAGCCGTCTGCAATGCGCCAATTTAAGCTGATCTGTTGCGATTCGTTTACCTCAGCAAAGAAAGCAAACGCTTCGTCTGCTTCGAGCAAAGAGTCTGTAGAGGAGTTATTGTTAGTTCCGCCGAATAAATCCTTAAGGGCATTAATCGGGATCTCGTTTAATATCGAGCTACTGTTCTTATTATCAGAGGCATTACTTTCCGCAGCTGCAAAGCTTACGGGTAGCGTTAGGCAGAGACAAATGAGAATCAAAAAAGGAATAAGTGCTGCTCTGTACATTGGGTGGTCCGTGTTAGCTAGTAGGGTAAATTCTGAATAATAAAGGCAGCAATAGTTTTTTAGCAACAGTTATACGCCCTCTTATTATAGCCTCTTGTCGTTATTGGGAAGAAGTGGATTTTATTAAGCTGACGATTAAGACCGTTCGAGATCGCCGAATCTTTCTTTTTTAGCGAGTGTAGGCCGTCGAAACATTATCGCGTTGGATCAACGCGCTACCATTTGTATCAAGTAATTAAGATAGGCGAAATAAAATGAACCTTGGCAGAAGCTTTTTTACAACGCCGTCGTTCCTGTGTAAGCTACTTCGCTATGAATCCATTTTCTGCTTTTTTGTTATTGCTGATTATCGTACCCGTTGTTGAAATTTATTTTTTAATTCAAATCGGTAGCGAGATCGGCGCGTTTTCAACGGTGGTGTTGATTATTTTTACTGCGGTATTAGGTGCTTATTTATTTAGGCTGCAAGGAATGACGACATTTCAGCGGGTGCAAGCGAGCTTGTCGCGCGGAGAAATACCTGCGATAGAAATGATAGAAGGCGCGATGTTGCTCGTGAGTGCAGCGTTGTTGCTGACGCCGGGATTTGTGACCGATATAGTCGGCTTTATATGTCTGATCCCCATGGTAAGACGAAAATTTGCCTTATCAATTTTACAGAGTCAATTTATCAGCCAGCCGGGAGCTGAAGGTTTTCAACGACCAACTGGGCAATACGATTCAAGCATCGATGTTATCGAAGGTGAATTTAAGCGCGAAGACGAACCTGCCGAGCCAAAAAAAGAAGATTGAACTTTTTAAAGTACGACCTCAAAGCCTTCGAAATTCGGATGACCTAAATATAAACCTTTTGTTTGCCCAGCCTGAGCGTGTACTTTTTTAAAAGCGTCAGAGTGCGTCCACGCGTCAAAGGTAGCCTTGTCTTGCCATGTTGTATGCGATGCAAATAAGGTGTGTTCTTCCAGTGCTGGCCCGCGCAACAGATTGAAATTAATAAAGCCAGGAACCGAGTCCAGGTACGATTCGCGCTGTCGCCAAACGTCTTCAAAAGCCTGTTCTTTACCGGGTACAATTTTAAATCGGTTCATTGCAATAAACATGGGCAAGTTCTCTTTAGTTGAATAATGGATTTTTTAGCTTTAATGGGTATAAAGCAATTAGCCCACATAAAGGGCCTATGGACATTAATGATACGGCAATTTGAAGGCTGAATTGGCTCATTAAAAAGTTAAATACGTTTAGGCTTATTATGGTTAGTCCAAACCCAAGGCATATAACGAGTGTGATGGCAGAACCTACTGCGTCCACGGGTGCTGTTTTAGCGTTTAAGGTCGAAAACTGAGGCGAGTCGCCCGCGCTGCTTATTCCCCATATAACGAGATAAAACAGAAACAGACTGGCTGGACTATTCAGCATTAACGGAAAAATTAAGCAGCAAATTCCAGAGGTGGCTAATTGGTAGAACGCCACCCGTGCGCTACCCAGTTTAAAAGATAATAAGCCGCCGACAGAACAGCCTATTCCACCTGCGGCAATAATTAAAAAGCTCCAAAGCGGAACATTCAAGTCTGCAGCTGATAGTTGCGTGTATACGGTTAAAATAATAGGAACAAAGGCCCAGAAGGTATATAGCTCCCACATATGGCCAAAGTACCCCGAGGCAGACGACTTGAAATCGTTGGATTTAAAGATTTTTAAAAGTGACCAGCCTTCATGATGCGGTGTTCGTATTCCCATAGATTTTTCGGGAATAAAAAAAGCGACTAATAATCCACCAAGGATAGACAGGCACGAGGCGCTGATAATAACCCATTGCCAGTTTAATGATAAATCTAGAGCATTCATTAAATGAGGGAAGGCCGTGCCAATAACCAGAGCGGCAACGATATGCCCTAAGGCGCGACCGAGATTATTGTTGCACCATAATGCCGCTATTTTAACGCCGACGGGGTAGATGCCAGCAAGGAAAAATCCGGTTAAACAACGCGATATGATTAAGGTGTCGCCATCGATTGGTAATATCACGATAAGAGCATTTGATAGGCTACCTAATAGGCTCGAGACGAGAAAAACCCGGCCCGAAGGAAACCGGTCTGAGACGTTGAGCAATGAAAACAAAAGGGTGCCAATAATAAAGCCGAACTGAACGGCCGAGGTAATATCAGAAACGCCATAACTCATCTCAGGTATGGCCAAGCTCAGTTCGCTTAAAATAGCATTGCTAGAAAACCACAAAGAAGAACCGGCAAAAACCGCAAAAATTAGTATCGTTAGTACCTGCTTTGGCTGCTTATCCATTGTGGATGTATGAATGAACGACTTCATGAGGCTTGCAGTTATCGAAATGAGTAGGATGAGTCATTCATTGTCTTGATTATTTGTACTTATATTTAGCTTAAGGCGGTATGGAAGTTATAGCAAGTTGATATAAAAGAACTAAATAAATGTCATATAAATATCTACGGCTTCAAAAATATTGCACTGCAATAAAAAGGTCGGTATAATGCGCTGCAACAAAACGTAATTTGTTAATTAAACTTAAACAAAGGGATATTACTTATGATGAATCTAGATGCATTCTTAGCTCCGGCTAAAAAATTAGCTGAATTTAATAAAGTTCAAATCGAAAAAGCGATCGAAGCGCAACAAGCAGTTGTTAAAGAATACGTTGCTTTAAGCGAAGCTCGTATCAAAGCAGCTACAGCGATCAAAGACGCTGAAGGTTTCACTACTTTTGTTAAAGAGCAGGTTGAATTGGCTCAAAATGGTTTCGAAAAAGCCGTTTCAGATAGCAAAGTATTGGTTGAAGGCGTTAAAGCCTACAACGAAGAAGTGATCAAGCTTGTGCAAGAAGGCAGCGCTGTTGCCACGAAAGAAGTAAAATCAACGGCTAAAAAAGCCGCTTAAAGCTTTATTAACCCCTTCGTCGGGGTGATACGCTAGTACAAGGAAAAGCCGCTACTTTTAAAGGTAGCGGCTTTTCCTTGTTCACGGATAAAGCACCGAGTGCTAAATCAGGTGAGCGATGTCTGAGTGGGAGAGCTTGAGTTGATCTTTAAACGCCTTAAGGTTAATGGCTGTCCTTTCAGCTCTGGCTATGGTCACTGCTACATCAGCGACGATACAGCTAGGAGACGGCGATAAGAATAAAATTCGATCGGCCAATTCGATGGCTTCGTTTAAATCATGGGTGACAAAAACAATGCCCCGAGGCTGTTCAGCCCAAAGTTTCAAAAGAAGTTTTCGTGCTTTTTTAGCGGTGGGGTTGTCCAGCGATACAAAGGGCTCATCCATAAGTAAAATTTTACTTTGTACGCAGAACGCTCGAGCCAACGCAACTCGGCGCTGCATACCAAGCGATAAGTGATGGGGATAGCTGTTTAAACAATGGCTTAAGCCGAGACTATCAAGGAGGGCTTCTATTGTCGCTTTCGAAGTCTCGTCGCTGCTCGTCGCCAATTGAATATTTTCAAAGACCGTACGCCAGGGTAGTAAACGGGGGGTTTGAAAAACATAACTGCTTTTCATCATAGAATTATCTTCGACGATATGGATCGAGCCTTCAAAGCGTTCATCAAGTTCTGCGATGATGCTCAGTAAGGTCGTTTTGCCACAGCCCGATGGGCCAACAATGCAAATAAATTCGTTGTTCGATAATTCAAAATGCAAGTTTTCTAACACGCTGACTTCGGCGTCACTATTGGCTGTGGGAAAGCGCTTGTTTTTTATATCAACAGATAGTTGCTTCATATGAAATTATTTCCAGCGCTGAGCTTTTTTGTCCAGGGGTTTTAAGATAGCCATTTCGATGAATTGGATGACGACGATAAACGAAACGGTATAGGCGAGGATGCTGGTAATATCAAATAATTGGAAAAACAAATGGATTTGATACCCCATACCGTTACTTCTTCCCAGTAGTTCAACGACCAGCACGATTTTCCAAATTAAGGCGAGGCCGGTTCGAGCAGAGGCCATAATGTAGGGGTACAACTGAGGTAGGATTACGTGTCGTAGGGTTTTAAAGCGGCCAAACCTATACGCCTTAGCCATTTCAATCAGATCTTCGTCCAGGTTTTTCGCGCCTTCCCTAATCGTAACGATGACATTGGGCAGCTTATTAATGACGACAGCAAAAATAGCGGCCGTTTCAACGAGGCCAAACCAGACGTAACATAAAATAATCGTCACCAGCGCGGGTATGTTCAGCAGAATAATGAGCCAGCTATCAAAAAAGTGATCGATTTTTTTATAGCGACCGAGTATTAAGCCAATAGCCGTGCCTAAAGATAGCGCGAGAAAGAAGCTGATAGTTAAACGGTATAAGGTGATGCCCAGGTGATGGGGTAATTCGCCGCTCTTAATGGCTTCAACTAAGGCGTTTAACACTAAAGCGGGTGCGGGCAGAACGGGCGTATTTATGAGCACGGCCGCCAATTGCCAGATAAAGAGCAGTAGCCCCAATGACAGTGTCGAGTTTAAGAGTGATGAACGCGTCATTATTATAAGAGAGACCAGTTATTCGTAAGCGCCGTTCCAGAATAAGTCGGTATCAAGCTGTTTAATTGAGCCCACTAATTTCTTCCCGCCGGTTTCAGCCAAAATTGAATAAATGCGGCCGATGGCCTCCCTGTCTGCTGCTGTGAAGTTCGTGATACGGCCTTCGCAATAACTTTTTCTAAGTAATACTTGAGTGGCCGAGTCTTTGCTCCTGGTCAGCGGTAAAATAGCCGCCCATTGGGCGTCCGATTCGCATAAAAGCTCGCCAGCCTGACGACTAGCAGCAAGAAAATTATTTAAAATCGTTGCATTTTTTTTTGCCCAGGCCTCGCTGAAAACATAACCCAGGATGGGCACGGTTCTTTTAATGCCTAGCCGATGAATAATATCGTGTGTATTGATAAGTTCGCGGTAACCCTTCGGTTTAAGGTGGGCGTTGTAGTGCCAAAAATTAATTAAGGCATCGATATCACCGCGTAAAACGAGGTTATTCAGTAAGGGCGGCGCGCCAAATACTTTTTCGACATCCTTATCAAGATCCATGCCCTCCTTTAAAGCCAGAGTGCGCAGTAGTAGCCAGCTTTTATCGAGACCGCCACCGGCGATGCCTAGTCTTTTTCCAGCTAGATCTTGTATGGATCGAATCGATGAGTGTTCAGGCACAATGACCGCCCCAGTCGCGCTAGAATAAGGCGCAAATGAATAATTAGAAGCGCCGCCGCGTTGACGTGCAACCCATGTCCAGTCGGAGACAATAATGTCGGCCGCCTTCGCCTGCAACGCGATATTACTGGCCTGAATGCTGGCTAATGGTTGAATCACTAGTTCAAAGCCATTTTGTTTATCCAGTCCGTTTCGCTTAATGGTGTCTAAGGTCCAGTTTACCGTACCAAATTTAAGTACCGAAACTTTAATAGACGACTCGATTTCTGCGAAGCTAAGACTAGAAAAGCCTATGATAGAAATAAAAAAATAGGACAGGTACTGCTTTTTAGTAGATGAGAAAATCATTTGAAGTGGATTAATTCAATGTAATTTCACCATCTTAAATGAAATCTGATCGGCGTACATAGAAACCTAAATATGAAGGACTCGTCTACACCGCCAGGCTAAATTAATAGATTCAAATAAAGACTAAATATTGACCTGCAAAATTGAATTGATGTAAGGTGTGTGGACAAATAAGGCGTGGTTGCAAGTCAATTCTCAATTGAGAATGATTGCTTTTTGATAGCGATTCCCAATTGAGAATTAACTTCATAAAAACCTTAGAATTAAAGTGCAAAAGAGCTGGGCGAAACGAATGTCTAACGTGTTACCAACGATTAACGATAACAAACTGATCGATAAATTCGGTCGGCAAGTGACCTATGTGAGAATTTCAGTCACAGACCGTTGCGACTTTCGCTGCGTCTATTGTATGAGCGAAGAGATGGTTTTTTTGCCTCGCGAACAGGTTTTAACCTTAGAAGAAATAACGCGTTTATCAAAAGCCTTTGTCGAAATGGGTGTGACCAAGATTCGTATTACCGGTGGCGAGCCACTCGTCCGAAAAGGCATCGTAGGCCTGCTCGCGGATATTGCGAAACTGGACGGTTTAGATGAACTGGTTATCACCACTAACGGTTCGCAACTTGAAAAGCTGGCACAACCTTTAAAAGACGCGGGAGTAAAGCGTGTCAATATCAGTCTAGACAGTTTGGACGCCGTTAAATTTAAAAAAGTAACGCGCGTTGGAGAGCTTGATACGGTATTAAAAGGTATACAGGCGGCAAAAAAAGCCGGCTTCGAAAAAATTAAGTTAAATGCCGTGATTCTGAAAAACAGAAATCACGATGAAGTCAGTGACCTCGTCCAGTATGCAATGAATGAAGGTCTGGATATTAGCTTTATTGAAGAAATGCCCCTGGGCGCGATTGATAGTCATTCGCGTGAAGAGGCCTATTATTCTAGCGACGAGATTAAACGAGATATTGAGCAGCAATTCGACTTGCTCCCCAGCACTAAAACAACCGGCGGGCCGGCGCGCTATTACAGCGTCAAAGGATACGATAGTTCGGTGGGGTTTATTTCGCCACACAGTCATAATTTTTGCGACACCTGCAACAGAGTTCGGGTAACGGCTTCTGGTTTATTGTTATTATGCCTTGGCCAGGAGCATTCGATGGATTTAAAGCGCGTGTTAAGGGCAAACCCAACAGATTTGAATAAGGTCAAACAGGCTCTGATCGAGTCTATGGCGATCAAGCCCAAAGGGCACGATTTTGATCTTACCGAAAAACCCGTTATCTTTCGTCATATGAGCGTAACGGGCGGCTAGTTTTTTTGTTAACGATTTAAAAATAAAATACAACCCAGAGGAGGGTGTTATGCAAATGTCATTAGTAATAGACGCAAATAAATGTACCGGTTGTTTGCAGTGCGAAATGGCCTGTTCGTATGAAGGCGAAGGCGTTTTTAACCCGACTAAGTCACGAATTAAAATTTTCCCGTTTCATGAAGAAGGTATTTTTGTGCCTTATACGTGTACGCAATGCGACGAAGCCTGGTGTATGCACGCCTGCCCAGTGGAAGCGATCGTATTAAATAAAACTACCGGCGCAAAAGAGATCGTCAATGATCTATGCGTGGGCTGTAAGGTTTGTACCATCGCATGCCCTTTCGGCACGGTTAACTATAACGCCGATAACGGAAAGGTTATCAAATGCGACCTTTGTGGCGGCGATCCTGAGTGCGCTAAAGCCTGCCCAACAGACGCCATCACCTATCAGGATGCGAACTGGACGGGTTACGATAAAATGAAAGATTACGCGGCTAAAGCGATTCCATCGAATTAAGCTCCATTTAGTTCTGCGCTGATATAAATTTGAGGGGGTAACCCATGTCCTGGACAAAAAAAGTATTAAGAATTAACTTAACCAAAGGGACCTGCACCCCCGAGCCTTTAAACATGGAGTGGGTGGAGCTATACCTGGGTCAGCGCGGGCTGGCGACAAAATATTTAACCGAAGAGGTGCCGCCAATGACGGACCCTCTTTCGCCTGAAAACACCATGTATATGATCACCGGGCCTTTAACCGGCACCATGGCGTCTACGGCGGGTCGGTATTCCGTGGTCACCAAAAGTCCTTTGACCAACTCGGTAGCGTGTTCAAACTCAGGTGGTTTCTTCGGCAACGAAATGAAATGTGCCGGCTGGGATATGGTTATTCTGGAAGGTAAATCGCCAACACCTGTCTATATCAGTATCAATGACGACAAGGCAGAAATTTTACCCGCCGATGAAATTTGGGGTAAATCGGTATGGGAAGCCGATGAGTGGCTACACGCCAAGCACCAGGACCCACAGCTGCGTATTGCAGCGATTGGCGTATCGGGTGAGAAAGGCGTGCTTTACTCAGCGATTATTAATGACCTTCATCGCGCTGCTGGTCGCTCTGGTGTCGGTACGGTGATGGGTTCTAAGAACGTTAAGGCCGTTGCTATCCGTGGTAGCAAAGGCGTGGCTGTTAACGACCCTAAAGCTTTCTTTGAAGCCACCAATGCGGCTAAAGTGATCCTCGCTGAAAACCCGGTGACGGGCCAGGGCTTGCCCGCGCTTGGAACCCAGGTGTTAATGAACGTGATTAACGAAATGGGCGCGATGCCAACGCATAACTGGAAAAAATCACAGTTTGCGGGTGCCTCAAAAATATCTGGCGAAGCGATGGTAGAGCCGCGTGAATCAGATGGCAAAGCCAACCTCACCAGAAATGCTGGTTGTTTCGCCTGTACGATCTCTTGCGGACGTATTTCAACAATCGATCCTCAGCACTTTAGTATCCAAAACAAAGAAGGCCTACATCATACGTATCACGGCAATTCAGGTGGCTTGGAATATGAAGCAGCCTGGGCGCTTGGCAGTGATACCGGTGTTGACGATTTAGACGCACTGACCTATGCGCAGTTTATTTGTAATGAACAAGGCATCGACCCAATTTCTTTAGGCTCAACCATTGCTGCGGCGATGGAAATGTTTGAGATGGGTGTGCTTACTACTGAAGACACAGGCGGTATCGAGCTAAACTTCGGTAATGCGGCAGCGATGATGAAGTGTACTGAACTGGTCGCTATCGGTGAGGGTTTTGGCGCTGAATTGGGCCAGGGCTCTGCGCGTTTCTGTGCAAAACACGGGCACCCTGAATTGTCTATGAGCGTTCGAGGACAAGAGTTCCCGGCCTACGATCCACGCGGCATACAAGGTATGGGCCTGGGTTTTGCTACTTCTAACCGTGGTGCCTGTCACCTGCGTGGTTATACGGTGGCATCTGAGGTGTTGGGTGTACCCATTAAGACGGATCCGTTAGTGACGGAAGGTAAAGCCGAATTACAAATTGGCTTTCAAGATGCGACAGCGGCTTTTGATTCGGCGGGAATTTGTGTTTTCACCTCGTTTGCCTGGTCACTGGACGATGTTGCTCCGCAACTAAACGCGGCCTGTGAAGGCGAATGGACCGCAGAACGCCTGGCTGAAATCGGTGAGCGCGTGTGGAATCTTGAGCGTCTGTACAACGATGCTGCAGGTCAAGGCGGCGCGGCCGATACATTGCCGCCTCGCTTACTAACTGAAGCAGCAACAGAAGGTCCCGCGGCAGGAAAGGTAAATGGTCTGGCGGTGATGCTCCCTGAATACTACGCGGCCCGTGGTTGGGACACTAGCGGTTCGTTGACCAGTGAGACAAAAAAGCGCTTAGGGCTTTAATGTAAATAAGCTTTGTAAAGACGACGAGGGGCGAGGCTTTTTAAGTTTTCGCCCTTTTTTATGATGCCATGTTGATAATATGATGGTTAATTTTGGTTCGCTAGTACGCGTTGGATTATTTAAATAACGATAAGTAAAGTAAGTATGAGTAAAGTAACGGTAAAACTCTTTGCGGGGTTAATGGAATATCTGCCCGTTAATAGCATCAAATCGCACGGCTTCGACTATGACATTACCCATGACAACACAGTTGGGCACTTGATCGATGATTTAAAGCTGCCGCGTGATGTGATCCATATCGTACTGTTGAACGGTGTTTATTTAGAGCTTGAAACGCGCGATAAAACGCAGTTAAACAACGGTGATGTGCTCGGTTTTTGGCCCCCGGTTGCGGGCGGCTAGTGACGCTATTTAAACAAAAGCGGTTTGCGCTTGAAATGGGTTTTTCGAGAGAAGAATTTACTAAACTACTGGAAACTCAAGACAAGCTTATATACCAGCGAGACGGAAATTCTATTAAATTTATTTTCGCCGATCAATATGCCCTGGTCACGCTGGGTGATGAAGAGGTGAGGCGGCTAGCGTCAATACGTTTGCCCTTCTTACACGTCACTTTTGACTTTTCTGCCATGGGCGAACTTGAGCAGCAACAGTTTATGGCGTTATTTTTGCTCAAGTTTCACCGCGGAGGGGGCTAGCGAGTACCGTATGTTTCCTGGTAACGTAAAATAGCCCGTAGGTGTTCGGCGTTATCCGTCGTTTCAAGGTACGCAATAATGTCCGTTAAGCAAATAATGGACGCCACTTTAAAACCATAGCTGCCTTCAACGTCGTCTATGGCAGAGGTTTCACCTCGCCCTTTTTCCTGGCGATTCAGCGCGATCAGCACGCCCGCAGGCGTCGCGCCAGCTTGATTGATAATATCGACGGATTCTCTAACCGAGGTCCCTGCGCTAATCACGTCATCAATAATAAGTGCCTTGCCTTTCAGCTCAGAGCCAACGAGTAAGCCGCCTTCACCGTGATCTTTTACTTCTTTACGGTTAAAGACGTACGGAATATCCCTTTCGCTCAATTCAGATAAACCGATAGAAACGGCGCACACTAAAGGAATTCCCTTATAGGCGGGGCCGTATAAAATATCGCATTCAATGCCGGAGTCCTGGAGTGCGTGGGCGTAGAAATGCCCTAGTTTACGCAGGCGGTAGCCGCTGTTAAAAAGCCCGGTATTAAAAAAGTAGGGGCTAACTCGGCCAGATTTAAGGGTAAATTCGCCGAAACGTAAGGCGTCACATTCGATGGCGAATTCAATAAAGTCTTGTTTGTAATTATTCATAATGAGTAGTTTTTTTAATTTAGCTGTTTATTTTATTCGCTGTCAGAGCGAGCTGTCAGATAAAGTTGACGATTACTTTCGTCGATCTCGATACTCAGTTCGATAGGGCGGCAGCATACGCTGCAATCTTCGATCGTTTGCTGGCTACCCTGCGAGGTGTCAATCCACGCGTCTATCGTTTCGCCGCAATAAGGGCATTGATATTCTTTGCAGACTAAAAGTTCGTCATTCATTGGGGCAGAAAGTATTCCAGGGTGTCATTCAGAAAATTCCAGCCTTGTGTTGTGCAGCGGTAAGTCGTCGCGTCTAGCTGGATTAAGTTTTTATCGATCAGTTGATCTAGTATCGGCTGAACGCTAGCTGGGTCTTGATGGGTCCTTCGCCGATATTGTTCGAGGCTAAAACCGGATTTTAATCGAAGCGCATTCATCATAAATTCAAACGGCAGTTCAGCCGCGGGGGTGATGCTTTCGCCCCCCAAACAGGCCGTTGTACCCGCATGATCCATGTATTCTCGAGGCTGCTTTTTCTTCCAATATCGGTGGGTAACTCCGCTATCGTTGGTCAGTTTGCCGTGGGCGCCAGCGCCAATTCCTATATAGTCGCCAAACTGCCAATAATTCAGATTGTGTCGCGATTGTTGCTGAGCTGCGGCATAAGCAGATACCTCGTATTGTTGTAGCTGAGTGGATATCGTTTCCTGGCAAGCCGTTTGCATTTGCCAAATAAGGTCATCGTGCGGTAAAGCCGGTGGATTGTTATAGAACAGCGTATTCTTTTCAAGGGTCAGCTGGTAGTGCGACATGTGGCCGGTTTGATAGCCCAACGCCAACTCAACGTCTTCTACAGCCTGCTCAATACTTTGTTGCGGAAGGCCAAACATAAGGTCAAGGTTGATGCGTTCAAAGCCAGCATCCTGTGCCATTTTAATAGCGCGGTGCGCCTGTCCGCCGTCGTGCACGCGGCCTAGTTTTAGTAAATGTTGATCGTTAAAGCTTTGTACGCCAATCGACAGGCGATTGATGCCAATTTGATGGAAGGCGGCAAACTTATCGGCTTCAGCCGTTCCAGGGTTAGCTTCTAAGGTGATTTCTAGCTCATCGCTCAGGTTCAATAGTCGCTGTGTAGCCGCTAGAATTCGTTGAATACTGCTGGCCGAAAACAAACTGGGCGTGCCGCCACCGATAAAAATGCTGCTTAAACGACGATTTTTTACTCGGGCCGATTCGATGTTTAAGTCTTTAATCAGCGATTCAACGTACTTGTCTTCATCGTAATCGCCGCGCTTTTCATGCGAGTTAAAATCACAATACGGGCATTTTTTAACGCACCAGGGAATATGGATATAGAGGCCATAGTCGGTACTAGTGCTCGTCATACCTTGTTGGAAAATAAGGCTGAAATTTGCGGCATTAGTTGGCTTAATGCTTGAGCTCGGTGACTTATTTGATTTTTTATGCGGGCTTCAAGTTCAGCTGATGTGCAGCCTTGCTCGGGAATATAAAAAACGGGGTCGTAGCCGAAACCGTTTTCGCCGCTTTGCTTAAGGCTAATTTTCCCTTGCCATACGCCGTGGCCGATCAGCGGGGCGGGATCATTGGCGTGCGCGATAAAAACCATCACACAATGAAAACGAGCAGTGCGCAGCTCCTCCGGCACGTTTTCAAGTTCGCGCAACAGCTTTGCGGTATTGCGTTGATCGTTAGACGGCTCGCCAGCGTAACGGGCAGAGTACACACCGGGCTCGCCATTAAGGGCGTCTACCTCAAGCCCAGAATCGTCGGAAATGGCGGGCAATTGGGAGATATTCGCGGCGTGGCGAGCTTTAATAATGGCGTTTTCGATAAACGTAGAGGCGGTTTCGTCGGCGTCCAAAATATTCAACTGCGATTGCGCCAGCACTTGAATATTTTGACCGCGAAGAATGGCTTGAATCTCAGCTATTTTGCCTTTATTGCTGCTCGCTAAAACAAGCTCACGGTTCATTTTTTCAGCGCGTCTCGTTGGTGTTGCATCAAGGTCTCAATGCCGCTGCCCGCTAAATCCAGTAATTGATCCAGTTCGTCGCGACGGAACGCATGCCCTTCGGCGGTGCCTTGCACTTCTATGAAAGCACCGGCTTCATTCATAATGACATTCATATCTGTTTCGGCTTCTGAGTCTTCCGGGTAATCAAGATCCAGTACCGGTGTGCCGTTGAAAATACCAACAGAGACGGCGGCAATTTGTCCGTGCAGAGGGTTTTTCTTGATCTTTTTATCGGCTAGCAATTGTTCTACAGCGATAGACAGCGCAATAAAGCTACCGGTGATCGCGGCGGTTCGTGTTCCACCGTCGGCCTGTAGTACGTCACAGTCAATGGTAACGGTATATCCGTCTAAGGCATTTAGATTGACAGCAGCGCGTAGCGAGCGGCCAATTAAACGTTGAATTTCCTGTGTGCGACCACTCTGTTTTCCACGCGCGGCCTCGCGACCCATTCGAGAATGAGTGGAGCGCGGGAGCATGCCATATTCAGCGGTGACCCAGCCTTGTCCTTTGTCTTTCAAAAAACGTGGTACGCCGCGCTCAACAGACGCCGTACATAGAACTTGTGTGTTTCCACAAGCAATCAGCACCGAGCCCTCTGCGTGCATGGTGAAGTTAGTTGTTATTTTAATATCGCGAAGTTCGTCCGCCTTACGTCCACTAGGTCTCATAGTTTTTCCTGAATTGATAAACGCGCATTATAGGGCAAGATAGGAGTGTTGATTGACGAAGATTGAAAATCTTAGAGGTAGTTAATGGAGTTTATGAGTTCATCCATTGTTTGGGGTCTTTTTGAGGGGTCAATTTGCATGGCCCAATCGATCGCGTGAAGGATTTTTGGGTTAATGGTTTTTTTATAGCGCTGGTGGGCGGCTTGCAGTTCATTTTTTAATTCCAGCTCAATCGACGCGGTCGGTGCGGTTCTATCTAGACAGCTTCTCATGCTCGCCCCTATCGCGTAAATATCACTCCATGGCCCCAACTCATGTTGCTTATGGTGTTGCTCGGGTGCGGCATAACCTTTCGTCATGCTGTGGGAGCTTAATGACTGTTTGTTTTTGTACGCAAGAGCAGAGCCAAAATCTAGTATCAATGGATTGTTTGATGGTCTTAACAGGATATTGTCTGGTTTGATATCGAGGTGTAGCAAGCCTCGGTGGTGCATATTTTTAATACACCTCATCACGGGTTGAAAAACATCTAAAAGAAATGGGTCGTCGACCAGATTGTCAGATTTTTTTAGCCAATTTCCAAGCGTCGTGCCATAGTCAAAATTCATCACCAAATAGGCGGTGTCGTTAGCGAGGAAAAAGCTTAAAACACGGACGATATTGGGGTGTTTTAATGTGCTCAATAACTTCGCCTCTTCCATAAATAAGGCGCGACCGCGCTGAAAAAGAATTGCGGACGCCTGGTCGACAGGTTTTACGCGATCACCTTGTCGAGAAGTTAATCGATCCGGCTTGTATTCCTTAATGGCAACTTGCTGCTGATCCTTAATTTGCCTGGCAAGGTAGACGGTGCTAAAGCCGCCCTGGGCAAGGACGCGCTCAATAATATAGTCGTCGATTATCGTGCCAGAAGGTAAAGCATGACCGCATACTATCTGCTTTGATGTTAGGGGTGAAGGTGAGTTTTTCGTATTCAGGGTATTAATCCTCTTCAAAACAGCCTAATATTTATCGTTCAGAGTTAAATTATAGGCGACAAAATGATAAGAAGTATGACAGCTTTCGCGAGTTGTGAAGCAGAAGTGGATGGTTACACCCTAATCTGGGAGCTGAGATCCGTTAATCACCGCTATTTAGATGTGTCGCCGCGGTTACCAGAAGCCTTTCGATCCCTCGAAGCACCCGTACGCGAGGCAGTAGCAAAACACCTGAAGCGAGGAAAGCTCGACTGTAATCTTTTTTTCAGGAAAGAAAAGCAGGGTGAGGAACCCATCGAGATCAATGAAAGTCGCTTAAATCAGCTGTTAAATGCGGCATCTAAAATTGAAAGTGGTATGAATAAATTTCAGGCCATTTCGCCGTTAGATATTTTACGTTGGCCAGGCATTCAGTCGGAAATTCGAGAAGACCTCGAGCCGGTGCATGTACGGGCCATCTCGTTGCTCAATGAAGCCTTAGAGCAGCTAGTAGAAGCGCGCGAACGCGAAGGCGCTAGTATTACAGACATGGTGGAATCGCGTTGCGAGCTGATCTATAAACAAATGGTGTTGGCTAAAAATCGGCTGCCAGAAGTTCAACAACAACTGCGTGAGAAGTTACAAAAAAAGATTAACGATTTAATTGAAGAGCCAGAGCAAGCCAGGCTCGAACAGGAACTGGTTTATTTCTTGCAAAAAATGGACGTTGAAGAGGAGCTCGATAGACTCGATTCTCACGTCAAAGAAGTAAGGCGAATTTTAAAGCAAACAGAGCCCGTCGGCAGGCGCTTAGATTTTTTAATGCAAGAGTTAAATCGAGAGGCCAATACATTAGGTTCCAAATCTGCAGATATACAAACCACCAATGTTTCAGTCGAGTTGAAAGTGCTCATCGAACAGATGCGCGAGCAGATACAAAATATCGAATAAAAACCTGGTTCAATTCAACTATTGAAGTATTAATGACGCGACCTCTATGCTCGCCAGCGCCTGAAGGATTTCTTCGTTCAGGTTGAATAAACTCGGCCCTGAAAATTTGATATTTTGAATATCCTCCAATCGATGATTTCAACAAACCTTTAAATCGATCTAGGTTGTTCAGTTTACGTTAATAAAGTATTTGTTAGTCTCACCTAAGTGACTATAACGTAATGAAAATATCGTATTAGTACCTAAGTACAATATAATTAATCTTATATAGAGAGCATAATTCCAAGAAGGTGCTATCTTTATATTTATATTTATATTTATATTTATATTTTAGGGATAAGTTGGCTCAGGCGGCCGTTTTGCCTAGTTTGTGTAGAGCTTATATAAAAACAACTTAATTTTTGAGGGTCAATGGCTGGCGAATTTGGAATTATTAAAACGCTGATTGGTACAGTGATAGCGGTTGATGCGGCGGGTTCGTCGCGCAAGCTGCTATCTGGCGACCGCGTTTTTTCCGATGAGTTGATCAAAACAGGCCTTCATGGCGTTGTCGAAATAGAATTTTCCGACGGTTCCACGCAAGACTTGGGCAGTAATTCCCTCGCATCCCTAAAGGAAATGTTCCCTGCCGGATCAGCCGCTACTAGCACCAAAACCACCAATAACGACGTTGAATCACTCCAGCAAGCCATCGCTGAGGGTGCCGACCCCACAGTAGTTGGCGAAGCCCCCGCCGCTGGTACATCAATAGAAGGCGGTGAAAACGAAGGTCATAACCTCGTCTCCATAGATTACCTCGCCCCCGAAATGACACCCGAATCCGGGTTTGATACCAAAGGCATAGAAAGGGAGAGGGATGAATTTGATGATGAGGAGCATGACGACGAGAGTGATGATCTAGAAACCGATGTGAATGAAGCGCCGGTCGCCTTCAACGACAGCGAGACGATAGCCGAGGACGCGGTGAGTGTGATCGGCACGGTGATCACGAATGACACCTTGGGTGATGGC
>JBALVF010000004.1:0-15165 GCA_036961325.1 Cycloclasticus sp. | reverse complement strand
GCAGCGGTCTCCAAAACCGCAGGTTGGGGGTTCGATTCCCTCCTGGCCTGCCATTAACTGGCCGATAAATTTAGTTTGTAATATAAAAAATAGTCATAAATTATGAATGTAGAGACAGAACGGGAACCGGCTAATTTCGATGTAGTGAAGCTGATCTTAGCGATCTTGGCGATGGTAGCGGCGGTATTCGGTTTCTATTTTTACGCTGAGCAATCTTTGTTGCTTAGAGTGATTGGCTTGCTCGTAGTGTTATCAATAGCGGTAGGGCTGGTTTATACAACAAATTTAGGGCGGTCATTTTGGCAGTTTGCTCAAGGTTCAAAAATTGAACTTAAGAAAATCGTTTGGCCAACTCAAAAAGAAACTATACAAACGACGTTAATCGTTATTGTGATGGTTTTAGTGGTTGGGATTTTATTATGGATGTTCGATGGTCTGCTTATGTGGGGCATTGGGTTGATAACTAGTTAAGGCTATTGATATGGCATTGCGTTGGTATGTAGTTCACGCTTATTCTAATTTTGAGCATCGGGTTAAAAGTTCATTAGAAGAAGCAATTGAACGAGAAGGTATGCAAGATCAGTTTGGTGAAATTTTAGTGCCTACTGAAGAAGTTGTTGAGATGCGCTCAGGACAGCAAAAACGCAGTGAAAGAAAATTCTTTCCTGGTTATGTTCTTGTTCAGATGGAGTTGAATGACGCTACTTGGCACTTAGTCAAAGATGTATCTAAAGTGTTAGGCTTTATTGGTGGTAAAAGTGACCGTCCTTCGCCTATATCTGAAGCTGAAGCAAATAAAATTCTTAACCGAATTCAAGAGGGTATTGAGAAGCCCAGGCCTAAGGTGCTATTTGAAGTTGGAGAGGTTATCCGGATCAATGAAGGTCCTTTTAAGGATTTCAACGGAACGGTTGAAGAGGTTGGTTACGATAAAAGTACGATACGTGCTTCAGTATTGATCTTTGGGCGTGCTACGCCAGTTGATTTAGAGTTTGATCAGGTCGAAAAGGTCTGATTTTTTTAACAGGGGAGCCGTAAGGCGTTTGACCCAATAAGGAGTATTTATGGCTAAGAAAATTAGTGCCTATATTAAGTTACAAGTTAAAGCCGGTGAGGCTAATCCAAGCCCGCCAGTTGGACCTGCGTTAGGTCAGCACGGTGTGAACATCATGGAGTTTTGTAAGGCATTTAATGCAAAAACTCAGGGTTTAGAAAAAGGCTTGCCTACACCCGTAGTTATCACGGTGTACGTGGATAAGAGTTTTACTTTTATTACCAAAACCACACCTGCTTCAATCTTATTAATGAAGGCTGCAGGTATCAAAAAAGCAAGTGGTACACCTAATACCGTTAAAGTCGGCAAGGTCACTCGCGCTCAACTTGAAGAAATTGCTACACTGAAAGCACCGGATGTTACCGCTGCGGACATGGACGCTGCCGTAAGGACTATTGCTGGCAGCGCTCGTAGTATGGGTATTGATGTGGAGGGCGTATAAATGTCAAAGCTATCTAAGAAAGCAAAACTTATTCAGTCAAAAGTTGTTCCGGGTCAGGCGTATGAAGCCAAAGGCGCGTTTGCATTGCTAAAAGAATTGTCCGTGTCTAAGTTTGATGAGTCAGTAGACGTCAGCGTTAATCTTGGTATTGATGCGCGTAAATCAGAACAAAACGTAAGAGGCGCGACCTTGTTACCTAACGGTACAGGTAAAACTGTTCGTGTTGCTGTATTTACACAAGGCGATAAGGCTGAGGCAGCGCTTGAAGCTGGTGCAGATGTTGTTGGTATGGATGATCTTGCTGCACAAATTAAAGGCGGCGATTTAAACTTTGACGTTGTTATTGCATCGCCTGATGCCATGCGCGTCGTTGGTACCTTAGGTCAGATTCTTGGTCCGCGTGGTTTAATGCCGAACCCTAAAGTAGGAACGGTCACACCAGATGTCGCCAATGCTGTTAAAAACGCTAAAGCTGGTCAGGTCAGATACAGAACAGACAAAGGCGGAATTATTCATTGCAGTATCGGTAAAACAACCTTCGACGAAAAAGCGTTACAAGAAAATGTTGAGGCTTTGCTGTCGGATCTTTTGAAGGCAAAACCAGTTGCTTCAAAAGGTGTTTACCTTAAGAAAATTAGTGTGTCGACAACGATGGGCCCAGGCCTGATTGTTGATCAGTCTAGCTTAACAATTGGCTAGAAAGCTTCTATAAGAAGCAATAACTTTGGATTGCTGAGGTTCAGCAATCGTCAAAGACCGTAGGTGTGATTAGTCACTTAATGTCCTACGCAGACGGTAGGTCCTTAATCATTTTAGGATTGACCCGTTAACAAGGGTGCCCTTTAGGGGGTTTATAAAGTATTAACTTAATGTTGATACATAACAGAAGTCAGGAGGTACGTATGCCACTAAATCTTGAGCAAAAAGAAAGTGTTATTGCTGAAGTGGCTGAGGTTGCAGCAAAAGCTTTTTCTGCTGTAGCTGCTGAATACCGTGGTCTGACTGTTGGACAGATGACTGAGCTGCGTAAAAAAGCTCGCGAATCTGGTGTTTATTTACGTGTTGTAAAAAACACGTTGGTTAAAAGAGCTGTTGAGAATACTGAGTTCGCTTGTATTCAAGACGCGTTAGTAGGTCCGTTAGTAATGGCGTTTTCCTTGGAAGACCCCGGTGCAGCGGCTCGACTAGTTAAAGATTTTAGTAAAGATAACGTTAAACTAGAAACGAAATTTGTTTCTGTTGGCGGTCAATTACTAGATGCTTCAGAGCTCGGAAGACTATCTAAACTTCCAACAAAAGACCAAGCAATTAGTATGTTGATGTCTGTAATGAAAGCACCTGTCGAGAAATTCGTCAGAACGCTTGCAGAACCACATGCGAAATTAGTTAGAACTGTCGATGCCGTCCGCGTTCAAAAGCAGGCTGCATAGGTATTATTTTTTTATACAATTTAAATTATAGGGGTTAAGACCATGGCTGTCTCCAAAGAAGATATTTTAGAAGCAATTGCTAACATGAGTGTGATGGACGTCGTAGAGCTAGTTGAAGCGATGGAAGAGAAATTTGGTGTTTCTGCTGCAGCTGCTGTTGCTGCTGCGCCAGCTGCTGGCGGCGAAGCTGCTGCAGTTGAAGAGAAAACTGAGTTTGACGTTGTTATGACGAGCTTCGGCGATAACAAAGTTTCTGCAATTAAAGCTGTTCGTGCTATTACTGGGCTTGGTTTGAAAGAAGCTAAAGCAATGGTAGAAAGTGCACCAGTTGCTGTTAAAGAAGGCGTTTCTAAAGAAGAGTCTGAAGAAACCAAAAAACAACTTGAGGAAGCAGGCGCTTCTGCTGAAGTTAAGTAATTCTTGTTGTTTTTAAGAAGCTGTAACAGCTTTTGAAAATAGGGTCGGTAGTTTTTAACTACCGACCTATTTCCCGTTGTAGGACAATAATTTTCAAGCTAATTTAGTCGATTAGATTGAATGTAACGAAAGATAAGGGTTTAAAAATGGCGTACTCATTTACTGAGAAGAAACGTATTCGTAAAACGTTTGGTACTCAAGAAGGTGTAATGGAAACACCTTATTTGCTTGAAACACAAATAAGTTCTTATAAACGTTTTCTTCAGTCTGACGTATCAGATGCTGAACAGCTTGACGCAGTAGGTCTCCATGCCGCATTAGGCAGTGTTTTTCCTATTACCAGTCATACTGGTTATGCGGTTCTAGAATACGTTAGTTACCGTCTTGGTAAGCCCAAGTTTGACGTTAAGGAATGTCAGTCACGCGGTGCTACTTACGCGTCACCTCTACGTGTACAGGCAAGGCTAGTTATATATGATAAAGACTCTCCAGCAGGGTCAAAAAGAGTAAAAGATATACGCGAACAAGAAGTGTATATGGGTGAATTACCGCTGATGACGGGTAATGGTACTTTTGTTATTAATGGTACTGAACGCGTTATCGTTTCACAGTTGCACCGTTCACCAGGTGTGTTCTTCGATCACGATAAAGGCAAAACACATTCCTCAGGAAAGCTACTTTTCTCAGCTCGAGTTATTCCTTACCGTGGTTCGTGGTTGGATTTTGAATTCGATCATAAAGATATAGTTTACGTTCGCATCGACAGACGTAGAAAGCTTCCGGCGACTGTTCTATTAAAAGCGCTTGAATTTACTAATGACCAAATAATAGATATGTTCTTTGAAAAGAACGTGTTTAATCTTAAAAAATCAATTTTAACGTTGGATCTCGTGCCCGAAAGGTTGCGTGGTGAGATCGTCAATTTTGATGTTAAAGTGAAAGGCAAGGTAGTTATAGAAGAGGGACGTCGTGTTACTGCAAAGCATATTCGTAACCTTACTAAAGCTGAGGTGTCTAAGATTGACGTACCTAATGATTATTTAATAGGAAAAATACTCGCAGCGGCCATCGTTAATACTGAAACGGGTGAAATTGTTGCCGATTTAAATGCCGAAATCACCGAAGAGAATCTCGATGAAATCATCAATAGCGGCGTTTCTAAAATTGAAACCTTATACGTTAATGATTTAGATAAAGGTGCGTTTATTTCTAATACATTAAATGTTGATTCAACTCAGGATCAATTGGACGCATTAGTTGAAATTTACCGTATGATGCGCCCTGGTGAGCCACCAACGAAAGATTCCGCATTAAAATTATTCCAGAATTTATTTTTCACGCTAGATCGCTACGATCTATCAACAGTCGGTCGTATGAAGTTCAATCTTCGTATTGGTCGTGATGAAATTGTTGGCCCAGGCGTTTTAAGTAACGACGATATTATTTCTGTACTCAAAGAATTGATTAATATTCGTAACGGTAATGGTTCTGTTGATGATATTGATCACTTGGGCAACAGACGTATTCGCTCAGTTGGCGAAATGGTTGAAAACCAATTTAGAGTAGGTCTGGTACGTGTTGAGCGCGCAGTTAAAGAGCGTTTATCTATTGCTGATTCAGAAGGCCTGATGCCACAAGAAATCATCAACGCTAAGCCTGTTGCCGCTGCTATTAAAGAATTCTTTGGTTCCAGCCAATTATCTCAGTTCATGGATCAAAACAACCCATTGTCTGAAATTACGCATAAAAGACGTGTTTCAGCCTTAGGTCCCGGCGGTTTAGCGCGTGAAAGAGCGGGCTTCGAAGTTCGTGACGTTCATGCGACACACTACGGTCGTGTTTGTCCTATTGAAACGCCAGAGGGTCCAAACATTGGTTTGATCAATTCTTTGGCCGTTTACGTTAGAACAAATGAGTACGGCTTTTTAGAAACGCCTTACAGAAAAGTAGTCGATGGCAAGCTGACTGATCAAGTGGATTATTTATCTGCGATTGAAGAAGGTCGTTTTTATATTGCCCAAGCGAACGCTGGTATAGATAAAGATGGTTGTCTGACCGATGATATGGTGACTTGCCGTCATTCGGAAGAGTTTGCAATAACGACGGCAGATAAAATTGATTATATGGACGTTTCACCAAAACAGATTGTATCTGTTGCGGCTTCTATTATTCCATTCTTAGAGCACGATGATGCCAACCGAGCATTGATGGGGTCGAATATGCAGCGTCAGGCGGTACCAACATTAAAGGCTGATAAGCCATTGGTTGGAACCGGCATGGAACGAGCTGTCGCGATTGATTCAGGTGTTACTATCATTGCCAGTCGTGGTGGTGTGATCGATGACGTCGATGCTGCAAGAATTATCGTCCGTGTTAACGACGAAGAGACCGACACGGGTGAATCAGGCGTAGATATCTACAACTGTACGAAGTACACGCGCTCAAATCAAAATACGTGTATCAATCAACGTCCATTAGTTAAACCGGGCGATATCGTTAACAAGGGTGACGTATTAGCAGATGGTCCATCTACGGATATGGGCGAATTAGCGTTAGGCCAAAATATGTTGGTTGCGTTTATGCCCTGGAATGGCTACAACTTCGAAGATTCAATATTGATCTCTGAAAAAGTTGTTAAAGAAGATCGCCTAACCACGATACATATCGAAGAAAAAGTTTGTGTGGCTCGCGATACCAAGCTGGGTAGTGAGGAAATTACGGCCGACATCCCGAATGTAGGTGAAGGTGCCCTGTCTAAATTAGACGATTCAGGTATCGTCTATATTGGCGCTGAAGTTAAGGGTGGCGATATTCTGGTTGGTAAAGTAACGCCTAAAGGTGAAAGTCAATTAACAGCAGAAGAAAAGCTTCTTAGAGCTATCTTTGGTGAAAAGGCCTCTGATGTTAAAGATACATCGTTACGTGTACCTTCAAGCATGCAGGGTACCGTTATTGACGTCAAAATCTTTACTCGTGAAGGTGTTGAAAAAGATCATCGCGCGTTGGAAATTGAAGAAGCCGAACTTGCTATCGTAAAGAAAGATCTTGATGATCAGTTACGTATTGTTGAAGGTGACATCTTTATTCGTGTCGAGAAATTGATACTCAATAAAGAAGCAGTTTCTGGCCCTAATAAGCTGAAGAAAGGTTCAAAAATTACGGCAGAATATCTATCGGGTTTAACTAAGCAAGAATGGCTTAAAATTAAACTAAAAGACGAAGAGCTGAATGTTCAGTTAGAAACGGTAGCAGAACAAGTTGAGCAACAACGCATCGATTTCAACGAGTTATTTGAAGAAAAGCGTAAGAAAATCACCATGGGTGATGATCTTCAGCCGGGTGTGTTGAAAATGGTGAAGGTTTACCTAGCCGTTAAGCGACGCATTCAACCGGGCGATAAAATGGCCGGGCGCCATGGTAACAAAGGTGTTATTTCAATGATCGTGCCTGAAGAAGATATGCCTTATATGGAAGACGGTACGCCAGTTGATGTCGTGCTAAATCCACTAGGTGTTCCTTCACGTATGAACGTCGGTCAGGTATTGGAGACACACTTAGGTTGGGCTGCAAAAGGCCTTGGCGTCGAAATTGGTAAGATGCTCGAAGCGAAAACTAAAGTCGATAAATTACGTAAATTCTTAGACAAGATTTACAACACGAGTGGGCGCAAAGAAGATCTGGATTCTTTCTCAGATGCTGAAATTCTAGAGTTATCAGAAAACCTAAAAGGTGGCGTTCCGATGGCGACTCCTGTATTTGATGGTGCATCTGAAGAAGAAGTTAAGCAGCTGCTACGCCTCGCAGGAAAAGCTGACTCTGGTCAAGTTCAATTATATGATGGACGTACGGGCGAATCATTCGATCGCGAAACAACCGTGGGCTACATGTATATGCTCAAGTTGAATCACTTGGTTGATGACAAAATGCACGCTCGTTCTACTGGACCGTATAGCTTGGTTACTCAACAGCCGCTAGGTGGTAAGGCACAATTCGGTGGACAACGATTTGGTGAGATGGAAGTGTGGGCGCTTGAAGCTTATGGCGCTGCTTATACCTTACAAGAGATGTTAACGGTTAAATCTGATGATGTTGCAGGACGTACGAAAATGTACAAAAACATTGTTGATGGAAACCACACGATGGATCCTGGTATGCCTGAATCATTTAATGTGTTGATTAAAGAGATTAGGGCATTAGGTATCAATATTGAGCTGGAACAGGATTAATTCTCATTCTTTTCCATTTAAATTGTACAAAAACAGATAACAAGGAGATACGGTCTTGAAAGATCTACTCAATTTTTTAAAGCAGCAAAACCAAACTGAAGAATTCGATGCCATTCGCATAGGCCTGGCTTCACCCGATATGATTAGATCATGGTCGTATGGTGAAGTTAAAAAACCTGAAACGATTAACTATCGCACATTTAAACCAGAACGCGATGGCTTATTTTGCGCCAAGATCTTTGGCCCAGTAAGTGATTACGAATGTTTGTGTGGCAAGTACAAACGTTTAAAACACCGCGGTGTTATATGCGAAAAATGTGGCGTTGAAGTCACGTTATCTAAAGTTCGCCGTGAGCGAATGGGGCATATTGATTTAGCTAGCCCAGTGGCGCATATCTGGTTCTTGAAATCACTACCTTCAAGAATCGCGCTATTGTTGGATATGACATTACGTGATATCGAGCGAGTGTTGTACTTCGAATCTTTTGTCGTTACCGACCCTGGTTTGACGACCTTGGAAATGGGTGTTCTGCTTACTGAAGAAGAGTACCTTGAAGCCCTCGAAGAGCATGGCGATGAGTTCACCGCGCTAATGGGCGCCGAAGCCGTTGATGGTTTGCTTAAATCTCTAGATTTGCCAGCTGAAATGGAGAAGTCTCGTGAGGACATGAACAATACAAAGTCTGAGACAAAAATTAAGAAAATATCCAAACGTCTGAAGGTTTTAGAAGCGCTAGTGGCGTCTAAAAACAAACCAGAATGGATGATTCTAAAAGTTCTCCCTGTTCTACCACCTGAATTAAGACCCCTTGTTCCACTGGATGGTGGGCGCTTTGCAACGTCTGATCTTAATGATTTGTACCGCCGTGTTATTAACAGAAACAATCGTCTTCACAGATTGCTTGACCTTAGCGCTCCAGACATCATTGTTCGCAATGAAAAACGTATGCTGCAAGAGTCTGTCGATGCATTATTAGATAATGGTAGACGTGGTCGCGCGATCACGGGTACTAACCGTCGTCCGCTTAAATCATTGGCCGATATGATCAAAGGTAAGCAAGGACGTTTCCGTCAAAACTTGCTGGGTAAACGTGTTGATTATTCAGGACGTTCGGTTATTGTTGTTGGACCAACGCTTAAACTACATCAATGTGGTTTGCCGAAGAAAATGGCACTGGAGTTATTCAAACCATTTATCTTTAGTAAATTACAGCTGCGTGGCGAAGCGACGACGATCAAAGTAGCAAAAAAACTGGTTGAGCGTGAAGGACCAGAAGTTTGGGATATTCTGGCTGAAGTTATCCGTGAACACCCAATTATGCTTAACCGTGCGCCAACGCTTCATCGTCTAGGTATTCAAGCTTTTGAGCCTATTTTGATTGAAGGTAAGGCGATTCAGCTTCATCCATTGGTTTGTTCTGCGTTTAACGCCGATTTCGATGGTGATCAAATGGCCGTTCACGTTCCATTATCAATTGAAGCGCAGCTAGAAGCGCGTACATTGATGATGTCGACAAACAATATCCTGTCACCAGCTAACGGTGAACCCGTAATTGTTCCTTCACAAGACGTTGTTCTTGGTTTGTATTATATGACCCGTGAAAAAATCAACGCATTGGGTGAAGGCATGGTCTTTAGCGACGTAGCTGAGGCGACGAGAGCTATACAGGCTGGTGCGGTTAAAATACACGCGAAAGTTAAAATTCGTATCGAAGAAGAGCACACTAATGACGAAGGTGAAGTTGTAGTTACAAGGCGCCTGGTCGATACGACCATTGGTCGTGCTCAGGTTTGGGCGATTGTTCCAAAACTATTGAGCTTCGATCTGGTCAATAGAGATTTAAGTAAAAAAGCTATTATGCAATTGATTGATGCTTCTTACCGCCAATTGGGCGATAAAGTAACCGTCATTTTTGCCGATCAGCTGATGTACCTTGGCTTTTCTAACGCGACTCGTTCTGGCGTATCGTTTGGTATTAACGATATGGTCATTCCAGACTCTAAGGGTAAATTAATTAAAGCGGCTGAAAAAGAAGTTAAAGACGTTCAGAATCAATACTCATCAGGTTTGGTAACAAACGGTGAGAGATATAACAAAGTTATTGATATTTGGTCTCACACCAACGAACAAGTCGCTAGCGCGATGATGAATAACTTAGGTACCGATGACGTTATCGATTCAACGGGCGCTAAGGTACAAGAAAAATCATTTAACTCTGTTTACATGATGGCCGATTCTGGTGCTCGTGGTTCAGCGGCTCAGATTCGTCAGCTTGCGGGTATGCGTGGCTTGATGGCTAAACCGGATGGTTCAATTATTGAAACACCTATTACGGCCAACTTTAGAGAAGGCTTGAACGTTCTGCAGTACTTTGTATCTACTCACGGTGCTCGTAAAGGTTTGGCTGATACGGCTCTAAAAACGGCTAATGCTGGTTATCTTACTCGTCGATTAGTCGACGTTGCGCAAGATATGGTGGTATTGACGGATGATTGTGGCACGCTAAATGGACTTGAAGTTACCCCGCTAATTGAAGGTGGTGAAGTGGTTGAGCCTTTAGGTAATTTAATACTAGGTAGGGTTATCGCTGCAGACGTATTGAATTCTTCGACTAATGAAATGGTCGTCGAAAGAAATACCCTCATTGATGAAGCCTGGGTTGAACAACTCGAAGAAAACGGCGTGGACAAGGTTATCGTTCGTTCTGCGATCAGTTGTGAAAACAGAAAAGGTATTTGTAAGATGTGTTATGGACGCGACTTGGCTCGTGGACATTTAGTCAACCTAGGTGAGGCTGTTGGTGTTGTAGCGGCGCAATCAATTGGTGAGCCAGGTACACAGCTAACCATGCGTACGTTCCATATTGGTGGCGCGGCGTCTAGTTCAGCGGCTATTAATAGCATCCAAATTAAGTCTATTGGAACACTTACATTTAATGATAAATTAAAAACCATCGAAAATAGAGATGGCAAATTAATCGTGATTTCACGTTCCGGCGAAATCAGCGTAGTTGATGAATACGGCCGTGAAAGAGAGCGTTATAAGATACCTTACGGTTCTGAGTTAAATGCTAAAGAAAACGAGACTTTAAAAGCCGGTTCAGTGCTGGCTAACTGGGATCCGCACACTCACCCAGTTATTACCGAGGTGACGGGTAAAGTGATCTTTAGTGATTTCGTTGAAGGCGTTTCTGTACAGCAGCAAACGGATGAAATTACCGGATTGAGTTCATTGGTCGTTACGGAAGCTAAGCAACGTGGTTCAAGCGGTAAAGATTTAAGACCTGCTATTACCCTGGTCGACGCAAATGGCGAGCCAATTTGTGTTCCAGGTACGAGTATTGTCGTTCATTACGTGATGCCAGCAGGCGCCGTGGTCAACGTGACCGATGGAACGGATGTTGCGAGTGCGGATATTCTTGCCAGGATTCCTCAGGAATCTAGTAAGACACGAGATATCACGGGTGGTCTGCCACGAGTAGCCGATCTATTTGAAGCACGTAAAACAAAAGATCCAGCTATTCTTGCAGAAATGACGGGTATCGTTAGCTTTGGCAAAGAAACTAAAGGCAAGCGTCGCTTAATAGTGACCGATAAAGAGGGCGAAACCAAAGAGCTTCTTATACCGAAATGGAGACACATTACTGTATTTGAAGGTGAGCACGTAGAGCAAGGTGAAACGATAGCTGAAGGCGAATTGACGCCGCACGATATCCTTAGGTTAAGGGGTGTATTTGAGTTGGCGAGATATCTGGTTAATGAAATTCAAGACGTGTATCGTTTACAGGGCGTTAAAATAAACGATAAGCATATTGAGGTTATTATTAGACAAATGCTGCGTAAAGTTGAAATCACCTCTGGAGGAGATAGCTCTTATATCAAAGGTGAGCAGGTCGAAAAAACTCGCTATCTTGAAGAAAATGAGAGACTGGAAGCCGAAGGTAAAATTCCAGCAACGGCTGATCATGTGTTGTTAGGTATCACCAAGGCTTCGTTAGCGACCGAATCTTTCGTCTCTGCGGCATCATTCCAGGAAACGACTAGAGTGCTAACAGACGCTGCGGTACGCGGTACTAGAGATGATTTACAAGGCTTGAAAGAAAATGTAATTGTTGGTCGTCTAATTCCAGCGGGTACGGGTTTGGCGCATCATATCGAGCGCCGGAAAAATAAACTCGCTGCACTGCAACCTGAGCAAGTGGAAGAGGTTAGTAGCACCGCATCGCATGATGAGGCGGAAGAGGCCTTAAAACAAGCCTTGAACCTGTAACAAGCAAGTTGTAAAAATTAGCTTGTTCTTTAAAATTAAGCCGACCCATTATATGGGTCGGCTTTTTTATTAATAGCTACTTTTACCGTCATTCTGCTTGACAGCATGGGTATATCTGCCTAAAATTCCCGCTCTTAACTGGATTGAAATTTTAATCCATTAATTATACCAACGATAAATATAAAGAGCGTGTTTTCGCGAACATGTTTTGATTGTATTGCACGAGTTTTAGGAGCTCTTGATAAGTTATGACAACGATAAACCAACTAGTCCGTAAACCTAGAAAGCGTAAGCTTGAGAAAAGCAACGTACCAGCGTTAGAAGCTTGTCCGCAGAGAAGGGGCGTATGTACTCGCGTATATACGACGACACCAAAAAAACCTAACTCAGCGTTGCGTAAAGTCGCCCGCGTTAGATTAACGAACGGCGCTGAAGTCACTAGCTATATCGGTGGTGAAGGTCACAATCTTCAAGAGCACTCAGTGGTATTGATTCGTGGTGGTCGTGTAAAAGATTTACCGGGTGTTCGTTATCACGTGGTTCGAGGTAGTCTGGATACTTCAGGTGTAGAAGCTCGTAGAAGAGGCCGTTCTAAGTACGGTGCTAAGCGTCCTAAAAACTAATTTTTACTAACAATTGAGTTAAAAAATGTCTAGAAGAAAATCAGCAAATAAACGAGAAATCCTCCCAGATCCTAAATTCGGTAATCTGGTGTTGGCTAAGTTTATGAATATGATCATGGTTGATGGTAAGAAATCTATAGCGGAAGGTATCGTCTATACGGCGCTTAACCTGATTGAGTCGAAAGGCCATGCGGATCCAGTAGAAGCATTGATTTCATCTCTCGAAAAGGTGCAGCCTGCAGTTGAGGTGAAGTCTCGTCGCGTCGGTGGTGCAACTTATCAGGTGCCAGTTGAAGTTAGACCTTCACGTAGAATGGGTTTGTCTATGCGTTGGGTGATTGATGCGTCTCGTAAGCGTAGTGAGCGTACGATGGCGGCTAGATTGGCTGGTGAAGTAATGGACGCGATTGAGAACAGAGGTTCTGCTTATAAGAAGCGTGAAGATACTCACCGTATGGCTGAAGCAAATAAGGCGTTTTCGCACTTCCGCTGGTAGTCATTATTTAAAAAGTTTTAGGAAGTAAGATGCCACGTTCTACTCCAATAGAGTGTTATCGTAATATTGGCATCATGGCTCATATTGATGCCGGTAAAACGACAACAACTGAGCGAATACTTTTTTATACGGGTGTGTCGCATAAGATTGGAGAAGTCCATGATGGTGCGGCGACCATGGATTGGATGGAGCAAGAGCAAGAGCGTGGAATAACGATTACATCTGCGGCTACAACTTGCTTCTGGTCTGGAATGGAAAAGCAGTTTGATGCGCACCGTATCAATATAATTGATACGCCTGGGCACGTTGACTTCACGATAGAGGTCGAAAGGTCGCTAAGGGTGTTGGACGGCGCATGCGCTGTTTTTTGTGCAGTTGGTGGCGTTGAGCCGCAGTCTGAAACCGTTTGGCGACAGGCAGACAAGTACGAAGTGCCGCGTATTGCCTTCGTCAATAAAATGGATAGGGCTGGTGCAAGCTTTTTACGGGTTGTGCAGCAGTTAAAAGATAGATTGGGTTGTAATCCAGTGCCTTTGCAGATGGCAATTGGTGCTGAAGAAGAGTTCGAAGGGGTTGTTGACCTCATCAAGATGAAGGCCATTTACTGGAATGCGGGCGACAAGGGACTCTCACACGTAGTTGATGAGATACCACCTGAATACAAGGATCAGTGTGAGGCTCTTCGTGAGCAACTCGTTGAGGCGGCCGCAGATGGAGATGAAGAGTTGATGGATTCTTACCTGGAATCTGGCAGCTTAAGTGATGAGGATGTTAAGCGCGGTTTGCGCTTACGGACACTTAGAAATGAGATTGTATTGGTCTTATGTGGTAGTGCCTTTAAGAACAAAGGTGTGCAGGCCATGTTGGACGCTGTTGTTGAGTATTTACCGTCACCAGTTGATGTGCCAGATATTATGGCCGCGGTAACGGATAGTGATGAAGTGCTGGATTCGAGGTCTGCTGATGATAAGGCCCCTTTTTCTGCATTAGCTTTTAAAGTAGCAATGGACTCTTTTGTGGGTACATTGACTTTCTTTAGGGTCTACTCGGGTGTTTTGAAGGTAGGTGATACCGTTCTAAACCCAGTAAAGAATAAAAAAGAGCGCATTGGAAGGCTGGTTCAGATGCATTCTAATGATAGGCAAGATGTTAAAGAGGTGTATGCCGGTGATATTGCGGCTGCTATTGGATTTAAAAGTGTATCGACAGGCGATACCTTATGTTCAATGAAAGAACCTATTACTCTTGAACGTATGGAGTTTCCGGAACCCGTTATTTCAATTGCGGTTGAGCCTAGAACCATACAGGATCAAGATAAAATGGCGATAGCCCTGAGTAAATTGGCTCAAGAGGATCCGTCATTTAAAGTACATACCGATGAAGAGTCGGGACAGACCATTATTTCAGGAATGGGTGAGTTGCATCTTGAAGTAATTGTTGATCGCTTGAAGAGAGAGTATGCGGTTGTAGCAAATGTTGGTACGCCACAAGTTGCTTATCGCGAGACCGTTCGTCAAAGCGTTAAGCAAGAAGGTAAGTTTATTAGGCAGTCTGGTGGTCGTGGTCAATATGGACACGTTTGGTTAGAAATCGAACCATTAGAAGGCAAAGAGTTTGAGTTTGTTGATGCTGTTGTTGGTGGTGCTGTACCAAAAGAATATATTTCTGCGGTTGAGATTGGCATTAAAGAGCAGATGAAAAATGGTGTTTTGGCCGGTTATCCCATGATCAATATAAAGGTAACTTTATACGATGGTTCGTATCATGATGTTGACTCAAACGAAATGGCGTTTAAAATAGCGGGCTCAATTGGTTTTAAAGAAGGGGCGGCAAATGCCAATCCGGTTGTATTAGAACCTATGATGAAAGTTGAGGTGGTAACACCAGAAGATTATATGGGTCATGTTGTTGGTGATCTAAATAAGCGTAGAGGAATTATCCATGGTATGGATGACGGCCCATCTGGAAAGACTGTAAACGCTGAAGTGCCATTGGCTGAAATGTTTGGCTACTCAACTGACCTGAGGTCGGCGACACAGGGAAGGGCGACGTACAGTATGCGATTTGAAAAATATATGGCCGTACCAAAGGCTATTGAAGAAAAGATAAAGAGTAGAATTTTTAATTAAATTAAGAAATGATGGGTAACGGAAATGTCTAAAGAAAAATTTGAAAGAAACAAGCCTCATGTCAATGTAGGCACAATT